>NZ_CP023141.1:1557500-4732500 GCF_002285935.1 Aeromonas dhakensis
GCGTTCTGTAAGTCTGCGAAGGTGTGTCGAGAGGCATGCTGGAGATATCAGAAGTGCGAATGCTGACGTAAGTAACGATAAAGGGGGTGAAAAGCCTCCTCGCCGGAAGACCAAGGGTTCCTGTCCAACGTTAATCGGGGCAGGGTGAGTCGACCCCTAAGGTGAGGCCGAAAGGCGTAATCGATGGGAAGCAGGTTAATATTCCTGCACGACTTGTAATTGCGATGGGGGGACGGAGAAGGCTAGGTGGGCCAGGCGACGGTTGTCCTGGTGAAAGTGCGTAGGTGGTGTTTCTAGGCAAATCCGGAGACACAACACTGAGACACGAGACGAACGCACCACGGTGCGGAAGCCATTGATGCCCTGCTTCCAGGAAAAGCCTCTAAGCTTCAGATTACAAGTCATCGTACCCCAAACCGACACAGGTGGTCGGGTAGAGAATACCAAGGCGCTTGAGAGAACTCGGGTGAAGGAACTAGGCAAAATAGTACCGTAACTTCGGGAGAAGGTACGCTCTTGTTGGTGAAGTCCCTTGCGGATGGAGCTGACGGGAGTCGCAGTGACCAGATGGCTGGGACTGTTTATCAAAAACACAGCACTCTGCAAACACGAAAGTGGACGTATAGGGTGTGACACCTGCCCGGTGCCGGAAGGTTAATTGATGGGGTTAGCGCAAGCGAAGCTCTTGATCGAAGCCCCGGTAAACGGCGGCCGTAACTATAACGGTCCTAAGGTAGCGAAATTCCTTGTCGGGTAAGTTCCGACCTGCACGAATGGTGTAACCATGGCCATGCTGTCTCCACCCGAGACTCAGTGAAATCGAATTCGCCGTGAAGATGCGGTGTACCCGCGGCTAGACGGAAAGACCCCGTGAACCTTTACTACAGCTTGGCACTGAACATTGAACCTACATGTGTAGGATAGGTGGGAGGCTTTGAAGGCGTGACGCCAGTTGCGCTGGAGCCGTCCTTGAAATACCACCCTTGTATGTTTGATGTTCTAACGCAGGGCCCTGAATCGGGCTCGCGGACAGTGCCTGGTGGGTAGTTTGACTGGGGCGGTCTCCTCCCAAAGAGTAACGGAGGAGCACGAAGGTTGGCTAATCCTGGTCGGACATCAGGAGGTTAGTGCAATGGCATAAGCCAGCTTAACTGCGAGACGGACAGGTCGAGCAGGTACGAAAGTAGGTCATAGTGATCCGGTGGTTCTGAATGGAAGGGCCATCGCTCAACGGATAAAAGGTACTCCGGGGATAACAGGCTGATACCGCCCAAGAGTTCATATCGACGGCGGTGTTTGGCACCTCGATGTCGGCTCATCACATCCTGGGGCTGAAGTCGGTCCCAAGGGTATGGCTGTTCGCCATTTAAAGTGGTACGCGAGCTGGGTTCAGAACGTCGTGAGACAGTTCGGTCCCTATCTGCCGTGGGCGTTGGATGATTGAAGGGAGTTGCTCCTAGTACGAGAGGACCGGAGTGAACGAACCTCTGGTGTTCGGGTTGTCACGCCAGTGGCACTGCCCGGTAGCTAAGTTCGGAATCGATAACCGCTGAAAGCATCTAAGCGGGAAGCGAGCCCTGAGATGAGTCATCCCTGACCCCTTGAGGGTCCTAAAGGGCCGTTGGAGACCACAACGTTGATAGGTGGGGTGTGTAAGCGCGGCGACGTGTTGAGCTAACCCATACTAATTACCCGTGAGGCTTAACCATACAACACCCAAGAAGTGTTCGAAGACTTGTAGCAGATACCGAGAACGAATAACTAAATCAGCTTTTTCAGATTGAAGATTTTGCCTGGCGGCAATAGCGCAGTGGAACCACCTGACCCCATGCCGAACTCAGAAGTGAAACGCTGTAGCGCCGATGGTAGTGTGGCATTCGCCATGCGAGAGTAGGACACTGCCAGGCACCCAATTAAACGGTGATGTGAAAGACATGACCGGCTGCGAGGATGACACCTCATAAAGAAGCAGCAAATGATTTAGCGAAAGCTAACCGAATGCGGAGCGGTAGTTCAGTCGGTTAGAATACCGGCCTGTCACGCCGGGGGTCGCGGGTTCGAGTCCCGTCCGCTCCGCCACTAAATTGAAAGGCCTTCCCTGACGGGAAGGCCTTTTTGCTATCTGGCTTTTGCAAACGGGATGAGGAAACAAGAGACAACCGCCAGGGCTGCGACTTGCCACTGGCAACTCGGTCCCTGTCTGTTGTCCTTTGTGCTTGAGCCGGACTCTGTCCGTCTCCCCGTCCGCTCCGCCACTACTTAAGAAGCCCAGTCGAAAGACTGGGCTTTTTTTCGTTTGCTTCCCTCTCTATTACCTCTTCTCCCTCTCTATTACCTCTTCTCCCTCTTTTATATCCCGCTGATTTATCACGTTATGGGGGTTGTGCCTCAAGGCTTTCCATCATGGATGGGGTTCGGCATACAATGCGCCTTTGGTGTCAGATGAGAGTCTCCTATGTTTTGTCCCCGTTGTGGTTCCGGAACGCTGCAACAGCGCAGCGAGAAAGAGTTTGCCTGTGGCTGTGGTTTTCACTATTTCCAGAATGTGGCGTCGGCCGTGATGGTGGCACTGTGTTGGCAGGACGAGCTGCTGGTCGCGGTACGGGCTCGGGATCCAGGCCGGGGCTTGCTGGATCTGCCGGGCGGCTTCGTCGATCCCGGCGAATCGCTGGAGGAAGCCTTGGTGAGGGAGCTCAAGGAGGAGCTGGGGCTGGATCTGGCGGGAGAGACGCCGCGCTACCTAGGCTCCTATGCCAACGTCTATCCCTATGACGATGTGGTTTATCATACCTGCGATACCGTGTTCTTGCTGGAGTTGGCGCACAAGCCTTTGGTGGTGGCGGCCGATGATGTGGCAGCCTGCGAGTGGCGCAAGCTGGCCGGCCTTGCCCCTGCCGAGTTTGCCTTTCGCTCTACCGGCGCCGCCATCAGTCAATTGCAGCGGCTGCGGGGCTAACCAGCAGCAGTGATGACTGGGCGGAGCAGCTAGCCCGGCAGGTGGAGGGTGACGATCAGGCCGCCCTCTTCGCCGTTTCTGGCCTCGACCCGCCCGCCCTGGGCCTGGATGGCCTTGCGGGTGATGGCAAGGCCCAGCCCATAGCCCTTGCCTGCGGCGGGGGAGCCGATCCGCACGAAGGGATCGAAGATGCTGGAGAGCTTGCTCTCATCCACCCCCATCCCCTGATCCGCCACCTCGATGACGAACTCGCTGCCCTGGTGCATCAGGGTCAGGTGGATGCACTGGCCCGCCTGCGAGAAGCGCAGGGCATTGCGCAGCACATTGTCGAGAGCCCGGCGGATCAACTCAGCCTGTCCGCAGACCGTGTACTCCCGGGTCTCATCTACCCAGGTTTTGATCTCGACCCCCATGTGCTGCGCCTCGTAGCGGGCATCGCTCACCACGGCGTCGACCAGCCCCTGCAGATCGTAATACTCCTCGCCGTCCCGCTCGCCATGGCCGGCACGGGTGAGGGTCAGCAGTTCGCCGATCATCTTGTCCATGCGCTGGGTCTCGAGCTGGATCCGCTCGAGGGAACCCTCGATCCTGGCCGGATCCTGCTGGGCAAGACCGATGGCCAGTTGCAACCTGGCAAGGGGGGAGCGAAGCTCATGGGAGACGTCGTGCAGCAGCTGCTCGCGGCTCTCCACCAGCAGTTGCAGCCGTTCGGCCATGGCATCGAAGTCGCGGGCCGCATCGCTGATCTCGTCGTGGCGCCGCCGCATGGCGGGGTAGAGGCGCACTGCCAGATCTCCCTGGGCGAGGCGTGCGAACCCCTGTCGGAAGCGGTTCATGGGACGGGTCAGGTGCCAGGCGAGCAGGGCACTGAAGAAGAGGCCGCCAAGCCCGCCGATCCACCACATGGGGGGCGGCATGTTGAGCCAGTTGCGATGGGGCTGGGGCGGGGCCAGCAACTGCTGCAGGCCGGCGCCGTCATAGTCAAGCCGATAGCGCTGGCCATCGGCCCCCAGCAGGATGCGGCCGCCCAGCGTCGTGGCTGGCTCTGTTGTGATCGGTTCAAGCTGCAGCAGCCTTCGCTCCTGAGCCGGCCAGCTGGCCTGCAGGGCTGCGACTGCAGCCGGTCCCTGTCGCTGCAGCAGGCTGGCGGCCGCCTCCAGCTGGCGTTCGGCCAGCTGGTTGGCCATGCGCTGCTCCGGCGGCCCTTCGTGGCGATAGAGGCTGAACGCCACCCACAGCAGCTGGCTCATCATGATGATGGTGAACCAGAAGCCGAACAGGATCTTCCAGAACAGGCGCCCCTTGAGGATCATGCCAGCCGGTATCCTATGCTGCGCACCGTCTCGATGCCGACGGCGTCCCCCGCCAGGGCCTGCAGCTTCTGGCGGATGTTGCAGATGTGCACGTCGACGCTGCGATCATAGGGCTCGCGTGGGCGGCCCAGCCCATGCAGGGAGAGCTCATCCTTGCTGACCACCCGCTCCGGCGATCGCAGCAGCAGCTCCAGCAGGTTGAACTCGGTGGCGGTCAGCTCCAGCGGCTGCGTTTGCCAGTGGCACTGACGGGTGGCGGGGGAGAGCACCAGCTCGCCAAGGCGCAGGCCCTGCTCTTTGCCCGGATTGGCGGGGGCAGGCTCGACCCGGCGCAGCACGGCCCTCAGCCTGGCCACCAGCTCCCTCGGGTAGCAGGGTTTGGGCACATAGTCATCGGCCCCCATCTCGAGCCCGATCACCCGATCGATATTGTCCCCCTTGGCGGTGAGCATGATGACGGGGATCCGGCTGTCGCGGCGGATCTGGCGCAGCACCTCGCTGCCGTTCAAGTCGGGCAGCATGATGTCGAGCACCACGGCGGCATAGTTGCCGGAGAGGGCGTGCTGCACGCCGCTCTTGCCGGTCAGCACATGGGTGGTGGCAAAGCCTTCGCCGCCCAGGTATTCGCTCAGCATGGTGCCAAGCTCCAGATCATCGTCCACCAGCAGGATCTTCATCGCTCTTCTCCGTCTCGGGTTGGCGCCATTTTCCCGTGTCCGTCTCCGCCTGACAGCTGCTTTTACGCAATCCTTACACTGCCCTGCAAGAGGCTTAACCGGACATTGGAGTAGATTGCCCGGGTCTGTTTCATCCTCTGTTTTAGCCAAGGATATCCGCGATGACCCCTGTCCGTCTTCTCGTTGTTCGCCTGCTGCTGCCCGCCCTGCTGCTGGTCGGCGCCGGCTGGCTGTGGCTGCCTTCCAGGGCGGCGCCGGCAGCCGCCTATATCACGGCCCCGGTTGAGCGGCGGGATCTGGAGCAGAGCGTGCTGGCCGACGGCACCCTGCAGGCCCAGAAGCTGGTGAGCGTGGGGGCCCAGGTATCGGGGCAGATCAAGGCGCTGCACGTGGCACTGGGGGACGAGGTGAAACAGGGCGATCTGCTGGTCGAGATCGACGATCTCACCCAGCAGAACGCCCTCAAGGATGCCGAAGCTGCTCTCGACAACGTGCAGGCCCAGCTGGCCTCGCGCCGGGCCACTTTGCGCAACAACCAGCTGGCCTTCGAGCGTCAGCGCAAGGTGCTGGCTCGGGGATTGGGCAGCCAGGCCGACTACGACAGCGCGGAGGCGACCCTGACGGCCACCCGTGCCGACATCCGGGCGTTGACGGCGCAGGCGGTGCAGGCCCGCATCGCGGTCGACACCGCCAAAGTGAATCTGGGCTACACCCGCATCGTCTCCCCCATGGCGGGCACCATAGTGGCGATCCCGGTGGAGCAGGGGCAGACGGTCAACGCGGTGCAGAGCACTCCGACCATGGTCAAGGTGGTGCGGCTCGACACCATGACGGTGGAGGCGCAGATCTCGGAGGCGGACGTGATCAGGGTGAAGGCCGGCCTGCCCAGCTATTTCACCGTGCTGGGAGCGCCCGAGCGGCGCTACCAGGCCAGCCTGCGTGCCATCGAGCCCGCCCCCGACACCATCAACGACGACACGACCAGCAGCAGTTCGACCAGCACGGCCGTCTACTACAACGGCCTGTTCGAGGTGGAAAATCCGCAGCGGGCCCTGCGCATCGGCATGACGGCCCAGGTGCACATTGTGCTGGCGACTGAACGCAACGCTCTGGTGATCCCTGCCATCGCCCTGAGCGAGGGGCGGGTACAGGTGGTGGATGAGGGCGGTCGCCCGCAATGGCGGCCGGTGAAGGTCGGCCTCAACAACAAGGTGGATGCCCAGATCCTGGACGGGCTGGCGGAGGGGGAGGCCGTAGTGGTGAGCCAGTTGACGGCCCAGCACCAGCAGAGCGGGCGGATGGGTCCGCCCATGGGGATGTGATGATGAGAGAACAACTGCTGCAACTGAGCGGCATCCGCCGCCATTTTGGCGACGGGGAGCGGCGCGTCGAGGTGCTCAAGGGCATCGACCTGACCATAACGCGGGGTGAGATGGTGGCCATCGTCGGCGCCTCCGGCTCTGGCAAGTCGACCCTGCTCAATATTCTGGGCTGCCTCGATCAGCCGAGCGAGGGCGACTACCGGGTGGCCGGACGGGAGACGAGCCGGCTGACGGCTGATGCGCTGGCGACCCTGCGCCGCGAGCACTTCGGCTTCATCTTTCAGCGCTACCACCTGCTGGGGGATCTCAGTGCCCGCGACAACGTGGCGCTGCCCGCCCTCTATGCCGGTCTGGCCGGCGATGCGCGCAAGGCGCGGGCCGAGAGCTTGCTGCAGCGACTCGGGCTCGGCAGCCGGCTCGACTACAAGCCGAGCCAGCTCTCCGGCGGCCAGCAGCAGCGGGTCAGCATTGCCCGCGCCCTCATCAATGGCGGTCAGGTGATCCTGGCGGACGAGCCGACCGGCGCCCTCGACAGCCAGAGCGGGGCCGAGGTGCTCGGCATATTGAATGGGCTGCACCGCGAGGGGCATACGCTGGTGATCGTGACCCACGACATGGCGATCGCCGAGCAGGCCGAGCGGATCATCGAGCTGAAAGATGGCGAGGTGGTGGCCGACCGTCGTCATGAGCCGGCACAGCCGCTTCCCGCGTACATTGGGTCCCGGGTCGGCGAAGGGGCGCGTGGCGGTCTGGCCGGGCGGCTCGGCGCCGCCTTCAAGATGGCGCTGCTGGCCATGCAGGCCCAGCGTATGCGCACCTTCCTCACCATGCTCGGAATCATCATCGGCATCGCCGCCGTGGTGTCTGTGGTGGCGCTCGGGCGCGGATCCCAGCAGCAGGTGCTGGCCAACATCAACGCCATGGGCACCAGCACCCTGGAGATCTTCCCCGGCAGCGGCTTCGGCGATCGGCGGGCCGACGCAGTCCAGACCCTCAGGGTGGAGGATGCCGAAGCCCTCGCCGGGCTTGGTTATGTGCACAGCGTGACCCCCAGCCTGGCCACCAGCGTCACCCTGCGCCGGGGCAGTCAGGCGGTACTGGGTTCGGTGAACGGGGTGGGGGAGCAGTTCTTCCAGGTGCGCGGCTACCGACTGCTGCAAGGCATGCTGTTCGATGCCACCAGCGTGGCCGACATGGCGCAGGAGGTGGTGATCGACGAGAACAGCCTGGCGCGCCTGTTTGCCGCGGGGGAGTCGCCGCTCGGTCAGGTGATCCTGCTGGGTAGCCTGCCGTGCCGGGTGATCGGGGTGGTGGCCCGCAACCAGAGCGGCTTTGGCAGCGACGAGAACCTCAACGTCTGGATCCCCCACACCACGGCCATGACGCGGATGATGGGCCAGAGCCACCTGCGCAGCATCAGCGTGCGGGTGCAGGACGAGGTAGCGCTGGCCGCCGCCGAGGATGGCATCAGCCGCCTGCTGCGCGAGCGTCACGGCAGTCAGGATTTCTTCGTGCTCAACACCGACAGCATCCGTCAGGCGATCACCAGCACCAATGCCACCCTGACTCTCTTGATCGCCATGATTGCGCTCATCTCCCTGGTGGTGGGCGGCATCGGGGTGATGAACATCATGCTGGTGTCGGTGAGCGAGCGCACCCGCGAGATCGGCGTGCGGATGGCGGTGGGGGCCAGAACCGGCGACATATTGCAGCAGTTCTTGATCGAGGCGGTGCTGGTCTGCCTGCTGGGCGGGGCGGCGGGGGTGCTGCTCTCCCTGCTGGTCGGCGTCTTGTTCGAGCACTTCAGCAGCCAGTTTACCCTGAGCTACTCCCTGGACGCCGTGCTGATGGCCTTCTTCTGCTCGAGCCTCATCGGCGTGCTGTTCGGCTTCTTTCCAGCGCGGCGGGCGGCGCGGATGGACCCCATCCACGCCCTGGAGCGGGAGTAGGCACTCTCTTCGGCGCCCGCTGCGCCACCCCATTCGCCGGCGTTGCCGAGGGCTCATCCCGCCCCCGGCGGCGCGGCGAATTGGCCGGACGGCATCCCGTGCCAGTCCGGCAGCCTGAACCGTGTCATCGACGTGACACAGCCTGCTCTGCGCGGGTTTTCAACCGGGCCCCGTGGCCCGGTTCTTTTTCCCCATGCGAAAAAAAGGCGCCACCCGAGGGGGACGCCTGAAAGGTCAAACCTTGCGGTTTGCGGACCAACGGAACCAAGATTTCACACACATTCACACTCTCAGCACTTCGCAGGTTCAGCCCTGCCACTTGCCTCCTTCCACTATCACGTCGTTGGGATCGGTATCGGCGCTTAAGTGTTCGCGCACATACTGGTCGTAGAGTTTCAGCAGGTACTTCTCTTCCCCCAGCTTGGTGAGACGGTTGTTGACCCAGTCACGCAGCTCGATATTGCCCTTCTTCACCGCCGGCGCTATGGGGTCTTCCGAGCCCAGCTTCTCTGGCAGCACCCGATAGCCCGGGTTCTCCTTGGCCCAGCTGAAGAGCACCAGGTTGTCCTGGGCGTAGGCGTCGCCACGGCCCTGGGCCAGCGCCTGCAGGGATTCGGTGTTCTTCTCGAACTTGAGCACCTTCCAGTCCGGGTGGTTGCGGGTCAGCCAGATGTCGGCCGTGGTGCCGGTGGTGACGATCAGGGTCTTGTCCGCGAGATCGTCCAGCCCCTTGGCGGCGCTCTTCTCCGGCACCAGCACCTGCACCGCGACCTTGAGGTTCGGGTTGGTGAAGTCCACAACCTGCCGCCGCTCCGGGGTGACCGTCATGTTGGCGAGGATGAGATCCACCTTGTCGCTCTGCAGGAAGGGGATGCGGCTGGCGGGCTCCACCGCCACGAACTCGACCTTGTTCTCGTCCCCCAGCAGGTCCTTGGCGAAACGGCGACCGAGGTCGGTGTCAAAGCCGACGTAGTTGCCCTTCTCGTCCACATAGCCGAAGGGGGGCTTGTCGGTGAAGACGCCGACGATGAGCTTGTCACGCGCCTTGATCTTGTCGAGGGAACCGTCCGCCGCATGGGCGGCGCCGCTGGCGAGACCCAGTCCCAACAGGGCACTGAACAGAACCGAGGTGATTTTTTTCATGCTGACTCCTTTCGTTTGATGACATTTGTATAAGAAAACTTGGCGAGGAACTGGCGCGCACGCTGGCTGCGCGGGTTCTCGAAAAATTGATGGGGCGCGGCCTGCTCCAGGATGTGGCCGCCGTCCATGAAGACGATGCGATCCGCCACCGCCTGGGCGAACGCCAGCTCGTGGGTGACGATAAGCAGGGTCATGCCGCTGCCGGCGAGATCGCGGATCACCTCCAGCACCTCCTGCACCATCTCGGGATCCAGCGCAGCGGTCACCTCGTCAAACAGCATCACCTGGGGGTTCATGCACAGGGCCCGCACGATGGCGATGCGTTGCTGCTGGCCGCCGGAGAGCTGGCGCGGATAGTCGTGGCGCCGCTCCCACAGGCCGATGCGGGTCAGTAGCTGCTCCGCCTGCAGCAGGGCCTCCTGCCGCTCTCGTTTTTGCACCTGAAGGGGGCCGAGCAGCACGTTCTCCAGCACCGTCAAGTTGGGGAAGAGGTGATAGCTCTGGAACACCATGCCGATGCGCTGGCGCAGCCGCTGCCAGTCGGTGCTGGCATCCAGCCGCTCTCCGTCGAAGCGAATGTCGCCCCCCTGAATGGGTTCGAGCCCGTTGAGAGTGCGCAGCAAGGTGCTCTTGCCGCAGCCGCTCGGCCCCAGGATGACGATCACTTCCCCGGCGTGCACCGTGAGGCTGATCTCGTCCAGTACCCGGTGTTGGCCGAATTGTTTGCTGACAGCATTGAGCTCAAGCAGAGGTGTCATACCGCATTACCCCATTGTTGCTCCAGCCGGCGCGAGGCGAGCGAGAGCGGATAGCAGACCAGAAAAAAGAACAGGAACAGCAGACCGTAGATAAGCAACGAGCCATAGGTGCGCTCGATGATCTGCTGGCCCACCTTGATCACCTCCACCACCCCGATCAGCACCGCCAGCGAGCTGATCTTGATGATGCGGGTGTAGATGTTGATGGTCGGCGGCGTCAGCCGTTGCAGTGCCTGAGGCAGCAGCACGTGGCGATAGAGCTGCCAGCGGGAGAGCCCGAGCGCCAGGCCGGCCTCCTGCTGACCACGGGCGAGGGAGTTGAGGCCGCCGCGCACCACCTCTCCCACCTCGCTGGCCCCCCACAGGGAGAGCACCAGCACGGCGCACCAGAAGGCCGGGATGTCCAGGCCAAAGAAGATCGGCAGCCCGAAGAAGAAGAGGTAGAGCCAGACCAGCACGGGCACCACCCGAAACAGCTCGAGATAAAGCCGCAGCAGGCCCCGCACCAACCGATCGCCCTGCTGTGCCAGCACGCCGTAACCGACCCCGCCCAGGGTGGCGAACAGGATGGCGAGTAGCGAGATGGCGAGGGTCTGGCCCGCGCCCACCGCCAGCAGCGGCAGCGCCTGCGTCAGCTGCTCAGTGACCGGACTGACCATAGTGATCCCTCCTTTCCTGTGCCTTGGTGACGAGTGACGGCGGCAGCAGGAAGATAAGTGCCCACATCGGGCTCCTCGTCCGCATCCGCGATTCAATGACCGAACTGACCATATTGATCCCTCCTTTCCTGCGCTTCGGTGACGAGTGATAGCGATAGCAGAACGATCGATGCCTGCATCAGTTGCTCAATGACCGAACTGACCATGTTGCAGCCTCCTTTCAACGACCCGCAGGGCAAGGGACAGCGGCAGAAAGATCAGCACGCACATCAAGGTCAGCACCGTCAGCATTTCGTAGGTCTTGTAGTAGAGGGCGATGTAGTTTTTGGTTGTGTAGAGCAGCTCCGGCACCGCCACTGCCGAGGCCACCGTGGTCTCTTTGAGCAGAAAGATGAAGTTGGCAAACAGCGCAGGCAGGCTGGCGAGCCAGGCCTGGGGCAGCTGCACGTGGCGCAGCAGCTGCCAGCGGGAGAGGCCGATGGCTCGCCCCGCCTCCAGCTGGCTGGGGGGGATTGCCTGAATGCCCGCCCGCAGCGCCTCGGTCAGGTAGCCACCGCCGAGGAAGGTCATGGCGATCACCGCCGTGGCAAAGCCCGACAGCGACAGGCCGAGCGCCGGCAGCCCGAAGTAGAGAAAGAACAGCTGGATCAGCAGAGGCGTGTTGCGGGCCAGCTCCACATAGGCGCGGATCACCCTGTTCAGCCAGGGCCGATGCAGGCTTTGCAGCGTCACATTGAGCAGCGCCACGGCGAGCGAGGTGAGGATCACGATGGCGCCGAGCTGCAAGGTGACCCAGACCGATTGGCCGAACGCCGGCAGGGTGGTGAGAACAAAGGACCAGTCGAAGCTCATGCCGGGATCCTCCCGTCACGGCGCAGCCGCTGGGGCACGACCGTGATGGCGTCCGGGTACTTGATGCCGGCACCGGTGTTGAGCACCACCACCCGCTCGCCCCCCTGGATCCAGCCCGCTTCCCGCAGCTGGCGGGCGGCGGCGAAGGCGGCCGCCCCTTCCGGGCAGACGAAGCAGCCCTCCTGGGAGGGGAGCTGACGCAGCTCGCGCTGGATGGCGCCATCTTCCACCGCGAGGGCGCAGCCCTCGGTGCGATAGAGGGCGTCCAGCACCAGAAAATCCCCCAGCGCCTTGGGCACGTTGATGCCGAACGCCAGGGTCTGGGAGTCGGGCCAGAAGCGCGATTCGCGCTCTCCCTGCTGCCAGGCCTGGACGATGGGGGCGCAGCCGCTCGCCTGCACCGCCACCAGGCGCGGCAGCGGTCCCTGCACCCAGCCCAGCTCCTGCAACTCCCGCAGCGCCTTGTAGATGCCGATGAGGCCGACTCCGCCGCCGGTGGGGTAGAGGATCACGTCCGGCAGAGTCCAGCCGAGCTGCTCGGCGATTTCAAACCCCATGGTCTTCTTGCCTTCGATGCGATAGGGCTCCTTGAGGGTGGAGGCATCGAACAGCCCCTGCTCGGCCACCGCCTCGGCCACCTGGCGAGCGGCGTCGCTGATGAGGCCGTCCACCAGATAAAGGCGGGCACCGGCCAGGGCGCTCTCCAGCCTTGTGATGGTGGGGGCCGCCTGCGGCTGGACTATGGTGCTGCGCAAGCCGGCGCGGGCGCCGTAGAGTGCCCAGGCCGCACCGGCGTTGCCGTTGGTGGGCATGGCGAAGTGGGTGACACCGAGTTCGCGGGCGCGGGAGACGCCGACTGCGGCGCCGCGGGCCTTGAAGGAGCCGGTGGGGGTGAGGCTCTCATCCTTCATCCAGAGATCCGGAATGCCGACCTGCTTGCCGAGGCGCGGCAGCGGCAACAGCGGGGTGAAGCCTTCCCCTAGGGTGACCACCTGGGCGGGGTCGCGTACCGGCAGCAGCTCGTGGTAGCGCCACAGGCTGGCGGGGCGGCCCAGCAGGGCGGCCGGATGCCAGGCCTGCTTCAGGGCCTCGAGGTCGTAGCTGGCCAGCAAGGGGGCGCCGACCGGGCTCAGCTGCTGTGGCTGATCGGCATCCACAATCTCGTCGGTCTTGCTGCAACGCAGATGTGATAGGTAGCTGTACGGCATGCTTTATCCTGAATGAGTCGAGATGGTCAGTCGCTTATTCCATCCTGTGACCCAAGTGCCGGATAACAAACAAAATAAACTGGCAAACCTAAGCGAAAAAATTCATATGACTCCGATAGCTCCGGGTTGTGGCGGTTTCCCGCTTATGTCGCCTGGTCACCCGCTGGGGGGTTGGGCCATCCGGCACTCTTTGCTAACCTGCCCGCTTCACCGAAATTGCAGGGAGCCGCATCGATGCGAGCGATTGTCAGCCTGCTGGCCCTGTCACTGCTGTGTGCATGCAGCGGCCAGTCAACCAGAGAGGATGCCATGTCAGGGAAAGCGCGCCTTCACTACCCCGTCACCCGCCAGGGTGAGCAGGTGGATCACTACTTCGGCCAGGCCGTGGCCGACCCCTATCGCTGGCTGGAGGATGATCGCAGCCCCGAGACCGAGGCCTGGGTCAAGGCCCAGAATGCCGTGACCCAGGGTTATCTGGCACAGATCCCGTATCGCGCCGCCATCAAGGAGAAGCTGGCCGCTTCCTGGAACTACGCCAAGGAGGGGGCGCCGTTTCGCGAGGGGCGCTACCACTACTTCTTCAAGAACGACGGCCTGCAGAACCAGAACGTGCTGTGGCGCCAGTTGGAGGGCAAGCCGGCCGAGGTGTTCCTCGATCCCAATACCCTCAGCCCCGATGGCACCACGGCGCTGGATCAGCTGAGCTTCTCCCGCGATGGCCGCATCCTGGCCTACTCCTTGTCGCTGGCGGGTAGCGACTGGCGCGAGATCCACCTGATGGACGTAGAGAGCAAGCAGCCGCTGGAGGCGCCCCTCAAGGACGTGAAGTTCAGCGGCATCAGCTGGCTCGGCAACGAGGGCTTCTTCTACTCGAGCTACGACAAGCCCGACGGCAGCGAGCTGTCGGCGAAGACCGATCAGCACAAGGTCTATTTCCACCGGCTCGGCACGGCGCAGCAGGATGACCGGCTGGTGTTCGGCGCCATCCCGGCTCAGCACCACCGCTACGTGGGGGCGACCGTCACCGAGGATGACCGCTTCCTGCTCATCTCGGCGGCGAACTCCACCTCCGGCAACCGCCTCTATGTGAAGGATCTGAGCCAGGAGAACGCGCCACTGCTGACGGTGCAGGGGGATCTGGATGCGGACGTGAGCCTGGTGGACAACCAGGGCAGCACCCTTTACCTGCTGACCAACCGGGACGCCCCCAACCGCCGGCTGGTGACGGTGGATGCCGCCAACCCGGGCCCGGCCCGCTGGCGCGATCTCATCCCCGAGCGCCAGCAGGTGCTGACGGTGCACAGCGGCAGCGGCTATCTGTTCGCCGAGTACATGGTGGATGCCACCGCCCGGGTCGAGCAGTTCGACTATGAGGGCAAGCGGGTGCGCGAGGTGGCGCTGCCCGGCCTTGGCAGCGTCAGCGGCTTCAACGGCAAGCACGACGACCCCGCCCTCTACTTTGGCTTCGAGAACTATGCCCAGCCGCCTACTCTCTACCGGTTCGAGCCCAAGAGCGGCGCCATCAGCCTCTATCGCGCCTCGGCGGCGCCGTTCAAGCCGGATGATTACGTCTCCGAGCAGCGCTTCTACCAGAGCAAGGACGGTACCCGGGTGCCGCTCATCATCAGCTACCGCAAGGGGCTGAAACGCGATGGCAGCAACCCGACCATCCTCTACGGCTATGGCGGCTTCGACGTGAGCCTGACCCCGAGCTTCAGCGTGTCGGTGGCCAACTGGCTGGATCTGGGGGGCGTCTATGCGGTGGCCAACCTGCGCGGGGGCGGCGAGTACGGCCAGGCCTGGCACCTGGCGGGCACCCAGCAGAACAAGCAGAACGTGTTCGACGACTTCATCGTGGCGGCCGAATACCTCAAGGCCGAGGGCTACACCCGCACCGATCGGCTGGCGATCCGCGGTGGCTCCAACGGCGGTCTGCTAGTGGGGGCCGTGATGACCCAGCGGCCGGATCTGATGCGGGTCGCCCTGCCGGCGGTGGGGGTGCTCGACATGCTGCGCTACCACACTTTCACCGCCGGGGCGGGCTGGGCCTATGACTACGGCACCAGCGCCGACAGCGAGGCGATGTTCGACTACCTGAAGGGCTATTCCCCCCTGCACAACGTCCGGCCCGGGGTCAGCTACCCCTCGACTATGGTGACCACGGCGGATCACGACGATCGGGTGGTGCCGGCCCACTCCTTCAAATTCGCCGCCACCCTGCAGGCCGACGATGCCGGCCCCCATCCCCAGCTCATCCGCATCGAGACCAATGCCGGGCACGGGGCGGGCACGCCGGTGGCCAAGCTGATCGAGCAGAGCGCGGACATCTATGCCTTCACCCTGTACGAGATGGACTATCGGCAACTGCCGACCGTCCAGTGACATCAGGGCCCTGCGGGGCCCTTTTTCATGGCCGACCGCGACCATCCCTGTCTCGCCGGATGCCTGTTTTGGGAGAAGGGCCCCATCTGTTATCCCCCCGGTGGTATAGTCAGCCACAAGATCCGCATTCAAGGAGTCCGTCGTGAAGAAGATCATCTATATCCTGCTGGGGTTGGCGCTGGCGGCCGTGGTGGCCATCGCCGCCCTGGTGTCCCTCATCGATCCCAATCAGTTCAAGCCTCAGCTGGCGGAACAGGTGCGCAAGAGCACGGGCCGCGAGCTGGTGATGGAGGGGGCGATAGGCTGGCGCTTCTGGCCGAGCCTCGGTCTCTCCCTCGAGAAGGTGGCGCTGCGCAACCCCGCCGGTTTCGCCGAACCCGATCTGGTGAGCTTCGAGCAGGGTGAGGCCTCGGTGGGCCTGCTGCCGCTGCTCTCCCACCGGCTTGAGATAGGCAAGGTGACCCTGAACGGCGCCCACCTGTTTGTCCAGACCAGAGCCGATGGCAGCTCCAACCTGAGCGACCTGCTCACATCCTCTGCCGAGCCCAAGGGTGCTGATGCCCAGCCCTCCGGCGAGGGCCAGCCAGCCACAACCGCCCGTGACGAAAAGCCCTGGCAGATCAGCCTGCAAGGCATTGCGCTGGTGGAAGCCAGCGCCCTGGTGCGGGATGACCGCAGCGGTGCCGTCTCCCGGCTCGACCGGTTGGACCTCGATCTGGGGCAGCTGACCCCGGGGGAGTGGGTGCCCGTGACCCTGGCCGCCAAGGGGGCCCAGGGGGATCTGGCCTTTGATCTCAAGGGTCAGGCCCAGCTCAAACTGGCCCGGGAGGCCATCAAGAGCGAGCTCAAGGATCTCGACCTCAGCGGCAGTCTGAGTGATCCGGCCCAGCGGCTCGACGCCTTCTCCCTCAAGGCCGATCGGCTGGCGCTCGGGGAGTGGAGCAGCCTGACCCTGAGTCTGCAGGGGGCGCAGGGGGCGGCGGCCAAGCCGACCCTGGCCGGTACCCTGGAGGGCACCTTCAAGGCACGGCTCGATGAGAGCCGGCAACTGCTGGAGGTGTCGGATGCCGTGCTGGCCGCCAAGCTCAGCGGTGATGCCCTGCCACGTCCGCAACTGCAGGTGAAGCTGGCGGGCTTTGCCCGTGCCGAGCTCGACAAGCAGAACGTGACCCTGACCAACCTGGTGATGGGGGTGGATGACGCCCTGCTGAGCGGCAACGGCAGCGTGCAGCTGGGCGCCGTGCCCAGGGTGGAATTCGACCTCAAGGGGGAGGCACTGGATCTCGACGGCTGGCTCGGTCAGCCGGCCAAGGCCGCGCCCGCCGCGGCCAGTTCGGGCGCTGCAGCCCCGGCCGGGACGACGGCGCAGGCCGCCGCCCCCGCCGCCAAGGAGCTCTCCACGGCCGAACCGGATCTGACCGCCCTCAAGTCGGTGGATCTGGCCGGCCGGTTGCAGCTGGGCAGTGTGCGGTTGAAGGGACTGGATCTGAGCGCCGTCGACCTGCAGCTCGCCCTGGCCGGTGGCCAGCTCACCCTCAAGCAGTTCAGCGCCGGCGTGGCCGGTGGCAAGGTGACCGCCAGCGGCGTGCTCGATGCACGGCAAAAGCCGGCTCGCTATCAGGCCCACAAGCGGGTACAGGAGGTCGATGTGCGGCCGCTGCTGCAGACCCTGGCCCAGACCGATCTGCTGGAGGGCAAGGGGGATCTCGAGGTCGAGGTACAGGGGGCCGGCCTCTCCGAACTGGCGCTGCGCAGCCGGATGCAGGGCAAGGTGAACCTCAAGCTGAGCGATGGCGCCCTGCACGGCATCAACCTGGCGGAGATGATCCGCGAGGCGCGGGCCACCCTGACCGGCAAGGGGGTGGATCAGGTGAAGGAGGCGCGCAAGACCGACTTCAGCGCCCTCACCGCCAGCTTCCGGATTGCCGACGGGGTCGCCCAGAGCGACGACATCCAGCTCTTTGCCCCCGCTCTGCGGGTGAAGGGGCAGGGCCAGACCGCTCTGGTGCCGGAGACCCTCGATTTCCTGTTCCTCACCTCCGTGGTGGAGAGCAGCAAGGGGCAGGGGGGCAAGGATGTGGACGAGCTCAAGGACATCACCATACCTGTGCGTATCGGCGGCCACTGGCAGGCACCGAGTTACCGCCTCGACGTGAAGGCACTGCTCAGCAACAACAAGCTGCTGGAGGAGAAGGCCCGCAAGGAGGCCGAGCGCGGTCTCAAGAAGCTGCTGGGTGACAAGGCCGACAACGAAGGGGTGAAGGGGGTGGCCGATCAGCTGCTCAAGGGCTTGTTCAAATAGCCTAGCCCTGTTGTTTTATCGCCATGCAGAGCCCGCCCCGTGCGGGCTCTGTGCATTGTGGGGTGTTTAAACGGGATGCTGCCGGAGTTGGTAGCGAAAGAGAGGGGTGTTTGGGCCGGATAAAGATGGTATCACTGTGGTTTTACCAAGGAGCAGATGAATGAGTCGAAGTGAAATTGCAAGAGAGATATCCCATCCGGACTGGCCACTGGTCTGGCAGATCTACGGCAGCAGCTTTCCCCGCTACGAACAGCGCCAGCCGCAGCATCAGCAACGCAAGATGGGAGACTCCCGTTTTCACTGTCAGCTCTTTTATCAGGGCGAGCAGCTGCTCGGCTTTATCTTCTGGTGGGACTGCGGTGAGCAGATCTACATCGAGCATCTGGCCATCAACCCGGCCCTGCGCGGCCAGAACCACGGCTCACGCCTGCTTGCCGCCTTCTGCGAGACGGCGGGGCGCCCGGTCATCCTGGAGATAGATCCGCCAGAGGACGAGATTTCCCTTCGTCGGCTGCGCTTCTATCAGTCACTGGGTTTCTGCCTGAACGAGCATGACCATGTGCACCCGCCCTATCAGCCAGATTGCGAGGGACATGCGCTGCGGGTGCTGAGCTATCCGGCCCCGCTCGATGAGCAGGGCTATAAGCGCTTCAACAAGGTGCTGGTAGAGACAGTGATGGATCACGGCCCGGTTTGACACGGCCACCATCCATCTCGCAGTGTCACCATGCGCCACACGACCAGGAGGGGCCATGAACAAACGGGTGCTGATCACCGGCGGCGGCAGAGGCATTGGCGCCGCCACCGCCCGCCATCTGGCGGGGCAGGGCTATCATCTGTGCCTCAACTATCGCCATGACCAGGCCAGTGCCGAGGCGCTGGTGGCCGAGATCCTGGCCCACCATCCGGTCAGCTGCATCGCGGTGCAGGCCGATGTTGGGGTGGAGGCCGAGGTGGTGCATCTGTTCGAGGAGATGGACGCGCGGCTTGGTCCCGTCACCCATCTGGTCAACAACGCCGGCAGGTTGCAGCCGCAGATGCGGGTGCTGGAGATGAGCGCCGAGCGCATCAATCAGACCCTGACCACCAATGTCACCAGCTGCTTTCTCTGCTGCCGCGAGGCGGTGCGCCGGATGACGGCGGGGGGCGCCATCGTCAATGTCTCCTCGGCCGCCGCCCGGTTGGGTTCGGCGGGGGAGTACGTGGACTATGCCGCCGCCAAGGGGGCCGTCGACGTGCTGACCAAGGGGTTGTCGCTGGAGGTGGCGGCCCAGGGGATCCGGGTCAACGGGGTGCGTCCGGGTTTCATCTACACCGACATGCACGCCGACGGCGGCGAACCCGGTCGGGTTGACCGGGTGAAGGGGCAGATCCCGTTGCAACGGGGCGGTCAGCCGGCCGAAGTGGCCGCCGCCATCGCCTGGCTGCTCTCTGACGAGGCTTCCTACGTCACCGGCACCTTTATCGACGTGGCCGGCGGGCGCTGATCCTGACCCGAGAGTGAATACAACAAGGGGCGCCTCGGCGCCCCTTTTGTTTACTCCCCCAGCAGTTGTTGCCAGACCGCCAGCACATGGCCTCGTTCGGTCAGCAACTGGTCGTCCCCCACCTTGCGGGAGACCTCCGAGAGGTTGAGGCGATGGCCGAGGTTGCGGATCTCCAGATAGGCGTGCTTGAGCCCCTCTGCCTGCTCCAGGGTGAGCACCCCCGCCAGCACGCACTCGTCGAAGATGCGCACGTTATCGGACCAGCGGGTGAGCGCCTCGGGTTCGCCGCAGGCATGGGCCAGCACCAGGTACTGGGCGATAAACTCGATATCCACCATGCCACCGGGGGATTGCTTGAGGTCGAACTCGCCGGCGCCCGCCTTGAGCAGGTGATCCCGCATCTTGTGGCGCATCTCGCGCACCTCGCGGGCCAGGGTCGGCAGCGCCCGCTCCTTGGCCAGCACGGCGCGGCGAATGCGGGCAAACTCGGCGATCACCGCCTCATCGCCATAGATGGGGCGGGCCCGCACCAGCGCCTGATGCTCCCAGGTCCAGGCCTCGTTTTGCTGATACAGCTCGTAGGCCGACAGCGACGAGACCAGCAGGCCGGAATCGCCGGAGGGGCGCAGCCGCATGTCGATCTCGTAGAGGATGCCGGACGGGGTGCGGGTGCTGAACAGGTGCAGGATCCGCTGGGCCAGACGCAGGTAGAACTGGCGGCTGTCGATGGGTTTGCGCCCGTCGGTATAGCTGTTGGGGTCGCCGCCGTGCAGGAACACCAGGTCGAGATCCGAGCCGTAACCGAGCTCGATGCCGCCGAGCTTGCCATAGGCCACCACCGCAAAGCCGCGCTGATCGCTCACCGCCACCTCGGGCGGCACCCCGTAGCGCTCGCTCATCTGGGCCCAGGCCTGATTGACCACCTCTTCGGTGATCGCCTCCGCCAGCCAGGTGAGGTGGTCGCTCACCTTCATCAGCGGCAGGGCGCCGGCGATGTCGGCCGCCACGATGCGCAGCAGCTGCACCTGTTTGAACTGGCGCAGCGCCTCCATCTGCTGCTCCACGTCCTCTTCGGGGATGCGCAGCAGGAACTGGCGCAGCTGGGGCTTGTACTGATCGAGCGGGGTGGGGTGGTAGAGGTGCTGGGGATCGAGCAGCTCGTCCAGCAGGATGGGGTAGCGGGCCAGCTGCTCGCTCACCAGATGGCTGGCATCACAGAGCCGCACCAGCTGGCGCAGGGCGCCCGGGTTCTCCGCCAGCAGCTGCAGATAGGCGCTGCGGGTGAAGATGCGGGTCAGCAGCTCGCACACCCGCTCGAACAGGCGGGCGGGCTGCTCGCTGGCCACCACCAGTCGCAGCAGCTCCGGCATCAGCCAGTCCAGCGCAATGCGCCCCTGGGGGCCGACCTGACGGCGCTTGTACTCCTCCTTGAAGCGCAGCAGGGCACCGCAGAGCGGAACGGGCTCGGCCACCCCCTGCGCGGTCAGCAGTTGCTCCAGCTCGGCGGCGTCGAGCTCGGTGCGCCACAGATCGAGCCAGAGCTGCTCCAGATGGGCGGGTGCCTCTTTCTCTTCCCCCACCACGGCGGCGAACTCCTGATGGACGGCTGCCATCTCCTCGTCCAGGTGAGCCATGAAGGCACCCCAGTCCGTAAAACCCAGAGCAGCGATCAGCCGCTGGCGATCCCGCTCCTCGGTGGGCAGGGTCTGGGTCTGCTGATCGCCGATCTCCTGCAAGACGTTCTCGACCCGGCGCAGGAAGCGATAGGCCGTCAGCAGGCGGTCGCAGTGGTCGGCTTCGAGGGCGCCGCACCGGGCGATGGCGGCCAGCGCTTCCGGCAGGTGGCGCACCCGCAGGGCGGGCTCGCGGCCGCCGCGAATAAGCTGCAGCGCCTGGGCGATGAACTCCACCTCGCGAATGCCGCCGGCCCCCAGCTTGATGTTGCCCTCCAGCCCCTTGCGGCGCACCTCGGCGGCGATCATCGCCTTCATCTGGCGCAGGCCGTCGATGACGCCGAAGTCGATATAGCGGCGAAACACGAAGGGGCGCAGCATTTCGGCGAGCTCCACTGCGTGCTCGCATTGGGGGCCCAGCACCCTCGCCTTGACCATGGCGTAGCGCTCCCAGTTGCGGCCGTGGTGCTGGTAGTAATCCTCCATGGCGGCAAAGGAGATGGCGAGCGGCCCCGCATCGCCAAAGGGGCGCAGCCGCATATCGACTCGGAACACCTGACCATCCTGGGTGGGCTGGTGGAGGGCGTTGATGATGCGCTGGCCCAGCTTGATGAAGAACTGCTGGTTGGCGAGCTCGCGCCGCCCACCGACCGTGTAGCCGTTCTCGGGGAAGGTGAAGATAAGGTCGATGTCCGAGGAGAAGTTGAGCTCGCCACCACCCAGCTTGCCCATGCCGAGAATGAGCAGCGGCTGCGGGTTGCCGTTGCCGTCCATCGGGGTGCCCAGCTCGCCACACTGCTTGGCGTAGAGCCAGTCGCGGGCGGAGCAGATGAGCGCATCCGCCAGTTTGGTGAGGTGGATAAAGCTCTCTTCAACCTCGGCGTGACCCAGTAGTTCGCGCCAGGCGATCACCAGCATGCGGCTGCGGCGGAACTGGCGCAGGATGCGCTTGAGCGCCTCCTCGTCGTCCACCTGGGCCAGCAGGGCGGCCAGATCGCGTTGGTAGGCGGGCCAGCGCTCGGCCTGCTCCAGATCTCCGGAGGAGAGCAGCTCGGTCAGCAACGCCGGCTGTTTGAAGAGAGAGTCGGCGACAAAATCGGAGAGACCGAGCAGGGTCAGCAGGGTCTGGCGCACCGGCTCGGGTTGCGTGCCGTAGTCGGGGGCCAGTTCAGTCAGTCGTTGCCAGTGGCGCTGGGCCAGCTCCTGCAGCAGGGGGGAGAAGGCGGAGAAAGAGGGAGAGTGCTGGGCCACGGTTGCCGTCCTTGTGATTAACGAAACTGCCGGATAAAAAGCTGGCTGCCAATCTAGCACTGTCGGGCCCCCGCGTCACAGCGCAGGGGCGAGAAGCATGATCCGGCGGGAATTATCGGCAGCCGGCCGTTCAGGTGCGCTGGTAGATATCGGGGTGGTAGATCTCCATCAGGCTGCCGGGGCTGGCGGGCGGTGCGAAGCCGAAACCGGCGTAGAGGCCGTGGGCATCGGAGGTGGCGAGGGAGAGGCGGCGCAATCCCTGCAGCTCGGGATGGTCGAGTATGGCTGCCACCAGCGCCTTGCTGTAGCCGCGGCCGCGATACTCGGGCAGCACGAACACGTCGGCCAGATAGCCAAAGGTGGCGCGGTCTGTGATGACCCGGGCGAAGGCGACCTGCTGGCCGCCGAGGTAGCCGCCAAAGCAGAGCGAATGGTTGATGGCCCGCTGCAGGGTGGCAAGGGGAATGCCGCGACACCAGTAGGCTTGTTCAGACAGGAAACGGTGGATCAGCGGCAGGTCGAGCCGCCCCTGGTCGGCGCTGATTTCTAACGCAAGTTCTGTGGTCTGCATCCTGGCTCCTTGCCGCGATGAAAAAAGAAAGGCCCCTCGTGGGGGCCTTCCAGTCTAACCAGATTGTTGCGTGAAAGTCAGGCCAGTTTGAGGGGCTGGATAATGAGTGCTGTCCAGGGGCTGGCTGTGCTGAGCCATCCCTTCCTGTCTGTGCGATGACGCCCGTCAGGCCAGCTTGAAGGCCTGAATATGGGTATCCAGGGTCTGGCTGTGGCGCTCCACCAGTTCGGAAGCCTCCTGTAGCTCGCGCAGCACCACGACGGAGCCTTCCACCACCTGCTTGACCTGCTCCAGGTTGCCGCTCATCTCCTCGGCCACCGAGCTCTGCTGCTCGGAGGCGGCGGCGATCTGGCGGTTCATGTCGGCCACCCCCTGTACCCGTTGCACTATGGTGGCGAGCTGGTCGCCGGCCTGGGTCACCTGCTCCACTCCCTTGTCGGCCTGCTGCACGCTCTGAGCCATCAGCTCGGCCGCCTGGCGGGCGTTGCCCTGCAGCTGCTCGATCATCTTCTGGATCTCGACGGTGGCGGCCTGGGCCCGGTTGGCCAGCTCCCGTACCTCGGAGGCGACCACCGCGAAGCCACGGCCCGCTTCACCGGCACGGGCGGCTTCGATGGCGGCGTTGAGCGCCAGCAGGTTGGTCTGTTCCGAGATGCCGCGAATGGTGTCCACGACGGAGCCTATCTGATCGACCCCCTGTTCCACCTGGTTGACCACGGTGGAGGAGCGTTGAATGTTGCCGGAGAGGGTGTCGATGGTGTTGACGGTGGCAGCCACGCAGCGGCTCCCCTCTTCCGCCAGCTGGCTGGTTTCGGCGGTGGCGTGGGAGGCCTGCTCCGCATGGGCGGCCACCTCGCGGATGGCGCCCACCATCTGGCTCATGGCGCTGGCCAGCTGTTCAATCTGGGTGAACTCCTCGCTGATGGCCTCGTTGGCCTCCTCCATGCAAAGGGTCACCTGGGAGGCGATGTCGTTGAGCTCCTTGCAGGCGACGCGCTGGGTGCCGAACACCTCCTTGAGGTTCTCCTGGGAGTGGGCCACCGCCTTGGCGATGTCGCCGAATTCGTCACGGGACTTGAGCAGCACCCGGTGGCTCAGATCCTTGCGGGCGAAGCGTTCCAGCAACCCCACCAGATAGTGCACCTGCTTGACCATCAGGCGCGAGCCGGTCAGCAGCAGTACCACGAAGACCAGCCCCATGATGGCGGTCTCCATCAGCCCGGTCCAGAGCAGGCTGTTGGCGATGGTGTCTGCCTTGTCGGGGGCGATCCCTTCGCTGAGCAGGGTGGTTTCCAGATTGCTGGCGTCGAACCAGAGCTTGATCAGCAGCAGCACAGTACTGAACACCATGAGCAGTACCACTTTGGGTACCAGCCGGATATTGCTCATTCGCCTCTCCAGCGGGTTTAACTGCATAATATTTCTCCTTTTAATGACCGGTTTTCCTTTGTCCTCAGGACTATCGGCATTATCTTCCTTTTTATTAATTCGCACCGTGCCTAAAGTGGGAAAATGTATGCGCCATCACTTAACTCATCTACGCGCCATGGATCTGTTGATGGCGTTTCTGTCGGTGATCTCGGTTGTGCTGGTCACGGCCCGCTGGTGGGGTCATCAAACCCTGGCCCCCCAGACCCTGCAGCTCTTCTATGACGTCGACAGCCTGATCTGCTACTTCTTCCTCGGTCACTTCGCCTATGGCTGGATCCGGGCTCCCGACCGGATGGCCTTCTTCAAGGCCAACTGGTTCTATCTGCCGGGCAGTCTGCCCATGGTGGAGCAGCTGCGCTGGGCCCGGCTCATCCAGTTGTGGCGGATCTACCAGCTACTGCGGGATCAGCCGGATCTGCTGGCCATGTTTCGCCGCGAGCGCAACGAGACCACCCTCTCCGGCATCCTGTTCCTGTTCTTCCTGCTGCTGGGGGTGGGGTCAGGGGTGATGTACTGGGTCGAGTCGGGTCAGCCCGGCAGCCAGATCCAGACTCCCTACGATGCCTTCTGGTGGACGCTGGTGACCCTCTCCACCGTGGGGTACGGCGATCTGGTGCCCAAGACGGAGGAGGGGCGCTTCGTCGCCAGCCTGCTGATCCTGTTCGGGGTCGGTCTGTTCGGTGCCATCAGCGGTTTCATGGCCAGCCTGTTCCTGCAACCGGGACGGGGGGATGTGGAGCTGGAGAAGTGGCGCCATCACCAGAGCGCACAGCAGGATCTGCTGCTGCAGGAGCTGCGTGCCCTGCGGGCCGAAGTGAAAGCACTGAAACAGAAATAGGCAGCGGCGTCCGGAATGGTCGCGTCGCGATAGAGACAAGTTGCGAGCCACCTCTCAGCTCGGGGGGGAGCCCTTTTCTTTGCTTGTCCTTTGACCCGCCGGCGGCTTAACATTCGCCAGTCACCTAACCAAACGAAGAGAACCGATCGACCATGCGCGCCCTTCTCGGGATCCTGATCTGCTTGTGTGCCCAACAGGCACTGGCCGATACCCGCTATGTTTCAGACAACATCTTTACCTTTATTCACAATGGTCCGGGCACCCAGTACCGGATCCTTGGCAGCGTCAAGGCGGGTGAGCCGCTGGACGTCAAGGCAGTGAACAACGAGGCCGGTTTTACCCAGGTGGTGGACGGTCGCGGCCGTGAGGGCTGGATCAAGAGCAGCGAGTTGCAGGGCGAGATCAGCCTGCGCGAGCGGCTGCCCCAGGTACAGAAAGAGCTGGAAGAGGCCAAGGCCCGTCTGCTGAACCTCAACGGTGACAACGAGAAACGCTTCGCCGAGAAGGATGGCAAGATCGCCGAGCAGAGCAAGGAGATCGCCACTCTCAAGGCCCAGCTCGCCAGCCAGGGCGAGGAGATGGGCAACCTCAAGGAACAGAACGACGCCCTGACCCAGAGCTACGACAACCAGGAGCACGACATGCAGATGGACTGGTTCATCCGCGGTGGTGCCATGGTGGGTGGCGGCATCCTGCTCGGCATCCTGCTGCCCATGCTGCCCCGTCGCCGCAGCCGCGGTGATCGCTGGATGAACTGACAACCGCTGTCGGCAGCAGCGTGAAGGGTCGCCATGGCGACCCTTCTTTTTTGCCTGGCGAAAAATTGTATACAAAATAAGGCAATGAATTTTGCCTGGTAGGCATATGACGCCGATATAGTGCGCCATATGAGCCAATCAGCGATCTTTGTTAATAACAGGCAACAATTTCATTTCATCTATGGGTTGATATTGTATACATTATCGGCGTTTCGGCGGCACGGCCGCCTTCGTCGATATCAGCCCTAGGGCGTACAGGAAGACCCCATATGTTCAAAGCTACCCAAGTGCTTGCCGCTGACTACATTCCCTCCGATCTGGCCGCCCTGCGCGAAGCCATCACCCAGAACTACGTGGTGGATGAAAATGCCTATCTGGCCGAACTGTCGGCCATGCTGCCGGGGGATGGCGCCTCGCTGGAACGGGTGACCCAGCGTGCCCGCACCCTGGTAACCAAGGTGCGCAAGGAGAGCGGCTCCGGCGACGGCATCGACGCCTTCCTGCAGGAGTACAGCCTGGATACCCAGGAGGGGATCATCCTGATGTGCCTGGCGGAGGCGCTGCTGCGCATTCCCGATGCCGAGACCGCCGATGCCCTGATCAAGGACAAGCTCTCCGGCGCCAACTGGTCGTCCCATTTTCGCAAGAGCGACTCCACCCTGGTGAACGCCTCCACCTGGGGGCTGATGCTGACCGGCAAGATCATCAAGCTGGACAAGAAGCTGGACGGCAACCCGGCCAACCTGCTGGGCCGCATGGTCAACAAGCTGGGGGAGCCGGTGGTGCGCTCCGCCATGTACGCCGCCATGAAGATCATGGGCAAACAGTTCGTGCTGGGGCGCGACATGAAGGAAGCCCTCAAGGCGAGCCGCAAGTCCCGCGAGAAGGGTTACACCCACACCTATGACATGCTGGGGGAGTCCGCCCTGACCCTGGCCGATGCCGACAAGTATTTCGGCGACTACCAGCGCGCCATCGAGGCAGTGGGCGGCGAGCGCATCAGCGACGGCGGCCCGGCCCCCTCCATCTCCATCAAGCTGTCGGCGCTGCATCCGCGTTATGACGTGGCCAACCGCGAGCGGGTGCTCGGCGAGATGTGCGAGCGGCTGGTGGGGCTGGTGCGTCTGGCCCGTGACAAGGACGTGGCCATCAGCATCGACGCCGAAGAGATGGACCGCCTCGAGCTCTCCCTAGACTTGTTCGAGCAGCTCTATCGCTCCGACGCCAACCGTGGCTGGGGCAAGCTCGGCATGGTGGTGCAGGCCTACTCCAAGCGCGCGCTGCCGGTACTCTGCTGGCTCACCGCGCTGGCCCGCGAGCAGGGGGATATGATCCCGGTGCGGTTGGTGAAGGGTGCCTACTGGGACAGCGAGCTGAAATATGCCCAGCAGGCCGGCCTGCCCGGCTACCCGCTGTTTACCCGCAAGGCGGGTACCGACATCTCCTACCTCGCCTGCGCCCGCTACCTGCTGAGCGAGCCGACCCGCGGCTTCATCTCGCCCCAGTTTGCCACCCACAACGCCAACACAGTGGTCAGCATTCTGGAGATGGCCGGCGATCGCCAGTTCGAATTCCAGCGCCTGCACGGCATGGGGGAGGAGCTGCACAACGCCGTGCTGAACGAGCAGCCCGGTCTGCACTGCCGCATCTATGCGCCGGTAGGGGCTCACAAGGATCTGTTGCCCTATCTGGTGCGCCGCCTGCTGGAGAACGGGGCCAACACCTCCTTTGTCCACAAGCTGGTGGACCCCAACACCCCGGTCGACTCCCTGGCCGAGCACCCGCTGCGCACCCTCAAGCGCTACTCCAGCCTGGCCAACGACCGCATTCCGCAGCCGGTGAACCTGTTCAGCGACCGCAAGAACTCCAGCGGCGTCAACATGAACATCGTCTCCATCCAGCGCCCCTTCTTCGCCAAGCTGAAGGAGCTGGAGAGCAAGCAGTGGCTGGCGGGCCCCATCGTCGATGGCGAGACCCTCAAGCGCAACGAGGCCCGCGTGGTGCTGAGCCCGCAGGATGTGAGCCAGCTAGTGGGCAAGATACACTGGGCCGACGAGCAGGCGGTGGAGCAGGCGCTGGCCTCGGCTCATGCCGCCTTCCCGCGCTGGCGCGAGACCCCGGTGAGCGAACGTGCCGCCGCCCTTGAGAAACTGGCGGATCTGCTGGAAGCGAACCGCGAGCAGTTCATCTCCCTCTGTACTCGCGAGGCGGGCAAGCTGCTGCAGGACGGCATCGACGAGGTGCGCGAGGCGGTGGACTTTTGCCGCTACTACGCGGTGCAGGCCCGCGGCCTGATGGGGCAGGCTACCCTGCTGCCCGGCTACACCGGCGAGATGAACGAGCTGTTCCTGCAGGGCCGCGGCGTGTTCGTCTGCATCAGCCCGTGGAACTTCCCGCTGGCCATTTTCCTGGGCCAGGTCGCCGCGGCGCTGGCCACCGGCAACACCGTCATCGCAAAGCCTGCCGAGCAGACCGGTCTCATTGCTCACCTGGCGGTGACCCTGGCCCATCAGGCCGGCATTCCCGGTGACGTGCTGCAACTGCTGCCGGGTGACGGCGCCACCGTGGGTGCCAAGTTGACGGCGGATGCCCGCATTGGCGGCGTCTGCTTCACCGGCTCCACCGAGACCGCCAAGCTCATCAACATGACCCTGGCCCGGCGCGATGGCGCCATCCTGCCGCTCATCGCCGAGACCGGTGGACAGAACGCCATGATCGTCGACTCCACCGCCCTGCCGGAGCAGGTGGTGCGCGACGTGGTGAGCGCCGCCTTCCAGAGCGCCGGCCAGCGCTGCTCCGCCCTGCGGGTGCTCTACCTGCAGGAAGAGATCGCGCCGCGGGTGCTGGAGATCCTCACCGGTGCCCTGCAGGAGCTCAAAGTGGGCAACCCGGCCGAGCACAACACCGACGTCGGCCCGGTCATCGACGCCGAGGCCAAGGCGGGGCTGGATGCACACCTGGTGCACATGATCCCGCGTGCCCGCCTGATCGCCCAGGCGCCGATGCCGGCCGTAACCCTGGGTGGCCACTTCGTGCAGCCGACCGCGCTGGAGATCGGTTCCATCCGCGAGCTGACCCGCGAGCAGTTCGGCCCCATCCTGCACGTGGTGCGCTACGCCGCGCGGGATCTGGACAAGGTGATCGCGGATATCAACGGCACCGGCTACGGCCTGACGCTGGGGATCCACAGTCGCAACGAATCCCATGCCGAGGAGCTGGCGAGCCGCATCAACGTGGGCAACGTCTACATCAACCGCAACCAGATCGGCGCCATGGTCGGGGTGCAACCGTTCGGCGGGCAGGGCCTCTCCGGCACCGGCCCCAAGGCGGGCGGCCCCCACTATCTGAGCCGCTTTGTGACCGAGAAGACCCGCACCATCAACACCACTGCGGTGGGCGGCAACGCCTCCCTGCTGGCGATGGGCGACGCCTGAGCGACCGTGACCGACATCAGGCCGCCTGCGGGCGGCCTTTTTCATGGGCGTTCTCATGAGCATTGAAAAGCCGCCATCTTGGGGTCGCCACCCGGCTTGCCGCGTCTTAATATGGTGGCCGGTTGTCGCTTTCATCCGTCACCGCCGCCCAGCCCCGGGCGCGCATTCCGACCGACGTCACAACAAAGAGTGCTGCATCTATGCCATTAACCGAACAGGCCCGCTGGTTCGTGCTGGGGGGCGATCACCTCGTCCTGCTGGATGACCAGGGGCGCATTCCACAAGGCCCCCGCGCCTGTCTGCCCAGCCACTTGCAGCATGCTGCCTTTGAGCGCTTTGACGAGTGGGACGGGCTGCCCTGCCTGCTGCTGGATCTGGGGGACGCGGCAGACCCCGCGCCCCTGACCCCCCTGCGCCAGCTGATGGTGGCCGGGGATGAAGAGGGCTTTCGCCTGACCGGCCGCGCCTGGCAGCTCGCCACCTTTCGCCGCACCCACCGTTTCTGCGGCGAGTGCGGCGCCCCCATGAGCCCGAAGGTGGGGGAGTGGGCACAAGGGTGCCGCCATGGCCACGTCGTCTATCCGCGTATCTCCCCCTGCATTATCGTGGCGGTGCGCAAGGGGCCCGCCATCTTGCTGGCGGCCCACCGCCGTCACTATCAGGCCGAGGATCCCATGTATACCGTGCTGGCCGGCTTCGTGGAGGCGGGGGAGAACCTGGAGCAGTGCGTGGCGCGGGAGGTGTTCGAGGAGAGCGGCATCCGGGTGGCCAACGTGCGTTACGTTGCGAGCCAGCCCTGGCCGTTTCCCCACAGCCTGATGATGGGCTTCACCGCCGATTATGAGAGCGGCGAGATACGGGTGCAGGACGAAGAGCTGGTGGCGGCCGATTTCTTCGAGGCCGACGGGCTGCCACGGCTGCCGCCCCACGGCACCATAGCGCGGCGACTCATCGCGCTCTGCCTCGACGACCAAGCTTGAGGGATGCAAAGAGGGGCGCTTGTTTGCGCCCCTTCACATCTTTGCACTCCAACGGCGGCGGCAGGCGTTTGAGCCGCCCCCCGCCGCGCACAAAGTGGTATCATATCCGCCATTTTATGCTGGATATGAACTCAGGAACTGGGATGAAAGAGCTGAAGAACGATCGTTACCTGCGTGCCCTGCTGCGCCAGGAAGTGGACATGACCCCGGTATGGATGATGCGCCAGGCTGGCCGCTATCTGCCGGAATACAAGGCCACCCGCGCCCAGGCGGGGGATTTCATGTCCCTGTGCCGCAACGCCGAGCTGGCTTGTGAAGTCACCCTGCAGCCGCTGCGCCGCTATCCGCTCGATGCCGCCATCCTCTTCTCCGACATCCTCACCGTGCCCGATGCCATGGGGCTGGGTCTCTATTTCGAGCAGGGTGAAGGCCCGCGCTTCGAGCGTCCGATCACCTCCATGGCCGACGTGCAGGCGCTGCCGGTGCCGGATCCGGAAGATGAGCTGGGCTACGTGATGAACGCGGTGCGCACCATCCGCCGCGAGCTCAAGGGCGAAGTGCCGCTCATCGGCTTCTCCGGCAGCCCCTGGACCCTGGCCACCTACATGGTGGAGGGGGGCAGCTCCAAGGCGTTCACCAAGATCAAGCAGATGATGTATGCAGAGCCCATGACCCTGCACCTGCTGCTCGACAAGCTGGCCGACAGCGTCATTGCCTATCTCAACGCCCAGATCAAGGCCGGCGCCCAGGCGGTCATGGTGTTCGATACCTGGGGCGGCGTGCTCACCCCGCGCGATTACCGCGACTTCTCCCTGCAGTACATGCACAAGATCGTCGATGGTCTCATCCGCGAGCACGACGGTCGCCGCGTGCCGGTCACCCTGTTCACCAAGAACGGTGGTCAGTGGCTGGAGCAGATCGCCGCCACCGGTTGCGATGCGCTGGGTCTGGACTGGACCACCGACATCGCCGACGCCAAGCGTCGGGTCGGCGACAAGGTGGCGCTGCAGGGCAACATGGACCCCTCCATGCTCTACGCCAGCCCGGCCCGCATCCGTGAAGAGGTCGCCTCCATCCTGGCCGGTTTCGGTCACGGCAATGGCCATGTCTTCAACCTGGGTCACGGCATTCATCAGGATGTGAACCCGGAGCATGCCGGCGTGTTCGTCAACGCGGTCCACGAGCTGTCAGCCCAGTACCACGGCCGCTGAGCGCCGCCGACAGCACAATGAACAACGGGGCCTGCGGGCCCCGTTTTGCTGCCTGCGGCGGGGGCTGCATCCTGACCGTCGCTCGGGTTACACTGCAACCCGGTAGAGGGCGGTCGACTTAAGGCGGGCACGGCAGTGCACTCCGGAGTTGGCGCCCTGCGGTCATGGCTGGAGGCAGGATGAGCAACAGGTTGTTGGATTGGGGTATCGACCTTGGCGGTACCAAGTGCGAGTGCGTGGTACTGGAAGGGGACGAGGTGCTGCTGCGCCATCGCATTCCCACCGAGCGTGCCGGCGGTTATGACCACATGATCGGCCAGATCGCCAAGCTGGTGGCAGAGTGCGCCGACAAGCTCGGCCAGCGGCCGGCCCTCATCGGCATGGGGACGCCGGGGGCGCGGGATCCGCAAACCGGCCTGATGAAGAACTGCAACACCACCGAGCTCAACGGCAGGCCGTTCAAGGAAGATCTGGAGCGCCGGCTCGGCGTGCCCGTGCTGATCGCCAACGACGCCAACTGCTTCGCGCTGGCGGAAACCCATCTGGGGGCGGTGCGCCAGCACCATCCCGACGCCAAGGTTGTGTTCGGCATCATCATGGGCACCGGGGTCGGCTCCGGTATCGTCATCAATGGCCGCATCCTCAACGGCCACCACGGCATCGCCGGCGAGTGGGGCCACAACGTGCTCTCACCCGACGGCCCCGAGTGCTACTGCGGCAAACGCGGCTGCGTCGAGACCTTCATCAGCGGCCCGGCGCTGGAGGCCTGGTACGAGGCCAAGGCCAAGCGCCGCCTCCCGCTGGCCAAGATCGCGGCGGTGATGGCTCACGACCACGTGGCCAAGCTCACCATCGACCGGCTGCATCTGCTGTTTGGCCAGGCGCTGGCCAACGTGGTCAACATCCTGGATCCGGATGTGATCGTCATCGGCGGCGGGGTCGGCAACGTGCAGAGCCTGTACCGTGCCGGACGGGAGACTATTTTGCCCTTCCTCTTTAATCCCCGCTTCGCCACCCCCATTATTGCTCCAGCCCTGGGGGACAGCGCCGGGGTATTCGGGGCGGCACTGCTGGCCCGCGGTGAATTTCAGGATGCCCTGCTGTCGTGAGTCAGCCATCCGCTTGTCCCTTTGTCCATGCTGAGGACCCGGAATTTTCATGATCAAGATTGCCATCAACGGGTACGGGCGGATCGGCCGCAACGTGCTGCGGGCCCTCTACGAGAGCGGCCGCGACAAGAACATCAAGATAGTGGCCATCAACGAGCTGGCCGCCCCCGAAGCCATGGTGCACCTGACCCGCTTCGACACCAGTCACGGTCGCTTCCACCATCCGGTGCAGCTGGCCGGCAACAGCATGCTGGTGGGGGAGGATCTCATCTCCCTGTTTGCCGAGAAAGACCCGTCCAGATTGCCATGGCGGGCGCTGGGGGTGGATGTGGTGCTGGATTGCACCGGGGTGTTCGGCTCGCGAGCCGATGCCGAGCTGCATCTGGCGGCGGGGGCGGGCAAGGTGTTGTTCTCCCATCCGGCCGAGGCGGATGTGGACGCCACCATCGTCTACGGAGTCAACCATCAGGTGTTGACCGGGCGCGAGCGGATCGTCTCGAACGCCTCCTGCACCACCAACTGCGTGGTCCCCGTCATCGAAACATTGCATCGAGAATTCGAGATAAATTGTGGTACTATTACGACAATTCATTCGGCCATGCATGATCAGCAAGTCATCGATGCCTACCACAGCGACTTGCGCCGAACCCGCGCCGCCAGCCAGTCCATCATCCCGGTGGATACCAAGCTGGCCAAGGGGTTGGAGCGGATCCTCCCCCACTTCGCCGGCAAATTCGAGGCGATCGCGGTACGGGTACCGACCATCAATGTAACGGCAATGGATCTCAGTATTACTGTTCGTAAAAAAGTGACGGTTACTGACGTAAATCAAGCCCTGCAACGGGCATCCAGAGGTACATTAAGCGGTATTCTGGATTACACGGAAGAGCCACTGGTCTCCGTAGACTTTAATCATGATGCTCACTCCTGCATCATTGATGGTACCCAGACCCGGGTCAGCGATGCCAACCTCGTCAAGATGTTGATGTGGTGTGATAACGAATGGGGCTTCGCCAACCGCATGCTGGATACCACCCGGGCCATGATGGCCGCAGGCTGAGAGCCTGCACCGGGCGCAAGGTTACTGTTTTTAACATTACCTGAAAATATAGAGGACTGAATATGTCTGTTATCAAGATGACTGACCTGGATCTGGCGGGCAAACGCGTTCTGATCCGTGCTGACCTGAACGTGCCGGTAAAAGACGGCAAGGTCACCTCCGATGCACGTATCGTTGCGACTCTGCCGACCATCAAGCTGGCTCTGGAAAAGGGCGCCAAGCTGATGATCACCTCCCACCTGGGTCGTCCGACCGAGGGTGAATACAACGAAGAATTCTCCCTGGCTCCGGTTGTCAACTATCTGAAAGACGCACTGTCCTGCCCGGTTCGTCTGGCCAAAGACTACCTGGATGGCGTAGAAGTCGCCGCCGGTGAGCTGGTTGTGCTGGAAAACTGCCGTTTCAACAAAGGCGAGAAGAAGAACACCGAAGAGCTGGCCAAAAAATACGCCGCCCTGTGTGACGTCTTTGTAATGGATGCGTTCGGTACTGCTCACCGCGCCGAAGGCTCCACCTACGGTGTGGCCCAGTTTGCACCGGTCGCCTGTGCCGGTCCGCTGCTGGCGGGTGAACTGGAAGCCCTGGGCAAAGCCATGCTGAAGCCTGAGCGCCCGATGGTTGCCATCGTTGGTGGCTCCAAGGTCTCCACCAAGCTGACCGTACTGGAATCCCTCTCCAAGATCGCTGACCAGCTGGTGGTCGGTGGTGGCATCGCCAACACCTTCATCGCTGCTGCCGGTCACAACGTCGGCAAGTCCCTGTGCGAGCACGACCTGATCGACACCGCCAAGAAACTGGCTGCCGAAACCAACATCCCGGTGACCACCGACGTGGTTGTCGGTGCCGAGTTCTCCGAGTCCACCCCGGCCACCATCAAGTCCGTCTCTGACGTGACCGACGGCGACATGATCTTCGACATCGGCCCTGACTCTGCCAAGGCCCTGGCCGACATCATCATGAACGCCAAGACCATCCTGTGGAACGGCCCGGTCGGCGTGTTCGAGTTCGACCAGTTCGCCAAGGGTACCGAAGTGATCGCTCGCGCCATCGCTGAATCCCCGGCCTTCTCCATCGCTGGCGGTGGTGACACCCTGGCCGCCATCGACAAGTTCGGCATCGCCGACAAGGTCTCCTACATCTCCACCGGCGGCGGCGCCTTCCTGGAGTTCGTGGAAGGCAAGGTACTGCCGGCTGTTGCGATTCTGGAACAGCGCGCCAAAGCCTAATTGACCCGAGACGGGGGGCAAAAGCCTCCCGTTTCGTTTATCATGTGGCCGCTGTGCCGGTTCATGATGAACCCCCCATTTTTTATTAACGGCATACGAGACAGGACGATTAAACATGTCTAAGAAAATTTTCGACTTCGTAAAACCGGGCGTGATCACTGGTGATGACGTTCAGAAAGTGTTCGCCATCGCGAAAGAGAACGGCTTCGCTCTGCCGGCAGTCAACTGCGTCGGTACCGACTCCGTGAACGCCGTGCTGGAAGCTGCCGCCAAGGTGAAAGCGCCGGTTATCGTTCAGTTCTCCAACGGTGGTGCTGCATTCACCGCTGGTAAGGGTCTGAAGCTGGAAGGTCAGCAGGCTGCCATCATCGGTGCCATCTCCGGTGCCAAGCACGTGCACGCCGTTGCCGAAGCTTACGGTGTACCGGTCATCCTGCACACCGACCACGCTGCCAAGAAGCTGCTGCCGTGGATCGACGGTCTGCTGGAAGCGGGCGAGAAGCACTTCGCTGAAACCGGCAAGCCGCTGTTCTCCTCCCACATGCTGGATCTGTCCGAAGAGTCTCTGGAAGAGAACATCGACATCTGCTGCGAGTACCTGACCCGCATGGCCAAGATGAACATGACTCTGGAACTGGAACTGGGTTGCACCGGCGGCGAAGAAGACGGCGTCGACAACAGCCACATGGATCAGTCCGCTCTGTACACCCAGCCGGAAGACGTGGCCTACGCCTACGAGCGTCTGTCCAAGATCAGCCCGCGCTTCACCATCGCTGCCTCCTTCGGCAACGTGCACGGTGTCTACAAGCCGGGTAACGTCAAGCTGACCCCGTCCATCCTGGACGCTTCCCAGAAGTACGTGTCCGAGAAGTTCGGCATCCCTGCCAAGTCTCTGGACTTCGTATTCCACGGTGGCTCAGGTTCCACTCTGGAAGAGATCCGCGAGTCCATCTCCTACGGCGTAGTGAAGATGAACATCGACACCGACACCCAGTGGGCGACCTGGGAAGGCATCCTGGACTTCTACAAGACCAACGAAGCCTACCTGCAAGGTCAGCTGGGCAACCCGGAAGGTGCCGACAAGCCGAACAAGAAGTTCTACGATCCGCGCGTATGGCTGCGTGCCGGTCAGACTTCCATGATCAAGCGTCTGGAACAGGCTTTCTCCGACCTGAACGCCATCAACGTACTGTAATTCGTTACAGCACCTTGATTGCATGAAAAGGCGCCCTGCGGGGCGCCTTTTGCATGAGCGCGGATCGCGATGGGCGGTCTGCTCGTGACAAGGCGTCCTTTGGGACGCCTTTTGCATTTCTGTGATCCCGGCGGGCTGGATTGGCGACGGGGGCCTGCGTATTATCGATGACAGGCCGTTTATTTTAGTAAACGCAACGGGACCAGGGCAGGATGCTGAACATGCAGGGAAAGCACAACACACATCAGGAACACGTGGCCTCCTATTACGCGGCCACCCGCAATGACAATCAGCAGTGGCCAGAGCTCAGCGGGGAGTGCAATGCCGAGGTCTGCATCATAGGCGGCGGCTTCACCGGTCTCAATACCGCCATCAATCTGGCCGAGGCGGGCTACAAGGTGGTGCTGCTGGAAGCCAACCGTATCGGCTGGGGCGCCTCCGGGCGCAACGGCGGTCAGCTCATCCGTGGCATCGGTCACGACACCAGCCAGTTCGCCCGCTGGATTGGTGAAGAGGGCGTGCGCGAGCTGGATTTGATGGGGCTGGCGGCGGTCGAGCTGGTGCGCGAGCGCGTCGAGCGCTTCAACATCGACTGCGACCTGCGCTGGGGCTACTGCGATCTCGCCACCCGTCAGCGCCATCTGGCCTGGTTTGCAGAGGAGGCGGCGCACCTGGCGAGCCTCGGCTACCGGCACGAGCTGAAACTGGTGGCGCGCGAAGATATGCATAGCGTGGTGGGATCAGATCGCTACATCGGCGGCATGATCGACATGGGCTCCGGCCACCTGCACCCTCTCAATCTGGCGCTGGGTGAGGCACGCGCGGCGGCCAGCCTGGGAGTGGCCCTGTTTGAGCAGTCCAGAGTGGTGCATATCGACTATGGCGATCGGCTGCAGGTCACCACGGCCCACGGCCGGGTCAGCGCTGACTACCTGGTGATCGGTTGCAACGCTTATCTTAACGACCTCAACCCCGAGCTGGGGGGCAAGGTGCTGCCGGCGGGCTCCTACATCCTCGCCACCGAGGTGCTGGAGAAACGGCTGCGCCAGCGGTTGCTGCCCCAAAACATGGCGGTGTGCGATCAGAACGTGGCGCTCGACTACTACCGCCTCTCCGCCGACGGCCGCCTGCTGTTTGGCGGGGCCTGCAACTACTCGGGACGGGATCCTCGCGACATCAAGGCCTTCATGCTGCCCAAGCTGCTGCGGGTGTTTCCCGAGCTGGCGGAGACCGCCATCGAGTTCCAGTGGGGCGGCATGATAGGCATAGGAGCCAACCGGCTGCCCCAGATCGGCCGCCTGGCGGATCATCCCAACGTCTTCTATGCCCAGGCCTATTCCGGCCACGGCCTCAACGCTACCCACATGGCGGGCAAGCTGGTGGCAGAGGCGATCAGGGGGGAGAGCCGGGGGCTGGATCTGTTTGGCCGCGTGCCGCACATGACCTTCCCCGGCGGCCCGGCGCTGCGTTCGCCCTTGCTGGCGCTCGGCATGCTCTGGTATCGCTTCAAGGATCTGTTCTAAGCGAGTCAGGGCTTGCCACGGCTCGGCAAGCGGTTGCCGCCCCGTTTGCTGGCCAGCCGGATTAATCCTGCCGTTGCCTCGCTTTATAGTCGGAGTTGTCAAAAATCCATCATGCGCCAATTTCTTGTGCTGATCAGAGGAACACACTGGATTGGCGCGGGGTTTGCCATCTGTGAACGGGGTTCGAGCCGCTGAGGATCAGCGGCGGCCCCGCTCAGGAGATCAGGACAATGACAACAAACGTAACAGCCGCGGGAAGCGTCGGATCGCTGGCGCAACTGCTGGCAACGCGCAGCGGCGAACGGCAGGAGAGACCAGAGATGCCGCCCCCGCCGCCCCCCGGTGCGAGCAACAAGATGGAGCAGGATCTCAAGTCGGTGCTGGCCGAGCTGGGCCTGTCGGGCAAGAGCGAGGAAGAGAGCGGTGAGAGTACCGAGAGTACCGCCGCCAGCGGTGGTTCACTCGATTCCTTCATGGCGAGCCTGATGGATGCCCTGCACGCTCAGCAGGAGGGGAGCAAGGCCATCGCCACTGGCAGCAATGACAATCCCATGAAGCTGGATCTGCAGAGCCTGCTGGGTCAGCTGGATGGGGAAGGGGAGCCTGGCAGCGAGGTGAGCGCCCTGCAGAGTCAATTCTCCAGCCTGCTGGAGAGCAGCGGCAACAGCGGTAGCGGGGTGACTCTGAAGGATCTGCTGTCGGCCTTTGCCAGCAAGATCCCGAGCGACGCGCCCGACCGGAAGGGTTATATGGTGGATACCCAGGCCTGAGTCGGCCCGGGTTGCCTGGCCGGGGCCGCGTCAGTGAGCGGGCTCGGCCAGACGCCAGCCCTGTTCGGTCTTCATCATCCACACTTCGGCCTGCTGGGGCAGCACCTGGCCCGCCTCGAACTCGCCGTATTTGCGTTCCAGCTCCATCAGCCCCATCTCCTGCTGGAAGGGACCGACCCTGTCATAGACCAGATCCTCGTCCTGCAGTACCTGCAACTGCTCCAGCCCCCGCTTGAAGTGGAGCTGGTAGCTCACCTTGACCAGATAGACCCCCTCCATGCGCTCTTCCTTGTCCAGGATGGCGAAGTCGCTGATCTCGAACAGATTGGCGTCGGTGTCGGCCTGCAGCTTGGCGGTGACCTGGGTCCGGATTGCCTCTTCACCTGGACCTGCGTAACAGCCATAGAGCCAGAGGGCCAGCAGGGGGATGAACCACTTTTTCATCAAAACTCCGGACGAACGAGACGGGAAAGGGCAAATTTTGCCATGCTGCCGACCATATACAAGGGATTGCCAGAAAAATCAGTCAGTAAGGGGCGAGAGGGAGGGGGCGTGTCCGGAAGGGGCGGGGTCGATGGTGCGCTCCAGCACGATCGCCTCGGCCCGGTAGCCGGCCAGCTCGCGGCGATAGCGCTCGGTGAACCCTCGGCGCTGCCAGAAGGACAAGGCGACCTCATTGCTGGCAATGACCGACAGCCGCAGCCGGGTTGCGCCCCAGGAGCGAGCCAGCGTGCAGGCGTGCAGATAGAGCGCCTGACCGCGGCCGGCCCCCTGCCAGGGCTCGCCCACCAGCAGTAGCCCCAGATAGGCGGTGGTGGGCTCGGGATAGTCGCGCAGCAGATCGAGCACTGCGGTAAGCTCCCCCGCCTCCCAGCACCCGATCACCTGTTTGGCAGAGAAGGGCAGCGTCGGCGGACAGGCCGTGAGCGCCTCCTCTGCTGCCTGGGCGCAGAGCGGCGCGTGACTTATCGCCGCCTGATAGGTCGGAGCCTGTTCGAACAGCCGCTGCAGGGCGGGCGCATCGCTTGCCTGCAGCTGACGCAGTTCAGTTGGCATCGCCAATCCTGTCCAGCTGACCGAGGAACTCGGCGGGCCCCATAAAGCCGGTCACCCGCTGGCCGCTCACTTCATTGCCGGCGCGGTCGAAGAAGATCAGGGTTGGCAGGCCCAGCACGTTGAGACCGTTGAGCAGTTCCACATCGGCATCGTCGTTGGCGGTGACGTCCGCCTGCAGCAGTACCATCTGGCCGAAGCGCTCGCGCACGGCGGGGTCGCTGAAGGTCTTGTATTCGAACTCCTTGCAGGCCACGCACCAGTCGGCATAGAGATCGAGCAGCACCGGCTTGCCGCGGGCGGCGGCCAGCTGGGTCTTGAGATCGTCCAGGGTCTTGATGCGGATGAAGGCCGGCGTCTCGGCCTGGGCGGCGACGCTGGCGCCCGGGGAGGGCAGCAGCAGATCCTTGCCCACCACCACGGCGCTGATCATCGCCAGCAGCAGCACGAAACCGCGCAGGCTGCGCCCCACCGAATGTTGCTGGTGCTGGTTGTGATGGTAGAGGTAGCCGCACAGCAGCAGCCCCCAGCCGAGCCAGGCCAGGGTGGCGACCTGATCGCTCCACAGCCTGGAGAGCAGCAGGATGGGCACCGCCAGCAGCGCAAACCCGAACAGCTGCTTGATCACGTCCATCCAGGCGCCCGCCTTGGGCAGCAGTTTGCCGCCCGAGGTGCCGAGCAGCAGCAGCGGCAGCCCCATCCCCAGCGACAGGGCGTAGAGGGCCGCGCCGCCGAGCCAGAGATCGCCGCTCTGGGCCACGTAGATGAGGGCGCCGGAGAGGGGGGCCGTGGTGCAGGGGGAGCAGACCAAGCCGGAGATCATCCCCATGATGCCGACCCCGAGTACGGAGCCGCCCTGCTGGCGGTTGGAGAGACCGGAGAGTCGGGTCTGCAGGCTGCTCGGCAGCTGCAGGGTATAGAGCCCGAACATGGAGAGGGCCAGCAGCACGAACATCACCGAGAGCCCGATCAGCACATAGGGGTGCTGCAGCGCGGCCTGGAATTTCAAGCCTGCCGACGCCACCACCAGCCCGAGCAGGGTGTAGGTGACCGCCATCCCCTGCACGTAGACGAAGGAGAGCAGGAAGGCGCGGCGGGTGGAGAGGCGATGGCCGGCCCCGGCGATGATCCCGGTCAGGATGGGATACATGGGGAAGACGCAGGGGGTGAAGGCGAGGCCGAGCCCCAGTGCGAAGAAGGCGGCGACGCTGAGCCAGAACCCCTGGTTGCCGAGGGCGGCCGCCAGCTGATCCTGCTGACTGCTGGCCGGGGCCGGCGTAGGCGCATCGACCTGGTCATGCGGTGGTTCGGCGACGAGGGGCTCGACGGCGATCCGCTTGTCGGTCGGGGGATAGCAGAGGCCATCGGTACAGCCCTGATAGCTGATCTTGAGGCTAGCCTGCTGGCCCGCCTTGGTCAGGGTGACGGGGATCTGCACCTCCCGGTAATAGACCTGGGTCTTGCCGAAGAAGTCGTCTTCATGATCGGTGCCGGCGGGCAGCACCGGCTCCTCGAAGGCGAGGTTCTCGCCCTGGAAGCTGAAACGGTGGCGGTAGAGATAGTAGTCGTCGGCGATGCGCAGGCGCAGCAGCAGCCGGTTGCCCTGCTGTTCGCTCTCGAGGACGAACGCCTCGTCCACCTTCAGGAATTTGGGCTGGGCACTGGCCTCGATGCCGAGGGCACTCAGCAGATCCGTGCTGCTGGCGCGGGCTGGCAGTGAGCCCAGCCCGGCCAGCAGGGCGCAGAGCAACAGCAGGGGAGAGAGCAGACGAAACGGCGTCATGAGGTTTCCTGTTTTATCCAGTCGAGATAGGGCTGGTGGCCCTGGCTTGTGGGCAGCGCCAGGATCTCGGGCACCTCATAGGGGTGATGAGCAAGAATGCACTGGCGCAGCGGCTCGAACAGGGCCGCTTGCGACTTGATGATGAGCTGGACCTCCGTGGCCCGCTCGATCCGGCCCTGCCAGCGATAGACGGAGGTGAGGCCGGGCAGCTGGTTGATGCAGGCCGCCAGCCGCCGATCGAGCAGTTGTTCGCAGATGAGGTCGGCACTGGCCTCATCCGGGCAGGTGCAAAGCACCAGAATGGCGTCAATCATGGTGAAATTTCTCGTCCGTACCGGGCGGCAAGGCGCCCGCAAACCAGTGGCTACTATACCTAGCGACGGGTCAAATAGCATCTGGCGCACTTTGTGGCTGCGACATGAAAATAAGTGGGGGACATGAGATAGACGCTGTCAGAGCGACAAGGCAGAATGAGCGGGCTTGTTCCCATTCGACGTAAGGAAATGTATGACCCAACAGAATGAGCAGCAGAGAAACCGCATGTTGAGCCTGTTGCGCGAAGGTGAGCGCCGTATGTTGGTGCAACTGGCCGGTCTGCTGCGTACCAGTGCCGATGAAATCAATGCCGAGCTGGAAAAAGAGGAGTTGCTGGAGACCCTGGAGCAACCGGTCACGGTGGAGTATCTCAACGGCGTGGTGCAACACCATCTGTTCGAGCGCCTGCACAAGGGTGACATGGTGGCGGCCCAGCGTCTGCTGACCCAGTACCAGAGCGACCTTGAGGCCATGCTGACCCAGGAGGCCGAGGCAGAGGCCCAGACCGAAGAGCTGAAGGCACAAGCCTGAAGGCTACGGCAGGCCCGCCGGGCTTGTCCTCCCCCAGCACCATCATGCCTCTTGCATGATGGTGCCTCGTTTTTCCCACCGCTTTTTGCCGTCGTTCAACCCAGTGCGTTCTGCTGCCACTGACCCGGGATCGGGTACACCTTGTCGTAGCTCCAGTTGTAGACGAAGGCGTAGACCAGATAGAAGGTCACGAAGCCGATATTGAGCGCCAGCGCCGCCAGCAGGGCGAGATCCAGCCACCAGGCGATGACCGGCAGGGTGAGCGCCATGAAGCCCCCTTCAAAGCCGAACGCATGGACCACGCGCTGCCACAAGGTCTTGTGCGGGTGACCCTGGTACTTGAGCAGCAGCTTGTCGAAGCCGATGTTGTAGACATAGTTCCAGACGGTGGCCAGTACCGAGAACAGGACGGCCAGCGGCCCCATGTGGCTGAGCTCGATGCCTGTGATCCAGCTGGCCAGGGGGGCTGCGATGAGCAGACCTATCACTTCAAAGCCGATGGCGTGGCGGATACGGTCATTGCGGGTACGCATAAATTCCTCTCTTTAAACAGCTATGTTGACTGACTGGTTGGCAATCTATCCATATTTGTTGATAGTTTCACGTTGGTATCCATCGCTAAAATAGATGGATGACCGCATTTGCAGGAGCAGGACGATGAACCCATCGCTGGAACAACTCAGGGTATTGCTGGCCGCCGCGCAGGCAGGCTCCTTCTCGGCGGCCGCGCGCCAGCTGGGCAAGGCGCAGTCGGTAGTCAGTACCGCCATCGCCAATCTGGAGATAGATCTGGGGCTGGAGTTGTTCGATCGCAGCGGGCGCTATCCGGTGCTGACCGAGGCGGGCGTGCGCATCAGCCAGGAGGCCGGTATCTTGCTGGCCCAGAGCGCCCGCTTGCAGGCCATCGCCGGCGAGCTGGCCAGCGGCGTCGAGTCGCGCCTGACCCTGGCCATCGATGATGACTCCCACCTGCCCTGGCTCGGCGCCGTGCTGGAGGAGTTCGCCACCCACTACCCGACGGTTGAGCTGGAGCTGCTGTTTCCGCTGATGGAGGATCTCACCGAGATGCTGATCAGCGGCCGCGCCCAGCTCGGCATCAGCTATCAGAAGGAGCACCCGCAGCAGGAGATCGTGGCCCGCTCGCTGGGAGGCGTCGCCATGCCACTGGTGGTCTCCCCCGAACATCCGCTGGCCCACAAGGCGCCGCTGCGGGAGAGCGATCTGCAGGGGGCTCGCCAGCTGCTGGTGACAGGGCGACGGGAGGGGACGGAGCGCCATCGCTTTCGCCTGTCGGCGCAGGTGTGGTGGGTAGAGGGGGATCTCGGGATCCTGGAGCTGGTGAAACTGGGGCTGGGGTGGGCGGCGGTGCCCGATTTTCTGCTGCACCGGCCGCTGGCTCGGGGCGAGGTGGTGGTGCTCAAGCCGGACTTCATAACCCAGCCCGAGCTGGCGCTGGAGCTGCAGTGGCATCGCGCCCGCCCGCTCGGGCAGGCGGGGCGCTGGCTGAAGGAGGCCCTGCTGGCGCGGGTGCGCTAGCAGGGCGCTTGGCTTCGCTTACTCGGTCAGCTGATAGGGGAGGGGCTGCAGGGTCAGGCTTGAGCATTCTTCCTGTTTGAGCCGGAAGCGGGCGTCGGCCTCGGTGTCCTTGGGCAGCACGGCGGTGAGCCACAGCTCGCCATCCTGCTGCCAGGCGTTGAGCACCATGCCGCTGCGGCGCCAGTTGTCACCGAGCTGGATCTCCAGGGTGTCGCCGCTGGTAACCGGGGTAGTGGCGGTGCCGCTCAGCACGAACAGGGCGCGGTTGTTGGCGCCGCGATACTTGGCGCGGGCCACCGTCTCCTGCCCCATGTAGCAGCCCTTGGTGAAACTGATGCCATCCAGCGCCTGCAGGTTGAGCATCTGGGGAATGTACTCACCCTGATGAACCGCCTCCAGATGGGGGATGCCGGCCTTGATCTCCAGTCCCCACCAGAGCGACTCGGGGCCGCTGGGCAGGGCCAGCGCCAGCGGCTGTTCGCTGACCAGCAGCCAGCGATCGGCTTCGATCCGCACCGCCATGCCACCCTCGATGAGGCCGCTCTGCTGCAGGTCGTATTGCCCCGCGATCCAGCCATCGGCTCCCTGACCGGCCACGCCGACCGCCTGGCCGTGATTTTCGCTGATCTCGACCTTGGCAAAGATCGCGAACTTCTTGAGCTCGGGTAGCTGGCGGGCCAGCACCGACGGCTTGGTCAGCATCAGCAGGCGATCGCTCAGGCAGAGCAGGCGAAAATCGCTCCACAGCTTGCCCTTGGGATCGCAGTGGCCGCCCAGGGTGTGCTGGCCTGGCTGCAGGGCGTTGACGTCACAGGTGACCTGACCCTGCAGGTATTTGGCGCGATCCGGGCCGCTCAGGCTGGTGATGGCCAGATCGGTCAGAGGGAACAGGGTTGGCTCGGCAGGAAGGATTGGCAGGCTCACGATGGCATTCCAGAGACAGAAAGTATGTGACCTGCATGGTAAAGACGTAAGGAATGTTTGTCAGCCGGAAAATCCAGCTGGTACCATCGCCGGGTCTTTGTAAGGAGAGTTCCATGTTGAGCCCAATTGAAAAATCCCGCCTGAAGTGGGCCTGCCGCCGTGGCATGCTCGAGCTGGATGTGATCTTTATGCCCTTCTTCGAGCACGAGTTCGATGGCTTGAGTGAGGCCGATCAGCAGACCTTCATCCGCCTGCTGGAGTGTGAGGATCCGGAGCTGTTCCGCTGGAGCATGGGCCACGGCGTGCCGGAAGACCCCGCCTTCGCCGCCATGATCCCGCTGATCCTGGAACGCAATCAGGCCCGTCACGATCGCCAGCGTTGATCCATCCGTACGGGTGTCGATGCCCGTCACCGTCTCCAGACAGCAGCGTCTGCTGCTGTTGTCGCTGTTTCTGCTGATCCTGTGGCCGCTGGCCGCCCTGATCCAGGGCTGGCAGTGGGCACTGTTGCTGCCCTGCTGGGGTCTGGGGTTGTGGCGAGCCTGGCTCGACACGAGCCGGATGACCGGCGTGCTGGAGTGGGACGGGCAGTGGCTCAGCTGGCAGGGCAACCGCTATCAACTGGGGGCGGGCAGCCGCATCTGGCCCGGTGTGCTCTGGTTGCAGCTGGTAGCGGTGGAGCGTCCCGCCAGCCGGCTCTGGCTGTTCAGCGATGCGCTGGCACCGGCCCACTACCGCACGCTGGCTCGCGCCATCCACTTCTCCCAGCCGACTCGCTAGCTGTGATCTCTCTGTAGGTTGTTCACTCGGGGCATTCCCGCAAAATTGGAGGCGCCAACCAAACCAATCATCCGAGGTGCCCCAGTGAACAACCATAAAAATGTCCGATTAACCCTCTTCGGTCGACAGCTTCTTGTCCAGCGTATCCTTGAACAAGGCCTGCGTGTTGAAGAAGCGGCTCACGCCGCCGGGGTCAGTACCCGCACCGCTTACAAGTGGCTCACGCGATATCGCCATGAGGGGCCTGATGGGCTGCACAATCGCTCTTCTCGACCCGCATCCTGTCCCCACGCCATCGATGACCAGCGCCAACAGGTGATTATCGCACTGCGCAAGCAACGACAGACCTATCGGCACATCAGCCAAGCGTTGGGCATCGGACACAGTTCCGTCGCCCGTATCCTGCAACGAATGGGACTGAATCGACTGGCGGATCTGGCACCAGCCCCTCCAGTACAACGTTATGAACATGAGAAACCGGGTGACTTGCTGCATTTGGACATCAAAAAGCTGGGGCGTTTCCGTCGCCCCGGCCATCGTGTCACCGGTGACCGCAGCCAGGACTCCCCCGGCGCGGGATGGGTGTATGCGCATGTGGCGATTGATGACCACTCCCGTGTGGCGTTCAGCGCCCTGCATCCTGATGAAACGGGGCGCAGTGCCTGCCTGGCGCTGTTACAGGCTCTTCGTTACTACGCCGGGCTCGGTATTCGTTTCAGTCGGCTACTTACTGACAATGGCGCCTGTTATCGATCGAAACGCTTCCAGAAGCTGTGTCGTCGGTTGGGGCTCAAGCACCTGCGCACCAAGCCTTACACACCACAAACCAATGGCAAAGCAGAGCGCTTCATTCAGACAGCGCTGCGTGAATGGGCGTACGCCCGGAGCTATGAGTCGTCAGAGCAACGGGCAGAACACTTGACCCCGTGGCTGCATGAGTACAACTGGCATCGTCCTCATGCCAGTCTGAACTATCAGCCCCCAATCAGTCGTCTTCAATCTGTGAACAACCTGGTGGGTTTACACAGCTAGCCTCTCTTCCCCATAAAACAGATGACCCCGCCGGAGCGAGGTCATCTGGATGTTGCTGCTTGTTGCTTGCGGCAGAGGTTAGTCCCGCTCCGGTGTCAGCACGGTCGGCTTGGAGTCAGGCTGCATGTCCGGGTAGTCCGGGTTGCAGCAGTGCAGGCCGTGGGACCTTCAGGCTCATTGCTGAGCGAAAAGATCAATCCCGCTCCGGCGTCAGCACGGTCGGCTTAGAGTCCGGCTGCATGTCCGCGTAGTCCGGGTTGCAGCAGTGCAGGCCGCGGGACCTTCAGGCTCATTGCTGAGCGAAAAGATCAATCCCGCTCCGGCGTCAGCACGGTCGGCCTGGAGTCCGGCTGCATGTCCGGGTAGTCCGGGTTGCAGCAGTGCAGGCCGCGGGACCTTCAGGCTCATTGCTGAGCGAAAAGATCAATCCCGCTCCGGCGTCAGCACGGTCGGCCTGGAGTCCGGCTGCATGTCCGGGTAGTCCAGGTTGTAGTGCAGGCCGCGCGACTCCTTGCGCTGCAGGGCGCAGTTGACGATGAGCTCGGCCACCTGCAGCAGGTTGCGCAGTTCCAGCAGGTTGTTGGAGACCCGGAAGTTGGCGTAGTACTCCTGCACCTCCTGCTTGAGCAGGTCGATGCGGCGCTTGGCGCGTGCCAGACGTTTGTTGGTACGCACTATCCCCACGTAGTCCCACATCATTAGCCGCAGCTCGTGCCAGTTGTGCTGGATCACAACCAGCTCATCCGAATCTTCCACCTTGCTCTCGTCCCACACCGGCAGACGGGGCGGCTCCACGCTCGTCGGCAGCTTGGCCAGAATGTCGGCCCCCGCCTGATGGGCATAGACCACGCATTCGAGCAGGGAGTTGGAGGCCATCCGGTTGGCGCCGTGCAGCCCGGTGTAGGTCACCTCGCCGATGGCGTAGAGGCCGGGAATGTCGGTCTGGCCGTTGTTGTCGATCATCACGCCACCGCAGGTGTAGTGGGCGGCAGGGACGATGGGCATCGCCTCCTTGGTGATGTCGATGCCTACCGCGAGGCAGCGCTCATGGATGGTGGGAAAGTGCTTGATGATGAAATCGGCCGGCTTGTGGCTGATGTCCAGATACATGCAGTCGGCACCGAGGCGCTTCATCTCGTGGTCGATGGCGCGGGCGACTATGTCTCGCGGTGCCAGCTCGGCTCGCTCGTCGAAGTCGGGCATGAAGCGGCTGCCGTCGGGGCGGCGCAGATAGGCTCCCTCGCCGCGCAGGGCTTCGGTCAGCAGGAAGTTGGGGTCGTCGGGGTGGAACAGGCTGGTGGGGTGGAACTGGTTGAACTCCAGGTTCGCCACCCGGCAGCCGGCGCGCCACGCCATGGCGATGCCGTCACCGGAGCTGACATCTGGGTTGGAGGTGTACTGGTACACCTTGGAGGCACCACCGGTGGCCAGCGCCACGAAACGGGCACGCACCACCTCGACCTGCTCGGCGTTGCGGTTCCAGACATAGGCGCCCAGCACCCGGTTGCCCGGCAGACCCAGCTTGCGGGTGGTGATGAGGTCGACCGCGTTGAAACGCTCCATCAGCTGGATGTTGGGGTGAGCCCGCACCTGGTCGATCAGGGTGAGCTGCACCGCCTTGCCGGTGGCATCGGCCGCGTGGAAGATGCGGCGATGGCTGTGGCCCCCTTCGCGGGTCAGGTGATAGTGGGATTCGCCCTCGGCGTCCTCCTCCTGATCGAAGGGGACCCCCTGCTGGATCAGCCACTGGATGGAGTCGCGGGCGTTGCGGGCGGTGAACTCCACCACGGCCGGGTCACACAACCCGGCCCCGGCGTTGAGCGTGTCGCTCACGTGGGATTCGATGCTGTCGGTCTCGTCGAACACGGCAGCGATGCCTCCTTGCGCATAGAAAGTGGCCCCTTCACTGATGGGCCCCTTGCTCAGAACCAGGACTTTGGCCTGGTCTGCCAATCGCAACGCGAGAGACAAACCGGCGGCACCGCTGCCAATGATCAGTACGTCGCAAAGGTATTCAACACTTGCTTTCATAAGTATCATTGGCCTGGATTAAGAACTGGCACCATGGTAGCCCAAGCGAGGGTGGTGATGCAGCCTGCGTCACATTTTTTTCAATGCAAGCGAACTTTCCCTGATTCCTCCTGTCTGAACTTGTGCGCTTAGGAAGGGCCGGAAAAGAAAAACGATAACCTGATGGGGGTTTTACGGCTCTGATGAGCGACCAGAATCTACTGGACGAACAGCTGGTTGAACGGGTCCAGCGTGGCGATAAAAATGCATTCAACCTGTTGGTAAAAAAATACCAGCACAAGGTGGTCAACCTGGTGGCCAGGTATGTCAACAATCCGGGCGATGTACCGGATGTGGCGCAGGAGGCTTTCATCAAGGCTTACCGTGCGCTGCCGACATTCCGTGGCGAGAGCGCCTTTTACACCTGGTTGTACCGGATTGCCGTGAACACGGCCAAGAATTATCTGACCTCTCAGGGGCGCAGGCCGCCCAGCAGTGACGTAGAGGCGGAAGAGGCAGAATACTATGGCGGTGGCGAAGCCTTGCAAGAGGTGGCTACCCCGGAAAACCTGACGCTGACCGACGAGATCAAGCGCACCGTGTTTTCTGCCATAGAAGCTTTGCCGGAAGACTTGAGGACAGCTATCACCCTTCGCGAACTGGAAGGGCTGAGCTACGAAGAGATTGCCGAAATCATGGATTGTCCGGTGGGTACGGTGAGATCCCGCATCTTCCGGGCGAGGGAAGCAATCGATAAAAAGCTGCAACCTCTGATCGAGAATTAACTGGGGAAAGACAGGTTAACTTATGGCAAATAAAGAGCAACTCTCGGCCCTGATGGACGGTGACTTGAGCGATGTTGAGGTTCTGAACGAGCTGGGAACGGATCCGGCTCTGCAAGATACCTGGTCTCGTTACCACCTGATTGGTGATGCCATGCGGGGGGACCTGCCGGTCAATCTGCAACTGGATCTGAGCGACAGCATCATGGCTGCGCTGGAAGATGAACCCACCATACTGGCGCCCAAGCCGGTGGAGAGCAAACCTGCGGCACCGCAGCCTGGTACCGCCAAGACCGCCACGATAGTGCCGTTCCTGCGCCGTGCCGGCCAGCAGGTAGGGCAATACGCCATCGCCGCCTCGGTCGCTGCCGCCGTCATCTTCGGGGTGCAGCAGTATCAGGGGCAGGACGGTGTGCCGACCAACCCGGTACTCAACACTATCCCCGTTGGTGGCAGTGCCTCGCCGGTGAGCGTGCACTATCCGCAGGACAGCAATCGTGCGACCCAGCGTCAGCAGGGGTTGAGCGAACAGCAGATGCAAGAGCAGCGCGAGCGCATCAACGCTTTCCTGCGCGACCACCAGTTGCAACAGCGTCTGCTGCAAGACAAGCAGATTCAGGAATAACGGATTAGGGATCAGAACGTGCGCCAGTCCAGCCGTATTTTGCTGGCCTCTCTCCTGTTGATCAGCGCCAAGGCCTCGGCCGACGACAAGTCGGCCGAGGCCTTGTTGCAGCAGATGCAGAGTGCCGTCTCGCAACAGAATTTCGAATTGTCCATGGTCAAGGCCCGGCAGGGGCGACTCGAGCCTATCCGCTTCAGCCACGGCGTGATCGATGGCAAGGAGGTGGCTCACCTCAGCTACCTCGATGGCAAGACCATCGAGTACCTGCAGCGCCAAGACGAGTACACCTTTTTTGAAAATACCCATGAACCCTACACCCTCAAGGGGGCGCGTTTCCCCGGGGTATGGGCCACCCTGGTGAGAATGCCGTTGCCGCGGGTGCTGGAGAGCTATGATCCTGTGCTGGCCGGCCGCAGCCGGGCTGCCGGGCTGGTGGCACAGGTGGTGCGGCTGGTGCCCAAGGAGGCCGACAAGTACGGCTTCGTGCTCTGGATTGACGAGCAGAGCAGCCTGTTGCTGCGGGTGGACATGGTGGATCGGGAAGGAAATCTGGTGGAGCAGGTGTTGGGGGTGGATCTGGACCGCCTCCCTGCGCCGGCTCCCTGGCTGGTGAAGCTGGCCAGCAGCAAGCTGCCCCAGGCGCTGGCGCTGGAAGATGCCTATCCGGCGCCGCAGCAGCAGCTGAACTGGCACCTCACCTGGCTGCCTGAAGGCTTCAAGGTGCTCTCCCGGGATCGTCACCAGCTGGTGACTACCAGTCTGCCGGTGGATTACATGATGCTCTCCGACGGGCTGGTGGATCTCTCGGTCTACGTGGCCCGGGTCGATCCCAAGCAGGCGGTGCGCCAGCAGCTGATCCGCCAGGGCGCCACCTCGCTGGTGAGCTTCGTCAATGACGTGGGGGTCGAGATAACAGTGGTCGGGGAAGTGCCGGCCGACACCGCCAAGCGGATTGCCGAATCGGTGCAGCCGCTGGCCCGCAACGAGGCCGTACAGTAAGCCGTCAGACGCGGCTGCTTGCCCAAGGCCGGCAGTCGTGTTCAGATTGGGTCAATCTATCTTTCATTATTGTGGAACCGTCTTGTGAGTGGAATGAGCGAAGAGCTGGCGACCGTGGTGGCCATTGATGGAGAACATGCCTGGGTGGAGTGCGAACGGCGCTCCGCCTGCAGCGGTTGTCATCAACAGTCCAACTGCGGTACCGGCACGGTGGCCAAGGCGTTTCCATTGAAAGCGCAGCGACTGCGGGTGGCGCTCACCGCCGAGGTGAGCGTCGGCCAGCAGGTGAGGCTCGGCATTCCCCAGGCGAGCATCCTGCAGGGGGCCGCGCTGGTCTATGTGCTGCCACTGTTCTGTCTGCTGGCGGGGGCCCTGCTGGGGCAACTCTGGCTGGCCCCTCTGCTCTCTGCGGGGGAGGGGGTCACCATCCTCTGCTGCCTGCTGGGGGGCCTCGTCGGTTTTTCACTGGTTCGTTACTTTTCCAACCGGCTCGATCAGGGGGCCTATGGTCCCCGCATGCTGGGTGTGGTCCTGCCCACCCGCCACCTCTCCTGACCGTGCAGGCCGCTATTTCTGGTGCTTCGTCGACTAAAGATTGGCCGTCGACCGGGTTATCCAGTAAAATCCTGCCTCCATAATCCGGCCCTAACCTAATTTTGAGTGATTCTTGCTCGATGAAACACATTCGTAACTTTTCGATTATTGCGCACATCGACCACGGTAAATCGACCCTGTCGGACCGTCTGATCCAGACTTGTGGCGGCCTGTCCGACCGCGAGATGCAGGCTCAGGTGCTTGACTCCATGGAACTGGAGCGCGAGCGCGGCATTACCATCAAAGCACAGAGTGTGACCCTGAACTACCAGGCACAAGACGGTAACACCTACCAGCTGAACTTTATCGACACCCCGGGCCACGTGGACTTCTCCTACGAGGTCTCCCGCTCGTTGGCGGCCTGTGAAGGGGCACTGCTGGTGGTGGATGCCGGCCAGGGGGTTGAGGCACAGACTCTGGCCAACTGCTACACCGCCATGGAAATGGACCTGGAAGTGGTGCCGGTGCTGAACAAGATCGACCTGCCGGCCGCCGAGCCAGAGCGGGTTGCCGAAGAGATCGAGGACATCGTCGGCATCGACGCGGTCGACGCGGTGCGCTGCTCAGCCAAGACCGGCCTCGGCGTCGATCTGGTGCTGGAAGAGATCGTGGCCAAGATCCCGTCTCCGGAAGGGGATCCGGATGCCCCGCTGCAGGCGCTGATCATCGACTCCTGGTTCGACTCCTATCTGGGCGTCGTCTCTCTGGTGCGGATCAAGAACGGTTCGCTCAAGAAGAATGACAAGATCAAGGTAATGAGCACCGGCCAGACCTGGGGCGTCGATCGCATCGGTATCTTCACACCCAAGCAGGTGGATACCGACGGTCTGGGCTGCGGCGAGGTAGGTTGGGTCGTCTGCGGCATCAAGGACATCCACGGCGCGCCGGTGGGCGATACCCTGACCCTGGCCAAACACGGTGCCGAGAAGGCGCTGGCCGGCTTCAAGAAGGTGAAGCCGCAGGTTTATGCCGGTCTGTTCCCCATCTCCAGCGATGACTACGAGTCCTTCCGCGATGCACTGGAGAAGCTGTCGCTCAACGACGCCTCCCTGTTCTACGAGCCGGAGAGTTCCACCGCACTGGGCTTCGGCTTCCGTTGCGGCTTCCTCGGCATGCTGCACATGGAGATCATCCAGGAGCGGCTGGAGCGTGAGTACGATCTGGATCTGATCACCACCGCACCGACCGTGGTCTACCAGATCGAGCAGACCGACGGCACCACCATCCACATCGACAGCCCGGCCCAGATGCCCGCCATCACCAGCATCAAGGAGATGCGTGAGCCGATCGCCGAGTGTCACATCCTGCTGCCGCAGGAGTACATGGGCAACGTGATCACCCTCTGTATCGAGAAGCGTGGCGTGCAGACCAACATGGTCTACCACGGCAAGCAGGTGGCACTGACCTACGAGATCCCGATGGCGGAAGTGGTGCTCGATTTCTTCGACCGCCTCAAATCTACCAGCCGCGGTTACGCCTCGCTGGATTACGGCTTCAAGCGTTTCGAAACCTCCGACATGGTCCGTCTGGACATCATGATCAACGGCGAGCGGGTCGACGCCCTGGCCATCATCACCCACAAGGAGAACGCCCAGTACCGCGGTCGCCAGGTGGTGGAGAAGATGCGCGAGCTGATCCCGCGCCAGATGTTCGATATCGCCATCCAGGCTGCCATCGGCAACCAGATCATCGCTCGCAGCACCGTCAAGGCCCTGCGCAAGGACGTGACCGCCAAGTGTTACGGTGGTGACGTGAGTCGTAAGAAGAAGCTGCTGAACAAGCAGAAAGAAGGCAAGAAACGGATGAAGTCTCTGGGCCGTGTCGACGTGCCGCAGGAAGCCTTCCTCGCAATTCTCCACGTCGGAAAGGATTAATAGATGGCAAGCACGTTTTCCCTGATCCTGGTGGTGGTCTGCGCGATCACCGGTGTTATCTGGTGTCTGGACAAGATGATCTGGTCCAAACAGCGGGCCGCCAAGATTGCCGTGGCCCGTGCCCACGGCGGCGCCCATCTGGACGAGAAAACCCTGGCCAAGGTGGCCCCCGTGCCGGTCTGGATCGAACAGACCGCCGGGGTCTTCCCGGTCATCACCCTCGTACTGATCCTGCGCTCCTTCATCTTCGAACCGTTCCAGATCCCGTCTGGTTCCATGATGCCCACCCTGCTGGTGGGCGATTTCATCCTGGTGGAGAAGTTTGCCTACGGCCTCAAGGATCCGGTGACCAACACCAAGTTCCTCGAGACCGGTGAACCCAAGCGCGGCGACGTGGTGGTGTTCAAGTATCCGCTGGATACCCGGGTGGACTACATCAAGCGCGTAGTCGGCATGCCGGGGGATCGGGTCATCTATCGCAACAAGGAGCTGATGATCCGGCCCAAGTGCGAGGAGCAGGAAGGGAAAACGTGCCCGGGCTTCCAGAAGCTCGACGTCAAGTTTGAACAAAGGGGTGAATTTACCCAGATGGGGATCCCGCTTGACCGCTATACCGAGCAGCTGGGCGAGGTGTCTCACGAGACCCTGCGCAACCCGCTGATGCCCGATATGGTCGGCCGTTACTACCGCCAGCCCGGCACCTACCCCGACGAGTGGGTCGTACCGGAAGGTCAGTACTTCGTCATGGGCGACAACCGTGACAACAGTACCGACAGCCGTTTCTGGGGCTTCGTGCCCGAGCAGAACCTGGTGGGCAAGGCGGTCGCTATCTGGATAAGTTTTGAATTCGAGCGCGAAGAAGGCTCCCTGCTGCCGAGCTGGGTACCGACAGGGGTGCGCTTCAACCGCATTGGCGGAATCAAGTAAATGAATATCAAGATGAACAGACTGCAGTCCCGTCTCGGGCATGTCTTTCAGGATCAAGAACTGCTGACCCGGGCGCTGACTCACCGCAGCGCCGGCTCCCGTCACAACGAGCGACTGGAATTTCTGGGTGACTCCATTTTGAGTCTGGTGATTGCCGACGATCTGTTCCACCGCTTCCCGCAGGCGGCGGAAGGGGATCTCAGCCGGATGCGCGCCACCCTGGTGCGCGAGAAGACCCTGGCCGAACTGGGCCGGGAGTTCGACCTCGGGGATCACCTGATCCTGGGGCCGGGCGAGCTGAAAAGCGGCGGTTTTCGCCGTGAATCCATTCTGGCCGACACGGTCGAGGCGGTGATCGGTGCCGTCTATCTGGATACCAATCTTGAGACGGTACGGACCCTGCTGCTGGGCTGGTACGCCAGCCGCCTGGACGAGATCAAGCCGGGCATAGAGCAGAAGGATCCCAAGACCCGTCTGCAAGAAATTCTGCAGGGAAGCCGCAAATCCCTGCCGACCTACACAGTGACCAACGTCAAGGGCGAAGCCCACAACCAGGAGTTCACCGTCCAGTGTGAGGTGGAAGGCCTGGATGGTCCGCTGGTCGGGGTCGGCACCAGCCGTCGCAAGGCCGAACAGGCCGCTGCGCAGCAAGCATTGGAAAAACTGTCATGACAGATAGCACTTATTGCGGCTTTGTCGCCATCGTGGGCCGCCCCAACGTGGGCAAGTCCACCCTGCTCAACAAGCTGCTTGGCCAGAAGGTCAGCATCACCTCGAAGAAGCCCCAGACTACCCGTCACCGGATCCTGGGGATCGACACCGAGGAGAACTATCAGACCATCTACGTGGATACCCCGGGTCTGCACATTGAAGAGAAACGGGCCATCAACCGCCTGATGAACCGCGCCGCCACCAGTTCGCTGGGGGACGTGGCCATGGTGGTGTTCGTGGTCGACGGCACCCACTGGACCAAAGACGACGAGATGGTGCTGGGCAAACTGCGCAACCTCAAGTGTCCCGTGGTGCTGGCGGTCAACAAGATCGACAACGTCAAAGAGAAAGAGGATCTGCTGCCCCACCTGGAGTGGCTGGGCCAGCAGATGAACTTTTCCCATATCCTGCCCATCAGTGCCGAGAAGGGCACCAACGTGGAGAAGATCCGTGAGTGGGCCAAGGATCTGCTGCCGGAAAACGTCCACTTCTTCCCGGAAGATTACGTAACCGATCGCTCCTCCCGCTTCATGGCCTCCGAGATCATCCGCGAGAAGCTGATGCGCTTCACCGGTGAGGAGCTGCCCTACTCGGTGACGGTGGAGATCGAGCGCTTCAAGGTGGAAGAGAACGGTCTCTACCACATCCACGGCCTGATCCTGGTGGAGCGCGAAGGCCAGAAGAAGATGGTCATCGGCAACAAGGGCGAGAAGATCAAGACCATCGGCACCGAGGCCCGCATCGACATGGAACGGCTGTTCCAGAACAAGGTGCACCTCGAGCTGTGGGTCAAGGTCAAGTCCGGCTGGGCCGACGACGAGCGCGCCCTGCGCAGTCTCGGCTATGGCGATGACTGATTGCTGACCCCGGCTTTCGTCATCCACAGTCGGCCCTATCGGGAGACCAGCCAGCTGGTCGAGGTTTTCACCCAGGATAGTGGCCGTTTTACCCTGGTGGCTCGCGGTTCTCGCGGGCCACGCTCGCCTCTGAAGGGGCTGTTGCAGCCCTTTACCCTGCTCACCATCGCCTGGCGTGGCAAGGGGGATCTCAAGAATCTCACCCAGGTCGAGTGCCCGGATCACTCCCTGCGCCTCGGTGGCGATCGCCTCTTCTACGGCCTCTATCTCAACGAGCTGGTCTACTACCTGCTGGAAGCGCACACCCCCTTCCCCGAGGTGTTCGATGCCTATGCCCGCGCCATCATGGCGCTGGCCGACGGCGAGACCCCGGAACTGCCGCTGCGCCGCTTCGAGTTCCTGCTGTTGCAGGCGCTGGGCTATGCGGTGGATTTCGAGTACACGGCGGATGACGAGTCGCCGATTGAGCCAACCCTGCTCTACGGCTTCGAGCGGGAGTTGGGCTTTGTCGCTTGCGAGCGGGCGCCGGATCCCCGTACCCTGTTTCTCGGCGCGCACCTGCTGGCCTTTGCCGAGGGGCGCTTCGATACTCCCCCCCTGTTGCAGGCGGCCAAGCGTTTCAGCCGGCTGGCGCTGCAACCCTATCTGGGACGGCGTCAGTTGAAGAGCCGGGAGCTGTTTTTAAAGCGCAGAGGTGCAGGCCAGGGCTGAGGGCCCGCCGGCCCTGTGCCTCTGCTGCGGGTTGCAACCTGCAACCCCCCACGTGACATACGGATATCGGCGCTGGCGCCTAGGCGCCAGCTGCACAGTTAACAGTGAAGAGCTTCAAGGAGTCGTCAATGAGCGAAATCTATCTGGGTGTGAACATCGATCACATCGCCACCCTGCGCAATGCCCGGGGCACCCAGTATCCGGATCCGGTACAGGCCGCCTTCGTGGCCGAGCAGGCCGGTGCCGATGGCATTACCGTGCACCTGCGGGAAGATCGCCGCCACATCACCGACCGTGACGTGGAGATCCTGCGCCAGACCATCCAGACCAGGATGAACCTGGAGATGGCGGTGACCGAGGAGATGATCGGCATCGCCTGCCGTATCAAGCCTCACTTCGTCTGCCTGGTGCCGGAGAAGCGCACCGAGGTGACCACCGAGGGGGGCCTGGACGTGGCCGGCCAGCTGGACAAGGTGACTGATGCGGTGACCCGTCTGGCCGCCGTCGGCGCCCAGGTGTCGCTCTTCATCGATGCCGACCCCATCCAGATCGATGCGGCCGCCGCGAGCGGTGCTCCCTTCATCGAGATCCACACCGGTCGCTACGCCGATGCCACCACGGATGCCGAACGTAACGCCGAGTTCAAGCGCATCGCCGCCGGTGCCTCCTATGCCGCCGGCAAGGGCTTGAAGGTCAATGCCGGCCACGGCCTGCACTACCACAACGTCAAGGCCATCGCAGCCATCCCCGAGCTCTATGAGCTCAACATTGGCCACGCCATCATCGGCCGCGCCGCCTTCGACGGCCTGGCCAAGGCGGTCAGCGACATGCGCCTGCTGATGCAGGAAGCCCGTCAGGGGATCTGATCGTGGAAAACGCAGAGCCACCAAGTAGGTGGCTCTGCGTTAATTTTGTCAGTGAGTTGATTTTTACAACGGCGAATAAACGTTTTTATTGCAAGATCTGTGAATATGCCTTGCTTCCATCTAGGCAAGTTGGCTCAGTACAATCCCAAGAGCGGAATGGAGATACTGAAACCTGTTGATCCAGTCTCTGGGTCGAGTCAAAACTCAGAGTTAACCCACTCAGCCTGTTTACCAAACGATAGTTGCCATCTTTTAGCTCAGTACCATCATGCTTTGTTTTCACTGTCGGCATTTTCACCCACTGAGAGCTCAAGCATCTATCTGAAACCGGGTTAGCTTTACATGGATTCACCATCAACCCAACTTCAGCACCCCACTTTCTCAAGTGGTTGCCACCGCCAGCTTCAGTAACACCCAAATACCTCTTGTTATTTGCCTTTCCTTTTGGATAAACCACAATATGGTAATAACCATCCTGTTTATCCAATAACCCCCAAGACATTTTATTGTTTGTCTTGCCATGAGTAACGGTTAAGTTGAATTTCTTGTCTGCAGTGAGTATATCACCAAGTTTATTTTTAAAATTAGTGAGTCTTATCGCATTACTGGTTTTGTTCTTGCCTGAATTATTAATGGTGACATCAATATATTCACCACCATATTGTTGGCACTCAACATAACAGAAGGTTCTGAGTTTTTTTCCAACAATAAAGTTGGATAAAGTCAGCGCCTGTGGATCCATCATAAAGCGATACCAGGAACGAGTAACATAGTCATTCAGGGTAAATATTTTTTTCCATTTCGGATTTGTTAAGCTTTCGGTCGCATAGAACTCCATTGGTGCTTTTTTCTCGTTTTGAGCCCCCGAACTTGGCTCTGGCGTTGCAATGTACTTGCTTAAATAGCTGTTCCAGGCAACATTCATGACTCTTAGGGGGGAGTTTATTAACTTACCCTGGGATGTCAATTCGGAGGCTGTGCCACTCATGGTCTCAGGATTGTACTCAGGAGTAAAATATCCTTTGGGGGAGACATCCACCGACACTATATTGCTTGCAGCACCGGCGTTGCCTAAAGAGTAGTCCTGAGTATCATATTTTTCCCACTTCCCATTATGATATTTACGCCAGCTATCAGGGGACATCTTTCCTGATATTGGTGCTCTCATTACATGTTCTTGCATAAATGAACTAAACCCGGACCAGCCAGACAGGTTTTGGACTCTACTGGTATAGAACATATAAAAATAGCCAGATGCATAATCAACAAACAGGCGAGGGTCCCCCCCCCCATAGTTATATGTTTGTCCCAGAGCTTCATCGCGTTTGTCTTTCATCCCATATTGCGAGGTCTGGATGACATCAACCACTTCCCAATGAACTCCTTTATCTGACGACTTAACCCGCTCAATGGCATCATATCTGGGATCAAGGCCAAAAACTTCATCGTGAAGCAGGCCATACCAATCACCAGTATCTGGGTCAACCCATACATCCATCAAGCCACAAAAGTTAATATAATCATAACTGGTGCCTTTGGGTTTTATTTTCTGCATAAGGGGGGTGTTTACACATAATGGCACTGTATTCTGAACAGTTGCCTTATCTGCTATTTTTTGAAACGCTTCAAAATTTTCTGCATTCTTTATTTTCTTGTTTACGCCTTGATAGTTATTGGAACTAACGAACCGCCAAGCATGCTCATAATCATCTGGTTTATATTTGCTATACTGTGAAAGGGTATCATGATAAATATACCTGCCGGTTTCATCAATAAATGAAAACCCGGGTGAGTCATTAGTGGTATAGACCTCTTTCGGTGCTGTATGTGTGGCCGTAATGGTGGCCTCTGCATGCGGAATCGATAAGCAACAAAGGCTTATCACACTACCAGCAATTAAGGTGCTGTTTAATTTCATAGCTAAACCCCATGTGATTGTAGAGATGTAATACTACCAATATGCGAGGCAGTATCGTTTTTCATTTACATACAAGTGACTCTGTTTTTATAATTTTTTAAGTTTTCTTGATTGAACTCTGTCGCTTGGACAGCATTGACGGACCGCCAAAGTAGCGGCTTTTTATCTATCTTGATGATATGTTTGACACATTCACAGACCAAACTGTTCAAGATAGTAAAACCTATAACAGATGATATTGAACCGGTTGAAAAATCTTGATTGGGCACAGGAATAATGGCATCGCCAGGCAGGCCTCCCATATCCAAGATGTAATCGCACACCTCTTCCAGTTTTTTACCACTCTGATGGCGAGATGTGACTGAACGTGTAAATGCGAGCGAAGTCAAACCGATCACCGTCAAACCACGCTTTTTACCTTCAAGCGCAAATTCAATCGGTACCGGATTTCGGCCAGAGGTGGATACCACAATCAAAATGTCTCCTGGACGCACCTCTTTTTCAGCATCAAGAGCGACAGTCGCCAAACCATGTTGGCGTTCAGCGAACGTACTCATCGGGGCATAGGGTGATAATGCTAATACTGGTGGCAAAATGGCGTTGATTTGTACCAAACCCCCAGCACGGAAATACATTTCATGGGCAAACATCTGTGAATGGCCACAACCGGTAACATGGATCATTCCATCGTTTGTGATTGTATTGGCCATGGCCAAAGCACACTGTTCAATGACATCTTGCTGATCTTTCACTGCATCAATATGCTTTAGCAAGTCAGTTAAATATTTCTTATACATATCACCTTCTCCTATTACAGGCAGCTCACTCGACCTTTCATAGCCAAAATATGACTCTTGTTAATCTCATCTCCTCGATCCAGATTTGAACTAACCCAAACAGGCGGGGTAATACCGGCTTCTGCCAAATTACATACTGTTTGTGTAACTAGTGCCTGAATAACTGAAAAGCCGATAATAGAAGAGACTGGGCAACATTTTTCTGAGAGCCCATTAAATTCTATTACCGCATCACCATACGGAATGTTTAGGTCAATCGTGATATCTGCAATATCACTCAGAAATGAACCGGAGGAGTGCTTTGGTGTTGTCCGCTTGCTGAACTCCATTGATTGTAATGCAATTACAGGAAGACCACGTTTCTTGGCTGCCAATGCGATATCAATGGTTGGTATTGTGCGGCCAGCAATTGAAGCTAGAACAACACAATCACATGCTGATACATGTTGATCTTCGAAAATCGTAGTGCCAACACCTTCAATCTCATAAATATGATCTGAGTAAGCTTGTGTTCGTGGAGCCGTGGCGAAAATATGTGGTAAGAGTGGATTGATAGGTACCAAACCTCCCGCTCGATAAAATGTTTCCATCGCATAGATGTGGCAATGTCCACCAGACACGTGAATGATACCATCATGCTTGATCGTATTAGCCATTACTGTAGCTGCTTGAACGATATTGCTAGCTTCATCCTGCATTACTTTTTCAAGAATACGTTTGCACTCATTTATGTAGTTGTTCATACGTTGCCCTTTACTCTCTAAAGAATACCAACATAATGCAATCCAATGGAGCCAATGATCATGCCAAGCATGATCTTTACGGGTGACCATCCACGCATAATCAACCTGTAGCAACTCATCACTATGATAAGAGGAAGAATATTTGGCATAATTTTATCCAATATTCCTTCCTGAAGATTTAATACTGAATCACCAAGCTGGATTTCAGCACCCAGCTTTACCCTGACAAATGAGGCTGTGAGTGCCCCTACAACGGTAAGGCCAAGAATAGTGGCGCCACGGCTAAATGCATCACTCTGTTGTTTTAGTGCGCTTAGTGCAGTTAAACCAAGCTTATATCCATAGTTGAACAGAGGAATATAAATAGAGAATCTAACCATGTTAAACATCAACAGAAAGATAAGTGGTGCAATCACAACTTTATCTAAAGCTAATGCTGCGGCAATGGATGCCGTAATTGGAAGTATTGTTAATTGACACATTGCATCACCAATCCCGCCTAGTGGTCCCATTGCTGCCACTTTGAAAGAACGGATGGTTTCTATTGGTTGCTTACCTTTTTCCATAGCAAGGATGACACCCTGCATGAAGGTAACCAGCCAGGGCGATGTATTAAAAAATTCATTGTGGAGCTTCAATGAAATGGCCAGGTCTTGCTTGTTTTTGTGAATTTTTTGAAGTGCTGGAAGCATTGCATAGAGAAATCCACTGGATTGCATCCTTTGATAGTTGAATGAGGCCTGAACCCATAACATGCGAAGCCAAGATTGCCTCATGATTTTTTTGTCCAAGACAGTACTTGTGTCTTGATCAAGATACTCTCCACTATTAATAAATTTAGACTGGTACTGTGACATATTAAATTCCCTCATCCATCTGTTCATGGTCAAGTGGTGCTATTGTTCTTTTTTGAGCAGAGTCGTTGTAATAATCAATGATGGCTACAGACAATCCGAGCAGTGCTACGGCTATAATAGGCAACTTCATAAATGTTGCTAAAACAAAACCAATAATGAAAAATGGCGTGTATTTTTTCTCTTTCAGCATCATTTTCAAAAGCATCGCGAAACCGAGAGCTGGCATCATGGCACCGGCGATACTGAGCCCTTCAATAACCCCTTTTGGTACTTGTTCTACAATAGCTTTGGCAACAACGTCACCAAAATAGGTTGGTATGAATGCACAGATAAAGAAGGTGATAAAGTAAGTCGCCATGCCAAGATAGTTGACTCGTTCAATCCCTTTTATGTCACCTTCACCTGCCATTCTGTCTACTTTTTCCATCAGGGTTGCAAAAGTGGTAAATTGAATGACTGTCAGTTGTTGCATCAAAATAGCAAAAGGTATTGCAACACCTACGACGGCACTTGGGGATAGTCCTGATTGAATTCCAAAAACAACTCCAACCGCAGAGCCAATCGTTACGTTAGGTGGCTGAGCACCTGCCAATGGCATTAGTCCTAGCCAAGCCAACTCTAGTGTTGCACCAATTTCAAGACCAGATTTGACATCTCCCATAAGCAGACCTACAACCGTCCCTGTGACAATTGGTCGGCCAAACATAAGTCCTGAGCCATAATAGTCCAGGCCTGCAAAGCCGACCCATACGGCTATTGCCAATACAGTTAAAATATCCATATCTATACCTATACCTTACAAGTATTGTTCAATGTTTATTGGTGTATCTGACGGGTTACGTTGGATGGTGCAAGAAACACCAAGTCCAACCAATTCTCTGAATGTATTTTTATCATCGCTGTCTAACGATACAGTTGCATGTATCTGTTCTTTTCCTTCCTTATAGTGCATGTTGCCAACATTGATTCTTTTTATTGGTACACCGCCTTTTACGAGTGTCAGGGCGTCTTGTGGTGAACAAACTAAAATGAATATTTTTTGATGTGCCGCTGCTTTATGAATAACATCCATGGTTTTTCGCAGGCTGAAGAAGCGAGTATCAAATTCACCTGCTGACATTTTTGCCAATATTTGCTGTGCGGGATCGTTGGCAACCGCATCATTGGCAAAAAGAATTAAATTACATCCAGAGTGGGGGCCATGACCTACTGCGACTTGCCCGTGCAATCCGCGCTCATCAATTCGTGTATATACAATGTTTGGCATAGTGTTAGTCCTTTATTCACGCTGTCGATAGTTTTTGTTTATAACTTTTGATCGCTCATGCACATGCGGATCTTGGCGGCGACTACCTCCTCCATGGCGGCCATGGCGGGCACCAGATACTGGCGCGGATCGCTGGCGTCGGGGTGGGAGGCCAGGAACGCCTTCATGGCGTCGGAGAAGGCGATCTTGAGTTCGGTGGCCACGTTGACCTTGCACACCCCGAGCTCGATGCAGCGGCGCACGTCCCGGTCGGGAATGCCGGAGGCACCGTGCAGCACCAGCGGCACCGGGACCCTGGCCTGGATGGCGGCGAGGCGCTCGAAGTCGAGGCGCGGCTCCTCCTTGTAGAGGCCGTGGGCCGTGCCGATGGCGACGGCCAGGGAGTCGATGCCGGTGCGCGCCACGAACTCGGCCGCCTTGTCAGGGGCGGTCAGATGGGCGTTGGCGGCGTCCACGATGAGGTCATCCTCCTGGCCGCCGAGCTGGCCCAGTTCGGCCTCCACACTCGCCCCCATGCGGTGGCAGAAGGTGACGACCCGCTGCACCTTGGCGACGTTCTCCTCGAACGGCAGGTGGGAGGCATCGATCATGGCGGAATGGATGCCTGCCTCGACCTTGTAGTGGATATCCTGCTCGTCCTCGTGGTGGTCCAGATGCAGTACCAGCGGGATACGGTACTGATGGGCAGCCGAGGCGCAGATGGAGACCAGGTATTCGACTCCGGCGTGGCGGTAGGTGCCCGGTGTGGCCGCCAGGATCACCGGCGAGTTCAGCTTGGCGGCGGTGCGGGCCACCACCTCGACGGTCTCCAGGTTGTGGATGTTGAAGGCGGGCACCGCATAGCCGCGGCGCTGGGCATCTTTAAGCATTTCGTGGGACGAGATCAGATACATGAGGACTCCTTGGCACCCTGGCGGGCACCAGCTTCAGGGAAAGAGAGCGGGGCAGGGGCGGGGAGGATCTCCCGGCCCGCCACCCAGATATGTTGTTGATTGAGATCTGCGGTCAGGGCGAGCAGGTTGGCCTGCTTGCCGACGGCCAGCGAGCCGAGGCGATGTTCCATCCCCAGCATCCGGGCCGGTGCCAGCGAAGCCATGCGGATGGCCTCCTCCAGGGGCACGCCGGCCAGCTGCACCATGTTGCGCACGGCGCCGAGCAGGGTGAGGGTGCTGCCCGCCAGGCCGCCGGTGTCGGTGCGCACCACCCCGTCCTTCATCTCCACCCGGTAGTCGCCGAGCAGGTAGTGACCGTCCGGCATGCCGGCGGCGCGCATGGCATCCGTGATGAGCAGCAGGCGATCCCTGGCGCAGCAGTGACAGAGTCTGAGCACGCTCGGATGGACGTGGTGGCCGTCGGCGATGAGCTCCAGCCAGGCATCGGGATGCACCAGCCCTGCGCCGACCATGCCGGGTTCTCTGTGGTGCAGGCCGCGCATGCCGTTGAAGCAGTGCACCAGCCCGGAGGCCCCCGCCGCCAGCGCCGCCATGGTGGTGTCATGGTCGGCGGCGGAGTGACCCAGCATCACCCGGATGCCGGCCTGCTTGAGATGACGGATGGCGGCCAGCGCCCCGGTTTTCTCGGGGGCGAGGGCGACCACTTTCAGGGTGCCTCGCGCCACCTGTTGCAGCCGGTCGAGCTCCGCCAGATCAAGCTCCCGGAACAGGGCCGGGTCATGGGCGCCCTTGTTGTCCGGGGTGAAGTAGGGCCCCTCCAGATAGCTGCCGAGCAGTTGCGCGCCCGGCAGGGGGCTCGCCATGGCATCGGCGATGCGACAGAGGGTGCTGAGGATGGCGGGCAGCGGGGCGGTAACCGTGGTGGCGAGGAAGGCGCCCACCCCTTCTGCCGCCTTGGCAAGGGAGAGGCGGGCCAGGGCGTCGGCCGCCTCGTCCATCACGTCGACGCCGGCCCCGCCGTGGACATGGCCATCGATGAGGGCGGGCACCAGCAGCTCGACCTCCCGTACCGGGTCGTCGGCCGGGATGGGGTAGATGGCGGTGATGACGCCTCCTTCATGAGTCAGTACCTGGTGTGTCAGCCAGCCCTGCTCGGTCAGCAGGCGGCGGGCGCGGATCTGCTCTGCCATCTAGATCCCCTCCTCGGCCAGCGTCTCGGCCCGCTCGCGCGCCAGCTCGTCCACCAGGCTGGTGAGGCCGCGATGACCACAGCACAGCGCCTGTTCACGAAACTGGGACGGGGTCAGCTCGCCGCGCTCCATCACCATCTCCAGCAGCAGCTGCAGATTGGTGCCGGTGACCACCTCTCGTCCGGGCTGGCGCAGCGCCAGGGTGGAGGCGACCCGAAACGGGGTTCCCCCCAGCAGATCGGTCAGAAAGACCACTCCATCCCCTCGCTCAACCTGAGTCAGGGCGGTTTCGCACTGATCCTGCAGCAGGGCCGTGGTGGAGGACTCGGGAAAGTCGATGGCGACCACCGCCTCCTGCTCGCCGAGGATCTGCAACATGGCCTGTTCCATGCCGCTGGCGAAGCCGCCGTGTCCGCAAATGATGATGCCCAACATGCAACTCACTCCTTTTTCCGTGACATGGGTAAGTGGGGAAAACCGCGTCAGTTCAACATTTACCCACCCCTCAAAGGGATATTGGTTCGCCCTGTTGATGATTTCTGTGTCTTGTTTCGTACTTCCGGCCTTCGAACGGATAGATGTTGACCCCCTGCACTACCCGGTTGACCCGCCCGCTCGGGCAGGGATTGTCCGGGGTGATGCCCAGCACCAGCGCGGTGTGGAAGGCGTAATACTGGGCGTAGAGCAGGTAGCAGAGCGCCAGCTCGGCGTCGTCACCGTTGAGGGGGGTGGGCAGATAGATGTGTTCGCCAGCGCTGATGAGCGGATCAGGCCGATCGGCCAGGGCGACCACCCGGGCGGCATGGCCGTCCTGGCGCAGCTCGCCGAGCAGGTCCAGGTCGTACTGGCGGGTATAGGGATCGTTGGACACCATCAGCACGATCAGGGTCTGCCGATTGATGGCCGACTTGGGCCCGTGGCGAAAGCCGGTGGGGGAGTCGTGCATGGCCATCACCTGGCCGGCTGTGAGCTCCAGCAGCTTGAGGGCCGCCTCCTGGGCCACCCCTTGCAGGCTGCCGCTGCCAAGGTAGATGACCCGCTCCGGCAGCGGCCGATCCCACTCGGGCACCTTCAGCTCGGCCTGGGGCAGGATGGCGTCCCCCAGCGCGATGAGCGGCTGGCTGGCGATCGGGTTGAACTGGCGCGGCAGGAATACCGCCAGACAGCTCAGCATCATGCTGGTGAGGCTGCTGGTCATGGCAAAGCTGCGGTCGTGGGTCTGGGGCGGCATCAGCAGCGCCAGGGAGCGAGCATCCTTCTGGCAGCGGCGATAGAGCTCCCCCTCACCGTTGCAGGTCAGCACCAGGTGGTGGCACTCGCTCAGCAGCTGGCTGGCCAGCTCCACCGCCGCCACGCTCTCCGGGCTGTTGCCGGAGCGGGCGAAGGAGATGAGCAGGGTCGGGCAGTCCTGTGCCAGGTATTCGCCCGGATCGGTGACGATGTCGGTGGTGGCGATCGCCTCGAAACGGCCGTTGAGGCGGGCACTGAGATAGGGGGCGAGGGCGCGTCCGGCAAAGGCGGAGGTGCCGGCCCCGGTCAGGATCACCCGCAGGTTGCCCCGCGACAGCAGGGGCAGCAGGAAGCGCTCTATGGTGGCGCGGCACTCCTCTACCATGGTGAGGGTCTCCCGCCAGGTGGCGGGTTGCTGGCGAATTTCACGGGCGGTGGCCAGGCCGTTGGCCGACCGCAGCGTCTCTTCTGGATAACCAAGGATCATCTCTACAACTCCTTATACAACCGGGGTCAGCCGGGAGTGGCTGGCGGGAACGGCGCTGCAGGCCGCCGCGTACTGGCGCAGCACCTCCTGCACCTGATCGAGAATGAGGTCGTGAACCCGGGGCGACAGCGTGCCCTGGCGCACCTTGCGGTATTGCAGCGGCAGGTGCTGGCTGAGCAGCGGCAGGGGAATGGGTTCGGCGGCCAGGTTGGCCAGCAGCCGGGCGTAACAGTCATCGACCCGGCTGTCGGGCCAGTAGTAGCGAATGCGATCGGAGTAGCTGTAGCCGCGGGCCAGCCGGCACTCGTTGGGGCTGCCCTGATAGTGGCTGCGCCAGAAGTCGGGGCGATCCAGCATGGTCTCTTCCAGCACCTGGCGCAGGCCCGAGCAGGCCTTGGCCACCACCAGCTCCTCCTCGATGGCGGCGAGGGCAAACAGCGCCTCGCGCAGGGCGAAGGTGAGGGCGGGGCCGACCTTGAGGATGGCGAAGTGATCGCGCACCAGCTGGTGGTAGGCATCCGGGGTCTGGTAATCGGTGGAGTGGGCCTCGAACACCAGATGGGGATAGGCCTCGATCATCCGGCTCAAGGGGGCGGCCCGCTCGGGGCGGTAGTCGATGACGTGGGTGTGGTCGAACTCCACGCCGGGTTGTACCACCAGACCGATCACCCGCGGCCAGAGCTGGGCCAGCCCGGCCTGCTCGAAGGCCTGCTGGTGGGCGGCCAGGGTGTGGCGCGCCGCCTCAGGCGTGGTGACCGCCAGCTCGGCCAGCTCTTCGTGGGCACCGCCCGGTACCGGCACTTCGGTGCCAATCACATAGACCAGGTCGCTGTGGCCAAACTGCCGGATGGCGGTCTGCTCGGCCACGTTTGCCAGTCGGGCGGCGCGCGCCGCCACCAGCTCGTCGGTCAGCGGCACCGGATCCCCCTGGCAGGACATGCTGCAGTCGAGGTGGATCTTCTTGAAGCCGGCCGCGACATAGCTGGCGACGAGATCCTCGGCGTGGGCCATGGCCTGTTCGGCGGGTTCGCTCTGCCAGCGGTTGGGGCCGAGGTGATCCCCACCCAGTACCAGCCGCTGCACGGGAAAGCGGCACTCGGCGGCGAGCCGGTGCAGCAGGTCGCGAAAATCGGCCGGTGTCATGCCGGTGTAGCCGCCAAATTGATCCACCTGATTGGAGGTGGCCTCGACCAGCAGCAGCTGGTCTCCTTGCGCCGCCAGTCGCAGGGCCGCCTCCAGTACCAGCGGATGGGCGGAGCAGACGGCGTAGATCCCGACCTGCTCCCCCTGCTTGTGTTGTGCGACCAGATCCAGCATTGATTTCATTTCCCTCTTCCTCTTGGCCTGAACAGGATGTGTTGCTTTCGATTTCTTTCTTTACCCTAGGCGTACGGCGTTCGAAACGAAATAAAAGCGTGTTCACATCTTGAGCAAGATCACAAAAAGAAATGAATCGAAAGTTTTTTCGCTGCTTAAGGGAGTCTGACGGCACTTTTCAATTCAATGAAAGCTTGATTTGCCATCGAGGCTGAGTGTTAATAGGGAAACGTAACGAAGTGAAAGCTCTACTTTCACCACAGGACTCCGGCAGAGAGACTATGCAAATCACCGAAAAGAGCGTGCTCGGCACCAGCGAGCGACGGGAGCGCATCATTCAACAGCTGCGCAGCAATGGCAGCGTTCAGGTCAACGAGCTGGCCGGCCACTATCAGGTATCCACCGTCACCATCCGCAACGATCTGGCATTTCTGGAGAAACAGGGGGTGGCGGTGCGCGCCTACGGCGGTGCCCTGTTGTGTGAATCCGGCCAGCCGGTGGCCGAGCGCACCATCGCCGACAAGAGCGTGCTCAACACCCCGGTCAAACAGCGCATCGGCGCCATGGCGGCGAGCCTGGTGCAGCCGGGTTGTCGCCTCATTCTGGACTCGGGCACCACTACCCTGGAGGTGGCGCGCCACCTGCGCGATCACCAGGAGATAGTGGTGATGACCAACGGCATGAACGTGGCGAACGCCCTGCTGGAGGCGGAAGGGGTAGAGCTGCTGATGACGGGGGGCCATTTGCGCCGCAAGTCGCTCTCCTTTTACGGCGCCCAGGCGGATCTCTCCTTGCAGAACTATCACTTCGATCTGCTGTTTCTCGGGGTGGATGGCATCGATCTGGAGCGCGGCGTCAGCACCCATCACGAAGACGAGGCCAGGCTCAACCGCTGCATGTGCCACGTGGCCGAGCGGATCATCGTCGTGACCGACTCCAGCAAGTTTGGTCGGCTGAGCCTGCACAAGATCGTCGATACCCGGCGCATCCACACCCTGATCACCGACGACGCCATTGCGGCGGAGACCCTGGCCGGTCTGCGTCAGGCCGGGATAGAGGTGCTGCTGGTGGAGGCCTGAGCCTGCAATCGACTGAGAATGCGAAAGAGGGACGCCGTGGCGTCCCTCTTTCGTGGTCTGGGGCGAAGCTCAGCGTTGCGCGGGAAAGTAACGCTCGAGCAGGGCTGTCAGGATGGCCTGGCTCTCGGCATCCGGTTCACCGCTGACCAGGGCGGGCCGAAAGTGGAGCTGAAAGGCGCGCAGGGCGGCGCGGCTCTGCTCGTCCCAGTTGCCGCTCGGGGTTACGCCATAGCCGTAGCTGGCCAGCCGTTGCTGCCAGCCGAGGGCATCCCAGGCCGGCGCCGGCTGCTGGCGCAGCTCGGCCAGCCGGGTCTCATCGGGCCAGGCGCCCACCCCGTAGTGCAGGGCCAGCTCGCGCCAGGGGAAGTGGGGACCGGGATCCTGCTTGCGCTCGGGGGCGACGTCGCTGTGGGCCAGCACCTGGGTGGGGGGGATCTGGTAGCGCTCGACCAGCTCGCGGGTGAGGGCGCCGAGGGCGGCTATCTGTGCCCGGGTGTAGGGTTGCCAGCGCCGCTGGTGGGCGGGCAGCAGCTCATCTTGTGGCGGGTAGCCGAGGTTGACGATCTCGATGCCAAGGGAGCTGGCATTGAGCCCCGTATACTGGTGCCAGCGGCTGCGGCCGGCATGCCAGGCGCGCCGGTTGTCGGGCACCAGCTGGTAGACCGGCAGCGGCCGCTTATCGGTATCGCGCGGGATAAGGTAGTGGGCGCTCACCTGATGGGCCGGCTCGGTCAGCAGGCGCAGGGAACGCTCATCGTCTTCATCCGTGTAGTGCAGGATCAGAAAGGCGATGCGCTCGTTCTGGCTGGCGCTCTGATGGTCGTTGTTGAGCCGATAGGGGGCTGGCTGACAGGCGCTCAGCAGCAGGGTGAGGCAGAGGGCATACCAGTGCCGGCAGTCGCCCCATGGCCGACGGCGCCCACCCACCGCCAGCAGGCGGGATGATGGTGAGCGCAGACGCCGGCCCATGGTTCAGCCGCGATACTTGGCGGTGAGGCCGATGAGGAAGTTGCGCAGGATCTGATCCCCGCAATCCTGGTAGTGCTTGTGGTCCCGTGAGCGGAACAGGGCGCTCAGCTCGGACTTGGAGAGGTTGAAGTTCGCCAGCTTGAGGGTGGCGAGCATCTCCTCTTCCTTGAAGTTGAGGCCGATGCGCAGCTTGCGCAGGATCATGTTGTTGTTGATCCGGTTCGGGATCACCTGGGGCGGTGCATCTTCCCGCGCGCCGCGGCGCACCAGGATCAGGCCGTCGAGGAACTGGCTCAGGGCCGAATCCGGGCAGGCGGCAAAGCCAGCCTCCTGCACCTCACCCTCTTCTGCCTCTTTCATCAGCCAGCCGTGCAGCTGGGCGTGGGTGACGGTCAGGTTGCCCTTGGCGAACATGTCGACCATCTGGTCGTTGCTGATGCTGAGGGCGTAGCGCAGGCGGCGCAAAATATCGTTGTTGGTCATGTCGACTCCTGTGGAAACGGCGCAACTTTACCATCTGGCGGGGCCCGCGTCAGAAAAAGCGGACCACCGGGTCAGGCGAGGTAGCGGGGAGCCTCCTGGCGCACCTGCTCCATCGCATCCTGCAGCTCCAGCAACTCGGGCTCGAGTTCGGCCACCGCCACCCCGTCCCGCAGCTGCTGCTCCAACTGGGAGAGCAGCCGCTGCAGGCGAGGCACCCCCGAGTAGGCGCAGCCGCCGTTGAGGCGATGGAGCTGGGCCAGCACCTCGCTGTCCTCCACCTGGCCGGCGAGCGCCGCCTCCAGCACCGGATCCACCTCGTCGAAACTGGTCATCAGCATGGTCAGCATCTCCTTGGCGAGATCCAGCTTGCCCGCCGCCTGGCGCACCGCCAGCGACCAGTCGATCTGCTGGCTGGCGTGATTCTGGTGGCGACGATGGGCGAAGTCGGTGATGAGCTTGGCCAGCATGGCCTCGTCGATGGGCTTGGCCAGGTAGTCGTCCATGCCCTGGCGGATCAGCCGCTCCCGCTCGCCGGGAATGGCGTGGGCGGTGACCGCGACGATGGGCGTCTCGGTGTTGAGGGACTGGCTGCGAATAGCTTGGGTGGCGCTGATGCCGTCCATGATCGGCATCTGGATATCCATGAAGATGATGTCGAACGGCTGGCTCTGGGCCAGTCTGACCGCCTCCTTGCCGTTCTTGCACACCACCACCTGGCTCACCATCTCCTTGAGCATGGCGGCGATCAGCTTGAGGTTGGCGGCGTTGTCGTCCACCGCCAGCACCTTGATCTCCTGCACGCTGCGCGGGGAGGGCTCTGGCAGCGGGGCGCTGCGCGCCGCCTCGGGGGAGAGCAGGGCGTGCAGCAGCTTGCGGTGGTTGATGGGTTTGGAGAGGCAGTGCTGGGCACCGTGGGCCAGCATGGCCTCGTAGAGCGAAGGCTCGTGGCTGCTGAGCAGCACTATGGTGTTCTGCTGGCCATCCAGCCCGTCGAGGCGCGCCACCACTTGCTGCGGGCTGTGCTGGGTGCCGCTGCCGATGATCACCATGTCCTGGCTGCTCATCTCGGGCCAGGGGTCGTCGCCGGTCAGGGAGTGCACCTGCAACTGCCACTCCGCCAGCAGGGCGCAGATGGCGGAGTGGCTGAAGGGATCCGGCTCCAGCAGCCAGACCCGCTTGCCCTGGATGCGATCCAGCGGCAACCGGTCAGTCTGGGGCAGGGGGGAGACCTCCAGATCCAGGCTGAAGGAGAAGACAGATCCCTTGCCGAGTTCCGATTCGAATCGGATCTGCCCCCCCATCTGCTGCACCAGCTTCTGGGTGATGACGAGGCCCAGGCCGGTGCCGCCATAACGGCGGGAGATGGAGGAGTCGGCCTGGTTGAAGGCCTGGAACAGCTGGCGCTGCTGCTCTTCCGAGATGCCGATGCCGGTGTCGCGGATCAGCACGTTGAGCCGCACCTTATTGCCGCTGAGGCTGCCGGTCTGCTCGATGCGCACGTCCACGTTGCCGCGCTCGGTAAACTTGATGGCGTTGCCGGTGAGGTTGGTCAGCACCTGCTGCAGGCGCATGGGGTCGCCGGTGAGGTAGTCCGGCACCTCGGCATCCACCTGCAGGGAGAGCTCCAGCTGCTTGTCGTGGGCGCTGGGGCCGAGCAGGTGCATGGTCTCGTTGAGGGTGTCGCGCAGGCTGAAGGGGATGTGCTCCAGCTGCAGCTTGCCCGCCTCCAGCTTGGAGAAGTCGAGGATGTCGTTGATGATGCCGAGCAGGTTGCGGGCCGACTTCTCGATGGTCTGCATGTAGTCGGTCTGGCTCGGGGTCAGGCTGGTCTTGAGCAGCTGGCGGGTAAAGCCGATGACCCCGTTGAGCGGGGTGCGCAGCTCGTGGGACATGTTGGCGAGGAACTCCGACTTGACCCGCGCCGCCTCCTGCGCCCGCTTCTTGGCCATGTCGAGCTCGACGTTCTGGATCTCGATCTGCTCCAGCGTCTCGCGCAAGTCGGAGGTGGCCTGATCGATGTTCTGCTGCATCTCTTCGTGGTATTCCGAGAGCGCCTTGGCCATGGCGTTGATGCCGTTTTTCAGCATGTCCAGCTCGCCGGTGAGCTGACCGCTGACCCGGGTGTCGAGCCGTCCCTCCCTGATCTTGTGCACCGCCTGCACCATGTCGGTGATGGGTTGGGTCACGCTCTTGACCAGCCGAAAGCCGAACAGGGTGCTGAAGGCGATGCCGATGAGCACCATGATCACCGCGAAGAAGGTGTCGCGGTACTGCAGGATCATGGCCCGGTCTGTGGTCATCTGCATGGAGATGTAGCCGATCATCGGCGGCTCCACGTCGCTCGGCAGCGGGAAGCCGTCCATGCTGGTCTCGGCCTGGATCGGGGTGCGCAAGATGATGTCGTCGCCATAGAGGGTGACACTGGTGAGCTCGGGGATCTGGCTGCCGTCCGGCAGCCGCAGCCGGGTGAAGTCCCTGTGGTAGTTGGACGTCACGAACAGCTGGTTGTCCTGGGTGAAGACGGCGATGGACTTGATGAGCGGCGAGTTCTTGCGGTGGGTGAGGCCGATCAGCCGCTTGAGCGATTCGCGGCTGTGCTGGGTCATGCCGTATTCACTGGCGATGGCCAGCGGCTCTATGATGTTGATGCCCTGATCGATCAGGTTGTTTTCCAGCTGCTGATAGCGGTGGAAGGTGAAATAGCCGGCCATCAGGCCGCCGATGATCAGGGTCGGCAAGATGGTAAAGGCCAGCACACGCGCCCGAAGGCCGTATTTGGTCATGCGGATGATCCCCCGAAGAGCAGGGTTGGCAATGGCGTAAACGAGCGGGTGCGGGCCCACAGGCCGTATTTGGTCATACTATTATTCTTGTGGGACAATAGCCTGCTGCAGATTCCACAATCATGACATAGCCACCTATAGGCACCAAGTTTTATGGCCCAGTTTTTCAAGCCCCAAAAGAAATCCACCCAGCCCCAACGTATTGAATTTACGGTAGACAGCCTGGATCACCACTGCGTCGGGATCGGCCGCCACCAGGGCAAGGCGATCTTCATCGAAGGGGCGCTGCCCGGTGAGCAGGTCAAGGCCCGCATCCTCGAAGACAAGAAGCAGTATGCCCACGCCGCCCTGCAACAGGTGGTGACTCCGGCGGCCAATCGCATCGCCCCCTTCTGCAGCCACTACCGCGAGTGTGGCGGCTGCAGCGCCCAGCATCTGGCTGAGGCGGATCAGCGCGCCGCCAAGGAGGCCGGCCTGGTCAGCCTGTTCGAGCGGCTCGGCAACATCCAGCCTCCGGCGCTGGAGCCCGTGCTGGGCGGAGAGTCCCGCGCCTATCGCCGGGTCTGCCGGCTGGCCATCAAGTTTGACAAGAACGGCCGCTGCACCCGGGTGGGCTTTCGTCGCCGTCAGTCCAACGATCTGGTGGAGATCAGTGGCTGTCCGGTGCTGGCCGAACCGCTCTCCGCGCTGATCGCCCCGCTGCGCGAATGCCTCAACCGCCTCAAGAGCCAGCGTGAGCTGGGCCATGCGGAGTTGATCCAGGCCGAGCAGGGGATCCTGATGCTGCTGCGCCATACCGGCCGACCGACCGAGGCGGATCGGGCTCAGCTGATCGAGTTCGCCAAGGTGCAGGGGATCGACCTCTATCTGCAGGCGGCCGACGAGCAGATCGAGCCGCTGCACCAGCAATTTGCGCCCTCCTACTCGCTGGATGGCCTGTCTCTTGCATTCGCTCCCGGTGACTTCATCCAGGTCAACGGCCCGGTCAACCAGCGCATGGTGGAGCAGGCGCTGAACTGGCTCGAGGCGGGCAAGGATGACAAGGTGCTCGATCTCTTCTGCGGCATCGGCAACTTCACCCTGCCGCTGGCCCGTCAGGCCCGCGAAGTGGTGGGGGTGGAAGGGGCGCTGGCCATGGTGGCCCGTGCCGAAGAGAACGCCCGTCGCAACGGCATCGAGAATGCACGTTTCTACAAGGCGGACCTGAGCGGCGACATCGCCGGCATGTCCTGGGCGCGGGAAGGGTTCGATCTGGTGCTGCTGGATCCGGCCCGTCCCGGTGCGTTCGAGGTGATGGAGCACGTCGTGAAACTTTCACCCAGACGGGTGGTCTACGTTTCCTGTAATCCGGTCACCCTGGCGCGCGACAGCCAGGTGCTGGTGAAAGGGGGCTATCGGCTGGTGCGCCTCGGCATGCTCGACATGTTCCCGCACACCGGCCACCTGGAGTCCATGGCGCTGTTCGAGCGCAAATAGACGGGCGGTGATGGGCAAAACGGACGTGGTGACGGTGCCATGAAAGGGCAGCCGTCAGCTGACGATGGTGGCGTCCATAACGCTGTCTGGGCAGGCATGATTGGGGTAATCTAGACCCTTGTAAATCGGCAGGGCCTGGCGGAGAACTCTATTGTTTTTCTTGACAATATGCCTTGAAAAATTCTCCGCAGATCCCCATTTGAGGCAATCTCATGAGGGGAGGGGGCGACAGCCTTCGGCCCAATAATTTAAAGGATTGATACCATGGTTGCGGTTCGCGATATTCATTTGAAAGATAACTTCACCCTGGAGGAGTGGGTCAGCTCGCTCACCCTGAGTGACAGTGACAAGGATCAGCTGCGAACCGTCTACCAGTACTGTCTGACGCTCGGTGACGAAGCGCTCACCAACCGGCTGCTGGTGCGCGGGGTCGAGATGGTGGGCATCCTGCTGATGCTCAGCATGGATCTCGGCACCCTCAAGGCCGCCATCATCTACCCCTTCGTCGAAGCCGGTCTCATCAGCCAGGAGCGGATGGACGAGGACTTCGGTCCCAAGATCGCCAAGCTGGTGGAAGGGGTGCTGGAGATGGAGGCTATCCGCTCCCTGCAGACCCTGCACCGCAGCGAAACCTCGCCGGAGCAGGTCGACAACGTGCGGCGCATGCTGCTCGCCATGGTCGAGGATGTGCGCGCCGTGGTGATCAAGCTGGCGGAGCGGATCGCCTGCCTGCGGGAGGCGAAGAAGGCGGATGAAGAGACCCGGGTGCTGATGGCCCAGGAGATCACCAACATCTACGCCCCGCTGGCCAACCGGCTCGGCATCGGTCAGCTCAAGTGGGAACTTGAAGATCTCGCCTTCCGTTATCTGCACCCGGATACCTACAAGCAGATCGCCAAACAGCTCGACGAAAAACGGCTCGATCGGGAGCGCTACATCCGCGAGTTCGTGCAGTCCCTGCGCGATGCCCTGAAAGAGGCGGGGGTCGAGGCCGAAGTCTACGGCCGGCCGAAACACATCTACAGCATCTGGCGCAAGATGCAGAAGAAGCACCTCGAGTTCAACGAGCTGTTCGACGTGCGCGCGGTGCGGGTGGTGACCAAGCGGCTGCAGGATTGCTATGCGGCGCTCGGCATCGTTCACACCCATTTCCACCACATTCCCCGCGAGTTTGACGACTATGTCGCCAACCCCAAACCCAACGGCTACCAGTCCATCCACACAGTGGTGGTGGGGCCCGAGGGCAAGACGGTGGAGATCCAGATCCGTACCGACCAGATGCACCAGGACGCCGAGCTCGGAGTGGCGGCCCACTGGCGCTACAAGGAAGGGGCTCAGGCCGGTGGCAAGGCCAACAACTTCGAAGACAAGATCGAGTGGCTGCGCAAGCTGCTCGCCTGGCAGGAGGATCTCTCCGAGAGCGGTTCCCTGCTCGAGGATCTGCGCAGTCAGGTGTTCGAGGACAGGGTCTACGTCTTCACTCCGAAAGGGGATGTCATCGACCTGCCGGCGGGGGCCACGCCCCTCGACTTTGCCTATCACGTCCACAGCATGATCGGCCACCGCTGCATCGGCGCCAAGATCGACGGCCGCATCGTGCCGTTCACCTATGCGCTGCAGACCGGCGATCAGGTGGAGGTGATCACCCAGAAAGAGCCGAACCCGAGCCGCGACTGGATGAACCCCAACTCGGGTTTCCTGCGCTCCAGCCGGGCGCGGGCCAAGGTGGCCACCTGGTTTAGAAAGCTGGATCGGGACAAAAACATCGTCGCCGGGCGCGAGTTGTTCGACAAGGAGCTGGATCGCCACAACCTCAGCATGGCCAAGATCGACAAGGGCAACATGCTGCGCCGCTTCAATCTGGAGAGCACCGACGATCTGCTGGCCGGCATCGGCAGCGGCGACATCCGCATCAACCAGGTGATCAACTACCTGGACACCTGCTACAACAAGCCGACGGCGGAGGAGGAAGATCGCCGCCTGCTGGAGAAACTGGAGCAGAAGGCCAACGCGCCGTTCCGCCACAAGCCCAAGGATCACATAGTCGTGGAAGGGGTGGGCAACCTGATGACCCACATCGCCCGCTGCTGCCAGCCGATCCCTGGGGATGCCATCCAGGGTTTCATCACCATGGGCCGCGGCGTATCCATCCACCGGGAGGATTGCGAGCAGCTCAAAGAGCTGTCGCGCCGCAACCCGGAGCGGTTGATCGACGCGGTATGGGGGGAGAACTACTCCGGCGGTTACGGTCTCACCATCCGCATCCTCTCCAACGACAGGTCCGGCCTGCTGCGCGACATCACCACAGTGCTCGCCAACGAGAAGATCAACGTGATGGGGGTGCGCTCGCGCTCCAACGTGCGCGAGCAGACCGCCGAGATCGACATGGAGCTGGAAATTTACAACATCAACGCCTTCAACCGGGCGTTGGCCAAGCTCAGCCAGCTCAACGACGTGATCAGCGCCAAGCGCCTCTGATCGTACACAACACTGCACTCGTGACCGACCGCCAGGTCGGTCACTGTTTTCTCCCGGTAGCATCAAGAAAAGCGAATATCCCATGTCCCAACGTTACGACCTGCCCCAACTGCTCGCCATCATGGCCAAACTGCGTGACCCGAACGGGGGCTGCCCCTGGGATCTCAAGCAGAGCTTCCAGACCATAGTGCCGCACACCCTGGAGGAGGCCTACGAGGTGGCCGACGCCATCGAGACCGAAGATTGGCAGGGGCTGAAAGGGGAGCTGGGGGATCTGCTGTTCCAGGTGGTGTTCTATGCCCAGCTTGGCAAGGAGCAGGGGCTGTTCGACTTTGCCGACATCGTCGACACGGTGAGCGAGAAGCTCATTCGTCGCCACCCTCATGTCTTCTCCGATGCCGACCTCGGCGACGAGCAGGCGGTGAAGGTGAACTGGGAGGCGGAAAAGGCCAAGGAGCGAGCGGCGCTCGACAAAGAGAGCGTGCTTGACGACATCCCCCTCTCGCTGCCGGCCCTGACCCGCGCCGCCAAGATCCAGAAGCGCTGCGCCACCGTCGGTTTTGACTGGAAGACGCTTGGCCCTGTGGTAGACAAGATCCACGAGGAGATCGACGAGGTGATGGAAGAGGCGCTGATGGCCGACGTGGATGAAGAACGGGTGAGCGACGAACTCGGCGATCTGCTGTTTGCCACCGTCAATCTGGTGCGTCATCTGGGCAAGGATCCGGAGCAGGTGCTGCGGGGCGCCAACGCCAAGTTCGAACGCCGCTTTCGTCAGGTTGAACAGTTTATCGCCGCGGAAGGGCTGAAAATGACCGACTGCAGCCTCGAGAAGCTGGATGCCGCCTGGGTCAAGGCCAAGGAAACCGAACAAAGTTGATTTGGCGCAAGATGGGAGCACCGGGAGCCTGATAGATTTTTGTTCATTGTTTGGGAGAGGGGGTTTTGGTATACTGTTTCCCCGTCCTGCTTCATCCCCGAAGCACCCCTTAAAATTCCCTAAACTTCTTTCAGGTTCAGCATGACGACAAAATATATTTTTGTAACTGGTGGCGTTGTTTCATCCCTCGGCAAAGGCATTGCCGCAGCTTCTCTGGCAGCCATTCTGGAAGCCCGTGGTCTGGATGTGACCATCATGAAACTGGACCCCTATATCAACGTGGATCCGGGCACCATGAGCCCGACCCAGCACGGTGAAGTGTTCGTAACCGAGGACGGGGCCGAGACCGATCTGGACTTGGGCCACTACGAGCGTTTCATCCGCACCAAGATGACCCGCCGCAACAACTTCACCACCGGTCGCATCTACGCCGACGTGCTGCGCAAAGAGCGCCGCGGCGACTATCTGGGCGCCACCATTCAGGTGATCCCGCACATCACCAACGCCATTAAAGAGCGGGTGATTGCCGGTGCCGAAGGCCATCAGGTTGCCATCGTCGAAGTGGGCGGCACAGTGGGCGACATCGAGTCCCTGCCGTTCCTCGAAGCCATTCGTCAGCTGGCTGCCGAAGTGGGTCGCAACAACGCCATGTTCATGCACCTGACCTTGGTGCCTTATCTGGCCGCCGCCGGCGAAGTGAAGACCAAGCCGACCCAGCACTCCGTGAAGGAGCTGCTCTCCATCGGTATCCAGCCAGACGTGCTGATCTGCCGTTCCGACCGCGCCATTCCGGCCAACGAACGTGCCAAGATCGCCCTGTTCTGCAACGTGCCGGAGCGTGCCGTCATCTCCATGAAGGACGTCGACTCCATCTACAAGATCCCGGCGCTGCTGAAATCCCAGAACCTGGACTCCTACATCACCGAGCGCTTCGGCATCGAGTGCAAGGAGGCCGATCTGGCCGAGTGGGAACAGGTCATCTATGAAGAGGCCAACCCGACTGCAGAAGTGACCATCGGTATGGTGGGCAAGTACGTCTCCCTGCCGGATGCCTACAAGTCCGTCAACGAGGCGCTCAAGCACGGCGGCCTGAAGACCCGCCTCTCCGTCAACATCAAGTACATCGATTCACAGGACATCGAGACCCGTGGCGCCGAGCTGCTGGAAGGTCTGGACGCGATCCTGGTGCCGGGTGGCTTCGGTGAGCGCGGCGTGGAAGGCAAGATCCTGGCGGCCCAGTATGCCCGCGAGAACAAGATCCCCTATCTCGGCATCTGTCTCGGCATGCAGGTTGCCATGATCGAATTTGCCCGCAACGTGGCCGGCATGACCGGGGCTCACTCCTCCGAATTCAAGAAAGATTGCGCCTACCCGGTAGTGGGTCTCATCACCGAGTGGGTGGATGACGAAGGCAACGTCGAGACCCGGACCGAGAAGTCCGATCTGGGCGGCACCATGCGTCTGGGTTCCCAGCTCTGCCATCTGGTGGAAGATTCCAAGGTGCGTCAGATGTACGGTAGCCCGACCATTTACGAGCGCCACCGTCACCGTTATGAAGTGAACAACAAGCTGCTGCCGCAGATCGAAGCAGCGGGCCTGAAAGTGACCGGTCTCTCCGCCGACAAGAAGTTGGTGGAAATCATCGAGATCCCGGATCACCCCTGGTTCGTGGCCGCGCAGTTCCACCCGGAGTTCACCTCGACTCCTCGTGATGGCCACGCCCTGTTCGCCGGTTTTGTGAAGGCGGCGGGCGAGTATCAGAAGCGTAATCTGAAGTAATTGAAAATAAATGCGGTTGGGGCCCTGTGCCACAGCCGCTTTTTTTGGCATATTTTTGTTGTTTTTTTACGAAACCTGAGGAAATACACATGTCCAAGATCGTTAAAGTGATCGGTCGTGAAATCATCGACTCCCGTGGTAACCCGACCGTTGAGGCCGAAGTTCACCTGGAAGGTGGTTTTGTTGGTATGGCAGCCGCTCCGTCTGGCGCGTCCACCGGTTCCCGCGAAGCGCTGGAACTGCGTGACGGCGACAAGAGCCGTTTCCTGGGTAAAGGCGTGCTGAAAGCCCTCGAAGCCGTCAACGGCCCGATCGCTCAAGCGCTGCTGGGTAAAGATGCCAAGGACCAGGCCACTGTCGACCAGATCATGATCGACCTCGACGGTACCGAGAACAAATCCAAGTTCGGCGCCAACGCCATCCTGGCTGTTTCCCTGGCCAACGCCAAAGCTGCCGCTGCTGCCAAAGGCATGCCGCTGTACGCCCACATCGCCGAGCTGAACGGCACCCCGGGTGTCTACTCCATGCCGCTGCCCATGATGAACATCATCAACGGTGGTGAGCACGCCGACAACAACGTCGACATCCAGGAGTTCATGATCCAGCCGGTTGGCGCCAAGACCCTGAAAGAAGCCGTTCGCATGGGCGCCGAAGTGTTCCACAACCTGGCCAAAGTGCTGAAGTCCAAGGGCTACAACACCGCAGTTGGTGACGAAGGTGGTTTCGCTCCGAACCTGAAATCCAACGCCGAAGCGCTGGAAGTGATCGCCGAAGCCGTTGCTGCTGCCGGTTACAAGCTGGGCACCGACGTGACCCTGGCCATGGACTGCGCTGCTTCCGAGTTCTACGACGCAGAGAAGAAAGAGTACAACCTGAAAGGCGAAGGCCGTGTCTTCACCTCCAACGGTTTCTCCGACTTCCTGGAAGAGCTGACTGCCAAGTTCCCGATCGTCTCCATCGAAGACGGCCTGGACGAATCTGACTGGGAAGGCTTCGCCTACCAGACCCAGAAACTGGGCAAGAAAATCCAGATCGTGGGTGACGACCTGTTCGTAACCAACACCAAGATCCTGAAGCGCGGTATCGACAACGGCATCGCCAACTCCATCCTGATCAAGTTCAACCAGATCGGTTCCCTGACCGAAACTCTGGCTGCCATCAAGATGGCCAAAGACGCTGGCTACACTGCCGTCATCTCCCACCGCTCCGGTGAGACCGAAGACGCGACCATCGCCGACCTGGCCGTTGGTACCGCTGCTGGCCAGATCAAGACCGGTTCCATGAGCCGTTCTGACCGTGTTGCCAAGTACAACCAGCTGATCCGCATCGAAGAAGCCCTGGGTGCCAAGGCTCCGTTCCGCGGTCTGAAAGAAGTGAAGAACCAGGCTTAATCGTCGCCTGTTCTCCTGCTTCACAAAGCCCCGCCATCCGGCGGGGCTTTTTCGTCTGTGTCACCCCCATCCCCGGATTCTGCATTTTTTGTTCCGACCGAACCCATCCGGGACACAGGCTTTCTTTTGTCTTGCCTGCGAATATGGGAAACTAGGCCGCTTGAAGGAGACTCAGTGCATGCGGCTACTCACTCTTATCCTGCTCTTCCTGTTGGGAGGGCTTCAATACGACCTCTGGCTGGGGAAGAATGGCCTGTCTGACTATCGTGAGCTGTCCGATGCCATCACCCGGCAGCAGCAGGACAATTTGGTACTCAAGGATCGCAACAACCTGATTTATCGCGAGATTGATGACCTGACCTCGGGTCTGGAAGCCATCGAGGAGCTGTCGCGCAACGATCTTGGCTACATCAAGCAGGGCGAGACCTTCTACCGCATCATTCCCAAGGACAAAGACAAGGGCTCCAGTTCCGGAGACGCAGCCTACGATGACTGATCATCACAGCGGACTGACCGCCATCGTGCCGGCCGCCGGCATCGGCAGCCGGATGGGGGCCGAGTGCCCGAAACAGTATCTGCAGCTGGCGGGCATGGCCATTCTGGAGCACACCCTAACCCGGCTGCTCTCCCACCCGGCTATCGGTCAGGTCATAGTGGCGCTGGCTCCCCATGACCGCTGGTTCGACACACTGGCCGTGGCCGCCGATCCGAGGATCCTGCGAGTGGAAGGGGGCGCCGAACGCGCCTTCTCCGTGCTCAATGCGCTGCACGTGGCGCAAGGGGAGTGGGTGCTGGTGCATGACGCCGCCCGTCCCTGCCTGACCCACGGCGATCTCGATCGCCTCATCGCCACCGCCATGGCCTGTGGCGGAGCCATCCTCGGCAGCCGGGTGCGCGACACCATGAAGCGCTCCGACGCCGCCGGCAACATACTCGCCACCGTCGAGCGCGAGGAGCTCTGGCACGCCCTGACCCCGCAGATGTTCCCCACCGGCCCCCTCAAGCGGGCGCTGGAGGAGGGGCTGGCGCTGGGTGCCACCATCACGGATGAGGCCTCCGCCATGGAGCGGGCCGGCTTCCCGGTGCGGATGGTGGAAGGGCGGGCCGACAACATCAAGGTGACCCGGCCGGAGGATCTCTCCCTGGCGGGGCTCTATTTGCAGCAACAGGACGCGTGCCGGCCGGCGCGACCCGATTCACCCACAGAGGAGCTGGCATGATCCGGATTGGACATGGTTTTGATGTACACAAGTTTGGCGGGGTTGGCCCCTGCATGCTGGGCGGGGTGGCGGTGCCGTATGAACAGGGCCTGCTGGCTCACTCCGATGGTGATGTGGTGCTGCATGCGGTGAGCGATGCCCTGCTGGGGGCCATCGGCGCCGGCGACATCGGCCGCCATTTCCCCGATACCGCGGCCGCATTCAAGGGCATCGACAGCCGCATCCTGCTGCGGGACGTGTTTGCCCGGGTGCAGAAGGCGGGTTATGCCATCGGCAATCTGGATGTGACCATCATCGCCCAGGCGCCCAAGATGGCGCCCCACATCGATGCCATGTGCACCGTGCTGGCCGCCGATCTGCAATGTGATTTGAACCGGGTGAACGTCAAGGCGACGACCACCGAACAGCTTGGATTCACGGGGCGCAAGGAAGGGATCGCCACCGAAGCCGTCGTCTTACTGGTGAAACAATAATGCTCGAACAACTGGCCTACCTGCACGGGGCGCCCACTGCCCGTGGCATCCTCAAGGCGCAAGCCGCCGACTTCGTGGTCAATGAAGATCTCGGGTTTGACCCCTGCGGCGAGGGTGAGCACATCTTCGTCCAGGTGCGCAAAACCGGCGAGAACACCGCCTGGGTGGCGGGCCTGCTGGCCGATGCGGCCGGGGTTGCCCGCAATGCGGTGACCTGGGCCGGGCTGAAAGATCGCCACGCGGTGACCGAACAGTGGTTCGGTATCCACTTGCCGGGCAAGGCAGAACCGGACCTCTCGGTCATCGAGAGCGACAGCATCCGGATCCTGCAAGTGAAACGCCACAACAAGAAGCTGCGGGTCGGCTATCTCAAGGGCAACCACTTCACCCTGCGCCTCACCGCGCTGGAGCAGGCCGACGGGCTGGAGTCCCGCCTGCAGGCCATCGCCGATCAGGGCGTGCCCAACTACTACGGCGAGCAGCGTTTCGGCCGCGGTGGCAACAATCTGGAGGCCGCCAAGGCGATGTTCGCCGGCAAGCGGATCAAGGATCGCAACAAGCGCTCCCTCTACCTCTCCGCCGCCCGCAGCATGCTGTTCAACGCCATCGTCAGCGCCCGCATCGAGCAGGGGCTGGCCCATCAGCTGCTGGCTGGCGACTGCGTGATGCTCAAAGGCAGCCACTCCATCTTCAGCGAAGAGAGCGTGACGCCCGAGCTGGAGGCGCGTCTCGCCTCTGGCGACGTGCAGCTCACCGCGCCCCAGTGGGGGCGTGGTCGCTCTGCCAGCCAGGGCGCCGCCGCCGAGTTCGAGCAGGCGGTGCTGGCGCCTTATCACGATTGGTGCGAGGGGCTGGAGAAGGCGGGGCTGGATCAGGATCGCCGCCCCTTGCTGCTCAAGCCGCAGGCCATGAGCTGGCAGCTGGAGGGGGCCGTGTTGACCCTGTCGTTCTTCCTGCCGGCCGGGGCGTTTGCCACCAGCGTGGTGCGCGAGTTAATGCAGGCCGAAGAGGCCGATCATGGTTTCAGGAATCAGTCCGATGAGAATTCTGGTCAGTAATGACGACGGTGTGCATGCCGAGGGCATCCGTGCCCTCAGCGAGGCGCTGGCCGCCTGTGGCGAGGTCATCGTGGTGGCGCCGGATCGCAATCGCAGCGGGGCGAGTCACTCCCTGACGCTGGAAGTACCGCTGCGGGTCACCCGCATCGCCGAAACCGGATATCATGCGGTGAAGGGAACGCCGACCGATTGCGTGCACCTGGCCGTCAACGAGCTGGTGCGCCCGGAACCCGACATGGTGGTGGCCGGTATCAACCACGGTGCCAACCTGGGGGATGACGTCATCTACTCGGGCACGGTGGCGGCTGCGACCGAGGGGCGCCACCTTGGATTCCCCTCGCTGGCCATCTCGCTGGTAGGCAAGACCCATTTCTCCACGGCGGCCCACTACGCGGCCCTGCTGGTGAAAGGCATGATGGTGCACCCGTTGCCTGCCGATCAGATCCTCAACGTCAATGTGCCCGACCTGCCCCTCGACCAGATCAAGGGGATCAGGGTGACGCGCCTTGGCAACCGCCACCGGGCGGAGTCGGTGATCTGCACCGAGGATCCTCGCGGTCAGCCCATCTACTGGATCGGCCCCCCCGGCAGCCAGCAAGATGCGGGAGAAGGCACGGATTTCGCCGCCATCGAGCAGGGCTACGTCTCGATCACCCCCCTGACCATCGATATGACTGCCTACAGCAGTCTGGCGGGGCTGGGGGCTTGGTTGGACCTGCAGGGATGAAGGTGTGATAGTACAGCGCCTGTTAAACCAGCTGATCGCGCAGGACATTCGCGATTTCCGCGTACTCGCGGCGATTGCCAAGGTGCCGCGCCAGCTGTTCGTGGATGAAGCCATGGCCCACAAGGCCTGGGACAATACGGCCCTGCCCATCGGTCACGGCCAGACCATCTCGCAGCCCTACATGGTGGCGCGCATGACCGAACTGCTGATCCAGAACAATCCGGCCCACGTGTTGGAGATTGGCACTGGTTCGGGTTATCAGACTGCGGTGCTGGCTCATCTGGTGGAGCACGTCTACACGGTGGAGCGGATCAAGTCGCTGCAGTTTCAGGCCCGGCGCCGGCTGCGTCAGCTCGATCTGCACAATGTCTCCGCCAAGCACGGCAATGGCTGGCTGGGCTGGCCCAATAAAGGACCGTTTGACGCCATTCTGGTCACGGCGGCGGCCAGCGAGGTGCCGACGGCCCTCACCGACCAGCTGGCCGACGGTGGCAGGCTGGTGTTGCCGGTGGGGGATAGTCAGCAGACCCTGCAGCTGATCGAGCGGTCGGGCTCCCAGCTCACCAGCCGGATCCTGGAGCCGGTTCGTTTTGTTCCCCTGATTGACGGAGATGTCGAGTGAAGTTGTTTTCCCGCCTCTATGTGCTGGTGATGCAGTGGGCGCGCCACAAGTATGCCCCCTGGTATCTGGCGATCACCGCCTTCATCGAGTCGGTGTTCTGGCCCATCCCGGTGGATGTGATGCTGGCCCCCATGGCGCTCGGCAAACCCCGGCGGGCCTGGCACTATGCCGCGCTCGCCACCCTGTTTTCGGTACTGGGCGCCCTGGTGGGTTACCTGCTCGGCTATGCCCTGTGGGAGCCTGTCGTCCAGCCGCTGGTTGCGTCGGTCGGCTATGAGGACAAGATTGCCGTGGCCGAACAGTGGTTTCAGCAGTGGGGTATCTGGGTGATTTTTATTGCCAGCTTCACGCCGATCCCCTACAAGGTGTTTACCGTGACGGCTGGTCTGCTGCAAATGGCACTGCTGCCCTTCATCGTGACCTCGCTGATCGGGCGTGGCATGCGCTTTTTCCTGGTGGCGGGTCTGATGCGCTGGGGTGGCGAAAAGATGGAGCGCAAGCTGATGCACTATGTGGATGTGCTGGGTTGGCTCTGTATTGGTTTGGCCGTTGTGGCCTATTTCTGGTTTAGTCGTTGAGGATCCACTATGCGTTCGCGTATTTGGCAAGGAAGCAGTGTCGTCGTGTTGTCATGGCTGTTGCTTGCTTGCGCTTCCAGCAAGACCGCCGCCCCCGTCCAGGGACTGGGCAATGACGGTCTTGTTTCCACCATTCCGGCGCGCCAGATGGCGGCCCAGCCCACCATTCAGGGCAACAGCTACACGGTGAAGAAAGGGGATACGCTCTACTCCATCGCCTTCAACTCGGGCAATGACGTGCCCTCGCTGGCCAGCCTCAACGGTATCAGCCCCCCCTACAACATCTATCCGGGTCAGCAGATCCGGCTCGACGCCTCCGGCAGCACCATGGCGGTGGCACGCAGCGCGGGCACCTATCAGGTTCGACCCGGTGATACCCTGAGCAGCATTGGCCGCCAGTTCGGCATGTCGAATCAGACCCTGGCCCAGAACAACAATCTGAGGGCCCCCTTTGCCCTTCAGGTGGGGCAGGTACTGAACGTGCAGTCCTCCGGGGCGAGCAGTGGCCAGATGGTGGCGGCGACTTCGCCGGTGACCGCTCCGGTGGTCAGCCAGAGCAGTGGTCCCAAACCCCTGGCTCCGGCGACGTCAGGTACGACCACTCCGTTCATCAAACAAAAAACCGTTGCTCAGCCATCTTCAAAAGAATACGCTCAGGCAAAAGAACAAAAAAACGACAATAAGCCTCAGTCGAGACTTTCTTGGCACTGGCCAACCAAAGGCCGGATCGTCGAGGGTTTCTCTGTTGCAGAACAGGGGAACAAGGGCATAGATATCGCTGGCCAGAAGGGGCAACCCATCTACGCGGCGAGCGGCGGCAAGGTCGTCTATGCGGGTAGCGCACTAAGGGGTTATGGCAAGCTGATCATCCTCAAGCACGATGATGACTACCTTTCAGCCTACGCTCACAACGATGAGCTGCGGGTCAAGGAAGGGGATTCGGTGCAGGGCGGATCTGTCATTGCCAACATGGGTAGCACGGACGCGCCGGATGTGCGATTGCACTTTGAAATCCGGTACAGAGGCAAGTCGATCAACCCGATGAGCCATTTGCCAAAGCGTTAGACCCAGAGAGTTAAGTCTTACTCTGGTGCAGGTCAGGGAGACACGCCATGAGCCAAGAACAACTGGTAATGCAGGATGCAGAGTTAGAGTTCGACGAAGAGCTGGAGAGTCAGGAAGAAGAAGAGATACAGGAAGTTGCGGCCGAGGCCGAAGAGACGATTTCCGATGAGCTGATGGCACCTGAACTGAACAAGGTGATGGATGCCACCCAGCTCTATCTCGGGGAGATTGGCTTCTCCCCCCTGCTCACGGCAGAAGAGGAAGTCTATTATGCTCGCCGTGCCTTGCGGGGCGACAAAGCCGCCCGCAAGCGCATGATCGAGTCCAACCTGCGACTGGTAGTCAAGATCGCCCGTCGTTACAACAACCGCGGCCTGGTGCTGCTGGATCTCATCGAAGAGGGCAACCTCGGTCTCATCCGCGCGGTCGAAAAATTCGATCCGGAGCGCGGCTTCCGCTTTTCCACCTATGCCACCTGGTGGATCCGCCAGACCATAGAGCGGGCCATCATGAACCAGACCCGTACCATTCGTCTGCCCATTCATGTGGTCAAGGAGTTAAACGTTTACCTGCGCACCGCGCGCGAACTCTCTCATCGCCTCGATCATGAACCGACCGCCGAGGACATTGCCCAGGCGCTCGATCGCTCGGTGGACGATGTGAACCGCATGCTCAAGCTCAACGAGAAGATCACCTCGGTCGATACCCCGATTGGTGGCGATCGCGACAAGGCGCTGCTGGATGTGCTCTCTGATGAGCGCGGCATGGGCCCTGAGCTGGAGTCGCAGGATGACGACATGCGCGCCAGCATAGTGCACTGGCTGGAAGAGCTGAATCCCAAGCAGCGTGAGGTGCTGGCCCGTCGCTTCGGTCTGCTCGGCTATGAGCCGGCGACCCTGGAAGACGTGGGGGCCGAGATTGGCCTGACCCGGGAGCGGGTGCGCCAGATCCAGGTGGAGGGACTGCGCCGTCTGCGGGAGATCCTGCTGGGGCAGGGGCTCTCCATCGAGGCGCTGTTCCGTACCAACTAATTGCTGCGAGTGAGCGAAGATGCTTACCAGGCAAAACAAAAAGGGGCCCAAGGCCCCTTTTTCATGTCGGCAGGATCCTCAGGATCAAACCGGATCCAGCGTATCCAGCGGCCAGCGCGGCACGGCCTTCACGGCCAGCGGCTCGAACACGCCCGCTTTCAGGCGCTGCATGCCGGCATAGGCGATCATGGCGCCATTGTCGGTGCAATATTCGGTACGTGGGTAGAACACTTCCCCCTTGAGGCTCTCCATCAGCTCGGCCAGCTGGGCGCGCAGGTGACGGTTGGCGCTGACGCCGCCGGCGACTACCAGGCGATTGAGACCGGTCTCCTTCAGGGCGCGGCGACACTTGATGGCCAGCGTATCGACCACCGCGTCTTCAAACGCTCTGGCGATGTCGGCACGGGTCTGCTCGTCGTCGCCATTGGCTGCGATGGTGTTGGCGGCAAAGGTCTTGAGGCCGGAGAAGCTCATGTCGAGCCCGGGGCGGTCGGTCATGGGACGCGGGAAGGTGAAGCGGCCCTTGAGGCCTTTCTCAGCCAAGCGGGAGAGCAGCGGACCACCAGGATAGTCCAGACCCATCAGCTTGGCGGTCTTGTCGAACGCCTCGCCGGCGGCATCGTCGATAGACTCGCCCAGCAGCTGATAGCTGCCGATACCGTCGACCCGCACCAGCATGGAGTGGCCGCCGGAGACCAAGAGCGCCACAAAGGGGAACTCGGGAACCTTCTCTTCCAGCATGGGCGCCAGCAGGTGGCCTTCCATGTGGTGCACGGCGATGGCCGGCTTGTTCCATGCCATCGCCAGCGAGCGGCCTATGGTGGCCCCCACCAGGATGGCGCCAACCAGACCCGGGCCCGCGGTATAGGCGATGCCGTCGATGTCATCCTTGCCCAGTCCGGCCTCTTGCAACGCCGCCTGGATCAAGGGGATCGTCTTGCGCACATGGTCCCGGCTGGCCAGCTCGGGAACGACGCCGCCGTAGTCCGCATGCAGCTTGACCTGGCTGTATAACTGGTGGGAAAGGATCCCTTTTTGATCGTCGAAGATCGCGATCCCGGTTTCGTCACAGGATGTCTCTATGCCCAATACACGCATTGCTAAAAAATTTCACTGCTAAAATGAGACGGCTATGGTAACCTTCGCGGGTTTTTTAAACCAGAGCGATCTCTGCGGGTTTACTTTCATTCCCTGTCCAGAGTATAATTTCGCACCATTTTAAGACATGCTGATCGATTGAAGGTCAGCTAACAATTTATCACTGAGGTGAAAGGCACATGCCAGTAATCAAAGTCCGTGAAAATGAGCCGTTTGACGTTGCTCTGCGTCGCTTCAAGCGTTCTTGCGAAAAAGCCGGTATCCTGTCCGAAGTTCGTAGCCGTGAGTTCTACGAGAAGCCGACTACCATTCGCAAGCGTGCCAAAGCGTCCGCCGTTAAGCGTCACGCCAAGAAGCTGTCCCGCGAAAACGCACGTCGTATCCGCCTGTACTAATCAAGGGATCATGCCGTGTCTCTGAAGGATCAACTCAAGGATCAGCAAAAGCTCGCCATGCTTGCCAAAGACAAGCAGCGGTTGGGCGCGATCCGTCTGTTGATGGCTGAAATCAAGCAGCGTGAAGTTGACACCCGTGTCGAGCTCGATGATCAGGATATCCTCGCTGTGGTGACCAAGATGGTCAAACAGCGCCGTGATTCCATCAGTCAATTCGAGGCCGCCGGTCGCCAGGATCTTGCCGACAAAGAGTCCGCCGAGATCGCTGTGTTGCAGGAATTCCTGCCGCAACAGCTGACCGCAGCCGAGATTGCCGCACTGATTGAGCAAGCCATCGCTGAAAGTGGTGCTGCCGTCATGGCTGACATGGGTAAAGTCATGGCTGTCTTGAAGCCGAAAATTCAGGGGCGTGCCGATGTCGGCGCCGTCAGTGCGCAGGTGAAAACCCGCTTGGCGTAACAGGCAACTCTCTTGTTTGGTCAAAGAAGCCGTGCTTCCCTAGGAATGCGCGGCTTTTTTATTTTCTACGCAATGAAACAGGACGGTTATGGCAGGCAGGATCCCACAATCCTTTATCGATGATCTGCTGGTACGCACAGACATTGTCGAGTTGATCGACTCCCGTGTGCGACTGAAGAAAGCCGGTAAGAACTACCAGGCTTGCTGCCCTTTTCATAACGAAAAAAGCCCCTCGTTTACCGTCAGTCAGGAGAAGCAGTTCTATCACTGCTTTGGTTGCGGCGCTCACGGCAATGCCATCGGCTTTGTCATGGAGTATGACGGGCTCGAATTTCCCGATGCCATTGAAGAACTTGCCAGCCTGCACGGCATGCAGGTCCCCCGTGAGCAAACAACAGGTGGGGCTAGCAGCAGCCAACCAGCGGTCAGCAAGGATCTGTTCGAGCTGATGAACCAGATTGCCCGTTTCTACGAGAGCAATCTCAAGAACGCGCCGCAGGCGGTGGAATACCTGAAGGGGCGCGGTCTGACCGGTGAAGTGGTCAAGCGATTCAACATTGGGTATGCCCCTGCCGATTGGGATCAGGTGCGTCGGCGCTTTGGCGCCAGCCGGGAGCACGAGCAGTTGCTCATCTCGGGCGGCATGCTGATCACTCGTGACAGCGGGCCCGGCAGCTATGATCGCTTTCGCGATCGCATCATGTTCCCGATCCGTGACAAGCGTGGCCGGGTCATCGGTTTCGGTGGCCGGGTGCTGGGGGAGGGGACGCCCAAGTATCTGAACTCGCCGGAAACACCCATCTTCCACAAAGGGCGGGAGTTGTTCGGCCTTTATGAGGTCAAACAGGCACACAAGGATCCGCGCCGGATCCTGGTGGTGGAAGGCTATATGGATGTGGTGGCACTCGGCCAGTACGACATCGATTATGCGGTGGCTGCGCTGGGAACCGCGACCACCAGCGACCATATCCATACCCTGTTTCGCACCACGGCCGAGGTGGTCTGCTGCTACGACGGCGATAACGCCGGCCGTGAGGCGGCCTGGCGGGCATTGGATAACGCGCTGTCCCATCTGCAGGATGGCCGTGAACTCAAGTTCGTGTTTCTGCCGGATGGGGAGGATCCCGATTCCCTGGTGCGCCAGATCGGCAAGGATGGGTTCGAAGCGCTGCTCGACCAGGCTCAGCCGTTTGCCGACTTCATGTTCGAACGTCTCGGGCGCGATGCGGCCCTCTCGGGTGAGGCGGGCAAGTTCGAAGTGGCCAACAAGGCCGCCGAGCTGATCCGCCGGGTGCCGGAAGGCTTTACCCGCGAGGGGTTGATTACCCGCCTCTCCAGCATGATGCGCTGGGGCGAAAACAAGCAGCGGATCGCCGAACTGTTTGCCCGCAACAGTCAGCCGAAGGCCGAGGTGAGCAAGCCCAAGGCGGCCAAGCTGACACCACTGCGTCGGGCATTGGCATTGATGGTGCAACATCCGGCGATCACCGCCGAGCTGCCGGCCATGCCTGAGCTGGCTGGCCTGCGTCTGCAGGGGATCCAGTTCCTGCTGCAACTGCATCAGCAGATCCTGACTCAGCCCGGGGTGACAACGGGTATCCTGCTGGAACACTGGCGCGGTACCAAAGAGGGAGAGATCCTGGCCCAGCTGGCGATGCACGATCTGTTTGAAGAGGTAAAGCTCGACCAGGAGCCCGATATTCTGGGAGAATTGCAGGATACTTTCGTCGGTTTCATCAACCTGTTCCTGAAGCAGCGCATCGAGGAATTGCAGGCCAAGGTGGCGCAGGAAGGGCTAAGCTCTGAGGAAACTCAGGAGCTGATGATGCTGATCAGAGAGGTGCAGATTGAGAAAAGAAATGAGAGTGGGGCTTGATATTTGAGTGATTAACCCCAATATGAATACCGTTGCCCGAATGGACGGGATTAAAAGCAAACATTTTATAACCGCCTGGCCCCGACAATACTGCGGGCAGGGGTTTCTCATGACCGACGCCGCAACCAGACATAGCATGTCTGGCGGTTTTCTATTAGAATTGGCTATTTGCGCAGCAGCGCACTGTACGCGCAACCTAGCAACACCAACCGGATGAGTTCTATGGAGCAAACCCCGCAGTCTCAGCTTAAACTCCTCGTTGCCAAAGGTAAAGAACAGGGCTACCTGACCTATGCCGAGGTGAACGATCACCTCCCGCAAGACATTGTCGACTCTGACCAGATCGAAGACATCATCCAGATGATCAACGACATGGGCATCCAGGTGGTGGAGAACGCCCCGGATGCCGATGATCTTATCATGGCTGAAGGTGGTACCGCCGATGAGGACGCTGCCGAAGCAGCGGCCCAGGCTCTGGCATCTGTTGAATCCGAGATTGGTCGCACGACCGATCCCGTCCGCATGTACATGCGGGAAATGGGTACCGTCGAACTGCTGACCCGCGAAGGCGAAATCGATATCGCCAAGCGGATCGAAGACGGTATCAACCAGGTACAAAGCTCCGTCGCCGAGTACCCGGAAGCGATTACCTATCTGCTTGAACAGTACGACAAATATGAAGCCGAACAGCTGCGCCTGTCCGACATCATATCCGGCTTCATCGATCCCAACGAGACCGACGACGTCGCACCGACCGCCACTCACATCGGCTCCGAGCTCAGCGAGGAAGATCTGGCTGACGAGGATGAAGATGAAGACGAAGACGAAGACGGTGATGGTGATGACTCCGACGATGATGGCGACGGTGGTCCGGATCCGGAAGTTGCTCGCGAGAAGTTCGGTGAGCTGCGCGCCCAGTACGAGGTAACCCGCCTCTCCATTCAGCAGAATGGCCGCGCGCACGAAGATACCCAGAATGCCATCGCCCAGCTGGCAGACGTGTTCCGTCAATTCCGCCTGATGCCCAAGCAGTTCGATCGCCTGGTCAACAACATGCGCGAGATGATGGAGCGGGTCCGCGTGCAGGAACGCATCATCATGAAACTCTGCGTTGAGCAGGCCAAGATGCCGAAGAAGACCTTCGTCGCGGCCTTCACCAACAACGAGTGCGAAACTGCCTGGTTCGAATACCAGAAGCAGGCCGGCAAGGCTTGGTCTCCCCGTCTGGTGGAGATGGACGAAGACGTGCTGCGCGCCATCGGCAAGCTGCAGCAGATCGAGGAAGAGACCGGTCTGTCCATCGCCCAGATCAAGGACATCAACCGTCGCATGAGCATCGGTGAGGCCAAGGCCCGCCGCGCCAAGAAAGAGATGGTCGAGGCCAACCTGCGTCTGGTTATCTCCATCGCCAAGAAGTACACCAACCGCGGTCTGCAGTTCCTGGATCTGATCCAGGAAGGCAACATCGGTCTGATGAAGGCGGTCGACAAGTTCGAATACCGTCGTGGCTACAAGTTTTCGACCTATGCCACCTGGTGGATCCGTCAGGCCATTACCCGCTCCATCGCGGATCAGGCCCGTACCATCCGTATCCCGGTACACATGATCGAGACCATCAACAAGCTCAACCGTATCTCCCGTCAGATGCTGCAGGAGATGGGTCGCGAACCGAACCCGGAAGAGCTGGCCATGCGCATGGGCATGCCGGAAGACAAGATCCGCAAGGTACTGAAAATCGCCAAAGAGCCCATCTCCATGGAGACGCCCATCGGTGATGATGAAGACTCCCACTTGGGCGACTTCATCGAAGATACCACCCTGGCCCTGCCGGCCGATGCGGCCACCAGCGAGAGCCTGCGCAACGCGACCCGCGAAGTGCTGGCCGGTCTGACCGCTCGTGAGGCCAAGGTATTGCGCATGCGTTTCGGTATCGACATGAACACTGACCACACCCTCGAGGAAGTGGGCAAGCAGTTCGACGTGACCCGTGAGCGTATCCGTCAGATCGAAGCCAAGGCGCTGCGCAAGCTGCGCCATCCGAGCCGCTCCGAAGTGCTGCGCAGCTTCCTGGACGAATAATCCCGGACGTTCCAACTCGGAACAGTAGCCCAAAAGCCCCGCCATGCGGGGCTTTGTTTTATTCGTGGTGATGGGGCGCTGACGATGAACCACGGAACCGCTTGAATATGGATGAAATCTCGCCAAGTGGTTGATATGCCTATGGACTGGCTAACGGACATCCCCTATAATCCACGCCGCAAAAGCACATTTCGGCCCCTTAGCTCAGTTGGTTAGAGCAGTCGACTCATAATCGATTGGTCGTGGGTTCAAGTCCCCCAGGGGCCACCAATTCCAGTGGGTTAGCGAGATAGTACTCGCTAACCCACTTTTCAGTAGGATACCTATAGGATATCTCAGCCTGTAGAGCAACCACTCTAAAACCGCTCCCCAGCCCCTCAAAAAATTTTTTCTCCACCAGGAAGAAAAATTATCAGCCTCTTCGAAATGTTCTCTTTTGAGAACCATCACTAAAATTTTTCTCCTCCCCAGATTTCCCTTTTCTATTTCTATATGTTGAAAAAAACGGGGTTACACGGGTTACGAGGTTACAACTCGGCTCTAGCCCAGTACTGGCGCGGCTTTGAGCTGTAACCCCACTCAGGGCACAAAAAGCGAATAGAGGTTACACGCACAGAAAGAGGCATGAGGTTACAAGCCTGTAGCCCTTGTCTGGTACGGGCTGTAGCTATTTTTCTTGACGCTGTAACCTGTAACCCCGTGAGGTTACAAATCTCAGCGCCCCACAACTTGCCATGTCACCCCTAGGAGAAACTCGCAGCTCCTAATCGAATAGGGTTCACTGCCGACTCTTCTATCATCTCATTCATTGAACAGAACGTTTCATTATGCCCAGTCATGCCTGTAGGTAGAACAAAGGGGCCTGAGGCCCCTTTGTATGACATTCCTGATTAACTGCGGCCTGTAGCCTTCATAAAATCGAGGATGTTACGCATGAGCGCAACACGTTCATTGACGGTCTCGCTCAAATCATCACGCGCACCAATGTCCGCGATACTCAAAATAGTCTCCCGAAGCGCCTGCTCATCGAGGCTGTAACCTTGTTCAGAGACATAGCGCCCTACGAACTGGAAAAAGAAGTTTTCGTCGATAGCATGTGAGGTATGCCAAGTGTCGCGCCCAAGCCATTGCTTCAATGCGGTCATACAGCCATTCGTTAGTGTTATTGCCATTTCATTAATCCTTTGTTCTGCACGCGGGCCAATAGAGCCAAAACCGAGATTGGCCTGATCTATGATGCCGATGACTAGCTTTATCGGTATCACTCATGTTGTTGAAGTGCTTCCTCGATAGTGTCCGCATAAGCGCCCAAGCTCTGCATCTGCCCATATAGCTCGGCTCCTGCAGCGACACTCGTTTTGATCAATTCAAGGGCACACGCCACAGCCATGACTCGGCGAGTCTGTGATTGCGCACTAGCGTAACCAGTTACATGAGTTGTAGTTAATCGTCTCGCAAGGCCTAGGCTTTCAACAAAAACAGCACCGGATTCAGATTCAGACACAATCTTATCAGACATACATTTCTCACTTTTCGTTTGAGCACCATGCTCCATACGGATATTGGGGCTGTTGCTTGTAAAACAATCCCTTAATGATAAAAACCTCTTTGCAATGGATAACCCCCTCCCCTGTGAATAGGGTGAGCATGGTTGTCTGAGAATTCCCCCGTATAACTAAACGGGGGCAATACCAACTCGATGGTATGGTCATTGCCCTCAATGAAGTCTGTGGGCGTATAGCGGCCGTATGCGGCCTTCTGGTGGGTTAGCTGGAAAACTGAAATTTTTCAGATCCTATAAATCTGAGAAATATTCATAGGTCATTGTTTTTAAATGAAAAGAGGTGATTTCGGTTGGCAAACTGAAAAATCTGGGCGATGGTAAAACGGCCACGGAAAGTACGATTTTTATATATAAATCATATTGTTACGTTTTACAACAGGCCCGTTAATGAGGCGTGTTTTTGCAAAAAACTGAAATTCCTTTCACTTCGTGCAGTTCATCCCAAGCCCCCAAACCCCAAGAACGGCGCGGCCTAGAGCTAGGAAACTGCGGCAATCCATTTCTGCAAAAAATTTTCTTAACGCGGCCCGCAGGCGGGAGCGGATGAGCGCGGATTCCGTGAGGTTATCGCGCTCGTGCTCATTTCCGATGCACTGGAACCTAGCTGCTTGTCCTTGCTTTTACAGCAAGTGTCTACGACACGCACTCACGATTACAGCGCTTTTAATCTACCCCTCCTCGAAAACCTCTTTAACCCTCCCCTCCAGGCATTTAATTATCTTATCTAGAATGGCAACTTTTAATCTCATCTCTTCAAGAACTTCAAACGTAAAGTGCTTTTCAAGAATAGCGCGCTCTATCATCGCGTTCTTCTTTTTCAAAATAGATAAATTAAATGCCTCTTTACATCCTTGGCTATCTTGAGGCTTTTTCATTTTTAGAACATCAAGGAAAAAGCCTTCAGCACAAGGTTCTGAACCAATAAGAACGATTTTTTTCGATCTTGCCTTTTTTATTGAGTCTGCTGGCCACTCCAAATCAGTATCTAAAAATACACAGCAATGGTTATAATCATCTTGCCTCTGTATGGTAATAGCCTCAGCTATAATATGTTTTGGACCTTTACCATCCGCAGACCTGACTGTTACTTTCGCTTTCCCTGGTGAATAAATCCCCCGAAGATACTCAATGAAAGTCTTTTCGGTGGGACCTTCTCCAACAAAAAGAATGGTGGTATGTAACTTTCTTTTTTCTCTAGCCATTTTTATCTACCTATCATAGGCACACCACCTAACGCGCCACTCATATATTTAGTATAAAGGTTATCCTGACTACGAATGCCTTCAATGTCATCAATTCGCCATACATCAGACTCTGAGTTTTCTTTCTCAACAATAAAGCAATGGTGCTTTTTAAGATTTTTTAATACTTCCGGTGTGTGAGTACTAAATATGAGCTGGGCATGATGGGGATTCGTCTCTTCATTTTTAAATAGGCTTATTGTTTCTAATAGCAAACGTGGATGAAGGTCATTATCCAACTCATCAATGATAGCTACACCACCATAAGTAAGTATGGCTACAATGGAATATAAAACATTGTATGCTGACTTAGTGCCACTAGATTCATATAATAGAGGTAAAATATATTGCTTGTTATTATGTGTGTGTTTGGCAAGAGGTAATTTCATTTTCTTTTTCTCGCCACTTTCTGTAATAAACTCTTCCTCTGAAATAGATAAACTATCAATTCCAATATCAAAATCAGATATTATTTTTGACACCTTCTCGAATAAAACATTATCAGAGCTATAAAGCTTTGTTGTATCGAGTACTGTTTTATCAACACTATCACCAATTCGACCATTCAAGCACAAATTGCTACTAAAAAGTTCAAATGTGCCGGAAACAACAGTAACAAGGCTTTTTGCAACTATGTCTTCATTTTCAAGTGATATGTTCTTATATTTATCTGCGTTATCAGACAGCCTATTTAAAAATGAAATCAAAGAAGCGTTTTTAGGCGTGGACGATAGAATCTCTGGTGAGAAATCAAAAAATTTCTTGTTAGCCTTATATTTATAGTCATTGATTTCCTTAGCAAATTCTCGTGTGAAAATACTACGATATTGCTTGGATGACTTTAATTTTAGTTCTTCTTTAATTACCCTTTCTTTATTTAACTCAAGACTATATTTAAACTGAAGAGGGACTGTTCTTTCATCGGCATTTGGCAAGTTCAAAAACTCTACACTGATGAAGATATTGTCCTCAGTTCTGGAGAAATGTGGCTTAATAGGGATCTCGTCATCACTGTCTAATGACTTAAAGGACGAATTCAAAAACCAGCGTAAAAAAGCTAAAGGTTTTAATAAATTTGATTTACCAGAACCATTAGCACCAAATACCGCTGAAACTTTGTTTACTTTATAACCATCATCAGTTTGATAGTCATAACGAGTACTGGTGGCCTTGGCATTTGAGGTGAGGTCCATAATGGTCTCATTCGCAAATGAAAAGAAATTTTCAAAACTATACTTTAGAATCATGACATCCCCTTTTAGACAAAATTTTGTCTATTAGCGCCAACTATGCACACCGAATGACCCCAAGTCCACCATAATGGGTGAAAAAAATGACATAACGACTCATTTTGCATACATCCGGCAGCACAGGACACGCTTGAACTGACAGCTAGCGGTCACTATTGACCAATCGTGGCAGTTCAAAGCGTTGCCATACAAACAGGCTCTATTAGATAAGGTGCCCATTAAGGCCTTTCTGTTTGCACAAGATGGGCTAGCTTTGGCACCCCTAATCGCTTTGTGGCAAACTCATACCTCCTCTGCCACATCAGCTTCATCTGACAAGACTTGATGCCCGAGCACATACACCCTGGTCGGTTTGTTTTCCATTCCTGGAAGGCGAACAAGTGCTTGAGTCTTGTTTGGCGCAGCCTTAATGATCCAACCAACGGCTAAGGCTAGTTTGGCTGCCTTTTTGAAATCGCGGCCACGGTTAATCTCTTTCCAACCTTCAGGCAAAACTAAGAAGATAACCCCTTCATCAGCCCCCGCTTTCGGATTCTTTCGGTAGCCCACCATCTGGGATGGGCGGTGATTGCTATCATCCCAATCCGCAAATCGGCTGTACTGGTAAGCAGTGAAGAACTGGCGGATCTGGCGCAGGGTTGCCGCGTCTTCCTGGTTGCCCAGGTGTCCTCGGTCGGCCAGCCACGCATCAAGACAAGCTCGTGCTGCGTTGGTGGCCTCTCCAGCTTGCCATCCTGTGATACCCAAGCGGGTGGCCAACTCACCGGCAGCGGCTACCAGGGCAAAGCGGTTAATAGCCCGCCCGACCTGATTACCGGCCCCCTCTGGGGTCATGGCCGTAGCCAATCGGCGGATCTCCCCTTTCATCCAAGCACTGTGCCCGTTCAAGTCATTGGCCAATGCCTCGACATAGGCACGAAAAGCAGTGCCGTGTTGGCTTTGCAGTCGCTCGCGGAGGGTATCAGCGAACTGGCGGCCATCGGTCATGCCGTGCAACTCCTCAAACGCACCATGTTTGCCGGTATCGCTCGGGATCTGGATGGTACGGATCTCCATACCAGCAAAGGTGCGCTGGCCCGCCTGCTCGGCGTGGTCTTCCAGGGAAAGCTCACCGGTAGAGAGGAACAGCAAGCGCCATTGCTTGCGCTCGCGCAGCTCCCCATCTTGGCGGCTTCGGCCTTTGCCCTGTCCGTTGGCCAGCATATAGGCGACCAGACCGGCCTCCCGCCCATCCACCTCCTTGATTTCATCCAGGCACAGCAAGGCATCATTGCGGCGACTGGCGATCCCTTCTATCGCGTTACCGGTCGCTCGCCAGGTATGGGCGAACGCCTCGGGGCCGTACACGCTGGCGGCAGCCATCATGACGGTGGTCTTGCCATCGGTACTCTCGCCTTTCAGGTGGAATCCGCCCCCCTCTACCCCGATCAGTGATAGCAAGGGAGCAGCAAAGGCACACGACATGGCAAAGGCTAACCGACTATTGCCGACCGCTAGGGCGGCAACCTGTGCTTGCCACTCGGCCAAGGTGCCGGACATGGTGAAGTCGTTATTCACATAGCCGGTGGTTTGCAGGATCACCTCGTTGGCATCCGGCCCCAAGTTGCCATTTGGCAGCACATAAGCCCGCTTGTGCCAACCTGTACGCTCGACACAGGTGATCCTGGCTTGCGGCTGGCAGCTCATCAGGTAATCGCGCAGCAGGTTCTTTTTGCTCATGTTGATGTAACTGAGCCCGCTTTCTGCCAGCTGGCCGAATACCTCCTCGCCGCCTTTGTGAACCAGCATGCGCATGGGCATTGCCCAACGGCGGGTCTTGCCGTTGGTATCCCGCCACTCCAGCAACCGGCCAAAGCCTTGGCCCTGCTCGGTGTGGGTGATCGCCCTGACATGCAGCGGAGAACTGATAGGCACTGGCACCCGCTCGGCCTCCTCCCCCTTGCCGCGCCACTCCATGGCGAAGAGGCGATCTTTCCCCATGCTGTAGTTGTCGGGGAGTTCTGGTGTTTGTTCTGATGGGGTCTTGGTATCTGTGAAAGATGTCATGATCGCCTTCTTGGTATCGAGCAGCCCATGGGCCTGGTGGTAATCGTTCCAGTCACCAGCTTCACCAGGAAGGCAGAGCAGCCCCCCTATCGCGGTTGCTGCTTCTTGGGCTTTGGCTTGGCCAGGGTTGCCATCAATATGGGCATCGTTGTCACCCGCAATCAGGATCGGCTCCGCTCCTTCTCGGCGCTTGGCTATCTCCGCCACGGCTAGCAGATTGCTTGCATCCATGGCGCAATAGACGGTTGCCCCTGTCGCCAAATGGACAGAGACCCCCGTTGCGTAGCCTTCACAGATTGCCACCCGTAACCCGCCAGTTAACCGGTGAAATGCGCCAGCTTTCTGGCCACCGGCCAAATAGCGCTTTTCGCCCTGGGGGTCGATGAGCTGGACGTTAACCAGCTGATCATGTTCATCCGTGAGCGGGATAACCAGGGAGCCCTGAGGGAAGTTGTGCCGCGCTTCTCGGATCAGGGTCTGATTGGTATCTGCCAGCCAGTCGGGCAGGTGCTTGAGGGAGAGATAGGGGCTACGGCCCTTAATGCAATCCCCCATGATTGAGGCGGCCCTGGTGCAGGCTTTGCGCTTGGCTTTCTCTTCATTCTGTCTGGCTTTGGCTGCGACCAGCTCGGCGTTCTGACGGCGGGCGGCTACCTCGTTTGCATCCAGCCCTTCTGGGGATAACCCGAGCAAGGTGGCCACCTCTTGGGCGGCCTCCTTGGTGCTCTTGTGAGTGGCCTTGGCCAGCAGGGTTAAGCCATCACCGGCGCCGCACTGGGAACAAATCCAGGTGCCCCGCCCCTCCTTGTCGTCCAGGCGAAACCGGTCTTTGCCACCGCAGGCAGGGCATGGGCCATGCTGGCCACGCTTGGGAACTGATAGGCCAAGTTCAGCCAGGATAAAGGGCCATTGGCCACGGGCTGCCAGGGAGACATCAGAGACAATTCGAATAGAGGTCATGACTCACCTCCAGGCAGCCGATCATTCAGCTCACTGATCCGGCAAGAGTTGGTGTCTATGTCTTTCGCCAGTGCCTTGAGCAGGCCGGAAAGGCCATAGGTAAACTCTTCATGGTCGATGCGGCTCTTACGCTCCCAATCCACGCTGGCGGACAACAAATGGGAAAGGGTATGAAGGGCACACACTGACGTATCCAGTTCAGCAGTGACGCGGGTAAGCTCTTTTGAGGGGTTCTGATGGATGTTCATGCTTGCCCCCTTTTCGCATTGGGAATACGGGCAACAAACACGAGCGGCAAGCCAGGCAGATTGGCGCGCGCTTGGGCTTCGGTATCAGCGACGGCAGAAATGGTGCGTATACGGTGAAGGTCAGAGACCTTGCCATGGGTGGCGATCAGGAAGGTGAAGATCATGATTACAGTCCTTGGTTTTGGTAGACCAAGGCGGATCGGGTAGCCGCAAGACAGTGCCAAACCAAGGAAGGCACAGTGGGGGCGTTTTCTTTGGCTCCCGACCCATGCCCCCAAAAAAGGATAGATCTCCGGCATGAGGCCGAAGATGGGGGAAATGGTGCAAATTGTCCTTGGTTTAGTCATTGCCTGCGGGTGTCTAATCCGCCAGCCATACCAAGGGGTGTCTAGGCCCTTGGTAATCGGAAGGCTATCCGAATTGATCTGTGGATGCAACTCTTGCTGGGGATCAGGGGCTTTGCTATGGTGCATGGGCTTGCTCCTCTGGATTTGGGGGTGGGGTAAGCAAATAGGGAGCCCTGGCAGGCTCCCTTTTGTTTTTCTGGGCGGTTATTCCTCCAACTCCCGTTGCAGGCATTGGCGTTTGCCTGGACTGTCACACAGGGCTAGCAAGTCGGCGCACTGGGGACGGGTTGAGGTGAGCAACGCCTTACGGGCGGCGGGGCTATCGCCCTCCAGCGCCACCTGCTCGCCATTCATTGCCTCTTTGAGGGCCGAACCCAATTCGTTCAGCGCCCAGCGGCGCGCACCTTCCATCCCGATGATGCAGCCCTTGGCGCGGGTGAGGGCCGCCAGTTCGGCCAGCTGCTGCCTGAGGTTGGGCAAGATGGTGGGAGCCAGCTTGTGGTCGAGGTAGCTTTCATAACATCCCGCGACCATGCTCTGGGCACTGTTCACCGCCAGCTGGGTCTGATAGAGCGGCAACGCCAAACGCTTCTCCTGACACTCCGACAAGCTGGCTGCCGCCTTGGCATCGTCCAGCAGCTCGGTCAACTCGCGGTACTCCTGCGCCGCCTCCAGCGACACCACCCCGCCCATCAGCTGGTTAATCCGCCCTTGGCGCAGCTCCTCGCGGCGCGCCTTGGCTGACGGGATCTGCGCCATCAGGTTTTTGCGCTGCTCGCGCAAGGTCAATATCTCTTGGTCGAGTTCCATCAGCTTGCTGTGCTCGCTTTGAAACAGGGCCACGTGTTCATCCAGTCGGCTGGCTCGGGTGGCAGCGGAGGCAGTCGGCACCGCCTGCAAGGTGGAGGTCTGTTGCATGGGGTTACTCCTCGGTGGCAAGGGTGATGGCATCAAAAGCGGCGTAGGCGGTCGGCTCGCCCAAGGCGTAGGTCTGGGCGCGGTTGTAGCGAATGCCCCAGCTGGCCAAGTCGTCAATGTCGCCCGCCGTGAGTCGGTGGGTGTGGTTGACGGTGAGCACTTGCAGGTTCTCGACCAACGTGATGGCCAGATAGGTGCTCGGCATGTGCTGGTGCGAAACAAAGCCCAAGTCCGCAATCTTCATGCGCTGGGTTTTATCCCTCACCTGTCCGGCCTTGAGGTGGGCTCTCTGGTGAGCGCGCAGCAGGTCGCCACCGACCATCACCACCAAGCGCGGGTCTTGGCGGTACGCCTCGGGCAACTTATCAATCAGGGCATAGACCATGCTGTCGAGGTCGGCGAAATCGCCCTTGCCGCTTGTGGAGAAGGTGACCGCATCGCGCAGCACCCGCAGCCCCTCGGGGTCAGCCGCCTTGGCCAAGGCGGGCCAGCCCACCATGACATCCTCCCCGTTGGGGTTCGCAACGGGGTCGGTATTGACGGCGGCAGACTGGCCATGGAAACCGATCCGTATCAGGTCATCACCAAAAGCGGCCAAGGCCAGCTCTTCGAGCAGGTTGTTGGCTTGGCGCTGGTCGAGCCCTTCCAGCATCTGGGCCAGCTGTTGCCATGTCCAGATAACGCTGCTGTCCATCTCTTCGTATTGGTGAGCCCGTTTGCTCGGCTTGGCCGGAACCATGAAACGCGCTTGCGCCTTGCGGCCACTGCGCAGGGTTGGCTTGAGCGGGTCAAAGCGCGGGGCGTGCGGGTCATCCACACCCAAGATAGAGACCATCCACAGGAACGGGACGGCCTGCAAAATGGCCGCCGTCAGGGCCATACTGGTGGCGTTGTCAAGGTTGCCGAAACTGGGTTGCGGCGCGGGGGCAAAGCTCATGCGCACATCGCGCAGCAGGTCAGATAAAGTCATCAGAAAGGCTCCTTAGTAGAGGCGGTAGGTGTTGTCAGAGTCGGGGTTATCGCGGCGGCCAGCAGTGGGCGGGTCTGGTGGGCAGGGCATCATGCTGGCGAGCTTTTTGTTGATGCTGTCGATATCCGACACCAAGGTTTCCAGCTGCTTGAACATGCGGTCAGGGTCTGGTGTCCGGTTCACCGGCTTGGTGGGGACGGGCACAGGCAAAGAAGCAGGCACCAAAAGCGGGCGCGCCTCGGGCCGCTTGGCACTAAATTGCAGTTGGGTCAGCCCCGTGATGGTCGGCTGGTCGGTGACAGAGACCCCCGCCAGATACCACTGGCCGGTGCCTGCAAAGTTTTCAGCCGCCTCAATGGTGCAAAAGCCGTGGCTGCCGCTGGTGTTGAGGTCAATCAGCTCAAGGGTCGGGCAAAGTATTGCCATCAGCTTGAGCTGGCCCGCTTCTTCCTGCACCTTCAAGGCATCCACAGAGCCAAGCGGGCGAGTGCGCGCCCCCTCTGGCCAGAGCCTCGCGGTATAGAAACTTGGGTCATATGCCTCAGCCATCTGGCGCAGGCTCTCGGGGCTGATATTGCGGCCATCCAGTGTTGGCCCCGCCGTGGCGATGCACACCCAGCCGGTTTTGACTTGGCTACTCATACCACCCTCCGCAGTGTAACTACCGGTTTTTCCCGCTCTTGCGCGGCCAGTATGTCGAGCTGCTGCTGGCGCTCGTTCACGCTCTTGCACAGTGAGCCGTGCGCCTCGGGCGACAGCCCTTGCGCCAGCGTGATGGCCATCGCAGTGGCTTTCTTGGCCGAGGGGCTCAACGTGTGGCTATAGGCCAGCGTGGACACCCAAGAGTGACCACACTCGGCATCGGTACACTGGCAATAGAGATTGGCGACCCCCGCCGTCAGGCGGTTGGTCTTGGTAATGCGGCCCAACTGACCGCACTCGGTACACATCACGCGCATGTGAGTACCTCCAGGGTTATTGGATGGGGTTCGCAGGTTTGCTGGAATGCAGCATCTTGCGGGAGGCGAGGAACGCATCGAGATCGGCGCGTTCGTAGAGGGTACGGTTGCCGAGTTTGTAGTAAGGGATCTCGTACCGACCATTACTGGCCCAGACCCCAAGGGTTTTCTCGGACAACCCAAGGTAGGCGGCAGCCTCACGGCGGGTGAGGCGTTGCGGAGTGTTCTGGTGTATTGCGGATTTCATACAGGCACCCTTGGTTTTGCTCGGATGCTGCTGATTTTCCATATAGGGCGCGATTGCGGGGAGGAAGAAAAATCACCCGATTTTTCTTCCGATCATGGTCAGAATTTTTTCTGCAAAGCCTCTTGTACGGGCTTTCCCCACAATCCCAGGTTGGTCAGTGTCTTTTCCCACGTATTGAGGCATTGCGGACTGGCGAAAGCTCGCGCATTTCGCTTATACGTCTTTCGGAAAGAGTCAGGCTGAATTTCTAAGTGTGGATACACATGATTAATAAGAAGTTCATCGGTTATTGTCCCGTTCAAGATTCGCCCATAAATCATCCCATCTAGTAACAATATATATCTGTTATTGATTATCTTTTTTAGGTTAATACTGCTGGCCTTAGATGGTTCCGGCTTGGATGGTGTATCCGTATCCTTTCTCCAACTTTTAAGTAAATTGGCCAAGTCATCAAGTATCTCATCATCTGTGTAGTCGGACAGGTTAACACTCATTGCTACTAACCTTCCATACGCCTCTTTATGCTCATAAGAAAACGCTTCAGATACAGGATGGTAGATATAGTTGGCACTAAAGTCGTCCATGTCCCTATATTTATTTTTGTGTGAAATTGCTGACATATGTTTAACTGTAGCAACAGATAAAGGTTTGACGCTATGCTGTGAAGCCAGAGTGTTTGTGCCACAATCTTGTGGCTGCTCCATGCCAATGCCAGATGCCCCACGCCATGCCATTAACTCAATGTGAGATAGCTCACTCGCCGATAGCATTCGATTAATATCAATTTTTAGTGAGTCTTGCTCTTGCTCATGGATAATAACTGAATCAGATTCAAACATATCAAACCATGCATTAAAGTAATATTCCGTCGTAGCATCTTCATTAATGAACACATCAAGTATTCTTGCTCTCAAACAGAGTTGTTCGATTAAGTCTTTCGATGTAAGGCTTGTCAAATCATGATACTTACCCATCTGACACAGAGCTGCAAAACTCTTCGTAAAAATACCAGAAGCCTGTGCCTCCCGAAAATCCTCATTCTCAAACCATGCTTGTAAAAACATTTAAATCCCTTCTCAACCAATATTATTATGCAGGCTTAACAATAATCGGCGCTGCTCGTTTTCTGGCAGCGTGGCAAAAATAGTCAACAAATTACTATTGGCATTATTTTTACTATCTAGGCGGCCTGCGTATTCCAAAATATCCCGTTCAATCCTGGTTGCCGGTTTGCGCAGCTCGTCTGCGGTGAAGTGGATGTAACCCTGGGTGACATCTGCACTGCGCAGGGTGCGGTGGTTCATCAGGCGCTTGATGGTGTACTGACCGACCTCGGCCAGTTCGGCCACAGTGCCGAAGGTACGGCGGGCATCGTGGCATTTGAACTCGAGCGGCGGTAGGCCGTCAGGGTTGGGGTTCGGTACAGTGGCCGCGCAGATCTTGGCTATGACACGGCGCGGCTCATGGATAGGGCGATCCGGATTGCGACCAGGGAACACAAACCGGCTCTGTTTCAGGTTCCAGTGCCAACGGCGGCGGAAAATGGTGAGCAGGGTATCGGTGATCGGCAGCTCCAGCGGATCACCATTCTTGGTCTGGTCAATCCAGAAGTAGCCGCCACTCATGCTGACCCGATCCCAGGTGAGCTGGAATACTTCAGCGCGGCGTAACCCCGTAAACAGCGCCATGTCGATGGCATCGCAGACGGTGGCGGTCGTATCGTCCCGCCAGTCGATGGCGTGCTGCCTGACCTGCTCCACAGCATCCAGCCAGCGCCTCAGTTCATGGGTGCGGATCCGGTCGTTGCGTCTGGGGGTGTTGTGCCAAAGCCGCTTGCTGCTCAGGACTTCGGTCGGTGGCTCGGGCAGCATGACCCGATCATTGGCATCCCGATAGTGATCACGGGCAAAGCGCCACACGGCCCGCAGTGTGCGCGCCCAGCGGTCAGCCTGCGCCTTGCTGCCCTTGCCGGTGCCCGCCTTGCGAAACTCTGGCGATGCGCCGTGCCAGGCACTGGGTAACCCTTCGGTGATGGCCTTGTGGCGAACCTCGATCTTTTCCCGCGTGAGTTTGACCAAGGGGATCGTCATCCAGTCGCCGGAGTAGTTGTTGAGATCGGCGCGGTAGTGCTTGGCCGTCTCTGCTCTGATCCGGTCGCCACGGCTGGCAAGGTAGGCATCTATCGCCTCGCCCAGGGTGACTTTCAGCTTATCCTGTTCGCGGCGGATCACGTTGGGGTTCTGGCCAGTGATGGCCACGTCTCCCAGGATCTCCAGCGCCTTGGCGCGGGCCATGTCGATGGTCAATGCCGGATAGCGCCCCAAGGTCGCCCTGATAAAGCGCCCCTCTTTCCTCTTGGCCACGCTAAACGACTTGGTTCCAGTGGCCCCGACCCGAAGCCTCAGCCCTTGCACCATGGCATCACAGTACTCGACCTGCTTCCCCTCTGGTGCGCGGGGCAGTGCATCGATCGTGGCCTTGGTGAATTTGAACGCTTTCATCTTCCTCCCACCAACCAGGCTAGCCAGAGGAAGGGCAGGCAAGACAGGTCTTGTAACCTCTGTAACCTCTGACTATTTATGGTGAGGTTACAAACAAACCCAGTAAAACCGTGGCCTGTAGAGAGATGTAACCTTGTAACCTCTGTAACCTCAATATTTAAACCCTATGCGACCTTTTTTGGCCCAAGGGGGGAGTGGCGTTTGCTGCTCCTTTCCCTGGCTAGCCTGCTCTTGGCCGACCAATCGATCCAGGTATCCTAAAAATCGATTGGTCGAAAAAGGATATCTATAGGATATGACAGAGGGAGAATATAGGGGAAGATCAGGGAAGGTCATAAAATGAGCGGCTCGCTCTAAGATATTGATTTATATAACATCATATACTGTACGTAAATACAGTAAAATGCATTTTCCCCACGCTCATAATCGATTGGTCGCCCGTTCAAGTCGGGCAGGGGCCACCAAATTCCATAAAAAGGCCGCTCATCATGAGCGGCCTTTTTGCTTTCTGGCGTTTCGCCTCAAACAGGGTCAGGAGCCCTGATCCTGCTGGATGGGGGCCTGCTTGGGGGCGCCCGGGCGTCGGGCGGGCAACATGCGTCTCACCAGATTGCTGCGCTGGCGCCAGGAGGTGAACAGGATGGCCAGCAGGTGCAGCGCTATCATGCCCTGCAGGGCCCAGGTGCACCAGACGTGCCAGTCGTCAGCCCCCAGTTCGAACCCCATCTCGGTATTCTGGAACCAGCCGGTGCCGGCGGTGGCGAGGATCAGCAGCCAGAGCGTCCATACCGCCAGCTTGCCGCTGCCGTGGTGGCCGGGGGCCGGTGGCGTGCGCTCGCGCAGCTCCACCGCTTGCTGGCGAAAATCTTCCCGGCTTGGGATGAGGGCTCGCAACCGGGCATGACCCTTGGCAAACGAGAGCCCCCACGCCAGGCGCAGGCTGATCAGGGCGATGGCCAGGTAACCCAGCCGCTCGTGCCACTCCTCGCCCGCCTCGTTGAGCCAGAGGTTGCCGACACAGATGGCCGCCACACCCCAGTGGGTGAGGCGGACCAGACTATCCCAGTGGAAGGGATCAGCCTTTTTGTTTGGCATATTTGTGGTACTCCTTCTTCAGGTCGTTGACCTTGGCCAGGTGCTCGCGCGCCTTGGCTTCGTCACCCGCCTTGAGAGCCGCCAGGCTGGCGTCCAGTTCGGTCTGCACTTCGTTCATGCCTTCCAGGAACTTCTCTTTCTTGGCGGCCGGCATGTTCTTCTGCTTGGCGATGTCGAACTGTGCCTTCATCTCGTTGATGTACTTCTCCATGGTGGCGGCATCCTCGGCCTTGACCGCCTGCTTGTAGTTGAAGCCGATCTTCTTCATCGGCTGCTCCAGCTCACCGGCCATGGCGGGCAGGGTCATCAGGCCAAACATCAGGGGCAGCAACAGGGGGCGTACAGTTTTCAACATGGGATTTCCTTATTTAAACGACATGCTTATCGATTCTATGTGGTTTCTTATGAACCCTTATCTGGATTCATCACAGGCATGATGCCATGACAGTACGTGAACTGTTTGTGAATATTGCTGTTTTTTGTCACAAAGGGTAACAGGGAGGGGGGAGATGCAAGGAGGATGTTGAGCCAATCGAACCATGCCATATGATCCATGCTGCCAGGCTGGCCGAGGGCAAGCTAAAGAGAGGGCCCTTGCGGGCCCTGTTCATTACTGCTGTTGTTCACGCTCGATGGCGCGCCAGCCGATGTCGTTGCGGTAGAAGACGCCGTCCCACTTGATGCGCCCGGCCAGCTGATAGGCCCGCTGCTGCGCCTCGGCGACCGTGTGGCCGAGAGCCGTGGCGCACAGTACGCGCCCCCCGGCGGTGACCACGGTATCGCCTTCCATGCGGGAGCCGGCGTGGAATACCTTCTCGCCGCTCGCCTCTTCCACCGGCAGGCCGCTGATGGGCTTGCCCTGCTGGTAGTCGCCGGGATAACCGCCGGCGGCCAGCACCACGCCGATGGCGACGCGGGTGTCATAGATGGCCTCGACCTGATCCAGCTTGCCGGCACAGGCCGCCAGGCAGAGCTCCACCAGATCGGAGCGCATGCGCAGCATGATGGGCTGGGTTTCGGGATCGCCGAAGCGGCAGTTGAACTCGATCACCTTGGGGTTACCCTGGCCATCGATCATCAGACCGGCGTAGAGGAAACCGGTATATACGTTGCCTTCGGCTGCCATGCCACGCACCGTCGGCATGATCACCCGCTCCATCACCTTGCGATGCACCTCGTCGGTGACCACGGGGGCGGGGGAGTAAGCCCCCATGCCGCCGGTGTTGAGGCCGGTATCGCCATCGCCCACCCGCTTGTGGTCCTGACTGGTGGCCATCGGCAGCACGTGCTCGCCGTCCACCATGACGATGAAGCTCGCCTCTTCCCCCTCGAGGAACTCCTCGATCACCACCCGGGCCCCGGCGTCACCAAAGGCGTTGCCGGAGAGCATGTCACGCACCGCCTCTTCGGCCTCGCTCAGGGTCATGGCAACGATGACCCCCTTGCCGGCGGCCAGGCCGTCAGCCTTGATGACGATGGGCGTGCCCTTCTCGCGCAGGTAGGCCAGGGCCGGCTCCACCTCGGTGAAGTTCTGGTACTCGGCGGTCGGGATGGCGTGACGGGCCAGAAAATCCTTGGCAAAGGCCTTGGAGCCCTCCAGCTGGGCGGCGGCGGCGGTCGGGCCGAAGATGGCCAGCCCCTCGGCGCGGAACGCATCGACCACCCCTTTCACCAGCGGCGCTTCCGGCCCGACGATGGTCAGACCGATGCGCTGCTCCTTGGCAAACGCCAGCAGGGCCGGAATGTCGGTAGCCGAGATGGCCACGTTCTCGATACTCCCTTCGTGGGCGGTGCCGGCATTGCCGGGGGCGACGAAGACCCGGGTCACCAGGGGGGATTGCTTGGCCTTCCAGGCCAGGGCGTGTTCACGGCCGCCGTTGCCAATGATCAGTACTTTCATCGTATCGCTCGCTTCTATTCGGGGTCACGGGCGGGCCTAGGGCCTGCGCCGGTGAAAATAGCCAGGTGAAAAGAGACAACAAAAGGGCCGCCGGCGGCGGCCCTGATCCATCAGTGACGGAAGTGGCGCATGTTGGTGAACAGCATGCACATGCCGTGTTCGTCGGCGGCGTCGATCACCTCCTGATCGCGCATCGAGCCACCGGGCTGGATGACGCAGGAGATACCGGCGGCGGCCGCGGCGTCGATGCCATCGCGGAACGGGAAGAAGGCGTCGGAGGCCATGACGGAGCCCGCCACGGTCAGCCCTTCATCCTCGGCCTTGATGCCGGCAATCTTGGCCGAGTAGACGCGGCTCATCTGGCCGGCGCCGACGCCGATGGTCTGGCCGTCTTTGGCGTAGACGATGGCGTTGGATTTGACGAACTTGGCCACTTTCCAGCAGAACAGCAGGTCGTTTAGCTCAGCTTCGGTGGGCTGGCGCTTGCTGACCACCTTCAAATCCCCGAGCGTCACCATGCCAAGGTCGCGCTCCTGCACCAGCAGGCCGCCGTTGACGCGCTTGAAGTCAAAGCCTTGTGCCGGCGCGGTCCATTGGCCGCACTCGAGCAGCCGTACGTTCTGCTTGGCGGCGACCGCGTCGCGAGCCGCCTGGCTCACGGTGGGGGCGATGATCACCTCGACGAACTGACGCTCGACGATGGCCTTGGCGGTGGCGCCATCCAGTTCACGGTTGAAGGCGATGATGCCACCAAAGGCGGAGGTGGGGTCGGTCTGCCAGGCGCGCTCGTAGGCGCTCAGCAGGTCACTGCCGATGGCCACGCCGCACGGGTTGGCGTGCTTGACGATGACACAGGCCGGTTGGTTGAACTCTTTGACGCACTCCAGCGCCGCGTCGGTGTCGGCGATGTTGTTGTAGGAGAGGGCCTTGCCCTGCAGCTGGATGGCGCTTGCCACCGAGCCCGGTGCGGCCTGCTCCTCGGAATAGAAGGCGGCAGCCTGGTGGCTGTTCTCGCCGTAGCGCATGTCCTGCTTCTTGATGAACTGAGTGTTGAAGGTGCGCGGGAAGCGAGACTCCTCGTCACCCTCCTTGTTGTCACCGTAAGAGGGAACCAGGGTGCCGAAGTAGTTGGCGATCATGCCGTCGTAGGCGGCGGTGTGTTCGAAGGCGGCAATGGCCAGATCGAAACGGGTGGCCAGTTTCAGGCTGTTGCCGTTGCCATCCATCTCGCGGATGACACGGTCATAGTCGGCTGCCTTGACTACGATGGCCACATCTTTGTGGTTCTTGGCGGCGGAGCGAACCATGGTCGGGCCGCCGATGTCGATGTTCTCGACCGCATCGGCCAGGGTGCAATCGGGTTTGGCGACGGTGGCGGCGAAGGGATAGAGGTTGACCACGACCATGTCGATGGGGGAGATGGCGTGCTGAGCCATGATGGCGTCGTCTTGCTCGCGACGGCCGAGAATGCCGCCGTGGACCTTGGGATGCAGGGTCTTGACCCGGCCGTCCATCATCTCGGGGAATCCGGTGTAGTCGGAGACCTCGGTCACCGGCAGACCCGCCTCGGCCAGCAGCTTGGCGGTACCACCGGTGGAGAGCAGGGCCACGCCGCGCTCGTTGAGTGCCTTGGCAAATTCCACGATGCCAGTCTTGTCAGACACACTCAGCAGTGCACGGCGAATGGGTCGAGCTTGTTCCATCACACTATCGTCCTCAGCATAACGGGGACCGTTCCATGGGAGGCGAGGCTCAACACAGAGAGTCCCCAAATAAATGGAAGTGGGGGATTTCGCAAACCGCTCTCGCCTGAAACCTGCCGCCAGGCAAAAGCGTTTTAGGAAATACCCGCTTGACGCGTCGCTCTCTTGTGGGCGCGTATTCTACACAAAAAATGTGACCCGTGGTGGATTTTTTAAAGTGACAAAGCCTTGTCTGGTGCGGTGTTAAACGTTTTCTGGTGGTTTTTTGTGAAACGTTTGTCTTTTCAGTGTCTTGATGGCAAAAGGGTGGCCGCATCCTCTTTCCCGCCGCCGACTGGCAATCGTCCGGCAAAGGGGCGATAGTGGGTGCCGGTTGTGGTTCTTGACTCATTTGGGAGGGAGAAAGGCATGTATCGGATCGGGGAGCTGGCCAAGGCGTGCGGGGTGAAGGCGGATACTCTGCGCTTTTACGAGAAAAACGGTCTCATCTCGCCGGGCATTCGCAACGAGTCCGGCTATCGCCTCTATGGCGAGCAGGACAAGCGGCGGCTGGAGTTCATCATCCGCGCCAAGTCGGTGGGGTTTTCGCTGGCCGACATCGGCGAGCTGCTGGATCTCGACACCAACAAGGCCAAGGTCACCTGCCAGGAGGTGAAGGCGGTGGCCGACACCAAGCTCGAACAGGTGGAGCAGAAGATCGTCGAGCTGACCCGTTTTCGCGACAACCTGCGGGAGCTCTCCAACATCTGCTGCGGCGGCCCGCGCTCGGCGGAGCACTGCGCCATCCTGGAGACGCTGGAGTCCGGTGCTCCCTCCCGCCACGAGCACCACGACCATGAGCACTGAGCTGCGCCGGCCCCGGGTATCCGCCTTTCTCGCCCTCTCCCTCGATGGCTTCATTGCCGGGGAGGGGGGCGATCTGGCCTGGCTTGAACCCTACAACGGCGACTCCCAGGAAGAGACCGGCTACGGCGCGCTGATGGCGAGTGTTGATACCCTGCTGATGGGGCGCAACACCTATGACACTGTGAGCGCCTTTCCCGAGTGGTTCTATGGTGACAAGCCGGTGGTGGTATTGACCCACAGACCCGCCGCTCCCCGTGAGCACGTCTCCTTCCGGCAGGGGGCGCTGGCGCAGGTGCTGGACGAGCTGTGGCAGGCGGGCAGCCGCCACCTCTACCTGGATGGCGGCGAGCTGGTGAGGGAGGGTCTGCAAGGGGCCCTGGTGGACGAGCTGATCCTGTTCTGGGGGCCGGTCACTCTGGGATGCGGGGTGCCGCTCTTTGCTGGATCCCTGCCCGGCGCGCTGAGGCCTGTGTCCAGTACCGTGCTGCCGAGCGGGCTGGTGCGGGTCGTCTATCAACCGACCTGAAGATCCCCCCTTGCAGGTGGGCCGGGAGAGGCGCACAATCGGCGCGTTTTTCGCCGCCAGCCCCGGTTCTGTGGGGGCAGGGGCGCTGGGCAAACACGACAATCCCATCAAGGAGCCCATATGGCCAAGAAGAAGGTGACCCGGGTCACCACCGAATCCGCCTGCGAACATCAGCGCGGCATCATTCAGGACAACCACCTCAAGGCACTGGTGACCTCCCCCCTGTTCCAGGCCCGGGTCGAACCGAACAAGAAGGGCAAGGGCAGCTATCAGCGCAAGGCCAAGCACGGCAAGCGGTGGGAGCCCGGCCAACAGCAGATGGTAAGCGTCTGCTGCTGAGCGGGTTTCTGCTTTGGCACCTGTCCACGATCTTGCTGCGAGGCCGTAATCAAGGCTCATGTGCTGCTCGCAATCCTCATGTGTACTTACACACTCCGGTTCCTGCGCAGCTCTTCACCTTGCTGACAGCCTCTCGTGACAGACCGTGAACAGGTTCTTGGAACCAAAACAATCAGGGCGCCAATGGCGCCCTGATTGTTTTTCTATTCGCTGGTGCTGATTCACTCTCTTGCCGCAAGAGAGTGAACCCGTATTCACTCGTCCATAAAGAGTTCGAGCAGCACGTTGAGATAGCGATGGCCGAGGGGGGTGAGCTGCCAGCTGTCGCCGAGATCCTCGATAAGCTCCTTGCTCTGGGCGATGGTCAGCATGGTTTCTACCCGCTCCAATTCAAGGCCGGTGTAGGCCTCGAACTCCGCCTTGGGGGCCGGTTCAAACAATCTGAACCGGTTCATGAAGTACTCGAGCGGCAGATCGTCCGTGCTCACCTGCCACTGTTCGTCCAGATAGGGGCGGCTCGGGTCCAGATATCCCTTGGGATGCTTCACCTTGGCGGTGCGCAGGATCTGCTGGTTGGCGAGATCCGTCACCTTGCCGTGGGCGCCGCAGCCGATCCCCAGATAGTCGCCGAAGCGCCAGTAGTTGAGATTGTGGCGGCACTGGTAGCCCGCCTTGGCATAGGCCGAGATCTCGTACTGCTGATAGCCTTGGGCGGTCAGCATGGCGTGGCCCTGCTCGTAGATCTCCCACAGGGTGTCATCTTCCGGCAGGGTGGGCGGCTTGGAGGCGAACGCCGTGTTCGGCTCTATGGTGAGCTGATACCAGGAGAGGTGCGGCGGCGCGCAGTCGATGGCCTGCTGCAGGTCATAGAGTGCGTCCTCCAGGCTCTGATCCGGCAGGCCGTGCATCAGATCCAGGTTGAAGGTGGGAAGTTTGATGGCGTGAGCCAGTTCGGCGGCCTTGCGCGCCTCCTCGGGGCCGTGGATGCGGCCGAGCCGGGTCAGCTTCTCCTGCTGGAAGCTCTGTACCCCGATGGAGATGCGGTTGATGCCGGCCCGCTGGAAGCCGGCGAACTTGTCCGCCTCCACCGTGCCCGGGTTGGCCTCCATGGTGATCTCGCAGTCCGCAGTGAGTGCGATGCGTGCGCGCACCCCGTCCAGCAGCGTCTGCATGGCCTCCACGCTCAGAAGACTCGGGGTACCACCGCCGATAAAGATGGAGGAGAGGGGACGCCCCTGGGCCCAGTGCAGGTCTTGCTCCAGATCCTCCAGCAGGGCCGCCACGTACTCGAGGTGGGGCAGCTCCCCCTTCTGGGCGTGGGAGTTGAAGTCGCAATAGGGGCACTTCTGGACACACCAGGGCACGTGGATATAGAGGGAGAGGGGCGGCAGTTGCAGCATGGGGTTTCCAGTATTCAAAAATCAAAAGGGGTCGGGTGGCCCTGGTTGCCGATGACAACGGGCCGGGCGCCGCGAACGAAACGGGGGCCGACGGCCCCCATTGTAGATGACAACGCGGCGGGAGGCAGCGCTTTAGTTGACCGCCGCCAGGGCCGCCTTCAGCTTGGCCAGGGCTTGGCCGCGATGGCTAAGCTGGTTCTTGAGCTCGGCCGGCATCTGGGCCGAGGTGCAGTCGTGATCGGGGACGAAGAACACAGGGTCATAACCAAAGCCGTGCTGACCGCGCGGCTCGTCGATGATCATCCCCTCCCAGCTCGCCTGGCAGATGATGGGGGTGGGATCGTCGGCGTGGCGCATGTAGACCAGCACGCACCAGAAGCGGGCGCTTTTCAGGTAATCCGGGGCGCCTTTCAGCTCGGCCAGCAGCTTGTCGATGTTCTCCTTGTCGCTGGCACCGGCGCCGGCAAAACGGGCGGAGTAGACGCCGGGGCGGCCGTGCAGCAGATCCACTTCCAGGCCGGAGTCGTCGGCCACGGCCGGCAGGCCGGTGACGCGGGCGGCGTGGCGGGCCTTGATGATGGCATTCTCGACGAAGGTGGTGCCGGTCTCGTCGGCATCGGAGACCGCAAACTCGCTCTGTGGGATCACCTGGATCTTCATATCGGCCAGCATGGCGGCCAATTCCTTCACCTTTTTCTGGTTCCCTGTTGCCAGGACAAGCTTGTTCATCGAGCACCTCCGCAAAAATAATCTGCGCATTCTATGCGGGGCTGGCGCCCAGGAAAAGCGCCAATTGCCCTGGATCACCCTCACCGGGGTCATGGCAAGATGTGGATAAAATGAATGTTTCCTGAATGGAATAACAGAAGTGATTAAATACCATTTCAATTCATTACTGTGAGTCAGTAGACTCGCGCCCCAATCCATTTCCCCCATGCCACGAGGTGACTGATGCCATTGATTCTTCTGCTTGTACTCCTGGTGCTGTTCAGTCCGCTGGCCATCGACATCTACCTGCCCGCCATTCCGCAGATGGCCGAGCAGCTAGGCGCCGAGGTAACCCTGATGCAGGGCACCATTACCTGGTTCCTGTTCAGCATGGGACTGGGGCAACTGTTGGTGGGGCCGCTGGCCGATCGCTACGGCCGCAAGCCCATCGCCCTCGGCGGCGTGCTGCTCTACGGTCTGAGCGCCCTGGGTGCCGGCTTTGCCGCCAGCCTCGGCGAGCTGATGCTGGCGCGGGTGCTGCAGGGCCTCGGCGCCTGTGCCACCTCGGTGGCCGCCTTCTCGGTGGTACGTGACAGCTACGGCCCCAAGAAGAGCGGTCAGATGATCTCCTACCTGAACGGTGCCATCTGTTTCATTCCGGCGCTGGCCCCCTTGCTCGGTGGCTGGCTCACCGCCAAGGCGGGCTGGTCGGCCAACTTCTGGTTTATGGCCGGTTATGCGGTCATCGTCGGCAGCTGGCTGCTGTGGCGGATGCCGGAGACCCGTCCGGAAGAGACCCGCAGCGGCGGCCCGCTCATCAGCTGGTCGCGCTACAGCCCGGTGCTGCGCTCCCCGAGCTTCCTGTTCAACGCGACGCTGTGCATGCTGGCGATGGCGGTGATCCTGGCCTATGTCACCGCGGCGCCGGTGCAACTGATGGTGAGGCTGGGGCTGGACATGAGCGGCTTCAGCTACTGGTTTGCGGCCAACGCGGCGCTCAACATCCTGGCCTGCTTCCTGGCACCCCGTTTCATCGCCAGAGTGGGGCCAAGACGCACCCTGCGCATCGGTCTGCTGGTGCTGCTGCTCTCCGCCATCTCCCTGAGCCTGTCGATGCACATCGCGCATCCGCTGGCCATGATGGGCCCGGTGTTCCTCTCCAGCATCGGCTTTGCCATGATCCTGGGCTCTGCCGCCGGCATGGCGCTGGCACCGTTCGGTCACTGCGCCGGTACCGCCGCCGCCCTGCTCGGCCTGTTCCAGATGAGCGGCTCCGGTGCGCTGGTGGGCTTCATCGGCGCGCTGATGCACGACCCGCTGAACCAGCTGGCGCTGCACATGTGGCTGTTGCTGCCCCCGCTGCTGGTGCTGATGACCCGCCAGGGCCGGCGCTTGTGTTTGCAATAAATCCTGTGCTCTGATGGGCACACTCAGGGGGCCTTGGGCCCCCTTTTCTTTTGGCAGGCCAAAGGTTCGCCTGCATCTCATGACATAGCTACCCGTGGAGAAAACCGGATGAGCCACACAATCAATGCCGCCTTGGTGGGCTACGGCTTTGCAGGCCAAACCTTTCACGCCCCGTTTCTGACCAGCACGCCCGGGCTCTCCCTCGGCTGGGTGGTGAGCCGGGATGCCGCCAGGGTGCAGAGCGATCTGCCCGGCTGCCGGGTCGGTTCGCTGGCCGAGGTGCTGGCAGACCCCTCGGTCGATCTGGTGGTGATCGCCACCCCCAACGACACCCATGCCCCCATCGCCCGCGAGGCGCTGCTGGCCGGCAAGCACGTGGTGATCGACAAGCCGTTCGCCCTGGACCTGGCCGAGGCGCAGGCGCTGGTCGAGCTGGCGCAGAAGCAGCAGCGACTGCTCAGCATCTTCCACAACCGGCGCTGGGACGGGGACTTTCTCACCGTACGCCGCCTGCTGGCGGAGGGGGTGCTCGGTCAGGTTGCCCAGTTCGAGTCCCACTTTGATCGCTATCGTCCCGAGGTGCGTCAGCGCTGGCGCGAGGCGGGTGGCCCGGGCTCCGGCCTCTGGTTTGATCTCGGCCCCCATATCCTCGATCAGTCGCTGCAGCTGTTCGGTCAGCCGGACTGGCTGCAGGCGGATCTGGCCCAGCAGCGCCCCGGCGCGCTGGCGGATGACTACTTCCACGTGGTGCTCGGCTATGGCGAGATGCGGGTCGTGCTGCACGGCAGCTGCCTGGTGTCGGCCACCATGCCGCGTTTCGTCATCCACGGCAGCGAGGGCTCCTTCATCAAGTTCGGCATGGATGTGCAGGAGGAGCAGCTCAAGCTCGGCAAGCGGCCGCCGGCGGCAGACTGGGGGGTGGACAACGAACCCGGCCAGCTCAGCCGGATCCGCGATGGTCAGCTGCAGCAGCAGAGCGTGGCCGGCGAGGCGGGGGATTACGGCGCCTACTATCGCGGCGTCTGTGCCGCCATCCGTGGGGAAGGCGACAACCCGGTGCCGGCCGGCGAGGCGCTGGCGGTGATGGCGCTGCTGGACCTGGCCCGCGACAGCGCTCGCGAGGGTAAGCGGCTGGCTTGTCAGATCCTGTCTGACTGAGGCGGTCTATGTGCGTGATGGCCGGCACCATGCAATAACCGTTTATTGCCAGCCATCACGGGGCCTGCGGCGTTTTATTGTACAAAACTGCGCCGTTTACAGTGTTTTGTATTAATGTTTGTCGCTGTAGTAGTTCTTTTCATCCAACCAACGAGAAAATATCATTGTGATACTCGTTTTCATTGGGCGCGTATGGGGATATATTTCGCGCGCCTCTTGGCTCCCGGCATATGGTTTTTTCGCCGGGTGAAAGGACGCACTGTGATGGTTGTACCGACCATCTCTCCATATTTTTCTGAGGGTATGCACATGAACAAAGTACTGGTAGCCGGTATCCTGGGTCTGATGTTGACCGCTTGTGGTCAGAAAGAAGAAGCCGCCGCACCGGCCGCTACTCCGGCCGCCGACGTTGCTGCAACTGTTGAGAAAGCCGCTAGCGAAGCCACCTCTACCGTAGAGAAGGCTGCTTCCGAAGCGACTGCAACCGTTGAGAAGGCTGCCGCTGACGTAGCCACCAAGGCAGAAGCCGCAGTGAGCGATGCCAAGGCCAACTAAGCCTGCACCTCATCTGAAGAACGGGCCCGAAGGTGACTTCGGGCCCGTTTTTTATGTCCGCTCGGGCCAGCTCCCCGCCTTGGGCTGGACACTCGCCGGCTAGCACGCCGGATTGAGGCGGGAGGTGAGGATGTGATCCTCCCAGCGGCCGTTGATCATCAGGTAGTCTTTGGCGTACCCCTCCCGCTCGAAGCCGAGCCGCTCGAGCAGGGCGCCGCTGCGCTGATTGGCCGGCATGTAGCTGGCCATGATGCGGTGCAGGCCGTGCTCCCGAAACAGATAGTCGATGCCGGCCCCGACGATTTCCTGCATCAGCCCCTGTCCCTGGTGGGCCTGATCGATGGCGTAGCCCAGGTGGCAGGCCTTGAAGGCACCCATCAGGATGTTGGTGAAGTTGCAGGTGGCGATCACCTGCTCGCCATTCGGCTCGAGCGCCACCAGGTGCACCCCGCTGCCGTTGAAGAACTGGCCGTAGCTGTCGCGCAGTCGGCCGTGCCAGTGGCTCAGGGTATAGAAGCTCTCGTCCCGGCTGGGCTCCCAGGGGGTGAGGTGAGCGCGGTTGCGCAGATAGAAATCCAGCATCAGATCGGCCCGCTCGGGGGGCAGTACGGTGAGCCGGCTGCGGGGCGTGCACAGGTGTGGCAGTGCCATCAGTGATCCCTCTGCCCAAGCCACTCGTCGCGCAGCAGACTGTAGTGAACGTGATCCACGACTCTGTCGGCCAGCCGCTCGGCACGGCGGGTGATCCCCTCCTGCTGCATGCCGAGGCGCTCGCAGACGGCCCGGCTGGGCTCGTTGTCGATGGCGGCGCTGATCTCCACCTTCTCCATCCCCATCTCCTCGAAGGCGTGATGGATCAGGGCCTGGCAGGCGCGGGTGATGATGCCGTTGCCCTGCCAGCGCTCGGCCAGCCAGTAGCCGATGCTGACCTTGGCCAGTGCCTTGTCGATCTGGTTGTAACCGATGACGCCGACCACCTCCCCCTGATACTCGATGGCGGTGGTCAGCCCCTCGCCGCGGGCAAACTTCTCGATGGCGTGGCGGATGAAGGTGGCGCTGTCGGCGGGTTGCTGAATGTAGGGGGGCCAGGGCAGCCACTGGGTCAGGTAGTCGCGATTCTCCCGACAGAGGGCAAAGAGTTCGCTGGCCATGTCGGGCTGCAGGAACAGCAGCGCCAGCTCGTCATCCAGTTGCCATGAAAACATCCGCACCTCCCGTTGCCGCAGGGGCCCGCAATGGGCCGTCGAACCGCCAATGTAGCCAATCAACCCCTTGTTAGCCAAGGACTTTCAGCCGTTATCAAGGCTGCGCTATCCCCATATGGAGGGGCGGCTCCGACCGTCATTGGGGCGCCTTGTCATTGTTCGGCCTTTCCTGGTGTTATTCGCCATTTTTTCGGCTCTTTACGCTACCAAAAACAGGCAACAGCAGATTCTGCTATCGATTCATGCTGGGCTGTCACATATGACAGGCAGCAATTCCGATCGCGCCAACTAGTGTAGGAGCGCTGGGCAACGGACCCGGTGTGTAATCTTCATCGACTTAAGGAAAAGACGGATGAACAAAGTCTATTTGGCCGTGGTATTGGCCTGCTGGGGAAGCGCAGCCTTGGCTGCAGAACAGGTTGACGTACATCAGGTTGCCGGCATTCAGGGAGCACCGAGCGGTGCCGCCGGCGTCAGCGCGCTGGCCGGGGATGGCGAGTTCCGCCAGGTGCGGGCAGTCAAGCTGCCCAACGGCCAGCAGCGGGTGCGCTATGAGCAGACCTGGCACGGTATCCCGGTCTGGGGTCAGGTGCTGGTGGCCGAGCAGTCCCTCGGTGGCCAGATCAGCCAGGTCTCCGGTCAGATCCTGCGCCAGATCGATGCCGATCTGGCCAGCCCGACCGCGGCCCTGTCGCCGGCCGATGCCGCCAGCAAGGCGCGGGCCGGGGCCAAGGGCAGCAACGAGCGGGTCAAGCTGTTCGTGATGCAGGATGACGCGGGTCAGGCCAAGCTGGTCTATCTGGTCTCCTGGCTGGCGGCGAGCGAAGAGCCGAGCCGTCCCTTCGTGATGATCGATGCCCAGACCGGCAACGAGCTCAAGCGCTGGGAAGGGATCAACCACAAGGATGCCACCGGCCCGGGCGGCAACATCAAGACCGGCAAATATTTCTACGGCTCCGACTTCGGCCCGCTGCAGGTGGACGACAACTGCCGCATGACCAGTGCCAACGTCGACACCCTCAACATGAATCACGCCACCACAGGCGGCACCATCCACCAGTTCACCTGCCCGGAGAACACGGTCAAGGAGATCAACGGTGCCTACTCGCCCCTCAACGATGCCCACTACTTCGGCAACGTGGTGTTCGACATGTACCGCAACTGGTACAACACGGCGCCGCTGACCTTCAAGCTGAAGATGCGGGTGCACTACAGCCGCAACTACGAGAACGCCTTCTGGGACGGCAGCCAGATGACCTTCGGTGACGGTGCCACCACCTTCTATCCGCTGGTGAGCTTGGACGTGGCAGCCCACGAGGTGAGCCACGGCTTTACCGAGCAGAACTCGGGGCTGGTTTACTCCGGTCAGTCGGGCGGTATCAACGAGGCCTTCTCCGACATGGCGGGGGAAGCGGCCGAGAACTACATGAAGGGCAGCAACGACTGGCTGGTGGGCGCCCAGATCTTCAAGGGCAACGGCTCCCTGCGCTACTTCGAGGATCCGACCCGGGATGGCCGCTCCATCGGCCACGCCAGCGACTACTATGACGGCATTGACGTGCACCACAGCTCGGGTGTCTACAACCGCGCCTTCTACCTGCTGGCCAACACCAGCGGCTGGAATACCCGCAAGGCCTTCGAAGTGTTCGTGCTGGCCAACCGTCTCTACTGGGGCGCCAATACCACCTTCGATCAGGGCGCCTGCGGCGTGACCAAGGCGGCGACCGATCTCGGTTACAGCGTGACCGACGTGGCGGCCGCCTTTACCACGGTCGGGGTCAATGCCACCTGTGGTGGCACCACTCCGCCCACTGGCAGCGTGCTGCAAAACGGGGTACCGGTGACCGGTCTCTCCGCCGCCAAGGGTGGCAAGCTGAACTTCACCATCGACGTGCCGGCCGGCAAGAGCCAGCTGGTGATCGCCAGCAGCGGCGGTACCGGCGATGCGGACCTCTATGTGAAGTTCGGCAGCGTGCCGACCAGCAGCAGCTATGACTGCCGCCCCTACAAGAGCGGCAACGCCGAGACCTGCACCCTGAACTCGCCCAAGGCGGGGACCTGGAACGTGCAGCTGAGCGCCTTCAGCGCCTTCTCCGGGGTGACCCTCAAGGCCAGCTACTGATCATCAGTGGCCGTTGACAACAGTGAAGCGCCGGACTTGTCCGGCGCTTTTTTTATGCGGGTTTGCCCGCCCAGCGGGCGGCCAGGGTGCGGGCTGCCTCCAGTACCCGTTCCTTGGCGGGGTTGGGGCGCTTGCCGCTGCGCCAGGCCATCATCACGTCCCAGTGATCCGGCGGCAGATCCACCACGTCCAGCTGCACCAGCCGGCCAAATTCCAGATCCCGGGCGATGGCGAGCGCCGGCATCAGGGTGATGAAGCCGTGTTCCAGCGCCAGCTCCCGCGCCGCGCTGGCGGGCTGGATGGCGTGCAGCGGGCTCGCCACCTGGCGCAGCAGGCGCAGCTGCAGGATCAGCTCGTCGCAGCCGGTACCCCACTGCTGGGGCGCCAGCCGTTCATTGGCGATGTCCTGCAGGGTCAGGCCCTGCCGCCCGGCCAGCGGATGGGTGGCGCAGGCCACCGCTATGATGGGGGAGCGGTAGAGCAGCTCGAGCTGGATGCCGGCGATGGCCGGACACTTGAGGATGAAGCCGACGTCGGTCTCGCCGGTCAGCAGCTCCTGCATGATGATGCCGGAGTGATCCGTGTTGCAGCGGATCTCGAAGGTCTCGTCGACCAGTGCCAGCAGCAGGGGGCCGAACACCACTGTCGTCAGGGAGGGCAGGCAGGCGAGCCGGATGCGCGGCAGGGCCGGTGCCCCCTGCATGGCCAGCCGGCCCCCTTCCAATGCGCTGAGGGCCGCGCTCGCCGCGGGCAGAAACTGCTCGCAGGCCGGGGTGGGGGTGGCGCCGCGCCGGTGGCGGCGAAACAGGGGCTGGCCCAGATCCTGCTCCAGCACAGCGATCCGCTGGCTCACCATGGGTTGCGACCAGCCGCGCACGGCCGCCGCCTTGCTGAAACTGCCGCGATTGACCACATCCAGCAGCAACTGCAGATCGTCGAGGGTCATAGCCATAAGATAATCCAATATGAAATATAGCCAGTTGTCGGCTACCACTATATCTGGCGTCCTTCCAGAATAGCAGTATCAATCGTTGTGCTTTGGCATATTGTCACACCGGCTCAGGGGCTTGCAGCACCTTGAGTCCGTTTGGTGACGGCGTCATTCGGGCGACGAGCAGTAATCGATATGAATGTCATCAGAGCAGCAGGGGACGGGTAGTCATGGTGGATCGGGCGAGGCGGTTGGGGCGGTGGTTTTTGGCGTTGGATTCCCTCTTGGTGATCCTGGGGTTCTTCGTGGTGATGCCCATGATCAGCCTGCGCTTCGTGGATCAGCTCGGCTGGGCGGCCGGGGTGGTCGGCCTGGCGCTGGGGTTGCGTCAGCTGACCCAGCAGGGGCTGGGCATTCTGGGGGGCTCGCTGGCGGACAAGTTCGGGGCGCGCCCGCTCATCGTGGGGGGCATGCTGCTGCGGGCGGCGGGTTTTGCCAGCCTGGCCTATGCCCAGAGCGGCCTTGAGCTGATCCTCTCCTGCATCATCTCGGGGCTCGGCGGCTGCCTGTTTGACCCGCCCCGGGCGGCGCTGGTGATCAAGTTCACCCGGCCGCGGGAGCGGGGTCGCTACATCTCGTTGCTGATGATGCTGGAGAGCGCCGGCGCCGTGGTGGGGGCCCTGCTCGGCAGCTGGCTGCTCAACTTCGATTTCGAATACGTCTGTCTGCTGGGGGCCGGCCTGTTCGCCTGCGCCGCCCTGTGCAACCTGCTGATCCTGCCCGCCTACAAGCTCTCGGTGCGGCCAACCCCGATCCGGGCCGGTCTTGGCCAGGTGCTGGCCGACAAGGCATTCTGCCGGCTGGTGCTGATCCTGAGCGGCTACTATGCGCTCTGGGTGCAGGTGATGCTGATCTTTCCCATCCTGGTCAAACAGATGGCGGGCAGTACCACGGCGGTGGGCTGGATGTATACCCTGGAGACCGCCATCTCGCTGGCGCTGCTCTATCCGCTGGCACGCTATGGCGAGCGGCGCTTCAAGCTGGAGAGCCGGCTGATGGCCGGGGTACTGCTGATGACCACAGGCATCGGGCTGGTGGCCTTTGCCAACACCCTGCCAGCTGTGTTCATGCTGCTGGCCTGCTTCTATCTGGGGATCGTCATCGCCGAGCCGGCGCGGGAGACCCTGATGACCAAGCTGGCGCAGCCGGGGGCGCGCGGCAGCTACATGGGCTTCAGCCGGCTAGGGCTGGCGCTGGGAGGCATGACGGGTTACGTGGGGGGCGGCGCCCTGCATGACTACGCCATGGCTCAGGGGCAGCCCTGGTTGCCCTGGCTGGTGCTGGGCACAGTGGGCGTGACCACCTTGCTGCTGCTGGCCAACTGCTTTCATCGCGAGTCGAGTCTGGCGCGGGTCAATGTCTGAACGGGCATAAAAAAACCGGCCGCAAGCGGCCGGTAAAAAATACAGTAGGCTACAGGAAGACTTAGAAGTTGTACTGCAGGGCCACGGCGACCACGTCGTCGGTGTTCTTGCCCAGCGAGTTGGTGTGGGTGCCGTTGACGTTGTCCAGCAGGTTGATCTTGTAGTCAACGTAGGCGTTGAAGTTGTCGGTGAAGTTGTACCAGGCACCGATGGAGACGTATTCGGTGGCGGTATCATCGATGCCGCGTGCATCGTCTTTCACGTCGGTGCGCAGGTAGGCCACGGACGGCTTGAACTTGCCGAAGGCATACTGGGCCACGGCTTCGTAGCCATCCATCTTCTCGGCGTAACCGTTGAAGGTGCTGACGTACATGTGGTCTTCACCGTGGGAGTAGGTGGCAGCCAGGTAGAGGTCGCCGACGGCGTACTTGGCGCCCACGCCGTACAGTTTGGCGTCGCTGTCGCCACCGAAGGAGGCGTTGGCAGCCTGCTCGTCGGTCTTGCCGGCCTGGTTGTAGGCGGCACCCAGGCTCAGGCCCATGTCGAAGTCATAGTTGGCGGACACGGCGAAGCCTTCGGCGGAACCCTTCGGATTCCAGGTTGTGTTGTTGGTGCCAGTCAGGTTGGAGCGATCGGCGTTCTGCGGATCGTTGTTGCCGGTGAACTGGGCACCCAGGGTCAGGCCCTGATAGGTGTAGATGTACTGAGCCAGGCCGTTGGTACGACCGGTGCCGAACACTTCGGTGTCCTTGCCCAGGCCGTCACCGCCCCACTCGGGCAGCACGTCGGTGTAGTTGTTCACGGCTTTGGTGAACAGGCCGTCCTGACGACCGTAGCTGAAGGCACCGAAGCGATCGTGCTTGATGCCGGCGTAGGCGTAACGCAGCTCGTCATTGTCGGAACCGGAGGTCGGCAGGTTATACTCGGCAAAGCCGAAGGCCTGCATTTCCGGAGCAATCTTGGTTTCGCCGGCGATGTGCAGACGCAGGTAGCTGGCGTCGCCTTCAGAACCGTTGTCATCAGTGCCGTAGTACATGCCCTGGGCGCGACCACCGATGTCGAGCTTGGTGTCGTTCTGGTTGTAAACGGTCGCGGCTTGCGCACCACCGGCCAGCAGCAGGCTGGAGATGGCCATGGTCAATGCTGTTTTTTTCATTGTTCGTTCCTCTGGTGTAAACACTGTCGGACCTGTGCTCGGCCCTGTTGATCGGTTTCTGTTCCGATAGCCCAGAGTAGCCCTGTGAACCTTGATAGAAACTGAAGCGGACAAGGATTAATTAATGGTTTGACCAGAAAGGCAGGCATAAAAAACGGCCCAGAGAGGGCCGTTTGAACATTTGTGGAATTAAATGCTGTTTAGAGCATCATGCCACCGAAGAAGAAGCCGAGCGCTACGGCGATGGCGATGGTGGCCACACCCGGTACGAAGAAGGGGTGGTTGAACACGGCCTTGCCGATGCGGGTAGAGCCGGTGTCGTCCATCTCGACTGCGGCCAGCAGGGTCGGGTAGGTGGGCAGCACGAACAGGGCGCTCACGGCGGCGAAGGAGGCGATGGCGGTCAGCGGGCTGACACCCAGTGCCAGGGCGGCCGGCATCAGGGCCTTGGTGGTGGCGCCTTGTGAGTAGAGCAGCATGGCGGCGAAGAACAGCACCACGGCCAGCAGCCAGGAGTACTGGTTCAGCAGGTCGCCGGCGATCAGCTGGATGGTATCCATGTTGCCCTTCACGAAGACGTTGCCGAGCCAGGCCACACCCAGTACGCAGATACAGGCGGACATACCGGACTTGAAGGTGGGCATGTTGGTGACCTGGGTCACGTCCAGTTTGCACACCAGAGTCATGATGGTGGCCGCGGCCAGCATGATGCCCATGATGGCGCCGTCACGGGGGATCGGCGGGTTGGTGATGAGGCCCACTTTACCGGAGATGGCGGTGGCATAGGCCATCACGGCCACGATGGCGGCGATGAAGATCCAGACCGACAGCTTGGCGTAGGGTTTGATCTCGAGCTGGGTGGTACCACGCAGCTTGATCTGCCCCTTGGCCTTGCGCTCCAGGTAGACTTCGTCCTGGTCCAGCGGCTTGCCCAGCATGTTGGCGACGAAGGCACCGAGGATGCAGGCGATGAAGGTGGAGGGGATGCAGATGGCCAGCAGGGTCAGGTAGTCAACACCGAACGGCTCCAGCATGCCGGAGAAGGCGACCACGGCTGCGGAGATGGGCGAGGCGGTGATGGCGATCTGGGAGGCGACGACCGCGATGGAGAGCGGACGGGACGGGCGGATGCCCTGCTCCTTGGCCACTTCGGCGATCACCGGCAGGGTGGAGAAAGCGGTGTGACCGGTACCGGCCAGCATGGTCATCAGGTAGGTGACCACAGGGGCGGCGAAGGTGATGTATTTGGGGTTCTTGCGCAGGGCTTTTTCGGCCAGGTGCACCAGGTAGTCCATCCCGCCGGCCAGCTGCATGCAGGCGATGGCGCAGATGACGGACGCGATGATCATGATCACGTCCCAGGGGATGTAGGTGACCAGCTGATCGCTCGGGATCTGCACCCCGAGGCCCCAGGTCAGCACCAGTACCCCCAAACCACCGGCAAAGCCGATGCCGATGCTGCCTATCCGGGCCCCCAGATAGATAGCGGCGAGCACGACGAGCAACTCGATTCCAATCATAGTGAACACTCCATTTTCCAGTTTTTTTAGGTTTTATTTGGCAGAAAAGCCAATTCCCGATGGGGCTGGGCAAGACCTATCGGGAACTGACTCTATGGGCCGGGATGATCCCGGCCCATTTGCTCGCTTATACGGTGGCTTCGCGGGTGTAACGCTTGGCTTTGTATTGCGGGTTCATCAGGTTCTCGATGGAGAGGATTTCGTCCAGCTGTTCGGCGGTCAGCAGGCCGCGTTCCAGCACGACTTCACGGACGTTCTTACCGGTCTGTGCACAGATCTTGCCGACGATGTCGCCCTCGTGGTGGCCGATGAAGGGGTTCAGGTAGGTCACGATACCGATGGAGTTCAGCACGTGGTTCATGCAGATTTCAGGGTTGGCGGTGATGCCTTCCACGCACTTCTCGCGCAGGGAGATACAGGCCTTTTCCATCAGGCTCAGGGATTCGAACATCGCCTGACCGATCACCGGCTCCATGACGTTCAGCTGCAGCTGACCGGCTTCGGCGGCGAAGGTGATGGTGACGTCGTTGCCGAAGACCTTGAAGCAGGACTGGTTGACCACTTCCGGGATAACCGGGTTGACCTTGGCCGGCATGATGGAGGAGCCAGCCTGCATTTCCGGCAGGTTGATCTCTTTGAGTGCGGTGCGCGGGCCGGAGGAGAGCAGACGCAGGTCGTTACAGATCTTGGAGAGCTTCATCGCCATGCGCTTGATGGCGCCGTGCAGCATCACGTAGGCGCCGCAGTCGGAGGTCGCTTCGATCAGATCTTCAGCAGGCACATAGGCGCGACCGGTGATCTCGGCCAGGCGCTTGATGGCCAGGGCGGAGTACTCGGGCGGGGTGTTGAGGCCGGTACCGATGGCGGTGGCGCCCAGGTTCACTTCCAGCAGCAGCTCCTGGCAACGCTTGATGGACTTGATCTCTTCGCGCAGGGTGACGGCGAAGGCGTGGAACTCCTGACCCAGGGTCATCGGCACCGCGTCCTGCAGCTGGGTACGACCCATCTTCAGGATGTTCTTGAACTCGGCAGCCTTGGCATCGAAGGCGGCGATCAGCGCTTCCAGGGCAAACAGGGTGGTGTCGGTGCTGTTCACCACGGCGACGCGGAAACCGGTGGGGTAGGCGTCGTTGGTGGACTGGCACTTGTTGACGTGGTCATTGGGGTTGATGACGTCGTAGCGGCCTTTTTCCAGACCCATCAGCTCGAGGGCGATGTTGGCCAGTACTTCGTTGGTGTTCATGTTGACGGAGGTGCCGGCACCGCCCTGGTAAACGTCGACCGGGAACTGGTCGAAGCATTTGCCGGTGTTCAGCATCAGGTCGCAGGCTTCCACGATCTTGTCTGCAATTTCAGGACGGATGGTGCCCAGCTCGCCGTTTGCCAGCGCGGCGGCTTTTTTGGTCAGCACCATGCCGCGGACGAATTCCGGAACGTCAGAAATCTTCTGAGAGCTGATCTTGAAGTTCTCGACGGCGCGCAGGGTGTGTACGCCGTAGTACATGTCGTTGGAAACTTCTTTGGTGCCCAGCAGGTCTTCTTCAATGCGGACGTTCTTGATGTCGCTCATTGTAATGCCTCAGAAATCAGATAAATGGAAACGATCCTCACCGAGTGGTCGCGAGTTCCTTACGCACGGTTCATCCTGAAGCACCACACATCGAGTGGGGCGGTTGGAGGCCTTTTTTGCCTCCTTCATTACTGGCGTCGATATTACCCCAATTGAGGTATCTGATATTAGACCTGGATCACTAAATTTGAGACAACCTCAAATAACTTGTGGTCATTAAACAGATATTGCAATCGACCGATTAACTTTGACAGAACAATGACTTCAATCACAGTCCGGCAAGCCGGTTTTTCTGCGGATCCGGCGCTGCGTCACCCTCCGCACTTGAAAAGTGCGCGCTGCCCCCCATTTTAATCAACAGGAACCGATATCATGGCGGGTTGGCAGCGGCATCGACGGCTGTCTGGTCTCGCCGGCGGTTCATTCACATTCACCCGCACTGAGGTTGTTATGGGCAAGTTGTTTCTATTGTTGGTCGGTCTGGTGGTGCTCGAGCTCACCGTGATGATCGAGGTGGGCTCCGTGATCGGCGCCTTGCCGACCGTCGGCCTGCTCATTCTGACGGCGGTGCTGGGCTCCTCTCTGGTGCGCAGCGAAGGGATCAAGACCCTGTTCAACGCGCAGCAGAAGATGCAGCAGGGGGAGATGCCGGGACGTGAGGTGATGGGGGGCATGATGCTGGCGCTGGCCGGTTTGCTGCTGATCATTCCGGGCTTCGTGACCGATTTCTTCGGCATCCTGCTGCTGCAACCCTGGCTGCGCAACAAGCTGGCCGACAAGCTGATCGGCAGCAACCAGTTCAGAATGCAGATGGGCGGTTTTCAGGGCCGTCAGCAGCCGTTCGACGAGGTGCCTGGCAGTGACCAGCCGGGTCAATCCCCGCGCGCCGGTACCACCATCGAAGGGGAGTTCGAGCGCAAGGAGTAAGCGCTGCGCTCAATCCCGGGCCATCAGGGCTTGCCCTGATGGCACAACTGCTCGAAGCGGTGGCGGGCATACCACCAGGCCAGAGTGCCCGCCGCCAGGTTCGCCAGCAGGATCCCCAGATAGATCCCCTGTTCTCCCCCCAGTTTTGCCCCCAGCCAGGCTCCTGGCAGCAAGAAGACAAACAATCGCAAGCCGTTGAACAGAAAAGAGATGCTGGATGCCCTCACGCCATTCAAGGCGGATGCCAGCAGCATCACCATGCCCTGAAAGCCATAACCGATGGGCACCAGGTGCAGATAGAGCACGATGAGGCGCACCACCTGCGGGTGATCGCTGAACAGATCGGCGATGAAGGGGGCCAGCAGCCAGGTCAGCGCATAGACCGCCAGCTGGAACAGCAGGGCGAAGCGCATGCAGAGCTGCAGCGCCGCCTTGGCGCGGGCCGGGTTGCCGGCGCCACAGTTCTGCGAGATGAAGGGAGCCAGCACCGAGGAGAGCGCCATCATCACGATGAGCAGCAGGGCCTCGACTCTCGAGGCGGCGCCGTAGGCGGCCACCACTTCGGTGCCCAGTCCGGCGAAGATGGTCATCAGCACCGCATTGGCCAGCGGGTTGAGCATGTTGGTGAAGGAGGCGGGCACGGCCACGTGCAGCAGGGCGCGCCAGTGGGCCAGCAACTGCGGGCGCGGGGAGAGGCGCCAGCGCAGCAGGCCCTCGCGGTGGCGCAATATATAGAGGCTGACCAGCATGGCCATCAGCCAGGAGAGGGAGGTGGCGATGGCGGCGCCGCGGATCCCCCACTCGGGAAAGGGGCCTATGCCGAAGATGAGCAGGGGATCCAGCACGCCGTTGACCAGCCCAGCCACCGTCATCACCAGGCTCGGGGTCTTGGTATCGCCGGTGGCCCGGATGGCGGCATTGCCCACCATGGGCAGCACCAGCATGGGGACGGTCAGATACCAGATCAGCATGTAGTCGTAGATGAGGGCGATCAGCGCATCGCTGGCGCCGAGCAGCCTGAACAGCGGGTGTATGGTGAGCGCCCCCGCCACGGCGATGAGGGTGACCAGCAGCACCGCCAGGAACAGGTTGTCGGTGGTGATGCGGGCGGCCTCTTCATGCTTGCCCTGGCCGAGGGCATGCCCCATCACGGCGGAGAGGCCGGCCCCCAGCCCCATGGCCAGCGAGGTGACCACGAAGGTGACCGGAAAGGTGAAGCTGATGGCGGCCAACGCCTGGGTGCCCAGCATGCCGATGAAGAAGGTATCGACCAGGTTGAAGGCGAGTATGGCGACGATGCCGAGGATCATGGGACCCGTCATGCGCAGCAGTACGGACGTCATGGGGGCTGTCAGCAGGGGATTGGGTCGGGTCACGGGCTGGTCTCTGTACATCTGGCGGAGTTCTGGCTGCTGGCAGCACAAACCGGTTTCCTGACCGGGACTCGGGCGATCCATCAAAGACCTTCATAGTACGTGAAAATATTTTTTTTGTATTTGCCCTTGAAGGGTTAACAAACGTACCCCACATCGGAGACATATCTAATTTGGCCAGGAATGGCCATTCCTCAAAGCAACACAGAGACTCATTTTGGGAGAGTTATCGATGAAAATTCGTCCACTGCACGACCGCGTCATCATCAAGCGCATCGAAGCTGAAGCCAAATCCGCTGGCGGCATTGTCTTGACTGGTACGGCGGCCCAGAAGTCCACCCGTGGTGAAGTTCTTGCCGTGGGGACTGGCCGAATTCTGGATAATGGCGACGTCAAAGCCCTCGCCGTCAAGGTTGGTGACAAGGTGATCTTCAACGAAGGCTACGGTGTGAAGACCGAGAAGTTGGATGGTCAGGACGTGCTGATCCTGTCTGAAACCGACATCCTGGCGATTGTCGAAGAGTAATCCACCCCTTTCCCCCAAGAATTGATTGAAGGACTGAACAAAATGGCAGCTAAAGAAGTCAAGTTTGGCAACGAAGCCCGCATCAAGATGCTGGAAGGCGTCAACATCCTGGCCGATGCCGTCAAGGTGACCCTGGGCCCGAAAGGCCGCAACGTGGTGCTGGACAAATCTTTCGGCGCTCCGACCATCACCAAGGATGGCGTCTCCGTCGCTCGCGAAATCGAACTGGAAGACAAGTTCCAGAACATGGGCGCCCAGATGGTCAAGGAAGTTGCTTCCAAGGCCAACGACGCCGCCGGTGATGGTACCACCACCGCGACCGTACTGGCCCAGGCCATCGTCAACGAAGGCCTGAAGGCCGTTGCCGCCGGCATGAACCCGATGGATCTGAAGCGCGGTATCGACAAGGCCGTGGTAGCCGCCGTTGCCGAGCTGCAAGCGCTGTCTCAGCCCTGCGCCGACAACAACGCCATCGCTCAGGTAGGCACCATCTCCGCCAACTCCGACGAGAAAGTCGGCAAGCTGATTGCCGAAGCAATGGACAAAGTGGGCCGTGACGGCGTCATCACTGTAGAAGACGGTCAGGGTCTGGAAGACGAGCTGGCTGTGGTTGAAGGTATGCAGTTCGACCGTGGCTACCTCTCCCCGTACTTCGTCAACAAGCCGGAAACCGGTGCCGTCGAGCTGGACGACCCCTTCATCCTGCTGGTCGACAAGAAAATCTCCAACATCCGCGAAATGCTGCCGGTGCTGGAAGGCGTGGCCAAGGCTGGCAAGCCGCTGATCATCGTCGCCGAAGACGTTGAAGGTGAAGCGCTGGCGACTCTGGTGGTCAACACCATGCGTGGCATCGTGAAAGTGGCTGCGGTCAAGGCGCCGGGCTTCGGTGACCGTCGCAAGGCCATGCTGCAGGATATCGCCATCCTGACTGGCGGTACCGTGATCTCCGAAGAAGTGGGCATGGAGCTGGAAAAAGCGACCCTGGAAGACCTGGGCCGTGCCAAGCGCATCGTCATCACCAAAGAGAACACTACCATCATCGATGGCGTGGGTGACGCAGGCCTGATCGAGAGCCGTGTAGCCCAGATCCGTCAGCAGATCGAAGAGACCTCTTCCGATTACGACCGTGAGAAGCTGCAAGAGCGCGTAGCCAAACTGGCTGGCGGCGTTGCGGTGATCAAGGTGGGTGCAGCCACTGAAGTCGAGATGAAAGAGAAGAAAGCACGCGTCGACGATGCCCTGCACGCGACTCGCGCTGCGGTGGAAGAAGGCGTGGTTGCCGGTGGTGGTGTGGCGCTGGTGCGCGTTGCCGCCAAACTGACCGGTCTGCGTGGTGACAACGAAGACCAGAACGTGGGTATCAAGGTTGCTCTGCGCGCCATGGAAGCTCCGCTGCGTCAAATCGTCATCAACGCCGGTGAAGAGGCCTCCGTCATCGCCAACGCGGTGAAGAACGGCGAAGGCAACTATGGCTACAACGCCTACACCGAACAGTACGGCGACATGCTGGCCATGGGCATCCTGGATCCGACCAAGGTGACCCGTTCTGCCCTGCAGTTTGCCTCTTCCGTTGCCGGTCTGATGATCACCACCGAGTGCATGGTCTCCGAGCTGCCGAAGAAAGATACCCCTGCCATGCCTGACATGGGCGGCATGGGTGGCATGGGCATGATGTAATTCAGCCCGGGTTACCAAACGGCTCGCTTTTGCGGGCCGTTTTTTTTATGGCGACTAGACTGAGTCTATTGTCAGTGACTTTATCCGAGGTGAACATGCGTGTACTGGGTTTGATTTCATTACTGTTTTCTCTGGCCATGCCGGCAATGGCGCTGGAAACGCCGCAAGGTCCCGTCATCCTGAAGGTGACCGGCAATGTACAACCGGCGGAAGCGACCGAAGGGGTGGTCTCCTTCGATCTGGCGATGCTTAAAGCCTTGCCGCAGCACGAGATCGTGACCGCCAACCCCTGGGTCGACAAGCCGCACAAATATGTGGGCCCCAAGCTGGCCGATCTGCTGGCCGCCGTCGGCGCGGATGGCAAGGCGATCACCTTGACCGCATTGAACAGTTTTCAGATCAGGCTCAACTGGGATAAGGTCAAGCAATACGACCCGATTCTGGCCTGGCAAGATGATGGGGTCACCATGCGGGTACGGAATAAGGGACCGCTTTGGTTTATCCTACCGCTGGATCAATATCCCGAGCTGAAACGCTCGGAGTTTACCGACATGATGATTTGGCAATTGAATGCCATTGATATTCAGCATTGATGTAGTGGCTTCTGGGAGCACGAGTGAAAGCAAAGACCAAGGCGTGGCCTTTACTCATCGTTCTTTATCTATCCATCCTGCTGTTCACCGGGAGCACTCTGTATTGCCTCGCACAAATACAGAATGCGACCCGGGTGATGGAGAAGTATACCTATGACGTCTCCTGGGCCCTGATGCAGTTGCAACTGGAGTTGGGGCGCTTCCTCAACTCCGTCGAGATTTACCATTATGGCGGTATCGATCACGATACCCTGATGTTGCGCTACGACATCCTCTGGAGCCGCACCCCCATCCTGCTCAGCGGCCAGCTGCGTCAGAGCATGAAGGACAAGCAGAAGACTCTGCGGCTTGTGCAGTTGATCGAAAGCAATATCCGCGAGATGGAGCCCAACATCACCAACCTGAAGTCGGGAACGCCGGATTATCAGCAGATCATGATGCGGCTGTCGCCTCTGCAGGAACCACTCTCCTATTCCCTCGCCTCCGTGATGCAGAAGAACATCAACGTCTATTCGGGCAATGACAAGCGCTTCGGCCAGTTGCGCAATGCCCTGCTGTTCATGGTATCCGGGCTGGTGTTGTCGGTGATGCTGCTGAGCGGTCTGCTGATCCGCGAGGCGCGCCGCCATTTCAGAGTGGCACGGATAGATCCCCTGACCGGGCTCTCCAATCGTCTGGCCCTGCTTGAGAAGATGGAATCCTACGCCAGCAAGGAGACGCCGTTTGGTCTGGTGCTGGTGGACATCAATGACTTTCGCGACATCAACAGCAAGTTCGGTTACAACACCGGTGACTTCCTGTTGCAGGAGCTGGCGAAACGGATGCGCGGCCTGTGTGAAAACGGTGAGTGGGTGGCCAGGCTTGGCGGTGACCAGTTCGCCATGATCCAGCGCGAGAGCAGTGATCTGCGTCAGGTGAGGGAGCTGGTAGCCCGTCTGCTGCACGCGCTCAAGCAGGACATCATCATCGACAACTATCCATTCCGGCTGGAGGTGGGCATCGGCATCGCCTTCTTCCCGATGGACAGCAAACAGGCCCAGGAACTGCTCAGCCGGGCCGAGCAGGCACTGTTCCACAGCCGCAAGACCCATGTGCCGTACGTCATCTACGACAGCTCGCTGCTCAATGAGACGGCGCGTCGCAAGCATCTGGCCAGCGACATGATCATGGCGCTGGAGCACAATGCGCTCGAGCTCTACTACCAACCCATCGTCAACCTGGAAAGCGGCCGCTGCGAGGCGGTCGAGGCCCTGCTGCGCTGGCGTCACCCTGAGCTTGGTTTCATCCCGCCCAACGAGGTGATCCAGGTCGCCGAAGAGTTTCAGCTGGCCGAAAAGCTGGGTAGCTGGGTGCTGAACACCGCCTGTGAGCAGCTCTATCAATGGCAGCAGCTGGGCCTGGTGGATCTGCAGATGTGCGTGAACATCTCTCCCGGCATGTATCAGCGCAACCTGTTGAAGCTGGTGGCCAAGGCGCTGATGGACCACCATATCCCGGCTGCCAGCTTGGTGCTGGAAGTGACGGAAGACACCACCATGCGCGAGGTGAAAAACTCCCTGCAACTGATGCAGGACCTCAACCAGCAAGGGGTACAGCTGGCGCTGGATGACTTCGGGACGGGCTACTCGTCCCTCAGTTATCTGCAGAAACTGCCGGTCAGCAAGGTGAAGATCGATCGCTCCTTCATTCAGGGGATCGATACCTCCATCGAAGCGTCCGAGCTGGTCGCCAACATCTGCCGTATGGGCTCCATGTTGGGCAAGAGTCTGGTGTGCGAAGGGATCGAAACCCAGGCCCAGCTCGACGTGCTGCGCACTTTGACCGACATCCATCTCTATGGTCAGGGTTATCTGTTCAGCCGTCCCGAGCAGGCGGAGAAGGTCTATCAGACCCTGCTGGAGATGGAAGAGGAGTGGCTGGAGCGGCGTCAGCCCGACAAGGCGTATTTAATTTAGCCAAAGTGCTCATGTCTGGCCTAAGATGGCCGATAGTCTTAGGGCAGGAGGTACACCATGGATATATCTAGTTCTGCATCTGCGTCATTTGGTTCTGCATTGATGACGGCCAGCCTGGCCAAGAAACAGCAGACCCAAGAAGGTGAATCTGCATTGAAACTGCTGCAAACAGCGGCTCAATCAGCACCGGTTGCACCGACATCGGCCAACGCTTCTCTGGGAAGTAAAATCGATATTCGCGTCTGACCCTAACGAAAAAGCCCCCATCTCGTCGATGGGGGCTTTTTTTATACCTGTGTCACGTCCTGAATATGGTTTACACCTTCTTTCCCGAATAAATGGAGCTTCTGATGGGATAAGGTGTGAAACGAACACAGCTCGATTACTTGCTGACTTTTAAACTGGCGCTGGTCGAACAGATTGAAAAAGGCGAGCTCACCTACAAACAGGCACAGTCGCATTACGGCATTCAGGATCGCTCCACCGTTCTGGTATGGTTGCGTAAACATGGTCGGAAGGATTAGAACCAAGGGGCTTCTGTGCTAGCCGGCAGGAGTATCACCATGCCTGACCCCGACAACCTGACGCCTGAACAGCGTATCAAGGAGCTCGAGCAGCAGCTGGCGCAGATGAGCCAGAAGGCCCAGTTCTTTGAGGCAGTTGTCGATGTACTGAAGAATGACTACGGCGTTTCTATCGTAAAAAGCGACCCGGCAGATCCTCTCGCAGCAGCAAGCCAACAGGCTGACCATCGTCAGGGTTTGTAGTGGCCTAATCATCCCCGATGCGGCGCATCAAGCGGCTGAGTAACAAAAAGTTAGCTGAAAATGTATAAACCTCTTTCAGAACTATGCATGCAATAGAACTGGGTGAACCCCTTGTTTCCTTTCCGAGTTGACCTGGAATAGTAAGTCTTGAGATGAATAATTACTGACAGGCTTGAAGAGAGCATGGGCGCGAGCGGGGTCTCGCTTTTTTTAATCAAGTTCAGCCATCATCTGGCCGACATAGGATAAGAATACGGGTCGTGTTGGGATTCTGACCCTTCTATACTATGGCGAGACTCGGGCAACGGACGTAAGGGCTTTATATGGCGAGCATATTGGATTCGGTGGATCAGCGTACCCAGTTGGTAGGGGAGAACCGCCTGGAGCTGTTGATGTTCCGTTTGGGATCCCAGCAGCTGTTTGCGATCAACGTGTTCAAAGTACGGGAAGTGGTCAAGCTGCCTCACCTCAACAAGATGCCCGGTGCACACCACAACATCAGCGGGGTGGCCAACATCCGTGGCACCTCCATTCCGGTGATCAACCTGCGCAGCGCCATCGGCATGCGCCCCATGCCCATCGATGCCGAATCCAACCTCATCATCACCGAGTACAACCGCACCATTCAGGGCTTTCTGGTCGGCCAGGTGGCCAACATCGTCAACATGACCTGGAAGGACATACTGCCGCCACCGCGCTCGGCCGGACGGGCGAACTACCTGACCGCCATCACCCGCATTCCGGAGGACGGTGTCGACCAGATCGTCGAGATCATCGACGTGGAGAAGGTGCTGGCCGAGATCATCACCTACGACATCCGCATCTCGGAAGAGGTGCTGGATCGGGATATCCTGCCGGAAATGCACGGCCGCAAGGTGCTCATCGTCGACGACTCCAGCACGGCTCGCAACCTGGTGCGCGAGACCCTCGGCCAGCTGGGACTGGAGGTGATCGAATGCCAGGATGGTTTGCAGGCGCTCAACCTGCTCAAGGGGTGGTGCGATGCGGGCAAGAAGGTGACCGACGAGATCCTGCTGATGATCACCGATGCTGAGATGCCGGAGATGGACGGCTACCGGCTGACCCACGAAATTCGCAGCGATGCCCGCATGTCCGATCTCTTTATCACCCTCAACACCTCTTTGAGTGGCAACTTCAACGAGGCCATGGTCAAGAAGGTGGGCTGCGATCGCTTCATCTCCAAGTTCCAGCCAGACTTGCTGGTTGGCGTGGCTCAGGAGCGGCTGCGCCAGATCCTGGAGCGCTGATTCAGGAGCAATAAAAAATCCCGCCAAGGCGGGATTTTTTATTGGGCCGTTAGACCCGGATGGCGGACGAGGCGCCATGGCAGACTCATTGGGTCAGCAGCGGCTCGATGAAGCTGGCCACCCGGTCGCGGATCTGCGGCTGAGCGGCGGCGGTGGGGTGGATGCCATCGTTCATCATGAGTTCAGGGCGCAGCGCAATATCATCCATGAAGAAGGGCATCAGCGGCAGCTGATTGGCGCTGGCCAGTTCCGGGAAGATCTGCTCGAACTGGCGCAGGTAGCGGGCGCCGTAGTTGCGGGGCAGCTGGATCTGGGTCAACACTGTTTTTACCTGTTGCGCCTTGGTCAGCTCCACCATTTTGGTGAGATTGTCCCGGGTGATGGCCGGTGCGAACCCGCGTAGCCCATCGTTGCCACCCAGTTCGATCAGCACCCAGTCCGGTTGATGTTCCTTGAGCAGGGCGGGTAATCTGGCCAGCGCCCCTTGCGTAGTTTCACCACTGATGCTGGCATTGATAAGCTGATGTTTACCCCCCTGCTGCTGCCATTTCTGATTGAGCAGGGCAGGCCAGCTCTGCTCCGCCGGCATCTGATAACCCGCACTCAGGCTGTCGCCCAGCACCAGCAAGGTCTGGGCCTGCACCGATGACACCAGGCAGCACAAGGCAAACAGGAAACGCGTCATGAATTCAACTCCCATTATCAACGTCAAGGGCCTGGGCAAGACAGTGCGCCTGGGCCAGGAAAGCCTCACCATCCTTGAAGGGATCGACCTGCAAGTCAATAGCGGCGAAACGGTGGCGCTGGTCGGTGCCTCCGGCTCCGGCAAGTCCACTCTGCTGGGGCTGCTGGCCGGGCTCGATCTGCCGAGCCAGGGGGATATCGAGATCCTCGGCCAGTCGCTGCTGAAGCTGGACGAGGAGGGGCGTGCCCGACTGCGGGCCGAGCAGGTGGGGTTCATCTTCCAGTCTTTCCTGCTGTTGCCCACCCTGAGTGCGCTGGAGAACGTCATGCTGCCCGCCGAGCTGCGCGGCGAGACCCGCTGCGAGCCGCGGGCCCGCGAGTTGCTGGCGGCGGTCGGCCTAAGTGAACGGCTGCACCATCTGCCACCGCGTCTCTCCGGCGGCGAGCAGCAGCGGGTCGCCATTGCCCGCGCCTTCATGACGAAGCCCAGCCTGCTGCTGGCCGACGAGCCTACCGGCAACCTCGACAGCAAGACCGGGGAGCGGGTGATCGAACTGCTGTTCGAGCTCAACCGCGAACACGGCACCACGCTCGTGGTGGTGACCCATGATCACGACCTGGCCAGGCGCTGCCAGCGGCAGCTGGTGATGGCGGCAGGGCGACTGGAGGCGGCTGCGCCAGCATCCGAAGACGCCTCTGCAGCAAGAGTCGGGGAGCTGTGATGAATCAGTGGCGACTGGGATTGCGCCTGTTGCGGCGCGAAGGATTCAACGGCGAACTGCGCTGGTTCGTGCTGGCGCTGGCGCTGAGCGTGGCCTGTGTGCTGAGCGTGGCCCTGGTGGCGGATCGGCTGGATGCCGGGCTCAAAGCCTCGGGGCGAGACTTTATCGGTGCCGACCGGGCGCTGCGCTCGGCCACGCCGGCGCCGGCCGGCTGGCTCGAACAGGCGGTCAAAACGGGTCTGGCGGTGCAGACCACGGTCAGCTTCAACAGCATGCTGTTTCATGGGGATGCCCTGCAGCTGGCCTCCATCCGCGCCGTGCCTGAGGATTTCCCCTTCTACGGCAAGCTGGAGCTGAGCCCGCAACGGGCACCGGCGCCTGGCGAGATCTGGCTCTCCGCCCGGGTGATGCAGCTGCTGGCGGCCAAGCCGGGGGATGAGCTGGAAGTAGGCAATACGGTGCTCAAGGTGGCGGGAGTGCTGGGTCAGGAGCCGGATCAGGGCTTCAGTCCCTTCCTGCTGGCGCCGAGGGCGTTGATCCACAGCGCCGATGTAGAGGCGACCGGCGCCCTGCTGCCGGGCAGCCGCCAGCAGTGGCGCTACCTGTTCAAGGGCACCCGCGAGCAGGTGGCCGAGTATGAACGCTGGCTCAAGCCCAGACTCAAGGCGGGGCAGAAGCTGATCAAGCCGGATGACCAGGGCTCCCAGGTGGGCCGCTCGCTGGCCAATGCCGAGCGCTTCTTCCGGCTCGCCTCCCTGGCCGGGGTACTGCTGGGGGCGCTGGCCATGGGCATCGCGGTCCGTCACTTCGCCGAGCGCCAGACCAACATGGTGGCGCTGCTCAAGACGCTCGGCGCGTCGCGGCGCACGCTCTGGCAACTGATGGGCACCCTGCTGCTGTCGCTGACCCTGGCGGGCGCCCTGCTCGGTCTGGTGGCGGGCAGCGCCATGCAGTGGCTGACCCTGCATCTGCTGGGCAACCTGCTGCCGGCCGATCTGCCGCCGCCGTCGTGGCGCCCCTTTGCGCTGGGGCTGGCAGTGGCCTTCTTCATCACCCTGCTGCTGGCCTTCGTGCCCTTCCTGCGCCTGCTCAGGGTGCCGCCGCTGAGGGTGCTGCGCCGCGAGCTGGAGGCGGGGATCCCGCCCTGGCTGGCGCTGCCGGTGGCGCTGCTCGGCCTGTTTGGGCTGGTGTGGGGCTTCACCGCCGACGCGACCCTGGCGTTGGGGCTGATCGGCGGCATGGGTCTGTTGATGGGGCTGCTGGCGGTGATCGCCTCCCTGCTGTTGCGACTGGGGTGCCGGGTACAGGGCCCTCACGCGCTGCGGCTGGCCATCAGCCACCTTTCCCGCGAGCGGGGCAGTGGTCTGTTCCAGCTGGCGGGCTTTGCGCTGGCACTCATGCTGTTCGGTCTGCTTTGGGCGGCGCGGGTCGACCTGCTCGGCGAGTTTTCGGCCCGGCTGCCGGCTGATGCCCCCAACCGCTTCCTGGTCAACGTGGCGGACGGGGAGCGGGAGGGGATCCTGGCCGATCTGCGCCAGGCGGGGGCCGTGACTTCGGACTTCTACCCCATGGTCCGTGGCCGGCTGGTCAGCATCGCCAGCGAGGTGGTGCGCGACACGGATGAAGATGGCCGCGAGGGGGTCAATCGCGAGCTCAACTTCACTACCACCGCCACCCTGCCGCCGGACAACACCCTGACCGCAGGACGCTGGCTGGACGGCCCCGGCCAGGTATCGGTGGACAAGGATCTGGCCAAGCGACTCGACATCGCTCTTGGCGACACCCTGGGCTTTACCATCGAGGGGCGCAGCTTCAAGGCGAAGGTGACCAGCCTGCGGGCCATCAAGTGGGACAACATGCGCCCCAACTTCTACATGATCTTCTCGCCGGACGTGCTGGCCCCCTTCTCCCAGACCTGGCTCGGCAGCTATCGTCTGCCGGAGCAGGGGCGGGTGGCCGAAGTGGAGCTGATCCGCCGGCACCCCACGGTGAGCCTGATCGATGTGGACGATTTGATCGTGCGGCTGACGGCGGTGTCGGATCAGGTGAGCCGGGCGCTGGGGCTGATGCTGGGGCTGGTGACGGTGGCGGCGCTGCTGGTGCTGCTGACCCAGACCCAAGCCAGCATGGCCCACCGGCGCCGGGAGCTGCTGCTGATGCGCACCCTGGGGGCCGGCAGCGAGCTGCTCAGGAAGATGCTGCGCTGGGAGCTGGTTGCCAGCGGCCTGCTGGCGGGGCTGTGCGCCGCCATGGTGGTCGAGCTATGCTCCTTCGGCCTGCAGTGGTGGTGGTTCGAGGGGCAGTGGCAGTTCCACTGGGCTATCTGGGCGGGTCTGCCGTTGCTGGGGGCCGTGCTGGTGACGCTGGCCGGACAGGGCATGCAGCGCCAACTGCTGGCGGGCACCCTGAGCGATCGGCTGCGGGGACTGGGGCAGGGCCTGCTCTGAGCACCAGATCCTGCGCGGATGCCGCGAGGCACAACAACAATCAGCCCGGCCAATGGCCGGGCTGATTGTTATCCGGTTGGCTGAAGAGCCCGGTCAGCGGGCTGTGCTGAGCAGATTGGCAAGGGCCTGGGGCAGTTCCGGGTAGGTGAAGTGGAAGCCGGCCTGCTGCAGACGGGTCGGCAGCACCCTCTGGCCGGTGAGCAGCAGATCGGCCGCCTCGCCCATCAGCAGTTGCAACAGGGGGGCTGGCACGAAGAAGAGGTGCGGCCGGTGCAGGGTGCCGGCTAGAGTCTGGCTGAACTCGCGGTTGCTGACCGGCTGCGGCGCCGTGCCGTTGAAGAGGCCGTCGCACTCCTCGTGATCCAGCAGGAACAGGATGGCGCGCACCAGATCCTGAATGTGGATCCAGCTCATGATCTGGTTTCCCGTGCCCATGGGGCCGCCGAGGCCGATGCGATAGGGAGGCAGCATTCTGGGCAGGGCGCCGCCGTCGGTGCCGAGCACCAGCCCGATGCGCACGATGCAGACCCGGGTATGCTTGCTGCGGGCCTCGCGGGCCAGGGTTTCCCACTGCTGACAGAGCTGATGGGTGAATTCGTCGTGAGGGGTCTGGCACTGTTCGTCCAGCGGCGCATCGCCCTGGCGGCCATACCAGCCGATGGCGGAGGCGTTGATCAGCACCCTGGGCGGGGTGTCGGAGAGCTTGATGAGATCGACCAGCTGCTCGGTCAGCAGCCAGCGGCTGTCGCAGAGTTGCTGCTTGCGCCGCTCGCTCCAGCGGCCGGCGGCGATGGGCTCTCCCGCCAGGTTGATGACCCCATCCACGTCGTTGAGGTTGTCGAGCCGGTCCAGGGTATCGATCAGCTTGACGTCGTGGCCGAGCAGATCGTAGGCGCGGCTGCCCTGGCGGGTCAGCACCAGCACCTCGTGCGCCACCTTGAGGTGGGCCACCAGGCGGCGACCGATAAAGCCCGTCCCGCCCGTGATCAATATTTTCATATCCAGACTCCCTGACGCTGTTGGCTCTACTCTAGTGGGCCTGCGCAAGATGAACAAGCAACTGTTTTTGCAAAGATTATAATCGTCACTGCAGACGTGGGCGGCGCTCACCCAGGGTGTGAGCCGTCATGCCGCCTGCCCTGACGGGGCGCCTTGCCCTGTTGTCCAATGCATCAGAAGATGCTTGTCAGGAAAGGGGATAGGAGTAGACTCGTCCGCCTTTTCACCGTTGCAGCGAGGGGATTATGCCGTTTCGTCGTTTGAGGTTGCGCCAGTTTTATACCCGGCTGGGGGCGGCACTGCTGACCGGCCTGCTGCCCCTGCTGCTCGGCGTGTTGATCGTCTCCTGGCAGACCTTTGCCGGCATGAAACAGGATGCCGAAGAGCGCCTGCTCCATGCTCGCAACATGCTGGAGCGCACCCTGGATCATGCTCACCAGGCGGCCGCCATGGTAGAAGGCAGCGTCGGGCGCCCCTGCGAGGAGGTGGTGCAGGGGCTGCGGGATCAGGTGGCCACCATACCGGACGTGCGCACCGTCAACCTGGCCAGGGGGGAAGTGGTTTACTGCACCTCGCTTTATGGCTCCTATCATGGTCCCTTCAAGCTGGCCGACTACGCCAACGGCCAGCTGGATCTGATGCGGGGCAACCCGGTGACCCCGGATCGGCCTCTGGTGGTCTATCGCCAGCCGGTGGGGGAGTACAGCGTGCTGGTCGGAGTCGACGGTTACTATCTGCACAACATCCTCGACATGCTCAGCCGCAACTCGCCGCTGACCCTGGTGATCGGGGCGCAGAGCATGCTGGCCAACGGCCAGATCCATGACGAGGTGCCGCCCGTGGTGCTGGGCTCGCTGGAGCAGGTCTCCGGCAAGTACCCGTTTCGGGTCGTCACCGAGCTCTCCTATGGCGAGTACGGCAGCCATATTTGGACCTACTCCCGCGCCAGCCTCATCATCTATCCCCTGCTGGGGCTGGTGGTGGGCTGTCTGGTCTACTGGCTGACCGGCCGCTCGACCTCACCCTCCCAGGAGCTGCGACGAGCGCTGGATCAGCGGGAGTTCATCCCCTACCTGCAGCCGGTGGTGACCGGTGACGACGCCCACTGGAGCGGCTGCGAGGTGCTGATGCGCTGGCAGCATCCGCGTCAGGGCCTCATCTCGCCGGATCGCTTCATCCCGCTGGCCGAAGACAGCGGCCTCATCGTGCCCATGACCCGCCTGCTGATGGAGCAGGTGCGCGAACAGTTCGCAGGCCGAGTGCACAGCCTGCCCAGAGGGTTCCACTTCGGCTTCAACATCAGCGCCAGTCACTGCAAGGATCTGAGCCTGGTGGAGGATTGTCGCCAGTTCATCAATGCGTTTCGGGAGAACCCCGTCAAGCTGGTGCTGGAGCTGACCGAGCGGGAGCTGATCGTGGCGGACGAGACGACCGACCGGCTGTTTGCCGAGCTGCATCAGCTGGGCGTCTTCATCGCTATCGACGACTTCGGCACCGGCCACTCCAGCCTCACCTACCTGCAGCAGTTCCAGGTGGACTTTCTCAAGATTGATCAGAGCTTCGTCGGCATGATCGGCTCGGATGCCCTCTCCAGCCATATCGTCGAGAACGTCATCGATCTGGCGACCCGGCTCGGTCTGCAACTGGTGGCCGAAGGGGTGGAGAACGAGGTGCAGGCCGCCTATCTGCGGGCGCGTCAGGTGACCTTCCTGCAGGGTTATTTCTTTGGCCGGCCGATGCCGATGAAGGAGTTTGCCGCCCTGCTGACGAAGGCCTGAGCCAGCCCGCCACCCATAAAAAAACCAGCGACCTTGGTCGCTGGTTTTTTTTCATCCCGAGGCCTGTCAGAGCATGCGGGCGAGGGCGCGGCACAGACGCTTGACCCCCTCCTCTATGGTGGCTTCATCCACGCAGGAGAAGCTCAGGCGCAGGGTGTTCTGGATCTCGGGGCGCACATAGAAAGGGGCGCCCGGTACGAAGGCCACCTTCTCCTTGATCGCCTCGTCAAACAGCGCCATGGCGCTGACGCTGGCGGGCAGGGTCAGCCAGAGGAACATGCCCCCTTCCGGCCGGGTATAGCTGACGCCGGGCGGGCAGTGACGGGCCAGGGCGGCCTCCATGGCGGCGCGCTGGCGGCCATAGACCTCCTTGATCTTCTCTAGGTGGGCGTCCAGCGAGTTGTCGATCAGGAAGCGGTGCAGCACTTGCTGGCTGAAGGCGTTGCTGTGCAGGTCGGTCGCCTGCTTGGCGATGGTAACCTTCTTGCGCAGCCAGTCCGGCACCAGCATCCAGCCGAGGCGGAAGGCCGGAACGACGGTTTTGGAGAAGGAGCCGAGCAGCACGGTATTGTTCGGCGCCAGCTTGGCGATGGGGGGCAGGTGCTCGCCCTCGAAGCGCAGCTCGCCGTAGGGGTCGTCTTCCACCATCAGCAGCTCGTGGCGTACCAGCCGCTCGGCCAGCGCCTCGCGATTGGCGCGGCTGTAGGAGACGCCGCTCGGGTTCTGGAAGTTGGGCACGCCGTACAGCAGCTTGGCGTTGGAGCCGCTCGCCAGCAGCGCATCCAGCGCCGCCAGATCCAGCCCTTCTTCACCGAGGGTGATGGGCTTGAAGGCAGGTTGATAGACGGAGAAGGCCTGGATGGCGCCAAGATAGCCCGGCTCCTCGATGATGAGGTCTTGTCCCTCGTCGATCAGCACCTTGCCCAGCAGATCCAGCGCCTGCTGGGAGCCGCTGGTGATGAGGATGTTGTCCGGATTGACCTGCATGCCGTGGCGGGCCAGATAGCGGTCGGCGATGTACTGGCGCAGCGGGGCGAAGCCCTCGGTGGCCGCATACTGCAGGGCCGCGGCGCCCTGCTCGCGCAGCACGTCCTGGCAGGCCTGCTCGATGGCCTTGACCGGGAACAGGTGCGGATTGGGCAGGCCGCCGGCGAAGGAGATGATCTCCGGATTGGCGGCAACTTTGAGGATCTCGCGGATGAAGGAAGGTTCTACCTTCTCGAAGCGCTGGGCAAAAAAGGGCTGCATAGGATTCTCTCTGGCGTGGTGAGCGGTCGCTCCATTCGACCGCCAAGTTATCCGTTTGTATCAGATTTAAAAAATGAGGCAATGGCTGTAACAAAAATCGATAAAAAAGGGCAGGTTTGGCACCTGCCCGAATTTTATCGGCCGGGGAAGGCCGCGAGGCGTAAAAGCCCCGGTTCAGCGGCGAGATGGCAGGGTTACAGACCCGGCTCCCTGAGGAAGCGGAGCATCAGCTCGGTGTTGGCACCGAGTTGCTGCTGCACCCGGCCCGGGAACAGCTCGGCCATCTTGTCGAGGCGGTCATACTGGGTATGCCAGATCTTGCCCCACTGGGTTTCGCTGCCCCGATCGCAGGCGCTCTTGGTGGCCTCGTCGTAGCAGTCCCACAGCGCCGGATTGGTGGTCTGGGAGTAGCCGTCATAGCCATCTTCCCCGTTGATGGTGAAGTTGGTGGCCTCCACGTAGGCGATGGGCACTCCGAGGCAGGCGAACGGCGCATGATCGGACCAGCCGCCGGTCTCCCCCTCAGGGTAGCCATCATAGCTGGGATGAATGGCAAACGGGGTGGCGGTCTGTTTGGAGATGGTCAGCAGGCGATCCCGTACCTTGGGATCGAAGCTGTAGCGGCTCGGGTCGGCACACTTGTACTTGGCCACGTTGGAATGGGCCGAGTGAACGTAGACAAGGTCGCCCCCGGCGATGGTGTCGTAGTTCACCATGGCCAGCAGCTTGGCAACTGCGGCGCTGTCGAGGCTGGCGGCATAGGCCTTGGAGCCGTTGAGGCCGTTCTCCTCGGCACCAAAGAAGGCGAAGCGTACCGTGTAGGGCAGGGTCTGCCCCTTGAGCGCTTCGGCGACCGCCAAGAGGGCAGCGACCCCGGCACCGTTGTCGGTGGCTCCCTCGGAGCCCTGCTTGTCGCCTGTGCTGTCATAGTGGGCACCGATCAGGATCACCTTGTCGCTCTTGCCCTTGAGCTCGGCGACCAGGTTCTGGGAGGCCTTGCTGGTTCCGCTCTGGGTGTAGGTGAAGGGCTGGCGTTGCACCTCGTAGCCCCAGCCGGCCAGATGGTCCTGGATCCAGGCGGCGGCACGGGTCTCGGCCTCGCTGCCGGTGGGTCTGGCGCCGATCCCCTCGGCGGTGGAGCTCAGCTGCACCAGGTACTCATAGGCCTGCTCGGCGGCGGAGGGGGCCTGTGAATCGTTGCTGGAGGTGTTGCACCCGGCCAGCAGGGCTGTGATGGCAAACGCCAATGCTGTGTGTTTCATACTGCAATCCTTTGTTGTGTATGGTTTTATTTGCGCAGGTCAGGATGCGCCCGAGCCCCGGCAGATTCTGTGAACGGGGTGGCATTTGTCAATCGCGGTGGCGGAATTGGTCTGTGTCGGGGGATTTGTTGCGTGAAACACTTGCGCCTTGGGCCTATCTTGGGATAATTCGCTACCCTGTTTCGCCAAGCGATGAAATGACGAGCAATTTCGCGTTCATCGGCGAGGTGGAGCGATGAAACAACGAGCAATTCATCTCGGTCGTCTGTGACCAGCACGACGAGATAGCTAGCAATCCATTTATGTCGTCTGTGACCCAGACCGATGCAATAAACGAGCAATTTGATTATGCCTGTGACCCAAGATGTATTTAACGAAGACGGCAAGTTCATGCGCAAGATCCGCAGCTTTGTCCGTCGCGAAGGCCGCCTGACCAAAGGGCAGGAGAAGGCTCTGGAGGAGCTGTGGCCGGTCATGGGCATCGATTTCGCACCGGAGCCGCTCGATCTGGTTGCCCTGTTTGGCCGCGAGGCCCCGGTGGTGCTGGAGATCGGTTTTGGCATGGGGGCCTCCCTGGTGGAGATGGCCAAGAATGCCCCCGAGAAGAACTTCGTCGGCATCGAAGTGCACTCGCCGGGTGTCGGTGCTTGCCTGGGCACTGCCCAGGAGGCGGGGGTTACCAATCTGAAGGTGATCTGCCACGACGCGGTCGAGGTGCTGGAGCACATGATCCCGAACGGCTCGCTCGCCTGCCTGCAGCTGTTCTTCCCGGACCCCTGGCACAAGAGCCGCCACCACAAGCGCCGCATCGTCCAGCCGGCCTTTGCCCAGGACATTCGCCAGAAGCTGGCCATCGGTGGCGTGTTCCACATGGCCACCGACTGGGAGAACTACGCCGAGCACATGCTGGAAGTGATGAGCGCCGCTGAGGGGTACGAAAACACCTCCGCCACCGGTAACTGGGTGGCGCGTCCGGACTGGCGTCCGCTGACCAAATTCGAACAACGTGGCCATCGTCTCGGTCACGGGGTGTGGGATCTGATTTTCAAACGTGTCAACTAACTGAAGGAGCTATCATGGCCAATCGTAGCCGCCGCCTGCGCAAGAAACTGCGCGTCGATGAATTCCAGGAAATGGGCTTCGACATCAGTTTCAACTTCCCGGTCGGCACTGCCGAAGAGACCATCGATGCCGTAGTCGATGCGATGATCGATGAAGTGATCGAACCCCGCAAACTGGCCTTCGCCGGTTCTGGCCACCTGGCTTGGGAAGGGATGATCTGCACCCAGCAGCTGGGCAAGTGCAGCGAAGAAGACCGCGCCGCCGTCAAAACCTGGCTGGAAGGCAAGGGGATGGAAGCCGTGGTGGTTTCCGAGCTGTTCGACCTCTGGTACGGCGAACCCGCCTGATATCAGGCCGGCTGTGGCAGGCGCCCCGGTTCGACAGCCTGCGACAGCAGATAGACAAGTCCCGCCGCTGGCGGGATTTTTGTCGGTGGTGATGGGATCTCCACGTTAGTTATGGAATCGCTTATGGTGTTGTCATCCGAATTACTGGCCAGCATCCTGGATGAGGTGCGCCCGCTGCTCGGACAGGGCAAGGTGGCCGACTATATTCCCGCACTGGCCCAGGTGCCGGCCGATCGGCTCGGGATCGCCGTCTGTACCGTCGAAGGGGAGCTGTTCACCGCAGGTGACGCCCTTGAACCCTTCTCCATCCAGAGTATCTCCAAGGCCTTGAGCCTGACCCTGGCGCTCACCCTCTATCAGGAAGAGGAGATCTGGGCCCGGGTCGGCAAGGAGCCCTCAGGTCAGCCCTTCAACTCCCTGGTGCAGCTCGAGTTCGAACAGGGCATTCCCCGCAACCCCTTCATCAACGCCGGTGCCCTGGTGGTGAGCGATCTGCTGGAGACCCGCCTCACCGCCCCGCGTCAGCGCACCCTGGAGCTGGTCCGCCGCCTCTCGGGCAACCCCGCCATCATGGCGGATCAGGTAGTGGCCCGCTCCGAATATCAGCACTCTGCCCGCAATGCAGCCATCGCCTATCTGATGAAGGCCTATGGCAACTTCGAGAACGAAGTGGACAAGGTGCTGCAGAGCTACTTCAATGCCTGTGCCATCCGCATGAGTTGCGTCGATCTGGCGCGGGCTTTCATCTATCTGGCCAACCGCGGCGTGCCGCTTGGAGAAAGCTCCCCGCTGCTGCCGGCCCGCACCACCAAGCAGGTCAACGCCCTGCTCGCCACCTGCGGCCTCTATGACGAGGCGGGGGATTTCGCCTATCGGGTCGGCATGCCGGGCAAGTCGGGGGTCGGTGGCGGCATCATCGCCCTCATCCCGGGGGAGTTGTGCGTCTGTGTCTGGTCGCCCGAGCTCAACAAGGCGGGCAATTCGCTGGCGGGCACGGCGGCGCTGGAACTGCTGGCCGAGCGTCTGGGCCGTTCCATTTTTTAATCTTGTCACTCTGAATCGAGAGATCACCATGAAACGAATAATGAGCTTGTTACGGGCCACCCTGGCGACCTTGTTGCTCTGGCATGCCCTGCCGACCCTGGCAGCCGAGCTGCCACCGCTCTCGCTGGCTGACGCCAAGGCCAAGGCGGCGGTCATTCTGGATACCCGCGCCAGCTACTTCTACCAGGGTTGGCCGATGGAGGGCGAGCAGCAGGGCGGCCACGTGGCCGGTGCCGAGAACCTCTCCGCCGACTGGAAATACAGCGATGCCGAGTGGCCGGCCGCGCTGGCGACCAAGGGGCTGCAGGCCGACCGGCCGGTGGCGCTCTACGGCGCGCCGCGCGAGGTGGCCGAAGTGGCCCGCCTGCTGCGCCAGCAGGGTATCAAGCAGCTGTTCGAGCTGCAGGGCTGGAAAAGTGCGCCGCGCGAGCATCTGGCCCGCTGGCAGCAGCTGGTCCATCCGCGCTGGTTGGCCGACCTGCAGGAGGGCAAGCCGGTGGTGGCTGCGCCCAAGGGCGACTGGAAGCTGTTCGAGGTGGCGTGGGGTTCACCCAAGGCCTATCTGCTGAGCCACATACCGGGGGCCGGCTACATCGACACCAACCGGCTGGAAGAGGAGCCGCTGTGGAACAAGGTCTCTGACGAGGCGCTCAAGAAGCTGCTGCTGGAGAACGGCATCCGTCACGACACCACCGTCATCCTCTACGGTCGCAACACCATGGCGGCGGCCCGTGCGGCCCACCTGATGATGTATGCGGGCGTCGAGGACGTGCGACTGCTGGACGGCGGCCTGGATGCCTGGTTCGTGCAGCACCTGCGCACCGAGACCGGGCTGGCCAACACCTTCAAGCCGGCCAAGGAGTTTGGCGTCGCCATCCCGGCTCATCCCGAGTACTACACCACCCTGAGTCAGGCCAAGGCGCTGCTCAAGCAGCCCGACGGCGCTCTGGTCAGCGTGCGCACCTGGGACGAGTTCGTAGGCAACACCTCCGGCTACAGCTACATCAAGCCGAAGGGCGACATTCCGGGCGCCAAGTGGGGTCGTGGCGGGGTGGATGCCAACAGCATGAGCGACTTCCACAACCCGGACGGCACCATGAAGCCGGCCCGCGAGATCCTCGCCATGTGGGACGAGTGGAACATAGAGCCGACTCAGCAGGCCGCCTTCTACTGCGGGACCGGCTGGCGCGCCTCAGAGGCGTTCTTCTACGCCTGGCTGATGGACTGGAAGCGGATCAGCGTCTACGACGGCGGCTGGTACGAGTGGAGCGCCGATCCCAAGAACCCCATCGTGACTGGCGATCGCAAGCCCGCCAAGTAATCGACGACGATGACAAAACAGGCCGGACCCATGTCCGGCCTTTTTGTTGCCGCATTCGTAGCTCGGGCGAGGGGACACTACACTTTTTGCGAAGGGATATCAGATCGACGTGAGGAGTGACTGATGAAACGGATATGGATAGGCCTGCTGGTCGCGGGCGTGCTGGGACAGGGGGCGATGGCCGCCGAGCGGTCGCGTTATCTGGTGCAGCTCAAGCCGGGGGCGGAGGCGGCCGTACTGGCCCAGAGCCGAGGGATGGGCGGCGAGCTGGCCCTGGCGCTGAAGGAGCAAAATGCCCTGGCACTCTGGTTGCCATCGGCGGCGGCCACGGCGCTGGCGCACAATCCCAACGTGCTCTGGGTTGAGCCGGATGCCAAGCGTTATGTCAGCGCCGAGACCCTGCCCTACGGCATTCCCATGGTGCAGGCGCCGCAACTGAGCGATGCCGCCGCCGGCGAGGTGCTGGTGTGCATCATAGATTCTGGCTACAGCGGCGGCCACCCGGACTTGCCCCACGGCCCCCAGGTGCAGGGTTATGACGATGCCGGTACCGGCAACTGGGACAGCGACGAGAACAGCCATGGCACCCATGTGGCGGGCACCATAGCCGCCGTGGGGGGCAATGATCTGGGCGTGCTCGGGGTGTTGCCAAACCAGAGTGTGCCGCTGCAGATCGTCAAGGTGTTCGGGGCCAACGGCTGGGCCTACTCCTCCAACCTGGTGGGGGCGCTCAATGCCTGCAAGCAGGGGATGAGCAGCCGCGGCTTCACCCGCATGGTCATCAACATGAGCCTGGGGGGCAGCGTACCCAGCAAGACCGAAGAGAGAGCCTTCAACCAGGCCTACAGCCAGAACGTGCTGAGCGTGGCGGCGGCGGGCAATGCGGGCAACACCAGCAAGTCCTATCCCGCCTCCTACAGCAGCGTGGTGAGCGTGGCCGCCATCGATGCCAACAAGCAGCTGGCCTATTTCTCCCAGCGCAACGATCAGGTGGAGCTGGCCGCCCCCGGTGTCTCTGTGCTCTCCACAGTGCCGACCGGGTACGCCTACTACAGCGGCACCTCGATGGCGACGCCACACGTGGTCGGGGTGGCGGCGCTGGTCTGGTCGCAGCGACTGGAGTGCAGCAACGATCAACTGCGCCAGACCCTGCGCAGCAGCGCCCAGGATCTGGGGGCTCTGGGGCGCGACAACAGCTTCGGCTACGGCCTGGTACAGGCGAAGGCGGCGGCAGACAAGCTGGCGCTTGGCTGCGGGTCCGGTACCGGAGGCGGTGGCAGTAGCAAACCGGGTGGGCGAAAGTAGCTGATTCTTGATGTTGATCCCGTTGCGGCAAGGGCGGCAAACGGGCTCATCTGGTTGAGCTAGGCTTCAGTCACCACCCTCGTGGTGAGGGTGAAGCGGGAGGCGAAACAGGCGATGAAGCAACTGATGATGATCCTGGTGTGTGCCCTGGCGCTGGCGGGGTGCAGCTCGCAATACATCATGAGCACCAAGGATGGCAAGATGATCACCACCGACAGCAAACCCAAGCTGGATGAGAGTACCGGCATGTACCGCTACTACGACACCGAGGGGCGGGAGGTGATGATCAAGAAGGATGACGTCACCCAGATCATGGAGCGTTGAGGCTCTGCTCAAGCAACAAGGGCTGCCCGCGGGCAGCCCTTGTCATTTTTGGTGCTCAGGCCGTCTGGGGCACCTGGCGGTTCACCTGACCCACGAACAGCTGATGGAAACGGGAGTGGGAGTTGGCCAGCAGGCTGACCGGCGAGCCCTGCTCTACCACGGTGCCGGCCTCCATCACCACCACCTTGTCCACCGACAGCAGCGGCTCCAGATGGTGAGCGATCACCAGGTAGCTGGCCTCCGGCCGGTAGCGATAGAGCAGCTCCGCCATCTTGCGCATGCCGCCGTGGTCGAGGTCCGAGGTGGCCTCGTCCAGCACGATGAGCGGGCGGCGCGACAGCAGGATGCGGGCGATCACCAGCAACTGGGTCTCGCCAGCGGAGAGCTGCAGTTTGTCGAGCTCCTCGTCCAGCCGGCCGGCGCAGCGCTCGGCCAGCCCCACCCGGGCCAGTGCCTGCTCCAGTGCCGCGTCGTCATGCTCGGTCAGGGGCGCCAGGTTGGCCCGCAGGGTACCGAAGAAGGTGAGCGGGATCTGGGAGACGGTGTCGTAGAGATCGCGCACCGCTTCCGGCGCCAGCCGGGAGAGCGGCTGCTCGCCGTAGTAGATCTCCCCCTGGGTGGCGGGATACATGGCCTGCAGCACCCCCAGCAGCGAGCTCTTGCCGGCGCCGGTACGGCCGCACACGCCCACCTTCTCGCCGGGGGCCAGCTCGAAGTTGACCTTGTGCAGCGCCCACTGGCTGGCCTGGGGGTAGCGCAGCCCCAGGTTGTCGAAGCGCACCTTGGGGTGAGCGGTGGCGAGGGCCTCCCCCTCCTGGCGCTCGCTCTCTATTTCGCTGTATTCACGCACCCGTTCCACCGCGTTCATCACCTGCTCCACCTCGGCGAAGGTGCGGATGAGGGAGTTGAGCATGGCGGAAGCGGTAAAGGCATAGGTGATGGCCACGGCCCCCAGCAGCGAGCTGTTGCCAAAGGCCACCATCAGCGCCACGGCGCCCACCAGGGCGGCGGAGAGCAGAGTCTGGTGCATGCCAAGCCAGCGGTTGATGGAGGTGGTGGTGTACCAGCTGCGCAGGTTGTTGTCATAGTGCAGCAGCACCTGATCCAGCGCGAAGCGCTCGGCCCCGGCCAGGCGCAGGGCGGGGGCGCCACGGATGGTCTCGCTGATGCTGATGTAGAGCGGCGAGCGCAGCACCGACGCCTGCCGCCGCAGCTTGAGCTGCACCGCCCGGTAGCGGCGCTGCAGCACGTAGAGGGCCCAGCCCACCAGGGGGGCGATGAGCAACAACAGCGGCATGTTGACGCCGATCACCACCACCTGCAGCGCCACCGACACCAGCATGCCGAACAGCCCCATCAGCATCGACAGCAGGATCTCCTGGGCTTCCCCCAGATCCCGGTCGAAGCGGTTGAGGATGCGCCCCTGCGGCACCTTGTCGAAGAAGGCCATGGGGGCGCGGCTGATGCGCCCCAGCATGCCGTCAAACAGGGTCCAGGCCAGCTTGAGGCCGAGTTTGTAGTTGATGACCCGCACCACCATGATGCAGGTGAGGGAGCCCGCTCCAAGCAGCACATAGATGCCGAGCAGCTCGCTCACCTCGGTCACCCCGGCCTTGCCGCCGAGCCAGAGATCCGAGGCGATGCGCAGCCCCTCCTGACCCAGGGTGAGCAGCAGGGCGAGCAGGATGGCGCCGGGGGCGGCCAGGCGCTGCCACATGAAACCGAACAGCCCCCAGTCCACCTTGCCCTCCACCACCTTCTCTTCATTGAACTGCTCCGCCTCCTGGGGCGGCACCGGCGGGACGGGCTGGGGATGCTGGATAAGATCCGCCAGCTGGTGGGCATCGAGCTCCACCAGTTCGCCCTGCTCGATGCGGATCACCCGATCGCAGTGAGCCAGCACGTCCGGGTCGTGGCTGACAAGGAGCCGGGTCGGCCCCGGCTTGAAGGCGAGCCCCCGCTCCAGCACCTGGGCCGAGACGATGGGGTCGAGCGCCGAGAGGGGGTTGTCCAGCAGCAGGATGTCGGCCCGGGCGTAGAGGGCGCGGGCCAAGGCGACTCGCTGCTGCTGGCCGCCGGAGAGGCGGGTGCCGAGCTCGCCCACCAGGGTCTGATCGCCGTGGCTGAGCAGTTCGAGGTCGGCGCCCAGCGCACAGGCCCCCAGCACCCAGCGATAGCGCTCGGCGTGCCAGGGCTGGCCAAACAGGATGTTGTTGCGGATGGTGTCGTTCATCAGCCAGGGCTTGTGGCCCAGATGGGCGACCCGGCCGTGGCGGCGGATGCTGCCCTCGAAGCCGTCGTCAAAGCCGGCGACCAGGTGCAGCAGGCAGCTCTTGCCCGCCCCGGTGGCGCCGGTGATCCCCACCAGTTCCCCCGGCTGGATAAACAGGCTGGCTCCCTGCAGCACGGTTTTTTGCTGGTGCAAGGCGGTGACGTTGTCGAGCCGCAGGCCGCCCACCGGCAAGCTGGGGTCGGTGAGATCCCTGTGTTGCTCGGGGCCGTTGAGAAACTCGCACAGCCGGTTGAAGCCGGTGTTGAAGTTGATCAGGGTGCGGATGAGGTAGGGCAGCCGCATCATGGGGATGCGCAGCACGGTGAACAGGGCGATGGTGGTGAACACCTGGGGCAGGGTGAGTTCTCTGCCCGACACCAGATAGGTGGTGAAGGTGGCCAGGGTCACCAGCAGCGGGGTGCTCAACATCAGGCTCTCGTTGATGGCATCGAGCCTGAGCACCCGCCCCAGCACCCCCAGCTCCTGCTGGCGCTTGTGGCCGGCGGCCCGGGTGAAGAAGGCACCGAGCCCGTTCTGGCGCACCAGCCGCAGCTTCTTGATGTACTCCGCCAGGATGCCGTTGCGCTCGTCCTGCTGACGCTTGAGCTGCTGCTCCTGCTGATTCATGCGTCGCACCACCCGGGTAGAGATGAGCAGCAGCAGGGTGAGCACGGCGAAGCCGACCAGGCCGGCGCTGCCCACCTGCCACACCAGCAGGGCGATGGTGCCGAGCAGTTGCAGCAGCATGGTGAGCGGCATGGCGGGGTCCGCAAGAATCCAGGTGATGTCCCACACGTCCCGGTTGATGAGGTTCTGCACCCGGCCACCGGCCCGGTCGTCGAAGCTCTTGCCGCCCAGCTTCATCACCTTGGCGAGCAGGGACTCGGCCAACAGGCGGCGGATGGGCACGTGCATCTTGAGCGCCAGCTGCAGCGAGTGCTCCGCCAGCATGCCGGAGGCGAGCACGGAGGCGAACAGGGCCAGGGCCAGCAACAGCTTGTGGCCGGTGTCAGCGCCGGTGCCAAGCTGGGTCATACTGTGGTTGAGCAGCCAGGGGCTGGCCAGGGTGGCCAGCATGCCAAGCAGCTGCAGCAGGGTGAGCAGGCCGATGCGGCCGCGATACTGGCGCCAGATAAAGGCGGTGATGGGCCAGGGGCGCACCGGCTGGGCGGCGGTGAGCGCGAGGAAGGCGTCGGCGCGGCCATCGCGCCTGTCTTCCGGCAACAGGGGATAGAGATCGTCGAGGTTGACCTGGGGCTCGGTAAGCCCCTTGCGTTGCAACGGGCCGGTCCAGTGATAGAAGAGGCGGCTCAGCCAGCCGGCCGATATTTCCGGATGATCCAATGGGTGTCCTTATTATTTTGTGCTGCTTCCAGGGGGCGGGGCGGCTCATGGGCCGCCCTCGATATTGTCGTCTTGCTGCGGGCGCGAGCCCGGCGGGATCAGCGATCCCGATTCATGCGGATGAGTCGGTCCAGGATCTGCTCACCATCGACCCGCAGGCCGTTGTGCTCGTACTCGTTGGTGATCCAGGCGCGGCTGTTGCCAAGCCCCTTGAGGGTGTCGCGGCTGTAGTCGAACTCCACGTACATGTCCTCGGCATAGACGGCGCAGGCCACCGGCACGGTGTTGCGGGCCAGCTGCGCCGGGTCGTAGAGGGGGCCCCAATCCGCCTTCTGGGCCAGCAGATGGGCGGCCTCCTTCAGCGGGATGAGCTCGCGGAACTGCTCGAACATCCAGGGGAAGATCATCTCGCCGGTGAAGGCGAAATCCTTGCCCGGTGCCCAGGCCAGGGCCGGGAACTCGCCCCTGACCCGCTCGGCCGCCCAGTTGCTGGCGCTCCCTTCGCAATAGATGGACTCGTGCAGGATGGCGAACACCGGGTTGGTGTTGAACGGCTGCATCGCCTGCAGCTGATAGAGGAAGGCGGGGTTGAGCCGCTCGCCGATGAAGGCGTCCTCCAGCAGGTAGTAGAGCTCCTCGAAGGCGCCGCTGGCACCCAGATCCAGCCCCTGCTGCTGCAACTGCTCCACCGTCAGGCGCTGGCCGTTGGGCAGGCGCACCTCGTGACTGTGCAGGTGGTTGGCCAGCCGGTTGGCGATGGCCTGGGCATGGGGGAAGCGGGCGAAGAAGGCGCGGTTCTTGTCGGCCACCCGCTGGTAGGTGGCGCGGTAGACCTCGTCTGCGCTGCGACCGATGGGGGCCACCCCGCCGGTGAGGTAGACCTCGTGCAGGCTGCCTGGGAACAGGGAGAGGTAGGTGAGGCTGCAAAAGCCGCCGAAGCTCTGGCCGAGTAGGCTCCAGAGGCGACCTGGGCTCAGCACTTCGCGAACGTACTCGGCGTCGCGCACTATGCTGTCGGCGCGAAAATGGCCGAGGTACTCCGCCTGCTGACGGCCAGTGAGCTGGGCCAGCGCCTCGGCGCTGATGGGGCTGGAGTGACCGGTGCCGCGCTGATCGAGCAGCAGCACCCGAAACTCCTGCAGAGCCCGTTTGATCCAGCCGCTGGCGGCGGTCGGGCGCGGGGCGCCAAAGCCGGGCCCGCCCTGCAGGAACAGCAGCCAGGGCAGATCGTCATGCAGCTTGTCCTGGCGGCAGAGGGTGCGGCCGAACAGGGTGAGGGTCTCCTCCTCATCCGGTCGCTGGTGGTCGAGGGGCACGGTGAAGAAGCGGGGCTCGCAATGGATGCCGTCCAGCACGTAACGCAACGGGCTGCTCATCTGGGGTCTCCCTGAGGGTAGGAAAATCGTCGGCCTCATCATAGCCCTGGCGCAGGGGCGGGTCACGCCGGTTTTCCAAATTGTTAACATTGTCGTCAAGTGAAAACGGGGGGCCACAGGGTGATGAATTTATTGTCGGCAAGGGAGTTGACGGTGGCGGGCCGGCTGCACAAAGATGGCTCGCCTGCCGACGGGGCAGGGGTCGTAACAGGATGAGGTGGGCGCGATGAAGCCTGGGTGGAGACGATTGCGCAAAAAAGAGAAACGGGTGAACCCGGAGGGGATGCTGCAGACCGGCTTGTTGCTGTTCAGTGCCACCTGCGGCGCGACCCTGCTGCTGGCAACCTGCAACGGCAGCTGACCGAAATGAAAAAAGCCCGCTCGATGAGCGGGCTTTTCAAATTTGGCTCCTCCTACTGGACTTGAACCAGTGACATACGGATTAACAGTCCGCCGTTCTACCGACTGAACTAAGGAGGAATTTTGGTGCCCAGAGACGGAATCGAACCGCCGACACGGGGATTTTCAATCCCCTGCTCTACCGACTGAGCTATCTGGGCAACGGCGCGCATTAAACCCTTTCTGAACGGATGTGTCAACCGCATGGCGCAGATAGTCGTATCGTTCGCTCGACAAGTGAGCAATCAGGGTGTTTGTTGGGCGGTTTGGCCTGTTTTCATCTCAGGTGGCGGGTCGGCAGATGAAAAAAGGGGCCCTGGGGCCCCTTGTCATGGCTGTCGCGCTCAGTGGCGGCTGACGATGATCCGCCCGGTACTCATGTCACGGGCCTGACCGGTGACGCTGATCTTGAGCCCGTACTCGGGCAGCAGGCGACCGGCATCCGGGATCTCCTTGCTCTGGTAGCTGCGGGAATCCTTGAACACCCGGTTCGGGGTGATCCAGAAGTCGCGCAGCAGGGAGCCGCTCGGGTGCTTGAGGTTGAGCGGCTGCTGGAAGCCCAGGCTGAAGGTGGCGTCGTGGATCTGGTAGCGGGTACCGGCTACGGCGCCGTCGCTCCACTTGAGGGTGCGCTGATCCGCATCCACCACCCCGAGGAAGCCCTCACCCGGGTGGACACCCACCCAGTTGTTGACCTGGCTGTTGTCCACGTACCAGAGCAGCATACCCGGCTCGTAGCGCATCAGCTGGTCGGCCACGTTGATGTGGGCCAGCCCCTTGTCCACTCCCGCATGGTTGCGCCACTCGGCCAGGTAGTAGTGATCCTTGGCCTCGTTGCCGTCGCTCTTCACGAAGCCGGCGAGGGTGAAGGGGGTGTTGCCCTCGGCACCGTCGCTCAGCAGGGTGTCGCCATCGGCGAGGATCTGCAGCTCGTCCACGAACAGCCCGTTCTCGGCCACGCCGCCGTCGCTCAGGTATTGCAGGGTCAGAGTGACCTGCTGACCAGCCCAGGGGGTGAGGTCGAACTCGGCATCGGTCCAGCCGTTGGAGTTGCCGGTGATGCCGATCCCGAAGCCGACCCCGTTGGGATCGTCACTGGTGGTCAGGTTGCCCGCGATGGGCTGGCCGTTGACCAGCACCCTGGCGTAGTCGTACCCCTCTTCAATCTGATACCAGGCCTTGAAGTTGAGGCTGGCGCTCTGTTTGCCGCTCAGATCCAGCTTGAGGCTCATGCGGTTGTCGAGGTTGTTGCCCTTGCCGCCGTGATACTCGTACTGGCCGGCGTAGGGCGGGTTGAGCGGGATCTGCTTGGCCGGCAGGTTGATGCGCACCACGTCGTCGTTGCGCCCCTTGTCGTTGGCCTGATCCAGCATGTAGACGTTGCCGCGCGGGCTGAGATCGGCGAGCTGCACATTGCTGCCGTGCAGCCAGTTGCCGCCGAGGGAGGCCTGCAGGAACTCCTTGGCCCAGGCGGAGAACCCGGTCGGCTCGGTGCCGCCGATGACCCCGGCCCAGGAGCCTGAGGACATGATGGACCAGGTCGCCACCGGTTCGCCCTTGCCGGTGTACTTGGTGTCGTACTCGTCCGGCAGCCCCAGATCGTGGCCATATTCGTGGGCACAGACCCCGGCCGCCGCATCGATGGGCTGGATGGTGTAGTCGTAGGCGGCAAACTTGCCACCGAAGTTCTGGCTCGGACTGCTGGTGCCCGGGATGGGGTAGGGGGCACCCAGGTTCCAGCGGTGCGCCCAGATGGCGTCTTCGCCGAGATCGCCGCCACCGGCCTCCTCGCCGACGCTGGAGTGGAAGATCATCAGGTGGTCGATGAGGCCGTCCGGCTCGTCCCGGTTGCCGTTGCCGTTGAGATCGTAGCGATCCTCCTGGTCAAACTCGGACAGATCGATGGAGGGGTCGCCCGCCACCTGGATCAGCGCTTCTTTCACCAGCTCCCGGATGGTGTTCGGGGTGGCGTTGGCACCGTAGTAGGCGGCGTTCTTGCTGGCGGTATACCAGCCCGCCACCTGGCCGCGCACGCTGTAGCTCTTGCCGGACTGCTGCTCGTAGAACTGGCGCATGGAGATGAACTGCTCGCCGTTCGGGCCGGCATAGCCCTTGGACGAGAACAGCAGGTCGTTGTAGTGCTCCGGGGTGTAATTCGGGTAGTACATCTTGGTGAGCTCGGGGCGGATGCTGTTCTTCGGGTAGTCGGGGAAGTCCACCAGGATGGCGAGGATCTTGTCCTTGCGCATCTTGCCCTGGTAGTGCTCCCGCTCGATGGACTTGAGCAGCAGGGTAGGCACCCGATCGCCAGGACGGGCGGTGCCGTTGAGGCGGATCTTCTTGAGGATGGTCTCGCGCACCTTGCCCTCTTTCACCGCCAGGGTACCGCTGTTGCCCTGATAGGCCCGCGACTTCTCGCGATAGTAGCTGGCGAGGGCCGCCTGCTCCTGCTCGGGGGAGGCCAGGGTCGGGATGCGGCCGCTCTTCTTGAGCATCTCCAGCACCTTCACCTCATCGGCCAGGGGGGCATCGAACGGACCGTGGACCGGGGCGGCCATGGCGTGGTTTCCAATCATAAGGGTTGAGCCGACAAGCAGGCTCATTATTGTTTTTTTAGGCATTATCTATGTGCTCCTTCACATGATAAAAAGGGAGCCTCACTGGCTCCTCTTTCCGTACGGGCGATGGATTGCCCGCGTCCCTTGATACACTCCGTGGATGGCCTTGTCACCGTCGCGCTGCTGGTGGATCCTGCTGATTTCAAACGGCTTGCTGGCGCTGTCGCGTGGTTTTGACACATCCGTGCAAAGCTCCATATGGAGCAATCCTGTTTTGGCGGCAGATTACCCTTTATTAACCTTTTGTGATGGCACCCCATTTGGGGTGGCTGCCGACGACGGCTTATCTTGGTCTGCCGCATTGAGCCGGATGGGCTGTGCGAGTATGCTTTGCCGCAACCGGGCCTGCGGGGCGGCAGATGGCCGAGATGGCACCGTCCGCGCTGGCATTTGATCACAACACAGTCGCATCTGGGGTTAATATGAGTCTTGATATGCAAGAGTGGCGCGAAGAGACCACCGCCATCGTCAACGAGTTGCTGGCCGATGGCAGCAACCCGGATCTGGAGTACGAGATTGAGCACCACTTTGCCTGCCAGGATTTCGATCTGCTGGAGAAGGCGGCGGTCGACCTGTTCAAGGCCGGTTTCGAAGTGACCGATGCCGAAGAGATGGAGCTGGATGACGGCGCCACCATCTTCTGCTTCGACGCCACCGTCGAGTGCAAGCTGGACATCGAGACCATAGTGGCGGACATCGCCACCATGCTGCCCATCCTCGAAAAATACGGCGTGGACTACGACGGCTGGGGCACCTACTTCCAGGAGTAAGGCGCCAGCTCACGCACGCTTTGCAAAAACAACAAGGCCACCCTCGGGTGGCCTTGTTGTTGTGAGCATCACGCCTGTGGCAACTGGTAGCAGCGGGCAAACTCGGCGGGGGGCAGCGGGCGGCTGAACAGGTAGCCCTGCAACCGGTCGCAGCCGGCCTGTACCAGCCACGCCTGCTGCTCTTGCGTCTCCACCCCTTCGGCGGTGATCTTGATGCCGAGCTCGTGGCCCAGCCCGATGACGGAGCGCACGATGGCGGTGGTGGCCTGGTTGGTGACCAGCTCCTGCGTGAAGCTTTTGTCGAGCTTGAGGGTCGCTACCTGCAGCCGTGGCAGATAGGCCAGACTGCAGTAGCCGGTGCCGAAGTCGTCGATGGCGAGCTGAAAGCCCGCCTCGATCAGGCAGGCCAGGTTGCTCTCTATCTCGTCGGCGTTCTCCATCAGCACCCCTTCGGTGATCTCCAGCTCCAGCTGCCAGGGGGCGAGGCCGTGACGCTCGATGCAGGCGAAGATCTGCGGGCAGAGCTCGGGATCGCGAAATTGCAGCGGCGACAGGTTGATGGAGAGCACCAGATCCGGTGCATCGGCCTGCCAGCGGGCCAGCTGGGCGCAGCCCTGCTCCAGCATGTGGCAGCCGAGCAGGCCGATGAGCCCCAGCTCTTCCGCCAGCGGGATGAACTCGTCAGGCGAGATCATGCCTAGCTCGGGATGGGGCCAGCGGCAGAGCAGCTCGGCCCCGTGCAGCTGGCTGGTGCGGGTGCTGATAATGGGCTGGTAGACGGCGGTCAGCTGGCCGGACTTGATGGCAAGCGGCAACTGGGCCGCGATGAGCTGGCGACGCTTGAGCTTGGCATCGAGTTCGGGGTCGAACAGGGTGCAGTGCTGCTGCTGACGCTTGCCCTGGGCCAGGGCGGCCTCGGCGTGGCTCAGCAGCCGTTCGGCGTCGTTGGCCTTACCGTGGGCGATGCCGAGGAACACCGGGATCTGGATCCTGTGCTCTTCCACCTGATAGGGGACCATCAACGCCCCCTGCAGACGGCTGCTCCAGTTGGCCAGCGGCTCGTTCAGTTCGGGCAGCAGCATGGCGAAATCGTCGGCGGCCACCCGGCACACCAGCGACTGGGGCGGGGCCAGCTGCTGCAGGCGACGGGCCACCTGGCTGAGCAGGCGGTCGGCGACCCGGATGCCGAAGCGATCGTTGATCTCGCGAAAGTGTTGCAGGTCGACCAGCACCAGGTTCGCCTTGCGGGCGCCGAGGTGACGGCTGGTCTGCAGAAAGTGGGAGAGCTTGAGCAGGCCGGTCAGGCTGTCGTAGTGCTGCTCCTGCTGCAACTGGGCCTGGGTGGTGCGCAGGCCGGTGATGTCGCGGCTCAGGGTGAGGATGCCGAGGGAGTTGCCCTCGTCGTCCGGCACCTCGACCCGGGTCACCTCCAGATGGCGGCCCTGGCCGTTGGCATCCACCAGGCAGTATTCACCCCGTCCCATCGGCAGTTCGGTGGAGAGGCGGTGGGCCACCCGCTGGCCGAGGGCCTCGCTGGCTGCCATCCCCATGAAGTCGAGAAAGGCTTGGTTGCAGTCGATCAGCAGCCCCTGGTGGTCTTCCAGCCGGATCGGATCCGGGATGGCGTCCAGCAGGCGGCGTTGCAGCAGCTGTTGCTGGCGAAAGGTCTGCTCCAGCTCCTTGCGTTGATCTATCTCGTTGACCATGCCAAACAGGGCCACCGGCTTGCCCTGCTCGTCGTAGAGCGGGATCTTGTGGATCTCCATCCAGCTGGTGGCGTCGCCGTTGCTGCAGTGCAACTGCTGATAGAGCAGGGGTTTGCCCTCCGCCAGCAGGCGCAGATCCTCTTCCCGAAAGATGTCGCCCCAGGGCATGTCGGCGTCCGTCTTGCCGACGAGATCCGCCGGCAGCGGCAGCCCCGCCTGCTCCGTGAAGGCACGGTTGGCAAACAGGTAGCGCCCATCCGTATCCCGGCAGAAGATATTCATGGGTAGCTGGTCGATGATCTGCTGCAGCAGGGGCAGGGTGAGCAAGGAGTTCACACAGACACTCACGGGGGAAATTTCGAGCAAATCTATGATAGCAGGCTGGTTTTGTAAAGCTTGGGTTAAGGCTGACTCATTTCTGCCGATCCCTGCTGACAGTCTGTGTCGCTGCCGCCATAATAGCCGCCGGTCGGCCGAGGGCCGGATTATATGGATGAGAGAAGCAGCATGAAAAAGATAGTGGGAGTAGCACTGGCCCTGTTGATGGCCGGTTGTGCCAGCGACAACAATGGCGGCGAGCAGTACCGCTATACCCCGCCGGTAGCCAAGGCGACCAACAACACCCAGGAGATGCAGATCCCGGTGGATCTGGTGTGGGCCCGCGCCGAGAAGTGGTTTGGCGATCATGGCCTTAACATCGAAAACAGCCAGCGTGGCTCCGGCCTGATGACCGCCAACGTCGAGAATTCGGCCGACGGTCTGGAGTGGCTGGATTGCGGTACCATGGGCTCCAAGGTCGCACTGGGCAACCCCAACCTGCAGATCAACCTGATCATCACCCAGAGCGGCAACAACAGCGTGGCCACCGTCAACGTCAAGGGCAACACCCAGCTCTACTTCGTCGAGTCCTCCGGCGAGCGGGTACCGGCTCCTTCCATCACCCCGGTGTGCGTCTCTCGCGGCAGCCTGGAACAGAGCCTGTTCTCCACCCTCGCCAACTAAGGTTGCGCCGAGTGCCAGCAAAAACCCCGTTGCCTGCAACGGGGTTTTTTGTTTCCGGCCTGGTGGAAGGGGAGATGCGGGCCGCTGTTGATAGCCGCAAAAAAACAACCCCCGGCAGAGCCGGGGGCTGGATAGAGTCGGGTGACTTAGCGGGCGACGTCGCCGTGAAACAGCGTCTGCTCGCCGGCTTTGAGCACATACCCCTTCCAAGGGAAGAGGGTGTAGCCGCTGCCTTGCCACGACCAGTTGCCTTCTGCGCCTTGGCGGGTGAGCAGGTGTTGCTCGCCGCTCGGCAGGGTCAGCTCGGCCTGGCTCTGATCGGCGTTGAACAGCACGAAGGCGCTGCCGGTCTGGCCGGCATCGGTCGGATTGAGCCTGATGCCCTGCTCGAACAGCCGCACACACTGCCTGGTCAGGGCTGACCACTGATAGCCGGCGCTGGCACGGCAGCCGTGGACATCCTGATCATTGCCGACCAGGTGTTGTTCCGGGGTACTGCAGGCCGCCAGCAGCAGGGAGGCGGCCATCAGGGTCAAGGTACGCATGGTTACTCTTTGGCATCCCGCTCGATGACGATGTTGGAGAAGCCCAGCTCCTTGAAGTAGTTCTCCCGGTAATCTTTCACGCTCTTCTTGTCGCGCCGGCATACCTGGGCCAGCTGCTCCTCCATGGCGTGGAAGCTGGTCAGGTTGATCCCCTCGGCAGCGGCAATGGCATCGTAGATGCTGTTGAACTTGTCGTTGGCGTAGCCGATCTCTTTGGTTTTCTTGCCGTAGGTGTAGGTAATCTTGAACGCCATGGCGTTATTCCTTTGCTTTGGCCTGCTTGCGCTGGACGTACAGATAGAGGCTCTCGACCTTTTCCCGTGCCCAGGGAGTTTTTCGCAAGAATTTCAGGCTGGATTTGATGCTGGGATCCTGGGTAAAGCAGCGGATATTGATCTCCTGCCCCAGTTTTTCCCAGCCGTAGTGTTCGACCAGGGCGGTGACGATGGCTTCCAGCGTCAGCCCGTGCAGCGGGTTGTTCTTCTGGGAAGCGGGTTGATTGCTCATGCCTGCTCCGCCAGCTTGGCAAAGGGTTGACCCATGCGGGTGGTGACCCCGTTGGCCAGATGGGGCTCGAAACCGGCCAGCATGCCCGGACCAAACAGGCAGACCACGGTACTGCCCAGCTTGAACAGCCCCATCTCGGCGCCTTTTTGCAGGGTGATGGCCTCGTCGCCTGTGTAGTCCCAGCGCACCACCTTCTTCTCTTTGGTCGGCGCTATGTTGCCGGCCCAGATGGTCTCGATGCTGGCGACGATAGTGGCACCGACCAGCACCAGCGCCATGGGGCCGTGCGGGGTGCGGAAGGTGGCCACCACCCGCTCGTTGCGGGCAAACAGGTTGGGCACGTTCTCGGCGGTGAGCGGGTTGACGGAGAAGAGATCCCCTGGCACGAACACCATGCTCTCCAGCACGCCGTCCAGCGGCATGTGGATGCGGTGATAATCCTTGGGTGCCAGGTAGATGGTGGCGAAGTCGCCATCCTTGAACGGCGCCACCAGATCCTCATAACCGCCCAGCAGCTCGCGGGCGCTGTAGTCGTGGCCCTTGGCCTGGATGATGCGGCCCTGCTGGATCGGACCGAGCTGGCTGACGGTGCCATCCACCGGCAGGGCCAGGGTCATGGCGTCTTCCACCAGGGGGCGAATACCGGGCTTGAGTTCGCGGGTGAAGAACTCGTTGAAGCTCTTGTAGTGGGCAGGGCTCTCGTGCAGCGCCTCGCTCATGTCGACCTGGTACTGCTTGATAAAGGCCTCGATCACCCTGGTGGTGAGGTTGCCCGCTTCGGCGGCGGCAAGCTTGCCCACCAGGCGGGAGAGGGCGTGTTTGGGCAGACAGTATTGACCGGCAATTTTCAGGTTGTCAGTAATGCTCATGTTCATCATCAACGTAGGTTAAACAGGGTCACAGGCGTGCCTGTTGGCGACCGTGACGGGCTTCCTGCATGGTTTCCAGGATGCGGTGATAGTTGTGGAAGCGATCGGCGCTGATGGCGCCCGCTTCGACCGCGGCGCGCAGGGCGCAGCCGGGATCGTCTTTGTGGGTACAGTCGCGGAACTTGCAACCGCCCAGATAATCGCGGAACTCGACGAAGCACCAGGTGATACGGTCGGCTTCCAGATGCCAGAGGGCGAACTCGCGGATCCCGGGGGAGTCGATGAGATCGCCGCCGCTCGGGAAGTGGTAGAGCCGCGCCGTGGTGGTGGTGTGCTGGCCGAGCCCCGAGTTTTCGGAGATCTCGCCGGTGAGCACATCCAGCCCCGGCATCAGGGCGTTGGTGAGCGACGACTTGCCGACCCCGGACTGGCCGACGAAGATGCTGATCTTGTCGGTCAGGGCGGCTTTCAGCTCATCGAGCCCTTCGCCGCTCTCGCAGCTCACCAGCAGCACCTCGTAATTGAGCTTGCGGTAGGTTTCGAGCTGGCGTTCGATGCGGGCGCGGGCGGCATCATCGAGCATGTCGACCTTGTTCAGCACGATCAGGGGGCGGATCTCCACATCCTCGGCGGCCACCAGATAGCGGTCGACGATGTTGGTGGAGAACTCGGGCATCACCGCCGAGACGATGATGATCTGGTCGATGTTGGCGGCGATGGGTTTGACCCCGTCGTAGAAGTCCGGCCTGGTCAGCACCGAGTGACGCGGGTGCACCGCTTCGATGACGCCGGCGGTCGCGGCATTGAGGCCGGGACGCCACACCACCTTGTCGCCGCACACCAGGCTGCTGATGCTGCTACGCCGCAGGTTGCTGCGGTGGATGGTGCCATCGCTAGCCTCGACGTCTGCATGCTGACCAAAACGGCTGATCACCACCCCTTCGATGGCCGGCCCGAACAGGGTGTCATCCACCTCTGTGGTGTGCTCTTTTTGCAGCCGACGCTCGCGGTTGGCCTGGACGCGCCTTTGTTGACCCAGATTGAGTTTTGCTTTCTTTGCCACTCGATTCGCCAGTTTATGAACAGATTCAAAGCCAGTATGATACATGCAAATTGGCAAAATTCCGCCATTCCTCCCAATAGAGAGAGCAATCATGACAGTCAGCGCGCAGAACCTGGTATGGATCGACATGGAGATGACGGGCCTTGACCCTGAAGAAAACGTGGTACTGGAGATTGCCACCATCGTCACCGACAAGGACCTGAACGTGCTGGCCGAAGGGCCGGTCATCGCCATTCACCAGAGCGACGAAGAGCTGGCCAAGATGGACGACTGGAACGTCAACACCCACACCAAGAGCGGTCTGGTGGCCCGGGTCAAGGCGAGCCAGCACGACGAGGCGAAAGCCGTCGCCGAGACCCTCGAGTTCATTCGCCTGTGGGTCCCGGAGCGCACCAGCCCGCTGTGCGGCAACAGCATTGGCCAGGATCGCCGCTTCATGGTCAAGCACATGGCTGATCTGGAAGCCTTCTTCCACTATCGCAACGTCGATGTCAGCACCATCAAGGAGCTGGTACGCCGCTGGCAGCCGGCGCTGCTGGATCAGTTCAAGAAGAGCGGTACCCACCAGGCGCTGGACGACATCCGCGAATCCATTGCCGAACTGCAGTTTTACCGCAGCCACGTCTTCAAGATCTGACGCCCAGGCAAGGGATTGCCCCGCTCTGGTTGCTAAAATCGACAGTTCGACCAGCTTTTGAGCGAACGCGCGCAACCAGACAAAAAAGCCCTTGCAATTGGAATGACTGCTCTTATAATTCGGCTCCCGTACAGTAGCGCAAGCAACCAAATGCTGTACGGCCTGTTTTAAGGCAGTTGCGGGAATAGCTCAGTTGGTAGAGCACGACCTTGCCAAGGTCGGGGTCGCGAGTTCGAGTCTCGTTTCCCGCTCCAAAATCTGATGATGACACTGGTGCAAACCAGCCCGATGCGGGAATAGCTCAGTTGGTAGAGCACGACCTTGCCAAGGTCGGGGTCGCGAGTTCGAGTCTCGTTTCCCGCTCCAATCATCAGCCAGCCTCAAGACAACCTAATGTTGCGGGAATAGCTCAGTTGGTAGAGCACGACCTTGCCAAGGTCGGGGTCGCGAGTTCGAGTCTCGTTTCCCGCTCCAAAAGTTTGTAAGTGATATTCCGATGCGGGAATAGCTCAGTTGGTAGAGCACGACCTTGCCAAGGTCGGGGTCGCGAGTTCGAGTCTCGTTTCCCGCTCCAATCACTTGCAGATGACATTCTGTTGCGGGAATAGCTCAGTTGGTAGAGCACGACCTTGCCAAGGTCGGGGTCGCGAGTTCGAGTCTCGTTTCCCGCTCCAAACAGTTTCTAGTAGATATGTGTAAGTGACATTCCGTTGCGGGAATAGCTCAGTTGGTAGAGCACGACCTTGCCAAGGTCGGGGTCGCGAGTTCGAGTCTCGTTTCCCGCTCCAATCACTTGCAAATGACATCCTGTTGCGGGAATAGCTCAGTTGGTAGAGCACGACCTTGCCAAGGTCGGGGTCGCGAGTTCGAGTCTCGTTTCCCGCTCCAATCTCTCTTCAAATTCAATCTCTCTCCCCCAAGTTCACGAATCCAGTTGCTCAATACAATCGCTGCCACATTCAGTTGGTAGAGCATGATCCGCGCTTGCCAAGGCTGGGGTCGCGAGTTCGAGTCTCGTTTCCCGCTCCAATCTCTCTTCAAATTCAATCTCTTCCCTCCAAGTTCACGAATCCAGTTTCTCAGCACAATCACTGCCACATCCTGTTGGTAAAGCATTATCCGCGCTTGCCAAGGCTGGGGTTGCGAGTTCGAGTCTCGTTTCCCGCTCCAATCTCTCTTGGAAGAAGTCCTCACCATCCATTTGAATTGCCCATTACATCGCGCTGCGATGATTTGTCGTATCCGGCGTTCAGCCAGATCAGATCCATGTTTGCTGTACTCGTGTCGTACACAAGGGCGGGAAGGGCTGTTGCTGCTGCGGGCAGGTTGATGATCGTGGTGGGGAAGGGGAAATGGCAAGGCAAAAAAATAGGAGGGGCGATGGCTCCTCCTACCGGCTCACTGGCGCTGGCTTAGATAACGGTAACGTTCTCAGCCTGAGGACCTTTTTTGCCCTGGGTCACAGTGAACTGTACTTTTTGACCTTCAGCCAGGGTCTTGAAACCGGCGCTCTGGATGGAGGAGAAGTGAACGAAAACGTCCGGTCCTTGGGATTGCTCGATAAAGCCAAAACCCTTGGTCTCATTGAACCATTTTACTTGGCCGGTGCGAATGTCAGACATGTGGTAAGTCCTATCTATAACAAAATGAAACTAAGCCTGGTTGGGCAGCATTTGCCTAGAAAGCAGGGGTTGAAGCATGACTGACCACGTCAATTTGTCCCAGTAGCATGTAGCGCAATCCCTGTCTAAAGCACAAACGATTGTACGTGAGCACGATCCCTTGTCAATTTGGCACTTTTCATTTTTTGAGCAAGCTAAAAATATTGTGAAGTCAGTGGCTTGTTTCACGGGAACCGGTCAAAAAAACGGGAGGCGCCAGGCCTCCCGTTTCATCACTCCTTGAGGGCGAATCCTTCGCCCTGTCGGTCATAGCGATAGATGGCCTGACCGTAGGAGCGGATCTCGACCCGCTGGATGCGGCGGGTGTCGTCCACCAGGATGAAGATGGCTCGACCGGACTGCAGGCGGGTCAGCGGGCGATCAGGCCCTTCAATGGCAATGAGGCGGCTCAGCTCGGCGCCCGGCAGCTCGAACTTGCGGAAGATGGAGTAGAGGGTTTCACCGGCCTGCACATCGTGTTGCAGCCAGGTGCCGTTGACCTTCTCTTCCACCGGTTTGGCCGCGGCGGGGGCATTGCCACTGGCGCCGTTGCCCACGGTGAGGGCCTGGGCCGGCACGGCGATGGGTACCGTCAGAGAACCGGACGGCGCCGCCTTGGGTTCGGTCGGGGCGGGTTCCCAGGCCAGTACCAGCAGCCAGAGCGGGATCAGGATCAGCAGCCCTATGGTGTGCTTGCGGGGCAGCGGGCTGGCCAGTTTGAACTTGCCAGTCCTGGGTTCCTGGCCGCGCTGGCCAAGTCCGCTCATGCCCTGGCCGATGCGTTGGCGCAGGGGCAGGGTAGCGGCATTGATACGATGGAGCAGGGATCCTTGTGATTCGTCTTGGCGACGCTGCTGGGCTCGTCTGTTGTGGCCACGGGGGCGACGGTCCGGGGTGGGCACGGCATTTACCTCTCACTACATTGCCTGCCATCAGGCAAATTCGTGCCTATGGTAAACGGACTCGCCCCCGAGGGGGAGAGTCCTGACCGTGAAAATTATCAGCTGAGACGAAATTGTCCCAACAATTGCTGTAAACGCTCGGCCGCCTGACGCAATGCCTGGCTGGCTTTGGCCGTCTCGGTGGCATCCTGGGCGATGTCGTTGGCCAGTGCGTTGGTTTTTGACAGATTGCCGGAGACGGTCTCGGAGACCGAGCTCTGCTCCTCGGCGGCGGAGGCGATCTGGTAGGTCATGTCGTTGATGGTGGAGATGGCCTGATAGATGCTGCCGAGCGCCTCTTCCGCCAGATCTGCTTCCCCTACCGCCTGATGGGTCAGCTGCTGGCTCTGGTTGATGGCGTTGACCGCGTTGGCCGAGCTGTGGCGGATCTTCTCGATCAGCTCCTGGGTATTCTGTACCGCCTGCTGGGTATTGCCCGCCAGCTTGCGCACCTCGTCGGCCACCACCGCAAAGCCGCGGCCCTGCTCGCCGGCCCGGGCCGCCTCGATGGCGGCGTTGAGCGCCAGCAGGTTGGTCTGATCGGCAATGCCCTGAATGACGGTGAGGATGCTGGTGATCTGCTCGCTGTCGTGAGCCAGCCCTTCCACCACCTCGGCGCCCTTGCCGGCTTCGGCGGCCACCTTGTGCATCGACTGGATCACCTGCTGGAAGCGTACCTTGCCCTGATCCGCCGCGCCCTGAGCCTGTTTGGCGGAGTCGGCGGTGTTGTTGGCGTGGGTCGCCACCTCCTGGCTGACGTAGGACATCTCCTGCACCGCGGTCAGCATCTGTTCCATCTCCGCCTGGTGGTGCTGCAGGTTGTTGTCGGTCTGGCCGGCGATGCGGTCGGTGTCGCCGGCGTGACGGTTCACCTCGCTGGCGGTCTTGAGCACATCCCCCAGCAGCACCTGCAGCTTGTCGATGAAGCGGTTGATGCCCTTGGCCAAATCCCCCAATTCATCCTGGGACTGGGTATTGAGCCGCTTGGTGAGATCCCCCTCGCCATCGGCGATGTCATCCACCAGGCTCACCATCTGGCGGATGGGGCCTGTGATGCTGCGGGCAATGACCAGCATGGTGGCCAGCGCCAGCACCAGCACCACGACGGCACCCACCAGTTGCTGGGTCATGGCGGCCCGGTTCATGTCGCCCAGCTGGGCTTCCAGCTGATCGGCTCCGGCCAGCACCACCTTGTAGGGCAGGGTGACGATGATGGCCCAGTTGCGGCTCATGCCCGGCACCGCGATGGGTACCGAGATGCGAAACGCATCGTCGAGCTCCTCGCGCTGTACCTCGGGTTTGAGGTACTGCTGCCAGCCGTTGCCGAGCAGCTTGTCGGCGCGACTGCCGAGCAGGCTGGCATCCCCGCTGGTGCCGGTGATGACGCCGGCGGCGCTGACGATCAGGGTCTCGCCCTTGCCGTCATAGATGTTGCTGTTGAGGGACTGGGCCTGACGGCTGATGGAGTCCACCGCCAGATCGAGGGCGGCTATCCCCTTGAACTGGCCGCCCACCATGATGGGGGTGGTGATGGTGCTCACCAGCACCTGCTGGCCGTTGATGTCCACCTTGAAGGGGTCGATGAGGCAGGAGCGCCCCTCCCGTTTCGGGCAGGCGTAGTAGTCGTTGGCCGGATTGCCAAACTCATCCGGATCGCTCTTCTCGATGGAGAGCAGCAGGTCGGTGCCGATCTGATCCTTGTCACGATAGAAGTAGGGGACGAAGCGCCCCTTGCTGTCGCTGCCCAGCGCCGTCTGGCCGGCGAAGCTGGCATCCTGGCCGTCGAAGCCGTTGGGTTCAAAGCCGGCGAAGGCACCGTAGAGCTGGGGTTCGAGGGCGAGCTGGGCCTTGAGCAGGTCGGTGGCCTGCTGGCGATCCAGCGGCAGCTTGCCCTCCTGCTGCAGGGCGAGGGCGCTGGCCATCTGCTGGGTATAGGAGAGCCCCTTTTGCAGCAGCTGGGTGATGGTGGCGGCCTCGGCACGGGCGTTGGCGCTGACCTTCTGCCAGGCCTCCTGCTGCAGGGCGGCGCGGCTGGAGCTGATGGTCAGCTTCTGGGTCTGTTGACCCGAGTACTGGTTGAGCAGGATCAGGATGACCAGGGCGGTGGTCATGGCGATCCCGGCCATCACCAGAATGCGATTCTGGATAGAACGGAACTGCATCGTCTCTTCCTTGTTGGTGAGCGTTATTTGAATATCGGCCGGAGGAGGCAGCTCTCCAACACTTTGCATAGCAAATAGGAAACGGGGATTTTGTTTTGCGATCCCCTTCAAACATCAGGTGGCAAGGGGGCGGACCGGTGCTCTGTTCCCCCTACTTTGGCTCGTGGCTGCGCCATGGTTTTCCCATCCGTCATTGTCGGTGCTAAAATGCGACGGTTTTTTTAACGAATTGGCCCAAGGCCCTCTACACAAGGCTTAAAGATGAAAGTCAAAACCCGTTTTGCTCCCAGCCCGACCGGCTTTTTGCATGTCGGCGGTGCCCGTACCGCACTCTATTCCTGGTTGTTTGCAAAGAACCAGGGCGGTGAGTTCGTGCTGCGTATCGAGGATACCGACCTGGAACGTTCCACTCAGGAGGCCATCGACGCCATCATTGAGGGCATGGAATGGCTGGAGCTGAACTGGGATGAGGGCCCCTACTACCAGACCAAGCGCTTCGATCGCTACAACGGTCTGATCGACGAGATGCTGGCAGACGGCCGCGCCTACAAGTGCTACTGCTCCAAGGAGCGGCTGGAAGCGCTGCGCGAAGGCCAGATGGCCAACGGCGAGAAGCCCCGCTATGACGGCAAGTGCCGCGATCACGCCCACGACCATCCGGCCGATGCGCCGCACGTCATCCGCTTCCGCAACCCCACCGAAGGCTCCGTGGTGTTCGATGACCACGTCCGTGGCCGCATCGAGTTCGCCAACACCGAGCTCGACGATCTGATCATCCGCCGTACCGACGGCGCGCCGACCTACAACTTCTGCGTGGTGGTCGATGACTGGGACATGGAGATCACCCACGTGGTGCGTGGCGAAGACCACATCAACAACACCCCGCGCCAGATCAACATCTACAAGGCGCTGAACGCACCGGTGCCGGAGTTTGCCCACGTCTCCATGATCCTGGGTGACGACGGCGCCAAGCTCTCCAAGCGCCACGGTGCTGTCTCCGTGATGCAGTACCGCGACGACGGCTACCTGCCGGAAGCGCTGCTGAACTATCTGGTGCGTCTGGGCTGGTCCCACGGCGATCAGGAAATCTTCAGCCTGGAGGAGATGATCAAGCTGTTCAGCCTGGACGCCATCTCCAAGTCTGCCTCCGCCTTCAACACCGACAAGCTGCTGTGGCTGAACAACCACTACATGCGCAGCCTGGATCCGGCCTATGTGGCCAAGCACCTGGCCTGGCACATGGCCGACCAGAAGATCGACACCAGCAAGGGCCCGGCCCTGGCCGACGTGGTGACCCTGCTGGCCGAGCGCTGCAACACCCTGGTCGAGATGGCCGCCCAGAGCCGCTACCTGTTCGAAGAGTACGAGGCGATCGACGAAGCGGCTGCCAAGAAGCACCTGCGCGGCGTTGCCGCCGAGCCGCTGACCCTGGCCAAGACCAAGCTGGCTGCCCTGGAAACCTGGACCACCGAAGCGCTGCACGAGCTGATTGAAGCGACCGCCGCCGAGCTGGGTCAGGGCATGGGCAAGGTCGGGATGCCGCTGCGCGTGGCCGTCACCGGTCTGGGTCAGTCCCCCGCCATCGATGCCGTGATGGCGCTGGTGGGCAAGGAGCGCGTACTCGCCCGCATCGACCGCGCTTTGGCGTATATCGAAGCGCGCATGGCCGCCGAGTAAGCTTGCCGTCACCGGTCTGGGGTAATCTCTCCCCCGCCATCGACGCCGTGATGGCGCTGGTGGGCAAGGAGAGAGTGCTCGCCCGCATCGATCGCGCCCTGGCGTATATCGAAGCACGCATGGCTGCGGAATAAGCGCCAATTATTGCTTGAAAAAGGGCTCCCGTGCGGGGGCCCTTTGTTTTTGGTCAAGGGCAGGTTTTGTGACATAAAACAGCGAGATAGCTGTACCATTGCCGGTTAAATCGGCTAACTGCTTGAATTTTGACTAAACGCGCGAATCGCCGTTATTTTTGGGTTGACAGCAAAGCGGTCGGTGCCTATCATGCGCCTCCGTTGCCAGAGATAACTTTGGTAGCGCCGAGGTGAGTTGGGGTTATAGCTCAGCTGGGAGAGCGCTTGCATGGCATGCAAGAGGTCCGCGGTTCGATCCCGCGTAGCTCCACCAAATTCTCCTCGAACAATCTGGAATCCAAGGGGTTATAGCTCAGCTGGGAGAGCGCTTGCATGGCATGCAAGAGGTCCGCGGTTCGATCCCGCGTAGCTCCACCAGGTTCCTGATTGAAATGAAGTGCCCAGGGCAGTGCGGTGTGTATCACCCAGGCCGACCTTTGTGGGGTTATAGCTCAGCTGGGAGAGCGCTTGCATGGCATGCAAGAGGTCCGCGGTTCGATCCCGCGTAGCTCCACCATTATTTAGGATGATTGGCCGCCAGAACCATTCATTCAGTACCGAATTTGGGGTTATAGCTCAGCTGGGAGAGCGCTTGCATGGCATGCAAGAGGTCCGCGGTTCGATCCCGCGTAGCTCCACCATTATTTAGGATGATTGGCCGCCAGAACCATTCATTCAGTACCGAATTTGGGGTTATAGCTCAGCTGGGAGAGCGCTTGCATGGCATGCAAGAGGTCCGCGGTTCGATCCCGCGTAGCTCCACCATCATTCGTAACGAAAGTAGAAAAGGCCACCGCACTGCGGTGGCCTTTTTGTTTTGCGCTCGGCACACCCGTTGTGCCGGCCGGCCAATAAAAAGCCCGCATCGCTGCGGGCTTTTTATTTGATGGCGATGGGTCATCAGCCGTGGCGACGACGCCAGGCCAGCGGCAGCAGGGCCAGCAGCAGGGCGCCCATGGCACCACCACCGCCGTTGCTCTCCTCTTTCAGCTTGAGGTCGACGATGATGGGGTCGTGGTCGGAGGCGCTGAACGGGTTGTCCGACTTGATCATGTCGCCGGTGAAGTCCCGGCCGTACTCGAACAGGTTGCTCTCGAACGAGTTGATGTGCCAGTCGGCCACGGCGATCACCTTGCCGGCCAGCGCCGGGTTGGCGAGGGCATAGTCCAGGGTGCCGAGCTCGGCCTCGTAGCTGTAGGAGATGGCCTTCTCCTTGTTGAACTTGACGTTCATGTCCACCAGGCCGTAGCTCTTGGCCACTTCGCTGCCGGTCTGCTCAAAGACCTGGTCGCCGAGGAAGGTCTGGGAGGCAGAGACAATCTTGCGCTGGCCGTCGGTCGGCACATAGTCGGTCAGCACCCGGATCGCATCTTCCCGGGCGTAGGAGTTGAAGTCGCCCACCAGCAGCACCTGGCCGGGCAGCTTGCTCACCGCCTCGCCCAGCACCTTGGCGGCGCTGACCCGGAACTCGGTGCACTTGCCCTGCAGATCGGCCGGCTCCTTGCCGTCCAGGTTCTCCAGGCAGCCTGAGCCCTTGGATTTGAGGTGGTTGACCACCAGGGTCAGCGGATCCTTGCTGCCCTCGACGGTGAAGGTCTGCACCAGAGAGTCACGCTGGGAGGCCTGTTTCTCGACCCCTTTGGCATCCAGGTATTTCTGCACCGGCAGGGTGATGACGTTGGCGTCCCCTTGCGGTGCCAGCTTGGCCGGCCGGTAGATCATGGCCACCATGATGGCGTCGCCGCCGAAGTAGTGCTCGCCCTGCAGCAGCGCCTTGGGCAGGGTGACGAAGGCGTACTGCTTGCTCGCCTCTTTCTGCTGGGCGTTGAGGGCCTGTACCAGGTCGCTGATGGCGGAGTGGCTGTCAAAGCCGTTGTTCTCCATCTCCATCAGGCCGAGCAGGTCGGCATCCATCTCGGTGATGGCGTTGACTATCTTGGCGCGCTGCTTCTGGAAGTCCTCCAGGTTCTTGGCACCACGGTTGCAGCCCTTGGCGCTGTCCGCATCCGCCTGATCCTTGCACAGTACGTTGAGGGCACCGCCCACGCTGGAGTGGCTGGTGAAGTAGTTGAGCACGTTGAAGCTGCCGACGCGCAGATCGGTGCCGTCGGCACGGGCCGGGGCGCTCTGGCGGTCGTTGTCGCTGGTGCGCAGCAGATCGCCGGCGGTAATCACCTGATCCTGCGGCACGATCAGCCGGTACTCGTTGTAGCTGTAGCCCACCATGGCATCCAGATTGACTGGGGCATCGCCGATGCGCAGGTAACCCTGTTCCGGCTCCCAGGCCGGCAGCCAGGGCAGTTTGCCGTCGGCGGCCTTGAAGTCCGATTCGAGGAATACCCGGTTGCCGGCGTTGGCCTTGGCCAGCGCCTTGGCGGCCTTGCTGTCGGCGTCGTGCAGCTGGGTCGGCTTCATCAGCGGCGCCTGGTGGGAGAGCACCAGGTTGTTGCGTCGGGCGGCGTAGTCATAGCTGAAGTTGCGGCTGATTTTGAGCGCGCTGTCGGCATCGAGCCGTACCCGCATCCCTTCGTGGCGCTCCAGCGCCCGGGCCAGGGTCTCGTTTTCCAGCACCCGCAGCGGGATGGCGGCCGGGGCTGCGCCCTGGGCGATCACCTGCAGGCGCGGGGTGCCGCTGTCAGTCAGTGGCTTGAGCTGGGTATGGCCGTAATACTCCTCGACCTTGGCCTCCAGGCAGACTTCGGCGCCCGGCTTGATGTCCGGGTACTTGCTGGCGAAGTTTTTGTCGTTGAGATAGACGAAGATGCCGTCCGAGGTCTGGGGGTTGCCGTCGCCCTGCACATCCAGCAGGTAGAACCCCTTGTTGAGGCTCTCGCCCAGACCCGAGACCACCGCCTTGACCATGACGCTCTGGGGGCTTTCGAACTTGTCGGCGGGAATGAGCGGGCTCTTGTCACCGCTGCCCTGAATGACCGGGATCGGGGTGAGGTCGCTGTCGGCCGGGCAGCTGAAGCCGGCGGCATAGACGGACGGGGAGGCGAGCGCAATCCCCACGGCCAGCGACAGCAGGGTACGTGTTCCTTTCATATCTGTTCCTTTTTTATTTTTTGCCAGTGTTTCCATAGCCTTGGCGCATCGGCCAAGGGCGCGCATTGTCACATTTCTGGCATGTCGTACCAGTGAGCCAACGCACATTACGGGGATACAAATGAGGGCAATACCGGTTTTTTTGACTTGGCTAACAGCATGAAACTAATGACAATTTTGTTATTTCATCCGATTGGCGAAAATGTGATCCCGCTGGCATCCACATATTTTTCCTCGAGAATGAAGATTGAGACTCGGCTGGTTGATTCCTATACTCGGCTTGTTCCTCACGGAACCCAGGTAAAGGGCAAACCGGCCGAGACGCCGGGACGCAATGCCTCCGGTCTTCAGATCGAGCGATCCAGATAGCGGGGCTTCCCAGGGTGAGGGTGACGTTTGTGGCAGGTCCATTGCCAGTTGTCTGCGCCCATCACGCAGGTTGCGCTTGTGCTTTGCCTTGGAGACCAATGCCAAGACAAAACAAGGAAGATAACAATATGCAACAGACCCTAAGGCCCAGCAGGCTTGCCATGCTGGTGGCTTTGGCTGCCATGCCCGCCTGGGCACAGGCCGCTTATCCCGCCTATCAGGCCGGTACCGCCTACAAGGCCGGCGACATCGTCAGCAACGTCGGCAATCTCTATGAGTGCAAAGAATTTCCCTACTCCGGCTGGTGCGGGGCCTCGCCCTATCACTATGAGCCCGGTGTCGGGGTCGTCTGGGCCGATGCCTGGAAACTCTATGGCGGGGAGGTGCCGCCCCCGGCGCTCGGCGTGGCCGTCAGCTCGCCGGCTGCCGGCGCCAGTGTCAACGAAGGGGCCAGTGTGGCGCTGGCGGTGACCCTGAGCGGCCCGGTGACGGCGCTGGTCAAGGTCGAGTACCTCATCGACGGCACCCTGGTCGCCACGGCGAGTGCCTCGCCCTGGAACGGCAGCTGGCGTGCCGCCGGTGTCGGCGCCCACACCCTCAAGGCGCGGGCGCTGGATAAAGACGGCAAGGTGCTGAGCGAAGCGGATTCCAGCTTCAAGGTCGCCGCCGTGGTGGCGCCGGAGGCACCCAAGGTGAGCATCAGCAGCCCGGCCACCGGCGCCAAGGTGACCCTGGGTCGCAGCGTGGCGGTGAGCGGCAACGTCACCGATGCCAACGACGACGTCGCCAAGGTCGAGTTGTTCGTCGATGGCAAGAAGGTCGGGGAGGACACCAGCGCCCCCTGGCAGGTGAACTGGACGCCCCAGAGCAAGGGGCTGGCCGGCCTCAAGCTGGTGGCGACCGACAAGGAGAACCTGAGTGGCGAATCGGCCCAGGTCAACGTGCAGGTGGAAGAGGCAGCCCTGCCGCCCACCGGTGGCAACCTCTCCTGCGATATTCGTCAGATCTACCGCCCGGATGGCTACGAGTGCATGGGGGATGACCACGCCCGCCGGGTCATCGGTTACTTCACCTCCTGGCGTACCGGCAAGAACGGCTTGCCCTCCTATCTGGTGAGCGACATTCCCTGGGACAAGATCACCCACATCAACTACGCCTTCGCGGCGGTGGACGAGCAGAGCCACACCATCAAGGTGGACGATTCGGCCACCAAGATGACTTGGGACGGCGTGCCGGGTGCCGAGATGGATCCGGAGTTCGCCTACCAGGGCCACTTCAACCTGCTGTCGAAGTACAAGAAGCAGTATCCGGACGTGAAGACCCTGATCTCGGTGGGGGGCTGGGCCGATACCCGCGGCTTCTATACCGCCACCACCAAGGGTGACTGCTCGGTCAACACCGACGGCATCAACGCCTTTGCCAACTCGGCGGTGAGCTTCATCCGCCAGTACGGCTTTGACGGGGTCGACGTGGACTACGAGTATCCCACCTCCATGAAGGATGCGGGCAACCCCAACGACTTCCCGCTCTCCAACCAGTGCCGCGGCAAGCTGTTTGCCAACTACAAGGTGCTGATGCAGACCCTGCGCAGCAAGCTCGACAGCGCCGGCAGCGAGGATGGTCGCAAGTACATGCTGACCATCGCCTCGCCGGCCTCGGCCTACCTGCTGCGCGGCATGGAGAACTTCCAGGTCACCCAGTACCTCGACTACGTCAACCTGATGACCTACGACTTCCATGGCGCCTGGAACAACTTCGTCGGTCACAACGCCGCCCTGTTCGACAACAAGGCGGATGCCGAACTCGCTCACTGGGGCGTCTATACCCAGAGCCAGTTTGGCGGCATCGGCTACCTCAACGCGGCCTGGTCTGCCCACTACTTCCGTGGCGCCCTGGCGGCCGGCAAGATCAACGTGGGCGTGCCTTACTACACCCGCGGCTGGCAAGGGGTCAGCGGTGGCACCCACGGTCTGGGTGGCAAGGCAGCCCTACCGAGCCAGAGCGATTGTCAGCCGGGTACCGGTGGCAGCACCATTCCGTGCGGCAACGGGGCGGTCGGCATCGACAACATCTGGCACGATCTCGACAAGAACGGCAAGGAGATCGGCGGCGGTGCCGTGCCCATGTGGCACGCCAAGAACCTGGAGAACGCCGCCAGCCTGGGTATCACCACCATGCCGAGCTACGGTCAGGCCTGGGGTCTGGATCCCAACAACCCGGCTCACGTGATGCAGGGCAAGTACGTGCGTTACTACGATGACAAGGCGCAGGCGCCTTGGCTGTGGAACGAAGAGAAGAAGGTGTTCCTCTCCACCGAAGATGAAGAGTCCATGGGCCACAAGCTCGACTACATCATCAAGCGGGGCCTGGGCGGGGTCATGTTCTGGGAGATGGCGGGTGACTACGCCTTCGATCCGGCCAAGAACGAGTACGGCATGGGGGATACCCTGACCACGCTCGCCTACGACAAGTTCGCCAAGGCGACCAAGTACGACACCAGGCAGAACGATCTGGCGGCGCCAACCGCCCAGCTCGACATCGCGGTGAGCCTCTCCGGCTTCAAGGAGGGGGATTCCAACTACCCGATCAACCCGACCCTGAAACTGACCAACAACTCGACCCAGACCATTCCGGGCGGTACCCGCATCGAGTTCCTGGTGCCCACCTCCACCTCCGACACCATCACCGACCAGAGCGGGATGGGGCTGAAAGTGGTGGAGAGCGGCGGCAACCAGAACTCCGATGGCATCGCGGGCGAGAAGGACTTCCACAAGGCGGCCTTCACGCTGCCGACCTGGAAGGCGTGGGCGCCGGGCAGCGACGTGGAAGTGGCGATGACCTACTATCTGCCGGCCGCCGGTGTGCCGAGCGGTATCCGCATCATCAGCGGCACCCAGACTGCGGGTCTCAAGGCCGAGTTCCCGACCCTGCCGGAGGCCGTGCTGGGCAGCAGTGGTGGCGGTGAGAACCCGGGCGGTACCACCTGCAGCAGCCAGAACGTCAATCCGGCCGCCTACAAGGCCTATCCGACCTGGCCGCAGGGGGATCACGCCAACGGTGGTGATCGTATGACCAACAACAAGGCGGTCTGGCAGGCCAACTGGTGGACCAGCAGTGAGCCCAAGGCGGGCGACGGCAGCTGGAAACTGGTATGCAGCTACTGAGTTGTCCAAGCTGCCGCACCAGCAGCGAGCTCAGCGCGGGCGATAGCAGCTGGAAACTACTGAGTTATCCAGGCTGCTGTACCAGCAGCGGGCTCAGAGCGGACGACGGCAGCTGGAAGCTGGTGTGCAGTTACTGATGACCGTTTGAGAGACAGGCCGGCACTCTGCCAGGCCTGTTCTTTCGCAAGGCAATGACCCAATCCGGAGCCCAGGCTCCGGATTTTTTTATGGCGGGGTAATAAAGGCAGGGGCATAAAAAAGACCGCTCCGGGGAGCGGCCAATTGCCACCAAGGCAATCTGCGGGGTAATCCCCTTGTTGTTGATCGGCAGGGCGGGAGCCCGTACTGCCGAGAGTTGTTGCGTGCCTTGCCGAGAGATGGCCCCGGTCGGCACGCGGTTTGGTTACTGGGTGACGGCGCCGCCCTGCTGCTCTTTCAAGAAGCTGATCCAGGGCGAGGCGCGGCCGCTGACGTTGCCGTTCTGGGCAGCCTGGGTGAAGGCGGAGAGTGCCTCCTTCGGCTTTTGCTGCTCAAAATAGGCAACCCCGGTCAGGAACTTCAGATCCGCCCGCTGCTCGCCGCTGGCGTTGGCGGCAGGCTTGGCGGCGAAGGCCACCAGATCCTGGTAGCGCTTGCTCTGGATCATCATGCGCGCCATCTTCAGCTGCAGATCGGCACTGGGGGCCAGCTTGTAGGACTTGGCCAGGGTGTCGATGGCCGGGTCCAGCTCCTTGGCCTGGTGCCAGTAGTTGGCCAGCGTCTTGTAGTTGGCTGCGTTGCTCTCGATGGTCCCTTCCTTCATCGCCTTCTCCATCACGCGGGCGGCGCGGTGGGGAATGCCGGCGAAGGCCAGGTAGTTGGCGAGGCGCTGCAGCTCGCTGGCTTCGGTCAGCATGCCGAGGTTGTAGGCGCCTTCCAGCGCCGCCAGGGCCTTGGCATCGTTGCCCGCCTGCATGTGCATGGCCGAGAGCTGGGTCCAGTACTTCTTCTTCTCCGGGTAGCGGTCGACCAGTGCGGTCAGCACCTCGGTGGCCGGCTTGTACTGCTTCAGCTCGTAGTGGGCCGCCATCTTCAGCAGGTACCAGGACTCCGGCGCCTTGCCCGCGGAGAGCTTGATCGCGTTGTCCACCGCCGGAATGGCTTCCCGATACTGCTTGAGCTGCACATGGGCGTTGGCCAGCGTGATGTAGGCGTGCGGGGTCGGTTTCTCGTCCTTGCCGAGGTTCGCGAACCACTGGTTCATGGTGCTGATGGAGGCCTTGAAGTTCCCCTCCGCCATGTAGAGCTGGGCCAGGTTGTAGCGCACCTGTTGGGCCACCGGCTGGGGCAGCCCGCCAGTGGCGATGGCATCGGCGAAGTACTTGGTCGCCTGACCGTACTTCTCCTGTTGTGCCGCCACGAAGCCCAGGGTCTGCAGAATGACCCCCTTGTCGTAGACCCGCTCGCCGGCGCCGGACAGCGCCTCCTGCAGCTTGGCATTGGCCTCGCCGTATTTCTTCTCGGTGATCAGTGCCTGCGCCTTGTTGACCGCGCGGTAGGCGCGGTCAGAGAGGGCGGGCTGCTCGGCGGCCCAACCGGCGGTGCTGAGCAGCACCGCCATGGCGACCGGGGCGAGGATCAGGGTGTGTAACTTTTTCATCGCCACCTTCCTTAGTTGGTCGCAAACTCGATCTCTTGCTGCATGCGACTGGCCTGCGGCTTGCCATCCACCATGGCCGGTTTGAACGTCCATTTGGCGATGGTCTGGCGCGCTGCCTTGCCGAGGTCGTAGCTGCGTGGCTCTTCCTTGACGATCCGCACGTTGCTGACGGTGCCGCGTTCGGTGACGGTGAACTCCACCAGCACCTTGCCGGAGGCGAGGCCGGCCAGCGCCGCCTTGCGGGGCATCATGGGCTCGAAGGTCGCCAGTGGAATGGCGCCGTTGTTGCCACCCATGCCGCCGCCACCGCCACCGGTGCTGTAGGCACCGAGGGCGTTGCCGCCGCCGATGTTGACCGGGATGTCGAGTTTGGGCATGTCCATCGGCGAGCTCTCCATCTGCGGCCGATCCGTGCTCGCCACTTCCATCTCGGGAGGGGGCGGCGGGCGTTTCGGAGGCGGCGGTTTGGGCAGCTCACGTTGTCTCTCTTGCAGGGTCTCCTGAGGCTTGAGGCGAATGAAGTCGGTCATGGTGACGTCCTCCTTCTCCGTCAGCTCCCGGTGATCCGGCGTGATGAGCTTGTTCATTCCCAGGAACAGGAAGAACACCACCACGCAGGAGACCGCTAACGATATCAGGTATCTCATGGCATTCGCTCCGGCATCAGCTGCTCTTGTCGGCGGCGATGGAGATGTTCTGGACACCGGCCATGCGGATCTGATCCATGACCTGGACCACCAGACCGGAACGGGATTCGCTGTCGGCCTGGATCACCACGGCGCTCTCCGGGTTTTCCGCCCGCAGCCGCTCGATGTTGGCACGCACGGCACCCACTTCGACGATGCGCTTGTCGACCCAGACCTGGCCGTTCTCGCGGACCGCGACCATGATGTTCCCCTTCTTCACCGTTTCGGCCGTGCTGGCGCTCGGGCGGTTGATCTCCACGCCGGACTCCTTGACGAACGAGGTGGTGACGATGAAGAAGATCAGCATGATGAACACTATGTCCAGCATGGGGGTCAAATCGATGGCCGCCTCATCAGCACTGCTGTCGCTGTGACGTTTTCTCATGGCAAAAACTCCTTGCTTGTTCTGTGCCCCCGCCAGAACCGGGTCCGGCGGGGGAGTGCATCCTGCATCAGCCGTGTTTCAGGTTGTCTTCCAGCTTCTGCACGGCCAGCTTGGCCTTGTGATCGAGCCGGCTGACAAAAAACAGACCGGAAAGGGCGGCAATCATGCCCGCCATGGTCGGTACCGTCGCCTTGGAGATCCCCGAGGCCATCGCCCTGGGGGAGCCGGTGCCGGTGATGGCCAGGGTGTCGAACACCTGCACCATGCCGACCACGGTCCCAAGCAGTCCCATCAGCGGGCAGAGGGCGATCAGCACCTTGATGACCGGCATCCCCTTGTCCACCGCCATGGCCACCCGGGAGACCAGCTCGCGGCGGATCTGCCTGGCGGACCAGGAGAGGTGATCGCTGCGGGCCAGCCAGGCGGCCTTGGTCTGCTTCACCTGTTGCGGGTAGACCGCCATGAAGTAGAACCAGCGCTCCAGCAGCAGGGCCCACATCATCAGGGTCAGGAAGAACAGGGCGACCAGCACGTCGCCCCCCAATCCCAGAAACCGGCGGACCGACTCGACTTCTTCAATCAACCAGAACCACATGGGTGACTCCTTACGCTGCGGCTTTGGAGGCGTGCAGACGTTCCTGATAACGGGCGACGAAGCCGGCGCTCTGCTCTTCCAGCACCTGGATCAGACGGCGGCTCTGGGTCTGAACGATGGTGTAGAGGAACAGCATGGGCACCGCGACCACCAGACCCTGCATGGTGGTGACCAGGGCTTCGGAGATACCACCCGCCATCAGCTTGGGATCGCCGGTACCGAACAGGGTGATGGCCTGGAAGGTGGCGATCATGCCGACCACGGTACCCAGCAGACCCAGCAGCGGTGCCACCGAGGCGATCAGCTTGATGATGCTGATGCCCTTCTCGAACTTGGGCACGTTGCGCAGGATGATCTCGTCGAGCTTGGACTCCAGATCCTCGATGTTGTCGCCACGGTGCGCCTGGTAGGCGCCCAGCATCTCGCCGATGGGGTTGCCCTTGATGATCTGATCGGATTTCAGCTGCTTGCGCATGGAGCCGCCGATGAGGGAGAGACGGGCACCGCAGAACAGCGCCAGCAGGGTGCCGATGACCCCCAGTGCCAGGATCACGTAACCCACGGAGCCGCCCTGATCGATGCGCTCTTTGAGGGTTGGTGACTGCACCAGCAGGGAGAGGATCACGCCGCGGGACGGGTCGATGAAAATGGGTTCGACGCTGCCGCCGCCCTGTTCAAACTTGGCGACCGGTTCCAGCACATTGTTTTCAGGCTGACGGGAGAGCTGTTCGAACTTGCCGGTCTCCGGCACGAAGGTCAGGTACTTGCCTTCGGAGACGGTGTTGAACTCGCCGATCTGGGTGACGGTCTTCTCGGCTTGGTTGCCTTCGCCATAGACCACGGTGGCCGGGATCTGGCTCACCTTGCCACCGTCGACCATGCGGCTGAGGGTGGTGGTCCAGAAAGCGGTCAGGTCATCGCTGGAGGGGAGCTCCTTGCTCTCGGCCAGGCGGGTCAGCAGGGCGGTCTGCTCCGGATGCTCGACCCGACGGGCGGAGGCGTTGAAGATCCCCTTGAACTCGCCGGCGAATTGGCGCAGTACGCCGAACATCTCGCCCATGTTGCCGGAACGCTGGCGCAGGGTCTCGGTCAGCTCGGTCAGCTGCTTGTCATTGGCATCAAAAGTGGCCTTGAGCTGCTCGCCTCTGGCGGTCTCGGCAGCCAGGTCGGCCTTGGCCTTGGCCAGCAGGGCGGTCTGCTCGTTCTTGTCGGCCAGGAAGCGGGCTTCCCGCTCCTTGTTGAGCTGGGATTCAGTGGTGCTGGCAGCCTTGACCTGATTGAGCAGGGCGTTCAGATCCACCGGTTTCTCGGCGGCGGTCACCGACAGGGTGACCAGGGTAGCGCCCGCGATCAGCGAGGCGATGGCAAGTTTGATTCCTTTCATGATGCTTTCTCCGCAGTTTGAACCGGCAGCTTGATGAGGGCGGGAGGCGCCTGCTTCTTGGCGATGCGAAGGCCCTGTTCCACTGCACTGCGATACTCCTGGGGCAACTCTTCCCACTGGCGGGTCTGCTTGTTCCACATGCCGGTTTCCTGGCCGTCAGGGGACTGGTAGAGCAGGGCAATGCGGCCGACGCGCAGGAACTCGTAAGTCTTCTCGCTACCATCCTTGTCCAGGCTGGCCTTGTAGGACTCGATGGTGCGGCTGAAGCCCTCCTCGATCTGATAGGCCTCCAGGATCTTGCGGTACTTCTCGGAGATGGTGACATCGGCCCGGTTCATCAGGTCGGTCAGGGCCGCCACGCGGTCCTCCCGCTCAACCTTCTGGAACGGCAGGTCCAGCGAGACGAACTGATCGAGGGAGTCGATCATCTTGAGCATCAAGGGCACCACTTCGGTGCTGGTCTGATCGATCTGGGCGATCTGGCGCTGCATGGAGGCCAGTTCGCTGCTCTGGGATTCGACCATCTTGCCCACCTGCTCGTTGTAGGTGCGCAGGCTGTCGACCTGGCGCAGAGCGGCCTTGTACTGGGCGAGGGCGGATTCGGCAGAGTCGGCGTAGTTGTCGATCTTCTGCTGGGAAACTTTGGATGCATTGTCGGTGGCGGCTTGAGCGTCCACTGCCTGGCTGGCAGAGGCGGCACTCAGATTGAAGCTGGTCAGCAAGGCAGCAGAAACCAGGCTGCCGAGGAGCGCTTTCTTCATTGTAATTGTCCTTGTTTTCATAGGATTACCCTATCTCCGTAACTTCCTTGGACGTTGGGCAAAGCCGGCCCGACCGGGCCGGCTTAGGTTGGTATATCAACGGCAGTTGATTAGAACTTCTGGGTGTAGTCGAGGTAGACGATGCGTCCGTCGATGCCGTAGAGATCTTCGTCGTAGGTGAAGCCGTCGCTGGAGAGCGAGGGGCCTACGTTGAACATGTTCTTCACACCGGCTTGCAGCTTGCCGTTCCAGGGGGTGTCAACACCGACGTTCAGATTCCAGGTGGTCTGGGAGGCGATATGGCCCTCGGTCCGACCGTCAACATAGTCCTGGCTCTGGGAGTCGATATAGCTGGCACTCAGGTAGGTATCCATGTTCCACCACTGCGGCACATTGACCCCGACACCGGAGTTGAAGCGCAGTTCTGGCTTGGCGTTCCAGCCCTTCTTGTCGACCATGGGACCACCGGCGAACAGACCCTCTTCGTATTTCAGAATGTAGGTGCTGCCGAAGTCGTAGCGCACGGTCGCGACGTTGAAGTCGTACTTGTAGTCAGCCTTGAAGTCCAGACCGCTGGTCTTGAGCTGGCCCAGGTTGACCATGCCGGCGTAAACCTGCTCCACATCGCCGTTGGCATCGCGGATGACGTTCGGGTTGCTGCCGGTGTTCAGCTCCTGATAGAACTGGGTCTGGGTGGTGGCCAGCTGGATCACGTCATCAATCTTGATGTAGTAGTAGTCCAGCGAGAGGTTGAGGTCGTCGATCGGGCTGTAGGCGGCACCGATGCCGAAGGTGTCAGCCGTCTCTTCCTTCAGGTTCTTGTTGGATTGGCGAACCGTGGTGTACTGCTCTTCCGGGCAGTTGGCCACACCGTTCTTCTGGCAGGAGACATAGTCCTTGGCGAAGTCGGCGGAGTCGGCATCGGCCGCGTACAGGTCATCCAGACCCGGAGCGCGGAAGGACTGCGACCAGGAGGTGCGGAACAACAGGTTGTCCAGCGGCTGATAGCGCAGGCTCGCCTTGGGCGAGAAGGCGCTGCCAAAGTCGCTGTACTTGTCGAAACGACCGGCCAGGTTCAGCTCGATCTGCTCGGTGATGGGGATCAGGCTCTCGATATAGGCAGCGAAGACGTCGCGCACTCCACCGCCCGAGTTGCCGGAAGAGCCGATGACGTTGCCGGCCGCAGACTGGCTGTCATAGGTGTCGGAGTAGACCCAGTCGTTGTACTCGGCCCCCAGGTACCAGCCGATGGGGCCGGCCGGCAGTTCGCCCATGCTCCAGCCCAGGCCACCGTACCACTGGAAGAAGTCCATCTTGGAGGTGCGGCTGGTGTCGTAGGAGAGGCTGTTGGTGGCGGCACTGGAGAACTCGCCGTTCTTGAAGTTGCCGCTGTCGACCTCCTGCTGGACCGCCGGATTCAGCACATAGCCGGTCCCGCGGTTCTTGTTGTCGGTCTTGGAGTACATGTAGCCCGCATTCCACTCCACATCGCCCACCGCCTCGGTCGGCAGTGTGCCTTCGAAGCCCAGGTTCATGCTGCCGGTCAGGTCGGTGACGTCGTTGTCACGGGGGCCGACGTTGCTGAAGCGATAGTAGACGGTAGCCTTGTCGCCAATGAAGCCGTTGTCGGCCAGCAGCTGGGCGCCGCCCGGGGTGGTGCCGTCGATGCTGAAGGGACCGGCGGCCGGGGCGAAGCGGCCGAAGCTGGTGACCCGCGAGCCGATCAGCTGGGGTACGAAGTCGACGTTGTCATTGATGTGATAGCGGCCGTTGACATAAACGGTGTCCCGGGTACGGGAAGCGGTCTTGGCGGCGACCTGGGCAAAGTCGAAGCGGCAGGCGGTACCGACCGGCACGAAGCCGGGACCGGTATTGGCGCAGTCGATGCCGTCCAGGGTACGGGTGACCGTCTTGCCGGTGGCGGCATCGATGCCCTTGATGTTGCGGCCATACAGGCTGGGAGCAGAAGAGCCCTGCAACGCCAGGTAGTCGCGATCCTTGTAGTAGATCTCGTCCTTGACGTCGTGTTCGTACACCATCATCAGGGCGCCCTTCTCCCCGGTGATGCCGCTGACGATGGAGCCGCTCTTCTCGTCACCACCCTCTTCGGTGGGAGAGCCGATACGGCCCTGGAATTCCAGCCCTTCATAGTCCTGTTTCAGGATGACGTTGATGACACCGCCGATGGCATCGGAACCGTACAGAGCCGAGCCGCCGTCCAGGTTCACTTCTACCCGCTCCACCGCCGCCATGGGGATGGAGTTGAGGTTGATGGCGCTGCCACCCATGGAAGGAGAACCGGCGACCCGCTTGCCGTTGAGCAGCACCAGGGTGCGCTCTGAGCCAAGCCCGCGCAGGCTGACGGTGGCCTGGGATTGGGCTGAGCTGCCGGAGGAGGGGGAGATACTACCGAAGGAGTTGTAGGAAGCCTGCTTCAGGTAGTCGGCTACGGTCTGCTGACCGGATTGTTCGATCTTGGCCTTGCTGACGGAGACGACCGGGGTGGCGCCTTCCACGTCGACACGGGAGATGCGCGAGCCGGTAACCTTGATCTTCTGGAGTTTTTCGACGTTTTGGCCTTCTTCGGCCAAGACAGGGGTGGCCACTACTGCCGCGCTCGCCAAGGCAAACGCAACGGCAGCAGAGAGTCTGCTTTTCCTAAGCATCGCTTATATCCTTCCTGGTTGTTTTTTTGTTTGCTTCCATACCGCCCTCGTTGGGGCGATGCGTAAGGCTTATCAAGGTTTGGCGGTTGACGTCAATTGAGGCGGTACGGATGGGGGCGTGGCGGGTAATAAGATGACTATGTTTTATTTGTTCGCATTTGGCAGAGATTTATTCTGATTTGGTAACGTTTTCCTATGTAAAGGTTTTGTTAAAGTAAATTGATTCCAGTTTATCGATTAATTTTGAACTTATCGATAAGGGTGGTGTCTTTCTGGGTTTTATATTGTTGAGTTAGGTGTTTTTAGCATTATTGTCTGTTTTGGTAGTGTGTTCGGCTGAGGTTCAGGCTGGGCGCTGGCCACCTATTTATGTGCAGCTATATAGAGAAGGTGTTCTTTTGTTGGTTTTATTTTAAGTGGCTGTTTTTAATGATTTATTTAATTTATTTGCTGGTTTTTGTTTGTTTTGTTGAATTGTTAAACGTTATTTAAGTTGTTCATCTTGTAGTTTTTTATCTTGAAGTTGCGAATTTCAGAAAAAACTCACGATAAATTCCACTGCACAAGCCGGGACCAGAATGCACCCCTAGTTCTACTTGATTTTTGTTGCAGAGCTTTTACAGTGACCGAGCGGATAGTCTGTCAATCATCAGCTATTCAGTGAGTAATGCCAGGAAGGACGAGCCCGTCACCGGATGTGACTGGCCATAAAAGAACAACAAGGACGAGGTTCCACCATGCTGTCGTATTTCCTACGTCGGATGCTTTTGATCATCCCGACGTTTCTCGGTATCACCCTGCTCGTCTTCACCATCACCCGTTTCGTGCCGGGCGGTCCGGTCGAACGCATGTTGCTGCAGGCCCAGGTTTCCCAGAATGAGTCCGGTCGCTCCAGCGGCAGCAAGGGGGCGCAGGCGCTCTCCGACGAGCAGATCGAGGAGCTCAAGGCGTTCTACGGCCTCGACAAACCCATGCTGGTCGCCTATTGGGAGTGGCTGCAGAAGCTGGCGGTGCTGGATCTCGGCGAGTCGACCCGCTATTACGAGCCGGTGTGGGATCTTATCAAGGAGAGGTTGCCGGTGACCGCCTTCTTCGGGCTGGCCACCTTTCTGCTGAGCTACGCCGTCTCCATCCCGCTCGGGGTGGCCAAGGCGCTCAGACACAACACCCGCTTCGATTCAGTCAGCTCCATGCTCATCTACATGGCCTATGCGTTGCCCGCCTACGTGGTGGGTATCTTCCTCATCACAGTGTTCGCGTTTCATCTGGAGTGGCTGCCCATGGGGGGCTTCCCGGGGGACGAGTTTGACGGGATGGAGAACAGCTGGGATCAGATCCGCACCCTCTTCGCCCATGCACTGCTGCCGCTCATCGCCTACGCCATCGGGGATTTCGCCATCCTCACCATGACCATGAAAAACAGCCTGATGGAGAATCTGTCGGCGGATTACGTGCGCACCGCCGTGGCCAAGGGACTGCCGTTTCGCAAGGCGGTGACCGATCACGCCATGCGCAACAGCCTGATCCCCATCGCCAGCCACCTGGGATCTGTGCTCACCGTCTTCTTCGGCGGATCCTTCCTCATCGAGACCATCTTCAACATCGACGGCATCGGCCTGCTTGGCTACGAGGCCATCGTGGAGCGGGATTACCCCACAGTGATGGGCATTCTGGCCATCACCTCCATGCTGATGCTGGTGGGCAACATTGTCTCCGACATCTGTGTCGCCCTTGTCGATCCCCGCGTGCGGTTTGGAGAGTGAACATGAACCTGAATCCGGTAACGCTGAAAAAACTCAAGCGTTTCAAATCGATAAAACGCGGCTACTACTCCTTTATCATCTTCACCACCCTGGTGCTGCTCTCCCTGCTGGCGGAGCTCTTGGTCAACAGCCGGGCACTGATGGTGAGCTATCAGGGGGAGCTCTATTTTCCCACCTATGGCGACGTGATCCCGGGTCAGCAGTTCGGGCTCGATTACGAGTACGAGACCAATTACCGCCAGCTCAAAGACAAATTTTCCGCAGAGGGCAAGGGGAACTGGGTGCTGCTGCCACCTGTGCCCTGGAATCCCTATGAGCAGGACTTCAAGCAGGACTCCTACCCACCCTATGCGCCCAGCCTGGCCGAGCGCCACCTGCTCGGCACCGACACCAGCGGCCGCGACGTGCTGGCGCGGCTGGTCTATGGCTTTCGTATCGCCATCGGCTTTGCCTTCATCGCGCTGGTGGCCAGCTACGCCATCGGCGTCACCATCGGCTGCATGATGGGCTTTCTCGGCGGACGCTTTGACCTGGTGCTGCAGCGCTTCATCGAGATCTGGTCCCAGGTGCCGTTTCTCTACGTCATCATGATCCTGGTGTCGCTGGCCAAGCCCAACTTCGGTCTGTTCGTGGCCATCAACGTATTGTTCGGCTGGATGGGCATCACCTGGTACATGCGCACCCTCACTTACAAGGAGCGGGCGCGGGACTACGTGATGGCGGCGCGGGCCCAGGGGGCCGGCACCGGGCGGATCATCTTCAACCACATTCTGCCCAACACCCTGATGATGATCGTCACCCTGGCGCCGTTTGCCGTGGTGGGCAACATCTCCACCCTGACGGCGCTGGACTATCTGGGCTTTGGTCTGGCCCCGCCCACCCCGAGCTGGGGGGAGCTGCTCTCCCAGGGGATCAACAACCTGGATGCTATCTGGATCGTGAGCTCTGTGGTGGTGGCGGTGAGTCTGGTGCTGATCATGGTCTCCTTTATCGGCGAGGCGATCCGCGAGGCGTTCGACCCGCGCAAATTTACCCGTTATCAGTGACCTGTGGCGCACTCAAGGCGCCGGGTCGCTCACCCTTAAATTGCTAAACCCCCAGTGTAGGGGTATGACCAGGAAGTCAAACATGAACAATAAAATCAAATGGATAGGTGCTCTATTCTTGTTGGTGAACGGGACCTGGGTGTGGGCGGCCAGCCTGCCTGCGGATCTCAAGTGGGAAACCAACGACACCGACCCCGTGTTCGCCTCGCCCAAGGCGCTGCCCGGCGGCAGCATCACCATGTTTGTAGACAGCTTTCCGCTGACGTTTCGTACCGTGGGGCCGGACTCCAACGGCGCGTTCCGTTCCTTCATCATGGACAACCAGCTGAGGCTCATCAGCTTCCATCCCAATACCGGCAACCCCATCCCTGCGCTGGCGACCCACTGGGCCATCGCGCCGGACAACCAGACCGTCTACTTCAAGCTGGATCCGCAGGCCAAGTGGTCCGATGGCAAGCCGGTGGTCGCCGATGACTACACCTTCGGCTACGAGATGATGCGCTCCAAGGACATCAAGGGGCCCTGGTTCAACAACTACTACACCACCGAGGTGGTGGCGGTGGAGAAGATTGACGACCACACCATCCTGGTCAAGGCGGGTACTCGCAAGGCCAAGCTGGATCTGCTCAACACCACCGAGCTGTGGCCTCAGCCCAAGCACTACTACAAGCTCACCCCCAACTGGGTGAAGCAGTACAACTGGGCCGTGGTGCCCACCACAGGCCCTTACGTGATGACCGACGTGAAGAAGGGCAAGTCCATCACCTTCAGCAAGCAGAAGGGGTGGTGGGCCCAGAACTATCGCTACAACCAGCACAGGTTCAACCTCGACACCATCAAGGTGCAGGTGATCCGCGATCACAACATCGCCTTCCGTCACTTCCTGAAAGGGGAGCTGGATACCTTCGAGATGATCCTGCCCAACTGGTGGCATGAGAAAGCGGTCACCCCCGAGTACAAGCAGGGATACGTGCAGAAGGTGATGGCCATGACCGACACCAAGCAGGGCGGGCAGGGGCTGCATCTCAATATCGCCACTCCCAAGCTGGCGGACATCAACGTGCGGCTCGGCATTCAGCATGCCCTCAACATCGACAAGATGATCAAGACGGTGCTGCGTGGCGACTACGACAGAGCCACCACCTTCGGCTCGGGTTTTGGCGAGTTCACCGACATGCAGCTGCCGGAGCGAGCCTATGACATCAGCAAGGCGCGCGACTACTTTGCCAAGGCGGGCTACAGCAAACCGGGGCCGGACGGCATCCTGCAGAACGACAAGGGGGAGCGACTGACCCTGGCGCTCACCTACACCAGCCAGGAGCACTCCAAGCGGTTGACCGTGCTCAAGGAAGAGGCCAAGAAGGCGGGCCTGGATCTGGAGCTCAACCTGGTGGACGGCGCCACCGGCTTCAAGGCGATGCTGGAGAAGAAACACGAAGCGGCCTGGATGGGCTGGGCCGGCGGCGGTCTCTATCCGCAGTATTGGGAGTCGTTCCACTCCGCCAACGCCAACAAGCCGCAGACCAACAACCTGTTCAACGTGGCCGACAAACAGCTCGACGCGCTGATAGACGCCTACAACGTCGAGTTCGACATGGCCAAGCGGGCCGAGCTCTCTCGCCAGATCCAGCAGCGCATCTATGACTTGGCCATCTTCGTGCCCGGAGTGCAGCTCAACTACGTGCGAGCCAGCAGCTGGCGTTACGTGATGCTGCCCGAGGTGCCCGCCACCAAGAACACGCCGGATCTGCTCTACTGGCCCATGGACGGCTATCCCCACAGCAGTGGCGGCCTGCTCTGGCTCGATCCCAAGGTGAAGGAAGAGACCCTGAAAGCCAAGGAGGCAGGGGAGGCGCTGACGCCCATCAACCTGCTCGACAAGACTTATGCACGTCATTGATATGGCGCAGAAGGGAGCAGTAGTCATGCCCAACACACAGGCTCCTCACCCGGGCGCCCGGGATCATGGGAGGCAGCTCGGCGTGGATGATGGCCAGAGCAAGGCCCCGATTCTTGAGGTACGCGATCTCGAGGTGGAATTTGCCGTCGACGACGGCAAGATCAAGGTGCTCGACGGGGTCAGCTTCCAGGTTGCCCCCGGCCAAACCCTGGGGGTGGTCGGCGAGTCCGGCTGCGGCAAGAGCGTCACCTCGCTCGCCATCATGGGGCTGCTGCCCAAGCCCCATGGTCAGGTGGTGGCGGGTTCCATCCGTTTTCAGGGGGAGGATCTGCTCGCGCTGTCACCGGATCAGATGTACAAGGTGCGCGGCAACCGCATCTCGATGATCTTTCAGGAGCCGATGACGGCACTCAACCCGGTGCAGACGGTCGGCGATCAGCTGATGGAGGTGTTCCGCCTCCACCGTCCCGACTACAACAAGGCCCAGCGCAGGGAGGCGGCCATCGCCATGCTGCAGAAGGTGGGGATCCCCGAGCCCGCCCAGCGCTTTGCCGTCTATCCCCACAATCTCTCCGGCGGCATGCGCCAGCGGGTGATGATCGCCATGGCGCTCGCCTGCGAGCCGGCGCTGCTCATCTGTGACGAGCCGACCACGGCGCTGGATGTGACCATCCAGGCCCAGATCCTGGAACTGATGAAGGAGCTGCAGGCCCAGACCGGCATGGCCATCATCTTCATCACCCACGATCTCGGGGTGGTGGCGGAGCTGTGTGACGAGGTGGTGGTGATGTATGCGGGCCGGGCGGTGGAGCAGGCCGACGTGTTCGAGCTGTTTGACCACCCGCGCCATCCCTATACTCATGGTCTGATGAGCTCGATCCCGCGGCTCGAGGATGAGCCCAAGAGCCTGCTCAAGACCATCAAGGGCCAGGTGCCCGCCCTGCACGAGATGCCCGCCGGGTGCCGTTTCTCCAACCGTTGTCCCCATGCCACCGAGATCTGCGTGAGGGCTATTCCGGCCACCGAGCAGCTCGCCGAGCGGCACGGGGTGGCCTGCCACCACTGGAGGGAGCTAGCCGTATGAAGACGCTTTTATCGGTGCGCGACGTGAAGCAGCACTTCCAGCTGGGCGGCGGCTTGTTGCGCAAGAAGTACCACGTCTACGCGGTGGACGGCATCAGCTTCGATCTCAAGCAGGGGGAGACGCTGGGGCTGGTGGGCGAGTCCGGCTGCGGCAAGTCGACCCTGGGACGCACCTTGCTCAAGCTGTTCGAACCGACCGCCGGCACCATCACTTTCGAGGGGCGTGACATCACCCACCTCTCGCCCAAGGAGATGCGCTCCCTGCGCCAGGAGATGCAGATCGTGTTTCAGGATCCTGCAGAATCCCTCAACAGCCGCCACACGGTGGGGCAGATCCTGGAGGAGCCCTTCGTCATCCACGGCAAGGGCAACGCCGAACAGCGGCGGGTCTGGGTGCAGGAGCTGCTCGAGAAGGTGGGGCTGCCTGGCAGCGCGGTAGATCGCTATCCCCACGAGTTTTCTGGCGGCCAGCGCCAGCGCATCGGCATCGCCCGGGCCATCGCGCTCAAGCCCAAGCTGCTGGTCTGTGACGAGGCTGTGTCGGCGCTGGATGTGTCGGTGCAGTCCCAGATCGTCAACCTGCTGCTCACCCTGCAGCGGGAGATGAACCTCGCCATCATCTTCATCGCCCACGACCTGTCGGTGGTCAAGCACATCTCGGATCGGATTGCGGTGATGTATCTGGGTCGGATCGTCGAACTGGCCGAGGCCCAGTCGCTCTATCTGGCGCCGCGTCACCCCTATACTCAGGCGCTCATCTCGGCCATTCCGGTGCCGGATCCGCGTCGGCGCAGCCAGCGTATCCTGCTGACCGGTGATGTGCCATCTCCCATCTCGCCGCCGAGCGGCTGCCACTTTCACCAGCGCTGCCCCTATGCCGGCGAGCTGTGCCGCACCCAGTCGCCGAGTCTGCAGTCGTGCGACGGGGCAGGTCACCAGGTGGCCTGCCACACGCCGTTGCCGCTGGCCGAGGCGATCCCCCTGGGAAAGGCGGTATGATGCCGGTGCCCGCATCGCAGCAAGATGGCACGGGAGAGAGCAAATAAAAAATGGGGCCTGTGGGCCCCATCTTCATGGTTGGAGTTCAGGTTTGGCCGTGGAACATCTGGCCAGGGCAGGACAGCGCCCCCGAGAGGGGATGGCTGCTGTGTGGATTGCTGTTGTTTGTAATTTTACTACTTAAATGCCCGGTAACTCTTTCACGAGATTGGCCGCAGGCGGTATCAGGCGCCATAACGGAAGTAGTAGTTGCGGGTTGACGGTGCATAGGTATCTTTCTCTGCCACGCCTTTCTTGCTGGTTACACCCTTCAGGTGGAACAGTACTGCCAGATTCTCAAACATATATTCACCTCATCGCTCTGTCGTTGACTTGTTATCTGTGACCTAGGTCACGCTTTTATCCTATGGCCTTCTGTGAGCTGGATCAACTTTTTGTGTTGTAAATTTACATAAATCATGGAAAGGGTTTTCAAATCCAGCGCTGTTTATGGAGACGGTTTCAGCAGGCACTCAGGTTGCGGTGCTGATAGCCAGGCTGACAGGCCTGGGTGAGTGGGAGATGGGGTATGTCAGAGCAGCAGAGCTGTCTGGTGGTTTCGAGGGGAAGCACGCCAAGGGCTGGCGGGAGCATGCAAAAAAATACCCCGCACGGGGCGGGGCATCTTGAGGCGTGACAAAAACGCTTATTTGGCCGGGATCTGTTCCAGCACGTGGACCAGCAGCTGCCAGAAGCGCTCGACCGCCGGGATGTGCACCTTCTCGCCCGGTGCGTGGGCGCCGCGGATGGTCGGGCCGAAGGAGACCATATCCCACTCCGGGTAGGCGCTCTTGAACAGACCGCACTCGAGGCCGGCGTGGATCACCATGACGTTCGGCATCTCGCCGAACAGGGTCTGGTAGCTGCTCCGTACCAGCGCCATCACCGGGGAGTCCACGTTCGGTGCCCAGCCAGGGTAGGCGCCGGTAAACTCGCAGCTGGCGCCAGCCAGATTGAACAGGGAGCGGGTCATCTGCTCGACGCTCTCTCGACCGGAGTCGATCAGGGAGCGGATCAGGCACTGCACGTACACTTCGCCATCCTGGGTCTTGATGACGCCCAGGTTGGTGGAGGTCTCGGTCACGCCCGGGATGGCATCGCTCATGCGGATCACCCCGTTCGGGCAGGCCATCAGGGAGTCCAGCAGGCGGGCCTGCAGGGACTCGCTCATCAGCTGGGCCGGTTTCTCCTGGGCGGTGAGCAGCACGGTCAGGTTGGCTTCGGTGGCAGCCAGCTCGCTCTGGTAGATGCCGGTATAACGGTCAACCAGGGCCTTGAATTCGTTGACGCTGGCGGCGGGCACCAGCAGCTTGGCACGGGCCTCGCGCGGGATGGCGTTGCGCAGGGTGCCACCGTGGATCTCGGCCAGGCGCAGGCCCAGCGGCTCGGCGGCCTTGAGCAGACGGACCAGCAGCTTGTTGGCGTTGCCGCGGCCGCGATGGATGTCGACCCCGGAGTGGCCGCCGCGCAGGCCCTTGACCTGCAGCTCGAAACCTTCGCCTTCAGTGGCGGCAACCTGCTCCAGCGGGAAGCGGATATTGGCATCCACCCCGCCGGCGCAGCCCATGTAGACCTCGCCATCCTCTTCGGAGTCGGTGTTGAGCAGGATCTCGCCCTCCAGCCAGCCCGCTTCCAGACCGAAGGCGCCGGTCATGCCGGTCTCTTCGTCGGTGGTCAGCAGCACTTCCAGCGGACCGTGCTTGATGGTTTTGTCGGCCAGCACAGCCAGGCAGCCGGCCATGCCCATGCCGTTGTCGGCACCCAGGGTGGTGCCGCGGGCGGTGACCCATTCACCGTCGATGTAGGCATCGATGGGATCCTTGGTGAAGTCGTGCTGGGTGTCGGCGTTGGCCTGGGGCACCATGTCGATGTGGGCCTGCAGCACTACCGCCTTGCGGTTTTCCATCCCCGGCGTGGCCGGTTTCTTGATGATGATGTTGCCGACGGCATCTTGCTTGACCGCCAGCCCTTCCCCTTCGGCCCACTGCATGATCCAGGCGCTCAGCTGGGCTTCGTGCTTGGAGGGGTGGGGGATGGAGCAGATCTGTTCGAAGAAGTGCCAAATCAGTTTGGGAGAGAGAGAGCTAAGCTGTGCCACGTCGGGACTCCTTACCAGCACGGAAAATGACAGAGCCCCGGCAGCGGGGCGAGGAAGAGGATAACGATAATACAGTCAATCACACAAAAATGTGAGCGATCAGCGCAAATTGCGGGCAGCTTGTGCTGGCAAGCGGGGGATTGGCAGCGAACTGCTCCGGTGGGGGCAAAATGAGCCAGCACAAAAGATTTTTTGTGATTCGCATCACAAAAATATTGAGTTTATGGCGCCGACTGGTAAATTAACGACCGTGGTTCGCCACCCGTCAGGATGACGATGAATGCCTCCAGGGAACCGAAGCAAAGCAAGTGCGCCTCCATGGAACCGAGTGTCCGTTCAAGGATTTGAACCCGCATAAAGGTACGTAACTTGTTAAGCAATCAGGAGTTTATTATGTCAGGCAGCAATTCAACCTATTGGTTCGCCCAGTCTCTTTATACCCAGGGCTTCAGCTACCCGAACCCCTACGCCAACCGCCGTTGATGCGGGCCGTCAGCCAGGCTGACGACAGGCGTATCGAAAAAAGCAGGTGAGTGAGGAATCCATCCTCCCCCTGCTATTTTTTTATCTGCCGAGCGGCAAACCCCGCCGGGGAGAGGAACGGGGAGAGGAAAAAGAGGGAGTCATCCGGACTTGCTTCGATTTTTTTCCTGCATTTCGCATACGTTTGCCAGTCAATTTATCCGCAAACGATGGTATCATGCCCGCCCAACAGCCTGTCTGCGGTCCTGCCCCCTCTGTGACATGACCGCCAGCTCTGCCCATCCTGCTTCCATTGCATCTGTTTTCGCTGCCGAGGGTCTTCTCCCGAGGCGGCCGCGGTGCAAGCTGAATTTGGTAGACAGGCGGCCGACATTATCTGCTGCCGATTCACTACGGAGTCGGCATGTGATTTTAAGTAATTGTTTTGTATAACCATTTGAGATCGATAGCATGCCAAAAAAATTCTACGTGTCGTGGGACAACCTGCAACGTGAAGCGCGCCGTCTGGCCCGTCGTCAACTGCCTGTCAGCCAGTGGAAAGGGATCATCGCGGTCAGCCGTGGTGGCCTGGTTCCGGCGGCGCTGATGGCCCGTGAACTTGGCATCCGCAACGTCGAAACCCTCTGCATCTCCAGCTACGACCACAACAACCAGCGCGATCTGGTGGTGGTGAAAGCCGCCAGCACCGCGGGTGACGGCGAAGGCTGGCTGGTGGTGGAAGATCTGGTGGACACTGGCACCACTGCCAAGGTGATCCGCGAGCTCTACCCCAAGGCCAAATTCATCGCCATCTTCGCCAAGCCCATGGGCGAGCCGCTGCTGGATGATTTCGAAGTGGCCATCCCGCAGGACACCTGGATCGAACAGCCGTGGGACATGGCGCTGGAGTTCGCCACCCCCATCTGCGACGAAGAGTAAGCCGCAAAGCTGCTGCAAAGGGCCCCTGTATGGGGCCCTGTTTTTTTGTGGTGCAACTGGCTGCCCGGCGGCAAAAGTGGTTAAGATGGAGCCATTGCATGACAGAAATGAGTAACAGCTTTGGACTTGAACGACGACCTCAACCTGACCGAGCAGCTCTTTACCCGGGTCAAGAAGGTGCTGGAGACCTCCGAAGTCTCCAACTCCAGCCCGGTGGAGGAGCAGGATCACAATGTGGACGAGAGCTTCATCGACGGTTCCATGTCAACGCGCTGGTATCGTCTGCTGCGCCGGCCGACCTGGGCCTGGCAGGGGGCGGATCCGGTCGAGGTGGAGCAGACCCTGGCCCGCATCGCCATGGGCGAGGGCGAGCGTACCCACGAGCGCTTCCTCGACACCATCAAGGGTTATGTGCCCGGCAACTGGGTCTATGAGTGGAGCCAGCTGGCCGGCCGCTACTTCAACCGGGGTCGCGAGCTGGTGGCGCAGGGCGAGCGGGGCGCAGCCCTGAAAAGCCTGCTCAAGGCGGTGCGTTACTACTCCATTGCCAGTTATCCCCACCTGAAGAATGACGAGCTGGCGGATCAGGCCCAGTTGCTCGGCAACATGGCCTACCGCGAGGCGGGCCGCCTGTTCAAGGTGCCGCTCAAGGAGCTCCAGGTGCCGTTTCGCGGCAAGCACATTCAGGGCTATCTGCACCTGCCAACCACCGACAAGCCGGTACCCCTGGTCATCGTCAGCGGCGGCATCGACTCGCTGCAGGTCGACTTCCTCAACCTCTATCTCAAGTGTCTGGAGCCCAACGGCATCGGCATGCTCTCGCTGGACATGCCGGGCATCGGTTATGCCGAGCACTGGCCGCTGGTGCAGGACACCAGCCGGCTCCATCAGGCGGTCTTGAACCATCTCTCCGAAGTGGCCTGGGTCGATCACCAGCGCATCGCCATGGTGGGATTCCGTCTGGCGGGCAATGTGGCGGCGCGCCTCGCCTTCATCGAACCGTTCAAGCTGCGGACCGTGGTCTGCATCGGCGCCGGCGTCAACCAGGTGTTTACCAATCATGAGATGTTCGCCCGCTGCCCGCGCATGATGCGGGACGGGCTGGCCAACCGCCTCGGCGCCGATGCGGCCGAGTGGGAGTCGCTGCGTACCAAGTGCCAGGTATTTTCACTCAAGACGCAAGGATTGCTGGGGACTCGCACATCCGTGCCGATATTGAGTATTGGACACAAGCGAGATTTCATTTGTCCCGAGCAGGATGTACGGGCATTGGCCTCCGCCAGCCGCAACGGCAAGGCGGTGGTGTTCGACAAACAACCCTTGCTGGAGGTGTACGACGAGGCGTTGAAAGAGATGGTCGACTGGCTCAAGAAGCACTTATGTACATGATATAGCGCTAAAATTTATCGTCATCATCAGGGTGACGTGGCTTGTTCAACAGGGAGGTTAACATGTCAGAAAGAGTGACCTACAAGCGACTGCTGAGGCAGTTTGCCGCGATTGGCCCCTATTTACGTGAGGACCTGTGTGAAGAGGGGCGTTACCGTTTCGACTGCCTTTCCGTCTGTGTCAGTGCCAAGCCGGCACCGGACAAACGGGAGTTCTGGGGCTGGTGGCTGGTGCTGGAGCAAGACGATCACAGCTTCAGCTACCACTATCAGGTCGGCTTCTACAATGCGGACGGGGAGTGGCTCGACAAGCCGTTGCCCAAGAAGCATCAGGTGGAAGTCGAACGCACCCTCAACCACTTCTACAAGCTCATCAGCGACAAGCTGCACCAGCTTGGTTGCCAGCTCGCTCCCGCCGAGCAGGTCACCAACGAGCTGACCGTCACCGCCGCCTGATGACCCGCCGCCCCGCCAGCCACCCATCGGCTGGCGGGGCATTTCTTTGCCGCGCTGCCGGCCATCCCGATTTCCCGCCTGCCGCGTGGCGTTAATTGCCTTGCAGGGCAACAGGGCCGTGGGTATAAAGGGATTCCTTACATTTCAGCCTTTTTGCTCCCATGGAAAACAGAACCATAGTCGTCAAACTGGGCACCAGCGTGCTCACCGGGGGATCTTCCCAGCTCAATCGTGCCCACATGGTCGAGCTGGTCAGACAGTGTGCAGCCTTGCACCGTCACGGCCACAGGGTCGTGATGGTCACCTCGGGGGCCATCGCCGCCGGCCGTGAGCATCTGGGCCACCCTCCGTTGGCGCCAACCCTGCCCAACAAACAGATGTTGGCGGCGGTGGGCCAGACCCAGCTGATCCGGGTCTGGCAGGATCTGTTCAACCTCTATGGGCTACACATCGGCCAGATGCTGCTGACCCGTGCCGATCTGGAGGACAGGGAGCGCTACCTCAATGCCCGCGACACCCTGCGCACCCTGCTCGATCACCGCATCATCCCGGTCATCAACGAGAACGACGCTGTGGCCACCGCCGAGATCAAGGTGGGGGACAACGACAACCTCTCCGCTCGCGCCGCCATCCTGGCCGATGCGGACCTGCTGATCCTGCTCACCGACCAGAAGGGGCTCTTCACCGCCGATCCGCGTACCAATCCGGATGCCCAGCTCATCGAAGAGGTACAGACCATCGACGACACCCTGCGCAAGCTGGCGGGTGACAGCGTCAGCGGGCTCGGTACCGGCGGCATGGCCACCAAGCTGCAGGCGGCCGACGTGGCGCGCCGCGCCGGGGTCAACGTGGTGATCGCCACCGGTCAGATGCCGGAGGTGGTGGGGCGTCTCGCCAGGGGCGAGCGCATCGGCACCCTGTTCCCGGCGCTGGCCTCTCCGCTGGAAGGACGCAAGAGCTGGATCCTGGCAGGGCCACCCCCTCACGGCGAAGTGCAGGTGGATCAGGGGGCCGTTGCTGCCATGCAGGAGAAGGGCTCCAGCCTGCTGCCCAAGGGCATAGTGGCGGTGAAGGGGGATTTCGTGCGCGGCGACGTGGTGCGCATTCTCGATCCCAAGGGGGCCGAGCTGGCGCGCGGCATCTGCCGTTACAATCATCTGGAGCTGGATAAACTGCGCGGCGTCCATTCGGACAACATCGAACAGGTGCTGGGTTACGGCTACGGCGCCGTTGCGATCCACCGCGACGACATGGTGCTGCTGTGAGGCGTCAGCCGCGGCAGAGCATGGGCTGCGGCACACCAGGATAAGAGAGGCGCCGCCATCAGGCGGCCCCGCAAGAACCAAAGGGAAGAGAGATGAGTCTGGAGAAAATGGGGCAGGCAGCCCGCGAAGCCGCCTATCAGCTGGCCACCGTCAGCACGACGCAGAAGAACCGGGCGCTGGCCGCCATCGCCGACGAGCTGGAGGCACGCAGCCACCAGATCCTGGCCGCCAACGAGAAAGACATCGCCGCCGGGCGCGAGGCGGGCCTCTCCGAGGCCATGCTAGATCGGCTGCTGCTCAATCCGGCCCGACTGTCCGGTATCGTGGCGGACGTGCGCAAGGTGATCACCCTGGATGATCCGGTCGGCAGCGAGATCGACAGCCGGGTGCTGGAGAACGGCCTGCGTCTCTCCCGCCGCCGGGTGCCCATCGGCGTCATCGGTGTCATCTACGAGGCGCGCCCCAACGTCACCATCGACATCGCCAGCCTCTGCCTCAAGACCGGCAACGCCAGCATACTGCGCGGCGGCCGCGAGACCTTCCACTCCAACCTGGAGCTGGTGCGGGTGATCCAGCGCGCGCTGGCGGCCTCCGGCCTGCCCGAGGCGTCGGTGCAATACATCGACAACCCGGACCGGGCCCTGGTGGGCGAGCTGCTGCGCCTCGACCGTTACGTGGACATGATTATCCCCCGCGGCGGCGCCGGCCTGCACAAGATGTGCAAGGAGAACAGCTCGATTCCGGTCATCATCGGCGGTTTTGGCATCAGCCACATTTTCGTGGACGAGAGCGCCGATCTGGCCCGGGCCTTGCCCCTCATCGACAACGCCAAGGTACAGCGCCCCTCCGCCTGCAACGCCCTCGACACCCTGCTGGTGCACGAGAAGGTGGCGCCGGCCTTGTTGCCGCAACTGGTTGGCTTAATGAACGAGCGCAAGGTGGCCCTGGTGGCCACGCCGGAGGCCATGCCGCTGCTGGCGGGCGCCGACAGCCTGCGTGCCGCCGGCCCGGAAGACTTCGATACCGAGTGGCTCTCGCTGACCCTGGGGATCAAACTGGTGGCGGACGTGAACGAGGCGCTGGCTCATATGCGCGAGCACAATGCCGGTCACTCCGATGCCATCCTCACCAACGATCTGGCCAATGCCGAGCGTTTCGTCAACGGCGCCGGTTCGGCGGCTGTCTACGTCAACGCCTCCACCCGTTTCACCGATGGCGGCCAGTTTGGTCTCGGCGCCGAGGTGGCGGTATCGACCCAAATGTTGCACGCTCGTGGCCCCATGGGGCTGACCGAGCTCACCAGCTACAAATGGGTGGGATTGGCGGATTATCTGAGTCGCGCTTGAGTCCCTTTTTGCCCTGTGTGAAAATGCCGACCCTGGTCGGCATTTTTTTGCTTTTTTCTTGCGGGCTATCAGGGGCTTGCATATAACTATCCAGCAGGGTGTGGCGATATTTTGCACACTTTGCTAGCAACAAAAACGGGAGCAGATTCAAGGATGAAGCAGACAGATTGGATAAAGCGCTGGGGAGCGCTGTGGCTGAGCGTGCCACTGTTGCTGGGGGCGCTCTGTTTCAGCAGCAGCAGCCACGCCAGCTGGGATCAGGATCTCTATCGCCAGTTGGGGCTGGCCGGCAAGCTCGACAAACAGGTGTTTCGCAAGGCTCTCAACAGTTATCAGAGCGTGCGCCACAAGCGCAAACCCATTCTCACCATCATCGACTACAGCAAACCCTCAACCCAGCGCCGTCTGTTCGTCATCGACGTGAAACGCCACAAGCTGCTCTATCACACCTGGGTCAGCCATGGCCGCAATTCGGGTGAGCGGGACGCTCGCCAGTTTTCCAACCAGTTCAACTCCATGAAGAGTTCGCTCGGGGTCTATCGCACCGCCGAAACCTATCAGGGCAAGCACGGCTATTCGCTGCGCCTCGACGGCCTGAGCCCGGGCCAGAACAGCAATGCCCGCAAGCGGGCCATCGTGGTGCACGGCGCCGACTATGCGAGCCCCCGTCATCTGCTCAAATATGACAAGCTGGGGCGCAGCTGGGGTTGCCCGGCGCTGCCTAAGGAGCAATCCAGGGCCATCATCGACATCATCAAGGGGGGCAGCGTCATCTACGCCCACGGCTGAGGCCTGCCTTAGAGCCAAAAAAGAAGGCCAGCATATGCTGGCCTTCTTTTTTGGGTGATGGATTACTTGCGCACCACCAGCACGGGGCAGGGGGCGTGACGGACCACGGATTCGGCGACGCTGCCCACCAGCAGGTGGCTGATGCCGGAGCGGCCGTGGCTGCCCATCACCACCAGATCGGCCTTCTCTTCTTTGGCCTGCACGACGATCTCGTCGGCGGCGCGGCCGAAGCGTACCTCGAAGGTGGCCGGAATGGGCAGGCTGGCGATCAGCTCCTTCATCTGGCTCTTGGCCTGACGCTCCATCTCGTGGGTGATCTCGATGGCGGTCATGTGCAGGATCTTGTAGCTGTCGAAGCCGTGCAGCTGGTCCACCACGTGAACCAGTTTGAGTTCGGCCTGATGGCTCTGGGCCATGAATACGGCATAGTCGAGCACGGCTTGCGACATCTGGGAAAAATCGACCGGGCAGAGCAGGGTTTTGATGGATGGCATATGAAGGCTCCCCTATGGTTGGGTTACTAATGAATCTCATTGTCAATAATACCCATTCGGTCGGCAATAACCCTCGACTCGCTCGCAAAACCGGTAAAAAGTGGTGCTTTGCCGACGGATCTTCATATCATGGGATATGGCCTGTGCACCCTTGCCAGATAGGCCGGCTCGATGGGTGACAGCGTTCGCCTCCGGAGAAATAGTCAAGACATGGTTCGTTTGCTGCTTTCATGGGTATTGCTGCTGCTCTGCTGGCCCGGTCGGGCCGATCCCCTCAATGTCTATTGCGATGACTGGCCGGGTTTTTGCCAGCGGGATGGACGTGGCATCTATCTGGACATAGTGCGTGCCATCTACCAGCCCAACGGCTACGAGGTCATCCCCCGCATCGTGCCCTACAAGCGGGCGCTGGCGGTGATCGCCCAGCAGGGGGGCGACATGGCGATGGGGGTTTACCGGGATGAGGTGAGCGGCGTGCTGCAGCCCCGTTATCCCGCCTCGGCCGATGACCTGACGGTGTTGATGCTCAAGAAATGGCAGCCCCAATGGCTGGGCGAGTCGAGCCTCAAGGGGCAGGGGGTGGTGTGGCTGCGAGGCTGGGCCTTTGACAAGTACATCCCGGTCTCCATGCGCTGGCACGAGATAGACAGCCACGACATGGCGCTGCAACTGCTGGCCAAGGAGCGCTACCGTTACTATCTGACTGCCGGGGTGCTCTACTCGGAGGACTCCATTCCTGCCAACATGCATCGTACCTTCCTGCGCTGGATCCCGACCTACCCCATCTTTGCCGACACCGAGAAGGGGCGCACTCTGCAGCAGCTCTGGGATCAGGGCATGGTCAACCTGGTCCGGCACGGCACCCTGGCCGAAATCTACCGACGCTATCGGTTGCACGACTACTACCGCGGTTTTATCGAAGAGCAGGAGCAGCGGCTAAAGCCTGGCAACTAAAATGTCCCGCGTCGGGGAGGGCTGGTTACCTGTTCAGGAACTTTTCTGTCAGCTTGCCGAGTTGCCGCGCACCTGCTTGGCCAGTGGGTCATAGAGAATGACGTTGACCGAGGCGGCCAGATTGATGCAGCCCTTGGGTATGGCCACGCAGATCACCTCCTGTTGCTCGTCTTTATCATCAGCGCCTCAACTGCTTGGCCAGCCGGTCGTAGAGGATCACGTTGACCGAGGCCGCCAGATTCATGCAGCCCCGGGTCGGTACGTAGATCACCTCTTTCACCGCTTTGAAGCGGGCCGGCTCCAGGGTGCCGTCTTCGGGGCCGAAGATGTAGAAGGCGCGCTCGGGGTGGACGTAGTCCGGCAGCGAGGTCGCCCCCTCGATCAGATCCACCAGCACAGGTGTGCAGCCGGCCGGCACCATGGCCATCAGATCGTCGACGCCGAGCAGGGGGATCTGTTCCACCATCTGCTTGGTGTCGGTGACGAAACGGCGCGCCAGCTCGAAGCGGGTCCCTGTGTAGTAGACCTCATCCGCCCCATAGCAGCCGGCGGCCCGCATCACGGCTCCCACGTTCTCCGGTGACTTGGGGTTGACCAGCCCGATGCAGCAGTACGCCGTCTCGTCGCTTCGTTTTACCTGCACCTCGTGGTGGTGGTCTGACTCTTTCATCCTGCTCTCCTCTGTGGCGGCCGCATTATAAGCCGTGCCCGCCGGCAAACGCAGAAAAAGTGACAGGTAGAGGCCGAAATTCGCTTGCTTCCCATCGTCGAGTTTTTGTGCGCAAGCCGACAATTTTTGCACGAGGTGATGGCGGGTAAACGTTTTTCGGAAATAATAGACAAACGTTTGTAACTGGATGTTTGTCTATGACGGAACGTGAGCAAGAGATCCTCGCCCTACTGCGCCAGGATCCCATGATTGCCCAGCAGGAGCTGGCGGACAGGCTCGGCATCAGCCGTTCGGCGTTGGCGAGCCACATCTCCAGCCTGATGCGTCAGGGCTATGTGCAGGGGCGCGGCTATGTGCTGCGGGAAGGGCCCTACGCCGTGGTGATCGGCGGTGCCAACATGGATATCTGCGGCTGCAGCCACGACAATCTGCGCATCGGGGATTCCAACCCGGGCCGGGTGCGCACCTCCGCCGGCGGGGTGGGGCGCAACATTGCCGAAAACCTGGCGCGCCTTGGCACCGACACCCGGCTGCTGACCGCGGTGGGCAACGATCAGTACGGCCACCACCTGCTGGAGGTGAGCCAGCGCGCCGGCGTCGACGTGCGCCAGGTGCTGGTGCTGGACGGTCAGGCCACCTCCTGTTACCTCAGTCTGCACGATGGCAGCGGCGAAATGAGCTGCGCCGTCAACGACATGGGGATCATCGACCAGCTCACGCCGGCCCGGCTCGCCCCCCTGAGCGGATTTCTCGGGGCAGCCCGGCTCTGGCTGCTCGACACCAACCTCGCCACCCACACCCTCGACTGGTTGTTCGAGCGTCAGGGTGAGCACACCATCTTCGTCGACACCGTCTCGGTGGCCAAGGTGGAGAAGATCCGCCCCTGGCTGCACCGCATCCACACCCTCAAACCCAATCGCAGCGAGGCGGAGCAGCTGTGCGGCTTGCGCATCGCCGGGCCCGACACCTGGCCCATGGCGGCGGCCTGGTTCCACCGCGCCGGGGTGCAGCGGCTGTTCCTGAGCCTCGGCGATCAGGGGATCTTTTATAGCGACGGGGAGTGCCAGGGCCATCTGTCCGTGCTCGGCAGCCCGGTCGTCAACGTGACCGGCGGCGGCGATGCCTTCATGGCAGGGCTGGCCCACGCCTGGTTGCAGGAGCAGGACATCGTCGAGACTACCCGGTTCGCCCTCGGCTGCGCCGCCCTTACCGTCAATTGTCCCGATACCGTATTTTCCGGCCTATCCAAGGCCGCCGTTGAACGCATGCTGGAGGAGTACCCATGTTGAACGCTTACCTCGATATCCAACCGGTCGTCGCCGAGGCCCTGGCTGCCGGCAAGCCTGTGGTGGCCCTGGAGTCCACCATCATCTCCCACGGCATGCCCTATCCGCAGAATGTGGAGACGGCGCGCCAGGTGGAGCAGGTGGTGCGGGACAACGGCGCCGTGCCGGCCACCATCGCCATCATCGATGGCCGCCTCAAGGTGGGTCTGGATGAGGGGGCGCTGGAGGCGCTGGGCCGGGCCGGTCACGCCGCCACCAAGTGCAGCCGCCGCGACATCCCCTTCGTGCTGGCCAACAAGGGGCTGGGGGCCACCACGGTTGCCTCCACCATGATCATTGCCGCCATGGCCGGGATCCGGGTGTTCGCCACCGGCGGTATCGGCGGCGTGCACCGCGGCGCCCAGGAGACCTTCGACATCTCCGCCGACCTGCAGGAATTTGCCCAGACCCCGGTGGCCGTGGTCTGCGCCGGTGCCAAGTCGATCCTCGACATCGGCCTGACCCTGGAGTACCTGGAGACTCAGGGCGTGCCGGTGATCGGCTACCAGACCGAAGAGCTGCCCGCCTTCTACACCCGTGAGAGCGGCTTCAAGGTGGATTACCGCCTCGAGAGCCCGGCGGCCATCGCCGAGGCGCTGCGCCTCAAGTGGGAGTTGGGGCTGGCCGGTGGCGCCGTGGTGGCCAACCCCATCCCGGCCCAGTTTGCCATGCCCAAGGCTGACATCGACGCCGCCATTGCCCAGGCACTGCGGGAGGCGGACGAGCAGGGGGTCAAGGGCAAGGCGTCCACCCCCTTCCTGCTGGCCCGGGTGTGCGAGCTGACCGGCGGCAACTCGCTGGCCGCCAACATCCAGCTGGTGCTGAACAATGCCGCGCTGGGGGCCCGCATCGCCGCCAGTCTGTAATCAGTTGCTGCAAACGGAAAAGAGGGCCTCTTGGCCCTCTTTTTTCATTTTGGCTCTGTGAGTTGCCGGGTGCGTTATTGCAGCACCAGCCGACCGTGCAGCGGCTGCACGGGGCGGTTGTTGGGGTGGTGCATCGCCGCCTTGAAGGCATCGATCTGGGCCTGGCTCACCTGCACCGGCTGCTTCATCACCAGCCAGCGCACCCCTTCCGAGCAGGGCGGGGTGGTCAGCGAGCCGCTGAAGCGGTAGTAGTCCCGTTTGGCGGGCAGCAATGGTTCTGCCGAGACCGGCTCCTTGAGCTGGTGATGCTCCCCCGCTTTGGCTGGCAAGGATTGCCAGACCTGGCTCAGGGCCCCATTGGCCTTGCCCGGCTCGAACATCACCGCCACCACCGCCAGCTCCCCCTGATCATTGACGTGGACCAAGTGCCCCTCCAGCGGATAGGAGTGGCCCTCGATGAGGTTTTCGCTGGGGGCGTGGAAGTGGAACTGCGTGAGCTTGAAGTGCATGCCGTCGAGTTCAAGGCTGCTGCCCGGGGCATAGTCGACCTGCACCGTGTGGCCGTTGTTGGTGACGCTGCGGCCCCCCGCCAGGTAGTGAAACTGCAGCGGGGCCAGTTCGGCCTTGACCAGACCCGAGAGGTTGACCGGCGACTGGTTGCTGCCCGCGCACTGGCCATATTCCGGGGTCAGGCTGGCCCATTTTGCCGGGCCGGCCTCGCCGCTGTATTCCCAGTGCACTGTAGCGGCAAAGGCGGCGGGGCAGAGCAACAGGGTGGCGGCCAACAGGGACTCTTTCATCATGCATCCTTATCTTGATTGAAAAGCACGGCCATCCGTTTCCTGAATTGACGAGGATATAACGGAAGGCATCATCTGAATTGCGGGATACAGAAGGTCAGACGCTATTGTTATTATTGGCTGGGTGAGCGCCGATGATATTTATGATGTATTTAATATAAATCTAAATAATGGGCGGTCACGCCTGCATATTGAATAATCGCTTTATTCAATGACAGCAATCTAATTAATTGGCTGTCATTGTGGATGAATTTGTTCATAATTTATTCATCAGAATTCAGCTCTTTTTTGCCGCGCAAGTCCCCGCCATTATTCCGTCCGTAATAAACTAATTCATTGTTTTTAATGTGGTTTTTGTTGGTCTCATTTGATCTTGAACAAATAATGCACAGGCTTTCCCGGGCAGGCTGAGGCTGCTGTTATGCACAGCCACAAGGGAGAGAGAAACAATGAATAAATATTGTCTGTTGCTGGCGCTGGGCCTGCCAGGGATGGGGTGGGCGAACGAGCCTATCCAGGCAGTGGAAGCAGCCAAGGTGAGTGCACCGGAAAAAGTCGAGTTGGGCAAGATGCTGTTTTTCGAGCCGCGGCTCTCGAAATCCAACGCCATCTCCTGCAACTCCTGCCACAACCTGGCGACCGGCGGAGTGGACAACCAGGTCAGTTCCCTCGGCCACAAGTGGAAGGAGGGGCCGATCAACTCGCCCACCGTGCTCAACTCCAGCCTCAACTTCGTGCAGTTCTGGGATGGGCGCGCCAAGGATCTGCAGGCGCAGGCGGCAGGCCCCATCGAGAACCCGCTGGAGATGGCCTTCAGCCACAAGCTGGCGGTGGAGACCCTGCACACCCTGCCCGAGTACCGGGCCCGCTTCAGCGCCGTGTACGGCAAGGCGGACTTCGGCATCGACGAGGTGACCGATGCCATCGCTGCCTTCGAGGAGACCCTGGTCACTCCCAACGCGCCGTTCGATCGCTGGCTGAAGGGGGATGCCAAGGCGCTGACCGCGCAGCAGCTGAAGGGCTATCAGCTGTTCAAGGAGAAGGGCTGCACCGCCTGCCACAACGGGGTGGCCATCGGCGGCAATTCCTACCAGAAGATGGGGCTGGTCAAGCCGTTCAAGACCGACAACCCGGCCCAGGGACGCGGTGGAGTGACCGGCGAGAAGCAGTTCATCGGCTGGTTCAAGGTGCCGACCCTGCGCAACATCGAGCTGACCTACCCCTACTTCCACGACGGTTCCGTGTGGGATCTGAAGGAGGCGGTGCAGATCATGGCGGACATCCAGCTCGGCCAGACCCTGAGCGAGCAGGAGGCGGACGACATGACCGCCTACCTCAAGAGCCTGACCGGCGAGCAGCCGCAGATAGTGTTGCCGATCCTGCCGCCCTCCCAGCCCGATACCCCCAGGCCTCAGGTCAAGAGCTGAGCGGGCGTGATGATTGCAGCGGAGCCGCCGGCTCCGCTTTTTTGTTCCTATCTATCTGATAAGCCTCTCGAAGTTACTGCACTACACAATGACAAAGGGATGACAATCCCCCAGCTGGCGACGGCGATTTTATCGATTTGCAGCCCTCTTCACATTTCCGACACGCTCACACTTCGTTCGATTGCCTTACTCATCCGACCTGGTGTCAAATCACTCCGCCTAACACAAGGAGTGGCATAATAATGAATAATATCAATAAATTAGTTCTGGCTATCGGATTCACTCTCACCACCTTCCCGAGCCTGGCGGCGGGCTTCCAATGCAAGGATCACGTCAAGCTCGGGGTACCCAGCCAATCCAGTCAACTGCTGTGCCGGGACGGCTATGCCGCCGGTTACAACTACGACACCAAGGTCTCTGACTGGGTCTCTTATCGGATGACGGCCGCCAGCGCCCAGGGTCAGGTGCCACGCAAGGATGCCTTTGCCGAGGACAAGGAGGTGCCGGTGCAGTTCCGCGCCACTTTGGCCGACTACAAGGGCTCCGGTTATGACCGTGGCCACCAGGCGCCCGCGGCGGACATGCGCTCCACCGCCACCACCATGAAGCAGAGCTTCCTGCTGACCAACATGACCCCGCAGCTGCCGGCGCTCAACCAGGGAGCCTGGCGCATCCTGGAGGAGAAGACCCGGCAGTGGGCCATCGCCTATCAGGATGTCTATGTGATCACCGGCCCCATCTTCACCAACTCCGATGCTTCCATCGGCAACGGTGTGACCGTGCCCCACGCCTACTACCGGGTGGTGATGGATGTGGCCAACCAGGAGGCGATCGCCTTCATCCTGCCGCAGGAGAACGTGTCGGCCAGCCGGCTGGCGGATTACATAGTGACGGTGGATGAGGTGGAGCAGCAGACCGGGCTCGATTTCTTCGCCGAGCTGCCGGATGAGCAGGAAGAGGCCATGGAGTCCCAGCTGATGGCCATGTGGAGCAACTGAGTTCACCCATGACGCTGATGAAAACAGGGGCCTGTCGGCCCCTGTTTCTATTTGCTCAGCTCATCACCGACCTTCTTGACGGTGTCCCGGGTGCCGTGACCTATCTCGCGGGTCACGTCCCGGGTGGTGTGGCCAATCTCGCGGGTCACGTTGCGGGTGGTGTGCCCCACGGTTCTGCCCGCCTCCTTGATGTCGGCGCAGCCGCCGAGCAGGCTGCCCAGAACCAGGCCGAGGGCCATCAGGGCCATGCAGTCACGCCTCATGCCGTGCTCCTTCTCGTTTCATCATCGTTATGCCGATGGCGGCATTATGGCCTCGTGTGCAAGGGGCGGGCAACCAGCAGGGTGTGGCCCGGGCCCGGGATCTCGTGCTCGGCTTCCACGTGGAAGTGGGCCTCGCGCAGGCACTGGTACAGCTCCTTGGAGTGGTAGAAGCGGCTGTTGCCGTTGGCCAGACAGGTGAAGTAGAGGGAGGTGGCGTTGAGACTGAAACTGGCGGCTTCGAAGGATTGGCGGTCCCAGAACAGCTCCAGGATGCAGACCCGGGCGTCCGGCTTCATGGCCAGCCGGATCCGGTTCAGGATGGCGACGATTTGCTCGTGACTGAAGCAGTCGAGGAACTGGCTCATCCACCAGATGTCCGCCTCGCCGGGCAGGGTGCCTGGCTGCAGCAGATCCACCGGGTGACCCTGTACCCGCTCCGTCAGCCCCGCCTCCTCGATGTTGCGGCGAGCCAGTGCCAGCTGCTCGGGCAAGTCCAGGATGGTGACTCGCAGCGCCGGATCCCGCTTGGCGCAGGCGATGGCCCACTTGCCGGTGTTGCCACCCAGGTCGTAGAGGTGGCGCGGCTCGTAACCGAACACCTTGTCCTGGGCCTGCTGGAAGGCCCAGTCGGAGTAGAAGTGATCGAACGCGAACCAGCTGCGGCGGGCAGGCTCGGGCAGCTCGCTCAGGTGCGGATAGAGGGTCTGCCAGGGGCCGAACTCCTGCAGGCCGGCCGGCGTGCCGTTGCGGATGGCGTCGAGCAGGTGGGCGAGGGGCTGGTAGCAGACGTGCTGGGTGAAGTCGAGATTGACCCGGCTCATGGTGTCGTTCAGCAGGTATTTGCCGACCCGCCCCAGCACATAGTGCTCCTCGGCCAGGTAGCAGAGCCCGCCGCCGAGCCCCATGTCCAGCAGCACGCTGGCGCCGTATTCACTCAGCTCGCATGCCTGGGCGATGTCGGCCAGTGGTGCCCCCCGCTGGCCACGGGTCTCGAGATAGGCCAGCACCCCGGTTTCGCGCAGGCACCAGCTGGCCTGAAACAGCATGGGCCCGAAGGCGATTTTCTGGGCCTCGCTGATGGCTTCCAGTGCGTTGTAGGGGTCTGTCTGATAGTGATTCACGGGGGGCTCCTGCCGGATCAGCGGCTCTGCGCGCGGGCGAGTTCCAGCTGAATGGCCTGGTTCAGACCCAGTACCCAGCGGTTATAACTGCGATGTATGCTGCCCTTGCCCTTGTCGTCCAGATTGACGCTGCTCACATAATTGATGGAATAATCGCGAGCGCTGTAGGGAATATTGATCACCGCCTGATGCTGACGCACATTGACCTGGCCCCGAATTAGTCCCGGCTGCTCCTGGCGCATTACCCAGCTCTTGCTGATACCCGCCGTAATAATGGCGTTGGCGACCTGCTCCTCGGTGAGGTTGGATGGCACCGGATTGGCCGCCATATTGCGGATGGGCTGGCTGGTGGAGCAGGCGGCCAGCAGGGCACAGGCCAGCAGCAGGGATATTTTATTAATGAGTTTCATAATATTTTCCTTGAGAAGGATATTCATCAATTGAGCGTGGCAATGAGACAACACAAATTGTTTATTTTCAATCACCAAGGCGGTGGATAATCCGGGCTGGCTATTATTTTTGATGAATAATGGTATTATCCGCCCGGTATTCACCTGATGACGTCATTCAATACCATGGCGCAGGCACTGCCCGTCGGGTGAGTGCCTTTTATGCTCTTCGCTCCCACCACGGTTTTAAGGACAGGTCGCCTGCAACATGCTCTCTTTCTCGCTGCTGGATAGTCAGGCGCTGTCACCCGGTCTGGCCGATGAGGCCGCCTGGCAGGCGTGGGCGCAGCAGGGGCGCTGGCCCGTCGACCCGCCGTTTCCCGCCACTCCCTTGCTGCCCATGATGATGGCGCGCCGCCTGAGCCAGGGCTCACGGCTGGCGGTGCAGGTGGGGTTGAGCCTGCTGGCCCGCCACCAGATAGACAGTGCCATCTTCGTCAGCCGCCACGGCGAGCTGGCCCGCTCCATGACGCTGCTGCAGGCGCTGGCGGACGGGCAGGCGCTCTCCCCCACCGATTTCTCCATGTCGGTGCACAACACCGCCGCCGGGCTCTGCTCCATCCAGGGCAAGGCCGCCATCCCCATGAGCTCGCTGGCCGCGGGTGAGAACAGCTTGATGGCAGGCCTCATCGAAGCGGTCGGCGCCCTGCAGGCCGGCGCCCGCCGGGTGCTGCTGGTGGCCTTCGAGGGGCCGGTACCCGAATTTCATCGCCCCTGGCTGGGGGAGGAGGCGCCGCCCCATGCGCTGGGACTGGTGCTGGAGGCCGGTGAGCAGTGGTGCTGCGAGGGAGTTAGCCCCGCAGTTGACGCTACCCGCCCGCTGCCCCAGAGCCTCGCCTTGTGGCGCGCCCTGCTGCGAGGCGAGCCGACCCTGATCCTCGGCGATGACCGTCAGGCCTGGAGATGGCAGCGTTGCTGAACCGGGCCTGGCGGTTGATCGGCACGGCCCTTGGCTTCGCCCTGTTCGGGGTGGGCGGCCTGCTGCTCACCCTCTTCTGGTTCCCCTTGCTGGCGCTTTGTCTGCGCGGGGAGCGGCGACGCACTCTGGCCCAGCTCACCATCCGCCACAGTTTCCGGCTGTTTCTCGCCATGCTGCGCGGCTGGGGGGTGCTCGACTACCGCGTCAGCGGCATGCCCGCCGATTTGCGTGGCGCCCTTGTGGTGGCCAATCACCCCAGCCTGCTCGACTACGTCATGCTGGCGGCCGAGATGCCGGTGTGCGACTGCATCGTCAAGCAGTCCCTCTGGCGCAACCCCTTCATCGGCGGCGTGGTGCGGGCGGCCGACTACCTGCCCAACGTGGCGGGGGAGGATCTGCTGGCCCTGTGCATGGCGCGGATCCGGGCCGGCGGTCTGCTGCTGATCTTTCCGGAAGGGACCCGCACCACGCCGGGCGAACCCATCAAGCTGCAGCGCGGCGCGGCCCAGTTGGCGGTGCGCAGCCAGGTGCCGCTGCAACTGGTGCGGATCCACTGCAGCACCCGATTTCTCACCAAGCAGGACAAATGGTTCAAGATCCCGGAAAATAAGCCGACTTTCACCATAGAATTCCTGCAGCAAGTGGCGGCGGACGAGGTGGTCGCCACCGGCCAGAGCAGTGCGCTGGCCGCTCGCCAGTTGACCCGGTTTCTCACCCGGGCCCTGCAACCCGGGCCCCAATGACAGCATATGGAACAGTTATGCAAGACCTGCATCTAGAGATAAAACAACTCATCATCGACAGCCTCAACCTCGAGGGGCTCACCCCTGACGACATCGACAGCCAGGCCCCGCTGTTTGGGGACGGCCTGGGGCTGGACTCCATCGATGCGCTGGAGCTGGGCCTTGCCATCAAGGGTCGCTACGGCATCGTCCTCTCCGCCGAGGATGAGAACACCCGTCGCCACTTTGCCTCCGTTGCGGCCCTGGTGGCCCTGGTGCAGGCCCAGTCGAAAGGGGAGGCCTGAGCCATGACCCGCGACGATATCTTTGCCCAGATCAAGGCCGCCCTCGTCGAACTGTTCGAAGTCGACGAAGAGGCCATCACCCCCGAGGCCCGCCTCTATCAGGATCTCGAGCTCGACAGCATAGACGCCATCGATCTGGTGGTGCACCTGCAGAAGCTGACCGGCAAGAAGATCAAGCCGGAGGAGTTCAAGTCGGTGCGCAGCGTCAACGACGTGGTGGATGCGGTCGAGCGTCTGCTGGCCGACGCCTGATGCCGGTGTCTGCCCTGCCATGATACGCTGGCTCTCCTGGCTGGCCGGTGGTGCCCTGCTGCTCTACCCGCTGGCGGTTTACTGGGGGCTGACCCATGCCGGTCAGACCCCGCTGTTGCTCGGCCTGCTGCTCATCTTCTCGCTGCGACTCTTGCCCGGCCTGCTGAAGGGGCGAGTCCGGCTCGGCCCGTTGCCGGAGTGGCTCTGGCTGGGGCGCCTGCTGGCCTGCATCGGGCTGGGGCTGACCCTGCTCTCCGCTCTGTTCAGCGCCCGGCACTGGCTGCTCTACTATCCGCTGGCGGTGAGCCTGGCGCTGCTGTGCCTGTTTGGCTGGAGCCTGACCCGCCCCATGAGCCTGGTGGAGCGGCTGGCCCGCTTGCAGGATCCCGCTTTGCCGCCGGCAGCCATCGGCTACACCCGGCGGGTGACCCAGGTCTGGTGCGGCTTCTTCGTCATCAACGGCGCCCTGGCGGCCTTCACCATCTGGCACGGGGAGCTGGCGCTCTGGAGCCTCTACAACGGCCTCGTCAGCTATCTACTAATGGGCGGCCTGATGGGGGCTGAGTATCTGGTGCGTCGCCGCCTGCTCAAGAGGCTGACCCCATGAGCCTGCTGCAAATCCTCTGGCAGCGCGATGGTGCCCAGCCGGTGGCCTTCGGCCCGCAGGGGGAGGTGACCCTGACCGAGCTGCGCCGCGCCAGCCTGCAACTGGCCAGGGCCATGGCCCGTCACGACGGCGCCGGCCGGCCAGGCGCGCGCTGGGCACTCTGCTTCGACGACAGCCTGCTGTTCACGCAAGCGTTGCTCGCCTGCGCCCTCGGCGGCTATCAGGCTATTCTGCCGGGTCATCAGCGGCTGGCCGGCCTGCAGGAACTGCAGAGCCAGTTTGACGGCCTGCTCACCGACGCCGAGCTGCCGGGTGCGGCGCTCACCGTGCCTCAGCTCAGGCTGCCGCTGGCCGATGCGCACGAGGGGCTGGACGCCGCACACGGTGATCTTGCGCCCGCGCGCCTGGATATCACCCTGTTCAGCTCCGGCTCCACCGGCGAGCCCAAGGCGATCCCCAAGGCCTGGCCCCAGCTGGAGGCCGAGTTGCGGGTGCAGATGGCGCTCTGGGGCGAGCGGCTGGCCGATGCCCGGGTGCTGGCCAGCGTCAGCCACCAGCACATCTACGGCCTGCTGTTTCGCATCCTGCTGCCGCTGGCTCTCGGCCGCCCGTTCGATCGCCGCACCATCGACTACCCGGAGCAGCTGGCGGCGCAAGGCGCCCCCTGGTGTTTGATCGCGTCGCCGGCGTTTCTGAGTCGGCTCGATCCAGCCATGCCCGCCACCGGCTGCCGGTTGATCGTCTCCTCCGGCGGTCCCCTGCAGCTGGAAGATGCCCGGCAAGCCCGGGCGCTCTTCGGCCAGCTGCCGGTGGAGATCTTCGGCAGCAGCGAGACCGGCGGCATTGGCTGGCGTCAGCGCCACCGGGAGCAGACCTCCTGGACGGCGCTGCCCGGGGTCGAGGTGCGGGTCGGCCCGGATCAGGGGCTGCTGCTGCGCTCCCCCTTCCTGGAAGAGGATGACTGGCTGGCCTGCGCCGATCGCATCGCCCTGCACGAGGAGGGTTTCGAACTGCTGGGACGCCAGGACAGGATCGTCAAGCTGGAGGAGAAGCGGATCTCCCTCGACGAGGTGGAGGCGCGCCTGCAGGCCCTGGCGGAGGTGGAGTCAGCCGCCGTGCTGCCGCTGCAACAGGGTCAGCGCCAGATCCTCGGTGCCGTGCTGGTGCTAAGCGAATTGGGGGCCGCCCGCTGGGACGAGCTCGGTCAGGGGCGCTTCCTGCTGGCCCTGCGCCAGCAGCTGCGCCCCTGGCTCGAGCCGGTCGCCCTGCCGCGCAGCGTGCGCCGGGTCGCACAGATGCCCGTCAACGCCCAGGGCAAGCGCCCCTGGCCACAACTCAAGGAGCTGTTCGATGAGCCTGTCCGCTGACACGCTGCCAACCGAGCTGGGTTGCGAGGTGCTGGCCGATGGCGTGCGCCTGCGGTTGCGACTCGACCCCGCACTGCCCTGGTTTGCGGGGCACTTTCCCGGCGCGCCTCTGCTGCCCGGGGTGACCCAGCTCCACTGGGTGATGCACTACGCCGCCAGCAGGCTCAAGCTGACACAGCCGTTTCACGGGGTGGATCAGCTCAAGTTCCAGCGCCCGCTGCGCCCCGGGGCCGAGTGCAGCCTGAGCCTGCAGTGGCAGGCGGACAAGGGCCAGCTCCTCTTCAGCTACCAGCTCGGGGATGAGCCGGCGAGCAGCGGACGGGTGCGGCTGACTCCATGAACCCTTGCATTCTGATTCCCTGTTACAACCACGCCGGCCCGCTGGCCGCCGTGCTGGCGCGGCTGGCCGAATTCAAGCTGCCCTGCCTGCTGGTCGACGATGGCAGCGAGCCCGTCGCCGCCGCCGCGCTGGATGCGCTGGCCGCCCAGCACCCCTGGGTCAGCCTGCTGCGCCATCCCCACAACCAGGGCAAGGGGGGCGCCGTGATGACGGGGCTGCGCCGCGCCCATGAGCTGGGGTTCAGCCATGCCCTGCAGGTGGATGCCGACGGCCAGCACGATCTGGCGGATCTGCCGGCCCTGCTGGCGGAGGCGCGCCAGCACCCGGCGGCGCTCGTCTCCGGTCGCCCTCTCTACGACGATTCCGTGCCCAAGGGGCGCCTCTACGGCCGCTACATCACCCATGTCTGGGTCTGGATCGAGACGCTGTCGTTCGCCATCAAGGACAGCATGTGCGGCTTTCGGGTCTATCCGCTGGCGTCCACCTGCGCCCTGCTGGAGCGGGTGGCCCTCGGCCGGCGGATGGATTTTGACACCGAGGTGATGGTGCGCCTGCACTGGGCCGGGGTGCCGATGCGCTTCGTGCCGACCCGGGTCATCTATCCCGTTGACGGCCGCTCCCACTTTCGGCTTTTTCGCGACAACCTAGACATCTCCTGGATGCACACCCGGCTGGTGTGCCGCCTGCTGTGGGATCTGCTGCTGCGCCTCTGCCGCTGGCCGGCTCGCCTCGGCGCCCAGCTGACCCGGCTGTGGCGCGAGCGGCGCACCCACTGGTCGCGTACCCCGGAGCGGGGCTCGCTGCTCGGCATGCAGATCATGCTGGCCAGCTACCGCCTGCTGGGGCGGCGCGGCTTCTCCCTGCTGCTCTATCCGGTCATCGGCTACTTCTGGCTGACCGGCCGCGCTCAGCGGGAGGCATCCCGGGCCTATCTGGCCCGGCTCGAGGCCTTCGCCGGCGCGCAAGGCGTTGCGCTGCCCGCCGAGCCGAGATCGAGCTTTCGCCACTTCCTGCGCTTTGGCGAGGCGGCGCTCGACAAGCTGGCGGGCTGGCGCGGCGACATCACGGAGCAGCAGGTTGAACTGGTGGGGGCTGAGCACTACCAGGCCGCCATCAACAGTGGCAAGGGAGTGTTGCTGCTGGGCTCCCACCTCGGGGACCTCGAGCTGTGCCGGGCCCTTGGCAGTCGAAAGCAGGGGCTGCGCATCAATGCGCTGGTGTTCACCCGCCACGCGGCCCGCTTCAACGCCCTGCTCAAGCAGATCAACCCGGATTCGCACCTCAACCTCATCCAGGTGCAGGAGCTGGGGGCCGACACCGCCATCCTGCTCAAGGAGAAGCTGGAGCAGGGAGAGTGGGTGGTGATCGTCGGTGATCGCACCTCGGTGACCCGGGAGAAGCGGGTGATCTGGGCCGATTTCCTCGGCGCACCGGCCCCCTTTCCGCTCGGGCCCTTCGTGCTCAGCAGCGTGCTGGGCTGCCCCGTCTACCTGATGTTCGGCCTCAAGGAGCAGGGGCGCTTTCGGGTGCATTTCGAGCCCTTTGCCGACGGCCAGCCCCTGCCGCGGCAGGGGCGCCAACAGATTCTCGCGTCCCGGGTACAGGCCTATGCCGATCGCCTGCAGCACCACTGCCTGCACGCCCCGCTGGACTGGTTCAACTTTTTTGATTTCTGGCAGCTGACCGATGAACAAGAGTGAGATGAGCAGGGTTGTCTTCGGCGCGAAGCCGCTGACCATCGAAGACGTGGTGGCCCTGGCGGAACGCCGTGCCACCCCCGCATTGAACCCGGATCCCGCCTTCATGGCCCGTATCCAGCGGGGCGCCGACTTCCTCGACCGGCTGCTGGCCGAAGAGGGGGTCATCTACGGGGTGACCACAGGCTACGGCGATTCGGTGACCCGGCCGGTGCCAACCGATCTGGTACCCGAGCTGCCGCTGCACCTGACCCGCTTTCACGGCTGCGGGCTGGGAGCGGATCTCGAGCTCGATGCCGCGCGCGCCGTGCTCGCCACCCGGCTCTGCTCCCTGACGCAGGGGGTCTCCGGGGTCAGCCCGGCCCTGCTCGAGCGGCTCTGCTGGCTGCTGGAGCAGGATCTGGTGCCGCGCATTCCGGAAGAGGGATCGGTGGGCGCCAGCGGCGATCTCACCCCGCTCTCCTACGTCGCCGCCGTGCTGGTGGGGGAGCGCGAGCTCCATCAGCAGGGTCGGCTGCGCCCCGCCGCCGAGGTCTATCGGGAGCTGGGGGTGACCCCCCTGACCCTGCGGCCGAAAGAGGGGCTGGCGCTGATGAACGGCACCTCGGTGATGACGGCGCTGGCCTGCCTCGCCTATGCCCGCACCGACTACCTGATGCAACTGGCGACCCGGATCACCGCCCTGGTGAGCGTCGCCATGGGGGGCAACGCCTTCCACTTCGACGAGCGGCTGTTTGCCGCCAAGCCGCACCCCGGCATGCAGGGCGTTGCGGCCTGGCTGAGGGATGACCTGGTGGCCGGCGAGTTGCCGCGCCACAGCGACCGGCTGCAGGACAGATACTCGTTGCGCTGCGCCCCCCACGTCATCGGGGTGGTGGCCGACAGCCTGCCCTGGTGGCGCCAGCTCATCGAAAACGAGCTCAACAGCGCCAACGACAACCCGCTGATCGACGGGGAGGAGGAGCACGTGATGCACGGCGGCCACTTCTACGGCGGTCATATCGCCATGGCCATGGACAGCATGAAGGCGGCCGTCGCCACCCTGGCCGACCTGCTGGATCGCCAGCTGGCCCAGCTGGTGGACAGCAAGTTCAACGGCGGCCTGCCGAGCAACCTCTCCGGCGCGCCGCAGGAACGGCAGATGATCAACCACGGCTTCAAGGCGGTGCAGATCGGCGTCTCGGCCTGGACTGCGGAGGCGCTCAAGCAGACCATGCCCGCCAGCGTCTTCTCCCGCTCTACCGAGTGCCACAATCAGGACAAGGTGAGCATGGGCACCATAGCGGCGCGCGATGCGCTGCGGGTGCTGACCCTGACCGAGCAGGTGGCGGCCGCCTGCCTGCTGGCGGCGGTGCAGGGAGTGGAGCTGCGCCTCGCCCGGCCCACCCCCTTCACCCGCCCGCTTGGCTCGGCGCTGGCCGGCATGGTCACGCAGGTGCGGGCCGAGTTTGCCCCGCTGCTGGAAGACAGGGGACTCGAGCACGAGCTGAGGGCGCTGATCGCCCGTATTCGCCAGCGCCACTATCCCCTCTATCAGGACTCTTCACTATGAGCCGTATCCAGACTACGCCTGAACCCTGGCAGATCAGCACCGAGATAGAAGTGACTATCCCGTTCCACGGCGTGGACTGGGTGGCTGTGTCGCGCTGGCGGGGAGACGACTTGTGAGAAAAACCATGCAGCCAGAACCCTGGCAGATCAGCACCGAAGTCGAAGTGACCATCCCGTTCCACGACGTGGACATGATGGCGGTCGCCTGGCATGGCCACTACTTTCGCTACATCGAGCTGGCCCGCTGTGCCCTGCTCGATCTCATCGATTACAACTACCCGCAGATGGAGGCCTCCGGCTACCTCTGGCCCATCATAGACACCCGGATGAAGTACCTGGCACCGCTGCGCTTCGGCCAGCGGGTGCGGGTGCGTGCCACCCTGACCGAGTACCAGAACCGCTTGAAGATCGACTACCTGCTGAGCGACGCCGTGAGCGGCACCCGCACCAGCAAGGGCTACAGCATCCAGGTGGCGGTGAGCAAGACGAGCGGCGAGATGTGCCTGGCCTCGCCCCAGGTGTTGCTGGACAAGCTGGGGGTGAGCCAGTGAGCCGGCTGATGGGGCCGCTGCTGGCCGGTCTGATCCTGTTGCTGACATGGCCGCTGCAGGCGGCGCCCCTGAGCCGGGCCGAGGTGCAGCAGCTGCTCGCCCTGAGCCAGGCCAAGGAGGCCCGCTTCGAGCAGGAGAAGCAGGTGGCGGGGCTGAGCCAGCCGCTCAAAGCCTCCGGCGAGCTGCTGCTGGTGCGCGATCTGGGGCTCTGGTGGCAGCAGCAGAAGCCCTTCCCGCTGACCCTCACCCTGACGCCGACGCGCATGGTGCAGCAGATGGCGGGACAGCCTGCCACCGTCATCGACAACCCCCAGCTGCTGGAGTTCAGCCAGATGCTGCTGGCGCTGTTCGGCTCGGACGAAGCGACCCTGAGCCGTTACTTCAGCATCGACTTTCACAGCACGGAGGATGGCTGGCAGCTGGTGCTGGTGCCGACCCTGGCGCCGCTCGACAAGGTGTTCGCCAGCCTCACCCTGAGCGGGCAGGGGCAGCTGGATCAGCTGCTTATCGCCGACAAGCAGGGTGACAGCACCCGCATTCGCTTCAGTGGCTGGCGCGAGCGCCTCCTGCCATTGACCCCTGAGGAGCAGGCCCGCTTTGCTGTCCACTAGTATCCCGCTGCGCCAGCGCGCCGTCCCCGCCGGGACGAGGAGAGCTCACCTTGCTGCACGCTGAAACCACCTGGCGCCGGCTCGGGACCCTCTGGATCGGGCTCTGCCTGCTGCTGGCGGCTGTGCTTGCCTGGCAGCTGCCCCACAGCCGCATCAACACCAGCCTGATGGATCTGCTGCCCCACGAGTCCCGCAGCGATCTGGACCCGACCCTGCAGCAGGGTCTGTTGCAGCAGCTCGATCGCCAGCTGGTTTGGCTGCTGAGCCTGCCCGCCGGCCAGGACGGGCGCGCGGCCGCCACCTTCTGGGCAAAGCAGCTCGGCGAGCTGCCTGCCTTGTCCCGCATCAAGGGGTATCAGCCCGAGCTGGCCCCCGCCTGGCAGCGCTATCTGCACGAGCTGGCCTGGCAGCGGCTGGATCCGGCAAGCCGGGCCCGGCTTGCCGGGGGGGCCGAGGGGTGGAGCCAGTGGGTGCTCGGCCAGATCTACTCCCCTTTCGGCGGTGTCTCCCGCGCCGAGTGGCAGAGCGACCCTCTGTTGCTGACCCGGGCCGGGGTGCTGGCCGAGGCCCGCGGCCCCATGCAGCTCAAGGAGGGCTGGCTGGTGAGCCGGGACAAGGCGGGGCGCGACTGGTACATGGTGCGCGCCGAGCTGGATCTCTCCGCCTTCGACATCCAGCGCAACCAGGCGCTGCTGAGCGAACTGGCCGGGGCCGAGCAGCGCCTCGCCGAGGCCTATCCCGGCGCCGAGCTGCTGCGCCGCGGCACCCTCTTCTACAGCCAGCACGCCAGCCAGCTGGCCCAGCAGGACATCTCCACCATAGGGCTGGGCTCCATGGTCGGGGTCATCCTGCTCATCTGGGGTGTGTTTCGCTCCACCCGGGCACTGCTGCTCTCCCTGCTGCCCATCGGCGTAGGGCTGATGTGGGGGCTCGGCGCAGTGCTCATTCTGTTTGGCGAGATCCACGTCTTCACCCTGGTGATCAGCAGCAGCCTCATCGGCATCGCCATCGACTACGCCATCCACTTTCTGTGTGAGCGGCGGCTGCACGGCGACGACGAGACACCGCATCAGACCCGGCTCAAGTTGCTGCCGAGCCTGTCGCTCGCGGTGCTGACCACCCTGATCGGCTATGGCCTGCTCTGGTTCGCCCCCTTCCCCGGCTTGCAGCAACTGGCGGTGTGCGCGCTGGCTGGGCTGTTCAGTGCCTTCATCACGGTGCTTTGCCTGTTTCCGCGCTGGGCCGGCCCGCTGCCGACAAGGCCGCTGCGGGGCCAGCGCTGGTTGCAGGGCTGGCTGCTGGCCTGGCAGCAACGCCCGCTGCTGCGCATCGGTCTGCCGCTCTGCTGCCTGCTGCTGGCTGCCCTCGGCATCAGCCGGTTGCAGGTGGATGACGACATCCGCCGGCTGCAGCCTCTGCCGGTGGCGCTGCAGGGGCAGGAGCAGCGGATCCAGGCCCTCACCGGCCAGCAGGGGGGCATGCAGGGCTTGCTGGTGACGGGAGCGGACGGCGAGCAGGCACTGCAACGGCTGGAGCGGCTTGATGGCCGGCTGGCCGAGCTGCAACAGCGCGGTGCGCTGCAGGCGTTCGTCTCGCTTGCCCGCTGGCTGCCCTCGCTGGCACGCCAGCATGAGGATGCCGCCGCCATCCGGGCCCTGTTGCCCGAGGTGGTGAGCCGGCTCAAGGCGGCCGGCCTGCCGCTGCAGCCGCCCGTGCGCGAGCCCCACTGGCTGACCCCGGCCGCCTGGCTGGCCAGCCCGGTCAGCGAGGGGAGTCGCCTGTTGTGGCACGCCCTGGCGGATGGCCGCGTTGCCATCTGGGTGCCGCTGGTGGGGGTGGCAGACGAAGGAGCCCTGACGGCGCTGGCGGCAGCCGAGTCAGGGGTCTACTGGCAGGATCAGCGCAGCCAGTGGAGCCAGCTGTTCGCCCACTACCGCATCAAGCTGGCGGAGCTGCTGTCGGTGGCCATCGCGCTGGTGGCCCTGCTGCTGTGGTGGCGGATGGGGGCGGCGCGAGCGGCCCGGGTGCTGCTGGTCAACCTGATTGCGCTGGCCATGGGGCTGGCGCTGCTCGCCGCCTGCGACCAGCCGCTCACCCTGTTCGGAGTGCTGGCGCTCAGCCTCATCTTCGGAATCGGCATCGACTACGGCCTCTTCTTTGCCCACAGCGGGAGCGGGGTGGCGCGCCAGAGTTCCACCCTGCTCGCCATCCTGCTGGCCAACCTCACCACCCAGCTGGCCTTCGGTCTGCTAGCGCTGAGTCACACCCCCGCCATCGCGGGCTTTGGTCTGGTGCTGAGCGGCGGTATCTTTACCGCCTTCCTGCTCTCGCCCCTGGTACTGGACCCGGTGCGACCGCAGTTGCCGGGGCCACATGGCCGGGAGCCAACCTCATCATGAAAGCCTTGTTCGTGTTCGTCGTCCTGCTGCTGACCGGTTGCAGCAGCCAGCCGACCCCCACCGCCTATCTCGACAAGGGGACCGTCATGACGCTGCCGGCCCCCGTGCTGGCCGCCCCCTTCTATCGCCAGCAACTGCTGACCGCCAGCGTGGGGGGGAGCAACCACCAGCTGATGACGGTGCTGGAGGCGGACGGCCACCAGCTGACCCTGGTGGGGTTGACCCCGAGCGGGGTACGGCTGTTTCTGGTGCGTTATGACCAGCAGGGCATCGAGACCCGCCAGCTCAGCCCGCTGCTCACCAGCGGCATGCCACCGGTGAGCCAGGTGCTGGCGGACGTGATGCTCTGCTACTGGCCGCTGGCCAGCTGGCAACCGCAACTGCCGCCAGGCTGGACGCTGCGTGACGAGGGGCCGCTGCGCCGACTGCGCGCCCCCGACGGCACTTTGGTGACCGAGATCCGCTACCGCGACGCCGACGGCGTGCGCGAGCCGGTCGGCCTGCAGCAACACGTGTTCAACTACCGCCTGCAACTGGAGACCCTGAGCCAATGAGCTGTTATATCGCCGCCTATGGCCTCGTCTCGGCGCTGGGGACGGGGCGTGATGCCAGCGCCGAGGCGCTGCTGGCCTGGCAGAGAGAGGGCATCAGCCCGCTGGATCGCCACCGGGCGCCGCTGCTGGATGGCCGCCTGACTCCGGTGGGGCGGGTGGAAGGGGAGTTGCCAACCATCCCGGCGGCGCTGGCCCCCTACGCCTCGCGCAACAACCAGTTGCTGCTGGCGGCGCTGGCCCAGATCCGGCCCGCCCTCGATGAGGCGCTGGCCACCTTTGGCAGCGACCGTGTCGGCCTGGTGCTAGGCACCAGTACCGCCGGGATCGGCGAGGCCGAGCAGGCGGTGGCCGCCGCCCGGCGCGGGGAGGCCGTGCCCCCCGAGTTTGACTACCGTCAGCAGGAGCTGGGCTCACCGTCGGAATTTCTGGCCCGCCACCTCGGCCTGACCGGGCCGGCCTGGACGATTTCCACCGCCTGCTCCTCCAGCGCGCGCGCCTTCATCAGCGGCCAGCGGCTGCTGGCGGCCGGACTGGCAGACGCCGTGCTGGTGGGCGGTGCCGACAGTCTGTGCGGGCTCACCCTCAACGGCTTTGACAGCCTGGAGTCCCTCAGCTGTGCGCGCTGCCAGCCCTTTGATGAGGCGCGCCAGGGGATCAACATCGGCGAGGGGGCGGCGCTGTTTCTGTTGAGCAGAGCGCCTGCGCCGCTGGCCCTGCTGGGAGCGGGGGAGTCCTCCGATGCCTGGCACATCTCTGCGCCCCATCCAGAGGGTGTCGGCGCCGAGGCGGCCATGCGCATGGCGCTGGCCCAGGCGGGCCTGACGCCGGCGCAGGTGGGGTACGTCAACCTGCACGGCACCGCTACCCGCCTCAACGACGCCATGGAGAGCCAGGCGGTGCACCGGCTGTTTGGTGCCGAGGTGCCCTGCAGCTCCACCAAGCCGCTCACCGGCCACACCCTGGGGGCGGCGGGGGCCATTGAGGCCGCGCTCGCCTGCCTGTTGCTGGAGCGCGCTCTGCCACTGCCGTCCCAGCGGGTGGCCACAGCGGATCCGGCGCTGACCCCCATCCGGCTGGTGAGCGGCGAGGTGCCATTGGCGGCGCCCCGGGTGCTCTCCAACTCCTTTGCCTTCGGTGGCAACAATGTCAGCCTGCTGTTTGGGAGCGTTCACCATGAATGAGCCAGGTTCACTGCCCGCCATCGAGACCCTGCTGCCCCACCAGGCCCCCATGCTGCTGCTGGACCGGCTCTGCGCGGCGGATGCCCAGCAGGCGCTCTGCGAGACCCGCATCGGTGCCCGCCATGCCCTGCTGCTGGATGGGGAGGGCAACCTGCCCGGCTGGGTCGGCATCGAGCTGATGGCGCAGACCATCGCCGCCTGGGCCGGCATGCAGGGGCGCCTGCGCGGCGAGCCGGTGCGCATCGGCATGCTGCTCGGCAGTCGCAAGTATCGCTGCCTGCGTCCCGTCTTCGCGGCCGGCAGCCTGCTCACCATAGAGGCGTGCTGCCTGTTGCAAGACGGCGGCATGGCCAGTTTTGATTGCCGGATCCTGCTGGCGGGGGAGGAGTGCGCCCAGGCGCGGCTCTCCACCTATCAGCCGAGCCCCGGCGAATTGTCCGATTTGTTAGCCTGAGGAAGCTTCATGATCTCTAGCGTATTGGTCACGGGCGCCAGCAAGGGGATAGGCCGCGCCATCGCCCTCAAGCTGGCGGCCGACGGTTTTTCCATCGTGGTGCACTACCACAGCGATCGGGCCGGCGCCGAAGCCACCCTGGCCAGCCTGCAGTCGGCCGGCGGGCAGGGGCGTCTGCTCCAGTTCGACATCGCCGATCGCGAGGGTTGCCGCGCGCGGCTGGAGGCCGACATGGCCGAGCATGGCGCCTATTACGGCGTGGTCTGCAACGCCGGCATCATCCGTGACGGCGCCTTTCCCGCCCTCACCGACGAGGAGTGGGACGGGGTGCTGCACACCAACCTGGACGGCTTCTACAACCTGCTCAAGCCCTGCATCATGCCGATGATCGGCCTGCGCCGGGGCGGGCGCATCGTGACCATCTCCTCGGTGTCCGGGCTGATGGGCAACCGGGGCCAGGTCAACTACAGCGCCGCCAAGGCGGGCATCATGGGAGCCACCAAGGCGCTGGCCCTCGAGCTTGCCAAGCGCAAGATCACGGTCAACTGCGTGGCCCCCGGCCTCATCGACACCGGCATGGTGGACGAGGAGGTGAAGGCGGAGGCGATGAAGATCATTCCGCTCAAGCGGATGGGGCAGGCCGACGAGGTGGCCGGTCTGGTCTCCTACCTGATGTCCGACATCGCCGGCTATGTCACGCGCCAGGTCATCTCCATCAACGGAGGCATGGTATGAAGCGAGTCGTAGTCACCGGCATGGCCGGGGTGACCGCCTTCGGGCAGGATTGGCCGAGCGTGCGGGCCCGCCTGCAGGCGGGGCGCAATGCCGTGGTGAACATGCCGGAGTGGGCCATCTACGACGGCCTCAACACCCGGCTGGCGGCCCCCATTCCGGACTTCACGCTGCCGGCCCACTATCCGCGCAAGAAGACCCGCGCCATGGGGCGGGTCTCGGCACTGGCCACCGTCGCCACCGAGCTGGCGCTGGCGCGGGCGGGATTGCTGGACAACCCGGTGCTCACCGACGGGCGCACCGGCATCGCCTACGGCTCCTCCACCGGCAGCACGGACCCCATCCGCGCCTTCGGGGTCATGCTCAACGACAAGAGCACCGCCAGCATCACGGCCACCACCTATGTGCAGATGATGCCGCACACGGCGGCGGTCAACACCGGGCTGTTCTTCGGCCTGCGCGGGCGGGTCATTCCCACCTCCAGCGCCTGTACCTCCGGCAGCCAGGGCATCGGCTACGCCTTTGAGGCGATCAAGCACGGCTACCAGACCCTGATGGTGGCTGGCGGGGCGGAGGAGCTCTGCCCGTCGGAGGCCGTGGTATTCGATACCCTGTTTGCCACCAGCCAGATGAACGACAACCCGGAGCTGGCGCCGCGTCCGTTTGACCGACAGCGGGACGGACTGGTGATAGGCGAGGGGGCCGGCACCCTGGTGCTGGAGGAGCTGGAGCATGCGCAGGCGCGCGGTGCCACCATCCTCGCCGAGCTGGTGGGCTTTGCCACCAACTGCGATGCCGCCCACGTGACCCAGCCCCAGCAGGAGACCATGCAGCTCTGCATGGAGATGGCGCTGGCCCAGGCCGGGCTCCAGCCTGAGGATATCGGCTATATCAGCGCCCACGGCACCGCCACCGAGCGCGGCGACATCGCCGAGAGTCACGCCACCGCCGCCATCTTCGGCGACCGCACCCCCATCTCGTCCCTCAAGAGCTACTTCGGCCATACCCTGGGGGCTTGCGGTGCCATCGAGGCCTGGCTGGCGCTGGAGATGATGCAGGAGGGGTGGTTTGCCCCCACCATCAACCTGACCGAGCCGGACCCGGCCTGTGCCCCGCTCGATCACGTGGTGGGCAGCGGTCGCACGCTGGCGGTGGAGTACCTGATGTCCAACAACTTCGCCTTTGGCGGCATCAACACCTCCCTCATCTTCAAACGCTGGTCCTGAGTGTCGGTGCCCTGCCTGGCAGGGCGCCGGTACAGGCTGGGTTTAGCCTTGATGAATTAATATGCCCCCCGTTTTTTTCGGGAGGCATCATGTCTGTGTTATCTGCTTTTTCTTTTTCCGCCAAGCGTCTGCGCGTCATTCAGAGCGTACTGTTATCCACCTTGTTGTGGGCGCTGGCCGCCCCGGCCATGGCCGATGATGAATTTCGGCTGGGCAAGACCATTCTGCTCGGGGTCGGCGATCATCCCGCCATCATTCCCATGCTCGCCTGCCGGCCGACCAAATCCATCATGGTCAAGGCTGGGCGGGAATTAACCCTGGAGCGGGTCAAGGTGTTTTATGGCAATGATCGCAGCAAGACCCTCTATTTCGGCAAGGATCTGAGAGAGGATCAGGAGTCGGAGTGGAAAGCCCTCGGCAGCCGGCTCTGCATCAAGCGGATCGAGGTATACGGCAATTCGGAAGGGAGTCGGGCCGGGGTCAAGGTGTACGGCCGCAAATAAGCAAAGGGCGGGGCAAATCCCCGCCCAGCTTTTATTTCTTCGGGCGAAACGGCTTGATGACGGCCTCGTCGCACTCGAGATAGGGGCCTTCCATCAGATCGATGCAGTAGGGGATGGCGGGGAAGACCGCATCCAGACATTCGCGGATGGACTTGGGCTTGCCCGGCAGGTTGACGATGAGCGAGCTGCCGCGCAGACCGGCGGTCTGGCGCGACAGGATGGCGGTCGGCACGAACTTGAGGGATTCGGCCCGCATCAGCTCGCCAAAGCCCGGCATCATGCGATCGCACACCGCCTCGGTCGCCTCCGGGGTGACGTCCCGCTTGGCCGGCCCGGTGCCACCTGTGGTGACGATGAGGCTGCACTGCTCCTGGTCCGCCAGCCGGATCAGGGTTGCCTCGATCTGCTCCTGCTCGTCGGGGATCACCTCATAAAGGGGTTCCCATTCCGAGGTCAGATAGGCGTTCAGGGTGTCGATGATAGCCTTGCCGGAGAGATCTTCGTAGATGCCCGCACTGGCGCGATCGCTGACGGTGACGATACCGATTCTTGCCTTGCTCATGGTCTGCTCTTGGTTGCCGCTATAAGTGGCAAATAAAATAACATAATCAGCAAGATATGTTAAACCAGCCAGATCGCGGCGCGAAGGCGAGCGTCAAATGGCAAACTATATTGGCCGCTTCCTTTCAATAAGACATAACATCGGCATATTGCCGTGCCAAAAATGTATAAACAAACCCGCCGCAGATATTCAGGAATAATCGCTTGATCCATAACGAATAACCGGGGCGGGGTTTCCATGCGCCGTCATCTTTTGGCGCAGCGGGAGGGGAAAGCCGGCCTCATGGATTGAACCGCAGCGGGGTTCGGCTTATATAACACCTGAAGCGATTGGTGAAAATATGAACCGATTGTTGTTGTTTGAGTATCACCATGCAGCGGCTGGCCGCGGGAGGGCATATGGAGTTGCCTGATTTTGATACCTTGAAACGGCTGGCGGTAGCGGAGCCCGAGCGGCTTGACGAGTTGCTTCAGCAAGAGATAGAAGGTCTGATAGACAGGGTCAGCCCGCAGCAGCAAATGCGCCTGCGCGGCCTGCAATTTCGCATCGACTGTCAGCGCCAGCTGGCCAAGAACAACATGGACAGCTGCATCCGGATTGCCGCCATGATGCACGACTCCTTTTATTCCATGCGCTGTGAAATGGTTCAGCTCAATAATCCTGATTATGTTGAACCGCTACCGGAATATAAAGAGAACAACATCCTCTATTTCAGTGATTATTATCGCAAGAAAAAATAATATTATTCCGGGTGAGTCATTTTGATATATTCCCGCCATTGTTGTGGTTTCCGGGTGAGGCTATCTGACTGGCGTTGAACAGTTTGGCGTGATTTGTAATCTATTTGATGTATTTTTGTGTCGCTTTTTATTTTATTTGAGTTTGTTTATTGGCGTGATATGTGTAGATGAACGGCGCCGATAGTTAGGCTAACATGGCGACACTTTTTTAATTTGCTACGACTCGAAGGGATTATGAGAAGTATCACACCAAGGCGGGTGCTGTCGCGGGAACAGCAGACGGAGATCACCCGGATCATCGTCAAGGTGGGCCAGATGCTGGCCCAGTTCGGCGCCGAGAGTCGCATCATAGAGCAGACCACGGTCCGGCTCGGCATGGCGCTCGGGCTGGAGAGCGTCGAGATGGCCATCTCCTCCAGCGCCATCGTGCTCACCAGCCTCTATCAGGGCAGTTGCGTCACCACCACCCGACGGGTGCGCGAGCACGGCATCAACATGCAGGTGGTGTGCGAGATCCAGCGTATCTGCATCATGGCGGAGAAGGATCTGATCGGCGCGCGGGAAGTGCGTCAGCGCCTGGAGGCCATAGTACCGTTTCACTATCACCCCTGGCTGGTGGTGCCCATGGTGGGGCTCTCCTGCGGTGCCTTCAGTCTGCTGTTTGGCGGTGACTGGCCCATCTTCCTGGTGACCTGCTTCTCGGCTTCGGTCGCCATGCGGGCGCGCCAGCTGATGGCGCGTCATCACCACAGCCCCCTCATCAATTTTGCCACCACCGGCTTTATCGCCACCCTGCTCGCCTCCAGCGCGACCTTCTTCAACTGGGGAGCCCAGCCCTATCTCGCTATGGCGGCCAGCGTACTGCTGCTGGTGCCGGGCTTTCCGCTCATCAATGCGGTCTCCGACATGGTGAAGGGTTACTTCAACATGGGGCTGGCCCGCTGGGGCACGGCGACCCTGCTCACCATCAGCGCGGCGATAGGGATTATTCTCGCCATGTCGGTGACCGGTATCTGGGGGTGGAAGGTATGAAGAGCTTTGACGTTGTATCGACTCTGTTGCTCGGGGCAAACCGGCTATCCATCAGCGCACGGAACCATATCGGCATCATCCTTGCCATCTCGGTGACAGGAAGCTGGGGGAGGGAGCCATGATGGATCTGCTCTGGCTGCTGACCAAGGATGCCTTCTGGTCGGCCATTCCGGCAGTGGGCTTTGCCATGCTGTTCAACGTGCCGCCACGGATGTTGAAGTACTGCGCCATGGGCGGCGCACTGGCTCACAGCCTGCGTACCCTGCTCATTCACCAGGGCATGCCCATCGAGTGGGCCACCCTGGCGGCGGCGACCACGGTCGGTTTTGTCTGCGTCTACTGGTCGCGCCGGCTGCTGGCGCCGCGCCCGGTGTTCAGCGTCGCCTCCATCATCCCCATGATCCCGGGCAGCTACGCCTTCAAGGCGATGATCGCCGTGGTGGAGCTCAATATCTCCGGGGTAACCATGGAGCTTATCCAGAGCGCGGTGGAGAACGGCCTCAAGGCGCTGTTTATCGTGGGGGCTTTGAGTTTCGGTCTAGCGATCCCGTCCCTGGTCGTGTATCGTAACCGCCCCATTATATGAATGGTGAAGTGAGAGGCTGATACCGTGAAGATTTCCATGATTGCCGCCGTGGCCCACGATCGCGTGATCGGCAAGGACAACCAGATGCCATGGCATATGCCGGCGGATCTGGCCCACTTCAAGCGGATCACTCTCGGTAAGCCGGTGTTGATGGGTCGCAAGACCTTTGAATCCATCGGGCGGCCGCTGCCCGGGCGCCGCAATCTGGTGATCAGCCGCAACCCGGATTACCGGGTTGATGGTGTAGAAGTGATTGATTCTGTTAGTTCTGCATTAGAGTTATTAGGTCGTGAAGACTCAGTGGAAGAACTTATGGTTATTGGCGGCGGGCATCTTTTCGAACAGCTGCTACCTAGGGCAGAACGCCTCTATCTGACTCAGATTGAACTTGAAGTTGATGGGGATGCCCATTTTCCTGTGTTGGATCATACCGACTGGGAACTGCTGGAAGAAGAATCTCATCCTGCGGATGAACGTAATGCTTACCCCTACCGCTTCGAGACCTGGCAGCGGCGCTGACGGCTGGCGGATTGCCCCGGTTGATGAAAGGCCCCTTGTGTTGCACAAGGGGCCTTTTTGCTGTCCGGGACAGGGATTGAATGCCCAGATATAGCGATGTGCCATAGTGTGGACACGGCACACCTCAGGCCTCTATTTCACAGTGGAAGTGAGGCAGCGAATGACAACATTATGGTTAGTGTTGTAACTAAATGTGTTGACCCGCTAATGAGAGACATGTTCCCTCCTTTTTCCCTCCCATTATTGCTCTGCTTTTCTCGCGTCACATACCTGTCAATCGTTGATTTTGATGGGATTATATTTATCTGTTCGGTTGGAATGACAGGGTTTCATTACACCTGAGTGCATTTTTATGCCTTAAAATAGTCTTTAAAAATCAATAAATTAAAAATTAATCCTTTTATTGAGACTCTTATGGTTCTTTTGTTTTTGTTGTTAATTGCTTAGGGTTGAAAGTAATTGGCTCACGTTCGACGGTTTGCCAGGCAGCCCGTCGGCCAAGAAAAAAGGACAATATGACAGTCAAACTCGAGGTCAAATCACTCTACAAAATCTTCGGCGATCAGCCGGAAAAAGCGTTCAAATTGCTGGCCAAAGGCCATGACCGCGCCAGCATACTGCAAAAAACCGGGCAGACCCTGGGGGTCCAGGATGTCAATCTGGCCATCGACGAAGGGGAGATCTTCGTGGTGATGGGCCTCTCCGGCTCGGGCAAATCCACCCTGGTGCGTCTCTTCAACCGGCTGATCGAGCCGACCCGCGGCCAGGTGCTGATCGATGGCGAGGACATCGCCGCCATCTCCGACAGCGAGCTGCGTCAGGTGCGGCGCAAGAAGATCAGCATGGTGTTCCAGTCCTTCGCCCTGATGCCGCACCTGAGCGTGCTGGAAAACACCGCCTTCGGGCTGGAGCTGGCCGGGGTGCCACTGGCCGAGCGCCAGCAGAGTGCCCGCCAGGCGCTGCTGCAGGTGGGGTTGGGGCAGTGGATCGATGCCTTCCCCGATGCGCTCTCCGGCGGCATGAAGCAGCGGGTCGGCCTGGCCCGCGCCCTTGCCAACGACCCCGACATCCTGCTGATGGACGAGGCTTTTTCGGCGCTGGATCCGCTGATCCGCACCGAGATGCAGGATGAGCTGCTCAAGCTGCAGGCCAGCCAGCAGCGTACCATCGTCTTCATCTCTCACGATCTGGACGAGGCGATGCGCATCGGCGATCGCATCGCCATCATGCAGGACGGCCAGCTGGTGCAGGTCGGCACCCCGGACGAGATCCTCAACCAGCCCGCCAACGACTATGTGCGTGCCTTCTTTCGCGGGGTGGATCTGGCCCATGTATTCAGCGCCCGCGACGTGGCCAGCCGCAAGCAGATGCCGCTCATCAAGAAGCACACCACCGACGGGCCGGGCAACGCTCTGCGCCAGCTCAAGGAGCAGGAGCGGGAGTTCGGTTACGTGGTGGATCGCCGGCGTCGCTTCCTCGGGGTCGTCTCGGTGGAGTCGCTCGGTCAGGCGGTAAGGGCCAAAGGCAGCCTGGAGCAGGCGCTGCTGGCGGACATCCAGCCCATCCTGGCGGACACCGCCCTCAACGAACTGATCAGTCAGGTGGCGGCCGCCCCCTGTCAGGTGCCCGTGGTCGAGGAGGATGGCACTTATCTGGGCCTCATCTCCAAGGCCAACCTGCTGAACACCCTGGACAGGAGTACCCCGGCATGAAGCTGATGAATTCCCATTTTTTGCTGAGCGGGCTGTTGGCCCTGGTGCTGCTGGCGAGCCCCTCCCTGCGGGCCGATGAGGTGGCGGCCGACCCCTGGGGCGCCACGGCCTCCAGTGCCACCGAGGTGGCCGATCCCTGGAGCGATACCGCCACCGCCGCCACCGACTGGCAGAACCAGATCGAGACGGTGGATACCACAGCCGCCGTCGACTGGCTGGATCCCTTCCAGCAGGCGCTGGTGCCGCTGGACAGCTGGGTCGAGGGTGGCATCGGCTGGCTGGTGGAGAACCTGCGACCGCTGTTCCAGCTGATCCGCGCGCCGGTGGAGCTGACCCTGAACGGCATGACCCATCTGCTGCAGACGGTGCCCTCCACCCTGATGATCGGCCTGCTGACCCTGATCGCCTGGCAACTGGTGAACGGTCGCATGGCGCTGGGGACCCTGGTCTCGCTGGTGATGGTGGGGCTTATCGGCGCCTGGTCCGATGCCATGGTGACCCTGTCGCTGGTACTGACCTCGCTCTTTTTCTGCGTCTTGCTCGGGTTGCCGGCCGGCATCCTGCTGGCGCGGAGCGAGCGACTGTCGCGCTGGACCCGGCCCTTGCTGGATGCCATGCAGACCACCCCGGCGTTCGTCTACCTCATCCCCATCGTGATGCTGTTCGGCATCGGCAACGTGCCCGGGGTGGTGGTGACCGTCATCTTTGCGCTGCCGCCCATGATCCGGCTCACCATGCTGGGGATCCGCCAGGTGCCCTCCGATCTGGTGGAGGCGGCCCACTCGTTCGGTGCCAGCCCCTCCCAGCTGCTGTTCAAGGTACAGCTGCCGCTCGCCATGCCCACCATCATGGCCGGGGTCAACCAGACCCTGATGCTGGCGCTCTCCATGGTGGTGATCGCCTCCATGATCGCGGTAGGGGGCCTCGGCCAGATGGTGCTGCGCGGCATCGGCCGGCTTGACATGGGGCTCGCCTCCATCGGCGGCCTCGGCATAGTGCTGCTGGCCATCGTGCTCGACCGCCTGACCCAGGCGATGGGGCAGCCGGATCGCAACCGGACCGGACGCTGGTATCAGCGCGGCCCCGCCGCCCTGCTGCTGCGCCTGCTCGGTCGCGACAAGCCAATCGATTACAAAGGAGTAAATGCATGAGACTGATCACCAAGACGCTGACCCTGGGCTCCCTGCTGCTGAGCGCCCAACTGCTCGGCCCGTTCGCCATGGCCAGCACCGAGCTGCCGGGGGAGGGCGTGCGCGTTCAGCCCCTGCAGAGCTCCTTGCCGGAGGAGAGCTTTCAGACCCTGCTGGTCAGCAAGCTGATGGCGCGCCTCGGCTATGACGTCCAGCCGGCCCAGGAGGTGGACTACAACGTGGCCTACGCCTCGGTGGCGCAGGGGGATGGCACTTTTCTGGCCTTCAACTGGATACCGCTGCAGAACAACAAATATGAGCAGGCGGGGGGTGACAAGGTGTTCTTCCGTGAGGGGACCTATGTGGCCGGGGCCGCCCAGGGTTATCTCATCGACAAGCAGACCGCGACCCGCTATGGCATCACCAACCTGGGACAGCTCAAGGATCCCAAGCTGGCGGCGCTGTTTGACGGCGATGGCGACGGCAAGGCCGATCTCATCGGTTGCAACCCGGGCTGGGGCTGCGAAGAGGCGATCAACCGCCATCTGGCCGAGTTTGGGCTGACCCCCACCGTCACCCACAAGCAGGGCAACTATGCGGCGCTGATCGCCGATACCCAGGCCCGCTTCAAGAGCGGCAAGCCGGTGCTCTACTACACCTGGACCCCCTACTGGCTCAGCAGCGAGCTGGTGCCCGGCCGGGATGTGGTGTGGCTGCAGGTGCCCGCCGATGGCCCTGATGCGGCCAAGACCCGGCTGCCGAACGGCAAGAACTACGGCTTCCCGGTCAACACCATGCACATCGTCGCCAACAAGCTGTTCGCCGAGGCCAACCCGGCGGCCGCCAAGCTCTTTTCTATCGTCAAGCTGCCACTCAATGACATCAACGTGCAGAACGGCCTGATGAACAAGGGGCAGAACAAGCCGGCGGATGTGGAGCGTCACGCCGATGCCTGGCTCAAGGGCCACGAGGCGCTGGTGAACGACTGGCTGACCCAGGCGCGCGCCGCCGCCAGGTAATGAGGGGCGGTAGCTCGCTCTTTGCGCAAAGAAAAACGCCCGGCAGTTGCCGGGCGTTTTTTATGGGAGCCATGCGGGATAACGTCTGGCTCAGATGCCGGAGCCGTCGCTCTCGCCATTCTCCTCGTGCAGGCCGCACTCGCGCTTGAGGCCGAAGAAGCGGGTCTGCTCCTCGCTCATGCCGGGCTCCCACTTGGCGGTGGTGTGCACGTCGCCCACCGACAGGTAACCCTGCTCCCACAAGGGGTGGTAGGGGAGGTCGAACTCCTTGAAGTAGTAGAAGACGTCCTTGTTGCTCCAGTCGATCACCGGCAGGAACTTGAAGCGACCGCGCTGGATGGCCAGCACAGGCAGCTTGCCCCGGCTGCCCGACTGCTCCCGGCGCAGACCCGAGAACCAGGTGCGGGCGCCCAGCTCGCTCAGGGCGCGATCCATCGGCTCCACCTTGTTGAGCTGGTTGTAGCGGGTGATCCCCTCCACCCCCTGTTCCCACAAGAGGCCGAAGCGGGCCTCCTGCCAGGCCGGGGTGAGCGCGGCCCGGTAGATCTTGAGGTTGAGGGCGAGACGCTCGGTCAGCTCGTCGATGAAGCGGTAGGTCTCGGGGAAGAGATAACCGGTATCGGTCAGCACTACGGGCACGTCGGCCCGCTCCCGGCTCACCAGGTGCAGCATGAGCGCCGCCTGGATGCCGAAACTCGACGACAGCACGTGCTCTCCCGGCAGGTTGGCCAGCGCCCAGCGCACCCGCTCGGGGGCGCTCATGGCGTCCAGCTCCCGGTTGAGGGGAGCCAGCGCCTCGACCTGCTCCTCCCGGCTCAAGGCCAGCAGGGCGTCGAGGTCGAGCCGGCCGTCGGCGGTGCGCGCCAGCCGGGCTGTATCAGTCTGTTCAGGCTGCATAGAAGTCCCTCGCGGAGTCGATGACCGGAGCTATGATCCCGGCGCGAATGACAAAATCGCCGAAGCACTCGCCTGGGTTGCGATCCTTGGCCCAGCGGCCGATCAGGGCGTCCAGCTCGGCCAGGATCTGCGGCTCCGTGATGTTCTCCAGGTGCAGGCGCGGGATGCGGGTCCCCTCCAGGTTGCCACCCAGGTGCAGGTTGTAGCGACCGGGCGCCTTGCCCACCAGGCCCACCTCCGCCAGCATGGCGCGGCCGCAGCCGTTGGGGCAGCCGGTGACGCGGAAGATGATGGCGTCATCCGCCAGACCGTGTTTGGCCAGCAAGCCTTCGATGTCGGTGACGAAGGCCGGCAGCATACGCTCGGCCTCGGCCATCGCCAGCGGGCAGGTGGGCAGGGCCACGCAGGCCATGGACTGCTTGCGCTGCTCGCTCACGCCGTCATCCAGCAGGCCGTACTGGCGCGCCAGCGCTTCGATGCGGGCCTTCTCGCCGGCCGGGACGCCGGCGATGATGAGGTTCTGGTTGGCGGTCAGGCGAAAATCCCCCTGATGCACCTTGGCGATCTCCAGCATGCCGCTCTTGAGGGGCTTGCCCGGGAAGTCCAGCAGGCGGCCGTTCTCGATGAACAGGGTCAGGTGGTGCTTGCCGTCGATCCCCTCCACCCAGCCGAAGCGATCGCCGCGGCTGGTGAACTCGTAGGGGCGAACCGGCCCGAACTGGATACCGGCACGGTTCTCCACCTCGGCCTTGAAGGCCTCGACCCCCACCCGCTCGAGGGTGTACTTAGTCTTGGCGTTCTTGCGGTTGACCCGGTTGCCCCAGTCGCGCTGGGTACTGACCACGGCGGCCGCCACCTCCAGCACGTGGGAGAGCGGCACGAAACCGAAGTCGCTCGCCTTGCGCGGATAAGTGGTGGTGTCACCGTGAGTCATGGCGAGACCGCCGCCCACCAGCACGTTGAAACCCACCAGCTTGCCACCTTCGGCGATGGCCACGAAGTTCAGATCGTTGGCGTGGATGTCCACGTCGTTGTGGGGCGGGATCACCACGGTCGTCTTGAACTTGCGCGGCAGGTAGTTGGAACCCAGGATCGGCTCTTCGTCACCCCCCAGCTTCTCGCCGTCCAGCCAGATCTCCACGTAGGCGCGGGTCTTGGGCAGCAGGTGCTCGGAGATCTTCTTGGCCCACTCGTAGGCCTCCTGGTGCAGCTCGGACTCCACCGGGTTGCTGGTGCAGAGCACGTTGCGGTTCACGTCGCCGGCGGTGGCGATGGAATCGATGCCGGTGCTGTTGAGGGTCTGGTGCATCAGCTTGATGTCGCGCTTCAGTACCCCGTGGAACTGGAAGGTCTGGCGGGTGGTCAGGCGGATACTGCCGTACAGGCTGTGTTCCTCGGCGAACTGGTCGATCACCAGCCACTGGGCCGGGGTGATGATGCCGCCGGGCAGGCGGGCGCGCAGCATGACGTTGTGCAGCGGCTCCAGCTTCTGGGCGGCGCGCTCGGGGCGAATGTCGCGGTCATCCTGCTGATACATGCCGTGAAAGCGGATCAGCTGGAAGTTGTCGCCGTTGAAGCCGCCAGTGAGCGGGTCCTTGAGATCCTGCTCTATGGTGCCGCGCAGAAAGTTGCTCTCGCGTTTCAGACGTTCGTTGTCGGCCAGCGGTCCTTCCACCGGTCCTGGAATAACTTGTTTGCTCATCAATAGACATCCCTTTGATAACGTTTGGCACGACGCAATTCGCTCAGATATTCTTCTGCTTCCTCACGGCTCTTGTGGCCATGTTCGGCAATCACATCCAGCAGGGCTTCCTGCACATCTTTGGCCATATGATTGGCGTCGCCGCACACATAGAAGTGAGCGCCTGCTTCCAGCCACTGGTAGAGCTCGAGCCCCGCCTCGCGCAGGCGATCCTGCACATAAATCTTGTTGGCCTGATCCCGGCTGAAGGCCAGGGAGATCTTCGACAGCAGGCCCGACTTCACATAACGCTGCCACTCCACCTGATAGAGGAAATCCTGGGTAAAGTGGGGGTTGCCGAAGAAGAGCCAGTTCTTGCCGTCGGCCCCTTGCGCTTCCCGCTCCTGCAAGAAGGCCCGGAAGGGGGCGATGCCGGTGCCCGGGCCCACCATGATGACGGGGGTATCGGGGTTAGCAGGCAGGCGGAAGTTGTCGTTGTGCTCCACGAATACCCGCACCTCGGCATCTTCCGGCAGACGGTCCGCCAGATAGGAGGAGGCGGCGCCGCTGCGCACTGTGCCGTCTTCCTGCGGGTAGCGCACGACGCCGACGGTCAGGTGCACCTCTTCCTCCACCTCGCTCTGGCTGGAGGCGATGGAGTAGAGGCGCGGAGTGAGCGGGCGCAGCAGGCCCAGCAGCTGTTCGGCTGTGAGCGCGGTCGGGAAGCGCTTGAGCACATCCACTACCTGGGCGCTGGCCACCAGCGCGTTGACCTGGGCCTTGTCACCGGCCAGATCCTTGAGCGCTGCGTTGTCCGAGATCTCTGCCAAGCCGGTGATAAAGCCGCCGTGCAAGCGGGTCAGCTCCAGCTCGCGGCTGAGCACCTCGCGCAGGCTGCCGCGGGCGGTGGCCTCGTCGCCGGAAAGATGAGCCAGCGCCAAGACCTCACCGACCAGGTCGGCATCGTTGTCAAACCAGATGCCCAGCGCATCCCCCGGCTGGTAGCGGATGCCTGACTCTTCCAGGCTGATCTCGATGTGGCGGATATCCTTGGTCGAGTCGCGGCCGGTGATCTTCTGGTTGACCGAGAGCCTGGCCGGGAAGGGGTTCTCCTTGCTGTACTGGCTGTGGCCGACCGCCTGTTGGACCGCGCTGGCCACGCTGCTGCCGGCAGGGCCGGCAGAGAGGGTGGCGGCGATGGCATTGAGCGCCTGTTCACCCCACGCCTTGGCGGCATCCTGATAATCCACGTCCAGGCTGGCGAGTTCATGCACCCGATCGGCGCCGGCCTTGGTCAGCAGGCTGTCAAAGTCCTTGCCGGTCTGGCAGAAAAATTCATAGGAGCTGTCACCCAGCCCCAGTACGGCGAACTTGAGCCCTTCCAGCTTGCCGACCTTGCCCTTCTTGAGCTGCTCGTACAGATCGACCGCGCTCTCCGGTGGTTCACCCTCCCCGTAAGTGCTTACTACCACCAGCAGGTGGGTCTCTTTCTTGAGCTGCTTGGGTTTGTAGTCCGCCATGGAGGTGAGGGTCACCGGCAGGCCACGGGCTTCGGCCTGCGCCTTGATGGCGCTGGCCACGCCCTTGGCGTTGCCGGTCTGGGAGCCGTAGAGAATGGTCAGGCTGCCGCTGGGGGTGGCGGCTGCTGCCCCGGTCACGGCAGGCTGGCTGCCCGCCTGGGAGAGACCGTAGAGATAACCGCTCACCCAGGCCAGTTGCTGGGTATTGAGGGTCGATAGCGCCTGGCTCAGTTGTCGCTGCTGCTCGTCAGAGAGGGGAGTCAGGTTGGTCAGGGAGTCCTTCAATTGCATCACACACGTCTTCCATGGTCTGATTTTTGGTCAGGTTAAGGGGTGTGATGGATAACAACAAAGAATAAAAATGTCTTTTTTATTCTATTACTGCATTAAAAAGGCGATGGAGAGAGTTGCAAGGCGACGCAGGTCGACAGGGTTCTCATGGTATAAAGGGCGATGAATGAGCCCGTATTAGCCACACAGGAAGCGTGAATGTCGATCATCAGCTTGTTTCATGTCAATGCCTTCAGCCAGCACCCCTTTGGCGGCAACCCGGCGGTGGTGGCGCTGGGGCCGAGTCAGCCGGATGCCACCCTGCTGGCCATGGCGGCCGAGTTCAACCAGTCGGAGACCGCCTTTCTGGTGCCTTTGGGCCGGGCCCGCTACCAGCTGCGCTGGTTCACCCCCGAGCTGGAAGTGGATCTCTGCGGTCACGGCACCCTGGCGGCCGCCCATGTGTTGTGGCAGACGGGGGCGGTGGCTGAGGATGAGGTCATTGGCTTCGAGACCCGCAGCGGCGAGCTGCTGGCCCGGCGCGAAGGGGCGTGGATCTGGCTCGATTTCCCGCGCATTGCCCCGGCGCCGCTCGAGCTGGATCCGGCCTATGCGGCGGCGGTCGGTTGCCAGCCGCTGCAAACCCTGGCGGCTGGCGCCAAGTTCTTGCTGGAGCTGGCCTGCGAGGAGGAGGTCCGCTCGCTCAGCCCAGATTTTCAGGCCCTGCGCACGCTGCCCGGTCGCGGCCTGATGGTGACGGCACCCTCGCGCGACCCGGACCATGACTTCGTCTCTCGCTACTTCGCCCCCTGGGTCGGGGTAGACGAGGATCCGGTGACCGGCTCCAACCACTGCGCCCTGATGCCCTTCTGGGCCGAGCGGCTCGGCAAGCAGCACCTGCGGGCCCGCCAGATCTCGGCCAGAGGTGGTGAGCTGCGGCTAGAACTACAGGGGAATAGGGTGCTGATGGCCGGTGAGGCCGTCACCTTGTGGCAGGGGGCGTGGCAGTTGCCAGTGGCCTGATGAACGGCAAGCTGGTGGCGTCTTGAAGGTTCGTCACCGGTTTGTGCCCACCATAAAAAAACGCCCCGCGGTTGCGGGGCGTTTTGATTGTCATGGACGGCAGCTGCGCTGCTGCGGCCCTGTTTCTTCGGCTCTTACTTTTGTGGACGCAGAGCCGGGAACAGGATGACGTCGCGGATGGTGTGGCTGTTGGTGAACAGCATCACCAGACGGTCGATACCGATGCCCTGACCGGCAGTCGGCGGCAGACCGTGTTCCAGCGCGGTCACGAAGTCGGCGTCGTAGAACATGGCTTCGTCATCGCCAGCGGCTTTCTGGTCAACCTGAGCCTGGAAGCGCTCGGCCTGATCTTCCGCATCGTTCAGCTCGGAGAAGCCGTTGGCCAGCTCGCGGCCGCCGATGAAGAATTCGAAGCGGTCGGTGACGTCCGGGTTCTGGTCGTTGCGACGGGCCAGCGGAGAAACGGCGGCTGGGTACTCGGTGATGAAGGTCGGCTGCAGCAGCATGTGCTCCACGGTCTCTTCGAAGATCGCGGTGATCACGTGGCCCAGTTCCCAGCTCTTCATCAGCTCGATGTGCAGGCGCTTGGCGACGGCGGTGGCCTTCTCCAGGGTCGCCAGATCGTCGCGGGTCACATCCGGGTTGTACTTCAGGATGGAGTCAACCATGGAGAGGCGCTGGAACGGCTGACCGAAATCGATGGTCAGGCCCTCTTCGCCCTCTTTGGCGTAACGGATCTTGGTGTCGCCCAGGATGTCCTGCGCCAGGGTGCGCAGCATCTCTTCGGTAAGATCCATCAGATCGATGTAGTCGGCGTAGGCCATATAGAACTCGAGCATGGTGAACTCGGGGTTATGGCGAACGGAGATACCTTCGTTACGGAAGTTGCGGTTGATCTCATAGACACGCTCGAAGCCACCGACCACCAGACGCTTCAGATAGAGTTCCGGAGCGATACGCAGGTACATGTCGATGTCCAGCGCATTGTGGTGGGTGATGAACGGACGGGCAGAAGCGCCACCCGGGATGACCTGCATCATGGGGGTTTCCACTTCCATGAAGCGCTTGTCATTCAGGAACTTGCGGATACCGGCCACGACCTTGGTACGGGTCACGAAGGTCTTGCGGGACTCTTCGTTGGCGATCAGATCCAGGTAACGCTGACGGCAGCGGGCTTCCTGGTCGGTCAGACCTTTGTGCTTCTCGGGCAGCGGGCGCAGGGCCTTGGTCAGCAGGCGAATGTCGGAGACGTGAACGGAGAGTTCGCCTGTGTTGGTGCGGAACAGGGTACCTTCGACACCCACGATATCGCCCAGATCCCACTTCTTGAACTGCTCGTTGTAGAAGCCTTCCGGCAGGTCGTCACGGGTGACGTAGACCTGGATCTTGCCTGCCATGTCCTGCAGGGTGGCGAAAGACGCCTTGCCCATGATCCGGCGGGTCATGATGCGACCGGCAATCTTCACCCGTTTACCCAGTGCGGCCAGCTCGTCGGCGCTCTTGTCGCCAAACTCGGCGTGCAGATCGCCGGAGAGGTGGTCACGACGGAAGTCGTTGGGGAAGGGGTTGCCCTGGGCGCGCAAGGCGGCCAGCTTGGAACGACGCTCCTGCATCTCGTTGTTCAGTTCGAGAGTTTGGTCGACTTCCGGAGTGGTGGTTTGTTCAGACATGGTGATTCCTGCTGTTCTGTTTTTTTACAGGCCTGACTTCAGGCTAGCTTCGATAAACTTGTCCAGATCGCCGTCGAGTACCGCCTGGGTATTGCGGGTTTCGACGCCGGTACGTAGATCCTTGATGCGCGCATCATCCAGCACATAGGAACGGATCTGGCTGCCCCAGCCGATGTCGGACTTGGTCTCTTCGAGGGCTTGCTTCTCGGCATTCTGCTTCTGAATTTCCAGCTCGTAGAGCTTGGCCTTCAGCTGCTTCATACACTGATCTTTGTTTTTGTGCTGGGAACGATCGTTCTGGCACTGTACCACGACCCCAGTAGGAATGTGGGTAATACGTACCGCGGATTCGGTCCGGTTGACGTGCTGACCACCGGCGCCGGAGGCACGGTAGACGTCGATGCGCAGGTCGGCCGGGTTGATCTCGATGTCGATGTCATCGTCGATCTCGGGGTAGACGAACACGGAGCAGAACGAGGTGTGGCGACGACCGCCGGAATCGAACGGCGATTTGCGAACCAGACGGTGTACGCCGGTCTCGGTGCGCAGCCAGCCGAAGGCGTACTCACCGGTGAACTTGATGGTGGCGGACTTGATGCCGGCCACGTCGCCTTCGGAGCATTCGATGAGCTCCGGCTTGTAGCCGTGGGCATCGCCCCAGCGCAGGTACATGCGCAGCACCATGTTGGCCCAGTCCTGGGCCTCGGTACCACCGGAGCCGGACTGGATGTCGATGTAGCAGTCGGAGGGATCGTGCTGACCGGAGAACATGCGGCGGAACTCGAGATCCACCAGCTTGGACTCCAGCACGTCGGCTTCGGCCACGGCTTCGTTGAAGGTGTCTTCGTCTTCACCTTCCACGGCCAGCTCGACCAGCATGGCCACGTCGTCAGCACCCTGGGTCAGGGTGTCGATGGTGCCGACCACGTTTTCCAGCGCGACGCGCTCTTTGCCCAGCGCCTGTGCGCGCTCGGGTTCATTCCAGACGTCCGGCTGTTCCAGCTCGGCGTTGACCTCTTCTAGACGCTCTTTCTTGGCGTCATAGTCAAAGGTACCCCCTAAGCAGCTCGGTCCTCTCAGACAGCTCCTTAAGCTTGTTTAATACAGGATTGACTTCAAACATCGTGAAAACTCTCGGGGTCGATGTGATTTAAAAACGGGATATTCTAGCCAATTGTGGAAGGAATAAACAGGGTCGGCTGTCCTTGTGCGTGCCCGGTAGTCAATTTCTGGTGCAGTTTTCCCCAACTCGGTGGAAAATATCGCCCACCGCCCCATTTTCCGGTTCAGTTTTGTGCCGACGGGTCGTTAATAACTACGCAGTGCTGTGCACTTTTTGGGAAATCCTGTTCCTGACCTCCATAAGAAGAACGCATGATGAAAAATCTATCACTCAAGCAGAAGATACTGTTGTCAGTGGTCATCGCCCTCTCGCTGGTGATCCTGCTGCTCTCCTGGCAGAGCTACACCAGCCAGAAGTCCCTGTTGCTGCAAGGCAGTCAGGAACAGGTGCAACGCCTCGGCAACCAGCAGGCCGCCAGCGTCAGTGACTGGCTCGCGGCCCGTCGCGACGTCATTCAGGCGCTCGGCAACAAGGCCGGTGCCGAACCCCTCAACGCCCTGCAACAGGCGCAAGTCTCCGGCCGCTTCCAGCTCACCTACTTTGGCGAGAGCAGCGGCAAGATGAACGACTCCGATCCCTCCATCAATCGTGACGGTTACGATCCCCGCTCCCGCGGCTGGTATCAGGAGGCGATGGGCAAGGGTGGCATGATCGTCACCAAGCCTTACCTTGACGTAGCCTACAACATCATGGTGGTGACCCTGGCCCAGCCGGCGCAGGGCGGCGTGGTCGGTGGCGACCTCTCCATCGCCTCCCTGGTGGAAGACGTCACCAAGATGAAGCTGCCGGCCGACGGTTTTGCCATCATGATGCACAAGGACGGCACCGTCATCGCCTACAAGGACGCGGCCAAGGCGATGAAACCGGCCACCGAGATCGACAACGATCTGACCAATGCCCTGATCGAGCAGAGCAAGACCAGCAACAGCCTGGTGCCGGCCTACTTCGACGGCGAAGGGCGCGACAAGCTGCTGTGGGCGGTGGATATCCCAGACACCGACTGGGAGCTGGTGCTGGTGCTGGACAAGGAGACCCTGGAGGCGCCGCTCTCCTCTTTGCTGATGACCCAGCTTGGCCTGGCCCTGCTGGTGCTGGTGGGCAGCATCCTCGCCATCTCCTGGCTGGTCAGCCTGCTGCTCGGCCCGCTCGGCAAGGTCTCCCAGGCGCTGGCCCGCATCGCCGACGGTAACGGCGATCTGACCCAGCGCATCAAGATCGACACCAACGACGAGGTGGGGCAGCTGGCCAACAGCTTCAACCGCTTCGTCGGCAGCCAGCACCAGCTGATCGGCAACATCCGCCAGCTGGCCAACGAGCTGAACGCCGATGCCGAGCGCAGTCTGGTGACCAACCAGGCCGCCGTGGACGAGCTGCAGCGCCAGCAGCAGGAGGTGACCATGGTCGCCACCGCGGTTACCGAGATGGCGAGCGCCACCATGGAGATCGCCGGCAACGCCGAGAACACCGCCGCCGCGGCCCAGCAGTCCGCCCAGAGCAGTGAACAGGGCAAGATGCTGGTGAACCAGACCCGTCAGTCCATCAACGGTCTGGCCGAGGAAGTGGGGCAGGCGACCGAGGTGATCGGCGAGCTGAGCCGCCACGCCCAGGCCATCTCCGGCATCCTCTCCACCATTCAGGGCATCGCCGAGCAGACCAACCTGCTGGCGCTGAACGCGGCCATCGAAGCGGCCCGTGCCGGTGAACAGGGTCGCGGTTTCGCGGTGGTGGCGGACGAGGTGCGGGTGCTGTCGCGCCGTACCCAGGACTCCACCCAGGAGATCCAGTCCACCATCGAGACCCTGCAGCAGACCACGGCCCGCGCGGTAAGCCTGATGCAGACCAGTCAGGGGCTGGCGGACAACAGCGTGAAAGATGCCGATGCCGCTGCCGCTGCGCTCGAAGAGATCACCCAGGCAGTCAGCCTCATCTCCGACATGGCGGGCCAGATCGCCACGGCCGCCGAGGAGCAGACCCAGGTGACCGGCGAGATCACCCAGAACACCACCGCCATCAAGGATGTGAGTGACGAGATCACCGCCGCTGCCATGCGCGATCTGGATCAGGCCGAGAGTCTCAAGGGGCGGGCCACCGACCTGAACAAGCAGGTCTCGACCTTTATCCTGTAAGTGCCTGAACGCGGCGAGTACGGCCGCCATGACCAAGCCCCGCACTCTGCCGAGTGCGGGGCTTTTTGTTTATGGATCTCGCCACGGCTATCCATGAAGGAAGTGGTGCAGAGAAGCTGGCCAGCAGAAATGGCAGAGCCCACCAGGGGGGGGGCTCTGTTCATATACGTCTGACGGGAAAGGAATTACAGGAAGGGCAGTGCCAGGAACAGCTTGATCACCATGGCGTTGATGATGTCGATGAAGAAGGCGCCCACCATGGGCACCACCAGAAACGCCAGGTGGGAGGGACCGAAGCGCTGGGTGATGGCCTGCATGTTGGCGATGGCGGTGGGGGTGGCCCCCAGACCAAAGCCGCAGTGGCCCGCTGCCAGTACGGCCGCATCATAGTTGCGGCCCATTACCCGGAAGGTGACGAAGATGGCGTAGAGCGCCATGGCCACGGTCTGGGCCGCCAGCAGGATGAAGATGGGCAGCGCCAGGTTGGCCAGATCCCACAGTCGCAGGCTCATCAGCGCCATCGCCAGGAACAGCGACAGACTGACGTTGCCGAGCAGGGAGACTTCGCGGTCGCTCACCTCGTGCCAGTTGAGCAGGGTCAGCACGTTGCGCAGCAGCACGCCGACGAACAGCACGCAGACGAACACCGGCAGCTCGAAGGCGCCGCCCTTGAGGTAGGCGGAGAGCATCTCGCCCCCCTTCAGGCTGATGGCGATCAGCGCCAGGGTCTCGATCAGGCTGAAGGTGGTGAGCGGGCGCTCCATGTCTGGCATCTCGAAGCCTTGCGGCGCGTCGTCCCGGTTGTGCTCCTCGCCGGGCACCTGCACCTTCTTCACCAGATAGCGGGCCACCGGACCACCGATCAGGCCCCCCAGCACCAGGCCGAAGGTGGCACAGGCGATGGCGAGCTCGGCGGCGGATTGCACCCCGTACTTCTCGGTGAAGGTGGCGCCCCAGGCCGCCCCGGTGCCGTGGCCGCCGGAGAGGGTGATGGAGCCGGCCAGCAGCCCCATGTGGGGATCCAGACCGAGCAGGGTCGCCAGGCCCACCCCCAGGCTGTTCTGCACCAGCAGCAGGCCGGTGACCACCAGCAGGAAGGTGAGCACCGCCTTGCCGCCGCGCTTGAGGCTGGCGAGATCGGCGGAGAGACCGATGGAGGCGAAGAACGCCAGCATCAGCGGGGTTTGCAGGCTGGTATCGAACTGCAGCTCCATCTGCAGGGTGGCGCGCAGCAGCAGCAGCACCAGGGCGACCACCAGGCCGCCGGCAACCGGTTTGGGGATGTTGAAGGTGCGCAGCAGCCCGACTCGGGTCACCAGCAGACGACCGAGCAGCAACACCAGGGTGGCTGCGACCAGGGTGGCGTAGGAATCAAGTTGTAGCATTCAGTACTCCCATGTTGATTGGCTGTGTCTTTCGTTGATGCAGACTCACAGATTCAGCCGGGATAAAAACAGTGTGGCTCAGGTGCCAACAAAGAAGGGGCGACATGCCCCCGCCCCACGTAAGAATGGGACCGGTGCGGGCCTGAATTGATCAGGCATCCAGATGAGATTTATGAAAAATCTAGCGGATAGTAGCAAAAAACACCACTTATATCCACATTTGTCAGATAAATGGTCGCCCATTGTGTTTGTTGTGAAATTTAACACTATCGGGTTGGTCGCGGTGCAAGCCGGGGTGAGGGCTATTTCCTGGCTGTCATTTGGGGCGCTAGTCCCTATAATTCGGCGGTTTTTGGCCCGCGGACGGCACTGGTGGGATGTGAGCCGGCGGCCTGGCGCGCTATCATGTGCGGGCTTTCGGCCCATGGCGAATGCGGCAGGCAGTCGATGCCACCGTTTCGTCCCGTTTGAGCCACGATTCGCGGCTGTTGTGCCCATCAAAGAGGAGAGGGTGTGAAGAAGTCCATCTATATCGCCTACACAGGCGGCACCATAGGGATGCAGCGTTCCGACCACGGCTATGTGCCGATGGCGGGCTTCATGGAAGACTGTCTGGCGCGGATGCCCGAGTTCCATCGTCCCGAGATGCCGGATTACCATATTCACGAATATGCGCCCCTCATCGACTCTTCCGACATGACGCCGGCGGACTGGCAGCGCATCGCCGAGGACATTCGTGACAACTACGAGAAATACGACGGTTTCGTGATCCTGCACGGCACCGACACCATGTCGTTCACCGCCTCGGCACTTTCCTTCATGCTCGAAGATCTGCACAAGCCGGTGATCATCACCGGCTCCCAGATCCCGCTGGCCGAGCTGCGCTCCGACGGTCAGCAGAACCTGCTCAACGCCCTCTACATCGCGGCCAACTACCCGATCCACGAGGTGACGCTGTTCTTCAACAATCAGCTCTATCGCGGCAACCGCAGCAAGAAGGTGCACGCCGACGGCTTCCACGCCTTCGATTCGCCGAACTACCCGCCGCTGCTCAACGCCGGCATCGCCATCTCGCTGGAAGCGGGCGAGCTGGGCGTGCCGTCCGAGCGGCCGCTGGTGCTGCACGACATCACCCCCCAGCCCATCGGCGTGGTGACCCTCTATCCCGGCATCTCGGCCGAGGTGATCGCCAACATCCTGCAACAGCCGGTACGGGCGCTGATCCTGCTCTCGTTCGGGGTGGGCAATGCGCCGCAGAATCCGGCCATGCTGGCGCTGCTCTCCGAGGCATCGGCCCGTGGCGTCATCATCGTCAACCTGAGCCAGTGTCTGCACGGCAAGGTCAACATGGGGGGCTATGCCACCGGCAACGCCCTGTCGCGGGCCGGGGTCATCTCGGGCTTTGACATGACCGCCGAGGCGGCGCTGACCAAGCTGCACTTCCTGCTGAGCCAGGATCTGCCGGCGCCGCGCATCCGCGAGCTGATGCAGCAGTCCCTGCGTGGTGAGCTGACCCCCTGAGAAACTGTCCACGACCTTACTGCGTACTGCGAAGCCGTGATCAAGGCTCATGTGCTGCTCGGAATCCTCATGTATGCGTATACACTCCGGTTCCTGCGCTGCTCTTCACCTTGTTGACGTCTTCTCGCGACAGGTTGTGAACAGCTTCTGACCTCCCTACCATGGGGGGAGAGGGGAAAAAGAGGGGAGCCATCATGGCTCCCCTCTCTGCTGTGGCCACCGCGGGCGGCCTGACGGGTCAGACTCAGTGGTTGAGCTCGACCCGCACTATCTCTTCCTCGTCGCGATACTGACGCTTGAGCTCGCTCTTGCTCTTCATCACGATCTCGCCGTCACGGCCGATGTTCATGTGCTCGGGGTTGTCGAGGTGCATCGCCTGCCAGGCCATCACGGCCTGCAGCGACGTGGCCTTCTGCTCGTCGGTGAGCGGTTTGCCATCGGGCCACTTGCCGAGCTCGACCGCGGTCTTGAGGCGCTCGTACACCTCTGCGGGCATCTGCCTGATTGCTTGCAAAAACTCACCTTGTTGAAACGACATCCGGCCTTCTCCTTGCACATTGAGCCATGACGAATCGGGATCAGACCGGCAGATCCTGGCGAACTGCGCCAGCCATCTGCTCCATCACCCGCACTACCTGACAACTGTACCCGAACTCGTTGTCATACCATACGTAGAGCACGCAGTGATCCCCCTCGGCGATGGTTGCCTGGGAGTCGACAATGCCCGCAAAGCGGGAGCCCACCATGTCGGAGGAGACCAGCTCGGTGCTGGCGCTGAAGTCGATCTGGCGATGCAGGGCCGAGCTCAGCGCCATCTGCTGCAGATAGGCGTTGAGGCTCTCCCGATCGGTGGTCTGTTCCAGCGACAGGTTGATGATGGCCAGCGACACGTTGGGTGTAGGCACCCGGATGGCGTTGCCGGTCAGCTTGCCCTTGAGTTCGGGCAGCGCCTTGGCCACCGCCTTGGCGGCGCCGGTGCTGGTCATCACCATGTTGAGGGCCGCGCTGCGACCGCGGCGCTCGCCCTTGTGATAGTTGTCGATCAGGTTCTGGTCGTTGGTGTAGGAGTGCACCGTCTCCACATGGCCGTGGCGGATGCCGTACTTGTCCTGCATCACCTTGAGCACAGGAGTGATGGCGTTGGTGGTGCAGGAGGCGGCGGAGATGATGCGATCGTCAGACGTGATCACCTCGTGGTTGACCCCGAACACCACGTTTTTCATCTCCCCCTTGCCGGGAGCGGTCAGCAGCACCCGGGCGGCGCCGCGCGCCTTGAGGTGCTCGGACAGACCCGCCTCGTCACGCCAGACACCGGTGTTGTCGACGATCAGCGCATCGTGAATGCCGTAGGCGGTGTAGTCGATGTCGGCCGGGTTGTTGGCGTAAATCACCTGGATGAAGGTGCCATTGGCAATGATGGCGCTGCGTTCCACATCCACTTCGATGGAGCCGTTGAAGGGGCCGTGTACCGAGTCACGGCGCAGCAGGCTGGCACGCTTCTCCAGATCCCCGTCGCGGCCGCCACGCACCACGATGGCACGTAGCCGCAGGGAGTTGGCGGCGCCGGTGCGCTCGATCAGCAACCGGGCCAGCAGACGGCCGATGCGGCCGAAGCCGTACAACACCACGTCGGTCGGAGCCGGTACGCCGCGACCCAGAGCCGGTGCCAGCTTGGCACGCAGGTAGTCGTCGATGCCGGCTTCATCCTGGTGATCCTGCCAGTAACCCACGGCCAGCTTGCCCAGATCGATCTCGGCGGCGGTCGGGTTCAGGGCCAGGATGGCTTGCAGCAGGGGAAAGCTCTGTTGGATCGGGAGGGGGGCTCCCTGGTGGCGGCGAACGACCCGGTGGGCCTTGAGGATATCGATGGTGGAGGCGTTTTGCAGCGGGCGGCCGAAGATGGTGATCTCGATCCCTTGCTGACGGTAGAGACGACCGATCAGGGGTTGCATGGCTTCGGCGAGCTCCTGGCTCTCCTGCCACGCCTGCAGATAGTGCTCGTGGGTCATTAACCAGATCCTTTATTTCACGTTGTTGGGGCAAATAGAAATTCGTCGAATGCAGATCAGTGTAGGGGTGTATATTTCGTTATATTATTCTGCAGTCGCGGTCTTATACGGCGCGCGCATTGTAATGGATATGTAATTCGTTTGCTAGCCAAGGGTGGCTATAGCGGGCTGCAATTGTTACCAACAAGATGTGAACCATGACCCCTTTTCCAGCTAGAACCCTGCTGTTCGGCCTCTGTTGCGGCCTGGTGCTCACCGCCTGTGACGATGACAGGATCCACAACATCTGTGCCAACTATCCGGCCCTCTGTCAGGATCTGGTGGACGACGGCTGGTGTCGTTACGAGCGCAGCGACATCATCCGGGCTCGCTACTACCTGCAGGCGGAGCAGACTGAGCGGCATCAGTACGAGTTGATGCGCAGCCTGGAGCGCTATCTCAAGTGTGCCGAGCGCTCCACCAACATCGAGTACAAGCGGGCCCGCGAGCAGAAGAGCCCGCGGGTGGAGGGGATGCTGGCGGCTGGTGACCAGCTGGCCCAGCTCGATGCTGCTACCCGCAACGCCAAGGATCCCTATCTGCTGCTCTGGCACTGGACCAACAACACCAACGAGCTGGCCCGCCAGCAGTTTCTGGCGCTGGAGGGGCAGCCCGCGCTCGAGGAGCCCGAACTGCAACTGGCGCTCGGGGGCATCTATGCCAAGCGCGAGCCGCAAAAGGCCATCGCGCTGATGCAGCACGCCCTCTCTCTCTACCGGGAAGGGGATCAGGTGAACGGCCGCATCCTTACCTCCCTCAGCACCCTCTACATGGGCCAGAAGGAGTACGGGCAGGCCTATCTGTGGGGCAAGGTGAGCGAGTCGTTCCAGAACGCCGCCGAGGTGTCGGCCAGCCGTTTCAGCCTCTACCACTCCCTGAGCAAACAACAGCAGGAGGGGCTGGACAGCCAGGCCGCCATCCTGGTCGAACAGCTGAAAAGCGGAACCTATCGTCCCTGAATCCTGATGAACCACATTGAACCTCTGGCCAGTGACTGGCCTCACCCCTTCGACATCCGGCTCACCCACGGCCGGGTCAATACGGATGGCCGCCAGCTGGAGCGGGTCACCGTCCGGGCCGTCGTGCTGCGTGGCGACCAGCTGCTGCTGGTGCACTCCAGTGTCAACGGCGATCTCATGTTTCCCGGTGGCGGTATCGAGCACGGCGAGTGCCACCGTACCGCTCTGGCCCGCGAGCTGCGCGAAGAGTGTGGCGCCGAGCTGGTGGCGGTCGGCGCCCTGCTCGGGCAGACGCGGGAGTACCGTCCGGCCCGCGAGGCCGACTACGACGCCTACTGCATCCGCTCCTTCTACTACCTCTGTCAGGTGGGAGAGAACTGGAGCGAGCCGCGGCCCCAGCCCTACGAGATCAGGCTCGGCTTCACGCCGGGCTGGTTCGAGCTGGCCGAGGCGCTGCAGACCAACAAGACCCAGCTGGCGGGCTCCTGCCCCCAGTGGACGGCGCGGGAGACCCGGGTACTGGCCGAACTGCAGCACTGGCACGGTGCCGGCCTACTGGGCTGAGCACTTTCACTGCACCATAAAAAAACCGCCGATTGGCGGTTTTTTTGCGTTGGTTGCCGATCAGGGCGTGCAGACCGGGCAGAGGGCGTAGGTGCCCTGCGGATCGTTGAAGCGGGTCAGCGGGTCCAGGCTGCGGTTCACCTCCACCAGCGCCTTGCCAAGGCCGGCCGGCAGCCAGCTCTGCAGGTGCGAAGCCAGCACCTGGGCGCTGCTGTCGAACAGCTGGCGCAGGAACTTGTCTTTGGCCGACTCTTCCTGCTCGATGGGGGCGACCTGCCACTCCTTGAGGTTGGCCAGCTCGGCTGCCGCCTTGATGGCCGCCTCCTGATCGCCAAACTCGTCCACCAGGCCCAGCGCCTTGGCATCCTGACCGGTCCAGACCCGGCCCTCTGCCGCTTTCTCGGTCTCTTCCGGGCTCAGGCCGCGGCCCTTGCTCACCAGACCGACGAAGCGCTGGTAGGTATCCTCCACGTTCAGCTGGATCGCCTGTCCGACGTGTTCCGGCAGGGCGCGGGTGAGGCCGACGCCGACATAGTCGGTGGTGCCGACGCCGTCGGTGTGCACCCCGTACTGGGAGAGCGCCTTGTCGATGGTGGCGAACATACCGAACACCCCGATGGAGCCGGTGAGGGTGGTGGGGGAGGCGAAGATCTTGTCTGCATCGGCGGAGATCCAGTAGCCGCCGGAGGCGGCGTAGCTGCCCATGGAGATCACCACCGGCTTGCCGGCCTGCTTGAGGGCCAGCAGCTCGGCGCGGATCTGCTCGGCGGCGAAGGCGCTGCCGCCGGGGCTGTCGACCCGCAGCACCACGGCCTTCACCTTGTCGTCACGGCGGGCATCGGCCAGCAGATCGGAGAGGCTGTCACCGCCGATGGTGCCGGCGGGCTGGACACCATCCATGATGGCGCCGCTGGCGACGATGAGGCCCACTTCATCCTTGCCGCTCTGGGGATACTGGTTCGGAATGGCGGCCAGGTATTCTTTCAGGCCAACCCCCTTCCAGCCGTGGTCATCGCTCTCGCCCACTTCCTTGATCACCGCCTGGGTCATCTCGTCGCGGGTCGCCAGCTGGTCGACCAGACCGTTGTCGAGGGCGTAGTTGGCCGCGTTGCCGCCGGCCTTGCGCAGCAGCTCGAGGAAGCGATCCTTGCCCGGCGCCACGGCGTCCGGTTCGATTTCACGCTGCTCGGCCACATCGGTCACATAGGATTGCCACAGCTGATCCAGCCAGCGCTGGTTCGCCTCCTTGCTCTCGGGGGACATCTCGTCGCGGGTATAGGGCTCGACGAAGGATTTATAGGTGCCGACCTTGAACACGTGCGGGGTGATGTTGAGCTTCTCCAGCGCCGACTTGTAGTAGGTCTGGTAGACGCCGAGTCCCTCGATCACCACGGCGCCGCTCTGGTTGAGCAGCACGTGATCGGCGTGGGCAGCCAGCAGGTACTGGCCCTGGGTGTAGAAGTCTGCCATGGCGATGACCGGCTTGCCGCTCTCTTTGAATGCATCGATGGCGCTCGCCACCTCCTGCAGTTTGGAGAAGCTGGTGCCCTGCAGCCCCTGGGGCTTGATCACCAGCGCCTTGATGCGATCGTCATCCTTGGCGTTCTTGATGGCCCACAGCAGATCGGAGAGAACGATCTCGCTGGGCAGTTCGTCGCTGTTGTCCACCTGGCGCAGCAACTGCACCGTGGGATCGGTCTGCGAGCGCTGTTCCACCAGTACGCCGGAGAGATTGAGGGTGAGGGCCCCTTCGATGGGGGCGCTGGGGGCCTCTTTCTGGCTGACGCTGAAAACGATGATCAAGACCACGACGAGAAACAGCAGATTGACCAGCATCAGCCGGGTGAAATTGAGCAGGCGCCACAGGCTGCGAAACAGCCAACCCAGACCTTTGAAAATAGACATAGTCGCGTTATCGCCCTGTTAATGGGTAGGGAAGCGCCATTATTAACCAGTTGGCCGGTGAAATGCCATTTCCGCTTGGAGAGGATCGGAGCCGGTGAGTTCGGAACACGTCTGTTCGCCGAAAAATTGTCCAAACATTTGTTTGAAAAAGCATTTTTGATTCTTTACTCTAGCCTCGGTTTGATAACAAAAAATTAACTGGAGGCCCTGTGAGCCGCCCACCCATGCTGCCGCCTTGTTCCAGGCCTGAGTCCGGACGGCGGGGGATGGGCGTGGTGCCATCCAGCCCGGCCCCGACAAGGAGTTCATGATGAGCCGTTACCCGACCCTGCTGACCCCCCTCGATCTGGGCTTTACCCAGCTGCGCAACCGCGTGTTGATGGGATCCATGCACACCGGCCTCGAAGAGGAGAAGGGGGGCTTTGACAAGCTGGCCGCCTTCTATGGCGAGCGGGCCCGGGGCGGGGTCGGCCTCATCGTGACCGGCGGCATCGCCCCCAACCTGCGTGGCCGACTGGTGCCCCACGGCTCCCAGCTGAGCTTTCCCTGGCAGGTGGCCAAGCACAAGAAGGTGACCAGTGCGGTGCATCAGGAGGGGGGCAAGATAGCGCTGCAGATCCTCCATGCCGGCCGCTACGCCTATCATCCATTCAGCCTGGCGCCGAGCGCCCTCAAGGCCCCAATCTCGCCGTTCAAGCCGCGCGCCATGAGCGAGCGGCAGATCCGCGGCACCATCCGCGACTTCGCCGCCACCGCGCAACTGGCCAGGAGCGCGGGCTACGACGGAGTCGAGGTGATGGGCTCGGAAGGCTATCTCATCAACCAGTTCATCTGCGAGCGTACCAACAAGCGCACCGACGGCTGGGGTGGCAGCAGTGAAAACCGCATGCGCTTCCCGGTAGAGATCGTCCGCGCCATCCGCGAGCGGGTCGGGCCGGATTTCATCATCATCTTCCGCCTCTCCATGCTGGATCTGGTAGAGCAGGGCTCGACCCTGGAAGAGGTGATTGCGCTCGGCAAGGCGCTGGAGCAGGTGGGGGTCACTCTCATCAACACTGGCATCGGCTGGCACGAGGCGCGCATTCCCACCATCGCCACCAGCGTGCCGCGCGGCGCCTTCAGTTGGGTGACCGCCGAGCTGAAAAAACACCTCAAGGTGCCGCTTATTACCACCAACCGCATCAACACCCCAGAGGTGGCCGAGCGCATTCTGGCGGGCGGCGAGGCGGATATGGTCTCCATGGCGCGCCCCTTCCTGGCCGACCCTGAATTCGTCATCAAGGCGGCTGAAGACAGGGCGGACGAGATCAACACCTGCATCGCCTGCAACCAGGCCTGCCTCGACCACATCTTCAAGCAGAAGCGTGCCTCCTGCCTGGTCAATCCGCGCGCCTGTTTCGAGACCGAGCTCAACTTCGGCCGGGTGCCCCAGCCCAAGAAGCTGGCGGTGGTGGGGGCCGGTCCGGCCGGGCTGGCGTTTGCCTGCTACGCCGCCGAGCGTGGCCATCAGGTGAGCCTGTTCGATCAGGCCAGCGAGATCGGCGGCCAGTTCAACTTCGCCAAGCAGATCCCGGGCAAGGAGGAGTTTCACGAAACCCTGCGCTACTTTGCCAAGCGGCTGGAGAAGTGCGGCGTCGAGCTCTATCTGGGCCAGCGCCAGAGCGCCGAGAGCTTGCTCGGCGGCGGTTTTGACGAGGTGATCCTCGCCACCGGCATCCGCCCGCGCACCCCCAACATTCCGGGTATAGAGCATCCCAAGGTGATGAGTTACCTCGATGTCTTGCGGGATCACAAGCCGGTGGGCGAGAAGGTGGCGGTGATCGGCGCCGGCGGCATCGGCTTTGACGTGGCCGAATATCTGGTGGAAAAACGGGCGGATGGGGGCCAGAGCCGGGATCACTGGCTTAAGGAGTGGGGCATCGACAAGCAGCTCGGCGAGCGCGGCGGTCTGACGGCCCCGGTGATCGACGCCCCCGAGCGCCAGATCTGGCTGCTCCAGCGCAAGGAGAGCAAGGTGGGCGACGGCCTGGGCAAGACCACCGGCTGGATCCACCGCACCGTCTTGAAGAACCGCAAGGTGGAGATGCTCTCCGGCGTGCAGTATCTGCGCATCGACGACGAGGGGCTTCACATCCGGGTGGGCGACCAGCAGCAGTGCCTGCCGGTGGATCAGGTGATCATCTGCGCCGGCCAGGAGCCGCTCAAGGAGCTGCAGGCCGGTCTGCAGGCGGCGGGCAAGCCGGTGCACATCATCGGTGGGGCCGACGTGGCCGCTGAGCTGGATGCCAAGCGCGCCATCCGCCAGGGGGCCGAGCTGGCGGCCCTCATCTAGAAGAGGTTCAGGCACGGGAAAGCGAGAGGGGCGACAAGCCCCTCTTTGCATAGGAAATCTCCTTGCTCTGGCAGAGCCGGCGCTTGTGGCTTGACTGAAATTAACATAGGGTCAACAAATACCTGTCTGGCGTCATGAGGGATGTACCGCCAGACGGGGGCAGGCTCAGCAAGCCAGATATGCCCCCTTGGTGCCACCATTGGCCTGAACGTGTCGGCCAATCCCCTCTCCCGGACAAGGCAATAAGGACATTACCATGTGCCCGGCAACACCCATAAACCCAGTCTGCAACCCTGCTCCTCGTGTTGGCTCAGTCGCATTGGCGGTGATGCTGTATTGCTCACCGGCGTTGGCGGATCCTGCCGGCAGATTGATCTTTCTTGGCTGGACCAGCGATCAACTGCATTCGGTCTGGCTCTCAGCCGTGTCATCCGGCCAGTTTGAGGTGGAGTCGGCCAAGCAGGGGCAAGTCTATGACAACTGGAGTCAGGACCGCAGAGGCCTACATCTGACCCTGTCACCCGAGGTACAAAACGGCGGTACCCACAAGCTATATGCCTATCTGGATACGACATCAGGTAAACGAGTCCTGCTCGATACGGATAACCAGCAAAATGGACATTTCACCTTTCCCGGTAATTTCACTCCGCCCACTCTGCCGACCAGGCCGCTCCCTCCTATCGCTGTTTTGCCTCCCGAGAGCGGTGTAACACCGCCGATAGGTACTCTGCCGCCACAAGGGATGATGCCGACCCGGCCCGGCGGCGTAACACCGCCGGTGGGCACTTTGCCGCCGCAGGGGATGATGCCGACTCGGCCCGGCGGTGTAACACCACCGATGGGCACTTTGCCGCCGCAGGGAATGATGCCGACCCTGCCCGGCGGCGTAACACCGCCGGTGGGCACTTTACCGCCACAGGGGATGATGCCGACCCGGCCCGGTGGCGTAACACCGCCGGTGGGCACTTTGCCGCCGCAGGGAATGATGCCGACCCGGCCCGGCGGCGTAACACCGCCGGTGGGCACTTTACCGCCACAGGGGATGATGCCTACCCGGCCCGGCGGCGTAACACCGCCGATGGGCACTTTGCCGCCGCAGGGGATGATGCCGACCCGGCCCGGCGGCGTAACACCGCCGGTGGGCACTTTACCGCCACAGGGGATGATGCCGACCCTGCCCGGCGGCGTAACACCGCCGGTTGGCACTCTGCCGCCGCAGGGGATGATGCCGACCCGGCCCGGCGGCGTAACACCGCCGGTGGGCACTTTACCGCCACAGGGGATGATGCCGACCCTGCCCGGCGGCGTAACACCGCCGGTTGGCACTCTGCCGCCGCAGGGAGTGATGCCGACTCGACCCGGAGTTTTACAGCCGCCCACAGGTCTGCTGCCCACACCTGTGCTCCCGATGGTAACGCATCCGGCCGGAGAGCTGGCGAGCGAGCGCGCTTGGAATGAAACCAGATTGTGCGTCATGGCAGACGAGCGAGCACAGCTGCCGCCTACTCTGCGCGATCGATATCCGGATTGTCCCTCTTCCCGGGAGGCTGTGGTTGTGGTGGGGCAGCCACAGCCCAGACGCTGGGCCTTGTGGGGGGACGAGGTCTACTACGACATAGTGGATCACCGGGAAGGGAGCGATCTGTCCGGCAGTACCAATGTGTTTACCTTGGGGGCAGAGACTCGTCTCGATCAGGCTATGTCGCTGGGATTTGCCGTCTCCCGACTCGACAGCAAGGCAAGTGCCTTCGAAGGGGGGATGAGGCTGGCTGCAGGGGGCTACAATCTGGGCCCCTACTTCACTTATCAATTGTCGGAACGCTGGATGCTGGATGCGACCCTGATGTATGGCTGGATGGACAACGAGCAAGGCTTGTTGTTTCTCAGCGGTGACTACGGTTCGACGTCCGTGAGCGGCAACCTGGGGGGCTCGGCCCAGTTCGAGTGGGACGCGTTCACCCTCCGTCCCCGACTAGCGATCAGTTACAGTCATGGCCGCAGTGACGGCTATCGGTTGCAAGGGGATTACCGTGGCCTGCCCCTGCAGCTGGAACGGGGGAGCGACAGTTACAACCAGGGCAACCTGACGGGGACGCTGGAGCTGAGCCGGCTCTATCATACCCGCGATGGTGTGCCGGTGATGCCTTATGGGGAACTGGGTCTCGATTATGGCTTTGAGAGACCTAACGATGGCTATATCCTGACGGGCAATCTGGACATGGCCCGCACCCAGCCGTTGAGCGGCACTATGCGGGTCGGGCTGCGCACTCTGCTGGGTGGAGACACCACGGTCACGGCCAGTACCGGTTATCTCAGCCTGGGTCAGGGGGGGCTGAATGTCTGGGAATGGAGGCTCAATCTTTCCAGGTCATTCTGAGCCTAGGCCCGACCTTTTCTCAATGAAGGAGATTTTGATGGATGCACTGACGTTATTGCTCAACCGCCACTCCTGTGGCCGTCTGGCCGAGCCGGCTCCCGCCGGCGAGGTGCTCGACAATATCCTCAAGGCCGGACTGCGGGTGCCGGATCACGGCACCCTGACCCCCTGGCAGTTCATCCTGTTCGAAGGGGAGGGGCGCGAGCGGTTGGGCACCCTTTTGGCGGAAGCCGCCCGCAGCCGAGGTGAGGATGAAGAGAGCATCAAGAAGTGCCGGGAAGCTCCGCTGCGCGCACCCCTGGTGATCGCGGTGGCGACCCGCCATCAGGAGCACCCCAAGGTACCGCGACTGGAACAGGAGCTCTCCGCCGGCTGCGCCCTGATGGCGATGCAGATGGCGGCCCAGGCCCAGGGCTTCAACGGCATCTGGCGCTCCGGCTGGTTTATCTTTGACGAGCAGATCCAGGCCGGCCTTGGCCTTGGCACAGACGATCAGCTGGTGGGCTTCCTCTACCTCGGCACCCCCATGCTGGAGGCCCGCAAGCTGCGCGAGCTGCCGGTGAGCGAGTTCGTTCGTCGCTTCTAGTCTGATGAACTGTCGATAAAGCCCTGACTTGTCATGGCTTTTTTGTTTCTGGCGACAGGCTGTACTGATAAATGAAAAATTGCCAAGAGGCAGGCCGTCGCTGGCAGGGAATTTTTTAAATAGTGAGATGCCGTTCTCAATCCTGGTTTATTACGCTATGTAAAACGTTTGCGCCTCGTTAATATTCCTGTGCCAGTTTAGAAGGTGACCCCTTCTAATTTTCTGCGATGAGAGTCGCAATTCCGTAGCACCTTTTTACAGCCCAACGTCTTGATGACATTGGGCTTCATTTTTTTGGGCGCTTTTTAGGTACCGGTACCCTCAACCTCCTAGGACCGGAAAGGTCACCTTTTTACAGACCATCATGGTCTTGATGACATTGGGCTTCATTTTTTTGGGCGCTTTTTAGGTACCGGTACCCTCAACCTCCTAGGACCGGAAAGGTCACCTTTTTACAGACCATCATGGTCTTGATGACATTGGGCTTCATTTGTTTGGGCGTTTTTTAGGTACCGGTACCCTCAACCTCCTAGGACCGGAAAGGTCGCCTTTTTACAGGCCAGCATGGTCTTGATGACATTGGGCTTCATTTTTATCCGCGCTTTTCAGGCGCCGATCCCCTTAATTCCGTAGCGCCCGGCGCGCGCCGCTAGCTTACCGGCGTCTTGCCTTTGGCGGGCAGCACGCGGGCCGGGTTGCCGGCCACCCGGGCACCGGCCGGCACATCTTTGGTGACCACGGCTCCGGCGCCCACGATGGCCTCCCGCCCTATGGTGACGCCGGGCAGCAGAATGGCGCCGCCACCGATCCAGACCCTGTCCTCGATGGTGACCGGCAGCGCGGTCTCCACCCCTTGAGTCCGCTCATCGGTGTCCAGCGCGTGGGCGGCGGTGTAGATCTGCACGTTCGGCCCTATCATCACCTCGGCGCCGATGCGAATGGGGGCGTTGTCCAGCAGGGTGGCTCCCATGTTGATGTAGCTGCGCTCGCCTAGGTGAATGTGGCGGCCATAGGTGCAGTAGAGGGGCGGGCAGATAAAGGCGCCCTGGGCCAGCTCGCCGACGATCTGCTGCAGCAGCGCCAGCTGTTCATCCTCCTCGTCGCTGCGATTGAAGCGGCGGTACAGGCGGGCCGTCTCCCGGCGCAACAGATCCAGTTCCGGTGCCATGCAGTTGTAAGGCTGGCTGGCGATCATCTTGTCGTACTCGGTCATGGGGGCTCCTGTGGCTTGTCTTTGTGGCGCCTGGGTTATACATGCTAGCGGCCCGGTCGCCGGATAACCGTGATCAGCGGCCCGCTACGGGCAGCACCAGATTGGTCGGCCTGCCCTCGGCAAAGGCAATCAGGTTGTCAAAGGCGGCCTGAAAGTAGAGTTGGTAGCTGTTGCGCTCCACATAGCCGAGATGAGGCGTAGCCAGCACATTGGGCAGGCGCAGCAAAGGCTCGCTCTGCACCGTGGCGGGCTCTGCGTCGAACACGTCGAGGGCTGCCCGTCGGGTCGGGTTGGCGGCGAGTTCGGCATAAAGGGCGCCGGGCTCGACAAGCTCCGCCCGACTGACGTTGACCAGCAGGGAGTCCGCTTTCATCCGCGCAAGATCGGCGCGGGTCACGCAGCCACGGGTGGCCTCGTTCAGGCGCAGATGCAAAGAGAGGACGTCGGCCTCGCGAAAGAAGCTCTCTTTGTCACAGGCGCTGGCATGGCCATCCTGCTCGGCCTGCCGGCGGGAGCCCTCGCTGCCCCAGATCAGCACCGACATGCCGAAGGCCCGGCCGTAACCGGCCACCAGTTTGCCAATCTTGCCGTAGCCCCAGATGCCGAGCGTCAGCCCCTGCAAGGTACGCCCCAGCCCCAGTGTGCCGGACTGCTGCCACTGCCCCTGGGCGAGGGCATGGCAATAGACCGGGAGGTGGCGGGAGGCCGCCATGATGAGGGCCCAGCAGAGCTCGGCGGGCGCCACCGGGCTGCCGATGCCTTCGGCGACGGCCACCCCGTGGCGCTGACACAGGATGGGGTCGATATGCTGGCTGATCTTGCCGGTCTGGCTGATGAGGCGAAGGGAGGGGAGCCTGCGCAGCAAGGCTTCGTCGATGCGGGTGCGCTCGCGGATGAGCACCAGCGCCTCCACCCCTGCCAGCTTGGCGGCAAGGCGCTCGGGGTCAGGTTCGCTTCGGGTGAGAATGGTGACGTCGTGGCCCGCCAGGCGGGTAAAACAGGGCAGATGACGCACCTGATCCTGATAGTCGTCCAGTATGGCAATCCGCATAAGCACTCCGTGTCGCAGGGGGGACTGGCGGCCTATCCTACCGGAAACGAGGTGAGCTGTGTGGTCAAATGAGCATGGATGGCGCTGGGTGGTGGAATCAGCGAAGATGCAGCTGCCGCCGGCGGGCCGAAAATAGACGAGGCTCCCGTGTGGGAGCCCCGTTGATAGTTTGGCAAGTGCCGCTTAGCCGAGTTTGTAGCTGATGGGCTGGCAGCCGCCGTGGCTTGTTGCTTATCAGCCGAGTTTACGGCCGATGGGTTGGCAGCCGCCGTGGCTTGTTGCTTATCAGCCGAGCTTGCGGCCGATGGGTTGGCAGCCGCCGTGGCTTGTTGCTTATCAGCCGAGTTTACGGCCGGAGAGGCGGCACCACTCTTCCTTGACGGCGGTCGGGTCCATCTCGAACCACTGGCCGTAGATGGTCTCCAGCTCTGGCGCCTGGCTTTCCAGTACACCGGAGAGAGCCATCAGGCTGCCCGCCTTGCCGTGGCCGGCGATAAGCGGCGCCAGCTCGCGCAGCGGGCCGGCCAGGATGTTGGCGACCACCACGTCCGCTTCGACATCTTGCGGCTGATCCGCCGGCAGGTAGAGTTCGATCTGATCGGCGACGCCATTGCGCATCGCGTTGTCACGGCTGGCCTGGATGGCCTGCGGATCGATGTCGATGCCGATGACCCGGGCGGCGCCCAGTTTCAGGGCGGCGATGCCGAGGATGCCGGAGCCGCAACCAAAGTCGACCACGGTTTTACCGGCCAGATCCAGCCCGTCCAGCCACTGCAGGCAGAGCGCCGTGGTGGGGTGGGTACCGGTACCGAAGGCCAGACCCGGGTCCAGCATGACGTTGACCGCATCGGGGTTTGGCACGTCGCGCCAGCTCGGGCAGATCCACAGCCGCTCACCGAACTGCATGGGGTGGAAGTGATCCATCCACTCGCGCACCCAGTCCTTGTCTTCCAGCTGCTCCACCTTGTAGCCCACGTCTTCGCCGAAGATCTGCTGGAAGAAGGCGATGGTGGGGGCCGGATCGGTTTCGGCGTCGAACAGCCCCATTACTTCGGTCTCGCCCCAGAGCGGGGTTTCACCGGGCATGGGTTCATAGACGGGCACATCCTTGGCATCCATAAAGGTCACCGCCTGGGCACCACGCCCCAGCAGCATATTGCTCACCTTGTCTGCGGTCTTGGCAGTGGCGTTGATTCGAATTTGTATCCAGGGCATGGCGTCGACTCTTCATAAATGTGAAACTGCGGGATTCTATCATCATGGGCGTGTGCTGTCGTGGTTTGCCCATGCAGTGTGGTGGAGGAGGCAGACTTTGCCGAGTTGGCACGGTTCATGTATTCCTCATTGGGTGACGGGAAGCAACCTGTTCCCGCTGAATGCTTTGCTCTAGGAAAGTTCCGTCATCTTTTTCAGCCACCTTCGGGTGGCTTTTTTTTGCCTGCTGGTTGGCCGGGGGCTGCAGACCCAGGTGGCAGGGCACAATGTGGCAAGCAAGCGGGGAGGGGGGCGGGATTGGCACACTAGCTGCAAAGGTTCAGAGGTCCTGCATAAGGATATGTGTGTGATTGTTACCCCAACGTTCAGGTATTTAGGGCCATCCCGGCGGGATGGCCCCTTTTTTTGGCTTTTTTATGGTGAAGCTGCGTGGTGACTGTCTGTTGCCTGATATGTGCTGTGCAGTGATGGGGCTTGTCACTGGTGAGTTCACCCCATGATGGTGCAGTTTTTACCCATAAGGGATTAGTTGCCGAACCGGCTCATGTCGATCACCAGCTTGCCCACCATGCGGCCGGCTTCCACCTCGGCATGGGCTTGCGCCAGGGTCGTCGGGGTCAGCTCGGGTACCACCTTGCTGAGGGTGCTCTTGACCACGCCCTGATCCACCAGGGCGGCGACCAGCCCCAACAGGTTGTGCTGCTCAATCATGTCCGGGGTCTGGAACAGGGAGCGGGTAAACATGAACTCCTGGCTGAAGGTGACGCTCTTGCTCTTGAGCAGGGAGAGATCCCAGGGCTCGCTCGACTCGGCGATGGTGCAGATATGGCCGAACGGGCTGATGAGGCTGGCCATGGCATCCCAGTGCTGCTCGGTGGCATTGGTGCAGAAGATGGCGTCCACCTGGTTGATGCCGAGGGCGGTGAGCTCCTCCTGCAACTGGTGATGGCTCACCACCTGATGGGCCCCCATCTGCAGACACCAGGCCCGGGTTTCGGGGCGGGAGGCGGTGGCGATCACCTCCATGCCGGTGAGCTGGCGGGCCAGCTGGATGGCGATGGAGCCGACCCCGCCGGCACCGCCGATGATGAGCAGCCGTCCGCGGCTCTCGCGGCTGAGGCTCATGCGCTCGAACAGGGTCTCCCAGGCGGTGATGGCGGTGAGCGGCAGGGCGGCCGCTTCCAGGTCGCTCAGGCTGGCTGGGGCGAGGGCGGCGATGCGCTCATCCACCAGTTGCAGGGCGCTGTTGCTGCCGGGGCGGCTGATGTCGCCGGCATACCAGACCCGGTCGCCCGCCTTGAACAGGGTCACCTCAGGGCCGACGGCGATCACCTCGCCCACGGCGTCCCAGCCCAGCACCCGCGGGCTGCTCTCGATCTTGGCCTTGGGGGCGCGCACCTTGGTGTCGACCGGGTTGATGGAGGTGGCGTTGACCCGCACCAGCAGGTCGCGCGGGCCCGGTGTCGGGTCGGCCAGATTGGCCTCGATGAAGCAGTCGGGATGATCGCTCGGCAGATAGTGGGTCAGGGCGATGGCTTTCATGGCAGTTCCTTTCAAATCGGTTGGATGGGGATTGCCAGCCACTCTAGTCTGGTTGATTATTCAGATTAAGATGGGTAATTGGTAAAGACTGTTTGAATATATGAACAATGTCGAACTGGAGCTGATGGGGCTGTTCGCCACCGTGGTGGAGCAGGGCAGTTTTACCGGCGCGGCCGAGCTGCTTGGCATGCCCAAATCCTCGGTCAGCCAGAAGATCTCGCGGCTCGAATCCCAGCTCGGGGTGCGCCTGTTGCAGCGCACCACCCGCCGGCTGAGCCTGACCCCGCAGGGAGAGGTCTATGTGGAGCAGTGCCGGGCGCTGCTGGCGCTGGCCCGCAGCGCCAATCTGGCGATGGCGCGGCTGCGCGCGGCCCCGGCCGGCCGGGTGCGGATCACCGCGCCGGAGGCCACTGGCACCCTGCTGCTCGGCCGGATCCTGGCCGAGTTTCGGGCCCTCTATCCCGAGGTGGTGCTGGAGCTGACCCTCTGTGATGAGCAGCTCGATCTGGTGGGGGAGGGTTACGATCTGGCGCTACGGGCGGCGCCGCTGAAAGACTCCAGCCTCATCTGCCGGCGCATCGGTCAGGTGCCGCGGTACTTGGTGGCGGCCCCCGCCTATCTGGCGGCCCACGGCATGCCGCAACAGCTGAGCGAGCTGGGTCGATACGCCTGCCTGGTGCACACGTCGTTGCCGGTGTGGCCGCTGCAGGAGGGGGGCTGGCGGCCGCAGGGGGCCTGCATCAGCAACAGCCTGCTGGCGCTGCGGGAGCTGGCCATCAACGAGGGGGGAATTGCCCTGCTGCCCCATCACGTCTGCGAAGGGGATCTGGCTAGTGGCCGCTTGCAGAAGGTGTTGCCCGAGCTCGCCGTGCCGCCCAACCCCTTCTATCTCATCTACCCGAGCCGGGAACACCTGGCGCCCGCCCTGCGCAGCCTGATGGACTTTGTGGCCGAGCGGTTGCCGTTTGCCTGAGGCTACCAGCCGCTCTGGCCGGCGGACTCCTGATTGGGCTTGAGGCCGAGTGGCACCGACTGGCGCTCCGCCAGCATGCGGATCTGCCCTTCAATGAGGCTGGCGTTGGGGCCCAGCACCAGCACCAGCTGATGGTCGTTGAGCTGGATCCAGGAGAGGCAGCCCAGCCCCAGCAGGCGGGATTGATCCACCAGCGAGATGTCGCGTACCCGCAGGCTGAGGCGGGTCAGGCAGACGCTCATCGCCTGCAGGTTGTCCATGCCCCCCAGCACCTTGAGGTACTGGATCGCCAGCATCTGGGGATCGGAGGGGGCGACGCTCGCCAGCCGTGGGTGTTCCGGGGCGATGGGCTTGCTCGGCAGGCTGAGGGGCGTGCGCTCCAGCAGCTGGTAGAACAGCAAGGTGTAGGCGACGAAGAACAGGATGCCGACCGGAATGAGCCAGAAGCTGTGCTCGCCGGCGTGGTAGCTCAGCACCAGATCCAGCAGGCCGGCGGAGAAGTAACTGCCCACCTTGATGCCGAGCGCACTGCAGGTGGCGAGCGACAATCCGGTCAGCAGGGCGTGGGCCAGAAACAGCCAGGGGGCGGTGAAGGCGAACAGGAACTCGATGGGTTCGGTGATCCCCACCAGCGCCGAGGTGAGCGCCAGGGTGAGCAGCAGCCCCCCTTGCGGCAACCGCTGCATGCGCTGGCGGTGCAGCCAGATGGCGAAACAGGCGCCAGGCAGGCCGAACATGATGATGGGGTAGAGCCCGGCCACATAGCCTTCGTGCAGCGGCTGGGCGCTGGCCAGCGCCTGCAGGTTGCTCTCCCCCAGCCCGATGAGGCTGCCCAGCACCTGGTGCAGACCGAGCGGGATCAGCAGCCGGTTCAGCACGCCGTAGCAGAAGGCGCCGAACGGGGTGGTGAGCAGTTCGGAGGCGAGCAGGGTGATGCCCTGCTCCAGCAGCGGCCAGAGCAGCGCGAGGGGGAAGGCCAGCAGCAGGCAGGCCAGCGCCGAGGCGAGCAGGCTGGTGAAATCGCCGTTGACCAGCCGCAGCCAGTGGGGCATGGGGTGGCGCTTGAGCCAGGGGTAGACGATGGCGGTGGTCAATCCCGCCAGCAGGCCGCAGATCATGTCGCTGTGCAGGCCGGGGGCCAGGGTGCCGAGCGCCGAGCTCAGCAGCAGGAAGTTGACCGCCCCGGCCAGCGCCTGGCTCCCCTCGCCCTGGCGGCTCAGTCCGAAGGCGATGGCCACCGCATAGATGAGCGGCATCTGGCTGAACAGGGCGCGACCGGTGAGGGAGAGTACCGCCAGATCCAGCACGTCCGGCTGGCCGAGCCGATAGAGCAGGGCCGCCAGCGGCAGGATGGAGACCGGCAGCAACAGGGCGTAACCGAGTCGCTGCAGGGCTTGGGTCAGGATCTGTCTGGCGTTCTGGACGGGCATAAGGGTGCACTGTTTTGTGACATGGCGCACAGTTTACCCTTAAAGCACCCATTTTGGGATAGTTTCGGAACCCTTTATTAATCCATTGCTGAACAAGGTTCGAAGAGCCGCCGCACGCTCTGGCTCGGAGCCGGGGTGAGCAGGCTGACCAGCACGAAGGCGATCAGCCCCAGCGCCAGGCTCGGCACTATGGCGTGCAGGCCGGCCAGCTTGATCCCCCACTGGCTCAGGACGGCGTAGCAGAGGATGCCGCACACCATGCTGGCCAGGGCTCCCGGGCCGTTGGCCCGTGACCAGTAGAGGCCGAGCACCAGCGGCCAGAGGAACACCGCCTGCAGTCCGCCAAAGGCGAGCAGGTTGAGCCAGATGATCATCTCGGGGGGCTGCAGCGCCGCCAGCAGCACCAGAGTGCCCAGGATCAGGGTGCAGAGCAGAGAGAGGCGCGGCACCCGTACCTCCAGCTTCTCCTGGCCGGCTTTCTCCGGGCTCAGGTAGTTGAGGTAGAGATCCTTCACCAGCGTGGCGGAGGCCTGGATCAGCTGGGAGTCGATGGTGGACATGATGGCCGCCATGGGGGCCGCCAGGAAGACCCCGGCCAGCCAGGGGGGCAGCACCTCCATCATCAGGGAGGGCATGATCTTGTCCGGGCTGTCCATGCCGGGCAGGATGGCGCGGCCCAGCGCCCCGGCCAGGTGCATGCCGAACATCAGGAAGGCGCTGACGACGGTGCCGATCAGGATGCCGCGATGCAGCGCCTTGCTGTCGCGATAGCCAAAGCAGCGCAGGGCCGAGTGGGGCAGCCCCACCACCCCGACGCAGACCAGTACCCAGAAGCTCAGCATGAAGGGCTGGGTCAGCATGTCGCCGGCCCCCTGCGGGCTCACCAGCTTGGGATCGATCGCCTTGAGCTGGTGGATGAGGTTGGGCAAACCATCCCCCGCGATCAGGATCCCCGCCAGCAGGGCGCCGGTGCCGATCAGCATGATGATCCCCTGCAGCGCATCGGTCATCACCACGGCGCGAAAGCCGCCGATCACCGTGTAGAGCAGCACGCAGCCGGCAAACAGGAACAGCCCCTGCTGATAAGAGAGGCCGGTGGCGGTCTCCAGCAGGCGGGCGCCGCCGATGAACTGCACCACCATGGTGGCGATGAAGGCGAGGATGATGGTGACCGAGCCCAGCACCACCACGGCCCTGCTCTGGTAGCGGGCCCACAGCATGTCGTTGATGGTCACCGCATTGACCCGGCGGGCGATGATGGCGAACTTCTTGCCAAGCACCCCCAGGGTGAGCCAGACGGTGGGCAGCTGGATCATCGCCAGCAGCACCCAGCCGAGGCCAATCTTGTAGGCGGCACCCGGCCCGCCGATGAAGGAGGAGGCCGAGGTGTAAGTGGCCACCAGGGTCATGGCCAGCACCAGGCCGCCCATGCTGCGGTTGCCGATGAAGTACTCCTGCACGAAGTCACCGCCCACCCGGTGGCGGCTGGCCCAGAAACCGACCCCCAGCACCAGCACCAGATAGATGCACAGCGGCAGCAGCAGCTCAAGATTCATGGGGAGGCTCCTTGTCATCGAGGGGCTGGGAGTCGAGGGGGATATCCACGAACAGGCGATCCACCATCAGGCCGCACAGCACGATGAACAGCAGCGGCATCAGAATGCAGCTGAGCAGGAACCAGAGCGGCATATCCCAGAATTCGATCTCTTCGGGGATGAAATAGGCCGTGCCATACCAGGCAAGGAAGTAGAGCAGGGTCAGCAGCAGGCAGAGTGCTGCTTCCCGACGAGCGAGCGCAAAACGGTTCACCTTGGCCTCCGACAATTTCGAGGGGCGCAAGGATAACAAAAAAGGGCCATGTCGCCATGGCCCTTTTTCAGCAGAAGATCTGCGGACGCGAGTCTTACAGACCCAGCTTCTTGTGCAGGTAGTGGATATTGGTACCACCGTGCTGGAAGTTTTCGTCCTTCATGATCTCTTTTTGCAGAGAGACGTTGGTCTTGATCCCTTCCACCACCAGCTCGTCCAGCGCCTGACGCATGCGGGCAATGGCGACGTCGCGGTTTTCACCGTAACAGATCAGCTTGCCGATCATGGAGTCGTAGTAGGGCGGCACCTTGTAGCCGGCGTAGATGTGGGAGTCCCAACGCACGCCCAGACCGCCCGGCGCGTGGAAGCGCTGGATCAGGCCCGGAGACGGCATGAAGGTGGCCGGGTCTTCGGCGTTGATCCGGCACTCGATGGCGTGGCCACGGATGCGGATGTCCTGCTGGGTGATCGACAGGGGCTGGCCGGCGGCGATGCGCAGCTGCTCCTTGATGAGGTCGACGCCGGTGACCATCTCGGTAACCGGGTGCTCTACCTGGATACGGGTGTTCATCTCGATGAAATAGAACTCGCCGTTCTCGTACAGGAACTCGAAAGTACCCGCACCGCGGTAGCCGATCTCGATACAGGCGCGCACGCAGCGTTCACCGATGAACTTGCGCATCTCGGCGGTGATGCCCGGCGCCGGCGCCTCTTCGACCACCTTCTGGTGGCGACGCTGCATGGAGCAGTCGCGCTCGCCCAGATAGAGGGCGTTGCCCTGGCCGTCTGCCAGCACCTGGATCTCGATGTGGCGCGGGTTCTCCAGGTACTTCTCCATGTAGACCATGTCGTTCTTGAAGAACTGGCCTGCTTCGGACTTGGTCAGCGCGATGGCGGCAGCCAGCTCGGCTTCGCTGCGCACCACGCGCATGCCGCGACCACCACCGCCACCGGCGGCCTTGATGATCACCGGGTAGCCGATGCGCTTGGCAATGGCGGCGTTGTGCTTGGCATCGCTGTCAACCGGACCGTCGGAGCCCGGTACGCAGGGTACGCCCGCCTTCTTCATCGCCTCGATGGCGGAGACCTTGTCACCCATCAGGCGAATGGTCTCGGCGCGCGGGCCGATGAAGACGAAGCCGGATTTCTCGACCACTTCGGCAAAGTCGGCGTTCTCGGAGAGGAAGCCGTAGCCGGGGTGAATGGCAACGGCACCGGTCACCTCGGCGGCGGCGATGATCGCCGGCACGTTGAGGTAGGAGTCGGTACTGGCCGGCTTGCCGATACAGATGGTTTCGTCGGCCAGCAGCACATGCTTGAGCTCCCGGTCGGCGGTGGAGTGAACGGCCACTGTCTTGATCCCGAGCTCTTTGCAGGCGCGCAGGATCCGCAGGGCAATTTCACCGCGGTTGGCGATGACTACTTTGTCCAACATGGGTGGCGATTTCCCTTATTCGATGATGAACAGCGGCTCGTCGAATTCGACGGCCTGACCATTTTCAACCAGGATCGCTTTGATCACGCCGGCCTTGTCGGATTCGATTTGGTTCATCATTTTCATGGCTTCGACGATGCACAGGGTATCGCCGACATTGACGTGCTGGCCCACTTCCACGAACGGCTTGGCTTCCGGGCTGGAAGAGCGGTAGAAGGAACCGACCATGGGGGAGCGCATCAGGTGACCGGCCGGGGTGGCGTCGGCAGCCGGTGCTGCGGCGGCCGGGGCGGCGGCGACAGGAGCGGCTACCGGAGCAGCAACCTGCGGCATGATCATCTGCGGAGCAGCGGTCACCTGACCGGAGAAGTTGCGGCTGATGCGAACGGACTCTTCACCTTCGGAGATCTCCAGTTCGGCGATGCCGGACTCTTCAACCAGTTCAATCAGCTTCTTGATTTTGCGGATATCCATTAGCATTCTCTTTCTTCTTTATCTGATCAGTGATTATCAAGCCGCGCGCAACTGGTGCACGGCCGCGGTTAAAGCGAATTGGTAGCCATCGGCCCCCAGCCCACAAATGACCCCCTTGGCGACATCAGACAGATAGGAGTGATGACGGAAGGGTTCCCTGGCGTGGACGTTGGACAGGTGAACCTCGATAAAGGGGATGGCCACACCCAGCAGCGCATCGCGGATGGCGACGCTGGTGTGGGTGAAGGCGGCCGGATTGATGATGATGAAGTCCACCTGACCCATGGCCTGGTGGATGCGGCCGACCAGCTCATGTTCGGCGTTGGATTGCAGGTGTTCCAGTGTGACCCCGAGTTCGCCGGCACTTAGCGTCAGATCGGCGACGATCTCATCGAGCGTCTTGCTGCCGTAGATGCCCGGTTCCCGTTTGCCCAGCAGGTTCAGGTTCGGCCCGTTGAGCAGGAGAATTCGGTGTTTTTGCGACATATTGAGTACATCCTCGATGATAATGCTGCTATCTGTCAGCTATCTTGTGGACTACCAGAAATCTAGCCATTTTCTGCTCAAATCGGTGTGCACTGGCACACAGATTTCGCAATTATATTGATTTCGTGAAAATTAGCAGCATTTTACTGGTCTAATCTCTACATCTGTCTGTTTTTTGCTCTGTCTGGTCGACTGTCAAAACACTCACTAGCAGGAATGACAAAGCCGGCACAGGGCCGGCTTTGGAGGCAAAAGGCAGACGGGATCAGGCGGCTTCGGACTTCTCGCGAATGAGTTTGTCCACTACGCCCGGATCCGCCAGGGTGGAGATATCCCCCAGGCTGTCGGTCTCGCCGGTGGCGATCTTGCGCAGAATGCGCCGCATGATCTTGCCGGAACGGGTCTTGGGCAGCCCCTCGGCCCAGTGGATCACGTCAGGGGTGGCGATGGCGCCGATCTCCTTGCGGACCCACTCCTTCACCTCCTTGTGCAGCTCCCGGCTCGGCTCTTCGCCGGCGATCAGGGTGACATAGGCATAGATGCCCTGGCCCTTGATCTCGTGCGGTACCCCCACCACAGCCGCTTCGGCGATCTTGGGATGAGCCACCAGCGCGGATTCGATCTCGGCGGTACCCATGCGGTGGCCGGAGACGTTCAGTACATCATCCACCCGGCCGGTGATCCAGTAGTAGCCATCCTCGTCGCGACGGGCACCGTCGCCGGTGAAGTAGCGGCCGGGGAAGGTGGAGAAGTAGGTCTGCTCGAAGCGCTCGTGATCGCCGAATACGGTGCGCATCTGGCCCGGCCAGGAGTCGGTGATCACCAGGTTGCCCTCGGTGGCCCCCTCCAGCGGCTCGCCCATGTTGTCCACCAGCGCCGGCTGCACGCCGAAGAAGGGGCGGGTGGCCGAGCCTGGCTTGAGATCGGTGACGCCGGGCAGCGGGCTGATGAGGATGCCGCCGGTCTCGGTCTGCCACCAGGTGTCGACGATGGGGCAGCGCTCGTCGCCTATGGTGCGGTAGTACCACTCCCAGGCTTCCGGGTTGATGGGCTCGCCCACCGAGCCCATGATGCGCAGGCTCGAACGGGAGGTACCCTCAACGGCCTCGTTGCCCTTGGCCATCAGCGCGCGGATGGCGGTGGGGGCGGTGTAGAGGATGGTGACCTGGTGCTTGTCCACCACCTGGCTCATGCGGTTGGTCGCCGGGTAGTTGGGCACCCCTTCGAACATGATGGTGGTGGCGCCGTTGGCGAGTGGCCCGTAGACCAGGTAGGAGTGGCCGGTGACCCAGCCCACGTCGGCGGTACACCAGTAGATGTCCTCCTCGTGGTAGTCGAAGATGTACTTGAAGGTGAGCGTGGCATAGACCAGATAGCCGCCGGTGGTGTGCAGCACCCCTTTGGGCTTGCCGGTGGAGCCGGAGGTGTAGAGGATGAAGAGCGGGTCTTCGGCCCCCATCGCCTCCGGCGGGCAGTCGCTGCTGACGGCAGCCGTTGCCTCATGCCACCACAGGTCGCGGTGGTTGTGCCAGGCGATGTTGCCGCCGGTACGTTTGAGCACGATCACCTTGCTGACCTTGGTCTCCGGGTTGGTGAGCGCTTCATCCACGTTCTTCTTGAGCGGCACCGGGCGGCCACCGCGCAGCCCCTCATCGGCGGTGACGACGATGGTGGAGCCGGAGTCGATGATGCGGCCGGCCAGGGCTTCTGGCGAGAAACCGCCGAAGACGATGCTGTGCACGGCGCCGATGCGGGTACAGGCCAGCATGGCGATGGCCGCTTCCGGCACCATGGGCATGTAGAGGCAGACCACGTCGCCGCGATGCACCCCTTGTGCCTTCAAGACGTTGGCAAACTTGCACACCTCGGTGTGCAGCTCGCGATAGGTGAGCTTGCGATCCTCGGCCGGGTTGTCCCCTTCCCAGATGATGGCGACCTTGTCGCCGCGCTCGCTCAGATGGCGATCCAGGCAGTTGGCAGAGACGTTGAGCAGGCCGTCTTCATACCACTTGATGGAGACGTGGCCCGGATCGTAGGAGGTGTTCTTGACCCGGGTATAGGGCTTCATCCAGTCGAGGATCTTGCCCTGCTCGCCCCAGAAGGCATCCGGGTTCTGCACCGAGGCCTGGTACATGGCCTCATAGCCTGCCTTGTCCAGCAGGGCGCCCTGGCTGATGTGGGCTTTGACCGGGTAGACCTTGCTCTCGCTCATGTGTCACTCCTTTTAATACATTTTTGTAATGATTGGATAACAACTTATACCTTTGGCGGGGGAGGGCAATTAGACTTTTGGATAGATGGCAACATCCGCTTACAGTCGCGTCGATGACAATTCATCGCCGATTGGGTAAAACGTCGCTTTTATCGATGGAGACAGCCCCCGTGTTGACCCTGCTTCTTTGCTCCTCCCTCTGGCAGTTCGAGGCCCCGAAGGCCACCGATGAGGCCGCATTGGCCGCCTCCCATGCCAACGGTCTTGAACTGACACCGACACAGCCCGATTCACCCTCACTGCGGGATCACATCAGCGGCCAGCTGAGCGAGGCATGGCTGGCGCGCAAGCCGCCGGTGTCCGTCACCCTCGGGGAGAAAAAGTCCTCCTATCCGCAGGACTCCTTGCTGGAAGAGTCACGCCGGCAGCAGGACGAAGGGTGGGACGCCAGGCTGACCTTCAACGATTGAGCCGGCAGTGGCTGTCACCCCCCTGGCGCGGGGTCAGCACCAGTGATTCCTGCCCGATGCCAGCTGCGCCGCCAGATGGGGCTCGGCCAGCGGATGGCTGAACAGATAGCCCTGCCCCTCCTGACAGTGGAGGGATTGCAGAAACTGGCGCTGGGCCTGGGTCTCTATCCCTTCGGCGGTCACCATCATGCCCAGGCTGTCGGCCAGGTTGACGATGGTGCGGCACAGCTCCCGGCTGTGCTTGTCATCGGGCAGCGCCTGCACGAAGGTCTTGTCTATCTTGATCCGATCGATGGGCAGGCTTTTCAGCAGGCTCAGGGATGAGAAGCCGGTGCCAAAATCGTCGATGGCGATCTGCACCCCCAGCTCCTTCAGCCGCTTGAACAGCTGCAGACTCTGGTCGACCCGCTGGATGATGCTCTCGGTGACCTCTATCTCCAGCCGCTGCGGCGGAAAACCGGTCTCGGCCAGGATGGCGGCGACCCGCTCCACGTAACCTGCCGAGCGCATCTCCCGTACCGACACATTGACCGACAGTCTGGGCACCGCCAGCCCTGCGGCCAGCCAGGCTTGCCCCTGCTGACAGGCGGTACGCATCACCCACTCCCCGATCTGCTCGATAAGGCCGCACTCCTCGGCCACCGGAATGAAGCGGGTCGGCCCTATCATGCCCTCGCTGGGGTGTTGCCAGCGCAGCAGGGCTTCCAGCCCGCTCAGCTGGTTGCTGGCCAGATCCGTCATGGGTTGATAGAGGATGCAGAGCTGCTGCTGCTCGATGGCCTGGAACAGCCCCTGCTCCATGCTCAGTCGCTCCCGGGTCTGTTCCGTCATGTCCGGCGTATAGAAGAGGTAACCGTTGCGGCCCTGGTTCTTCGCCTCGTACATGGCGCTGTCGGCGGCACTGACCAGGGTGTCCGGGGTGGTGGCGTGTTCCGGATAGAGGGCGATGCCGATGCTGGCGGAGACGGCCACCCGCTCGTGATCCAGCTCGACCGGCTCGCGCAGGCGGGCCAGCAGATGCTCGGCGAGCCTGGCCAGCTCCTCCGGCTGCTCGAAGTAGGGGATCAGCACCAGAAACTCGTCGCCCCCCAGCCTGGCCGCCACGTCGTTGTGGTGAAGCAGTCGGCGAATGCGCTCGGCCAGCAGCTTGAGCAGCTCGTCCCCGGCCCGGTGGCCCAGGGTGTCGTTGATCAGTTTGAAGCCGTCCAGATCGATGAACAGCAAGGCGAGCTGCTGCCGGTTGAGGTGGGCTGTCTTGATCTCCAGCTCAAGCCGCTCCTGCAGCAGGTTGCGGTTGCCGAGCTCGGTCAGGGGATCGTGATAGGCGAGGTGGTTGAGCTGTGCCTCGGCCTTGCGAATGGCGCTGATGTCGGAGAAGGCGATGACATAGTTGGTGGTGTTGTGGCGGCTGTCGTGGACGGCGCTGACATGCTGCCAGGAGGTGAAGTAGCCGCCATCCTTGCGCAGGCACATCATCTCGCCATGCCAGGCGTGGCTGCCAGGCAGCAGGGTGTGCCAGGGGTAGTCGATGTCGGTGTGGCGGCGCGGGTGCATGATGGCTTCTGGTGACTTGCCGACGACCTCCTCCTCCTCGTACTGGGTCATGCTGCAGAAGGCCGGGTTGACCGAGATGATCTGGCGCTGGCCATCCATGATGATGATGCCTTCGGCAGCGGTTTCGAACACCACGTTGGCCTGGCGCAGCTTGTCTTCCTGGGTGCAGCGATCGGTTGCGTCGTGGATCACCCCGGCGATACGTCGCCCCAGATGTTCGCTGGCCGCCACGTGATCGGCATGGATGTCGACCCAGCCTCGCTGCTGATCGGGCCCCAGGTAACCTAGGGTGAGATGAATGGGGGCCGTGCCCTTGAGCGCCGCCCTGAGCTGCTCGCCAGAGAGGGGATCGAAGCGCTTGATGAACTGCTCCATTCCCCCCTGAAACTCGCTGGCGGCGGTGCCGAGCAGCTGCTCGACCCGGCCGTCAAACTGCAGTCTGTCCTCCTTGACGTGCCACTCCCATACCCCGATCCGGCCGGCATTCATGGCCAGTTGCAGCCGCCGCTGCGACTCGACCTGTTCGGTCACGTCGCGCACAATGGTGAGAATGCCGTCGGGCACGCCCTGTTCGTCGAGCATGGGGCTGTAGATCGCCTGCCAGTGGCGCTGCCGACCCTGGTGGGCCGCGGTATGGCCACTCAGGTTCAGCTCGACCCGGGGGACGCCGCTGCTGATGATCTGCTGGAACAGGGGCTCCAGCACGGGGGCCAGGGCCGGGACGATTTCCCGCAGGGTGTGGCCATAGTGCTCCTCCCGGGAGAGGCCGTTGAGGTCGGCCAGGGTCTGGTTGACGCTGCGGCAGCGAAAGTGGCGATCGAAGATGCCTATGCCAAACGGGGCCAGTTCGAACAGCTGCTGCAGCTCGTTCACGCTCAACTGCCCCGCCTGCGGCGGATCGGGCATGGCGTCGAAAAGCTCTTTCCCCATCACGGGACTCCGAAATTGACTGTTTTGTCATTTGAGGTGTTGTCAGTATGGCATGAAGCCTGCTGGAGGGAAGAGGTGGGGGCTCATTTGCCACCAATTTGGTTATTTTCCGAAGTGGTAGCTCAGGGTGAGGTTGATCACAGGTTGCCAGTCATGCTCCTTGATGAGCCACTGCTTGGCGCCGAGCTCGGTGCCCAGTCGCCACTGCTGCCAGCACCAGCTGCGCTCCAGCGTGAGCCCCCAGTCCCGCAAGCCTTCGTTCGCCCCATAGGCGGCCATGTGGGCCTGACTGCCGCGGGTCAGCCAGAGATTGAGGGAGAGCCCGGCGGGCAGCGGCAGGCTGTGCTCCATGTACCAGAGCTGGCCATAGCGCCCGCTGACGTCATAGAGCTGGCCCAGGGTCAGCTGGTGATCGTCATCCAGTTGCCAGCCCAGGCGCCAGAGCGCGCTGAAGCGGGTGCGGTCGATCACCTCCATCGGGCTGACGCCGAGGGCGATAAAGCTCTTGTCGTAGAGCGGCAGCGCCACCCCGGCGCTCTGGCCGTCGGCGAAGATGAGGCCGACCAGGGTCTCCCGCTCGTAGCCGACCCAGAACTGGGTGCTGTCGCTGCTGCCGCTGCCCGCCTGCTTGCTGTCCAGCTGCCACTGACCGCCGATGGCCAGCTCCTTGGCGCAGACCGGCAGCGCCAGGAGCAGCAGCACCAGCCAGTGCTTATTTGTTGCCATAGAGCCGTACCCAGTCCCGATCCTGATGCATGCCCATCAGGTGGCAGATGATGCCGGAGCGCTGGAAGGCGTAGATGAGCAGCACGCTGGTGGCGCTGAGCGCCATGATGAGGCCGAAATTGTTGGGCAGGATGGTGCCCTGGCGGGCGGTCCACCACAGCAGGAGCGGGCCCCACAGGTGCACGAAGATGCTCTTGTGGAAGATGAAGACGGTCAGCGAGTACATGCCGATCCAGTTGAGGGGGCGCCAGCAGAGGCGAATGTTGCGCTGATGCAGCCAGAGCACGGCCCCGATCACCAGAAACTCCATGCCCCAGATGCCGGCACGCCCGATCATGTCCATCGCCAGCTCGTGCTCGTTGGCGTAGATGTCGCTGAGCTCGACCGTGCTGGTTTCGCCGAACATGAGATAGCAGGCCAGTGCCACCAGCGAGAGCGTCAGCACCAGCGTGTTGAGGCGGTCCCGCCATTGGGGTCGCTGATGCCAGCACCAGCCGTAGAGGAAGCCGAAGCAGCCGCTGGCCATGAAGAGGTCGAGGCGGGCATCCAGCTCGTAGTCGGGGTGCACGTGCAGCTTCATCCAGCCGTCGAGGTGACCGAGCAGATCCTGCACGCCGAGCTGATCCAGCAGCAGGCTGAGCAGGGTCAGCAGCAGCATGCCGCGGATGCCGAACCAGGCGTAGACCAGCGAGAAGAGCGCCAGCAGGCACATCCACAGCATCACCGGATAGAAAGAGATCGCCTCGCCGAAGTTGGGGGCGATGACCAGTCCTTCCACATAGAGCACCAGTATGATGCTGGCGAACAGCACCAGCTTGCCGCCCAGCTGCGGTCTGAAGCTGGCCTGATCACGGCGACTGAGGTTGAAGGCGGCCAGCGCCAGGTAGATCTGGCTGACCCAGGGGATGAGCCAGGCCGACACCTGGGCCGTCAGATGATCCATGGGCAGCAGCTGACCGGCCATCGCCTTGTGGGAGAGGTAGAAGCTGTCCCACAGGGCGTGCTCCCGATTGAAGAAGTCGATGTACCAGTAGTTGAGGTAGCCGGTGTAGTGCTCGAAGACGGCCATGAAGATGACGAGCCCTCGCAGCAGATCGAGGCCTGTGATGCGCGCATCCTGTGGAGGCATGCTGATGCTCCTGTATCGGTCGGAAAAGGAGCGGCACTATAGCGGTTGTCGTGAAACTGAACGGGAGCTGAATGTAAGCGAATGTTACCCGCAATTACCCCGCTGACCTTGCCACAAGGGCAACCGGGGGGATCGGGCTGTCATGATTTGTAATAGTTTTGGCGCTTTTTCAGCCTTTCTGGCGGCCAAACGCCTGGATGCCGCGCACCAGCACCAGCCAGCCGACCACGTGAAACGGCAGCGCCATGACGTAGAGCAGCAGCCAGTGGGCCTCGCTGCCACTGCTGTGAATGAAGTCGATCCAGGCGGCCAGCAGGGCCAGCATGCCCGCTATCTGGAAGCGGCGGCGCAGCACCACCTCGACGCCGAGGTTGGCGAGGTAGAGGGTCAGCAGTATGCCGGCGAAGCCGGTGAGCTGGGCGGTGCTGTAGAGTTCCCGGTCCGGATTGAACAGCAGGGTGACGAGGGGAGTAATGCCCTGATCCTGCGGGATCAGGGCCAGCAGCCAGCATGCAATGAGAAGCAGGGCTGTCTTCATCGGCTTAGTCGGCGGCTTGCGCCGGTTTGACCAGGCTCAGGTAGTTGGCATCCATCTTGAGGAATACCCCTAGCAGCCGGGCACTGGCGCCGTAGAAGCCGAACTGGTCGGCGGCGCGGCAGGCGCTCTCGAATTTGTCGAACCAGCCGAGCAGGTGGCCGTGCAGCAGGGACTCCTGCTCGCCGAGCCAGCTTTCACGCTGGGCGGCGGTGGTCGCCTCGGCGGCGCGGATGATGAGGTTGCCCATCAGATCCAGCTCGATGGCCAGGTGATCGGCAGGCTCCTTGTATTTATCGCTGACGTTGATGCCGAGGCGTTCGAGGCGGGCCTGCATCTCGCTCATGGGGGCCTGCATCAGCAGCTTGCCCTCGCCGCGATAGAGCGATTCGTAAGGCAGGGCACCCTGCTTGGGATCCACCAGGAACAGACCGGCGAAGTCGGCGGCGAGCTCCAGCTGGCGATCCTGGCGCACCAGCAGGCGGGCGATGGCCTCGTTCAGTTCGGCCACGGCCTCGCGCATGGGGTCGAGAGTGGAGAGGCTCTTCAAGAAGCTGCGCACGTCATAGGTGTCGTATTCAGCGATCTGTGCATCACTGAGCTCGGCAGCGAACAGGGTGGAGAACCACCAGTAAAGCTCGGCCCGGCGTTCGCTGGTAGCCATGAATTCCTGCATTTATCCTCCGTGGATGACAATCGGGAGCCATAGAGGCTCCCGATTCTAACGACTTTAAAAATAAAGGAAACTCAAGGGGTGACTTTCGTCCCCTCGGGTCACAGTGCCGGGAACATGGGATCGATGCCCTTGGCGGATTCCGGTGCCCCGAAGGCGGTGACGGCCGGCGCCTGCCCGTGGAACTTCTCGATCTCCACCAGCGCGGTGTGGGCCGTGGTGGCCTGCGCCAGGCTGGAGGAGCCGATGTCCGCGGTCAGCACGTTGGGATCGCCATAGGTACACAAGGTCCCCACCTTGCCGCCCTCCTGCGGGCCGTACCAGGCACCTTCCTGGATGCGCACCACGCCGGGGGCGTAGTCATCGCTCACCACCAGACCGGCCAGCACCTGACCGCGGCCGTTGAAGACCCGCACCAGATCCCCGTCCTTGAGCCCGCGCGCCCTGGCGTCCTGCGGGTTCATGTAGACAGGCTCGCGCCCCTGCACCGTGTAGGTGGCACGGTAGGTATCGGAGGAGCAGAGCTGGCTGTGCAGCCGCTTGTCCGGGTGACAGGATTGCAGGTGCAGCGGGAACTGCTGGCTGCCCGGCCCGCCGTGGGAGCGCTCGTAAGGCTCGATCCAGACCGGGTGGCCCGGGCAATCTGCGTAGCCGTAGTCGGCGATGGTCTTGGAGTAGATCTCGATGAGGCCGGACGGGGTGCCCAGCGGCTCCAGATCCGGCTCCTTGCGGAACGACTCGTGCCGCACCCAGGGCTGGCCCGCCGGGAAGCTGACGAAGCCTTCACCGTGCCAGAACTGGCTGAAGCGGGGCAGGCGGATACCGATGCCGCGGCCCTGCAGGCGGGCGTCGTCATAGATGCTCTGGATCCACTCCAGCTTGCTCTTGCCACCGGTGAACTCGGCCTCGCGATCGAAGCGACGGCAGAGATCAGCGAAGATGTCGTAGTCGTCGCGCGCCTCGAACAGCGGCTCGACCACCTTGTGCATGGCCAAGATGCCGGCGTTGGAGTGGGAACCCCACTGCTCGATGTCATCCCGCTCGTAGGTGGTGGTGGCCGGCAGCACGATATCGGCGAAGCGGCAGCTGGCGGTCCACTGGTGATCCACGCTCACCACGGTTTCCAGCTTGCGCCAGGCGGCGATCATTTTGTTGCGATCCTGCTGGTGGTGGAACGGGTTGTTGCCGCAGAACACCGCCATTTTCATCTCCGGGTAGGTGATGGTTTGACCGTTGAAGGCGATGGTCTTGCCCGGGTTCAGGATGCAGTCGACGAAACGGGCCACCGGGATGAACTTGGAGTAGCCCTTCCAGTCGCCGTCGTGCAGCGGCTTGACCCCGGGAATGACCGAGCTGAAGCCGGACATGATGGGGCCCGTGCTGGTGATGGTACCGGCGCCGTTGTAGTGCCAGCCAAAACCGTAGCCGCCGCCCGGCAGGCCAATTTGGCCCAGCATGGAGGCCAGTACCACCAGCATCCAGGCGTACTGTTCGCCGTGGTGCATGCGCTGCACGCACCAGCCGCCGATGAGCTGGGTGCGACCGCTGGCCATGGTGCGCGCCAGCTCGCGAATGGTCTCGGCAGGCACGCCACAGATGGCGGAGGCCCACTCGGCATCTTTCACCTGACCATCCTTGGTGCCCAGCAGATAGGGCAGGAACTTGTCAAAGCCGGTGGTGTAGTTCTTGAGGAAGGCCTCGTCGTGACGCTTCTCGCTGTAAAGGGTATGGGCGATACCCAGCATCAGTGGGACGTCGGTTTGCGGGTTCAGGGTCACCTGATCGCAATTGAGGTACTTCTGGGTCTTGGACTTGACCGGGTCGACGCTGATGACCTTGATCTCGCCCTTGGCCACTTTCTCTTTCAGCTGTGCCCAGTATTCGTAGACGCTGTGATCCGGCACCAGCCAGCCCACCTGCAGGTTCTTGATGGGATCAGAACCCCAGATGACGATGGTCTTGCTGTGCTCCAGCACCAGGGGCCAGGAAGTCTGCTGCTCGTACACCTCCATGGCGCCCGCCACGTGGGGCAGGATCACCTGGGCGGCACCGGTGGAGTAGTCACCGGCCTTGGCCAGATAGGTACCGTGCAGGTTCATGGCGCGGCCCAGCATGGCGCCGGCGGAGTGCAGCTTGCCGACCGACTGCCAGCCTGAGTGACCGGCGTAGAGGGCGCTCGGGCCATAGGTCTTCTGCACCCGTTCCAGCTCGTGATAGAAGAAGTCCAGCGCCTGGGACCAGGTCACCCGCACGAAGCGGTTCTGGCCGCGCTCGCTGGTGTCGGACTGGTGGCCCTTGCGCAGCCAGTCCAGACGCACCATGGGGTAGCGGATGCGGGAGGGGTTGTAGACCACTTCACTCAGGGCCTTGAGCATCTCGGTCGGATGCTTGTCATGCTCGAACGGCAGGGTCTCGACCCAGCGGCCGTTGACCACACGGGCGCGGAAGGCGCCCCAGTGGGAGCCGGACTGCACCAGTTTTTCGCCGGACTCGGCGGCCATCACGGCGCGACCGAGCAGGGAGGGGCCGATCAGGGCGCTGGCACCGCTGGCCAGCAAGCCACCCAGAAAACCACGACGGGAAATATTGATCATCTTGTTATTCCTCTTTCGAATCCGGAATTAGTGGCTGCCCTGACCACCGGTATCGGCGGCATGGTTTTGCAGGTACTTGAGCAGGGTGCGCTCCTCTTCCTTGCTCAGGCGGTAGTAGGCGGACATGGCCTTGAGACCCGAGATCCAGCCGTTGGCGGTGAAGTGAGCCGGATCCGGCGCCGCGTGGCAGGAGTTGCAGGTGGACTTGTACATCTCGCCGGCGTAATCCCAGATCGGTTTGAGGGAGGATTCGAGGCCCTTGCCATCGACCCAGGCCTGCACCTGCACCTGTTCCCACTTGATATGGGTAGCGCTGTCGGTTTCCTGTTTCAGGATCTTCTCGTTGGCCTTGAGCTCGTCACGGATGGTGGCTACGAAGACTCGCTTGCCCATGTACTCGCTCAGCACGCGGCCCTTGCCTTCGGTTTCGCGCCAGCCTTCGATGGTCACCTTGAGGCGATCGCCGCTGCGGGCCACGACTTCGATGCGGGAGGCGGGCAGCAGCTTGCCGACCGGATCGGTGCTCTCTTCGCTTTCGTAGAGATCCTTCTCACCCAGGGTGTAGAGGGTCTCGGCGGCCGGTGCCTGCTGGGCTTCGCTTGCCAGGGTGGCGTAGGTGGCACGGAAGCCGCCCGCCATGTTCGGCAGTTCGTGAGCGATGCCCTTGTGGCACTCGATGCAGTTCATGTTCTTCGCGGCGGCCTCGGTCATCGCCTTGGCGGCGGCAGGAGACTGCTTGGCGTGGTCCATGTTGTCGTAGCTGTGGCAGGACTTGCAGGTCTTGGAGTTCTGGCTGCTCATGCGCGCCCAGACCTTCTCGGCCAGGTGCAGACGCCGGTCTTCAAACTTCTCCTGGGTGTCGATGCTGTGACCGATGTACTGCTGATAGAGGTCGTTGGCCGCCTCCATCTTGCGGGCCACCTTGCCGACGAAGTCCTTCGGCTGGTGGCAGTCGGTACAGACGGCCTGGACGCCGGAGGCGTTCTTGAAGTGAATGGACTCCTTGTACTCGGGATACACGGTGTCCTTCATGGTATGGCAGGAGATACAGAACTCGAGGGTACTGGTCTTCTCGAAGCCGTAGTGCAAGCCGACGCTGCCGGCCAGGGTGACCCCGACGCCGGCCAGAACCAGCGCCAGCACCGACCAGCGACGGCTGGGTGTGCGCAGGAAATGCCACAGTTTTTTCATAATGGTCTCTCACATCACTTTTTTGATGGAGGCCATGATAGGGAGGCGTTGTGAACAGGGCTGCCGTCGGAAATTAATGAAATAGGGGTATTTATGACAAAATATGAATAGAATAACCCTCCCTTGTTGAACGCCGCGGACCTTGCCCATGAGCCACCACATTCTGGTTGTTGAAGACGATGCCGTCACCCGCGAGAAGCTGACTGGCTATTTCGAACGGGAAGGCTATCGGGTGACCGCGGTCGAAAACGGCCAGGAGATGCGGGCCGTGCTGGCAGAGCAGGAGGTGGCCCTGGTGATGCTGGACATCAACCTGCCGGGGGAGGATGGCTTGCTGCTGACTCGTGAACTGCGCGCCCGCAGCACAGTGGGGATCATCCTGGTGACCGGTCGCAGCGATGCGGTGGACAGGATCGTCGGCCTTGAGATGGGGGCCGATGACTATGTCACCAAGCCGTTTGAGCTCAGGGAGTTGCTGGTGCGGGTCAAGAACCTGCTATGGCGCATCTCGTTGGCCGCAGCCCAGCCGTGCGAGCCGGCCCCGGCCGACGATGCGGTGCGCTTTGGTCCCTGGCGCTTCGATATTCCCCGTCGCCAACTCAGCAAGGACGGGGTGCCGGTGCGCCTGACCAAGGCGGAGTACGAGGTGCTGGTGGCCTTTATCGCCAACGCCGGGCGGGTGCTGAGTCGGGAGCGGATCCTGGCCCTCACCAGCCACCGCGGCGATGGCCCGAGCGATCGCACCATAGACGTACTGATCCGCCGGCTGCGAGGCAAGATGGAGCAGGATCCCCGGGATCCCCAGCTGTTTGTCACAGTTCACGGGGAAGGCTACCTGTTTGCCGGCGAGCTGGCCGCCTGATCCTCAGCTTTGCGAGGCACTCAGGCCGATGGCCGGGTGTCAAACTGCGGGCAGTCGTCCCCTATCTGGTGCCAGGGCGCCTTGGAGCCGACGAAGATGTGAAACGCGGGCTTCTGGCTCGGCGCCTCGTCCAGTATCCCCAGCCGCAGATTGATCTTGCCCGTGCTGCGCTTCTGGCTGAACAGGCTGGAGCCGCAGTGGCGGCAGAAGGCGAGGCTGGTCTCGTCCGATTTATGGTAGCGGCCGATGGCCTCGCTCCCCTTCGCGATGGTTACCTTGTCACCATCCAGCCCGCCGACGGAGGCGTAGTCCGCCCCGGAAAACTTGCGGCACTCGCTGCAATGGCAGTTGCCCATGTAGTCGAACTGATCCGGCAGGGTCAGGGCCACGGCGCCGCACAGGCAGCTCGCATGCAATGTGTTCATCTCTTCTCCTTGAGTGCTGGGTTAGTTGCCGCTGGCGTCGAAGCCGACCCGGTAGACGGGGCGAAAGGTGCCATCGGACAGAGAGTTGGCGGGATTGGCCAGGGGGGCCTCCAGGGTCAGGATGGGGGGGCCCATCACCCGCGGGCACTGCTGCTCGCCGGCCTCGGGACTTTGCAACAGGCAGACCGCCTGGGCCACTGCAAGGCGCCCCTGCTGGCGCATCTGATCGCTGTTGGCGGCCAGGACCTTGCCCCGGCGCAGGCCGCGCTGCACCCCGTGGCTGAAGTAGGTGCTCAACACTTGGGGTTTTGTGAGTTGGCGCTGGGCCAGCTCGTTGACCGCCACCTCGGCGGCGATGGCGCCCCCCACCAGATAGTCGAGGTCGGGGTGGCGGGCCAGGGTCTGCTGCACCAGGGTGCGCTGGATCTCGCGGCTGTTGTCACCGCGCGCCGTGGTCACCAGTCTGATGGCGCTGCCCTGGATGGCTGCGGCAAAGCCGGGCTCGACGAAGTTGTTGCCGCCACTCGCCTGCGGGCCGGGAAAGAGCGCCACCGTCACCTGCGGGCTGCCGGCAGGGTGGCGCATTGCCAGCCAGTGGCCCATCTGCCAGCCCATCTGATACCAGGAGACCCCCACCTTGGCCTTGACCAGTCCGGCGGGCAGATCGTTGACCAGGCCGAACACCGGCAGCGGGCTGGCGCCGATCGCCTCGCCGAGCCCATCGTAGCTCACCGCTCCGAGCAGGATGGCGTCGCTCCCCTCGCTCACGCACTGCTGCAACTGGCGGCGCTGTTCGGCAAGGGCGCCGTAACCGCCCGCCTCGTGGATGCGCAGCTTCACGCGAAGCCGCTTGGCCTCCTCCACCATGCCCTGATTGACCGACAGCCAGTAGGCGTCGCGCAGGTGGGGGTAGAGGGCGCACAGGGTCAGGGGGCGCGTGACGGGGGCAGGCCCCTGCCAGTTCAGACGGGCCGGCTTGCCGCCGAAGGCGCCGTCCGGCCAGTGATCTACCTCGAAGGCGAGGGCGCAGGCCGGGAGCAGCAGGAGCAACAGGGAGAGACAGACGCTTCGCATGGCCGGGGGTTTTGTTAAAGTGTGGGGCCATATTATCCGGTCAAAGTCGACCACAACCAAGGGGCTTCGCGTGAGAATCTTTTCCGGCCTGGGTGGCAAGCTGCTGCTGGCCTTCTCCCTGATGGCGCTGTTGACCCTGGGGGCCTCCCTGCTGGGCTGGTTCGGGCTCAGCCACCTGCGCCAGCTGGAGCAGGGGGTGCAGCAGACCCTGGCGGATCAGGAGCTGGCCCGCACCCTGGCGCGGCTCGGCGGCGAGATCCAGAGCTCATCTCACCTGCTGGCCTCCGCCACCAGCGAGGGGGAGCGGGTGCATCAGGGGCGGCTGCTCACCCTGCAGGGGCAGCAGATGCAACAGGTGCTGGAGCAGTTGGGTCATGGTGGCGGCAAGCAGACCCCAGATGAGCTGCATCGCCTCAGCCAGACCATCATCGGCAACCTGGGCCAGCAGGGCTGGCTGGTGGGGGAGCGGCTGACGCTGATGGCCGACGGTAGCGCCTTGCGCTCCCGCCTGGTGACGGCCGCCGGTCAGGTGGCGGAGCTGGCCCGCAGCCAGATGGAGAACGCCGAAACCGTGATGGTGGCGGGGCTCGGCTCTCTCTATTCACTGCAGGGGCGGTCTGCAGATCGGGCGATCGATAGGCTGCTGGAACAGGATCTCGACTGGCTGGAGCAGATGACGGAGCTGCGCCATCGCACCCTGATGCAGCAGCAGCGCATCGAGGAGATCTGGCGTAGCGACCGGCAGGAGGGGCTGCAAACCCTGCTGCAGGAGGTGCGCGGTGAGCTGGCCATCCTGCGGCTGCGAGCGGGAGCGGTGACCGATCCGGCCCGCCGCCAGGCGGTGGAGCAGGCGCTGACTGTGCTGGAGCAGAGCGATCGGCTGGTGCAACTGCGCAGCGACTGGCTCGGCAAGGGGGAGGCGCTGCGGGTGCTGGCCGCCGCCAACGACGCCCTGATGGGGAGTCTCAACCGCCAGGTCGGCACCCTGGTCAGTCAGGCCCGCGACTCCTTGGGAGAGAGCCAGCAGGCATTGAGCCAGCGGCTCAAGCTGCTGGAGCAGGCCCTGATGGTGATCGGCCTGCTCACCCTGGTGCTGCTCATCCTGTTGATGTGGCGCATGGTCTATGGTCGCATCGTCTGGCCGCTGCAGCGAACGGTCGCCGGGATGAGCCGGCTGGCGAAGGGGGATCTGGCGCCGCTGACGCCGGTTGGGGAGGTCGGGCGCGACGAGCTGGCGGAGCTGGCGCGGGCGCTGCAGGTGTTTCGTGACAACGCCATCGAACTTGGCCGCTACCAGCGGGAGCTGGAGTCGCGGGTCGAGGAGCGCACGGAGCAGCTCAGCCACGCCAATGCGCGCCTCAACGAGGAGGTGGAGAAGCAGCGGCTGGCTCGCGCCGAGGCGGAGCAGGCCAACCGGGCCAAGTCGGTGTTCCTCGCCACCATGAGCCACGAGATTCGCACCCCCATGAACGGCATCCTCGGCGGCCTCACCCTGCTGGAGGACACCCACCTCAGCGAGACCCAGCAGCGCTACCTGGCCGCCATCGAGCAGAGCGGCGAATCCCTGCTGGAGATCCTCAACGACATTCTCGACTACTCCAAGATCGAGGCTGGCCACGTGGAGGCGCGCCGCGAGCCCTTCTCCCTGCGCCCGCTGGCCGAGGAGCTGATCGCCCTGTTCGGGCCGAGGGCCGACGCGAAAGGGGTGACGCTGGCGCTGGAGTATGCCCCCTCACTTCCCCCCGTGGTGGAGGGGGATCTGGGCAAGCTGCGCCAGGTGCTGGCGAACCTCTTGGGCAATGCAGTCAAGTTTACCGGCGAGGGGCACATCACCCTGGTGGTGGCCCCGTTTGCCTGCGCGGGTCCCTGCGCCGAGCCCTGCATCCGCTTCGTGGTGAAAGACACCGGCCCCGGCATTCCGGCCGGGGAGCAGGAGGCTGTGTTCGAGGCCTTCCGCCAGCGCAAGCGGGACATGGGCCATCAGGGGGGCACGGGGCTGGGGCTTGCCATCAGCCGCCGGCTGGTGGCCGCCATGGGGGGAGAGCTCACGCTCTCCAGCGAGCCGGGGCAGGGCTGTGAGTTCAGCTTCAGCCTGCCGCTGCAGCGTTCGGCGGCCCAGCTGCCGGTCAGCGCCCAGCCGGTGCGCCTCGGCCAGCCGCGGGAGATCCTGCTGGTGGAGGACAACGAGATCAACCGGCTGGTGGCCGAGGGCATGCTGACGCGCCTCGGCCACAGGGTCACCCTGGCCGAGGATGGGCGCAGCGCGCTGGCGCGGGTGACCGAGCGCCCCTTCGAGCTGGCCCTGCTCGACATCAACCTGCCGGACATGGATGGCATGACGCTGCGCGAGGATCTGGTGGCCATCAGCGAGGAGGAGCATGGCTGCGGCCTGCCCGCCATCGCCATCTCGGCCCAGATGTACCCGGAGGATGTGCGCGCCTGTCTGGCGGCGGGGTTTGCCGATTTCGTCGGCAAGCCGGTGCGGCTGGCGGCGCTGGCCGCGGCCATCGACCGTTTGTCTGCGGGGGAGGAGGCGCCTCCCCTGGCGGCGGGCGAGCCGCTCGCTGGTACCGGGACCGCCAACCGGGTGCTGGAGGCGGATCTGACCCTGCTCGGCAGTCAGCGCATCCGCCAGCTCATCGCCCTGTTTGCCGAGCAGGGGGTGCCCTTGGTGGTCGAGCTGGCGCACAGCGAAGGGGAAGCGCAGCGCGCGCTGGCCCACAGGCTCAAGGGCAGCGCCCTGGCGCTCGGGCTGGATGATTTCGCGGCGCAGTGCGCCGCCGTGGAGCAGGGGCAGCTGGATGGGGGGGCGCTGGCCGGGCCGTTTGAGCAGGCGCTGGCCGGTTTGCGGGCGTGGCAGACGAAGCATCTGCCGGATTAGCGGCAAGGAGGCGTGGTTCACGTCCGCGCAGGAAGGTCATTGTTCTTCGCGGTAGAGCGGCTGCCTGCACTGGGCGCAGAGGTGCTGGCGGCGGAAGTCGGCCTGGTGCACCAGGCCCACATCCAGCTGCTGATGATGGCCGCAGTGAATGCAGAAGAGGATGTCGCCATCGATGGCGTCCGGGTGGGCCGCCAGATACTGCTCGCGGGTGGGCAGTTGATCCCACTGGGTGGTGAAAGGGCTCTTGCGACTGCCGGTGTAGTAGATCCAGTAGAACAGCGCGAATACCGAAATAATCAGAAACAGCATCAAGTTATCCAGCATGGCTTACTCCCGTGAGTCTGCGGTGTGACAAGACAAGAGGGTGACGCGAGCAGCAGTTGACCGGATGCGGTGAGGGGCCCTTCCGTTGCCGGCCTGCGCACCGGGCAACTGCTGTGCCTGTTAAAGATGTTATCTGTTAGTAAATGCTATATCCATGATCTGGCTCTGGTTTTTGCCGGCGGATGAGCCATGCTCCGGCTCTTGGCCGAGTGTATCGGTGGCGGATGAAGGGGGGATTGGCTAGGCTGGCGTGGGCTCGCCGGCGGGTCGCAGCCCGCCTGGTCGGTGTGAAATTTGCGACGCATTTTACATTTTTTAAACAAATTTTTGGGTGGTTGGACTGTCTCTTTGATCCAGCTCACGTTACAATGCGCCTGCCCACTTCACCTATCGCGCAAACGATTTTCAGGAGAGAAACGGATGTTGAAACGTGACATGACCATTGCCGGCTATGATCCCCAGCTGTGGCAGGCCATCACAGACGAGACCCGTCGTCAGGAAGAGCATATCGAGCTGATTGCGTCCGAGAACTACACCAGCCCCCGCGTCATGGAAGCCCAGGGCTCCCAGTTGACCAACAAGTACGCCGAAGGTTACCCCTCCAAGCGCTACTACGGTGGTTGCGAGTATGTGGATGTGGTTGAAACCCTGGCTATCGAGCGCGCCAAAGAGCTGTTCGGTGCCACCTACGCCAACGTGCAGCCGCACTCCGGCTCCCAGGCCAACAGCGCCGTCTACATGGCCCTGCTGCAACCGGGCGACACCGTGCTGGGTATGAACCTGGCTCACGGCGGTCACCTGACCCACGGCTCCCCGGTCAACTTCTCCGGCAAGCTGTACAACATCATTCCCTACGGCATCGACGAGTCCGGCAAGATCGACTACGACGAGATGGAACGTCTGGCCGTTGAGCACAAGCCGAAGATGATGATCGGCGGCTTCTCCGCCTACTCCGGCGTTGTCGACTGGGCTCGCATGCGCGAAATCGCCGACAAGATCGGTGCTTGGCTGTTCGTCGACATGGCCCACGTGGCTGGCCTCATCGCCGCCGGTGTCTACCCGAACCCGGTGCCCCACGCTCACGTGGTCACCTCCACCACCCACAAGACCCTGGCCGGTCCGCGCGGTGGTCTGATCCTCTCCGCCGCTGATGACGAGGAGCTCTACAAGAAGCTCAACTCCGCCGTCTTCCCGGGTGGTCAGGGTGGTCCGCTGATGCACGTCATCGCCGGCAAGGCCGTTGCCTTCAAAGAGGCGCTGGAGCCCGAGTTCAAGACCTATCAGGCCCAGGTCGTCAAAAACGCCAAGGCGATGGCTGCCACCTTCATCGAGCGCGGCTACAAGATCGTCTCCGGCGGCACCGACAACCACCTGATGCTGGTTGATCTGATCGGCCGTGAGCTGACCGGTAAGGATGCTGACGCAGCGCTGGGTAAAGCCAACATCACAGTTAACAAGAACTCCGTGCCCAACGACCCGCGCTCCCCGTTCGTCACCTCCGGTGTGCGCATCGGCACCCCGGCCATCACCCGCCGCGGCTTCAAGGAAGCCGAGTCCATCCAGCTGACCCACTGGATCTGCGATGTGCTGGACAACCACGACAACGATGAAGTGCTGGCCAACACCCGCGAGAAGGTGCTGGACATCTGCCGCCGTTTCCCGGTTTACGCATAATCGACCCGCTTTCAGGTTGAACGGCAATGCCACCCTCGGGTGGCATTGTTTTTTGTGGCGTTTGGCAACATGAGAGGGGCCATGAGTCAGCACAGCAAAGAGCAGTTGCAGGGCACAGGGGGCGGGGGCAACGCTGAGCGGGACTTGGCGTCGGCAGCGCTCAGGCAGGCGATCCGCGCCCAGTACCACTTTCGCGCCAGCGAACAGGGGCTGCTGGCCTGGGACGTGCGCCGGCTGGTGTGGCTGAGCCGCGATCTGCCGGTGCAGGCGGTGGCACTGAACGAGATTGCCGAGCTCGACCAGCAGCACTGGTACGGCCATGGCGTCGTCAGCCCCACGGTGCGCAGCGTGGTGGAGCACTGCCAGCTCATGATGGCGGCCGATCTCGCCTATCCCATCCTGCTGGACAGCGCCGGCCGGGTGATGGACGGCATGCACCGGGTGGGCAAGGCATTGATGCTGGGCCACAGCCATATCGAGGCGCGTCGCTTTGCCGTGGATCCGGCGCCCGACTATCAGGATTGTGACCCGGATACCCTGCCTTATGATGATTGAGCCCGGTCGAATGGATGACTGGGATGGGTGCCTAAAACAGCTGTGATGTTCAAGAAACAGATGGCAGGAGATAGTTCAATGAAGAGAGTGCTGGAGATCCGGAACTACCGGCTCAAGGCCGGTAGCCGGGCAGAGTTTCATAGGTTGGTTGCAGAGCAGAGTTTACCGCTGCACCGCGAGTGGGGAATGGATGTGGTGAATCATGGCCCTTCCTTGCACGATCCGGACGTCTATTTTTTGATGCGGGCTTACGCTGATCTTGACGATCTGACCCGTTCACAGGCGGCATTCTATGCCACGGATGCATGGAGAAAAGGTCCGAGAGAAGCCATCGTCGAGCTGATAGAGAGCGACACCAATACTGTGCTCTGGCTGCCTGATGTCGCCATTGATGCACTTCGTGGTTGCTGATGGCATCTGTCACTTCCCTTGTTTTCACGGGCTTTTACCGGTTCCGGATGGCCGTGCTACACTGGCCGGCCTAGAGCCGGCCCCGGTGGTCGGCGCCCTTTTCCGTCAACGCCGGAGGTCCGATGCATTGCCCTTTCTGTAGTGCGGTAGATACCAAGGTGATCGATTCCCGTCTGGTGGCCGAAGGCCATCAGGTACGCCGCCGTCGCGAATGCCTGCTCTGCCACGAGCGCTTCACGACCTTCGAGATGGCCGAGCTGGTCATGCCCCGCGTCATCAAGTCCAACGGCTCGCGCGAGCCTTTCAACGAAGACAAGCTGCGTGCCGGCATCCTGCGGGCACTGGAGAAGCGGCCGGTGAGCATGGAGGCCATCGAGAAGGCGGTCAACCACATCAAATCCCGCCTGCGGGCCACCGGCGAGCGCGAAGTGGCCTCCGAGCTGGTGGGCAACCTGGTGATGGACGAGCTCAAGGGGCTCGACAAGGTGGCCTATATCCGCTTTGCCTCCGTCTATCGCAGCTTTGAAGACATACGTGAATTCGGTGAAGAAATCGCCAAGCTGGAGAAGTGAGTCTTTCTTCCAAACCAGGTTGCCGCGTTCGATTACGCTGCGCTAATCGAACCTACGATATTGCGTAAGCCTGGATGTGCTGTCAGAGGAGCCCAGATGTTTAGTCAAGACGATTACCAATGGATGAGCCGGGCCCTCGAACTGGCCCGCCGCGGCCGTTACACCACGGCGCCCAACCCCTGTGTCGGTGCTGTGCTGGTGAAAGGCGGCGTGGTGGTAGGAGAGGGCTGGCACCAACGGGCCGGTCAGCCCCATGCCGAGGTCTATGCCCTGCACGCGGCCGGTGAAGAGGCCCGCGGCGCCACCGCCTACGTGACCCTGGAGCCCTGTTCCCACCACGGTCGCACCCCGCCCTGCGCCGAGGCGCTGATCAAGGCCGGTGTGAGCCGGGTGGTGGCCGCCATGGTAGACCCCAACCCTCAGGTAGGGGGGCGCGGCCTGCGCATGCTCTCCGAGGCGGGCATCAAGACCGATTTCGGTCTGCTGGCTGCCGAGGCCGAGGCGCTCAACCCGGGCTTTTTCAAGCGGATGCGCACCGCCTTCCCGCAGGTGACGGTCAAGCTCGGTGCCAGCCTGGATGGTCGCACCGCCATGGCGAGCGGCGAGAGCCAGTGGATCACCTCCCCGGAGGCGCGCCGCGACGTGCAGCGACTGCGGGCTCGCCACGATGCGGTGCTCTCCAGCGCCGAAACCGTGCTGGCGGACAACGCCTCCCTCACCGTGCGCTGGGACGAGCTGCCCCCCTCGGTCAAGGCCGTCTATCCCAAAGAGACCCTGCGCCAGCCGCTGCGGGTCATCGTCGACTCGCAGAGCCGGCTGACCCCGGATCTGCCCCTGTTCCAGAGCAAGAGCCCGGTGCTGCTGGCCCGCCACAAGGCGGACGGCGACTGGCCCGCCTGGGTGCAGCAGCTGGAGGTGCCGCTGCTGGATGGCAAGCTGGATCTGGTCAGCCTGTTCATGCTGCTGGCTAAACAGAACGTCAACTCGGTACTGGTGGAGGCGGGGCCACGTCTGTGCGGCGCCCTGCTGGACAAGGGGTTGGTGGACGATCTGGTGCTCTATCAGGCGCCCAAACTGATGGGGGATGAGGGGCGCGGCCTGTTCCACCTGCCGGTGCTGACCCGGCTGTTCCAGGCCCCCAAGCTCAACATCAAGGATGTGCGCATGGTTGGCCAGGATATTCGTATTACCGCCAAAATAGCCTGATTTATCAATGTTAAAGGGGGCATTGTCGCCCCCGTCATCAGCAAGGTGATCTGCATGTTTACCGGAATTATCGAAGCGGTGGGAACCCTGGCCGAGCTGCGTCGCCAGGGCGAAGACATGGCCCTCACCGTGCACGCGCCCACCCTGGATTTCAGCGACGTCAAGCTCGGCGACTCCATCGCCACCAACGGCGTCTGTCTTACCGTGATCGCCCTGGGCGACAAGCGTTATACCGCCGACGTGTCGCTGGAAACCCTCTCTCGCACCGGTTTTTCTGCCGCCAAGGTGGGCGATCGGGTCAACCTCGAGAAGGCGCTGATGCCCACCTCCCGCCTCGGCGGTCACCTGGTCTCCGGCCACGTGGACGGGGTGGGGGAGGTCAAGAGCGTCTCCAGCAGCGGTCGTGCCATCGAGTACTGGATCAAGGCGCCGACGGAGCTCTCCCGCTACATCGCCGAGAAGGGATCCATCGCGGTGGACGGCATCAGCCTCACCGTCAACGCCGTGCAGGGGGATCTGTTCCGGCTGACAATCGTGCCCCACACCGCCCAGGAGACCACCATAGCCGGCTGGAAGCCGGGCAGGAGCGTCAATCTCGAGGTGGATCAGATAGCCCGCTATCTGGAGCGGCTGATGACGGGTCAGCGCCAGGAGAGCAGTGCCTCCACCCTGACCCTGGAGAAGCTGGCCCGCTCCGGTTTCCTGTGATGGATCCTCGGCGGGAAAAACGCTTTTCTGTGATCCCGCTCCGATTGAAATGGGGCCCCGCGTGCCCCATCTAGAGCACAATAGGCAGTATCACGTCGAGCCGACTGGCTCAATCCCCGAAGCATGTTGATGGAGTAGCCCATGGCGCTGAGCACGACCCAGGAAATCATTGCCGATATCAAGGCTGGCAAGATGGTGATCCTGATGGATGACGAAGACAGGGAGAACGAAGGGGACCTCATCATGGCCGCCTCCTGTGTCCGCCCGGAAGATATCAACTTCATGGCCCGTTACGGCCGGGGGCTCATCTGTCTGACCCTGACCCGGGATCGTTGCAAGCAGCTGGCGCTGCCGCTGATGGTCGACCGCAACAACGCCCAGTTCTCCACCGCCTTCACCGTGACCATCGAAGCGGCCGAAGGGGTGACCACCGGCATCTCCGCCGCCGATCGCGCCGTCACCGTGCAGGCGGCGGTGGCGCCCGATGCCAAGGCTTCTGATCTGGTGCAGCCCGGCCACATCTTCCCGCTGATGGCGCAGGATGGTGGCGTGCTGACTCGCGCCGGCCACACCGAGGCAGGTTGTGACCTGGCCCGGCTGGCCGGTTACGAGGCCGCTTCCGTCATCGTCGAGATCCTCAACGAAGATGGCACCATGGCGCGCCGACCGGATCTGGAGATCTTCGCCGAGCAGCACGGCATCAAGCTTGGCACCATTGCGGATCTCATCGAATACCGCAACCAGCATGAGACCACAGTCGAGAAGGTGGCCGAGTGCAAGTTGCCCACCGAATATGGCGAGTTTGACCTCATCACCTTCCGCGACACCATCGACAACCAGGTGCACTTCGCCCTCAAGAAAGGCGAGGTGAGTGCCGAGCAGCCGACCCTGGTGCGGGTCCATCTGCACGACGTGCTGAGCGATCTGCTGCAGACCGACCGCCACGCCGCCCGCAGCTGGCCGCTGCCCAAATCCATGGCCCGCATCGCCGACGAGGGCGGGGTGCTGGTGATCCTGGGGGCGGAAGCCCACGGTGCCGAGCTGCTGGCCAGGGTCAAGGGCTTCGAGGCCGCCGACAAGGGGCTGGCGCCGGAAGGAGCCAAGTGGCAGGGCACCTCGCGCCGGGTCGGCGTCGGCTCCCAGATCCTCAAGGCGCTGGGTGTGGGCAAGATGCGCCTGCTGAGCTCGCCGAAGAAGTATCACGCCCTCGGCGGCTTCGGCCTGGAAGTGGTGGAGTATGTCGGCGAGTAAGCGCCGCATACGGCTGAAATCATCCTCATGGCCGCCCGTTGCGGCCATGGTTTTTTGTCGTGGGTCTGTTGTGCTAGAATGTGCGCACTTTTGACTCCGGCCCTTTTGCTTTCACAGATACAGGATTTCCAATGAAGGTTATCGAAGGAAATATCGCCGCTCCTGAAGCGCGCGTTGCGATTGTCGTTGCTCGTTTCAACAGTTTCATCAACGACAGCCTGGTGAGTGGTGCACTGGACGTACTGAAGCGTCAAGGCCAGGTACAGGACAGCAACCTGACCCTGGTGAAAGTGCCGGGCGCGGTTGAAATGCCGCTGGTCATCAAGAAACTGGCCAAGAGCGGCAAGTATGACGCCATCGTGGCAGTCGGCACCGTCATTCGTGGCGGCACCTACCACTTCGATCTGGTCGCCAACGAGAACAGCAAGGGCATGGCCCAGGTAATGATGGAATATGAAATTCCGGTTGCCTTCGGCGTACTGACCACTGAAAACATTGAACAAGCCATCGAGCGTGCAGGTACCAAGGCGGGTAACAAGGGTGCAGAGGCTGCACTGGCAGCGCTCGAAATGATCAACGTCCTGAAAGAACTGGACGTGTAACGAGGAGAAATGCATTGAAACCGTCTGAGCGCCGCAAGGCCCGCCATTGCGCCACCCAGGCCATCTACCAGTGGCAGATGACCAAGGCCAACGTGGGCGACATCGAAGAGCAGTTCAAGATCGATCAGGACACCAAGGGTGTGGATCTGAACTACTTCCGCGATCTGCTGTTCGGGGTAGCCCTCCACTGCAATGAGCTGGACAAGGTCTTCGCACCTTTCCTCTCCCGTCCGCTGGAAGAAGTGGACATGGTGGACAAGGCGATCCTGCGTCTGGCGACCTATGAGCTGACCCGTCGTGATGATGTGCCGCCGCGCGTGGTGATCAACGAAGCGATCGAGCTGGCCAAAGCCTTTGCTGCCGATGACAGCCACAAGTTTGTCAACGGTGTACTGGACAAGGTGATCAAGTCGCTGGACAAGCGCTGATCCCTGCGTTCATCAGCATTCCATGCTGATCGATGCTCTGTCGCGAGCCGTCGTCAGCAAGGTGAAGCGCAGCGCCTGGCCGACGTGTATGGAAATACATGAAGAGCCCGGCAGCGACCAGCCTTGAACACGGTCTCGCAGCAAGAGCCGCAACAGCATCTAATAGAGGAGCCAGCTTAATCGCTGGCTTTTTACTGTATGGGTGAATTTGAGCTGATTGATAAGTACTTCAAGGTCCCCCACGCCCGCAAGGACGTGGTGATGGGCCCTGGGGACGACTGCGCCCTGCTGACCCTGCCCCCCGACACCCAGCTGGCGGTGAGCACGGATACCCTGGTGAGCGGCGTACACTTCTTTCCCGACATGGATCCGGTAGACCTCGGCTACAAGGCGCTGGCGGTCAATCTCTCCGATCTGGCCGCCATGGGCGCCGAGCCGCGCTGGGTATCGCTGGCGCTGACCCTGCCCACCGTCAACGAAGCCTGGGTAGCCGGTTTTGCGGAAGGCTTCCTCGAGCTTGCCGAATACTACAACGTGGCACTGGTGGGCGGGGACATGACCCGCGGCCCGCTCTCCATCACGGTATCGGTCAAGGGCTCGGTGCCGGCCGGCCGTGCCCTGCTGCGCAGCGGTGCCAAGGCCGGCGACGGTGTCTATGTGACCGGCACCCTGGGGGATGCCGCGCTGGCGCTCTCCCACCTGCTGGCCAAGCGCACCCTCAACGAGAACCAGCTGGCGGCCGTGCTGCCGCGCCTCGATCACCCCCATCCCCGCATTCTGGCCGGTCAGGCCCTGCGCGGACTGGCCAGCAGCGCGCTGGATCTCTCCGACGGCCTGGCCTCGGATCTCGGCCACGTTCTCAAGGCGTCCGGCGTGCGGGCCCAGATCGATCTCGGTCTGCTGCCGCTCTCACCCGTGCTGCAGGATGCGGTGAGCGAGCAGGATGCCTGGCAGCTGGCGCTGGCCGGTGGCGATGACTACGAGCTCTGTTTCACCGTACCGGAGGAGCATCGCGGCGCGCTGGACACGGCGCTGGCCAACTGCGGCGTCAAGTTCACCCGCATCGGCCGGATCCTGGCCGGTGAGCCCGGCATCGACTATCTGCACGGTGAGCAACCGGTCGAGCTGACGCTGAAAGGGTGGGATCACTTCGCATGAGCTGGTTCATGATAAAGCCCGAGCTGAAGCGGCTGAACCTCAGGAACCCGCTTCACTTCCTGGCGGTGGGGTTTGGCTCCGGCCTCTCGCCCAAGGCGCCCGGCACCATGGGGACGCTGGCCGCCATCCCGCTCTACCTGCTGGTGAGCGGCTTGCCGACAGCCTGGTTTATTGCCCTGCTGGTGGTGGGTTTCGTGGCGGGCATCCGCATCTGTCAGAGCGCCACCGATGCCATCGGCATGCCGGATCACGGCGCCATCGTCTGGGACGAGGTAATCGGCTTTGGCATCACCATGATAGCGGCGCCGGACGGCTGGGAGTGGGTGCTGGCCGGCTTCGTGCTGTTTCGCCTGTTCGACGTGCTCAAGCCCTGGCCCATCTCCTGGTTTGATCGCCGCATCCACGGTGGCTTCGGCATCATGCTCGACGATCTCATCGCCGCCCTGTTCGCCCTGTTTTGTATGCAATTGCTGGCATACTGGCTGGGGTGACGGGGATTACGAGGGGGAATGCAGCGCTGGCATCCCCCTATTTATCTCTGTTTAGTTTTCATTCATCGGCATATGCTGCCGTTAAAAAATCATTTCACATAAATATTCACTACTCATTCGAGGCTTGAGACTATTGTGTCAATAGTGAATATTCCCGCCTGTTACACCCTTGTTGAAAGTAAAAGCACTAGATCGTCATTTATGTGGTCATAAAGTCTGGATATGTGATTGTAGTCATCATTTATGACTGCTGAGCTGGCTGCTAACTGAGCAAAGTATTGCGAAATTGTATAACCCGATCATTTACACTCGCCGTCAAACCGTCTAAGTTACTCGCGGGTTATTCCAAAAAAATGCAAAAAACCCGCCCGGATCGCTGGTTTCGTTGTCTCATGGATTGAGCGTTTAGTCGTCATATCAAACACTCACGATCACGCCAAGGCACGACCGGCATCTGCGGCCGATTTACGGACGAATTATTTGGGACGGATGTCCCCCGCAGAGGTAACCATGTCCTTGCTCGAAGTGAAAAACTTGCGGATCGAGTATCCCTCCCGCTACGGGGTACTGGCCGCAGTGAAGGATCTCTCTTTCTCCATCGAAAAAGGGGAGATAGTCGGTGTCGTGGGTGAATCCGGCGCCGGCAAGTCTACCATCGGCAACGCCGTCATCGATCTCCTGAGCCCGCCGGGTCGCATCGCCCGTGGCGATATCTACCTCAATGGCGAGCTCATCTCCGGCAAGAGCCAGAACGAGATGCGGGCCATTCGCGGCTCGCGCATCGGTTTCATCTTTCAGGACCCCATGACCTCCCTCAACCCGCTGTTCACCGTCGAACATCAGCTGGTTGAAACCATCCTGGCCAACACCGACCTGTCCCGTGAGGCTGCCTTTGCCAAGGCACTCGAGCTGATGAAGGCGGTCGGGATCCCGAGCCCGGAGCTGCGCATCAAGCAGTATCCGCACCAGTTCTCCGGCGGTATGCGCCAGCGGGTGGTGATTGCCATCGCCCTCTCCGGCGATCCCGAGCTCATCATCGCCGACGAGCCGACCACGGCGCTGGACGTCTCCATCCAGGATCAGATCCTCCAGCTCATCCGCACCCTCTGCAAGGAGCGGCAGGTGGGCTGCATGCTGGTGACCCACGACATGGGCGTGGTCTCCAACGTCACCGACAAGGTGGCGGTCATGTATCGCGGCGATCTGGTGGAGTTCGGCACCACGGAACAGGTGCTGGGTCGCCCCAACCACCCTTATACCCGCAGCCTCATCTCCGCGGTGCCCCGCTCGGATGTGAAGCTGGTGCGCTTCCCGCTGGTCTCCTATATCGAGGATGCCGGCGCGGCGGATACCAGCATCGATCTCAAGACCCACTGGCTGGGCCAGAGCCAGGACGAACGCGCCTATGAAGGGGCGCTGCTGCGGGTGGAAAACGTGGATCTGAAGTTCGTCACCAAGGATTCCTTCTTCCCGAGCCGTCGCCAGTATGTACGGGCCTGCAACAACATCAGCTTCGAGATCTTCGAAGGTGAGACCTTCGGCCTGGTGGGGGAGTCTGGCTCCGGCAAGTCGACCATCGCCCGCGCCATCACCGGCCTCTATCCGCCCGATACCGGCAAGATCTTCTTCGAGGGGATCGACTTGACCGCCCTCAAGGGTGAGCATGAGCGTCGCCCATTGCGTCGCCAGATGCAGATGGTGTTCCAGAACCCTTATTCGTCGATGAACCCGCGCATGAAGGTGCGCGACATCATTGCCGAGCCGATCCGCTTCCACAAGCTGGCGAGCAGCGAGAGCCAGATCGCCGGCATAGTGGGGGATCTGCTGGATCACGTTGGCCTCGGCCGCGGCGTCGGGGTCAAGTATCCCCATGAGTTCTCCGGCGGTCAGCGTCAGCGCATCTCCATCGCCCGGGCCCTGGCGACCCGGCCCCGTTTCCTCATCTGCGACGAGCCCACCTCGGCGCTGGATGTGTCGGTCCAGGCCCAGATCCTGAACCTGCTCAAGGATCTGCAGCAGGAGCTTGGCCTCACCATGCTGTTCATCAGCCACGATCTGCCGGTCATCCGCCAGATGTGCGATCGCATCGGGGTGATGCAGCACGGTCACCTGGTGGAGGTGGCCGAGACCGAGAAACTGTTTACCAATGCCGAGCATGAGTACAGCCGCAAGCTGATCTCCCTCATGCCGGAGTTCAAGGGAATGTCCCGCGAGGGGCTGGAAATCGCAAGCTAGGAAAGCACCGGCTCGCCGGTATCTATGTCAATAAAAAAGCCAAAAGCATGGAGAAAACAATGAAAAAAGGATTGTCCAAGATTGCACTGGCGCTGTTTGCCGCTGGTTTCGCCTTTAACGTCTCCGCTGTCGACATCAAGGTCGGTGTCGCCTCTGACGCCACCTCGCTGGACCCGCAGGAGCAGCTCTCCGGTCAGACCCTGGAGATGTCCCACCTGGTGTTCGACCCCCTGATGCGTTACACCCAGGACCTGCAGTTCGAGCCGCGCCTGGCCGAGAAGTATGAGCGTATCGACGACAAGACCGTCCGCTTCTTCCTGCGCAAGGGCGTCAAGTTCCACTCTGGCAACGACTTCACCGCCGACGACGTGGTGTGGACCGTCAACCGTCTGAAGTCCTCCGTCGACTTCAAGGCCATCTTCGACCCCATCGCCGAAGTGAAGAAGGTCGATGAGTACACAGTGGATCTCGTCACCGCCAAGCCATTCCCGCTGGTGCTGCAGACCGTGACCTACATCTTCCCGATGGACTCCAAGTTCTATACCGGCAAGACAGAGGCGGGCAAGGACAAGGGCGAGATCGTCAAGAACGGCGACTCCTACGCCTCCACCCACGTCTCCGGTACCGGCCCGTTCAGCGTCAAGTTCCGCGAGCAGGGCGTGAAGCTGGAGTACGTGCGCAACGCCAACTACTGGGACAAGGCCTCCAAGGGCAACGTTGACAACCTGACCGTGGTGCCCATCAAGGAAGACGCCACCCGCGTGGCGGCCCTGCTGGGTGGCGACGTGGACATGATCTACCCGGTTGCGCCGAACGATCTGGAGCGCGTGAAGAACGGCAAGGACACCCAGCTGGTGACCCTGTCCGGTACCCGCGCCATCATCATCGAGCTGAACCAGAACACCAACCCGGCGCTGAAAGACAAGCGCGTGCGTCAGGCGATCAACTACGCCATCAACCAGGTGGGTATCGTCGAGAAGATCAACAAGGGCTTTGGCACCCCCGCCGGCCAGCTGAGCCCGAAAGGCTATGCCGGTCACAACGAGGCGCTCAAGCCCCAGTATGACCTGGCCAAGGCCAAGGAGCTGATGAAGGAAGCCGGCTACGAGAAGGGCTTCAAGATGAGCTTCATCTCCCCGGCTGCCCGCTATGTCAACGACGTCAAGATTGCCCAGGCCGTCTCCGCCATGCTGGCCAAGATCAACATCAAGGTGGATCTGAAGACCATGCCGGTGGCCCAGTACTGGCCGGAGTTTGACAAGTGCGCCGCGGACATGCAGCTGATCGGCTGGCACTCCGACACCGAAGATACCGCGAACTTCTTCGAGTTCCTGACCTTCACCAAGGATGCCAAGACCGGCATGGGCCAGTACAACTGTGCCGGCTATGCCAACGCCGAGGCTGACAAGCTGGTCGAGCAGGCCAATGCCGAGACCGACCCGGCCAAGCGCGCCGAGATGCTGAAGAAGGTCGAAGCCATGCTGATCGACGACGCCGCCTACGTGCCGCTGCACTGGGAAGATCTGGCCTACGGCGCCAAGAAGAACGCCGACATCAAGCCGGTGGTCAACGTAATGAACTTCCCTTACCTGGGTGACCTGGTGGTCGGCAAGTAAGCGCAAGTCGCAAGGAAGGACGGGGCGGGGTGGTCAGCCGGCCACCCCGCCTGCTAACAGAAGCCTGTGCCATGACACAGGCCACGTAGAAGGACAAGCATGTTTACATTCCTGCTGAAACGGTTCTATCAGGCCGTGATAGTGATGTTCGTCATCAGCCTGGTCGCCTTCTCCATCCAGGACAACCTGGGGGATCCGCTGCGCGAGCTGGTGGGACAATCCGTCTCCGAAGCCCAGCGCCACGAATTGCGCGAGAAGATGGGCCTCAACGATCCTTTCCTCGTCAAATACAGCCGCTTCTTGAAGAACGCGGTACACGGGGATCTGGGCACTTCCTACTTCTTCAAGCGACCCGCTCTCGAGGTTATCCTCGACAAGCTGGTGGCTACTCTTGAGCTGGTGTTTGGCGCTGCGCTGATCATCGTGGTGGTCTCCATTCCGCTTGGGGTCTACTCGGCGATCCGCCCGCACAGCATACCGACCAAGATCATCATGGCGGGGAGCAGCATCGGTATCTCGATCCCGGTGTTCCTGACCGCCATCATGCTGATGTACCTCTTCTCCATCCAGTTGGGCTGGCTGCCGGCCTACGGCCGCGGCGAGACCTACAACCTGCTGGGCTGGGAGTCTGGTTTCTTCACCTGGGACGGCATCAAGCATCTGATCCTGCCCTGTGTGGCACTCTCCTCCATCATGCTGCCGCTGTTCATCCGGCTGGTGCGCTCCGAGATGCTGGAGCAGCTCTCCTCCGAGTACGTCAAGTTCGCCCGCGCCAAGGGGCTGGACAACAACAAGGTCTATTACCAGCACGCCCTGAAGAACACCATGCTGCCGGTCATCACGGTGGGCGGGGTACAGATCGGCACCATGGTGGCCTACACCATACTGACCGAGAGCGTGTTCCAGTGGCCGGGGACCGGCTTCCTCTTCCTCGAGGCGATCCACCGGGTCGATACCCCGTTGATCACCGCCTACGTCATCTTCGTGGGCTTGATCTTCGTGGTGACCAATACTCTGGTCGACCTGCTCTACGGGTTGATCAACCCAACCGTTAACCTGACTGCCAAGGGGTAAGCGCATGACTAATGCTGTAACTGCAAGCCCAAGCCGTTGGGCCCGATTTAAAAATTCCGACATCGTCTACTACTTCCTGCGGGACAAGGTAGCCATGTTCAGCTTTGCGGTGTTCGTGGTATTCGTGCTGGCCGCCATGCTGGCGCCCTGGCTCGCCCCGTACAACGTCTATGACCAGACCAGCTTCGATCTGATGGATGCCGAACTGCCGCCCTCCTGGCTGGCAGGGGGCGAGGAGCGCTTCTGGCTCGGCACCGACAACCAGGGTCGCGACATCTGGAGCACCATCCTCTATGGCGCCCGCATCTCGCTCACCATAGGTCTGTTCGCGGTGGGGCTGCAGCTGGTGCTCGGCATCGTCATCGGCCTGCTGGCCGGCTACTTCGGTGGCCGCATCGACAGCCTGTTGATGCGCTTTGCCGACGTGCAGCTGTCGTTCTCCACCATGATGGTGGCGATCATCATCTCCGCCATCTTCCAGGCGACGTTTGGTTCCGAGTTCTACTCCAAGTTCGCCATTCTGATGCTGGTGGTGATCATCGGCATCGCCGAGTGGCCGCAGTACGCCCGTACCGTGCGCGCCTCGGTGCTGGCGGAGAAGAAGAAGGAGTATGTGGAAGCGGCCAAGGTGATGGGTTTTCGTGCCCCGCGCATCATGTTCCGCCACATTCTGCCCAACTGCCTGTCGCCGATCCTGGTCATCTCCACGGTGCAGGTGGCCAACGCCATCATGAGCGAGGCGGCCCTCTCCTTCCTGGGGTTGGGGATGCCGGTGGATCAGCCATCGCTGGGCTCGCTCATCAGCGTGGGCTTCAACTACATCTTCTCCGGCTCCTGGTGGATCACCGCCTTCCCGGGCATCTGCCTGGTGGTGCTGGTGCTGGTCATCAACCTGTTGGGTGACTGGCTGCGGGATGTGTTCAATCCCAAGCTCTACAAGGGCTGATGGTCACAGATAAACAAACGAGACAGACAAACGAAAAGGGCGCCATAACGGCGCCCTTTTGCTGTGTGTGCTGAGGGATCAAGCCTGCAGCCACTGCTCGATGCTGCGCTGGATGCCGGCGCCATCGAGCCCCAGCAGAGCGTAGATCTCCTCCTGGGTACCCTGCTCCACGAAGCGATCCGGCAGGCCGAGGTTGAGCACCGGCTTGCACTGTTTGCTGCGCATCAGCAGCTCGTTCACCGCAGAGCCCGCGCCGCCCATGATGGCGTTGTCCTCGAGGGTCACGAAGTGATCGTGGGTCGCGGCCAGGGAGAGCACCAGCGCCTCGTCCATCGGCTTGACGAAACGCATGTCCACCAGGGTGGCATCGAGCGCCTCGGCGGCCGCTTTGGCCTGTTGCAACAGGGTGCCGAACGCCAGGATGGCGGTGCCTTTGCCCTGACGCACAATCCGCCCCTTGCCGAGCGCCAGCGCCTGCATCTCGCTCTCCACCTGGACGCCGGTGCCGCTGCCGCGGGGGTAGCGTACCGCCGCCGGCCCGTTGCACTGGTAGCCGGTGTAGAGCATCTGACGGCATTCGTTCTCGTCGGACGGGGTCATGATCACCATGTTGGGCACGGTGCGCAGGAAGCTGATGTCGAACGCCCCCTGATGAGTCGGGCCGTCGGCCCCCACCAGACCGGCCCGGTCGATGGCGAACAGCACCGGCAGCTCTTGCAGCGCCACATCGTGGATCAGCTGGTCGTAGGCCCGCTGCAGGAAGCTCGAGTAGATGGCGACCACCGGCTTCTGGTCGGCGATGGCGAGACCGGCGGCGAAGGTGACCGCGTGCTGCTCGGCGATGGCCACGTCGAAGTAGCGATCCGGATACTGCTGGCTGAACTTCACCAGGCCGGAGCCTTCGCGCATGGCCGGGGTGATGCCGACCAGCCGCTCATCCTTGGCCGCCATGTCGCACAGCCACTGGCCGAAGATGGCGGAGAAGCTCGGCTTGCCGCCACTCGCCTTGGGTAGGGTGCACTCGTCCGGATTGAACTTGGGCACGCCGTGATAACCGATGGGGTCCTTCTCGGCGGGCTCGTAGCCCTTGCCCTTCTTGGTCTTGACGTGCAGCAGCTGCGGCCCCTTGAGGTTGCGCATGTTGCGCAGGGTCTCGACCAGGGCGTTGATGTCGTGGCCGTCGATGGGGCCGATGTAGTTGAAGCCGAACTCCTCGAACAGGGTGCCAGGCACCACCATTCCCTTGAGGTGTTCCTCGGCCCGCTTGGCCAGCTCCTTGACTGGCGGCAGGCCGGCCAGCACCTTCTTGCCACCCTCACGGATGGTGGTGTAGAGCTTGCCGGACATGATGCGGGCCAGGTGGTTGTTCAGTGCCCCGACATTTTCGGAGATGGACATCTCGTTGTCGTTGAGCACCACCAGCATGTCCTTGTGGACATCGCCGGCGTGATTGAGTGCCTCGAACGCCATACCGGCGGTGATGGCGCCATCGCCGATCACGGCCACCACCTTGCGCCCCAGCCCTTCGCTCTCGGCCGCCACGGCCATGCCGAGCGCCGCACCGATGGAGGTGCTGGAGTGACCGACGGAGAGCACGTCATATTCGCTCTCGCCGCGCCAAGGGAAGGGGTGCAGACCGTCTTTCTGGCGGATGCTCTGCATCCGGTCACGGCGACCAGTGAGGATCTTGTGGGGATAAGCCTGGTGGCCCACGTCCCACACCAGTCGATCGAACGGGGTGTTGTAGACGTAGTGCAGCGCCACCGTCAGTTCGACGGTGCCGAGCCCGGAGGCAAGATGGCCACTGGAGCGACTCACCGAACGCAGCAGATATTCACGCAGTTCGTTGCACAGCACAGGCAGTCGCTCGAAGGGCAGGGATCGCAACTCGACCGGCGTATCCGCGAGGGCCAGGTTGGGGAAATTGCTTATATCAACGCTCATATTGTTACTGTTATCCAGCGTTTAGTGGGTTCGCTCGATGATGTAATCGGCAAACGCTTCCAGAATGTCGGTATTGTAGGGCAAAGATTGCAAGGCTGTTAAGGCTTTACCATGCAGTTCGCGAGCCAGCTCACGGGCATTGTCGAGCCCAAGCAGTGCCGGATAGGTACTCTTTTCCAGCGCCAGATCGGAACCTTGTCGCTTGCCGAGGGTGGCGGTGTCACCCGTGATGTCGAGGATGTCATCCTGTACCTGGAAGGCGAGACCGATGGCGGCGGCATAGGTTTGCAGCGCGCTCAGGGTAGTTTCATCCACATCGGCCTTGCACAGGGCACCGAGCGCCACGGCGCACTCGATGAGGGCCCCGGTCTTGTGGCGGTGTACCTGTTCCAGTTCGGCCAGGGTGATCTGGCGCCCCTCCGCCTGCAGATCCAGCGCCTGGCCACCGCACATGCCGAGATAGCCGGAGGCGCGGGCCAGCCGGCTCAGCATCCGCACCCGGTTGCCCAAAAGCGAATCCGGCATCGGGTGATCAGCCAGAATGGCGAAGGCCAGGGTCTGCAGGGCGTCACCGGCCAAAATGGCGGTGCCTTCATCAAATGCCTTGTGCACCGTCGGCTGACCGCGACGCAGATCGTCGTCATCCATGGCGGGCAGATCGTCGTGCAGCAGGGAGTAGGCGTGGATGCACTCCACCGCGGCGGCGGGGCCGTCCAGCAGCTCGCTCTTGACGCCCAGCATCTCGCCGACGGCGTAGACCAGAAAGGGGCGCACCCGTTTGCCGCCCAGCAGCAGACCATAGCGCATGGCATCGCGCAGGCGGGGGGCCATGGGCGGCAAGGATTCAAGTTGTGCAGAGAGACAGTCGTCAATACGTTGCCGGTGCAGGCGGGAAAAATCGTCCAGCGTCACTCACTCCTCTCCTTGCTCTGGCCGGAAGGGAACTGCGTGCTCGCTGCCATCGGCCTGAGTCAGCAGGATCTGGATCTTCTGCTCGGCCTGCTCCAGCTTCTGCTGGCCGGCACGCACCAGGTGAATGCCCTGTTCGAACTGCTTGAGGGCCTCTTCCAGCGGCAGGGAGCCCTGTTCCAGTTGATGAACTATGGTTTCCAGCTCTTCCAGAGTGGCATCAAAACTCAGGCGGTCGATTTTTTTACTGGCCATGTCCATCCTCGGGGATTGAAAAAAACGGCTTATCTTAACATCGACGGCGGGCAGGGGGGAGGCAGAAAAATGCCATCGGCTTAAACTCTCGGAAAAGTGGCCGATAATAAGCCATCTTCCAAAGGGGAAAATGGTAGCGGCCCTTGCCGCTGGTGAGCCAATAGCAGAAAATTCAACAAACTACAGATACAACAAATTTCAGCTGACAGGAGTAGGGATGTGGATCTAGGTAGTCTGATTGGCATAGTGCTGGGATTTGGGGTGGTCATCTATGGCATGCTGCTGGGTGGCCCTGTGGGGATGTACATTGACGTTCCTTCAATCTGCATCACGGTGTTAGGCTCCATCTTTATCGCCATGATGAAGTTCAACATCGGCCAGTTCCTGATGGCGTTCAAGGTGGCCGGCAAGGCATTCATGTACAAGGGAGACAAGCTCGACGATCTGATCGTCAAGGCGGTCGAGCTGGCCGATGCGGCCCGCAAGGGCGGTTTTCTGGCGCTGGAAGCGGCCGAGGTGCCCAACCCCTTCATGAAAAAGGGCATCGACATGCTGGTGGACGGTCACGACGCCGACGTCATCCGTGCCGTGATGGAAAAAGACATAGAGCTCACCGCCGAGCGCCATGTCATCGCCATCAAGGTGTTTCGCTCGCTGGGGGATCTGGGGCCGGCCATGGGGATGATAGGTACCCTGGTCGGGCTGGTGGCCATGCTGGCCAACATGAGCGATCCCAAATCCATCGGCCCGGCCATGGCGGTAGCCTTGCTCACCACTCTGTACGGCGCCATCGAGGCCAACATGCTTGCCATCCCCATCGCCGACAAGCTGGAGCTGCGCAGCGGTGAGGAGAAGCTGAGTCGCTGCCTGGTGCTGGACGCCATCATGGGCATCCAGGATGGCCAGAACCCGCGGGTGATCCAGTCCATGTTGCAGAACTACCTCAACCAGTCGAAACGCAACAATGGCGATGAATAGGGGGCTGTATGTCTGATTGCAAATGTCCGCCCCCCGGGCTGCCCGGTTACATGGGGACTTTCGCCGATCTGATGTCGCTCTTGATGTGCTTCTTCGTGCTGCTGCTCTCGTTTGCCGAGATGGATGTGCAGAAGTTCAAGCAGATTGCCGGCTCCATGGAGAAGGCGTTCGGGGTGCAGAACATCCTCGAGGTGAAGGACATCCCCAAGGGAACCTCTGTCATTGCCCAGGAGTTCAGACCGGGTCGCCCGGAACCAACACCCATCGATACCATCATGCAGCAGACTATCGACATGACCCAGACCGAGCTGGAATTCCAGCCCGGTGATGCCGACAAGGCTGGCGGTCATGACAAGAGCGAAGACAAGCTGGTGGGGGGCGATACCCAGCAGGAGGCGCAGAAACAGCAGCAGGAGCAGTCCAATGCGCTGGCCAAGGCGCTGGCGGATCAGATGAAGGCGCAGATCCAGGATGGGGCGATCGAGATTGAGGCGCTGGGCCAGCAGATCATCATCCGGATCCGCGAGAAAGCCGCCTTCCCGGCGGGCTCCGCCTTCCTGCAGCCCCAGTTCTGGCCTGTGGTGCGCAAAGTTGCCGCCTTGCTCAAGGATGTACCGGGCGAGATCACCATCTCCGGTCATACCGACAACGTGGCCACTGAGGATGAGCTGTTCCAGTCCAACTGGGAACTCTCCTCCCAGCGGGCGGTGGCGGTGGCTCATCAGATGATCAAGGTGCCCGGTTTTGATGGCAGCCGGCTGGTGGTGCAGGGCATGGCGGATACTCAGCCGCTGGTGCCCAACACGACACCGGAAAACCGGCGCATGAACCGGCGGGTGGAGATCTCCATCATGCAGGGCAAGCCGACCGTATCTGCGCCGATCAGCGCCCAGGAGCAGAAATAGTCACAGACAATTGTGATGTCAAAGCGCGATCTGCCTCGCAGGGACCGACATGGATTTTGTGCCGGCTTCATATTAAGATGCCTCATCCGAACCGACAGCTGCGGCTCTCTCTGATAGCCGCAGCTTCTCTTTTCAAGCAACCCAGGTTTCGACTATGAATCATACTCCGATGACTGTTCGCGGCGCTGAAAAGCTGCGTGAAGAGCTCGAATATCTCAAGACCGAGCTTCGTCCGCAGATTATCGAAGCGATTGCAGATGCCCGTGAACATGGTGATCTGAAAGAAAACGCCGAATATCATGCTGCCCGCGAGCAGCAAGGCTTCTGTGAAGGCCGTATCCAGGAAATTGAGAGCAAGCTCTCCAACGCTCAGGTGATCGACGTCACCAAGATGACCAACAATGGTCGCATCATCTTCGGGGCGACCGTGACGCTGCTCAAGAGCGAGACGGAAGAAGAGGTGGTCTACCGCATCGTGGGTGACGATGAGGCGGACATCAAGCAGAACATGATCTCCGTGAATTCGCCCATTGCCCGCGCCCTGATCGGCAAGGAAGTGGACGATGTCGCCATCGTCAAGACGCCGTCCGGCGACGTGGAGTACGAGATCTTGGAAGTCGCCTACCTCTGAGGTAGCGACCAGCCAGCAACAGGGGAGCCCGGCTCCCCTGTTTGTATTCAGCGGGGCTGATAAGCCTGGGTGAAGGCGTCCTGATGGCGCTGAAACATCCATCCGCGCAGTTGTTCAAGATCCTCTCTGGCCATCTGGAAGTGCAGTGCCCAGCCCTGTATGCCGTTGCGACGGTGGATCCGCCTGACCGGCTCTGCGCTGAGGGGCAGAGGAGGGAGACCTTCGATCAGCAGGGTGCCTGCCAGCGTGGTATCCATGGCCAGCTCGGCCGGCAAGCCTTCCACCAGCAGCCCGTCCAGCGACAGGCTGTGCACCAGGTAGTCCTCTTCTCCCATCTGGAAGCGGGCCTGTTCATCCAGCCGCCAGGTGCGCGGATGAGGGTAACCCAGCTCCTTGATGACGGGGGCGGCGATGCGTGGTTCGACGAAGCCGTCATCGCCCTGAGTAAAACGCAGTGGGAAACGGAGCTGGTGTCCGGCGAAGCGGGCTTCCAGCACCAGCTGGTCGGCGCGTTGCAACAGGCCAAGCAGGGGAGTGGCGAGATAACCGCTCAGGGGTTGTCCGGCGGCCGTCTCCTGATCGTTTCCCAAGTCCCGTAGCATGGCCAGTTCATCTTCGGTGAGAATCTGATGGTGATCCATAGCGGGTTTCCACGAGTATTCATCGCAGGTTAAGGGCCTGGCGACTACTTTGGCAAGCGACTTGGGAAGAGAGAAAATGAGAGGAAAGAGCGATGCTCTTTCCTGTTACTTGCGGGGCAGTTGGATTTTCGGCTCGTTGGCCTGACGGTAGATGGTCAGCACGTGGCCGATGCTCTGTACTTTCACCGCGCCGGTTTCACGGACGATGGCATCCATAACCAGCTGTTTCATCTCACGATCTTCAGACGCAACCTTAACCTTGATCAGCTCGTGGTGGTTGAGCGCCAGATCGATCTCGGCCAGCACACCTTCGGTCAGACCGTGTTGTCCCAGCAGGACGACCGGCTTCAGACTGTGGGCAAGGCCCTTGAGGTACTGTTTCTGTTTATTGTTGAGAATCATGGCAATTTCTTCATAAGTCAGGGTTGAAAGGGGCGTATTCTACCCCCACTTAGCCCTTAATACTAATAACCCTTGTGGTTTTTTAAAGTCGACAATCATGACCCAGAAAAAACATTCCCCCAGTTCAACCCGCTGGTTAAAAGAGCATTTTGACGATCAATACGTCAAGAAAGCCCAGAAGTTGGGGCTGCGTTCCCGTGCCGTGTTCAAGATCGACGAAATCCAGGGCAAGGACAAACTGCTCAAGCCCGGCATGACGGTGGTGGACCTGGGGGCGGCCCCCGGTGGATGGTCCCAGTTTGCCATCGATCAGGTCGGTGACAAGGGCCGGGTGATCGCCTGCGATATTCTGCCGATGGATTCCATCGCCGGTGTCGATTTCCTGCAGGGAGACTTTCGGGAGGAAACTGTACTGGGTGCACTGCTTGAACGGGTCGGTCCGGACAAGGTTGACGTCGTCATGTCCGACATGGCACCCAACATGAGCGGTACCCAGCAGGTGGATCAGGCCCGTTCCATGTATCTGGTCGAACTGGCGCTGGACATGTGCAATCAGGTCCTGCGTTCCAACGGCAGTTTCGTGGTCAAGGTATTCCAGGGGGAGGGGTTTGACATCTATCTCAATGAAATCCGTAAGCTTTTCTCTGCTGTCAAGATTCGTAAACCAGACTCGTCTCGTGCCCGTTCACGAGAAGTCTACATTGTGGCTACCGGTTTTAAACTGTAGTACCCTAACCTTCATCGTTAACTGTCAGTCTGCGAGGTTACTGATTTGAGTGACATGGCGAAAAACCTAATCCTGTGGCTGGTCATCGCCGTCGTGTTGATGTCGGTGTTCAATAGCTTCAGCCCCAGCGATACCACCAGTCGCCAGCTGGACTATTCCAGCTTCGTTAAAGAAGTGACCCAAGAGCAGATCCGTGAAGTACGGATGGATGGCAAGGTCATTAATGGCGTCAAGCGCACCGGTGAACGCTTCACCACCATCATCCCGGCGCCGGATCCCCAGCTGCTCAACGACATGCTCAATCACAATGTCAAAGTAATGGGCGAGAAGCCGGAAGAGCCGTCTCTGATCACCTCTATCTTTATCTCCTGGTTCCCGATGCTGTTGCTGATCGGTGTCTGGGTCTTCTTCATGCGTCAGATGCAGGGCGGCGGTGGCAAAGGTGCCATGTCGTTTGGCAAGAGCAAGGCTCGCCTGATGAGTGAAGATCAGATCAAGACCACTTTCGCCGACGTAGCCGGTTGCGATGAGGCCAAGGAAGAGGTCAAGGAGCTGGTCGACTATCTGCGCGACCCGAGCAAATTCCAGAAACTGGGCGGCAAGATCCCGACCGGCGTACTGCTGGTAGGTCCTCCCGGTACCGGTAAGACCCTGCTGGCCAAGGCCATTGCGGGTGAGGCCAAGGTGCCTTTCTTCACCATTTCGGGTTCCGATTTCGTCGAGATGTTCGTGGGTGTGGGTGCCTCCCGGGTACGCGACATGTTCGAGCAGGCCAAGAAATCCTCCCCCTGCATCATCTTCATCGATGAGATCGACGCCGTCGGTCGCCAGCGTGGCGCCGGTCTGGGCGGTGGTCATGACGAGCGTGAGCAGACCCTGAACCAGATGCTGGTCGAGATGGACGGCTTTGAGGGCAATGAAGGCATCATCGTCATCGCCGCTACCAACCGTCCTGACGTACTGGATCCGGCACTGCTGCGTCCGGGCCGTTTCGACCGTCAGGTCGTGGTCGGTCTGCCGGATGTGCGTGGCCGCGAGCAGATCCTCAAGGTGCATATGCGCAAGGTGCCGCTGGCGGATGACGTCAACCCGGCGCTGATTGCCCGCGGTACTCCTGGTTTCTCCGGTGCCGATCTGGCCAACCTGGTCAACGAAGCCGCTCTGTTCTCTGCGCGCGAGAGCCGCCGTGTGGTGTCCATGGCCGAGTTCGAGAAGGCGAAGGACAAGATCATGATGGGCGCAGAACGTCGCTCCATGGTGATGAAAGAGTCCGAGAAGGAGATGACGGCTTATCATGAAGCGGGTCACGCCATCATTGGTCGTGTGGTACCGGATCATGACCCTGTCTACAAGGTCTCCATCATTCCGCGCGGCCGTGCGCTGGGTGTGACCATGTACCTGCCGGAGCAGGATCGCTGGAGCCACTCCAAGCAGCATCTGGAGTCCATGATCTCCAGCCTGTACGGTGGCCGTCTGGCGGAAGAGCTGATCTACGGTGCCGAGAAGGTATCGACCGGTGCATCCAACGACATCGAGCGTGCCACCGACATCGCCCGCAAGATGGTGACCCAGTGGGGCATGTCTGAGCGTCTCGGCCCCATGCTCTACGCGGAAGAAGATGGTGAGGTGTTCCTCGGCCGCAGCATGGCCAAGGCCAAGCACATGTCCGATGACACCGCCCGCATTATCGATGCCGAGGTCAAGCAGGTGATCGACCGCAACTACAACCGTGCCAAGCAGATCCTGCTGGATAACATGGACGTGCTGCACAGCATGAAAGATGCGCTGATGAAGTACGAAACCATCGATGCCAAGCAGATCGATGATCTGATGGCTCGTCGCGAAGTGCGTGCTCCCAGCAACTGGCATGACGAGCACGGCGATACCCCGCAGGGTGGTGCGACTGTGGCACCCGAGCCCAAGCCGACCGTGACCGAGGCGGAACAGGTTGCCGATGTCGATATCGACAAGGCCAACGACCTGCCTGCCAAATAAGTCGTGATGATACAAACCCCGGGCTGGCCCCGGGGTTTTTCTTTATGTCCATGGAAGTGAAGATGCAGCTAATCAGCAAGGGGCTCAGCCTCTCCCTCGAACGTCCCCACGTCATGGGGATCCTCAACGTGACGCCGGACTCCTTCTCCGACGGCGGCCATTTCAACCAGCTGGAGCGTGCGATGACCCATGCGCGCCAGATGGTGGCGGAAGGGGCAACCCTCATCGACATCGGTGGCGAGTCGACCCGTCCCGGCGCGCCCGACGTGAGCGAGCAGGAAGAGCTGGACAGGGTCCTTCCCGTGGTGGAGCACATGGTGCGTGAGCTCGACGTGATGATCTCCCTCGACACATCCAAGGCAACGGTCATGCGGGAGGGCTGCGCGGCGGGGGCCCATCTTATCAACGATGTACGAGCCCTGCTCGAACCTGGGGCGCTGGCTGCGGCGGCCGCTGCCGACGTCCCCGTGTGTCTGATGCACATGCAGGGGCAACCGAGAACCATGCAGGCCGAGCCCCATTACGATGATCTGTTGGGGGAGGTGAGAGCCTTCTTTGACGAGCGGATCGCCGCCTGTTTGACGGCCGGCATCGCTCGTGAACAGCTGCTGCTGGACCCTGGCTACGGTTTTGGCAAGACCCTTGCGCACAACTATCAGCTGCTGGCACAGCAGGAGTCATTGCTCGATTACCAGCTTCCGCTCTTGGTCGGGATGTCGCGAAAGTCTATGATAGGCAACCTGCTCGGTCGCCCGGTTGATGAACGGCTGGCCGGCAGCCTGGCCTGTGCCCTTGTCGGGATGCAGCGTGGTGCCCGGATCATCCGGGTGCACGACGTGCGAGCGACCATGGATGCTCTGCGCACCGGCTGGATGGTCATGACGGGACAAGATTTCATATCCAAATAAAAAAACGAGAACAGACAATGGCAAGAAAGTATTTTGGCACCGACGGTGTACGCGGCAAGGTGGGTGAATACCCGATCACTCCCGATTTCGTAATGAAACTGGGCTGGGCCGCGGGCAAGGTGCTCTCCAAGAAGGGTACCCGCAAGGTGCTGATCGGCAAGGATACCCGCATCTCCGGCTACATGCTGGAGTCGGCGCTGGAAGCGGGTCTTTCCGCCGCCGGTCTCAAGGCCATTCTGATGGGCCCCATGCCCACCCCGGCCGTTGCCTACCTGACCCGCACCTTCCGTGCCGAGGCAGGCATCGTCATCAGTGCTTCCCACAACCCCTATTACGACAACGGCATCAAGTTTTTCTCCGCTGATGGCACCAAGCTGCCTGACGAGGTCGAGCTGGCCATCGAAGCCGAGCTGGATCACGAACTGAAGTGCGTGGAGTCCGCCGAGCTTGGCAAGGCGCTGCGCATCGACGATGCCGCCGGTCGTTACATCGAATTCTGCAAGAGCACCTTCCCCTCCAACCTGAGTCTGGAAGGGCTGAAGATGGTGGTGGATTGCGGCCATGGTGCCACCTATCACATCGCGCCTTCCGTTTTCCGCGAGCTGGGGGCCGAGGTGATCGCCATCGGCTGCAGCCCGGATGGTCTCAACATCAATGATGGTGTCGGTTCGACCGCCCCGGAGGCACTGGCCGCCAAGGTGCTGGAGTGCAAGGCTGATCTCGGCGTTGCCTTCGATGGCGATGGCGATCGCCTGGTGATGGTGGATCACACCGGCTATATCATCGACGGTGACGAGATCCTCTACATCATCGCCCGCGATGCTCTGCGTAACGGTCGCCTCAAGGGTGGCGTTGTCGGCACCCTGATGGCCAACATGGGGCTGGAGCTGGCGTTGCAGACCCTGGGCATTCCGTTCGCCCGCGCCAAAGTGGGTGACCGCTATGTGCTGGAGATGATGAACGAGAAAGGCTGGCGCATCGGTGGCGAGAACTCCGGTCACATCATCTGCCTGGATCAGACCACCACCGGGGATGGCATCGTCGCCGCTCTGCAGGTGCTGACCGCCATCTGTACCGCGGAGATGCCGCTGGCCAAGCTGCGCTCCGGCATGAACAAGTTCCCGCAGGTGCTGGTCAACGTGCGCTTTGCCGAAGGCAAGGATCCGCTGGCGGCTGACGCCGTACAGCAGGAAGTGGCCAGGGTGGAACAGGAGCTGGCCGGTCGTGGCCGTGTGCTGCTGCGCAAGTCCGGCACTGAACCCCTGATCCGCGTGATGGTGGAGGGGGAGCACGAGCAACAGGTGCGCGATATGGCACAACGCATTGCACAACAGGTTGAATCGGCGTTTTAATGAACAAATGGGGCGGCTTTTTAGCCGCCCTGGTTGTATCTTGTTCAAACGATTCAAAAATTTAAAAATAGCGCTTGTCAGCTGACAATCCTCTGGATATTATCAGCCCCGCTTTCGCAAGGGAGTTGCCGATGGGACATCGCAAGCCGTTTGTAGCAGCCAACTGGAAGTTACACGGTAGTAGGTCGCAGTTAGAGCAGTTTGCCGGTCAATGCCTGAAAGGTATTGGTGAGCAGGTAGACGTGGTCTTGTGTCCATCCCATGTGCATCTCGACTTCACGGCCGCTCTGCTCGGTGAGCAGAGGATGATGAAGTTGGGGGCTCAGAATGTGAGCCAGCACAGACAGGGCGCTTACACGGGTGAAGTCTCGTGTCGGATGCTGGTCGAGGCAGGGTGTCGCTACGTATTGGTAGGGCACTCCGAGCGCAGGCGTCTCTTTGGTGAGACCAGTTTTATCGTCGCAGAGAAGTTTGCGGCAGCCAGGTCGGCAGGACTTGTTCCAATCCTCTGTTTGGGCGAGTCGGGTGCGGCAAGGCAGGCAAGAAGAACCTTCGAGGTGATTGCCGAAGAGCTGGATATCGTCATAGAGAAAAATGGCGCGATGGCTTTCGATAATGCTATCATCGCCTACGAGCCGATTTGGGCTGTAGGTACAGGTAAATGCGCCACACCCGAGCAGGCACAAGAGGTTCATTCCTTTATACGTGGTCGCTTGGCGGAGGATACTCCGGTCATAGGTGAGAAAGTCAGAATCATCTATGGTGGGAGCGTGACACCGGCCAATGCGAGAGAGTTGTTTGCCCAGCCCGACGTTGACGGCGGCCTGATTGGTGGAGCAAGTCTCGATGACCAGACGTTTTTAGGAATTGTTGAAGCGGCAAAGGGTGCAAGTTAAATGTACGAGATTCTTTTGGTCGTTTATCTGCTGGTATCACTGGCTCTGATTGGTCTGGTGATGATTCAGCAAGGTAAAGGGGCTGACATGGGCGCCTCCTTCGGCGCAGGGGCATCGAATACCGTATTCGGCTCCGGTGGTTCAGGCAGTTTCCTGACCCGCACAACAGCGATTTTGGCTACTCTGTTCTTTTTGATTAGCCTGGTGCTTGGCTCTATGTCCAGCAACAAGGTCAAACAGGGTAGTGAATGGGAAAATCTGCAACAGACCCAACAGGTTGAGCAGAGCAAAGCGCCAGTAAAGAAAGACACTGACGTTCCCGAGTAAGAGTTTTGCCGTGGTGGTGGAATTGGTAGACACGCTATCTTGAGGGGGTAGTGCTCTAGGGTGTGCGGGTTCGAGTCCCGCCCACGGCACCAATTAAGCAGTAAGCCTGGGTGACCAGGTGTGTTATAGCCAGTCAGTCTTGTGTGACGAGAGTGAAGTGGCTATAATCTCGCACGATTTCGGACGCGGGGTGGAGCAGCATGGTAGCTCGTCGGGCTCATAACCCGAAGGTCGTCGGTTCAAATCCGGCCCCCGCAACCAAATTTCACGCATTTCCTACGCTCAGGAAGGCGGTCGCTGCGAGGCGACAATCAGGGTAAAGCGCCAAGCCCCGATTTGACATCGGGGCTTTTTGTTATGTGCAATTTACTCTGAATCTATTTCTATCTGGGCTTTATGCCCTTTTTTTGTTTTTCGGAGGGTGACTTTGGCTACGTTGGAACAACGTTTGACCGATCTGCTCGAGGCTCCTGTCGTTGCCTTGGGTTTTGAACTGTGGGGTATCGAGTTTATCCGTGCGGGTAAACACTCCACCTTGCGCGTCTACATCGACGGCGAGCATGGCGTGAGCGTCGAGAACTGTGCAGAAGTCAGCCATCAGGTTGGCGCCATCATGGACGTCGAGGATCCCATCACCGAGGAGTATTACCTCGAGGTGTCCTCCCCGGGTCTGGATCGTCCCCTGTTCAAGGTTGCCCAGTTCGAAAAATACGTTGGCCAAGAGGCGGCGGTTTCGCTTCGGATGGCAACAAACAACCGCCGCAAGTTCAAAGGCGTAATCAAAGCCGTGCAGGGCGACATGATCACTCTGACGGTAGATGGTAAGGACGAAGTGTTGGCTTTCACCAATATCCAAAAAGCGAACATAGTGCCGAACTTTGGTTAACGAGGCTATCGGATATGAATAAAGAGATTTTGCTGGTCGTTGACGCAGTGTCCAACGAGAAGGCGGTTCCCCGCGAGAAGATTTTCCAGGCTCTGGAAACCGCACTGGCGACGGCGACCAAGAAAAAATATGAAGGCGAGATCGAAGTTCGGGTAGAGATCGATCGCAAGACCGGCGACTACGACACCTATCGCCGCTGGGTCGTCATCGCGGATCAGGCCGCCATGGAAAACCCCTACGCCGAGATCACCCTGGAAGCGGCGCAGATCGAGCAGCCGGACATCCAGATCGGTGAATATGTTGAAGATCAGATCGACTCCGTCACCTTCGACCGCATCACCACCCAGACCGCCAAGCAGGTCATCGTGCAGAAAGTGCGCGAAGCCGAGCGTTCACAAGTCGTTGACCAGTTCAAGGACAAAGAAGGCACCATCATCAGTGGCGTGGTCAAGAAGAGCAACCGCGACAACGTGATCTTGGATCTGGGCAGCAACGCCGAGGCCGTGATCTTCCGCGACGACATGCTGCCGCGCGAGACCTTCCGTCCGGGCGACCGCATCCGCGGTCTGCTCTACGCTGTGCGTCCGGAAGCCCGTGGTTCCCAGCTGTTCGTCAGCCGCTCCAGCCCGGACTTCCTGAAAGAGCTGTTCCGCATCGAAGTGCCGGAAATCGGCGAAGAGATGATCGAAATCATGGGCGCCGCCCGTGATCCGGGTTCCCGCGCCAAGATCGCGGTGAAGACCAACGATCGCCGCATCGACCCGATCGGTGCCTGTATCGGCATGCGCGGTGCCCGTGTTCAGGCGGTCTCCGCCGAGCTGAGCGGCGAGCGCGCCGACATTGTGCTGTACGATGACAACCCGGCCCAGTACGTGATCAACGCCATGGCGCCGGCCGATGTGGCCTCCATCATCGTCGATGAAGACAACCACACCATGGACATCGCCGTGGAAGCCGCCAACCTGGCTCAGGCCATCGGCCGCAACGGTCAGAACGTGCGTCTGGCCTCCCAGCTGACCGGTTGGGAACTGAACGTGATGACCGTCGAGGACATGCGTGCCAAGCACCAGGCCGAAAACGACCGCATCATGAACCTGTTCACCAGCACTCTCGACATCGATGACGATTTCGCCGGCCTGCTGATGGAAGAGGGCTTCTCCACCCTGGAAGAGATCGCCTTCGTACCGGTCAACGAGCTGCTGGCCATCGACGGTCTGGATGAAGACATGGTCGAAGAGCTGCGCAAGCGTGCCAAAGACGCCCTGACCACCAAGGCGCTGGCCAAAGAAGAATCCTTTGAAGGTGTTGAACCTTCCGAAGAACTGCTCAATCTGAACGGCCTCGGCCGTGAAATGGCGTACGCCCTGGCCGCTCGCGGCATCGGTACCCTGGAAGATTTGGCAGAGCAAGGCATCGATGACCTTGCTGATATCGAAGGGCTGACCGCCGAGAAGGCCGGTGAGCTGATTATGGCTGCTCGCAATATCTGTTGGTTCGGAGAAGAGCAGTCTAGTTAAGATCAAACGGAGGAAAATGAATGGCAGAAGTATCAGTCAAACAACTTGCCACTGACATCGACACACCGGTTGATCGTCTTCTCCAGCAGTTTGTCGATGCCGGTATCAGCAAGAGCAAGGCCGACGACATGGTCAGCGAGTCTGAGAAACAGACTCTGCTGACTCACCTGAAGAAACAGCATGGAGGTGACGAGGTCGCCGCACCTGCCCGCATGACCTTGCAACGCAAGACCAAGAGCACCATCAGTGTTCAGGGGACTGGCGGCAAGAACAAGGAAGTGCAGGTAGAAGTGCGCAAGTCTCGCACCTATGTAAGACGCTCGGCGCTGGAAGATGAACAGCGTCAGGCGGAAGCCGAGGAAAAAGCGCGTTTGGAAGCAGAAGAAAAAGCTCGTCGCGAAGCCGAAGAGAAGGCTCGTCTCGATGCTGAAGAGAAGGCTCGCCGTGAGGCTGAGCAGGCTCGTCGTGAAGCTGAGGAAAAGGCGCGGATCGAGGCACAACAAAAGGCTCGACAGGCTCAACAGCCCGCCAAAGCAGCCAGTAGCACAGCTCAGCAAGAGGCAGAAAAGATGGCCAAGCGCGAAGCAGAAGAACTGAAGCGCCAACAGGAACAAACAGCTTTGCAAAAGGCTGAAGAACTCGCCGCCAAGAAAGCCGAAGAGGCTCGCGTCATGGCGGAACAGAACGCAGCCCGCTGGGCTGAAGAAGAAGCCGCTCGTGCCAAAGAGAGCAGCGATTACCATGTGACCACCTCCAAGCACGCCCAGGCTGCTGAAGATGAACTGGATCGCAAGGAAGAGACCAGCCGCCGCACCGCTGCTGCTGCCAAGGGGCCGAAGAAGGCCGGTCGCCGCGACGACGATCGCAACGACCGCAACTCCCGTGACCCGCGCGCCCGTAAAGGCAAGCGTGGCAAGGTGGCTACCCCGAATGCGATGAAGCACGGCTTCAACAAGCCGGCTGCCGCCGTCAACCGTGACGTCATCATCGGCGAGACCATCACTGTGGCTGAGCTCGCCAACAAGATGGCCGTCAAGGGTGTTGAAGTCATCAAGGTGATGATGAAGATGGGTGCCATGGCCACCATCAACCAGGTGATCGACCAGGAGACCGCTCAGCTGGTCGCCGAGGAGATGGGTCACAAGGTGGTGCTGCGTCGTGAGAACGAGCTGGAAGAGGCGGTGCTGTCCGATCGTGACGAAACCTCCGAAGCCAAGCCGCGCGCGCCGGTCGTGACCATCATGGGTCACGTTGACCACGGTAAGACCTCGCTGCTGGACTACATCCGTAAAGCCAAGGTGGCTGCCGGTGAAGCCGGTGGCATTACCCAGCACATCGGTGCGTACCACGTACAGACCGATAGCGGCATGATCACCTTCCTGGATACCCCGGGTCACGCGGCGTTTACCTCCATGCGTGCTCGTGGTGCCAAGGCAACCGACATCGTGGTGCTGGTCGTTGCAGCAGACGACGGCGTGATGCCGCAGACCATCGAAGCCATCCAGCACGCCAAGGCTGCCGGTGTGCCGCTGGTTGTTGCGGTCAACAAGATCGACAAGCCGGAAGCGGATCCGGATCGCGTCAAGACCGAGCTGGCCCGCTACAACGTCATGTCCGAAGACTGGGGTGGTGACTGCCAGTTCGTGCACGTCTCCGCCAAGTCTGGTGAAGGCATCGACGACCTGCTGGAAGCCATTCTGATCCAGGCTGAAGTACTGGAGCTGAAAGCCGTGGTTGACGGCATGGCCAACGGCGTCGTGATCGAGTCCTTCCTCGACAAGGGCCGTGGTCCGGTTGCCACCGTGCTGGTACAGGAAGGCACCCTGCGTCAGGGCGACATCGTACTGTGCGGTCTCGAATACGGCCGTGTCCGTGCAATGCGTGACGAACTGGGTCGTGAGATCAAGGAAGCGGGTCCGTCCCTGCCGGTGGAAATCCTCGGCCTGTCCGGCGTTCCCTCTGCCGGTGACGAAGCCACCGTCGTGCGTGACGAGAAGAAGGCCCGTGAAGTGGCGCTCTATCGTCAGGGCAAGTTCCGCGAAGTCAAGCTGGCTCGCCAGCAGAAGGCCAAGCTGGAGAACATGTTCGCCAACATGACCGAAGGCGAAGTGTCCGAAGTGAACGTGGTGATCAAGGCCGACGTACAGGGTTCCGTGGAAGCGATCTGCGATGCGCTGGTCAAGCTCTCCACCGACGAAGTGAAGGTGAAGATCGTCGGTTCCGGCGTGGGTGGTATCACCGAGACCGACGCCACTCTGGCGGCCGCGTCCAGCGCCATCCTGGTGGGCTTCAACGTCCGTGCCGATGCTTCTGCTCGCAAGGTCATCGATGCCGAGAGCCTGGATCTGCGTTACTACTCCGTCATCTATGACCTGATCGACGAAGTGAAGCAGGCCATGAGCGGCATGCTGGCCCCCGAGTACCGTCAGGAAATCATCGGTCTGGCCGAAGTGCGCAGCGTCTTCAAGTCGCCGAAGTTCGGCGCCGTTGCCGGCTGTATGGTTACCGAAGGTGTGGTCAAGCGTTCCAACCGTATTCGCGTTCTGCGCGACAACGTGGTTATCTATGAAGGCGAGCTGGAATCCCTGCGTCGCTTCAAGGATGACGTCAACGAAGTCAAGAACGGCTACGAGTGTGGTATCGCGGTCAAGAACTACAACGACGTACGCGAAGGCGACCAGATCGAAGTTTACGAGACCGTTGAAATCCAACGGACTCTGTAAGCCAAGAGTCAGATTAAATAGGGGGCCGCGGCCCCCTTTTATCGCAGGATAGAATATGGCCAGAGAATTTAGCCGGACCCGTCGGGTCGGACAGCAGATCCAGCGCGAAATCGCGCTCATTCTGCAGCGCGAGGTAAAAGACCCGCGCATCGGCATGGTGACCGTTTCCGATGTGGAAGTGTCCCGTGACCTCAATTACGCCAAGGTGTATGTCACCTTCTTGCAGCTGGAAAATGATGCCGAGCGCATCAAGGAAGGGCTCAAGGCGCTGACCGAAGCCGCCGGCTACATCCGCAGCCTGCTGGGCAGCGCCATGCGCCTGCGCGTGGTGCCCGAGTTGCGCTTCTTCTATGATCAGACCCTGGTTGAGGGGATGCGCCTCTCCAACCTGGTGACCAACACCATCCGCGAAGACAAGCGTCGCATGGCCGAATCCGGTCGTGAAGAAGACGAAGCCGCGCCGGATGACACTACTGAGGATAAAGCCTGAGATGTCTCGTAGACGTCGTTTCAAGGGCCGTGACGTACACGGTATCCTGCTGCTGGACAAGCCGACCGGCCTGACCTCCAACGATGTGTTGCAGAAGGTCAAACGGATTTACAACGCCGCCAAGGCCGGTCACACCGGTGCTCTGGACCCGCTGGCAACCGGCATGCTGCCGATCTGCCTCGGCGAGGCCACCAAGTTCTCCCAGTATCTGCTGGAGGCGGACAAGCGCTATGAGGTGACCGCCAAGCTGGGCGAGCGCACCAACACCAGCGACTCCGATGGCGAGGTGGTCTCCACCCGTCCGGTGAACGTGGCCGTGGGTACCCTGATCGAGGTGCTGGACCAGTTCCGCGGCCCCATCATGCAGGTGCCGTCCATGTATTCGGCCCTCAAGCACAACGGCCGCCCGCTCTACGAATATGCCCGCGAAGGCATCGAGATCGAGCGGGAAGCCCGTCCCATCACCGTCTTCGAGCTCAAACTGCTGAGCTTTGAAGGAGATGAGGTGCGACTTGAGGTGCACTGCAGCAAGGGTACCTACATTCGCTCCCTGGTGGACGATCTGGGGGAAGTGCTGGGCTGTGGCGCCCACGTCACCCAGCTGCGCCGCACCCAGGTGGCCAGCTACCCCTATGAGCGGATGCTGACCCTGGAGCAGCTCGAGTGCATCTTCGAGCAGGCCAAGGCCGAGAGCATTCCGCCGCGCGAGCAGCTGGATCCCCTGCTGCTGCCGATGGATACCGCGGTGGCTTCCCTGCCCGAGGTGAACATGCTGGCTGCCGTGGCCGCCTATGTGAACCAGGGCCAGGCCGTGCAGGTGGCAGGCAGCCCGCAGAGCGGCCAGGTCCGCATGACGGTCGGCCCGGAGCGCGAATTCATCGGGGTTGGCGAGATCGACGACGAGGGACGCGTGGCGCCCAAGCGTCTGGTGCGCTACCACGACGAGGAGTGATCCTCCGGCGGTATCAGGTTGCTTGCCCGTTGCGCGTCTTTATCGTTGCGAAAAGGGGCGGGGACGATTATGATACCGCCCTCATTTCACGGCTGAATTAGAGATTGGCTGTGAACCTTTAAACACTCTACTGGAGTATTACCATGTCTCTAAATGCTGAGATCAAAGCTCAAATCGTTGCTGACAACGCTCGTTGCGCCAACGACACTGGCTCCCCCGAAGTGCAAGTTGCCCTGCTGACTGCCCAGATCAACCATCTGCAAGGTCACTTCAAGGAGCACTCCAAGGATCACCACGGTCGTCGCGGTCTGCTGCGCATGGTTTCCCAGCGTCGTAAGCTGCTGGACTACCTGAAGCGTAAAGACGTTCAGCGTTACGCTGCTCTGATCGCCAAGCTGGGTCTGCGTCGTTAATCGACCATCAGATTTCGCGAAAAAGGGGAACCTCCGGGTTCCCCTTTTTTATTGCGCGTCAGGCTGTTGCCGCCCTCACAGAATTTGTGTCACTGCTTACCTTTTGCATCGAATCAAGTATACTTGCACGCGAATTTAAAGCGCCAAATTGTAAAAAGGAAATTCACGTGAATCCTATTGTAAAGTCATTCCAGTACGGTCAACACACCGTCACTCTGGAAACCGGTGTGATGGCCCGTCAAGCCACTGCGGCCGTCATGGTCAGCATGGACGATACCTGCGTATTTGTGACCGTCGTTGGCAAGAAAGAGGCCGATCACGGCCGTGATTTCTTCCCGCTGACCGTCAACTACCAGGAGCGTACCTATGCTGCTGGTCGTATCCCGGGTGGTTTCTTCCGTCGTGAAGGTCGCCCGAGCGAAGGCGAGACCCTGATCTCCCGTCTGATCGACCGTCCTATTCGTCCGCTGTTCCCGGAAGGCTTCCTCAATGAGGTTCAGGTGGTTGCCACCGTCATGTCCGTGAACCCGGCCGTCTCTCCCGACATCGTTGCCATGATCGGTGCCTCCGCGGCGCTGGCCATCTCCGGTATCCCGTTCGGCGGCCCGATCGGTGCAGCCCGCGTGGGTTACATGAACGGTCAGTACGTGCTGAACCCGACTACCACCGAACTGCCCCAGAGCGATCTGGATCTGGTGGTTGCCGGTACCGCCAACGCCGTGCTGATGGTGGAATCCGAAGCGGCCATCCTCTCCGAAGAGGTGATGCTGGGTGCCGTGGTCTTTGGTCACGAGCAGATGCAGGCCGTTATCAACGCCATCAACGAATTCGCTGCCGACGTCGGCACCAAGCCGTGGAACTGGACTGCGCCTGCCGTCAACGAAGCGCTGAAAGCCAAGGTTGCCGAGCTGGCGACTGCCGAGCTGGGTGAAGCCTACCGCATCACCGAGAAGGCCGTGCGTTACGAAACCATCGGTGCCATCAAGGCTCGCGTGGTTGAACAAGTCATCGCTTCCGGCGTGGAAGAAGATGCCAAGAAGATCGGCGAAGAGTTCCACAGCCTGGAAAGCCGCATCGTCCGTGGTCGCGTCGTTCGTGGCGAGCCGCGTATCGATGGTCGCGATCCGGAAATGATCCGCGCCCTGTCCGTCGCCACCGGCGTACTGCCCCGTGCCCACGGCTCCGCCCTGTTCACCCGCGGTGAAACCCAGGCCATGGTCGTTGCGACCCTGGGTACCGAGCGTGACGCCCAGAACATCGACGAGCTGACCGGCAACCGCGCCGATCGCTTTATGCTGCACTACAACTTCCCGCCATACTGCGTCGGTGAGACCGGCATGATGGGTAGCCCGAAGCGCCGTGAAATCGGTCACGGTCGTCTGGCCAAGCGCGGCGTTGCTGCCGTGATGCCGAGCGCCGACGAGTTCCCGTACGTGGTACGCGTGGTCTCTGAAATCACCGAATCCAACGGCTCCTCCTCCATGGCCTCCGTCTGTGGTTCCTCCCTGGCGCTGATGGACGCCGGTGTGCCGATCAAGGCCTCCGTTGCCGGTATCGCCATGGGTCTGGTGAAGGAAGAAGAAGGTTTCGTCGTGCTGTCCGACATCCTGGGTGACGAAGATCACCTGGGCGACATGGACTTCAAGGTTGCCGGTACCACCGAAGGTGTGACCGCCCTGCAGATGGACATCAAGATCGAAGGCATCACCAAAGAGATCATGGAGATTGCCCTGAAGCAAGCTCGTGGTGCTCGCCTGCACATCCTGAAAGTGATGGACGAAGCCATCCAGGCTCCGCGTGCCGAGATCTCCGATTTCGCCCCGCGCATCCACACCATCAAGATCAACCCGGAGAAGATCAAGGACGTCATCGGCAAGGGTGGTTCCGTGATCCGCGCCCTGACCGAAGAGACCGGCACCAACATCGAGCTGGATGATGACGGTACCGTCCGCATCGCCGCCGTTGACGGTGACGCCGCCAAGGAAGCGATCCGCCGCATCGAGGCCATCACCGCCGAGATCGAAGTGAACCGCATCTACGAAGGCAAGGTCGTCCGTCTGGCCGACTTCGGCGCCTTCGTCAACATCCTGCCGGGCAAGGACGGTCTGGTACACATCTCCCAGATCACCGATGCTCGCGTGCAGAACGTGGCCGACTACCTGAAGATCGGTGACGTGGTGAAGGTGAAGGTACTGGAAGTGGACCGTCAGGGCCGCGTACGTCTCTCCATCAAGGAAGCGAACGCCCCGACCGAAGCTGCCGCCGCTCCGGCTGCCGTTGCCGTCGAAGAGCCGGCTGCCGAATAAGTCGCCGAGCCGTGAAAAAGCCGACCTCAGGGTCGGCTTTTTTTATATTTGTGGCCTGATGTTGTCTCTCTTGAGGCCCCTTGTTATAACGAAAGGCTTCTCGCGCGACGGGCAACAAGGAGCAGTGTGATGTCGTGGGCCCTCCTCAGGCAGTTTCCTCCCCTGGTCTGGACCGTGATCCTGGGCACCTTCATGGTGCGCACCAGCTATTACATGGTCTGGCCGTTTCTCTCCATCTTGCTCTATCGGGAGTATGGTCTCTCGGCGACCGCCATCGGCGCCATGCTGGGGGCGACCGCCGCCATCTCCACTCTGGTCAGCTTCTATGGCGGCTGGCTCTCCGACAAGCTGGGGCGGCGCAACATCCTGCTGGCGGGCTGCCTGGTCTCCGTGCTCTGCTACGGTCTGCTCGGCTTTTCCCACTCTGTGTTCTGGCTCGGACTCGGGGTGCTCGGCAGCGGCCTCTCCTCCGGTCTCATCGATGCGCCCGGCAAGGCGTTGATGGCCGACAGCCTGGCTTCGGCCAAGGCCCGCGAGCTGGCGCTGCACCTGCGTTACTTTCTGCTCAACCTGGGGGCGGCCCTCGGCCCCTTGCTGGGGGTGACCCTGGGCATCAATGCCCAGCAGCAGACCTTCCTGCTGCTCAGCGGCAGCTATCTGCTGCTGGGGGCTGCCTTCCTCTGGGGATTTACGCAAAGCAGGGTTGCGGTGACCCGTGGCAACGAGCTGGGCTTGCGGGTGGCCATCAAGGTGCTGTGGCGGGATCGGGGCTTCTTGCTGCTGGTGCTGGCCAACCTGCTGATGAACCTGGTCTATTCCCAGTTCCACTCACCGCTGGTGCAGTACCTGACCCGGGCCGGGACCCCGGAGGTGGCGAGCCTCATCGCCATCCTGGTGGCCACCAATGCCCTGACCGTGGTGCTGTTGCAGTTTCCCCTGCTGCATCTGCTGGCCCGCTGGCCGGGCAAGGTGCGCCTGCAGGTCGGCATCACCCTGTTTCTGGGGGCTCAGGTGCTGTTTGCGCTGGGGGATCCGCAGCAGTGGTCGCACTGGATCGGAGCCGTGCTGATATTGAGCGTGGGGGAGACCATACTGTTCCCGCTGCTCAACGTGCTGATCGATCAGATGTCGCCCCCGCATCTGAAGGGGAGCTACTTCGGGGCCGGCGCGCTGGCCGGGCTGGGTGGCGCCATCGGCGCCCTGCTGGGAGGCTGGATCCTTGCCCAGTGGAACGGGCAGCTGCTCTATGCGTTGATGGCGCTGCTCTGCCTGCTGACCTTCCTGCTCTATGAGTGGGGCGCCCGCATGCCGCGGCCCGAGCTGGCCCGGGCCAACCCGGGTCAGTGAGTACCTTTCTGGGCGACCTGTTTCATCGCCTTCTTGGCGGCATACATGCGCTCGTCCGCCAGCCGGATCAGGCTGTTGCCCTCGTCGAACTGCACCGGCCCGGTCTGCACCAGCCCTATGCTGAGGGTCACGTCACCGGTCCGTTCGGCCAGTGTCTTGTTGAGACGGGGCAGGAAGACGTCCCTGGCCTGATCCTCGTTGCAGTTGGGCAGGATCAGGCAGAATTCGTCCCCGCCGTAGCGGAAGCAGCTATCTTCCACCCGCGACACCTGGCGAATGCAGTCGCCGACGATGCGCAGGATCTCGTCCCCCCGCTGATGGCCCTGGGTGTCGTTGATCTGCTTGAAGTCATTGATGTCGAGGTAGGCGATGACCACAGGCTCGGAGCGACGCTGGCAGGTGCGCAGGGTGCGGGTGAGGTTCTCCTGCAGATGGCGCACGCTGAGCAGGCCGGTGAGGGCATCGGTCCGGCTCATCTCCTCCAGCTGTTGGGTGCGTTCGCGTACCTTCTCCTCCAGCGCCTTGGCGTAAAGCTCGGATTTCTCCTTGGAGGACTCTATTTCCGACACCAGGCTGCGGATATAGGTCTCAAACACCAGGGTGATGTCGAACAGGAACAGCTTGTCGAGGGCGGTGAGCATGGTGACCCGCTCCTGCTCGCTGGGGATCTGGGTGAAGATATCCTCGATGAGCAGCCCTTTCAGGGTGTTGATGGCGGCCAGGTAGAGCTTGGGTTCCACCCCGATCCGCTTGTGCACCAGCCCGATGCGCAGCCGGTTGTTGACGTACTCCAGGTCATACAGGCCGCTGAACAGGTCGAGAATGTAGCGGCGCTGGGCCGCCCGCAGCCGGGTCAGGGTGTCGGCGTCGCCGATCAGCAGGGCAATCTCGGTGATCCCGGTCTGCAGGGTGTAGAACTTGTCGACCAGGGCGTCGATGTGGGGCTCGATCTTGGGACGATAGCTGGCGAGCAGGAGGAAATCCTGCTCGTCCAGCAGCAGCAGCTCCTTGCGATGGGCGATTTCGAACTCTGTGATCCGCATCTGTTCCAGCAGCGTCTGTTCGGTTGGGTTCATGACAGTTTCCCGAGCAAAAATGAAGGCGCACACATTGTTATGTAATTGACAGTGTAGACATTAACAGCCGGGAGCAGGTTTTCAAATGGCGCAGTGTTGTGACAGATCAACTCTGCGCCCATTTTTGCCTTGTGCTAGAAGGTGAGCACCTTGTGGGCGGCCAGAGTCCATTGGGCCAGCAGCGGCAGGGTGCCGATCTCGATCCCCTCGATCAGCGGCAGTGCCGTGATGCCGCGGGCATCGGTACAGGTCTTGCAAAGGCGGATGGTGACCCCCTGGGCCAGCAGGATCTCCAGCATCTGGCGCAGGTTGTAGCCCTCGGCCGGGGCCTGGCCCGCCAGGGCGGCGCTGACCGCGTCGGACATCAGAAACAGTTTCAGGCTGGTACCGCCCTGTTCGCCCAGGGCGATGGCCAGGCGCAGGGCATTGAACAGGGATTCGCTGCCATAGGGGGCGCCGTTGGCGATGATGACAATCTCTTGATTCATAACAGACTCCTTCATGAAAGTCGCCATTGTAGACCCAGCAGCCCACCATTGGCGTGACGTCGCACAAACTCTGTCGTAGCGGTTTGCCCGCGCCTTGACCCGGCCGGCCGAGTACGGTCTGATAGGCGGCCATCAAACATGACAGGGGAACGAGGTCGTTATGTGGAAGGTTATCGGAATGAGCATGCTGCTGTTGGCCGGTCAGGCCTACGGCAGCGAGGCTGTCGGTTGCAAGGCGCGCCAGCAGGCCGTCAAGGAGCAGCTGGCCATTGCCAAGGCGCACGACAACGGGGACCAGGTGGCCGGGCTGGAGCGGGCCCTGCGCAATATCGAGACCCATTGCACCGATGCGGGCCTGTTCAAGGAGCAGCAGCAGCGGGTGGCCGAGCTCAAGGAGCAGGTCAACGAGCGGTTGGTCGAGCTGCAGAACGCCCGGGTGACGGGCAAGCCCGACAAGATCGCCATGAAGCAGGCCAAGCTGGAAGAGGCCCAGACCAAATTGCTGGCCGCCCAGCGCGAGCTGGACGCGCTCAGCAAGCTTACCAAATCCTGATTTGTCGATAAAAAGAAGCCGGCGCAGTCCGGCTTCTTTTTTATCTCGTCTCTTCCGCCAGGGTGCTTCAGCTGCCGTGCCGACCCACCATGTCGGCCGGCACCACCCAGGCATCGAACTGCTGCGCCGTGAGGTGACCGCAGGCGATGGCCGCCTCCCGCAGGCTGAGCCCCTCATGGTGGGCCCGCTTGGCGATCTCTGCCGCCTTGTCATAGCCGATATGGGGGTTGAGGGCCGTCACCAGCATCAGGGAGCGGGCCAGCAACTCGTCGATGCGGGGCCGGTTCGGGCTGATGCCGACCGCGCAGTGATCGTGGAAGCTCTGCATGCCGTCCGCCAGCAGCCGCACGCTCTGCAGGAAGTTGTGGGCGATCATCGGCCTGAACACGTTGAGCTCGAAGTTGCCGCTGGCGCCGCCGATGTTGATGGCCACGTCGTTGCCCATCACCTGGGCGCACAGCATGGTGAGCGCCTCGCACTGGGTCGGGTTGACCTTGCCGGGCATGATGGAGGAGCCGGGCTCGTTCTCCGGGATGATGAGCTCCCCGAGCCCGCTGCGGGGACCGCTCGCCAGCCAGCGCACGTCGTTGGCGATTTTCATGAGGGACGCAGCGAGGGTCTTGAGGGCGCCGTGACCATGGACCAGGGCGTCGCTGGCGGCCAGCGCCTCGAACTTGTTGGGGGCGCTCACCAGCGGCAGGCCGGTCTGCTCGGCCAGGGTGGCGGCCACCGCCTCGGCGAAGCCGGGCGGGGTGTTGAGGCCGGTGCCGACGGCGGTACCCCCCAGCGCCAGCTCGCACAAATGGGGCAGGGCGGCCCGGATATGGCGCTCCCCCTGCTCGAGCTGGGCCACCCAGCCAGAGAACTCCTGCCCCAGGGTGAGCGGGGTGGCATCCTGCAGATGGGTGCGGCCTATCTTGACGATGTCGTCGAAGGCAGCCGCCTTGCCGGCCAGGGTGGCGCTCAGGGTGGCCAGGGCGGGCAGCAGTTGCCGGGTGAGGGTGGTGACGGCGGCCAGGTTCATGGCGCTCGGGAAGACGTCGTTGCTGGACTGGCTCTTGTTCACTTCGTCGTTGGGGTGCACCAGCCGCCCCTCGCCGCGGGGGCCGCCGAGCAGCTCGCTGGCCCGGTTGGCCAGCACCTCGTTGAGGTTCATGTTGGTCTGGGTGCCGGAGCCGGTCTGCCATACCCGCAGCGGGAACTCCTCATCATGCTGGCCGCACAGGATCTCGTCGGCGGCGCTCATGATGGCCTGCGCCGTGCGGGCGGGCAGCAGCCCCTTGGCGTGGTTGACCCTGGCACAGGCCGACTTGATGCGGGCCAGCGCGTGGATCAGCGCCATCGGCTGGCGCTCGCCGGAGATATCGAAGTGCTGCAGGGAGCGCTGGGTCTGGGCTCCCCACAGCCGGTCGGCCGGTACGGCTATCTCGCCGAAGCTGTCGTGTTCACTCCTGCTCTTCATCTCGTTCTCCCTTCATTGCGAAAAAGGGGCGACATCCTGCGCCCCTGTCGAATTATCCGCCGGTCAGTGCCAATCAGCCGCGCAGGCGAAACGGCGTCAGCTCGGCCAGCGGCGCCGCCGTGCTGAACTCCTGGGTGGTCTCGGCGTGCTTGAAGATCTTGAAGCCTTCGCCGCGGGCGCTCCAGTACTCGATCTGCTCGCCACTTACCTGCAGCAGGCTCGCCTCGCGCAGGGCCACCACGTGTTCGCTCGGGTTAATGGCGCAGAACTCGGCCAGGCGCTCGTCGCGGGTCTCCCCCATGTGGCCGCTGATGCTGGCGTCCAGGTAGTGGGGGTTGATCTGCAGCGGGAACAGCCCCAGTGCCGGTAGTACGGCGGCGCTGCAGACCGGCATGTCATTGGTGGTGCGAATGCTCGGGGTCGCCACGTTGCAACCGGCGCTCCAGCCCACATAGGGCACGCCCCGCTCGCGCACGGCGCGCTGGATGGGCACCACCAGGCCGTTTTCGTGCAGCAGCTGGTTGAGGCGCCAGGTGTTGCCGCCGCTGATGAAGATGGCCTCCGCCTGCTGGATGGCGTCCACCGGATCGTCGAACTGGTGGATGCTGATGGCCTCCACTCCCAGGCTCTCGCTGAGCTCCAGGGCACGGGCATCCCAGTCGCTGCGGATCACCGCGTAGGGGATCAGCAGGATGCGCTTGACCTGTTTGCGGGCGAGCAGGGTTTGCACCCGATCCCGGGCCCAGCCGAGCAGACCCGGGCATTCGGTGGCTTTGCCGTTGCTGAGAAGAAGCAGTTCCATGAAGCGTGTCCTCGATAAGTGAAAGCGCGAAGAGGTCACCGGCCCCGGCCGGCTGACGGAAGCCCCCATTCTAGCCCGATCCGGCGCCGGGTTCTGTGATCGACTCGCCATGTACCCTGATGAGACCGTTTTTTGACCAAATAGAGGCCAGGCACTGATGGGCCTGCGACTGGGGTCATGGTGCCGAGCGGGTGGCATATGGACGCGATGAGGCTGTAGAGCAGAGGAGATCCAGGGGTCAGGGGTCTCTTTGAATTTCGTCGGCGGCCACAAAAGCACAAGGGGGCCCGCAGGCCCCCTTGGTCTGTCTGGCGTGATCAGTCGAGTTTGAAGTCGACCCACACCAGACGGTGATCCGAGCTGACTCCCTTGGCGATGCCGAGCTTGGCGTCATACACCAGGTGGTAGCCCGGCTCGAAGCTGGCCGGCCAGAACACGCCGGAGGCGACCGCGTTCAGGTTGGCGGAGGGCAGCACGTGGTCGAGCTGCAGGCCGCTGCTGCTGGTGATGCGCTCCGGGGTGGGGCGGTTGTTGTTGCGCTTGCACTGATCCGGCTGGCTGGCGAGGCACTCGGGGCCGCCCTGGCTGACCGGGATCAGGGCGCCGTTGGTGACGGCCTGATTGACCAGCACATGGTTGTGCAGATCCTGAATGGCGGTCAGGTCGCCATCACCAATCTGGGGATCGGCGTTGAGATCGCCGGCGATGACGAACTTGGCACCCGCGGGCAGGCCACCGGCTTTGCCGGCGTCATCCACCATGTAGCTGGCGGTCTCCACGTAGTCCTGCCAGAAGGCGACTTCGGCCCGGTTGTGCTTGACGTTGTGGCGCGCCGCGTTGCCGAAGATGGGCGGAGTGGGGTGGGAGATGAGGAAGTGGATCACCTCCTCCTTGTTGCCGCGCTTGATGCGCACCGGCACGTCGGCGTGGTTCTTGGACGAGAGCGGGAAGGCCTGCCAGGCGGCGTCGTCATACCAGGCATCGCCGCACTGGCGGCTGGCCGGGATCGGCGCCTTGGCATTGTTGCAGTCGTCGATGACGGGGTTCGTTTCGCCCGGCATGTCCTTCCACTTGAATTTCTGGAAGGTGCGGATCTGTTTGGTATCGATGGGGTATTGGGACATCACGGCGAAGGCGTACTGGCCGTGATAGTTGCCAAAGCCCCAGGCGTCGTCCGGCCCGTTGTTGACCTTGCCGTCCAGGTTGAGGTCATGGCCGCTCATCAGGCCGGTGTTGGTGGCGAAGTTCTGCAGCACCGGGTAGCTGATGGCCTTCACCTCGTCGTGCTGGGCGTGGGCCAGGTAGTTGTCGTTGAAGGCCTTGAGGTCCGTGGTGTCGCTGCCCTTGCCGTCATTGTCGAATTCGTTGAGCAGGAAGACGTCGGGGCGGGTGCGCTGCACTATCTCGGCGATGTTGCGGATCTGCTGCACGTCGAGGGCCTTGGTCTTCTCGGCGCCGCTCAAGGTGCCGTCGGCGAGGCGGGCCAGCAGGGCGTCCTGCTCGGTGCGGCTGAGGGCCAGTTCACCGGCGAGCATGCCGGCGGCGGTGCGATCGAAGGAGAGGTTGAAGGTAGCGAAGCGAACCATGGGGGTCGGGGTCTCGGAGTCATTATGGCTGTTACAGCCTGCCATCAATCCGAGGGAAATGGCAGCCGCGAGTAGGGACTTGCTGATATTTTTCATTGTAATATTCCGTAGCATCAATAAGTTATACTTTGCTCATGGGGAGCGAAGGCGGGCCCATTATAGGGATCCCGGTCGACAGCCGGGCTCTGAATGGGCCAAAGTGTGAGACCATTCACAGAGCAAAACGGGGAGGCGGGATGAGTCGGCGACAAACGGCCCTGGTGGTCGAGGGGGGCGCCATGCGCGGCATTTTTGCCGCCGGGGTGCTGGATGCGTTTCTGGCCAAGGGGCGCACGGCGTTCGATCACTGCATCGGGGTGTCGGCCGGGGCGGTCAATCTGGCGGCCTTTCTGGCCGGTCAGCAGGGGCGCAACCACAACGTCATCACCGACTACTCCTGCCGCCCCGAGTTCATCAACCTGGCCAAGTTCGTGCGCGGCGGCCACTGGCTCGATCTCGACTGGCTGTGGGCCATTACCATTCGCGAGTGCCGGCTCGATCTGGCGCGCTTTGCCGCCAACCCGGTGCCGCTGACCGTGGTGACCACCCGGGTAGCGGACGGCCAGGCCGCCTACCTCAAGGCCAATGCCGCCGAGCTGGAGCAGCAGATCAAGGCCTCCTGCTCGGTGCCGCTGGTCTACCGGGATTTCGTGCGCATCGACGGGGAGGCCATGACGGACGGCGGGGTGGCCGACTCCATTCCGGTGCGCCACGCCTATGAGCAGGGGGCGCGCGACATCACAGTGGTGCTCTCCCGCCCGCTGGGCTATCGCAAGCGGGCGCCGCGCCTGCCCGCCCTGCATCGCTACCTGCTGCGCGAGACGCCGGCGCTGGCTCGCGCCAGCCTGTCGCGCCATCAAAGCTACAACGATGCCATCGACTTCATCCGCCAGCCACCGGCCGATTGCCGCATCCGGGTCATAGTGCCGCCGGCGAACTTTCGGGTCGGCCGCATGACCACCGACCGGGCGCGGCTGGAGCAGGGTTACCGGATGGGCTGGCAGGCGGCCCTCGACTATCTGGCGGCGGAGCCGGTGCCGGCCTGAGGAGATTCGGTCGACCATAGGCAGCGTCGCTGGGACGAGATGCAAAGAACCGGGGCAACCCGGTTTTTTGTGTCTGCGCCATCTCTGAACCCGGCCATGGCGCATCGGCTTATTATGTGAATAAATAATTGTTTGCGATATTTTCGGCGAAATAGTCACTATTATTCCGTTGAGCCGCTATCACTATTAAGCTCTGCTAAATAATGGCTGAGTCAACTTGTGACCAAATAAAATAATGGCTGGGGAACTTTTTGGGAAAAGGGTTTTTGGTAACCGCTTAAATATTCATTATTTTGTTTTTATTCATATAGATAAATGTGAATTGCTTATGCGGTAAAGATTATTAGCGCAGAGTTGAAGCTGTTTACATCAATGGCGAATTGATAGCCTGACTTTATCTCGGCTACTGTCCCCTCTCGATTCGTTTGGGTAGCAAACGGATACGCAAATAATAACAACAGAGACTGGACGCATTGATAAAGAGTCATCTTTATTGATTTTAATCCTGCCAAAGGAGCCGGAATAATGAGTGGTTTATCTTCCCATCAAATTGCCCAGAATATATTTGCAGAGCTGTTGCCCTATCGCCGCCGCTTCCCCGATCCCATCCTGGATCGGCAGCAGGAGGAGGCAGAGGTGGCCGCCATCCAGATCCCCCGTCTGCAAGACTTCATCGAGCGGGGCGAGACCATCCTCTGCGTGTTGCCCGCCTTTCCCACCAAGTCGCCCAATCCTAACAAGGTGCTGGGCTCTCTGCCGGACATGGCGGAGCGGCTCTCCCTCAGTTTTCTCAACCACCTCTGCCAGCGCATCCAGCTGCACTATGCGCCCGGCATGCGGATCCTCATCTGCTCGGATGGCCACGTGTTCGGTGACCTCATCCGGGTGCCCGATCCGGCCATCGATGCCTATCAGGCCCATATCGAGCAGCTGATCCTGGAGCTGGGGGCGACCCATCTCGGTGTCTTCCACCTGGGCATGGTGGCGGGTATGGCCGAGTTTTGCGCCAGCCGCGACTTCGACACCCTGCGCGAACAGCTGGTGGAGCGCTACGCCGAGCCGCTGGAGCTGATTGCCCAGGAGGTGAGAAGCACCGAGGAGGGCATTCGCCTCTATCGTGCCATGACCCGCTTCCTCTATGAAGACAGCCAGCTGCCGGACACCCCGCTCTCCAACACGGCGCTGCAGCGGGATGCCAAGGTGCGCACCCATGCGGTGATCCAGCGCAGCCGCGCCTGGGGCAACCTGCTGGCGGAGCGCTTCCCCGAGGCGATCCGTCTCTCCATCCACCCCCAGGCGAGCCACAGCCTGAAGATGGGCATCCACATGCTGCCGACCCGGGATGACTGGCTCACCCCCTGGCACGGGGTGGCGGCCAACCTGGATGGTCAGTTCGTGTTGATGAAGCGGCGCGACGTGCTGGCGATGGAGCATGAGCTGGTCCATATCCACGGCCGTCCGAGCCACTACCTGATCAACGGCAAGCAGGCCGCCGCCTGAGGAGTTTCCCATGACTGCATCCATCGTTACCCTCGGCGGCGAGCGTTGCCGCATCCTGCCACAGGCCCCGTTCGGCCTGCTGATTGAACCGGCCCGCAACGCCCAGCCGGTGCAGAGCCTGGCTATCGAGGCGCTGCGCGAGCTGGCCCGCCGCCACGGCGTGCTGATCCTGCGCGGGTTCGAGTCTGGCTTCACCGATCCCGAGCGGCTGACCCGCTACGGCGAGGAGTGGGGCGAGATCATGATGTGGCCCTTCGGCGCCGTGCTGGACGTGAAAGAGCACGAGAACGCCACCGACCACATCTTCGACTCCAGCTATGTGCCGCTGCACTGGGACGGCATGTACAAGCCGACCCTGCCCGAGTTCCAGCTGTTTCATTGCGTGCACGCGCCGGCGGCGGACGAAGGGGGGCGCACCACCTTCATCAATACCCGCCAATTGCTCAGCGAGCTGGACGGCGAGCGGCTGGCCCGCTGGGAGCGGGTGCACATCACCTATCGCATCAAGCAGGTGGTGCACTACGGCGGCCAGGTGAGCTCGCCGCTGCTGGTGCCCCACCCGGTGAGCGGCGAGACGGTGCTGCGCTACAACGAGCCGCCGCGCGAGGGAGTGCGTTTTCTCAACCAGCATGCCCTCGACATCGAGGGGGTGGCGCCGGCCGAGCAGGCCGCTTTTCTGCAGGATCTGCACGAGCGGCTCTATGACCCGCGCTACTTCTATGCCCACCAGTGGCAAGGGGGAGACGTGGTGATCGCCGACAACCTCGGTCTGCTGCACGGCCGCGAGGGGTTCACCGCCCGCTCCGCGCGCCACATCCAGCGGGTCCACATCCAGGCCAGCCCGGTCTGCCTCAACCCGGCGCTGGCGCCGCAAGGGGCGGCGTGATGGCGACCCTGTTGCTGGCGGCCACCGCCACCCCGGGCCACGTCAATCCCATGCTGGCGGCGGCTCGCCTGCTGGTGGTGCAGGGGCATAGAGTGCTGATGCTGTGCGGCGCCCTGTTCGAGCGGCACATCCGTGACACCGGCGCCGAGTTCGTGCCCTTCGCCCCCGAGGTGGACTTTGACTACCGGGCGCTGGAGCGGCACTTTCCCGAGCGGGCCAGCCTGAGCGGTACCGCCCAGATGGCGCTGGCGCTCAAGCGTTTCTTCGCCGCCCCCATGGCGCAGCACGACAGGCAGCTGCGGGCGCTGATCGCGGCGGAGGGGGTGGATCTGCTGCTGGTGGAGAACGGCTTCTACGGCGTGCTGCCCTTGCTGCAGCAGCCCCATGGCCGGCCGGTGCCGATCCTGATGCTGGGGGTGAACCCTGTCTCTTTCTCGAGTCCGGACGCCATCTTCTACGGCCCGCGCATTCCCCCCGAGCTGCGCCGCTCCCTTGGCGAGCTGCCCTGGCTCGATGAGCCGACCCGGCAACTGCAAAGGGAGGTGCAACAGCGCTTTGATGCCGCCCTGGCCGAGGCGGGGGCGCCGCCGTTGACGGCCCCCTTCACCGACGTGATGGTGACGGCGCCCGATGCCTTTTTGCAGCTCTCCTGCGCCGGCTTTGAATACGAGCGGGCGGAGCTGGAGGGGGTGATCCGTTATGTCGGCCCGCTGCTGCCACCCCGGCTTGAGCTGACACCGCCGTCCTGGTGGGAGAGGCTCGATGAGCGGCCGCTGGTCATCGTCAGCCAGGGCACCCTGGCCAACGTGGATCTGGGGCAGTTGCTGCTGCCGGCCATGCAGGGGCTGGCCGGCGACGAGCTGCAACTGCTGCTGACCACCGGCGGGCGGGATCCGGCGCTGCTGGGCGATGCCATCCCGGCCAATGCCATCGTCACCGACCACGTGCCGTTCGAGCTGGCGCTGCCTCGCGCCGCCGCCCTGGTGACCAATGGCGGCTACGGCTCGGTGCAGTCCGCGCTGGCCCACGGGGTGCCGCTGGTGGTGGCGGGCACCGGAGAGGACAAGGCGGAGGTGGCGACCCGGGTGGCCTGGAGCGGGGCCGGCATCAATCTGCACTGCAACGAGCCGACGGCGGCCATGGTGGCCACGGCGGTACGCAAGGTGGTTGGCGAGCCGCGCTACCGCGCCCGGGCGCGGCTGCTGGCCGAGGAGATGGCGGCGCTCGATGGCCGCGCCGCCATCGCCGCGAGCGTGGCGGATCTGCTCGGCGGACGACCTTGATACCGTGATGAAGGGGAGGCCAGGCGGCCTCCCTTTTTGTTCAGCTTCTGCTCAGTTTGTGGCTGCTAGCGTGGCCATCATGACAGCAGGCTGCGCCAGTGGCGCCGGATGCGCTTTTTCATGCAAAAAAGAGCGTTTTCGACGTTGAAATTTTGGCCGACTCAGGAAAGAATGCGCGCTCGGTAATCGACCGCGGACGCCACCTTTGCGCCCCGGCGCAACCGAGGATGACACGGCCTTCGGCCAACTTGGTACAGGAAACCACACAGGAATTTTATGAATCCCCTTCGCATTGCCGCTTCGGCTCTTTTATGTACGCTGGCACTGGCCGGCCAGCAGGCTGCCGCCGTTGAATACCAGCTGCCCGCCGCCAACAGCCGCCTGATCGGCGAGAACCAGGAATACGTGGTGCCCGCGGACAACCGTCCGCTGGAGCAGATCGCCTCCGACTTCCAGCTGGGTCTGACCAACATTATGGAAGCCAACCCGGGCGTCGACCCCTACCTGCCCAAGGCTGGCAGCAAGCTGATCATTCCCCATCAGCTGATCCTGCCCAACGCTCCCCGCGAAGGGATCGTCATCAACGTAGCCGAGATGCGCCTCTACTACTACCCGAAAGGCAAGAACGTGGTGCAGGTGCTGCCCATCGGCATCGGCCAGCTGGGGGTCAACACCCCGGAGAACTGGATCACCAAGGTTGAGCGCAAGCGTGCCAACCCGACCTGGACCCCGACCGAGAACATCCGTCGCCGCTATGCCGCTCAGGGCAAGACCCTGCCTGCGGTCTGGCCGGCCGGCCCGGACAACCCCATGGGCCTGCATGCGCTCTACATCGGCAACCTGTACGCCATCCACGGCACCAACGCCACCTTCGGCATCGGCCTGCGGGTGAGCAGCGGCTGTGTGCGCCTGCGTGCCGACGACATCAAGTATCTGTTCGACCACGTGCCGGTCGGTACTCGCGTCCAGTTCGTCAACCAGCCGGTCAAGACCACGGTCGAGCCGGATGGCAGCCGCTACATGGAAGTACACGAGCCGCTGTCGCGCACCGAGGCGGAGTTCAACTCCACCGCCTCCGTGCCGCTGCCCATGACCCCGGCTACCACCCGTTTCATCGCCCACGCGGAGAGCGACTCCAACGTGGTCAAGCAGGTGCTGGAACAGCGTACCGGCATGCCGACCCGTCTCAACCCGCAGGTCTGATGACCCGAGAGACTGGTTCATGCACAACGGCGACCATCAGGTCGCCGTTGTTGTTTCTGGGTGCAGCCGTCGTCAGCCGGCCGGCGGGGCATAGAGGGCCAGCCAGTTGCCCTCGGTATCTTCGATGATGACCCGGGAGCCATGGCCGCTGCCGATGCTGTGCAGGGGCTCGAGCACTCGTCCGCCGATGCTGGGCACCAGCTGCTCGGCCTCCTGCAGGCGATCGCCCAGGGCGAGGTAGATGAGGGGGCCCGAGTGCCCCGGCTGGTGGTACTTGTCCATGGGACCGAGACAGGCCGCCGCGTTGTTGCCGTCGTGGCGCAGCATGGCGAAGCGGATCTCCTCTTGTATCGGCGTGACCGGCACGTCGAGCAGGGCCGAGTAGAAGGCCATGGCGCGATCCAGATCCCGTGTCGGAATGTCGGCCCAGACCAGGGTATTGTCCATCTTGGTGATCTCCTGCATGTGCCGGCCGATGCGACCGGCGGCTCTGTTCCTTGCTGACGGCCTCTCGCGGCAGGTCGTATACAGCTTCTTAGAGGTTAGGAGCGGCCCATGAGGGGCGCCATAGCTAAAAAAGCGGCGCCATCAGGCGCCGCTTTCGGGTGGGGAACTGGAGGTTTTTTCCCTCGATATACAGTTACTTGCCGGCGATGCTCAGCCCGCCGAAGCGGATAAGCGGCGCGTAGAAGCTCTTGCCATCGTCGTGGTGCAGCAGGTTGCCGACCGCTTCCAGCTCACCCAGCAGGCGGTAGAAGTTGCCCGCCACCGTGATGCCGCGTACCGGGGCCACCCGCACGCCGTCCCGGCACAGGAAGCCGGAGGCGCCGAACGAGAAGTCGCCGCTCACCGCATCGGCGCCGGAGTGCAGGCCGTCCAGCTTGACCAGCTCCAGATACTCGCCGGCTTGCGCCTCGGCCTCGCTGTGGGGGCCGAGCCCGAACACCAGGTGGCGCGGGCTGACATCCAGCGCACTGCGGGCACTGCGGGCCGCCGAGCCGTTGCTGGCCACATCGAAGTGGCGGGCGGTGGCGCTGTTGTGCAGCAGGGTCTTGAGCTCCCCTTCGCCGATCAGCAGCAGATCCCGGGTGGGGGCCCCCTCGCCATCGAAGGCCTTGATGTGCATGCCGCCCGGCATATAGGCCCGGCTCTCCAGGGTGAGCCAGCGGGAAGCCACCGACTGGCCCAGCTTGCCCCGCCAGGGGTTGATCCCCTGCTGGGCCCACTTGCCTGACAGCGCTGCCTGGAAGCAGCCGAACAGGCTGGCCAGGGCATTGGTGTCGAAGATGGCGCTGTAGTGGCCGCTCGGCACCGCGTCCCCCGCCAGCAGGCCGTCGGCCACGGCGTGGATCTGCTGGATGAGGGTCTGGCTGTCCAGCGCATCGAAGCGGCGCTCATACTGCCCCTGGGAGAACATGGACTGACGGCCGTCGCGCTCGATGAGGGCGGAGCTGTAGCAGCCGACGCTGAACGCCTGATGCTGGCAGAGGCTGCCTTGGCTGTTGGCGAGCCACAGCCGACCCTCTCCCTCGAAGAAGCTGTTGTAGGGGGCGCCGGTCACGTCCGGCAGCGCCAGCATCTCCGATTCGAGGCGCAGGGCCAGGGCAATCTTCTCCTCCACTGGGGTGGTGTCGGGCTGATTGATCTCGGCGCAGTCGGTGGTGAGCCGGCTCTGCTGCACGGCGATGGTCTGATCCGGGTCCACCTTGGCGAAGCGGCTGGCATCGAGCGCATCCTGCACCATGGCGGCCAGCGCCGACTCGTCGAGAGACTCCGAATAGGCGATGCCGACCCGGCCCTCTTTTATCAGCCGAATGCCGATCTGCTGGCTGCTGGTGACCTTGTATTCGCTGAGCTCGCCCTTGTCGGCCTTGAGGGAGAAGGCCTTGTCCTGGTTGGCGATGATGTCCGCCTCGGCACCGAGATCGGCGACCTGCTCCAGCAGGCGGGTCAGCAGTTGGTTCATGTCGAGTTGGCTCATCAGGCGTTCCCTCCGACCAGGATGTTGTCGACCTTGAGTGGCGGCTGGCCGACCGAGGCGGGAATGGATCCGGAGACCGAGCCGCACATGCCGGCGGAGAGGGCGAGATCGCGCCCCACCATGGAGATCTCCTTCAATACCTGCGGGCCTGTGCCGATCAGGGTGGCCGACTTGAGGGGCCGGGTGATCTTGCCGTGCTCGATGAGGTAGGCCTCCTGCACGTTGAAGTTGAACTCGCCGGTGCCGGGTTGCACCGAGCCTCCCCCCATCCGCTTGGCATAGATGCCGTGCTCCACCGTCGCCAGCATCTCGTCCAGACTGTGATTGCCCGGCTCTATGTAGGTGTTGCGCATGCGCGAGGCCGGCGCGAACTTGTAGGATTCGCGGCGTCCGGAGCCGGTACGGGCGTAGCCGGTGCGAAGGGCCCCCATTCGGTCCACCAGGAAGCCGGTGAGCACGCCATCCTTGATGAGCTGGGTGTGCTGGGTCGCCATCCCCTCGTCATCGACGTTGATGGAGCCCCAGGCGTTGCCCTGCAAGCCTTCGTCCACCGCGCTGACCGCCGGATTGGCGATGAGCTGGCCCATCTTGTCGTGGAACACCGAGGCCTTCTTGGCCACCGAGGTGGTTTCCAGCAGGTGGCCGCACGCCTCGTGGAAGATGACGCCGCCAAAGCCGCTTTCCATGATGACCGGCAGCTTGCCGCTCGGGCAGGGGGCGGCCCCCAGCTTCACCAGCGCCTGGCGGGTGGCGGTGAGGGCCAGCTCGCGGGGATCGATACTGGCGGCGTGCTCCCAGCCCATCATGGCGCCGGGGGCTTCGTAACCGACGCTCTGCTCGCTGCCAAGGGCGGCGATGGTCTGGGCCATGATGCGGTTGTAGTGGCGGCGATCGCTCACCTGCACCCCTTCGCTGTTGAAGATCTCCACCTCCTGCTCCCAGCCCAGCACGTTGCCGGCAAACTGGCTCACCTTGTCGCTCTCGGCGCGGGCCGCGGCATCCATGGCGTGCAGGTAGGCGATCTTCTGCTCCAGCAGCTTGTCGGCCGACAGGGGCAGGGCGATCGGGTTGCGATCGTTCAGGCGGGTGAAATCGAAGGCGGTGGCGGTGACCACGGGGTCACGCCTGTCCTTGGCCGCCAGCAGGGTGACGATGCGCAAGAGCTCGTTGCGATCGGCCAGGTTGGTGTAGCCGTAGAGCACCTTGTGGCCGTAGCACAGGCGCACGCCGATGCCGAAATCGAGGCCACCGCTGATATTTTCTATCTGGCTTGAGAGCAGGCTGAGCTGGCTGCGGCGCTTGCGCTCCACAAACAGCTCGGCGAAGTCGGCACCCAGCGCCAGCGCGTGATCGAGCACGTCGCGGGCGATGGCGGGGGCCAACAGGGAGAATGGGGTCATAGAATGTCCTTTTCTGGTCTGTCCGTTTGCTTCCGACACCCGGCTGTGATTGTTATGGGGTGTCGCTTCCATTGTTGCAGACCAGCATAAAAAAGTCGCTATAGCGTCATGCGATGATACCGATTGAGAAAATCGGTGTGATTTATGCGCCCGGTGGTCCGAAACCTGGGGCGGCAGGCGGGGAAGCGTCGCAGCTGACGTCTGTTCAAGGGGTCTGTCACAAGGCCTTTTTCGACATGCCGTGTGGGAAGCGGGCGATGGCAGGGGGCCATCGCCACTGCTGTCAGAAAACCCGGCGTCACAGCAGTTCGTGGATCTCGCTCAAAATCTGGTCGACCCACTGCTCGATGCGCGATTCGGTCTGGTCGTACTGATTGGCGTCGTCGAGGGCCAGGCCGACGAAGTGACGACCATCGTCGATGAGCGCCTTGGAGGCGTCGAACTCGTACCCCTCGTTGGGCCAGTAGCCCACCAGCTTGACCCCCTTGGGCACCAGCTGATCGTGCAGCATGCCGAGGGCATCCTGGAACCATTCGCCATAGCCCAGCTGATCGCCGAGGCCAAACAGGGCGATGATGCGCCCCTCCAGATGCAGGTCGGCAATGTCTTCCCAGCGGGATTCCCAGTCCTCCTGCAGTTCGCCGAAGTCCCAGGTGGAGATGCCCAGGATCAAGATGTCGTACTCCTGCATGCGGATGAGGGGCACGTCCTTGATGTTGTGGAGATCGACCAGCTCCGGGCCAATGAGGGTGCGGATCTTCTCGGCGGCCATCTCGGTGTAGCAGGTGGTAGAGCCGTAAAACAAACCAATCTTCATCGCTCTTCTCTTGATCGCAGTAGGCAAGGGGCGTGACCGGCACAGCGGCGCCCAGGGTGGGCGCCAGTCTAGCAGATTGCCCGGCGCGCTTCACTTCTTGCCGGGCCACGGACAAGCCTGCCTTGCGGGCCGGGTGGGTCGACACGTTACAATGGGGGCCTGTTTCCCTGAGCGCGGCGTACCATGAGCAAAGCTGAATCCCATCCCCTGATCGAGCCGTTTCTCGACGCCCTCTGGCTGGAGCGGGGCCTCTCCGACAACACGGTCAGCTCCTATCGCACCGATCTGGAAAAATTCTCCCTCTGGCTCGACGAGCAGGGGGGCTCCCTGCTGCTGGCGGGGCTGGACGACATCCAGCACTACCTCGCCTGGCGGGTGGACCACCAGTTCGCGGCCAGCAGCACGGCCCGCTTCCTGTCGGCCCTGCGCCGCTTCTACCAGTATCTCAACCGCGAGAAGCTGCGCAGCGACGATCCCACCGTGCTGCTGGAGGGGCCCAAACTGCCCAAGAAGCTGCCATCGGATCTCAGCGAAGCCGAGGTGGAGGCGCTGCTGCAAGCGCCGCTGGTGGACGACCCGCTGGAGCTGCGCGACAAGGCGATGCTCGAGCTGCTCTACGCCACCGGGCTGCGGGTCTCCGAGCTGGTGGGGCTCACCGCCGAGCATGTCAGCCTGCGCCAGGGGCTGGTGCGGGTGGTGGGCAAGGGCAACAAGGAGCGGCTGGTCCCCATGGGGGAGGAGGCGGTGTACTGGTTGGAGCGTTACTACCGTGAGGGGCGCGGCCTGCTGCTGGGGGGCACCAGCTCGGACGTGGTGTTCCCCTCCAAGCGGGCCCAGATGATGACCCGCCAGACCTTCTGGCACCGCATCAAGCTCTATGCCCTGCGGGCCGGCATCAGCGGGGAGCTATCTCCCCACACCCTGCGCCACGCCTTCGCCACCCACCTGCTCAACCACGGCGCCGACTTGCGGGTGGTGCAGATGCTGCTGGGTCACGCGGATCTCTCCACCACCCAGATCTACACCCACGTGGCCAACGAGCGGCTCAAGGCGCTGCACGGCCAGCACCACCCGCGCGCCTAGGCCAGACAGAGGCGATCTTTCCCCTCCTGCTTGGCGCGATAGAGGGCGGCATCCGCCCGGGCCAGCACCTCGGCGGTCGGGGCATCCAGCGCCTCGGCCAGCCCGCCGCTGAAGGTGACGGTCAAGCCCGGTTCGCGCCAGTTCTGCGTGGTCATGGCGCGGCGCCACTGATCCATCTGCTGCTGTGCCTCCTTAAGCCGCCCCTGCTCGAAGATGGCGACCAGCTCCTCGCCGCCAAAGCGGCAGAGGGTGGCCTTGCCCTCCAGCAACTGGCTGCCCAGAGAGGCGGTGCGTCTGAGCACGCTGTCGCCGGCGGGGTGGCCATGGCGGTCGTTGATCTGCTTGAAGTTGTCGATGTCGATGATGGCCAGCACATAGGGGGTATGTTGCTGGTGCAGCTCGCTCAGCAGGGTGTCCATGTAGCGGCGGTTGTAGAGCCCGGTCAGGGCATCGCGCTGGGCCTTCTCGCTCTCCGCCTGCATCTGGTCCGAAATCAGGGTGATCTCGTCCTCCAGCTCCTCGATGCCCGGAATGCGGGGGATGATGAGGGGCTGTCCCGGCGGGGTGACCCGCAGCTGGCGCACCACCTGCACCAGCATGCCGATGGTGTTCTCCAGCCGCTGATGGAAGATGACGGCCACCAGGATGAACATGACCAGCGACAGCAACAGCCCCATCATCATGTTGGGCAGCAGCTCCCTGATGACGAAAGAGTTGCTGAAGGGGTAGATGATGATGACCTGCCAGCCGGGGTTGTTGGCCAGGGTGTAGTAGGCGATGAGTTCGTCATCCTGGCTCTGGATCGCGCCATTTTTTCCCTGGAGCCGGGATAACCAGGGCTCGTCGAGCGGGGTGGCGTTCAGCTGCGGGTTGCTGTGCGCCACGATGCGTTGATACCTGCGATCGTAGAGCTGGTAGGTCATCTGCTTGCCGCCCTGCAGCATGCGCCCGATCCGGTCCGAGACTCGCGACAGCTCGACGTCCAGGCCAATCACGGCCACTATCTTGCCGCTGTGGTTCAAGACCGCCCGCGACAGGGTCACCACCGGAATGTGCTGGACGGTGTCGAGATAGGGGGCACTCCAGATATTGATCCCCGGCGTATGGATGGCATCCAGATACCATGCCTGTTTGGCCATTGCCTGGGGGGAAGGGGGGAGCTGGTGGTTGAAGTTGACCAGGGTATTGTCCCGCTGCACATAGTAGAGCCCCTTCAGCAGGCTGCCCGAGCGGCTGAGCTGCTGCCATACCGAGTAGTGCCGCGCCCGCATTTCCGGCGGGAGCACGCCGTCATGGTCGGCGAGATCCACTGCCAGAATATTGAGTTGCTCTTCGACCGAGCTCAGCGCGTTGTCCCATTGCTGGGCCGTACTGCTGCTGAAAAATTCCATGCGCTCGCGTACTACGTTCTGTTGTTTGATGAAAAACAGATAGAGGTTGCTGGCTGTCATCAATAGTAGGGGCAGGGAGAGCAACAGCAAATACCGCAGAATGAAACCATGTTTCGCTCTGGTCTTCACTGTCGGGGATGTCATGGCGATGATTCCTGTAGGTTTACATTCATTCAAGCATGATGTGCGTGGGATGGGGGCGGATGCAGATCAAGGTCTGGGTGATGCCAAGTGTAAAGTGTTCCGTTGCTGATGTAGCTAAAAAACCGCCCGAAGGCGGTTTTTTTCCAGTACACGACAGGAGCTGGCGCTTATTTTCCCTGTTGGGATTTGAGCAGATCGCGGATCTCGGTCAGCAGCTCCTGATCCTTGGTGGGGCCGGCCGGTGCCGCGGCTTCCTCTTCCTGCTTCTTCTTCAGGGTGTTGATGGCTTTGAGCCCCATGAAGATGGCGAAGGAGATGATCAGGAAGTCGATGATGGTCTGGATGAACTTGCCGTAGGCGATGACCACGGCCGGTGCACTGCCCTCGGCGGCCTTCAGGGTCACGGCGAGGTCGCTGAAGTCCACGCCCCCCAGGATCAGGCCGATGGGCGGCATGATCACGTCACCGACGAAGGAGGAGACGATCTTGCCGAAGGCGGCCCCGATGATGATACCGACCGCCATGTCGATGACGTTGCCTCTGGATGCAAAGGCCTTGAACTCTTGAATCAGACTCATTTTCCCCTCCAAAAATGGGCTAGTAGCGGCCTGGGCCGCCCTGGTGTTTGAATAATAAAGCATCAGGAAAACAGAGGATGACCGTCGTGTTTCCTGTCGTCCCGGTTAGCTTGCTGGGGCTTTGCCCGATTGGCAACCTGTCAGATCGGGATTTTTTGCGACCCTTCTATTAACTAATCAGTAATCAAGCAGTTGAGGCGAGCATATTTGCTGAGTAACCTTGTGAGTCCATTCGTTCATGCCAAGTGAGTAAAAAAGTGCACTATTTACTGCTGGGAATGATGCTGCTGGGCTCTTTTGCCGTCAGCGCGGGGATGGATCCCCAACTGTTGAAACAGACCATAGAGCGGCGGCTCGGGGTGCAGGTCTATCTGGTGGACGAGACCCCGGTCTCTGGCCTCTATCTGCTGGGCACGGCGCAGGGGCCCCTCTATACCGATGCCAAGGGCGACCATGTGCTGCTGGGCACCATGCTGGATCTGGCCCACGACATGAAGAACCTCACCATGCTGGGCCAGCGTCAACAACGGCAGCTGGCCCTGGCCCAGATCGGCGAGCGGCGCATGCAGCTCAAGGCCGTGCCCGAGCGCCACCGCCTCACCCTGTTTACCGATCTCGCCTGCCGCGGCTGTCGCACCACCTTGGATGAGCTGTCCGCCTTGCAGGCGAGGGGGGTGAGCGTGCAGCTGCTGCCGGTGCTTGGCCCCTTTGCCGATCTGGCCGAGGCGCAGGCGCGCTGGTGTGATCCCGGGCTGCTGCGCGAACTCGACCTCAGTGATCGTTTGCCTGAGAGCGGCTGTAATGAGATCCTTGCCCATCATATCGGCCTGAGCCAGTGGCTCGGGATCAAGGCACTGCCGAGCTGGGTCCTGCCAAATGGCGACCTGCTGCGCGGTTATCAGAGCCCTGAACAACTGCTCAAGATACTGGATCACATCGATGCCCCTGCTAATCCGTCGTCGTCCGCGCGTGGATGATTCCCATCTGCCCGCCACCCTTCATCCCTTGCTGCGGCAAATCTTCGCCAGCCGTGGGGTCGAAGACCCTGCCCTGCTGGAGCGCAGCGCCAATCAGCTGCTGCCACCCCAGCGCCTGTTCGGCATGGCGCAGGCAGTGCCCCTGCTGGCCGAGGCGCTGACGGCGCAAAAGCGCATTCTCATCGTCGGTGACTTCGATTGTGACGGCGCCACCAGCTCGGCCCTGTGCGTGCTGGCCCTGCGCGCCATGGGGGGGCGCCACATCGATTTTCTGGTGCCCAACCGCTTCGAGTTCGGGTATGGCCTCACCCCCGAGATCGTCGAGCTGGCGGTGGCCCGCGGCGCCGAATTCCTCATCACGGTGGACAACGGCATCTCCAGCATCGCCGGGGTGGCGGCAGCCAAGGCGGCCGGCATGCAGGTACTGGTTACCGATCACCATTTGCCGGGCCAGGAGCTGCCTGATGCCGACGCGATAGTGAACCCCAACCAGCATGGCTGCGATTTTCCCTCCAAGTCTCTGGCCGGGGTCGGGGTCGCCTTCTATCTGATGGCGGCGCTCAACACCCATCTGCGCCAGAGTGGCTGGTATGAGCGCCAGGGGCTGCGCGCCCCCAACGTGGCGGATTACCTGGATCTGGTAGCCCTTGGCACGGTGGCCGACGTGGTGGCGCTCGATGGCAACAACCGCATCCTGGTCCATCAGGGCCTGCAGCGGATCCGGGCCGGCCGCTGCCGCCCCGGCATCCAGGCGCTGGTGGACGTGTCGGGCCGCGATGGTCGTCGCCTGTGCGCCGCCGATCTCGGCTTTGCGCTGGGGCCGCGCCTCAACGCGGTGGGCCGGCTCGACGACATGTCCCTCGGGGTCGCCTGCCTGCTGAGCGAGGACATCAACCTGGCGCGCCAGCTCGCCTCCGAAATGGACAGCCTCAACCAGGAGCGCAAGGAAATAGAGCAGGGGATGCAGCAGGAGGCGCTGGCCACCCTGGAGCAGATCCGGTTTCGTGATGGCGAGGTGCCCTCCGGTATCGTGCTGCACCGGGACGAGTGGCATCAGGGGGTGGTGGGGCTGGTGGCCTCCAAGGTGAAGGAGAAGTACTACCGCCCGGTCATCGCGTTTGCCGAGAGCAGCGAGACCGAGCTCAAGGGCTCCGGGCGCTCCATCCCCGGGGTGCACCTGCGCGATGCGCTGGAACTGCTCGATACCCGTCACCCCGGCCTGATGGGCAAGTTTGGCGGCCACGCCATGGCGGCCGGGCTGACCCTGCCCAAGGCAAATATCGAGGCCTTCGGGCGGGCGTTCGAGGCGGTCATCGGCGAGCTGGTGACCCCTGAGCTCTTGACCGGGGTGCTGCTCACCGACGGCGAACTGCTGCCGGACGAGCTAACCCTCGAGCTGGCGGAGCTGATCCGTGCCTCCGGCCCCTGGGGTCAGGCCTTCCCCGAGCCGCTCTTCGATGGCGAGTTCGTGCTGGTGCAGCAGCGGCTGGTGGGGGAGAAGCACCTCAAGATGATGCTGACCACGGATTCCGGCCACGCGGTGGATGCCATCGCCTTCGGGGTCGACTTGCAGCGCTGGCCCGATGCCTCGGTCAAACGGGTGCGGCTGGTCTACCGGCTCGACGTCAACGAGTGGCGTGGCAACCGCAGCGTGCAACTGCTGGTGGAGCATCTGGAGGCCGCCGGCCTCTGATCCGTGAGTCTCTCTTGCTGCCGATGACGGCCACCTCAGGGTGGCCGTTTTTTTATGGTGTTAACCCGGATTTTGCCGTTGACCCGTCTATTGCTTCACAGTTTAAGCTTCCCTTCATCGGGTCATGGATCCCACTGCGAGTCGCTGTCATGAAAATATCCGAACTGGCCAGGCGCTGCGGCCTGGCCCGCTCCACCCTGCTCTATTACGAAAAGCTGGGGGTGATTGCGGGAACGAGGGGCGCCAACGGTTATCGCCACTACGACGATGAAGATCTGCAGCGGTTGCGGATGGTACAGGCCCTGCAGGCCGGCGGGCTCAGCCTCAAGCAGTGCCTCGCCTGTCTGGCGGGGGAGCTGGAGCAGGCAACGCTGCAGACCCGGGTCAGGGAGCTGGATGAGGAGCTGGCGCGGATGCAACGTGCCCGGGATCTGCTGGCGGATCTCGCCGGTTTGCGTGCGCACTCCGGCGACGAGTTCAAGGCCTGGCAGCGGCAACTGCAGCATCAAGCCCCGCAGGCCTACTTCGACTGGGTGATGAAGCAGGGATTCAGTGAAAAGGAGCGCTACCACTTGCAGTGGCTGAGCAAAGACATGAACGAGCATGATCGCTACATCCAGGATTTTAAACAGTTGCTGGATGGCATGAGCTATTGGGGACCGGGAGATCGCACCTTCACCCAGCAGCAGTTTGCCGCGCTGTCCATGGCGCCTCGCCGGATCCTCGACATGGGCTGCGGGCGCGGCGCCGCCACAATGGCGCTGGCACAGGTGACGGATGCCGCCATCGTGGCCATTGATCTCGACGAGGAGGCGCTGGCCGCCGTGGCCAGATCGGCCAGCGCGGCTGGCTTTGAGCAGGTCACCACCCTGTGCGCCAACATGGCGGCGCTACCGGCAGAGCTGGCCCCCGCCGACCTTATCTGGGCCGAAGGGAGCGCCTACACCATAGGGGTGGCCAATGCGCTCAAAGCCTGGCGGGCGCACCTTGCCGGCCCTGATGCCTGCATCGTGCTGAGCGACCTGGTGTGGCTGACGGACACGCCGCCAGAGGAGGCGCTGGCGTTCTGGCAGCGGGATTATCCTGCCATGCAGACCCTGGCTGGCCTGCTGAAGACGGTGCAGGAGGCGGGGTATCGCTGCCTGTGGCACACCGAGTTACCGCAAAGGGCCTGGCACAACTATCTGGATCCCATCGAGCGCAATCTGGCGCGCCATCGCGCCGAGCTGGGGGATAGCCCAGCCTGGCAGGATCTGAGCCGGGAAGTGGCCATCCACCGCCAATACCTGGGCAGCTATGGCTATGTGATCTGCTGCCTGCAGGCAGTCTGATCAGGCCATCCATTGAAAGAGAGCAAACGGAGAAACCCTTATGAACATCCTCATTCGACCCGAAACGGGCGCCGATCACGACGCCATTGAAGCGGTGACCGTGGCCGCATTCCTGAAGGCCCCCCATACCGATCACAACGAGCAGCTGATCGTGCGCGCATTGCGCCAGGCCGGGGCACTCAGTCTGTCGCTGGTGGCGGAGCAGGAGGGGCGAGTGGTCGGCCACCTCTGCTTCTCGCCGGTGACCATCAGCGATGGCAGCCCGCACTGGTATGGCCTTGGCCCCATTTCCGTCTCCCCCGAGCTGCACGGCAAGGGACTGGGTTCACGGCTGATGGAGGCGGGTCTGGCCGAGCTCAAGGGGATGGGGGCGGCAGGTTGCGTGGTGCTGGGGGATCCCGGCTTCTACGGCCGTTTCGGCTTCGTGTCCGAGCCGGGGTTGACGCTGCCCGGCGTGCCGGCCGAGTACTTCATGGCCCGCTCGTTCGGCGCCGCCATGCCCAGTGGTGAAGTGCGCTACCATCAGGCCTTTGAGCAGGGGTGAGTCCTCACCATGAGAGCAGGCGTCATGGCGCTTGCTCTCATGGTGGTTTTTAATTGCTGGATTTTTTGATAATCAGGGTTTTTAGCATCGATTAAAGCTGATTTCCCATATGGTAAATTCAATAAATCGAGGAATTGTGATAAATTCGCCCTTCTTGTTCCTCTTTGTTTGAACCGGATGCATCCCTTGTTGCCCCCTGGCCGACTGTCGACCTGGTCGATGGCCCTCGCCATCGCCTGCCTTCTCTGGCTTGCCGCCTATGCCGCGGCAGGGGTCGTTGCAACCCCGGGGCCGGCAACGGGAGGGCAGGAGGGCTCGATGCAGCTGCACGAGCCGGCCCAGAGAGGGCTGCTCGACAGCGTCAGCCTGCCGCCAGCCTCCCAGTGGCGGCTCGGCTTCGAGCAGGGGCGACGTCTGGAAGGGGCCGCTCATGCCGAGCTCTACCAGATGCTGCTGGCCTGGTTCCAGCACGAGATCCTCGGCCTGCTCTGCGGCCTGCTTTTCTTCCTGCCCCTCATCTACCTCAGGCAGCTGGCCGACCACTTCGGCTATCTGCATCGGCGGCTGCGATACTGCCACCATCTGCAATTTCGGTTCTGCCACAGCGACTAGAGGCCGGCTGCACGCCACGCGCCCGTTCGATCCGAGCCTGATCCCAGCCACAAAGTGCGACCTGTGGGTCAGGCTCCGATCCGGCGCCTCTTGCACCGCCTTCGTGCCCGCTTGTGCGCAGGGAGGCGGCTCCCGTTCGTACCCGTTGTGAGCCGACCCGATGGACTATTACGTAAACCTCTTCATTCAATCGATCTTTGTGGAAAACTTGGCGCTGGCCTTCTTCCTTGGCATGTGCACCTTCCTGGCCGTTTCCAAGAACATCAACACCGCCTTCGGCCTTGGCCTGACGGTGCTGGTGGTCATGGTGATCGCCATCCCCCTCAACAACCTGATCTACCGCCATATCCTGCGCCCGGAGAGCACCTTTCTCGGCGAGTTTGATCTGAGCTTTCTCGATTTCATCGTCTACATCGGGGTGCTGGCGGCGCTGGTGCAGGTGATGGAGATGGTGCTCGACAAGCACTTTCCGGCGCTCCATCACGCGCTGGGCATCTATCTGCCGCTGCTGACGGTGCACTGCGCCATCTTCGGCGGGGTGATGTTCATGGCGCAGCGGGACTACGACTTCATCGAATCTGTGGTGTATGGAGCGGGCTCAGGCCTGGGCTGGCTGCTGGCCATCGTGGCCATCGCCGGCCTGCGCCAGAAGATGAAGTATGCGGATGTGCCCGAGGGGTTGAGGGGGATTGGCATCACCTTCATCGTGGCCGGGCTGATGTCGCTCGGCTTCATGTCCTTCTCCGGCATGTCGTTCTAGCCGGGTCGAAAACAACAACGGCCACCCTGGTGGCCGTTGTTGTCTGCCTCAGCCCTCCGCCAGCATGGCGAGCAGCCGGTCGTGCACCAGCGGCAGGGTCAGAAAGCCGTCCCGGTCGAGGAAGTGGCCGCCATGCTCCAGGCTGTAGAGCGGCGCGGACAGTCGCTCGCTCAGGTGCTGGCTGTAGGGATAGGGCACGATGGCATCATCCCGGGAGGCGACCACCACCCGGCGGGGGGCCAGCGCCATGATGCGGGCCGGGTCATAATCCGGGGTCATGAAGGGATCCAGCTCCGGCAGGGTGTGCAGCGGCTGATCGAAACCGGAGACCAGCAGGATCCCCCCCACCTGGCTGCCGGCGGGCAGCCGGTCGAGCTGACGCAGTATGGTGATGCAGCCGAGGCTGTGGCCGAGCAGGAAGGTGCGCTCGTCGTGATCCCGCACTAGGCTGTCCATGGCCGCGTCCCAGGTGGCGGGCTTTGGGTGGTGGGGGTCAGGCATGGCCAGCACCTCGACCCGGACATCCCGGGCCTCGAGTTCGGCCTTGAGCCAGGGAAACCAGTGAGCGTCGGGGGAGGCGGTATAACCGTGCACGATGAAGAGGCGGGTTTGAGACATGGCATATCCTGGGCGGTTGACGATAACGGCGCCACATCATAACAGCGACCAAGGCCCCTCGACATGCCCGTTTCGGGGGCGCCAACCAGCAGGATGTGCTTTGCGACTTGCATAAAAAAGAGCGCCAGAAGGCGCTCTTTTGCTGTCGGCGGGCAGAGGCTTATTTGACCTCTGTGAATTCCAAAATTCCTATGTACTGGTACGGCCATTTCTGACGAAATTCACACAATTATCCGCGACTATATGGCTAATATGGGAAGGTGGAGCGCAACAATACAACGTTATACGGTACTGGTTTGAAACGGGATGGAGTCAGTTTGGCGGTGCTGCCACACACCCGGCGGGCCCTGCCCGATGTTTCGCCAGGGCCCTCCATATGTTATGCCTAGATCTGTCACCTCATTGATTTTAAAAGCCTGTTTGGTTAAGGACGATCCATGCCGGTACGGAGCATTCCCAAGAATTACAGAAACGTCACCGGGGTGGCCGCCCACAGCAAGGCCGTTGGAAAGGTGATGTTCGAGTCTACGCTGGAGCGGGATTTTCTTTCCCTGCTGGAGTTCGACCGGGAGGTCGAGAGCTTCGAGGTGCAGCCGGTGAGGCTGAACTGGCAGGATGGCAGGGGAAGGGTCAGATCCTACACGCCGGACGTGCTGGTGTGTTATCGGAACGGAAGCCGGCGTCCGGTGCTCTGGGAGGTGAAGTACCGCGACGACCTCCGCGCAAACTGGCAGGAGTACAGATCCAAGTTCAGAGCCGCGGTGAGGTACGCCAGGGAGCGGGGATGGCGGTTCCGGCTGGCGACGGAGCGGGAGATCCGCGGGGTTAGGCTGGTCAACGCTAGGTTTCTGTTGCCAGTCCTGAGACGCGGTTGTCCTGACGCCGGCGACGTCTCTTCCGTCCTGGATGGTTTGCGGGTATCGGGCAGTTCCACCCCGGCCCTCCTGCTGGCTTCGCTCAGTCCGGACACGACGGAAAGAGCCCGTCTGCTGCCGGTGCTTTGGTATCTGGTGGCGACCGGACGGGTGGAGACGGATCTCGGAAAAAAGCTGACCATGGCGAACAGGATATGGAGTGCTGGCACATGAGCGGGACCAAGCTGTTGGATCTGCGGCCGGGCAAGGCGGTCGCCTTCAAAGACCACCCCTACCGCATCGTGGAGGTGCTCTCGTTCACCGAGGTGCAATTGGTGGACGAGACGACCAGGGAGATCCTGACCGCGCCAGTGTCCGAACTTGCGGTGCCGGAGAAAACCGGGCAGATAAGGCCGGATATCAGTACGGTGGACGAGTGCTCCTGGGCGCTGGCCAAGTCCAGGTTGGCGATACTCAAACCGCTGCTCAACAAACCTGCCCGGACCCGTGCCGAGGTGGCCGCTGTGGCCGCGCAGCACTCGCTGCACGTCAACACCCTCTATGTCTGGCTCAGAGCCTACGAAGGTAGCGGTCTGCTTTCTTCCCTGCTGCCCAAAGGCCGCAGTGACAAGGGACAGGGACGGATAAACGAAGCGGTTGAAGAGCTGATCCGGGAGGCCATTGCGGCAGTGTATCTCACCAAGCAGCGCAAGTCCCAGCGCAAGGTGTGTGAGGAGGTCAGGCGCCGCTGCCTGGAGGCGGGCGAGCCGCCGCCGCACGACAACACCGTCAGAAACCGCATCAGGGCCCTGTCGGGGGAACTGGTGACCGCCAGACGTCTGGGGCGCAAGACCGCAGATCTCGACTTCCGGCCCCACGAGGGCAAGTTCCCCGGGGCCGACTGGCCACTGTCCGTGGTGCAGATAGACCACACCAAGATCGACATCATACTGGTGGACGATCATTACCGAAGGCCGGTCGGGCGGCCCTGGATCACCCTGGCGTTTGACGTGTTCAGCCGGGTGGTGACTGGCTTCTACGTATCCTTCGATCCGCCGGGTGCCATGTCGACGGGGCTCTGCCTGGTGCACGCCTTCCTGTCCAAGGAACGCTGGCTGTCAGGGCACGATGTCAGGAGCGGCTGGCCCGTGTGGGGGCTGCCGGCGAAGATCCATGCCGACAATGCCAAGGAGTTCAGGGGGGAGATGCTACAGCGGGCCTGCGAGGAGTATGGTATCGATCTCGAATGGCGGCCCGTGGGGCGCCCCCAGTTCGGCGCCCACATTGAAAGGGCCCTGGGCACGTTCTCTAAGGAGATCCACGAGCTGCCCGGCACCACCTTCTCCAACACCAGGGAGAGGGGCGACTACGACTCGGAAGGCAAGGCATCCCTGACCTTGTCGGAATTCGAGACCTGGCTGACTACCTATATCGTCGACGTCTACCACCAGAAGGTACACTCCTCGCTGGGAGCCAGCCCCATGGCCGTCTATCAAAAGGGCATCTTCGGCGACGACGACAATCCCGGGTGTGGGCTGCCGGCCAAGGTGGCGGACGAGGACCGGCTTAGGCTGGACTTGATGCCGTTCGAGCTGCGCACCGTGCAAGATTACGGCGTCGTCATCGACGAGGTCCACTACTATCACGACGTTTTGCGAAGGTGGATCAACGCCAGGGATGCGTTGGAGTCTAGGCGCAAGCGCAAGTTCATGTTCCGGAGTGACCCGAGGGACATCAGCGTCATCTGGTTTTACGATCCCGAACTGCAGAGTTACTACCCCATACCCTATCGTGACACCTCCCATCCGGCGATCAGCATCTGGGAACTGCGTGAGGCCAGAAAGAGCGCCCAGGCCCAGGGTGGCGGGGAGATAAACGAGAGGGCGATCTTCGGCGCCTACGAGCGGATGCGGGAGATTGAGCAGAAGGCAGTGGAGAAAACCAAATCGGCCCGCAGGGCAGCCCAGCGACGGCGGCTGCACGGCTCAGCCGAGAAACCGACGGCAGGCGTTCGGGATATGCCGGCCCTGACAGGCTTTGTGAACGAGCCGGAGATCCAGCCGTTCGACGAGATGGACGACATGTCATGAGCGACCTCGAACACCTCAACGACTCGGCCAGAGCCCTGCTTGCGTTGCCGGACGAGGAGCGGATCCTGAAGATCCGCTCAGAACGCTGGATCGGCTATCCCAGGGCCAAGTCCATTCTGGCCAGACTGGAGGAGCTGGTCGCCCATCCCCGCACCCACCGCATGCCCAACCTGCTGCTGGTCGGCGACACCAACAATGGCAAGACCATGCTGGCAAGGCGTTTCGTACAGGCCCATCCGGCCCGGGACAATCCCGCCGGTGATCCTGGTCCAGGCTCCGCCGGTGCCCGACGAGGGGCGTTTCTACAACGCCATACTGGAGCTGCTTTTCGCCCCCTACCGGCCGGGCGAAAGGGTGGACAAGAAGCAGTTCCAGGTGATGAAGCTGCTGCGCTACGTGGAGCTCAAGGTGTTGGTCATCGACGAGATACACCACATCCTCGCCGGCAACCTCAATCGGCAGAGGGCCTTTCTGAACGTCCTGAAGTATCTGGGCAACGAACTGCAGATAAGCATCGTCGGCGTCGGCACCAGGGACGCCTTCCGGGCCATACAGACGGATCCCCAGCTCGCCAACCGGTTTGAGCCCGTCGTGCTGTCGAGATGGGGGCCGGACAACGACTTCCTGCGGCTGCTGGTGAGTTTCGAGCGGATGCTTCCCCTGCGCAACCCTTCCCGTCTGCACGGCGCAGACCTCTCTGCACGGCTGTTTGCCATGAGCGAGGGTTACATCGGCGAGCTCTCTCGGGTGCTGACCGAGGCCGCGGCCCACGCCGTGCTGAGCGGCCGGGAGCGGATCGACCTCAAAACCCTGGACGGCATCGGCTGGACACCTCCGTCCGAGCGCAAGCGCCGTATCGACAGGGTCTACTGACGTGCTTTCAGGAGCCCTGTGGCCGGCCCATCCCAAGCCCCTGCCCGGGGAGTGCCTCTCCTCCTGGCTGGTGAGATGCGCCCATCACAATGGCCTCAAGGTCCAGACCTTCTGTGACCGGGTGTTCGGCAAGGAGCACCAGGTCTGGAACCGGGACGTCGACCGCCTGGCACCGCCCTGGCTCCTGCAGGCCATCACGGCGGGAACCGGCGTCTCCCACCACTTGGCAGACAACGCCACCATGAAGCTGTTCGAGGGCAGGCTGTTCGAGCATCGAAACCGGGGAGGACAACTGCGCTGGGTGCTGCTGCTTGGGCAATACCACCGCCTGCACCAGGGGTTCGGCATGCAGTATTGCCCGCTGTGTCTGGGGGAGGACAGTGAGCCGTATTACCGCCTTTCTTGGCGGCTGGCTTTTTACACCTTCTGCCCCCGACACCAGACCCTGCTGCTGGATCGCTGTCACGCCTGCGGCGCCCCGGTCGCCTTTCACCGTATCGAGCAGGGCCGGCCTGGGCGGTATGACACGCCGAGCCTGAACGAGTGCTGGCAATGCCAGGCCAGATTGAGTGACGCTCAGCCGTTTGAGCTGGAGAGATGGCATCAGGGGGTGTTCCAGCGCTGGGAGCGCTGGTTGAGTGCGGTAGACCGCCAGTTCGTAAACTCGGGGCGTATCGACTACGGCTGCATGGCGCGTCTGCACGAGATCTGCCGTCGGATAGTATCGGAGCACAAGTTCCCCTCGCTGCAGCGCAATCTCTGCCTGCGCAGTGGCAGGCCCGTACTGCCGCTGACTGTCAGCCGGCGACCGTTTGAGCATAGGGAGTTACAGGAGCGGCACTACGTGCTGGGGCTGGCGTGGTGGTTCATGCAGAGACGATAGCAAGGAGCGATTAAACTTCGGGAGCGATATAACTTTTATCGCATAGATTAGAAAAAATTACCGTTGGACTATTTTGAACCATCATGCGTTCTAAAATTTATATCAGTCATGTCGAACTGTGCACTGGTATAAGATTTTGGAAAAAATTTCGAAAGAAAAAAGAAGTGACATCATGAAAAAGGTCCGCAGAGAAGGAACTGGGCCGGAGTTGCGTGTCAGAAAATATCTCTTCAGCAAAGGGTTAAGATATCAAGTCTGCCGTAAGGACCTTCCAGGTTCTCCTGATATTGTGTTTTCAAAAAAGAAAATGGCAATTTTTGTTCATGGATGCTTCTGGCATCAGCATCTTGGTTGTCGAAAAGCTACGATTCCTAAATCGAATTCCGAGTTCTGGATAACTAAGTTTAAAAAAACAAAAGAAAGGGATGTTAGTGTCAAGGGAAAACTTAATGAAATGGGTTGGAGTGTAATAATTATATGGGAGTGTGAAATAGACGACGCAACGTTGGAGAAGCTTTTTGAACAACTGTTATCAGTTTAATTTTACTTGCACTGTCTCATTTTTATGATACAATTTTATCAATTGTAGTTTATAGGTGAGACGGTTAAATGGGCGATTTTGCTTTTAGTAACAAAGAGATAAGTCTCCTTGTCTCTAAGGAGTTGAGTCGCAGATGTTGGAGCATTCGTAGCTGCGTTGCTCAGTACAACCACAAAAGAAAGCGTGATCCTTTTTACATGGAACATCCTGAGTTAAATAAGGATTTTCTTCTAAGGATAAAAAACAACAAGTTCGAAGTTGCTAACGAGAGGGTGGCGAAACTTTGCCAATTTCTTGGGATAGAAGTTTCAAAAAGAAATCCTATAAAATCAGAGCTACGTGAAGAGTTCGACAGAGTCGAAGCGTTGCTGGAAGAACATCCGAATCTAAAAAGGCAGCTCAGCTCTATTCTTAACGGGATTGCTGATATAGCTACTGACGCAAGGAGTGCAAAAAAGTGAATTCCTATAAGATAGTGGAGCTTTTTTCAGGGGCTGGACTGATGGGGTGTGGTTTCAAGGACGCCGGATTCCAGAGTATCTTTGCGGCAGAGCTAGATGGTCGGGCAGTTGCTACGTACAACAAAAATATTGATCCCGTTGCTCAAGTTTGGGATGTGACAGAAGTTAAAGATGGACTTTGTTATGATGTCTTAGTTGCCGGCCCACCCTGCCAAGGGTTCAGTACATTGGGAAGGCGAGACCCTAAGGACAAAAGGAATTCGCTGTCTCTGTCGGTATATCATTGGGCTGAACAGCACAGACCAAAGGTTGTCCTCATTGAAAACGTGCCACAGTTCCTTGAGTCTAAGTATTTTACAACTTTAAAAAGAAAATTTAAAAAAATTGGGTACTCGTGTACCACTTGGATTTTAAACTCAGAGTTTTATGGCGTTGCGCAGAGAAGGTTAAGAAGCTTCACCATATTTTCATCTATTGGTATCCCAATTAAGCCAGAAGAAAAAATGGATCGTCTTACCGTAAGAGACGCTTTCAAAGGGCTAAGTAATAAACCGACAGGAGACAACTACCACATTGCGCCGGAGCCAAAAGGAATTGCGCTCGAGAGGATGAAAATCATTCCTCCCATGGGTGATAAAAGAGATGTGATGTCAAAAGCTCCGCACCTTTGCCCTCCTAGTTGGATAAAAATGGGAAACCAAGCCGTCGATGTGTGGGGGAGAATGGATTGGGAAAAACCAGCCAATACATTAAGGTGCTCTTTTCAGTCAGCGTCTAAAGGCAGATATATTCATCCAACAGAAAACAGAGTTATTTCCCTGCGAGAAGGGGCAAGAATACAAGGTATCCCTGATTCTTGGGAGTTCGTTGGGGATAGAAGCTCAATTGCGAGGCAAATCGGAAATGGTGTTCCAGTGCCTCTTGCCAATGCAGTGGCTAGCTCAATATTTGATCTGTTGGATGCGATTCATAAAAAATAAAATAAATGCCCACTAAAACTAAATTTAGTGGGCTGAATTATTAATTCAGTTCTTCGTTTAGTCTTTTTTCTTCCGCTTCAAAAATCTCGATGCCATTTTTGTGAACTTGCTGGGCTCTAGTAAGCAAGTCCAATATGTCAAATATTGAATATTTCGTGTTGGGCCCAATCTCGGTTATCTTTTGAAGAAGATGTCTTTTTCCAGTTGCTTTAGTATCAGCATTGGGCTTTGTGCCAATCAGATAGCCTCTGACCCTTACGCTCTTCCCCAGTTTTGTGGTCAAATACTCGCTGGTTTTGAACATGTATTCTTCTAGCTGTATTAAGTGATTAACCTCTAGCTCGATACCTGGAGATTTTAATTCAACAATAATAATGTCATCTGGATTTGGTTGATTCGCGGCAACAAAGACAAGGTCAGGCCTTGTCATGTCATCTTCAAGAGAATCCTCTTCTGTCAGTGCATCATCAATATTTAAAATGCTATTTAATGTTTTGCATAGCTCACCCATCGGCTTGTCGCTAGTTAGATATGATGCAAACTCAGGTTGTATTAACCATGGTGAGTCCTTAAATAAACCATGGAGTTCCTTTTCGTAGCCTTTACCCTTTCGTGTTGATATTGATTCTGTGTGTAGCTTATATAACGCACCTATAGCTTTGGATCGTCCTCTGTAGAGTTTTAGAAGATCGCTGGTTTCCATTCTCGTTAATTCTACTAAGGAGTGAGCTAGGACAGGTATGCTCTTAGGATCGGTTTCAAGCTCGATAAGCCTTGTCAAAACTTCACTGGCGTTGACTGCCTGAAGCATGATAGGTGCCATTTCTCTGTACGTGCTACTATTAATTCCATGCTCACGCCCAATGACCTTAAGGATTTGTCTGGCAGCCTTTTGGGACTTTTTGTTTACTTGTTGAAGTGGGCTTAATATTCCTTTGCTGAAATCATCATTATCCAAATTATTATCAATTTCTTTATCTCTGAATTTATAGTGTTCGGCTAATGCTGTTTTCATCAGAGCAGTCACTGAATCAAAAAGATGGTCGACAACAGGATTGTCTTTGTTCAAGCCCTCTCGGCTTGTAACAATGAAGTCATTCTCAAACTCATCTATCGCGTCCGCTATTACAATACACTCCATGTAATCTTGGCCATGAAAATTATGGACGCCAGAATGTAGTTTTAGAAGACTTGGGCCATGTGTCAGACGGCCATGGGAGTATATTCTTGCACCTCTTCTTTCTGCAGGGAGGCTAGCTCTTTTTTTCTTCTTTTCATCGGTGGCACCATAATCATCTGGTCGCGCTCTAAACCTTATGAGGTATTGGAAGGAAAATGTATCGTCTTCATCTATTTGTACTATTTCAGATGCCATTTTGTCCATGGAGTTGCCAGCAGGATAAGAAAACTCCCAGTCAATCTCTTCTTCTTTTACAACGGTATTGTTTAGATATATATGAAAATCTTTATCTAGAATGCAAAACGTTCTCGCTAAGATGTTATTTATCCTGTCTTGACTTGCTTTCATTGAGTCGCAGCGAAGTTGACTGAGTGTGATTTCAGTAAATTGATCATCTGAGGATAAGTCGTTTTCGTACGAGGCCTTAAATCTTGCATTTCCCAAATCATCATGTTGTTTTATGTTGATGTAGTCCATTTCGAAGGTTGTGGAATAATATTCACCAGCTCTTTTGCTAGTCACTTTGATATGTTCTGCTGCACCAAATCCGGCTAATTTACCAACTCCCTTTCTACCCATTACTCTTCGCAGGCCAGATTCAGTAAATATTTTTGTTGGTTTTCCATCATCATCTTCGCGACGATTTCTTGTGACCGAAAGAAAAAAATCCTGTATTTGTTTTGCAGACATTCCATGTCCATCGTCTCTTATTTTTATCGTAATGTCTGAAGGTAAAGGATCGTAAATAGCCGAAATATCTGACCGTATACCTGCCTTCTTGTCTTCTTTAGCTTTACTTCGTATGATTCTTTTTGCAGAATCAATTTTGTCAAAGTCCATTTCTATATAGACATTTTTTGCATCTGCGTCATATGCATTTGCCACGAACTCAGCTATGCATTTTGCAACGGATGAATACATGTTGTGGCCCATGGTCTCAAGCATGCCAGAGTGTATTTTCATGTGAAAATCCTCTGGCCTTTCAGAATGGGCTTGTCTATCTAGGTTAGTCGATGACTCAGGTGCTGTACTTATTACTGAGATATGAGCTGTACTCTGTGGCGAGATAAGATCGTTATTCGTAGTCATGAAACTTGTCCCTATATAAGCCAGTGACTCTTCTTGATATAGCGTTAGAACAATGTATTGGGTTAGGCCATGTATGTTTAAGTGATATAACATGTATTCCCTGTGGATAAAGCATACTAACGTTGGCCCAAGTACCATTCTTTATCGCCAATCCACTTAGAAGCTGATGGATTGATATGTTGGAAGACAACACATGGGTTTGGTTGAACAACAATGCCAGCGTACAGTGTTCATTTTGACGTTGTTCAAACTCAATCAGCGAATACCATCTTTCCTGGTAACAGATATCCGCGATGATCACCCGCCGGCGGGTACGGATATCCGAATCCAGATAGGACCACTGCCTTTTACCGGCCGGCTTGGTCAGGGGGATAAACTCGATCAGCGGATCCGGCTCCCGGATCCTGGCGGAGAATTCCGGCTGTCTGTCCAGCTCCTCGATGGCTGCGGCAAAGGTCTGGAAGCTGGCCGGCAGGGCCTTGCGGCGTTGATGTTGCGTGACCACCTTGCCGGTTCCGACGACTGAACCGTTGTTCTCGCCGGTCCCGGTCCCCAGCTCTCCGGACACGGCTGTCTGCACCGGTATCAGCCGGCTGGCGTAGCGGCATTCGCTTTTGGGCGGTTTCTCGGCTTTCCTGCCGGCGATGGCGTCAAAGCGGGAGGACGGCAGGGGAATGATTTCGGTGGAGCACTGCTTGTTCGGCTCGCTTCGGTTTTGCAGATCCTTTCCCTGGTATTCCTCTGAGCGGATCTTTCCGGGTCCGAACGCCGGCTTTTTCTCTGCGTCGGGAAGATCGGTTCCGGCAGGGGAGCGGGTGTTGTCGTTGTCCCTGTCTATCACCAGATCGTCGAACGGGAAGGGGGCGCTGCAGTGGGTCAGGGACAGCGCCAGATGCCGCCAGCTGCCGTCGTCGGACTGGATGCGCTTGCACCTGGCCTGCAGTGTGGTGCGGCCGGAGAACGGGAACTGCGTCTCCAGCTGCAGGGGTTCGTGGTTGAGGGAATGGCGCATCATGCTGTCGTGCGGCAGGGTTGCCCCGGTCCAGGCCTCCTTGGAGGCGAGTATCCTGGCGAGCACCCAGGCGTCGTCGTCCGTGAAATGTTGCCTCAATCCTATAACGAACTTGCTTTGCCCGGGAAGCGTTCCGGTTCTTTTGAGGCTGATAACCGAAGCTATGTCATGTTTCAGGGCGCCGGAAAACACGGTATGGGCAAGATCGGTCGAAACCAGATAGTAAAAACGGAGCAGTTCGGTCATGGGGATCAGCAGCCCCAGGGGATCGTCATTCCAGGTGACGGCCATCAGCCGGGTTTTGCCGTTGCCGACGCCAAACCTGTAAAACCGGGGGCTGATGAGCCAGCCGCCGCCGACCCGGTGGTTGGCGGTGACGAGCCGGGTTGTGCCGGGACTGACAAGCAAATCCTTGAACGTCTCCTCCCGGCCGGCGTAATGAGATTGGCAGATGCCATCCTTCCAGAGTGAGCCGATGCACAGCAGCGGCAGCTGACCGGTGCCGACCAGCACGGTCGTCTGCTCCTGGGCGTTTATCGCCCGGACCGAGGCGGGATCGGTATCGGAGAGGGAGGAGGAAGTCCTAAGCGGACTGAGCAGGACCTGGATGGCCGGTTCGGAGGGAACGTAGGGATTTCTTTCTACGCCTCCGAACCAGTCTATGCGCCAGAAACGGCCATCCGAGGGGAACTCCCTGATCCTTGGAATCCTCGTGATGGCCATGGTCGTCAGTCCTGGCGGTACATTAATGCGTTGTCGGGTACAAAATAGTTATGTTCAGTCCTTTTTAATTTTGTAACCCACAACCTCTTCCCCCTTGGCTTGCAGATCCGCGTGGTAGGAGGATCGCACGAAGGGGCCGCAGGCGGCGTGGCTGAAGCCGAGCTCCATGGCCACGTCCTTGAGCTCGTCGAACTCTGCGGGCGGCACGTAGCGCTTCACCGGCAGGTGGTGGCGGCTCGGCTGCAGGTACTGACCCAGGGTCAGCATGTTGACGCCGTGCTCGCGCAGGTCCTTGAGCACCTGGACTATCTCTTCATTGGTTTCGCCCAGACCCATCATGACGCCGGATTTGGTCGGCACATGGGGGTGCATCTCCTTGATACGGCGCAGCAGCTCCAGCGACCACTTGTAGTCGGCACCCGGGCGGGCGACCCGGTACATGCGCGGGGCGGTTTCCAGGTTGTGGTTGAAGACGTCAGGCGGGGTCTCGCGGAACACCTCGAGGGCCTGCTCCATCCGGCCGCGGAAGTCCGGGGTCAGGATCTCGATGCGGGTCTGCGGGCTGTGCTCGCGGATCTGCTTGATGCAGTCGGCGAAGTGCTGGGCACCGCCGTCGCGCAGATCGTCGCGGTCCACCGAGGTGATCACCACGTATTTCAGCCCCATCTCCTTGATGGTCAGCGCCAGCTTCTTCGGCTCTTCCGGGTCGAGCGCCAGCGGGCGGCCGTGGGCCACGTCGCAGAAGGGGCAACGACGGGTGCAGATGGCGCCCATGATCATGAAGGTGGCGGTGCCGTGGTTGAAGCACTCCGCCAGGTTGGGGCAGGAGGCTTCCTCACACACCGAGTGCAGCTTGTTCTTGCGCAGGGTGCTCTTGATGTGCTCGATCTTCTGGCTCGACGGTGGCAGCTTGATCCGCATCCAGTCAGGCTTGCGCAGCACTTCCTCGTTGGGATCCGGCATGAATTTCACCGGGATCAGGGCCATCTTGTCGCCATCGCGCAGCTTGACGCCCGGCTCCATACGAACGGGTTTGCTCATGATTCACTCTCGGTGTTTGTTATTGTTTGATAACCAATCAGGCGGGCCAGTTCGGCCACCAGGATGGATTGCGCCTCGGCCACGCTCTGCGGGCCGCCCAGGGCGCTGGTCTGGGTCATGGCCATGCCCGCATAGCCGCACGGGTTGATGCGCAGAAAGGGGGTCATGTCCATGTTGATGTTGAGGGCCAGCCCGTGGAACGAGCACCCCTTGCGAATGCGCAGGCCAAGGGAGGCCAGTTTGGCCTCCATGCCGAGCTCGTTCTTCACGTAGACCCCGGGGGCATCGGCCTTGGCATAGGCGCTGATGTCGCTGTGGGCCAGGGTATTGATGATGGCGGTCTCCAGGCAGGTCACCAGCTCACGTACCGTCAGCTTGCTGCGGCGCACGTCCACCAGCACGTAGAGCACCAGCTGGCCCGGGCCGTGATAGGTCACCTGACCGCCGCGATCGCTCTGCACCACCGGGATGTCGCCGGGGGCGAGCAGATGTTCGGCCTTGCCGGCCTGCCCCTGGGTGTAGACGGGGTCATGCTCCACCACCCAGAACTCGTCCGGGGTGTCGGGGGTGCGGCTGTCGGTGAAGGCCTTCATGGCATCCCATACCGGCTGGTAGGGACGACGGCCCAGCTGTCTCACCAGCAGCTGGCTGGCGGACTGTAATGACTCGGCGGGAGTTTGGGGTGACATCTTTCCTCACTGACAGGCGCTTGGGTCGGCCGGCACGGCGCTGGTCGCCGGCGGCAAATAATCAGTCGCCCCGGTGGCGGGGCGAAAGAGGCGACTTACAGGACGTAGCGAACCAGTTCTATGTTGCCGAGGGCGGTATACATGGCTTCGATATGTTCCTTGCTCTGGGCAGTCACAGTGACCCGGACCGAGTGGTAGTTGCCCTTGGAGCTGGGCTGGACGGTCGGGCTGTAGGTGCCGGGGGCGTGCTGCTGCAGCACTTCCACCACCATGTCCGGCAGGGCCGGGTCGGCAACGCCGAGCACCTTGAACGGGAACTTGCAGGGGAACTCCAGCAGTTCATCAAACTTGGTATTCATTTACTCACCTTTTGCGGTCGTCGCGAGACGACTTTCTTGCTTGTGGCTAATGGCCGTTGGCCCCTCGGGGCCGCCATGCCCCCGTCTGTGCGGGGCACTGCTCAAGTGTATATGGGCATTGCCCGGGCCGGGATCAAGGCCGGACCGGCAGACAAGGGATGGAGGTGCTGCTTTTTACCACAAATCGTCAGTCGGCGGAACCTGCAGTTTACAGGGTTATTGACTGGCCCGACCCCAAAAAGACAGCAGCGGCGCCTGTTGGCGCCGCTGTTTGGTCGGGATCCTGCGTGTGGATTACTTGAACCAGCTGGAGACCAGCATCACCAGGTAGTCCCACAGACGGCTCATCAGGCCACCCTCTTGCACCTCTTCCAGGGCGACCAGCGGTACCTGCTTGATCTCCTTGTCCCCTTGCTTGAGGAACACGGTGCCGACCCGTTGACCCTTGGCCAGCGGTGCCTTCAGCTCGCTCTCCAGCTGGAAGTCCGCCTTGAGGTTGTTGCCCTGGCCACGGGTGACCAGCACGGAGACGTCCTTGTCGACGCCCAGCTTCACTTCCGGCTTGTCGCCCATCCAGATCTTCTGGGTCACCAGCTCGGTGCCGGCCTTGTAGGGGGTCAGGCTCTGGAAGAAGCGGAAACCGTAGGTGAGCAGCTTCTTGCTCTCGGCGGCGCGGGAGGCTTCGCTGCTGGCGCCCAGTACCACGGCGATCAGGCGCATGCCTTCGTTGTTGGTGGCGGAGGAGACCAGGTTGTAGCCGACCTGGCTGACGTGGCCGGTCTTGATGCCATCAACCTGCAGGGACTGGTCCCACAGCAGGCGGTTGCGGTTGTGCTGGGTGATGCCGTTGAACACGAAGGATTTCTGGGCGTAGATCTTGTACTCCTCCGGCAGGTCGCGGATCAGGGCCTGGCCCAGGCGCGCCATGTCGTGAGCGGTACTGTAGTGACCTTCCGCATCCAGACCGTGCGGGTTCATGAAGTGGCTGTCGTTCATGCCGAGCTTGGCGGCCCAGCTGTTCATCAGACTGGCGAAGGAGTCGGTGCTGCCCGCCAGGAATTCGGCCATGGCGACGCAGGCGTCGTTGCCGGACTGGATGATGATGCCCTTGTTGAGATCATCGACGGAGACCTGCTTGCCCACCTCGATGAACATCTTGGAGGAGTCGGAGTAGTTTTTGGACCAGGCGTTCTGGCTGATGGTCACCATGTCGGTGCGCTTGATGTTCCCCTTCAGCAGCTCCTGGCCGATGATGTAGGAGGTCATCATCTTGGTCAGACTGGCGGGCGGCAGACGCTCTTCGGCGTTCTGCTCGGCCAGTACCTGACCGGAGTAGTAGTCGATCAGGATGTGGGCCTTGGCGGAGATCTCCGGCGCGGCGGGAACCACCACGGGGTTGGCGTTCGGCGTCGGGGTCGGTACAGGCGTGTTGGCCTGGGCGGTGGCGCTTATCAGGGAGGCCAGAATAACTGAACGGGCAAATTTGGACATCTTGAAATTCCTGGTGCCTGGTTGGGGTAACCCAAGTTAAAAATGCGGGCTTCACTATACCAGAAGCGACCGTCGGTCAAAGCCCGACGTGCCATCTGGTCTGGTTTTTTCTCCGTCCGTTGCCGCCATCACGCCGGGAAACGACGTGATGGCGGGCCACAGAGGGCGGTTCGGTCAGCTTGAGCCTGAGACGCTCAGGGGACGATGAAGGCTTGCTCCAGCCCCCCCTGGCGTACTTTCTCCAGGGTGGCGGCCTGCTGGTCGGCAGGCACGGGGCCGATCAGCACCCGGAAGATGGCACCATGGGCGTCCACCCGATAGGGCAGGCCGTGACGCTGGGTCATCACCTTGCCCATCGCCTCCGCCCGTGCCTGCGAGCCGCTGGCCAGCACCTGGATCATCTTGCCCTCGCCGCTGCTGGCGGGCGCCGCCGTCTTGGCCGCTGCCGGTTTGGCGGGTTTGGTGACCGGCGCCTTGACGGGGGCCTGTTCGGCGGCGGCCGGCGTGGCCATGGCCAGCTCGGTGGGCTGGTCGACGAAGCCGTCCTGAGCGACGGGGGCCGCGGCGGCCGGTGTGGTCGGCGTCATCTCGATGGGCTTCATGGGGGCCATGAGCACCATCTGATCCGGAGTGTCGTTGATGAGCTCGAGCCGTACCCGCGCCTCACCCCCTTCCACCATCCCCAGCTGCGTGGCGGCGGCATGGGAGAGGTCGATCAGCCGATCGCTGCCGAAGGGGCCGCGATCGTTGACCCGCACTATGGTCTCCTGCCCGTTGTCCAGGTTGGTGACCCGCACATAGCTTGGCAGCGGCAGGTTGCGGTGGGCGGCGCTGAACAGCTTGCTGTCCTGCACGTCGCCGTTGGCGGTCTTCTGGCCGTCCAGATCCTGGGAGAGCCAGCTGGCGGTCCCCTCTTCGCTGTAATGCTTGATGTCGCGCCACACCTCGTTCTTCTGCTTGCCAATCCAGTAGTCACGGTTGCCGCTGGCGCTCAGGGGCTCGGGACGCGGGATGGCGCCGGTGGCCTGCGGGATCTCGATGACCTGGGGTTTTTCCGGCTGGACCGGTTCGGGAGGCGGGGGAAGCTGTTCCGGCTGGCTGCTACAGGCGGCCAGCAACAAGGTCAGGCTGAGCGGGAGAAGTTTGTGGCTGTAATGCATACGCGTCCTGGATTGCTTGACTGAGTTGATGCACCGCCATCGCATAGAGCGGGCTGCGGTTATAGCGGGTGATCACGTAAAAATTGTGGCGCGCGACCCAGTATTCCGGTCCATCGGCCTGTTCCAATGCCAGCAGTTTCACCGGCGTGTCGGGTGCCAGCGGGGTGGCGAGTTCAATGCCCGCGGCGGCCAGCTCGGCCCAGGTCTGGGTCAGCTCGGGGGCAGGCCCCAGCAGGGTACCCACTGGCGCCAGTCCGATCAAGGCGGGTTCGACCGCCGACTCCCCCCAGCGCCACTGATGCTCGGCAAAATAGTTGGCGACGCTGCCGATGGCATCCACCGGATTGGCGAACAGATCGCGCTTGCCGTCGCCGTCGAAGTCGACCGCGTAGTGGCGATAGCTGGAGGGCATGAACTGACCCATCCCCATGGCACCGGCATAGGAGCCCTTGAGAAGGGTGAGCGGCCACTTCTCTTCCCGGGCAAGCAGCACCAGCTGGGCAAACTCCTTGGCGAAGAAGTCGGCCCGCTCGGGGTAGTGGAAGCCCAGGGTGTAGAGGCTGTCGAGTACCGGATGACGGCCCATCTGGCGGCCGTAGAAGGTCTCGATGCCGATGATGGCGACGATGAGGGAGGCCGGCACCTGATAGGTCTGCTCGGCCCGCTCCAGGGTGGCGGCGTGGCGTTGCCAGAAGCCGACCCCGTCCCGGATCCGCTCCGGGGTGATGAACAGCGGCCGGTAGCGATGCCAGGGTTTGGCCTCCCAGGGGCGGCTGATGGTGTCGAGCACCTCCTGGCGCAGGCTGGCCTGGGCGGTGGCGGCCTGCAACTCGGCCAGCGGCACCTGCTGCTGCTCGGCGAGCCGGGCGAGCCCGGGGGGCTCGACGGCCGCCGCTGCGGCCTGGGCAACGAGCGAGAGCAGCACACCGGCCAGTCGCATCAGGCCAGCAGCCTTCTGTGAGTCTGGATGGACATCAGGATGCCGAAGCCGGCCATCAGGGTCACCATGGAGGTGCCGCCGTAGCTCACCAGCGGCAGGGGCACGCCGACCACCGGAAGGATGCCGCTCACCATCCCCATGTTGACGAACACGTAGACGAAGAAGGTCAGGGTCAGGGCACCGCCCAGCAGACGTTCGAAGCTGTTCTGGGCCTGCATGGAGATAAACAGGCAGCGGCTGATGATATAGAGGTAGATCACCAGCAGGAGGGCGACCCCCACCAGACCGAACTCCTCGCTGAACACCGCGAAGATAAAGTCGGTATGCCGTTCTGGTAAAAACTCCAGCTGGGACTGGGTGCCCTGCAGCCAGCCCTTGCCGAACACGCCGCCGGAGCCGATGGCGATCTTGGACTGGATGATGTGGTAGCCGCGGCCGAGCGGGTCCTTCTCCGGGTCCAGCAACATCAATACCCGCTGGCGCTGGTAGTCGTGCATCAGGAAGAACCAGAGCACCGGCATGAAGGCGCAGATGAGCAGCACCGCGAGGCCGATCAGCCACCAGCTGATCCCCGCCAGGAAGATGACGAAGAAGCCGGAGGCGGCTACCAGGATGGAGGTGCCAAGGTCGGGCTGGGCCGCGATCAGCAGGGTGGGCAGCAGCACCATGATGAGGCTCAGCACCAGGTGGCTGAACTTGGGCGGCAGCGAATGGCGGCTGAGCCAGGCGGCCACCATGATGGGCATGGAGAGCTTCATCACCTCGGAGGGCTGGAACTTCATGAAACCGAGGTCCAGCCAGCGCTGAGCCCCCTTGCCGATGTGGCCGAACACGTCCACCGCGATGAGCAGCAGCACCACCACTGCGAACAGGGGCACCGACCAGCGGGCATAGAGGGAGGGTGGCAGCTGGGCCATGCCGATCATCAGGGCGAACGCCAGTCCGCCACGCACCAGCTGGCGCACGATGGAGTCGACGTCCTGACCGGAGGCGGAGTAGAGCACCACCATGGAGAGGGACATCAGGGTCAGCAGGCCGAGCAGCAGCGGCAAGTCGATGTGCAGCTTGTACCAGATGCTCTGCTGGCGAGCGGAGTTACTCATGAGGAGCGACCTCTTCAGATTGGGGCTTCTTGGCCGGTGCCGGCGGCAGCTGGGGCTCCGGCGGCAGCAGATAGGCATCCAGCATGTTGCGGGCGACCGGCGCCGCCATGGCGCTGCCGCCCCCGGCGTTCTCCAGCACCAGGGCGACCACCGCCTTGGGTGCTTCGAACGGGGCGAACGAGACGAACAGGGCGTTGTCGCGATGCTCCACCTTGGTGGTGGCCGCGTTGTAGACCTGGTTCTCCTTGAGGCCCACCACCTGGGCGGTACCGGACTTGCCTGCCGCCTTGTAGGGGGTGTTGGCAAAGGCACGCCGGCCGGTCCCTTCGTGGCCGTTGATGACCCGCCACATGCCGTCCTTGGCCACCTGCCAGTAGCTGTCGCTCTTGGTCTGGATGGCCATGTTGGGGTTGATGGGGGCGTTGACCACGCCATCGATGGAGGCGGTGCTCTTGAGCAGGTGCGGCGTCACGTCGTGGCCGTTCTGGGTCAGGATGCTGATGGCCTTGGCCAGCTGGATTGGGGTGGCGCTCCAGTAGCCCTGGCCGATACCGATGGAGATGGTGTCACCCTGATACCAGGGCTGGCGCCAGCGGGCCATCTTCCAGTCGCGGGACGGCATGACCCCCTTGGTCTCTTCGTAGATGTCGACACCGCTGTACTGACCGAAGCCGAACCTGGTCATGTAGCTGTTGATCTTGTCGATGCCGACCCGGTAGGCGAGATCGTAGAAGTAGGTATCCGCCGACACCTCGATGGCGCGATAGACGTCGAGCCAGCCGTGGCCCCAGCGGCGCCAGTCGCGAAACTTCTTGGTGGTGCCCGGGATGGAGAAGCTGGGGCCGCCGAAGTAGCGGTAGTTGGGGGTGATGGCCCCCTCGTTGAGCCCCATCACCGCCATCATGGGCTTGACGGTGGAGGCGGGGGCATAGATGCCCTGGGTGGTGCGGTTCACCAGCGGCCGGGCCGGATCGTTGAGTAGCGCCGAGTAGTTGGCGCTGGAGATGCCGGTCACGAACAGGTTGGGGTCATAGCTCGGGCTCGACTCCATGGCCAGGAGGGCACCGGTATTGGGATCCATCATCACGATGGCGCCGCGGCGGCCGGCCAGCAGCTGCTGGGCCTTGAGCTGCAGGCGGATGTCGATGTTGAGGTAGATGTCCTTGCCGGGCTCGGGCGGCTGGAATTTCAGGGTGCGCACCACCCGGCCGCGGTTGTTCACCTCGACCTCCTGGTAGCCCGCCACGCCGTGCAGCTGATCCTCGTAGTACTTCTCCACCCCCTGCTTGCCGATGTCCTTGGTGGCGGCATAGTTGGCGAGCTTGTCCTCCTTGTCGAGGCGCTCCACGTCGCGGGTGTTGATCTTGGCCACGTAACCCAGCGCATGGGTCAGGGTGTCGCCAAACGGGTAGTAGCGCTTGAGGTAGGCCTCGATGCTGGCACCCGGGTAGTTGTGCTGGTTCACCGAGAAGAGGGCGACCTGATACTCGGTCAGCTTCTCGTACAGGGCGACCGGCTTGAAGCGGCGCTGGCGTTTCACCTCGGCCAGGAACTTCTCCTTTGTCCCCTCCGGCAGCTTCAGCAGGGCGATCAGCTCGTCGGCGGTCTTCTCCAGATCCTTGGTCTCTTCCGGCACGATCTCGAGGCTGTAGACAGGGCGGTTTTCCGCCAGCAGCACGCCGTTGGTGTCATAGATGAGGCCGCGCGGCGGTGCCACCGGCACGACGCGGATGCGGTTGTCGTTGGAACGGGTCTGGTAGGTGTCGTAAGACTCTACTTGCAGGTAGTAGAGATTGCCCAGCAGCACCAGCATCAGCACTATCATGCCAACGTAGGCGACCAGGGTTCGTCGGAAGAAGAGGCGACCCTCGGCGCTGTGGTCGCGCATTTCGATGCGAGTCTTCAGCATGCCGCTACCTTATGACTGTCGAGCAGGTGAGAAACGGGGTGCAGATGTGCATGCTCACGCTCTGTGATTCGGGTTTGAGAGGGGAATGCTTGGATGGTGCATGGCTCACTCTCTGTGATACGGGTATGTGAGGGTGATGCTGGAATAGCGCATGGTTCACTCTCTGTGATACGGATGATTGGTTGTGATGCTCCAGGCGCGATAGAGGCTCTCGGCCACCAGCACCCGCACCAGCGGATGGGGCAGAGTCAGCGGCGACAGCGACCAGCTCTGCTCGGCGGCAGCCTTGCATTCGGGGGAGAGCCCTTCCGGGCCACCCACCAGCAGGGCCACGTCGCGGCCATCGAGCTTCCAGGCTTCCAGTTGCACGGCCAGCTGCTCGGTAGTCCAGGGTTTGCCGGGGATGTCCAGGGTCACGATGCGCGAGCGGCCGGCGGCAGCCAGCATGGCTTCCCCCTCTTTTTGCAGAATGCGGGGAATGTCGGCATTTTTACCACGTTTTCCGGCGCCGATCTCGACAAGTTCGAATGGCATGTCTTTGGGGAAACGGCGGCGATACTCTTCGAAGCCATGCTCTACCCAGGCGGGCATCTTGGTGCCCACCGCAATCAACTGGATTTTCATCGGTCGTTACACTTGTGCTCGTTTATTGCGCATTCACCTGAGCGGTGTTGCTCCAGAGTTTTTCCAGCTGATAGAAATCGCGATGCTCATCCTGCATCACATGCACGATGACGGAGCCCAGATCCACCAGCACCCACTCGCCGGTGAGCTGGCCTTCCACGCTCAGCAGATCGAGCCCGGCATGGCGAGCTTCGCTGGCCAGATGGTGGGCGATGGCGCTGACGTGACGGCTGGAGTTGCCGGAGCAGATGATCATGGTGTCGGTGATGCTGGATTTGCCGCGCACATCGAGGGTGATGATGTCGCGGCCTTTCATGTCATCGATCTTGTCGACGATAAAGGCATGCAGTTCTTGGCCTTGCAATGAGTCTCTCCTGTATTCCGGCGCGCTTTCACGGCGTGAGGGCGGCGGATTATATCATGGTCACTCCCGTTTCCCAGTCCGGTGAAGGGGAGTGGAACAGGGGCCGTGCCCGCTCGGAAAACGGCCCCCTGTTGATCACTATAGTGCGCGATCCGCGCCGGACAACCACCCCGGCAAACCGGGTTCAGGCCGGTCGATAGAGCCCCTGCTGGCGGATGTACTCCGCCACCGATGGCGGCAGCAGATAGCGGGGATCCGCTCCCGCCGCCAAGCGCTCTCTGAGCCGGGTGGCCGACAGCTCGACGGGCAGGTTGTCCGCCAGCCAGATGCGGCCGTGGCGCAGCCGGTGCAGCTCCGCCACTTCGCGGGTCTGGTGGCGGGCCAGCAGCGCGGCCACTGCGGCCGGGTAATCCGGCTGCCAGCCGGGACGGGTGCTCACCACCAGGTGGGCGTAGTCGAGCAGCTCCTGCCAGCGGTGCCAGTTTGGCAGGCTCAGCAGGGAGTCCATCCCCATCAGAAAGCAGAGCGGGGTGTCCGGCAGCTCGCTCCTCAGCTCGATCAGCGTGTCGATGGTCCAGGAGGGGGTCTCGCGCTTGAGCTCCCGCTCATCCACCACGAAGCCCGGGTTTTCCGCCGCCGCCAGGGCAACCATGGCCAGACGCTGCTCGCTCGAGCAGAAGGGGCTGGCGCGGTGGGGCGGGATATGGTTCGGCAACAGACGTACTTCGGCCAGACCAATGGCGTCGCGGGCCTCGATGGCCGGGCGCAGATGGCCGATGTGGATGGGATCGAAGGTTCCCCCCAGGATGCCGATGGGCGGCTGCAGCATGGGCTCCCCGCCGGGGATGGCCGGGATGTCGACGGGCTGGATCATGCGTCAGATCCCGCCAGCGGCAAGGGGGTGCCATCGCGAAAACCGAGGGCGATGGTTTGCAGCATCAGCCAGGCCTGCTCGGTATCGAAGCGACGCTGGGCGTCGTCGAGGCGGGCCATCAGCTGCCACAACTGCTGCAGTTTGGCGAAGGGGAGCCGGGTCAGCGCCTGCTGAATAAGCTGCTGGCGGCTCTGCCAGATGCGCAGGCGGCTGAAATGCTCCACCAGGGGCTGACCGGCCCTGGCCGCCAGTGCCAGCTCGGTGAGCTGCTCCAGCTCGCGGCACAGGGTCCAGGCCAGCATGCCTGGCTCGGTGCCCTCGGCGCGCAGGGCCAGCAGGATGCGCTGGGCCCGGTTCACCTTCCCTTCCAGCAGGGTGTCGATGAGCTGGAACGGGGTGAAGTGGGCGTGGCGGATGATGGTCTCCTGCAGATAGGCGACGCTGATGGGCTGGGGCGGCGAGAGCAGGGTCAGCTTCTCTATCTCCTGGCTGGCGGCCAGCAGGTTGCCCTCGTAGGAGTGGCACATGAAGTTGACCGCATCCGGCAGCGCCTTGAGGCCGAAGCGCTGAAAGCGGGCGCTCATCCAGCGCGGGAAGAAGCGGGGCTCGGGGTGGTTGACCGGCACATAGGTGCCGCTCTGGCTCAGCTTGTCGAACCAGGCTGCCTTCATCTGGGTCTGGTTGAGACGATTGCCGCTCAGTACCAGCAGCAGGTCGGGGTGGAGCTGCTTGCCGATCTCGCTGATGCGGGCGGCCAACTCCTTGTCGACCTTGGCCGGCAGCTCCAGCTCGATGATCTGGCGGGCCGAGAACAGGCTCATGGCCTGGCAGGCATCGTAGACCTGATTCCAGTCCAGCCCCTGTTCCACCACGAAGCTGTGGCGCTCATCGAAGCCCTGTTTGCGCGCCACCTGGCGCACGGCGTCGATGGCCTCGAGCTTGAGCAAAGGCTCGTCCCCAAAAATGAGATAGCAGGGCTTGAGCCCTGCCTTGAGATGATCCGCAAACTGCTCGGGATAGACTCTCATCAACACACTCTCATCAGGATGGGCGCATCAGAATTTGACCTGACTGAGCTGGCGGATCACCAGGTTGGCGGCCTGCTCCTGCATCTCCTTGCCGAGCTGCTCCTGCTCGCGGGAGGAGGCGAGCGCCGCGTCCGGCTTGTTCAGGAAGCTGCGGTTGAAGGCGATGGGGAAGACCTGGGTCGGTTTGCCCGGCATGGAGACGGTGAACTGGGTGTTGTAGCCCAGCACGTACTCACGGGCCTGGCCGATGGAGTCGACGGAGGCGACCTGACTGGTGCTGCCGACGCCGGACAGGGTCAGCACCGGAATGCCCTCCTTGTCGGCGAGTTCGACGCCAGCGGCCTTGAGGCGGGTGGTGACCAGCCGGTAGAAGTCGCTCTTGTTGTCACCGACCACCTTCATGGTCATCAACTCGGGCGGGATGGCGGTGCCGCGCATCTGGAAGCCGCAGGCCTGCAGCAGCAGACCGGTCAGCAGGATGGCCATCCAGCGGGTGAGGGTGGTGCCCATAGAAAATCCTCTTTGCATGAAGTGAAGAGCGGCGGGCGCAGGGCCCGCCGTTATCATCCGTTTGCTGTGACCGCTTGGCAACCGCTCCGTTGGCGACGCAGTTGCGTCGACCCGAACCGGTCCCCGGTTGCCAGTAAGCGATATGGCATCAGTTGGCTACGATGTTGAGCAGCTTGCCCGGCACGTAGATCACCTTGCGCACGGTCAGACCGTCGGTGAACTTCTGGACCGAGGCATCGGCCATGGCCAGCTTCTCGACGTCGGCCTGGCTTATCTCGGCCGGCACGGTCAACTTGCCGCGCATCTTGCCGTTGATCTGCACCACTACCAGCTTCTCGGTCTCGACCATGGCGGCCTCGTCGGCCACCGGCCAGGCCGCGTGATCGATGTCGTCGCCCTTGCCCAGCATCTTCCACAGCTCGAAGCCGATGTGCGGGGTGATGGGGTAGAGCATGACCACCACCGCTTCCAGCGCTTCCTGCATCAGGGCGCGATCCTGAGCGTCGCTGCCCAGCTTGGCCAGGTTGTTCATCAGCTCCATGATGGCGGCGATGGCGGTGTTGAAGGTCTGACGGCGACCCACGTCGTCGCTCACCTTGGCGATGGTCTTGTGCAGCTCGCGGCGCACGGCTTTCTGGTCGCTGGTGAGGGCGGCCAGATCCAGAGCGGCAACGGCGCCACCGGAGACGTGCTCGAAGGTGATGCGCCACAGGCGGCGCAGGAAGCGCTGGGCACCCTCCACGCCGGAGTCGGACCACTCCAGGGTCATCTCGGCCGGGGAGGCGAACATCATGAACAGACGGACGGTATCGGCGCCGTAACGCTCCACCATCAGCTGCGGGTCGATGCCGTTGTTCTTGGACTTGGACATCTTGGTCATGCCGGAGTGCATCACTTCACGGCCTTCGAGGTCGACCGCCTTGGTGATGCGACCCTTGTCGTCGCGCTCAACCTTGACGTCGAGCGGGCTGACCCAGACGTTGCCGCCCTTCTCGTCCTTGTAGTAGAAGGCGTCAGCCAGCACCATGCCCTGGCAGAGCAGGCGCTTGAACGGTTCGTCGCTGTTCACCAGGCCCGCGTCACGCAGCAGCTTGTGGAAGAAGCGGGCGTAGAGCAGGTGCATACAGGCGTGTTCGATGCCGCCGATGTACTGGTCCACCGGCAGCCAGTGGTTGGCAGCAGCCGGATCCAGCATGCCCTTGTCGTAGTCCGGGGAGCAGTAGCGGGCGTAGTACCAGGAGGACTCCATAAAGGTGTCGAAGGTATCGGTCTCGCGGAACGCTTCCTGACCGTTGTAGGTGGTCTTGGCCCACTCGGCGTCGGCCTTGATCGGGCTCTGGATGCCATCCATCACCACGTCTTCCGGCAGCAGTACCGGCAGCTGATCTTCCGGGGTCGGCACCACGGTGCCGTCAGCCAGGGTCAGCATCGGGATGGGGGCGCCCCAGTAGCGCTGACGGGAGACACCCCAGTCGCGCAGACGGTAGTTGACGGTGCGCTTGCCGTGGCCCAGGGCTTCCAGCTTGTTGGCGATGGCATCGAAAGCACCCTGGAAGTCGAGGCCGTCGAACTCGCCAGAGTTGAACAGCACGCCCTTCTCGGCGTAGGCGGCTTCGATCACGTTCGGTGCTTCACCGTCGGCCTGCTTGATGACCGGCTTGATCTCGAGGCCGTACTTGGTGGCGAATTCGTGGTCACGCAGGTCGTGACCCGGTACTGCCATCACGGCGCCGGTGCCGTAGTTCATCAGCACGAAGTTGGCGACCCAGACCGGCACCTTGCGGCCATCCAGCGGGTGAATGGCGTAGAGGCCGGTGGCCATGCCCTTCTTCTCCATGGTGGCGAGCTCGGCTTCGGCCACCTTGGTGTTCTTGCACTCTTCGATAAAGGCGGCCAGCTCCGGATTGCTTTCGGCAGCCTGCAGCGCCAGCGGGTGACCGGCGGCGATGCCCACATAGGTCACGCCCATGAAGGTGTCCGGACGGGTGGTGTAGACCTCGAGATGCTCAGTTTGATCCTCGATGGCGAAGCTGATGTTGACCCCTTCGGAGCGGCCAATCCAGTTGCGCTGCATGGTCTTGACCATCTCAGGCCAGCCTTCGAGGTTGTCGATGTCGTTGAGCAGCTCTTCGGCGTAGTCGGTGATCTTGATGAACCACTGGGGGATCTCTTTCTGCTCCACCGGGGTGTCACAGCGCCAGCAGCAGTTGTCGACAACCTGCTCGTTGGCCAGCACCGTCATGTCGTTCGGGCACCAGTTGACGGAGGAGGTCTTCTTGTAGACCAGACCCTTCTCGTAGAGCTTGGTGAAGAACCACTGCTCCCAGCGGTAGTAGTCCGGCTTGCAGGTAGCCAGCTCGCGATCCCAGTCATAACCCAGACCCAGCATCTTCAGCTGGTTCTTCATGTATTCGATGTTTTCGTAGGTCCAGGGGGCCGGCGCCGTGTTGTTCTTGATGGCGGCGTTTTCCGCCGGCAGGCCGAAGGCGTCCCAACCGATGGGTTGCAGCACGTTCTTGCCATTGAGGCGTTGATAACGGGAGATCACATCACCTATGGTGTAGTTGCGAACGTGCCCCATGTGTAGACGACCAGACGGATAGGGGAACATGGAGAGGCAGTAGAACTTTTCCTTGTCTACTTTCTCCACCGCCTTGAAGGTTTTCTTGGCATCCCAGTGCTTTTGCACTGCTGGTTCTATGGATTGGGGAACGTATTGCTCTTGCATTGGTGACATCCGGATCTGTGAAATGGATAGATAAATCAGCTGGGAAATCGCAATAGAATACCCATATCCTGCGGCGGCAACAACCGCCAGCGTCCCTCGGGCCTTAAGCCGGGCTCGATCAGGGTTCAGTAGAGGAGTAACGGCCATGGACAAACGTCAAAAAGGGTACGAAGCCTTCATTGCCGAACTGCAGAAGCAGTGGCAAGAGACAGAACAGTTCCAGGGGGAGCGCCTCAACCGGATGATCGCCAAGGTACAGGCCTATCTGGAGGCGGCCGGGGATCTGACCCAGGACGAGCTGGCGCTGATCGCCGAGTATGTGAAGCGGGATCTGGGCAACTATGACGAGGGGCGCAAGGATGAGCAGGTGGAGGAGTCCGCCTTCATGCTGGCGCTCAAGGACACCGCCTGGTCCTGGCTGGCGGACGTGACCGACCGTACCCAGGTGGAGTGGCAGGAGCTGACGGACGAGCTGGAGCACAAGGGGGTCTACCGGGCCGGCGACTGGGTGGGGCTCGGGGTATTGGTGTGCGATCACTGCGAGTGGCGCCATACCGTGCTGCACCCGGAACAGCTAGGCACCTGCCCCGAGTGCGGGGCCGATGAATATCACCGTGAGCCGCTCTCTCCCTGAGCAGCCAGACAGTACCAAGCCATAAGCCAAGCCATAAAAAGAGGCGCCCAAGGGCGCCTCTCTCATTTACCGGGTTGTACGACTGGGTCAGCCCTTGCGCGCCCAGGGGTGGGCGCGGGGACGCAGCCACAGGGCCAGTGCCAGCAGGGCGGCGGCCAGACCGTACATGGGCCAGCTGCCAAAGCGCAGATAGGGGGTCTCGCCGTGGGCGGGACGCACCTCGGTGCGCAGCACGCCGGCCTCGAACTGCGGGATCTGGGCGATGATGCTGCCGTCGATCTCGGTGACTATGGTGATGCCGGTGTTGGTGTCGCGCAGCAGCGGGCGGGCCAGCTCGAGGGCGCGCATGCGGGCGATCTCCATGTGCTGCCAGGGGCCGATGCTGGTGCCGAACCAGGCGTCGTTGGAGACGGTCAGCAGGAAGTCGGTGTCCGGCTGCACGTTGCGGCGCACCTCGTCCGGGAAGATGATCTCGTAGCAGATGGCGGCGGCAAACTTGAGCCCCTTGGCGATCAGGTTCGGCTGTACCTCGTCCCCGCGGCTGAAGGAGGACATGGGCAGGTTGAAGAAGGGAGCGATGGGGCGCAGCAGATCTTCAAACGGCACGAACTCGCCGATGGGCAGCAGGTGATATTTGTAGTAGCGGTTTTTGTGCTGGTAGTAGTAGGACTCCTTGCCCTCCGCATCCTGCACCCCCATGCCGAGCACGGTGTTGAAGAAGCGCTGCTGCTCGAGATCGTAGTGGATGATCCCCGCCAGCAGGCCGGTATCGTTCACCTTCATCGCCTTGTCCAGGCTCTCCAGGTAGTTGCCCATCTCCTTCTCGATGGCCGGGATGGCGGATTCCGGCCAGACGATGATGTCGGCATCCTGATTCTCGCGGCTGAGATCCTGATACTTGCGCACCGTCGGCACCAGGGCCTCCGGATCCCACTTGAGGGACTGCTCGATGTTGCCCTGCACCAGCGCCACCTTGACCGGTTCACCGCGGGTCACCCAGTTGAGCTGCATCAGCCCCTGGGCGGCGCCCACCAGGGCCACCGGCACCAGCAGCCAGGCCGGTTTGCGGCTCTGCCACAGCAGCCAGAGGGCGGAGGCGGTCAGCAACAGCGCGAGGGTGATGCCCTGTACGCCGAGGATGGGGGCAAAGCCCTTGAGCGGGCCGTCGATCTGGCTGTAGCCAAACCAGAGCCAGGGGAAGCCGGTCATCACCCAGCCGCGCAGCCAGTCGGCCATCAGCCAGAGCGCCGGGAAGGCGAACAGCCAGCGGCTCCAGTGACGTTCGCGGAAGAAACGGGCAAACAGCCAGCAGGCCAGGGTCGGATAGAGCGCCAGATAGGCCGACAGACCGGCCAGCAGCACGAAGGCGACCGGCAGGGCGATGCCGCCGAACATGGTCATGCTGACGTGGATCCACCACAGCCCCGGCAAAAACAGCCCCATGGCGTAGCCAAAGCCGCGCCAGGCCGCCTGCTTGGGGGTGGCCTTGTCCAGCAGGGCGTAGAGGCCGAGCAGGGACGGGATCACCAGCGGCCAGTAGTTGAAGGGGGAGAAGGCCAGCACGGCGATGGCGCCAGAGGCCATGGCAAACAGGCTGGTCAGAAGTTTCGATTTTGCGGGCTGTAATTTCACGGGCGATGAGGCTCGGATTGGACTGCTATGGGTTGAATGGCCGGTATCTTAACCCGTAAAGGCGGTCAACGGCGAGCCTCCCGGCCGACGGCCAGAAGCGAGGGGATAAAAGGGTGATGACGGGCCCGGTAGCCGGTGGGAAACTGGGGGCATGTGACCAAACGAACAGCGCCTCGACGGGCGGGGCGCTGTTGATTCGAACCAGGGCTTATTGTGCCTCGGACTGGGCCGCGACATGGTTGTCGGGGATCTTCACCTGCAGCTGCTGCAGACGACGCTTGTCGGCATGCATCACCTTGAACAGGTAGCCGTCCAGCTCGATCTCCTCGCCCTTCTTGGGCAGGTGGCTGAAGGCGTGCATCACCAGACCGCCGACGGTATCCACCTCTTCATCGCTGAACTGGGTGCCGAAGAAGTCGTTGAAATCCTCGATCTCGGTGAGGGCGCTCACCGAGAAGACCCGTTTGCTGATGCGGCGGATCTCGTCCGGCTCGTCTTCGATGTCGTCGAATTCGTCGTCGATCTCGCCGACGATGAGCTCAAGGATGTCCTCGATGGTCACCAGACCGGAGACGCCGCCGAACTCGTCCACCACGATGGCCATGTGGTAGCGCTCTTCGCGAAACTCCTTGAGCAGCCGGTCGACCCGTTTGCTCTCGGGCACGATCACCGTGGGGCGCAGGATATTCTCCAGTTGCAGCGGTTCGCTGGCGTGGTGGCCGCCGAACCCGAACGGCAGCAGATCCTTGGCGAGCAAGATGCCCTCCACGTGATCCTTGTCCTCGTTGATCACCGGGAAGCGGGAGTGGCCCGACTCGATGATCACCGGCAGGATCTCGTCCACCGGCTGGGATTTCTCGATGGTCACCATCTGGGAGCGGGGGATCATGATGTCGCGCACGCGCAGCTCGGCAATTTCGAGCACCCCCTCGATCATGTCCTTGGTGTCCTGATCGATGAGATCGCGCTCTTCGGCGTCGGCTATCACTTCCACCAAATCGTTGCGGTCTTTTGGCTCGCCCTGGAAGAGTTGGCTGAGTTTGTCGAGCCAGGTTTTCTTCGGCGAGCCGGTACTAGGGTGATCGTCGGTCATTTTCTCTCTTGGTTACTCGTATGAACACACTTGAAATCGTTGTGGCTATATGAGGATGGGCATCGGCTGTTTCAAGACGATGGCCATCCGGTTCTTTACTCTTCGTCGTTCAGATAAGGATCGGCGAAACCGAGCTCCTGCATGATGTCGCGCTCGAGCGCTTCCATCTCTTCGGCCTCGTCATCCTCGATATGGTCATAACCTAGCAGATGGAGACTGCCGTGCACAACCATATGGGCCCAGTGGGCCATCAGCGGCTTGCCCTGCTCGATGGCTTCGTGCTCCACCACCTGGCGGCAGATCACCAGATCGCCGAGCAGCGGCAGCTCCAGACCGGGTGGTGCCTCGAACGGGAAGGAGAGCACGTTGGTGGGCTTGTCCTTGCCGCGATAGGTGAGGTTGAGCTCGTTGCTCTCCGCCTCGTCGACGATGCGCACCGTCACTTCGGCCTCCTGCTGGAAGCCGAGAATGGTGCCGTCGAGCCAGCCCTGCAGCTGGGCCTCGCTCGGCAGACCGTCGGTGCTGGCACTGGCCAGTTGCAGATCCAGGGTCACGCTCATTGGGCACTCTCTTTGCTGGTGTGGGTGGCGACTTTGTCGGCCGCCTGTTTGGCATCGAACGCCTCGTAGGCCTGCACGATGCGGGCCACCACCGGGTGGCGCACCACGTCGGCGGACTGGAAGAAGTTGAATGACAGGCCGTCGACATTCTGCAGCACTTCCAGCGCGTGGCGCAGGCCCGACTTCTGGTTGCGGGGCAGGTCTATCTGGGTGATGTCGCCGGTGACCACCGCCTTGGAGTTGAAGCCGATGCGGGTCAGGAACATCTTCATCTGCTCGGTAGTGGTGTTCTGGGCCTCGTCCAGGATGATGAAGGCGTCATTCAAGGTTCTGCCGCGCATGTAGGCGAGCGGCGCCACTTCGATGATGTTGCGTTCCATCAGCTTCTCCACCCGCTCAAAGCCCAGCATCTCGAACAGGGCGTCGTAGAGCGGGCGCAGGTAGGGATCCACCTTCTGGGAGAGATCGCCGGGCAGGAAGCCGAGCTTCTCGCCCGCTTCCACCGCTGGCCGGGTCAGCAGGATGCGACGGATCTCCTGGCGCTCCAGCGCATCCACCGCCGCCGCCACCGCCAGATAGGTCTTGCCGGTGCCGGCGGGGCCGATGCCGAAGCAGATGTCGTGGCGCACGATATTGGCGATGTACTGGGCCTGGTTGGGGCTGCGCGGCTTGATGAGGCCACGCTTGGTCTTGACCGTCACCTCCTTGCCGTAGGGGATGCTCGGCGCCGGCTCGTCATCCTGCTCCAGCACCCGCGACTCCTGAATGGCCAGATGGACCATGTCGGGGGTGATGTCGGTCACCTTGCCGCCCTTGAGCGGCTGGGTTTCCACATAGAGGTGCTTGATGATGACGGCGGCCGCGTCCACCTGGGCTTGCTTGCCCAGCAGCTGGAAGTGGTTGTCGCGGTAGCTGATCTCGACGCCGAGGCGGCGCTCCAGCTGTTTGATGTTGTCATCGAACGGGCCGCACAGACTGGCGAGACGTTGGTTGTCGGCGGGTTCCAGATGCAGATTCAGGGTCGAGAGGTGTCGGCTCAAAGTGTCCTCGTCTTGACGCGACCCCATCCGGCCGGGGCCGGATGGGGTGAACAGATTAGTGGGGAGTGAAGGCGGCCACGCCCAGCTGGTCCGGTACGTTGTCCGGGCGGCGGGCCAGGATTTCGCTCGGGGCGGTGGCGATGCGCAGGTTCATCTCGTTCTCGCCGCGCAGGAATTTGCCGCGCAGGGAGTTGGGGCGCACCTCGGTGATCTCCACGTCGGCAAAGCCGCCGATCAGGGTGTGCGGGCCTTCGAAGTTGACCACCCGGTTGTTCTCGGTACGGCCGCACAGCTGCATGGGGTCGAGCTTGGAGGGCCCTTCCACCAGGATGCGCTGGGTGGAGCCCAGCATGGCGCGGCCAATCTGCATCGCCTGGTTGTTGATGACGTGCTGCAGGCGGCTCAGGCGGGCTTTCTTCACCTCCATGTCGACGTCATCGGGCAGGTCGGCGGCCGGGGTACCGGGGCGCGGGCTGTAGATGAAGCTGAAGCTCATGTCGAAGTTGATATCCTCGATGAGTTTCATGGTGGCCTCGAAATCCTCGTCCGTCTCGTTCGGGAAGCCGACGATGAAGTCGGAACTGATGGTGATGTCGGGACGGGCGGCGCGCAGGCGGCGGATCTTGGACTTGTACTCCAGCACGGTGTGCGGGCGCTTCATCATGGTCAGGATGCGGTCGGAGCCGCTCTGCACCGGCAGGTGCAGGAAGCTGACCACTTCCGGAGTGTCCTTGTAGACTTCGATGATGTCGTCGGTGAACTCGATGGGGTGGCTGGTGGTGTAGCGAATGCGGTCGATGCCGTCGATGGCGGCCACCAGTCGCAGCAGCTCGGCGAAGGTGCAGATGCCGCCGTCGAAGGTCGGGCCCCGGTAGGCGTTGACGTTCTGGCCGAGCAGGTTCACTTCGCGCACGCCCTGCTGGGCGAGCTGGGCGATCTCATAGAGCACGTCGTCGAGCGGACGGCTCACCTCCTCGCCGCGGGTGTAGGGCACCACGCAGAAGGAGCAGTATTTGGAGCAGCCTTCCATGATGGAGACGAAGGCGGTCGCCCCTTCGGCGCGCGGCTCGGGCAGGCTGTCGAACTTCTCGATTTCGGGGAAGGCGACGTCCACCTGGGCGCCACGCCCCTCCTGTACCTGCTTGATCATGGTGGGCAGGCGATGCAGGGTCTGCGGACCGAACACGATGTCCACATAGGGGGCGCGGGTGCGAATGTTGTCTCCCTCCTGGGAGGCGACACAGCCGCCCACGCCGATCACCAGACCGGGCTTGTTCGCTTTCAGTTTTTTCCAGCGTCCCAGCTGGTGGAACACCTTCTCCTGCGCCTTTTCGCGGATGGAGCAGGTGTTGAGCAGCAAGACGTCTGCCTCTTCGGGCTCTTCGGTCAGCGTGTAGCCATTGCTGGCATCCAACAGGTCGGCCATCTTGGACGAGTCGTACTCGTTCATCTGGCAGCCCCAGGTTTTAATGTGAAGTTTCTTGCTCATTGCTTCTCTTGACTTGTTTTGAATGCGGCATGGTCAAAGGACCGGGCATTTTACTCCGCAATCCGGAGACTGCCTAGCAAATATCCAGCCCGCCATGGCCGGAACGCAGCCGTAGCCGCCCCGAGAGGCATCGGCTTTCTCCTTGATTTGGCGCACTAATTCTCCACGGCCTTCACTGTTTCTCGGCGCCCCTTGCGTTATCATGTGACCATTCGGTCCGGCTGCGCTCTCCCCTTGCCCGGGCCCACCCCTTGCAGGAATCAAGTTATGGAACAGTGTGATATCGCCATCGTCGGGGCCGGCATGGTCGGCGCCGCCACCGCCTGTCTGCTGGCGGCGCAGGGCCTCTCCATCCGGGTCATCGAGACCCGGTTGCCGGAGCAGTACGCCCCCGAGCAGCCGCTGGATCTGCGGGTCTCCGCCATCAGTCAGGCCTCGGTGGCCCTGCTGGAGCAGACCGGTGCCTGGCAGCACCTGCAACAGATGCGGCTGTGCCCCTATCGCCGGCTGGAGACCTGGGAGCTGGACGGCTTCGCCACCCGCTTCAACGCCGCCGACCTCGGCCTGCCCCAGCTCGGCTACATCATCGAGAACCGGCTGGTGCAGCTGGCGCTGCTCAGGCGCATGGAAGACTTCCCCAACATCCAGACCCATACCCCGGCGGCGGTGACCAGCCTGCGCCAGGGCGCGGACGAGGCGGTGCTGACCCTGGATGATGGCAGCGAGCTGGCCGCCCGTTGGGTGCTGGCCTGCGATGGCGCCGAATCCCGAACCCGCCAGCTGGCCGGCATCGGGGTGTCGCGTTTTGAATACCGCCAGCACTGCATGCTGATCAACATCGACACCGACTTCGAGCAGGAAGACATCACCTGGCAGCAGTTTACCCCGAGCGGCCCGCGCGCCTTCCTGCCGTTGCCGGGCCGGCACGGTTCCCTGGTCTGGTATGACAGTCCGGCCCGGATCCGGGCGCTGGCGGCCATGAGCAACGAGGGGCTGGCCGCCGAGGTGCGCCGCCACTTCCCGGCTCGCCTCGGTGGTTTTTCCGTGACCGGCAAGGGGAGCTTCCCGCTGGTGCGCCGCCACGCCAACGACTACCACGCCGGCCGGGTGGTGCTGCTGGGCGATGCCGCCCACACCATCAACCCGCTGGCGGGGCAGGGGGTCAATCTCGGCTTCAAGGATGTGGCCTGCTGGGCGGATCTGTTGCACAGTGCCGGTGCCGAGTGGCACAAGCCCGAACTGGCGACCCGCTATGAACGGCGGCGCCGCCCGGACAACCTGCTGATGCAGTCGGGGATGGATCTCTTCTACGGCGTGTTCAGCAACGAGATAGGCCCGCTCAAGCTGGCCCGCAACCTGGCTCTCAATCTGGCGGACAAGGCGGGCCCGCTCAAGGAGATGGCGCTACGCTATGCGCTGGGGCTGGTTTAAGGCGCGTGGCGCCATCATGAGGGAGGAGAGCCCATGAACAAGGCATTGCTGGTGATCGATTTCATCAACGACATCGCCCACCCGGACGGGCGCATCGCCGCCTCGGCGGCCCATGTGCTGGAGCAGGACGCCATCGCGCACGCCAACCAGGCGCTGGCCCATGCCCGCGCCCACGGCTGGCTGGTGGTGCAGATCAAGGTGGGCTTTGACCCGCACTATCTGCTGCAGCCCAAGGGCTCCCCCATGTTTGGTCGGGCCCACCAGTTCGGGGCACTGTCGCTGGCCGACTCCGGCACCGACTTTCACCCTGACCTGGACGTGCAACCCGGCGATCTGGTGCTGACCAAGCCCAGGGTCAGCCCCTTCTACGGCACGGCGCTGGAGCCGGCGCTGCGGGCCAATCGCATCGAGCACCTCTATCTGTGCGGGGTGAGCACCGGCTGGGCCATTCAGGCGGCGACGCGGGAGGGTCACGATCGGGATTACGCCATCACCATCCTGGAAGATGCCTGCGCAGCGGCGGATGCCAACGAGCACCATGCCTCGCTGCGCCTGCTCGGCCGCATCGCCGAGATCATCAAGGTGGCCCAGCTGGCCTGAGCCCGGCGGCAGGCGGAGCTTGCTCACTGTTTTGACATTTTGTCTGCGGCCCCCTGTCGGGCCGCAGCCATTTTGGGCAACATGAAGCGAGCATCGATGGCCACAAGGATGGGGACATGCGTTATCAGGGACGGATCGTGCGCTGGAACGAGGCGCGCGGCTTTGGTTTTATCGCGCCCGAGCAGGGCGAGGGTACCCCGAAAGGGGCCGAACTGTTCGTGCACATCTCGGCACTGAGGTGCGACGGCCTGCCGCCCATGGCGGGGGAGCGGGTCTCCTACCTGGTGGGAGCCGGCCAGGATGGCAAGCCCAGGGCCGAGCAGGTGTTTTTCCCCGAGCGTCCCCTGTCGCTGGCAGACGGCAATGAGAGTCGACCCACGCCGGCGGGTCGCCGCATGTCGGAGGGCAATCGCATCCCGGCGGGCCGCGGGCCTACCCCGCAGCACACGGGTCCTCGCCCCGCCAACCGGCGCCGCAGCCACTGGCGCGGCAAGCTCATCCCGCTGCTGGTGCTGGTCGGGATCTTCTCCCTCTACTCCCGTTTTTCGGTCGAGTCGGTCTCACCTACCTCCACTTCCGCGTTCAGCCAGGCAGAGGCCGACAGTTCGGACCGCCCGCAGCAGGCCGCCACCTTCGTCCACCAGTGCGACGGTCGGCAGTACTGCTCCCAGATGACCTCCTGCGAGGAGGCGACCTGGTTTTTGCGAAACTGCCCCAATACCAGGATGGACGGCGAGGGCGACGGCATCCCCTGCGAGCGGCAGTGGTGTGGCCACTAGCGGACCCGGGGGCTGACTCAAGTCGTTGATCATCTATCATTATCTTGCTGGTCGGGTCATGGCAGGTGTGGCCCCGGTCATTGGCAACACGCGGACGGGCCGGGATGGCTCCGGTTGTCGCGGCCATGCCGGGGACGTCGTTTTTGGGTGAGGAGTGCGGTCATGGCGGACTATTTTCAGGGCTCACTGTTTCACTTCTCCGATCGGGCGCAATACCTGGCCGCGCTGCTCAATTCGCTGGAGGAGCAGATCTCGGTGATCGACCGGGACGGCGTCATCCACTACACCAACCTCGCCTGGAATCGCTTTGCCGAGCAGAACGGCATGCCGGCAGGCTATGACTGGCTGGGGGTCAACTACTTGCGGGTGTGCGACAACTCGGTGGAGCCGCTGGCCCTGATGGCGGCGGAGGGGATCCGGCGGGTGCTGCGCCATGAACAGCAGCACTTTCATCTGGAGTACCCCTGTCACAGCCCGGACACCCAGCGCTGGTTCATGATGCGGGTCTCCGCCATCCCGGGTATCGAGGTCGAGTTCTACACCATCAGCCACATCAACGTCACCGAGCGCAAGCTGCAGGAGCTGGATATGGCCTACCTCTCCCTGCACGATCCGCTGACCGGGCTGGCCAACCGACGACTGTTCAACAGCTTTTTGCACAACGAGTGGCGGCGCAGCATGCGCGAACAGACCCCGCTCTCCTTCATCATGCTGGATCTGGACAACTTCAAGCTGTGCAACGACCATTTCGGCCATCAGGTGGGGGATGACTTCTTGCAGCAGGTGGGCCGGTTGCTGAGCACCTTTTGCCAGCGAGCCACCGATCTGCCGAGCCGTTTCGGCGGCGACGAATTTGCCCTGATCCTCGGCAACACCGGGGCCGAGGCCGCCGCCCGCATGGGGGAGGCCATTCGCCTCGGCATCGGCGAGCTGCTGATCCAGGGGGCGGACACCCTTAGGCTCAGCGCCAGCGTCGGCATCGCCACCCTGCTGCCGCAGCAGGCCCGCGCCTCGGAGGAGGAGCTGCTGAGCGCCGCCGACATGGCGCTCTATCTGGCCAAGCAGGGGGGCAAGAATCGCTGCCACAGCGTCAGCTGCAGTGCCCTGCCATCCCCCTGATATTCCTCGTTTTATCCTGTCTGTGACCCTGCTCTCTATGAACGACTCTGCTTGCTGTTAACGCTGTTGCCCGGCCGGCTGCGGTTCGGGATGGGCGTCGACGACCAGTTGCAAGAAACGGTCGCGGATCGGGTCGGCAAAGTCGGGGTTCCACACCAGGCTTATCTCCCACTCGGAGCAGGGGCCGGAGAGGGGATAGAGGGTGACGTCCCGGCCCGCGATGAAGCTGACGCTGCGCGGCAGGATGGCGTTGCCGATGCCGGCGGCCACCAGCGCCACCAGGGTCTGGATATCTTCTGCCTCCTGCACCATGCCGGTCAGCCGGTTGGCGCCGAGGAAGCTGGCGATCTGCTGGCTGAGGCCGGGGCAGCGGTGTCCCACCATCTGCAGCAATGGCTGGCTGGCCAAGGCTTGCTCGATGTCGAAGGCGGCCGGATCCGGCTGCGTCATCTGGGTCGGCACCGCCAGCACCAGCCGGTCGGTCAGCAACCTGTGCTCCCTAAGCTGCGGGGCCTGGGGCCGGCGCATGAAGCCGAGCTGCAGCTGACCCGACAGCAGCCGCTCCTGCTGGATGGCGGAGGTCATGTCCTGCAGATGCACCATCACATCGGGGGCCTGCTGTTTGAAGCGGGCCACCAGCGCCGGCGCCAGCGCAAAGCTCGACAGTCCGAAACCAATCTTGAGTCGTCCGGCAATGCCGCTGGCCAGCGCCAGGGCGTGGCGCTCAAAGCCCTTGCCATGCTCGACCAGCGCCCTGGCCTGGGTGAGCAGCTGGGTGCCGATGGCGGTCAGCTCGGCGCCGTGGCGCCCCCGGTTGAACAGGGTGCTGCCGAGGGTCTGCTCCAGCCCCTGGATCTGCTTGGTGAGCGCCGGCTGGGTGATGAACAGGCGGTTGGCGGCCTCCCGGTAGTTGGCGGTCTCCGCCAGGGTCACGAAGGCCTGCAGCTGTCTCAAATCGAATTTCATTCTGTTTGGTTATCGAAAGTGGCCATTTTGTGATTATAAATTATCTAACTGCCTTGTTCTAATAGACCTGAAGCGGGCCCTGTCGGCCCCGTCAGCTTGCTAACAAGGAGTCATTCATGCCTGCCGAACGCTATCTGTTTTTGATCAAGGGAGGTCTGGTGCTGGCCCAGCCGCTGGCTGCACCGGAGACGGGGGAGCTGCTGACCAGCCTGTTGCAGCAGGGCTTTGCGGTGGGTCCGCTGCAAGTCTGGGCGAGCAATGCCGAGCAGGCGCTGGCCTGTTATGAGCAGGCAGCCCAGCGGCGGGCCTTCGGCGAGATCCTGGCCGGGGCCGAACCCGCCGTGGCCGGAGCCGTTTCATGAGCATACTCACGCTGCGGGCCCGCGCCCTGCTGCTGGACATGGATGGCACCCTGGTGCACTCCACCGGCGAGGTGGAGACGGTGTGGCGGCTCTGGTGTCGCCGCCACCGGCTGGATCCCGAGCCCGTGCTGGCCATGTGCCACGGGGTGCGCTCGCGGGAGGTGATCCGCACCCTAGCTCCGCAGCTCGACCTGGCGCAGGAGGTGGCCCTGCTCGACGATCTCGAGATCCATCACACCGGCCAGGCCGAGGCCCTCGCCGGCGCCCGGACCCTGCTGGCAAGTCTGCCCGTCGAGCGTTGGGCGCTGGTGACCTCCGCCAGTCAGCGGGTGGCCAGGCATAGGCTGCGCAGCGCCGGTCTGCCGCTGCCCGCCCTGCTGGTGGGGGCCGAGGATGTGGAGTACGGCAAGCCGGATCCCGACCCCTATCTGCTGGCGGCCGAGCGTCTGGGGCTGGCTGCCGCCGATTGCCTGGTGTTTGAAGATGCGCCCGCCGGCATCAGCAGCGCCCTGCGGGCGGGTTGCCGGGTGGTACAGGTGGGGGGCAGGCAGCGGCTCAGTCCCGGCATCAGCGCCCTGATCCAGGACTGGCGCCAGGTGAGTGTGGTGGTGGAGGCTGAGGGTCTGCAGCTGACGCTGCTCACCTGACAACAAAAAGCCCCCGCGAGCGGGGGCCTGAGTGGCGATGTGACTATTACTTGAACACGCGAAAACGCACGGCGTCGTCCATGAAGGTCTTGTCACCGGCCGGTTGCTGGATGCTGCCAAAGGGCATCTGGGCGCGCAGCAGCCAGCTGGCGGGCAGGTTCCACTCCTTGCGCACCGCCTCGTCGATGAGCGGGTTGTAGTGCTGCAGGGAGGCGCCGATCTTCTCCTGGGCCAGAGTGGTCCAGACCGCAAACTGGGCGATGCCGGTAGCATGTTCCGACCAGATGGGGAAGTTGTCGGCGTAGAGGGCGAATTTTTGCTGCAGATCCTTGATGACGTCGGTGTCTTCGAAAAACAGCACTGTGCCGACACCTGCGCGGAAGCTGCCATTCACCTTGGCTTCGCTCTGGGCGTAGGCTTCCGGCGGCACTATCTTCTTCAGCTCTGCCTTGACGATATCCCACAGCTTGTGATGCTGGGCACCAAACAGGATGACGGCGCGGGAGCTCTGGGAGTTGAACGAGGAGGGACTGTGCTTGATGGCGTCCTGGATGAGGGCGGTCAGCTGCTCCGGCGTATGGGAAACCTGGTCACCCAGGGCATAGATGGTACGACGTACTTTGATCTGTTCGATAAACGGACTGCTCATAACATCTCCTTTGTTTGACGGGGAATCGTCTTCGGTGATCCTTGGCAAGGCCATCCGGCTCCGATTGCTCGAGTTGTAGACTATAACACCCTCTTGCGGATTAGCCGTCAACGCACAGTGGTCACTGTTTTTACTTTTTGTTGATATGCCTCTTCGTGACGCGGGAGAGCGGCGTCACGTTTATGTGTTTTTTGTCAGTTAGCCGAAATCCGGCTGATATCAATCAATGAATAATTCCGTTTGAGCACCATAAAATTCTCGCATTCCAGTTTTTGTTGCGGGGTGTTGATGATCCAGTGGTTGGTTAGTCGGCGTTATTATCTGTTGACCTCGTTTACCCTCTTGCTGGGGGGCCTGGTGCTGGTGGTCACCCTCACCCTGGCGATGGCCAGCTATCTGCGCAGCATCGACAAGACGGTGACCGGCTACGGTCACATGCTCTCCTCCCTCGAAGCAGCCCTGATCCACGAGCTGGTGCTGGCCAACCAGCGTCAGATCGCCGTGCTGGAGGCGTCGCTGGACAAGGCCGCCATCGCCCGCGGCGAGCCGGCCGACAACCCGCTCTGGGCCATTGCCCACCAGATCAAGCGCGACAGCCACTACATCTACTTCTATCACCCGCAGACGGATCGCCTCAGCAGCTACCCTGCCTGGCAGCAGCCGGTCGAGTATCGTGCCGCCAGCCGGCCCTGGTATCGGGCGTTGTCGATGCCGGGGGCGGATCTCGTCTGGCTCGGCCCCTATCCGGCGTTCGACACCCAAAAGCCGATCCTGACCCTCATCAAGCGGGTAAAGGGGCTGGACGATCAACTGCTCGGCCTGCTGATGGTCGACATGTCCTTCAACACCATCGAACAGGCGTTGCAGCGGGCCATGGGCAGCAACCGGGCGGCCATCTACATCAGTGCGCGGGAGGACGGAAAGCTGGTGGTGGGCAGCAACATGGGGCTCTATCAGCCGTCAGCGGCCGAGCCGGGCGGTGCGGACAAGGGGCTGGCGGTGATCTGGCACGGCAGCCATCTGCGCCGTGAGCTGGAGGATATCGACTGGGATCTCAACATCTATCTGCCGCCAAGGCTGTTTCATGACGACCTTGAAGAAGCCCTGCTGATGGTGGCGCTGCCGCTGCTCCTGCTGTTTGCCATCTGGTTTTGCAGCATCAACTTTCTGGTGCGGGTGTTCAATCAGGAGCAGGCGCTGGTGGCGGGCTCGCTGACCGGCATAGTGCGGGATCCGACCCAGGCCAGGAGACCCGGCCGGCTGAAGACCTGGTTCGTACACGACAGCCTCAGCGAGATAGATCAGGTGCGGGCGAGTTTTCTGCAGGGGCAGGATGCGCTGCTGCACGATCCCCTCACCGGCATCATGAACCGGCGGGCCTTCACCCAGCGTCGCGCCGAGCTGGAAGAGCGCGCGACACCCCACTGGCTGCTGCTGTTCGACGTGGATCACTTCAAGCGCATCAACGACAGCTGGGGGCATGCGGTGGGGGATGGCGTGCTCTGCCGGGTGTCCGAGCTGCTGGTGAGCGAGCTTGGCAGCGGCGGTGTCTTCCGGATCGGGGGGGACGAATTTGCCGCCCTGCTGCCCTGGCCGCGCAGCGAGCTGGAGGCGGGGCTGACCCGGTTGCTGACCAGGGTGCGCAACCAGCGCTGGCGCGAGTTTCACGAGGCGGTGACCCTGAGCGTGGGCGGCGCCCACTGCCCGGAGGACGGGGCCCTGCTGTTCGAGCGGGCCGACGAGTGCCTCTACCGGAGCAAACGGCTGGGGCGCGACGGCTGGTCGCTGACGCAGTGGCCCCGGCCTGACGGAGATGCTGACAGATCCTGTCATATCGATCATGGGTGAGCGAGGGCGCTCTGCCCGGGGGGTTGGCGACTGCCTCTGCTGCTATTTCACAACATCTGTTTTTTAGTAAGCAAATTCAAAAGGTTAATCCTGATTTGGTCAGCGCGGCAGGTCGTGCCTGGCCGGGTGTCGCTCTGCTGCGACAGTGGCGCCCTTTGCCGGGAATCGTATAGTTCGGGGAAATTAATCAGGTTTGACAGGAGTACCCCATGGAGATGAACAAGCACGGCATGCGCGCCCTGGCCCTGTTGGGCTCACTGCTGCTGGCCAGCGGTGCGGCGCAGGCGTCGGAGACCCTCAACACCATCCTGGGCGGCGGTGCGGGCGGCGTGGCCGGCACTATGATCGGCAAGGAGCTGGGCGGTGACACCGGCGCCTTGGTGGGTGCTGCACTGGGCGGAGCGGCCGGTGGCGCGGCCACGGCCAACAAGGGCAACAAGAATGAAGCTGCCCTCGGCGGGGCCGTCGGGGCACTGGGCGGGGCCGCCATCGGCAAGAGCGTGGGTGGCAGCACGGGTCAACTGATCGGGGCCGGCGTCGGCGGGGCCAGCGGCTCTGCCATCGGGGCCAAGACCGGGGATGGCCACAAGAGCAACGATCGCTACTACGACGATGACCACAGGCACTACAAGAAACACAAGAAGCACAAGAAACACAGATGGCACGACGATGATTGATCGCAGCCAGCAATTGAGAGAGGGGCCGACGGGCCCCTCTCTCGTTTTGGTCACCAGAGAGGTCACACCAGCCGGTGCTGGCGGCGCCCCTCGGCGAAGGCGTTGATGTTGTCGATGAGCTGATCGGCAAGGCGCTGCATCGACTCCTCGCTGGCCCAGGCCACGTGAGGGGTGAGGATGAAGTGGGGGTACTGCAGCGCCTTCATCAAGGGGTGGTCGGGGGGCGGCGGCTCGACGCTCGCCACGTCGAAACCGGCGCCGCCGAGGCGACCGTTGGCCAACGCTCGCAGCAGGGCCTCCTCGTCCACCAGACCGCCGCGGCCGACGTTGATCAGCAGGGCTCCCGGCTTCATCAGCCCCAGCTCCCGCTCGCCGATGAGGTTGCGGGTATAGGGGGTGAGCGGGCAGTGCAGGCTGATGACGTCCGCGCTTTGCAGCAGCTCGTCCAGCGGCAGTCGATCCTCGTCGTGGCTGGCGCCGACCTGGCTCTGGGCGTAACGCACCTCCATGCCGATCCCCCTGGCCCGCTCGCCGAGGGCCTGGCCGAGCGTCCCCTTGCCGATGATGCCGAGCCGCTTGCCGTGCAGATCCGTGATGTGGTGATCGAAGAAGCAGAACTGGCCGCTTTGCTGCCAGCGCCCCTCCAGCAGCGACTGGCGCCAGCAGAAGAGGTTGCGCGCCAGGGCCAGCATCAGCGCCATGGCGTGCTCCGGCACCGAGGGGCCCGAGTAGTTGCGGATGTTGCAGACGCCGACGTTGGCGGCGCGGCACGCCTCCAGATCCACGTTGTCGCTGCCGGTGGCGGCCAGCGCGATGAGTCTGAGCTCCGGCAGCTGGGCCAGCTCGGCTGCGCCGATGCGCACCTTGTTGATGATGGCGATGCTGGCGTCTTTGAGCCGCGCCACTACCTGTTCGGGGGCCGTGCTCGGGTAGCTCTGCCAGTGATGGGGAAAGTCGGGGTGGCGCAGGGTGATGCCGGTATCCAGGGTATCGCTGTCGAGAAACACAATTTGCTGCATGAAGCCTCCTGCCGTTGAGGCGTTCATGATGCCAAACATCGGCGGCCGAGGGCCAGTTTGCTGCGCATCAATGCCTTGGCAATCGCGCCGGATGTGAGACAGGCTGCATTTTTGGCGTCAGAGCCAGCCGAGGTGGGTGAGCCAGCCTTGGATCCGGGTCGGCGTTTCATCCAGCTCCAGCAGGGCGTAGGGGCGGTAGTTGAGCTTGTGGCTGCGGCGGCTCTCGCTTCTACGTGCCTCGGCGGCCAGCAACGGCCAGCGTCCACCATCCTCCTGATAGAGGTCGAGGGTCGGCATGGTGGCCTGGGCGATCTCCTTGGCGAAGATCTGGTTGCTCTGCTGGTCGGGGAAGAAGCCGTCGAGCAGCACCAGCGCATCGGGGGCGGGCAGCTGTTCGCTGGCGATGAGGTTGGTGGCCCAGGCGGCGCCGGTGCCTTGCGCCAGTATCAGCTTGAAGCCCCCCTCCTGCAGCTTGGCGTCCCCCAGCTTGCTGATGCGGGTGGCGAACTGCTTGCGAAAGTCGTCGATGGCCTGCTGTTTCTTCTCGGCGGCGGGGTCAAATTCGGTCTGCTGCGGTGAGGGGAGCAGCAGCAGGGTGTCGAAGCCGAGCCGGCCGAGGGCCCGGGTCAGCTGCCACAGCTGGCCGCTGCGCTGCCAGTCGGGCAAGAGGATGGCGAGCCCCACGTAGCTGTCGCTGTCGTGCTTGGCAAACAGCACCGTCTGCTTGTCGATCTGGGTGCTGTTGGGCAGCCCCTGCCAGTCGCTGTTCTGCCAGTAGTCGAGGGGCGTGAGCGGTGTGCCCTCGCTGGCCTGCAAGGGGTTGCCTGCCAGCAGGGTCAGTAACAGCAGTGATAAGAACAGTCTGGTCATAGTGCGCTCCCCCGGTTATTCGGGTTAGCGGCACCAGGCCGGTTTTCTGAAGGGGTAAGTGGCAGCGCTAGGGTGACGGCCGGTCGGTGCTGGCGAGCCCGGCCAGCTGGCGGTCGTGCAGGGGGGAGAGCAGCAGCAGGGCAGTGACGGCGCCAATCAGGGCGAAGAACATGTCGGACTGGGTATCCCAGGGATCGCCCTGGGTGCCGAGAAACTCATCCGCCCCCTGGCCAAGCGCAAGGGCGGCTCCCCACTCGATGAACTCGTAGGTGGCGCTGATGGCGAGCACCACGCAGACCACCAGAAACGCCAGCATGCGCCGGCCCTGCACATAGCCTCCGCGCAGCAGGATTTCCCGGCACACCAGGGCGGGCACGAAGCCCTGGAAGAAGTGGCCAATCTTGTCATAGGGGTTGCGACCGAGCTCGAGCCACTGCTGCAGTTCGAACCCGAGCGGGACGCGGGCATAGGTGTAGGCACCGCCCAGCATCAGCACCATGGCGTGCAGGGTGATGCACAGATAGAGCAGGCTGGTGAGGGGAAAAGAGCGGTGCGTCAGGACAAGCAGCGGCATGGCGATGAGCACGGGCGCGACCTCCATCAGCCAGGTCGCCCTGTCATAGGGTTGCCAGCCGGAGAGGAGCAGCAGTAGCAGGGTCAACAGCAACAACAGCGCTTTGTGCAGGGATGTCATGGGGCGCTCCGGGGGATGGCACAAACCAGCATGCCCCATTTAGCCATGTTTGCGCCGCGAATACAGCCAGGGGGCCGATGCGCCCATAAAAAAAAGCGAGCCGACGGCTCGCTTTTTTACCACTGATCCAAGGGGTCAACTTAGTTGACGCGACGCTTGAACTCACCGGTGCGGGTATCGATTTCGATCTTGTCACCGATCTCTACGAAGGCGGCAACGGCCAGCTCGTAGGTGGTGCCCTTCAGACGGGCAGGCTTGGTCACTTTACCGGAGGTGTCGCCACGGGCAGCCGGCTCGGTGTACTCAACTTCGCGCACGATGGTGGTCGGCAGCTCTACGGAGATGGCTTTCTCGTTGTAGAAAGTCACTTCACACAGATCTTCCATGCCGTCTACCAGGTAGTTCAGCGCGTCACCCAGGTTGTCTTTCTCGACGTCGTACTGGTTGTATTCGGTATCCATGAATACGTACAGCGGGTCGGAGTAGTAGGAGTAGGTGCACTCTTTACGTTCCAGCTGAACAACGTCCAGCTTGTCGTCGGCCTTGAAGACGGTCTCGGTGGCGCTGCCGTTCAGCAGGCCTTTCAGCTTCATTTTGACCACGGCGGAGTTACGGCCGGATTTGTTGAATTCAGCCTTCTGGACCACCATCGGCTCGGTGCCGATCATGACTACGTTACCAGCGCGGATTTCCTGTGCGGTTTTCATGTAAAAAATTCCTGTTCGTGAAACGGACGGATAAAAACTGCCAGATTATATACGGCTTTCTAAAAATTTCACCAACCTCGTGACGAGATCCCCGTCCTGGAGCAGCTTATGTGACCAGTGTCGCCCATGTTGCTGCCATATCGCGGCGTGATCCGGCCATTGGGCCCACCATTCACGGGTGTTTTCCCCCTGATTGAGGGCGTGGCTGAAACCGCGCAGCCACTGGCCGGTGGCGGTGGGCAGCTGCGCCAGATAGTGGTCGAGAAAGCCGTTCAGCTTGACCATGTGCGCCTGCTCTTCCTGCGGGTAGATATGCCAGAGGAAGGGGCGGGCAGCCCACTGGGCCCGCACGAAGGAGTCTTCGCCGCGCACCAGGTTGAGATCGCAGCTCCACAGCAGCCGATCGTAGCCGGCTTGATCGGTCATCGGCAGCAGCTTGATGGCGAGGTTGCCCGAGTGCAGCAGATCCCCCGCCCGGGCCGTGGGGATGGCGTCTGCCAGCCCGGCGCCGGTGAGCACGTCGTTGAGGGAGCGCCCGAGCGGCAGCAGCAGGGTGACGGGCGTGGCGCTCTGGCACCAGCACTCGACCAGGCTGGTCAGGGCGGCGCTCTCGTAGGTAAAGAGGCTGATCCGCAGCTCGTGCTCCTGTTTGGGGGGCAGGCCCAGGCTCGCCCAGTAGGCGTTCAGTCCCGCTTCATCCTGTTGCCAGCGCTCGCGCTCGACGATGAGACCGCGCTCGCACAAGAGGCCGCCGGTTCTGGCGGTGAAGCCCGGGAAGAAGAAGTATTTGTTGAGACTCAGGCTGCCGAGACTCTGGCTCTCGAGACGCTGGGGTGAGGCGAGGCCGTGGCAATCCTCGACCCAGCTCTCGGCCGAGAGGTATTCGAGGTTGAGCCAGCAGGGGGGGCTTGGCTGGCTCACCATCTGCGCGACGAAGGGGGCGGGCAGTTCACAGGCGAACGCCTCGATCACCACCCGGGCCGGGATGGTGTCCGCCGGCAGGGTCTCGTGCCAGTGCTGGATATGGATGCCGTCGACCCACTGGCTCTCCTGCGCCGGGTCGAGCCCAGGGCAGATGCGGGCGAAGCTCGCCAGATCGTCCACCCAGAGCCGCACCTGAACCTCACTCTCCTGCGCCGGCAGCGCTCCTTCCTGTTTCAACTGGCGGGCCAGCCGCCAGGTGACACCGATGTCACCGAAGTTGTCCACTACGCAGCAGAAGATGTCCCAGTCAAACGGGGGGAGGGGGCTTGTCATGTCGTGGGGTTCCAGATGCAAAAAACCGGTGCGCAGGGTAGCACACCGGTTGGCTGGCTTCTAACCGTCAGCGCGTGACGGTGGCTGCGGCAGGTTACTCCTTGCCGTAGACGTTGTTCTCTTGCTCGCGCACCCGGATAAAGGTGGTGCGCTTGGTCAGTTCCTTCAGCTGGCTGGCACCCACATACGTGCAGGTGGAACGCACCCCGCCCAGGATGTCGCGCACCGTGTTCTCCACCGGGCCGCGGTAGGGCAGCAGCACCGTCTTGCCCTCGGAGGCGCGGTATTCGGCGACGCCGCCGGCGTGCTTGTCCATGGCGCTCGATGAGCTCATGCCGTAGAACTTCATGAAGGGTTCGCCATCTACATCGACGATCTCGCCACCGCACTCCTCGTGGGCTGCCAGCATGCCGCCCAGCATCACGAAGTCGGCGCCGCCGCCAAAGGCTTTCGCCACATCCCCCGGGCAGGTGCAGCCGCCGTCACCGACGATCTGGCCGCCCAGGCCGTGGGCCGCATCGGCACACTCGATGATGGCGGAGAGCTGCGGGTAGCCGACGCCGGTCTTGACCCGGGTGGTACAGACCGAACCCGGGCCTATGCCCACCTTGACGATGTCGGCGCCGGAGAGGATCAGCTCCTCCACCATCTCGCCGGTCACCACGTTGCCCGCCAGGATGACGTGGTTGGGGCAGGCCTCGCGGATCTTGCGCACGAATTTGACGAAGTGCTGGGAGTAGCCGTTGGCCACGTCGACGCAGATGAAGCGCAGCGCGCTGGACATGGCCAGGATCTGGCGGGTCTTGTTGAAGTCATCCTCGGAGGTGCCGGTGGAGACCATCACATGGCCCAGCAGCGCCGGGTCGGTTTCGCTCACGAAGGTTTGCCACTGCGCAAGGCTGTAGTGCTTGTGTACTGCGGTCATCATCTCGAAGCCGGCCAGGGTACGCGCCATGGCGAAGCTGCCGACGGTATCCATGTTGGCGGCGATGACTGGCACGCCCTGCCATTGGGTCTGGGTGTGCTTGAAGGTGAACTGGCGGGTCAGGCTGACTTGGGAACGGCTCTTGAGAGTGGAGCGCTTGGGGCGGAACAGGACATCCTTGAAACCGAGCTTCAAGTCTTCTTCGATACGCATTACGAATTCCTTATTGAGCCTTGTTTGATAGGTCACTTTGCAGTGGCAACTTTTCGGCAGGCACAAAAAAACCGGTGGTTTTCAGGGCCTCCGGTTTACAACAGTGTAGGCAAAAATCCCTCCGGAACAAGACTGATAATTCGCGAAGCCTTGTGGTAGCCTTTGGCGTCACAACCTGAGCACAGCCTCGGGTTTCATCCAACGCCAATCTTGCCTCCCTCCTTGGCTGCCAGGTCGGCTTCTGATGACTCTGTTCTGCTCCGTCACCGCAGGCTGCTGACGCACCGCATCCGGCCACTCGTTACTCGCTGGTCTGCCGTGCTTTTCAGCGGTTGACAGCGGCGCCTTCCATCCCCACTCTGGGCGGCTCGGGCCTGTGTCGGCCCCGTCCTGACAAGGAGTAGAGATGATCCGATTGCGAATGATACCGCTGCTGCTGGCCGGGTTCGCCCTGCCGGCCCTCGCCGCGCCGGCGCCCGCCATCTATGGCTGGATTGAGAAGGGGCTCATCATGCCGAGCGGGGTGGCGGTGAAGATGAAGCTGGATACCGGGGCGCTCACCTCCTCGCTCGATGCGCGGGATCTGCGCCACTTCAAGCGTGACGGCAAGCCCTGGGTGCGCTTTACCCTGCAGGTGACCGATGCCAATACCGACCGGCAGGTGAGCCAGACCCTGGTGCGGCCGGTGGAGCACATGGTGACGGTGCGTGGCGCCGGCGGCATGGAGCAGCGCCCCACGGTCACCATGTCCATCTGCCTGGGCGACAAGGTCTATGAGGAGTGGTTCACCCTGCGGGATCGCAGCAAGATGATCTATCCGGTACTGCTGGGGCGCCGTCTGCTGGCGGATCTCGGCGCGGTGGATTCGAGCCGCACCTTCACGGTGCAGCCGAGCTGTCGCTGAGGCGAATAGCAGCATGAGAAACGGGGGCCAGGCCCCCGTTTCTCATTGCGCTGGTTGGGCCTGGCGGGCTGGGGCGGGCAGCAGCACGCTGACTTCCAGCCCCCCTTGCGGCCGGTTGTGGATGTCGAGATCGGCGCCGTGCAGCTGGGCGATACGCGAGACGATGGCCATGCCGAGGCCGACCCCGTCCCCCTGCTGGGGATTGACCCGAAAGAAACGCTCGCACAGGCGCGACAGGGCGGCGGTGGGGATGCCGGGGCCGTTGTCGCGGATGTCGACCCTGACCCTGTGCCCCTCCTGGCACGCCTCGACCACGATCTCGCCCTGGGCCTGGGTGTAGCGCAGGGCGTTGTCGATGAGGTTGCTGAACATCAGCTCCAGCAGGGTGGCCTGCCCCATCACCGCCAGTTGCTCGGTGCCCTCCAGCGACAGCTGTTGATCCTTTTTCAGGGCGATGGGGGCCAGGGTGGCCAGGGTGCCCTGCAGCAGCTGGTTCAGGTTGAGCTCGCTCAGCTCCAGCCCCTGCTGGTTGTCGATGCGGGCCTGGGTCAGCAGCTGGCGCAGCAGCCGATCGCTGCGATCGAGCGCCAGCAGCATCTTCTGCAGGGAGTGCTGACGGCTCTCGGCATCCTCGGCGGCCAGCGCGTTCTCGCTGTGGATGCGCAGCACCGCCAGCGGGGTGCGCAGCTCGTGGGCCGCCTCGTTGGTGAACTGCTTCTCCCGCTCTATGGTATCGGCAAGGGCGTGCATCAGCCGGTTGATCTCGTTGGTGAGCGGGGTCAGCTCCTGGGCCCGGATCTTCAGGGTGAGCGGGCTCAGGTTGGCCGGGTGGCGCTCACCGATGGCCTGGGCCAGCTGGCGCAGCGGCGCCAGCCCGCGGGAGATGAGCCACCACAACAGGCCGAGCAGGAAGGGCAGGGTGATGAGCAGCGGCAGCATGGTCAGGGTGGCCATCTTGCTGGCCAGCTCGCTGCGCTCGTCGTCCCGCTCCGCCACGATGAGCCAGGTGTGCTCGTCCTGGTTGTAGAGGGTGAAGGTGCGCCACTCGTGGTTGTCCTTGGTGACGCTGTTGAAGCCGGGGGCCAGCGCGCCGAGGGGCTGGCTGGGGGCGCTGGGGGAGCGCAGCAGTATGCCGCCCTGCTCGCTCAGCAGCTGGAAGTAGAGGTTGCGCTCGAACTCGTGGCCGAAGGGGGTGATCTCTCTGTCTTCCCCCCGCAGGTTGAAGCTCTTGTCTTTCTGCCACGGCTCCGGGTTGCTCTGCTCCCACTCCTGATAGACGGTGCCGTTGGCGGGCAGCTCGCCGTTTTGTTCCAGATAGCGGCCGAGCAGCTGGTTGGTGATGCGGGCCGACTGGGCGAGCCTTGCATCGAACAGCTCCTCCATTTCGTGGCTCGCTTCCAGATAGCCGATGAGGGCGCTGACGGCCAGGCTGGCGCTGACCAGCGCCAGGATGCCGGAGAGCAGAAAGCGGCGGATGGAGCGGGGACGCGTCATGCCCGGCCGTCCCGGCGCTGGGCCTGCTCAAGCTGGGGAATGATGTAGCCGACCCCGCGGATATTGCGGATGAGGTCGCTGTAGAACTTCTTGCGCAGGTGGTGAATGTGCACCTCTACCGCGTTGCTCTCGGCCCCCTCGTCCCAGCCGTAGAGGCTCTGCTGCAGCTGATCCTTGCTCAGCACCCGCCCGCTCTGGGTGATGAGCTCCTGCAGCAGCTTGTATTCGTGGGGGGTGAGCTTGACCGGCTCGCCGCGATAGGTGACCTGCTGGGACTCGGGATAGAGCTGCAGCTCGCCGTATTCGAGCACCGCCTGGGCCTGGCCCTTGCTGCGGCGCACCAGGGCGCGCAGGCGGGCGTTGAGCTCCTGCAGGGCGAACGGCTTGACCATGTAGTCGTCGGAGCCCGCATCCAGCCCCAGCACCCGATCGTCGAGGGCGTCGCGGGCGGTGAGGATCAGCACCGGCAGCGTCTGGCCTTCCCGGCGCAGCTTGCGCAGCAGGCTGATGCCGTCGATGTCCGGCAGGTTGAGATCCAGAATGAGCGCGGCAAACTCCTCGCTCTTGAGCACCGACAGGGCAGGCAGCCCCTGCTGCAGCCAGTCCACCGTGTAGCCGCTGCTGCGCAGGGCATCCACCATGCCGTCGCCCAGCATCACATCATCTTCCACCAACAGGATCCGCATTGTTATTCCCCTCAAAAGACGCTGCCCACCAGTATGCAAGCTGGTGGGCAGAGTTTAAATAGCCCGCTGATCCCAAACGGATTTACAGCTTGTCGAGGCGATCGCGGATCTCGATGCGCCGACCCTGATCCGCCAGCTCGCGACCCGGCCGGGGCGGGGCTGCCAGCGCCTTCTCCAGATAGCCTTTGGCCTCGGCCTTGCGGCCCTGATCCAGCAGGAAGTCGCCGTAGAAGAAGTTGGGGTCTATGCCGGTCGGGTTGATGGCCAGCGCCTGCTTGAGCAGCTGCTCGGCCTTCTCGTCATCGCCAAAGCCCACCGGCCAGCCCGGCACCTGGTAGTAGAGCGAGCCCAGGCTGGTGTAGGCGGAGCCGTCCAGTGCCTTGGGGTCCTGCCGGAGGGCGATCTCCAGCTTGGCCTTGGCCTCCTTGACCAGACCGAGCGCACCCAGCCCGCCCTTGGCGCCGGCCCAGGTGCTCTTGACGATGGCCGACCAGATCAGCAGATCGGTGCGAAAAGCCTCCTTGGCGCTGGCCTGATCGGCCTCGCTGCTCAGCTGTTCGAGGCAGCTCTCCTTGGCCTTGCCGGTCTGTTGATACTGACAGACCGCCCACTGCTGCTGGATGACGGGCAGGGCGTCGGCGGCCTGGGCCATCCCCGAGCCCAGCATGAGCAGCAGGAGGGCGCCGTGGGTGAAACGGGGGCGGAAAGTGGCGTGCTTCATCTTAACGTTCCTTCTCTGTCATGACGGAGGTGGCGTGCCCCGACGTGCCGGCAGCGGGTGCCGGGTGGCGGGCATAGCGCTCTATGATGGGTTTTTGCCTGGCCAGCGCCCGGTCGACCAGGCCGGGCAGCAGGCCGTTGAGGCGCACGAACAGCTTCTCCGGCCAGCCGAGCCAGCTGCGGCGGGTTTCGTTACACAGGGCGATGACGGCCTCCTCGGCCACGTCCTGCGGGCTGTCGGTGTGGGTGCCGAGCTCTGCATTCATCTCGTAGGCCGCCTCCGAGTTGAGGCGGGTACGGGTGGCTCGGGGGGCAAAGTGCAGCACCTGGATGCCGGTTCCCTCCAGCTCGCGGCCGAGTGCCTCGCTGAAGCCGCGCAGGGCGAACTTGCTGGCGCAATAGACGCTGTAGCCGGCGTAGCCGATGGCACCGAAGCTGGAGCCGATGTTCATGATCACCGCCGGCTTGCGCAGGCGGGGCAGCAGCATGCGGGTGAGCTGGATCGGCGCCTCGACGTTGAGCAGCAGCTGGCGCTCGACCTGCTCGCTGCTCTGATCCTCCAGCCAGGCAAACTGGTTGCAGCCGGCGTTGTTGATCAGCACGTCCAGCCCCTCGTCCAGCGCCGGGTGCTGCAGCAGTCTGGCCCGCTCCTGGGGCGAGCCCAGATCGGCGATCACCGTCTGGTGGCGCTCCGGGTGCGGCAGCTCCTTGCACAGCCGCTCCAGTGCACCGGCCCTGCGTCCGTGCAGCAACAGGTGCGCTCCCTGGGCCGCCAGCTCCTGGGCCAGCGCCTCGCCGATCCCGCCGCTGGCGCCCGTGAGCAGCACGAGTTTTCCTTCAAGCTTCATGATGTCTGGTTTTCCGTCAGTTGATAGAGCATGTCGGCGTAGAGGCGGTAGACCACCCTGGCCGAGTGAATGATGGCCGCCTGATCGGCCGGGCTCTCCACCCGGTTCATCAGGGATTCGAAAAACTTGAGGTGATCCTGATCCAGCGCGCCGTGGGAGCTCAGGTAGCTCATGGCCTGGGGCGGCAGACCGAGGCCCGCCTTGAGCTGGTCGGCCACGGTCAGGGCGATGGCGACACTGGTGCCTTCCAGCACCTGCACCATGCCGAAGAAGCCCATGGGGTTGCCGCGTTGCACCTGGTCATAGAGAAAGGCCACCATCAGCTCGATGGGCAACTCGGGCTGGCCGTGGCGCACCGCCTCGGCATCGCCGCCGCAGGCGCGGATGTCGCTCAGGATCCACTCCTGATGGCCGTACTCCTCGTCGATGTACTCCTTGATGGCGCCGCGCACCCACTCATACTCCTGGCCCAGCTTGCCGCCGGTGGCCATCAAGAGCGGCACAGTGTGGCGCACGTGATAGAAAGCCTGGGAGAGGAAGCGCAGGTAGATGTCGCGGGAGATCTCCCCCTTGCGGCACGCCTCTATGATGGGGGCGTTGAACAGATGCTCGCGCTCACTGGCAGTGGCTTGTTGCAGAGTCTGATAGAAGCTCATGGGGTCTCTCCTGTAAGGCATTGGCTGATCTGCCGGGAAAAGTGCTGATAAATCCGTTCGCGACGGGGGCGACCGTTGGCGGTCAGCAGTTCCGGATGTTGATCCAGCGCCACCGGCAGCCAGTGATGGATGCGGGCGTAGTCGGGCAGGCGATGGTTGAGCTGCTCGATCTGCTGGGCCAGCAGGGCGTCGGTGCCGGGCTGCGGCTGGATCAGGGCGACATTGGCCGGCTGGCCGTCGCCGAAGATCACGATGCGGGCGATGGCCGGGCAGAGCTGGGCTTCCGCCTCGACCCACTCGGGGGAGAAGTTGCGACCGAAGGCGGTGATCTGGACGTTCTTCTTGCGCCCGGTGATGTGCAGGTAACCCTCCGCATCCAGATGACCCAGATCGCCGGTGGCGACCAGCGCTGGTACCGCCTCATCGCTGCCCAGATAGCCGAGCATGGCGGCTCCCTCCACCAGGATCTCGCCGTCGGCGGCGATCGATACCCGGCAGTGGGGCAGTGGTTGGCCGACGCTGCCCAGGCTGTGGCCGTCGGGGCCGTTGAGGGCCACCACGGAGCCACACTCCGACAGCCCGTACCCCTCGTAGACCGGCAGCCCCAGCTTGCGGGCCCGGCTGATGAGCTCGGGCGAGACCTTGCCGCCGCCCACCGCGACGAAGCGCAGGGCGGCCAGCTGTTCGGCCAGCGCCGGGTTGGCGCTGCACAGGGCCAGCAGCAGGCGCAGCAGCTCGGGCACCAGCACCAGGCTGTGGGTGGGCCAGCGCAGCAGGGCCTGGGCCAGGGTGGCCGGATCCAGCTTGCTGGAGCCGGCAAAGCCGAGCTCTGCCAGCGAAGGGATGCGGCTGCAGGCTCCGGTGAGCAGCGGCACGTAGAGGCCGGTCAGGTTTTCCAGCAGGGTGGTGAGCGGCAACAGGGTCAGGTGCTTCTCAACCTTGGCCGGGGCGACCCGTTCGGCCAGCGAGCTGCAGACCGCCATCATCTGGGCCAGCGACAGGCAGACCCCCTTGGGCTGGCCTGTGGTGCCGGAGGTATAGGTGATCTTGGCAGTGCCGGCCGGCAGGGGCGGCAGCCGGGCAGGAGTACGGCGCCACAGCGGCAGCTCGCCGACCGCGAGCGTCAGCGGATCGCTGGCCTGCCAGCCCGGATGGTGGGGGCCGATCAGGGCGTCGGCGCCGCTGCTCTCCAAGAGCCACTCCTGCTGCTCCAGGCTGAAGAAGTGGGGGATCGGGATCACCACGATACCGGCCATGGCGCTGGCGAGATCGATGAGCGCCCAGGGCAGGCCGTTGTCCAGTTGCAGCGCCAGCCGGGCAATGCCGGCCTGTTGCAGGCGCTCGGCCAGGGCGGACACCTGCAGCCACAACTGTTGGTAGCTGATCCTATGCTCGCCGCCACTCAGGGCCGGGCTGTGGGGGGCATGGCGGGCGAAATGGGCTATCTGGTCAAACAGCATCATAGGGCGTTCCGGTGCGGGCAGTTGAACAGGGAGGGCATGGGGGCCAGCAGGGAGAGCAGCAGGCTGCCCCGGGCCAGCGCCTGCCGTCCGAGGCCGAGATCGCCGACCATCACCTTGGGCTGGCAGTGGTAATAGGCGCCCCATGCGCTGGCGTCGTCACCCACCTTGTCGGCCTGGGCGGGGGCCAGCTCCACCGGGGTGAGGTGGAGGCGGTGAAAGCTGTTGCGCAGCTTGGCGGTGCCGGTGAACACCACGTAGTCGAGATCGTTGTCGCACAGCAGACGGCAGAGCGCCGCAAACATCAGGCGGGCGTTGCCGGGCTCGCTGCAGGCGAGGTTGCCCACCTCGACGATGCGATCCCGCCGAGCGGGGGCGCCGAGCCGGGTTTCGATGGCGGCCTCGATGGGCTGATCCAGATACTGTTCCAGATAGAGGCGATCGCTGCCGGCCAGCTTGAGACCGCAGGCGCCGACCAGCAGGCCGTCGGCCCGGTAGAGGCCGAGCAGGCAGGGCAGAAAATGGGGAATACGGGCGTTGAACTCCTGGCTGTAGGCCGCCTGGATGTAGCCCTGCAGTGCCATGACCTGTTGTGGGGTATCGGCCAGCGTCAGCCGATAGGGGGCTTGAATGTCGGTGGTCATGGATGGCTCCTTCTTGTCGATTGTCATCAGACTAAAGGGGCAAACTTAAGAAACCCTTAAGAGGTAAAAAATCTGTTTCACACAGATGCAACTGGTTGAAAAAAGAGGTAAAGCTGCGACCCGAACACGGGGCGTGCGGACAAAAACCTTGTCAGCCGCCAGCCTGGCAGGCAAGCTGCGGCCACGTTTGACCGCCCCGCTTTCGAGAGGAGATGCCATGACCCCCTTATCCTGCCCGCTCTGCTGCGCCGCCGATGCCTATGAGCTGCCGGTGGCCGGCAAGCTGTACCATCGCTGCCGGGCCTGCGAGCTGGTCTGGCTGGATGCGGCCGAGCACCTGGATCCCGAGCGCGAGAAAGCGGTCTATGACGGCCACGACAACCAGGTGGATGACCCCCGCTATCGCGCCTTTTTGCTGCGTGCCTTCGGCGAGGTGCTGCGCCGCCTCCCTCCGCCGGCCAGCGGCCTCGATTTTGGCTGCGGCCCGGGCCCGGCGCTCATCGCCATGGGGCGGGAGGCGGGCTACCAGATGGCGGGCTACGACAAGTTCTATGCCGACGAGCCCGAGTTGCTGACGCGGCAGTATGACTTCATCACCAGCACCGAGGTGATCGAGCACATCGCCGAGCCGCGCGCCGTGCTGGAGACGCTGTGGGGCTGCCTCAAGCCCGGCGGCCTGCTGGTGCTGCAGACCCAGCGGGTGCTGGGGGACGAGCGCTTTCGGCAGTGGCGCTATCGCCACGATCCGACCCACATCGTCTTCTTTGCCGAGGCCTCCTTTCGCACCCTGGCGACCCGCTGGCAGGCACAGGTCGAGTTTCCTCACGCGGATGTGGCGGTCATCACCAAACCCTGAGCCGGGCGTTTTCATTTGGCCATGAGTTGGGCATGCTGGTGGCCCGATACCCAGGAACGGATGCCCCTATTTCCATGTCGATCCCCCACCTCTCATTGCAAGACGCCCGTCATCTGCAACTGGCGGCCCAAGGGCTGCTGACGCCGCGCCGCGGCAAGGCGAAACCGGCCGATCTGCTGGCCACCATCCGCCGCATGGCGCTGCTGCAGATAGACACCATCTCGGTGGTGGCCCGCAGCCCCTATCTGGTGCTGTTCAGCCGGCTGGGGCAGTACGATCCACGCTGGCTGGAGCAACTGCTGGCCGATGGCGATCTATTCGAATACTGGGCCCACGAGGCCTGCTTCGTGCCGCGGGAGGATTACCGCCTGCTGCGCCACCGCATGCTGGATCCCGCTGCCATGGGCTGGAAGTTTTCGGCCAACTGGCTCGCCACCCATCAGCAGGAGATCGGCGAGATCATCGAGCACATTCGCCAGCACGGCCCGGTGCGGGCGGCCGATTTTGAACGAAAGGGGGGCAAGGGCAACGGCTGGTGGGACTGGAAGCCGGAGAAGCGCCATCTGGAGGTGCTGTTCACCGCAGGCCAGCTGATGGTGCGCGAGCGGCGCAACTTCCAGCGGGTTTACGATCTGGCCGAGCGGGTGATGCCCGAGTGGCGCGACGCGCGGGATCTGCCGAGCCCGGAACAGGCGCAAAGGGACATGGTGCGAGCCAGTTGCCGGGCGCTGGGGCTGGTCAAGACCGGCTGGGTGGCCGACTACTATCGGCTGCGGCGCGGCAAATACGACGCCCTGCTCCATCAACTGGCGGACGAAGGGGAGCTGCTGCCGGTGCGGGTGGAGGGGTGGCAGCACGGCGCCTTCGTGCACGCCTCGCTGGCGGACGAGCTGGCCCAGGCCCAGTCCGGCACCCTCAAGGCCAGTCACACCACGGCGCTGTCACCGTTTGATCCGCTGGTCTGGGATCGCAAGCGGGCCAGCGAGCTGTTCCAGTTCGACTATCGCATCGAGTGCTACACCCCGGCGCCCAAGCGCCAGTACGGCTACTTCGTGCTGCCGCTGCTGCATCGCGGCAAGCTGGTGGGCAGGATGGACGCCAAGGCCCATCGCCAGCAGGGGATCTTCGAGATAAAGAACCTCTATCTGGAGGCGGGGGTCAGGGTGACCCGGACCCTGGCGCAGGAGCTGGCCAAGGCGCTGCAGCGGCTGGCCGACTGGCACCAGACTCCGACCTTGCGCTACGGCGCCATCCCCGCGCCCCTGCTGGCCCTGTGGCAGGAGGGGGCACTATAACGGGGATCGTCACACTCGCCTGCACTAAGCTGCAAGGGAGGCGAAGGAGGGAGACGATGACGCGAGCCATGTTGTTGCTGCTGGGATGGGGCCTGACCGGGCTGGTGGAGGCGGCCCAGCCCGAGGTGCAGATCTGCCTGGGGGAGGGCAACGAGTGGGCCCCCTTCACCTACTGGGAGCGCAAGGATGGCGTGCCCGATACCGGCCGTCTCACCGGCTCTGCCACGACCCAGGTGCTCGAGGCCCTGAAGCGGCTCGGTTTGTCCTACAAGATCCGCTATCTGCCCTGGGCACGGGTGCAGCAGGAGCTGGCCGACTATCGCCAGAACCGCTTGTGCGAGCTGACCTGGGATGCCAGCTACAAGCCGGAGCGGGCAGAATATGCCTTCTACAGCGTGCCGCTCTACTACACCCACCTCGGATTCTTCTACCTCAAGCGGCGCTTTCCCGAGGCGCCCGATCTGCAGACGGTCAATCGTTCCCGGGTATGCGGGGTGCTCGGCTACAACTATGCCCCCTACGGGCTGGCGCAGGAGCCGCGCCGGCTCAAGCAGTTGCAGCAGGCGCTGGACATGCTGGGGCGCGATCGCTGTGACTTTTTGCCCAGCGAGATTGAACCCCTGATGAGCGGTATCGGCCTTGGCATCTATCAGAGCGAGAGCGGGCTGCTCCACCTCGCCCTGCCCAGCCGCAAGGGCTTCTATCTGCTGGTGAGCAAGGGCTCGCCGCGCTCCTATGAGCTGGTGACCCGCCTCAACCAGTTGCTTATCGAGTTTCAGGACAGCGGTTACAGCGACGAGGTGATGCGCCGCTTCTTGCCGCCGATGGAGTGATGACCATAAAAAACCGGGCCTGATGCCCGGTTTTTTATGGCTGTGATGGCGCTGACTGGGGTGGCAACTTATCAGCAGGTTTCGCGTGCTAATGTCATCTCGCCCTTTGCCGCGACGCAGCCTCCTGGCCGAGGGGGCTTTACCCTCGCACTAGGCCGGGCAGGACCAGAGCAACGGCGGCGGCGATGCGCGCGCGGATGTCGCTGCCCGGCGCCAGCAAGCCGAGCGCCATCTGGCGCAGCGGCTCCGCCATGGTCATCGCCAGCAGCAGATCGCTGGTCTGGGCTGAATCAAGCTCGCGCAGCCAGCCCAGTTGCTGCTGGCGCTGCAACCACGCCGCCAGCGTCGCCCTGCCGCGCGCAATACCGTTCTCCTGATAGGCCATCAACAGGGCATCGCGCCCCGTGAACTCATGTTGCAGCAGCCGGAACATGCCGACCGCCTGAGCACTCAGCACCTGATCTGCAATCGCCTGCAAGCCCTGCTCCAGCATCTCCCCCAGGGCGCCTGGGTGAGTGGCATCCTGCTCGAATGCGGGTTGAAAGGCATCGGTCCAGCTGCGCACCGCCTGCGCCACCAGTTCGTCGCGGTTGGCGGCAAAGCGGTAGAGGGTCTTCTTGGCGACCCCCGCCTGTTTGGCCACCGCATCCACGGTCGCGGCGCCGTATCCTCCCTTGAGCAGCAAGGTCAGCGTTGCCTCGGCGAGGGCGCCACGCAGATCCGCTTCCGGGGTGACCGGACGGCCTCGTGAGCGTGTCTCTTCATCGGTTTGCTGTGACATGATGGGCTCCTGGAAAGCATTGACAGACTCAGCATACAGGCATAGCGTAATTTAGGAAACGGCTTTCGTTTCCTAAATTTATCGGAGTCTCATCATGAATACTTCCGCCTTGCTTGCCCCCTGGGGCGTCAATGACATCAATGAGTTGCTCAGACCGCAGCCGCTGCGCCTGGAAATGGGCCTGACCCGCAGCACCGAGGGCCTGCTGACGGTCGCCATCCGCACCGATCTGCACGGCTGCAAGGGGCGCATGCTGGATTGGTGGTTCACCTTCTTCGAGACGACCCAGCACATCCGGTGGTGGCACCCCCACGACCACGTCGAACACCGGGGCTGGGATCATCACTGGAAGAGAGGTGAGCGTTATGTGGGAGCCAGCATAGAGGCGGTGGAGTGGCTTGCCGAGCTGCCGCCGGTGGCGGCTCGCCTCAAGTTCCACGGCGCCGAAGAGGTGTTCGCCCCGCAGCCGCTGCAGGAGGCGCGGGAGACACAGGCTCTCTCTGCCGCCATCTGCGCCCGTATCGGCTTTGGCGATGAGGTAGTGCTGGATGAGAACGGGGCGCCGCTGGATGGCGAGATGTTGCACCTGGCGCGCGATACCCCATACGGCTGTGTGCTGCGCAGCCGCTTCCTGCTGGGCAAGGCCTGCACCAATCCGCTTGACGAGGTGCCGGACGAGATAGGCTTCAATTTGATGCGCCACTGCTACAGCGAATTCAGCTATCTGGCGCAGTTTCTGCCGTCGCTCTACTACGCGGAAAACGGCCGTGAGCCGGCACCGAGGCTCTGGTGAAGGATGCCGAACGAGTGCGCAGGCCAGCTGCCGGATGGAGATGAGCCGCGGAAGATGGTCATAAAAAAACCGGGCACTTGGCCCGGTTTGTCATGCAGTCTGGATGTGCTTACTGGAACACCAGCACCATCAGCAAACCCAGGGTGATGGCGGACACCAGGAAGGCGAAGCCATAGAACACATAGTGGTGCAGCTTGGTGGTGTGGATCCCCAAGTCATGCAGGCCGTGGTAGATGCGGTGCATGCCGTGCCAGATGGGCAGGGCGATGATGGCCAGCAGGATGCAGGCACCCCACCAGGAGCTGGCGAATTCCAGCACGCGCTCGTAGCTCATGGTCTCCACGTCCATGATGCCCATGGGCACCAGCAGACCTGTGATGAGGACAATGACCGGCAGCAGCATGGCAACGACCATGCCGCCGGCACCAAACAGACCCCAGTATATAGGCTCGTCAGAACGTCTCATATTTTTTCCTCAAATCATGATTGAGTGATCGTGGCCAACGTTTCTGAATGAGAGCCCGGTACCAAACAGACACCAATAACCAGGCTCGTCAGAACGTCTCATTGTTTTCTCCTCAGGCCACGATGATCAGGACAAGCAGGGATACCACCGCCAGCGCCACATACTGGGCGATGACGATCGGCTTCTCCGGCACCAGGTCTTCGCCACGGAAGATGCGCATGGCTTTCGGCGCCAGTGCGAACCAGGTCTTGGCGTGGAACAGGCAGGCTGCCAGGGCGATGACATGGAACAGGATGGCGATCGGGCTCTGCAGGGATTCCAGCCAGCCGTTGAACGCCTCCTGACCCTGTACCAGCCGCAGCAGACCCCACATCAGCACGACGGCGTAGATGGAGACGAAGATGCTGGTGCCTTCGCGGATCATGTAGCCGGTGTAGAAGGCATTCTTCAGCCACCAGTCTTTCTTCATTTCGCGGACGTAAGGCTTACGTTTGCTATTGGTGTTGTTCATGGTCTCATTCCTGCTCTCAATCTGGCTTGAACATGGCGATCATGTAGTCCTTGGCGCTCTCGACCTTGCCAAGCTGGATGGCCGCCGCCGGATCCACGCCTTTCGGGCACACTTCGGAGCAGTAGCCCACGAAGGTGCAACCCCAGACGCCCTCGTCCTGGCTGATGATCTTCATCCGCTCTTTGGACGCGCTGTCGCGGTTGTCGGCGTTGTAGCGGTAGGCCAGTGCCAAGGCCGCCGGACCGGTGAACTTCTTGTTGATGCCGTACTGCGGGCAAGCCGCGTAGCACAGACCGCAGTTGATGCACATGGAGAACTGGTGATACTTCGCCATGTCAGCCGGGGTCTGGGTGTACTCGCCATCGCACAGGTTGCGCGGCTCAGACGGGATGATGTAGGGCTTGATGCTCTCCAGCTTCTCGATGAAGTCGGACATGTCGACCACCAGATCGCGCTCGATCGGGAAGTTGTTGAGCGGCTCGATAGTCATCTTGCCCGGCAGGTAGTCCCGCAGGAAGGTCTTGCAACCGAGTTTCGGAATGCCGTTGACCATCATGCCGCAGGAGCCGCAGATCGCCATCCGGCAGGACCAGCGGAAGCTCAGGGTAGAGTCCAGATGATCCTTGATGTATTGCAGCGCATCCAGCAGGGACATCTCTTTGAGGTAGGGCACCTGGAAGGTCTGCATCCAGGGCTCGTTATCCTGCTCGGGACGGTAGCGCAGGATTTCAATTTCGATCATCTCAGCCATTCTTCTTAGCCTCGTCTTGTTTCTCACCCTCGGAACCGTACACGCGCTTGGCCGGTTGGGATTTAGTGATCTTCACATCGGAATAGTCGATGGTCGGGGCCCCTTCGCCGTTGTAGAAGGAGAGAGTGTGCTTGAGGAAGTTGACGTCATCGCGCTCCTCGTAACCGTCCAGACGCTGGTGGGAACCGCGGGACTCTTTCCGGTTGATGGCGGAGTGCGCCATGGCTTCGGCCACGTCCAGCATGTAGCCCAGTTCGATGGCGTACAGCAGATCGGTGTTGAAGACGGAGGACTTGTCGTTGATCTTGATCTTCTTGTAACGGGCTTTCAGCTCGTTGATCTTGTCGATGGTGCCCTGCATCAGCTCTTCGGTACGGTAGATACCGACCCCGGCTTCCATGGACATGCCCAGTTCGTTGCGGATATCCGCCGGGTTTTCGGTGCCGTCGATGTCGAGCAGGGAGAGGTGCTGCTTGATCAGCGCCTCGGCCTTGGCGGCCAGCGCCTGGGTGTTGCCGTGAGACTGGGTCTTGGCAAATTCACCGGCGTGCTCACCGGCCACCTTGCCGAACACCACGATCTCGGACAGGGAGTTGGAACCCAGACGGTTGGCGCCGTGCAGACCGACGGAGGCACACTCGCCCAGGGCATAGAGGCCCGGCAGACGGGTGGCGCATGCGCCGTTGGTCTCGATGCCGCCCATGGTGTAGTGGGCAGTCGGACGTACCGGGATCGGCTCCTTGACCGGATCCACACCCACGTAGGCCTTGGCCAGTTCGCAGATGAAGGGCAGACGCTCCTTCAGGTACTTCTCGCCGAGGTGGCGCAGGTCGAGGTGAACCACGTCGCCCATCGGGCCCTGGATCACGCGGCCTTTCTGCTGCTCCTGCCAGAAGGCCTGGGAGAGACGGTCACGGGGACCCAGCTCCATGTGCTTGTTCTTCGGCTGGCCGACCGGGGTTTCCGGGCCCAAGCCGTAGTCTTGCAGGTAGCGGTAGCCATCCTTGTTGAGCAGGATGCCGCCCTCACCACGACAACCTTCGGTCATCAGGATGCCGGTGCCCGGCAGACCGGTCGGGTGGTACTGGACGAACTCCATGTCGCGCAGCGGTACGCCGTGGCGGTAGGCCAGCGCCATGCCGTCACCGGTGACGATGCCGCCGTTGGTGTTGTAGCGATAGACACGGCCGGCGCCACCGGTGGCCAGAATGACGGATTTGGCCTGGATGAAGCGGGTGATGCCGTTCTGGATGTCAAAGGTCAGTACGCCCTGGACGCGACCATCTTCCACGATGAGATCCATGCAGAAGTGCTCGTCGAAGCGCTTGATGCTCGGGTACTTGATGGAGGTCTGGAACAGGGTGTGCAGAATGTGGAAACCGGATTTGTCTGCCGCGAACCAGGTGCGGGGGATCTTCATCCCGCCGAAACGGCGCACGTTGGCCTTGCCGTCCGGCTTGCGGCTCCAGGGGCAACCCCAGTGCTCCAGCTGGATCATCTCGTTGGTGGCGTTGTTGACGAAGTAGTCGACCACGTCCTGCTCACACAACCAGTCGCCACCGGAGACGGTGTCGTTGAAGTGGTTTTCGAGGGAGTCATCATCACGGACGACACCGGCGGCGCCGCCCTCTGCGGCCACTGTGTGGCTGCGCATCGGGTAGACCTTGGAGATCAGGGCGATCTCCAGCTCCGGGTGAGCTTCCGCTATGGCGATTGCGGCACGCAGGCCACCACCACCAGCACCGATGATGGCGACATCGGTCTTGATAATATCCACATCTGCCTCCTTAGGGATAGATTTGCTGGGCACGATTTTGCTCTATGAAAAAAATTCAGGCTTGATGCAAGTCAAACTGGTCTGTTTTAGTGCTTGGCAATGGTGATCTTTATCAAAATCACCCCATTCCTTGGATGAAAACGCCGTAATTATCGCCATCCTGCAGTTATCGGTATCAGCCGCTGTCATTACTATGGTTATTTTAAGCTCAGGATTATACGTAGTTTTCTTTCAAAAAAATGAGAAACACCTCTCTTTTTAGGTATTACCCCCAAAGTTTTTAAGTTTTTTATCAAAAATATTTAATAAGAATTATTCACGGATGGAATAATGTGGTGGTTGAGTTCAAAAAACTAATCCGAAGATTGTGATGGGTCAGCTGTTGCAAAGTCGATGGCTGACCGGCGTCGTACAGGAGAGTCGGTAATCCCTGCGGGTTGATGTGGTAATAACTATTGAAACCAAAGCATTTTCTCATAAAAAAAGGGGCCTGCATGGCCCCTTTTGTCGATCAGCATCAGATGCGGAACATGCCGACCTGATTGCTCAGTTCACCTGAAATATTTTTAAGTTGTTCAGAGAGATGACGCGAGCTGTCGGCATCGACCGCCAGCTCGTCCGAGACGTCCTTGACCGCCTGGATGTTGCGGCTCACCTCGTCGGTAACGGCACGCTGCTCCTCGGCGGCGCTGGAGATCTGGGTCGCCATGTCGGAGATCTGGTTGATGGAGGCGGTGATCTGCTCCAGTGCCTGGGTGGCATCGTTGGCATCTTCCACGCTGTTCTGGGCCAGCAGCTGGCCTTCGTGCATGGTGCTGACGGCGCCCTGGGTGTTGCGCTGCAGGGTCTCGATCATGTTGCGGATCTCGACGGTGGAGCTGTGGGTGCGCTGTGACAGCACCCGCACCTCGTCGGCCACCACCGCGAAGCCGCGGCCCTGCTCGCCGGCACGGGCTGCCTCGATGGCGGCGTTCAGTGCCAGCAGGTTGGTCTGCTCGGCGATGCCCTGAATGGTGGAGAGGATGGTGTTGATCTCCTGAGCGTTCTTCTCCAGCTCCTGGATGATGCCGGAAGCCTGTTTGACCTGGGTGGCGAGATCCGTGATGGAGCGCTGGTTGCGGGCGATCACCTGCTTGCCGTGCTCACAGCTGCTGGAGGAGCTGCGGGCCGCATCGGCGGTCTGCTCGGCGTTGCTGGCCACTTCCACCGCGGTGGCGGACATCTCGTGCACCGCAGTCGCGATCTGGGAGATCTCGTTTTGCTGGCGGGCCAGACCCTGGCTCGATTTCTCCGCCATGTTGTGGGACGACTTGGCCTGCTGGTTCAGTTGCCCGGAGGAGTTGGAGATGTCCTGCACCATCACGTGGATGCGGTCGATGAAGGTGTTGACGTGTTTGGCGACTATGCCCACTTCGTCTTCCCGCTCGATCTTGACGCGGCGGGTCAGATCCCCGTTGCCGCGGGAGAGATCGGCAATCGCCTCACCTAGAGTCTTCAGCGGTGCCAGGGAGCCGCTGATGGCGACGTAGGAGAAACCGGCCACGATGAGGATGGTCAGCAGGCCTTGCAGCAGGGCGGAGGTGACCATGCGCGAGACGGACTGGTAGGCGACCGCTTCGTCCACCACGATGCCGAAATACCAGTTGGTGTTCGGGATCTCGGTCAGGTCGAATACGCTGGGTTTGCCGCTGATCTCCATCTCGGAGATGGTGTTGTCATGGGCCAGTTCGTTGACCTTGGCGGCTGTCAGATCGGGGGAGAGGGCGGTGGCCGGCTTGAGCGCCAGCTCCTTGTCCGGGTGGGCGATGATGGTGCCATTACCGTCAACCAGGATGGCGTAGGTGCCTTCCGAATTGAGGGCCAGCACATCGCGTACCAGGGCATCGATGGAGACGTCACCGGCGATGACCCCCTGGGTGTTGCCCCGGGTGAAGGGCTCGGCGATGGTGATGATCAGCTGACCCGTGGTGATGTCGGCATAGGGCGAGGTGATGGCCAGCTTGCCGGCGGCCATGGCGTCCTTGTACCAGGGACGTTGACGGGGGTCATAGCCGGCCGGCAGGTCGGTCGGCTTGCTCTGGATCATCTTGCCATCCTTGGTGCCCACGTAGACCAGGTCGAAGTTGCCTGCGTTCATGGTCTGGGCCAGATGGCTGATGGGTTCGTCTTCCTTGGCGAAGGCCTCCTTGGTGGCGGTGACCATGCCGATGCGGGCGTCCAGCCAGCGGGAGATGCCTTTGACATTCGAGACCGAGCTGTCGTCGATGAAGCTCCAGATCAGACGCCGGGTCTCGCTTTTCAGTTGACTTGTGTTGTACCAGACCTGCAGGCCTGTGATGACCAGGATAATGACCCCGATGGCGAGGACAAGCTTGTTCTTGATGGATAAGTTCATGTTTACATCCTTGTGAGCTTCAGTCTGCGATGTGTGGTTTTATTGTTATGGGCCAACACTGTATCGGCCAAAGTCGAACTTTTTGTATCCCGGTGCGCCATTAAATTTATAGCTTAAATCAGCGGTTATCGATCACCTCCGACACAATGAGTCCAATTTGGCGGATGGCAGAAAGCGATCCGGCCGGTTGGTGAAGATGCCGTCGACGCCGATGGCGGCCAGCATCGCCTGATCTCCGGGATCATCGACCGTGTAGACCAGCACCCTGAGCCCGCGATCGTGGGCATCCTGCACCAGCTGTTGATCGACAAAATCCACGTCGCAGTTGAGTGACCAGGCACCCAGCTCGGCCGCAAAGGCCGCCTGGGTGAGGGGAATGGTGGAGGTGAGCGCCCCCAGCCGGATCTCGGGGCGCAGGGCGGCGAAGCGGGCAAGCTCGGGATGGTGGAAGGAGGAGACGACCCACTGGGCGGTCGTGAAGCCAAGCTCGGCCTCGGCACGCCGGGTCAGTCGGGCCACCTCGTCGGCTGTTTGTGCTCCTTTCAGCTCGATATGCAGCTCGCTCTGTCCGGCGATGGCCTCCATCACCTGCCACAGGGTCGGGATCCCCTCTCCCTCGCCGGCATTCAGGCTTTCCAGATAGGTGCGTGACTGGGCCATCAGCACGCCGCGGCCGTCGGTGCAGCGCTCCAATCTGCGGTCATGGAAGACCCACAGCTCGCCGTCGGCCTGCTGCACGTCGATCTCGATGGCTTCAGCCCCCAGCGTCAGCGCTAGCCTGATGGCCTTGAGGGTGTTCTCCGGTGCCAGTCCGCTGGCGCCGCGATGGGCGATGATCTGCATGTTGTGCTCCTGTGAGGGCGACTCAGGCCCGGCTCAGACGAATGTCGATCTGCTGGTGCGGCAGCCCCAGCCCCTGTTGCTGCAGTTTCTCCAGCACCAGCGAGTGGACCTCGTGGGTGATGGGCATGCGGTGATCCATGCTGTTCACGTAGAGCCGGATCTCGTAGATCAGGGCCGAGTCGGTGAATTCGATCAGGAACACCTCGGGGGAGGGGGTCTCCAGCACCAGGGTGGAGGCCTTGATCGACTCTTCCAGAATGGTCTGTATCTTTCTCGGCTCCTGGGTCAGGCCGATGCGGATGCGCAGCCGTACCCGGGTGATGGCGTCGGACAGCGACCAGTTGATGAACTGCTCGGTGATGAAGGCCTTGTTGGGGACGATGATCTCCTTCCTGTCCCAATCCACTATGGTGGTGGCGCGGGTCTTGATCTTGGTGACGGTGCCGGTCAGCTCGCGGATGGTGACAGTGTCGCCGAGCCGGATCGGTTTCTCGAACAGTATGATGAGGCCGGAGACGAAGTTGGCGAAGATCTCCTGCAGCCCGAAACCCAGGCCCAGGGAGAGGGCCGCCACCATCCACTGCGCCTTGGACCAGTCGATGCCGAGAATGGAGAAGCCGGTCAGAGCCCCCACCACCAGTACTATGTACTTGGTCACTGTGGTGATGGCAAAACCGGTACCGGGAGAGAGGCTCAGGTGCTGGAGCAGGGTCAGCTCCATCAGACCCGGCAGGTTGCGGGCGGTGACCACGGTCAGGATGAAGGTGAAGGCCGTCAGCATCAGATCCTGCAATGTGATGGCGACGACCTGCTCGATGCCGCCGATCTTGCTGCTCACCTGCCACACCTCGATGCTGCGCAGAAAGCTGAACGCCGAGTTGAGTTCGGACCACTGCACCACCACCAGCATGGTGAAGCCCAGCATCAACAGGGTGCGCACCAGCCCGAGGGACTGGGCGCTGATGGTATCCAGATCCAGCTCTGTGTCCTCCACCACGTCCGGGATCTCGGAGCTGAGCTCGTCGTGTCCCTCTTCTCGGCCGCGCTGGGCCAGGATCTCGGCGCGCTTGCTCTTGGCCCGCTCGAAGGCGAGGCGACGACGCTGGATCAGCATCCAGCGGTGCGCCAGATAGTAGACGAGCAGGCAACCCAGCCCCATCAGCAGGCTCAGCTCCAGCTGGCGCAGCAGGATGCGGGAGGTATAGAAGTAGCCGAGCAGAGAGCCGATCACCGCCAGCAACGGCGCCAGCATCAGGCTGTTCCAGATGAAGTGGTGCAGCAGGTGGGGCTTGCTCATGTCGGCCTGGCCCCAGGTGAGCGGCAGCCGCTCCCGGTTGAGGCGGGCGAAGAACAGCAGCAGCCAGAGGGCGCCGACGATGAAGGCCAGCCGGCCGAGGGAGTCGTAGAAGGCGTGCTCCTGATAGCTGTTGGCCATGCCCTGCACGAAGAAGCTCGGGATGATCACCAGCAGCAGGGTGCGAAACTGACTCCACACCTTCTGCACCCGCTCCTTCTGCCAACGAAAATGGAGGATCAGGATCCCCTTCTCCAGCGTCAGGTGACGCGCCATCAAGAGCGCCAGCAGCAGGAACCAGATCTCGCCGAGGCCGCGGGCCACCGCCACCGCGAACGGGTATTGCCAGGCGCCGTCGAGCAGGCCGCGCACCATCAGCACCATGGCGGGCAGCGGCAGGGAGGCCAGCAGAGAGCGCATCAGCAGCCGGCTGGTGAGGCTGAACTTGTCCTGGGTCACCTTGCCGATGCGGGGCGCTATGTACTGGCTGTAGTGGGTCAGGTGGCGAGCCAGCTTGAACCAGCACCAGGCCAGCACCAGGATGCCGATACCGGCGAAGGTGAGGGTGATGGGGTTGTTCTCGGCGATGGCCCGGGGCAGCTGCAGCCAGTTGACCGGGTTGAGGGCGAGGCCGAGGGCGGCCGGTACCCCGAGCAGCACGGCCGGGGTGAGCGGGCGCACGTCCGGCATCCAGAACAGGTGGCTGGCGCTGAGCTCGCGGATCTCGTCGATCTTGCTGTTCTGGCGGCTGTAGAGCAGCTTGAGCCGGGTCTGCTCCTGAATGAGGCTGTCGGCGGCGTCGTTGAGTCGGGTCAGCAGCTGCCGCCTGGCCTTGAGCAGGTTGTCGAGCACCGCCAGCTGGGCGCGATCCAGGGTGATGCCGTCGGTGGTCAGCAGCTGATCGCGCAGCTGACGCGGATCCTTGAGGGCATCCTGCTCGGTCTCGTACTGGTATTTGGCCATGCGGGCGTTGACGATGGCCGACTCCAGCTTGTCGAGGGGGAAGTAGGCGGGCAGATCCGAGAGTTTGCTGCGCAGGTTCTCGCCGTAGGCGTTGCTGATCTGCAGCCACTCCAGTTGCTCGCGCACCGAGTTGACCAGGTCGTTCAGGGTCGAGAGGTTCGTGTCGATCACCCGCTGCTCGTCCTGCACCCGTTCAATCTGATCTTCGAGCGCGCCGAGCTGGATGGAGAGCGCCTGGTTCTGCTGTTGCTGCTCCAGCAGCAGCGGCATGTCGGAGGTGAGCTGTTTGCGCAGCCGCTCGCTCTCCGCCAGTGCCTGTTCTGTCTTGTCGCGGCGCAGCTGGTTCTGCTGGTTGAGCAGGCTGGTCTGCCACTCGTCCTCGTCGGTGATGGCGAGGTTGAGCTCCTGCAGCCTGAGCTTGCCCAGATCGTTGCGCTGCTGGGCGGAGAGCTGCTCCAGCTCCAGCATCTGGATCCGGTCGGAGAGGCTCTGCTCCTTGAGGCGGGTCACCAGCTGCTGGGCATCCTGCTGGCGGTCAGACTCGCTGCTGAAGCTGAGCCGATCGAGCAGGGCACGGGTCTGCTGCAACTGCTTGCGCAGCTCGTCGACCCGCAGGTGATACTCTTGGCCGGTGCTCTCCAGCTGGTTGAGGCTGTCCATCACCCCCTGGCGCTCCTTGCGCAGGTTGAGCTGGCGGTTGCTGCTCAGGCCGATGGCCTGGCGCAGCGCCTCCTCCTTCAGGGAAGAGAGGGCAGGGCGAGGCTGGGGCTGGTAGTTGTGCAGGCTCTCCTTGAGGCGGGCCGACTCCTTGGGATAGTCGATGAGCACCTGCTGATAGGCCTTGCCCTGCTCGCGGTAGCGCTGGGCTTCCCGGGCAAATTGCAGCGCCTGCTGGTAGCTCTCCCGCAGCTTCTGGTTCTCCGGGGTGTCCGTCTTGGGCACGCTCTGCAGCAGCTCTTCCACCTGGGTGATGGCGTCATCGGCCTGGGCAAGGGGAGAGAGAAGAGTAAGGCAGAGCAGCAGGGAGAGCAGGCGTTGCAACATGGCGCACGTTTCCGTTCAGGTGGAGTCGCCCTAGCCTAAAGCAGGGGCCTGGGCGGGTAAAGTTTTCCATATTAATGATTTGTAACATAAATAACGGGCGATCCCGGCCCGCTTTGGCTATCATTCCGGCCGTTTTCCCCTCCATTGAGCATCTTATGTCCGCAGTCGATCTGGGCACGGCCCCCCTTTCCCGCCTGTTCTGGCGCTACGTCACTCCGACCGTGGCCGCCATGCTGGTCACCGGCATCTATGTCACCATAGACGGCATCTTCGTCGGCCATATTCTGGGCCAGGACGGCCTGGCCGGCATGATGCTGGCCTACCCCATCTGCGCCGTGCTCTATGCGGTGGGGGCGCTGATCGGCATGGGCTCCTCGGCGCTCGCCTCGTTTTATCTGGGCAAGGGGGAGCAGGCCAGGGCACGTCACATCGTCGGCAACGCGCTGGTGATGGTGCTCATCGCCTCGGCGCTGCTCGCCTTCATCGGCATCCACTACGGTGACGAGATGCTGGTGTGGATGGGGGCGGAGGGGGCCATCTTCGACGCCGGATACGCCTATCTGCAGTGGTACTCCTGGCTCGGGGTGTTCGCGGTGCTCTCCATGGCCTTTACCGCCCTGCTGCGCAACGACGGGCGACCCGGCCTCACCACCTGGATCCTGGTGGGGGGCGGCGTGCTCAACGTGCTGCTCGACTACCTGCTGATGGCGGTGATCCCCTGGGGGCTGGCGGGGGCCGCCATCGCCACCATGCTCTCCCAGGCGGTGACCGGGGGGCTGTGCCTGTGGCACTTCTTCACCCCGCGCAGCCAGCTGCGCATTCGCTGGGATACCCTGCGGCCCGACTGGCGGCTGATGGGAGAGACATTGCGACTCGGGGTGTCGAGCTTTCTGATGTACCTCTACCTGTCGGTGGTGCTGGCGCTGCACAACAAGGCGCTGCTCTCGGTCGGCACCTCGTTGCACGTGGCCGCCTATGGGGTCATCAGCTACAGCGAGGCCTTCTTCTATCTCATCTTCGAGGGGATCGCCATGGGCATCCAGCCCATCGCCAGCTTCAACGCCGGGGCGGGCAACTGGGCACGGGTGCTGCGGGTGCGAAACCTGGCGCTCGGGGTGACGCTGCTGGTGGCCCTGTGCGGCATGCTGCCGCTCTATCTCTGGCCGGAAGGGGTGGTCTACCTGTTTGCCGGTGACAACGCGGCCCTGTTGCCGGTGGCCAGCCTGGGCATCTGGCTCTACTTCTGGGGCTTGCCGATGGAAGGCCTGCTGCTGGTGGGGGCCACCTACTTCCAGGCCATCAACCGGGCCCGTATCGCCTCCCTGCTCACCGGCGGCAAACTGGTGCTGATCGGCGGCTTTCTGTGGGGCTTCTCTTCCCTGTGGGGGGTATCCGGCGTCTGGCTGGCGCTGCCCACCTGCAGCACCCTGCTGGTACTGGTGATGTGGCGGGCGATGAACAGGGAGGCGCGCCAGCACAGCGCTGCCTGACAGGTGGTCATTCGTCCATGAAAAAGGCAGCCTCGGCTGCCTTTTTCGTTTTGAACGCCCCTGCCTGCGCGCGACAGGTCTCCGGCCTCAGGGCTTGAAGGCGCCGATGAAGATGGCGGGGTCGACGCGGGCGTCGTTGAGACTGACGTTCCAGTGCATGTGGGGACCGGTGGCGCGGCCGGTGGCGCCGACCCGGCCGACGATGCCGCCGCGGGGCAGGCTTTGGCCCAGCTTCACGTCGACCCTCGACATGTGGCAGAACATGCTGATGAGCCCCTGGCCGTGATCGACGAACACCGTGTTGCCGTTGAAGAAGTAGTTGCCGATCAGGATCACCTTGCCAGCGGCTGGTGCCTTGATGGGGGTGCCGGCACCGACCGCGAAGTCGAGGCCGGAGTGGGGGTTGCGCTCCTCGCCGTTGAAGAAGCGGCGCAGCCCGAACGGGCTGGAGAGCGGACCCTCCACCGGTTTGTCGAACAGCAGGTTGCTGGGCTGGGCCGGGCTGAAGGTCTGGTAGGCGCGGGTCTGCTCCGCCAGCTCCCGGTTGATGCGGGCCATGTCCTCGGCCAGCGGGTTGACCTGACGGCCGTTCTTGAGCTTGATGTGCTGCTCGCGATAGTGCTTGCTGCCGACCGTGAAGCCGAGGGTGCGGCCATCGCTCACCTGCAACTGGTGGGGGCCGGGCTGGCTCTTGAGGGGGATGCCGACGATGGCAATCCAGCGCTTGCCCTCTTCACGCACCACCAGCACCGGCTTGTCCTGATAGCGGGCGGTCGGGGCCTGCGCCTCGCTGCCAAGGGGCACCACGGCGACGCCACCCGGCACCGGGTGGTTGAGCAGGCGACTGATGAAGCCCTCGGCGAGGGCGGACTGGCTGGCCAGCAGCAACAATAGACAACAAACGACTCTCATGATGATTCCAGGCTGGGTTGACTAAGACGAAAAGGTAACGAAATCAGGAGGCTGGCTGGAAGCGCTGGTAGATGGCTTCCATCTGAACCGAGACTTCCTGGCGCACCAGATCCAGTTCCAGCATGTCTTGCAGCACCTTGAGCTGATCCGGGCTCAGGAAGCCGCGGCTGCTCTCCAGCACCCGCTGGGTATAGGCGCGCTGGTTCTCCAGATAGGTGCCGGCATCGCCGCTCTCCTGCTGGGCCAGCTGCTGGTTCGCCTCGCTCAACAGGCGCGTCAGGGATTGGCGCTGGGCCGGTGCCAGCAGCTCGCCGCGCTCCGCCAGGCGGCCCTGGATCTCCAGCAGGCGGTTGGTGTCGCCCGAGTAGATCTCCTGCTCGAGCCGGGTGCGGGTATCCTCCCCCAGCAGGTTGCTGAGGTTGCTCCAGATGCGCTGGCTCTCCTGCTCGTAGGCGTCGGGATGATCGAAACCAAGGCGATAGAGCTCGCGCAGCTGCTCCTGCACCTGGCCGCGCACGTCCTCCACGATGTCGAGCCGATCGAAGACGGTGGTGAGCTGGCTGCCCTGCTCGGCGTCATAGAGCCGTTCGATCAGCACGGACCCTTCGCTCGACTGGCTCCACTGGCTGATGGCGGCTTCCAGCTCGGGGTTGGGGGGGAGCGCCTCCTGGGCGGGCGCAGGCTCGCTCTGGGAGCCCTTGCCGGGCAGCTTGGCCAGCAGGCTCTGCCCCGGGTTCTGGCTGCTGCTCTGGGAAGCTGACGCATCGCACTGGGCTGCGCGGGCGGTGCCGGCGGCGTCTGATTCCGGCTGGGCGGCGGTGTGGTTGGCTTGCCACTGCCAGAGGTTGAGCAACAGGGAGGCCAGCAGCAGCGGCGCCAGGTGAGATGTACGCATTTTGGATTCTCTTGAATAAGTGAACGCCCCTTGCAGAGGGGTCTCTTATGATAACCGTAACGTCTGATACAAGCAGCCATGACGTGCACCTGCGGTGTCGACGGCGGCCCGCCATTGAGTCGGGGGCCCCATGGCTCTAGAATCGGCAACCAGCCGTTTTCATCCGAGGAACTGTTATGAATGGATTGTCCCCCCTGCGCACAGCACCCGCCCGTCACCCCATAGGGCGTGGCTGGGTCTGGGTGCGGTCCGGCTTCGATATCTTCAACAAGGGGATGGGGGCCAGCGTCGGCATGGTTCTCGTCTGGTTTGCGGTCGGTCTGCTGCTGGAGCGCCTGCCGGCGGGCAGCCTCATCTCCCAGCTGCTCTACATGGTGTGGGGCGCCGGCTGGGTGGCGGTGGCCCACCACGGTTATGAAGGCAACCCGCTGCGCTTCGCCGACTTCTTCTCCGGCTTTCGGCACAAGCTGACGCCGCTGATGCTGGGGGGGCTGCTGGTGCTGGCCCTGTTCAGCCTGATCGGTCTCATCTGCCTGGGGCTGCTCTCCATGTGGGGGCTCACCTCCCTGCTGACCCAGGATCCCGAGTCCCTGGTGGTCACGGCGGCCCAGGCCCAGGGGCTGCTGCTCTGCCTGCTGCTGGGGCTGGCGCTGCTGATCCCGGTGCTGATGGCCATCACCTTCGCCCCCGCGCTCATCTATTTCCACGACGTGGGGATCCTGCAGGCGGCCAAGCTCAGCTTCAAAGGCTGCCTGACCAACATGTGGCCCTTCCTCTGGTGGGGCATAGTCGCCGCCATCCTGATGCTGTTTGGTGCGGCGCTGATGCTGGTGGGGCTGCTGGTGGTGATCCCGGCCCTCAACTACTCCATCTATGTGGCATATCGGGAGATCTTCCTGGATGTGGCGCAGGAGACGCCGGCCGATGCCCCGCTGAGCGGTTTCGAAGCCTGAGTGCGGCCAGCGAGTCTGGCATATTGAACGAAAGGGGCCTGACGGCCCCTTTTTCATGCCGGTTTAATCGCGCCACATGGGGTCGGCGGCCATGCGTTCCACCATAAAGTCGAGGAAGCTGCGCAGCAGCGGTGACATCTGTTTGCGGGTGCCATAGACGGCGTAGACGCCGAGTCGCTTGGGCTGCCACTGCTCCAGCAGCGGCACCAGGGTGCCGGTCTCGAGATGGGGCTGGGCGGAATAGCGAGGCTGCAGGCTGATGCCGGCACCTTCCAGGGTCGCCTCCAGCAACAGGTTGGAGATGTTGGCGCTGAGGTTGCCGCTGACCGGCACAGATTCGGGCCCGTCCGGCCCCTGAAATTCCCACAGGCTCTTGCCGAAATAGGTGTAGGTGAGGCAGTTGTGCAGGGCGAGATCCTGCACCTTGTGCGGCGTCGGGTGTTTGGCCAGATAGGCCGGGCTGGCACAGACCACGGAGTGGCAGGTGCCGAGCCGGCGGGCCACCAGGTTGGGATCGAGATCATTGGTGATGCGGATGGCGAGATCGATCCGCTCCTCCACCAGGTTGACGGTCCGGTCCAGTAGCAGGATATCGATGGCGGTGCCCGCATAGCGCGCCAGGTAGTCGTTGGCGGCCCCCACCAGCAGGGCTTCCGAGAGCGAATAGCTGCTGGTGATGCGCAACTGCCCCTTGGGCGCCTCGTCGCCGCGCACGGCGATCTGCTCCATCTCTTCCCCCAGCGCCAGCATGGCCCGGGCCCGGTTCAACGCCTCTTCTCCCGGGCCGGTCAGACTGAGCCGGCGGGTGGTGCGGTGCAGCAGCCGCGCCCCCATCCACTGCTCCAGCTCCGCCAGATAGCGGGTCACCATGGCGCGCGACATCTCCAGTTTCTCCCCGGCGCCGCTCAGGCTGCCCTGTTCGACTACGCTGACAAAGACCCGCAATGCGGTCAGTCGATCCATGTTCAGGCTCTCTATATGCTCGATTAATGCAACAGTGATGCGCTCATTATGCTGTATTTGTACCGAAAGTGATCCAATAAACTGTGTCCATCTGATGAACCCCTGATGACTTGATGAGGAATACCCGATGAACAATACCCTGATCCGCAATCTGACCCTGGCTACCACCCTGCTGAGCGGTGCCGCCATGGCCGCCCCGCTGACCGTAACTGTCTACAACCCTGGCGAGAAGGCCATCTTCCCGGTCTCCTCTTCCCTGGTGGCCGGTGACAAGGAGGCGATCCTGATCGATGCCCAGTTCGACGTGCAAAACGGTCAGGCACTGGTCGACATGATCAAGAAGAGCGGCAAGAAACTGACCACCGTCTATATCAGTGCCGGTGACCCCGACTTCTACTTCGGTCTGGAACCTGTCATGGCCGCGTTCCCCGACGTCAAGGTGCTGGCCGACCAGCATGTGGTTGACCACATCAACCAGACCAAGGATGCCAAGCTGAGCTACTGGAGCCCCATTCTGGGCAAGGGTGCACCCAAGAGCCTGACCGTGCCGCAAGTGATGACGGCCAGCCACCTGACCCTGGATGGCGAGCAGATCGAGATCAAGGAGATGAACACCCCGAATGCCTACCTGTGGGCGCCGTCCATCAAGACTGCCTTTGGTGGTGTGCCGGTCTACAGCGGCGTACATGTGTGGATGGCGGACAGTCAGACCAAGGCCGCTCGCAGCAACTGGGTCAAGGCGCTGAACAATCTGCTGGCGCTGAAGCCTGAGCGCGTGGTGCCGGGTCACTTCCTGGGGACTGCGCCCAAGGGCAGCGCCGCCGTGACCTTTACCCGTGACTACGTAGAGCGCTTTGAGCAGGAGCTGGTCAAAGCCAAGAACTCCGGCCAGCTGATTGAAGCTCTGAAGAAGGCTTACCCGTCCCTGCCGGTCGACGACGGTCTGGCCATCGGTGCCAAGGTCAACACCGGCGAGATGAAGTGGTAACCCCCTGACGCCTACTTCCCTGTGTTTTTTACCGGGCCCGAGGGCCCGGTTTTTTTAGCCGAATGAACGAGTGAATGATATGAACGAAACGACTCTGCATTATGTATACGACCCCCTCTGTGGCTGGTGCTACGGCGCCGCCCCGCTGTTGAAGGCTGCGGCTGCCATCCCGGAACTGCGCATCGAGCTGCACGCCGGTGGTCTCTGGCTTGGCGGGCGCAGGCAGGCGATGGGCCAGGCCCTGCGTGATTACGTCCGTCCCCATGACGAGCGGATCCAGGCGCTGACCGGCCAGGCTTTCGGCGAGCGCTATTTCAACGAGCTGCTGCTGCGCGATGGGCTGCTGCTGGATTCGGAGCAACCGATCCGCGCCATCCTGGCGGTGACATCCCTGGGGGGCAATGGGTTGGTGATGCTGCACCGCATCCAGCAATCCCACTATCGCGATGGCATCTGGATCGGTTCTCTCGAGCATCTGACCAGCCTGGCGGCGGAGCAGGGCATTGCGCAGGAGGCCTTTGGGCAGGCGTATCAGGCGGTTGAGATGGCAAGCCATCTGGCGGACAGCCAGGTCTGGATGCGTCGTCTCGGCGGGCAGGGTTACCCGACTCTGGGGCTGGTGCAGGGGGACAAGGTAACGCCCTTGTCAGCGTCCTCTTTCCTGGGCGAGCCCCAGGCATTTGCCCGCCATATCCAGCAGCTGATGGGGCGCTGAGAGGGGAATTGGTATCCTGCCGAAGATAATCTTGGCCGGATGAGTCCTGAGTGGATTTTCCTGCCTGGGCGACCCTCATGCTATCCCCGTGAAGGGCGATATATTGAGCCGCGGATAGTATGAAAATCATCCGCTTGCAATCATCGCGCTATGCTCTATGGGGATAGCCCGGACGTTCAATGTCAGGGGCTTGCGTCTAGCCGCCAAGGATACCAATCATGTTCAAAAATATGTCTATAGGTCAGAAGTTGAGCGCCGGTTTTGCGGTGTTGGCATTATTGGTGCTGGTCATCGCCGGATTTGGGATCTCCAGGCTCTCCTACCTGAATGCGAACACTCAGCTTATTGTCAATAACCTGGTGCCTTCCATTCGCTATGCCAGCCAAATGCACGTTGCGCTGCTGGATGCGCGTCGAGCCGAACTGGCCATGGTCATTGCGTTGACCAACAATGACCAGGCGGATATCGCCAAACGGAACGACAGTTTCTCGGATGCCAAGGCTCGCTTTCTAAAAGCGTTGTCGGATTATGGCCGTTTGGCTTTCAACGACGCAGAAGAAGAGCAGACCTATCGTGCCTTGCAACCAGCAGGAGAGGCCTACTTCAGCGCCCATGATCAGCTGTATCAAGCGGTCATGAACAACGAAGGCGCCAAGATTGGCGAGTATCGGGATGGCATTACCCGCACTACGTTGGACCAGACCACTCAGCTCACAATGACGTTGCGCGAGATTAACGACCGCATTGGTAGTGCCATGCATACCAGCAGTGAGCAATCATATGAGTCAGCCAAACTGCTCAGCATAGCGATTGGACTCGTGACGCTGCTTTTCGTGGTGTTGGTGGCTTGGTATCTGACTCAACAGATCAAGCGCCCGGTCAACGCGTTGCTGGAGGTGGTTGGTAAAGTGTCGGGAGGTGATCTGGCGACCCATCTTGACACCAGCCAGTTCAACAATGACGAACTGGGTCAACTGGCCAAGGGCTTTGGCGAGATGCAGAAAAACTTGCGCAATCTGGTCAGTGAAGTCTCCGGCTCCGTGGTGCAACTGAGCTCTGCGGCCGAAGAGATCAGTGCGGTTGCCCGTCAGTCCGCCAACAACATGAACAGCCAGCAGCACGAGCTGAACCAGCTGGCCACCGCCATGAACGAGATGCAGGCGACGGTGCAGGAGGTGTCCCGCAACACCAGCGATGCCGCCAGTGCCGCCAGTGCCGCCAGCAGCACCGCCGAGCTGGGGGCCCGCACCGTCAACGACTCCATCAAGCGCATTGAGCAGGTGGCCGGTGCCATCGAGAGCACCGCCGTGGTGATTCATCAGTTAGGTGACGACAGCCGCAACATAGGCATGGTGCTGGAGGTCATTCGCGGGATCGCCGAGCAGACCAACCTGCTGGCACTTAACGCCGCCATCGAGGCGGCCCGGGCCGGGGAACAGGGGCGCGGTTTTGCGGTGGTGGCCGATGAGGTGCGCACCCTGGCGAAACGGACCCAGGACTCCACTTCCCAGATCAACACCATCATTGCCGAGCTGCAGCAGCGGGCCGAGCAGGCCGGCACCACCATGCAGCAAAGTCAGGACATGATGAACTCCACCGTCAGTACGGCGCGCGAGGCGGGGGCGTCCATCTCCGAGATCAGCGGCTCGGTGGAGAGCATTTCCCACATGAACATCCAGATTGCGACCGCCACCGAAGAGCAGGGGGCGGTGAGTGAAGAGCTCAACCGCAACGTGGTCAATATCAGCCATGCCTCGGAAGAGGTGGCGGCCGGGGCGACCCAGATGGCGCAGGCCTGCAACGACCTGAACCATCTGGCCACCCAGCTGCAGGAGCTGGTACGTCGCTTCCGGGTGTGATGAGGCGACGCTGACCCGACGGGCCCGGATCCAGGATCCGGGCCCGTTTTATTTATCCCCTGCGCATGGTCTGTCCAATCTCACCATCCCTTGTCCCTCCCGCCGTTCTTGGGCATGCTAATGGCCCCATTGGTTGGCAGGATTCTGGATGTATGAACCTTCGCGATCTCGAGTATTTGGTGGCGCTGGAAGAGGAGAAGCACTTTCGCAAGGCGGCGGAGCGCTGTTTCGTCAGTCAGCCGACCCTGAGCGGCCAGCTGCGCAAGCTGGAGGATGAGCTGGGGGTGATCCTGATCGAGCGCACCTCCCGCAAGGTGCTGTTTACCCCGGCTGGCGATGCCATGGCCCAGCAGGCTCGCAAGGTGCTCAAAGAGGTGCGCGAACTCAAGAGCATAGGCCAGCACTTTGCCGAACCAATGTCCGGCGAGATCCACATCGGCTTCATTCCCACCGTCGGCCCCTATCTGTTGCCCCACATCATCCAGGATCTGCGCGAACATTTTCCCAAGCTGGAGTTCTACCTCTATGAAGAGCAGACCCAGGTGCTGCTCAAACGGCTGGAAGAGGGGGAGCTGGACTGCCTGATCCTGGCTGAACTGGAGGGGATGGAAGGGTTTGGCTCCATCCCTCTCTATCAGGAGCCCATGTGGCTGGCGGTGCCCCAGCAGCATCCGGAGGCGAAGGCCAAGGCGGTGCCGCTCAGCAATCTGAAGGGCAAGAAGCTGCTGATGCTGGCCGATGGCCACTGTCTGCGGGATCAGGCGATGGGCTTCTGTTTTGCAGCCGGCATCGGCGAGGATCAGCGTTTCAAGGGCACCAGCCTGGAGACGCTGCGCAACATGGTAGCGGCCGGCAGCGGCATGACGCTGGTACCCAGGCTCGCGGTGCCTGCCAATACCGAAGAGGGCGGCGTGAGCTACCGGCCGGTGATCGATCCGGTACCGGGGCGTACCATAGCGCTGCTCTACCGCCACTACTCGGTGCGCCGGCCCTGCTTCAACGAGCTGGCGGCCCGCATCTCGAGCCTGATGAAAAGCCTGCTCGGCTGACGACAACGCATTCGTGTTCACCAAAAGAAAACCGGCGCCAGGGCGCCGGTTTTTGTCTGCTGCGGTTGCTTAGAAGATATCGTCGGTGGAGACAGGGCCGTCAGTGTCCGAGCCGTCGCCGCCATAGACCTGATTGCCATCCGAGCTCTGGGTGGCGAAGCGGGTCGGTTCGGTGCCTTCCTTGAAGAACTCGTCCGTGCTGCTGCCATCGGTGCGGTTGGTTAGCAGGCCGGTTTCACGGTCGATGCGCACCGTGATGATCCCTTCCGGCACCGGCATCTTGCGCTCGGGGATCTGCTTGAGCGCCGTCTTCATGAAGTCGATCCAGATGGGCTGTGCGGCGCCGCCGCCAAACTCGGCCCGGCCCAGGCCACGCTGGTGGTTGTCAAAACCGATCCAGGAGGTGGCGACCAGGTTCGGGGTATAGCCGGAGAACCAGGCATCGCGTGACTCGTTGGTGGTCCCGGTCTTGCCCGAAATATCGTGGCGCTTGAGATCGCGAGCCGCCCGCCAGCCGGTGCCGCGCCAGCCATTGCCGCCCCAGATGGCGGTGGTCAGGGTATCGGTGACCAGGAAGGCGCTCTGGGCGCTGATGGTCTGCGGCGCCATGTTGTTGGGCACGACGGGATCGATGGGGCACTGGGCCTTCCAGTCGGGGGCCGTATTGGCATAGGCATCCGCGCTGTCCAGACCGGCGGCGGCCAGTACGCCGCAATCACGGCAGGCGGCGGCCGGGTTGGCCTGATAGAGAGGCGCGCCGAAGCTGTCGGTCACCTCGGTAATGAAGTAGGGGGTGACCTGGAAGCCGCCGTTGGCCAGCACCGAATAGCCGCGCACCACTTCCAGCGGGGTGAACTCGGCCGCGCCCAGCGCCAGCGATTCGTTGGGCGAGATGGTGTCGCGGGCAAAGCCGAAGCGGGTGAGGCCGTCGATATAGGTATCCAGCCCGATGGCGCGCATCAGCCGCACCGACATCACGTTCTTCGACTTGGCAAGACCAAGGCGCAGCGGTGTGGGACCGTCATAGATGGCCGGGGAGTTCTTGGGCTGCCACATGGGGCCCTTGGAGGGATCCCACTGGTTGATCGGCGCATCGTTGATGAGCGAGGCCAGGGTATAGCCCTGCTCCAGTGCGGTGGCATAAAGGAAAGGTTTGATGTTGGAGCCTATCTGGCGACGTGCCTGATCGACCCGGTTGAACTTGGACAGCTCGAAGCTGAAGCCGCCGACCAGCGCCTCGATGGCGCCATCCTGCGGATTCATGGCCACCAGGGCGGCGTTGACCTCGGGGATCTGGGAGAGCAGCAGCTCTTCACCCTTCTCCCGTACCCAGATCTGGGCGCCGACCTTGAGTACGTCCCGTGCCGATTTCGGGGCAAAACTCTGACGATCGTCGGTGATGAAAGAACGAGCCCACTTGATGCCGTTCCAGCCAAGCTCGGCCTGTTTGCCGTTTTTCAGCACTATGGTCGCGCTCTTGTCACCCAGCTTGGTGACCACGGCGGCCATCAGCGGCTGATAGGTCGGCTGCTTGGCCAGATGGGCCATGATCTTGTCGTAATCCCAGTCGGCCTCGCCGCTCTTCCACAGCTGGGCGGTCACCCCCTTGTAGCCATGGCGGGTGTCATAGTCGAACACGCCGTCGAGCAGAGCCTGACGGGCAGCCCGCTGGCGCTTGGCGGTGACTGTGGTGTAGACGTGCAGGCCCATGGTGTAGGCGTCTTCCCCAAACTGCTCCACCATCTTCTGGCGAACCATCTCGCCGAGATAGGGGGCGTTGAGGGTGGTCTCTGCTCCGTGATAACGGGCCTTGATCGGCATCTTGGAGGCTTCGTCATACTGGGCCTGGGTGATCTTGCCGGTTTCCAGCATGCGGCCCAGCACCACGTTGCGGCGGGCGAAGGCCCGTTCCGGCGAACGGATCGGGTTCAGCATGGAGGGGGCTTTGGGCAGACCGGCAATGATGGCGATCTCATCCAGAGTGAGCTCTTTCACCTCTTTGCCAAAGTAGACCTGGGCGGCGGCGCCGACCCCGAAGGCCCGATAGCCGAGCGGTATCTTGTTGAGGTAGAGCTGTAGTATCTCGTCCTTGGAGAGATTCTGCTCGATGCGCCAGGCCAGGAAGACCTCCTTGATCTTGCGCACCAGGGTCTTCTCGTTGCTCAGGAAGAAGTTGCGGGCAACCTGCTGGGTGATGGTACTGGCGCCCTGGCGTGCCTGGCCGGAGACGGCCCAGACGGTGGCAGCCCGCAGGATGCCGATGGGGTCGATGCCGGGGTGCTCGTAGAAGCGGGCATCTTCGGTGGCGAGCACCGCATCGATCATGGACTGGGGAATTTCATCCAGATGCAGGGGGATGCGACGAATTTCGCCAAATTGGGAGATCAATTCCCCATCCCGGCTGTACACCTTCATCGGGGTGGCCAGCTTGACGTCGCGCAGTGCGGTCACATCCGGCAACTGGGGCTTGATGTAGAAGTAGATACCGATGAGGCTGGCAACACCCAGCACAGCACCCAGCATCATGACAATAAACAGGCGTACGAGCCATTTCAGCATGGAAGAACTACCAATCGTCTTAAAATTAGCCAACGGGCGCAGAGTATAGCCCTTTTGCCTTCGTGAATTCGAGGTTTTCCTGACGACGGTCCGGCTCCTCGAGAAGAGGCGGGAGGTTAGCACTCTGCGACTCAATAACCAAGGGGAGGAGGGCGCGGCTCGGAAAGCGAGTTGCATCACTTTTCGGCATAAACTTTATGACATTGATAGATAGAGCATTTAGGATGAGTTAAGCCATCATCTTCTGATTAGCTGTCCTACAATCAATCCTAAAACCCATATAACGCATGGATGTGTATATGTTTGGGCTATTCAACAAGGGTTCTCTGCTTCCACTGGCAGGCATTGATTTTGGAAGTCAGACCATCAAGGCCGTGACCATCACCGGCCGTCCCGGCAAGCTGCACCTCGAATCCGTGGCGGAGGTTGCCACTCCCAAAGGCACTCTGGTCGATTATCAGCTGCAGGATATCGAGCGGGTCGGCCAGTCTCTCAAGGGCCTCAAGCGCCTCATCTCGGGCAGCAGCCAGTATGTGGCTACTGCCGTCACCGGCTCCAACGTGATCACCAAGGTCATTCAGGTGGATGCCAGCCTGAGTGAAAGCGAGCTGGAAAATCAGGTCCAGCTTGAGGCTGAACAACTCATTCCTTTCCCCCTCGATGAAGTGAGCCTGGATTTCGAGATCCTGGGCAAGGTCGCCGATCAGGAGCGCCAGGAGGTGCTGCTGAGCGCGGCCCGCACCGAGAGCGTGAATGGTCGGGTCACCGCGCTGGCGGAAGCCGACATGACCACCAAGGTGGTGGATGTCGGGGCACACGCCTTGGGGCGGGCGGTACTCGCCTGTCTGCCTGAGCTGCAGGAGTGGGACAAACCGGTCGGTGTCATCGACATCGGCGCCAGCGCCATGACATTTGCCGCGCTGGTGAAGGGGGAGGTGATCTACTCCCGCTTGCAGAACTTCGGTGGCGACCAATACAGCCAGGCACTGGCCTCTTTCTACAGCCTCTCTCTGGATGATGCCGAGCAGGCCAAGCTGCAGGGCAAGTTGCCGATCGATCACGAGCTGGATGTGTTGCTGCCCCACATGAATGCGTTGCTGCAGCAGGTGCGGCGCAACGTCCAGCTATTTTGCAGCTCTTCCGGCCACCGGGAGCTCTCCAAACTGGTGTTGAGCGGAGGGGGCAGCTTGCTGCCCGGGCTGGCGGCTCAGATTGGTAACGAGCTCAGCTGCGAGGTGTTGCATCCCGATCCCTTTACCCTGTTTGGCAAACCCAAGGGAGAGGTCGCTGCCCATGGTGCCAAGTACATGACGGCGCTGGGTCTGGCATTGAGGAGCTTCACGCCATGTCAAATATAAACCTCCTTCCCTGGCGTGAAGCCAGGGCGCTGCGTCAGAAGAAGCAGTTCGGCGTCATGCTCGGTATCTTCATGGCCATCACGGCGTCCCTCGGTTTTGCCGCCGACTGGCTGGTGGAACAGCAGATCGGCCATCAGCAGCAGCGCAACCAGCGTCTGCAGCAGGAGATGACCATACTCGATGCCCAGCTTGGCGAGATCCGCCTGCTCAAGGAGCGGCGCAAGGAGCTGATTGACCGCATGCAGCTGATCGAGCATCTGCAGATGCGTCGCAACCTGCCGGTTCGTCTGTTCAACCAGCTGCCTTCGTTGGTACCCAATGGGGTGTATCTCAACACGTTGGCTCTGCAGGACAACCGGATCGACGTGAACGGCAAGACCGAAGCCTATGGCAGGGTGGCCAGCATGATGCGTCGCATCGATGGTTCCGGCTGGCTGGGGCAGTCGCAGATCAGCACCATCTTTGCGGCTGACGTGGCACCCGTCTCCCTGAGCCAGTTTTCCATGATGTTCCAGGTCGCCGTGGCGGCTGGAGCCAGCCTCGACATGGCTAAGGGGCAGAAATGAACCTGCAACAGCTCAACGAACTGGATTTCAACAACATCGCCAGCTGGCCCAAACTGGCCAAGGGGATCTTCATCCTGTTCTTCTGCGCCCTGCTTGGGGGCGCCATCTATTACTACGTGATTGCCAAGTCGCTGACTCTGTTGACCCAGGAAACCGACAAGGAGGCGGAGCTCAAGTCACAGTTTGAGAGCAAGGCGATGCTGGCCGCCAATCTCGGTGCCTACAAGGCGCAGATGGTGCAGCTTGAACAACTGGTCGATACCCAGCTAAAACAGCTGCCCAATACCCATGAAGTGGCCGGGCTGCTGGATGACATCAGCTTCATCGCCACCGACAACGGCCTCAAGTTGAATCGCATCAACTGGGAGCCGGAGATCAAGCACGAGTTTTCCACCGAGCTGCCCATGCGAATAGAAGTGGTGGGCACCTATCATGAGATCGGCAAGTTCACGGCTGACATGGCGGCCTTGCCAAGGATCGTCATTCTGGAGTCGTTCACACTGGGTCAGGGCAAGGAGCAGGATGACATGATCGCCATGTCGATGCTGGCCAAGACCTATAAATACAACGGCAAGACGGTGGAGCAGAAAAAATGAGGATACTCTGCGTTCTGTTGCCGGCATTGTTGCTGACGGCCTGCGGCGGTCAGGATGACATGGATAATTACGTGGCCGAGGTGAAGGCCAGAAAGCCGGTTCCCATTGAACCGCTTCCCGAAATAAAGCCCTTCTCTCCCATGGCTTATCATCTCAGTGATCAGCGCAGTCCCTTCATCGCTCCCCAGCCCGAGGCCAGCAGTGCCAAGACGGATGCCAAGGTGAAACCGGATTGCGCCCAGATCGTCGCCAACAGAGAGAAAGAGGTGCTGGAGAACTATTCACTGGCCAGCCTGAGCATGCAGGGTTCCCTTGGCAAGCAGGGGCAGCTGTGGGCTCTGATCAGAACGCCGGATGGTCAGTCCATCCGGGTGGGCCTCAACCAGCATATGGGGCTGGATCAGGGGCGGGTGATCAGGATCACTGACACTTACGTGGATTTGATTGAGACTATACCGGACGGCAAAGGATGCTGGGTGACTCGAGAAACCCAGCTGGGCATGGCCAATCTTGAAGCAAAACGATAATCAGGGATGAACTGCGATGAGAACAACAATAGGTAAGGCAACCAGAGTGGCCCTGCTGTTTTGCGTCGGTGCATGGGGCCAGGCCTGGGCGGTGGCCACCCTGCAGGAGGTCAAAGTCAATCCGCTGATGGCCGATCAACTGCTGCTGGAGCTGAGTTTCAGTGAACCGGTCAGCGGGTTTACCGATCGGCTCTCCTATGAACCCAACCAGTTGCTGCTGCATGTGCCGGGGGCTGTGGGGGCACTCAACGTGAATCCCCTGCCCATCAAGCAGCAGGGGGTGGATAACATCAAGGTAGAGGGCAAGGGGGCGGGTCTCGATATCAAGATTGCGCTCGATCAACTGACTCCCTATCAGGTGCACCAGCAGGGCAACAAGCTGTTGGTTGCGTTGGGGGACAAGGCGGCTATGCCGCTGCCAACCACGGCCTCTTCCTCGGGGCTGGTGGCTCCCCAGCCGAATTCGTCCGCCCTTATCAATACCCAGCCGGCAACCTCGTCGGCATTAATCAACAGCCAGCAGCTTGCCCGCCAGAGTGCTCCGGTGGCGGCGCCGGTTGCCAGCAAACCTGTGTTGCCAACCCCGCAAACTTCGGCCAGTGGCGCTTATTTCAACTCCGTCAAAGGCGTGGATTTTCGACGTGGCAAGGACGGACAGGGGGAATTTCTGGTGACGCTGGATAACAGTTCTGCCGCCGTGGACGTTAGCAGCCGCGGTCAGACTGTGCTGGCCAAGTTTCACGGCACCCGGGTTCCGGACGACCTGCTCAATCTGATCAATGTGCAGGATTTTGCCACCCCTGTTTCTCAGGTTGAGGTGTTTCGCCAGGGCAATGACACCCTGTTCGAGCTGTCGGTCAACGGCCAGTTTGATTATCGCTACGACCAGGCGGACAAGATGTTCATCGTCGAGGTGAAAAAGCGCACCGCGGCGAGTGCCGGCAAGCAGTATCAGGGCAAACCCATCTCCCTCAATTTCCAGGATATTCCGGTCAGAACCGTGTTGCAGCTCATCGCGGATTTCAACAATCTCAACCTGGTGACCACGGACTCGGTGTCGGGCAACATCACCCTGCGGCTGGATGGGGTGCCCTGGGAGCAGGCCCTCGACATCATCTTGAAGGTGCGTGGACTCGACAAGCGGCTCGACAACAACATTCTGCTGGTTGCTCCGGCGGAAGAGATAGCCGCCCGCGAGAAACAGCAGCTGGAGAGCCGCAATCAGGTTGCCGATCTGGCTCCGCTCTACACCGAATACCTGCAGATAAACTATGCCAAGGCATCCGAGGTGGCGGCGCTGCTTTCGTCTGAAAGCACCAAGCTGCTCTCTGCCAAGGGGGCGGTGAGCGTGGATGAGCGGACCAACGTGCTGGTAGTCAAGGACACCGCCGACGTCATCAGCAACATCAAGCGCATGCTGGATATTCTGGATATCCCGGTCAAGCAGGTGGTGATCGAAGCGCGCATGGTGACCATAGACGACGGCTTCGACGAGGCACTCGGGGTACGCTGGGGGGTGACCAAGAACGATGGTCACGGCAACAGTACCTCGGGCTCCATCGAGGGCAATGATGGTTCCGGCAACAACAACGGTGGCTCGACCATTACCCGTCCCGGGGTGGACGATCGGTTGAACGTCAATCTGCCGGTGACCAACGCCGCCGGTACCCTGGCCTTCCAGGTGGCGCGGCTGGCGAACGGCACCTTGTTGGATCTCGAGTTGTCGGCACTGGAGAAGGAGAGCAAGGCCGAGATCATTGCCAGCCCCCGGGTGACTACCGCTAACCAGAAGCCGGCGCTGATCGAACAAGGGACCGAGATACCCTATGTGGAGTCCTCCTCCAGCGGGGCTACCTCGGTCACCTTCAAGAAGGCAGTGCTGAGTCTCAAGGTGACGCCGCAGATCACTCCCGACAACAGGGTGATCCTGGATCTGACCGTGACCCAGGACACCAAGGGTGAAACCGTACCTACCGGTACCGGCGATGCCGTCTCCATCAACGCCCAGTCGATCACCACCCAGGTGCTGGTCAACAATGGCGAGACACTGGTGCTGGGCGGTATCTATCAGCAGACTATTACAAACGATGTGACCAAGGTCCCCCTGCTGGGTGATATCCCGGGTCTGGGGGTACTGTTTCGCAAGACGACCAGCGCGAACAAAAAGCGGGAGCTGCTGATTTTCGTGACACCGAAGATAGTCACCGAGACTTTCTGAAGACTTTACATGTGAAGGTAAAACACATATAACCTTACGCCCCAATGAGGCTGGGGCGTAAGGGCTGCGGTTGCCAGTCCTGATTTCTATTGAGATAATCCCCCTCCTGATCCATCGCAAGATAAGGTTCATAGGTACCCCGATCGAGAGTTTGTCGGGGTCGTACAGTTTGTAATTACTAACGAAAAGACATGGCTGAGAAACGCAATATTTTCCTGATAGGTCCCATGGGTGCGGGCAAGAGCACCATAGGTAGACATCTGGCAGAACAACTGCATATGGAGTTTTTCGACTCAGATCATGAGATTGAGCGCCGCAGTGGTGCCGATATCGGCTGGGTGTTCGATGTTGAAGGCGAAGAGGGTTTCCGGATCCGCGAAGAGAAGGTCATTGGTGACCTTTCCGAACAGCAGGGTATCGTGCTGGCAACGGGTGGCGGTGCCATCAAGAGCCGTGAAACACGCAACAAACTCTCTGCTCGCGGCATCGTGGTGTACCTCGAGACCACCATTGAGAAGCAGCTGGCCCGGACGCAACGTGACAAACGTCGCCCGCTGCTGCAAACCGAAGAGCCGCCGCGCGAAGTACTCGAGCGTCTGGCGCAAGAGCGCAACGCCCTGTACGAAGAAGTGGCTGACTTTGTCATCCAGACTGATGACCAGAGCGCAAAAGTTGTTGCCAATCAAATCGTCAAGTTGATCGGCATGTAATCAAGAGGACGTCCATGGAAAGGTTGAAGGTCGAACTGGGTGAACGCAGCTATCCCATCGAGATAGCGGCAGGTCTGTTGCAGCATGCAGAGGTGCTGACGCAAACCATCAAGGGCAAGCGGGTCATGATAGTGACCAACATCGTTGTCGCCCCCTTGTATCTTGAGCGCATTACCCAGCTGCTGTCCGGTTATCAGGTTGAACACCTGATCCTGCCGGATGGCGAGGCCTACAAGAACCTGGCAACCTTCGAGCGGATCATGTCCGCTCTGCTGGAAACCAACCATGGCCGTGATACCACTCTGATCGCCCTGGGGGGCGGTGTGATAGGCGACGTGGTCGGCTTTGCTGCGGCAAGCTACCAGCGTGGCATTCCTTTCATTCAAGTGCCTACCACACTGCTCTCCCAGGTTGACTCCTCCGTCGGCGGCAAGACCGCCGTCAACCATCCTCTCGGCAAGAACATGATCGGGGCCTTCTATCAGCCCAGACACGTGGTCATCGACACCGAGTGCCTTCAGACCCTGCCTGCCCGTGAATTCGCCGCCGGCATGGCCGAGGTGATCAAGTACGGCATCATCTGGGATGTCGAATTCTTCTGCTGGCTCGAAGCCAACATGTTCCGTCTGCAGGCGCAGGAGCCGGCCGCGCTGGCCTATGCCATCCGTCGCTGCTGCGAAATCAAGGCCGATGTGGTCGGTCAGGACGAAACCGAGCATGGCGTGCGTGCCCTGCTCAACCTGGGTCATACCTTCGGCCATGCCATCGAAGCCGAAAAGGGCTACGGCAACTGGCTGCACGGCGAGGCCGTGGCGGCGGGCACCATGCTGGCAGCCTGGACCGCACAGGCCCGTGGCGATGTGACCGAGCAGGACGTAGCCCGTATCCGGGCACTGCTGCTGGCGGCCAATCTGCCGGTACAGGCACCGCCCGAGATGGATTTTGCCGCCTTCATTCGTCACATGCATCGCGACAAGAAGGTGCTGGAAGGCAAACTGCGTCTGGTGCTGCCGGTTGGCATCGGTCATGCCCAGGTAGTGGCCGATGTCTCCGATGCTGAACTGCTGGCGGTGATTGAGTCTGGTCGTGACAAATAAACTGCTGAAGCTTCCTTCCCAGCGGCAGCTGGTTGACCGGCTGCTGCATCTGATTGAATTCAATCATCCTTTCATTTTTCTTTCCGGCAAACCCGGCAGTGGTCGCGGCACCTTGTGTCAGGCCATGCTCGATAGCCTGCCTGAAAAAGTCCGCGTCGCCAGCCTGATCGGCAGTCCGGCCATGAAGATGGTGGACGTGCGCCAGTTGTTGCTGCCCCAGGTGGTGGCCCGCCCGCTGTTCAATCCACAGGATGCGCTGGCAGACAGCTTCTTTCGCATGCTGGAGGGCAAACCGGCCACATTGCTGCTGCTGATCGAACGGGCAGACGAGCTGCCTGCCGAACTGGTTGGCGAGCTGTGGAGCCTGTGCCGCCACAACGACACCCTGGCTGTGCCCCATCAGCTGGCGATCATGGTGTCCGGCAGTGACGTCTGGTGTCGCACCCAGAAGGCGTTGCTCAAAGGGCGTGCCATGCCGGCACTGGAGCTGGAAGTCGCGCCGCTGAGCGCCCCCGAACAACGTATCTTCTTGTATGAGAAGGCCAAAGAGCTCAAGATCCCGACAGCCCTCTTGCCCAAGCCGAAAGTGGAAGAGATCCTGAAAGTGGCGAATGGACATCCGTCCACCATCATGCAGTTACTGGAGGATATCATGACCGACAGAAGGCCCAAGAAACGTCAGGCCGAGTTGCCTGTCAAGAAGATTGCGACCCTGCTGGCACTGGTTGCCGGCGGCCTGCTGGCGCTGAGTTATCTGCTGCCGGCCCTGTTCAGCAGTGACGACAAAGGGGCCGTACCTGAACCCGTCCAGAGCACGGCGCTGCCGATCCCCGTGTCGGGTGGCGACCCGCTCACCGTCGGTGGCAGCAACAGCAGCCAGAACGGCAATCAGAGTGTGAACAATGATGGTGCCGCCACCAATCAGGGGGGTGTGGTACGCGACTGGCAGCCTGATGCCAAGGCCTTGCCCAAGGCGGTGGAGAGCGACACGGTTACCACCGAATCGACCAACTACGAGGGGCGCCGGGTGGTGATCTCCGACGAGGTGGTCGAGAAGCTGATGAAGCAGCCCAACGTCAGCGGAGCCCTGCCCACGGCGGTGGTGGATGAGCTGACCGGTGCCGATTCCCGGGCGGCAGCCACCCAGGATGAGCCTGCCAGGCAGGCGGCCACACCCAATGCCACCGCCCAGCCGGCAACAGCCGCCAAGGCCCAGCCCGTGCAGGCTACCAGCAAGCCGGTGGTCAAACCGGCCGCCGCCGAGCCGGTGGCGACTCCTGCACCCAAGGTGGCGCTGACTCCCGCCGCCACCCTGAACAAGAAGCCGCGCAGCCACTACAGCATCCAGCTGATGGGGGCGAGCAACACCAAGGCGGTTGACAAGTTCGTGGCCGAAAATGGCCTTGCCGGCAAGATCTGGGTCTATCAGACCCAGTTCCGCGGCAGCCCCTGGTACGTGGTGTTGCAGGGGGACTACGCCAGCAGCAACCAGGCCAAGGCCGCCATTCGCAAGCTGTCGCCCGCCTTGCTGAAGGGTCAACCCTGGCCTAAGTCGTTTGCGCAGGTACAAAAAGAGTTGAAGCAATAGCCATTTTGGCCGGGAAGGGGGTAGAATCGTCCCCCTTTTTTGGTCGATGCCTTCTTAACACCGGATTTCCATGAAAAAAACACGCGCTTTTTTAAAATGGGCCGGGGGAAAATACTCCCTGGTTGAAGAGATTGCCGAGCGTTTGCCGGCCGGGCGTGTGTTGCTGGAGCCCTTCGTCGGGGCCGGGTCCGTGTTTCTCAACACCGACTACGACGCCTATGTGCTCAACGACATCAATCCGGATCTGATTGGGCTTTACAACCACCTCAAGCAGACGCCGGACAGCTTCATCGCCGAGGCGCGCAAGCTGTTCGTGGCCGAGCACAACCACAAGGCCGCCTACTACCGGCTGCGTACCCAGTTCAATCAGGCCGATACCAGTTTCGAGCGTGCCCTGTTGTTCCTGTTTCTGAATCGGCACGGTTTCAACGGCCTGTGCCGTTACAACAAGAAAGGGGGCTTCAACGTCCCGTTCGGTTCTTACAAGAAACCCTATTTCCCGGAAAAAGAGCTGTGGGCCTTCGCCGAGAAGGCGCAGAAGGCGACCTTCATCTGTGAAAGTTATGCCGACGCCATCCAGCGCGCCGAAGAGGATTGGGTCATCTATTGCGATCCGCCCTATGCGCCGCTCTCCACCACGGCGAGCTTCACCACCTATTCGGCCGGCGGCTTTACCCTGGACGATCAGGCCGTGCTGGCCAGACTGGCCCGCCACACCGCGGCCCGCAAAGGGGTGCCCGTGCTCATCAGCAACCACGACATCGAGCTGACCCGCGAACTCTATCGCGGTGCCCGCCTCGACGAGATCCTGGTCAAGCGCACCATCAGCCGCAACGGTGGCACCCGCAACAAGGTGGCCGAGTTGCTGGCGCTCTATCCGCCCGGCATCGAGCCGGAGCAGGGCTACTACCCGAGCGACGCCGAACTGGCGCCACTCGGCTGAGACAGACGGCACCTTGGGTGCCGTTTTTTATGTCTCCCGCAGTCGATGAGGGGGATAGGCAGATCCTGCGGGATATTTTTTGGGCCTGTATTGTGTGCAGATGTACGGTCATGATGGAGCCTGCGTATTCCATACCGTGTGCAGGTCGTTTTCAGCATCCATTTGTGGTGATGATGGCGTTCGCTTTTTCCGTACCGTGTGCGGGTCGTTTTCGGCGCTCGTTTGCGGTAAAATTGCGCCGCTTTTTCTGCCACGCTGCCAATGGATGACGCTGATGAAAGACTTTCTTATTGCCCCCTCGATCCTCTCCGCCGACTTTGCCCGTCTGGGGGACGATGTCGCCAAGGTGCTGGCCGCCGGTGCCGACGTGGTCCATTTCGACGTGATGGACAACCATTATGTGCCCAACCTGACCATAGGCCCCATGGTCTGTCAGGCCCTGCGTGACTACGGCATCGAGGCGCCCATCGACGTGCACCTGATGGTCAAGCCGGTGGATCGCATCATTCCCGACTTTGCCAAGGCCGGTGCCTCCCTCATCACCTTCCACCCGGAAGCGTCCGATCACGTCGACCGCTCCTTGGGGCTCATCAAGGAGCAGGGCTGCCAGGCAGGTCTGGTGCTGAACCCGGCCACCCCGCTCACCTGCCTGGAGTACGTGATGGACAAGCTGGACGTGATCCTGCTGATGTCGGTCAACCCGGGCTTCGGTGGCCAGAGCTTCATTCCTGGCACCCTCGACAAGCTGCGCCAGGTGCGCCGCCTGATCGACGAGAGCGGCCGCGACATCCGTCTCGAGATCGACGGCGGGGTCAAGGTGGAGAACATCCGTGAAATTGCCCAGGCGGGTGCCGACATGTTCGTGGCCGGCTCTGCCATCTTCAGCCGCCCGGACTACAAGGCGGTGATCGACGAGATGCGGGCGGAGCTCTCTCATGTCAAACGCTGAACGTGATTTTGACCTGGTGCTGTTCGATCTGGACGGCACCCTTATCGACAGCGCCCCGCAACTGGCGTTGGCGGTCAACCGTACGCTGACCGAACTCGGGCTGGCCGAGGCCGACGAGGCCGTGGTACGGACCTGGGTCGGCAACGGTGCCGACAAGCTGATCCAGCGTGCGCTGGACTATCGCGCGGCGCCCGAGCTGTTTGCCAGCGCCCGTCCGCTGTTTGACCGTCACTATCAGGCCTGCCTGCTGGAAGGGCTGGCCATGTATGACGGGGTCGAGCAGAGCCTGCGCCGCCTGCAGGCGCTGGGCTACCGGCAGGGGATCGTGACCAACAAGCCGAGCCACTTCGTGCAGCCGATCCTCGATGCCCTCGGCATCGCCGATTGCTTCGCGCTCTGGCTGGGGGGCAACTGCGTGCCCGTCAAGAAACCGAGCCCGGAACCGCTGCTGCTGGCCTGTCACGAGCTGGGCGTCAGCCCGTCGCGCACCCTGATGGTGGGCGACTCCGAAAATGACGTGCTGGCCGCTCAGGCCGCCGGCATGAAGGTGGTGGGGCTGACCTACGGCTACAACTACGGTCGTCCCATCGCAGATTCCCGCCCGGACTGGGTATGCGAACAGTTTGCCCAGCTCGACGCGCTGCTGGCCGAATAAGCTGGCCGGGCAGGCCGAATAACAAGGATCAACACTCTGATGACTAAACCTATCGTATTGAGCGGGGCCCAACCGTCGGGCCAGCTGACCATCGGCAACTACATGGGGGCCCTGCGTCAGTGGGTCAACATGCAGGATGACTTCGACTGCCTCTACTGCATCGTCGATCTGCACGCCATCACCACCCGCCAGGATCCGGCCGCCCTGCGCAAGGCCTGCCTGGACGCCGCCGCCCTCTATCTGGCGGTGGGGATCGATCCGGCCAAGAGCACCGTCTTCATCCAGTCCCACGTGCCGCAGCATGCCGAGCTTGGCTGGATCCTGAACTGCTACACCCAGATGGGCGAGCTGTCGCGCATGACCCAGTTCAAGGACAAGTCTGCCCGTTTCGAGAACAACGTCAACGTCGGCCTGTTCGGTTATCCGGTGCTGATGGCGGCCGACATCCTGCTCTATCAGGCCAATCAGGTGCCGGTGGGCAACGACCAGAAGCAGCACCTGGAGCTGACCCGCGACATCTGTACCCGCTTCAACAACCTCTACGGCGAGGTGTTCACCCTGCCTGAACCCTTCATTCCGACCGAAGGCGCCCGGGTGATGAGCCTGCAGGATCCGACCAAGAAGATGTCCAAGTCGGATGACAACGAGGCCAACTTCATCGGTTTGCTGGAAGATCCCAAGCAGATCGTCAAGAAGATCAAGCGCGCGGTGACCGACTCCGACGAGCCGGCGGTGGTGCGTTTCGATCCGGAGAACAAGCCGGGGGTTTCCAACCTGCTGACCCTGATGTCCGGGGTGACCGGTCGCTCCATCCCCGAGCTGGAGCAGCATTTCGAAGGCAAGATGTACGGTCACCTCAAGACCGAAACCGCCGAGGCCGTGGTTGCCTTGCTGGAGCCGATCCAGGCGCGCTTCCACGAGCTGCGTCAGGATGAGGCTCATCTGCAGGCCATTTTGGCGGCAGGTGCACAAAAGGCGCGGGAAAGGGCTGAAAAAACCCTGGCCAGCGTATATGATGTAGTCGGCTTCGTTCCTCGAGCCTGACATACTGGGAAGGTGTAGTAGAAGAGAGCTGGGTATTTGCCTGGCTTTCTTTGTTTTACCCGACCTGCTATTCGTTGTTTTCATCTTCCAATTTCAAACGCGGGCGTCTGCCCCAAGAGTTAGCATGTCTGTCGAATCAAATACCACGATTGAAGAGTTGGGTGACAAGGGTCACTGGCTGCGCAAGTTCCGCAAGGCCAAGAACCTGCATACCCTGCAACTGATGGTCTCCAACGCCATCGACAAGCACCACAAAATCCCCGCCATCGCCGCCGCCATCTACCTGGCCGAGTGCCAGCGCGAGCGCGAGATGGAGCAGGGCCGCTATCTGGATCGTTAATTCTCTGCCCTGGTTGACCCATGCTGTTGTTGATCGATAACTACGACTCCTTTACCTGGAATCTGGTGCAATATTTTGGCGCCCTGGGACAGGAGGTGGTGGTGAAGCGCAATGACGAGCTGACGCTGGATGCCATCGCCCGGCTCTCTCCCCGCTATCTGGTGATCTCTCCCGGCCCCTGCACGCCAAACGAGGCGGGCATCTCTCTGGCGGCCATCTCCCGTTTTGCCGGCCAGCTTCCCATTCTCGGCGTCTGTCTCGGCCACCAGTCGCTGGCGCAAGCCTTTGGTGCCAGGGTGGTGCGTGCCCGTCAGGTGATGCACGGCAAGACCTCGCTCATCCGCCATCGGGGGGAGGGAGTCTTCAAGGGGCTCAACGACCCGCTGCGGGTCACCCGCTACCATTCGCTCATCGTGGAGCGCGACACCCTGCCCGATTGTCTCGAGATCACCGCCTGGAGCGAACATGCCGACGGCAGCCCGGACGAGATCATGGGCCTGCGCCATAAGCAGTTGAATATAGAGGGGGTTCAGTTCCATCCGGAGAGCATTTTGAGCGATCAGGGCCATCAATTGCTGGCCAATTTTCTGGCAAATTCCTGACAAGTCGTGATCGGCCTCTCAAAATCGTGATGAGGCCAAAAATATTTTCCCTGACACTTTATTCACCTGCCTCCCTGTCCAAATTATCTCTTGCCAACACCCCCTGAGCCGTTATGCAATGCGGTTGCCTAAAATCTCACGGGCAATCGAACATTGTTCCCTGTAACGCGCTTTGTTGCAGACTTTTAGCTTTTTTTCTGTGACAATGCCGATGTGTTTACATGGATTTAACTTTTGGGCGGTGGATTATTCTGTCGCCAGATCGAAGGAGAGCAATATGTCAGAGTTGTTGGCAGTGACACGTGAAGTGTTTGATGAAGTGATGGTTCCCAACTATGCGCCCGCCAAGATCATCCCGGTGCGTGGTGAAGGGTCACGTGTCTGGGATCAGGAAGGCCGTGAGTATGTGGACTTCGCCGGCGGGATCGCCGTCAATGGCCTGGGCCATTGCCATCCCAAGCTGGTCGAGGCCCTGAAAACCCAGGGCGAGAAGCTGTGGCACCTCTCCAACGTGATGACCAACGAGCCGGCCCTGCGTCTGGCCAAGAAGCTGGTCGCCACCACCTTCGCCGACAAGGTCTATTTCTGCAACTCGGGTGCCGAAGCCAACGAAGCCGCCCTCAAGCTGGCCCGTCGCTACGCCATCGAGAAGTTTGGCGCCCACAAGACCCAGATCATCGCCTTCCATCAGGGTTTCCACGGTCGTACCTTCTTTACCGTCAGCGTCGGCGGCCAGGCTGCCTACTCCGATGGTTTCGGTCCCAAGCCCGCTGACATCACCCACGTGGCTTACAACGATCTGGCCGCACTGGCCGAGGTCATCTCCGACAATACCTGCGCCGTGGTGATGGAGCCGCTGCAGGGCGAGGGCGGCATCATTCGTCCCACCGACGAGTTTGCCAAAGGGGTGCGCGAGCTGTGCGACCAGCACAACGCCCTGCTGATCTATGACGAAGTGCAATCTGGCGTCGGCCGTACCGGCGATCTGTTTGCCTACATGGGTCTGGGCGTCACGCCGGACATCCTCACCAGCGCCAAGGCGCTGGGCGGCGGCTTCCCCATCGGCGCCATGCTGACCACCACCGAGATAGCCTCCCACCTGAAAGTGGGTACTCACGGCTCCACCTACGGCGGCAACCCGCTGGCCTGTGCGGTGGCCGAGGCGGTAATCGACGTGATCAACACTCCGGAAGTGCTGAGCGGCATCAAGCAGCGCGAGCAACTGTTCCGCGAAGGGCTGGAAGCCATCAACGCCAAGTACCACTGCTTCAGCGAAGTGCGCGGCAAGGGTCTGCTGCTGGGCGCCGTGCTGAACGACGACTACAAGGGTCGTTCCCGCGATTTCCTGCTGGCCTCCATCGATCAGGGCCTGATGGCGCTGGTTGCCGGCACCAACGTGGTGCGCTTCGCGCCGTCCCTGGTGATTCCGGAAGCGGACATCAAGGAAGGTCTGGCCCGGTTCGAGAAAGCGGTTGCCCAGGTGGTTAACGCCTGATCCAAATTGAGGTGGGGAACCCGCCCGGCAGGAGCCGGGCCCCCACCTGTCGTCAATGAAAGGGAGTTGTCATTTATGTTGGTTATCCGTCCCATCGAGCAAAAAGATTTTGCCGGTCTCAAGACCTGTGCCATCGAATCCGGCACCGGCATGACCTCGTTGCCCGTCAACGATGAACTGCTGCAGCGCAAGATAGACGCCTCCACCCAGACCTTCTCGGACAAGCCAGCGGGCAAGGGTGACTGCCTCTATTTCTTCGTCGCCGAGGATCTGGAGACCGGCGAAATGGTCGGTACCTGCGCCATCGATGCGGCCGTGGGCCTGTCCCAGCCGTTCTACAACTATCACATCGGCAAGGTGGTGCACTCTTCCCCCAAGCTCGGCATCTACAACGTGGTGGAGACGCTCACCCTCTCCAACGACTACACCGGCAATTCCGAGCTCTGCACCCTGTTTCTGCGCGAATGCGCCCGCGAGGGGCTCAACGGCCGTCTGCTCTCCAAGCACCGCTTTCTGTTCATGGCCGAACACCCCGAGCTGTTTGATGAAACCGTCTTCGCCGAGATGCGCGGCGTCTCCGATGGCGATGGTCACAGCCCCTTCTACGAGTGGCTGCAAAAGCATTTCTTCTCGATGGATTTTCCCACCGTCGACTATCTCACCGGCATCGGCAAGAAGCGCTTCATCGCCGAGCTGATGCCCAAGTACCCCATCTACGTCAATCTGCTGAGCAACGAGGCGCGCGCCGTCATCGGTCAGACCCACGAGAAGACCCGCCCGGCCATCAAGATGCTGCAGGACGAAGGATTCGTGAATCGCGGCTATGTCGACATCTTCGATGCCGGCCCCACTGTCGAGTGCGACGTGAAGAACATTCGCAGCGTGCGCCGCAGCCAGAAGCTGCGGGTACTGGTGGGCGAGCCCATCGGCGGCAAGACCCACCTGATCTGCAACACCCGCTACGAGCACTACCGCGCCTGCTACGGCAACATCCGGGTCGATCTCGACAAGCACGAGGCCATCATTCCGCCCAAGATGGCGGCGGCGCTCAAGGTGCAGGATGGCGACATGGTGCGTGCCGTCGATCTCGACTGATCCGGCTGGCGACGAAACCGAATATGAAACAGGCAGCCTCGGCTGCCTGCATACCACAGGGAGTGATTGGATGACTCATTTAGTGCAGTTTATCGACGGTCAGTGGCTGGCCGGTGAAGGCAAGCCGTTCGAATCAAAGGATCCGGCCAAGAATCAGGTGATCTGGCAAGGGGAGGCCGCCAGCGCCGCCCAGGTTGATGCCGCCGTCAAGGCCGCCCGCCAAGCCTTCTATCATTGGTCCGATCTGGCCCTCGACGATCGTCTGGCCATCGTGCGCCGCTACGCCGACCTGCTTGGCGAGCACAAGGAGGCGCTGGCCCTGACCATCGCCCGCGAGACCGGCAAGCCGCTGTGGGAGACCCGTACCGAGGTCGCCGCCATGCAGGGCAAGATTGCCATCTCCATCCGCGCCCATGACGAGCGCACCGGCACGGTGGAGAACCCCATGCCGGGCGCCAAGGCATTCGTGCGCCACAAACCCCACGGGGTGGTGGCGGTCTTCGGCCCCTACAACTTCCCGGGCCACCTGCCCAACGGTCATATCGTGCCGGCGCTGATCGCCGGCAATACCGTGGTGTTCAAGCCGTCCGAGCTGACCCCCATGGTGGCTGAAGCCATGCTGAAGGTGTGGCAGGAGGCGGGACTGCCCAAGGGCGTGCTCAACCTGGTGCAGGGCGAGGTCGACACCGGCAAGGCGCTGGCCGGCAATCCGGACATCGACGGCCTCTTCTTCACCGGTTCGTCCCGCACCGGCCACTTCCTGCACCAGCAGTTTGCCGGCCAGCCGGGCAAGATCCTGGCCCTGGAGATGGGTGGCAACAACCCGCTGCTCGTGAAAGACGTGAGCGACATCGATGGCGCCGTCCATGCCATCGTGCAGTCCGCCTTCATCACCTCGGGCCAGCGCTGCACCTGCTCGCGCCGCCTGTTTGTCGAGCGCGGTGTGCGGGGCGATGCTCTGGTCAAGCGCCTGGTGGAGGTGGTCGGCCAGATCAAGGTCGGCCTCTATGACGCCGCCGAGCAGCCGTTCATGGGCGCCATGATCAGCGAGAAGGCTGCGCTTGGCATGGTCGAGGCGCAAGCCAGCCTGCAGCGCCTCGGTGGCGAGAGCCTGCTTACCCTCAAGCACCTGGAAGCGGGCACCGGCTTCGTCTCTCCAGGCATCATAGACGTGACCGCGGTCAGCGCGCTGCCGGATGAAGAGTACTTCGGCCCGCTGCTGCAGCTCATTCGCTACGACGACTTCGATGCCGCCATCGACCAGGGCAACGCCACCAGCTTCGGCCTCTCGGCCGGCCTGCTCGGCGACAGCGAGGCGGACTGGAACCACTTCTTCAAGCGCATTCGCGCCGGCATCGTCAACTGGAACAAGCCCATCACCGGCGCCTCCAGTGCCGCCCCGTTCGGCGGCATCGGCGCCTCCGGCAACCACAGAGCGAGCGCCTACTACGCCGCCGACTACTGTGCGTATCCGGTGGCTTCCGTCGAAGACAGCAAGGCTGCCATGCCGGATCAGCTGTCTCCCGGCCTGAGCTTCTGACAACAACGAAAAGGGGGCACCTCAGGGTGCCCCTGTCTGTACCCGCAATCAAAGGAAAGAGAGATGCAAAAGGATATCGACACCCTGTTCAGTCATCTGTGGGACAACTACATCAAGGTGACCCCGAGTGCCCACAAGGTGCACACCCTGCTGGGGGGCGGTGAACCCATCGTCAACGATCACGTGGCGTTTCGTACCTACAACCTGCCCAAGCTGGGGCTGGAGAAGCTGGCGGCCCACTTCCTGGCGCTCGGCTACGAGCAGAAGGGCGAGTACGTGTTCAAGGCCAAGAAGCTCTACGCCAAGCACTTCGAGCACAAGGATCCGGACGCTCCCAAGGTGTTCATCAGCGAGCTGAAGGTAGAGGAGCTCTCCGAAGGCGCTCAGGCCATCATCCACAAGCTGGTGGATCAGGTGCCCGATCATCTGACCGATACCGCCGCCTTCCTATATGCCGGTGCCCCCTGGCAGGTCTCCTATGCCGACTACCAGACTCTGCTGGCCGAGAGCGAGTATGCGGCCTGGATGGCGGCCTGGGGTTATCGCGCCAACCACTTCACCGTCAACATCAACCGCCTGCGGGATTTCGACACCATAGAGCAGGTCAACGCTGCCCTGAAAGCGGCCGGCTTCGTGCTCAACAGCGTGGGCGGCGAGGTGAAAGGGGACCCGCAGGTGATGCTGGAGCAATCCTCCACCATGGCCGACAAGGCGGACGTGGCCTTCAGCGACAGCGTGCGTACCATCCCGAGCTGCTTCTACGAATTCGCCCTGCGCTACCCGCAGGCGGACGGCGTGCTCTACCCGGGCTTCGTCGAGGCCTCGGCCGACAAGATCTTCGAATCCACCAACGCCATGTAAGGCGGGGCCGGCTCATGCCGGTACGGATACATGCAAAACGCCTCCCTTGTGGAGGCGTTTTTGTCCTGGCTGACACAGAGTGTTGGGCCTAGCGCTGGTAGAGCTCCCCCTCCAGCACCAGTACCGTCTCCATTCCAGCAGCGCGGCCGGCCTGCAGGCCGATCTGGGTGTCTTCGAACACCAGGCAGTTGGCGGGGTTGGCCCCCAGCTGCTCGGCCACTTGCAGGAAGGTGTCGGGGTGGGGCTTGTGGTTGACCACATCGTCGGCGCTCACTACCACCTGGATATAGGCATCGAGCCCGGTGCTTTTGAGGATCGACTCCGCCTGATTGCGCGGCGAGCCTGTGCCGATACCCATGGGGACCTTGCCGTGGCAGCGCCTGACCAGCTCCCACATGGCAGGAAAGACGCTCACTTGCTGGATATGCTCCATGTAGAGGGCCACCTTGCGGCGGGTGAAGGCCTCCGCATCGATATCCAGCCCATGCTGTTCGGCTAGAATGGCGACGATCTTGCGGGTGGGAATGCCGCCGTACTCGTTGAGCTGGGCGCGATCGAAGGGCAGGCCGAACTCGGCGCTGGTGATTTCCCAGGCATCCAGGTGGCGCGGCATGGAGTCCACCAGGGTGCCATCCATATCGAAAATCAGGGCGTCGTACTGCTCAAACCGGAACTGCTCGGACATGGGGCTGCTTCCTCTCGGGGTAAAAGGGCAGCCTACCAGAGCGGGGGGCACAATGCCGCGACCGGGGTCATGCTTGCCGGCATGGATGCCCTGGTTTTGGTCATCCGCCGGTGATGTATGAGACAATAACAAGTTCTGCGCCGCAGACGCTGGAGCAACAAAGGAGCGAGCCCGTCTTATGTCCCCCAAAACCATCTTCTCGAGCGTGGCCCTGGTGATCGCGCTAGGTTCACTGGAAAAGAGCATAGTCACCACCCCGCTGCCCATCATAGGGGCCGAGCTCAATGCCGGCGCCGCCCTCACCTGGGTGGTCACCGCCTACCTGCTGGCGGCCACCGCCGCCCTGCCCATCTACGGCAAACTGAGCGACATGTTCGGTCGCGTGCGCATGCTCAACATCGGTATAGGCCTGTTTCTGGCCGGCTCGGTGGCCTGCGGCCTGGCCCAGGATCTGCCGACCCTGCTGGCCGCCCGGGTGCTGCAGGGGCTGGGAGGCGGCGGCCTGATCGCGCTCGCCTTCACCGTCATCGCCGACAGCATACCGCCGCGGGAGGTGGGCAAGTATCAGGGCTATATCTCGGCGGTCTACGCGGTTTCCAGCATTGCCGGCCCCTTGCTCGGCGGTTATTTTACCGAGCAGCTCAGCTGGCGCTGGATCTTCTGGATCAACCTGCCGCTCGGGGCCATCGCCCTCTGGCTGGTGAACCGCAACCTGGGCCACCTCAATGTGCGTCGTCACAGCCGCTTCGACTGGAAGGGGGCGGCGCTGCTCATCACTGTCACCACTCTCACCCTGTTGCTGCTCTCGCCGGAGGCGGCGCTGCCCGCCATCTGGCTTGCGGCCGCGCTAGTGGTGGCCCTGTTGTTGCTGGTGCTGATCGAGCGGCGGGCCCACGACCCCATCTTGCCGGCCCACCTGGCGCGTCAGCCCGGTTATCTGGTGAGCGTGCTGCTGGCGCTGGCCTCGCAACTGCTGATGTTCGCCGTGCTGGTCTACCTGCCGCTGCAGATGCAGTGGCAGAAGGGGATGAGCGCCAGCGACAGCGGCGAGATCATGGTGATCTTCATGGTCTGCATCACGGCGGGGGCCTTCGTCGGCGGCAAGCTGATCGGTCACACCGGCTACTACAAGCGTTTCGTGGTGGTGGGGTTCGCCCTGGCGGCGCTGGCCCTGTGGCAGATCCACTTCGACGTCTGGATCAGGCTGGGGCTGGCGTTTGCCGGCATCGGCCTTGGCCTGGTGCTGCCCGCGCTCTCGGTGGTGGTGCAAAACGCCCTGCCGCGGGAGGATCGTGGCATCGGCATGTCGCTGTTCAACTTTGGCCGCGAGCTGGGCGGGGCGGTCGGGGTGGCCATCTGCGCCGTGCTGTTCCACTCCGCCCTGCCGGCGGGCAGCAGCCACAACCTGGCCAGCCTGAGCCCGGTCGAGCTGGCGCCCGGCTTCAGCGCCACCTACATCGGCATGGCGCTGATCGCCAGTGCCGCCCTGCTGGTCACCCTGCTGGCGTTGAAGCGCCACGAGCTGGCCGACATGCCCGCCTGATGGCCGCCAGCCGATAAAAGAGGGCTCCCCGCGGGGAGCCCTCTTTATTGGTGGTAACTTGCGCGCTTACTCCTGCGCCGGCGCCTCCTTGCCGGCCAGCTGGCTCAGCCAGGCGAAGCGGCGGTGGGCATCCTCCTGCGCCTCTTCATAGAGCCGGCTGGCCACCTCCGGCAGCTGGCGGGTGAGGCGCTCGAAGCGGGGCTCCTGCTGCAGGGTGTCGGCCAGCGACGCGCTGGGGGTGCGGGAGTCCAGTGCCAGCGGCGCCTTGCCTTCTTCCTTGCGGCGCGGATCGTAGCGGTAGAGTGGCCAGAAGCCGGTGGCGGTCAGCTGCTTCATCTGCTCGTGGCTCTGGGCCAGATCGTAGCCGTGCTCCTCGCAGGGGCTGTAGGCGATGATGAGGGAGGGGCCCGGGTAGGCCTCCGCCTCCTGGATCGCCTTCACAGTCTGGTTCATCTGGGCGCCGAGGGAGATCTGCGCCACGTAGACGTGACCGTACATCATCACGTTGGCGCCAAGATCCTTGCGTCCCTTGCGCTTGCCCTGCTCGCCAAACTTGGTGATGGCGCCGAGGGGAGTGGCCTTGGACTGCTGACCGCCGGTGTTGGAGTAGCACTGGGTGTCGAGCACCAGCACATTGATGTTCTCCCCCAGGCTCAGCACGTGATCCAGCCCGCCGTAGCCGATGTCGTAGGCCCAGCCGTCACCGCCGATGAGCCAGACCGATTTCTCCACCAGGTAGTCCGCATCACGGGCCAGCTCCCGGGCCGCTGTGTCGGTGCGCCTCTGCAGCAGTGCGCGCAGCTGCGCGATATGGGCCCGCTGCTCGGCGACCGGCAGGCTGGCGTCCTGCAGCCCCTGCTGCAGCCCGGTCGGGACCACATCGCCCAACTCAGCCAGCAGGCGGCGTACCCGCTCGCGATGCTGATCCACGGTGAGCCGAAAGCCCAAGCCAAATTCGGCGTTGTCCTCGAACAGGGAGTTGGCCCAGGCTGGGCCGCGCCCGTCGGCATTGGTGGTGTAGGGGGTGCTGGGCAGGTTGCCGCCATAAATCGACGAGCAGCCGGTGGCGTTGGCGATGAGCAACCTGTCCCCGTAGAGCTGGGTCAGCAGCTTGATGTAGGGGGTCTCGCCGCAGCCGGAACAGGCACCCGAGTATTCAAACAGCGGCGAGATGAGCTGGGAGGTGCGGATGTCGATGCGCTCCAGCTGCTCGGCGCTGCGCTCGGGCAAGTCCAGGAAGAAGTCGTAGTTGGCCTTCTGGGCCTCGAGGTGATCCAGCCGCGATTCCATGTTGATCGCCTTGCGGTTCGGATCGGCACGATCCTTGGCCGGGCACACCTCGACGCAGAGGTTGCAGCCGGTGCAATCCTCCGGCGCCACCTGCAGCACGTACTGCTGGCCGCGCATGTCGCGGGCCTTCACATCCAGTGCATCCAGGGTGGCGGGGGCATCCTCTAGCGTTTCTTTATCCACCACTTTGGCGCGGATGGCGGAGTGGGGGCAGGCGGCGACGCAGTAGTTGCACTGGGTGCAAAGGTCTGCCTGCCAGATGGGCACCTCCTTGGCGATGTTGCGCTTCTCCCAGCGGGTGGTGCCCACCGGCCAGGTGCCGTCCGGCGGGAAGGCGGAGACCGGCAGGCTGTCGCCAAGCCCTGCCAGCATGGCGGCGGTGACGGTCTGCACGAAGTCCGGCGCCTTGGGGGAGACCACCGGCGGGCGGGGCCGGCTGTCGGCCTCCATCTCGCCGAGGGGCACCTGGGTCAGGGCTGCGCAGGTGGCAGCGAGGGCCTGCCAGTTGCGCTCCACCAGCGCCTGCCCTTTGCTGCCGTAGCTGTTGGCGATGGCCTGTTTTAGCAGCCGGATGGCCTCATCCAGCGGCAGGATGGCGGTGAGCTGGAAGAAGGCCATCTGCATGACGGTGTTGATGCGCTGGCCGAGCTGGCAGTCGCGGGCAATCTTGGCGGCGTTGATGGTGTAGAGACGGGCCCCCTTCTCGCGCAGGGCATGTTGCACCTCGAGGGGGAGGCGGCCCCAGAGCTCGGCCGCACCATAGGGGCTGTTGAGCAGGAAGATGCCCCCCGCCTTGAGCCGCTCCGCCATCCGGTAGAGATCGATGAATTGCCACTGGTGGCAGCCGACGAAGTCCGCCTCTTCCACCAGATAGGCCGACTGCAACGGCCGCGTTCCCACCCGCAGGTGGGAGACGGTGAGTCCACCCGCCTTCTTGGAGTCGTAGACGAAGTAGCCCTGGGGATAGAGCTCGGTGTGGTTGCCGAGGATCTTGATGCTGTTCTTGGCCGCCGAGACGGTACCGTCGCTGCCAAGGCCGTAGAAGAGCGCCTCCAGCTTGAGGTGGCTGGCCGGGGGCACTGAGGTCGGCAGCGGCAAGGAGAGGCCGGTGATGTCGTCAAAGATGCCGACGGTAAAGCGCGGGCGCGGGTTAGCCAGCGCCAGCTCGTCAAACACCGCCTGCACGCAGGCCGGGCCGAACTCCTTGGAAGAGAGGCCGTAGCGCCCGCCGATGACCCGAGGCAAGCTGACCCGCTCACCCCGGCTGACCGCCTCGGCCAGTGCCGTCATCACGTCCAGATAGAGGGGCTCGGCCAGGGCGCCCGGCTCCTTGGTGCGATCCAGCACCGCTATCTTGCGGGCGCTTGCGGGAAGGGCGGCCAGCAGATGCTTGGCCGAGAAGGGGCGGTAGAGGCGCACCTTCACCAGCCCCACCTTCTCCCCTCGGGCCAGCAGGTGTTCGATCACCTCCTCACAGGTGCCGATGGCGGACCCCATCAGCACCAGCACCCGCTCGGCCTCTGGGTGACCCAGGTATTCGAACGGCCGGTAGTGGCGACCGGTCTGCGCGCCGAAGGCGTCCATCGCCTCGCTCACGTGGCGATAGCCCTCGTCATACCAGGGGTTGCTCGCCTCCCGGCACTGGAAGTAGGTGTCCGGGTTGGCGGCGGTGCCGCGAATGACCGGCTTGTCGGGGGTCAGCGCCCGCTCCCGATGGGCCTGGATCGCCTCGGCGGGCAGCAGGGCGCGCAGGGTGTCGTCATCGAGCGGCACTATCTTGGCTATCTCGTGGGAGGTGCGAAAACCGTCGAAGAAGTGGATGAAGGGGAGCCGGCTGTTGAGGCTGGCCACCTGGGAGATGAGGGCGAAGTCCTGCGCCTCCTGCACATTGCTGGCGCAGAGCAGGGCGCAGCCGGTCTGGCGCACCGCCATCACGTCCGAGTGGTCACCGAAGATCGACAGGGCGTGGGTCGCCACGGTGCGCGCCGCCACGTGCAGCACGAAGGGAATGAGCTGGCCCGCCAGCTTGTAGAGGTTGGGGATCATCAGCAGCAGCCCCTGGGACGAGGTGAACGAGGTCGCCAGCGCTCCGGTCTGCAGGGCACCGTGGACGGTGGCGATGGCGCCCCCCTCCGACTGCATCTCCACCACTCGCGGCACATCCCCCCACAGGTTGGCACTGCCCTGGCTCGCCCAGGCCGACGACTGCTCGGCCATGGCGGAGCTGGGGGTGATGGGATAGATGGCGATCACTTCGCTGGTGCGATAAACCACGGAGGCAACGGCGCTGTTGGCGTCCGTCGTTAGCATGTCGTGTTTCATTCTCAAACCTTGGTTGCACAGTCGGCGTGGGTACGCAAACGACAAAAGAGACCGGGCCTTGCCCCGGGGGGAGCGAAAGCGTGCTGTGCCCTTCCTTGTGGCAATCTGTGTCACTGGCCTGTGACGGTGAATTCGCTGATCCTGCGCTGGGGTGAATCAATGTTGCGGCAAGAAAATATGTGATGGAACGTTAATATGAGTAATGTCTCGCGGTTGTGATTGTCAATCTTCAAATTTATCCGCTCGATGAATTAAGGCTTCATATTTATTAAGCAAGAGTCGGCATTGCCAAAATAAATATCTGGTGAATCAGACCATCCTATTTATGGGGAAATAGATGCCAATGCGTCCCTGCACTGGCATGCAATAATAGTCATCAGAAGGTCATCATTCTCTTGTCATTAAAATTTATCGGACCAGCCCAGCTGCTGAAAAATCTGCTTTGATTTTTCCCCTTTCAAATATTCGGCGAAACGTACCGCATCCTGGCTCGGGCTCTTGTTAAGGACTATGTTCACATCCCGATAAACCACCAGCTGCTCTTCAATCGCCACCACGTCGCCCACGTCCGGGTTGCTCCTGGCCCAGTCAATCCAGGTTATCCAGGCATCGACGCGGGGATCTTCCTGGAACGCCTTGCGGGCGCTGCCGCTGTTGGGGGTGTATTGCACTATGTTGTTTCGAAAATCGGCCACCAGCTTGATGTCACCGGTGCGACCTATCATGTCTTCCCACACTCCGGTTCCCGAGGTGTTGCTGACCCCGGCCCCCTCCGGCACGACTATGCCGATGCCCGGTTTGGCCAGATCGGCCAGCCCCTTGATATTCTTGGGGTTGCCCTTCTTGACCAGAATGATGGCCGGGCGCAGGTAGAGCGGGGTAATCTTGTTGATGTCGAACTGCTGCTGATGGTCGGTGGCGATCGCCAGGGCCGATTGCTCGGAGGCGCCGAACAGCATGTCGGCGTTTTTGCTGGCATCGTCATTCCAGGTCGCCTGCGGCCCGAAATGGACGTTGACCTTGATCCCCGTCTCCTTTTCAAAGGCGCTGCCCACCTTGATCAAGGCGGTGTGCGGCCCGCCGGGGCCATATAAGTTGACGTCCGCCAATGTGGCATAACTGGTCAGCATGGTTACCAATGCGGAAGCCGTCATAAATATATGCTTTTTCATTATCTACACTCCTTTGGGACTGATGGTTCAAGCGAAAAGGACCGGTCGTTTATCGAATTTATTTCAACGAAATATGAACGGTGAAATATTTCATGGTCAGGCATCAATACTATTTAAAGCGGCACAAGCCATGATTTGACATCTCTTCTTTCTTATATTCTGACGCCCACCATACCGGCAATGATGGCCAGCGCGAGGGCTGCCGAGCCGGCCAGTCCGGTGTACCACAGCAGCCTGATGCGGCTCGTTGCCACGCCGTGGGCCGCGAGCACCACCCGCAACCCGGCCAGCAGATGCGCCAGTACGAAGAAGACGCCGAGGGTGTAGTGGGGCACCAGGCGAATATTCCAGGGATCCATTAGCAGGCCCGCCTCGCCACCGGTGGCAAAACTCCAGTCGGTCGGTATGCCGAGGAAGCTGCGGGCATAGATGAATACCGAGTTCATGTGCCCCAGCACGAACACCGACAGATAAACGCCAGAGGCGATCTGGAAGGTTGTCAGCCAGTTATGTCGGGTACTGCTCCAGCGCCAGGCAAGATAGAGACCTGAGCCGACCTGGAAGAGAAACGCCGCCACCAGCAGGGGTTCGACAACGCCGGCCCGGTAGACGGTGCGACCCGCCTCCATGACCCGGGCGTGAAGCTCGGGGCCGACCAGCCCGGTCAGGTGATTGGCCAGATGAAAGATCACATAGCAACAGAGCACCAGTGCGCTGATGCCATGGGCGATGCGCCAGCGTCCCAGTCCACCCACGGGACGGGCCTGCGCTGCCACTGTCTGGTGTGACTCCCACCCCAGCAGCATGGCGCCAACCCAGAACAGAGACCACACCAGCACATCGGGCAGCGGGCTGCCGACCAGCGTCTGCACCACTCCGAGCAGGACATAGAGGCTGGGGGCCGCCACGCTCAGGTAAGCCAGTCGACGCATGCCTGTGGTGATGCCGGGCCGATTGGCGACGATCAGCCCCGCCAGGGGAACGGCCAAGGCCAGCAGCAGCGAGAGCAGGGCGCCGAGCAGACTGGCTGCGCCGTTCTGGTCGATCCATTTGTTGAAGATCACTAACAGAAACGGATAGCCGAGCGCGGCCAGCGGGGGGAGCAGACAGAGTGTGTGAGGGCGCTGCACCATGATGTGCTCGCGGCTCTCGTCCGCGATCCTGGAAGGTAGGGACATACTGATATTCCTGCTTGATAGGGCGGAAAACCACCTTGATTCGGGTCTATTCAGATAACCGCGGCGCGATATCCTGCGCGGGGCAACCCGTCATGCCGCCATGAGCGAGCGGCCGCAGTGACCGAGAGTCGGCTCCCAGCAATCGGGGCCGGCGAGAGGTGGGCCAATCTATTCCAGGGAATATCTCAGCAAGGAGGTCAGGTACTGCATATGTTTTATTTCCCCTTTAACTGAGTGCCAGGTTGATAATGTGAGGATAAAAAAAGCGGCCAAGGGGTAACAGGGACAAGAATGGTCATATGGAGTAGTCCATACAGATAACAGGGAGTAATGAGATCTCTTTTGACTCCCTTTTATTGATTGCCGACGACCGGCAGGCTGGCAGAGATAATTCGGCCACAGCGTGATATAAAGACGGGCGGGAGGCGACGGATTTTAATCTTGACGTATTGAGCAGGCTTGTATAAAAAATACGCCAACTGATAGCGCTATACCAAGGAGAGTGTGTCGTGTTCGAGTTCACTGTTAATAAGGCGGCGCTGCTGTCTCTTTCACTATTATTTACCTCCTCGGCCATGGCCATGGAAATATCTGCAGATAAAACCAGAACTGTTCAGGAATTTACCGGCAATGTCATGTTGAAGGTAAATGATAATGAGTCTGTGACTGTCTCTGCCGATTCGGTCAGAAAAAGCCAGGATGGCATGGAGTATTCTGGCAAGGTCACCTTGTCTGCCGAAAAATTTAATGCTGAAGCTGATGAAATAAAATCGACGACAGATGGCCACGGTACGACCACCTTTACCACTGACAAGCTGACGCTGATCAGCAAATAGCGGTCAGCCAATGCACGCCCGTGATGGCGCCATATACCATGTTTTCATGGTACAGGGTGTTATCAGCCAATATTGTCATGCTGCTCTTCTATCGTGATGCCAACAGGAGTGGATAATGGATAAACAACGGAAGTGATAGAATACAGAGCCATATTTCATGGACCCCTCTCATGGACATTCAGGATCTGAACCTCAGCCGGGAGCAGGCAACCCCGCTCTATCTGCAGATATACCAGCGCTATTGCCATGCCATCGCGAGCGGAGCCTTGAACGCTGGCGACCGTGTGCCCTCGGTGCGCAGTCTGGCAAGCGAACTCAACCTTGCGCGCGGCACGGTTGAAATGGCCTATCAGATGCTGATCGGTGAAGGGTATCTGATATCCCGCGGTGCCGCGGGCACTGTGGTCGCCGCCGGGCTGAACAGGCTCGTCGAGGCGCCACCCTCTCCCCGACCCGCCGCCGCGCTTGCGCCGACCCAGGGGATCCCTCACAGCGACATCCTGCCGTTCCAGCTGGGCGTGCCCGCGCTGGATCTGTTCCCGCGCAAGAGCTGGGCCCGGCTTGCCACCCGGCATCTGCGCAATATGGAGATGGTGACGCCGGATCCGGCCGGGCACCCGGCCCTGCGCCGCGCCATCGCCACCTATCTGGGCATTTCACGGGGGATCCGCTGCAGCCACGAACAGGTATTCATCACGGTTGGTTATCGGGGGGCGCTGGATCTGGTGTGCCGCGCCCTGCTGCGAGCGGGAGATCTGGGCTGGTTTGAAGAGCCTGGCTATTTTCATGCGCGCCAGTTTTTGCAGCAGGCGGGCCTGCGGTTGCACCCGGTGCCCGTCGACATGCACGGCATGGATGTCAGCCAGGGTGAGCAAGCCGCCGACGAGGCCCGGTTTGCGGTGGTCACCCCCACCCACCAGAGCCCGATGGGGGTGGCCCTCAGCCTGCCGCGTCGCCTGGCGCTGCTGGAGTGGGCAGAGCGGCGCCACGCCTGGATCATCGAAGATGACTACGACAGCGAGTTTCGCTACCACGGCCGGCCCTTGCCCCCTCTCAAGAGCCTGGATCATCAGGGGCGCGTGCTCTACACGGGGACCTTCAGCAAGGTGCTCTACCCCGGCCTTAGGCTGGCCTATCTGGTGGTGCCCGAGGCGCAGGTCGTCCGTTTTCGCGAGCTGGTGGCGCAGCTGCCCGGCGCGGGTAATCCGGTGCTGCAGGCCACCCTGGCAGACTTCATGGATCAGGGGCATTTCACCCGCCACCTGAGCAAGATGCGCAGAGTCTATGCCGAGCGGCATGGTTATCTGGTCGATGCCTTGGCCACCCACCTGGGCGACCGGTTGCGGGTGCAGCCGCAGGCTGGCGGGATCCAGCTACTGGCGCAGGTTGCCGGGGGCGTGACGGATCAGAAGCTGGTTAAGATCGCCCAAGCCAATGGGCTGGCGTTGCACGCCCTGAGTAGCTGGTACATGAACCCGGCTCAGCAAAGGGGGGTGATGATGGGGTTTGCCAACTTTGCCAGCGCAGAGCAGGCCGATCGGGCCGTGCAGCAGCTGTTGTCCCTGTGGCCGGCAGAGTGAGCGCCATCCCTGGATGATGCACTTCCCCGGTTTGTGAAGGGGCTGGTTACCAGGCGTCGTCTGCCACATGGCAGAGGTCATGAAGAGGGCTCCCGCGGGAGCCCTCTTGTCATTGTGCCTGTTGTACTCAGCCCGGCAGCCGCACCGGGCGCAGGGCGAGGATGGCCCCGCCAAACAGCAACAGGGCCAGCAGGGCCATGGCCATGGGGCCGGCGCTGTAGGCAAAGCCGGCGACGGCGGACCAGAGCGCCACCCCGAGGTGCATCAGGGTCATGGCCAGCGACATCAGCATGCCGCGCTGGGCCGGGGCGAGCTGGGCGATGTAACCCTGCAGCGCCGGCGAGCCGATACCGCCGGCCAGCGCCCACAGGCCCAGCGGCAGGGAGAGGCTGGCCAGGTTGCCAGCCGGATAGAGGTAGAAGAAGGCGCTGACCAGGGCGCACACCACCAGGGCGCCGCGCATCAGGGGGCGGCCGCTCTCCACATAGCCGGCCAGGCGCGGCATCAGCACGTTGCCGACCACGCTGATCACGCCAAGGGCGCCGTAGAGCAGTCCCACCGACCAGACGGGCAGTCCCTGGCTGTCGTGCAGGTGCTGGCCAACCAGGTTGAACAGGCCGATGCCGCCCCCCAGTCCCAACCCCATGGCGAGCAGGGCGCCGAGCGCCCCCGGAATGGCCAGTACCGAGCCCTGCACCGCGGGGGGCGTGTCGCTGGCATGAACCTGCGGCGTGCGCGCCGTGAGCCAGGCCAGGGCCGCCGCCACGGCCCAGGCGCAGAGGCCGAGCACGATGAAGGGGGTGCGCCAGCTGCTGAGCTGGGCCAGCAGGGCGCCCACCGCCGGGCTCGAGATCATGCCGAGGGTGAGTCCCGACTGCACCCAGGCGATGCGCTTCATGGCGTCGGCCGGCGCGCCGTCCGCCGCCATGGCGAAGGCGATGGGGAGCATGCCGGCGCTGGCCAGCCCGGTGATCACCCGGGTCGCCAGCCCAACCTCGAAGTTCGCCACCAGGCCGGTGGCCACCGAGGCGGCGCCAAACAGCAGGGAGGCCGGCAGCATCACCCGCAGCCGGCCGTGGCGATCCGACAGGCCGCCGAGCAGGGGGGCGATGAGGGCCAGCGCCACGCTGTAGGCGGTGATGAACAGGGTCACCCGTTCCGGGGGGACGCCCAGCTCGGCGCCGATGGGGGCGAGCAGGGGGCCCAGCATCAGCTCATCTGCCCCGACCAGAAACGCAATCAAAAACAGCAGTACTTTCAATAACATAATTTTTATTCCTTAAGCTTGGGTCGACACGGCGGCGAACTGCTGGATGTCCACCACCCGATCCGGCCAGTCGGCCACAAAGGCCGGTTCGTGGCAGACGGCGAGCACGCTGCCCGGGTAGTCGCACAGGGCCTGGCGCAGGGCGGCCTTGGTGCCGGCATCCAGGTGGGTGGTCGGCTCATCCAATATCAGCAGATGAGTGGGCTGCAGCGCCAGTCGGCACAGCTTGACCCGGGTCTGCTCACCGCCGCTCAGGGCACTGATGGGCTGGATGGCCAGCTTGCCGCCGATGCCAAGGCGTGCCAGTTGCTGGCGGGCACCCTTGTCATCCAGCCCGTGGGCGGCGGCCTTGACCAGAGCCAGCGGGGTGGCCGCGGGATCGGGCCAGTGCAGCGCCTGCTCGAAGTAACCCGACTTGAGGCCGGGGGCCAGGGCCAGTTCACCGGCGAGCGGGGCGAGGCGACCGGTCAGGGTGTTGAGCAGGGTCGACTTGCCGATGCCGTTGAAGCCGGCGATCACCACCTTCTCGCCGCGGCGCAGCTGCAGGCTGAGCGGCGCCAGCAGGGGCTGGTGGTAGCCGATCTCCAGCTCGCTCGCGGCCAGTAGTTGCGGGTGGCCCCCCTGGGCGGCGCGAAAGCTGAGGGTGACCGGTTTGGCCTGCTCGGGGGCGGCCAGGCGCTCGATGCGCGCCAACTGCTTCTTGCGGCCGTTGGCGATACTGGCGTTGACCCCGGCCCCATTCTTGGCGATGAACTGCTCGAGCCTGTCGATCTGCCGCTGCTGGGCCTGGTATTGACGGGCGTGCAGCGCCTCGGCGGCGCCCTTCTGGGCCAGCGCCTGGTCTAGGTTGCCGCGATAGGTGTGGATCTGCTGGCGGTCGATGTCGGCGATGGCGGTGGCGATGCGGTTGACGAAGGCGCGGTCGTGGGAGACCACCAGGAAGGCGCCGGGGAAGCGCTCCAGGTAGCCCGCCAGCCAGTCGACGTGGGCCGTGTCCAGGTAGTTGGTCGGCTCGTCGAGCAGCAGCACCTCCGGCGTGCGCAGCAGCAGGCCGGCCAGCATCACCTTGTGGCGCTGGCCGCCGCTTAAATTGGCGAGCAGGGTCTGCATGCCGAGCTGGGTCAGGCCGAGGCCGGCCGCCACCTCGTCGATGCGCGGATCTAACTGGTAAAAACCCTGACTCTCCAGGTGCGCCTGCAGATCGGCCGCCCGGGCCAGCTGCCGCGGCCCCAGTTCGGGGTCGGCGTAGAGGGCCAGCATCTCGGCTTCCGCCTCATAGAGGTCGGCGAACACCGACTGCAGGTAGCCCCGCAGGGTGAGGTGGCCATCCCGCACGGCGTGCTGGTCGAGATAGCCCGCCTTGATGCCGGGCTGCCAGAGGATGTCGCCGCCGTCTGGCAGACGCTCCCCCTGGATCAGCTGGAGCAGGGTGCTCTTGCCGGCGCCGTTGTGGCCGGTGAGGCAGACATGCTCGCCGGCGTGGAGACGAAAGCTCGCCTGCTGGTACAGGGTCTTGTCGCCGATGTGATAGGTCAGGTTGTGGATAGTGAGCACACTCATGGTTGTAACATCCATAAAAAACGGGGGGCAGGTACGCGACGTACCGGCCCCCCGTCTCAGCAAGGTGAAACGCTGCCAAATGGCAGAGACAAAAAGGCCGGCGATGAAGCATCTCGCCGGCCTGTGTCTCCTGTTTTCATCAGATGCGGGGCAACCTCCCAAAGAGAGGGCATTCGCGCAGCTGATGAAGATTCAGTCGATGGGCTCCGGGCAACACTTCATCGTGTTAGTGCACGGAGCACAGCCTCCTGACCGAGCATTTGAACAGGATGTACAACATTGAAAAGCGGTCCTACAAAAATTCTGGTCGCAAAATACCCAGAATTTGCCGGTGAGTCAAATCTGCGACCCTGGCACTACTCGTGGTGCAGGGTGATGCAGTCCAGCCCGCCGCTGCCGCGCAGCAGGGCCTCCGCCTGGTTCAAGCCGTCCCGTCGGTTGCTGGCAGCTTGACCCACGAAATAGGGGGTGATCCCGGCCACCTCGTGTTGCAACCAGGCGGCGAACGCCTCATTGAGGGGGGCTATGCTGGCGGCATTGGTGATGTAGAAGGGCTGCTGGCGGGTGCCCATGATGCCGTTCATCCAGTTCACCTGCCGTTTGCCCACGCTGAAGGCGCCCGGGGTAGCGATGGGGGTCAGGCCGGCATCGCGCAGTTGCTGATGGATGAGGGCGTGGATCTTGTGCCAGCGCTCGCCTTGCTGGCGCAGGTCGGTCACGCTCTTGGCCAGTTCCTGCCGCTCGCTGTCGCTCAGGGTGGCATCGCTGGCCAGCACCTGTTCGATCAGTGCCGCGCTGGCGGCGTGATCGTTGAAGAGGATGCGGCCGTCGGCCAGCGGGCGCATGGCCATGTCGAGGTGGAAGCCGGGCTGGGCCAGGATCACCAGATCCCGCTCGGCCACCTTGAGCTCCTGCGCCATCAGGCGCTGGCTGATGGCCATCATGGCGAGGAAGCGACGGGTCTGATGATCTTGCTCGGTGCCAGCCAGCCCGGTTCGCTGATAGCCGCCGGCCTGCAGCATGCGGCCAAGCCGGGTCAGGGTGGCGGCATCGGCCGTCAGCGTCTGCAGCGCATCGGTTATCTGCTCATCGCCGAAGTCGGCGTGCAGCCCGGTGGTTACCACCAGGCCTGCGTACTCCCGTTTGAGCTGGGCCAGCAGGTCGAAGGAGGCCGGCAGCGGCTGGCCGTGGATGGCGCGATAGCGCTCGGCGATGCGCTCCCCCTGTTGCGTGCTCAGAAACATGCGCTGCTCCGCCGCCTGGCGGGTCGCCCAGTTCACCTCGGACTGAGCCAGCTCGGCCTTGGCGCGCGCGGTTCTGGCAAAGGCGTGGCGCTGCGGCTCATCGAGCCCCTGTGGCAGCAGGTTGGCCGCCTCCAGGAGGATGAGGTCCACCTCGGTGTCATGGCCCTTCTGGAAGGTATGGGGGCTGCCCAGCCACTCCTCTTCGCTGAGTTGCAGCCGAAACTCGCCGTCGCGCTCCATCTTCTGCTGGCGGGTGGCGATACGCTCGCTATCCAGCCGGCTGTGGTGCAGGGTGGTTTGCAGCAGGGCGTCGCGACCAATGAGGGCATAGGGGGTACCGTCTGGGCGCTGGCCGGTCAGCATGTTGCCGCCATCGATGATGGAGAAGGTGGGGATGAGCTCGCGTCCCTGCGCCTCGGCGAAGCTGTTGGCCTGGGAGAGCATGTAATCATCCAGCCCCTGGGAATCCTGGCTGCCGAGGCTGTGGTGCCCCTCCTGCTCGGCCTCCGGGCTCTGCTCGGTGAGGGCGGTGACGAAGGCGTGGTAGCGCCCCTTGTCGGCCAGCGGTGCCTGGGGACGGAAGACGAGGGCGCCATCGCGCGACAACCACATGTTGTCCTCGGTCCAGGCGTACATGTCAGTGTGGGTGCTGACCGAGAATCCCTGTTCCCTGCCGATCTGCTCCAGCTCTGCCACCAGTTCCGGCTCGGTCTGGAGGGGCAGGTGGAGCTGGTGGATCCGGTTGCCCAGATCGTCCTGGGCCAGCTGGAAGCTGCGCTCGAGGGCGGGGGAGTGCTGGCCGTTGCTGAGGGCGGGATCGTCCGGGAAGATCAGAGGGGCCGCCATGGCCGAGTGGAACCAGAAGAGGGTGGAGATGGCGAGTGCCACGCCGGTTTTGCGCATGATGATGTCCTGTTGTTATGGCGGGCTGGTGCCCGCAAGCCTGAACGTCGGCGTACGGCGCCGTGCCGCATGCTTCGGATGGAAACCATAAGGAGAGAGCTGAGAACCACAAGGGCGCAAATCTGAATTGACTTTTAACCCAGACTAAACCGCGTTGAATATATTCACTTGATGACAAACAAGTTGTTTTTAAAAGTGTTTATTTCCAGCAAAAACAGGGTGTTGCACTATTTCAATTGTCGATAGCGAGGCCGGTTCGGATATTTCAAATCGGTGTCGTACGAGCCGTTAAATGCGAAGTTTTTAAGTGAGTAAATCGCCGGTGCGGGTCGGCAAGGTCAGCGGGAGAGGAATAACCAGGGAGAGGCACAGGGGCCAGCCCCCGTGACGAAGGCTGGCGCCGAGCCAGGGAGTGCCGTTATCCCCTTGCTTTCAGCAGCCAGGCCGCTGCCTGATAGGGGGCAAAGGTGGCGGTGGGCTGCCCCGGGTAGTTGCTCATCAGCAGGGGGGCACCGGCCTCCACCTGATCAAGGTGCGGCATGACCTGGGGGCGCGCTGTGAGGTTGGCGAGCAGCAGCAGGGTGTGCCGCTCTCCACTCGCCGAGTCCTGCCAGCAGCGGCGATAGCCGATGCGCTCTGGGTCATCCTCATCCAGTAGCTCGAAGTCACCGTGGCGAATGACCGGATGGGCCTTGCGCAGGGCAATGAGCTGGCGATAGCAGTGAAACGGCGAGTCGGGGCGGGCCAGCTGCTCGGCGGCGTTGATCTCGAGGTGATTGGCGTTGAGGGCAATCCAGGGGGTGGCTGTGCTGAATCCCGCGTGGGGGCCGGCGTCCCACTGCATCGGGGTACGGGCGTTGTCGCGGCCGATGGCATCGAGGCGGCGGGCTAGCTCGGCAGGATCCAGCCCTGACTGGCTGGCGCGGTAGTTGATGGCTTCCACATCGCGCAGCTCGTCCGGCTGCCAGTGAGGGTTGGTCATGGCGAGCTCCTCCCCCTGATAGATGAAGGGGGTGCCCTGCATCAGGTGCAGCACCATGGCCCACAGCTTGGCGCTCACTTCGCGCCACTCGGGCCTGTCATCGCCAAAGCGGGAGACGGCGCGGGGCAGGTCATGGTTGCCGAGAAACAGGCTGTTCCAGCCTCGGCCATGGAGCCCCTGCTGGTGGCGGGCCATGGCCCGCTTGAAGGCGAGGGGGTCGAAGCGGGAGGTCCACTTGTCACTGCCGAGCCCCAGATGCTCGAAGTTGAACACCATGCTGAACTCGCTGCCGTCGGGGTTCGAATAGTTCTGCATATGGGCGAGGTCGGCCCCCCAGGTCTCCCCCACCGTGATGATCCCCTGGCCGCCGAAGCTCTCGGCATTGAGATCGCGGATATAGTCGTGCAGACGGGGGCCGTTGCTCATGGCAAGCCGGTCCCAATCCTTGCTCACCATGTCGATCACATCGAAGCGAAATCCCTTTACTCCTTTGTCCAGCCAGAAGTGGATCACCTCCGCCATTTCGGCGCGCACCGCCGGATTGTCCCAGTCCAGATCGGCCTGGCTCACGTCGAAGTTGTGCAGGTAGTAGCGATCCAGCGCCGGCACGTATTGCCAGCCGCTACCGCCAAAAATCGAGGTGACGGGATGGGCGTCGATGAAGGCCTGATCGCGAAACACGTAGTAGGCCTGATAGCGGGGATCGCCGGCCAGCGCCTGCACAAACCACACGTGCTCGGTGGAGGTGTGGTTGGCGACGATATCCATCATGATGCCGATACCGTGGGCGGCTGCCTCGACTATCAGCTGCTCCATCTCGGCCAGGGTGCCGAAGGCGGGGTCGATGGCGCGGTAATCCGCCACGTCGTAGCCGTTGTCCCGCTTGGGGGAGCGATAGAGGGGGGTGAGCCACAGCATGTCGACCCCCAGAGTGGCCAGATAACCGAGCCGCTGACGAATGCCGTTGATGTCGCCCATGCCGTCGCCATCGCTGTCCTGAAAGCTCATGGGATAGATCTGGTAGATAACGCAACTATCGAGATCGATGTCGGGTGTGTGGAGAGGTCGCGGGTTCATCAGCCGGGCCGGTTGGGGGAAACGATGGTTTATCTTACGCAGATGAGCGGGAAGTCAACAGGGCAGGGAAAAACTTGAAAAGGGTTCCATTGGTGGCTGGTTGTCAGAAGTGAGGGGAGGATCACAACTGGGCCATCCCGACCCACGGGGGTGGGGATGGCCCGGTACCCAGCGGGGATGCCGGGCAAGGAAAGCAGGCTATTGGGCGGCCTTGGCCTGCTCGCTGCGCGGCGCCTGCTGGCGCTCTGCCTTGTCTTGCTGGCGTTCCGCTTGGGCTTCCAGCTCCTTGCCGAGGAAGTAGTTCAGGAAGGTGCGGATCACCGCGATGATGGCGAGACGAATGAGCTCCTCCTTGCTCGGCGCCACCGTGGTGGCCAGGATGTCGGCGGCGAGCTGGAACTCCAGCGCCAGAATGAGCCAGCTGCCGAAACAGAGCCGGATATGGGGAAAGCCGGGCTCGTGATCCCGCACCCGCGCCGCCAGCCAGAGGGTCTTGCCCAGCCCTATCACCACGCAGGCGATGGAGATGATCTCCAGCAGCAGCTGGAACAGCTCGACCCCGTGCATCATGCCCTCTCGCAGGCTCGCTATCTCAAACACTCGGGTCACCTCTCTGATTCAAAAGAGGACACTATTAACACATCGCTCGGCAAAGGCCAAATCTGGCTCAGGTAAGCAGTTTGAATTCAATGACATAGAACGGCGGCAGGGTGGGGTAGATGTCACGGATCACCTGTTTGAGCTCAGGCAGGGTCATGTTCTCCTGGCGGGCGTGCTCGTCGTTCAGTTCATCGAAGGCGACCGCCTTGACCGACAGCACCTCTATGGTGCCAAAGGGCTGGTGCTCCGGGTTGGTGAACAGGGTCAGGCGCTGGCCGGGCTGCCAGTTTGCCTCGCTCTCGTCGCGGATGGTGATGGTCTTGCGGCCGGCCTGGATGTCGGCGACGAAGCGGCTGAAGAAGGTGAACTCGGGGTAGTTTGAAGCAGACATGTTTGAAACAGGCATGGGGACTCCGATGGTAAATGAAGGTCAAAGTTCGAGATAGGCGCGCAGCCTGGCCAGATCGGCGATGACGGGGCCGTCGGGGCCATCGGCGACGATGCCCTGTTCGATCAGCTCCTTGAGGGCGCGCCGATAGACCCGCTCGGTGGTGCCGAAGCGCGCCGCCTCGTGGGCCCGCTTGCGTGAACCCAGCATGGGGGTGCGCTGGCGCTCGCGCCACAGCTCGAAGGCGATGTTGTAGGCGATGGGATGCAGCAGCCGGCTGGTGGTGATGTCCAGGGTATCCAGATAATCGCTGGCGAGCGCCGCGGCGAAGAAGAGGGTCAGCTCGGGCTCGGCCAGCAGCCGTTTGGCCAGCTTGCCTGCGCAGATGACGGCAGCGTCCAGCTCGGTCTCGGCCACCACGCTCCACTGCACCGGGGTGGCGCTGAAGAACTCCATCTCGCCGAAGATCTGCTGGTGGCACTCGATTTCGCCGAGTTGAAACAGCCGTCCCGAGTGCACCGCACTGTTGAGGGAGATGCGACCCTGGGCCACCAGATAGAGGTGCTCACACTGCTCCCCCTGGCGCATGATGGGCTCGCCCGGCAGGTAGCGGCGAGAATAGAGGGTGCAGGCCGTCAGCGCCGCGGCAAAGCGCGGTTCGAGTGCGGCAAGCTCGGTGTGAAAGCGACCGAGCGGATAGGGTTGTTGCTGCATGGAGAAGGCCCGGCTTGACGAGGGCCATGAGGCTAGCAAGGGCGGGGGCAGGATGCCAGCGCTGGTGCCCCCGAATGTGCCGGGCTTAACGTTTTGCCAGGGCCGTTGCGGCCCCGGCAGACCCGCTCTATTGGGTCAGGGCGTGGAGGGCGGCGGCGATGGCCAGTCGCTCGCCGGTCATCATGGCGGCCTCGCTGGCCGCGTAGTCGCTCACCCCCTCCTGCACATCCTGCTCGAAAGCCACCACGTTGCAGAGCACGGCGGCCACCCGCACCTTGCGCAGGCGTCCCACGGCAAGCAGGGAGGCGCTCTCCATGTCCGCCCCGAGCACCCCGCGGGCGTGCCAGTAGCGACACACCTCCTGCTCGTCATCCCGGTAGAAGCTGTCGTGGGAGCGCACCAGACCGTGCCAGTGAGGCTGGCCGCTGGCGTCGAGATGGGCGAGCAGGGCGGCCTGCAGGCGGATGTCGGCGCAGGCGGGGTACTCGGACGGCAGGTAGGCCTGCGAGGCGCCTTCGCTGCGCACCGCCCCCTCCACCACGATAAGGTCCCCCAGCGCGATCTCATGCTGCAGGGCGCCGGCGGAGCCGACCCGGATGAGGGCGCTGGCGCCCGCCTGCACCAGCTCCTCCAGCGCGATGACGGCGGAGGCGCCACCGATACCGGTGCTGCACACCGTAATGGGCAGCCCTTGGTAGCGGCCGTTGATCAGGCGAAACTCCCGGTGCTGGCCCAGCACGTCACACTCATCGAGCTGGCTGGCGATGCGATCGACCCGGGCCGGGTCGCCGCACAGCACCACCCGCTCGGCGATCTGATCCGGGCGGCATTGCAGATGGGGCAGCAGGCTCATGCGATCACTTCCTGTTGCGGACGTTTGGCGCTGACCATCCACAGGCGAGTGCCGTTGGCGGCGATGAACAGCAGGATCAGGTACTCAAGGGACATGGCATAGACCCCCTGGGCGGCATAGACGCCGATGCTGATGATGTTGATGACCACCCAGAGGATCCAGTTCTCCACGTACTTGCGGGTCATCAGGATCTGGGCCACCACGGAGAGCACCGTCATGCTGGCATCCCAGAAGGGGAAGGCATCGGGGGAGGGCTCAGGGGTGGCGAGGTTGGCGCCAAACAGGTTGAGCAGGGCGACCGAGGTGCGCGCCAGGGCGGCGAAGACCGGGTCGATATAGAGGGTCAGCAGGGCGATGGCCAGCACGCTCACGGCGGCGGTGGCGACGAGCTTGGACTTGCTGAGCCAGCGGATCTGCAGGGTGTCCCCCTGGGCATTGGCCGGCCGGGTCCAGGCGTACCAGCCATAGAGGTTGGCGCAGAAGAAGAACAGCTGCAGCAGCAACAGACCGTAGAGCTGGATCTGGAAGAAGATGATGGCAAACAGGCTGACGTTGATGAGCCCGAACAGGTAGTTGATGGTCTTCTCCTGGCTGGCGCACCAGATGCAGGCCAGTCCGAACAGGGTGCCGACGGCTTCGATCCACGACATGGCGTAGCCACCGCCCAGCGGTATGGTCACCAGGGTGTGATTGATGCTGAACCACTCGAATATGCTCATTTTCATTTCCTTGGAAAATAGGGGGGCGTGAACCGGGCCTATTCTAGGGGCGGCATGGGGGTCTTTGCAGGACTTTTGTCCGTGCAGGGCCGAGCCACCTCAAAGAATGGACAAACCGCAAGCAACTTTAGGCCCCCGATGACACCCTGATATGCGATGATGCCCTGCCCTTTATTGACATGTCACAAAATGGGGATGAATGGGCTGTGGTCTGATGGAATCCCCCCGCTGCGGTCGGGGTGGTGTTGAACGAAAGGAGCGAGCGTGAATTCCGAGCTGGTCTGGGTCCTCTGCATGCTGGTGGGCGCCATTTATCTGTTTGTGAGCAACAGGGTCCGCATGGACGTGGTTGCCTTGCTGATCATCATACTGTTCGTGCTGAGCGGCACCCTGACCCTGCCACAGGCGCTGGCGGGGTTCAGCGATCCCAACGTCATCCTGATCGCCGCCCTGTTCGTGGTGGGGGAGGGGCTGGTGCGCACCGGCATCGCCTATCAGGTGGGGGACGCACTGGTGAAGGTAGCCGGCAGCAGCGAGACCCGATTGCTGGTGCTGCTGATGGTGGCGGTCGCCCTGCTGGGGGCCGTGATGAGCAGCACAGGGGTGGTGGCCATCTTCATCCCTGTGGTGCTGAGCGTGGCGAACCGGATGGGGATCCCGGCCGGCCGGCTGATGATGCCGCTCGGCTTTGCCGGCCTCATCAGCGGCATGATGACCCTGGTGGCGACGCCGCCCAACATGGTGGTCAACAGCGAGCTGATGCGCCACGACATCCACGGCTTCGGTTTCTTCGGCTTCACCCCCATGGGGGTCATCATCCTGGGGATGGGGATCCTCTACATGCTGCTGATGCGCACCTCTCTGGTACGTAGCGAGGAGGAGGGCAAGCAAAAGCAGAGCGGGCGCAGTACCATGCGCGATCTCATTCGCGACTACCGGCTGGCCGGGCGTGCGCGCCGGCTGGCTCTGCGGCCCGACTCCCCTCTGATCGGCCAGACCCTGGACGAGCTGCAACTGCGGGCCCGCTACGGGGCCAATGTCATCGGGGTGGAGCGCTGGCGCAAGTTCCGGCGGGTGATGGTGACCGTCTCCGGCGTCACCGAGTTCCAGGCCAAGGACGTGCTGCTCATCGACATGTCCGACCCCGATGCGGACGTGCGGGAGTTCTGCAGCGAGGCGCGGCTCGAACCCATGATCCTGCGCGGGGAGTATTTTTCCGATCAGGCGCGGGAGGTGGGCATGGCGGAGGTGTCGCTCATCCCCGAATCCCGTCTGCTCGGCAAGAGCATCCGCGAGGTGGCGTTTCGCTCCCACTACGGCCTCAACGTGGTGGGGATCCGCCGCGCCGGCGAGGCGCTTGGTGGCAAGCTGGTGGACGAGGCGCTGCAGATGGGGGATACCCTGCTGGTGGTGGGCAACTGGAGCCTGATCCGCCTGCTGCAGACCCACAGCCGCGACTTCCTCTTGCTGGGGCTGCCGGCCGAAGTGGACGAGATGGCGCCAGCCCGCAGTCAGGCCATTCACGCCCTGATCGCGCTCGGGGTCATGATAGTGCTGATGGTGACCGCTCCCGTGCCCAACGTGATAGCGGCGCTGATCGCCTGCCTGCTGATGGGCAAGTTTCGCTGCATCGACATGGAGAGCGCCTACAAGTCCATCCACTGGCCGACCCTGATCCTCATCGTCGGCATGCTGCCCTTCGCGCTCGCGCTGCAACAGACCGGCGGGGTGGATCTCATCGTCGGTGCGCTGATCTCGGCGGTGGGGGAGATGGGGCCGCGGGTGATGCTGGCCAGTCTGTTCGCCCTGTGCGCCATCATCGGGCTGTTCATCTCCAACACCGCGACGGCGGTACTGATGGCCCCGATCGCGCTCGGCACGGCCCAGCAGATGGGGGTCTCCCCCTATCCGTTTGCCATGACCATCGCCATCGCCGCCTCGGCGGCCTTCATGACGCCGGTCTCCTCGCCGGTCAACACCCTGGTGCTGGGCCCTGGCAACTACAAGTTCGTGGACTTCGTGCGCATCGGCGTGCCCTTTACGGCGCTGGTGATGGTGGTGAGCGTCATCGCCATCCCCTGGTTCTTCCCGTTCTGACGACACACGCGACATGGCGGCCTGCGGGCCGCCTTTTTATTGCCCGCAGTAATCTGACATGAAAAGGACGGCATAAAGCGAAAGCCGGGCATGAGCGCCGTCGCAGAGGAGAGCACAAGGCCCAGCCGTTGATACATGGGAGGGGTTGCAGAGGTGCGATGGCATGGAGAGGGGAAGAAGAGTGGCAAACGCCGGATACAAAAAAACCAGCCTGAGCTGGTCTGTTTGGTACTGCTTTCGATGGTGCGGAAGGAGAGACTCGAACTCTCACGCCTAGGGCGCCAGAACCTAAATCTGGTGCGTCTACCAATTTCGCCACTTCCGCAAGAGTAATGGTGGCTATGACGGGATTCGAACCTGTGACCCCCGCATTATGAGTGCGATGCTCTAACCAACTGAGCTACATAGCCGTCTTGTGCACGACTCGTGTCGAATACAAGTAAAAATGGCTGGGGTACTAGGATTCGAACCTAGGGATGGCGAGATCAAAACCCGCTGCCTTACCGCTTGGCGATACCCCAACAGTGTTCTTTGCAATCAGATGATTGAAGGAACGTTTTTCAAAATGGTGGCTATGACGGGATTCGAACCTGTGACCCCCGCATTATGAGTGCGATGCTCTAACCAACTGAGCTACATAGCCGTCTTGTGTACGACTCGCGTCGAATACAAGTAAAAATGGCTGGGGTACTAGGATTCGAACCTAGGGATGGCGAGATCAAAACCCGCTGCCTTACCGCTTGGCGATACCCCAACAGCAATGTCTAACAGAGACTATCAAACATCTTTTTAAAAATGGCTGGGGTACTAGGATTCGAACCTAGGGATGGCGAGATCAAAACCCGCTGCCTTACCGCTTGGCGATACCCCAACAGTGATGCCTGACAGAGTCTATCAAACATCTTTTAACAATGGCCGGGATGCCAGGATTTGAACCTGGACACATCGACGAGTTCAACACCCATCACTGCTTCCCTTGACCTGTCACCGGCACTTTAATGCCGACAACTGAAATAATGGCTGGGGTACTAGGATTCGAACCTAGGGATGGCGAGATCAAAACCCGCTGCCTTACCGCTTGGCGATACCCCAACTAGAAATGGTGGCTATGACGGGATTCGAACCTGTGACCCCCGCATTATGAGTGCGATGCTCTAACCAACTGAGCTACATAGCCAACCTTGCTTCCAGTGCCTCGTTGCCTCGTCACTGTGCGGGCCGAATTATGCGTATCTGGCTCTGGGGCGTCAACCCTTTTTTTGTTTGAAAAAACGAATTTGAGTGCGTTTGGCGAGTTATTGGTCGCTGTCGCGCAAAAGCCCAACAATCTGGTTTTTTTTACGACATATCCAGCAGATAGGGACTTGGGCCAGATAAAAAAAGAGGCCAGCAAATGCTGGCCTCTCATGGGATTAGACGTTGAACAGGAAGTTCATGATATCGCCATCCTTGACGATGTAATCCTTCCCTTCGGCGCGCATCTTGCCCGCTTCCTTGGCGCCTTGCTCACCCTTGTAGGCGATAAAGTCTTCGAAGGCGATGGTTTGGGCACGAATAAAGCCTTTTTCGAAGTCGGTGTGGATCTTGCCCGCGGCCTGCGGGGCGGTGGCGCCCACCGGAATGGTCCAGGCACGCACTTCCTTCACGCCGGCGGTGAAGTAGGTCTGCAGCTTGAGCAGCTCGTAACCGGAGCGGATCACCCGGTTCAGGCCCGGCTCTTCAATGCCCAGATCCGCCATGAACTCGGCGCGATCTTCGTCGTCCAGCTCGGCGATGTCCGCTTCGATGGCGCAGCAGACCACCACCACGACGGCGTTCTCGGCGGCGGCGATTTCACGCACCTGATCCAGGTAGGGGTTGTTCTCGAAGCCATCTTCCGCCACGTTGGCGATGTACATGGTGGGCTTGAGGGTCAGGAAGTTGAGGTGGCTGACGGCGGCCAGTTCGTCCTTGTCCAGCTTCATGCCGCGGATCATCTGGCCGTCTTCCAGTGCCACCTTGATCTTCTCCAGCACTTCCACTTCCAGCTTGGCATCCTTGTCGCCGCCCTTGGCGCGCTTGGACTGGCGGTTGATGGCGCGCTCGCAGGCATCCAGATCGGAGAGAGCCAGCTCGGTGTTGATCACCTCGATGTCGTCAGCCGGGGAGACCTTGCCCGCCACGTGAACGATGTTCTCGTCCTCGAAGCAGCGCACCACGTGACCGATGGCCTCGGTTTCACGGATGTTGGCCAGGAACTGGTTGCCGAGGCCCTCGCCCTTGGAGGCACCGGCCACCAGGCCGGCGATGTCCACGAATTCCATGGTGGTCGGCACAACGCGTTGCGGATTGATGATGGCCGCCAGCTGGTCGAGGCGGGGATCCGGCATCGGTACCACGCCGGTGTTCGGCTCGATGGTGCAGAACGGGAAGTTGGCGGCTTCGATGCCGGCCTTGGTCAGCGCGTTGAACAGGGTGGATTTGCCTACATTGGGCAGGCCCACGATACCGCATTTAAAACCCATGGATTGTTACCTTACGTGATGGATGCTGTGTGAGGGCCGCGCGGGCAGCCCTGTCATATTGTGCGAGCCTGACGCGTGTCAGGCATCTCTATTCAGACTTTCTCGGCCTTGAAGCTGTGCAGCCGGTTCATGGCCTTGGTCATGTCCTGCTTGAACAGAATGTCGGTGGCGCGCAGGGATTCGTCGAGCGCGGCGTCGATCAGGCTCTGCTCGCTGCTGGGCGCCTTGGTCAGCACGAAACCGGCAACCAGCTCCTTGGCGCCCGGGTGACCTATCCCCAGCCGCAGCCGGAAGAAATTGTTGTTGTTGCCCATCTTGGCAATGATGTCCTTGAGGCCGTTGTGGCCGCCGTGTCCGCCGCCCTGCTTGAATTTGGCGATGCCGGGGGGCAGATCCAGCTCATCGTGGGCCACCAGCATGGCTTCCGGTTCGATCTGGTAGAAGCGGGCCAGCGCGGCCACCGCCTTGCCGGAGAGATTCATGTAGGTGTTCGGGATGAGCAGACGCACATCCTGGCCATCCACCTGGATGCGGGCGGTGTGGCCGAAGAACTTGGGCTCTTCGCGCAGGCTGACATTGTGCCAGCGTGCCAGTTGCTCCACATACCAGGCGCCCGCGTTGTGGCGAGTCTTGGCATATTCCGGGCCGGGATTGCCCAGCCCCACGATCAGTTTGATTTGGCTTGTCACGCTTGATTTCTTCACTCGCTGCTTGCAATGGGCCGACTGCCCAGGGCAATGGGACGCAATATTCTAGCCGCCGACTGGCGATCACTCAACCAAAGCTCGGCCAGTGCCGGGGAAAAGCGGGGAACCGGTGGCCAACGGCAGCAAAACGGGCCCCAGTGCGGGGCCCGTTTTGTGTCTTGCCTGCGGGGGCCGGGTTACTGCTCGGCACGCACCAGGGTGACTGTCTCTTCTGCCAGCGCCGTCAGGGTCGGGCGCTGTTCGCGCACATACTGCACGAAGGAGGTAGCGTCGGTGCCGCAATCCACGCCGCTTGCCTTGCAGTCAAGCTGATGGCCGGCGGCATAGCGGGCGCTCAGCTGATCGCCGCTCTGCTCCACCCGCTCGACCGGGAAGCCGGTCAATTTGCCATCCTGCCAGGCGAGATCCAGCCGCTCGGCTTGCTGCGCCTGGGCGCGGGCCAGCGCCTGCCAGCCATCGTTGCCGTTGGCGCTGTAGGCGTTCATTACCACCCGGTAGCGCGTCGCATCCACCAGATCCAGCCACTGGCCGTCAGCGTCCTGCCACTGCAGCTGGGTCAGGGCGCCGCCCTTGCCCGGGGTGGTCTCGGTGAAGGTGTAGCGCAGGTGGCCGCCGTAGGGGAACTTGCCGGCGTGGGCGCTGGCGGGCAGGGTGGCGGTGATGGTCTCGGTCAAGAGGGCGCGCACCTCGGCGCCGCTCAGGGTGAGCACCGAAAGCTGGTTCTTGAACGGCAGCAGGGTGAGCGCGGCATCCCCTTCGCGCAGCTCGCCGGCCGGCAGATCGGCGCGCACGCCGCCCACCGCCAGCAAGGCGAAGTGGACCGGACCGCCGGTCAGCGCCTGCACCGCCGGGGTATTGGCCCAGTAGTACTGCCCTTCGGCCACTAGCGGGGCGACGTCGGAGCCGTGGCTGTCGCTGCCATTGTCGCCGGGGCGGCGGGCATTTTGCAGGGCGGCCGGCACGGTGGCGATGACGGGGCCGAACGCCTGCTCCAGAGCGGGCTTGTAGTGGCTGTCGATGATGCCGCGCAGGCGCGGATCTTCATCCACGGTCACCAGGTTGGGCTGAGCGTCGATGAACTTGCCGGCCTGCTTGCTGCGGGCCTCATCCAGTGTCTGCTTGCGGGCGGGGTCGGCGAAGAAATCGCGACTGGCCAGCAGCTGGTTCTGACCCTGACAAGAGATGACCCGGCCCTGGGCGTCGAAACTGACCCGGGCCAGCCCGATGGCCTGGGCATAGGAGCCGGCCTGTACCACGCAGGTCATGCCGACCCCGTCCGGGTTGGTGACCAGCTGTGCATACTCGCCGGTGTTGCCCCAGCCGATGTTGCGAAAATCGCCGAGCAGGCTGTGGGAGTGGCCACCGACGATGGCGTCGATGCCGTTCACCTTGGCCGCCAGCGCCAGATCCCGCTGGTTGCCGATGTGGGTGAGCGCCACTATGTGGTCGATGCCGTGCTGGCGCAGCAGATCCACCGTGGCCTGGGCCGAGGTGACTTCATTGCCGAACCGCAGCTTGCCGACGTTGGGGGAGATGTTGGCCATGTCCTCCAGCACCAGTCCCATCACGGCGACCAGCTGCTTGCCCTGGGGCAGGTTGTTGATGTCGGTGACCGGGCTCTTCTGGTTGCCGTCGAAGGCGTAGATGACGAACGGCTTGAGGTTGGCGGCGTGGCGCAGATCCGGGTCGTCGCGGGTATCCAGGTTGGCGGCCAGCACCGGGAAGTTGACCCCCTTGATGAAGCGGGCCAGTTTCTGGTTGTCGAGATCGAATTCGTGGTTGCCCAGCGCCATGGCGTCGAGGCCGAACTGGCTCAGCAGCTCGGCGTTGGCCATCCCCTCGTTGAGCTTGAAGTAGCCGCTGCCCTGCCAGGCATCACCGCCGTGCAGCAGCAGGAGCGGCTGGTTCTTGGCCAGCGCGTCGGCCTGGAAGGATTTCGCCATGGTGAGCAGGCGCGGATAGCCGCCGAAGCGGGTGTAGAGGGTGTCGGTTTCCCCCTGCTTGCCAAAGAGAGGCCCCTTCAGCTCGGCGTTGACCGGGTCAAACTGGGAGTGGGTGTCGTTCATGTGAGCAAGAGTCAGCACGAAAGGCTGGTTTTCATTGTTGGGCTGACAGGCGAACAGGAAGCTGCAGAAGGCGAGGAGCAGCAGCGGGCGCAAGCGATTCATGGAACAATCCTTAACCTGCGACGGGGCAGGGCAGTACCGGGTGTAACTGGGACTAGAAAGACAAAAACCGCCAGCTGGCGGTTTTTGTCACAACAGGGTCTATCAATGCTCAAACATGGCAGAGATGGACTCTTCGTTGCTGATGCGGCGAATGGCTTCGGCCAGCACGGAAGAGAGCGTCAGCTGCTTGACCTTGTCGACCGCCTTCATCTCCGCGGTGAGCGGGATGGAGTCGGTGATGATCAGTTCGTCGATCACGGAGTTCTTGATGTTCTCCACGGCGGAACCGGAGAAGACCGGGTGAGTGGCGTAGGCGAATACACGCTTGGCGCCGCGCTCTTTCAGTGCTTCTGCGGCTTTGCACAGGGTGCCGCCGGTGTCGATCATGTCGTCGACGATGATGCAGTCGCGGCCGGCCACGTCACCGATCAGGTGCATGACCTGGGAGACGTTCGGGCGGGGACGACGCTTGTCGATGATGGCGATGTCGGTATCGTCCAGCAGCTTGGCGATGGCACGGGCACGTACCACGCCGCCGATGTCCGGCGACACGACCACGGGGGATTCGAGGTTCTTGGACTTCATGTCTTCCAGCAGCACCGGGCTGCCGAACACGTTGTCGACCGGGACGTCGAAGAAGCCCTGGATTTGCTCGGCATGCAGGTCAACGGTCAGCACGCGATCCACACCGACGCTGGAGAGGAAGTCGGCGACGACCTTGGCGGTGATGGGAACACGGGCGGAGCGGACGCGGCGGTCCTGACGGGCATAGCCAAAGTAGGGAATTACGGCAGTGATACGGCCAGCTGAAGCACGACGCAGAGCATCCACCATCACGATCAATTCCATCAAATTGTCGTTGGTCGGGGCACAGGTGGATTGAATGATGAAGATATCGCCACCACGTACATTCTCGTTGATCTGTACGCTGATCTCGCCGTCGCTAAAGCGACCTACGGCAGCATTGCCGAGTTTGATAAACAGGCGATCTGCGATCTTCTGGGCTAGTTCCGGCGTTGCGTTACCAGCAAACAGCTTCATGTCAGGCACGGTTTGAAACCTCGGGGTTGCATCCAGTATGTGGGGAGTCTGATTAGACCCTTATCGTTTGGGGGCAAACGATTTATCAAGTTGACGGGTCAGACCACTATAGGCTGCTTTCAGGTCAGGTGCCCACGTTACATGCGGCAAGCCGGTTGAGCGTCGTGCTGGTCGACGCCCCGTCATCCATGATGACCAGTGACCTTCCGACAACGAGAGGGTAACGATGGGTGCTGCAACCGGCGAGGGGGAGTGTGCACTCCCGGCAAGACTGCTGCGGCAGGTGAATCGATATACCCTGTTCGATGTTCAGGAGATGGCTGGGGTACTAGGATTCGAACCTAGGAATGGCGAGATCAAAACCCGCTGCCTTACCGCTTGGCGATACCCCAATCACTGACTTGTTGCAATGTAGCGAAGAGTGGTGATATGTTCTCGCCCTTGGCGACAAATCCATCCCACTCTCTCGGCACTTTTGCCAACACTTCCCGAGCAGCCACTTCGTCTTCAAACTGAGCAAAGACGCAGGCTCCTGTGCCCGTCATTCTTGACGGCGCGTATTCTAGCAACCAGCCGAGCGCATTGGCAACCTCGGGGTGGCGCTTTTTCACCAGCAATTCGCAATCGTTTTTCCACTCCCCTTCCAGCAGATTGTGCAATGCCATTTTCGGGGTATCTCTGGGCAGGTCCGGATCCTGGAACACGGCGGCGGTCGCCACATGGCAATCAGGCTTGAGCACCAGATACCAGGCGCTCGGCAACTCGACCGGCTGCAGCCGCTCACCGACCCCCTCGGCAAAGGCGGCCTTGCCGCGCACGAACACCGGCACGTCGGCCCCCAGCTGCACGCCAAGCTCCGCCAGCGCGTCTTCGCTCAAACCGGCCTGCCAGAGGTAGTTGAGGGCCACTAACGTGGTGGCGGCGTCCGACGAACCACCGCCGATGCCACCGCCCATGGGCAGCACCTTCTCCAGCCTGATATGGGCCCCCTGCGGGCTCGGCAGCCTGGCCTGCAGCAGACGGGCGGCGCGGATGATGAGGTTCTGTTCATCGGGCACGCCGGGAATGGCGGGGCTCAGGGTGAGCAAGTCGGTATCGGTGAGCGGCTCGAACTCGAGCCAGTCGCCGTGGTTGAGGAAGATGAACAGGGTCTGCAGCTCGTGGTAGCCGTCCGGGCGACGGCCGTTGACGTGCAAAAAGAGATTGAGTTTGGCCGGAGCCGGCCAGCGCATGGCGCTCATGGGGGAGTCCTTGTCGATGGCCGCCATCAGCGGGTGATGGTCCACTGGTTGATCTGCAGCTTGAGGCGGCTGTCCTGGCCGGTCATGGTGAGCAGGTGCGGCAGGCGATAGCCGTCCTGATCCCGGTAGTCGCCATAGACGATCTGCCACTGACCGTCACGCACGCTGGCCAGACTGCGGTCGGGGTTGAGCTCGAACTCGGCCTCGCCCGGCAAGCCCTTGATCCACGCCGGCAGCCCGGCCACCGGAATGTTCCAGCCGGTGAGCTGATAGACGAGCGCCTCGGCATCCTGGCTCTGGTGCGGGTTGCCCTCGTTGTCGATCAGGGTGATCTCGCCCTTGCTGCGGGAGAGCTCCAGGATGTGGGTGCCGATCAGGCTGGTGAGGTTGAGGCGATAGTCGTCGCCATCCTGCTGCCAGTTGACTCGGGCGCTGCCCTTCTGCTGGGCGGTGATGATGGCCATCTTGCCAGACAGCTGCCAGTGGGTCAGTTGCTCGAGCCGGGTACGCTCCTGCTGCCAGTTGACCTGATCGCGTTGGGGTTGGGTAGTGGCGCAACCGGCCAGCAACAGCAGGCAGCCAAGGGTGAAAAGACGCAACAACAAGGTCATGCTCCGGAAAAGGTGATTTGGCACAGTATACGGGGGGGTCGTATTGCTTTTAAAGACTTACCCTTTCTCGTACAATTGGCAGCCTTTACTCCCTGCGCACAGATACGATCCACGCCCACTCATGAGTTTGCTTGCCCTCGGAATCAACCACAACACCGCCAGTGTCGCCTTGCGGGAGCGGGTCGCCTTCGGCCCGGACTGCATCGATCGCGCCTTGCGTGAGCTGGTCGCCCAACCCGGTGTAAGCGAGGCGGTGATCGTCTCGACCTGCAACCGCACCGAGCTTTACTGCAGCCTGGAGCAGGGGCAGGGCGAGCAGGTGTTGCAGTGGCTGCAGCGGTTTCACGACCTGGATGCGGCCGAGGTGGTCTCCGCCATCTACCGGCATCAGGACGAGGAGGCGGTCCGCCACCTGATGCGGGTGGCCTGCGGGCTCGACTCCCTGGTGTTGGGAGAGCCGCAGATCCTGGGGCAGATCAAGCAATCCTATGCCCATGCCCAGCAATCCGAGGCGGTGAAGGGGGCGCTGGAGCGTTTGTTCCAGAAATCCTTCTCGGTGGCCAAGCGGGTGCGCACCGATACCGAGATCGGCGCCAGCGCCGTGTCGGTGGCCTTTGCCGCGGTGAGCCTAGGGCGGCGGATCTTCTCCGATCTCTCCCAGACCAAGGTGCTGCTGGTCGGCGCCGGCGAGACCATCGAACTGGTGGCCCGCCACCTGCGCGAGCAGAACGTCACCCAGATGATGGTGGCCAACCGCACCCTGCAGCGGGCTCAGTTGCTGGCCGAGGAGTTCGGCGCCCAGGTGATGACGCTCGAAGAGATCCCGGACTACCTGCACGAGGCGGACATCGTCATCAGCTCCACCGCGAGCCCCTTGCCCATCATCGGCAAAGGCATGGTGGAGCGGGCGCTCAAGGCCCGCCGCTTCAAGCCCATGTTTCTGGTGGACATCGCCGTGCCCCGCGACATCGAGGCGGAGGTGGACGAGCTCTCGGACGCCTATCTCTACACGGTGGACGACCTGCAGGGCATCATCGAGCAGAATCTCGAGACCCGCAAACGGGCCGCCGCCGAGGCCGAGCTCATCGTGCAGGAAGAGCGCGATGACTTCATGGGCTGGTATCGCAGCCTCCACTCGGTGGATCTCATCCGCGATTACCGTCACCAGTCCCAACAGGTGGCTGACGAAGAGCTGCAGCGCGCCCTGCTGGCCCTGCAACAGGGCGAGCCTGCCGAGCAGGCGCTCAAGGCGCTGGCCCACCGCCTCACCAACAAGTTGATCCACGCACCGACCCAGGCCCTGCGCCAGGCCGCCGCCCAGGGGGATCACCATCAGCTGGCCCAGTTGCGCCAGGTGCTGGGGTTGTCACAAGAGTCATAGTTTGGGGGCGATCACCCGGTCGTCCCGTCCTCCATCGAGAACACAAGATTTATGAACCCGTCACTGATCAGAAAGCTGGAAGGCCTCATCGAACGCCACGAAGAAGTACAGGCCATGCTCGGCGAGCCGGACGTGGCCGCGGATCAGGATCGCTACCGCGCCCTGACCCGGGAATATGCCCAGCTGGAAGATATCGTTCACGCTTTCCAGCAATTCCGCCAGGCCGAAGAGAACCTGGAGGCCACCCGCCAGATGCTGGAAGAGGAGGATGCCGACCTGCGCGAGATGGCGCAGGAGGAGCTGCCGCTGGCCAAGGCGACCTTCGAGGAGCAGGAGCAGGCGCTGCAGGTGATGCTGCTGCCGCGCGACCCCAAGGATGACAACAACTGCTACCTGGAGATCCGCGCCGGCGCCGGTGGTGACGAAGCGGCGATCTTTGCGGGCGACTTGTTCCGCATGTATTCGCGCTATGCTGAGCGCCAGGGCTGGCGCGTCTCCATCGTCAGCTGCAACGACGGCGAGCATGGCGGCTACAAGGAGGTGATCGCCAAGGTAGAGGGCGAGCACGTCTACGGCCGCCTCAAGTTTGAATCCGGTGGTCACCGGGTACAGCGGGTGCCGGAAACCGAATCCCAGGGCCGGGTGCACACCTCCGCCTGTACCGTCGCCGTGCTGCCGGAAGTACCGGAAGCCGAGCAGATCGAGATCAATCCCTCGGATCTGAAGATCGACACCTTCCGCGCTTCCGGGGCCGGTGGCCAGCATGTCAACAAGACCGACTCCGCCATCCGCATCACCCACCTGCCCACCGGCCTGGTGGTGGAGTGCCAGGACGAGCGTTCCCAGCACAAGAACCGCGCCAAGGCGATGTCGGTACTCTCCGCCCGTCTGCAGGCGGCCGAGGATGAGCGCCACCGCGCCGCCGAGCAGAGCACTCGCCGCAACCTGGTGGGATCGGGGGATCGCTCCGAGCGCATTCGCACCTACAACTACCCGCAGGGGCGCCTCTCCGAGCACCGCATCAACCTCACCCTCTACCGCCTCGGCGAGATCATGGAAGGGGACCTGGACTGCGTCATCAACCCGATGATCCAGGAGTACCAGGCCGATCAGCTTGCCTCCCTGGCCGAGAGCAACTGATGCAGATCCAGCAGGCTCGCGCCCACATCATGGCGACCCTGGCAGGGGGGGAATCCCCCCGCGCCGATGCCGATGCGCTGCTCTGCCATCTGCTGGAGTGCCGGCGCAGCTATCTGATGACCTGGCCGGAGCGCGAGCTAAATGCCGCCCAGCAGGCGACCCTGCAGGGCTGGCTCGAACGCCGTCTGAACGGCGAACCCATCGCCCACCTGATTGGCGAGCGGGAGTTCTGGTCGCTGCCGCTGAAGGTGAGCCCCGCCACCCTGATCCCGCGCCCCGACACCGAGGTGCTGGTCGAGCAGGCGCTGGCGCGGCTGCCAGCAGGCCCCTGCGCCGTGCTGGATCTTGGCACCGGCACCGGCGCCATTGCACTGGCGCTCAAGTCGGAGCGACCGGATGCCGATGTATGGGCGGTGGACAGGATGCCGGCGGCGGCAGCCCTGGCCCGTGCCAACAGCGCCGCGCTGGGTCTGCCCATCGAGGTGCGCGACGGCAGCTGGTTTGAGCCGCTGGTCGCGCCCTCGTCAAACAAGGCACCGCGCTTTGCGATGATCGTCTCCAACCCGCCCTACATCGATGGTGCCGATCCGCACCTCGACGAGGGGGATGTGCGCTTCGAGCCCCGCTCCGCCCTGGTGGCGGACGAGCAGGGGCTGGCGGATATCCGCATCATCGTGGCGGGCGCGCCGGCTCATCTGCTGCCGGGCGGCTGGCTGTTGCTGGAGCATGGCTGGCAGCAGGGGGAGGCGGTGCGTCAACTCCTGCTGCAACAGGGCTACGTGCAGGTGGAAACCGTGCGCGATTACGGCGATAACGAGCGGGTGACCCTGGGGCGGCTGGCTCAGTGATGATGACGGGCGGGCCTGGCCTGCCTCTGTTCAAGGACACGTTATGTATTTTGCTATCAAACATCTGCACCTGCTGCTGATTGGCCTGGCCGTGCTGATGTTCATGTTGCGCTTCTATTGGCTGCAGACCGGCTCGAGCCGCGCCGCCAGCGCCCGTACCCTTCGGTTGAGCGGCTGGCTCAACGGCCTGGTGGTGCTCTCCGGCGTGCTGCTGTGCATGGTGCTGGATCTCAATCCGCTCAACAACGCCACCCCCTGGCTCAGCGAGAAGCTGACCGCCATTCTGGTGGTGGCCTTTCTGGCCATGATGGCACTGCGCCTGGCCCGCAGTAACGGCATCCGCTGGTTTGCGTTTCTGGGAGCCCTCGGCTGGCTCTTCTTCATCGCCAAGCTGGCCGTCTACAAGCAGGCCAGCCTGTTCGGTTAAGGATGATGACGATGATACGCGTAGACGAATGGACCGATTTCGAAGCCCATGACATCGCCGAGCTGGCGCTGTCGGTGAGCGACGAGATCCATGGCATCAGCGGCCGCGGGACGGCGGAGCTGGCCCGGCTCGACGCCTGGCTGGACGAGGCCATCGAGGAAGGGGATTGCGACCAGGTGCGCCGTCAGCTGCTACAGGGCTTCTACCAGACCTTAGGGTTTCACGGCGACTGGCAGGACTACTTCTCGGTGGCCAACTGCGATCTGGCCCAGGTCCTGGCCCGCAAGCAGGGCATTCCGGTCAGCCTTGGCATCCTCATCATCCAGCTGGGGCGCAAGCTCGGGCTGGACGTGGAGGGGATCTGCTTCCCCGGCCACTTCCTGGTGAGCTTCGCCGGCAGCGAGGGAGAGGTCTATGTGGACCCCTTCACCGGCGATGAGCTGAGCCTGCACCACATCGAGCTGCTGCTGCGCGGGGCCCTCGGCAATCTGGCCACCCTCACCTCGGATCACCTGCAGCCTGCCGGCCAGTGGGAGATCATCGAGCGGCTGCTCAACGTGAGCAAGGGCGCCCTGCTGCGGGAAGACCGGATGACCGAGGCGCTGCGCTGCAGCGAACTGCTGCTGCGGATGAAGCCCGGCGACCCACTGGAGACGCGGGATCGCGGTTTCATCTACGAGCAGCTCGACTGCCCGCGCTTTGCTGCCGACGATTTTGAGTACTTTATTGAACAGTGCCCGGACGATCCGGTGGCCGACGTGCTGAAAGCCCAGCTGGCCGCCCTGGATCTGAGCCCCAAGCCCCTCCACTGAGGGCTGACGGCCCCGCTGCATGCGAGGCCCTGGCCGAATGAAGAGTCCCATGCCGCTGCATGCAAGGCCTGGGAGATGCAACAGACGAGTATCGAGGCCGCGCAGCCCTGGGCTGTGCGGCCGGATGTGGATTCAAGCCCTGCAAGCCCTTTTACCTAAGGAAGCCTGAGATGGAACAGAAGAATATCAAGGTCAATGGCATCGACGTCGCCAACGACAAACCGTTCGTGTTGTTCGGTGGCATGAACGTGCTGGAATCGCGCGACATGGCGATGGCCGTGTGCGAGAAGTACGTGGAAGTGACCTCCAAGCTGGGTATCCCGTTCGTGTTCAAGGCGAGCTGGGACAAGGCCAACCGCTCCTCCATCCACTCCTACCGCGGTCCGGGTCTGGAGGAGGGGATGAAGATCTTCCAGGAGCTGAAAGCGACCTTCGGCATGCCGGTCATCTCCGATCTGCACGAGCCCCATCAGGCCAAACCGGTGGCCGAGGTGGTGGACGTGATCCAGCTGCCCGCCTTCCTGGCGCGCCAGACCGACCTGGTGGAGGCCATGGCCCGCACCGGCAACGTCATCAACATCAAGAAGCCGCAGTTCCTGAGCCCAAGCCAGATGAAGAACATCACCGACAAGTTCGAGGAGTGCGGCAACGACCGTCTGATCCTGTGCGAGCGCGGCGTCAACTTCGGTTATGACAACCTGGTGGTGGACATGCTGGGGCTGGGCGTGATGAAGAAGAGCACCGGCGGCTACCCGGTCATCTTCGACGTGACCCACTCCCTGCAGTGCCGTGACCCCATGGGCGCCGCCTCCGGCGGTCGTCGCGAGCAGGTGGCCGAGCTGGCCCGTGCCGGCATGGCGGTCGGTCTGGCGGGTCTGTTCATCGAATCCCACCCGGACCCCAAGGTGGCCCGTTGCGACGGCCCGAGCGCGTTGCCGCTGGAGAAGCTGGAAGGCTTCCTCAAGCAGATGAAGGCCATCGACGATCTGGTCAAGGGCTTCGAGCCGCTCGATACTTCCATCTGAACCTGGCCCACGCTGGCCCCATAAAAATGCCCCGCACTGCGGGGCATTTTTGTTTTCGCGCTGTTTTTATTTCCTGGGCCAGCATAAATCAATCACGGAATAAATACATTCGGGTTGCCATGGTGTTAATGTTGTTAAATCTGTTGTGTGATTGATGTCTATTAATTGCTTCTTTCAGCATGTGAAAGTAGCCCCTGTTGTGATGAGGGAACGGCACGAACCGGGCGAGATAATTCATATTTCGTCACGGCTTGCTGCATGCGTATTTCTGCCATGACACATCTCATTAAACTGACAGGACGTTAAGAATGCAGAAAAAAATAGTCAGCAGCCTGTATTTTCAGGTGTTGTTAGCGATCACCCTCGGAGTCATCCTGGGACATATATATCCCGACCTCGGAGCGGACATGAAACCGCTCGGAGATGGCTTCGTCAAATTAATCAAAATGATCATCGCCCCGGTTATATTCTGCACCGTGGTGACCGGCATTGCCGGCATGGAGAGCATGAAAGCGGTGGGCAAAACCGGCGCCATCGCGCTGCTCTATTTTGAAGTGGTCAGCACCATCGCCCTCATCATCGGGCTGTGCGTGGTCAACCTGCTGCAACCGGGGGCGGGCATGAACGTCGACCCCGCCACGCTGGACGCCAGCGCCATCTCTGCCTACGCCGAGCAGGCCAAGGCTCAGGGCATCATCCCCTTCCTGCTGGACGTGATCCCGGGTAGCGTGATCGGTGCCTTCGCCAGCGGCAACATTCTGCAGGTGCTGTTATTTGCAGTGCTGTTCGGCTTCTCCCTGCACCATATCGGCGAGAAGGGAAAGGTGATATTCAATGTCATCGACAGCTTCTCCCAGGTTATTTTCGGGATCATCAATATGATCATGCGGCTGGCACCGGTGGGTGCATTTGGTGCCATGGCATTTACCATCGGTAAATATGGTATCGGCTCGCTGGTTCAGCTCGGGCAATTAATCGCCTGCTTCTACATGACCTGCCTGTTGTTTATTTTCCTGGTACTGGGCTCTATTGCCAGAGCGAATGGTTTCAGCATCCTGCGTTTTATTTCCTATATTCGGGAAGAGCTGCTGATCGTGCTTGGTACATCCTCTTCTGAATCTGTATTGCCGCGCATGCTGGTCAAGATGGAGGCGCTCGGTTGCAAGAAGTCGGTGGTGGGGCTGGTGATCCCGACCGGTTACTCCTTCAACCTGGACGGTACCTCCATCTATCTGACCATGGCGGCCATCTTCATCGCCCAGGCCACCAACACCCCGCTCGATCTGTTCCAGCAGATCACCCTGCTGGTGGTGCTGCTCATCTCCTCGAAGGGGGCGGCCGGGGTGACCGGCAGCGGCTTCATCGTGCTGGCGGCCACCATCTCGGCGGTGGGCCACCTGCCGCTGGCCGGGCTGGCGTTGATCCTCGGCATCGATCGCTTCATGTCGGAAGCCCGCGCCCTGACCAACCTCATCGGCAACGGGGTGGCAACCCTGGTGGTGGCCCGTTACTGCGATCAGCTTGACGAGCAGCAGATGCACGAGGCGCTGAGCAACCCGCCGCAAGCCGTCAAGGTGGATCAGCATTGAACCACCGATACCTGCGCCGTGCGCTGCCAGCCTGTCGAGCACGGGTAGCCAACGGGGGTGGGTGAATTCAAGCCATAAAAAAACGGCCCGTTTGGGCCGTTTTTCATGATACCGGTTGGTGCAGAGCGACTTACAGGCTCTGGGTGAAGGTGCGGGTCACCACGTCACGCTGCTGTTCCGGGGTCAGTGCGTTGAAGCGCACGGCGTAGCCGGAGACGCGGATGGTCAGCTGCGGGTACTTCTCCGGGTTGGCGATGGCGTCTTCCAGAGTCTCGCGACGCAGGACGTTGACGTTCAGGTGCTGGCCACCTTCGACGGCCGGCTCGGCTTGTACCGGCAGTTCACGGTATTCGAACTGGCCCAGGTCGGAGAGGCTGACTTCCTGATCGGCGGCAAAGGCATCACCCTTGGCGCAGATGCAGCGAGCCTGTTGCTTCTCTTCGTCCAGCAGCCAGAACGAGTTCAGCAGAGCGGCGTTGGCAGACTGGGTGATTTGGATGCCCTTGATCATGGTATGACTCCTCATAGGAAAGCGGATTCAACTGTAAGGACATTACCCTGATGTATTTAAACCACCGGGATGATTTAAAGGGCCCTTGCCTTACACCTTTACTTTGTTGGGTCATATATACCACGATGGTAATATTACGAAAATTGATCTAAATCAAAAAATACGCGATTTGTGCGGATGTGAAGGGATTAAATTATTGAGATTAATCAAAAATAGGTCATTTTTCTGATTATGAAAGATATCCAAATTATGCATCTTTCATTAATTAAATCTAGTAATTTAACTACATCTTTTCGTGTTCCAGCCCGCTCGAAGCTGGATTCGCCATACAGTAGGCGAAGGGGATAAGCCAATGATGGGGGTACGCCAAAAAGGTGAAGGAGAGGCTTAACCAAGGCAAGAGAGGGCGATGGGGGTCGGCAGGTAAGCGGGAGAGTGGCCCAGCCATCGCCAGACCAGGCCATGGGGAGTTGCGTGGGAGTTCAGTGCCGACCTCTTGCTCACCCGAAGATGGCCAGCGGCGACCGAAAGGTGAGCGCGGTGGCCACGGCTTGGCCGGGAGAAGGAATCCGCAGGGGCATCCTGGTTGCGTCTTGGGGGCTGGCCCCCTATCCTGAGCCCCTTGCTGCATTAATGGGGGCAGGGGGCGCGTGCTGGCCGATTGGCCTGCGTAAAAAGCAAGGTGACCCCGGGCCTGCCGTATTCATCGAGGATGGTGGCGTGCTGCGCTGTGCCCGTGTGGGTGGACAGGGCGCAGGCCATCCATCCGGCCCTGTATATCGAGGAGAGAGGCGCACCGACCTGCACGCATGAGCGGCCGGGTCGAAATAAGCGCCTCCCCCGACAGATTCAATGAGGAGATTGGGGTGCTGACCTGGACTGATGTGATTGGCTCCGAGAAGGAGCAGGACTATTTCAAGGCAACCCTGGCGACCGTCAGGAGCGAGCGGGAGGCGGGCAAGGTGATCTACCCGCCGGCCACCGACGTGTTCAACGCCTTCAAGCTGACCGAGCTGGATCAGGTCAAGGTGGTGATCCTGGGCCAGGATCCCTATCACGGCCCGAACCAGGCCCATGGCCTCTGCTTCTCCGTTCTGCCCGGCGTGCGCACGCCCCCCTCGCTGGTGAACATTTACAAGGAGATGCAGCGGGATCTGCCGGGTTTTGTCACACCCAATCACGGTTTTCTGGAGTCCTGGGCCACCCAGGGGGTATTGCTGCTCAATACCGTGCTGACGGTGCAGGCGGGCCAGGCCCATTCCCATGCCCATCTGGGTTGGGAGACCTTCACCGACCGGGTCATCGAGCAGATCAACGCCAGCTGTCAGGGGGTGGTCTTCCTGCTGTGGGGCGCCCACGCCCAGAAGAAGGGGCGTTTCATCGACCGGAGCCGCCACCACGTGCTGAGTGCCCCCCATCCCAGCCCGCTCTCGGCCCATCGCGGCTTCATCGGCTGCGGCCACTTCTCCGAGACCAACCGCTTGCTGAGCCAGCAGGGGATGAGCCCCATCAACTGGCACTCGGTCTGCGAATAACGCGGGGGCAGACAGCCGTGATTTGCTCCGTCGGGAGGGCTGGGCAGCATGCGCCATTGGCCGTTTTCTCTGCAGCTGACTTGATTGAGTGCAAAGTCGGCGCGATAAATGGCCGTATACTCGGATCAGAATCGTTTCATTTCAGCGCAAGGAGTGCCCATGTTAGCGAGTCTGCACAAGGATCATCTCAACATCGCCCGGCTGCTGGGTCTGCTCAAGCAGAAGCTGGCGGCCATTCGCAGCGAAGAAAGGGTCAGCTATTTCCTGATCCGCGATGTGGTGGATTACCTGCGGGAGGTATCGGACAAGTATCACCATCCGAAGGAAGACATCATTTATGACTATTACCTCAAGTACCGGGTAGTGGAAGGGGATGTGGCCAACCGGCTGCAACAGGAGCATGCCAAGCTGGTGGAGGCCGGTGCCGAGCTCAGGGAGATGGTGGAGATGATCCTGATGGATGCGGTCATTCCGCTCGATCAGTTCACCGCCAAGCTGGAGCAGTTCGTGGCGCTGCAGGAGGCGCACATGAACTACGAAGAGGGGGTCATCTTCCCCCATCTGCGCGACTCGCTGACCGAGGATGACTGGCGTCACCTCGAGCAGGTCTGGCAGAACCGCGCCATCGGGGATCCCCTGTTCGGGCCCGAGATCAGCCAGCACTTTCAGGATCTGGCCAGGCGCCTGTCGCTGCCGATCTCTTCCTGAGGATCGACACTCTCTTGAAAAACAAGGCCCCGGTTAACCGGGGCCTTGTTTTTACAGTTCGATCTCGTCTGAGAGACCTTCGTAGGCGATGTCGATGGATTGCAGCTCCTTCTGCAGGCGATGCTTGTCTTTCAACGCCTCTATCTCACGCCATTTACGTTTTTTTCCCGTTGTCCCGCGGCTACGTGAACCGAGCTCAACTACATCTTCATAATCGAAGTTGAACATTTCCATGGCTCCCTCCTTGGTTATTCTCGTTTTCACCATCCGTATAACATACCGGCATTGAAAATAAAACGTTTTCGTGACGAACCCATGACAGCGGATCCTGCGCCCATAAAAAAACCGGGTGCCCTTGCGGGAACCCGGTTTTTGTCGGCAGATGGCGCAGCGATCAGAGGCGGCTGGCCAGCATGGTTTCCAGCTTGCCCTGGTCGATGGCAAACATGCGGATGCCTTCGCCCAGCTTCTCGTGAGCCATGGCGTCCTGGTTCAGTTCCCAGCGGAATTCGGCCTCGGTCATCGGGGTCGGTTTGGCCTTGCGCTCGCCGGTGTAGTCCAGCTTGCGAACCACGGCACCTTCCGCCTTGCTCAGCTCTTCCAGCAGGGCCGGGCCAATGGTCAGACGGTCGCAGCCGGCCAGTTCCAGGATCTCGCCGGTATTGCGGAAGCTGGCACCCATGACCACGGTCGGGTAGTCGTGCTGTTTGTAGTAGTTGTAGATGGAGGTGACGGAGACCACGCCCGGATCTTCGCTGGCGGTGTAGTCACGGCCGTTCTTGGCCTTGTACCAGTCGAGGATGCGGCCCACGAACGGGGAGATCAGGAAGGCGCCGGCTTCGGCACAGGCACGAGCCTGGGCGAAGGAGAACAGCAGGGTCAGGTTGCACTGGATACCCTCTTTCTCCAGTACCTCGGCGGCACGGATCCCCTCCCAGGTGGAGGCCAGCTTGATCAGGATGCGATCGTTGCTGATACCGGCGTCGTTGTAGAGACGGATCAGTTTGCGGGCCTTGGCGATGCTGGCCTCGGTGTCGAAGGAGAGACGGGCGTCCACTTCGGTGGAGATGCGGCCCGGGACGATCTTCAGCACTTCCAGACCGATGTTGACCGCCAGCTTGTCGCCCGCGTCGATGATTTGCTGTGCCTTGTCCTGGCTCTGGGCCTTGGCCCAGGTGACGGCGTCTTCGATCAGCGCCGCGTACTCGGGGATCTCGGATGCCTTCAACACCAGAGAGGGGTTGGTGGTGGCATCGATGGGCTGGTAGCGCTTGATGGCTTCGATATCGCCGGTGTCGGCGACAACTGTGGTCAGGGCTTTCAGCTGGGTTAATTTATCGGCCATGGCAAATATCATCTCTTTATGAGGGCGCACTCTCTTGGTGAGGACGCAGGCTCGGGGGTGGCGGGCGTGAGACGACAGTTCTGAAATAAAATTACAAAATCCCGGCGACTCAGGCTCAGAAAAGCGCGATGGGCGGGCCCCATCGTCATTGCCTGCCTAATTAATACGGATGTGGCTCATCCTGCAATAGGGGGGGCTGTATGCTTATCAGCCACTCCCTGGCGCAGGCGGGAAGGAGTGGATAAAAGTGTTTGATAAAAAACGACTTTTATCTGTTTTTAGTCGCTGAAATTATCCTTAGTCAAAAACAACTTTTTTGGTTGATTATCTGTTTTGTGCCCTCGATCACATAAATTGTGTGGTCAGCCACTTGAAATTTTATTACGTGTAAAACGTTTGGCGAAAGCGGGCCGTTTTGGCTGCCCGGATGGGTAAACGCTTGCGTAATGGTTTGCCTCCTTTTTGCCGGTTATACCTCTATGTAGATAATTGCCAAAAGGTTTTCTTATGGGTCTAATTTGTTGGCCGATTGATTGGATTCTCAGTTTTGTTGAAATTTTGCGAGTTAAATGAAGCTTTATTGCGCTAAAACGCTCGTTTTTTGTTTCCGTAGTGATCCCGATCACTATTCTGAACTCCTTCGCTATGCTAGATTCCGCCCCTTTAGTGAACCGCAAATTCAGAAATCGACAGCAAGGGGTCAGCGCAGACTGACCATGGATGTGATAACAACGAGAGAAATATGGACACCTTGATCGCAATGATTAACGACCTGATGTGGGGAGCCGTGCTCATCTACCTGCTCATCGGCGTCGGCATCTTCTTTACCTTCCGTCTGGGTTTTATCCAGGTCCGCCACTTCGGCCACATGTTTTCCGTTTTGCGCAACAGCCGCAAATCAGACAAGGCCGGTATCTCCTCCTTCCAGGCCCTCTGTACCAGCCTTGCCGCCCGCGTCGGCACCGGCAACCTGGCCGGTGTGGCGGTGGCCATCTATCTGGGTGGCCCGGGCGCCATCTTCTGGATGTGGCTGATCGCTTTCATCGGCATGGCGACCGCCTTCGTCGAAAGCACCCTGGCCCAGCTCTACAAGGTCAAGGATGAGGATGGCAACTACCGTGGCGGCCCCGCCTACTACATGGAGAAGGGGCTCGGCATGCGCTGGATGGGGGTGCTGTTCTCGCTCTGCCTGATCCTGGCGTTCGGTCTGGTGTTCAACGCGGTGCAAGCCAACTCCATCAGCCTGGCGATGAACGTGGCCTTCGGCATCCCCGACTGGGTCAGCGGTCTGGCTCTGGTGGTGCTCTCCGGCCTCATCATCTTCGGCGGCATCCGCGGCATCGCCCGCTTCGCCGAGCTGGTGGTGCCCTTCATGGCACTGGCCTACATCCTGATGGCGCTGTTCGTGGTGCTGGTCAACATTCACGAGCTGCCGGGTGTGTTCAGCCTCATCATCAAGTCCGCCCTCGGCCTTGAGCAGGCAGGCTCGGGTGCGCTGGGTTACGCCATCTCCCAGGCGATGATCAACGGCATCAAGCGCGGCCTCTTCTCCAACGAAGCGGGCATGGGCTCCGCCCCCAACGCCGCCGCAACTGCGACCCCCTATCCGCCGCACCCGGCCTCCCAGGGCTATGTGCAGATGCTGGGGGTGTTCCTCGACACCATCGTCATCTGTACCTGTACTGCCGCCATCATCCTGATGTCCGGCCAGTTTGAGCCTGGCTCAGGCATCACAGGTGTTGAGCTGACCCAGCGGGCGCTCTCTTCCCAGATCGGTGGCGGTGGCAACATCTTCATCGCGGCGGCCATCTTCTTCTTCGCCTTCACCTCCATCGTGGCGAACTACTCCTACGCCGAGACCAACCTGGTGTTCCTCGAGCACAACCACAAGGGCGGCCTGATGCTGTTCCGCTTGTTCGTGCTGGGCATGGTGATGTTCGGTTCGGTGGGCGAGCTGCCGACCGTGTGGGCCATGGCGGATGTCTCCATGGGACTGATGGCCATCGTCAACCTGGTGGCCATCCTGCTGCTCTCCGGGGTGGCCATCAAGCTGGCCAAGGATTACAACGACCAGCTCAAGCTGGGCAAGCTGCCCACCTTCGACGCCAACAAGTACCCCGAGATCCGCAGCCAGCTGGAAGAGGGGATCTGGGACAATCCGGCGCAAAACAGCAAGCAGGCATAAGCCTCGCAGTCGCCGTTGTCTGATAACAAGGGGAGCCATGGGCTCCCCTTTTGTTTGGGCGCCGTTTCATCGCCGTCAGCTGTGGGCATCCCAGCGCCGGTAGAGCTGGCGCAGTCGTCGCCGTACCTTGTGCAAGGTGTGTTGACGCTGCCTGGCCGTCACCTGTGGGCATCCCAGCGCCGGCAGATCTGGCGCAGTCGTCACCGTACCTTGTGCAAGGTGTGTTGATGCTGTCTGGCCGTCAGCTTTATGCATCCCAGCGCCGGCAGATTTGGCGCAGCCGGCGCCGCAACTGGCGCAGGGTGCGTTGGCGCTGAATGGGTGACAGCGGGGCATAACGCCAGCGCCGGTAGAGCCAGGCCCCCTGTCGCAGCGGCCGCGCCAGCGAGGGTCTGAGATCGGCGAGGCGCTCGCACCAGCTGGCCAGGCTCTCTCCTGCCAGCGGTTGCCAGCCGTGGCGGGCGGCGCGCCGGCGCAGGGGCTGCCATAGCCGCAGTCTCGCCGGGGTCGGGCCACGCCAGAGCAGCAGCCCGCCCACCAGAGTCGCCACCCCCGACAGGGCGGCCAGAATAAGCCAGTGGGTATGGCCTGAGAGCGCCGGCCAGCGTTGCCCCAGCTGTTGCCACAGGCTGGCCGCATCATAGTTGAGTACCCAGCGGGTCCATTGGTAATCAAGGTTGGCCCCCCACCAGCGCAGCTGGTTGAGCAGGGCCCAGTTGCGATAGCGTTGCAAAGAGAGCGGGTCAGCGGCGGCGAACTCGCCAGCCAGGGCCGCCGGCACGCCCCCCTCGATGCGCTGGGGCGCCACCGCGGCGGTGGGGTCGAGCCGCTGCCAGCGGTTCTGTTCATCCAGATACTCCACCCAGGCGTGGGCATCGAACTGGTGCACCTCCAGATAGTTGCCCCTCGGATTCCACTCGCCGCCAAGGTAGCCGGTCACCAGCCGGGCCGGGATGCCGGCCGCCCGCAGCACGAAGGCGGTGGCCATGGCGTAGTGGCCGCAAAAGCCGCGCCGGCTCTCGAACAGAAAATCATCCACCCCGTCCTGCCCCAGCCGTGGTGGCTGTAGGGTGTAGTAGAAGTCGCCCTGACGAAACTCGCCCAGCAGGGCGGCGGCGAACTTCTCTGGCGCCGGATGGCGGGCCTTGAGCATCAGGGCGTGGGCCCGCGCCTTGGGGTTGCCGCCGGCAGGCAACTGCAGGTTGAGCTGGTGGGTCGCCTGGCTGGCTGGTGGCGCCGTGGCGGCCGTGCTGACCCGGTAGCTGACGCGGCCATCCCCCCGATCGCGACGATAGAGGGTGGCGAGGGGGCTCAAGGTGACCGGGCCGCTTAATATTTCGGGGCCGGCCAGGGCCAGGGTCCAGCGGTGGCGCTGGGGCTCGGCGATCACCTGATAGCCGCCGGCAGGCAGCGGTGTCGCCGGGTTGGCCGCCGGCTGCGTCTGCACGGATTGGGACTGTTGCCAGCGGCGCACCTCATCGCTTAACAACCAGCGGCGGCCATCGAACAGCTCCTGGCGCATCAGCGGGAAGTAGCGCTCCTGGGGCAGGGGGGGCGCTGAGGCGAAGCTGATGCGAAAAGCCAGCTCGGAGGAGTTGACCAGCTCGCTGATGTCGCCGGGGGCTACCTCCTCCGAGAGGCCGGAGAGGGCGCGGTTGCTGCTTGGCATCTGCCAGAGCGGCGGTAGCCTTGGCAGCAGCAGAAACAAAGTGAGCAGCAGGGGGGCGGCCAGCAGCAGGGTGACGCCGGCGCGCAGCCACAGCCGTCGGCCGAGAGGTTGCACCGCCGCCAGCAGGGTGGTGACTGCCAGCCAGAGTGCCCCCGCCATCGCCAGGGCCCAGCCCATGCTTTGGCGCTGCACCAGTGCCAGCGCGACCAGAAAGAAGGCGAGCAGCAGCACCTGCTCCACATCCCGCTCCCGCCGTACCTCGATGAGCTTGAGACCGTAACCGAGCCAGAGCAGGTTGATGAGGGCCGGCAGGGTGCCGAGCTGGCGCCACTGCCAGCCCAGCAGCGCCACGCCCAGTATGGCCAGCAGTGCCAGCACGGCGGCGGGCGGCGGGCGCCAGCCCCGCCACAGCATCATGGTCCGCACGCCCAGGGCAAGCAGCGAGACGGCCATCACCCAGAGCTGCAGCTGGGGCCAGAGTGCCGGGATCAGCAGCAGTTGCAGCAGGGCGAGCAGCGGCAGCAGGCGCCGGTTATCGAGCAGCATCGAGGTCTGTCTCCGGCATCGGCTCCCGGGCGTCGAGGCGGGCCAGTGCCAGTTGGCAGCGCTGCAAAAAGGCGGGGCCGCTGTCCGGCCCGAGCGTTCGGCCCGCCAGGGTCAGGCTGAAGGGAATGCCCCGCTTGGCATAGTCGCCACACCACCAGGCGAGCACCGCCAGCCTCGCTTCGAGATCCTGCTCGCCAACCCGGGAGAGGGAGAGGTGGGTATCATCCTGTCCCGGCTCGCAGAACTGCTTCACCAGCAGGCCGCGCCCCTGGGCGAGCTGTTTCCAGGCAACCCGGCTGAGCGGCTCCCCGCTCTGGTGGGCCCGCAGCATGTCGAAATCTCCCATCGAGGCCGGGGTGGGTTGTCCCCGGTTGCCCGCCGCGTCGGTCGCGGCCTCCCCGCGCAATGGGCCGTACGCAGGGGCCGGGGCGAGCCAGCCCTCCAGTTGCAAATCCAGCTGCGACCAGCAGCGAAACAGGCCGAGGGGGTAGCGGCTCTCCACCCGCAGCCTCTCCAGCGGCAGTCGCCCGCGCCGGCTACCCAGCACCGGCAGGAGCAGAGGTTGGGGCACCGCATCCACCTGTGCCAGCCAGAGCCGCCCTTCATTGAGGGAAAACTGCAGTGCCTGCAGCGGCCGTTCGCTGCGCACCGTAATGCGCATGGGCAAGGGGCTGCCCACCTCTCCCAGCACGGCAGGCCCCCCCAGCAGGGCCAACCCCAGCAGGTTGCGGTGGGTGAGCCACATGGTGACCATGAACAGGCTGCCGAGGCCGTAGGCCAGCAGCAATACCAGGTTGTTCTGGTAGTTGGTGCCGAGCAGATAGATGGCCAGCATCACCAGTAGATAGCAGAGGCCGAGCCGGGTGGGCAGAATGAACAGGCAGCGCCCCTGCAGGGTGAGCTGGCGCGCCGGCGGGATGCGCCTGGCCAGCCAGCCTTGCTGCCACCTGGCTCTGCGCTGGCGCCAGTTCATCAGGGTCGATCCGGATCGACCCGGGCCAACAGGCGCTGGCTGAGCGGGCAGGCTTCACCGCGCTGCACACCAAAGCTCCCCCTTAGCCTGTGCTCGGCCACATAGGGGAAGACCGCCTGCACATCCTCCACGCTGACGAAGCGGTGGCCCGCCACCAGCGCCCAGGCCCGGCTCACCGCCAGCAGAGTCTGGGCGGCGCGGGGTGAGAGCGGCTGCGGCAGCTCGGCGTCGAAGCGGCTCTGCTGCACCAGTGCCAGCAGGTAGTCGAGGGTGGCATCGGCGAGGTGGATCTGCGCCGCCTCGGCCTGCAGGGCGGCAAGATCTGCGGCATCGAGCTGGCGTTCGAGGGGAGCGCTCTGACTGGCCCCACGCAGCAGCCGCCGCTCCGCCTCCGGGGTCGGAAAGCCCAGAGAGAGGCGCACCGCGAAGCGATCGAGCTGGGATTCCGGCAAGGGGTAGGTGCCCGATTGATCCGCCGGGTTCTGGGTAGCGATGACGAAGAAGGGGGAGGGGAGCGGGTGGCTCTGCCCCTCGATGCTCACCTTGCCCTCGGCCATGGCCTCCAGCAGGGCGCTCTGCACCTTGGGGCTGGCGCGGTTGATCTCGTCCGCCAGCAACACCTGGGCAAAGACGGGGCCGGGGTGAAAGCGAAACTGCTGCTGCTGGGGGTCAAAGATCTGCAGCCCCAGCAGGTCGGCCGGCAGCAGATCGGCGGTGAACTGCACCCGCCGGCAGTCGAGCCCCAGCACTTGCGCCAGGGCGTGGGCCAGGGTGGTCTTGCCCATGCCGGGCAGATCCTCGATCAGCAGGTGGCCGCGAGCCAGCAGGGTCACCAGGGCTATCTTGAGCTGCAGCGGCTTGCCCAGGATCACCTGCTCCAGCGCCGTCAGCAGCCGGGTTATCTGTGGTTGTGTCTGCACGGGTGCCTCCCCTCGGTGTCGTTGCCCCTACAGCTTAATACGCCAGTTCGGTGGCAAGAGGATAAGTTGCAGATAACCCATTGAATCCGGATGATTTGAGGCGCGACTTCACACAGACTTCACCTGTGCTCATGTTCGCCACATATTGGCCCGCTATGCTGGCGGCTTTCCAACCTCACGAGATCTATCGTCATGAAGCAAACCTCACCCTTGTCGTTGCTGGCGCTGAGCGCCCTGCTGCTGTCGCCCCTCACCCAGGCCGCTCCCGCCGATCCGCTGGTCGGGGTAGTGGATGACGTCATTCGTCCGCTGGTGAAAGAGCACAGGATCCCGGGCATGGCGGTAGCCGTGTTCAAAGAGGGGCAGCCCCACTACTTCAACTACGGGGTTGCCGAGCTGGCGACGGGGAAGAAGGTCAGCGAGCAGACCCTGTTCGAGATTGGCTCGGTCAGCAAGACCCTGACCGCGACCCTGGGGGCCTACGCCGTGGTCAAGGGGAGCATTGGGCTGGATGACAAGGTGAGCCGGCACGCTCCCTGGCTCAAGGGCTCCGCCTTTGATGGCATTACCATGGCCGAGCTTGCCACTTACAGTGCCGGGGGTCTGCCGCTGCAATTCCCCGACGAGGTGGAATCGCTCGAGCAGATGCAGGCTTACTATCGCCAGTGGACGCCGGCCTATCAACCAGGCAGCCATCGCCAGTACTCCAACCCCAGTATCGGCCTGTTCGGCTATCTGGCGGCGAGCAGTCTGCAGCAGCCGTTTGCCCAGTTGATGGAGCAGACCCTGCTGCCAGGGCTCGGCCTGCATCACACCTATATCAATGTGCCGAAGCAGGCGATGGCGAACTACGCCTATGGCTATTCGAAAGAGGACAAGCCCATCAGGGTCACGCCAGGGGTGCTGGCGGACGAGGCCTACGGCATCAAGACCAGCTCGGCGGATCTGCTCGCCTTCGTGAAGGCCAACGTCAAGGGGGTGGATGACAAGGGATTGCAGCAGGCCATCGCTTTGACCCACCAGGGACGCTACTCGGTAGGCGAGATGACCCAGGGGCTGGGCTGGGAGAGTTACCCCTATCCGGTCAGCGAGCAGACGCTGCTGGCGGGCAACTCGGCCCAGGTGATCATGAAGGCCAATCCGACGACGGCCGCGCCGAAGGAGATGGGGAGCCAGCGGCTCTTCAACAAGACCGGCTCGACCAACGGCTTTGGCGCCTATGTGGCCTTCGTGCCGGCCAAGGGAGTGGGCATCGTCATGCTGGCCAACCGCAACTACCCCATCCAGGAGAGGGTAAAGGCGGCCCACGCCATCCTGAGCAAGCTGGCTCCCTGAGTCGGCACTGGCCGCGGGTCACGGCGCCATTTGCCGCGACCCACCTGTTCTGAAAAACGCCGGGCTTTGCCCGGCGTTGTCATCTGGTCTGGGGGCAGCAGCAAAACAAAGACCCGTTTGAGATTAACAAAACTAATTCCGCTGCATTAGAAAACTTCACTGATAGTGTAGTTACAAGTGTGATCTACGGCTTACTTGCTTCATATGTAGTTAATTATCATAAATAGTGATGATTGCTCGATGTTTTAACGTTATGCGGTGAATGCCGGGCCATCTTGACTGGAAGCGAGTCGCGGCAGGAGAGGAAGGCCCGTTCGATCCCCATTTTTGGTTGCCCGCCGATATTCGGTCTGCCGCCAGCAAGGGGTCGATGACCCGAGCAGGGAGGTTCATGGCATGGCGAAAACTATCGCCCCTCAACATCATCCTATCCGGGCCAGCCGGCCTGTTCCCCCTTTCGTCTGCATCGCGGCAGCAAGCTTGCGACCCCTGGCCAACCAGGCTGCGGGGCCGCTCACATGAATAAGAAAATACATACAGACAGGTAGGTTAGCATGCGTCCATCCACCCCGACCGGGTTGTTGCAACAACCCAAACCCTTTTTCATGATCTTCTTCGTCGAGCTCTGGGAGCGCTTCGGCTATTACGGCGTCCAGGGCCTGCTGGCAGTGTTCTTCGTCCAGCAGCTGGGCTTTTCCCAGGAGCAGTCCTTCATCACCTTCGGTGCCTTCTCGGCGCTGGTGTACGGCCTCATCTCGGTGGGCGGTTACGTGGGTGACCATATTCTGGGGACCAAGCGCACCATGGTGCTGGGGGCCATCGTACTGGTCATCGGCTACTTCATGACCGGCATGTCCATCTACAACCCTGACCTCATCTTCTATGCACTGGGCACCATCGCCGTCGGCAACTGCCTGTTCAAGGCCAACCCCGCCAGCCTGCTCGCCAAGTGCTACGAGCCCGGTGATCCCCGACTGGATGGCGCCTTCACCCTGTTCTACATGTCGATCAACGTCGGCTCGCTCATCTCCCTGTCGCTGGCTCCCGTGGTGGCCGATCACTACGGCTACACAGTGACCTACAACCTGTGCGGGGTCGGCCTGGTGATCGCCCTGCTCACCTTCTTCGCCTGCCGCCGCATGGTCAAGGGAATAGGCTCGGCCCCCGACCACCTGCCGCTCGACTACGGCAAGCTGCTGCTGGTGCTGTTGGGCTCGGTCGCCCTGGTCTTCTTCTGCGCCTGGCTGATGCACCACGTGGTGATCGCCAACATGGTGCTGATGACGGTGACCCTGGCCGTGGTGGTCTTCTTCTTTCGCGAGGCGTTCAAGCTCGACAGCGTCGGGCGCAACAAGATGTACGTGGCCTTCGTGCTGATGCTGGAGGCGGTGGTGTTCTACGTGCTCTATGCCCAGATGCCGACCTCGCTCAACTTCTTTGCCATCAACAACATGCACCATGAAATGCTGGGGGTGACCGTCAACCCGGTCAGCTTCCAGGCGCTCAACCCCTTCTGGGTGGTGTTGGGCAGCCCGGTGCTGGCGATGATCTATACCCGGCTGGGCAGCCAGGGGCGGGATCTCACCATGCCGCTCAAGTTCACCCTGGGCATGCTGTTCTGCTCCCTCGGTTTTCTCACCGCGGCGGCGTCCGGCATCTGGTTTGCCGATGCGCAGGGGCTCACCTCACCCTGGTTCATGGTGCTCATCTATCTGTTCCAGAGTCTGGGGGAGCTGATGATCAGCGCCCTGGGGCTGGCCATGGTGGCGGCGCTGGTGCCGCAGCGGCTGATGGGCTTCATCCTTGGTATGTGGTTCCTGACCCAGGCGATGGCCTCCCTGCTCGGGGGCTATGTGGCGACCTTTACCGCGGTGCCGCAAGGGGTGACGGATCCGCTGCAGACCCTGCCCATCTACACGGACGTGTTTGGCAAGATTGGTCTGGTGACTCTGCTGGTGGCGGGGGTGATGGGGCTGATGGTGCCCTGGCTCAACCGCATGATGCAGGCCGGTGAGCGCCATGGCGAGGAGGAGGAACTGTCGCAGGCCAAGGCCTGAGAGGGGCAGAAGGGGTGAGGAGCACGAGCGCCTCACCCCGGCAGATCAGTCGTATTGCTCTTCCATCCAGGCTTCCAGGATGAGCTGGGCGGAGACGCCATCCACGCTCCCCTTCTCCAGCGCCCTATAGCCACCCTGTTCGAACAGGCGGGCGCGGGCATCGGTAGTGGTGAGCCGCTCGTCCTTGAACTCCACCTGCTTGCCAAAGCGGCCGTGCAGGCGGTTGCCGAACTTGCGGGCGCGCACCGTGATCTCCTGCTCGGTGCCGTCCATGTTGAGCGGCAGACCCACCACCAGCAGGTCCGGTTGCCACTCCTTGAGCAGCTTGTCTATCTCGTCCCAGTTGGGGATGCCGTCGTTGGCCTTGAGGGCGCGCAGCGGGCGGGCCGTGCCGGTGAGCTCCTGACCGATGGCGACCCCTATGCTCTTGGTGCCGTAGTCAAAGCCCATGATACTGCGTGATGACATTGGGTAATTTCCTCAGAATGCGTCGCAAATTGCACAGCAGATTGCATCAGCCGTGGCCGATGTCGCTGGATAGGTGAACGGGATTGACCCCGATGCTGGCGGCGGCGCGTTGCCAGCGCTGGTGGATGGGGGTCTTGAACACCAGATCCGGATTGGGGGGGATCACCAGCCAGGCGCCGTCCACCAGCTCCTGTTCCAGTTGCCCCGCGCTCCAGCCGGCGTAACCGAGCGCCACCAGCCAGTGCGCCGGTGCCTCCTCGGTACCCAGGGTCTCCAGTATGTCCTTGGAGGTGGTGACCATCAGCTCGTCCCCCACCTGCAGGGTGGAGTTGAAACCGGGGCGGAAGCTGTGCAGCACGAAGCCGCGATCGGCGTGAACCGGCCCCCCCTGCAGCACCGGCTGCTTGAGTTCCGGGTTGGCGGGCGGTGCCAGCTTGAGCTGATCCAGCATGGTCTCCAGCGACATGTCCACCGGAATATTGACCACCAGCCCCATGGCGCCCTCTTCGTTGTGTTCGCACAGATAGACCAGCGAGCGCTCGAAATAGGGGTCGGTGAGGCTCGGCATGGCGAGCAGGAAGTGATTTTGCAGTGTTTGCATATGGGCCAAATATTGCAAAGGTATTTGCAGTCAATTATGGCAGCTCGCTTCGTCTGGCAAAACCGCTTTTTGGGCGGCTGGCTCAGACCAGTCAATCTGTTTCAGTGGAGAGAAAGCCATGGAAGGTATTTCAATCAGGCAGAAGTTGATCCTGGGCTGTGTTGTTCCCCTGCTGGCGCTGTTGCTGCTGGTCATAGGAGCGACCCAGGCGATGTCCCGGCTGATGACCGGCATCAACGCCATGTATCAGGGGGAGGTGGTCCAGCTCAAGGAGCTCAAGCAGATCGCCGATCTCTATGCGGTCAAGGTGATCGATGCCGCCAACAAGGCCAACGTCGGGGGCTTCGAGCCGGCCCGCTCCAAGGCCGACATGAGCGCCGCCCAGCAGGAGATCGCCACCATCTGGCGCCAGTATCGCAGTCACGACATGAGTGACGAGGAGCGCAGACGGGCGGACAAGGTGGAGGCGCTGTTTGCCGCCGCCAACCGGGAGATAGAAAAGGTGATGGGGCTGCTGGACGGCTCGCCGGGCGAGCACAACGCGGCGCTCGCCGCCGCCATCATGCCGCTCTATCAGGTGATCGACCCGGTCAGCGATGCGGTGAGCGAGCAGGTGGCGTTCCAGCTGCAGGAGGCGGAGAAGAAGGTGATCGAGCTCAACCAGCTCAGGCAGCAGCTGACCCAGCTGTTTGTCGCGCTGTTTGTGGTGGTGGGGGGCTGCGTCCTGTTCATCGGGATCTGGGCCGGGCGCAGCGTCAGTCAGCCGCTGGCGGCCATGGGGCAGATCCTGCGCGGCATGCAGACGGATCTCGACTTGAGCCGGCTGGCTCCCGTGCTGCGCAAGGATGAGATGGGCAGCCTGGCGCACTCCCTCAACGAGGTGATCCGCCATTTCCGCGGCCTCATCGCCCAGATCAACGAGACTGCCGAGCAGCTTGCCAGGGCATCGGCCCAGCTGGCTCATATCGGGGTCGAGAGCCGCCAGCGGTTTGCCCAGCAGCAGGCGGAGACGGATCAGACCGCGACCGCCATGAACCAGATGAGCAGCACGGTGGCCGAGGTGGCCAACAGCTCCAACCAGGCGGCCGATGCGGCCCGTCATGCCGACGACAGCGCACGGCACGGCCACCAGATCGTGGAGGATGCCATTGTGCGCATGTCACACCTCTCCTCCCAGATCCAGAACACGGCGGCCATGATCACCCAGCTGGCGGATGACAGCCGGGACATCGGCAGCGTGATGGACGCCATTCGCGGCATCGCCGAGCAGACCAACCTGCTGGCCCTCAATGCCGCCATCGAGGCGGCGCGGGCAGGGGATCAGGGGCGTGGCTTTGCGGTGGTGGCCGACGAGGTGCGCACCCTGGCCCAGCGTACCCAGCGCTCCACCGAAGAGATCGGCAAGACCATCGTCAAGTTGCAGCAGGGGGCCAATCAGGCGGCCAGCAGCATGGAGCAGGGGCTGGAGCAGGTGGAAGAGTCCAACCGTACCGTGCTGGCCTGTGGTCAGGCGCTCGGCGAGATCGTCAGCTCGGTCAACGTGATCAACGAGATGAATACCCAGATTGCCACGGCGGCGGAGGAGCAGAGCAAGGTGGCCGAGGAGATCACCCGCAACGTGGTCAACATCGCCCATATCGCGACCGAGTCGACCGGGGCGGCCACCCAGCTCAACCAGAACTGTCACGAGCTGGAGCAGTTGTCGGGGGATCTCAAGGAGAAGGTGGGGCAGTTCCGCTGCTGAGGGGACTGACGCTGGATAGATGGATGTAAAAGAGGCGGCCCAGGGGCCGCCTCTGTTGTTTATAGTCTGTCGTCACTGCTGGGCTGGGACGGCTTAAGCCTTGGCCAGCCGACGCTCGATGGCGTCCATCAGCATGCCGGTGATGTGCACGTCGAAGGCCGCTTCAATCTCGCGGATGCAGGTCGGGCTGGTGACGTTAATCTCGGTCAGCCGATCGCCGATGATGTCGAGGCCGACGAAGATGAGCCCCTTCTCTTTCAACGTCGGGCCCACCGCGCGGGCGATGGCCCAGTCCGCCTCGCTCAGGGGGCGCGCCTCGCCACGGCCGCCGGCAGCCAGGTTGCCACGGGTCTCCCCCTGGGCCGGGATGCGGGCCAGACAGTAGGGAACCGGCTCACCGTCCACCACCAGCACCCGCTTGTCGCCATCCTTGATGGCGGGCAGATAGGTCTGCGCCATGCAGTACTGGCTGCCGTGAGCGGTGAGGGTCTCGATGATGACGCCGACGTTGGCGTCATCCTCCTTCATGCGGAAGATGGAGGCGCCGCCCATGCCGTCCAGGGGCTTGAGGATCACGTCCTTGTGCTGGGCGTGGAAGGCGCGCAGCTTGTCGGCGCGGCGGGTCACCAGCGTGGTCGGGGTGTGCTCGGCAAACCAGGCGGTGTAGAGCTTCTCGTTGGCGTCGCGCAAGCTCTGGGGCTTGTTGACGATGAGGCAACCCTCGTCCTCGGCCCGCTCCAGCATGTAGGTGGCGTAGATGAACTCGGTGTCGAAGGGGGGATCCTTGCGCATCAGGATCACGTCCAGGCTGGAGAGCGGCTGATCCACCACCTCGCCGAGGCTATACCAGTCGGCATAGTCATATTTGACGGTGAGCGGACGCATGGTGCCGAAGGCGCGACCGGCCTCCATGTAGAGATCCTTCATCTCCAGATAGAACAGCTCGTAGCCGCGCTTTTGCGCCTCTTCGAGCATGGCGAAGCTGGAGTCCTTCTTGATGTTGATGGCCGAGATGGGGTCCATCACGATGCCGAGTTTAATGGTCATCCGCTGTTCCTTCTGTAGAGGAGCCCGCCTTGGCAGGCTCCGGGAGTTAGGCCAGATCGCCGAAGCGACACTGCAGCGCAGTAATCGCGGTCAGGGCTGCGGTTTCGGTGCGCAGCACCCGCGGCCCCAGCAGCATCTCTTTGAAATCTTCCTGCACGGTACGGGCGATCTCGTCGCTCGACAAGCCCCCTTCCGGGCCGATCAGCAGCCGCACGCCGTGCTCAGGAACCGGCAGGGTGTTGATGCTGTAAGGGGCGCGCGGGTGCAGGTTGAGCTTGAGCTCCTTGGTCTCTTCCGCCAGCCAGGCGTCCAGCTCCATCGGCATGCGCACCTCGGGCACGGTATTGCGGCCACACTGCTCGCAGGCGCTGATCACCACCTTCTGCCACTGTTCGCGTTTTTTCTCCAGCCGATCGGCCGGCAGCTTGACGCCGCAGCGCTCGGAGAAGAGCGGGGTGATGCAGGTGACGCCCAGCTCCACCGATTTCTGGATGGTGAAGTCCATCTTGTCGCCGCGGCTGATCACCTGACCCAGGTGGATGGCCAGCGGTGACTCCACCGAGCGTTGCTCGCAGCTGTCGATGGTCACCTCAACGGACTTCTTGCCCACATTGGCGATGGTGGCGGGGTACTGGTTGCCGTCGCCGTTGAACAGCTCGAGCTGCTGACCCGGCTGCATGCGCAGTACCCGGCCGATGTGGTTGGCGCCATCTTCCGACAGGGCGAGGGTCTGGCCCACCTGCAGGGCGGCCGGTTCATAGATACGTGGAATGCGCATGGCTGATAGTCAGTCTCTTGCTTGGAAACCCTTCAATATCCTACTGCACGGCGGCGAGCAAGGCTCACGAGACCGAGGGTGAAGGGTTTCATGATAAGAGGGGGCGATCCCCCTCCCAGGTCAAATGGGGTTACTGGCACTGCTTTTCAATAAAGGGGTTGGTATTGCCCTGCAGCTTGCCGATGCGGCGGTTGCGCTCGCACTCCCAGCCGTCGGCCGGGTACTGCCTGTCCCAGGCTTCGAACAGTTTACGCTGTTGCGCCGCCAGACGCAGCCCATACTGCTGGCTCATGTAGAGGTAGGCGCGGGCGATCTGGCCCCGTACCGGCCCCTTGGGTGGCTGCACCCGGCGCTCCTTGAAATCCACCAGCATCCGGCACTGGCCGTACTGATCCGGAGTGCCGTTCCAGTCGGAGAAGCGGAAGTTGGCCCGATCGCCGTTCACTTCGCCAACGGCGGGGAAGAGGTTGTGCATGTCCCCCTCCATCTGGTTGAACTCGTCGCTCTTGCCGCAGTTCTTGCGGCCCCCCTGCTGCCAGCACTTGAGCTGGTGGCCGAACTCCCAGGCCGGTACCACGTGTTCCCACTCGATGCGGGCGGCGCGCTTGGGCTGCTTGCGCGGCTCATAGCCGCAGCTGGCGAGATCCGGGCTCATTTTCTTGCCCTGATAGTCGATGTTGCAGCCGCAGTAGATGGTGGTGACAGCGGGCTGGCTCTGGTAGAGCTTGACCAGATCCTGCTTGGCTTCGCGAAAGGTCTGGGCATGCAGGGGCGCGCTGAGCAGCGGCAAACCGGCCAGCAGGGTCAGGGCGAGGGAAGAGATGAGACGCATGGGATTCCTTGCAAACGGGATGATTGACGAACGATGGCGGGCACCCTACCACAAGGGCGCGACACCGGCTGGCTTACTGCGAGGTTACGAGCTGTTCCAGCGGCTGCCGACAGCGACGGCAGTGGTAGCGGGCCTCGCCGCGTACCACCTTGTTGTGGCGGCGCACCGACAGCTGATGCTGCTGGCAGAGGCAGCGATAGGGGATGGTCGGCTGCGCCAGTACCGCCAGATCGAAGCTGTGGGTGGTTCTGGGCTCAAGGCCGAACAGCTCCCGCATCACAGATTGCCACTGGCGGCCGTGGGGCAGCACCCGCGATCTGCCACGCCCTTCTCCCCACAGGGCATAGACCAGCAGATGGGCCACCTCGTGGGGCACCACCTCGGCCAGAAACGCCTGCTGGTTGGCCTGATAGAGGGCCGGGTTGAAGCGCAGCTCCCAGGTCTGCAGCCGCGCCGAACCCGCCGCCCGACCGCGCATGTTGCAGTGCACCTGTGGGCGGGGAAAGGAGCGGCCAAGGCGTGCTTCGGCCTGCACAAAACAGGCGTCGACGCGGGTGAGCAGCTGCTCGTGCAGGGCGGGATCGAGGCGGGTAGCGGTGGCGGACATCGGGTTCTCGGCAAATGGCGGACAAGCAAAAGGGGAGCCAGGCTCCCCTTTATACCACAAGCGCGACGCTTACAGGCCGGCGGCGGAACGCAGCAGTTCGGCCTTGTCGGTCTGCTCCCACGGGAACTCGTTGCGACCGAAGTGACCGTAGGCGGCAGTGGCCTGGTAGATCGGGCGCTTGAGATCCAGCATCTGGATCAGGCCGTACGGACGCAGTTCGAAGTGCTCGCGCACCAGCTTGACCAGCAGATCCTCGGCCACCTTGGCAGTGCCGAAGGTTTCGACGCTGATGGAGGTCGGCTCGGCCACGCCGATGGCGTAGGAGACCTGTACTTCGCAGCGATCGGCCAGACCGGCGGCGACGATGTTCTTGGCCACGTAGCGGGCGGCGTAGGCAGCGGAGCGGTCAACCTTGGACGGATCCTTGCCGGAGAAGGCGCCACCACCGTGACGGGCCATGCCGCCGTAGGTGTCGACGATGATCTTGCGACCGGTCAGACCGCAGTCACCCATCGGGCCGCCGATAACGAAACGGCCGGTCGGGTTGATGAAGTATTTGGTGTCCTTGTTGATCCACTCGGCCGGCAGCACCGGCTTGATGATCTCTTCGCGCACCGCTTCAACCAGGTCTTTGTGGCTGATGGATTCGGCGTGCTGGGTAGAGAGCACCACGGCATCCACACCGATGATCTTGCCGGCGTCGTCGTAGGCGAAGGTCAGCTGGCTCTTGGCATCCGGACGCAGCCACGGCAGGGTGCCGTTCTTGCGCACTTCGGCCTGACGCTTCACCAGCAGGTGGGAGTAGGTGATGGGGGCCGGCATCAGCACGTCGGTTTCGTTGGTGGCGTAGCCGAACATCAGGCCCTGGTCGCCCGCGCCCTGTTCCAGCGGATCGCTGCGGTCAACGCCCTGGTTGATGTCCGGGGACTGCTTGCCGATGGCGTTCAGCACGGCGCAGGAGTCGGCGTCGAAGCCCATGTCGGAGTGGGTGTAGCCGATCTCGCGCACGGTGTCGCGCACGATCTGCTCGATGTCTACCCAGGCGGTGGTGGTTACTTCACCGGCCACCATGACCATGCCGGTCTTGACCAGGGTCTCGCAGGCAACGCGTGCCTTGGTGTCTTGCTTGAGGATGGCGTCCAGGACCGCATCGGAGATCTGATCCGCAATCTTGTCGGGATGGCCTTCGGAGACCGACTCGGAAGTAAACAGCTTTGCCATGATGGGATTCTCAGCTTGTCTGGGGTTATCGCCGCAGCAATAACCGGGTGATGATAGGATGATTGTAGAGGTATCTACATCTGGACGTCCATTTTAGTTAGCGACCCCCTCGATTGCCAGCACTATTTTGGTTTTGCCGCCCCCTGGCCGAACAAGATCCGTTCTTCACCCCATTTGGGGTAGATAGTGGTTACGACTCAATCGTTTGCCCCGTCAAGAAAAGCGATTGAGCTCCCAAAGCGGCTTTATTCGCCCAGATAATATTTGCACGCCGCGCCCCCTGCTGGGACAATGACGCGCCTTAATCTTGGCCATCAAATGAAGCAATCGCAGGAGATACAGATGCCTTCTCGTAAAGAGCTTGCCAATGCCATTCGCGCATTGAGTATGGATGCCGTTCAAAAAGCCAACTCCGGTCACCCGGGCGCCCCCATGGGAATGGCGGATATCGCCGAAGTATTGTGGCGCAGCCACCTGAAACATAACCCGAACAACCCCAAGTGGGCCGACCGCGACCGTTTCATCCTCTCCAACGGCCACGGCTCCATGCTGCTGTACTCCCTGCTGCACCTCTCCGGTTATGACCTCTCCATCGACGATCTGAAAAACTTCCGCCAGCTGCACTCTCGCACCCCGGGTCACCCGGAGTACGGTTATGCGCCTGGCGTCGAGACCACTACCGGTCCGCTGGGTCAGGGCATCACCAACGCCGTGGGCATGGCGATCGCCGAGAAGGCCATGGCCGAGCAGTTCAACCAGCCGGGTCACGACATCGTTGACCACTATACCTACGCCTTCATGGGCGACGGCTGCCTGATGGAAGGTATCTCCCACGAGGCTTGCTCCCTGGCCGGTACCCTGCAACTGGGCAAACTGATCGCGTTCTGGGATGACAACGGCATCTCCATCGACGGTCACGTGGAAGGCTGGTTCACCGACGACACCGTCAAGCGCTTCGAAGCCTACGGCTGGCACGTCATCCCGGCCGTTGACGGTCACAGCCCGGAAGCGATCAACGCTGCCATCGAAGCCGCCAAGGCCGAGACCGGCAAGCCGACCCTGATCTGCTGCCGCACCATCATCGGTTACGGTTCCCCGAACAAGTCCGGCTCTCACGACTGCCACGGCTCACCGCTGGGCAACGACGAGATCGCCGCCGCTCGTGCCTTCCTGAAGTGGGACCACGCACCGTTCGTTATCCCGGCCGACATCGCTGCCGAGTGGAACGGTCAGGAGAAGGGCGCCAAGCTGGAATCCGACTGGGCTGCCAAGTTCGCCGCCTATGAAGCCGCTCACCCGGCACTGGCTGCCGAGTTCAAGCGCCGCACCGCAGGCGACTTGCCGGCCAACTGGGCTGCCGACTCTGCCAAGATCATCGAAACCCTGCAGGCCAACCCGGCCAAGATCGCCACCCGTAAAGCGTCCCAGAACGCACTGGAAGCCTTCGGCAAGCTGCTGCCGGAGTTCATGGGTGGCTCCGCGGATCTCGCGCCGTCCAACCTGACCATGTGGTCCGGTTCCAAGTCCCTGACCAACGACGATGCCTCCGGCAACTACATCCACTACGGTGTACGCGAGTTCGGCATGTCCGCCATCATGAACGGTATCGCCCTGCACGGTGGTTTCATCCCCTACGGCGCCACCTTCCTGATGTTCATGGAGTACGCCCGCAACGCCCTGCGCATGGCTGCCCTGATGAAGCAGCGTTCCATCTTCGTTTACACCCACGACTCCATCGGTCTGGGTGAAGATGGTCCGACTCACCAGCCGGTCGAGCAGATCGCCTCCCTGCGTCTGACTCCGAACATGAGCACCTGGCGTCCGTGTGACCAGGTTGAATCTGCCATCGCCTGGAAACACGCCATCGAGCGTACCGACGGCCCGACCTCTCTGATCTTCTCTCGTCAGAACCTGGCCCAGATGGACCGCACCGCCCAGCAGCTGGCCGATACCGCCAAGGGTGGCTACGTGCTGAAGGATTGCGCCGGTACTCCGGAGCTGATCCTGATCGCCACCGGTTCCGAAGTGGAACTGGCCGTTGCCGCCTATGAGCAGCTGACTGCCAAGGGTCGTGCCGTGCGTGTGGTCTCTCTGCCGTCTACCGACGTATTCGACGCTCAATCCGCCGAGTACAAGGAGTCCGTGCTGCCGTCCTCCGTCACCAAGCGTGTGGCCATCGAAGCGGGCATCGCCGACTACTGGTACAAGTATGTTGGCTTTGGCGGCAAGATCATCGGCATGCGCTCCTTCGGTGAGTCTGCGCCGGCCGAGCTGCTGTTCAAGGAATTCGGCTTTACCGTGGAAAACGTGGTTGCGACCGCTGAGTCCCTGTAACAGCTCCTGTAATTCCTGAACGTTGGGCCGCGCAGGCCCAATAGCCGGAAAATAAAACGCCCTCCATCGCAAGATGGGGGGCGTTTTATTGGCGAATTTGGCATGGCGAGCGTGAGTCTGTCGATGTGAAGATTGGCCGGATCGATTACTTGATCCATCTCGCTTTTTCTTTGCAAGTTACTTCCAAAAGTAGCGCCATACGATACCATTCCTGCCGACCATCCCCGTCATTATCAGCGCTCCATGGATATTCGGCCGTTTTCATTCAGCCAACGTGACGTAAGCTATGTGTCGCTGCCTGGTGATGGCATCAAGCGGCAAGCTTTCCGGGGCCTGGTCAATTCTGTATGTGCCGTTGTTAATTATAAAAATGTCATGTGACGTATATCTGAAATGGAGTTTTCCCATGTCTTGTTCCATTGTCATCAATCAGTCGGCAAAAAAGCTACAAGTCAATAAAGATAGTTATGATCTCGGTAAAATATCGAACGTACAGGTTCGGGTCCTTTCCTGGAAAGACAAAATACTCAATATGATTATGTTGGGGGCCATCGCTTCCAGTCTACTGTTCATATTTGTGCCAACGGATGCACAAGGTCAGGCTATTACATGGATTCTTCCTGCCATTGCATTTCTGATTGGAGCATGTCTGGCACTGGTGATTAGCACCAAGTATGAGTTCAGGTTGGAGTTCAGACATTCTGATGAGGTCGGAGTGCAGTGGTTCACAGCGGCCAAGAGCAGGGCAGAGAGCGATTTTAAATTGTTCAAGCAGTGGGAAGCTGAATTGAAACGCCATATTTGATAGCGTGTTATTGGCCCACAGGTTCGATTAGCGTAGCGTCATCGGACGTTCGCGCATCTGTGTCGATGCCATAAGAAGAATATTCCCTCGTGTTACCAAAAAAGAGACCGGCATATAGCCGGTCTCTTTTTATTTCAACAAACCTTACGCCTGCGGCGGGGTGCTTTCCGCGTTGGACATCACCGCATCAATCTGCACCAGGGCGCCGGCGGGCAGCTCGCTCACGCCAATCACGGTGCGGGCGGGCAGATAGGCCGGGAAGTATTTGGTGTAGATGGCATCCACGTCCGCCAGATCCGCGATGTTCTTCAGCTGGATATTGACCTTGACGATATCGTCCATCACGTGGCCGATGCTCTCGACGATGGTCTTGATATGGCCGAGGCACTGGGCGGTCTGCTCCTTGACACAACCGGTCAGGATCTTGCCGGTGGCCAGATCAACCGGCAGCTGGCCGGCGATATGGTTGTAGTGGGAGAAGGCGACGGTCTGGGTGTGCAGGGGGCTGCGCGGTGCCTTGTCGGTATTGCGGGCGCTGATCACCAGATTGTGTCTGTCTTCCACCAGTTGTGGCGGGGTGCCGTCACCGTGGGAGATGACCGCATCCATCTGCACCCGGGCGCCGAGCGGCAGGGCGGAGGCCACGATCACGCTGCGGGCCGGCAGGTAGGCGACGGCGCGAGCAATGGCGGAGTCCGGGAAGAAGGTGGTGTAGACCTCGTTGACGGCGTCCAGATCGGCCAGGCTGGTCAGATAGACGGTGACCTTGACGATATCGTCAAACGGCACATCGATGCTCTCCAGCACGTGCTTGATGTTGCGCAGGCACTGGCCAGCCTGCTGCTGGATACCACCGGCGACCAGCTGGCCTGAGGCCGCATCGACCGGCAGTTGCGCGCCTATGTTGTTGTAGTGGGAGAAGGCGACGGTATGGGTCGAGAGCGGATCCTGCGGCGCCTTGTCGCTGTTGCGGGAGAGCTTCAGCAGCGGGCAGGGTGCCTGCGGGAAGGTGCCTTCACCGTTGGAGATGAGCGCGTCCATCTGCACGGCGGCGCCGAGCGGCAGACCGGCCACCGCCAGCACGGTGTGGGTCGGCAGCAGGCGCGGGAAGAACTCGCCATAGACTGCGTTGACCGCGTCGAGATCGGCAATCTCTTTGAGAAACACCGTGATTTTGACCACGTCATCCATCACATGATCGATGCTCTCGACGATGGCCTTGATATTGGTGAGGCACTGTCTGGCCTGCGCCTTGATATCCCCTACGACCAGCGCGCCCGTTTTCGGGTCGACCGGCAGCTGGGCGGAGATATTGTTGTAGTGGGAGAACGCCACGCTCTGGGTGCTGGGGCTCAGATCCTGCGGTGCATTGGCGGTATTTCTGGCTGACTTGATGATGGTACCACTCATGGCGATACTCCTTTTTCGTTTTTGATGTAGGGTCAGGCCGCGTTGCTCTTCCCTGGCCGAATGCGTCACGCAGGGCGATACCCATGATGGCGGCAACAGTTGCCCGTTCCCGCCGCAGGGCGACGGGGCAAGGGACCATGGTCATCACTGTGTAAAGCCTTGTGCCGGTGCCGCCGGTGCCGCCGGCGCGTACAAACGGATAAGGGAGAAATAAATCGGCTTGATGATTCAGACGGGAGGATTCTAGGGGGCGTTCGCCAGCGGATGCAAACCGGGATCCGGTTTCTATGAGGTGGCTCAACAGAGTGAAATATATTCACTTTGCTATTCAATGCATGACCAGAAAGAGCAATAAAGGTGATGGGGATCCCATTTTTTGCCATGCAGGTGGCTGATGGCGTCTTTATTAGCGCCGATTTTGGTTACCAGCTGTAAATCCCAGGTTAATAAATCTGACCAACTTGCAGGATATTATCCCGGTTTTGCATAGCTATTTATTTTTCGGCCTGGTGAAGGGCTTTTCATAAGGCCAAAAATATGCCTGAAGTGAGCCGAAAGAGAGCCATTGAAATAACATTCAGCCCATCTGCATGGCAATAAGCTGAGGTGGCAAGAGCGGATGGAAATGAGGGGCGCCGTTCACTGCCGGATGCGGCAACCAGACGGGCAGGATGGAACCCTGCATATGCCATATATTTTCAGCGGCGCGAACAGGACCTGGCTGCGCGGGCGCCGTGCGTCAGCGCCCTGTCAGAGGGAAGGGCACTGCGCATTTACCCGGCCCCTGGCAGCCAATACTGTGAGAGCGAGTCAACCCATGATGGAGAGAGTCCCATGACCGAGAAGCTGATTGACGACAAGCAACCGACTCCGGATCCGGCGGAGCAGAATGCCTTTTTCCCTTCCCTCTATTCATTGAGCCAGTTCACTTCGCGCAAGTCGGATCTGGCGGGGGCCGACTATCCCGCCCCCTATCGCGGCGGCCGCTGGAAGATCTTGTTGATCGGGGCCGATGAGCGCTATCTGCCCACCGACAACGGCACCCTGTTCTCTACTGGCAACCACCCGGTGGAAACCCTGCTGCCCATGTATCACCTCGACAAGGCGGGCTTTGCCTTTGAGGTAGCCACCCTGTCGGGGAATCCAGTCAAGTTCGAGTGGTGGGCCATGCCGACGGAGGATGAGGCGGTGGTGGGGCTCTATGGCAAATACCAGGGGCAGTTCCGCCAGCCCGCCAAACTGGCGGATCTGCTGGCCCAGGTGCAGGCCCCTGATTCGGACTACCTCGGCGTGTTCATTCCCGGCGGGCACGGCGCCCTGATGGGGTTGCCCGAGAGCGCCGAGGTCAAGGCGCTGCTGGTGTGGGCGATGGCACACGAGCGTTTCATCATCACCCTCTGCCACGGGCCGGCGGCCTTGCTGGCGGTGGCCAATCCGCACACCTTCGCCGGCTACCGGATCTGTGCCTTCCCCGATGCGCTGGATGAGCAGACGCCGGCGATCGGCTACATGCCGGGCCGGCTCACCTGGAAGTTTGGCGAGCGGCTCAAGGGGATGGGCTTTGAGATCGTCAACCGCGGTATCTCGGGGGAGGTGTGCCGGGATCGCAATCTGCTGACTGGTGACAGCCCGCTGGCTGGCAATCCGCTCGGCAAGCTGGCTGCCACTACCCTGCTGGAGGCAGTGAGCCGCCGATAGTGTCACGTCCCTCGCAAGAGGGGCTAGCAGCGCTGAACAGGCAGGAAATGAAACAGCAGGGCCGTCGAGTGACGGCCCTGCTCTATTGGGTCAGGCAGGATAGAGGGCACCCAGTACAGCGGGGCGGCTGGCGCCGGTGACAGCGGGCAGGTTGCCGGGTTGGCGGTGGATAAAGCGCTGCGCCAGCCAGGCAAACGCCGCGCCTTCCATCCAGTCGGGAGCTATCCCCAGCTCGGCCGTGTTGGCGATGCGCCAGCCGGGCAGCAGGCTGGCCAGCTCCGCCAGCAGCGGGGCGTTATGGGCGCCGCCGCCGCAGACAAACAGCTCGGGCCGGCTCTGCGCATCCGTCAGTGCGGGCAGCTGGCGGGCGATGCTGTGGCAGGTAAGCGCCTGCAGGGTGCGCTGCACATCCGCCGGGGCATGGGCGCGGCCGGCCAGCTCGCCATCGAGCCAGTCGAGGGTAAACATCTCCCGCCCGGTGCTCTTGGGGTGAGGGGCGGCAAAGTAGGGGTGGGCCAGCAGCTGCTCCAGCAGTGCAGGGATAAGCTGGCCGCTGGCCGCCCACTGGCCGCCGGCATCGTAACCGGCCCCCTGGGGGTGATGGCGGCGATACCAGCCGTCGAGCAGGGTGTTGGCCGGGCCGGTATCAAAGCCATAGACTCCGTCGGCCTGGCCCGGCAGCACCGAGATATTGGCGATGCCGCCGAGGTTGAGCACCACCCGCAGGGCGCCGGGGCGGGCAAAGAAGGCCTGATGGAAGGCGGGCACCAGCGGCGCCCCCTGGCCGCCGAGGGCCATGTCCATGGTGCGAAAATCGGCCACCACGTCGATACCGGTCAGCGCCGCCAGCAGGGCCGCGTTGCCGATCTGCAGGGTAAAGCCGAGCTGGGGACGGTGGCGGATGGTCTGGCCGTGGCTGCCGATGGCGCGAATATCCCTGGGAGTCAGCCCCGCCTTGGCCAGCAGGGCGTGGGTGGCGGCGGCAAACTCGCGGGCGACCAGGTTGTCGGCCACCCCCATGCGATCGATCTCGTTGTCGCCCGGGGTGCTGAGAGCGTGCAGCTCGTGGGCGGTGGGCCAGGGGTGGCTGACGGCCGCCTCGACCCGCAGTTGATCCCCCTCGATCAGTACCAGCACGGCGTCGATACCATCCATGCTGGTACCGGACATCAAGCCTATATAGCGTTCAGTCATGGGGCTTCCTTACTTGCAGAGCGGGAAAAAGTACGTGACAGAGGGAGCGGCCTCAATCCCATGCCGTATTCTGGTACCGGACATCAAGCCTTTACAGCGCTCGCTCATGACTGCTCCTTGTGGGTCTCTGGCATGGTGGCTCAGCTGCCGCCGTTGGCCCGCTTGTTCTGGGCCAGCTGCAGCTCCGGGCTGTCCAGCTTGGCCAGCTGGGGCATGGCTTGGGCCTTGAAGCTGGCCAGCGCCCGCCCGCTCAGCGTCTCTGCCTGTGGCAGGTTGAGAGTGCGCGGGTTCTTGTGCACGCCGCCCACCACGAATTCATAGTGCAGGTGCGGCCCGGTGACCCGTCCGGTCCCCCCCAGATTGCCGATGGTCTGGCCCTGTTTCACCCGCTGCCCCTTGTTGACGGTGCGCTTGGAGAGGTGCAGGTACTTGGTCACGTAGTTGCCGGCGTGCTTGATGAAGACGTAGTTGCCGTTGAACTGGTTGTAGCCGGCGGCTACCACGCTGCCTGAGCCCGCCGCCATGATGGGAGTGCCCACCGGCGCCACGTAGTCGATGCCGTTGTGGGGACGCACCTTGCCGGTGACCGGGTGCAGCCGGCGCGGATTGAAGTTGGAGCTGATGTATTTGAAGTTGACCGGCGCGCGCAGGAAGCTCTTGCGCATCGCCTTGCCATCCGGGGTGTAGTAGTTGCCGTCCTCGTTCAGCACGGCGCGATAGGTGGCACCCTGGTTGACGAACTCGGCGGCCAGGATGTCGCCGGAGGCAACCCGCTCGTCATCCTGGAATTTCTCCTCGTACACCACCCGGAAGCTGTCCCCTGGTTGCAGGTCCTGGGCGAAGTCGATGTCCCAGCCGAAGATGGCGGCCAAGTCCATGATCTGATCCTCGGTCATGCCGGCGTCGACGGCGGCGCCCCAGAAGCTGGAGCGGATCTCGCCCTTGGCCACCTGTTCGCGAGTGTCGAGTTCGAGCTTGACCGGTCTGGCCACGAAGCTGTCGGCCTTGCGGCTCACCTTGAGCGCCTGCTCCAGGCTGTGGGGGTAGTAGAGGCTGTGCAGCTCGCCGCCCTTGGTGAGCTTGAAGGTGAGCTCCTGGCCCGGCTTGAGCAGGCGCAGGGTATCCGTGCCCTCGAGCTGGTCGATGAGGTGCAGATCCGTGGTGCTGAGGCCGAGGCGCTGGAAGATCACCCCCATGTTGTCACCGCTGCGTACCTTCACCTGCTTGGTGATGTAGCTCGGCTTGGGCGGGGCGACGGGCTTGGCTTCGGCCAGCAGCGCCTCCTCGTCGACCTGCTGCTCCATGGCCAGCTCGTTGCCGTTGTCATCGACCCGGGTAGCGACCGCCTGTTCGCTGGGCCAGGCCGCCAGCATCATCACCATGATGCTCAGGATCAGCACCATCTTGCGGTGCCAGTGAGGGAGAGAGTTGAAGGCGTGCCAAATGACCATGAGAAGCAGACGAAGTTGAGCCGGGAAGAATGTCGGAGTTTACCGCCTTTCCAATTGGCCCGCCATTCCAGTAATATGTCTGGCCCTGTGGAATCGTGATTGGAGAGTCAAAAAATGTCCCAGCTCGAGGTGGCGCTAGCCGAGATCAAGCGCGGAGCGGAAGAAATTCTGGTGGAAGAAGAACTGGTCGCCAAGTTGAAGGAAGGGCGCCCGCTGCGCATCAAGTTGGGGATGGACCCGACGGCTCCCGACATTCATCTGGGTCATACCGTGATCCTCAACAAGCTGAAGACCTTCCAGGATCTGGGCCATGAAGTGATCCTGCTGATCGGTGACTTCACCGCCATGGTGGGTGACCCCTCCGGCAAGAACGCCACCCGTCCGCCGCTCTCCGAAGAGGCGATCAAGCACAACGCCCTCACCTATGCCGAGCAGGCGTTCAAGATCCTCGATCCCGCCAAGACCCGCATCGAGTACAACTCGACCTGGCTGAGCGAGCTGGGCGCGACCGGCATGATCAAGCTGGCGGCCAAGCAGACCGTGGCCCGCATGATGGAGCGCGACGACTTCAAGAAGCGCTACAGCAACGGCCAGTCCATCGCCATTCACGAATTCCTCTATCCGCTGCTGCAAGGCTATGACTCGGTCGCGCTGAAGGCGGACGTCGAGCTCGGCGGTACCGATCAGAAGTTCAACCTGCTGATGGGCCGCGAGCTGCAAAAAGATGCCGGCATGGCGACCCAGTGCGTGCTGATGATGCCGCTCTTGGTGGGCCTGGACGGCGTCAAGAAGATGTCCAAGTCCGCTGCCAACTACATCGGCGTACACGATGCCCCGGGCGAGATGTTCGGCAAGATCATGTCCATCACCGACGATCTGATGTGGAACTACTACGAGCTACTCTCCTTCCGTCCGCTGGCTGAAATCGAAGAGTTCAAGGCAGGTATCGCTGCCGGTACCCTCAACCCGCGTGACGTGAAGATCTGGCTGGCCAAGGAGATCATCGCCCGTTATCACGACGAAGCGGCAGCCGAAGCGGCCCACGAAGACTTCACCCAGCGCTTCTCCAAGAACGCCATTCCGGACGAGATGCCGGAAGTCGAGCTGGCTTTGGAAGGCGAAGGGCTGGCCATCGCCAACCTGCTGAAAGATGCCGATCTGGTGGCCACCACCTCCGAAGCGCTGCGGATGATCAAGCAGGGCGCGGTCAAGGTTGACGGCGAGAAGCTGGACGATGGCAAGGCACTCATCGGTGCCGGTACCGCCGTCTACCAGGTCGGCAAGCGCAAGTTTGCCAGGGTGACCGTCAAGTAAGTCGCCACCACCGGCGCCGCCATAAGAAAGGCCTCCCTTGCGGAGGCCTTTTTGTTGGCTTATGGCTGCTCAGAGGGATCAGCCCTCTGTTTTCAGGAAGTTGCGATAGAGCATGTAGAGATGGGCCGAGCTCCAGCTAAAGTTGCTGGCCCCCTGCATGGCGCCGGTCTCCGGGTTGTAGTTCTCGCGGATGGGGCCGCTGCCCGCCAGCCCCTCGGCGTTGGCAAACAGCTTGTTGACGAGCTGTTGGGCATCGCTGCGATAGCCGTAGTTCTCCAGCCCCTTCACCCCGAAGTAGAACTGGTCCAGCCAGACCCGGCCGCGCCAGTAGATGTCGGGGTCGTAGGCCGGGTTGGTCAGCGCCGCCGTGCCGAGCGGCACCCTGGTGTTGAACTCCTGGGCATTGAGCATCACCTCGCGTACCCGCGCCGCCTTCTCCTTGTCCGCCACCTCGGCCCAGAGCGGACTCCACCCTTCCGGGCCGCGGCCGCGGGCGGTCAACAGCTTGCCGACGCAGCCGTTGGCGTCGGGCAGATCCCCCTGGGCTATCTGGCGGTCGTAATAGAAGCCGGAGGCCTCATCGAACAGGCAGCTGTTGATGTAGCCCGCCAGCTGGATCGCCCCTTCGCGGTAGCGGCTCGCCTCGTCCGGCTTGCCGAGCAGCTCGGCCATGTCGGCCAGGATGCGCTTCTCCTTGGCGAGGAAGGCGTTGAGCTCCACCGACTCCTGATCGATGGAGAAGCCGATGAGTTCGCCGTCATCCTGATGGTTTTCGAAGAAGAAGACGTTCCAGTCCTGGCGCGCCCTGGCCAGGTCGCCGCCATAGGTCTTGTCGGCATAGCGCTTGAGCTGATCCGGCTCGATAAAGCCGAAGCGGGCGGCGTTGTCCATGCCGGACTCCCAGCCCGCGCCGTGCTGGGCGCCGATATCCATGTCGGCGTAGCCGCCAACGCTCAATACCTGCTGATAGAGTGCCATGCCGGCGCAGCCATACCAGCCATCTCCCTCATCGGTACAGCTCGACAGATCCAGCCCGACCGGTGCCCCCGTCGGGTACTGCACCTTGAAGGTGATGTTGCCAAACTCGTCGTTGTGCTCGACGTGGCGGGTGGCACCGTATTCGATGATGCCGTTGCGGTTGTTGTCCCGGGCCCGGTACCACCAGTCGTGATAGGCCTGGATCTTCGGATACATCTCGGCGATGAAGGCCTTGTCCTTGGTGGCGCTGTAGATCTCCCAGATGGCCCAGGCGGAGAGAGGCGGCTTGGTGTCGCGCTCGTTCCAGTTGCCGCCGTCGCCACCGCGATCGGCGAGCTTGTTGTAGAAGACGGCGTCGATCACCATGCCGGCATCCTGTGGCCGGACCGGGTCATCGGCCTGGATCTGGTAGTCATACATGGCGCGCACGTTGTTCTTGGCTACCTCGGGGTTGAAGTGGGCCATGGCATAGGCGTGCTTCCAGCTGTCCCAGGCCCAGACCCCGTCGAACCAGCGGGCGGTGTTGGAGGGGGTCACCCCGTCGTGCAGGATGGCACCGGCCGGGGAACGCCAGTTGCCGTTGAGGGTCTCCATCGCCTTGACCGCGATGCGCCGCTCCGATTCCGGGATCCCCTGATTGGAGAGGCCGCGCGCCAGGTAATCCTCCCAGCGGCGGATGGAGTCGTCGAAATGGCTGGCGGGGTCGGCCAGCAGCGCTTGGCGGCTCTGCTCGAAGCGACTCGCCTCATCGCTGGAGTGCACATAGCTCTGCAGGGTGTAGATATCCTGCTGCCCCTTGGCGGCCAGGGTGAGGCTGGCCTCGCTCACGTAGCCGAGCCCCTGCTCGTCGAGGGTGGTACGGCTGGGCAGGGTGCGATCGATGCGGTAGCTGGCGCTGCCGCTTTGCATGATGTTCCAGGTGCTGCGCAGCTTGCCGAACTGGAATGCCACGCCGCGCTCGGTCTGGCTGATGGTGCGGGTCCAGGCGGGGTACTGCTCGGCGACCGTCTTGTTGGCATCCCACTGGTTGAGCAACTCCCCCTGCCAGTTGAGCTTGAGGGGGAGGGGGGCGTCAGTGTGGTTGATGAGGCGGGTGCGAACCAGCGCAGTGCGGGCATCGCCATAGCGCAGCTCCAGCTCAAGGGTGAAGGGTTCGAATTCGAAGCGCTGCACCAGCGCCCCCGGGATGGCGTACAGCGCCTGCTTGCTGGCGCTGGTGAGCGGGAAGGCGCGGCCGTTCTCGTCGCTCAGGGTCAGCTTGTCCAATTCGCTTGCGAAGAACAGGCTGTACTCCTCGGCGATGACCATGGGGCCGGTAAAGCCACCCCATTCGCTGTCGCTGGCGGGCAGCAGGAAGCCGTGCCAGGCGCCGAGATCGAGCAGCGGGTTGTATTTGAGGTTGGAGTAGCTGTCAAAGTCACGGAACTGGAGCGGGGTGCCGCTGCGGTCGATCACGTTCTGATACTGGTTCGCCAGGGTGGCGCTGGGGGCGGCCGGGCTGCTGGAGTCATTGCCGTTGCAGGCTGTGAGGCCGAACAGGGCGACGCTCAGGGTGACGGATAGTAAACTTTTACGAAACATCTCTCGCTCCAATGACAGTTTTTGTAGGTTAAGGAAGGTGTTTTTTAGTGCTTGTTTTAGTGAAACCGTTTGCGAGAGCCATTATAGGGCGATTTTGAGGGGATTATTGGCGCTGTGTCACAGTGCCGGAGGGGCAGGTGTGAGCCGGATCACCCGGTTACACGAGGTTACATAGTTTGATGTTTTAGTAACTATTTACTTGTCTGGCGGCAGCCAGCGAGAGAGAGGAGGGGCAGGTGCGCAGGTATTGATAGGGGGTCAGGCCGAACTCCTGCTTGAAGCGGGCGGCAAAGCGGCTGGGGGAGTCGTAGCCACAGGCGAGGGCCGTCTCCAGCGGTGCCAGCCCCTGCTGCAGCAGGGTGAGGGCGTGGCTCATGCGCACCTGGGTCAGCAGCTGGCGAAAGCTGCGCCCCTCGGCGGCCAGCTTGCGTGCCATGGAGGCGCGACTCATCGCGAAGTGCGGTGCCACCCCCTCCAGAGTGTGGTCGGCGCCCGGCTCCACCCCGAGGTAGCTGGCCAGCCGCTCGCCGAGGGTCATGGTATGGGCAGGAAACAGCAGGTCGAGCCCGCCGGCGGCCTGCAGCTCGGCGTAGAAGCCCTGCAGCAGCTGAGCCTGGGTGGCCTCATGGAGTCGCCGATCCGCCATGGAGCAGACCAGCTCGAAACAGAAAGCCAGCGCCGGACTGACCGCGAGGCGCGGCTCCCTGAGCGGGCCGGCCTGGGCGGCGCTAAGCCATTCGACGGGGGGCGGGGTCAGCAGGGTCAGCGCGCGGGAGCGAAACTTGCCCTGCTCCGGCTGGTTGACGAAGGTGAGCTGGTGACCGGCCGGGATCAGCAGCCAGCTCGCCTGATCGAACGCCAGGCGCTTTTCCTGCCACCACAACTGCTTGTGACCCTGATCCACCCAGATGATGGTGGGGGCGTAGATGAGCACCCGGTGCAGCGGCTGCTGGCGGATCCCGAGATAGTGGTGCAGTTGCAGCAGCGGCGTGCTCATCCGGCTGGCTCCTAGGGGGTGACGAAGGTGGCGGTCAGGGTGGCCTTGCCAAGAGCCATGCTGTTGAGCATGTAGCCTACCATGGCGGGCGGGGTGTCTGCCTTCACCTCCAGGGGCTGGGGCAGAGCCCAGGCGGTGAACTGGTAGCGGTGCATGCCGTGGCCGGCGGGCGGGCAGGGGCCGCCGTAACCCTGGCTGCCGAAGTCGGTCTGAAGCTCCAGTCCCTGCTTGAGCTTGCCCGAGGCGTTGCTCGGCAGCTCGCTCTGACTGGCCGGCAGATTCACCACCAGCCAGTGCCACCAGCCGCTGCCGGTGGGGGCATCTGGATCATAGGCGGTGATGGCGACGCTCTTGGTGCCGGCGGGCAGGTCCTGCCAGCTCAGCTGGGGCGAGCGGTTGTCGCCGCTGCAGCCAAAGCCGTTGAAGCTGAAGGCCTTGTCCATCAGCTGGCCTTCGTGGATGTCGCTGCTCTTTAGGGTCATGGCACTGGCGGGCAGAGCCGCCACGCACAGCAGGGAGAGCAGGGTGGTACGCTTGGCAATCTTCATGGTGAGGCTCCTCGGTGGATGATGGGATCAGTCTAGCGAAGAGGGGGAGAAGGTGAGTGACCAAACCGCTCAAAGCGGTCGTCTTGCCGCCATGATATGAGTTGTTGTGTTGATTGCTGGTGAGCGCTGCGAAAGCGCGGTGGTGCCCTCGGGCATAAAAAAACCGGCATCATGGATGCCGGTTTTTTACTGTGCTGACAGCTGGTCGCGCGACTTAGCGCAGGATCATCTCGTCACGGCCCGGGCCGACGGAGACCATCGGAACCGGTACGCCCAGCAGCTCTTCGATGCGCAGTACGTACTGCTGAGCCGCTTTGGGCAGCTCGGCGAAGGTACGACAGCCGGTGATGTCTTCGCTCCAGCTTTCCATCACTTCGTAAACCGGCTTCAGACCGGCAGTTTGCGGCCAGATCGGGTTCTCGGTGTGGGCACCTTCGTAGGCGACGCAGATCTTCAGATCCGGCAGACCGGTCAGGCAGTCCAGCTTGGTCAGCGCCACTTCGTTGGCTGCCTGCAGCTCGACACCGTTCTTGGTGGCGACGGCGTCGAAGTAGCCGACGTCGCGGGGACGGCCGGTGGTGGCGCCGAACTCGTTGGCGATCTTGCGGAACTCGTCCTGGTTCTCCATGGCGGTCAGCAGGGTGCCGGTACCGACGGAGGTGCTGAACGCCTTGGCGACGGCGATGACGCGCTCGGGACGCAGACCCGGCAGGCCGCCACCGATGCCGGCATAGGCGCCGGAAACGTGGGAGGAGGTCACCCAGGGGTATTCGCCGTAGATCAGGTCACGGCCGGCGCCCAGCTGGGCTTCGAACAGCAGGGTCTTGCCTTCGGCCTGCAGCGCTTTGAGCGGCATGCTGACGTTGCAGACTGAGTCGATCCAGGGTGCGGACACTTCCAACAGCCAGTCGGCCATCTCCTGGGCGGTCTGGTTGAATTCGAAGGTCGGGTAGAGCGCTTTGAGCTGCGGCAGTTTCCAGTCGAGGAAGAATTGAATGCGCTCGACCAGCACTTCCGGCTGCTTCAGCCAGCCCACCAGGATCGCTTTCTTCATGACGCGATCGCCATAGGCGGGAGCGATGCCCTGACGGGTGGAGCCGTAGGCGCCATCGCCCAGGCGCTGCTCTTCCAGGGTGTCTTCCATGGCGTGCAGCGGCAGGCAGAGGGTGGCGCGATCAGAGATGGCCAGCTTGGGAGTGACGCCGGAGGCTTTCACTTCGTCCAGCTCGACGGTCAGTTTCTCGGGGCTGATCACCATGCCCGGGCCCAGCACGACCAGGCAATCCGGGTTGAACACACCGCTCGGAACCTGGTGCAGCTTGAAGGTGCCAAGGTCGTTGACGACGGTATGGCCGGCGTTGTTGCCGCCCTGGAAGCGAATGCTGGCGCCGGCTTGGCCTGCCAGATAATCCACGATGCGGCCTTTGCCTTCATCACCCCAGTTGGCACCTACGACTACGATAGACGACATGACTCTTTCTCCTAAGACGTTAGGCGATCATCCTAGGAGGCCGGGGCGGATTAGAAAAATTAATTATCTTTATAATTCCGATAAGAGAGTCATATAATTGCGGCGAATTTATCGGCAAACCGCCCCGCTGCCGTGCCGACGTCCCCCTCAGGGGCCCGTGCGGCCGTGGCGGCACACGAGGACCCTCATGCTGGACATCCACTGGCTGCACACCTTCGTCACCCTGGCCCGGCTGCAGCACTTCGGCCAGACCGCCACCGAACTGCACATGACCCAGCCGAATGTGAGCCTGCACCTCAAGAATTTGGAGCAGGCCACCCGGGTCAAACTCATCGAGCGCAGCCCGTTTCGGCTGACCCAGGCGGGCGAGCGGCTGCTGCAAAGTGCCGAGCGTGCCATCGCCGAGCTGCAGCTCTGCCAGTCCGATCTCAACGCCCTCAACCAGCTGAGCCAGGGGACGCTGGCCATCGCCGCCAGCGACATCATCTCGCGCCTGCTGCTCATTCAGCCCTTTCAGCGCTTCAAGCAGGAGTTCCCCGGCATCGACCTCACCCTGTTCAACACCACCTCGGATCAGGCAGCTGAGCTGGTCAAGGCGGGCAAGGCGGACCTTGGCTTCGTGATGGCGCAAAAGCGCAGCGAGCCGCTCTTCTACACCGAGTTGCAGCAGGTGACCTGGTGCGCACTGGGGCACGGCCTCGCCCGCTGGCAGGCGCGGGCGAAGGCGGGGGAGAGCGATCCCCTCGACGAGCCTACCCTGATCCTGCTGGGCCACGACACCCGTACCCGGGCGCTCATCGACCCCTCTTTGCCGCTGCTCGGTCTGCCCAGCTGTCGCATCATGGAAGTAGGCAGCGTGGACGCCCAGCTCGACTGGGCCGAGGCGGGGTTCGGGGTGGCCATAGTGCCGGACTTCTCCATTCACCCGCGGCTCAAGCTGACCGCTCCGGTGACCCGGCTCACCGACTTTCCCGGCACCAGCTTGGGGTACGTGGTGCGCCAGAACCAGGTGCTGTCGCGCGCCATCAAGCAACTGCTGCACTGGGTGGAGCAGGAGATCCAGCGCCCGGTACCGTTGCCGGACACTGGGGCTTGAGCCCACCAATATCGAAACAAAAAGAGGCCACCCTTGGGTGGCCTCTTTCGTTGTGGCTGTTTGGCGTTCTTACTGGGCAGGCGTGCCGTCCCCGGTTGGTGAGGCGCCGCTTGGTGCGGCCGGTGCCGGTGCTGTCGATGCCGGTTCGGCGGGCGCCGGTGAGGCGGGTTGTGTCCCGCTCACCACGGCAGAGGGGCTTGGCGCAGCCGTGCCGGTCAGCTTGCCGCCCTGCTCCACGGCGGCCCCTTCGAGCACGTTACTCGCGCTCGGCTCGGTGGCCGCGGCTGCAGAGGGGGTCGGCAGCAGGGCGCCAGGGGTCTGCCCGGATGAAGTGGCGGGCGTGCCTTCCGGGGAGGGGGCGCCTGTCTCGCCGGCGGCTTGTTTCGCATCCTCACCGGCGGGGCGTGCCATCTCGGTGGGCTGCGCCGCTGAAGTAGCCAGGGCCTCCGAGGTCGCCGGAGCCGGGCTCAGGCTCTCGGGCAGCAGGGTGGGCGGAGCATCCGTCATGCCGGCGTGGCGCGGCACTTCCGCCTCACCCAGCATCCCTTCCAGGGTGAGCTGGGTCAGTGCCGGGTGGAGGCGGGTGAACTGCTTGAGCCGGCCGCTCAACACGTCGCGCACGGTGCGCACCTCGCTATCCGGCAGGCTGGCCAGCGCCACCAGCTCGGCGGTGACGGCGAAGGTGTTGATCCCGCTGGTCTGGCCCGGATAGAGGTTGGCGCCGATGCGGCCGCGCTGATAGTAGGGATGCTGTTTGAGCAGCGCGTCGACCTGCTCCCCTTCGATGGGGATGAGGCGCGCCTTGCAGCGGCCGGTGAGATCGCCGATGGCCTGATTGGGGTGGCCCGCCACCACGAAGGCGGCGTCCAGGGTACCGTCACAGAGCCCCTCCAGCCGGTTGTTGGCCGCGGCGGGGATGAGGGGGGCAAAGCTCTTGGCCTGCCAGCCCATGGCGTCGAGCAGCGCCTGGCTGGTGACCCGTTCCCCGGAGCCCGGGTTGCCGAGATCGACCCGCTTGCCTTCGATGTCGGCCAGGGTGTTGATGTTGCTGTTGGCGCTGGCAAGCAGGGTCAGCGACTCCTGATGGAGGCGGTAGAGGCTGCGCAGCTGATCGGCGGGGGGCTGGCCCTGGAAGGGGCCCGTGCCGTGAGCGGCGTGATGCAGCACGTCCGACTGCACCAGCGCCAGCTGGATGTTGCCCTGCGCCAGTGCCTTCAGGTTGGCGAGGGAACCCGAGGTACTCTGCACCGAGCAGTGCAGGCCGTGGCTGCCGCTCTCTTCATTGAGCAGCCGGCAGATGGCGCCGCCGGTCGGGTAGTAGACGCCGTTCAGCGGCCCCGTACCGATGGTGAGATAGGTGGCGGCCTGCAGGGGCAGGGCCAGGGTCGCTGCCAGCCAGGGCAGGGCTCGGCGAAGCCGGATGGGCAGAAGGTGCAAGACGCGTTGGAACATAGTGAACCGGATCATTGGCTGATAAAAAGGATGGGTCAGCCCCATCCCGGTTGGCATCGGGCCGTTGCCCGCAAGAGGGCGGCCGGTGCCGTGTTGGGTGGCCCCTGGCGCCCCGGGATGGCCGGGGTGGGGCGTCGCCAAAATATACCCTATTGCGTGCGGATACGGATCGGGTCGGACAGATTATATTGCGGGGTCGGCCGGCGCCGCCCCGCAGGGGCTCAGCGGCGAGCCAGGATGGCCTTCTCCATGCGGGCCAGTGCCTCGACGAGGCGGGCCCGGGTGCAGCCGAAGTTGAGCCGCACGAACTGGCCGTCGCCAAACTGGGCACCGGGGGAGAGCCCCACCCCGGCCTGCTCGAAGAAGGCGATGGGATCGTCCAGCCCCAACGCGCTCACGTCGATCCAGGCGAGGTAGGTGGCCTGATGGCGCGCCAGCTTGATGCCGGGCCAGCGGGCGACCGCCTGCTCGATCAGCGCCAGGTTGGCGGCCAGGTAGTCGAGCTGTTCGCTGAGCCACTGTTCGCCCCCTTCATAGGCCGCCTCGGCGGCCACGAAACCCAGCAGGTTGACGTCGGCACTGATGCCGCGCATCGCCTGCTGCAGCTTGAGGCGCAGACGGGCATTGGGCACCACTGCGAAGGCGCAGCAGAGCCCGGCGATGTTGAAGGTCTTGCTCGGGGCCATCATCACCGCCGAACGCTCGGCCGCCGCCGGGCTGATGGCGCCGTAGGGGATGTGGCGGGCGTCCTTGTCCAGCAACAGGTCGCAGTGAATTTCATCGGAGCAGATCACCAGGTTGTGGCGCTCGGCGATGGCGTCGATGGCCAGCAGCTCCTCGCGGGTGAAGACGGTGCCGCCCGGGTTTTGCGGGTTGCACAGCAGCAGCAGATCCGCCGCCGGCGCCTGGCGTTCCAGCTCCTCGATATCCAGCACCCAGCGGCCGGCCTCTTCCACCATGGGCACGGTGAGCAGCGGCCGGTCGTTGAAGCCCGGCGCCTGCAGGAAGGGGTAGTAGACCGGCTTGGGGGTGATGATGCCACGGCCGTGCTGGCTCCAGGCCTTGCAGGCCAGGTTAAGACCGGGTACCACCCCGGGCAGGAAGACGAGCCACTCGGGCTGGATGGTCCAGCCATAGCGGCTGGCCAGCCGCGTGATGATGAGTTCGATCAGCCGGGGAGAGGGGCGGGAGTAGCCGAAGATGCCGTGGGCGACCCGTGCCGTGAGGGCCTCGACGACGGCAGGGGGGGAGACGAAGTCGGTGTCGGCGACCCACATGGGCAGCACGTCCTGTCCCTTGTACTTGTCCCATTTCAGGCTCATGGTGCCGCTGCGATCTATTTCCCGGTCAAAATCAAACATGTGAAATCCTTATGCTGGCCAGTGGGCTTTCACTGTACGGGGTCGGGGACGGGGTCGCAAGCCTTGAGGTGGCTCTTGATAATGACATAAAATAAGCGGCGCCATTTCATGCACTTGCCGAATTTTGGCCAGTTTTCTTCCCTCCAATCAGTGGTAATTCTATGCGCTTGTTGACTGCTGCCCGCAACAGGACGGATCCCGTCTCTCTCTCTTTTCTGGCCGTGACCTTCATGACCGGGGTGGCGGTGGCGCTGCAGGTGCCCACCCTGAGCCTGTTTCTGGCCGAGGAGGTGCAGGTGCGCCCCTTCCTAGTGGGGCTCTTCTATACCGTCAACGCGGTGATCGGCATCCTCATCAGCCAATGGCTTGGCCATCGCTCCGACAACAAGGGGGATCGCAAGCGACTGATCCTGCGCTGCTGCTTCGCCGGCGTGGTGCTCTCCCTGCTGTTTGCCTGGAACCGTCAATACTGGCTGCTGGTGAGCCTGGGGGTGCTGCTGGCAAGCCTGGCCGCTACCGCCAGCCCCCAGCTGTTCGCACTGGCGCGGGAATACGCCGACAGCCGCAACAAGCGGGCCGACATGTTCAGCTCGGTGCTGCGGGCCCAGTTCTCGCTGGCCTGGGTGATAGGGCCCCCCATCGCCTTCGCGCTGGCCATCGGTTACGGCTTCGAGGTGATGTACCTCGCCTCCGCACTGGCCTATCTGCTCTGCGCCTTCGTGGTGTGGCGCTGGCTGCCCTCGCTGCCGCTGCCGGTGATGGACAGCGAGGTGGAACGGGTCAGCAGCTGGCGGGATCCGTCGGTGCGCGCGCTCTTTATCGCCTCCACCCTGATGTGGACCTGCAACAGCATGTACCTCATCAACATGCCGCTCTACATCACTCGCGAGCTGGGGCTGGAGGAGAAGCTGGCCGGGGTACTGATGGGCACGGCGGCGGCTCTCGAGATCCCCTTCATGCTGCTGGCGGGTCACTACACCCAGCGTTTTGGCAAGCGCCCCATGATGCTGCTGGCGGTGTTGGCCGGGGTGGGCTTCTACGTGGGGCTGGTGACCCTGTCAAGCCAGCATGCCCTCATTGCGCTGCAACTGCTCAACGCCATCTTCATCGGCATCGTCGCCGGTATCGGCATGTCCTACTTCCAGGATCTGATGCCGGGCCGCGCCGGGGTGGCGACCACCCTGTTCGCCAACAGCATCCGCACCGGCTCCATCATGGCGGGGGCGATAGCGGGGACTGTGGCGGAGATCTGGAGCTTTCACGGGGTCTTCATGGTGGCCATGGGGCTGGCGCTGCTGGCACTGGCCGCCTGCTGGCGGGTGCCGAACGTCTGAAGCCAAAGGGGTGGGCGGGTCTGCCCCGCCTCACTGCCTGATGGCGGCGGGGGAGCGGGTTAGCGGTCGCTGTCGTCCTGATATTCGTTGCGCAGGCAGCGCAGCAGCAGCTCGGTGGCCGGGCCCAGGGCGTCGGCCGACGGCGTCAGCAGATAGGTATAGAGGTGGCGCTCGTTGCCACCGGCCAGATCCAGCGCCACCAGCTCGCCGCTCGCCAGCTCCTCCTGCACCAGGTGGCGGGGCAGCCAGGCGTAGCCGAGGCCGAGCCTGAGCATGGCGATCACCTCGTGGTAGTGGGTCGCCTTCCAGCCGGTGTCGTCCGCATCGTTCCAGTCCACCGAGCGGTGAATGGGGGGGTGCAGGCTGATCTGGTTGTGGCCGGCCAGCGCCTCGGCGGCGATGGCGCCGCCCTGAGTGGCGAGCGGGTGATCGGCCGCGCAGAGCGGCAGCAGACACACCTCGTCCAGCGGCAGACCGGTGCGATCATGGGGCAGGTGTTCGGAGAGCATCAGATCCCCCACCTGCAGGGCGTTGAAGTGGCAGTGGATGCGTTCGTGCAGATTGACCCGGCAGCCCCGGCTGCGGGGGTAGAAGTGGGCCAGCGCCCGATAGAGCCGCTCGCGCGGCTGCATCACCGACACATAGAGGTTGATCTGCGGCTCCCACTGCCGCTCCAGGTTGTTGGCCAGGTTCTCCAGCTCTTCCACCTGCTGGCTGAGCTGACGGGCACGCTTGAGGAAGATCTCCCCCGCCGGCGTCAGCACCGCTTTGCGCCCTCTCACCTCCAGCAGGGCCACCCCCAGACTCTGCTGCAGTTTGGCTACCGCATGATTGAGGGAGGACTGGCTCTTGTTCAGCGCCTCGGCGGCCTGGGCGTAGCCGCCACAATCCACCACGGCCTGAAAGATCCGCCATTGCTCAAACGTGCTCTTGGGACGAAACATATCTCAACCTGATAAGGGACTGGATGGAACGGGCCTTGCCATATTCGCAACAGGGTGCCGATGGCACCCTATTGAATTTAACCCCATGCCGCGCAGGGTTGGGGTTATTTTGTTGATTTATTTGGGCTGGGCCACAAAGGTCTGGCCGGTTTTGCCCTTGCTGTCCACTCCCATCAGATAGAGATAGAGCGGCATCAGGTCGGCCGGGGTCTTGAGGGTTTGCGGATCTTCGGCCGGGAAGGCGCTGGCCCGCATCTTGGTGCGGGTACCGCCCGGGTTGAGGGTGTTGACCCGCACCGAGGTGTTCTCCAGCTCGTCCGCCAGCACCTCCATCATGCCTTCGATGGCGAACTTGGAGATGGCATAGGTGCCCCAGTAGGCGCGGCCCTTGCGACCCACGCTGGAGGAGGTGTAGACGATGGAGGCATCGCCGTGCTCCTTGGCGGTCTGGCGGATGAGCGGCAGCAGCGCCTGGGTCAGCAGGAATTCGGATTTGACGTTGACCTGCATCACCTCGTCCCACTCCTGCTCCTGGATGTGTTCGAACGGTGACAGGGTGCCGAGCAGGCCGGCGTTGAACAGCACGCCGTCGAGGCGGCCGAACTGCTGGGCGAAGGTCTCGGCCATGCCGCGATAGTGGGCGGCGGTCGCCCCCTTCAGATCCACCGGCACGATGGCGGGCAGCGGGTGGCCGGCCGCCTCGATCTGGTCGTAGACCGCCTCCAGCTTGGCGCTGGTGCGTCCGAGCAGGATCACGGTGGCGCCGTGGGCCGCATAGGTGAGTGCCGCTTCGCGGCCGATGCCGTCACCGGCACCCGTGACCAGAATGACCTTGTCCTTGAGCAGATCCTGGGGGGCCTGATAATCGAACATGACAACTCCTGTTAACAATTCGTGGCTGATGCGCCCGGCAATAGAGGGGCAAGTGTACTGATCCCGCACGGCGTTTGACCAGTATGAGATGGCAAAAATGTGAATAAATCAGAGGGGTTGTGATTGTCGATTGGCATTTCTGACGGGTTGACGCAGAGTTTTTGCGCGCACCGGGCAAACTCCCTAGAATGTGAAAAAATCGTCCCCCCGGGGGCACACCAGTGGAGCATCAAGTGGCATTTTTGACCGAATATGGCCTGTTCCTGGCCAAGACCATTACCCTACTGCTCGCCATCGGCGCCGTCATCCTGATGGTGGTGAGCAGCCGTCAGCCCAAATCCCGCAAGGGGGAGCTGGTGGTCACCGATCTATCCAGCGAGCTGGAGCAGGGGCGTCACCAGTTGCAGGCTGCATTGGCCGGCAAGGCGGAGCGCAAGCAGCTGGAGAAGGCGCGCAAGGCCGAGCAGAAGGCGCGAGCCAAGAGCGAAGATGCCCGCAGCCGGCTGTTCGTCATCGATTTTCACGGCAGCATGGATGCCAGGGAGGTGGCCTCCCTGCGCGAAGAGGTGAGCGCCGTGATAGGCGTGGCCCAGCCGGGCGACGAAGTGCTGCTGCGGCTCGAATCCGGCGGCGGCGTGGTGCACGGCTACGGTCTGGCGGCCTCCCAGCTGCAGCGGCTGCGGGATCGTGACATCAAGCTGACCGTGGCCATCGACAAGGTGGCGGCGAGCGGCGGCTACATGATGGCCTGCGTGGCCGATCAGATCCTGGCGGCGCCGTTCGCCATCGTCGGCTCCATCGGGGTGATCGCCCAGCTGCCGAACTTCAACAAGCTGCTCAAAAAGCACGACATCGAGTTCGAGATGCACACCGCCGGCCAGTACAAGCGCACCATCACCATGTTCGGCGAGAACGACGACCTGGGGCGCGAGAAGTTTCGTGAGGAGCTGGGCGCCATTCACGAGCGCTTCAAGGCATTCGTGGCCGAGCACAGACCCAGCCTCGACATCGACAAGGTCACCACAGGCGAGCACTGGCTGGCGAGCCAGGCCAAGCAGCTCGGGCTGGTGGACAGCCTCTGCACCAGCGATGACTATCTGCTGGCCCAGGCCAGCCAGCACAAGGTGGTCGGCATTCGCTACAGCAAGCCGAAAAGCCTGACCCAGAAGCTCGGCCAGCAGGCTGCCGTGGCGCTGGAATCCGGTCTGGGTCGCCTGTGGCAGCAGGGCCCCTGGCGCTGAGGTACAGTTCAAGGACGGAAAAAAGAGAGCCGGGCACTTGCCCGGCTTTTTCATGGGGTCGGCGCTGCAAGCCGATGGCGCGTCTCAGCGCTGGAACGGGTAGACGGAGCCCAGTTTCAGGATCTGGGTCAGCTCGTCCAGCGCGGTGCGGGACTCCATGACCAGCGCCGGGTCGCGCAGATCGTCCAGCGCCAGGCTGTCGCGGTAGTGTTTATCCACCCAGGCGTCCAGGCGGGCAAACTGGCTGTCGGTGATGAGGCAGGCCGGGTTGACCGCGGCGAGCTCGGTGTCGTTCATGGCGACCCGCAGCCGCAGACAGGCGGGGCCGCCGCCGTTTTTCATGCTCTGCTTCACGTCCATGTAGTGCACCCCCTTGATCGGGGTCCCCAGGGTCACCAGCCTGGCCAGATAGGCCGACACCGCCGGGTTGTCGCGGCACTCGGTGGGGGCGATGATCGCCATCTCACCGGACGGCAGGGTCAGGATCTGGGTGTTGAACAGATAGGACTTCACCGCATCCTGCACCGACACCTCGGCAGTGGGCACCTCGATAAAGTGCAGCTCGCCGTCACCGAACTTGGTGCGCACCTCGGCCAGCGCCGAGGCGGTGTTGAGGAACGCCTGCTGGTGGAAGAACAGCACGTTCTGGTTGCCCACCGCGATCACGTCGTTGTGGAAGACCCCCTGATCGATCACGTCCGGGTTCTGCTGGATGAAGACTGCGCTCTCGTCCCCCAGGCCGTGCAGGCGGGCGATGGCCTGGCTCGCTTCCAGGGTCTGGCGGGCCGGGTAGCGTTTGGGGGCGGGCTGGGAGACGTCGAAGGCGCTGCGGCCGTAGACGAACAGTTCGACCCCGGACTCGCCATAGGCGCGGCACAGCCGGGTGTGGTTGGCGGCACCTTCGTCACCGAAGTGGTCGTTCTCCGGCAGGTGCTGATGGTGGTAGAAGTGGCGGTCGTTGTTGAACACGGCGCGCAGGATGCGACCGGTCACCTCGGGCTCGAGGGAGCGGTGAAACTTGTTGGTCAGGTTGGCGGGGGTGAAGTGGATGCGGCCATCCTGGGTATCGGCACTGGGGGAGACGGTGGCGGCGTTGGCGGTCCACATGCTGGAGGCCGAGTAGCAGGCGGCCAGCACGGCGGGCGCCTGTTTGGCGGCCTGGGCCAAGACGCTTGCATCGTTGCCGGTGAAGCCGAGGCGACGCAGGGTGGCGAGATCCGGTCGCTCCTGCGGGGCCAGTACCCCCTGCACCATGCCGAGGTCGGTCAAGGCCTTCATCTTGCGCAGACCCTGCTTGGCGGCCTCCTTCGGATTGGACGCTTCCTTGGCATTGTTCTGGGAGGCGACGTTGCCATAGGACAAGCCGGCATAGTTGTGGGTCGGGCCGACCAGGCCGTCGAAGTTGACCTCGAAGTGCTTCATTGAGTACATCCTTTCGATTTTTATATGGGTAGCGGTTCCTTCCGCGCACAATGCTGCGGGATGCAGCCATTATAAGGAGATTTTGTCTTTTGTAACAAGCTGATAACGAAACTGGTTTGTTATGTTACAAGAGCGGTTGGTTATGTCGTTTCCAATATAAAAAGAGGGTGGATATAGCATAAAAATAAAAAAGCGGTTGCTTCCCGCGGCTCGGCTTCGCATTAATAAATAAAGAAGCAAGGTGGTTCGGGCTGCTGGGCAAATTTGCTCACAAGATTGCTTTTTCCCGTCAAATCTCTTATACAGCCCCACAAAACCGCACACCAACCCCGTCGGGTGCAATGAGGATAATAGTTACAGCATGGGCAAATCACTGGTCATAGTGGAGTCTCCGGCCAAGGCCAAGACCATCAACAAATATTTGGGCAAGGACTACGTGGTGAAATCCAGCGTTGGTCACGTGCGCGATCTGCCGACCAGCGGCAGCGCCAGCAACGAGCCCAAAAAACCTGTCATTCGCGGCATCAAGCTGAGCGAATCAGAAAAGGCTGCCAAGGAGCGCAATGCCCTGTTCTCACGGATGGGGATCAATCCGACCGCAGGCTGGCAGGCCAACTACCAGATTTTGCCCGGCAAGGAAAAAGTGGTCAGCGAGTTGCAGAGTCTGGCCGAGAAGGCCGACACCATCTATCTCGCAACCGACTTGGATAGAGAGGGGGAAGCGATCGCCTGGCACCTGCGCGAGATCATCGGCGGCGACGACAGCCGCTACAAGCGCGTGGTGTTCAACGAGATCACCAAGACCGCCATCCAGGAGGCGTTCGCCCAGCCGTCCGAGCTGAACATTCACCGCGTCAATGCCCAGCAGGCCCGTCGTTTCCTCGACCGGGTGGTGGGTTACATGGTCTCCCCGCTCTTGTGGAAGAAGCTGGCCCGCGGCCTCTCCGCCGGCCGGGTACAGTCCGTCGCGGTGCGCCTCATCGTCGACAAAGAGCGTGAAATCAAGGCGTTCGTGCCGGTGGAGTTCTGGGATCTCAACGCCGACCTGCTGACCGGTGATAACGCCGATCTGCGGATGGAGGTGGTCAGCCGCAACGGCGCCGACTTCAAGCCGGTGACCCAGGCCGAGACCTTCGCCGCCGTGGCCGCCCTGGAAGGGGTCGACTACAAGGTGGTGAACCGGGAAGACAAGCCGACCGGCTCCAAACCGTCCGCTCCCTTCATCACCTCCACCCTGCAGCAGGCGGCCTCCACCCGGCTGAGCTTCGGGGTCAAGAAGACCATGATGATGGCCCAGCGCCTCTATGAAGCGGGTTACATCACCTATATGCGTACCGACTCCACCAACCTCAGCAAAGAGGCGGTCGAGGCGGTGCGGGAATACATCGGCGAGCAGTATGGCGCCGCCTATCTGCCGAGCGATCCGAACCTGTACGGTGCCAAGGCCAATGCCCAGGAGGCCCACGAGGCGATCCGCCCCTCCAGCGTGCTGGTGACGGCCGAGATGCTGGAAGGGATGGAGCCGGACGCCATGCGGCTCTATGACCTCATCTGGCGTCAGTTTGTCGCCTGTCAGATGACCCCGGCCCAGTACGACTCCTCCACCCTGACCGTCAAGGCGGGTGAGTTCGAGCTCAAGGCGCGCGGCCGCACCCTGCGCTTCGCCGGTTGGACCAAGGCGCTGCCGCCGATGGGCCGCAAGGGTGAAGACAGCCAGCTGCCGGCGGTGACCGTCGGCGAAGTGCTCAAACTGGTCAAACTGGATCCGCGCCAGCACTTCACCAAGCCGCCCGCCCGTTTCACCGAAGCGGCGCTGGTGCGCGAGCTGGAAAAGCGCGGCATCGGCCGCCCGTCCACCTACGCCTCCATCATCTCCACCATCGTCGACCGTGGTTATGTGCGGGTCGAGAGCCGCCGTTTCTTCGCCGAGAAGATGGGTGAGATCGTCACCGACCGGCTGGTGGAGAACTTCGTCGAGCTGATGAACTACGAGTTCACCGCCAAGATGGAAGACAAGCTCGACGGCATCGCCGAGGGGAGCCTGGAGTGGAAGAAGGTGCTGGACGCCTTCTACGCCGAGTTCACCCAGGAGCTGGAAAAAGCGGATCTGCCGGTGGAAGAGGGGGGCATGCGTGCCAACCAGATGGTGCTGACCGACATCGACTGCCCGGATTGCGGCCGCAAGATGGGCATCCGCACCGCCACCACCGGGGTCTTCCTCGGCTGCTCCGGTTACGCCTTGCCGCCCAAAGAGCGCTGCAAGAAGACCATCAACCTGGTCTCCGCCGACGAGTTCGTCTCCGCCACCGACGGTGACGAGGCCGAAACCGAGGCGCTGCGCGCCAAGCACCGCTGCGGCGTGTGCGGTACCGCCATGGATGCCTACATCATCGACGACAGCCGCAAGCTGCACGTCTGCGGTCGCAACCCGGATTGCGACGGCTACGAGATCGAGAAAGGCCAGTTCAAGCTCAAGGGCTACGAAGGGCCGAGCATCGAGTGTGACCGCTGTGGCAGCGAGATGCAGCTCAAGAACGGCCGCTTCGGCAAGTACATGGGTTGCACCAACGACACCTGCAAGAACACCCGCAAGATCCTGAAAAATGGTGATATCGCGCCGCCGAAGGAAGATCCGGTACCGCTGCCGGAGCTGAAATGCACCCAGTCCGACGCCCACTTCGTGCTGCGTGACGGGGCCGCCGGTCTGTTCCTGGCTGCCAGCAACTTCCCCAAATCCCGCGAGACTCGTGCGCCGCTGGTGGAAGAGCTCAAGCGCTTCAAGGAGCGCCTGTCGCCCAAGCACCAGTACCTGGCCGATGCCCCGGCGTCAGATCCTGACGGTAACGCCTCCATCGTGCGCTTCAGTCGCAAGACCAAGGAGCAGTACGTGATGACCGAGGTCAACGGCAAGGCGACCGGCTGGACGGCGCACTACGACAACGGCAAGTGGCAGGAGAGCCTGGCCAAGTCGAAGAAGGCGTGATTGCGCAGCGCGCACACTCTGATGAAAGAGGCCCCTCGCAGGGGCCTTTTTGTTTTCAGATGGCGGTATACTGAAACCGCTGCAAGGATGGCAGCGCTGGACACGGAGGTTGTGATGGAGATTAACGAGATCCGGCCGGGAATGACCTGTCTGACCCGGGAAGGAACCGCCTATGTGCTGGAAGTGGACAAGCAGAGTCTGCTGGTGCTGTTGCAACGGGAGTACGAAACCATCCCGGTGCAGGTGCGCAGCGACGAGATCCTGGCCCCCATCACCCGGTGAGGCGGGCCGCCATCGTCAGAAGGGCAGGAGAAACAGCAGCTCGGCGAGGTCGGGCTGCCACTGCCACTCCTTCATCCTGACCCGCCCGCCAATCACGGGCACCCCCTCCTCCTGCAGCAATCCCGCCTGTCTGTCAAAGCCTGCCGACCCCTTGGGCAGCGATATGGTGCCCGCCGCGCCCAGCACCCTGTGCCAGGGCAGCACCTTGTCGGTCTCCCGCAGCACCTTGCCTACCAGCCTGGCCCGGCCGGGCAGCCCCGCCAGATCCGCCACCTGGCCATAGCTCACCACGCGACCGGCCGGGATCAGGGCCAGGATCGCCTCGATGCGGGCCACCTTGTTCAGCGGGGCAGGGGTCGATTCCGTTCTCATGAAGTTGACTCGTCAAAAACAACAGAAGCGCCATTGTGGCGCTTCTGTCGGGTGACTGGCAAATGTGTCAGCCGAAGGTCTGGCTGAGCCCCTTGAGCTGCCTGGCCCGCTCCAGCAGCTCCTGACTGGAGTCGTCGACCTCCTGCATCTTCTGGCTGTTGGCGTGGGAGTACTCGGAGATCTGGTGGATGCTGCGGCTGATATCCTCCACCACCGTCTGCTGCTGCTCGGCGGCGGCGGCGATCTGGGTGGAGAACTCGGTCACCAGCTCGATCTCCTGCAGCACGGTATGCAGGCTGCTGGAGCCCTGACGGGTCATCTCGGCGCACTCGCGGGTCTGCTGCAGGTTCTCCTGCATCATCCCCTTCCAGCGGCCCAGGGTGTGCTGGATCTGCTGGATGCTGCCCTGGATCTGCTCGGTCGCCTTGTGGGTGCGGGTCGATAGAGTGCGCACCTCGTCCGCCACCACCGCAAAGCCGCGCCCCTGCTCGCCAGCCCGGGCCGCCTCGATGGCGGCGTTGAGCGCCAGCAGGTTGGTCTGGTCGGCGATGCCCTGGATCTCTCCCATCACGCTGCCGATCCGCTCCGACTCGCTGGCGAGCTCCACCGCCGAGTTGAAGGCGAGCTCCGCCTGTCTGGCGAGCTGCTCGATGCGCTGCTCGGTCTGGGCCAGCTGCTTGTCCGTGTGCTGGCAGCGGCTGCGGGCTTCGCTCACCTGGCCGTTGGAGTCCTGGATGTTGCGGGCAATCTCGTGGGCCGTGCTGGCCATCTGGGTCATGGCAGCGGCCATCTGCTGGGTCTGGGCATCCTGCTCGTTGATGTCGAGGCAGGCCTGATGGGAGGCCTGTTTCAGGTTGCTGGCCAGGGCCTGCAGCGGGTTGGTCGCATCGTTGACCCGGCCCAGCACGGTGCGGATGCGGGCCTGCAGCATCTTGATGTGAAAATCGGCGATGGCGCCGGGGCCGTCACCTGAGTAGACCAGTCGGGTCAGGCTGTCGTATTCGCGGCCCAGCTGCTGCAGATAGAGCGGCAGGGCGAAGAGCTCGCGCCAGTAGGCGCCGCCGATGAGCAGCAGGGGCAACAGCATCAGCAGGGCTGTCGTCGGACCCTGGCTGCTGGCGGCCCAGCCCACCAGGCCGAGCAGCAGCAGGGCGATGGCCGGTGCGCGCACCCGGGCGAGGGAGGGGAGGCGGCTGCCGGTACCGCGCTCGGCCTTGAGCAGGGCCTGGTAGGCCTGGCCGGCGATGCGCTTGAGCTGGGGATCCGGCTTGCAGCGCACCGACTGATAGCCGCTGATCCGGTTGCCCTCGTAGATGGGGGTCACATAGGCGTCGACCCAGTAGTAGCGGCCATCCTTGCAGCGGTTCTTCACCATGCCACGCCAGGGCTTGCCCTCCTTGAGGCGGGCCCAGAGATCGGCGAAGGCCGCCTTGGGCATGTCTGGGTGGCGCACCAGGTTGTGGTTGTGGCCGACCAGCTCGTCGACCGAGTAGCCGGCGATGCGGCAGAAGGCGGGGTTGGCGTAGGTGATCACCCCGCGCAGATCCGTGGTGGAGACCAGTTGTTCGTCGGCAGGAAACTCCACTTCGCTGTCCAGGGTATGGACGTCTCTGCGGGCCATAGGAATACGCTCCGATGTTCTTGTTGATAACTTTGTCGTTGTTATTGTGGCAGATCTGGAGATGGCCGCAGGCTCGTGCCAGCAGGCGGCAGACCGGCTTCATAGGGGGCTGAATTTTGCCAACAATGGCGGATGAATGGTAGGGGCAAGTTGATGTTTTGTTGGTTAATCGTAAAAAAAAAGGCGGCCATCAGGCCGCCAAGGAAAAAAGATAACACTACCTCTGCGGTACCCGGTAACGCACCTGGAGCTGGTCGAGGATCTGCAGCTGGCCCGGCAGACGGGCGGCGAAGTGCTCCCACCCCTTGCGGGCGGGGGCACTCCAGGCCACCTCGGCGGTCGCCAGCATGCGCGGGAACAACATATAGTCGAGACGATCGCGAGAGGTGATCAGTTCCGACCATAAGGGGCTCAGCACCCCCAGGATGTTATCGTTGGCATGGAAATCGGCTGGGGCCGGGTCGCACGCGTAGACCTGCGCCAGATTGAGGGTGCCCGCCCAGTAGAGGCCGGGTTCCTGGATGTCCTGACTCCAGGCGAGATCCAGATAGAGGTGCTGGGCCGGCGCCATCACCACCGGATAACCCGCAGCGGCCGCGTCTAGCCCGGCCTGGAAACTGGTCCAGGCGAAGATGGTGGCGTCCCGGCTCACCTTGTCACCGTGCAAAATCTCCTCCCAGCCCAGCATCCGCTTGCCCTTGCCGGTCAGGTACTGCTGGCAGTGGCGCAGCAGGTGGCCCTGCAGCTCGCGACAATCCTGATAGCCCTGCTGCTTCATCAGTTGCTGGCAGGCGGGGCTGTCGGTCCAGACCCCGCTGGGCACCTCGTCCCCCCCCATGTGCACCAGCGGCCCCGGGAACAGCTCGCACACCTCGTCCATCACGGCTTCCAGGAATTGATAGGTGCCGGGCAGCGCCGGGTTGAGCACGTTGTCGTCAAAATATTGCACCGACAGGTAGCGGGAGCGGTCGGCCTCCTCCACCAGCAGTTCGGGCAGCGCCTTGATGGCGGCGTGGCAGTGACCGGGAATGTCAATTTCCGGAATGATGGTGATGCCGAGCCCGCTGGCATAGGCCACCAGCTCGCGCACCTCGCTCTGGGTGTAGTAACCGCCGTAGGGCTCCGGGCCGCCGCTCAGCTGGGGCCCGACGGCCAGGCCGTGGCCGCGCCAGGCGGCCAGCTCGGTCAGCTGGGGGAAGGCCTTGATCTCGAGCCGCCACCCCTCGTCATCGGTCAGGTGCCAGTGGAAGCGATTGAACTTGTAGAGGCTCATCAGCCTGAGCAGGCGCTTGAGGGTGGCGAGGGAGTGAAAGTGGCGGGCACAGTCGAGAAAGATGCCGCGAAATCCGAAGCGCGGCGCGTCGCTGAGTTCGATGCAGGGCAGGCTCTCGCCGTGCTGCAGATACCACTGGGCCAGGCTGACGAGGCCATGGCGCCAACCTGCCTCGCCGCCGGCGGCAATCACTATCTCCTCCGGGGTGATGGTGAGCCGGTAGGCCTCCTGGCCCAGACCGCTTTCAACCAGCCGGATCTCGGCGTCGTGATCCTGCGCCAGCGCGAGCCCGGTCAGCTCGTTGAAGTGGGCCAGCAGCGGGCCGAGCAGGGGGCTCGGGCCGCTGACGTGGGCGCGCTCCGCCAGCCGGAAGTTGCCTTCCAGCAGCAACAAGCGATCCGGCTGGGGCACGATGCCGGCGAGGGGCTCCACCTCGGGCAGATCCGGCGCCGCAGTGGCGGATTGTGGCAGGCCCAGCTCCTCGCCGGTCAGCTCCACCGGCATCAGCTGGGGGCCGCTGCTGGCCCGGGGCAGGCTCAGGAAGAAGCCGCGCGGCATGTCGGAGAGGCGCTTGATGGGGGTGCTGCGACAGCAGAAGCGCAGCTCGCTGGCCCCCGTTTGCGGGATCAAGACCTTGTAGCTGCCGCTCTGGCGCTCCAGCTCCCCTCCCTCTACCGAGCCGGGGTCGATGTGACGGGCCAGGCAGAAGTGGAGCTTCCAGGGGGCATCTGGCAGCTGGCTCAGGCTGAAACGAAACCAGACGTCGTCACCATCGCGTCGGTCGACCTGGGTGTGGATCAGGGGTGCGGACATGAAAACTCCTTCGGTTGCACGAGCAGGGGGCCGGCCGCCCTGGTGAAGGCGGCTGGCGATGGTTGAGGGGAGGGCGTGCCGGTGCTGGCCCGGTACGCCCGGTTCAGGAGTGCAGGCATGGCAGCGCCTCCGTCTTGGCAAACAGGATGGCCCCTTCCAGCGCGTCGGCAGCGGGGCTGACCAGCGGCAGGTGCGCCAGACGGGGGGCGAGGCGCATGCCGATGCCGCCGAGCAGGGCAATCCGGTCGGCGCCCAGCTGGCGCATCCCTTCCAGCAGGGTGACCAGCTGCTGGCAGGTCTCCTCCAGCAGCTGGCAGGCGAGCTCGTCGCCGTCGCTGGCGGCATCGAACACCCAGGGGGCGAAGCGGCCGTAGTCGGCGGGGATGGCGCGGGCGGCCCAGCGTACCACCTCGGCCTGATCCCGCTTGAAGTGATCGAGCAAGCGGATGGCCAGGGTGCTGGGGGGCAGGATGCCGTCGTGGCAGAGCAGGGATTGCTGGATGGCGCGCAGCCCCAGCCAGGCGCCGCTGCCCAGATCCGAGATGGGAAAGCCGCGGCCGGAGCAGGTGTGCAGCTGGCCGTGGCGATAGATGAGCCCGGCCGAGCCGGTGCCGGCGATGAGGATGGCCCCCTCCTCGCCGCCAAAGGCGCCCAGGCAGGCACCGAAGGCGTCGGAGGTGAGCCGCACGCTCGCAAAGGGGAAGGGCATGGTCAGCATGGCGTGATAGCAGTCGGCCAGCTCGGCGGAGGCGAGCGCCAGCCCGACCCCCATCCGTTGCTGGGCATCCTCAGCCAGTCCGGCCTCGAGACGGGCCTGCTCGATGGCGGCCAGCACGTTGCCGTGGGCGATCTCGATGCCGAGCTCCAGATTGGAGCCGGCGGCGCGCCCCTCGCCGAGCAGCTTGCCGGCCCGATCCCGAATGCGGGCACGGGTGTGGGTGCCGCCGCCATCCACCCCGACCCAGTACTCAATCATGACGGCCTCCCTGGTCATTTGGAGCACTCAGGGCATTTTGCCAGCTGATGGCCGGGGCAAACCAGGCGGAATGTATGGAGGATCCACGGCTCTCCCCACTGCCAATGATGTTCGAGTCTCTTTCAATCATGGGAGCCTCCGAGGGCGCTCTGCCAGCTGATGGCCAGGGCAAACCAGGCGGCGTGCGGGATCCACTGCTCCCCCCAGCGCCAGTTCTGATCCAGCCGATCCTTGTACGCCACTGGAATGAATGCGATCTCCGCCTCGTCATCGAAGCCGGCGGTGATGCCGTTGCAGATCCCCCCCAGCGCGTTGGGATAACCGGCAGTGTAGGCGGGATTGTTGCTGCCGTGACCCGCCAGCATGCAGGCGTTGAAGGGGTTTTGCCCCAGGATCCAGTCGAGCTGGTGTTGGCCGAAGGTGCGCAGCAAGTGGCTCTGGTGCGGCAGCTGGGCCGCGGCGGCAAACGCCATGGCCGCCAGCGAGGCGAGGCGAGCGTTCTCCCCCTGCCACCAGTAGCCCGACTCGTTGTGATGGGGCATAAAGAAGCTGACGCGGGGCGCTTCGCCAACCCCTTTCACATACTGGCGGGCGAGGGCAAACGGGTTGCCGGGCCGGGCGCAGAGCGTCAGCTCGGCGGCCAGCGCCTGCTCGATCACCCGCTGCACCGCGCTCTTGCGCTCCCAGTCCGGCTCGATTTCCACGTATTCCAGCAGGGCCAGCACCGGCAGGCCCGCCTCGGCGGCGTGGTAGTAGGGGCGCGCGCCATCGTCGTTGGCGGCCCAATAGTGGCCGAGCTCAGGGTGAGGGCGCTGGCGGGCGCAGAGCTTGTCGGCCCGCACTCTGGCCTCTGCCAGCCACTCTGGGCCCAGGGTGCGGGTCAGCTCGACCGCCGCCAGCAGGGCGCAGTAGTCGTCGATGATGTTTTCGACCCCGTCGTCCAGATAGGCCAGGTTGTGCTCACGCAGGTGCAGGTAGCCGCGGCGGGCCGCCTCGGCGTAGAGGCTGGCATCAAAGTCGCCGCCGATGCTCTCGCGGGCGGCGCGGGCCAGGGCGGCGATGGCCATGCCGCCCCCTTGCCGAAAACCGGCCTGCCAGTTGGCGGACTTGAGCCCCTGCTGGGTGGCGTAGGCGCACAGCTCGCGCTGCTTGGGATCCTTGCTCCACTTGTCGAACAGGGTCATGTAGAAGAAGCCCGACTCATCCTGCATCCGGCAGAGAAAATCGGCGCCGTGCAGCGCCTCGTCGTTGAGCCGCTTGCAGAGGTTGACCCCGTCGATGTCGCGGCGCGGGGCCAAGAGCTCGCGGCACTTGAGCAGGGCCCAGACCACCATGGGGGTCTGCTGGGGGTTGAGGTAGTTGGCGTAGGATAGGTGGCTCAGGTATTTGCTCATGTCGCCGCTGGCATCGAACCAGCCGCCGTGCACGTCCCGGCGCAGGTCGGTGCCAAACAGACGGGCGCTGCGGTCGGCCCGATCGAAGGCGCCGCTGGCGCGCTGTCCCTTGAAGTAGTGGATGACGTCGGAGAGGCAGCGTCTGGCCAGCAGATCGGGGCCGATGGCAAAGCGGGTAGAGCGGACAATGCCTTGGGCGGTGATCGCCTCCAGCCGATAGTGGCCGGGCTCTTGGAATGCCGAGAAGTCGGCGCGCCAGTAAGCGCGGCCCTGCCAGCCGGGGACGCTGCCGGCCGCTTGCAGCGGGGTTTCAAACAGGATCTGGCCATCATCCTGGCGTTGCAGCCTGACATAGCCGCCGAGATCATGGGCGGGGGGGGCTTGCAGCAGGGCGATCTTCTCCCCGTCGCACGGGTAACCCACCTGATTGATCAAGAGTTCCATCGAGGTATTACTCCTGTGGTTCACCGACAGACGGTGAGGCACATCACGGGGCTATGGCCGCCCCGTATCGAGGCATGGCCGGACACTGCTGTCCGGCCGGTTCAAGGCTCACCCTCACTCGTAGAGGTAGCAGCGCACGAAGTGGTTGTCGGCAAGCTTGCTGACGGGGGGCAGGGTCTCCTTGCAGCGCGGCATCGCCTGATTGCAGCGCCCGGCGAAGGGGCAACCGCAGGATTCCGGTGTCCAGAGCGGGATCTCCCCCTTGCGGCCGCCTTCCAGTTCGGCGTGGATGCTCTTCTCGGGGTCGGGCACCGCCGAGATGAGCAGCTGGGTGTAGGGGTGCTGGGGGTGATGCAGGATCTCGTCCACCTCGCCCCACTCCACCATGTGCCCGACGTACATCACCGCCAGATCTTCGGCCACGTAGCGGGCGGTGGCGATGTCGTGGGTGATGTAGAGCATGGAGACCCCGAGTTCGTCCTTCATCTGCTCCATCAGGTTGAGGATGCCGATGCGAATGGAGACGTCGAGCATGGAGGTGGGCTCGTCCGCCAGCACCACTTCGGCCTCCACCGCCAGGTTGCGGGCGATGTTGACCCGCTGGCGCTGGCCGCCGGAGAGCTGGTGCGGGTACTTGGCCGCGGTGGCCTTGGCGGGGGTGAGCCCCACCTTCTCCAGCAGGCCATAGACCATGTCGGGCAGGTCACGCTTGTCGATCACCTTGCTGTGCAGCAGCAGGGGGCGGGCGATGTGGTGGTAGATGGTGTGGGTCGGGTTCAGCGAACCGAACGGATCTTGCCACACCATTTGCACGCTCTGACGGTAGTCGAGCAGGGCGGTGCCCTTGTTGAACTCCTCCAGGTCGCGGCCGCGATAGAGGATGCGACCACCAGAGAGCTTGTACATCTTGGCGATGATCTTGGCGATGGTGCTCTTGCCGGAGCCGGACTCCCCCACCACCGCCAGGGCGCGGCCCCGGTGCAGGTTGAAGGTGATGTCGGACAGCGCCCGCATCTTGCCGCTCTTGATGGCGTTGGAGTTGACGGGGAAGTCCTTGTAGAGGTGCTGGACTTCGATGATGGGGGCGTCGGTTTGGGCGATTTGCATGACAGACATCCTTAACAGCCAGCGGCCTTGTCCAGATAGATCAGGGGATCTTGTTGCTCATCCTGCGCCTCATAGAGGTGGCAGGCGGTTTGTTGGCCGGGGCGGATCTCGGCGAGCTTGGTGTACTGCTGGCGGCAGCGCTCGTGCACCCGGTTGCAGCGGGCCTGAAAGCGGCAGCCCACCGGCACCTCCAGCAGGTTGAGCGGGGTGCCCGGGATCCCCTCCAGCACCTTCTTCGGCCCGTGCAGAGGCGGGAATGAGTTGCCGAGCCCCCTGGTATAGGGGTGCAGCGGCGCGGTCAGGATCGCCTTGGCCGGCGCCACCTCCACCAGTTCACCGGCGTACATGATGCCGATGCGATCGCAGAACTCCACCATCAAGGAGAGGTCGTGGGTGATGAAGAGGATGGAGAAGTTGAACTTCTCTTTGAGCGCATAGACCTTCTGCAGGATCTCCCGCTGCACCACCACGTCGAGCGCCGTGGTCGGCTCGTCCATGATCAGGAGTTCGGGGTTGAGCGCCATGGCGATGGCGATCACCAGCCGCTGGCGCATGCCGCCAGAGAACTGGTGCGGGTAATCCTTGAGCCGGCTCGGGTGGATGTCGACGATGGCGAGCAGCTCCTGGGCGCGCTTGATCGCCTCATAGCGGGTGAGCCCCGGGTTGTGGGCCAGCAGCACGTCGCAGAACTGCTCCTCCATGCGCAGCACGGGGTTGAGCGCGTTCATGGCGGACTGGAACACCACCGACACCTGCTGCCAGCGGTAGCTGCGCAGCCGCTCATCGCCGTAGTGGAGGATGTTCTCCCCCTTGAACAGGATCTCGCCGCCGCTGATGTAGGCGGGCGGCTTGTGCAGCCGCGCCACCGAGAAGGCGACGGTGGACTTGCCGCAGCCCGACTCGCCGGCCAGGCCGAACACTTCACCGGGGGCGATGTCGAAGCTGACCGAGTTGACGGCGCGCACGTCGCCGTTCTCGGTGATGTAGTCGACGCAGAGGTTGCGTATCGACAGCAGGGGTTGTTGCGATCTCATGCTGTCTTCTCCTGTACGGCCGGTACCGGCGTGGTGACGGGGGCGGCGAGTTTCTTCCAGCGATTGAGCCCCTTGTGGGAGCGCAGCTGCGGGTTGGCGATTTCGTCGATGGCAAAGTTGAGCAGGGCCAGACCGGCACCGAGCGTTGCGATGGCGAAGCAGGGGGCCAGGATCTCCCACCAGGCGCCGACCAGGATGGCGCTCGAGGTCTGGGCGTTGTAGAGCATGATGCCCCAGCTCACGACGGTGGGGTCGCCAAGGCCCAGGAACTCCAGGGTCGCCTCGGTGACGATGGCGTAGATGATGGAGCCGATGAAGCTCACGCCGATGATGGAGATGAGGTTCGGCAATATCTCCACCAGGATGATGCGCCAGGCCGGCTCGCCCAGCACCTCGGCGGCGATGACGAACTCTTTCTCCCGCAGCGCCAGGGTCTGGGCGCGGATGACCCGCGCGCCATAGGCCCAGGAGGTAAAGCCTATGATGAGGGCGATGACCGCCGGTGACGCCTCCCCGATGAAGCTGGCCAGCACCAGCAATAGAGGGAGGTTGGGGATCACCAGCACCACGTTCATCAGGAAGGTGAGGCACTCGTCCACCAGGCCGCCGAAGTAGCCGGCGGTGATGCCGATGGCGACGGCGAGGGCGCACACCAGCAGGCCCGCGCTGAAGCCCACCATCAGGGAGATGCGGGCGCCGTGGGTGAACTGGGCCCAGATGTCGTGGCCCATGCGGGTGGTGCCCATCACGAACTCGGTGCTGGGGGGCTGGTGGGGGCGCGCCACCCGCTTGGTCGGTTCGTTGCCGGCCAGAATGGGGGCGAACAGGGCCATCAGCACGAAGCTGACCACGATGAAGAGGCCGCAGGCGGCCTTCTTGTTGCCCAGCAGGATTTTCAGAATAGTCGGCATGCGCATCTTATTTGCCTCCGGTACGCAGACGGGGATCCAGGAAGACGTAGAGCACGTCGGCCAGGAAGTTGAAGCTGAGCATGGTGATGGTCATGATGAGCAGCTGCCCCTGAATGAGCGGGTAGTCGCGGGCCAGAATGCCCTGATAGAGGGTCAGGCCCAGGCCGGGATAATTGAAGATCACCTCGGTGATGAGGGATCCGCCGATGACGAAACCGAGCGCCATGGAGAGGGCGGTGACGCTCGGCAGGATGGCGTTGCGGGCGCCGTAGTTGAAGATCACCCGGTTGCTGGAGAGCCCCTTGGCCTTGGCCATGGTGATGTAGTCCTCGCCCAGCAGGTTGATCATGTTGTTGCGCATGGTGATGAGAAAGCCCCCCACCTGCACCATGGCCAGGGTGCCCACCGGCATGATGGCGTGGGTCAGGATGCTCTTGATGTGCTCCCAGCCCCAGTCGGGGGTGATCTCCGGGCTGTAGGCGTAGCCGATGGGCAGCCACTCCAGGCTCACCCCGAACAGGAAGAGCGCCAGCAGCGAGATGACCACAGGCGGAATGGCCTGCATCACCAGAGTGAGCGGGGAGAGGATGCTGTCGAGGCGACCGCCCCGGTGCCAGGCGGCGAAGATGCCGACGATGGAACCGATGGAGAAGCTCAGAATGGTGGAGGTGCCCACCAGGAACAGGGTCCAGCCGATGGCGCGGCCGAGCACGTCGGCGACCGGTTGGGGGTAGTAGCGCACCGAGGTGCCGAGATCCCAGGTGAAGACGCTCTTCACATAGGTGAGAAACTGGGTGCCGATGGGGCCGTCCACGAAACCGAAGGTGGCCTTGAGGGCCTCCAGCGCGGCGGGTTCCATCATGGCGCCGGCCCGGGCAAACATGACGGAGACGGGGTCCCCCGGCATGGCTCTGGGCAGCAGGAAGTTGATGGTGGTGGCCACCAGAAAGGCGACCAGATAGAAGGAAAAGCGTCTCAGTATGAATCCCATGATGATACCTTTTACTGCTGGTCCGCCCCGCGCCGGGCATAGTTACCCCAACCCCGGCAGAGCCGGGAGATAAGGGGAATGGGCGGGGAAGAGGGCCCCCCGCAGGGGGCCGGGATTGATTAGCTGTTCGGCTTGAGTGACAACACGTGCAGCAGACGCTCCGGGGTGTCCGGGTGAACCTGCGGCTTGGCGACCGGGTTGTCGGCACTGAACCAGCCGTGGAAACGCTTGGTGCTGTATTCGTACCAGGTCGGGTTGTTGAATACCGGGATGATGGTCTGGTTGGCACCGACCCTGTCCTGGATCTCGAACATGATCTCCTTCTGCTTGGCGGCATCGGCGGTCTGGGTGAAGTCGTCGATCAACTTGTCCAGCGACGGGTCCTTGTAGCGGGGCGCCGCGAAGCGGTTGCCGCGCTCACCCATGTTGCGGGAGTGGAAGGCGGTCTCGAAGTACTTGTGCGGGTTGGCACCGGCAAAGTAACCCTGCAGGGCGACGTCGAAGTCACCGGTGATCAGGTTTTCGGTCCAGACGGTGGCTTCCGGGGTGGCGGTCTTGGCGTTCAGGCCCAGTGCCTGCAGCCCTTCCACGCCGATCTGGGCGGTGTTGACCCAGTCGGTCCAGCCGTTTGGTACCAGTACCTTGAACTCGATCTTCTGGCAGGTGGGGGTGTCGAGGAACTTGTCGCCGTCACAGTCCTTGTAGCCGGCCTGTTTCAGCAGGGCCTTGGCCCCTTCCAGATCGAACTTGTTGTACTTGCCGTACTTCTTGTCCACTTCCGGGTTGTTCCAGGAGTCGAACGCCTTGCCCAGACCTGACGGGTACTCGTTGACGGTCGGGTAACCGTAGCCCGCGATGTCCACCATGGACTGGCGGTCCATCGCCATGGAGAAGGCGCGGCGGAAGTTGACGTCGTTGAAGGCTTCGTGGTTGCCCGGTTTCTTGGCCTGGAAGTTGACGTTGAACGCCACGGTACCGGAGGCCGGGAACCAGTATTTGTTGTTCTTCGGATCGTTGCCGACGTAGAGGCGCTCGATGTCCGGCACGAAGGATCCGAACCAGTCCACGTCACCCTTCATCACCGCGGCCAGTACCTGGTCGTTGGTGGCCATCTGCGGCATGCGCAGGCAGTCGATGGAGAGGTTGGCGTTGTCCCAGTAGTGTGGGTTGCGGCACTGGGTGTAGAGCTGGGCGGAGAAGTTGTCCACTTCGGTGAAGGGACCGGTGCCGACCGGCTTGTCGTTGGTGAAGGCGACCGGGTCTTTCACCGATTTCCACTGATGCTCAGGCACGATGGGCACCAGCACCAGGTCGTTCACCACGTTGGTGTTGACGTCGGTCAGGTCGAACTTGATCTTGTTGGGAGCCAGCTTCTCGACGCTCTTGATCTGGGTCCAGATTGAGCGCTCGTCCAGCGCCTTGTTGGCCTTGACCAGATTGAAGGAGAAGAGGACGTCATCGGCGGTAAAGGGCTGACCGTCCGACCACTTCACTCCGTCACGCAGATCGAAGGTGACGGACTTGAGGTCCTTGCTGAACTCGAAGTGGGTGGCCAGACGATAGACGGGCTTGCCGCCCTGCATATCGTTGAAGATCACCAGGGGTTCATAGATAAAGTGACGGGTGGTGTGCAGCAGGCCCGCCTGCAGGAAGGGGTTGAAGTTCTTGACCCACGCGGTTTCCTGTTGTGCGACCAGAGTCAGCACCGTCTTGTTGTCCGCCGCCATGGCGTTGCCGGCAGCGCCGGCAAGCATCATGGTGCCCAGCATTACAGCAGTAGAGATTTTGGATACTTTGGCAAGCATATTATTTCCTTTCTTATTTATATTCCTTGTTTGGATTTGAGCACCGACTTCGCATGCTGGGGAGGTCGGCCCTCAATGTTGGTCAGGTTTTTCACCCTTGTAGTTGTGTCATCCAACGTCCCTAGCAAAGCAGAGTTAACAGGAAAACAACAACTGTTCAGATCGTCGATATCGTAAAAATCGGCGCCATCACGTCAATTTCGTCAAAATGGCTTTTAACTCAATTTAAATCATGAAGTTATGTTAATTGCTCTGACGTAATAAGTCCCCGTCAGTCTGCCCCTCATGACAATTGTGTGAATTGGATCGGCTCTCGTTTTGACGTGGTGAGCGGGCTTAATTCTGCACAAAAAAAAACCGCCCCGCCAAGTGTGAGCCAGGGCCCAGATTGGAGATGGGGGCGGGGTGGGGATACGCTAGCTCTTGCGGGTGGCGAGCTGGCGCAGGGTCTGGGCGCTGTGGTGCAGTTGCTGGCGCTGGGCCTCGTTGAGCGGGCTGTGGTTGAGCACGTATTCGGCGGTGGCGACCACCGTCTTCCAGCGCGGCGACTTGGGCAGGGTGTCCAGGCTCAGGTACTTGTCGAGGGTGCGGGTCTGCGGGCTGGAGCGGTCCATGTAGACCCGCCACAGCTTGCTCTTCTCGGCCAGCACTATCTTGCCCTTGCCGGTGCTCTGCTGCCAGGCATCCAGGGTGAGCCGCATGGTGTCCACCAGGGCGCGGCGCAATGGCTCGTCATCCTGCTGGCGGATGAGATCGTCGGCGAGCGAGCGGAACTCCCCGCCCAGCCGGCTCAGCTCGCCCAGCAGCTGGCCATCCTCGATGATGGCCTGGCGTGACAGGCTCTTGAGGGCGTTCTCCAGCGCCATCACCCGGTTTTCGTCGGGCCGCGACTCTGTGCTGAGGGCCAGCGCATAGGCGGCCTGCCCCCCCAGACTGATGGGCAGGGCGCGGGCGTTGAACTCGTCTCTCTGACCCGCCACCAGAAACGCCAGCGACTGCTCCTGGCCGGCCTGCAGCCCGGGCCACTGGCTGGCCAGCGGGCTGGCCAGCCAGTCGTCCAGCGGCTGCCCCTCCATGGCTTCCGGCTCCTGGCCCAGCAGGCGGGCCAGCACCCGGGAGGCGAACAGCACCGTGCCCTGACTATCGATGAACACCATGGGGTCGGCCCCCTCGCCGAGCAGGGCCAGCAGCCGCTGCTGATCCTGATGCAGCTGATCCTGCAGCACCAGCCGGTGCTCTATCTCCTGTTTGAGCAAGCGGTTCTCCACCAGAGAGGCGCGCCCGGCGCTCGCCTCCAGCAGGGCCCTGACCCGGGCGAACAGCTCCTCCTTGCAGAAGGGTTTCACCAGATAGTCGTTGGCGCCGGCGTTGAAACCCTCCTCGATATCCTTGGGCTGGTTGAGGGCGGTGAGCAGCAGCACCGGCAGCTTCTCCTTGGGGTGCTGCTGGCGCAGCCGGCGGCAGACGTCGAAGCCGGAGAGGGTCGGCATCATGACGTCCAGCAGGATGAGGTCGACCGGCTCCTGGGCCAGCTTGGCCAGCGCGTCGTGGCCGTCGCTGCTGGGCAGGATGCGATAACCGCAGGGCTGAAGCAGGTGGCGCAGTATGTGCAAATTGATGGGCTCGTCGTCCACCACCAGAATGAGGGGCGCATCCTCGGGCGGTGGGGGGAGGTCATCGCTCTCCCACTCCGGCAGGGCGAGCGGCTGCTGGCGCACCAGCTGATGCTCTATCTGGCGGCTGTCTAGGGTCAGACTGCCGGCCTTGCCGCTGGCGAGCGGCAGGGTGAAGGCGAAGGTGGAGCCGACGCTCGGCTCGCTCTCCACGAACAGCTCGCCCCCCATCAGGTGCACCAGCTGGCGAGTGATGGAGAGGCCGAGGCCGGCCCCCTGCTTGCTCACCTCCGGGCTCATCTGCACCAGCGGCTCGAAGATGTGCTCCAGGTGATCCCTGGCGATGCCGATGCCGGTGTCGGTCACCCGAATGTGCAGGAAGTTGCCCTCCACCAGGGCGCTCAGCACCACCTTGCCCTGTGGCGTGTACTTGATGGCGTTGCCCACCAGGTTGTAGAGCACCTGTTCGAGCCGCTGCTCGTCCGCCAGCACAGGCGGCAGCTCGGCCGGGGTTTTGTCCACCAGGGTGAGCGGTTTGGCCTGCACCAGGTGCTGGCAGAGATCCAGCACCAGCCGGATGACCCCCTTGGAGGAGACAGGCTGGGGGTGGATCTCCAGCTGGCCGTAGCGCATCTGGTGGTAGTCGAGCAGATCGTCCACCAGCCGCGCCAGGCCGTCGGCACTCTTGATGATGAGCCCGAGCTGTTTCTGCTGCCCTTCGGTCAGATCCTGCTGGCTGGCGAGCATGGACTCGGCCATCCCCTTGATGCCGTGGATGGGGGTGCGCAGCTCGTGGGAGGTGTTGGCCAGCAGCTCATCCTTGAGCTTGTCCGCCTGCTGCAGGCTGAGGTTCTGCTTGTGGGTCAGCTTGACCTGCTGCTGCAGCTCCTGGGTCTGCCGCTCGATGAGCTCGATCTTGTCCTTCACCGAGCGCTGCATGTGGCGAAACGCCTGGGCGAGCCGGTCGATGTCGTCATCGGTGCGGGCGATGGCGATGGGGTGATCCAGGGCGCCGTCGGCCACCTGCTCGGCGGCGGCGGTGAGGGAGCGCAGCGGCGCCGTGATGGAGTGGGAGAGCCAGCGGGAGAAGAGGATCAGCAGCAGCAATGAGCCGGCCCCCAGCAGGATCACCAGGGTTTCCAGCTGGCGGATGGGGCGATAGGCCTCGCTGGTGGAGATCTCGGCGATGAAGGCCCACTCGGTGTCGAACACCTTCACCTGGGTGTAGGCGGCCAGCACCTCGTCCTCGTGGTAGGAGCGAAACAGCCCGACCCCCTGCTCGCCGGAGAGCGCCTTGACCACCAGCGGCGTCTGCAGCGGCCGGAAGTTGGGGCTGAAGCTGTTCTCCACGCTGAACTCGGGCGCCAGCCAGGCGTTGGCGCGCATCCGCTTGTCCGGGCCGATGAGGATGGTCTCGCCGGTTGCACCAAGCCCCTCCCGCTCCGCCATGATCTGGTTGAGCTTGTCCGGCAGCAGCTCGAAGATCACCACGCCGCGCACATAGTCGTACTGCATCACGGGGGCGGCCATGTAGGCGACCACCTGGCCGGTCAGTTCGTTGCGGCCAAAATCGGTGAACTCGAAGATCTGTTGCGGCTTCTGGCCGCCGTCGAGGCGCCGCTTGATCTTGGCGAAGGTCTGGCCCAGGCCACTCGATTGGTAGGGGCCGGAGAGCAGGTTGGTGGCGAAGTTGGCACGCTTGGTGACCGAATAGACCACGTCGCCGTTGAGATCGATCAGGAAGATGTCGCTGTAGTTGGACTTGCGCACCATGTCGGCGTAGCCGCGGTGAAAGCGCTGATGCACCCGGCCATACATCTCGTCCGCCAGGATCAGGGCACTGATGGAGGGTTCGATGTCGGGGGTGTTGTCGGGCTTTTGCAGCTGATCCCAGGAGCCCGGCACATAGCGGGCCTGGGCGCGGGCGCGGGCCTCCTGCGGCGTGGTGCCGAGTTTCTCGAAGGCGCCGGTGAAGCCGTAGAAGCGACCGATACTGTTGCCGGCAAAATCCTGCTGGGAAAAGTTGATGATCTGCTGTTTGAGGTTGCCGAAGTAATCTTCCAGCTGGCTCTTCTTGATGTTGCGAACGGAAACCAGATGGTTGGAGGTCTGGGTGGTGAGATCCTTGCCGTGGCTATAGAGGAAAAACAGGGTGACAACCAGGAAGGGCACCATGGCCAGCATAAAAAATGCCAGCATCAGCTGCGGCCTGAGTCCACGAGGCTTGAAGATCCATTTCATCGGGAGATTTTCAATTGAGAATCCGGTTACTAACCGCCGCAAGTCTCTGATTAAAGGCTAATCATTTCAATGACTTTATCTTGAATTCGCCTGCTGGGTCACAGCCTGGCGCGTTTTTTTTGGGCAAGCCGTCTAAACCCTGAGCAAACAGCACGAGAAAGGGCTAAAAGTGAGAAAAAAGGGTTGTGCCTCTGCTCGGGGTACGTATAATGCGCCTCGTTGTCAGGCAACTGGCACACAAGCAGTAATGCGGGAATAGCTCAGTTGGTAGAGCACGACCTTGCCAAGGTCGGGGTCGCGAGTTCGAGTCTCGTTTCCCGCTCCAATTTCTCCATGGCACCAATCATGGATATCACTTTCAAGGCAATGCCTTGTCAGCATGGCGCGTTAGCAAAGCGGTTATGCAGCGGATTGCAAATCCGTTTAGTCCGGTTCGACTCCGGAACGTGCCTCCATCTTCTCCCTGTCTGAATTTTCCGATATCGACCGTTTCGTGCGGCGCTTTGTCTTATTAATATCCCTGCTGCAGCAACAGCTGTTCGCAACCCTGCTGTTGCCACTCCCGCTCCAGATAGCGGTTTACCTGTGTCAGGTCCTGTCCCCGGTACTGAAACTGCACTTCGGCCGAGTGTTCGGTCACATCCATCATCTTCTGTTTCAACTGACCGCACTGCCACAGGCTGACGGTGGGGGCTCCCTTGTAGGCCAGGGTGATGCTGTCGTCCCGGTTGAGCTGCCAGTCCTGCCATTCTGACCAGATCAGCAGGCCCAGGATCCCTATGATCGCCATTTCTGCGGGTTTCATCGCCTTGACTCCATGTTGACTACCAACTCATTAAATCTGGTCAAACACGGCCGCTTTGCCAGCTTTTGTTGCCTGTAAGTTAATGGATGTAACCCAATTTCACTTTGTGGCTTTTCAGGGCGTTTTTTGCAAAAAAATGGGATTCCTGGTGTAGTAATCCTACAAATTGTGGAGTAATCTTTGCTCAGTGGTCTTACCAGTGAGGAGTGCTATCGTGTTTCATCCCTATTCCCTTACTCAGATAATTCTTCGTCGCCTCTATGTGCTGCTGGTGGGTATGCTGGCCTTCCCCGTGATGCTGTTTCGCAGCGACCGGGCCCGTTTCTACAGCTATCTGCACCGGATCTGGAGCAAAACCAGCACCAAACCGGTATGGCTCAAGATGAGCGAGCGCGGCGAGCGGATCTTCTACTGAGGTCCCGGCTTGATGACAAAAGAGACAGCTTCGGCTGTCTCTTTTGCATTTATGGCCCCTGGCCGCGCAAATTGCATTCAACAGGGAGAAATGAGGTCTGTATGGCGCCCTTTGCGCCAGGCTTTGTCCTGCATGATGAGGGCGGGTGGCGCCGCGGTACAATCCGGCCCGCGGGATCCCGGGTAGAGTGGCGACTCATTGATCCGAGGAGCTTTTTATATGTCCGATATTTTCAAGGCCGCCTTCATCTTCGTCGCCCCGGGGGCGGATCCCGCCCGCCACGCCAGCTGGGTCAAGACGGAGAAAGTCCATGTGAAGATGATCGCCGTGCCCGACTACCAGGAAGGCCGTGAACTGCTCGACGAGCTATATCGGGAGGGGATCCGGGCGGTGGAGCTGTGTGCCGGATTTGGTCACCTGGGGGTCGCCGCCATGGTGGAGGTGGCCGCGGGGCGCATGGAGATAGGCGTGGTACGCTTCGATCGCCATCCCTGTCTCGACCATGTCAGCGGTGATACCCTCTTCCTGTCCGCCTCCGAACCGAGCCAGTGAGCAATATCGCCTCCCATCATGATGCAGTGCCGTAAATTTCAGCCCGCTCCCGATCTGGCGCCCTGGCTGGCGCAAGGTTGGGAGTGGCGCCTTTGTCACTCCCAGCCGATGCCTGAGATCTTCCCCGGCACCGGGGCCGAGATCCTGTTCAATCTGGGGGCTTCCCTCACCATCACGATCCTCTCGTCAGCAGATTTGCACCGCACCGTCACCGTGGCCACGGGGGTTGCCGTGTTGCTCTGCCCGCGCCATGCCCGCCTGCGCTTTGCCGCCCATGGCCAGACTCATCTGCTGGGGCTGCGGCTGCGCTCTTCGGCCTGTTTCGATCTGTTTGGCGTGCCGCTCGAGCAGTTGAGCGATCGGGTGCTGTCCCTCGATGAGCTGGGGATTGTCTGCCCCGACCCGCAGTGGTTGATGCAGGAGGGGGCAGGGGCGCTGGGGGCCTGGTTGCGCCAGCAGGTGGCGAGGCGCCCGCCGCGGGATCTTGCGCTGGTGCGGGCGATAGAGCGACTCTATTACGGCACGCCGGCGATTGAGTTGCAGCCGCAACTGGGGATGAGCGCACGCACCTTTCAGCGGCGATTGCGCAACCATCTCGGGGTAGATGCCCGCTATTTTCTGCGTACCGCCCGCTTTCAAAGGGCGCTGCGCCAGCTGCTGTCGGGCGCCCCGTCGCTCGATGCCCTGCTGGAACAGGGCTATTGCGATCAGCCCCATTTCATCAAGAGCTGTCACTTCTTTACCGGGCGCTCGCCCGGGCAACTGCTCACCCCTGAGCACCGGCGCCTCAACCACTACAGCCCGCAGATAAACCGGCCGGCCGGATCGCTCTGACGCCCCCGCCCGCTCGGCGCTTTTCCATGCATCTTGTCTTGCGACCCGCTCGTGCGCGCTGGTGAAAATGTGCCGGCAGACCCGCGTCGGGATGGTAGGGGAGGCGAACCGGTTACCCCGTCACCGTCATGCCATCGTCTCTGTCGCCGTCTTGATGTCAATGCCCAGGGGCCGAGAGCATCCTAAAAACTCCTTTTAAAACAGTATTCTACTAATTGTGTTTTTTATAGATGTGCCGATTTTGCATTTTTTTTGAAATCATTTCGTCGCAGCGCCGGTTCTATGGAAGGCATCCGGTCGCGAATGATCGGGCACACCACACACAATCAGAAGGAACAGAGAATGAACGTTAAAAAGAGCACTGCCATCGCCTCCGCCATGACCGGTCTGCTGGCCCTCGGCGCCCAGTTCATTGCCGCCCCGGCCATGGCTGCCGACGAGAAGGAGAAGTGCTACGGCGTGGTGAAGGCGAGCAAGAACGACTGTGCGACCAAGACCAACTCCTGCGCCGGCACCGCCAAGATGGATGCCCAGGGCGACGCCTTCGTGGTGGTGCCCAAGGGGCTGTGCGAGAAGCTGGCTGGCGGTTCGCTGCAACCCAAGTAAGGCTGGGCGCCACGGTGTTGTGCACCGTGGCCCTCTTTTGATGGCCAACCGCGAGTCTTTGCGATGAACCCCTTGATTGGTATTGGATTGCGAACCCCCCATTACGACGAGATGATGCGTACCCTGCCGGCCGTCGGCTGGCTGGAGGTGCACAGCGAGAATTACTTCGAACGGCACAGCCGGGGTTTTCAGGTATTGAGCGAGCTGGCCCGGCACTATCCGGTCAGCCTGCACGGGGTCGGCATGTCCCTGGGGTCGGCCGATGGACTCGACCTTGCTCACCTTGCCAGCCTCTCGGCCCTGGCCGGCGCCATCAAGCCGGTGCGTATCTCGGAGCACCTCAGCTGGGGCAGCATCGGGGGGCGTCACTTCAACGATCTGCTGCCGGTCCCCTATACCCGGGAGGCTCTGCTCACCATGAGCGACAAGATCATGCAGGTGCAGGATGCACTCGGTTGCCGGCTGCTGATCGAGAACCCCTCTTCTTACCTGCAACTGGCGGGAGAGATGCCGGAGTGGGAGTTTCTGGCCGAGCTGCAACGGCGCAGCGAGTGCGGCATCCTGCTCGATCTCAACAACCTCTACGTCAGTGCCTTCAACCACGGCTTTGCGTGCCGTGACTATCTGGCTGCCATCGACATCGCCACCGTGGGCGAAATTCACCTGGCCGGTTTTACCGACAAGTCCCTGCCGTATGGGCACCTCTATATCGATACCCACAGCGCGCCGGTGAGCGAGCCGGTCTGGGCCCTCTATGCCGAGATCTGCCGCCAGCGCGCCATCCCCACCCTGATCGAGTGGGATCTCGAAATACCGCCGCTCCCCGTGCTGTTGGCGGAGGCTGAGCGTGCGAGCACCCTGCTGGATGCCGCCATGGCCGCCCATCTTGCGTCGGAGGCCGCCCATGTCTGAGCTGGCCCACCGGCAGCAGCAGTTTGCCGAGGGGCTGCTTGGCCAGAGCGAGGCCATCCTGCCCCACGTCCATTCCCGCCTCTTCCCGGCCGATGCCGTACTGCAGGTCTATCGCAACCACTTCATCCTGAGCCTTGGCGAGGTGCTGGCGGGGAGCTACCCGGCGGTCAAGGCCATGGTGGGGGAGGCGTTTTTCGACGCCGCGGCGCGCGGCTTCGTGCTGGCGGAGCCCCTCTGCGAAGGGAGCGTGATGCACTACGGCGCCGGTTTTGGCGACTGGCTTGCCGGGCTGCCCACCACATCCGAACTGCCCTGGCTGGGGGAGCTTGCCCGTTTCGAGTGGGCACTGGAGCGCACCAGCCTGCTGGCCCCCGAGGTGCGCCACTGGCCGGCCGAGCGGGTGGCGGCCCTGCCGCCAGCGGCCTGGCAGACGCTGGTGCTGATCCCGGCCTGTGATCTGCTTCTGTTCGACAGCCTTCGCCCGGTGGAGGCCCTCTGGCAGATGGCTCTGCACCAGGGAGAGGCGGTGCACGATCTGGCGGCCCCCGCCTGGCTTGCCCTCAAGAAACAGCCCGATTGCCGGGTATTGCCGCTGCGCCTGAGCGAGGGGGAGTGGCGCCTGCTGGATGGCTGCCGCCAGGGCATCGCCCTGTCGACCCTGCTGGCGCAAGATCCGCAGGCTGCAGAGTATCTGACCCGCCTCGTCACCCTGGGCCTGCTGGTCGATGTGACCTCAACGCTGGAGTAAATTCGATGACAAACCACAAGTTCCCCCTGATGCAGCAACGGGGACCGGCCGCCCCCTGGTGGCTGAGCGGCGCTCTCTTGCTGCTGGCCAGATGCTGGGTGGCGGCGGTCTTCTTGCGCTCCGGCTGGCTCAAGCTGAGCGCCTGGGACAGCACCCTCTACCTGTTCGAGTTCGAGTATCGGGTGCCCCTGCTGCCCTGGCAGTGGGCAGCCTGGCTGGGGACGGCCACCGAGTTGCTGCTGCCGGTGCTGCTGCTGCTTGGGCTCTTCACCCGACCGGTCGCCGCCCTGCTGTTTGCCTTCAACATCATGGCGGTGCTCTCCTATCCCGCCCTCTGGGCCGGCGGCTTTTACGATCACCAGTTGTGGGGCTGGATGCTGCTGACCCTGGCGGTGTGGGGGGCGGGGCCGCTGGCCCTGGATCAGTGGCGCCTTGTCAGGCGGGGATGAAGCCGCCACACTGGCACTCTCATCAGGCACCCTGCGGGGTGCCTGTTCATTTCATCACAAGGAGGAGAGGCGATGATCATCCGGCAGGCAACGCAGGCAGACATTCCCGCGCTGGTGACCCTGCGCATGGCGCTGTTTTGCGAGGTGGGGGAGCTGAGCGAGCCGTTGGCCGATCTGCCGCTGTGGCAGGCCACCACCACCTATTTCAGCACGGCGCAGGCCGAGGAGAGTGCCCGCTCCTGGGTGGCGGAGGTGGATGGCGAGGTGGTGGCGAGCGCAACCCTGGCGCTCTTCGTGCGCCCGCCCTATCCCGGCAATCTGACGGGGAGGGAGGGCTATCTGCTCAACATGTATACCCTGCCTGCCCATCGCCGGCAGGGACTGGCCGGTGCCCTGCTGGACCAGATGGCGGACTATGCGAGGGGGCAGCAGCTGGGCCGGGTCTGGCTCCATGCCAGCGAAGAGGGGCGGCCCCTCTACGAGCGGATGGGGTTTGTGAGCAACCCCGCCTATCTGGAGTGGCAACCCGGGTGATCCCGCTTGCCGCCCTGCCCGTATCACGCCTGCCAACGGGATACGGGCGCTGCGAACCTCTCCCTGGCTGTGGCAAAATCTCGGCCAAATTCTGATCGAGTCACCATGCTCAACTATGATCAGCCTCAACAGGCTCGTGCCGGTTCACCTTGACGCCGAGTCTTGTGCCCGTTCCCACCTTGTCAGGTCATTACAGAGGTATGACACCCATGTTCAACAACAAGCTGAAGGCGCAACTGCAGGCCTGCCAGGCACAGCTCGCCGAATCACAGGGCTTCGTGGAGGCGGTCAAGGCCGGGATCGCGACCATCATCTTCACCCCGGATGGCGAGATCCTGGAGGCCAATCAGCCATTTCTGAGCCTGATGGGTTACAGCGCCATGGAGCTGCAGGGTCAGCACCACCGGATGTTTTGCAGCCAGGAGCTGGCTCGCTCCGCCGAGTACCAGCAGTTCTGGGCCCAGCTCAAGCAGGGCAGGGTCAAGTCCGGCATCTTCTCGCGCCGCAACAAGCGGGGCGAGGTGGTCTGGCTGGAGGCCAGCTACTTCCCGGTAAAGTCGCAGGGCAGGGTGACCCAGGTGATCAAGATCGCCAGCGACGTCACCGCCGAGCATCAGCAGCTGCTTAACCAGGAGGCGGTCTCCAAGGCGCTCGAACGGTCGCTGGCGATGATCGAGTTCACCCCGAGCGGCGACATCCTCTCGGCCAACGCCAACTTCCTGAGTTGCGTCGGTTACACCCTGAACGAGCTCAAGGGGCGCAATCACCGCATCCTGTGCGATGACGCCTTCTATGAGGAGAACCCCCGCTTCTGGGAAGAGCTGGCCCAGGGACAGTTCAAGTCCGGGCTCTTCCTGCGGCGCAACAGCCATGGCGATGCGATCTGGCTGGAGGCCACCTACAACCCCATTCGCGACGAGAGCGGCAAGGTGAGCCGGGTCATCAAGTTTGCCAGCGACATTACTGATCGTGTCACCAAGAGCCATGCGGTGCGCGATGCCACCCAGGTGGCTCACGCCACGGCGCAGGAGACCCTGCGCTGTGCCGAACAGGGGGCAGAGTTGCTGCGCTCCGTGGTGGAGACCTCGTCGCTCATCAGCGAGCAGGTGGACAAGACCATCCTGCTCATCAACCAGCTCAACGAGCAGTCCAGAAGCATAGAGGCCATCGTCTCCACCATCAGCAGCATCGCCGATCAGACCAATCTGCTGGCTCTCAATGCGGCCATCGAGGCGGCCCGCGCCGGCGATCAGGGGCGCGGTTTTGCAGTGGTGGCCGACGAGGTGCGCCAGCTGGCGGCCCGCACGTCGCTCTCCACCGACGAGATAGCCAAGGTGGTGCAGAAGAACCGCGAGCTGACCGCCAGGGTGACCGACGACATGGCCAGGGTGGCCGGCAGCGCCGAGCTCGGCAAGCAGCAGATCGACAAGGTCAACGAGGTGATGGTGGAGATCCGGCAGGAGGCCAACAACGTCTCGGCAACCGTCTCCAGCCTCTCCATCTAGTCAGCTGGCGGCCCCTCTTGGGATGCGGGCCGCCTTGACCACTATTTCAACGACCTGCACGCAATGTGAGCAGTCGAAATCCCAATCTGAACCCCTGCTGTATCGCTCCCTGCTTGTGAATTGCCCGTCGGCGGCAGCCTGTTTAGGCTTGCCGCCTCATTATTTCTGGAGCAGATAAAGACGATGGCAACGAGAAGAGAGGGCAGGGCGCTGGCGCTGCTGGCAGGTGTGGTGGCAAGCGTGGGACTGAGCGGCTGCATGGGGCAGATGGGGCTCTCCTCCATGGTGACCAAGGGCAACCTCAGCGTGGTGGACAACCGTTACGGCCGGGCCGGGGTCTTCATCCTGCTCTCGCCGGTCTACGGTCTGGCGGCCACCGCGGATCTCTTCGTGTTCAATACCATCGAATTCTGGTCGGGCAAGAACCCCATCACCGGCAAGTCGCCGGCGCTGGTGGATCAGAAGCTCGACGCCCTGATCAAGGTCAACCAGCACCTGGATCCCTCCCTCAACAAGGTGCCGCTGGCCCTGCTGCCACAAGGGGTACGCGAGGTGGAGGTGAGCTACCCGGACGGGCGCACCGCCCAGATGGAGGTGCACTACCTGGACGGGCGCAGCAGCATGATGCGCGGCGAGAAGCGCGGCGAGCTGCTGGACATCTACTTCGACGGCCGACTGGTGTCGACCCTGACGCCGGCCCAGCTGGAGGAAAAAGCACGGACTGGTAGCGCCGAGGTATAAATTCATCTGAATCCAGATCTATTCCTCTCTGGATAAGGTATACCTAGTCAGCAGGCAAGATCGCCAAGATGACCAGGGATACAGGCTATGACGGTGAATGGATTGCGGTTGGCAGAGTTGATTGGTTCCCTCAGTCATGCGCTCGATATGACTGAGGGTCAACCAAGAGGGCACTGTATTCGCTGTTGCTGGATAGGTTCCCGTCTGGCCGAACGGTTGGCGCTGGATGCTCGACAGCGTCATGACCTCTATTACATGCTGCTGCTCAAGGATCTGGGGTGCAGCAGCAATGCGGCCCGTATCTGCGAACTCTATCTCACCGACGATCTTCACTTCAAACGCGACTTCAAGCTGGTGGATGGCTCTCTCTCCGAGGTGGTCAACTTCGTGCTGGGCCACACCGGCCTGCAGGCGGATCTGCTTGGGCGTTTTCGCAGCCTGTTTCACATCTTTCGCAACGGCGATCAGATAGCCAACGAACTGATCCAGACCCGTTGCCATCGGGGGGCGGACATCGCTCGTCAACTGCGTTTCAGTGAAGAGGTCGCCGCCGGCATCCTCTCTCTGGACGAACACTGGAACGGCAAAGGTCGGCCGTTGCAACTGGTCGGTGACGCGATTCCGCTCTTCTCTCGCATAGCGCTGCTCTGCCAGGTGGTGGATGTGTTTCATGCCGCCGCAGGCCCTGATGCGGTGCTCAAAGAGCTGCGCGAGCGCAGCGGCAGCTGGTTTGACCCTCAATTGGTTAGCGAGTTTGAAGCCTTGGCGGATGGTGATTTTTGGCAAGGACTGGCGGATCCCAAGCTGGCTGAGTGGGTGTTCGTCCACCCGGCCGGGCAGGGTGAGGTCGCTCTTGATGAAGATTATCTGGACGAGATCGCCGCGGCATTCGGTCAGGTGGTGGACTCCAAAAGTCCCTATACCGCCGGTCATAGCGGCCGAGTGGCACTCTATACCGACATTCTTGCCACTCAGATGGGGTTGTCTGAGCAGAGACGACGCTGGCTCAAGCGCGGTGCTCTGCTCCATGACGTGGGCAAGCTGGGGGTGAGCAATGCCATTCTCGACAAACCGGGCAAACTTGATGCGCAGGAGTGGGCCGCCGTGCAGATGCATGCCGCCTATACCGAGGAGATCCTGAGTCGCATAGGTGCGTTTGAAGAGCTGGCGCAAGTGGCGGGTGCCCACCATGAGCGCCTCGATGGCAAGGGTTACCCTAAAGGATTGAAAGGGGACGAGATAGCCTTGGAAACCCGCATCATCACCACGGCCGACATTTTTGATGCCATCACTGCCAAACGGCCCTATCGTGGAGCCATTCCGGTGCCCCAGGCGCTGGAGATGATGGCCGAGAATCTGGGGACGGCCATTGATCCGGATTGCTTTGCCGCTCTGCAGGCGGGGATCCAGGATTTTTCCCTCTATCTCCCGCTCGAGCAACCGCTGGCCAACGCCAGTTAATATTTACGCCATATCGGGCTGCAGTCATTTGTCATTGGCCTGAGGCGAAAACGCCCCGCTTTGCGGGGCGTTTTGCTATGGGTGGTCCTGGCTGCGGGGCGGGTGCATCACCAGGCCCAGCAGCCGGCGCAGGTGGGTGAGCTGTTCGGTGAGCTGCAGGTTGAGCCACAGATAGCCGCTGATGGCGGCCTCGCCGCCGGCGTCGATCCGCACTCTACCGGCCGCCTCCTGCAGGCGAGCGATGGCCAGCTCCGAGCCCTGCAGCTCGCCGCTTTTGAGCATCAGCGCCAGCTCGCTCATCAGCGCCTCGGTCGCCTGCTGGCAGGCGCGCAGCTCAGGGGTGCTCTGCATCAGAAAGTGGCTCTGGCGATCGCGCCAGTAGGTGTTGGCCAGCATCTCCAGGGTGCAGAGGGTGTTGCGCATGGTGGTCTGGATCGCCTCGAACAGGGCGCTGCCAAGGCGGGTCTCCTTGACCGCCGGGGTCAGCAGGGGGCGCAGGCTCACCATCTTGGAGAGCAGTCTGGCGTGGCTGTGGGCGAGGCGCGGTCGCTCCAGCACGTTGGGGGAGAGGTGGGTGTGATAGAGCCGCTGGGCCTGCTGCAGGGTGTCGTGCATCTGCAGCCGCCAGTGGCTGTAGGCGCGCTGGGGATAGATGCTGCAAAACAGCAGCGCCAGCAATGAGCCCAGGATCACGTCGGCACTGCGCCACAGGGCGGTCTCGATGTCGCCGGGCATGGCCCCCATGGTGACGCCGAGGGTGATGCCGATGAGCAGCCCCACGTAGGGACGCTTGCCGAGCGCCAGATAGCCGCACAGGAACATGATGCAGCCGCACCACAGCAGCATCAGCGGCAGGGAGTAGAGCTCGAGATAGAGCGCCACCACCCCACAGCTGGCGCCGAAGATGGTGCCGACCACCCGCTGCAGGGCGCGCGACAGCACATTGCCCCAGAACGAGATGGGGCCCATCACCACCACCAGGGTGATGAGGGGCCAGGTGCTTTCCGGCAGTTTCAGCTCGCGGGTCAGCAGAAAGGTGAGCATGAAGGCGAGCGCGATGCGCAGGCCGTGGACGATGCGGTAGTGACCGTAGATCAGCAGATCGAGTCGGGAGAGGGGGGCATTCAGGCGCAAGGGACAAGCCTCGGATTCATGGGGGCAGCCACCCCGCCACGCCCGGCGGGGTGGAGACCGGTATCAGGCCACTCGTCCCTGGAGTGGGTGGATCCAGACCCGCTCGCCGACCGCGATGGCCGGCTGGGCGGGGACGATTTCAATCAGGCAGTTGGCATCGCTCATGGAGCTGAGGATGCCGGAGCCCTGCGGCCCTGTGGTGCGTACCCGCAGCACGCCGCTGGCGTCCTGATGGAAGATGCCGCGCAGGAACTCGGTACGCCCGGGTCGGCTCTTCATCTGCTGCTCGGCCAGCGCCGAGAGGCGCAGCGGCTGCCACACCCGGCCCTGCAGGCGGGCGATGGCGGGCTCGACGAATTGCAGGAAGCAGATCATGGCGGCCACCGGGTTGCCGGGCAGGCCGAAGAAGGGGGTCTGCCCCAGCTTGCCGAAGGCGAGCGGGCGGCCCGGCCGCATCTGGATGCGCCAGAAGGCGATCTGGCCAAGCTCGGCGAGCACCTGCTTGATGAAGTCGGCATTGCCCACCGACACCCCGCCCGAGCTCAGCACCAGGTCGGCGTCGGCCGCGGCCTGTGCCAGCTGCTGGCGCAGGATGACGGGATCATCGGGGATGATGCCAAGGTCCATCACCTCGCAGCCGGCCCCGGCGATGAGCGCCATCAGGGTGAAGCGGTTGCTGTCGAAGATGTGGCCGGGGGCGAGCGTCTCGCCAGGTGCCTGCACCTCGTCGCCGGTGCTGAACAGCGCTACCTTGAGTGGCGTGCGTACCGTCAGGGTTGCCTGCCCCAGAGAAGCCGCCAGCCCGAGCTGAGGGGCGCCGAGGCGGGTGCCGGCCGGGATGGCGACTGCGCCCAGCGCCAGATCTTCGCCGGCCTGACGCACGTTCTGCCCCGCCTTGACAGGGGCGCTGACGCTGACCCATTCACCGTCAAGCCGGGTCTCTTCGCGCATCACCACGGTATCGACACCGGGGGGCAGCGGGGCGCCGGTCATGATCTGCACCGCCTGTCCGGCCAGTACCGGCTCGCTGCGCGGCTGGCCCGCCAGCACTTCCCCTACCAGTTGCCAGCGGCCGGCGGCGAGATCGTCGCTGCGCAGGCCAATGCCGTCCATCGCCGAGTTGGCATGGGGCGGCACATTGATGGGGCTGACGAGATCCCCCGCCAGCACGGCGCCGTGGCAGCGGGCGAGCGGCAGGTCGATGCTGCGGGTAGAGGGGACGAGTGCGTCAAGAATGGCCTGGCGCGCCCCCTCGACCGACAGGAAACCGGCCCCCGGCGCCTGCTCCTGCTGCCGGCTCTGCGCCAGGTAGGCGCAGACGAAGTCGGCGATGGCCTCCAGATCATTGATATCGAGCCGGGGCAGGGTGGTCTCTGCGGGCTGATCGCTGGCCAGAGCGATGATGTCGCGATCAATCGGGAACAGCAGCGGCTTGCCGATGGCGGCGCGGTGCAGCTCGATTTTCGGGAAGTGCTCGTGCTTGAATCCCTCCACCAGCAGCAGGTCGAGGCTGCGCTGATCGAAGCTGGCCAGCAGCTCGCGAAAATCGGCCTCACCCAGATCGGTCTCAACGATGCGGGCGTGACGGCGGCGGGAGGCCACCATCATCTGGCTGGCGCCGGCTTGGCGCAGGCGGTGGCTGTCTTTGCCCGGCTGGTCGATGTCAAAGTCGTGGTGGGCGTGCTTGAGCACCCCGAGGCGCAGACCGCGGCTCACCAGCAGGGGGATGAGCTGCTCGAGCAGGGTGGTCTTGCCGGTGCCGCTCCAGGCGGCAAAGCCGAGCAGGGGCAGGGTGGGGGCCGGGGTCATGAGGTGGCTCCTTGTCCGGTCGAGGCGTCTGGCAGGCGCGCCTCGTAGGCGGCCAGCTCGTCCGGGCTGTTGAGATTGATGAAGGCATCCGGTTGGTCGGCAAAGCTCACCACCGCCATATTGTGGCGGGCAAACCAGATATCGATTTTGCGCTCCCCCCCGGCCAGCGCGGCGCAGAGGGAGGGGAGCAGGGACTTGTGCAGCAGAGCCACCACGGGTTGCAGCCAGTCGCCGTCGTGGGCCACCACCAGCTCGGTCTGCGGGGTGAGGGCGGCGCGAAAGCGCGCCATCAGATCGCGGGGCAGGGCGGGGCCGTCGCAGGGCACGAACAGCACCCAGTCGTGGCGGGCGGCGGCAAGGCCCGCCTGCATGCCCGCCAGCGGGCCGAGATAGTCGGGGTTGTCGTCGCCGATGACCGGGGCCAGTGCCTGGTAGCGGGCCTGGCTGCGGTTGGCGTTGATAAGGATCTCGTCCACCTGGGGCCTCAGTCGGTCAAGCACGTGGTCGATGAGCGGGCGGCCCGCCAACTCGACCCAGCCCTTGTCGGCGCCTCCCATGCGGGTGGCGCGGCCGCCGGCCAGCACCACGGCGGAGACGGGAAAACGGTCAGTACGAGGTTCGCTGTGTGAGGTCATGTCGCTCGATGATTTTCAAAGGAGTGGGTTCGTGCAGCCGGCCCCGGGCGAGGGTCCATTGCCGCTCGCACAGGTCGGTCAGATCGTTGCTCTGGTGGCTGATGATGACCAGGCCGCTGCCCTGTTCCCGCAGATCTTGCGCCATGGCGGCCATCAGGGCAACCGAATGTGCATCCAGATTGGCGGTGGGTTCGTCCATCAGCAGAAAGGCGGGCTGCAGCGCCCAGGCGCGGGCCATGGCCAGCCGCTGGCGCTCGCCGCCAGACAAAATGCTGATGTGCTCGCGCGCCAGGCTCTCCAGTTCGACCCGGCGCAGCGCCTCGAACACCCGCACCTCGTCGGCGGCGCGATGGCCGAGGGCCCAAGCCACGTTGTCGTGCACGCTGCGATCAAACAGGTAGGGGGTCTGGTGCAGGTAGGTGACCCGGCCCGGCCCCGGATCGCGCTTGAGCCACTGGCCGAGCTTGCCGCGCCAGCCAGAGGGGAGGTTGGTGTGGCCCCGGGTCGGGGTGAGCAGGCCGGCCAGGATCTTGAGCAATGTGGTCTTGCCCACCCCGTTCGCGCCGCGCAGCCAGATGGCGTCGCCGGCCGCGATGGAGAGCTGCTCAATCTGGAACAGGTCGCGCTCGCCAAAGCGCATCATCAGCTGGTGGGCGGTCAGGGCCATGGCGTACTCCGGTGGAGGGACGGTGGGGGCATGGTCAGTTCTTCAGATAGCTGTGACCACGGCATGCGGTCAGCAACAGGTTGAGCAGCAGGGCCAGGGCGAGCAGCACTATGCCGAGCGCCACCCCCTGGGTGAAGGCCCCTTTCTGGGTCTCCAGCGCGATGGCGGTGGGGATGTTGCGGGTGAAGTGCAAAATGTTGCCCCCCACCATCATGGAGCAGCCCACCTCGGTGACGATGCGGCTGAAGGCGCCGATCACCGCCGCCAGCAGGCCGAAGCGGCACTCGCGCATCAGCCCGAGCAGCGCCCTGGGCCAGGAGAGCCCCAGGGTGCGGGCGGTCTCCCAGGCGCGCCGGTCGCTCTGCACGAACGCGGCGTGGGCCATGGTGGCGATCACCGGAAAGGCGATCAGCATCTGCCCCACCACCATGGCCTGCTGGGTGAACAGCATCTTCCAGTCGCCGAAGGGGCCGGCCCGCGACAGCAGCATGTAGAGCAACAGGCCAATCACCACGGTCGGTACCGATTGCAGGGTATTGATGCAGGAGAGCCAGAGCCAGCGCGCCGGGATCGGCAGATAGGCCAGCGCGAAGCCGAGCAGCAGGGCCGGCAGCAGCACCAGCCCGAGCGCGAGGCCCGATACCGAGAAGGAGACCCCCACCACCTGCCACAGTTCGGCGTCACCGCTGAACAGCAGCGCCAGGGCCGCCAGTGTGGTCTCGATCAGGGTCGGCACCGGGCGCCTCCGTCAACCAAGGTGGCGAGGGGCATCTCGAGCAGTCTCGGCCGTGGCATCACTGCGGCTTGGCGTCGGCCACGAACAGCGGCTGGCCGGCCACCTTGAAGTCACCGATAAGCTGCTGGCCGTGCTTTGAGACCAGCCAGTTCTTCAGGGTGCGGGCCCCTTCGGTGTTGAGATCCGGGTAGCGCTTGGGGTTGACCAGGATCACCTGATAGGGGTTGAACAACCGCTTGTCCCCCTCCAGCAGCACGGCGAGATCCAGCTTGCTCTGGTAGGCAAGCCAGGTGCCACGGTCGGTCAGGGTGTAGGCACCCAGCTCCGAGGCCATGGTCAGGGTCGGCCCCATGCCCTGGCCGATGGACTTGTAGCCGGCGAACTCGGGCTTGACGTCGGCCGCCTGCCACAGGGTCTTCTCCTTGATGTGGGTGCCGGACTCGTCCCCGCGGGAGATGAAGGTCTGCCCCTTGTCCTTGATGGTCTCCAGCGCCTTGGCGGCGTCGTGCAGCTTGCCAAGACCGGCCGGGTCTTTCGCCGGGCCGACGATGACGAAGTCGTTGTACATCAGGTGCTCAGGCTCGATGCCAAAGCCCGCCTCGACGAAGGCCTTCTCGGCAGAGGGGGCGTGGGTCATCACCAGATCCGCGTCGCCGTTCTCGCCCATCTTCAGGCTCTGGCCGGTACCGGCCGCCATCACCTGCACCGGATAACCGGTCTCCTTGGTGAACTGGGGCAGCAGCCAGCCCAGCAGGCCGGACTGTTCGGTGCTGGTGGTGGTGGCGAGGCGGATGGGCGCCCTGGTCTCGGCATGGCTGGCGGCGCTCCAGAGCGGCAGGCTGAGCAGCAGGGCGGAGGAGAGGGCAAGAGCGAGGCGTTTGCGCACTGTGGCTGTGATCATGATGTCAGGGTACCCGGTGATGGAGAGAGGGCAGGACTAAGCAAGCAGGGTGCCAAGCTGGCCACATGCCCTGTTCGACCCGGTTTTTAATGTGAAAACAGTCGGTTAAGCATCCTAATTGCGTGATGGCGGCGTCGCTTTTAATAAACGGAGTTGGCACTTGGGGCCGGTTAGCGACAAAATGTCCCACAGTTTATAAGGTCGGTGGGACAATCCCGGAACCTTGTCGAATCTGAGGTACTTTTTTCATGACTGCACCCGCCAGCCGCTGGTCCGCCCTCTCCTTGCTCATCGTCGACGACGAACCCGGCATGCGCAGCTTTCTCGCCAAGGCGCTGGCCCGCCGCTTCGCCCAGATAGAAACCGCCGCCAGCGTGGAGGAGGCCGAAGCCCTGCGCTGCCGTCTGCATTTTGATCTCATCATCGCCGACATCCGCCTGCCGGGGCGCTCCGGCATCGAGTGGCACGAGGCCATCGATCCCGCCACCCGGCGCAGCGACATCATCTTCATGACAGGTTTCGGCGACATGGAGACCGCCCTCAAGGCGCTGCGGCTCGGCGCCAGCGACTTCATTCTCAAGCCCTTCAACCTGGATCAGATGGTGCAGGCGGTGGACCGGGTCATCGAGCGCCGCCAGATGGAGCGGGAAAACCTGCTGCTGCGCCGGGAGGTGAGCAAGCTGTTCCCGCCCACCCTGATCGGCGACAGCGCCAGGACCCGCGAGCTCAAGACGCTGATCGCCCGGGTCGCCCCCTCCAACGCCGCCGTGCTGGTGGAAGGGGAGTCCGGCACCGGCAAGGAGCTGGTGGCCCGTGCCCTGCACCAGCTCTCCGGCCGGATGGGGGCCTTCGTGCCGCTCAACTGCGCCTCCATCGCCCCCGAGCTGCTCGAAAGCGAGCTGTTTGGCCACGTGCAGGGGGCCTTTACCGGGGCCCGCAAGGGGCGCGACGGCCTGTTCCGGGTCGCCCATCAGGGCACCCTGTTTCTGGACGAGATCGGCGAGATGCCGCTTGCCATGCAGGCCTCCCTGTTGCGGGCGCTGGAGCAAAAGGCCATCCGCCCGGTGGGGGCCGAGCGGGAGCTTTCGGTGGATGTGCGCATCGTCGCCGCCACCAACCGCAACCTGAAGGCGGAGGTGGAGGCGGGCCGGTTTCGCGAAGACCTCTTCTATCGCCTCAACGTGGTGGCGCTGCCGGTGGCTCCCCTGCGCGAGCGCATCGACGACATCCCCGCTCTGGTGCACCACTTTACCCGCCAGCTCACCGCCGAGATGGGTATGGGCGCCCTGCACTGGACCCATGAAGACGTAGTTGCCATGCAGGCTTACCCCTGGCCTGGCAACGTGCGCGAGCTGCGCAACCTCATCGAGCGCTGCCTGCTGCTGGGCAAGCCGCCCGCCGAATATTGGCAGAGCGCCAAGCCGGCCGAGTCGGCGCGGGGGGAGGAGGGCTATCCGCTGGAGTGGGCGCTGGCCGAGGTGGAGAAGGCTCACATCCTGCAGGTAGTGGCGAGCTTTGACGGCAACAAGTCGGCCGCCTCCCGGGTGCTCGGGGTGGCGCGCAAGACCCTGGAGCGCAAGTTCAAGGAGTGGGCCATCGAATGAGCCGGCTCGCCCGTTGTCGCCGGAGTGAGCCGTGAGGCTGACGCAGATCCCGGGGTTGCTCAGAACCAAGGTACGCTGGCGTCTGCTGCTGCTCACCTCGGTGCCCATCATGCTGACCCTGGCCGGCATGATAGGGCTCACCCTCTACTGGACCCTCACCTACAGCTGGCAGAACCTGCTCACCACGGTGCGCAGCGACCTTGGCGTGGCCCACCACGCGGTGAGCGTGCAGCAGCAGCGCCAGGCCGAACACCTAGAGCACCTGCGCGATGCCTGGGCCTTCCAGCTGCAGCTGCGCGAATCCCCCGCCCGCTTGCGCCAGTGGGTGATGCCGCTCGCCGCCAACTACGGCCTCGACTTTTTGCGCCTGCGCAGCGGCAGCGAGTTGGATCAGCTGCCAGCGCAGGATCGCGCGGCCCTCGCCGCCGGGCGCAGCGTCAGCCACTTCGTGGTCTGGTCGCGGGAGCAGCTGCTGGCCCTCTCGCCGGCGCTGGCCAGCCGCGCCGTGCTGGACAAAGAGCTGGAGCCGGGCGCAGGGCAGGAGACCCGCGGTCTGATCAGCCTCTCGCTGACCCCGGTGATGGGGCGGGACGGCAGCCTCTGGGGCGTGCTGGAGGGGGGCGAGCTTATCAACGGCAGCACCCGGCTGGTAGACGAGCTCAAGGGCCAGGTGTTTGCCAAGAACACCCTGCCGGCCGGCAGCATCGGCAGCGTCACCCTGTTTCTCGGCGATCTGCGGGTGAGCACCAACGTGCCCGCCAGCAGCAGCCAGCAGCTGGGGCGGGCGGTGGGCACCCGGGCCTCGGCGCCGGTGCGCGAACAGGTGCTGGGCCGCGGCGAGCCCTGGATTGACCGCGCCTTCGTGCACGACGCCTGGTATGTGTCGGGTTACGAGCCGCTGCTCGGCGCCAATGGTGAGCGCATCGGCATGCTCTACGTCGGCTTTCTCGAGTGGCCCATCGTTCGCACCTACCTCACCAATCTGCTGGAGCTGGGCTCCGGCGTGGTGCTGCTGTTGCTGCTCTCGGGCCTGCTGGTCTATCGCGGCGCGCGGGACTTGTTCACCCCCATCGAGCGGATGCACAAGGTGGTGCGCCAGGTGCAGGCGGGTCGGCCGGCCCGCATCGGCGAGCTCTACCTCGACCCCGACCACGAGCTGGCCCAGCTCGGCCGCCAGTTCGACGCCATGCTGGACCGCCAGGCGGCGCACCGCCAGCAGCTGGCCCGCAGCGCCGACGAGCTGGAGCAGAAGGTGGTCGAGCGTACCCAGAGCCTTGAGCAGAAGACCGCCGAGCTCGAGCACCACATCCATATGCTGACCCAGGCCCGCCAGCAGCTGCTCATCAGCGAGAAGCTGGCGGCCCTCGGCGAGCTCTGCGCCGGGGTGGCTCACGAGATCAACAACCCGCTGGCGGTGATCCTCGGCAACGTGGAGCTGATGAAGCTGGAGCTGGGGAAGGCGGCCGCGCCGGTAAGCGAGGAGCTGGCGCTGGTGCTGGCCCAGATCGAGCGCATTCGCGCCATCACCCGCAGCCTGCTGCAATACTCGCGTCCCGGCGACTACGAGACGGCGCCGGTGTGGCAGCACCTCACCCCCATCATCGAGGAGAGCCTGACCCTGGTGCGCTCCGCCCTGCGTCAGCAGCAGGTGAACCTGGTGGCCGATCTCAGAGCCCAGCAGCCCATCGAGGCGGATCGCCAGCAGCTGCTGCAGGTGCTGATAAACCTCTTGGTCAACGCCAGCCATGCGTTGGGGGAGCAGGGGGAGATCCGGGTCGAGAGCCGCGACTGGCTGGATGACGCCGGGGCCCTGCAGGGGGCCGAGGTGCGGGTCATCGACAACGGCAGCGGCATCGAGGCGGCCATCATCGACAAGATCTTCGACCCCTTCTTCACCACCCGTGCCACCGGCACCGGGCTGGGGCTGGCCCTGAGCCACCGCATCATCAGCCGCTGGGGAGGGGAGCTGTTGGTGGACTCCACCCCGGGCCAGGGCAGCTGCTTTACCATCCGATTGCGCAGCCACGCCCGGCTGGCCAGCGGCGGCGAGCGCGCCCGGCTGGAAGGGTGGCGCATCGCCCTCAATGCCGAGGGGCGTGAGGCAAGCGTCGAGCCCCAGTCATGACGACATCATAAAAAGTCCGCCGAACTTGAAGGGCGCGCATTGTCCTCAAGGGGGAGGGATGTGACTGTCGCAATTGAGAGTGAGGCACAAAAAAGCCCGCCAATAGTGGCGGGCTTTTTTACAGGTATGTGAGGGGATACTTACTGCGGACTCCACACCAGCTTGCCGCTCTGGGTCAGGTCATAGCCGCCGAGGCGGGCTGCCAGCTCGCGCCCCTCGGGGGATTGCAGCCAGCCGATCAGCTGTTGCAGCAGGGTGCGAAAGAAGACCCCCTGCGGCATCACCAGATCGAAGCACTCCTGGGAGAGCGGCATAAAGTCGAGGCCGAACTCGGTGGCGGTGCTCTGGGCACCGGGCCCGACGTCCGCATCGCCGCGGCTGATGGCGGCGGCCAGCTCCCGCTCGCTGTTGACCTCGATAGTGCGCTCCAGCCGGGTCAGCGACTCACCCTGGGTTTGCAGCCACTCCTGCAGGGCGCGCTGGCTGCCGGCCCCCTCCTGGCGCATGGCCCAGCGCCAGTCGAGCGCCTCTTTCGCCTCTTTGGGTTGCAGCCCCTGGCGCAGCACCAGCCCCTGTACCCGTCTAAATCCATGTACGATCACCCATTGCCGGTGGCCCTGATACTGCTGCACCAGCGCCGGATGGCGCAGGTGGGCCTCCTCGGCCTGCCCCCAGTGGATGGCGCACAGATCCACATGGCCGCGCGCCAGCATCGCCAGCCCCTGGCGGGTGCCGCACGGGGTGTAGCCCACCAGTGCCTGGGTGCCGAGCTGCTGGGCCAAACGGCTGCTGGCGTAGTGCAGCAGCACATCGTCCGAGCCCGCCAGCAGCAGCCGGTCGTTCATCACCCCCTCGTGGCAGCTGCCGAGCAGCCAGCGGTCGAGCAGGGAGCGCGGAAACAGCCACTTGCCGGTCGCCTTGGTGGCGGGGATGCGCGCCTCGTTGGCGAGCTGGTAGACCTTCTTCTCGTTGAGATCGAGGTACTCCGCCACCTGCTTCACATTCATAAACTCGTTCATGGCTTGCGTTTGGCCCTCTGTCTGGTCTGATCGAGATACAGCGCGATCTGCTGGGCACTCATCAACTCGTTCATGGCTTAATCCCGCATTCCGCGACCGGCCGAACCGGGCGCCAGCACCGGCGGCTTCTCGTCCAGCACGATATGGTCGTGGCCGCTGAATACCTCGAAATGGCGCCCCTTGGCGCGGGCAATCATGGTGATGCCGAGCTGGCGGGCGAGATCCAGCCCCATCTGGGTGACGCCGGAGCGCGACAGCAGCACAGGAATGCCCATCTGCGCCACCTTGATCACCATCTCCGAGGTGAGCCGCCCGGTGGTGTAGAAGATCTTGTCGTGGCCACTCTCGCCGCGCATCCAGAGCTCGCCCGCCAGGGTATCCACCGCATTGTGGCGCCCCACATCCTCGACAAAGGAGAGGATTTCGGCGCCGCGGCAGATGGCGCAGCCATGGACGGCGCCGGCCATCTTGTAGGTTTCGTTATGGGCCGACAGCGCCTTGAGCAGGGCATAGAGGGTGCTCTGTTTAAGCTCAGGCGCGGCCAAGACCACCCCTTCGAGCTTCTTCATCACGCTGCCATACATGGTGCCCTGACCGCAGCCGGAGGTGACGGTCTTCTTCTCCAAGGATTTGTCGAGATCGGCGGCCTGCTGGCTGCTCACCACGGCGGCGGCCTCGCTCTCCCAGTCGACGATCACCGACTCGATGGCCGAAATATCCTCGATAAAGCCCTGATTTTTGAGATAACCCAGTACCAGCGCCTCGGGGCGGGCCCCCAGCGTCATCAGGGTTACGATCTCCTTCCAGTTGAGGTAGACCGTCAGTGGCCGCTCACAGGCGATTTGGCGGGTTTGCAGCGTGCCCTGCTCATCCATCACCTCGACGGCCATGGTGAGCTGGGCTGCGGCATTGCTTTTGATAAAGGTCGGTGTCATGGGCCCCTCGCGACCGGTTGCCGGGATCTAAGGAGAGGGATATAGCAAGTTTTGTTCCAGACTATCTTCGCGAAAATCGCAATGAAAGAAATGTGTTAATCAGGAAGTTGTTCTGAACTATAGAGAGTTGTAAAAGGACTAAATATTCAGTAGTAATACATGACTGAAGTGATGCACCATTGGGCATCTGGATAGATGCTTTAAATCTAATTTTGTTTCAAGCTGAATGATTGAAAATAGTTTTCCTTAGAGAATTATATGATAGAGAAAAATAAGCATGTTAATGATTTTCTTAAATATTACTTTAATCTTGAGCAGTCTCCCGAGTATGCCATTCTTATCGATGGAGAGTGGGGCGCTGGTAAAAGTTGGTTTATTCAGAAGGCGCTGAATGATTTAAAGTGAAGCTCAGGTAAGTATCTATATGTAAGTCTGTATGGAATGAGCAACTTTTCTGAAATAGAAGACGCATTTTTTGAGCAAATGCATCCGGTGTTATCTTCAAGGGGAATGAAGATAACAGCAAAAATATTGAAAAGTACGCTTAAAGCCACAATAAAGCTGGATTTAGATGGTAATGGTGACAAAGAAACTGCCACTAATCTTTCATTAGACAGTCTAGGTTTGCCAAGCTACTTAAAAAACACTAGCGGATATATATTGGTTTTTGATGACATTGAAAGGTGTTCTATAAATATTGGAGACCTTCTTGGGTATATCAATCAATTTATTGAGCATCATGGTTACAAGGTTGTTTTAATAGCGAATGAAAGCGAGATAAAAAGTGGCGGAGATGATGATAAACATTATTTAAGAACAAAAGAAAAGCTTATATGTAGAACTTTCAAAATTGAGCCAGATATTGATCTGGCATTAGATGCTTTTATCGATGCGACACCTGAATCATTGAAATCATTCTATCAATATTGTCGTAGTGAAATTGTTAATATTTATCATGATTCCGGATGTAAAAACTTAAGGAATTTGAAGCAAGCTCTTTGGGACTTCTCTCGTATATATAACGTACTACCTGACTCTTCATTTGATAAAGTGGCCATGAAAGTCGAGTTGCTTAAAATTTTCCTATGCTTTTCATTTGAAAGTCGAAGCGCTAAATATGAAATAAGTCAGTTGACGAAAATTCAAGAGAGTATTTTCGATGACATCATTAATGAAGACAAATCACTATACTCAATATTGTCTTCAAAGTATAAAACTATAGATTTTAGTGACCTTATTATGGAGGGCTTTATTTGGAGTGATTTTTTTGAAAAAGGAATGGTAGAGCAAGATGTATTGAAAAAATCAATAGAAGAAAATAAATTTTACAAAATTATAGTAATGGAGGACTGGCGGAAATTATGGCATTTTCTTAATTTGACTGATGTTGAGTTTGAGGATCTTAGACAAACAGTATTGGATAACTTGGATAGTAAAAAATATGAAAATTATCTTATTGTTAAACATCTCGCGGGTATATACATTTATTTGTCTAGTATAAATCTTGTCAATAGAAGTAAGGGGGATTTATTAACTTACTTTAAGGCGTATGTAGACTATTTATTTCAGTCAAATCTTTTGCCTTATGAGCTTAAAGATAGAAGTTATTATGATCATGATACTGGTTGGGATGGCCTAGCTTATGTGGGGAGTAATGTTGATGAATTTAGACAGTTTGATCAGTATTTATGAGAGAAAATTCAAGAGTCTAAAAATCGTAATCTTACTAATGTGGCAAATGAATTGCTAACTTTAATTAGTGATAATGTAGAGTTGTTCAAATTAAGGCTAATACTTAGTAATAATAGTGAAAACATGTATTATAAAATACCTGTCTTACAGTTTATTGAGCCTAGAGAGTTTGTTGATAGAGTTTTATCCTTGACAGGGAATAATATAAGGCACATTAAGCATATGTTTGATGAGCGCTATTCCTTTCTCGATTTTCATCGAGAGTTGATGTCAGAGTTAGATTGGTTAAAACAGGTTTTCTTTCTGTTTAATAAGAAAAGAGAAGGGCTTTCCGGAAAACTTAGTGGTTATAAAATTAGTGTTTTAGTTGAGGAGTCACTTGCTCAAGCAATTAACAATCTTGAAAAATAGTCGTATTTAGAATTATCCCAAACTGTAAGTTATGGTGTTGCCAAATGTAGCTTGTTGATTCGCCTTGGCCCCACTCTTGCTATGTCTTAGCCCATTGATGGCCGTGGCCGCCATAAATCTCCTGCTCTGATCTGCCTCGAACTGGGTGGTTCACGGGGGAGGGCGGCCCGGCAGAGACCTTCTGATGGGAGCCGTGACAGTGCAAGAGACAACCAAACCCCTCTCCCCGCAGCGCTGGCTGCAACTGGAGTTAAAGGCCATCGACAGCCAGGTTGGCCGCTGGCAGAGCCGCCGTTTCGAGATAGCGGCGCTCCATCCCGCCGAGCCCGAGGCTGCAGGTGCCTTGCCCCTTACCCTGTTTCGCGATGAGCGGGGGGATTATCGCTTCAATCTGAGCTCCGGCTCGCCCCGCCTTTTTGTTACCGGAAGTGTCACCGGAAGCCGCGTGGACAGTGGCTTTGTGGCCGATGGCCTCACCCTGAGTCAGACCGTGGCCGCCGCCTATATGGATGGCGAGCGGCAGGTGCTCTCCTGTCCGCTGCCCGAGGCGCTGCAAGCCTGGGTGGAGGCCTTTATCGGCCGCCACGGCGAGCTGCTGGAGGCCCGTCGCAAGGGCAAAAAAGGCAAGGGACGGGCGCAGGATCAGCTCGGTGTCGATACGGTAGATCAAGCCAGTTGCGGCGCCATCAAAGCGACCGGCCCCGATGGCCGCGAGCGTGGCAGCGACGCCGGAAACTGTGCTGTAAACAAGGCCGGAAACAGCGGCCATGAGTGAGTTCCTCAAGCGCTGGTCATCCCGCAAGAGTGAGGCGCGCAAGCATCAGGCATTGCAGCCGAGGGAAGAGATTATCCCCGAGGCAGTTGCCGCCCCCATAGAAGGCAGTGGCGAAGCTGAAATTCCAGATACCTCGCTGGATAGCCCCGTAGTCAGCACTGACAAGGGGAGTGATGTTCCGCTCCCCATCGAAGGGGCCAAGCCGCGCGGAGCAGAGCCCAAAACGGCCCCTTCAGAGAAGCCGGCTCTCCCCGACAAGGAGGCGCTGCGGGCCATGTTTCGCACTCACAAGCCAGATGGGCTCGACGACTACACCCAGGATTTCAGCCAGCCCGAATTGCTGCCCGCAGCCCTGAGCGCCGGGCTGCGCAACTGGCTGGTGGAGCAGGAGACGGCGCCGGATGACGAAGCCCCTCACTTAACCGCTGCCGCACCCGAACCGGCGATTGTGGCCGCCACGGCCATAACCAGCGTGCCGCAAGGGTTGGCTGATAACCATTCTCAAACCCACACCGACGATCGGGACATTTTGGTTGACCGCGATGGACAAAATGTCCCAACCAAGGGTGGGGAGATGGAGCATTTGGGATCCTGACTCCCTGCCAGTCACTTTTTTCCTGGGGGAGTTGGCTCGGCTCTTGCTCTCCCAGCTGACCAACAAGCACGCCATCCCACGAGGTGGCGCGCACAGGAGTGCATGTGAGCATCGAACAACCCATAACAACATCCGTCGCAACTCTGACCGCCGATGGCGTGGCCGCGCGCAACGAACGTGCCCGCGCCCATGCCCTGCAGCACACGGTCAAGACCGACAACCTGATCCCGGCCACTGTCTCTTACCAGAGTCAGGGGCGCCTGCTGCTGGTCGGCCCGGAAGATCGGATTCGCCGCGCCGCCAGCCTGCTGCCCGCCGGAGTGAAGCCCACCCTGCTGGTGAGCGAAGCGGTCCACGATGCCGAGGCGGCCGATCTCGAAACCATTTTTGATGCCACCGCATCCCTCGCGGCCCTGACCCTGCGCGAGCCGAGCCTGACAGGGTATCTAGGCCAGTTCCAGCTCACCGGCCTCAACGGGCGGGGTGAGCGTATCTCTCTGGCTGCGCTCTGCTTTTCACAACAAGCGACAGTCGGTAGCGAACCGCGTTTCGATCTGGTGGCCGATCTGGGCCGCGCTCCGCTGTTTGCGCTGGAGCGCCCGCCGGTTGGCTATCTGCATCTTGCCGATGACGCTGACCTGGCCGAACGGCTTGCCGAGCTTTGTGCGCTGACCGGTATCTTCGACAAGCCGCGCTATTTTCGCCTAGACCCCGAGGCCTGCGCCTTTACCGCCCGCGGCGTGCCCGGTTGCAGCCGCTGCCTCGATGTCTGCCCGACAGATGCGCTCAAGCCCTTCAATGGCCGCATCCAGATCGATCCCCATCTCTGTCAGGGCTTTGGCAGCTGCGCCTCGGCCTGTCCGACCGGGGCGATTGCCTATCACCAGCCCGATGCCAATACCAGCGGCGACTACCTCTTTCGCCTGCTCAAGCACTACCGGGAGGCGGGGGGCGACGCGCCCCAGCTGCTGATCGCCGGTGAAAACGAGCGCGAATGCGTGGAAACGGAACTCACTGCTCTGCCTGCCAACTGGCTGCCAGTCTGGGTGGAGGAGAGCGCGAGTCTGGGCATCGAGAGCTGGTTTGCTGCTCTCGCCTATGGCGCCAGTGCGGTGCGCATCGCGCTGGGCAACGATGCCCCCGCCAGCGTCCGTGCGCTGGTTGAGCGGGAGCTGGCGAGCGCTGCCGTGCTCTTGGCGGGCGCCGGTCTTGCGGCCGATCGCATCGCCCTGTTTAACCCGGATGCTGGTGAGCCTGTTTCCGGCCAGACAGCCCTTGCCCTGCTGGACAAGCCACTCAAAGGAGACAAACGGGAGAACCTGTTTGCCGCCTTCGACGCCCTCTGGCAGGCCAAAGAGGGGCGCCGCGAGCCGCTGGCGGTGCCCCATGGCGCCCCTTACGGCAGCGTTGAATTGAAAGAAGCTGACTGCACCCTCTGCATGGGCTGCGTGGCGGTCTGCCCCAGTCGCGCTCTGCATGCGGTGGGGCACACGCCCGGCCTCAACTTTATCGAGCAGGATTGCATCCAGTGCGGCATGTGCGAAAAGGCGTGCCCCGAGCAGGCCATCGTGCTGACGCCCCGCCTGCAACCCGTGCCCGAGGCGCGCCGCGCCGTGCAGAGCCTCAAAGCCGAGGAGGCGGCCTGCTGCATTCGCTGCGCCAAGCCGTTCGCACCGGCCTCCCTTATCCGCCGCATCCAGCAAAAACTGGCCGGTCACTCCCACTTTCAGAACGAGGCCGCCCAGCGGCTGCTGATGTGTGAGGACTGTCGGGTCAAGGATGTGTTTGCGGCGCTGGCGGCGGATCCCGTCTCCCAGCTCAAGGTGTGAGGGGGCAGTGATGAGCGAACAACATAACGAAAAGGCTGGCGAACTGACCATGACCGAACTGGAACAGAGCAGCGCCGATCTCTACGCCCTGCTGGCGAGCCTCTGGCGCGCCGCCCCCCGTGGCGAACAGCTCGCCTGGCTGCAAGGGTTGCAGGCCATGCCGGGCCCCTTTGCCAGAGGGCTGGGGCTGGTGCAGCTGGCGGCCAGCAGCCACCACGAGCATGAGCTTGCCGAGGAGTATCAGGAGCTCTTTATCGGGCTGGGGCGCGGGGAGATAGTGCCGTTTGCCTCCTGGTATCTCACCGGCTCCCTGATGGAGCTGCCGCTGGCGGTGCTGCGCGCCGACCTGCAGTCGCTGGGCTTCGAGCGCCAGAGCGGGGTGTGCGAGCCGGAAGATCACCTGGCTGCCCTGTGTGAGGTGATGGCGGTACTGATTGCCGAGCAGCACCCGGATCGCAACCGCTTCTATGAGCGCCACCTTGCCCCCTGGGTACTCGCTTGCTGCCGCGATCAGCAACAGGCGAAAGGGGGCAGCTTCTACCGGGCGGTCGGGGCCCTTGCCGAAGACTTTTTCAAACTGGAACAGGAACTGCGCCTGCCCTTTGGCAGCCCGGTGGTGACGCTGCCATGACGCTGCGCCACCCACTCATAGCAAAACCGGCTCACCGCAGCCGACCATAACAACAGAGGTCACAGAAAGATGAGCGATGAACAGCTGAAAGACCCGTCCCGCCGCAATCTGATCAAGGGGGTGGGGGTGGTCGCCACCATAGGTGTGCTGGCCGGTGCCACCGGTCGGGTGGTGGGCAAGGAGGTGCTGACCCACGACACCGAACCCGACAAGGGCTATCGGGAGACCCCCCACGTTCACGACTTTTATCGCACCCTGCGCGGCACCGACTGAGCCGGCTCAGTGAAGGAGAACTCATGAAACTGACGAAACGTGCCGAGCAGCCCCAGGCGGGCGAGCAGGGCAGCTTGCAAGGCGGCTTGCAAAATAATGGGGCCGCTCGCGGTCAGGGGCTGACCCGTCGCGCCTTTATGGTCAATTCAAGTCTGGTGGCCGGTGGCGCCGTGGCCGCCGGCTGGCTGGCGCCGGCCATGATGCAGCGGGCCGAGGCCAAAACCGTGGGCGCCGAGGTGCCGGTCGAGGTGAAGCGCACCATCTGTTCCCACTGCTCGGTGGGTTGCGGCGTCTATGCCGAGGTACAGAACGGCGTCTGGACCGGTCAGGAGCCGGCCTTCGATCACCCCTTCAACCTTGGCGGTCACTGCGCCAAGGGGGCGGCCCTGCGCGAGCACGGCCACGGCGAGCGTCGCCTCAAGTACCCGATGAAGCTGGTGGGCGGCAAGTGGCAGCGCATCAGCTGGGAGCAGGCCATCGAAGAGGTGGGCAATGAAGTGCTGCGCCTTCGCAAGGAGTCCGGCCCCGACAGCGTCTACTGGCTCGGCTCCGCCAAGCACTCCAACGAGCAGGCCTACCTGTTTCGCAAGATGGCGTCCCTGTGGGGCACCAACAACGTGGATCACCAGGCGCGGATCTGCCACTCCACCACGGTGGCCGGGGTCGCCAACACCTGGGGCTACGGCGCCATGACCAACAGCCTGAACGACATGCACAACAGCAAGTCGATCATGTTTATCGGCTCCAACCCGGCGGAGGCCCACCCGGTCGCCATGCAGCACATCCTGCTGGCGAAAGAGCGCAACGGCTGCAAGATCCTGGTGGTCGACCCGCGTCGTACCCGCACCGCTGCCAAGGCGGACATGTACCTCTCCCTGCGCCCGGGCACCGACGTCGCCTTTATCTGGGGCATGCTCTGGCACATCTTCAAAAACGGCTGGGAAGACAAGGAGTTCATCCGCACCCGCGTCTTTGGCATGGACGAGGTGCAAAAAGAGGTGGCGCGCTGGACCCCGGCCGAAGTGGAGCGGGTGACCGGTCTCAATGAAAAAGAGGTCTATGGCGCCGCTAAGCTGCTTTCCGACAACCGCCCCGGCTGCGTGGTCTGGTGCATGGGTGGCACCCAGCACACCACTGGCAACAACAACACCCGCGCCTACTGCATCCTCGAGCTGGCCCTTGGCAACGTGGGCAAGAGCGGGGCGGGCACCAACATCTTCCGTGGTCACGACAACGTGCAGGGGGCCACCGACTTTGGCGTCACCTCCGACTCATTGCCCGGCTACTACGGGCTGGAAGAGGGCTCCTGGAAGCACTGGGCCCGGGTGTGGGACGTGGATTACGAGTGGATCAAGGCCCGCTTTGACAACAAGGCCTACAACGGCAAGCTGCCGATGAACAACAACGGCATCCCGGTCTCCCGCTGGGTGGATGGTGTGCTGGAGAACGCCGATCTCATCGAGCAGGGTGCCAACATCCGCGCCATGTTCTACTGGGGCCATGCGGTCAACTCCCAGACCCGCGGCCCCGAGATGAAGAAGGCGATGCAAAAGCTCGACATGATGGTGATTGTCGACCCGTACCCCACGGTCGCCGCGGTCATGAACGATCGTACCGACGGCGTCTACCTGCTGCCGGCTACCACCCAGTTCGAGACCTATGGTTCCGTCACCGCCACCAACCGCTCCATGCAGTGGCGCGACAAGGTGGTCGAGCCGCTGTTCGAATCCAAGGTGGACCACGAGATCATGTATCTCTTGAGCAAGAAGCTCGGCTTTGCCGATGAGCTGTTCAAGCACATCAAGGTGGAGAACAACGAGCCGCTCCTGGAAGACATCACCCGCGAGTACAACCGCGGCATGTGGAGCGTGGGCTACACCGGCCAGAGCCCGGAGCGGCTCAAGGCGCACCAGCAGAACTGGCACACCTTCCACAAGACCAACCTCAAGGCCGAGGGCGGCCCGGTCAGCGGCGAAGTGTACGGTCTGCCTTGGCCCTGCTGGGGCACCCCGGAGATGAAGCACCCCGGCAGCCACATCCTCTACGACACCAGCATTCCGGTCTCGCAAGGGGGCGGCGGTTTCCGCGCCCGTTTCGGCATCGAGTATCAGGGCGTCTCGCTGCTGGCGGAAGATTCCTGGCCGAAGGGGAGCGAGGTGGAAGACGGCTATCCCGAGATCACCGCCGATCTGATGAAACAGCTAGGCTGGTGGGATGAGCTGACCGAGGCCGAGAAGAAAGAAGCCGAGGGGCGCAACTGGAAGACCGACCTCTCCGGCGGCATCCAGCGGGTGGCCATCAAGCACGGCTTCGTACCCTACGGCAACGCCAAGGCGCGCTGCGTGGTGTGGACCTTCCCGGATCAGGTGCCCAAGCACCGCGAACCGCTCTACACCCCGCGCCGGGATCTCTTGGCCGACTACGCCACCTGGCCGGACGCCAAGAGCCTGTGGCGCCTGCCGACCCAGTATGCCTCGGTGCAGGAGAAGGACGTCAGCAAGGAGTTCCCGATCATCCTCACCTCTGGCCGTCTGGTGGAGTACGAGGGGGGCGGCGATGAGACCCGCTCCAACCCCTGGCTCGCCGAGCTGCAGCAGGAGATGTTCGTCGAGATGAACCCGGCGGATGCCAACGATGTCGGCGTGCGCGACGGTCAGGACGTGTGGGTCGAGGGGCCGGAAGGGGGCAGAGTGAAAGTGAAGGCGCTGGTGACCCCGCGGGTCAAACCTGGGCTCGCCTTTATGCCGTTCCACTTCGGCGGCCATTTCGAGGGCCAGGATCTGCGATCCAAATATCCGGAAGGGTCAGACCCCTATGTGCTGGGGGAGTCGGTCAACATAGTCACCACCTATGGTTATGACCCGGTTACCCAGATGCAGGAGACCAAGGTCACCCTGTGCCGTTTTCGTAAAGTAGGAGCCTGATCTCATGGCCAGAATGAAATTCATGTGTGACACCAAGCGCTGCATCGAGTGCAACGGCTGTGTGACGGCGTGCAAGAACGAGAACGACGATGCCCTGGAGTGGGGCATCCAGCGCCGCCGGGTGGTGACTCTCAACGACGGCCTGCCGGGGGAGACCTCCATCTCGGTCGCCTGCATGCACTGCACCGACGCTCCCTGCATGGCGGTCTGTCCGGCCGACTGCTTCTATCACACCGACGACGGCATCGTGCTGCACAACAAGGATCTCTGCATCGGTTGCGGCTACTGCCTGTTCGCCTGCCCGTTCGGGGCGCCCCAGTTCCCGAAGACCGCCGCCTTCGGCGATCGGGGCAAGATGGACAAGTGCACCTTCTGCGCCGGTGGCCCGGAAGAGGATCACAGCGAGGCGGAGCGCCAGAAGTACGGAGCCAACCGCATCGCGGAGGGCAAACTGCCCATGTGCGCCGAGCTCTGCTCCACCAAGGCGCTGCTGGCGGGGGATGCGCAGGTCATCTCCGACATCTTCCGGGAGCGGGTCGCCTATCGCGGTGCGCCTCACGCGGGCTGGGGCGGGGATGAGCAGGATCTGTTCCACGACGCCAGCCAACCCCGCGATGGCAGAGGCAAGGGGCTCAAGCCTGGCAAGCAGGAGGGTGGCCAATGAGACACTGGCTGACAGGGCTGCTGACAGCCTTGCTGCTGTTCAGTGCACCTGGCTTTGCCGATGCCCAGAAGGAGACGATCGGCTTTGCCGGCGCCGACTACTGGCGCGCGGTGAAGGATGGGCAGGAGGGGGTGACCACCTCCCGCTCGCCGGAGCACGGGGTGCTCATCTCGGTGCCGGGTCAGCTCTGGTTCGAGGTAAAAACCAAATGGGTATCGCCGCTCGGTGCCATCGCCATCTTTGGATCCTTGGCCATGTGCGGCCTGATGTACTGGGTGGTGGGGCCGACCAAGCTCTCCAAGCCGCGCACCGGGCGCAAGCTCAAGCGCTGGAGCCGGCTCGATCGGGCGCTGCACTGGACCACGGCGGGCATGTTCCTGACCCTGTCCGGCTCGGGGCTGGCCATCATCTACGGCAAGCACTTCATCAAGCCGGTGGTGAGCATGGGGGTGTGGGAGAACTGGATCTGGTTCGCCAAGGTGTTCCACAACTATGTGGGGCCGCTCTTCTTCCTCTGCCTGATGGGAGTGCTCATCAAGTGGTTCCGTCACAACATCGTCAACATGGTGGACGTGCAGTGGTTCATGAAGGCGGGCGGCATGCTGGGACCCCACAAGGGGAGTCACCCCTCGGCGGGCTTCTCCAACGGCGGCGAGAAGGCCATTTTCTGGCTGCTGATCTGGTTTGGCGGCATCGTCGTGGCGACCGGGCTGTTTCTGGACTTCCCCATCTTCGGCCAGCTGCGTCGCCAGATGGAGTGGGCCAGCTTCATCCACATCGTAGGCGCCTTGATCCTCATCTGCGGCTTCATCTTCCATATCTACATGGGCCTGTTCCAGCTGGAAGGGGCGCTGGAGGGGATGGTGACCGGCGAGGTGGACGAGACCTGGGCCAGGGAGCACCACGACCTCTGGTATGAAGAGGTGAAGCACCAGCTCGACGAGCCTAAAACGGGCAAGTCCGGCTGAGACTGACCGAGATATCAAAATGAAAGAGAAGGGGCGCTGCGGCGCCCCTTTGTTGTGCGCGCAACTTAACCGATGTGAATGGTCTGAATGAGGCCGAAGTCCGTCCTGCCACGGTTTTTGGCCGCAGGGTATGCCCAAGCTCACAAAATGAAACGACCAAACGTCATATGATTGATTTCATTATGAGTCTTGCTCTCCTGCCGAACGGCAATTTCACGTAAATCAAAGAGAATGACTATGGCTACCGGACAATATCTGCTGTGGAAAGATGCACAGGGACAAGATTTTCGCCCCGTTGCACTGACGGGCACCGATCTGCTCAACGATCGCAACCTCAACAAGGGTACCGCCTTCACCGAACAGGAGCGCGCCGACTTCGAGCTCGACGGCCTGTTGCCTCCCCAGGTTCAAACGTTTGAAGCCCAGCTTGAGCGGGTTTATCAGGGCTTTTTGAGCGCCTGCAGCGACATCGAGAAGTACCAGAACCTGCGGGCCCTGCAGGATCGCAACGAGACTCTGTTCTACGCCCTGCTGGCGCGCCACGTGGAGGAGATGACCCCCTACATCTATACCCCGACCGTGGGCAAGGCGTGCCAGGAGTTCAGCCACCGCTTCCAGAAGCCGCGCGGCCTCTACATCACCCCGAAGAACGTCGAGGATATGGGCTCCCTGGCCCGTCATCTTGATGCCAAGTCGGTGCGCATCATAGTCGTGACCGACAGCCAGGGGATCCTGGGGATCGGTGATCAGGGGGTGGGCGGCATGGGCATCCCCATCGGCAAGCTCTCCCTCTATACCCTGGGGGCCGGCATCCACCCCGCCTGCTGCCTGCCCATCGCGCTGGACGTGGGCACCGACAACCAGGCGCTGCTGGATGACCCCATGTATCTGGGCCAGCCCCACAAGCGCATTCGCGGCAAGGAGTACGACGACTTCATCGACAAGTTCGTGGCCGGGGTCAAGCGCCACTTCCCCAATGCGGTGCTGCAGTGGGAGGACTTCAGCAAGTCCAACGCCTTCAACAACCTCTCCCGTTATCAGCAGTCCCTGCCGTCGTTCAACGACGACATTCAGGGGACCGGGGCCGTGGTGCTGGCGGGCATCATAGGGGCGGTCAAGGTCAAGGGCGAGACCCTGGGCCAGCAGAACTACCTGGTCTATGGTGCCGGTGCCGGCGGGGTCGGGGTGGCGGATCAGATCTGTGCGGGCATGATCCGCGAAGGGCTGGATCCCCAGGCGGCCCGCGATCGCATCTACATCCTGGATACCCAGGGGCTGGTGTGCGACAACCGCGAGGGGCTGGACGAGTACAAGCGCCGCTACGCCAAGCCGGGCCTGTTGCTGTCGGGCTGGGACACCGAAGTGCCCGGCAAGGCCAACCTGACCGACGTGCTGCGCCACGTGCCCATCACGGTACTGCTGGGGACCAGCGGTGCCGGTGGCGCCTTCAAGGAGCAGCATATCCAGCTGATGCTCAACCACTGCGCACGTCCCATGGTATTCCCGCTCTCCAACCCGACTGCCAACTGCGAGGCGCTGCCGGAGGACATCTATCGCTGGAGCCAGGGCAAGGCCATCGTCGCCACTGGCAGCCCGTTCAAGGATGTGCACTACGAGGGGCAGGAGTTCCGGGTCGGCCAGGGCAACAACGTCTTCATCTTCCCGGGGGTGGGCCTGGCGGCCATCGTCAGCCAGATCCGCGAGATCACGCCGGACATCTTCACCACCGCCGCCTTTGCGCTGGCGGAGTGCGTGAGCGAGGTGGACCTGGCCAAAGGGGCCGTCTATCCGCGCATTCGCGAGCTGCGCAGCATCTCGGTGCATGTGGCGACGGCGGTGCTCAAGGACATAGTGCGGCGGGATCCCTCCCACCCGCTGATCGGTCAGGATCTGCAGCAGCACATCCTCAACCACATGTGGGAGCCGGTCTATCTGCCCTACCGCCGGGTATGACGGGCGTAAGCTTGCACTTGCAATAGTTGCAATAGTTGCAATAGAAGAGGGGTGGCCATGGCCACCCCTCTTGTTTTGTCACCTTGAGCGGTCAGCTATCTTGTCAGCCGCGCAGCGGCAGCCAGTGCCCCGCCTTGCTGCGGCAGGCGGTGTCCTGCCACTGCTGGCTGGCCTGGCCTATATAGAGCTGCTCGCGATAGTCGCGGCACCAGAGGCCGTTGGGATGGCGAAAGGTGCGCAGCGGCGTGACGCTGCCCGAGTGGCGGCTGGCGGGGTTGAACCAGGTGAGGCTCTGACCCTTGGGACGGGTTTGCAGCGCCTCGGCCAGGGCCTGGTTGGCGAGTGCCACGTCCTGCTTGTCCATCTGATGGTAGAGCGGGGCGGCGCTTTGGCTGGCACAGGCGGACAGCCAAAGCGCCAGGCAGATCAACAGATAACGGCTCATGGTTGCTCCTTGCTGTTGAACCCCTGCTGGATCAGGGCCTGCTCCTGTGCATCGGTCAGGGTCTGGCCGCGATCGTCGACCGTGCCGTCGCCCCGGATCTCGTTGCCGTTGGCATCGACGGCATCCACTCCGTTGTCATCGAGGCCATTGCCCAGGCCTCGTCCACCACCGTGACGATCGCCGCCGGCGTGGCGCTCCCCGCCGCCATGCTGTTCGCCACCGGCATGGCGATCCCCTCCGGCATGTTGCTCGCCGCCGGCGTGCTCCCCACCGCCGTTGTCGTCACTGCCATGGCTGCCGCCGTCGCTGTCACTGCCGCCGCCACCGCTGCTGCCGCCGTCGCTGTCACTGCCACCACCGCCACTGTTGCTGCCGCCGTCGCTGTCACTGCCACCTCCACCGCTGCTGCTTCCACCTCCACTGCTACTACCGCCGCCACCACTGCTGCTTCCACCACCACTGTCACCCCCACCGCTATTGCCGTCGCCATCCTTGTTGTGAACGATCAGCCCATTGGCGACATAGCTGTGGCTGCCATCCAGGATCAGGTTGAACAGTGCCGTGGTGGGTGGGGCATCAATCCAGCAGAGGGACTCCAGCAGCAGCAGGGCGGGCTGCGGAGCCAGCGCCAGGTTGCCAGCGCAGCCGTGCTCCGACCAGCCCAGCAGGTGCATGCCGGTAAAGAGCGGCAGCACGGCGAGGGTCGGGTTTTCGGTGCGGGTCATGGCCGGTGCGATGGCCGCCCAGCCGCGGGTGGTCAGGAAGGGGTGCTCGGCGGTGAAGAAGGGAGCCAGCCGGTTGAGCCCGTAGAGCCGGCGCGCTCCCAGCAGCACCCGCTCGACCGCGAGGATGAGGTTGCTGCAGCCATATTGATCCCGCACCCGTTCACCGGCCTGCAGGGTCTCGATGGGACGCACCTTCCCGTCGGCCATCAGGATGCGGGTGCCGGTCACGAAACAGGACTTGGCATAGGCCTGATTCACCTGCCACTGATGGTGGCTGAAGTCATAGCTCAGCGGGGTAGCAAACAGGGCCAGGGCGATGGCTGAACCCACCAGCAGTCGGCGCTGGCTGGGTTTGAAAGTAGGCTGTGACATGGGGGACTCCTTGTCCGGCTGGGTTCACGTCATCAAGTATAGGGCGGGCTGATGGAGAGGCAGGGGAGCCATTGACAAACAAAACAGCATGGAAAAACGATTGGCGTCGGCCATAAAAGTGCGTAAAATCGCTTCCTCGATGCTTGTAGCAACGAATCCCGCCTAAAAAGCCAGTTTCATGCCCTCCCCAAGCAGTAAGAGGCAACAAATGACGCCAAATGGCTCATTCAGCGCCTTGAAAAAGTCTTGTGATAACTGAAAAGTGTCAAATATCCCTGTCAGTTATCAAAAAATTAAGGACATCCATGTTTTCCTTAGTCAAGCAAAGCGTCGCCGGGCTGCAAATCCTGTTTGTCGCCTTCGGTGCCATGGTGCTGGTGCCCCTGCTCACCGGACTGAACCCCTCCATGGCCCTGCTTGGCGCCGGTGTAGGCACCCTGCTGTTCCAGCTCTGCACCCGCCGCCAGGTCCCGATTTTCCTCGGTTCCAGCTTTGCCTTCATCGCCCCCATCATTTACGCCACTCAGACCTGGGGCCTGCCCTCCACCATGTTCGGTCTGTTTGCCGCCGGTTTCATGTACTTCATCCTGGCCGCGCTCATTCGCGCCCGCGGCATGGGCTTTGTGCACAAACTGCTGCCGCCTGTGGTGATCGGCCCGGTGATCATGGTGATCGGTCTGTCGGTGGCCCAGGTGGCCTGCAACATGGCCATGGGCCGTGCCGGTGGTGAGCAGGTGATGCCTGCCTCGACGGCGCTGACCCTGGCCGGCATCTCGCTGGCGGTCACCCTGATTGCGGCGGTGTTCTGCAAGGGCTGGATCAAGCTCATCCCCATCCTGTGTGGTGTGATTGCGGGCTATGTCTCTGCCGTGCTGATGGGTCAGGTGAGTTTCGACGGCATGGTCAACGCCCCCTGGCTGGCGCTGCCCCACTTCGTGACCCCGGAGATCAACTGGGCTGCGGCGCTGTTCATGCTGCCGGTAGCCATTGCCCCCTGTATCGAACACATCGGTGGCGTGCTAGCCATCGGTGGCGTGACCGGCAAGGATTACACCAAGAATCCGGGGCTGCACCGTACCCTGGCCGGTGACGGCATCGGTGTCTGCTTCGCCGGCTTCATCGGTGGCCCTCCCGTCACCACCTATGCCGAAGTGACCGGTGCCGTGATGATCACCCGCAACTTCAACCCGGTCACCATGACCTGGGCCGCGGTGTTCGCCATCATTCTGGCCTTCTTCGGCAAGTTCAACGCCCTGCTCACCTCCATCCCGATGCCGGTGATGGGCGGCATCATGCTGCTGCTGTTCGGATCCATTGCCGCCATCGGTCTCAAGACCCTGGTGGAGTCCAAGGTGGATCTGGGACTGTCGCGCAACATCGCCATCGTGGCCGTGACCCTGACCGTGGGTGTCGGCGCGCTGGAGATGAAGATCGGTGACTTCGCCCTGGCGGGCGTGGGTCTGGCCTCGGTGGCCGCCATCCTGCTCAACCTCATCCTGCCCCAGCACTCCGAAGAGGGTGCCATGGAAAGCGCCAAGGATTGAGTCAACGGACGGCGTATCCCTGTCTTGCAGAGGCCACCTCAGGGTGGCCTCTCTCTTTTCCGCCATCTGATACATCGCTGGGCCGGTGGAGTCTTAATACGTATAAAGTCAATAACTTGCTCACCGGCAGGCGTTGTCGTCCGAGAGTATCCACCAGCCTCAAAATAGGGGTTGATTGAAGCCTGTCTGGCCAGGGCACCATTTGACGGATCCCTGTTCCTGACCTTTGCTAAAGGTCAGGTTTGACACAGTGCTGTGCGGATCAGTATGAAAAAAGAGGCGTTTACGCCCCCCATCATGGGATGCATCTTCCTCTCTTCTTATGATGCTGTTCTTGCCGTTGCACCCTGCGAAACCACCCCATCTGCTTGCCGCCGACATGACGAAGGTGCGGCAAACCGTGCAAGCCGGCACGATCCGATAAGGGTCGTAAGGGTCCGCACATCGACTGGTGCGGACATTGAGGGACGAGCTGTGAGCAAAGTGAGGTTGCAATGAAATATCAACTGTTGTGGAAAAGCGCCCTGTTCTCGGCCTCTTCGGTGCTGGCGCTGGGAGCCGTACAGGCGGCACCCTTGAACGTGATGACCGAGGATTATCCGCCGTTCAACATGCAGGGGGAGGGGGGCAAGATAGTCGGCCTCTCCACAGAGGTGGTGGAGGAGCTGTTCAAGCGGGCCGGGGTTGAATACAAGCTGAGCATGATGCCCTGGAAGCGTGCCTACGAAGATACCCTCAGCACGCCCAATACCGCCCTGTACTCCACCACGCGCACGCCGGAGCGGGAAAACCTCTTCAAGTGGGTCGGGCCGCTGGTCAACAACAACTGGGTTTTCTTTGCCAATCCGTCTTCCACCATCACGGTCAACTCCTTGGAAGATGCGAAGCAGTATTCGGTTGGGGGCTACAACGGTGATGCCGCTGCCGAATATCTCAAGGCGCAAGGGTTTGGCAAGCTGCAGCTGGCGGCCAACGATACCGCCAACGTGAAGAAACTGGAGGCTGGTCGCATCGATCTCTGGGCGACCGGGGAGTACCTGGCCCCCTATCTGGCTGCCCAGGAGAAGACGTCCAGTCCCAAGCCGGTGTTTGTGTTCAAGGAAACCCAGATGAGCCTGGCTTTCAACAAGGAAGCCCCGGATGAGCTCATCAACAAGCTCAACGGGATCCTGGCCGCCATGAAGGCGGATGGCACCATCGACAAGATCAATGCCAAGTACCACTAAGTTGTAACAAGACGTCTTTGCCGATATCGGGAGGGAACCATGGGTTGGAATAGTCTGACGTTCAGGATTGCCGTGCTGACCTCCCTGTCGGTGAGTCTGCTGCTGGTGTTGTTTGGTGGATATAACTACAACGCCGCCAGGGAGGAGAGCTACCGCAGACAGGCCGAGATGGTCGAGCAGGCCATCAGCCGGTTGCAGCTCTCCTTGCCTGGTCCGTTGTGGAATTACGAATCGGCTTTTGTCGAAGCATCCCTCAAATCCGAGCTGGCCACGGATGCGCTTAGCAGCCTGCTGGTGGTAAACAAGGACAAGCTGGTTGCGGGGTTTGTCCGTGATGATGCCGGCGATATTCAGGCCGTGGCAAAGCTGCCCGCCGATCTGGGCAGCCACGCCAGCCATGAGCTGGTCTATGACGACAACGGCCAGCTCAAGACGGTGGCCAATCTGCTGGTGGTCAGCAGTGATCGGGCCATTTTGATCCAGTTGCGCCATCTGCTCATCACCACCGTCTGGCAGATAGTGGTGCTGGACGTCGGCATCATCCTGTTGCTGATGGTCTTGATCCACCGCAATGTGCTGCGCCCCTTGCGGCAGATGAACTCCGCAGTCTTCGACCTGGCCCAGGGAGATGGGGATCTGACCCAGCGCCTCAAGATCCGCCGGCATGACGAGATGGGGGCGCTGGCTGGCAACATCAATCAATTCATTGCCAAGCTGCAAGGGACGGTGTCGGAGATAAACACCCTGTCGGCAGGCGTCTTGCAGACGGCGGAGCTGTGCGATTCGCTGGCGACCGATACCCGGCACGGCAGCGCCGAACAGCAGTCAGAGCTGGATCAGGTCGCGACCGCCATCACCCAGATGAGTCATGCGGTACAGGAAGTGGCGGGCAATGCGGTCAAGACATCCGGTGCGACCGATGAAGCCAGCCTCTATGTGGAGCAGGGTTACAAGCTGGCCGGCCAGGCCAATGAAGCCATTCATCAGCTGGTCGGCGAGGTGGAGCGGGTCGCCAACCTGATCCGCTCCTTGTCGAGCGAGAGCAGCAGCATCGGCAACATCATCGAAGTGATCAACGGCATTGCCGAACAGACCAACCTGCTGGCTCTCAATGCCGCCATTGAGGCGGCCAGAGCTGGGGATCAGGGGCGCGGGTTTGCCGTGGTAGCCGATGAGGTGAGAACGCTGTCCGGCCGTACACGCCAGTCGACCGAGGAGATCAGTGCCAGTATCGCGCGCTTGCAGCAGGCGACCCACAATCTGGTTTCTGGTATGCAGCAAAGTCAGGACAAGGCCTCCCAGGCGGGGGCACAAGCCGCCGACGTGCAGCTCTCGGTAGAGAAGATAAAGACCCAGGTCGGCCTTATCCGTGAAATGAACATGTATATCGCCCAGGCCTCGGAAGAGCAGCACTCGGTGGCGGAAGAGGTCAGCAACAGCGTCAATCGCATCGCCGGGCTCAACAACGACAGTGCGGCGCGGGTGGGGCAGGTAGCCGATGCCAGCAGTGATTTGCGCCAGCTGTCGGCTCAGTTGGACAGCCTGCTCAAACAGTTCAGGGTGTGATCGCCGGGCGTCAGCGAGCTGGCCGTCCAGGCAGAGGAGTGGATGATGGGAATAACCAGGATGCTTGTCCTGTTTTGGGCTCTGTGGGCAGGAGGATTGCAGGCCGGGTCCGTCAGGTATCAGGTCGAAGGGCGGACGTTCGAAGGTTATCATCTGGCGGGGGCCAGTCAGCAGTCAACCCTGGTGCTGCTGGTCCATGACTGGGATGGGTTGACCGGGTATGAAATGAAGCGTGCCGACATGCTGGCGGCCTTGGGTTACCGGGTGTTTGCCGCCGATCTGTTCGGCGTTGGCGTGAGACCCACTGCGGTGGAGGATAAAAAGCGGCTGACAGGGGCGCTATACCAGGACAGGGCGAGCATGCGGGCCCTGCTCGTCGGGGCGCTGGCCGAGGCCACGAGGTTGGGAGGCAAACCGGAAAAGGTCGTGGCGCTCGGTTACTGTTTCGGAGGTGCCGCCGTGCTGGAGCTGGCCCGTAGCGGGGCGGAGCTGCACGGTACAGTGAGCGTGCATGGCGGGCTGGAGACGCCGCTAGGTCAGAACTACCAACAGGTCAGGGGACGTGTGCTGATACAGCATGGCAGTGCTGACGAGGCGGTCAGCCTGGGGCAGTTTGCCGCCTTGATCGGCGAGCTGGAGAGGGCCGGCATCAGCCATGAAGCGACCAGTTACAGTGGCGCCCCTCACGCATTCAGTGTGTTTGGATCAGACAGGTACCACGCCGAAGCCGATGCCCTTGCCTGGCAACGTCTGGTCGGTTTTCTGGCAGAGATCTCCGCAAAGTAACCCTGTGCGCTGGTTTGCAAGCCATGGCATTGCCATGGCTTTTTGCTGTCGGTTGATCATGGCTGATGGCGTGCCAGTACGATCACCCACATGGCCCCGTCCCCCACGTGATAGCGTGCCAGCAGGGTCAGGGCGCCGCTGACCGGGTCGATGCGATGCACCGCCAGCTGGTGGGAAGCCTGCCCGGCCGCCAGCAGCCAGTGGCCGCTCTGATCGATGGCAAAACCGCGGGGCATGGTCTCGGTCGGGAAGTGGCCGACCACGCCGAGCTCGCCATCCGGTGCGATGGCGAACTGGGTCAGCAGGCTGCTGGCCCGCTCGCTGCTGTAGAGAAAACGCCCGTCGGGTGTCACGTGCAGATCCGCCCCCCAGCGCTCTCCCTGATAACCGGCTGGCAGCATGGAGAGGCTCTGACAGAGCCGGATCCCGCCATCGGCGGTGGGTCGGTAGCGGTTGATGGTGCAGTCGAGCTCGTTGAGGCAATAGAGGTCGCCATTGCTCGGGTGCTGCGTCAGATGGCGCGGCCCGGCACCGCTGGCGGTCACCAGATCTCCCAGCGGATGGGGGCGCAGCCTCCCCTCCTTGCAGAGCAGAAAGCGGCGGATGCAATCCTCCTTGAGGCAGGCGACCAGCACCTCCTGCTCGCCCTTTTTATTTGCACGCAGCAGGGTGACCGAATGGGCGGCCTGCAAGCCGTCGAGCTGCTGGTGGGGGGGCGCTGCCCGGCCGTCGGCGCCGATGGCGGAGACGGTAACCTGATTGAAGGCATAGGAGGCCGCCAGCAGGAAGCGGCTGTCGGCCGAGATGGCGGTGTGGGAGGCGCTGCCCGCCAGCGGTGCCGATCCCTGCGTTTCCAGCCGGCCATCGGCCTCGATGCGATAGCTTATCAGGGCGAAATCGGGGCGCACGGCGGCATGGAGCCAGCGCCCGTTCGGGCTGATCACCAGCGGTTGGACCTGGCCCGGGGTGTCGACCACCTGCAATGGCGTGAGCTCCCCAGTATCGGTCAGGGCAAACACGTGGATCTGCTGGCTGGCGGGGCTCGCCACATAAACGACCTGCTGCATCTGTTTCTCACTCCTTGTCATGGGCAACCGCAGGCCATCTTATCCTCTTTCGCGCCCGGCTGGCGCTACTCTTTTGCCCGGCCCGGGCAGACCACCTGGCGGGCCTTGAGGTGGTAGAGCTCCACCTGCGGGTGGCTGAAAAAGCCCACTTCCCACGGGTTCTTCTGCACGAAGGCGGCGCGGATAGGTTCGAACAGCGGGTGATCCTGCGGGATCTGGTAAGCATCGGCGGCGATGATGGTGTAGTTCCACTCGATGGCGCGGGTGTAGGTGAACACCGCCCGCGAGTCGATGGCGAAGTGGCAGCGGCCGTCGCGCTTGAGCAGCTGCGACTTGAAGGTCTCGGGGAAGGTGATGAAGAAGATGTCGTCCTCATCGGAGGAGAGAAACGCCAGCACAGTGGTGTGGGGCTGGGACTGGGCCCGGGTCACCAGCACCCCGATCTTGTTCTCAACTTCACGCAAGTCAGGCACCGGCAGGTCGGTGAGCGGGGTGACGGGCAGCTCGCGAGCGGGGCGTTCATCGGCCGGATGTTGATAGCCCGGCTGGGCGAAGCCGTAGACCACCCGGTTGCCGTACCAGAGTTCGAACTGCAGCGGGGTGACCTGCACCCTGTCCGGAGCGGTGCGGGTGATCACCCCCTTGTAGGAGACGCGATAGACGCTCAAGGAGGCGTCGTACTCGTCGACCCCGGTACGGTTGTCCAGATGCAGGGTGATCTTCTCCCCCACCGCCAGCTGGTGCCCCTTGGGGAAGGTCAGCAGCAGCTCGTCGTCTGGCTGGATCTCGACCCCGCAGATGTAGACGCCGGTCTCCTTGCTGGCGGGGTCGACATAGGTGGCGGCCACCCCGAGCAGGGGAGAGCCGAGAAAAGAGAGCAGAGAGGGTTGGGAACTCATGGCGCACCTTGGCAAATGTGGGGGATCGGCTCCTCAGTGTATCGCGGCCGACCGGGATTGGCAGGCCCCTCATCCGGGGAGGCAAGCGTTTCAGGCTAGCGACAAACCGTGCCCCATTCTGGCCGGCCCGTCACAAAACCAGCGCAGGCGGTGGGCCACCGACACAAAAAGGCCCCTTGCGGGGCCTTCGAACGAGATGAGGGGCTGCCTTAACCGGGCTGGGGGCCCGGCAGGGCGGGAGGCTGGGCGGAGTCGGACTCCACCTTCTGCTCTTCGTCCTTCATGTTCTTGATGTAGACATCCATCTGGTTGAACGCGATCTCGATGCCGTTTTCGCGGAACAGCTGGTCTATCTTGCGGTTCAGCTCGTCCACCGCCGGGTTGCGATCGCCGAGTTCGCTCACGAAGAAGCGCAGCTCGTGATCCAGAGTGCTGGCACCGAAGGTGAGGAAGTAGACGATGGGCGCCGGATCCTTGAGCACGCGGCTGTTCTCGTCCGCCGCCTGCTTGAGCAGGGTGCGGGTCAGCTCCAGGTCAGAACCGTAGGCCACACCTACCCGTACGATGACCCGGGTGACCGTATCGCTCAACGACCAGTTGATGAGCCGCTCGGTCATCAGCTGCTGGTTGGGGATGATCACCTCCTTGCGGTCGAAGTCGGTCAGGGTGGTGGCGCGAATGCGGATCCGCGAGACGGTGCCGGAGAAGGAGCCGATGGTGACGGTGTCACCGATCCGCACCGGACGCTCGAACAGTATGATGATGCCGGAGACGAAGTTGGAGAGGATCTCCTTCATGCCAAAACCGATACCGACCGACAGACCACCGGCGACCCACTGCAGCTTGTCCCACTGCACCCCCATCATGGAGAGGGCGGTCAGTGAGCCGACCCCGATCAGCACGTAGTTGAGCATGGTGGTGATGGCGTAGGCCGTGCCCTGGGCCAGGTTCAGCTTGGAGAGCACCAGCACCTCCAGCAGACCCGGCAGGTTGCGGGCCAGCGACCAGGCGCCGCCCAGCAGCAGGAAGCCTATCAGCACGTCGCTCAGGCTGATCGGGAACATCACGGCATTGGCCCCTGTCCCTTCAGTGCGGTGCCACAGCACCATGCTGTCGAGGTAGGAGAAGACCGCCACCAGATCGGACCAGAGCCAGTAGAAGGCGACGCCGAAGATCAGCAGCAACACGGTACGGGTCAGACGCAGCGACTGCTGGCTGACATCCTCCAGATCCATGGGTTGCTCTTCGATGGTGTCTCCCCCTTCCGCATCCTCCTGGGCCTTGTGTTCGCGTTTGGCCACCGCACGGCGATAGGCCAGGCGACGGGCCGCGAGCTCAAGGCCGCGCAGGGCGGTACGGTAGACCAGGCTCCAGAGGATGAGCAGGTAGAAGGACTCGATCAGCCGGCCGGTCAGCTTGAGGGCGGTGTAGTAGTAGCCCAGTCCGACCAGCACGATCAGCGCCACCGGTGCCAGCGCCAGGGCGATGGCGGTGATGGACTGCTGCATGCTCGCCTCGCCCTTGATGCGGGCGCGGGAGATGGGGAACACCAGGTAGGCGGCCAGCCCCAGCAGGGCCAGGGTCAGCGCCTGACCCACCACGTCGTTGCCAAGGGAGGAGGGTTCCACCACCGCCTTGGTCGACAGCATGATGAGCGGCAGCAAGGGCACCCAGAGGTAGCGCATGCTGGTGCGCTTGGCCTGCAGATCGGCTTTCGGAATGCGGAAGTGGCTCTCGGCGATGCCGCCCGGCCGCATCACCGCCAGATAGACGCTGAACACCAGATAACCGAGCGCCAGGTTGAGGGTGATCTGGAAAATCAGCTTGGAACTGAGCAGACCGCAGTCAGTCAGCAGCAGGCCGGCAGCCAGGATGAACAGGCTGCCCGGCAGGCGTTGCAGCACGGTATAGCAGAGGGCTGCCGGGGTGTGCCACTGGCTGTCCTGGCGAAAGCGCCCCAGATCCTTGGTGATCTTCTTCTGCCGCTCGATCAGCGTCGGGCGCTTCCAGATCAGCAGGCCACCTATCAGCAGCAGCGGCAGGGCCAGCAGGGTGATGGGCAGCAAGGTTTCACCCCAGCCGCTCCAGTCCGGTTTCAGCACCCAGTCGGAGGCCTGCTTGTAGGCCTGGGCCGGCCAGCTGATGAACCACTTGCCGTCGATGGGCTTGTTGCTGCTCACCCAGAAGATGTGCTGCTGCAGGGTGAACTCGATGGAGGAGTAGATCCGCGCCAGCTGCTGCTGGGTCAGTTGCAGGCTGATGGCGTTGGTCAGCTGGGCATCCAGCTGGCGGTTGAGCTGGTCGAGCAGGCTGATGCGGGTGTCGAGCAGCTTGGAGAGGCTGGCTCTGTCCTCCTCGCTCACCGGCTCGCTGCTATTGGCGATCAGGTTGTCCAGATACTGGGTCTTCTGGAACAGCTGGTCGCGCTGCTGGCTCAGTTCGAACTGGGCCAGGTGCAGGTCGGCGATCTGCTCCTCCAAGTTTTTCACCAGGGTGGAGGGGGAGGACTCCAACTGCTGGTAGAGCTGATAGAGGATGCGCGACAGCAGCAGGTTGCCCTTGAGCATCTGCACCTGTTCGTTGAGGTTGCGTTCGGTCTGGGTGCCGCGCTCCAGCCAGCTCTTGGCCTGCAGGTTCTTCTGCACCAGCGAGTTGAGGCTGGCGGTGGCGCTGACCAGCTGCTGGCTGAGCTGGTGGTTGAGCTCTTGCTCCTTTTGCACCAGCGGGCTGTCGGCGGCGGCCACCAGCTCACCGGTCTGCTCTGCAGTTTTTTCGGTGTCGCCCAGGCGCTTGGCACTGCTCTGCTCCTGCAGCAGTTGCAGCTTCTGCTCTTCGCTCGCGAGGCGGGCGGTCTGGTAGTCGCGCTGTTTGACCGCCAGATCCTGCATGCTGGTGCGGTTGTCCAGCTCCTTCTGCAGGTTGGCCAGCTGCAGATCCAGCAGGGCCAGCTCGGCATTGAGCTTCATCTTCTCGGCGCTGCTCACCCCGTCACCGGCGTTGAGGCGGGTACGGATCTCCTGGCTGCGCTGATAGGCGCGGCTCATGCTGGCCTGAGCCCGTTCCGGCAGGGTCTGCAGGTTGGTGAGCTGGCTGCCGATGGTGCCGAGGGCCTCCTGGGCATCCTGCATGTTGGCCATGACGTCGGGCTGGCGACTCTCCAGCTCGCTCAGGCTCATGCTGGCGTATTCGCTCTTGATCTGCTCGGCGCTCTTGCCCTGGGTCAGGGCATCCAGTCTGGCGCTGATGTCGCGCAGCTCGGCCGGCAGGGAGCGAACGCGCTCGTTCTGGCTTCTGGCCTTGCTCTTCTCTTTCTCGATGCTGTCGAGCAGGGTGAGGGTGTCGGTCAGGAATTTCTGGTCGGCCTGCTGGCTGACGGTGAGGGTGTCCGACTTGCCGAGGGCGTCGAGCGCCCGTTGTACGCTGGCGCGTTGGGGCACGTCCTGCGCCATGGCTTGTGGGGCGCAGAGGCTGACGAGTAAGCAGAGCAGCGGCAACAGGGTGGCCGAGGCTCTTTTGAACGGTATTGAGAGCATAAAACTTCCGGGTTATTACGCGATATTCGGGAGATGTCCCACTTGGATTAAATCCGCGTGGATTCTAACACCGGGCAGAAAGGGGCAGCAGGGGGGCGAGATAAAAAAAACGGCACCCGCGGGCGCCGTTTTCAGCTTGTTCAGTTCCGATTAAAGAACGTGAACAGAAGCGGTGTTGGTGGTGCCGCTCGGTACCAGAGCACCGGAGACCATGACAACCACGTCACCCTTCAGACCCATGCCGCTGGCCAGGGCCGCTTCTTTGCCGATGCGATAGAAATCGTCGGTGGAGGCGATGCTGTCAACCACGTGAGCAACCACACCCTTGGTCAGCACCAGCTGGGCAGCGGTCTTCTTGTTGGTGGTGATGGCCAGGATCCAGGCTTTCGGGAAGTACTTGCGGATGGCCTTGGCAGACTTGCCGCCTTCGGTGGCAACCACGATCAGCGGGGCGTCCAGCTTCTCGGAGGTCTCTACCGCGCCTTTGCAGACCGCTTCGGTGATGCGCAGCTTGTTGCTGTCGTTGGCAGCAGACAGGTTGGACGGCATCACGGCATCGGTACGCTCGCAGATGGTGGCCATGATGGTCACGGCTTCCAGCGGGTATTTGCCCTTGGCGGACTCACCGGACAGCATGACTGCGTCGGTACCGTCCAGGATGGCGTTGGCCACGTCGCCGGCTTCGGCGCGGGTCGGACGCGGGTTCTTGATCATGGAGTCCAGCATCTGGGTGGCGGTGATGACCACTTTGCGGGCTTTGTTGCACTTCTCGATGATCATCTTCTGGGCGAAGATAACTTCTTCAACCGGGATTTCGACACCCATGTCGCCACGGGCAACCATGATGCCGTCGGAGACAGCCAGGATCTCGTCGAAGTTGTCCAGGCCTTCCTGGTTTTCGATCTTGGAGATGATCTGGATGTTCTCGCCACCGTGGGCTTTCAGGTGCTCACGGATTTCCAGCACGTCTTCTTTCTTGCGAATGAAGGAGGCGGCAACGAAATCAACGCCTTGCTCGCAACCGAAGATCAGGTCGCGCTTGTCTTTCTCGGCCAGGGCCGGCAGCTTGATGGAGACGCCCGGCAGGTTGATGCCTTTGTTCTCGCCCAGATCGCCGTTGTTCAGTACTTTACAGATGACTTCGCGCTCGGTGATCTCGATGACGTCCAGACCGATCAGGCCGTCGTCAACCAGGATGCGGTTGCCGACGCGCAGGTCGTTGGCGAAACCGGCATAGGTCACGGCGACTTTGTCTTTGTTGCCAACCACGGTCTGGTCGGTGGTGAAGGTGAAGGTCTGGCCAGCGACCAGAGCCACGTCGTTGCCGCCTTCCAGCTTGATGGTACGGATTTCCGGACCCTTGGTGTCCAGCAGGATGGCTGCGTGCTTGCCGGTTTCGGCCATGACAGCGCGCAGGTTGCTGATGCGACCACCGTGCTCGGCGTAGTCGCCGTGGGAGAAGTTCAGGCGCATGACGTTCATGCCGGCGTCCAGCATCTTGGCCAGCATTTCTTTGGATTCGGTCTTGGGACCGATGGTGCAGACGATTTTGGTCTTTTTCATGTCAGTCTTCATGGTTAAGGAGTTTCCGCCGTGCAATATACACCAGTTTTTGGATACTTTTTATGATCCAGAAACAACGTTTTGACCAGATAACGTTTTCTTTTCAGGGATAACGTTTTTCTCCCGGCTACTTTTTAGGGCATAAATTAACTGGTCAGCGCAGATTTGGCATAAATGTCGCCATATGTATCTCGGCGCCGGCCCGCCTCGTCAAATGTTGTAAAATGACGATCCCGTCCCTTCATCAAACCGTCATCGGTCCCCGACAAGAATAGACACTCTGCTGCCACCGTAGTGTCGCAAAGAGTGTCGCAAGATGGTCCCTTATCTGCTGCTGTTGTCCGTCGCCCTGCTGGGTGTGCAGGCGCTGCCCGCCAGCTGCTGGCCGGCCGATCCCGCTCCCCGCGATGGCGCGCTGCGCGCGTTCGAGCGCCTTGAAAGGCTGCATGCGCAGGCCGCCACGGCCCACGCGCAGCAAGGCTTGCCGCGCACCAATCCCCCGCTTGCCGGGGCGCATCGGCAGCCCTGAGCGGAAGGTTTGAAAACAAGAGAGGGAGGCCTGGCCTCCCTCTTGTTTTTGTGTGCGTCACCGCGCCTTGGCGGCTCAGTTTATCTTGCCCATCTCGATGGCGAAGCTGGTGGCCAGCTGGGCGAACTTGAGGGCGTGGGCGGCCGAGGGATCCGAGTTCTGCAAGGTGTCCCGGGCGGTGTGGATGTTGGGGTTGTAGTCGTTGAAGCGCGACTCGAACGGCATGGCGGCCGGGTAGCCCTGATTGTGCCAGGAGGCGTGATCCGAGCAGCCGTAACCGCAGCTGTCGTAGCCGTAGCGGATCTGGGGCAGATAGGCGTCCAGCAGCTGGGCCAAATAGCCGGTCAGCCCCTGGTCGGTGTAGTCGGTCATGAAGACGATATCTTCCGCCGAGCCCTGGTAGTTGGTCATGTCCAGCTGCAGCGCCGCCAGCACCTTGGTGTTGGCCGCCTTGTAGCGGGTGGCGATGTCCTTGGAGCCGCGCAGCCCCACCTCTTCCGCCGCATAGCCGATGAACTGCAGGGTGCGCTCCGGCTGGCGACCCTGCTCGGCGATGACCCGCAGTACCTCGGTCAGGGTGGCGATGCCGGAGGCATCGTCATCGGCGCCTGGCGCCAGGGTACGGCTGTTGGGGGCCGAGCCTGCGGTGGAGTCGAGATGACCGCCGAGCACCACCACTTCGTCCGGGTAGCGGCTGCCCTTGAGGGTCAGCACCACGGACTGCTGCGGATAGCCGCTGTGCTTGACCCGGCTGACGCTGGCCCAGGGCAGGGTCGCGCTCAGGGTCTGCCACTGGCCGGCCACCCAGTCAGCCGACTGCACCCCCGTGGTGGTGGTGTAGTAGCGGTTGCGCCAGCTGGCGAGCTGGCTGATGGTGCCGACTATGTTGCCCTGATCCAGGTAGGGCAGCAGCCGGTTGACGCTGGCTCCCTGGGTCAGCGGCGGGGCGCTGAACAGGTTCTGGCTGATGGGCTGGGCCATGCTCTGCAGGGCGTCGGCCAGGGTGCTGTGCACCACGTAGCCGCCGCAGCGCTGGTGCCCTTCGTGCATCAGGTGGGAGAGGGTGCCAAGCTCGCTCGCCTCGACCTGGGCCAGCTGGACGGGGGCGCCGCTGGCGCTGAACAGGGGGGCCAGCTTGGCTTTTACCTGCTTGAGTTCGACGCCGCTGTCGGCACCGACCGTTATCCAGACGGGCTCGGCGGCCTGTACGGCGAGGGGTAGCATGGGGAGCAAGAGGGCAGTCAACAAGGGTTTCATGGCGGATCCTTCCAGATTGGTTGTGGGCACATGTGCCAAATGGGTGTCATAAGACGACTGGCCCAGTCTAGCCAAGGAGACTGAACGGCGAAGTTGCCCATCTGGCGCGGTACTCCCCCAATCCGGTAGGGGTCGCTGCAGGATCTGCTGTCTACTACGGGCCGGCGAGGGTGGCTGGCGGAGCTTTGTGCTGGCGAGGGGGCGGTGCGCAGGGGGCTCGTGGTCGTGGCGGCACTCGGCCCTGACCTGGGGGGCTGACAAAGGGAGTCAAATTGTGCCATATCGGCGCGAAACGTCAGCGGGAATGGGTGAGGAGGGGCCTGGGTGCCCAAAAGCGCGGATATACAAAGAGGCATAAAAAAGAGGGGCCAAGGCCCCTCTGGTTCACTGGATGGCGGTTTATGCGGTCGCCTGAGCCAGAATGCCGAGGGCTATCTCCCGCTCCCCCATGATCACCTTGTCCGCCCCCTGCCTGGTGAGGAAGCTCACCTCGTCGTCGCTGTGGGCACGGGCGATCACCCGGATGGTCGGGTTGATGAGCCTGGCCTGGGCGATGGCCTCGCCGGCCTCGAAGCTGTTGGGGATGGCCACCAGCAGCCAGCTGGCGTCGGCGATGGCGGCGCGGCACAGCACCTCGTCATCGGCCACGTTGCCGTTGACGTGGGGAATGTCGGCCTGGCGCAGGCTCTCCAGCCGGTGCGGATCCTGCTCGATCACCACCAGCTCGCGCCTGGCCTGCTGCAGGCCATTCACCAGCAGACGGCCGACCCGGCCATAGCCCGCCAGTATGGTGTGGCCTTTCATCTCCACCGGCGGGCATGTGCACTCGGCCAGCACCTGGGTGTTGTTGGCGTCCGGCTGTTTCTCCAGGTAGCGCTCGACGGCGTTGAACACCAGCGGGTTGAGCATGATGGAGAGGCTGGCTCCCACCAGGATCAGGTCACGGGCTCCTTCCGGCACCAGCTTTAGCACTATGGCCAGCCCGATGAGGATGAAGGAGAACTCGCCGATCTGGGCCAGGCTTGCGGAGATGGTGAGGGCGGTGCGCTTGCTGTAGCGAAACAGCCGCACGATGGCGTAGGCCGCCGCCGACTTGCCGAACATGATGATGAACAGGGTGGCCAGCACCGCCAGCGGCTCGGTCAGCAGCACTGCCGGGTTGAACAGCATGCCCACCGAGACGAAGAACAGCACGGCGAAGGCGTCCTGCAGCGGCAGGGTGTTGTTGGCGGCGCGGTGGCTCAGCTCGGAGCGGTTCATGACGATGCCGGTGAAGAAGGCGCCAAGGGCGAAGGAGACGCCGAACAGCTTGACCGCCCCGAAGGCGATGCCAAGGGAGCAGGTCAGTACAGCCAGGGTGAACAGCTCGCGCGAGCCGGTGCTGGCGGTGTGGGTCAGCAGCCAGGGGATGAAGCGGCTGCCCACCACCATCATCAGCGCCACGAACAGGCTCACCTTGCCGAGGGTCCAGCCCAGATCCAGCGCTATGCTCTGCCAGCTCATGGCCTGCTCGCCGAACCGGATGTCGGCGATGATAGGCAACATCACCAGCGCCAACACCATCACCAGATCCTCGACGATGAGCCAGCCGATGGCGATGCGCCCCTGCAGGGTCTCCAGATTCTGACGGCTCTCCAGTGCCCGCAGCAGCACCACGGTACTGGCGGTGGAGAGAGCGAGGCCGAACATCAGACCGGCGACCGGATCCCACCCCAGCAGCGAGGCGAGCCCCATGCCGAGCAGGGTGGCGACGGTGATCTGGGCGATGGCGCCCGGGATGGCGATCCGCTTTACCGACATCAGGTCGCGAAAGGAGAAGTGCAGCCCCACCCCGAACATCAGCAGGATCACCCCCAGCTCCGCCAGCTCGGGCACCAACTTCATGTCGGCCACGTACCCCGGGGTGAAGGGGCCAGAGATGACGCCGGCCGCCAGATAGCCCACCATGGGGGAGATCTTGAGGCGCTGGGCCAGCATGCCGAGGATGTAGGCCAGCACGAAGCCGCCGACCAGGGTGGTAATCAGGGGAAGGGAGTGGTCCATGTCGTCACCTCGCTAATGGCAGTCAGGGGGCTACCAGATCACCGCGCGGGTGAAGAGGGCAGCTGTCAATGAGCAGGGGGCGAAAGAGACAGATGCTGGTCCCGTGCACGGGGTGTGTCTGAGGGACAACAGTTGCCGTTTCTGTTGAAAAATAATACGTTTTTGGTGGAAGGACAATCTTTATCCACATTTAAAGGGATTTTTGAGATTAAAAGTCGATAAGTTATGGTTTTAAGGTGCGTGGCTCTATTTTTATTGACCTGGCTTGGCAGTATTAATCAATCGGTGATGATTTTTGTGGCCAAGGCGAGCACAGCCTGGCCTCACAAAAAAGCGGCCGACCGGCCGCTTCGTTGCATTGAGGGTTGGGTGCAGACCCCTGGGTTCACTGACCCTTGGCGATCCCCTCCCGGCGCGGATCGGCGGCGCCAAGCCAGCCGCCGGCGTTGCGCTGCACCCCCTGCAGGCCCGAGGTCTGCTCGCTCAGCACCACCTCGTGCCCCTTCGCCTTGAGTGCCTCGACCACGGTGGCCGGGGTGCGGCCCGCCTCCAGCTCGGTGGGGCCGTTGCGACTGCCGAAGTTGGGCAGATTGATCGCCTGCTGCAGGTTGAGCCCCCAATCCTGGGTGCCCAGCAGCGTCTTGCCCACGTAGTTGATGATGGCTGAGCCCCCCGGGGAGCCCAGGCTCATCTCCAGCTCGCCGCTGCTCTTGTCAAACACCAGCAGGGGGGACATGGAGGAGCGCGGTCGCTTGCCCGGCTCCACCCGGTTGGCCACCGGCAGCCCGGCGGCGTCCAGCGAGGTGAAGGAGAAGTCGGTGAGCTGGTTGTTGAGCAGGTAGCCGTTGACCATCAGCCGCGAGCCGAAGCCGTCTTCGATGGAGCTGGTCATGGAGACCGCCATCCCCGCCTTGTCGACGATGGAGATGTGGCTGGTGGAGGGGAGCTCAGGGGTCGCATCCTGGCCGCGAGCCGGCGCCAGCGGCGGGGTGCCCGCGTTGGCCAGCCCCATGGAGCGCTCGCCGATGAGGGCGCCGCGCCGGGCCAGATAGTGCTTGTCGAGCAGGCCGCTGACGGGGACCGCCACATAGTCGCTGTCCGCCACGTACTGGTTGCGATCGGCAAAGGCGAGCCGCGCCGCCTCGCTGTAGAGGTGGATCGCCTCGGCGGAGGCGGCCGGCTGGCCCTGCTCCCCTGGCACCGGCTTGAGGGCCGCCATGTCGCGACTCTCCAGCATGCCGAAGATCTGGCCGAGTGCTATGGTGCCGGACGAGGGGGACGGGAAGCCGCACACCCGGCTCTGGCGATAGTCAAAGCAGAGGCCGTCGCGCAGCTTGGCGCGGTAGCTGGCCAGATCGACCGCGCTCAGCACCCCGGGGTTGGTCGGGTGGGCGTGCACCTTGGCCACCATGGCCTCGGCCAGCGGGCCGCGATAGAAGGCGTCCGGCCCCTCGCTTGCCAGGGTACGCAGCACCTTGGCCAGGGCCGGGTTGGTCAGCCGGCTGCCCGCCGCTCTGGGGCTGCCGTCGGCCTGATAGAAGTAGGCTCGCGCGTCTGGATCCTTGGCAAGGTAAGGGTCCTTGCCCAGCAGCGCGGCCAGCCGCGGGCTTATCACGAATCCCTGCTCCGCGAGGGTTATGGCGGGCTCGAACAAGCTGGCCCAGGGCAGCTTGCCGTAACGCTGGTGGGCCAGCGCCAGTGCCCGCACCGTGCCGGGGGCGCCCACCGAGCGCCCGCCCACCACGCCGTCGTAGAAGGCCATCGGCTTGCCATCCTTCATGAACAGCTGATCGGTGGCGGCGGCGGGGGCCGTCTCGCGACCATCCACCGCCGTGACTTTCTGACCATCCCACACCAGCATGAGCGAGCCACCGCCGATGCCGGAGGATTGCGGCTCCACCAGGGTCAACACCAGCTGCACCGCGATGGCGGCGTCCACCGCGCTGCCGCCGGCCTGGATCATCTGGTAGCCCGCCTCCACCGCCAGCGGGTTGGCGGCGGCCACCATGAAGTCGCGGCCTTGCCAGCCTTGTTTGTCCTGCCAGCCGCTGGCGGCCTCCGGTGCGATCAGGGTGTGGGCGGGGGGCGCTTGCAGGCTCTGCTGAGCGGCGCAGCCGGCCAGCAGTGCGAGGGCGATGGCCAGCCCCAGTGGTTTGCGCAACATGACACTCTCCTTGTCTGTTTTATGAGCATGAGGAGCGACTATGTCACGATTGGCGCTAATGACTCAAGTTGTTGAATCAGATCAACAAGTTACTCATCTATCAACAAGTCGAACCGGCGCCAGCCCATAAAAAAACCGCCCGGAGGCGGTTTTTTGCAATCAGGCTGAGCCAATTCGCTTAGATGGACTGCTCTTCACCGCCCAGGGCGGCGAACAGGGCCGGGATGAACTGGGCCAGCTCGGCGGTCACCAGCGCGAAGTCGGCATCCAGACGGGCGGCCGGATCTTCGCTGGTGACGTCGTCGTTCTGCTCGCGCAGCTCTTCGCTGAACTTGAGGCGCTTGATGGAGAGGTCATCCCCCAGCACGAAGCTCAGGGTCTCGCCCCAGTTGAGGGCCAGCTTGGTGACCAGCTTGTCGTTGGCCAGGTGGTTCTTGATCTCGTCGCTCATCAGATCCTGCTGCTTGCAGCGGATGATGCCGCCATGCTCCATGGCGCTGCGCAGCTCGGCCTCGTCCTCCAGGGTGAAGGAGGCGGGCAGGTTGCCCTCGTTCAGCCACTCGGTCATGGTGATCTCGGGCGGGTTCTTGAGGGCCACCGGCACCACCGGCAGGGTGCCGATGGACTTGCGCAGCAGGGCCAGCAGATCGTCCGCCTTCTTGGCGGAGCCCGCGTCCACCACCATCAGGTTGTCGGCCGGATTGATCCAGGCGAAGGTCTGGCTGGTGCGGCTGAAGGCGCGCGGCAGCAGGGTGTGCATGATCTCTTCCTTGAGCGCTTCCTTCTCTTTCTTCTTGAGGGCGCGGCCCTGTTCGAACTCGATCGCCTCTACCTTCTCCGCCAGCATCTCCTTGACCACGGTGCCGGGCAGCATCTTCTCTTCCTTGCGAGCGCACAGCAGGATGTGGCCGGCGGCGGAGTGGGTCAGGGTGGAGCCGAATTTGCCAAGGGGCTTGACCCACCCGAACCGGGAGATGTCCTGGCTGCCGCACGGGGTGAAGGCACAGGCTTCCAGCTGGGTTTCCAGCTGCTCGACGGTCAGCTCGAAGGGGCGGGTAAAGCGATAAATCTGCAGGTTTTTAAACCACATGGCGTCCTCGGTCTCATAGATTGTCCGGCGGGCATTGTACTAGAGAGGCGCTTTGTGATCAGCCAATCATTCTTGCTAAATAAAGGGCGATCGACTTCACAGGGAGTCATATCCGTCCCCAAAGCCGTCATCAAACTCCCCTAGACTGCGGATGTTAAGGTTGTTAACAAGGATACCAATATGCTGAGGGCGAGTCGGTCCGACGACATGGACGAGATCGTCGAGATCTGGTTGCTGGCCTCCCTGCAGGCCCATGATTTTGTCGATGCTTCCTGCTGGTGGCAGGCGCAGGAAGATCTGCGCACCCGCTATCTCGAGCGCGCCCGCATCTGGGTGTTCGAGGAGCGCGGCGAGCTGCTCGGCTTCATGGCGCTGGTGGATGACTACCTGGCCGCCCTGTTCGTGCGCCCCGACCGTCAGGGGCGGGGGGTGGGCCATGCCCTGCTGCAGGAGGCCAAGTCCAAGGGGGCCAGGCTGCATGCCCGGGTCTTTGTGGAAAACGATCAGGCGGTGCGCTTCTATCGTCGCCACGGTTTCGTGATCGAGGGGGAGCTGGCCGACCCGCTCACCGGTCATCCCCAGTACCAGATGTGCTGCGAGCCCGCCTGAATCTGACGCCAGCACCCGCTCCGGCTTGAAAAAAGGGAGGCATATCCTCATCTTGTCTGCATCGGGTGCTGCTGGCACCACCTCCATACGAGCCGTTTTTTCATGAAGATCCTGCATACCGCCGACTGGCACCTTGGCCACCAACTCCATGGCCATGATCGCCGTTTTGAACACGATGCCTTTCTCGACTGGCTGGCCGACACCATCAAGCGCCGTGACATCGACGCCCTGCTGGTGGCGGGCGATCTGTTCGACACCGCCAATCCCCCCGCCAGCGCCTGGCAGCAGCTCTACCGTTTTCTGGCCAGGCTGCGCGCCGAGCACCCGGCACTGGAGATGGTGCTCATCGGCGGCAACCACGACTCCCCCTCCAAGCTGGATGCTCCCCACGAGCTGCTGCGCGCCTTCGATCTGCATCTGGTGGGCAGCATCAGCCGGGACGACGAGGGGCGCCTCGAGACCGAGCGTCTGCTGGTGCCGCTGCGAGGCAAGGATGGCGAGGTGGCCGCCTGGTGCGCTGCCGTGCCGTTTCTGCGCAGCAGCGATCTGCGCCCGGAAGGGCTCAGCGAGGGGCAGGACAGACTCATCGAAGGGGTACGCCAGGTTTATGAGGCGGTGCTGAGCGAGGGGCGGGCGCGCTGCAATCCGGATCAGGCCCTCATCGCCATGGGCCACGCCTATCTGGCGGCGGGCCAGCTCTCAGAGCTCTCCGAGCGGCGGGTGCTCGGCGGCAATCAGCATGCCCTGCCCGCCGAGCTGTTTGCCGCCGCCGACTACACGGCGCTGGGTCATCTGCACCTGGCCCAGAGTCCGGCCGAGGGGGTGCACTACAGCGGCTCGCCGCTGCCGCTCTCCCTGGCCGAGGCGAACTACAACCATCAGGTGCTGGAGGTGACGTTTGAGGGGGGCAAGCTGGCCCGTCTTGAGCGGATCCCGGTGCCCCGCGCGGTGGAGATGATCCGGCTGCCCCAGAGCGGCCTCGACGAGGCGCTCAAGGCCATCGAGGCGCTGGACCTGCCCGCTTGCCCGCAGCAGGCGCAGCCCTTCCTCGAGGTACGGCTGCTGCTGCCCAAACCCGAGGCCCGCATCCGCGAGCGCGTGCTGGCCGCCATCGCCGACAAGCCGGTGCGCCTGGCCCGCATCACGACCAGCTATCAGGGCTCGGGGCAGGGGCTGGCGGACGGCGCCGGCCAGCGCCGGCTCGATGAGCTTTCCCCCACAGAAGTGTTTCGTCTCTGCTATCAGCGTCAGTTTGACGGAGAGCCGGAGGCTGAGCTGGTGGCGTCGTTTGAAGAGATCCTGGAGCAGGTGAAGGAGGCCAATGCATGAAAATCTTGTCGCTGTCAGGGGAGAACCTCGCCAGCCTGACTGGTCAATTCACCATCGATTTTGCCGGTGGCGCCCTGGGGTCCGCCGGCCTGTTTGCCATCACCGGCAATACTGGCGCCGGCAAGAGCACCCTGCTCGATGCCATCTGTCTGGCGCTCTACGACGAGATGCCGCGCTTCATTGCCAATCGCAAGAACGTGGCCGAAGTGGGTCGCATGGATGACGAGGAGAAGCTCAAGGCCAACGACGTGCGCGGCATCCTCAGCCGTGGCCACGCCAGCGGTTTTGCCGAGGTGCAGTTTCGCGGCTGCGACGGCCGTGTCTGGCTGGCCCGCTGGGCTGTGCGCCGGGCCCGCAACCGCGCCGAGGGGCGCTTTCAGGCCCAGGAGCGCAGCCTGACCGACGTGGCGTCGGGCCAGGTGTTCAGTGGCAGCAAGCGGGAGCTGCAGGATCGCATCGACGAGCTGGTGGGGCTCTCCTGGGAGCAGTTTCGCCGCGCCGTCATCCTGCCGCAGGGGGAGTTTGCCGCCTTCCTCAAATCGAGCGCCGACGAGCGTTCGGCCCTGCTCGAACGGATGACCGGCACCGAGCTCTACTCCGCCATTTCGATCCAGACCCATGAGCGGGCGCGGGAGGAGCAGCAGCAACTGGCCGCCATCCGCCAGCGGCTCGGCGACGTGGCGCTGATGGACGAGGCGACCCGCGAGCAGTGGGTGAGCCAGCAGATAAGCCTCGCCACCAGCCTCAAACACGAGCAGCAACAACAGCAACTGATGCAGGACTTGCGCGACCTCAACGGCCGCATCGCCGCCCAGTTGCAGGCCTGTGAGGAGGGGGAGGCGGCCCTTGCCGCCGCAGAGGTGGCCCACGGTGCGGCCGCCCCCGAGCGCGAGGAGTTTGCCCGCGCCGAGCAGGCCCAGGTGGCCCGCGCCGATCACGACGAGCTGGCTCGCCTCACCCTGGAGGTGCAGCAGCAGGAGAAACTGCTGGCCGAGCTCGGCCCCGAACTTGGCAAGCTGGAGGAGCAGACCCAGCAGAGCGCCCTCACCGAGCAGCAGCTGCTGGCGGAGAAGATCGCCGCCGAGCGCGAGTGGGGCGCCCTGCAGCCCGAGCTCAAGCGGGCGCAGGAGCTCGACACCCGCATTCGGGAAAAGCAGCAGCAACTGCAGAAGATCCAGCAGGAGGGAACGCAGGAGCGGGAGGTGCAGCTCACCCTGGAGCAGGGCTGGCACCAGCAGCGCCAGCAGGTGGAGCAGCTCAAGGCCCAGCACCAGCAGTGGGGCGCTTGGCTTGAAGAGCACAAGGAGCTGGCGCCGGTGGCCCGCCAATGGCAGCCCCTGCTCACCGCCATGCAGGATTGGGCCGAAGATGCCGGCAGGCTGCAGCAGCTCCTTACCCTGCGTGAGCACAAGCTGCGCGCCCTCAGGCAGTTGCAGCACCAGCTGGAGCAAGGGCAGCAGGAGCGCGACTACTGGCAGCGCGAGCAGGAGCGGCTGCAGCAGCAACAGCACGAGCTGCAGGAGCAGCAGTGGGAGGGACGCCTGGCCAAGGTGCAGGAGCAGTGGCAGCAGCAGACCGAACAGCTGGGCCAGCTGCGCCAGCTGCTGGAGCTGGCCGACTATGGCCGCAATCACGGCGAGCAGCATGGTCGCCTGCAGCAGGAGATAGCCCAGCTGGAGCAGGCGCTCGGCAAGCTGGCCATTCTCGGCGACGAGCTGGCGCCGGCCCGTGAGCGGCTCGCCCTGCAGCGGGACGAGGCGCGCCACGCGCTGGAGCAGTCCCGCGCCATCGCCAGTTTCGAGCAGCATCGCCACATCTTGCGCGACGGTGAACCTTGCCCGCTGTGCGGTGCCGAGGAGCACCCCTATCACCAGAGCCAACCACAGGTGGCGGGCATTCTGGGCCAGCTGGCGGAGCGCGCCCGCGGCCTCGAGCTCGAGTGGGAGCGGCTCAATCACCAATACATTCAGTGCGAGAGCGAGCGCCAGGAGCTGGCCCGTCAGCTGGCGGTGCGCCAGCAACATCTGCCGGAGCTGGAGACCCGTGCCGAGCAGCTGACCTTGCGTTGGCAGCAGCTGGGAGGCGATACCCTGCTCGGCCATCCGTTGCCGCTGCGTCAGAGCCCAATTGAGTGGAACGAGCTGATGAGCATCCTGCTGGGCCGTGGCCAGAGCCTGGAGCAGGGGCTGGCCCGCAGCCAGCAGCAGCTACGTGAGGCTCAGCAGGGGCAGCAGCAGTTGCAGTCCGTGCGCCAGCAGTTGAGCCAGCTGGCCAGCCAGCACCAGCAGTTCGAGCAGCAGTGGCAGGAGGCCGACCGCCAGCGCATCGCTCTGGAGGGGGAGGTGAAGGCCATGGGCGAGCAGGAGGCGACCCTGCGCCAGCGCCTCGCGCAGGGGGGCAGCCGGCTCGACGAACAGATGGGGGGCCAGCCCTGGCGCCAGTGGCTGGGCAGCCAGCAGTGGCACGAGTGGCAGCGGGCCTGCGAGGCTTGGCTGCACGGCCAGAGCGAGTGGGAGCGGCTGGCCGGCGAGATTGCCAGCCTCACCCCGGCCCTGAGCGCCCAGGAGGCGCGCCTGCAGACCCAGCGTGAGCTGCTGCACAAGCTCGAGCGCGACTACAAGGAGCATGAACAGCAACGGCAGGGGCTGGTCACCAGCCGCGCCACTTGCCTGGGGGGCGAGGAGATTGCCCTGGTCGAGCATCGCTGGCAGCAGCGGCTGCAGCAGCTGGCCAGCGAGCTGGAGGCGATGCAGGGGGCGGCCCGCGCCCTGCGTGAGCGCCAGACCGAGCTCAAGGCCCGTCTCAGCCATCTGGAGCAGGAGAAGCAGGTGAGCAGCCGGCGGCGGCGGGAGGTGCTGGGGCGCTGGGCTGCCCACGCCAGCAGCCTCGGCATCGCCGAATATGACCTGCGCCGCCTGCTGGCCATGAGTCCGGATGAGCTCAAGGCGCGCCGCGCCGCCTTGCAGGCGCTGGAGGATGCCCGCGCCGAGGCGCGTACCCGTTTGACCGAGCGGCAGCGGGCGCTGGCGCTGGAGGAGAGCAAGCGGGATCGTTATCGCGAGCATCACCCCGAGCTGGCTGCACTGGCGCCAGAGGAGCTCGACAGCCGGCTGACGGCGCTGGAGGCACACTGCCGCGCCCTCGACGAGCAGCTGTTCCAGTGCAAGAGCACGCTGGCCCAGGCCGAGGCGGCTGCCCTCAAGGCGGGCACCCTGCAGGAGGAGCTGGCCGCCCAGCAGGCGGTGGCGGATCACTGGCGGCGACTCTCCGATCTTATCGGCTCGGCCAGCGGTGCCAAGTTGCGAACCTTCGCCCAGAGCCTCACCCTGGAGCGGTTGCTGCTGGAGGCCAACGCCCAGCTTGCCGAGCTCTCCCCTCGCTATCGACTGGAGCGGGTGCCCGGCACCGATCTGGCGCTGCAGGTGGTGGATCTCGACATGGGGGACGAGGTGCGCTCGGTAGACTCCCTCTCCGGCGGCGAGAGCTTCCTGGTGTCGCTGGCGCTGGCGCTGGCCCTCTCCAGCCTGTCGTCGCGCCAGACCCAGGTCGAATCGCTTTTTATCGACGAGGGCTTCGGCACGCTCGATCCCGACAGCCTGGATCTGGCGCTCTCAAGCCTGGACTCCCTGCAGGCGGCCGGCCGCCAGATCGGGGTCATCTCCCACGTGCAGACCCTGGTGGAGCGGATCGGTGTGCAGGTGAGGGTGGAGGCCCTCGGCGGCGGCGAAAGCCGGGTGGTGCTGCCTGGATGACAGCGCGTTATCCATGACCATTCATGAACAAGAAGGCCCCTGTCAAAGGGGCCTTCTTGTTGGTGTGCAACCCGTCTCGCTGGCTATTTGCGCTCGGGCAGCATATTGGTCAGGGTGTTGTCCTTGAGTACGTGGTGGTGGTAGATGGATGCCGCCGCATGCAGGGCAATCAGGGCATAGCCAATGTTGGCCAGCGTCTCGTGCAGCTCCTTGATGGTGCCCTTCAGGCCGTCGTTGGGGGCGATGAGGGCGGGAAGCTCAAGGCCGAAGAAGGGGATGGGCTTGCCGCCCGCGCTCAGCAGCAGCCAGCCCAGCAGCGGGGTGAGGATCAGGAAGCCATAGAGCGCCAGGTGGGCGAGCTTGGCCAGCTTGAGCATCAGGGGGGAGAGCTCGGGCACGATGCGCGGTGAGGGGCTGCTCGCACGCACCAGCAGACGCACCACCACCAGCGCCAGGATCAGCAGACCCACCATGAAGTGAAACTCCTTCATCAGGTCGCGGCCGACCGACCCTTTGGGGAAGATGTCCCTGAACTCCATCAGCGCATAGACGGCGATCATCAGCAGCAGGGTCAACCAGTGCAGCCCTATGCTCAGGCTGCCATAACGTTGTTCGGTATTTTTCAGCATGTTCGTATCCTTTTCGGGGCTTGCATTGCATCACGGGTGGTCTCATCGGGCGTCCTGCCTCCGGGCCACTTTTTCCATGTTACTGCGAAGATGTGTCAAAACCTTGATCTCTGTGTGTTTTTAACATGTTATTTGTAACAGGCCGGCAGCGCGCCGGTCGAAGAACTGGTTTCGCTCATCCAGGAGAGGCTGTCAGGGTGGCGAACGGCTGATGCAAAGCCGCAGAGCAGGGTGTGTTGCGGCCGGGAACCGGGCACCCAGCCCAGTTCAATGAGGGCTTTACCCCTCTTCTCCCCTCATTTACCTTTAATAAAATCCTCAACAGGTGAAGGGAATTACCTTGACCATCACAGATCCCGTGATCCTGACCGAGCTGCAGCAGATCCTGTTTCGCTCCTTCGACGTGATCCCGTTTCCTATCCTGATCTCGGAATCGGCCTGCAGCGAGACGCTGGACAGCATCCCCACCCGGCTGTCGGAGATCCCCGCCCGCCATCACAGGTTCGTGAACCGGGCTTTCGTGACGCAACTGGGTTACGACCTGACGGATCTGCCCGACATGGCCAGCTGGTTTGCCACCGTCTATCGCGACGAGGAGAGCCGGGCGCTGGCCATCTCGCGTTGGAACCAGGCGGTGATGAGCAGCCTGGCAAGCGGGGCTGCGGTGGCCGAGATGAATGCCCTGCTTTACTGCAAGAACGGCCAGCAGCGCTGGTTTACCATCACGGCCCAGTTGAAAGCCGATGCCATGCCGGGCTGGCACATAGTGACCCTGCGCGACATTCACGATCTGCACTGCATGATAGAGGAGGTGAGCCGGATCTCCTGCACCGATCCGCTGACCGAGCTTGGCAACCGGCGAGCCGCAGGCCAGCAACTGCAGGCGCTCTGGCTGCAGGGAGAACCCTTCTCGGTGATCCTGGGCGACATCGATCACTTCAAGCAGATCAATGATCGCTACGGGCATCCCGCCGGGGATGCGGCGCTGTGCGAGGTAGCCCGCATCATGACCGGCCAGCTGAGAGCCGGGGAGCACCTGGCCCGCTGGGGCGGAGAGGAGTTCTTGCTGATCCTGCCCGGGGTGGATGCTGAGCTTGTGATCGAGCGGGCCGAGCAGTTGCGTCGGCAGTTTGTCGGCCATGTGGTCACGTGGGAGGGGCAGAGCTTCTCCCTGACGATGAGCCTGGGCTGTGCCACCCGAAGCGAGGGCCAGAGCAGCGACAACCTGCTGCAGGTGGCTGACAAGGCGCTCTATCAGGCCAAGAGCAACGGGCGCAACCAGGTGGTCTTCGGCAAGGAGTAGCTGGAAGGCGCCCATAAAAAAACCGAAGCCTGGGCTTCGGTTTTTTGTGTCAGCGATGGGCGATCGGCCCATGCAGCCTTATTTCTTGATGCGGATCACCGGGGTCTCGCCCACGGTCACGGCACCCGTCATCTTCACCAGCTCTTTGATCTCGTCCATGTTGGAGATGACCACCGGAGTCAGGGTAGATTTGGCTTTGGCTTCCAGAACGGCCAGATCGAACTCGATGATGGTGTCACCGCGCTTGACCTGTTGACCTTCCTGGGCGATGCGCTTGAAGCCTTCGCCTTTCAGCTCAACGGTGTCGATACCGAAGTGAACGAACAGCTCGATACCAGAGTCGGATTCCAGCGAGAACGCGTGGTTGGTCTCGAAGATCTTGCCGATGGTGCCGTCGCACGGAGCAACCATCTTGTTGCCGGCCGGCTTGATGGCGATGCCGTCACCGACGATCTTCTCGGCGAAGACCACGTCGGGCACATCTTCGATCGGTACGATTTCGCCTGACAGCGGGGCAAAAATTTCGATGCCGCCGGTATCAGAGCTGTCATCGGAAACCAGTTTCTTCAGTTTATCAAACAGACCCATAGTAAAAGCTCCTAGAGATGATTGTCGCTGTTTGCAGCCGATCTTAGCAGACTGCCTTCTGCTTAATAAAGTTATCTACACAGGCTTCGATTTCGGCGGCGGTGGCAAAGCTCAGCGCTTGATCAGCCATGGCCTTCACATCTTCGAAGTTGGTGTTGCGGATAAGCTTCTTGATACGCGGTACAGAGATGGCGCTCATGGAGAACTCATCCAGACCCATACCCAGCAGCAGCAGGGTGGCACGCTCGTCACCAGCCAGTTCACCACACATACCGGTCCACTTGCCTTCGGCGTGGGATGCATCGATAACCATCTTGATCAGCGTCAGGACGGAGGGTGACAGCGGGTTGTACATGGCGGAAATCATCTCGTTACCACGGTCGACGGCCAGGGTGTACTGGGTCAGGTCGTTGGTACCGATACTGAAGAAATCCACTTCCTTGGCCAGATGATGAGCCATCACGGCAGCAGCCGGGGTCTCGATCATGATACCCACTTCGATGGATTCATCAAAGGCTTTGCCTTCGGCACGCAGTTCGGCTTTCAGCGTCTCTACGGTGGCCTTTAGACTGCGGAACTCTTCGACGGAGATGATCATCGGGAACATGATGCGCAGTTTGCCGAAGGCAGACGCACGCAGGATGGCCCGCAGCTGGGCGTGCATGATGTCGGCGCGATCGAAGAAGATCCGCACGGCACGCCAGCCCAGGAAGGGGTTCATCTCTTTCGGGAAATTCATGTAGGGCAGTTCTTTGTCGCCGCCGATGTCCATGGTGCGCACGATGATCGGCTGATCCGGCATCGCTTCGGCCACTTCTTTGTAGGCTTTGAACTGCTCGTCTTCGGTCGGCAGCGCGTCACGGTCCATGAACAGGAACTCGGTACGGTACAGACCCACGCCTTCGGCGCCGTTGCGGATGGCACCCTCGGTATCCTTGACGGTACCGATGTTGGCGCACACTTCGACCTGATGGCCATCCAGGGTGATGGCGGGCAGATCTTTCAGCTTGGCCAGCTCGTCTTTTTCGGCCTGGAACTGGGCCTGGATCTCTTTGAACTTGGCCAGCTGTTCGGCAGTCGGGTTGAGGACGATCTGGTTGTTGATCGCGTCCAGCACCAGCACGTCACCATTCTTGACGCGCTCGGTGATGTCGTTGGTGCCCACGATGGCCGGCAGCTCCAGGGAGCGGGCCATGATGGAGGTGTGGGAAGTACGGCCACCGATGTCGGTGACGAAACCCAGCACGTATTTCAGGTTGATCTGAGCGGTTTCGGACGGGGTCAGGTCTTTGGCAACCAGGATCACCTCTTCGTCGATGGTGCTCAGGTTGACAACGGCGATGCCCAGTACGTTCTTGACCAGACGGGTGCCGATGTCACGGAAGTCGGTGGCGCGCTCGCGCAGATAGGGGTCATCCAGCTCGGCCATCATCTTGGCGTACTGCTCGATGACCTCGTAGATGGCCTTGTCAGCGGTGGCCTTGTTGTCTTTGATGAAGGATCTGATATCCCCTTCCAGCTCTTCATCTTCGAGCAGCATGATGTGGCCTTCGAAGATGGCCTCTTTTTCTTCACCGAAGGTGCGACCGGCCATCTCTTTGATGGCTTCCAGCTGTGCGGCTGACTTGGTGCGGGCTTCGAGGAAGCGGTTGATTTCGGCATCAATCTGTTCGGCAGCGATTTTGCCCTGATTGATAACGATTTCATCTTCTTTCAGAAGAAGCGCCTTGCCGAATGCGATACCGGGGGACGCAAGAATGCCAGATATCATAATCCTTCCTATTAAAACGACTGTGGGGGAGGAATAAAGCTGGATTACTCCAGCTCGTCCATCAGGGCAACCAGCTTCTCAACGGCTTTCTGAGCGTCCGGGCCGTCGGCCTGGATGGTCACGTTGGTGCCTTTGGTCAGGCCCAGGGTCTGCAGCTTGAACAGGCTCTTGGCGCTGGCGGATTTGCCACCGGAGACCACAGTGATCTCGCTTTGGAATTCTTTGGCTTCTTTCACGAACTGAGCTGCCGGACGGGTGTGCAGGCCGTTTTCAGCAGTAATAACAACAGACTTCTCGTACATGGTTTCACCCCATATTATTGATATTTTTTGGTGTGAGGGATGCTTTTGACGCTTCCTTCTCGCACCGTGTCAGTATGGATATGTTGTAAAGTAACGAAATCAGACCTGCAATGGTTTAATCCAGGTCAATTTTCTGTGCAGTATTCGGTGTCTGCCTCAACTCTTTTCCGTTATCGCGCTACAAGCCGCGTCAATGCTGGCCTGAAATTATTTTATAACGAAAAATAACACTTTGTTACTTTGTGATACCTAGTCGGCAAACACCTCGTGACGCGGCACAGGATATGAGATTTATCACAGAATGTCTGCTTTTTTCGTCACTGCTTTGCTTGTTATTTTACCCCGAAAAATAAGGGGTCGACTGGCGCTGCCAAGTGCTCAGTCTAGCCCATAAAGAAACGGCGCTCCTGGGAGCGCCGTTGTTTTGAAATAATCCGATCACTTATTGCTGCAGCTCTTGTTCGCTGAACACCCCGGCAAACAGGGCGCTGGAGAGGTAGCGCTCGGCAGCGCTCGGCAAGATGACCACTATGGTCTTGCCTTCAAATTCCGGCAGCTCGGCGAGGCGAGCTGCGGCCACCACGGCGGCACCTGAGCTGATGCCGGCCAGAATGCCCTCCTCTTCCATCAGGCGGCGCGCCATTTCGATGGCGTCATCGCTGCTTACCTGCTCGACACGGTCCAGCAGGGTGAGATCCAGGTTGCCCGGGATGAAGCCGGCACCTATGCCCTGGATCTTGTGGGGGCCCGGTTTGATTTCAAGACCGGCCAGACGCTGGCTGATCACCGGCGATTCGCTCGGTTCGACGGCAACGGAGACCACCGCCTTGCCCTTGGTCTGTTTCAGGTAGCGGGAGACACCGGTAATGGTGCCGCCGGTACCGACGCCGGCCACGAACACATCCACGTCACCATCGGTGGCATCCCAGATCTCGGGACCAGTGGTCTTCTCGTGGATTTCCGGGTTGGCCGGGTTTTCAAACTGTTGCAGCAGCACGTATTTGCCGGGCTCGGACTCGAGGATCTCGTTGGCCTTGGCAATGGCGCCCTTCATGCCGAGCGGCCCTTCGGTCAGCACCAGGTTGGCACCGAGCGCCTTGAGCAGCTTGCGGCGCTCCAGGCTCATGGTGGCCGGCATGGTCAATGTGATGGGATAGCCACGGGCGGCGGCCACGAAGGCCAGAGCAATACCCGTGTTGCCGCTGGTGGGTTCGATGATCTCCTTGCCCTTGGTCAGAACGCCGCGCTTCTCGGCATCCCAGATCAGGTTGGCGCCGATACGGCACTTGACGCTGAAGCTCGGGTTTCGGCTCTCAATCTTGGCCAGCACGCGGCCCTTGGTAACACGGTTGAGACGAACCAGAGGGGTGTGACCTATGGTCTGGCTGTTGTCCTCAAAAATTTTGCTCATGGTGCTATCCCTGTTTGTTACGGCGATGAAACAAGATTACCCTGTGGTTTCTGAATGAGAAGTGACGATTTGTTATAACAATATGTTATTACAAGATATAGAGCTTATTCTTTCTTATTGAGACCTCCCTCGCGAAAAGGTCTCTCGTCGTCAAAGGAATGGACGTTATGGGATTTGCAGGAAGCGATCGCTATCTCGCCTCAGAGGCGCTCAAGATGGCGGTCAATGCCGCCATCGTGCTGGAGAAGCCGTTGCTCATCAAGGGTGAACCCGGTACGGGCAAGACTGAGCTGGCCGAAGCGGTGGCCCGCCATCTGGGTACCGAGCTTATCGCCTGGCACATCAAATCCACCACCAAGGCCCAGCAGGGGCTCTATGAGTACGATGCGGTAGCCCGGCTGCGGGACTCCCAGCTCGGCGACCCCAGGGTGGGGGAGATAGGCCACTACATCCGCCGCGGCAAGCTGTGGCTGGCGTTCACCGCCGACCAGCGCCCGGTGCTGCTCATCGATGAAATCGACAAGGCGGACATCGAGTTCCCCAACGATCTGCTGCAGGAGCTCGATCGGATGGAGTTCGATGTCTACGAGACCGGCGAGCGGGTCAAGGCCCGCCAGCGCCCAGTGGTCATCATCACCTCCAACAATGAAAAAGAGCTGCCGGATGCCTTCCTGCGCCGCTGCTTCTTCCACTACATCCGCTTCCCCGACAAGGCCGAGATGCAGGCCATCGTCAAACTTCACTACCCCGACCTCAAGGAGAGCCTGCTCGGCGAGGCGATGGATCTCTTCTTCGAGCTGCGGGAAGTAGAGGGGCTGCGCAAGAAACCCTCCACCTCGGAACTCTTGGACTGGATCCGGCTGCTGTTGGCCGACGACATCGCCCCCGAGGCGATGCGCGCCCGCGAGCCAGGCAAGCTGGTACCCGCCCTCTACGGTGCCCTGCTCAAGACCGAGCAGGACCTGCATCTCTTTGAGAAGCTCGCTTTTCTGGCCAGACGCGGCAGCTGACCCATGCTGATCGACTTTTTTACCCACCTGCGTCGCCACCAGCTCCCCTGCAGCCTGCGCGAGCTGCTGGACTTGCATGGGGCGCTGGCAGCCCGGCTGGCCAGCCTCGACATGGAGGCGTTCTACCAGCTTGCCCGCTGTCTGCTGGTAAAAGACGAGGCTCACTACGATCGCTTCGATCGCGCCTTCGCCGAGTATTACGAAGGGCTGGCCGCCATCCCCCTGCTGCCGGAGAGCCTGCCCGATGAGTGGCTGCGCAAGGAGTTCGAGCGGCTGTTGAGCGCCGAGGAGAAGGCGTTGCTCAAATCCCTTGGCGGGCTGGATCAGCTGCTGGCGACCCTCAACCAGCGCTTGAACGAGCAGAAGGAGCGTCACGCCGGCGGCAACAAGTGGGTCGGCACCGGTGGCAGCAGCCCGTTCGGCCACGGCGGTTTTCACCCGGAAGGGATCCGCATGGGGGGAGAGGGCCAGCATGGCAAGGCGGTCAAGGTGTGGGAGGCGCGCCATTATCGCAACTTCAGCGACGATTCCCCGCTGGGGCAACGGGCCATCCAGCTGGCGCTGCGCAAACTCAGGCGCTGGGTGCGCCAGGGCAGCCCGGACGAGCTGGATCTCGATGACACCATCCGGAGCACGGCCAGGCAGGGCTGGCTCGATGTGAAGCTCAGACCCGAGCGCCACAACGGGGTCAAGCTGCTGGTCTTCTTCGACGTGGGAGGCTCCATGGATGCCCACGTGGCCGAGGTGCAGCGGCTCTTTTCTGCCTTGCGCCACGAGTTCAAACACCTGGAGTACTTCTATTTTCACAACTGTCTCTACGACTTTGTCTGGCGAGACAACGCCCGCCGGCACGAGGAGCGCTTCGACACCCTGCGCCTGCTGCGCACCTACGGCAGCGACTACAAGGTGATCCTGGTGGGGGATGCCACCATGGGCCCCTACGAGATCACCTGGCCTGGCGGCAGCGTCGAATATTGGAACGAGGAGGCCGGTCAGGTGTGGCTGGCCCGCCTGCAGCAGCATTTTCCCAAGCTGGTGTGGATCAATCCCACCCCGCGGCGGGAGTGGCTCTGGCACCCCTCCATCAAGTTGATGAACGAATTGATCGGCGGGCGCATGCACCCGCTGACTCTGGCGGGTCTGGCTGCGGCCATCGACCAGCTGTGACCCTCTCTACCCGAACAGACCAACAAGCCGGGAGTGAACCCGGCGAGGAGCAAAGATGACCTCTATCGTGATCAGTGGCTCAGGCCTCTATACCCCTCCCTTTGCCGTCAGCAACGAAGCGCTGGTGGCCGCCTTCAACCAGTACGTGGATCTCTACAACGAGGAGAACGCCTCCGCCATCGACGCCGGCCAGCTGCCCGCCAAACAGCATTCGAGCAGCGAATTCATCGAGAAGGCCTCCGGCATCAAGAGCCGTTATCTGGTGAGCAAGGAGGGGGTGCTGGATCCCGACATCATGCAGCCATTGCTGGCGGAGCGACCCGATGACAAGCCCTCCATCATGGTGGAGATGGCGGTGGCCGCCGCTGAGCAGGCGCTGATCGCCGCCGGTCGCGAGCCGGGGGAAATAGATCTGGTGATAGTGGCCGCCTCCAACATGCCGCGCCCCTATCCAGCCCTCTCCATCGAACTGCAGCACTATCTGGGGGCGGGCGGCATGGCCTTTGACATGAACGTGGCCTGCTCCTCCGCCACCTTCGGCATCAAGACGGCGGCAGACATGCTGGCGGCTGGTACCGCCCGACTCGCGCTGGTGGTCAATCCGGAGATCTGCTCGGGCCACCTCAATTTTCGCGACAGAGACAGCCACTTCATCTTCGGCGACGCCTGCACCGCCGTGCTGCTGGAGCGGGAGGCCGATTGCCTGGTGGCCAACCCCTGGCAACTGGTGGCCAGCAAGCTGGTGACCCAGTACTCCAACAACATCCGCAACAACTTCGGCTTTTTAAACCGGCTCAGCCCGCGCACCCGTTACGGTGACGACAAGCTGTTCCGTCAGCAGGGGCGCAAGGTGTTCAAGGAGGTGCTGCCGCTGGTGTGCGACCAGATCGCCGGCCAGCTCGATGAGCAGGGCTGGGCGGCGGATTCCCTGAGCCGGCTCTGGCTCCATCAGGCCAACCTCACCATGAACCAGTTCATCGCCCGCAAGCTGCTCGGCCACGATGCCAGCCAGCAGGAGGCGCCGGTAATCCTCGACAGCTACGGCAACACCAGCTCGGCGGGTTCCATTATCGCGTTCCATCTGTACAATCGCGACCTTCCCGCGGGGGCCCGCGGCGTGCTCTGCTCGTTTGGCGCCGGCTATTCGATCGGGAGCCTGCTGTTGCGGCGCCTGTGAGGGGCGGGGTCATCTCCCCGCCGTCATGACGATAAGGTTTGGGTGGAATCATGCAGAGGATCACGGGGCGCTGCGCCCTTCACTACGGGGTGACGCTGTCACTGTTTTGTCTTTACGGGCTGCAGGTCTGCCCATTCCTGGAGAGCCTGACGCTGCCCCAGCTGCTGGGGCCCGCGCTGGTGACCTTTGGCATCATGTTTGTCCTGCGCGATCAGCTGCTGCGCAAGGTGACGCTGTCCGGTCAGGGGCTGGGAGGCTTCGGGCTGGAGGTGGGCTTCTACCTGCTGGGGGCCTTGCTGCTCTCTGGCTACAACGGCATCCGGTATGATTTTCCGCTGGAGAGCCACCTCAAGATCCTGCTGGGAATGAGCACCCTGGGCTTTCTGGTGGCGGCGGATCTCTCGCTGCAGCGGGACTGGCAGCGTGCCAAGCTGCGGGAGCATCAGGCCTGTCTGGTGCTGAACCAGCCGCTGGCCATGCCGGTTTCCCGCAAGTTCTCCCTGTTCGCCTTCACCACCCTGACCCTGCTTGGTGCTGTGTTCTTCCTGCTGTTCAACAAGGATCTGGAGTGGCTGGTCACAGTGGACAAGAGCCTGCCGCGGCTCGATGCCCAGCACTACATCTTGCTGGAGATCGCCTTCGTGATGGTGGTGACCTTCGGTTATCTCTGGCTCATCATTCGCGGCTATGGTCGCAACCTGACCCTCTCCCTGATGCATCAGACTCGCGCCATGGCGCAGGTGCAGTGCGGCGATCTGGAGGCGCGGGTGCCGGTGATCCGGGACGATGAGTTCGGCCTGATTGCCGCCGGCACCAACCAGATGATCGGTGAGCTGAAGGCGCGCCAGGACGAGCTCAACCTGACCCGGGACGTGGCCATCCTGGGGCTCGCCTCGCTGGCGGAGACCCGCGACAACGAGACCGGCGCCCATATCATCCGCACCCAGTTCTACGTCAAGGTGCTGGCGGAGCAGCTGAGCCGCAGCGACTGGGAGCGCTATCCGCTGGACGATGCCACCATCGATCTGCTGTTCAAGTCGGCGCCGCTGCACGACGTGGGCAAGGTGGGCATTCCCGATGCCATCCTGCTCAAGCCGGGCAAGCTGACGGACGAGGAGTTCGCCATCATGAAGCGCCACCCCCAGATTGGCGCCGATGCGCTGGCGAGCGCCGAAGCCCAGCTCGGCTCCAACTCCTTCCTGCGGCTGGCGCGGGAGATCTCCCTCACTCACCACGAGAAGTGGGATGGCAGCGGCTATCCGGCTGGGCTGGCGGGGGAAGCGATCCCCTTGTCGGGGCGGCTGATGGCGCTGGCGGATGTCTACGACGCCCTCATCTCGAAACGGGTCTACAAGCCCGCCTTCAGCCATGAGCAGGCCAGAACCATCATAGTGGAGGGGCGTGGCCGCCATTTCGATCCGGCCATCGTCGACGCCTTCCTTGCCTGCGAGGAGGAATTTCGCCAGATTGCCCTCAGGCACAAGGATCACGACTGACAAAAAACCACCCGAACGGGTGGTTTTTTTATGGCTGGCTCACTGGGCCGGCTCGATGGCGAGCACCAGGCAGTTGGGCTCGCTGATGCGAAAGTGCACGTTGCAGTCAAACAGCCTGACGCCGTACTCCTTGTCATCCGGCTTGCCCTTCTTGTAGGCGGGGCGGGGATCCTGGGCCAGCACTTCGCTCACCAGCAGGTGCAGTTCGGGGTGGGCCTTGAGCCAGGGTTGCAGCTGCAGTTCTGCCTCTGGGCTGAAACTCACCGCCAGCGGCGGGGTGGGGGCGTCGGGGGCGAAACCGCCGCGGGCATCCGGCAGGCTGTCGGCATAGGGAACATAGGGCTTGATGTCGACGATGGGGGTGCCATCGAGCAGATCCACCGCCCCCAGTTCGAGCCAGAGTTTGCCGCGCGCACGGCCGACCCCGTGCAGCTCGACCACCGAGAGGCCGAGGGGGTTGGGACGAAAGGTGGAGCGGGTGGCGAATACCCCGACCCGCTCGTTGCCGCCCAGGCGCGGCGGGCGCACCGTCGGGTGCCAGCCATGCTCCATGGTCTGGTGAAACACGAAGCTGAGCCAGAGGTGGGAAAACTGCTCGATGCCGCGCAGCACGTCCGGCTGATCGTAGGGGGGCAGTAGCTCGAGGTGGGCGCGGGCCGATTTGACCAGACCGGGCTGGCGCGGGATGGCGAACTTCTCCTTGTAGGGAGAGCGGATGATACCCAGGGTGTCGATTTCGAACTTCATGGCGGATCCTGACTGAAAACCCCGGCAATGTAGCACAGCAGCCCTTAAAACGCAGGCGTACCCGCTTGCCGTGATCTTGCTCCCATCCCGGCCGCCCGAAGGCTGTATCACGCCGCCAACTTGCGTAGGGTGGGCGCAGGAAGAGTGAAAGGTCCGTCGGCAGGGCGGGCCGGCACAACCGGCGTGGCCATCGAGGATGGGCCGCGCCGCACAGGAGAGACAGGGATGAAACTGCTGATCATCGGCGGCACCGGATTTCTGGGTCGCCATCTCGCCTCACTGGCGCTGGACTGGGGCCACGAGGTGACCTTGTTCAATCGCGGCCGTCGCCAGCATCCGGACTGGCGCGAGCTCACCCAGCTGCAGGGGGACCGGGATCGGGACCTGACCCCGCTGCATCGCCATCAGGGAAGCTGGGATCTGGCCATCGATACCTGCTGCTATCGTCCCGAACAGGCGGCGAGCCTGTCGGCCGCCCTGCTCGGGCGCTGCGAGCGGCTGATCTTCATCTCCACCATCAGTGTCTATCGCGACTTCGCCCAACCCGGGCAGGACGAGTCGGCGCCGCTGCACGAGATGGCCGAGGGGGAGCTGCCGGAAGATTACGGTCCCCTCAAGGTGTTGTGCGAGGCGACCTATCGTGCCCGCTGGGGCGAGCGGCTCTGCATCTTGCGCCCGGGCGTCTTGTGCGGCCCCCATGATCCCACCGGTCGGCTGGCCTGGTGGATCACGCGGGTGCAGCGAGGCGGCCCCTGGCTGCTGCCGGGGCTGGGGGAAGATCGGTTGCAATATCTGGACGTGCGCGACTGCGCCGAATTCGTGCTGCGGGCCGCCGAGCAGCAATTGAGCGGCATCTTCAACCTGGTCAAGCCGGGCATCGCGCTGAGCGACTGGGTGGATCGCCTGGCCGCCAGGCTGGCCCCCGCCACTGCGATCCTGCCCGAATGGGCGCCCTGGCCCGCGCTGCTGGCCGCCGGGGTGGAGCCCTGGCAGAGCTATCCGACCCTGTTGCCCAATGCGCAGCCCGAGTATGCCGGTTATGGCCGCATCAGCGCCGAGGCGGCCATCGTGCAGGGCCTCAACTTTCGGCCGCTGGAGGAGACGGTGGCGGATGTGGCCGAATGGCTGGCCGGTGCGCCGGACGCCGTGGTGGCCGCCGGCATCACAGCCGAGCAGGAGGCGCGGTTGCGTCAGCTGGTCCGCTAGAGGCCGGCAAGTGTGGCAGCAAAGCAAAAGGGCATCGAGAGATGCCCTTTTCTGTCTGATGTGAGCGGCGTTACTCGGCGCGCATGGCGGCGCCGGCGGCGGCCAGCAGCTCGCGCAAGATGGCGCGATGACAGCGGGACTCCTGCTCGCAGTAACAGCCCACCGACAGGTTGGTGGTGTGGGAGAGGGCGGCCAGCAGCGCCAGATCGTGCCTGGCGGCGGGAGTGGCCAGCTCGGCCTTGTACTGTTTGCAGAAGGCGCTCCACTGGGCGGGCGTCTCGGCAGCCTGGCCCAGCTTCATGGTGTCGTTGCTGGGGGCGAGATTGGGGAACCAGACGTCGTACCAATCCTGGCTGGCAAACTCGGTTTTGGGCACGCCGCGGGGCGGGCGGCGCACTGTGCCGATCCGCAGCCCCTCGTCGGGCAGGCGGGGTGTGCCGAGGCGAACGATGGCCAGTGCCATGCAGGCTCCTTGCAGTTGACGCTTATTTCTCGGTGGCGACTTTCAGCGCCTGACCGTAGCAGATCACCTGTTTCAGGCAGCCCGGGGTATCGCTGAATTCGGCGCACTTGTCGAAGGTGACGCCGTTGCCGCCCATGTCGGCCACGCGGCGGCGGGCCAGGGTACGGGCCTCACCGGCGTTGGGGATCGGCTGCTTGGCATCGCTCTGGCAGGACTCTCCTTCGACGGTACCGAGGTAGAGGTAGTTGAGATCGGCCAGCTGGCCCTGTTCATAGATCTGAACGCTGCCCGGCTTGAAGTACTCGTCGAAGTTCTCTTTGTCCAGATTGCTGTTGAAGGCAAAGTCGGCGCAGCCGGAGGCAATCAGGGGCATCATCAGGATCAGGCGTTTCATCGTCTCGTATCTTGTGTCGGTGATGAGGACAGTAGCAAGGCGCAGGCGCTCCATGTCGGCATCTTGTGGAATAGCGAAGGAGCCATTATAGGGGCCAGTCGACGGTGGCGACCAGCCCCATTTTTAGCCGTATGGACGGGGTGTGACAAGGATCCGGCCGTGTGTTGCCTGTGCGGCTTCACGCCGCCAGCGCTGATGACTGGCCTGCTGTCATGAGAGAGGGGTGCACCGGACGCCTCTCTCTCGTTGCTCATCAGGCCGGCGCCAGCCGCTGATGCAGGCTGCGGTAGTAGTCGTCCGCCAGCAGCGCCTGATGGGGGGCGCAGAGGCGGATCTGCCCCTCTTCCATCAGGGCGATCCGGTCCATCTGCTCCAGCCCCAGCAAACGGTGGGAGATGAGCAGCAGGGTGCGATCCGCCCCCAACCGGAACAACAGTTCCATGATCTCCCGCTCGGTCTGGCTGTCGAGCCCTTCGGTCGGCTCATCCAGCAGCCAGAGCGGGGCGTCGTGCAGCAGGGCGCGGGCGATGCCGATGCGGCGGCGCTCGCCACCGGAGAGCGGCCGGCCGCCATCCCCCAGCCAGGCATCGAGCCCGCTGTCGCTGTGGCCGTTGTCATCTTCCAGCAGGTTGGCGAGGCCGACCTGGGTCAGCACCTGCACCAGCTGCTCGTCACTGGCATGGGGGGCGGCCAGCTTGAGGTTGCCGCGCAGGGTATCGGCAAACAGGTGCACCCGCTGGCTCACCACCGAGAGGGAGGCGCGCAGCGCCCCTTCGCTGTAGTCGGTGAGCGGCTTGCCATCGAGCAGGATCTTGCCGGCCTGCGGGTGCCATTCGCGGGTCAGCAGTCCCATCAGGGTGGACTTGCCACAGCCGGTCTGGCCCAGCAGCGCCAGCTTTTCGCCGGCTTGCAGCTGCAGGGTGCAGCCGCGCAGCACCGGCTGCGGGTTGTCCGGGTAGCTGAAATAGAGGTCGCTTATCTGCAGCGCACCCTGTTGCGCGTGACGCTCTTCGTGGCCCCACACGGGGGCCTTGGCCTCTTGCAGGATCTCGTTGAGGCGGCGGGCCGAGGTGAGGCTGGTGGAGAGGTGCTGGAAGGCGCCGGCCAGCGGCATCAGAGCCTCGAAGCTGGCCAGGGTGGCGAACACCATCAGCGCCGTGATGGGATCCGGCGCAGCGCCAGCCACCCCGTGGCCGGCCAGCCACAGCATCAGGGTCAGGGTCCAGCCGCTCAGCAGTTGCACCGAGCCGTTGGCCAGCCCGCTCACCCGGGCCATGCGGGCCTGGGCCTGGATCAGCGCCTGCTCGGCCTGCTGCAGCTCGTCACGCGCCCGAGGGGCGGCGGCAAACATCTGCAGCTCGGCCTGACCGTCCAGATAGTCCACCAGACGGGTACGCAGGCTCGATTTTTCCGCTATCAGCGCCTGTCCGGGCTTGCGGCCGAGGAAATAGAACACCAGCGGCAGGGCAATCATGCCAAACAGCAGGATGGCACCCAGGGTGAGGGCCAGCTCGCTGTCAAAGAAGGAGAGAAAGAGCACCAGACCGGCAGTGCTGAGCAGGGCCGCCCCGATGGGGGTGACCAGCCGCAGGTAGACGTGGTCCATGGCGTCGATGTCGGCCACCAGCCGGTTGAGCAGGTCCGCCTGGCGAAAGCCTGCCAGGGCGCCGGTGGAGAGCGGCGAGAGCTTTTGCCAGAACCAGACCCGCAGCCGGGTCAGCACCCGGAAGGTGGCGTCGTGGCTCACCACTCGCTCACCCCAGCGGCCGGCAGTGCGGATGATGGAGAAGAAGCGCACCCCGCCGGCCGGCGTCATGTAGTTGAAGTGATCGCGGGTGGCCGCCGTCAGCCCCGCCACGGCGGCGGCGGAGAGGAACCAGCCGGAGAGCGACAGCAGTCCCATCCCGGCCGCCAGGGTGACCAGTGCCAGCAGCAGACCGATGGAGAGGCTGAGCCAGTGCTGGCGATAGAGGCGCAGAAACGGCAAGAGATCAGTCATCGAGAGAACCCTCGTTACGTTGGGAGAGCAGGCGGGCGAACGGCCCCTGCGCGGTGCTGAGTTGCTGGAAGTTGCCTTGCTCCACCAGCTTGCCGCGCTCCAGCACCAGGATCTGGTTCATCTTGGTGAGCTGATCGAGGCGGTGGGTGATCATCAGCAGGGTCTGGTTGGCGATGACCTGCTCCAGCGTGGTCATGATGGCTCGCTCGGAGTGGCGATCCAGACTGGCGGTCGGCTCGTCCAGCACCATCAGCTGGGTGGACTTGAGCAGGGTACGGGCCAGCGCCAGACGCTGGGCTTGGCCGACCGAGAGGCCGCCGGCCTGATCCCCCACCGCATAGTCGAGTCCCTTCTCCATGGCGAACTCCCATGCCTGGGCCCGTTTCAGGGCCTCTTCCAGTTCGCCGTCACTGGCGGCGGGCTTGGCCAGCAGCAGATTGTCACGCAGCGAGGCGTGGAACAGCTGCGGGTTCTGGGAGAGCCAGCCCAGCTGCCTGCGCCACTGGCTCATGTCGAGGCTGGCCAGCTCCTGGCCGTTGACCTTGAGCTCGCCGCGATAGGGGGCAAAGCCGAGCAGGGCGTTGACCAGCGAGCTCTTGCCGGCGCCGCTGATGCCGATGAGGGCGGTGCGTGAACCCGCTTCCAGGGTGAAGTCGATGGGGCCGACCAGCACCTTGCCCTCGGCGCTCAGCACCTCCAGGGCACGGGCTTCCACCCTGATGGGGGAGCCGGCATGGAACGGCGCATTGCCTGAGGCGGGTTCACTCACCTCGGCCTCGAGGAACTCCAGCAGCTGTCCGGCGGCGCCGATGGCCTGCGCCTTGGCGTGGTAGTGGGCGCCGAGCTCGCGCAGCGGGGCGTAGAACTCGGGAGCGAGAAACAGCACGAACAGGCCGGTAAAGAGGGTAACTTTGGTGCCATAGTGGCCGAAGTTCAGGTGATCGATATAGGAGAAACCGAAGTAGACGGCCACCAGCGCCACCGAGAGGGCGGCGAAAAACTCCAGCACGGCGGTGCTGAGGAAGGCCAGGCGCAGCACCTCCATGGTGCGTTCGCGAAAATCTTCCGAGGCATCGCGAATGGCATCCCCTTCCGCCTGGGTGCGCATGAAGAGCTGCAGGGTGCGCAGGCCCTTGAGGCGATCGAGGAAGTGGCCGGAGAGACGGGCCAGCGCCTGGAAGTTGCGGCGGTTGGCATCGGCGGCGCCGACCCCCACCAGGATCATGAAGAGGGGAATGAGGGGCGCCGTGCCCAGCAGAATGAGGCCGGCGGCCCAGTTGACCGGGAATACGGCCACCAGGATCACCACCGGAATGAACACGGCAATCGCCATTTGCGGCAGGTAGCGGGAGAAGAAATCCTGCATGTTTTCAATCTGTTCCAGCAGCAGGCTGGCCCAGCTGCCGGCCGGCCGACGCTGGATGTAGGCCGGTCCCAACCGGCCGAGGCGGGTGAGCACCAGCTCGCGGATGGCCTGGCGCACCGCGCTGCCGGCCTTGAAGCTGGCCACCTCGCGGCCATAGGTCAGCACCGCCTTGCCGAGGGTGACCAGCAGCAGGGTAATGAAGAGGGGAATGGATCCCGCCGGGGTGGCGTCTTCGATGATGAAGCCGTGCAGCAGGGTGGCCAGCAGCCAGGCCTGCGCCACCATCAGGATGCCCTGCCCCAGGCCAAAGCCAATGGAGAGGCCGATCCAGCGCCGGCCGTGGCTCGATTGATTGCGCAACCAGCCATAGAGTCGTTTTTGCGTTTTTTTATCCATTACCACCATCCTCGCGTCGAGTGGCGCAAGACTATCCTCGCCCCCCAGGCTTGGCAACCTTGTAAATTCCGGCCGGTGAAAACGATTGATGGAAAAAGCGGCTTGCTGCTCATTAGTTGGTCGAACAGATTGATTTATGGTAAAAAACCGTATCGGGGTGATTGCGCTCGGCGGCAAAATGCATATAGTAGAGGCCCTGACGCGGGTGTAGTTCAATGGTAGAACGGTAGCTTCCCAAGCTGCATACGTGGGTTCGATTCCCATCACCCGCTCCAAATTCCTGATAATGGCCAAGGCCGTTGTCACCTCAGCCGAAAGGGCTGTCTGTCGTGGGGTTTCCCCATCACACCAAGCAAGTTTTGATGCCAGGCGGGCATCGTATAATGGCTATTACCTCAGCCTTCCAAGCTGATGATGCGGGTTCGATTCCCGCTGCCCGCTCCAGCCTTGATGCAAAAAGCCCACTCCTGCGAGTGGGCTTTTTGTTATCCGTTTCTGGGCGAGGCTCACTGCCTGACCGGCACTCCTGAAATAAGCTGCAATGAAAAAGGCGCCATCGGCGCCTTTTCAACTCGGGAGGGAGGATTACTCCTGCTCCAGCTCGCCGCAGAAGCGATAGCCTTCGCCGTGGATGGTGGCGATGATCTCGGGGGTGTCGTTGACGCTCTCGAAGTGCTTGCGGATGCGGCGGATGGTGACATCCACGGTACGGTCGTGGGGCTTGAGCTCACGGCCGGTCATCTTCTTGAGCAGCTCGGCGCGGGTCTGGATCTGGCCCGGGTTTTCGCAGAAGTGCAGCATGGCGCGGAACTCGGAGCGCGGCAGCTTGAACATGTCGCCAGCCGGGCTGACCAGGGCGCGGCTGTTGATGTCCAGTGCCCAGCCGTTGAACAGGTAACGCTCCACCAGCTTCTTCTCTTCGCCACCGGCGGCCACGTTCATGGTGCGGCTCAGCAGGTTGCGGGCACGGATGGTCAGCTCGCGGGGGTTGAACGGCTTGGTGATGTAATCGTCGGCGCCGATTTCCAGACCCAGGATCTTGTCCACTTCGTTGTCGCGACCGGTCAGGAACATCAGGGCGATGTTGTCGTCCTCACGCAGCTCACGAGCCAGCAGCAGGCCATTCTTGCCCGGCAGGTTGATGTCCATGATCACCAGATTGATGGTGTGGGAAGTCAGAGCCTGATGCATCTCGTCGCCATTGTTGGCTTCGAGCACGATATAGCCCTCTGCCTCGAAGATGCTTTTCAGGGTATTGCGAGTGACCAGTTCGTCTTCGACGATCAGAATGTGTGGTGTTTGCATGAGTATTCCCAGATTCTTATCAGTTAGTTATCTAAATTTTAACACTCTTTGGCGTTACCCGACCGGTCCTGAAAATTTATTACGTCATCCTGGGTATGAATGTCAGGTCGGATTATCGCGAATTTGGCATCAGCGTTGGCAAACATCCCTGTGCCACACATAGGCTCTCAATAAGTCTGAGCGAGAGAAGCCTGGAAAGGTAGTCCATTACAAAAGTGGCTGCATTTTATCAGTTAACAGGCGCATAACAACACTCTTTGCCGTCAGATAGCAACTTTTTAACTCTGGTTTGATATAGGTCAAACCCTGAGTTCACAGCATGATACTTGGGGTTGCCCCCATTTTCGCCCCTATAAAATGTAATGGAATGTAACATGTGGTTGACATGAATTTGTGGGAAAACTACAGAAAAATCTGCTTTATTGCACCCTTTTCGGCGCCGAAATGGCCTGCCTACGCCATTGTGACGGCCTGGAACCCTGCCAGTCGCCAGCTGGGAATGCGTCGCAATACCCGCCGTCAGCGGGCCCTGTGGCGGGCCATTGTGGCGGTTCCTCGCTGGCAGGTGATGGGGTCCTGCCGGGGCAGTTCGCTGGATGAAAGCTGGCAGGAGTCGTCGCTGCTGCTGGCCTCCACGCGCAGCGAGGCCATCCGGCTGGCGGCCCGCTTTGGCCAGAATGCCATCTACTGGGTGGAACAGGGGGAGCTCTGGTTGTTGCCGGTGTTGCTGGCGGGAGAGCCACACCATCTGGGCAGAATTGAATCCCACTGGATTGTCAGGGACTCTGCTTGATGAAAGAATGAGCGAATTCATGTCCATGGAAGGAGACTTATGATGCTGGATCTACTGCCCGATCTCTGCGACGAGTACGGCGATGCCCTGCAGGTGGCGGAGCCGCTGTTTCAAAATTTCGGTGGCAAGGCGCTGTTTCACGGCCAGGCGGTCACTCTCTCCTGTTACGAGGACAACAGCCTGGTGCGGGAGCTGGTCAACCGACCCGGGCAGGGGCGAGTGATGGTGATCGACGGTGGCGGCTCCCTGCGCCGCGCCCTGCTCGGCGATCAGCTGGCGATCAAGGCGGCGGAGCAGGGCTGGGAAGGAATCGTGATCTACGGCGCCGTGCGCGACGTGGGCACGCTGGCGACGCTGGCGCTGGGGGTCAAGGCATTGGCACCCTGCCCGGTCAAGACCGAGAAGCGGGGGCTGGGTGAGCTGGATGCGGTGGTGTCGTTTGCCGGGGTGACCATACATCCGGGTGACTACGTCTACGCCGATCTCAACGGCGTGCTGGTGAGCGCCACCCGGCTTATCTGAATCCGTTAGAAGTTGAAGCCGACCCCGACGCTGAGGGATTGTTCGGTGCGAAAGGCGCTGACGCCGTAGTTGGCGGTGATGGCCAGCTGCGGGGTCAACAGCAGGCTGGTGTTGAGCTCCAGCAGGGTGCTGGGCTTGTTCACCTCCAGCTGTTTGAGCTGGCTGCCGATGTTGAGCATGGGGGAGAGCTGGTAGCGCACCCCCGAGCTCAGGTTGTAGCCGGATTGCTCGCTGCTGGGGCCGATGGCCGGGCCTGCTTCCATGTAGAGGCTGACGCCATCGTGCAGCGGATATTGATAGCCGGTATTGATGAGCCAGAGATCGAAACTGTCGTTGTGATGAGTCTGACTGCCGAGCAGCACGCCTGAGTAGCTTTTGACGTAGAGCTGGCTGTCGGTGTCGTTCTTGAGGAAATCCCAGTCGGCGGCCTGGGCGGTGAGGCTGAGGCATGAGACGAGTGCGATGACGGATGATTTGACCATTCTTTTCCCCTCCCTGGGTCCGGAACAGGAATACAAGCATGGCACATGCCAGCTGTTAGTAAAGGGAACCCCGATCACAATAAAACAGTTTTGATTTGCTCCGCTCTCATGATACACAGGCCCCCATCATCCTGTTTCTTCCCCTATTTCGCTGATATCGAGAGGTGAATCCATGAACAAGAAACTGACTCTGCTGGCCGCGCTGGCCCTGGGGGGCTGCGCCATGGCCACTGGTTCCAAACTGACGCAACTGCAAGCCTCCACCTGGCAACTGCAAGGGGCGAGCGGCGACACCTTTACCTTGCAAGTCGCTGGCGACAAGGTGGCGGGCAAAGGCGGCTGCAACCGCTATTTCGGCAGCATTATCCAGCAGGGTGACGGCGTGCTGGCGCTGGGCCCCATGGGCTCGACCCGCATGATGTGCATGGGCGAGCTGGCCGGCAAGGAGATGCTCTACCTGCAGACGCTGGAGAAAGTGGCGAGCTTCCAGATCAGTGGCCAGCAGCTGGTGCTGAGCGACGCCAACAAGGCGGCACTGCTCACCTTCGATGCCATGCCTGCCGCCAAGTAACTGACGTTTTTGTCAGAGGCTGTCGTAGCGCACGCAGCCGGATGCAGAAAGGGACGCCACGGCGTCCCTTTTGCTATTTGCACTCCCTTTTGCAACGAGGGCGGATCGGCTAGCCGCCGCGCTGGAACTTGAAGCGCTTCTTGCGCCGGTAGGGATAGACATCCTCGAACACCCCCTCCTTGATGTTGCTCTGCAGCATCTTCCAGTAGTTGGCGTCGAACATCTCCTTGTGCAGCGCCAGCATGATCTCGCGCACCTGCGGCTTTTGCAGCAGGAAGGTGGCGAACTCCTCGGGGAAGATGTCGTTGGGGGCCACCGAATACCAGGGCTCGGCGCTCCACTCGTCCTCGGGGTAGCGCGGTGGCGGGATCTGGCGGAAGTTGCACTCCGTCATGTAGCAGATCTCGTCATAGTCGTAGAACACCACCCGGCCGTGGCGGGTGACCCCGAAGTTCTTGAACAGCATGTCCCCTGGGAAGATGTTGGCCGCCGCCAGCTGCTTGATGGCGTTGCCATACTCCTCCAGCGCGAGCCGGGTCTGCTGCTCGTCCGCCTTGTCCAGATAGAGGTTGAGCGGGATCATCTTGCGCTCTGTGTAGAGGTGTTTGATTACCAGCTTGTCGGCGGTGATGGTGAGCGCCGAGGGGGCCACCGCCTTGAGCTCGGCCAGCAGCTCCGGCGAGATGCGATCGAGGGGAAACTCGAAGTTGGTGAACTCCTGGGTATCGGCCATGCGGCCCACCCGGTCGTGCTGCTTTACCAGCCGGTACTTCGCCTTCACCTGCTCGTGACTCACGTCCTTGGGGGGCGTGAACTCATCCTTTATCACCTTGAACACAACGTCGTAGGAGGGGAGGGTGAACACGCTCATCACCATCCCCTTGATGCCCGGCGCGATGACGAACTGCTCGCGGCTCTGGGCCAGATGGTGCTGATAGTGGCGATAGAGCTCGGTCTTGCCGTGCTTCTGGCAGCCGATGGCGTTGTAGATCTCGTAGTCCGGCTTGTGGGGCATGATCTGGCGCAAGAAGGCGACGAACAGCGCCGGCACCGGGGCATAGACCATGAAATAGGCGCGGGCGAAGCCAAACACGATGGAGGCGAGATCCGGCTCGAAGATGACGGTATCCACATAGATGCTCTGGCCGGTGCTGAGCAGGGGCAGGATGAAGGGAAAGACCTGCTCCCTTGCCCGGATCAGCCCCACCAGATAGGCCCCTTTGTTGCGGTAGAAGACCTCTCTCAATAGCTCGATGGCGAAGGGCTCATCGTGCAGAATATGCGGGCCGTTCTCGGCAAGATGACGATGGATATCGACAATATCCCGCTGTTTGTCCTCATAGGGCAGGGTGAAGCTGTAATCCCCGAGCAGCTGGCTCAGGGTCTGTGGCAGGTGGGCGAGATCGGTGCGGTAGATGCGCAGCAACGCGCTCAGATCGGGCTTGTCACCGCGGCTGACGAAGGGGTGGATGTAGAGGTTTTCGTCGCGGATGTTGCGATGACGAAAGATGCGGCGGTAGACGGAGTTGAAGAAGGACTCCGCCACCTCGAAGTTCTCGCACTTGGGCAGCAGGTCGCTGAAGGCCCCTTTGACCCGCTTGAGCAGCTCCTGGGTGGCGTGGTGTTCTCCCATCATCTGGCGAATGGAGCCAGCCGTCGCCCCCACGTGGTGATCATAGAGGCGGATACGCTCGCGCCCCGCCAGCTGCACCCCCAGCCAGTCACTGTTTTCAAAACGGCTCTTGCTGCCCTGGGTGATTTCGAGAAACCGACTGTAAAACGACTCGAAGCGTTGCAGAATCGTCTCGGCGACGGCCTGTTCCAATGGCTGCTGCATCTCTCTCTTCCTTGTGATCTGTCGGGCCGATGGCGCCTGGGATTGGCTGCAATTTGTCCACATTCCTGGCCACTATGGCAACATTCAAACGTCTGTTCAAGTGGCAATTTTCGGGTGAAAACGGTAGATTGCGCCCCTGTTTTGCCGACGTTCCGCTGTGGTTTGCACGTTCGGCCCTGCCCAGGAGAAGACCCGATGAAACTCTATTTTGTGCTGGTGGCCCCCGCCCGCCCTGCCAACGTGGGCGCCGCCGCCCGCGCCATGAAAACCATGGGCTTTGATGCCATGCGACTGGTGGCAAGCCGGGTGCACGAAGAGGAGGAGGCTAGCTGGGTGGCCCACGGTGCGCAGGAGATCCTGACCCAGGCCGAGGCGTTCGACACCCTGGAGGAGGCGCTGGCCGACATGGATCTGGTGGTGGCCACCACTGCCCGCCAGCGCGGCCGTTATCAGCACTACCTCACTCCGGCCGAGATCCGTGACCAGATCAAGGCCAAGCCTTCCTTGGACAAGGTCGCCATCGTGTTTGGCTGCGAGGAGTCGGGCCTCTCCAACGAGCAGCTGGCCCAGGTCGACCTCATCAGCTATCTGCCGCTCAAGGTGAGCTACCCGTCCCTGAACCTGGGCCAGGCGATCATGTTGTACGCCTACGAGCTGAGCCAGTTGCTTGATGAGCCCGAGGCGCTAGCAGAAAATATTGATAACGCCGGACAGGTTCGGGTGCTGAAAAGCAAAACAGCAGAAATTCTCGGTGAACTCGGAGTTTCACAGGATGAAAAACTGCATCAGTGGGTGATGGACCGAGTGCCCATGCTGCCGCAGCGGGATTTGAACATGCTCCATCTGCTCTGCAAAGACCTTGCCCGCAAACTTGGCAAAGAGGTTTAGGTTGACAGCCCGGCGCCCGGCGCGGTATTGCTAAAAGCCAGCTTCGTTCAAGAGTGTTCGTCATGCAGTTATTCACCAGCGTCATCACCACCACCATTATTACCGGTACCACCACAGGTGGCACTGGGGCCGGTTGATGCGCTGACGAACAAGCACAGAAATCAGAAAAAGGCCCGTACCCACCCAGTACGGGCCTTTTTTGTTGGGTTGTTTTTAGACAGTTTTCAGACCGATTAGCGGATCAATTTGCAGGGAATACAGGGAGATAGCGATGAGAGTGTTGAAGTTTGGCGGGTCGTCACTGGCCGATGCAGAGCGTTTTTTACGGGTCGCCGATATCGCGGTGAATACCCACGGCCAATCCCAGGTTGCCCTGGTGCTGTCGGCACCGGCCAAGGTGACCAACCACCTGGTGGCCCTGGTGGAGCAGACCAGCCGCGGCATGGATGCCAGCAGCACCCTGTTTGAGATCAACGGCATCTTCTCCCGCCTGCTGGCCGGCTTGAAGGCAGCCTATCCGGCGCTGGATGACAAGGCGCTGCAGGCCCGTCTCACCAGCGAACTGGATCAGGTGGAGCGGCTGATGCAGGGGATCCGCCTGCTGGGGCTCTGCCCGGACAACGTGCAGGCTCGCATCCTGAGTCGGGGCGAGAACCTCTCCATCGCCTTCATGCACGAACTGCTTCGGGTGCGCGGCCTCGAGCTGGACGTCATTGTGCCAGAAGAGCTGCTGGTGACCGACGGCGGCTACCTCGAAGCTCACGTCGACATCGAAGCCTCCCGCCTGCGCTTCGCCGCCAAGGGCCTGCGCTCCGACTGTCTCTACCTGATGCCGGGCTTCACCGGTGGCAGCGACAAGGGCGAAACCGTGCTGCTGGGCCGTAACGGCTCCGACTACTCCGCCGCCGTCCTGGCCGCCTGTGTCGATGCGGAGTGCTGCGAGATCTGGACCGACGTCGAGGGCTGCTACAACTGCGACCCGCGCCTGGTGCCGGACGCTTACTTACTGAAAACCCTCTCCTACAAGGAGGCGATGGAGCTCTCCTACTTCGGTGCCAAGGTACTGCACCCGAAAACCATCGCGCCGGTGGCCCAGTTCCACATTCCCTGCCTCATCAAGAACAGCTTCAACCCGCAGGGGCCGGGCACTCTGATTGGCGTCGAGCAGGGGGATGACGACCTCAAAGTGAAGGCCATCTCGGATCTCTCCGGCATGTGCATGTTCAACGTCTCCGGCCCCGGCATGAAGGGCATGGTGGGCATGGCCGGCCGCATCTTCTCCGCCGTCTCCCGCGCCGGAGTCAGCATCGTCCTCATCACCCAGTCATCCTCCGAGTACAGCGTCAGCTTCTGTATCCACAGCTATGACTGCGACAAGACCCGCAAGGTGCTGGAGCGCGAGTTCGAGCTCGAATTCAAGAACCAGCTGCTGGATCCGCTGGAGATCATGCAGGATCTCGCCATCATCTCCCTCATCGGTGACGGCATGCGCACTTCCAAGGGGATGGCGGCCCGCTTCTTCACCTCGCTGGCGCAAGCCTCCATCAACATCGTCGCCATTGCCCAGGGCTCGAGCGAGCGCTCCATCTCTGCGGTGGTGCGGGATCGCAAGGTGGCGGAAGCGATCAAGGCCTGCCACCAGAACTTCTTCGGCAGCCAGCAGTTCATCGACTTGTTCGTGGTCGGCGTCGGCGGTGTCGGCGCGGCGCTGGTGGATCAGATTGCCCGCCAGCAGCCGGTATTGGCCGAACAGGGCACTGGCCTGCGGGTAGTGGGCATCGCCAACAGCCGCCAGATGGCGGTCAACAAGGATGGTCTGAACCTCGCCAACTGGCGTGAACAGCTGGTGGAGGCCCGCGACAGCTTCAGCCTGGAAGCGGTGAAGAAGCTGGTGGAAGAGAGCCACCTCATCAACCCGGTGATCGTCGATTGCACCTCCAGCGAGGCCATCGCCGTCCAGTACGCCGACTTCCTCGCCGCCGGTTTCCACGTGGTCACCCCGAACAAGAAGGCCAACACCGGGTCGCTCGATTACTACAAGGCGCTGCGTCGCACCGCCCGCCAGACCCGTCGCAAGTTCCTGTACGAGACCAACGTGGGCGCCGGTCTGCCGGTCATCGAGAACCTGCAGAACCTGATCAAGGCTGGCGACAAGCTGCGTGCCTTCGACGGCGTGCTCTCCGGGTCGCTCTCCTTTATCTTCGGCAAGCTGGACGAGGGGATGGCCTTTTCCGACGCCACCAAGATTGCCCGTGGCAACGGCTTTACCGAGCCGGATCCGCGCGACGATCTCAACGGCATGGACGTGGCCCGCAAGCTGCTCATTCTGGCTCGCGAGGCCGGCATGGCACTGGAACTCTCCGATGTGGAAGTGGAGCAGGCCCTGCCGCCGGGCTTTGACGTGAGCGGCGATGTGGAATCCTTCATGGCCCGCCTGCCGGAGGCTGACGGCTGGTTCCGCGACCAGTTTGCGGCTGCGCAAGCTCAGGGCAAGGTGCTGCGCTACGTGGGTTCCATCGAGGGTGGCAAGTGCAAGGTCGCCATCAAGGCGGTCGGTGCCGACGAGCCGCTGTTCAAGGTCAAAGACGGGGAGAACGCGCTCGCCTTCTTCTCTACTTACTACCAGCCGATCCCGCTGGTGCTGCGCGGCTATGGCGCCGGTACCGAAGTGACCGCCGCGGGCGTCTTTGCCGACGTGCTGCGCACCCAGAACTGGAAGCAGGAGTTGTAAGCATGAGTTCAGACATGTACCAGAGCAGCAGCGTGGTGGCCTATGCCCCCGCCTCCAGCGCCAACCTGAGCGTGGGATTCGATGTACTGGGGGCGGCGCTCGCCCCCGTGGATGGCTCTCTGCTGGGAGATCGGGTCCAGGTGAAAGCCGCCGATGTGCCGTTTGCCCTCTCCTCCGTGGGCCGTTACGCCCACAAGTTGCCGGCTGACCCGAAAAAGAACATCCTCCATGACTGCTGGCTCGCCTATGGCGAGGCGCTGGAGAAGCGGGGCCTTGGTCTCAAGCCGCTCGAGATGGTGCTGGAGAAGAACCTGCCGGTGGGCTCGGGTCTGGGTTCCAGCGCCTGCAGCGTGGTGGCGGCACTGGAAGGCCTCAACGCCTTTCACGGCGCCCCCCTCAATGAACACGAATTGCTGCTGCTGATGGGGGAGATGGAAGGCAAGATCTCCGGCTCCGTCCACTACGACAACGTCGCCCCCTGCTATCTGGGCGGCATGCAGCTGGTGCTGGAAGAGCACGGCGTCATCAGCCAGGGCATCCCGGTGTTTGAGCAGTGGTACTGGGTGGTCTGCTACCCGGGCACGGTCGTCTCCACCGCCGCCGCCCGCGCCATTCTGCCGGCCCAGTATCGCCGCCAGGATTGCCTCACCTATGGCCGCCGGCTGGCCGCCTTCGTGCACGCCAGCTACACCGGGCAGGAGGGGTTGGCGGCGAGCGTGCTCAAAGACGTGATTGCCGAGCCCTACCGCGCGGCGCTCATTGAAGGTTTTGCCGAGGTGCGGGCCCAGGCCGCCCAGAACGGGGCGCTGGCCACCGGCATCTCGGGCTCCGGCCCCAGCGTGTTTGTGGTGATGAAGGATCTGGCCCAGGCCGAGCGGATGAAAGAGTGGATGGACGCACATTTCGTGCAGAACGAAGATGGATTTGCCCGGGTTTGCAAACTCGACATGGCCGGGGCACGGGTAACAGGAAGCGAGCTATGAATCTTTACAATATCAAGGACAAGAGTGAACAGGTGAGCTTCGCCCAGGCGGTGCGTCAGGGCCTGGGCCGTGAGCAGGGTCTGTTCTTCCCCGAGCAGCTTGAGCCGCTGGCCGATGTGGATGCCCTGCTGGAGTTGCCGCTGGTGGAGCGCTCCGCCCGCATCCTCAGCCACCTGCTGGGGGACGAGGTGGCCGCGCCTCAGGTACACGAGCTGGTCAAGGCTGCTTTCACCTTCCCGGCACCGCTGGTGAAATTGAAAGATGGCACTTATGCCCTCGAGCTATTCCACGGCCCGACCCTGGCGTTCAAGGACTTCGGCGGCCGCTTTATGGCTCAGTGCCTTGCGGCGTTCAGAACCAACGACAAGATCACTATCCTCACCGCCACCTCGGGCGACACCGGCGCCGCCGTGGCCCACGCCTTCTACGGGCTGGAGGGGATCGAGGTGGTGATCCTCTACCCGAAGGGCAAGATAAGCCCGCTGCAGGAGGCGCTGTTCTGCACCTTAGGGGGCAACATCCGCACCATCGCCATCGACGGCGACTTCGATGCCTGCCAGGCGCTGGTGAAGCAGTCCTTCGATGACGAGGAGCTGAAAAAGGCCATTGGCCTGAACTCCGCCAACTCCATCAACATCAGCCGCTTGCTGGCCCAGGTTTGCTACTACTTCGAGGCGCTGGCCCAGTTGCCGAAAGCCGATCGCGCCAAGGCGGTCATCAGCGTGCCGTCCGGCAACTTTGGCAACCTCACCGCGGGTCTTATCGCCAAGGCGCTGGGGCTGCCGGTGAAGCGCTTTATCGCCGCCACCAACGCCAACGATACCGTGCCGCGCTACCTGAAATCCGGCCAGTGGGATCCGCACCAGACGGTGGCGACCCTGTCGAACGCCATGGATGTGAGCCGCCCCAACAACTGGCCACGAGTAGAAGAGCTGTGCCGTCGCAAAGGCTGGGCGCTGGAGACCCTGGGGTCAGGCATGCGTGACGATGCCCAGACTCGCGATGCGTTGCAGCGCCTGCACCGGCTGGATTACCTGTGCGAACCCCACGGCGCCATCGCCTGGGATCTGCTGGGTGAACAGCTGGCCGAGGACGAGGTAGGGGTGTTCCTCTGCACCGCTCATCCGGCCAAGTTCAAGGAGTCGGTGGACGAGATCCTGGGGCTGGACGTGCCGCTGCCGGGGCCGCTCGCCAAGCACGCCGTGCTGCCGCTCTTGTCCCACAACCTGCCGGCGGAGTTTGCTCGGCTAAGGGCCTTCCTGCTCGGTTAAGTTGATTGCCAATCCCCCGACCTCGGGGGATTTTTCTATCCGTTGCTTTCTATTCATGACAGGGCGGGCAAGCCGCCCCCTATAAGGAGTGAAGATGAGTCAGCATCCCCTTCGAACTCTCATCGAGACCTGCGACGCCGCCATCTCCCGGCGCGATTTCGACGCCCTGATGGCCTTCTACGCCGAGGACGCCGCCCTGGTGGTCAAGCCCGGTATGGTGGTGCGCGGCATTCCCGCCATCCGCCGCGCCTTTACGGCCATCTCTGATTACTTTCAGGGGCAGCTCAAGGTGGAGCAGGGCGCCATGGAGGTGATCGAGGGGGCCGACAATGCCCTGGTGATCATGGAGACCCGGCTCAATTACCCCGATGGTCAGGGGAGCCTGACTGAGGAAACCCGCCGCGCCACCTATGTGTTTCGCAAAGAAACCGATGGGCAGTGGCGCTGCACCATAGACAACTCCTACGGCACTGCGCTGCTGGCAGCGTTGGGCCCCGCGCCTTCTGCCTGAACGCTCCCGGGGGCTATCCCAGAGTGAGGGCTGCTACAAGCCCCCGAATGGCAGGCAATCAGCAAGCTGCTGATATAGATAGACTTGTTAGAGGTTGCTGTGGTGCGGCGCCGTTTTGTTGCAGGTTTTCTCCGCCATAGTGGCGGCGCGCAGAAGAATAAAAATCGTGGGAAAAAGCCGCCGATGGGGAGTCCCTTGACCAGCCGTTCGGTGGCTGTTAATCAGGGTGCTGCATGAAGCCATCATGGACGAACAAGGTCGGCACCCTGCTCAGGGTTGGCGGCCGATGGCCGGATAATAACGGATCAGGGAGCAAACCATCATGTGGCCGTACCGAAGAGTCGTAACGCAATCCCTCAAGACCCCTCTGGTGATCGCCAGGGTGCTGGTTTATATCGCACTGTTAATCTTGTTGCCGCTGCCCTTGAGCATCTTCTCGGATTCTCTGGTCGGTGGCGCAATTGTTGTTCCTTACGCCGTCTCTGTGCTGCCTGTCAGCGTCGGGTTGATCATCATCTCCGGCTTTATGGCCATCCTGATCGCCAGGGTGGAGGCGCTCAAGAACCGCTGATAGCGAGCACCGGCGCAGACAGTTGCCCGCCAAACAGGATAAACAGGAAATAAAAATCCCCCGAGCGCGGGGGATTTTTATTGCTTCGATAGCGTGCTGCTTAATTGGCTTTGCCAATCACCTGAGGGCTCGCTTCGCAGAAGTCGTAACCGTCACAGTACTGCACCTGATAGACATACTCCTTGCCCGGGATCAGAGGATTCTGGTCGCCATTGATGTCGATATAGCGATCGTCGTTGATACCGAGTCTGGCCAGCTCGACAAAGTTCTGATCTTGAGGCTTGTCGAGTTTCTCGGCGCGGGAGATGCGGGTGTATTTAAGCTGACGGGTCGTGATGGCGCTGTTGTCGGCATTGCTCCAGGCGAGCTGGACTTCGCTGACCAGATCATTGCTGGCCTTGATCCCGGCAGGCTGGCTGAATCTTGGGTACTGCACCTTGATGGTGGAGCTGGCGATGCGCAGTCTAAGGCTGGTCAATGAGTCGAAGGAGGCAATATTGCTGCCGCACAGCGAGAGATATTTCGGCATCGCTTTGTCATATTTCGGCTGATCCTGTCCGTCGTAGAAATGCATCGAGAGCTGGGTATCGCCGCTGGAGTAAGAGGTCGCCCGTTCGATGTTCTTGCGCTGGGACAACATGAAGTTGTCGGGTGATCTGCCGGCCCCGACGGAAAGGGTCATAAAGGTATAAGAGTCGCTGGTGGAGGGCTGATAGAGATTATTGGTGCCCCGCAGGGAGTAGCTGCGATATTTCGGGTCCGAATACATGTAGGAGTAGAGATCCATGGTACCGGCAGAGGCACCTCCTTCCGCATTGACGCCGGTGTCATTGAAGTTGTGTCCGAACAGCAGGGTCGCGCCTTGCGGGGTATTGAGGCGATACATCTGGCAGCCATCAATGATCCGCTGGTATTCCAGTGTGGCGAAGTGGTGGGCAATGGTCTGTTCGGCCATGGCAGGTGCAGCCAGCATGGTCAGAGCGGCGAAGAAAGCGCGTTTCATATTGTCGAGTCCCGAATAAAAAAGAGCGCACAGTCTAGATCAAGTCAGTCATCAATTGTGCTCCATATGGGTATTGAATTGCCTCTCTCGACTGGTTTTCATACGAGGCTTTTTGTGGGTGAAAATTCAGCGGCATAGCTGCGTGAACCCGGTCATGGCGGTTGACCAGCCCGCACTCGCCGGGTTAGCCTCTTGGCTCCTTTGATATATGAGTACTTCCTCCGATGCGCATTTAACCTGTCCGCACCCCGCTTTTGATTCCTCTCCCGTCCGGGAGATCGGGTGCGTCTTACCGTGACAGGTTGATGCTGATTCCTCTGTTTTTTTCCATTTGTGGACACGTGTCCCTGTCATTTGGCTTGGCTCTTGGCCTGCGGCTTCCGTATTGGCCCACAGGAGTTCAGATGACCCATATCGCATGTCATATCAACGCCTTGCAGCTGCCGTTCGGCGCCTGCACTGCGCCCCTTACCTTCACTTTGCCCGCTGCGGGCTGCACCCTGATCGGCCGCAACGGCATCGGCAAGAGCTTGCTGCTGGAACTGCTGACGGGCCAGCGCCGCGCGGCTTCTGGCAAGATTGAGTGGTTGACCCCCATCAACTGGCTGTCCCAGTTTGCGCCCGCGCAGGATTATGCCGACGGAGCCAGCGTGGCCGACGTGATCGGCTGGGGCGAGCCGCTGCGGGCCCTTGAGCGCATCGAGCAGGGGAGCTGCGCCCTGGACGATTTCGAGCTGCTGGCTGATCGCTGGAACCTGCGCAGCGATCTTGCCGACCTGCTGGCAGAGGCGGGCCTCAGACTCGATGCCCATGCCCCGGTCAGCACCCTGAGCGGCGGCCAGCTCACCCGCTTGCGCCTGCTGGCGCTGTTTGCGAGATCTGCTCACTTTCTGCTGCTCGATGAGCCGGACAACCACCTGGATGCCAGTGGCATTGCGTGGTTGAGCCAGCGATTGGCCAGCCACAGTGGTGGCTATCTGCTGGTAAGTCACGACCGGCGCCTGCTTAATCAGGGGAGCCAGATCCTGGAGCTGGGTGAGCAGGGGCTGCAGAGTGCCAGCCTCTCGTTTGAGGCATTTTTGGCGCAGCAGGCCGAGCTGCAGGCAGCCCACAGCGCCCGGCTGGCGCAGGCGGAGCGCCGTGAAAAGGCGGCGGCGCGCAGCGTGCAAAAGGTGCGCGAACAGGCGGCCAGACGAGCCAGTCAGGGGCGGCGCGAGCGCGGCTCCCAGGCCAGGATCCTGCTCGATTTCAAAGCGGAACAGGCGGGCAAATCCCTTGGCAAGATGCTGGATCGCCATGAGCGGGGCCACAGTGCCCAGGTGGAGGCGCGCGCCGAGGCGGCGGCCGCGCTGGCGGCGGTGCAGCCGCTTGTCATGCAGTGGCCGGCGAAAAGCGATCGCAAGGGGGCGGCCCAGCCGCTGGTGATCACGGCGGCGCGCCATAGGCGCTGGCATGATCAGCAGGTAGATCTGGTGCTGCAACGGGGGGCTCGCTGTCTGTTGGCCGGTCGCAACGGCAGCGGCAAGTCGAGCCTGCTGCAGATGCTGCGCAGTGAGTTGGCGCCCGAGGCGGGCAGCTTTCGCATCAATGGCCGGATGGCGTGTCTCGATCAGGGGCTCAGCCTGATTGCGCTAGACCTCAGTCCGCTGGCCAACCTGTTGGCTGCGGCGCCAACACTCTCCGAGAGCGAGGCAAGAACCCGGTTGGCGGGCATAGCACTGCGCGGCGCTCGCGCCCTGGCGCCCAGCCATGGGCTGAGCGGTGGCGAGCGGCTAAAGCTGGGCCTCTTGATGGTGCTGGCGCAACTGCCCGACCTGTTGCTGCTGGACGAGCCGGACAATCATCTGGATCACCCCTCGCGCCAGCTGCTTATTCAGGTGCTGGCCGACTATCCGGGCACCCTGCTGCTGGTCTCCCACGATCCCGAGTTTGTAGCCGGGGTGGGGATTGAAAGGGAGTATTGCTTGGAGGGGGAGGAAGGCTAACCAACTACGCTTCCATTGCTTGTCCAAGGGGAGTGCGAGGGGCTGCTTTTTAAACAACAAGCCCCTCAGTAGAGTGGAAGATAAATTACATTTAATAATGATTTAATTCGTACTGAAAGAAAAGAGGGAATATAAAGCGTAGGTGTTGCCAAAATATTATTGGCATGCGGCATTGACTAATATTGGTGATGCGGTATCGACAAACCATTTTGTTGCAACTTGAGTAACTGTTTTATTATGTGTCAGACGATCACCATTTAAACTATATGTTATGGTTATTAAACGACCTAAGTTGTCGACCATACTTTCCGCTCGATATAAGTCATTGATATTGTTTGTAGGTACGAAATCAATTACCCCATCTTTGTTATAGTATTCAGATGTCTGAGATGCTACTCGTGCATAAACATAATTTTCTTTATATGCTACAGCTGTAGGGGTTATAGATACATGCCATGATGTATTTGTTTGTTGATTTTCTCCATCAACAACCACTTTTACATCATAACCGTTTTTCACATAATTCAAGAGTGAGCATATATTACCATGGGTGACATTTCCTTGAATATCTGATTTATAGGCAAGGTGCCAGTCCGCATGGGACAATATTGGAGTTAAGAGAAAAATGACGTAAATTATTTTTTTCATATGTTACACCTGACAAAGTAAATTTTTTAATTAATTCCAGCGTGATGCATCCTAATACAGGAAAACAACACTGTCGCCCGTGGATTACAGCTGCCAAAATGCTCCATTAACCAGCGAGGGCTGCAGCTCATCACGGATGAATAGGCACCGGATGGCTATGTTAAGCCAATCGAATCTGGTCTCACCAGTCAAAAATTGACGTAACTATCAGGAATATCTGCGTTTTATGCGCCAGCTCAAAAAATGGCAGAGACAGATAGCGGGATTCCTATGGCCCTTGATTTGATTGGGGTCGGCGAGCATCGCGGGGCCGATGGGGTTGGCTTGCTGTTGAGGCGGAGCTGGCCGGGGACAATCCCGCTTAGCCAATCGGCGCTATAGTGCGGCTATGGTGCCCTGTGCTCCGTGGCCCTTGCTGGCAAGGCGGGGGATCTGCGGCAACAATCAGCTGTTGTCATAACAGTTACTTGCAATCAGATCATCATGCAAACAGGTCACCATGCCAACACATCACAATAAGGAACGTCATATGAAGCGTATTGCCATCCTGTTCGGCCTGCTCTGCGGCAGCGTGTTGCTGGCCAATCCGGTCTTTGCCAACGATGCTGCTCAGTTGCAGTGCGAGGCGCAGGCCGCGGCCAAAAAACTGGCGGGCGCCGCCAAGACCAGCTTTGTCGGCAAGTGCGTGAAAGATGCCGCCGGCGCTGTGAGCGGCGAATGCGAGAAGGCGGCCGCCGACAAGAAGCTGGCCGGCGCGGCCAAGAACAGCTTTATCCAGAAGTGCGTGAAGACGGGCGCGGCGATGGATCCGGCGGCCAGGTGCGAGAAGGCGGCGGCCGACAAGAAGCTGGCGGGCGCGGCCAAGAACAGCTTTGTCCAGAAGTGCGTGAAGGATAGCGCCGCCAAGTAAGGGGTTTTCTTGTCGGGTGTGTTTGCGGGGGGCCTGATGGCCCCCCGCGCTATTTTGGGGCGCAGGGGTTATCGCTGAACGGGTGACGCAAGGACAGGGTAGGGCTGGGTTGGGTTGTGCGGAGGCAGATAAGCGGCGGTGAAGGGGGGCAAGCTGGGGTGGCCTCGGAGAAGTTGTCGGAACTGGGATCTCGATCGGGGCAACAGGACTTTTGTCCTGCAAGGGGCGGCTGGGCGGGGGCTAGGATGCCCTCATCCACACGAGTCAAACTGGAGCACAACAACAATGACCGCTCATATCAATGCCAACCCGGGCGATTTCGCCGAGACCGTCATCATGCCGGGGGACCCGCTGCGGGCCCGCTATATCGCCGAGACCTTTCTGACCGATGCGCGCGAGGTGACCAATGTGCGCAACATGCTGGGCTATACCGGCTACTACAACGGCCAGCGCATCTCGGTGATGGGCCACGGCATGGGGATCCCCTCCATGGTGCTCTACGCCCACGAGCTGGTGAACGACTTCGGGGTCAAGCGGATCATCCGCATCGGCAGTTTGGGGGCGACCCAGCACCACGTGCAGATGCGTGACGTCATTCTGGCACAGGCGGCGGGCACCGACTCCCCGACCAACGCCAAGCGCAGCGCCGGTTACCAGATGGCCACCTCGGCCGACTTCGCCCTGCTGCACAAGGCGTTTACCAAGGCGCAGGAGAAGGGCATTCCGGTCAAGGTGGGCAATATCTTCACCGGCGACCTCTATTACGATCCGGACGAAAACCTCATTCCGGCGCTGGAGAAGTTTGGCGTGCTCGGCATCGACATGGAGGTGGCCGGTCTCTACGGGCTGGCCCATCAGCAGGGGATCGAGGCGCTCGCCATCCTGACGGTCTCCGACCACTGCCTGACCGGTGAAGAGACTACTGCCGAGGAGCGGCAACTCTCCTTCAACCAGATGATCGAGCTGGCGCTGCACACCGCGCTGTAAGCGCCGCAGCCCGCCCAACCCTGCACGCACCCTGACCCTATGAGAGATCCAATATGAACAATAAGCTCTCCCTCACTGCCATCAGCTTCCTGGCCAACTTCGTGATGGCCGGTTTTGCGACCCAGTTCGGCATGCTGATCGATCCCATCGCCGCCAAGTTTGGCGCCGACGTCAATCAGGTGGCCTCCATCTTCTCCCTGCTCAACGGCGGGGCGCTGGCGGGGACCATTGCCGCCTTCTTCCTCATCGAGAAGGTGGGGCTCAAGCGGATGACACTGATCTGCTACGGCCTGATCGCGCTGGCGGCGGCCGCGCTCCATCTGACCGGCTCGCTCTATGTGGTGATGGCGGCCATGACGGTGATCGGCCTGTGCGGCGGGGTGGGGCTCTGCATTGCGGGGACCCTGGTGGTGAGCGTCTGGCAGGCGCGGATGCAGAGCACCATGCTGGTGGTGCAGGATGCCACCTTCAACGTGGCCGGGGTGGTCTTCCCGCTTGTCACTACCTACACCCTGACTCACGCCATGGCGTGGAGCTGGAGCTATCTGGCGGTGGGCGTGGTGGCGCTGGCGACCATGCTGGTGGCGGTGCTGACCAACTTTCGCAGTTGCGAGGCGGGCGGCGAGAGCGCCGGCAACGAGCACTCGGAGTGGAACCTTGGCATCATCAGCGGCGGGTTGGGGCTTTTTCTGGGCATGCTGGCGCTCTACACCTTCCTCACCTGGGCGCCCATGTTCGTGAAGAACAAGTTCGGCATCCCCTTCGAGGAGGCGGGCAATATCATCACCCAGTACTGGACGGCGGCCCTGCTCGGTGCGCTGGTCTCGACCGCCATCGTGACCCGCATTGCGATCCGCACCTTCCTCTTGGTGATCATCACGCTGGCGATGGGGATGACGGCGCTTATCGTCACCACCGACAACCTGAGCCAGTTGCCCTACCTCACCTACGGTTACGGCTTTGTCTGCGCGGCCCTCTACAACGCCTTTATCGCCTACGGGGTGTCGTTTGTGCGGCAGGCATCGAGCAAGAACGTCTCCTACATCCTCATCAGCGGCAGCGCGGGGGCCATGTTCAGCCCGGCCATCAGCGCCATGTTCGAGCAGGTGATCGGCTTGCAGGCGGTGATGTACGCCATCCCGCTTATCTACGGCGTGATCCTCGCCATGCTGGTGGCCTCGCTGCGCATGGCTCGGCCCCAGCCTTGTCTCGCCTGAGCGGGGAGTAAACAGCAAGAGGGGCGCTATAAACCGCCCCTCTTTTTTGTTGCTGTTCCGCTTGTTGCTGTTCCGCTTGTTGCTGTTCCACTTGTTGCTGTTCAGGCGGCGACTGATGCCCGCGACTTATGGTTGCTCCAGAAAAGCCTTGAGCCCAGCCAGATCGCGGATCTGCAACCCCTCCTCACCGCGCTCCACCCATCCTTTGTCCATCAGCTCTTTCACCGCCCGCCGGTAGACCCTGTCCGTGGTGCCGAAACGTTCCGCCTCCTGATACCCCTTGCGAAAGCCGCTCACCGGGTTGTGGTGGCAGTGGCTGTGATAGAGGTCGAGGGCGATGTTGTAGCTGATGGGGTAGAGCATGCGGCAGGTGAAGATATCCACCGTGTCCTGATAGTCGATGGCAATGGCGGTGGCAAAGAAGAGTGCCACCTTGGGGTGGGCGACCAGCGCCTGTTCCAGCTGCTCGCCGTCGATGCGGGCCACTTCCAGCGGCTCCTCGGCGATGATGTCGAGCTGGCAGCGGTAGCCGGTGAAGAACTCCATCTCGCCAAACAGCTGGTGGTCGCACTCCAGGGTGCCGAGCTGAAAGCGGCGGCCATTCATGGCGGTGTGGCCCATGGCGATGCGGCCGCTCTTGACCAGCACCAGATCCCGCAGCGGTTCGCCCTGGCGCATCAGGGGCTCCCCCTCGGGGATCAGGCGCCGCTCCGTGATGCAGGAGCTGACCACCTGTTCGATGAGATCGTGGCCGGCTTGCCAGTGGGGCTGAAAGCGCCCCTTGAGAAGGGGTTTGAGTTGCATGATGTGCGCGCCTGCTGAAAACAAACGGCTATTACACACCCTGCCGCTGGCAGACTCCAGTCTAGAGAGGCCGCGGGTCGGCACTGGCATGCGAAGGTGTGACGGGGATCGGGCTGGCAGGACTGGGGTGGACACGGCTGGAGCGGATACGGTTGGAGCACTGCCCCGCGCCATCCGGCCCAGATAATCAGACCGGGCTCAGGGCGCCGGCATTGGTCTGCTCGAGGCTGGCGAGGGCCGTGCGCAGCCGGGCCAGCCCGATGGGCTTGTAGAGGCAGTCGTCCATGCCGGCGGCCAGGCAGAGTTCCCGCTCGCGCGCTGTGGCGTGGGCGGTAAAGCCCCAGATTGGCAGGGTATGGCCGCGGGCGCGCAGGCGGCGGGTCAGCTCGAAGCCATCCATCAGCGGCATCTGGCAGTCGGTGATGACGAGATCGAAGGGCTGGCTCTGGCTGGCCTGCAGCGCCTCGGCGCCGTTGCCGCGCACGCACACCTCGTGGCCCAGGTGCTTGAGCTGCTGGCGCAGCAGCACCTGGTTGGCGTGGTTGTCGTCCACCACCAGCACCCGCAGCCGGGTTGGCGCAACCGGCCGGGGGGAGGGCACAAGCAGTGGCCCGGCCGGCGGTGACGCGGCGCCGAGAGGCTCGTGGGGGGCGGCCAGCGGGGTGAGCGGCAGCCGGATCCTGAGCTCGGTGCCGCTGCCAAGCTCGCTGCTGACCGCTATCTTGCCCCCCATCAGCTGACACAGCATGCGGGCGATGTTGAGGCCAAGGCCGGTGCCGGCGAACTGGTAGGGGTCGTGGGCGCGGTAGAAGGGGCTGAACAGCCTAGGCAGCTTGTCGGGGGCGATGCCCACCCCGCTGTCGCGGATGATGAGGTGCAGCAGCGGCTGCTCCGTGCTCCCCGTGAGGCTGGCCTGCAGGCTCACCTCCCCCCGCTCGGTGAACTTGATGGCGTTGCCGAGCAGGTTGAAGACAATCTGGCGCAGGCGTAGCGGGTCGATGAGCACCCGCGGCAGGGGGGGCAGCTCGACCCGGTAACCAAGCCCCTTCTGCTGGGCCATCCCCTTGCAGGCGCGGGCCACCGAGTGGAGCAAGGGCGCCAGCTCGCACGGCTCGGGGGCCAGGGTCAGCTGGCCCGCTTCGATGCTGGAGATGTCCAGCACATCGCCGATGAGATCGAGCAGGCCGTTGGCGGATTCGGAGGCGATGCGCAGCTGCTCGCCGGTGTGGCGGGCGAGGGCGGGATCCTGGCTCGCCAGCTCCAGCATGCCGAGAATGGCGTTCATGGGGGTGCGGATCTCGTGGCTCATGGTGGCCAGAAAGTCGCTCTTGGCCCGGCTGGCGCGGTCGGCCTGCTCCTTGGCGCGGCGCAGCGCCTCCTCCATGGTCTTGCGTTCGGTGATGTCGATCCAGCCGTTGATCACCCCGCTGATGGCGCCGCGGTAGTCAAAGTAGGGCACCATCCAGTGGTAGACGAACTGGCGCGGGCCGCGCTGGCTGAAGATGCGATCCGACAAGATGGGGCTGCCGCTTCGCAGCACCTGCTGAAAATCCTGCTCCAGGGCGGCGATGGCCTCGGCGCCAAGCAGCCCCTTGAGCCCCTCGGCAAACGAGGTGCCGAGCACCCGCTCGATGGGGGCGTTGAGGGTGGCCAGGTACTTGCTGTTGCAGAGGATCACCTTGCCCCCCTTGTCGCGCACCACTATGGGGTGGGGCAGGCTCTCGCCGAGCGCCTCGATGAAGCGCACGTGCTCCTCCAGCTGGCGGCGGGAGGCCTGCTCCGAGCGAGCCAGCCGGTTGAGCATGCGGTTGCGGTAAAACAGCAGCAGGGCGACGGCGCACAGCCCCGCCAGCAGCAGGTAAAAGTAAGGGGCGTTGCGCTCCATGAAGGTGGGGGCCGGCAGTTTGCGGTTGCGCCACTGGTAACTCATCATCGCCAGCTCGTTGGGGGCGATGGAGAGGATGGTCTTGTCGATGATGTCCATCAGCATCCGGTTGGCGGGCAGGCCGGCAAAACCCATCCGGATGGGCTGGTCGTCGGCGGGGCCGGCGATGCGGATCTGCTGAAGCCTGCCCCCCTCCACCGCGTGCTGGGCAAAATAGAGCGGCACGATGGCGGCATCGAGGCGCCCCTCGTTGACCGCCGCCATCGCCTCGTCGGCGCTCTCCAGAAAGCTCACCTGGCTGTCGGCAAGTCCTCTGGCGATGGGGTTGTAGATGGTGCTGCCCACCCGTTTGCCGGCGAGCTGTGCCAGATCGCCGCTTAAGGCATCCCCCTTGCGGGCCACCAGCACATAGATGTCATCGGTGGCGTAGGGCAGGGAGGGGCGCAGCCGATAGCCCTCGGCCACCGGGCGGGAGATGGCACCGATAAGATCCAGCTCCCCCTTGAGCAGGGCCTCCTTGCGCGCCTGCTCCGAGCCGTAACTGACGAACTCGAAGCGCAGGCCGGAGCGCTTGCTGATCTTCTCCAGCATCTCCACCGACATGCCGGTGAGCTGGTTGTCGTAGTCGCGCACCCCGTAGGGGTAGAGGTCGTCCATCAGCCACACCTTCACCGGGCCGGCGCTGGCGAGCCAGGCGCGCTCCTCGCGGCTGTAGAGATCGCTGGGGCGCTCGACGATGTCGCGGATGGGGCCGTTCCACTGGTTGAAGATGAGGCTGCGGGTAATGTCGCTCACCCCCGCGAGAGCGTGATTGAGCAGCGCCAGCAGCCGGGGATTGTCGGCCGAGACCGCGAAGCGAAAGCCGTCCGCCGCAATGGCGGGCTGCGCCTGGCTGCGCTGGCGGATCTTGTCGAAGCGCTCGCTGTTGAGGTAGTGCAGGGAGTGGGGGTCGCTTAGCAGCAGCGGCTCGTGGCCGAAGAAGACCGCATCGAAGGCCGCCACGTTGGAGGGGTAGTTGACCAGTACCAGATCCGGGTAGTAGCGCTTGAAGGCGGCCTCGTTCACGTAGCCCCGCACGGTGGCGACCCGCTGGCCCGGCAGCAGCAGCGGCCCCTGTTCGGCAGCGAGGGCCGAGAAGACGGGGGCACTGCTGAAATAGCGCTGGCTGAGGGCGATTCCCGCCTGGTCGGGGCCGCTCAGGCTGAGGTTGCCGAGATTGACGAGGTCGAGATCCCCGGCCCGCAGCGCCGCCAGCGCGCTGCGCGTGTCGTTGAATGCCCGCAGTTTCACCGGTTTTTGCAGCGCCCTGGCCAGGATGTCGAGGTAGTCGGCGGCGATCCCCTCGAAGTGATCATCGGGCCCGATCATGGCGAACGGGCGATAGTCGTGGCGCAGCACGCCGACCCGCAGCGTCGTCATTTCGGCGAGCCAGGGCTGGTCAGCCGTGCTGGCGGGCGCCGGGGGGCTTTGCAGGTAGGGGCGACTGTGCAGGGTGAGCGCCTGGGCGCAGAGGGGCAGCAGCAGGCAGAGCAGCAGCAGGGGTCGGATCAGGTTCATTGCCAGATTGTGCCCCTCCCGCCGGTTGGATGGTGATCGAAAGCGGCGATTCTACCGAAGAGCGGCGCACAATGAACCTTTAATCAGCAGTTTGTCAGTGCAAACGGCAAGGCCGCTGGCGGGGCGGGACTCGCCAGCGGCCCGCTCTTACTCCTGATTTGGACTGGGGCAGGCACGGCAGAGGACTCATCCCCCCTCGCCATCGGCGGCGACTCTGGCCCGTCCTGCCTCTTTGGCCCGGTAGAGCTGGCGGTCGGCCGCCTCCAGCAGCTGTTGCGGCGTGCCGGTCTGGCTGGGGATGGCACAGACCACGCCAAGGGAGATGGTTACCACCCTGGCCACCTCTGAGGCGAGGTGCTCGATGGCCAGCTCGCGCACGGCGTTGCACATGCTGTCGGCGAGATGGACGGCGCTGGCCAGGGGGGTGTTGGGCAGCACGCAGGCAAACTCCTCACCGCCGTAGCGGGCCACCAGATCGTGCGGCCTGCCCAGCCGCTCGGCCAGCACGGCGGCGATGGCCTGCAGGCAGTGATCGCCGGCCTGATGGCCATAGCGGTCGTTGTAGCGCTTGAAATAATCGACATCGAGCATGATGAGGGAGAGGGGGGTGTTGTCCCGGCAACCCTGGCGCCACTGCCGCGTCAGCTCATCATCGAACTGGCGCCGGTTCGGTATGCCGGTGAGGCCGTCGAGCATGGCCAGGTTGCGCAGCAAGTCCCCCTGCAGCTTGAGGGTGATGTGGGTCTTCACCCTGGCCCTGACGATGTTGGGGCTGATGGGCTTGCTGATGAAATCCACCGCGCCGAGGGCCAGGCCGTACTCTTCGTCCGTCTCCTCCTGCTGGGCCGTGACGAAGATGACGGGAATGTCCCGGGTGTCGGGATCCGCTTTGAGTTGCTGGCAGACTTCGTGGCCGCTCATGCCGTCCATGATGACGTCCAGCAAGACAAGGTCGGGCAGCAGGCTGCGGCAGAGGGCAAGTGCCTGCTCCCCGCTGGTGGCCATGAAGATCTCGCACTCTTCGCGAAAGAGCTGGTGCAGCAGCCTGATGTTGATCGCCTGATCATCGACGATCAGCAGTTTGGGGCGACGGTTGGTGGGCAGGTTCCAGGGGACCATCTTGGGCTCCATCATTGGTTGACGCACAGGGATTTCCCCAACTTGAGGGCGGCGTCGAACTCCAGATTCTCGATCAGGCCGGCAAACTGGTGAAAGGCGGCGTGCAACTGCGGCGGCGTCTTGGGCGCCAGGGCCTCGGTCAGCTCGACCGCCGCCAGATTGCCATCTTCCAGCAGCGTCAGGATGCGCTGCATGGCCTCCCGCCATTCGGCGAGGGACAAGGCATCATCGGCCGGCGGTGCGGTGGTATCGGGGGGCGGGGCGAAGGTTTTGTCGAGGCTCTCCAGGCTGAGCCGCACCGTCTCCTGCAACAGCTGCAGCCAGCCGGCGTCAGCCAGCAGCGCTGCGGCCTGCGACTGGTCGGCGTGGAGCAGGGCCTGCTCCTGCGCCTTGGCCAGGGTGGCCAGTCGGCAGGCCCCCATGGTGCTGGCACTGCCCTTGATTGCGTGCAATATGCGACAGGCCTCCGTGACCTGGCCAGCGGCGATGGCCTGGTGCAAGGCCTCCAGCTGTTCTGCCATGTCGGGGCCGAACAGGCCCAGGATCCGTTGCAGCAGCTCGATATCGTTGTCAAAACGCTGGCGTATGACGGATTCCGCTTCCAGCAGGGCTTCGCTGGCTGCGGGGGACGGGGGCTGGGCAAGGGCTGGCTGGCCAGCCTTGCCAAGCTGGGCCAGCAGGGTGGAGACCAGCTGTTCGAGGGCAATGGGCTTGCCCACATGCTCATTCATGCCGGCAGCCAGGCAGAGCTGGCGATCCGCTTCCGAGGCGTTGGCGGTCATGGCGATGATGGGCAGGTTGGCAAACTGCGGGTGGGCCCGGATCTGGCGGGTGGCCTCCAGCCCGTCAATATCCGGCATCTGCATGTCGATCAGCACGGCATCAAACGAGGGGGCTTGCTGCAATACCATGGCCACCCCGTCCCGCCCGCATTCGGCCAGCAGCACCCTGGCCCCTTCGCAGCTCAACAACTCGCAGGCAACCTGGCGGTTGAGCAGATTGTCCTCCACCACCAGCAGGGTGAGACCACTCAGCCGGCGGGTGTGCTGGGCAGGGAGTGCGGGCGCGACGTCCTGGCCATGGAGGGCCTGATAGATGGCCTCTGCCAGCTGCTTGGGAGTCACGGGTTTGGTCAGCAGGCTGACGAAGGGGGTGGCGCCCGACTGGTGCGCCTCGGTGAACACCTCGTGGCCGTAGGCGGTGACCATGATGACTCCGGGGGCTGGGTCTTGCCCGGCCTGTTGCCGGATCTGGGCGGCGGCGTTCAGGCCATCCATGCCCGGCATGCTCCAGTCCATCAGCACTATGTCGAAGGGACGGCCCAGAGCACGGGCCTCGCCGACCCGGCGGACGGCCTCGGCCCCCGAGTGGACCAGCTCGGCCTGCCAGCCGAGCTGCAGCAGGGTGCGTTGCAGCAGCTCTGCCGCCAGCTCGCTGTCGTCGACCACCAGAATGTAGGGTGGCGGTGCCAGATCCGGGCAGGCCTCCTTGAGAGACTGGGGGGCGGCCTGTGCCAGGGTGATGTCGAACCAGAAGCGGCTGCCACGGCCAGGTTCACTCTCGACCCGCAGCTCTGCCCCCATCAGCTTGAGCAGGCGTTTGCAGATCACCAGCCCCAGCCCGGAGCCGCCGAAGCGACGGGTGGTGGAGGCCTCGGCCTGGGTGAAGCTCTCGAAGATGCGCTCCAGCTGGTGGGCGCTGATGCCGATGCCGCTGTCGGTGACGGCCACGCGGATGGTGACCGTCTGCTCATGGCGGGCCAGCAGCACCATGGTGATCACCACCTGGCCCTTGATGGTGAACTTGAGGGCATTGCCCGCCAGGTTGGTGAGCACCTGCTGCAGGCGCATGCTGTCACCGATCAGGAGATTGGGCAGGTGGGGGTCGATATCGAACATGACCTCGATCTCTTTCTGGCGCTGGTTGCCGTCCAGTACGATGGCCAGGTCCCGCATCAGCAGCTCGATGTCGAAGGGGTGCAGATCGAGCTGCAGCTTGCTGGCCTCGATCTTCGAGTAGTCGAGAATGTCGTTGAGCAAGCCCAGCAGGGAGTTGGCCGCCGAGTGCGCCTTGACCACATAGTCGAGCTGGCGGGCGGTGAGCTCGGTGTACTGGATCAGCTGCAACATGCCGAGCACGGCGTTGAGGGGGGTGCGGATCTCGTGGCTCATGTTGGCGAGGAAGGAGGACTTGGTCTGGCTGGCGGCATCTGCCTGCTCCTTGGCATAGAGCAGGCGGGACTCCAGCTCGGTCTGGGCTGTGATGTCACGGTTGAAGCCGATGACGCGCAGCGCCTGACCGCTGCTGTCCCGCTCCACTTTGGCCCCGGCCTGGATCACCCGGTGATCGCCGTTGTCCTGCATCACCCGAAAGACGGGGTCGTAGATGCCGGTGCCGGCCACGGCGCGGTTCAGGCTGGCGGTGGTGGCCGCCAGATCGTCCGGGTGCACCCGGTTTGCCCAGTGCTGGTAGTTGAGCCCCTCCTCCCTGAGCGTCAGCGGCAGATCGTAGAGCTCGAACATGCGGTTGTTCCAGCTCAGGGCGTTGCTGCCGAGCTCCCATGACCAGATCCCCAGCTCGGCCACGTCGGCCGCCATCTGCAGCTGATCGCGGGTCGACAGGATCTCGTTGCGCTGGGCCAGCTGCTGGGTCATGTCGGTCATGATGCAGACGAACATGCTGGAGCCCGCCGCCTGCATCCGGCCGATCGACATCTGCAGCGGGAACTCGCTGCCATCGCGCCGCCGCCCGATAAACTCCCTCTCCATCAGGGCGGCCAGCTGACTGTCGCTGAGGGCACCGAGGGGAGCTTCACCCAGCGCGTGCTCATCGCTGCTTTGCAACAGGGTCTGCACCTGTCGGCCCTGGATCTCGCCGGCCTGATAGCCAAAGGCGGTCTGACCGGCCGGGTTGAGGGAGTGAATGCGGCCGTCAGGATCCATGGTCATGATGGGGTTGACGGCGGTGTCCAGGATGGCGCGGGTGATCTCGAGACTCTCGGCCAGCTTCTTCTCGGCCGCCTTGCTGTCGGTGATGTCCAGGCCGATGCCAAGGTAGCCCCGGCTGATCCCCTGTTCATCACGGATGGCGGTGATCACCAGGGTGACGGGGAAGCGGCTGCCATCCTTGCGCACATAGGTCCACTCCCGGCTCTCCGCCCCTTCCCGTTCCGGCTTGTAGACGAACACCTGGAAGCCGCTGATCTCCTCGCCGTACTGGGCGCTGAGCTCGACACCGCGGGCCTGCATCTCGTCGCGGGTGTGGAAGATGCCGGGGGTCTCCTTGCCGACCACGTCGGCGGCGCTGTATCCCAGCAGCTGCTCGGCCCCCTCGTTGAACAGGGTGATGGTGCCCTCCAGGTCGGCCGCTATGATGGAGATTGCCGAGGCGGAGCGCAGGACGTTGCTCAATAACACGTTGATCTTGCTCAGCTCAGCCGTGCGCTCTGCCACCTGATGTTCCAGATTGGCGTTGAGCTCCAGGATCTTGGCCTCTGCCTGCTTCTGGGCCGTGATGTCCCGGATGGTCTCTGAGGTGCCGACCAGCTTGCCCTGATGGTCATAGATGGGGGCGATGGAGATGGAAAGATCCAGCAGATGGCCGTCCCTGTGCCGACGCCGGGCGGAGAAGCTCGGGATCCGGACGCCCTGCCTGAGGTCGGCGAGCAGCGCCTTCTCGCTGGCGCTGTCGTGATCCGTCTGAAACAGCGCACTGTCGGTACGGGTCAGCGCCTCGCCGGCCGGGTAACCGAACAGATCTTCGGCCCCCTTGTTCCAGCTTACGATGACGCCGTTCAGGGTCTTGGCGATGATGCCGTCACTGGCACCGGCCACGATGGCGGCCAGCCTGGCCTGTTCCTCAATGAGTTGCAGACGTTGCTGTTGCCCCTGAGCCCGCATGCGCGCGAGCAGGGTGAGCAGCAGAGTGAAGAGGCCGCCGGTGAACAACACCACATAGGGGGAGGTCTGGTTGAGCTGTGCCACGAACAGGGGGTGGGCGTCGAGCCTGATCTGCCAGCGGCGGCCATGAATTTCCCGCTCGGCGGCTCTGGACATGGTGATGTGGTGCGGATTGCGCGACTCGTGGTCGATGGCACTGGTATAGAAGGGCTGGATATGCCGGGGGTCGGTCACATCGATCAGTCTGATGTGAAAGGCCGGGCTCTCCAGATGCAGGGCGTCCAGCAACTCTTCCATCAGCAAGGGGGTATAGCTCCAGCCAAACCCGGCGGCCTCTCGCTCCTCGGGAGTCGCTGGAGTGGTCACGGTGCGGTAGATGGGCATCAGCATCAGAAAGGATTGCCTTGGCTTGCCCGTGGCCTGTACCAGGGTGATGGGGGGCGTCAGCCGTACCTCACCGCTGCGGATAGCGGCGAGGGCCGCCTCACGGCGCGAGGGCTCCGAGGCGATGTCCAGCCCGATGGCCGCCTTGTTGCGTGATAGCGGCTCGATAAACTGGATGATGAAATGTTCACCCCGATAGGGCGAGAGCAGCTGAAGGGTAAAACCTGGCCTCCCATCTCGCCGGGCACGCTGGATGAAGTCGTCGAGCTCGGCATCCTTCACTCGCCTGATGAAGCCAAAACCGCGGGCACCGGGGAATTCACTGTCCACATCCCTAGTCAGGCTGTAACGAACGAAGTCCTCGTTGTCGAAGGCATGTTCGCCGGCGGTCAGGATGGCGCCGCGTACCCCTCTGAGACCGTACTGATACAGATCGAGTCGCGCCTTGACGGTATCTGCGACGTGCTCCGTGGCCGCCGTGATGCTGGCTTGCACCTGCTTGTCATTGCTGTAATGGAGGAAGAGGGTGCCGAGCAGGGAGAGCAGCAGGCCGATGAGCAATACCAGGCCTGCACTGCGGTTCAACCCTAAAAAGGGGTGGTGATTGCGCAAGCTGAAGCCTCCTTGCCTCGCTGATGACGTAGAACACACCCGATACGACTATTGAGTCGCGTTAATGCATTGAAAGTAAACCCTGATATCTCGCATTCAAAACGCAGAGCGCGAAGGGGGGCGCTCTGCGTCGATCCCAAGTGGTATCAAATGAGTTGCAACATAACTTAGCATTAATCGCAGGCGTTTGTATCCGATTCTCCTGCTCGTCACCTTGGCCTGAACGGCCGCCGCGTCTATGCAAAGCGGTAGGAGCCCATGTAGAGGCTGCCACCATCCCAGCTGTCGTGCAGCTTGACCGGCTTGTCCTGGCCGGCGGCGCCGAGTGCCACGAACAGCGGGCGCAGGTGATCGTCGTGAGGGTGGGATTCCACCGCCCCCGGCGCGCGGGCGCGGTAATCTTCCAGCGCCGCTCTGTCGCCCTCGGCCATGGTCAGCTCCAGCCAGTCGACGAAACTGCGGGCCCAGCCCGGCACCGGCGAGTTTTCCGGCCCCAGCGCCCGCAGGTTGTGGGTGATGGCGCCGGAGGCCAGGATGCCGATCCCCTGGGCACGCAGCTGCTGCAGCGCCTCCCCCAGCTGCCACAGCTGGCGCGGGGTGAAGCTGGCCGGGATGGAGAGCTGCACCAGCGGGACGCTGCTGGCGGGATCCATCAGCGAGAGCGGCGACCAGACCCCGTGATCCAGCTCGCGGCGCACCGGCTCGGCGGGCAGGCCCGCCAGCAGCAGCTGGTCGCTCACCGCTTCCTGCAACCAGAGCGGGCTGCTGGCCGGCCAGCGGATGTGGTAGAGCGGCTCGGGGAAGCCGTAGAAGTCGTACATCAGGGCCGGATTGGGCTCGACGTTGATCTGCAGCTCGCTGCGGGTAAACCAGTGGGCCGAGATGACCACCAGCCCCTTGAGAGCGCCAAGGCGCAGACTTTTGAGGAAATGGGTCGCCGGCTGGTCGCGCAGAACCAGATCCGGGGCGCCATGGGAGATGAACCAGACGGGGGCGATAGACATGACAGACTCCATATGCGTTGTACCGGTGCGAGGCGCACCGAAAACGGTGGGCCAGGGCGACATGCCGCTGACGATATGGTCATTATCTGCCCCGAAATTTGAGTTAACAATCCGGCTTTATGAATAAGCACTGTTCACTATTGGTTGATAGTGATGGGTGGGAAGGAGGGGAGAGCACCAATAACAAGGCCGGCGCAGTGGCCGGCCCTGGGGGAGCTGGCAGGCGACAGGCCTGCCATCAACAATTTACTGAATACCCAGCAACTCCACATCGAAGATCAGCACGGGCGCTGGGTGGGATCTGGCCGGTTTACTGAATACCCAGCAGCTCCACGTCGAAGATCAAAACGGATCCCGGCGGGATTTTGCCGGCGGCGCGATCGCCGTAGGCCAGATTGGCGGGGATGTAGAAGCGGGTCTTCTCCCCTTCCACCATCAACTGTACCCCTTCGGTCCAGCCCTTGATCACCTGGTTGAGGCCGAACTCGATGGGCTCGCCGCGGGCGACCGAGCTGTCGAAGACGGTGCCGTCCAGCAGCTTGCCCTCGTAGTGCACCTTCACCTTGCTGGTGGCGGTGGGGTGAACGGTGCCGCTGCCCGGGGTCAGCACTTCGTACTGCAGGCCGGAGGCGGTGGTGGTCACCAGGGGTTTTTCCTTGTTGGCGGCGAGGAACTCGGCCCCCTTGCGCACATTCTCTTCCGCCAGCTTCCTGTTGTTGCTGCTCGAGTAGAAGTAGTAGGCGACGCCGGCAACCAGCAGCGCGATCAGAACGAGTTTCATCGGGTATCCCTATGTCGTGAAATGCCGGGAGGGCAGTGAGTGCGGCATCTTATCCCAGCCGGGGCGTCAGGGCGAGCCGGGGCGGGGCAGGATGTGACCGGACGGGCAAATGAGCAGGGGGAGGCGACTGGCGCCTCCCCCTCGTCGTCAGGGTGGTCGTTACTTGGCGGCCACCATCATCAGGGCGGGCAGGGCGAAGAAGAGGCCCGCCACGTAACCGAGCGCCAGCAGCTTGTTCTCGCTGCCGACCCGGGCCAGCCCCTCGGCCGCCTTGACCGGCAGCTCGCGCAGGAAGGGCACCCCGTAGATGAGCACCACGGCGAACAGGTTGAACAGCACGTGCACCAGGGCGATGGTCAGCGCCAGCTTGGCCCCGGCACCGCTGATGGCGGTGGCGGCCAGCAGGGCGGTGATGGTGGTGCCGATATTGGCGCCCAGGGTGAAGGGGTAGAGCTGACGGGTGCTGAACACGCCGCCGCCGGCCAGCGGGATCATCAGGCTGGTGGTGGTGGAAGAGGACTGCACCATCACGGTAACCAGGGTGCCGGAGGCGATGCCGGTCAGCGGGCCGCGGCCCAGCGCCTTGTGCAGCACCTCTTTGGCACGGCCGACCAGCACCCGTTGCAGCACCTTGCCGAGCCAGGTGACGCAGCCGAGGATCAACAGGATGCCGATGACGATGGTGGCGATGGCCGGCCCTTTGCCCGGCAGGAAGGCCACCAGGTCATCGATGAAGTTGAGGGCCGGGGAGATGAGGGGCTTCATGAAATCCATCCCCTTCATCGACATGTCGGCGGAGCCGACCAGCAGGGTGGCCAGCGCCTCGGCACTCTTTTGCAGCAGACCGAACATCAGCTCCAGCGGCAGGAAGATGAACACCGCCAGCAGGTTGAAGAAGTCATGCACGGTGGCGGCGGCAAAGGCACGGCGAAACTCGCCCCGATCCCGGATATGGCCGAGGGAGACGATGGTGTTGGTGATGGTGGTGCCGAGGTTGGCGCCCATCACCATGGGGATGGCCATGCCGATGGGCAGGCCGCCGGCCACCAGGCCGACGATGACCGAGGTGACAGTGCTGGAGGATTGCACCAGGGCGGTGGCCAGGATGCCGAGCAGCAGGGCGACGAAGGGGTTGTTGGCGAAGGCGAAGATCTGGGCCGCGCCTTCGGCGCCGCCGGAGAAGCCCTTGAAGCCGTGGGAGACGGCGCCGACGGCAACCAGGATCAGGTAGATCAGGGTGATCACAGCGAGCCAGTTGAACAGTGGGCCAGTACGACGGGTCTGCTGTTGTGCAAAAGATGGGGTGCTGTGCATGAAGCCTCTTGGGACAGTCTGCTTGAAAATGGACGGGCGCATTACAGCAGGGCTCCATGACAGAAATATGACAAAGTGACACTTTTGTGATGATTTGATGACATGGCCGGGTGGGGGAGATGGGACAGAAGGTGTCGGACTGGGCCGGGATCTCGCCCCGTTTGGCTGCGAATGTGTCTGACGGCTTGCAGCCGGGGGACAGGGCGTTATGCTGCGGTCTTTCTTATCTCAACCAGCGTGGTGTTGTTATGCGTGCATGGGTGTTGTGTCTGTCACTGGGTCTGCTGTCTGTCGGTGCCCAGGCGAGCGTGTTGAAATCCGAGTGCAACCTCGACAAGGCAATGAAGAACGAGGCGCTCAATGCGACCCTGGGGGTCAAGGGGCGCTGTGATACCGACAAGCTGGTGCGCCAGCAGAAAGAGAAGGCCGGGGCCGAGGTGAAGAAGCACACCACGGATGTGCTGGAGCAGAAGAGCGCCGGCCTCAAGGAGGGCAAGAGCCAGCTGCAGGGGACCCAGCAGAAGGTCAATCAGGCCGGCCAGCAGCTCAAGCAGACCCAGCAGGATGTGAAGGCGGTGGCCAAGGATCCGCTCAAGGCGGCTGCCACCGCGGTGATCAATCAGGGCTGATCAGCCTGCCCGCTCTAGGTGGGGCCGCGAGCGCGGCGTGCACAGCAAGAAGGGGAGCCATGGCTCCCCTTCTGCTTGGTTGGCGCTGGCCGCTTACTGCGAGTCGGCCGCCTCTTCGTACTGACGGAAGGGGATGCGGAACACCGCGAGGCGCAGGAACAGGTAGGTGACGCCGAGGCCGGCCCAGATCAGGCCCAGCTCCAGCGAGCTCTGCTCCAGGTTGATCCAGAGCGCACCTATGGTGGCGGCGCCCAGCAGCGGCAGCAGCAGGAACAGCAGGTGCTCCTTGAGGCTCTTGTTGCGCTTCTCGCGCACCCAGAACTGACCGATGACCGACAGGTTGACGAAGGTGAAGGCCACCAGGGCACCGAAGTTCACCAGCGCCAGCGCCATGTCCAGATCGAACGACACTGCGGAGAGGGCCAGGGCACCCACCATCAGCACGTTGATGGCCGGGGTGCGGTATTTCGGGTGGATGTAGCCGAATACCCGCTCCGGGATCATCCGATCGCGCCCCATCACGTAGAGGATGCGCGACACGCCGGCGTGGGCGGCCATGCCGGAGGCCAGCACGGCTACTGTGGTGCACACCAGCACCACGCTCTGGAACAGGGTGCCGCCGACGTAGAGGGCGATCTCCGGCAGCACGGCGTCCGGTTCCTTGAAGCGGGCCAGATCCGGGAAGTAGAGCTGCAGGAAGTAGGAGACGGTGACAAAGATGATGCCGCCGATGAGCGCAGTCAGCACGATGGCGCGCGGGATCACCTTGCCGGCGTTCGGGGTCTCTTCGGAGAGGGAGCTCAAACCGTCGAAGCCCAGGAACGAGAAGCAGAGAATGGTCGCGCCGGTAAAGAGCGGCACCATGCTGGCGCTCTCGAAGTGGAACGGACGGCTGCTCAGCAGGGTTGCAGCCCCTTCACCCTGATAGATACCCCAGCCCATCAGACCGAGGAAGACGGTGATGATGGCCAGCTGGATGAAGACGATGACGCCGTTGAAGTTGGCCACCAGGTTGATGCCGCGCAGGTTCAGGAAAGTCATCACGGTCACCAGACCGAAGATGAAGATCCAGGGCTCGACGCCGGGGAACATGGCGGTCAGGTAGATCTTGGCCAGCAGGATGTTGATCATCGGCATGAACATGTAGTCGAGCAGGGAAGACCAGCCGACCATGAAGCCGATGTAGGGGTTGAACACCTTCTGGGCGTAGGTATAGGCAGAGCCCGCGGAGGGGAACTTGCGCACCAGGTGGCCGTAGCTGATGGCGGTCAGCAGGATGCCGCCGAGCGCCAGCAGATAGGCGGTGGCGACGCGGCCTTCGGTAATGTCACCGACGATGGCGAAGGTATCGAATACCGCCATGGGTGTGAGGTAAGCCAGACCCATCACCACTACCTGGAAGAGGGTGAGCGTCTTGAGCAGCTTGGCACCGGCCATCACGCTTTCTCCTCTGTGATCGCCAGGGCGGCGAAGGGGGACGGGATCAGGGACGCAGCGCGTCGCTGGACACAGGGGGCGCCGGTCTGTGGCACAGACAAGTGGCGCACGCCGGCGGGGACCGGCAGGAAAGCAATGAAATGCCCCATGTATTTCCTCACAACGTCGGGAGATTGCCTGGCAATCTCGGTATCAATTCCGGTACAAAGTCCGGCCTCTTGGTGAATGTGGTTTACCCCTTAAAAACGAAGAACCGATGTTGCAAAAAACATCGGCTCTCAGGGGCGGCGTATTGTGCCCTCAGGGGGGGGAGGACACAAGCAAAAATGCCCCCGTCAGGGGATTTTGTTGACCTGGGTCAGGTCGGGGTTGCGCCCCCGGCTGGCAGCCTGTGCTGACAGGGGTGCGAGCGGAGCCGCTCTGGCGCGAAGGGCACTGTCACGGCGGGTGAACAGGGGTAAAAAAACGCCCGCGAAAGGCGGGCGCAGTAGTGAAGAAAAGGAGCTCAGGAGGCGTCGGTTTCGGGCCGGCGCAGCTGGACCCGGAACACGGTGAGGCGCAGCAGCAGATAGAGGGCGCCGAGGGCGGCCCAGATCAGCCCCAGCTCGAAGGAGGCGGGCTCCAGGTTGAGCCAGAGTACGCCGATGCAGGCGGCGCCACACAGGGGCAGCAGCAGGAAGATCAAGTGATCCCGCAGCGTCTTGTTGTGACCGAGCTTGACGTAGAAGTGGGCAATCACCGCCAGATTGACGAAGGTGAAGGCCACCAGGGCGCCGAAGTTGATCAGTGCCAGCGCCATCTCCAGATCGAACGACACCGCCGAGAGGGCCAGGATCCCCACCAGCAGCACGTTCAGCGCCGGGGTCTGCCAGGTCGGGTGGATATAGGCGAAGAAGCGGCTCGGCAGGGCGCGATCCCGTCCCATCACGTAGAGCAGGCGCGACACGCCGGCGTGGGAGGCGAGCCCCGAGGCCAGCACCGCTACCGTGGTGCACACCAGCACCACCGCCTGGAACAGCTTGCCGCCCACATAGAGGGCGATCTCCGGCAGTACCGCATCCGGCTGCTGGAAGCGGGAGATGTCCGGGAAGAACAGCTGCAGGAAGTAGGAGACGGAAATGAACAGCACGCCGCCGATCAGCGCCGTCAGCACGATGGCGCGGGGGATCACCCGATCCGCGTTCGGCGTCTCTTCCGACAGGGTGGTGATGGCGTCAAAGCCGAGGAACGACAGACAGAGGATGGAGGCGCCTGTGAGCAGGGGAGCCACCGCCATCTGATCGGAGAAGAAGGGACGGCTGCTCGCCACCGTGCCAAGCCCCTCGCCATGGTAGACACCCCAGGCGATGAGGCCGATGAAGACGGCGATGATGCTGAACTGCATGATGACGATCAGGCTGTTGAAGTTGGCCACCAGCTTGATGCCGCGCAGGTTCAGGAAGGTCATGACGGCGGCCAGCCCCAGGATGTAGGTCCAGGGTTCCACGCTCGGGAACAGGGCCTCCATGTAGATCTTGGCCAACAGCATGTTGATCATCGGCATGAACATGTAGTCGAGCAGGGAGACCCAGCCCACCATGAAGCCCACGTAAGGGTGGAACACCTTCTGGGCATAGGTGTAGGCGGAGCCTGCCGAGGGAAACTTGCGTACCAGGTGGCCGTAACTCATGGCGGTGAACAGCATGCCGATGAGGGCGAACAGGTAGGCGGTGGGCACATGGCCTTCGGTGATTTCGGTGACGATGCCGAAGGTGTCAAACACCGCCATGGGGGTCAGGTAAGCCAGACCCATGATGACGACGTGCCACAGCTTCAGGCTTTTTTTCAGGCCGACGGGTTGGGCATTCATTGTGCTTTCCCCTCAATCCGGGCCGAAGGGATCAGGCTGACGGCATCAACCTGGGCATAGGGGGCGCCAGCAAGGCGGCGCAGACCGGCGCGGGCCGGCAGGAAAGCAGTGAAATACCCCATGGTGTTCCTCACTAGAGAAGCGGGTGTCGTGAGATGGCAACCCATCTCGCTATCTTTTCCGGTCGGTTCCGGCCTCGTTGTGGATTTGTTTGCCGCAAAAAAAGAACCTGACTCAGCAAGTGGTCGGTCCTTTTACGCGGCGGCGCATTGTGCATTCGTGTTGCCCCCTTGACAAGCATATCAAGGGGGCAAAAACGCATTTTTTTGCACTAATGGGCTAATGCTCTGTTTCAGATCAGGCGTGAGCCGCCTGCAGGGCCTGTTCAAGCAGGGTCAGCCCCTCCTCGATGATGGCCGGCGAGGCCGTCAGCGGTGCCAGGAAACGGATGACGTTGGCCCGCACGCCGCAGGCCAGCAGCACCAGCCCGCGCTTGCCCGCCTCGGCCACCAGTCGCTTGGTGAGGTCGGCATCCGGCTGGTTTGCATAGCGCTGCTTGACCAGCTCCATGGCCACCATGGCGCCGGGGCCACGGATGTCGCCGATGCAGTCAAAACGCTCGGCCAGCTGTTGCAGGCGCGCCTTGATCTGCTCGCCCTGGGCCTGGGCCTGCTGGTTGAGACGCTCCTCTTCGATCACCTCCAGCACCGCCAGGGCGGCGGCGCAGGCGATGGGGGAACCGGCGTAGGTGCCGCCCAGGCCACCCGGCTTGGCGGCGTTCATCACCTCCGCCTTGCCCACCACGGCGGAGAGCGGGAAGCCGCCGGCCAGGCTCTTGGCCAGCGTCATGATGTCCGGCTCGATGCCACTGTATTCGGTGGCGAAGGTCTTGCCGGTGCGACAGAAACCGCTCTGGATCTCGTCGCAGATGAGCAGGATGCCGTGCTGGTCGCACAGCTGGCGCAGGCGCTGCATGAAGCTGGCGGAGGCGGGGTAGAAGCCCCCTTCACCCTGCACCGGCTCGATGATGATGGCGGCCACCCGGGTCGGTTCGATATCCGAGCTGAAGCAGAGATCCAGCGCAGCCAGGGCATCGGCCTCGCTCACTCCCAGATAGTCGCTCGGGAAGGGCAGGTGATAGACCTCCCCCGGGAAGGGGCCGAAGCCGGTCTTGTAGGGCACCACCTTGCCGGTGAGCGCCATCCCCATCATGGTGCGGCCGTGAAAGCCCCCCTTGAAGGCGATGGTGCCGCTGCGGCCGGTGTGGGCGCGGGCGATCTTGATGGCGTTCTCCACCGCCTCGGCGCCGGTGGAGAGAAACAGGGTGCGCTTCGGGGTAGGGCCGGGCACCAGGGCATTCAACTTCTCCGCCAGCTCGATATAGCCGGGGTAGGGGGTGACCTGGAAGCAGGTGTGGCTGAATTTTTCCAGCTGCGCGCGTACCGCGGCCACCACTCTCGGGTGGTTGTGGCCGGTGTTGAGCACGGCGATGCCGGAAGCAAAATCGATGTAGCGGTTGCCCTCCACATCCCACAGCTCGGCGTTTTGCGCCCGGTCGATAAACACCGGCAGCAGGGTGCCGACACCGTTGACCACGGCGGCTTCGCGGCGTGCTTGCCACGCCTTGTTTGATGCTGACTGACTCATCTTTCCTCCCTGAGGGGCCGGGGGCCCCTGTCTCAATGTGGCGAGGCCCCTTGGGAGCACTCACTTCGTCCTTGTTAAGCGATATGGCTGCACCGGCGGGGGGCGGGCCCCTGTTGCAGGCCCGGCCGCCGGCGCAAGATGTGGCTGCCTAGCGGATGCCGCCGAAGCAGAGGTATTTGGTCTCGAGGTACTCCTCCAGCCCCTCGGCCGCCCCTTCACGACCCAGACCCGACTCCTTGATGCCGCCAAAGGGGGCCAATTCGGTCGAGATGATCCCCTCGTTGATGCCGACCATGCCGTATTCGAGCTGCTCGGCCACCCGCCAGACGCGGGCGATGTCGCGGCCGTAGAAGTAGGCAGCCAGACCATAGGGGGTGTCGTTGGCCAGAGCGATGGCCTCGGCCTCGGTCTCGAAGCGCACCAGCGGCGCCACCGGGCCGAAGATCTCCTCCTGCAGGATGGGGTTGGTTTTATCCACCTTGCCCAGAATGGTGGGCTGGTAGAAGAGCGGGCCGGCGGGGTGGGCTTCGCCCCCCAGCAGCAGCTCGGCGCCGGCGGCGGTGGCCTGTTTGACCAGCTCGGCCACCTTGCTTGCGGCGGCCGGGTTGATGAGCGGGCCTATCTGGGTGCCTTCGCTCATGCCGTCGCCTACCTTGAAGGCCTTGACGGCGGCGGTGAGCTTCTCGGCGAAGGCGTCGTAGATGCCGGCCTGTACCAGGATGCGGTTGGCGCAGACGCAGGTCTGGCCGGCGTTGCGGTATTTGGAGGCGAGCGCCCCGGCGATGGCGGCGTCGAGGTCGGCGTCGTCAAACACGATGAAGGGGGCGTTGCCGCCGAGCTCCAGCGACAGCTTCTTCATGGTGTCGGCGCATTGGCGCATCAACAGCTTGCCGATGCGGGTGGAGCCGGTGAAGGAGAGCTTGCGCACCGTCTTGTTGTTGCACAGCTCGTTGCCCACCGCCGCAGCCTGATGGCTGGTGACGATGTTGATGACCCCGGCCGGGATCCCTGCCTGCTCCGCCAGTGCCGCCAGCGCCAGGGCGCAGAGCGGGGTCTCGGCGGCCGGCTTGATGACGATGGTGCAACCGGCGGCCAGCGCCGGGCCCGCCTTGCGGGTGATCATGGCGATGGGGAAGTTCCAGGGGGTGATGGCGGCGACCACCCCGACCGGCTGCTTGATGGTGGCCAGCCGGCGGTCGCTGGAGAAACCCGGAATGGTGCGACCGTAGGCGCGTTTGCCCTCTTCCGCGAACCACTGGATGAAGCTGGCACCGTAGGCCACTTCCCCCTTGGCCTCGGCCAGCGGCTTGCCCTGCTCGCAGGTCATGATGCGGGCCAGCTCCTCCTGGTTGGCCATGATGAGCTCGAACCAGGCGTAGAGCCGGTTGCTGCGCTCCTTGGCGGTGAGCGCCGCCCAGCCCGGTTGGGCCGCATGGGCAGCGGCGATGGCGCGGCGGGTGTCGCCCTCGTCCATGTCGGGTACCTGGGTGATGACCTGGCCGGTGGCCGGGTTGTGCACCTCGAATCGGCGTCCGCCGCTGGCTTCGCACCAGCGACCATCTATATAGGCAAGGGATTTGATCAGGGAGAGTGCGGGTTGTGATGCTGACATAGATAGCAAGCCTCGATTGTGGGTCAGGGGGCCGGCTCATCCTGTGCCGCCACCGTATAGAATAATAAGCACAGGAAGACCATAAATTGAGCTGAAATGTTTTTCAAGTGTTAAATATATTTGAGTAAACTGTGTCTCGCGTGCTAGAAATGGAGCTGTTGGAGCGATTTTACCGGTTTCTGTGGTGCAGGGTGTGCAAAATAATGAACGGAGTGCACTGTGCAGGATAACAAACAGGTCGGTCGGATTGACTCGCTATTTTAACCGGGGCCGCCAATGGCTCCTACCAGGCACACAGGGAGGTGGCCGAATGCAGCAACCACAGGGCGAGACGCGCTGGCAGTCCATGACCGACAACCCGCTGGCGCAGAGTACCCAGGCGCAGAGCATGGGGGAGCGGTTGGCCGCCACTCGCCGCCGGCTGGGGCTCTCCCAGCGGCGGGTGGCCGAGCTGAGCGGGCTGACCCATGGCGCCATCTGCATGATAGAGCAGGACAAGGTGAGCCCGTCGGTGGCCTCTTTGCAAAAGCTGCTCAGCGTCTACGAGCTGCCGCTGTCGCGCTTCTTCGCCGAAGAGGAGGTGGCGAGCACGCCGAGCGTGGTGATCAGGGCCGAGCAGTTGATCGAGCTGGGCAGCCAGGGGGTCTCCATGAAGCTGGTGCACAACGGCAACAACCGCCGCCAGCTCGGCTTCATGCTGGAGACCTACGCCCCCGGCACCGACACCGGTGGCCAGGTCACCCATCTGGGGGAGGAGGTGGGTACCGTGCTGGAGGGGTCGGTGATCCTGACGGTGGCGGGCCAGACCTATCAGCTCAGTGCCGGGGACAGCTACGTGATTGACACGGGCGAGCCCCACAGTTTCAGCAATCCGTCGGGGCAGGTCTGCCGCATCGTCAGCGCCCACACCCCGGCCAACTTCTAGTGTCGAGACATCGTCTCGTTTGGGAAAAGAACTTGTAAGGAAACAGGGATCATGACCGAACATGTAAACAGTTACTACGCAGCCAGTGCCAACCAACACGCGCCCTATCCGACGCTGACCGAACAGCTGGAGTGCGACGTCTGCGTCATCGGGGCGGGTTATACCGGCCTCTCCAGCGCGCTGCACCTGGTGGAAAAGGGCTATTCGGTGGTGGTACTGGAGGCGGCCCGGGTGGGCTTTGGCGCCAGCGGTCGCAACGGCGGCCAGATCGTCAACTCCTACAGCCGCGACATCGACACCATAGAAGCGAATTGCCCGCCCGAACAGGCCAGGCTGCTCGGTTCCATGCTGTTTGAGGGGGGCCAGATCATCCGCGAGCGGATCAAGCGCTACAACATCCAGTGTGATCTGCAGGAGGGCGGGGTGTTCGCCGCCGAGACCGAGAAGCAGCTGCACGAGCTCAAGGCGCAGAAGGCGCGCTGGGAGAAGTGGGGCAACGACAAGCTGGAGCTGCTCGATGCCGATGGCGTACGCGAGGTGGTAGCGAGCGATCGCTACGTCGGCGCCCTGCTCGACAAGAGCGGCGGCCACATTCACCCCCTCAACCTGGCGCTGGGGGAGGCGGAGGCCATCCGCTTGCAGGGGGGCAAGATCTTCGAACAGTCCGCCGTCACCAGCATCACGCCGGGTCAGCCTGCTTTGGTCAAGACCGCCAAAGGGGCGGTGAAGGCGCGCTACGTGGTGGTGGCCGGCAACGCCTATCTCGGCAACCTGGTGCCCGAGCTCGCCGGCAAGAGCATGCCCTGCGGCACCCAGGTGATCGCCACCGAGGTGCTGGGGGAGGAGCGGGCCCGCTCGCTGCTGCCGCAAAACTACTGCCTGGAAGATTGCAACTATCTGCTCGACTACTACCGCACCTCCGGCGATCACCGGCTGATCTATGGCGGCGGCGTGGTCTATGGGGCGCGGGATCCGGCGGACATCGAGCGGCTGATCATCCCCAAGATGCTCAAGACCTTCCCCCAGCTGGCTGACGTCAAGGTGGAATTCACCTGGACCGGCAACTTCCTGCTCACCCTGTCGCGGCTGCCGCAGTTTGGCCGCATCGGCCACAACATCTATTACATGCAGGGCTACAGCGGCCATGGCGTCACCTGTACCCATCTGGCGGGCAAGCTGCTCTCCGAGGTGTTGAGCGGTCAGGCGGAGCGCTTCGATGCGTTCGCCAAGCTGCCGCACTACCCCTTCCCGGGTGGCCGCCTGTTCCGTATTCCCTTCACCGCCGCCGGCGCTGCCTGGTACACCCTGCGCGATCGGCTGGGGGTGTGAGTCAGCGTTGCGCCGAGTCTGATCACCATGAAAAAAGAAACACCGCCAGCTGGCGGTGTTCTTCTTTATATGGGCTCTTATTGAGCCAGGGATTTCAACTGCTGTTTGTCGGGCGGGTTGTTCCAGTCGATGGGGCCATGGGTGAAGCGGTATTGCAGGCGGGGCAGGCTGGTTTCCAGCCACTCATCCCGAAAATAGGCGTAGCCCTGATCCCAGTCCGGGTCGTTGGCCCAGCCGGTCTGCAGGAAGTAGAGTCGGGTGCCCTGACCTTCCGGCACGAAGCGCAGGCAGACCTGGGTCTTCTGTTGGCGGATATGGGGCAGGGAGGGGGGAAAATTCCAGCTGAAACTGAGCAGGTCGTGGGGCATGACGGCCATCACCCGGCAACCTTCGCTGCCACGCTCGCCCAGCGGGGCATCGGGTCTGAAATAGATTTCGAAGGGACCATTCGGTTCCGGCACCATCAGGCATTCCGGCGCCAGAAAACTGCGCAGGCCGCTTTCGGTTGTCCAGGCACGCCAGACGTCGTCGATATGGGCCGGAACAAAGATATTGCCTTCTATCTGCTTGTTATCCATAAATCAGCGAGCCTCAAAACATCCATACACGGGACTCAGGCAGTATAGTCCCATGGCTCATGAAATGGACAGAGGTGTGTCACACCCCTGCCATTGCGACGGCGTTATTCTGTGCCAGCGATTTGACAGGGCCCCCGTGTTCCGTGGAGAGTGGTGTGGTACTCATATGACAGGGACAGTTTGATGATCAGAGCCATGCGAGAGACGGATATTCCCCAGTTGGCGCAGCTGTTTTTGAAAGGGCGGCGTCAGACCTTTCACTGGGTCGATCCTGCCCAGTTCCGGCTGGAAGATTTTGACGAGCAGACCCGGGGCGAGCAGATCTGGGTGGCCGAGCAAGGGGGCACTCCTTGCGGCTTCATCTCCATCTGGGGCAATGAGAGCTTCGTGCACCACCTCTATGTCTCGGCCGACTGGCATGGCCAGGGCATGGGACGGGCCCTGCTGAATCAGGGGCTGGCTCCCTTCAACAAGCCAGCATCCCTCAAGGTGGCCACCAACAACACGGCGGCGCTGGCGTTTTATCACCGGTTGGGTTGGCAGAATACGGCTGAAACCGGCCACTGCGAGATCACCGGCCCCTGGCGGCGGCTGATCCTGGAATAAGGCGGTTTGTCATACCCAGTTTGCCTATTCGCACTGGAGAGGTTGCCGGCAGCCATCGCCGGCAATATATAGTGTCAATTGTCTACCTAGAGTCTCGTGTGAGTGGCGGAAAAATTAACAGCCGTGGCTAATTGTAAAAATAGCTGGCATCACCTGCCGGAAAATATGACAAGCTGTGCCGGATCTATTTGCCATGCGTTACATGGGGTAATTGCATGGTAAACCATCTTGCAGGCGGGCCAATGAGTAATGGCTGAATAAAGTGGCCGCTATATTCAGCCAGAACTTTTTTGTTAAGAAAGTGACAGCTCTTATAAAAACATTATGTTGTTCTCAAACTGCCGTGCTATTCTCAAGCTGTGTTATCCCTGTGACAAACAAAAATAATTCTGTGAGGAAGTAATGAACGAGTTTCTGAAAGTTCTGCTGAACATTCGCAGCCTGCGTGCGGCCATCCGTGAATTGCCGTTTGAACAGCTGCAAGAAGCAAAAGAGAAGTTCGATCTGGTATATAACGAGCGCGCCGATTCTGTTGAACAGGAGCGTGCCGAGCAGGAAGAGCGTCAGCGCAAGCTGAACGAGTTCACCGAAATGCTGCAGCAGGCTGGTATCGATCCCCGTGAACTGCTGAACAGCTCTGCCGCCCCGGCTGCCGCTGCTGGCGCGACCAAGAGCAAGCGTGCTCCGCGTCCTGCCAAGTACAAGTACCAGGAAGATGGCCAGGAGAAGACCTGGACCGGTCAGGGCCGTATGCCCAAGGCCATTGCCGAGCAAGTTGCGCTGGGCAAGGATCTGAATGATTTCCTGATCTGATCCCTTCGGGTCGATCATGAATGATGCCGCCCATGAGGCGGCATTATTATTTGTGCTCATTGAAAGCCGCCCCTGTCAATTCCCCATGCTGTTTTATCCGACTGGTTTTTGTCGCATGATGTCACCCCTATTTGTTGCCGCCTGATTGAACGATTAATTTCCAGTTGGCTGGTTTTTTCATCACCGACATCGTTTTTATGGTGTGACTGGCTGCCTTCTTCCCCTCCTGTTGCTGGACTCATATAGCCCGTCAAGTATTAGGTAGGTCATTCCAGGACGATACCATCAGCATTAAGAGATCACCTGTTTCTGGCGCTTTGCCTCCCCCCTTTGGTTGTTGTTCATGGCATTAATCGGTCTGCTCACTGTTTGCGACCTGGTTGGACGAACCACAGCGTATTACCCCGGTTGTTTTATTGCGGCAGGCGCCGGATACCTGCGCACTTTTTATGGGAAAGAGATGCCCTGGGCATTTAATCGGTGGTATGGCGGGGAGATTGGAAAAGGAAAGTGGGGAAATAATAAGGCTCCCGTTACGGGAGCCTTATTCACCCGATGGATTCAACTTGCCAGCTGGGCCGGCCAGCGAACAGGGTCCGGCCGGGGCTGTCCCGGATATTGGCGGCGCCGCTCGACGGCATCCGCCAGCATGGCGAGCAGGGTCTGGGTATCATCCCAGCACAGGCAGGCATCGGTGACCGACTGGCCGTAGACCAGTTCGCTCAGAGGGGCAGGTTTCTGGCTGCCACCCTGCAGGAAACTCTCGACCATGACGGCGGCGATGGCGTCGCTGCCTTCTTCCAGCTGACGGCAGAGCTCCCCCGCCACCCGGATCTGGTTCTTGTGCAGCTTCTGGCTGTTGCCATGGCTGCAATCCACCATCAGCCGGGGGGGAAGCCCCTGCCGTGCCAGCCGCTCGGCTGCCTCTTCCACATCGCTCTGGTGGTAATTGGGGCGGGTGCCGCCGCGCAAAATGATGTGGCCGGCCGGGTTGCCTTCACTCTTGATCACCACCATGCCGCCCTGGCTGCCGGGGGCGGTAAACAGATGAGAGGCTTCGCTCGCCTGAATGGCATCGATGGCCACCCGGATGTTGCCGTCCGTCCCGTTCTTGAAGCCGACGGGGCAGGGCAGGGCCGAGGCCAGCTGCCGGTGAACTTGCGACTCGGTGGTGCGGGCACCGATCGCCCCCCAGCTGATGAGATCGGCCAGGTAGAGGAAGCTGGTGGTATCGAGAAACTCGGTGGCGGTGGCCAGCCCCAGCTGGTTGATGTCGAGCAGCAGCTGGCGCGCGAGCCGCATGCCGTGGTTGATGTCGTTGCTGCCATCCAGATGGGGATCGAACACCAGCCCCTTCCAGCCCACCGTGGTGCGGGGCTTCTCGAAATAGGTGCGCATCACTATCTGCAGCCGATCCTGATAGGCGTGGGCCAGTGAGGCCAGCCGTCTGGCATAGTCGAGGGCGGCGAGGGGATCGTGGATGGAGCAGGGGCCAATCACCACCAGCAGGCGATCGTCCTCTCCAGCCAGGATCCGGTGTGCCTGCTGGCGGTGCTGGTCGATCCGGGTCGCCAGTTCGGCGGGACAGGGATGAAGTGCCAACAGGTCGGCAGGAGTGGGGAGTGCCTCCACCGCGAAGGCGCGCATTACCGAGTTTAAAACTGCCATCTGGATTACCTTGCTGTGCATAGGAGTGAGTGACGTGCACTCCACACCGGAACCCGGACGGGAGCTGCAATGGGGCGTCATCACCTTTTATAGTTGAGAGTGATTATCATTATCTTGTTGTCGGCCGCAAATGCAAGCACAACCGAGTGGCACACCAGAATGGGGGGAGAGCGCCGGCGGGCAAGGCCGCTCCAATGGCAATCAAGCCCATGACCGGCAGGCTATGGGCTTGATATTTCAGGACAAAATCAGCTGGTTTAGCTGTCCATCACGTCGTGACGGGCATGGTGATAGGCCTCTTCATCCTTGCCGTGGCGCCAGTAGGGCACGGCGTAGACCCGGGTGCGATCCACCTCGAGCGTGCGCCGTACGTGGCGGCGCATGGGGACCACCAAGCCCTCTTCCCCGCCAAACCAGAAGTAGCTCTGTTGCTCCTCCAGCGGCAGGGCGGTGAAGTACTCCACCAGCGGCCCCGTCTGCTCGGGGGGGCCGACAAACCAGCGCAGGCTTACCCCGGCGGGCAGCGACAGATCCTGCACATCTTCCTGATAGGGCACCAGCAGGGCGATGTGGCCGCGGGCATCGGCAGGCATCACCTCAATCATGGCGCTGATGGCGGGCAGGGCGGTGAGATCCCCCACCATGTAGTAGTAACTGGCCGGTTGCAGCATGGGATCCGGGCCACCGGGGCCCGAGATGGCCAGCAGATCGCCCGGCTTGGCCTGGCTGGCGAAACGGCTGGCGGGGCCGCCATCATCGTGCAGGGCGAAGTCGATATCCAGCTCCAGCGCCTCGCGGCGAAATGCGCGAATGGTGAAGGTGCGCATGATGGGACGCTGGCTCGGGTCTTCCCAGCGCGGCCCCTGCGGGGTGGGGGTGGGCAGCACGGCATGGGCCTGGCCCGGCTGGGGCAGCATGATCTTGATATGGGCGCCGCCACAGGTGAAGGGGTAGTCAGCGAGCTCCGGGCTGGTCAGGCAGATCCGGCGCAGGTGCGGGCTCACATCCTGAATGTGCTTGACCGTGAGCAGGCGGGGGCGGTTGACCGGGGCGGACTGGGACATGGGCATACTCCTGACTGATAATGGCGCCCATTCTTCATTAAATGAAAATTATTATCAATTGGTTTGTGTGACAGAGTCAGAGAGGGGAAAGCGAAGGGAAGTTCAGTGGCGTGCAGAAAAATAGCCCCCCCTCGCCATGGGGCGAGGGGGGGCTCTGGCTCAGGGGCGATCGCTGCCCCCCAGCGCCTTGTAGATCCTGGCCATGGTGTTGAGCTGCTCCTTCTGCTGGCCGAGCAGGGCGAGCTCGGCGTCCCACAGCCGGTTCTGTTCATCCAGCCAGGGTTGTACCCCGGTGGCGCCGGCCTGGTAGCGGGCTCTCGCCAGCCGCTCCGCCTCTTTGGCAAAGTCCAGCTGCTCGGCCAGGTAGCTCAGGCGCTGCTCGCCGTGGTGGCGGGCGGTCAGACCATCCTCCACCTCCACCAGTGCGCCATAGAGCTGCTTGCGAAACTCCGCTTCGGCTATCTGGTAATCGAGATTGGCGCCGGCGATGGCGAGCCGGGTCTTGTTGTACTCGAGGAAGGGCAGCGCCAACGAGGCGCCCAGGGTACCCACCGGGTTTTGCAGCACCTGGGTCAGGGTGTCCGAGCTGCTGTTGGCGCCGCCGGTCAGCTTCAATGTGGGGTAGAGACCGGTGCGGATCTCGTCCCCCTTCGCCAGGGTCTTGCGCAGGCGCAGCTCGGCGGCGCGCACGTCGGGACGCCGCGCCAGCACGTCGGCCGGAATGCCGACCGCCAGGGTGGGGATGGCGGCCGTCGGCAGCGCTTTGGGTTCGAGCGCCAGCGGGCCGCTGCTGCGTCCGAGCAACAGGCGCAGGGCATTGCGGGCCTGCTCCTGCTGCATCAGAAGCGAGCTGAGCTCCGCCTGCTTGCCGGCCTTCTGCTGGCTGGCCTGCACCAGATCGAGCCGGGTCACGGCGCCAGCCCGGTACTTGGCCTGGGTCAGCTGCTCGGCGCGCACATAGTTGGCGAGCTGCTGCTGGCCCAGGGTGATGGCCGAGCCAAGGTAGGCCAGCTGCCAATATTGCTCGAGCGCCTTGCCGATCAGCATCAGGCGGGTGGCGGCCAGATCCTGGGCGGACGCCTCGGCCTCCCAGCTCGCCTGATCCCGCACCGAGGCCAGCCTGCCCCACAGATCCACCTCGTAGCCGAGGGTCAGGGAGGGGCCCATGCTGCCTTCACTCTTGCCGCTCTTCAGATTCTTGGTGCCATTGCCGCCGAGGCTGGCATCGACCGAGGGGGTCAGGTTGGTGTCGGCCAGATCGGCACTGAGCAGGGCGCTGCGCAGGCGCAGGCCGGCGACCTGCATGTCCGGGTTGGCAGCCAGCACGGCCTCGATCAGCCGATTGAGCTCGGGATCGTGGAAGCCTTGCCACCAGGGGCCGGCCAACTGGCGGGTGAGACCGTCCCCCGGCTGCTGCCAATGGTCGGCCAATGCCAGCTCCTGCCGCTGATAGCTGCTCTGCTGGCTGCAGGCGCCGAGGCCGAGCGCCAGGGTGAGGCAGAGCCCCAGTTTGGATAAGTGGTACATCGTCATTCCCTCGCCAGCGCCTCGACCGGATCGAGCCGGGCGGCATTGCGGGCGGGCAGATAGCCAAACAGGATCCCGATGAGCGAGGAACAGCCAAACGCCATCAGGATGGAAAAGAGCGAGAAGTGCATCTGGATGCTCTCCACGAACAGGGAGAAGAGCAGGCCGATGAAGAGGGAGACCCCCACCCCGAGCATGCCCCCCAGCAGGCTCACCATCACCGCCTCGATCAGAAACTGCTGCAGTATGTCCGACTGGCGGGCACCGACCGCGATGCGGATGCCGATCTCACGGGTGCGCTCCACCACCGACACCAGCATGATGTTCATCACCCCGACGCCGCCGACGATGAGGGAGATCACCGCGATGGCGGAGACCAGCAGGGTCATGGTGGCGGTGGTCTTCTCCACCGACTTGATGATGCTGTCGCTGCTGAAGGTGAAGAAGTCCTTCACCCCGTGGCGCTGGGTCAGCAGCTCGATGGCGGCCTGTTCGGCCAGCGCCGGTTGCACCCCGTCCTTGACCCGGATGGTGAGCTGGCTGAAGTGGTTCTGGGAGATGAGGCGGCTCATCACGGCGCTGTAGGGCAGCCAGACGTTCACCGACTGGCTGCTGCGGCCAAACCCGGTCTCCTCTTCCACCACGCCGACGATGCGCACCGGCAGGGTGCCGACCAATACCACCTGGCCGACGGGATCCTGTTTGCCGAGCAGGCTCTCTATGGTTTTGCCGTCCACTACCGCCACCGCGGTCCGGTTCTGGATGTCGCGCTCGTCAAACAGCCGGCCGTTGGTGAGCTTCATCCCCTTGACCCGGAAGAAGTCGCTGCCGACCCCGACTATGCTGCCGCTGTTGGTCTTGTTGCGATAACGCAGCTGGCCGGAGGCGGCGATCTGGGGGCTGGCCCCTTCCAGGTAGGGTTGGCCGAGCAGGGCGTCGAGATCCCGCTTGTTGAGGGTCTGGATGCTGGCGGCCTTCTCGTCCCCCCAATCCTTGCCGGGGAAGATGTCGATGGTATTGGTGCCCATGGCGTTGATCTGGTCGATCACCTTGGCACGGGCCCCCTGGCCGAGCGCCACTACGCTCACTACGGCGGCGATGCCGATGATGATGCCGAGCATGGTGAGGAAGGTGCGCATGCGGTGGGCCAGCATGGCGTGCAGCGCCATGCGTGCCGCTTCCCGGTAGCGATCCCAGTCGTGGCCTGTCCCTTCCTTGCCGTCGGGGGCGGCAGTCGGGGTCACGGGAGAGGCGGCCGGTTTGCGGCCGCTGTCATCCTGTACCCGGCCATCTTTCAGGGTGATGATCCGGTCGGCGTGGCTGGCCACCTCCATGTCGTGGGTCACGAGGATGATGGTGTGGCCCTGAGCGTGCAGCTCCCTGAGGATGGCCATCACCTCCTTGCCGCTCTGGCTGTCGAGGGCCCCGGTGGGTTCGTCCGCCAGGATCACCTCGCCGCCGTTGGCCAGCGCACGGGCAATACTGACCCGCTGCTGCTGGCCGCCGGAGAGCTGGCTCGGGGTGTGATGGCTGCGCTCGCTGAGCCCCAGTCGCGCCAGCAGTGTCTGGGAGCGGGCCTGGCGCTCGGCCCGTGGCGTGCCGGCGTAGACGGCCGGGATCTCCACGTTGGCGGCGGCATTGAGGTGCGGCAAGAGGTGGTAGCGCTGAAAGATGAAGCCGAAGTGGTGACAGCGCAGCCTGGCGAGGGAGAGGGCGTCCAGGGTGGCGGTGTCCTGGCCGCGGAACAGATACTGGCCGCTGCTCGGCCGATCGAGGCAGCCGAGCAGGTTCATCAGGGTCGACTTGCCGGAGCCGGAGGCGCCGACGATGGCGATCATCTCTCCCGCCTCGATGGCGAGATCGAGGGGATGGAGCACGGTCACTTCCTGCTCTCCACTCTGGTAGCGCCGCTCGATCCCCTTGAGCTGGATCAGAGGCTCGCTCACAGCATGATCTCCACGTCATTGCCGCTGACCGGCGAACCCTGGTTCAGGGTGACCTTCTCCTGTTCGCTCAGACCGCTGACCACCTCCACCTTGATGTCATCCTTCATGCCGGTCTTGATGCGGCGAGTCTCCTTCTGGTCATCCTCCTTGAGCAGGGTGACCTCGTACTCGTTCTCCCCGAGCTTCTTGCCAAGGGCGGTCTGCGGAATGGTCAGCACCTGCTTGCGCTCGCCGAGCACTATGGTGACCTGGGTGGTCATGGCGACCCGCAGGGTGTGATCCGGGTTGGGCACGTCGAACAGGGCGTAGTAGTAGACGGCGGCGTTGTTGGTGGCCGTGGTGCTGGTGGCCTGCTCATTGATGTTGGTGGGGGCCAGCTCGACGGTGCGCAGGGTGCCGTGGTAGCGGGTGTCCGGATCCCCCATCAGGGTGAAATAGACCGGCATGCCGGCCTTGACCCGGGTGACGTCCGCTTCGGAGATCTGCGCCTTGACCGTCATGGTCTCCAGGTTGGCGAGCTTGAGCAGGGTCGGCACCGTCTGGCTGGCGGCCAGGGTCTGCCCCTGGCGGGTCACTATGCTGACGACGGTACCATCCATGGGCGCCTGAATGCGGTTGTAGCCGAGCTCCGTCTTGGCTCGCTCCACCTTGATCTGGGCATTGTCGACTTCAGCCAATGCCCCCTGCAGCTCGGCTCTGGTCACGGCCAGCTGGGCTTCGGCGCTCTCCAGATCGGCGCGCGAGCTCGCCTCCTGCCTGAACATCTGCTGCTGACGACGCCAGCTCAGCTCGTTTTGCTTGAGCTGGGCCTGCTTGATCTTGAGCTGGGCGCGGCGGCTGGCGAGATCCGCCTCGGCGGTCTTGAGGTTGTTCTGGGCGATCAGCGGATCGATCTCGGCCAGCAGGTCTCCCTGCTTGACCTTCTGACCTGCCTCTACCGCCAGATAGGTGACCTGGCCCGAGACCTGGGCACCGACGTCTACCTGCTCGATGGCCTGCAACACACCGCTGGCCAGTACGGTCTGCTCTACGTCCTGGCGGGTCACCTCGGCGGTCAGTACCGGCTCGGGTGCCTTGCTCGGCCAGGCCAACCAGCCGATGGCGAGCACGGGCACAAGGGCGAGCAGGGCAATTTTTCTCTGCTTGGTAGTGATGTTCATTTTTCACCTGAAAGAAGCGAACGAAGGCGTGCAAGGGCAACATCCTGCAGCAAACGAGGCTCAAAAAACAGTGATGAATATGTAAGAAAACATGTAGATAGTCTTGTCACTAGCGTGCCCTGGCCGGGCTTCCTGGCGAGCAGACGGGGTAGGGGGCAGCGGGCGAAAAAGCCCGCTGCGGGAGGTCATTCGGGTACCCGGCCTGAGTCGGCGGGGGCCGGTCGTCAGCCGACGGCCTTGAGTTGTTTGGCGTAGGGCTCGTGGCAGATCTGGATGTCGAGCGGCAGCTTGTAGATAAGCAGGCGGGCCAGGGAGCCCTCCATCCAGTGGTGGCGACTGCCGACCAGCAGCAGATCCATCGGGTGAGTGGCCAGCCAGCGTTTCAGGTCAGGCACCACGTCATCGACCACCAGGCACTGGTAATCCACCGGGTGTTGCAGGGTGGTGATGAGCTCGCTGATGATGGCCTTAGCGTCCAGCGTACCCTGGGCGCTGCGCTCCTCTTCCGACAGCGACAGGCTGTTGCGGCGCATCTTGCTGCTGTGGGTCAGGTGCAGCAGGGTGAGCTCGCCCCCCATTCCTTGTGCCAATTGACTCGCTTTGGCCAGCGTCTCCTGCTCGTAATCCTTGCCTTCCAGCAACAGCACGATATTGGTTGAGGTCATAAGCAGTTCTCCCTTGGCATGGTGCGGGCCACCAGGGACAAACGGCCTGTCCCAGATCACTGTGTACCCGCTATGTGTCGCATAGCACGAACCTGTCTCTGTGGCTGCCGGTGTCAGCGGGTGTCGCTGATGCAGCGCCAGGGCATGCTCGTTTACATCATCATAACAGACTGAGTTGAATGGAAAATGAAGGAAAACCTGGGCTGGACGGGCAAATGACGTGCGAGCCGTCAAAAGTGTGAGCAAAGCCGGGATTGGCCCCTCTCTGGAGCCATGCCGGAGGGTGTTGGCTGGCAGACGGCAAGATAACAAGAGAGTGGGTGGGACGGGTGAGCAGAACGGCGAGTCCGGCGTGAAGCGGGACTCGCCGGGTCAGCGTCAGAGTGGCTTGCCTGCCAGATAGCTCGTCAGCCAGGGCAGCCCCTCTTTCTTGCGACTGACGGCGCCGATCAGCTGGATGGGGTGGGCGGGCAGGATGCCGTTGCTGGCGAAATGGAGCTGGCTGCCCCCCTGAGCCAGGTCGGTCAGCATCAGGACATAGGCATCCAGCCCATCCTCTGCCAGCCGCAGCTGCATGGCTTGTTCCAGTTCCGCCTGCCGGCTGTGCAGTTGACCCGGATCCATCACGCAGATCTGGCTGACATAGAGCTGGTAACCGGCGATCCGGTACGCCTTCTCGTCGGCAGCGAGCAGCTCGGCCATGGGGGCGTCACCGAGCTGGGTGCGGCGTTCCAGCAGGGTCTGGGCAAAGGGCTCCAGCGCCAGATCCGCCAGCGGCAGCAGGGCATGGACGGCGGCGCGATCGCGCGCCGTGGTGGTGGGCGAGGTGAGACTGAAGGTATCGCTGATGATGGCCCCGAGCAGCAGGCGAGCCTGGGCGCGGGAGAGGGTATGGTAACCCATCAGCTCCAGCAGCACGGTGGCGCTGCAGCCCACGGCCCGGATCCAGGCATCGAGCGGCCCACGGGTAATGAGAGTGCCGATGCGGTGGTGGTCGATGAGGCCCTGTACGTCGGCCTCTGCCAGCCCCTCCGGCCCCTGCTCCAGCTCGCTGAAATCCACCAGGAACACCTGCTTGTTGGCCACGCTGCCCTGCAGCAGGGGCGGGGCGGTGACGCCGGCGGTGTCCAGAATGAAGCGGGTTTCCGCAATGGGTTCGCCGAGGGCATAGGCCTGAGCAGGGCGGCCCTGGCGATTGAGCCAGTCGGCAGCCACCAGGGCGGTACAGATGCTGTCGCTATCGGGATTCTTGTGACCAAACACGTGGAGCATGGTGCCATTCCTGCGGTTGATGACGTACCTGAGGCAAGATCAGGTATGCGGGGCAAATGATAAAACAGGGGGCTTGCCCTGCTCTGGATTCACTCTATGCGCCGTCCCCGCTGATGGCAACCAGCGCAGGCCGTCCTGCGGCGGGCGAGACCCGGTTGTAAAAGGGGCGCGCACTCCTGCTGCTGAATCGCCTTGGGGCTGGGTAGGGAGGCAGACCCGGGCAGCAGATTAGGGCAGGTAGGCAAACTCGAACAGGGAGACAAGCGGAAGGAGATGGCTGTGTGGCAAGCGCCGGGGGATCGCCCATGGCCGCAAGGTTCACGTTGCAAGAGGTGGATAGGGGGATGGGCAAGCAAAGAGATTAGGCCGTGTCTCGGTATGAGCGAGAGGCTATGAGGCTTCGATCCGGCCAGGCAGGCCGTGACCATTCAAATCGCCAGAAAGTGATCTCTCGGGAGTGAGCTCTCCAGAATGCGGCAACGGCGGCATGGTGATGATGCACCCGCCGCGGCGCCGCAAACCACCGTCACCAGCAGGCGGGGTTACGCGGGGAACCTGATCCTCAACGTGGGCCCCGCGTGCAGATGGCTGACCTTTGCCTCAGCAGGCCAGCAGTTCGCGGGCGTTGGCCAGGGTGTTGTCGGTGATCTGATCGCCCCCCAGCAGACGGGCCAGCTCGTTGAGACGGGCACTTTGATCCAGCGCCTGCATCTGGGTTTCGGTGGTCTTGCCGTCGGTGTGCTTGCTCACCACCATGTGCTGGTGCCCCTTGCCTGCGACCTGGGGCAGGTGGGTGACCACCATCACCTGGGTCGATTCACCCAGCTGGCGCAGCAGGCGCCCTACCACGGCCGCTGTCGGGCCGCTGATCCCCACGTCCACTTCATCGAAGATGAGGGTCGGCGTCGAGATCTTGCGGGCGCTGATCACCACGATGGCGAGGCTGATACGCGACAGTTCGCCGCCGGAGGCCACCTTGCCGAGCGGCTGGATGGGCTGGCCCGGGTTGGTGGTGACCATGAACTCCACCCGGTCGATGCCGAGCGGTGACAGGCTGCTCTGGGCATCGGGGCGCACCTCGATGGCGAAGCGGCCGTCCGGCATCGCCAGCTCGTGCATGCTGGCACTCACCTTGGCGCCGAGCTCCTCGGCATAGCGCTGGCGACTCTGGCTCAGGGCCTCGGCGGCCTGCACGAAGGCCTGGCGGGCCTCGGCCAGCTCGTCTTCCATCCCCTCCAGCCGCTCTTCGTCTGAGTTGAGGCGCGCCAGATCGGCGGCCAGCTCCTGATGGTGCAGGGCCAGCTCCGCCGGTTTGACGTGGTGCTTACGGGCCAGGTTGATGGCTTTGGAGAGGCGGCTCTCCAGCTCGTTGAAGCGCTCTGGATCCAGCTCCAGCCGATCCAGGTAGCTGCGCAGCTCGCTGTGGCTCTCCTGCACCCCGATCAGGGCCTCGTTGAGCATGCCGAGTACGTCGCCCAGCCGGCTGTCCATGGCGACCAGCCCCTCGGCCCGATCGACGACGGTCTGCAGCAGACCGGCGATGGTGGTCTCCTCGTTGTCATAAAGCAGATCCAGACAGGCGCCACACTCCTGCATCAGCTCGGTACCGTTGGCCAGGCGCTGGTGCTCCTCTTCAATCTCTTCAAACTCCCCCGGTTGCAGGGCAAATTCATCCAGCTCCTGCACCTGGTATTCGATGAGCTGGCGGCGGGCCTCCCGTTGTTGCTGCTCGGCCTTGAGCCGGTTGAGCTCGTTCTGCAGCTGGCGCCACTGCTGGTAGTGGCGGCGCACCTCATCGAGCAGCAGATGGTGGCCGGCGTAGCCATCGAGCAGGGCGAGCTGGTAATCGGGTTTGAGCAGCATCTGGTGGGCATGCTGGCCATGGACGTTGACCAGCAGCTGGCCCAGGTTCTTGAGCTGGGTGAGGGGCACGGGCACGCCGTTGATGTAGCTGCGTGAGCGCCCCTCGGCGGAGATGACCCGCCGCACTATGCATTCCCCTTCGTTTTCCAGCTCGTTGGTGGCCAGCCAGGCGCGAGCGGCCGGGTTGCCGTCCAGCAGGAAGCGGGCGCTGACCTCGCTCTTGTCACTGTCCGGTCGCACCATGCCGGCTTCGGCACGCTCCCCCAGGCACAGGCCCAGGGCATCGATGGCGATGGATTTGCCCGCCCCGGTCTCACCCGTGATGCAGGTCATGCCCGGTTGCAGATCGAGTTCGAGAAACTTGACGATGGCGAAGTTGTTGACGGTCAGCTGGGTCAGCATGGTCTCATCCTGTATGGGCCAACATTACTGTGTATGCATCCAGTATATACTGGTTTTCCATACAGTAAAGATGTCGCCGCGGGACGGAATGCAAAACGGCCCGCGCCAGGGACCGTTTTGTGAGGGAGATGGAGTGCAGGGCTGGGGATCAGAACAGCTTGCTGCCCCAGCCGAGCTTGTTGCGCAGCACGTGGAAGTAGCTGTAATCGAGCGGATGGACCAGATGCAGCTTGTGGCTGCTCTTCTTGATGAGGATCTCGTCCCCCGGGTGGACCGCCAGGGTCACCTGACCGTCGCAGCTCACTTGCATGGCGTCGTCCTGATTGTCCGGTGAGACCAGCAGCCGCACCTCGCTGTCGGCGTCCAGCACGATGGGGCGGCTGCTCAGGGTGTGCGGGAACATGGGCACCAGCGTGATGGCGTTGAGCTTGGGGGTGAGGATGGCGCCGCCCGCCGACAGGGAGTAGGCGGTGGAGCCGGTGGGGGTGGCCACTATGATGCCGTCCGAGCGCTGGCTGTACATGAAGCTGCCGTCGATGTAGACCTCGAACTCGATCATGTGGGCAATCTTGCCCGGGTGCAGCACCGCCTCGTTGACCGCCAGGTTGTTGGACTTGCGCTCGCCGTGGCGATAGACCGCCGCCTCCAGCAGGAAGCGGTGCTCGCTCTTGTAGTGGCCGCACAGCACCTGCTCCAGCGGCAGCAGGTAATCCTGCGGCGAGAGATCGGTGAGAAAGCCGAGGTTGCCCCGGTTTACCCCGATCACCGCCACGTCGAAGCGCGACAGTACCCGCGCGGCCCCCAGCATGTTGCCGTCACCACCGACCACGATGGCGAGATCCGCCTGCTGGCCCAGTTGCACCAGATCCATCACGTTCTCGTCCATGATGCCGAGGGCGTGGGCCACCCGGCTCTCCACCAGTACCCGAAAACCGCGGGTGGTCAGGTATTGATGCAGGCCGGTCAGGGTCTGGTTGGCCCCTTCGTGGTGGGGTTTGCCAATCAGGGCGATGGTTTTGAACGGAGAATCCATGGTCTGTCGGGTCTGGGATGAGTATTGGGGGGAGTATACCGCGCTTTGGGGGGGATTTGTCTGCTGCCGGCGTGTCCGCTTGCGCCATGGGGCGGGAAAACGCCGTAAATTGCCTGTCGCTTCACCTCCTTGGCGATAATGGCGCCCTTTTCCCCTTGAAAGCCGGGGATCCATCCCCATAATAGCGCCAACATAGTCGGCCCGTTGCCGTCCGGTCGCGCAACCGGAGAACGGGCCCTCATAAGTAACCCGCAATTGGAGATGTCATGAACCACGAAGAACAAAAGGTTGAAGCGATGGAGCAAGTGGAAGCCCAGCCAGTCGAGCCGACCGATGTAGACAGTGAAGTGACAGCCGAGCAGGCCCGCATTGCCGAGCTGGAGGCGCAGCTGGAAGCTGCCCAGCAAGCCTCTGCCGAAGAGCGCGAGCGCGCCATTCGTGCCGTCGCCGAGATGGAGAACCTGCGTCGTCGCGCGGCGCAGGACGTGGAGAAGGCGCACAAGTTCGCGCTGGAGAAGTTCGCCGCCGAGCTCTTGCCGGTGCTGGACAACATGGAACGCGCCATCGAGCTGGCCGACAAGGAGAACGACGCCCTCAAGCCGATGATCGAAGGGGTCGAGCTGACCCTGAAATCCATGCAGAGCGGCGTGGCCAAGTTCGGCCTGGCGGCCCTGGATCCCACCAACCAGCCGTTTGACCCCAACGCCCATCAGGCGATGAGCATGGTGCCGAGTGCCGACGTGGCGCCGAACACCGTCATCGCCGTGATGCAGAAAGGCTACGAGCTGAACGGTCGCGTGATCCGTCCGGCCATGGTCATGGTATCCAAGGCCGTCGACTGAGTCGGCGCTTGATGCCCAGGCCCGCCGCTTGGCGGGCTTTTTGTTGTGTATCCCTGCGGTGCGTCATGGCCCGGCCATGACAAAAGGTGGGGTTTTTGCAGGGCGGGGCTTGAAGTGGCCACTTGCGACCCCATATAGGATGCAAGGCCACGGCGGCACAAAAAATTTGATGCCGGGAGCTTGAAAGCCAGATTGGCAGGCCCCACCTAGCCGTTAACGCATTAAGGCGAGCCCCTCGCCAGTTTATTCAAAGTATTTGGAGATTCGTCAAATGGGTAAAATCATCGGTATTGACCTGGGTACTACCAACTCCTGCGTCGCTATTCTGGATGGCGACCATGCTCGCGTGATCGAGAACGCGGAAGGCGACCGTACTACTCCGTCCATCATTGCCTATGCCGATGACGGCGAAATCCTGGTTGGTCAGCCGGCCAAGCGTCAGGCCATCACCAACCCGAAGAACACCCTGTTCGCCATCAAGCGTCTGATCGGCCGTCGTTTCGAAGATGACGAAGTACAACGTGACCTGAAAATCATGCCGTACGCCATCGCCAAGGCCGACAACGGTGACGCCTGGGTCGAGGTGAAAGGCAAGAAAATGGCACCGCCGCAGATCTCTGCCGAAGTGCTGAAAAAGATGAAAAAGACCGCCGAAGACTACCTGGGCGAGCCGGTAACCGAAGCAGTTATCACTGTTCCGGCCTACTTCAACGACGCCCAGCGTCAGGCCACCAAGGATGCCGGTCGCATCGCCGGTCTGGATGTAAAACGCATCATCAACGAACCGACTGCCGCGGCTTTCGCCTACGGCGTCAACAAGGTCAAGGGTGAGCGCAAGGTTGCCGTTTATGACCTGGGTGGCGGTACCTTCGATATCTCCATCATCGAGATCGACGAAGTGGAAGGCGAGACCACCTTCGAAGTACTGGCGACCAACGGTAACACCCACCTGGGTGGTGAAGACTTTGACAACCGCGTCATCAACTACCTGGTTGACGAGTTCAAGCGCGAGCAGGGCATCGACCTGCGCAACGACCAGCTGGCCCTGCAGCGTCTGAAAGATGCCGCCGAGAAAGCCAAGATCGAGCTCTCTTCCGCCCAGCAGACCGACGTCAACCTGCCGTACATCACTGCCGATGCCACCGGTCCGAAGCACATGAACATCAAGGTGACCCGCGCCAAGCTGGAATCCCTGGTGGAAGACATGGTGAAGGACTCTCTGGAGCCGGTTCGCGTCGCCCTGAAAGACTCCGGTCTGGCGGTTGGCGAGATCGACGACGTCATCCTGGTGGGTGGTCAGACCCGTATGCCGCTGGTTCAGAAGACAGTTGCCGAGTTCTTCGGCAAAGAGCCGCGCAAAGACGTCAACCCGGACGAAGCCGTGGCCATGGGTGCAGCCATCCAGGGTGCCGTTCTGTCCGGTGACAAGACCGACGTACTGCTGCTGGACGTTACCCCGCTCTCTCTGGGTATCGAAACCATGGGCAGCGTGATGACTGCGCTTATCGAGAAGAACACCACCATTCCGACCAAGAAGTCCCAGGTGTTCTCCACTGCCGAAGACAACCAGTCTGCCGTGACCATTCACGTGCTGCAGGGTGAGCGCAAGCGCGCCAGCGACAACAAGTCCCTGGGCCAGTTCAACCTGGAAGGCATCCGTCCGGCACCGCGCGGTCTGCCGCAGATCGAAGTGACCTTCGACATCGACGCCAACGGCATCCTGCACGTCTCCGCCAAAGACAAGGAGACCAACAAGGAGCAGAAGATCACCATCCAGGCCTCCTCTGGTCTGTCTGATGACGAGATCGAGCGCATGGTACGCGAAGCCGAAGCCAACGCGGCCGAGGACAAGAAGTTCGAAGAGCTGGTGCAGGCCCGCAACCAGGCTGATGGTCTGGTCCACTCCGTGCGCAAGCAGGTGACCGAAGCCGGTGAAGCCCTGCCTGCCGACGACAAGACCAAGGTCGAAGCTGCACTGAGCGAGCTGGAAACCGCCATCAAGGGCGACGACAAGGCCGTTATCGAGGCCAAGCAGCAGGCGCTGCTGGAAGCGTCCCAGAAGCTGATGGAGATTGCCCAGCAGCAGGCTCAGGCGCAAGGCGCCGCCGGTGCTGACGCCGGTCAGTCCTCCTCTTCCGCCAAGGCTGACGACGACGTGGTCGATGCCGAGTTCGAAGAAGTGAAAGACGACAAGAAATAAGCCCGACCCAGATGGGCGAAGTCCGCTTCGCCCATCGGCTTGATTCTATGAATTTACGGGCGTTGGGTAACCAACGCCCGTCTGCGTAACTGCTGATATAGCAACAGGATAAGTATGTCGAAGCGCGATTTCTACGAAGTGCTGGGGGTATCGAAAGATGCCGACGAGCGCGAGATCAAGAAGGCGTACAAGCGTCTGGCCATGAAGTATCACCCTGATCGCAACCAGGGGGATGCCGGTGCCGAAGAGAAGTTCAAAGAGGTCAAGGAAGCTTACGAAATCCTGACCGATGCCAACCTGCGTGCCCGCTATGACCAGTACGGCCACGCCGGCGTGGATCAGAGCCAGGGTGGCGGTGGCCACGGTGGCTTTGGCGGTGGCGCCGATTTCGGCGACATCTTCGGCGACGTGTTTGGCGATATTTTCGGTGGCAGCCGTGGTGGTGGCCGTCGCGGCCCGGCCCGTGGCTCCGACCTGCGCTACACCATGGAGCTGACCCTGGAAGAGGCGGTGCGCGGGGTCTCCAAGGAGATCAAGGTACCGACTCTGGTCCACTGTGAAGTGTGCAACGGCTCGGGAGCCCACACCGGCAGCTCTGCCCAGACCTGCCCGACCTGCCACGGCTCCGGCCAGGTGCAGATGCGTCAGGGCTTCTTTGCAGTGCAGCAACCCTGCCCCCACTGTCACGGTCGCGGCAAGATCATCAAGGATCCGTGCCGCAAGTGCCATGGCGAGGGTCGCTACCAGAAGACCAAGACCCTGTCGGTCAAGATCCCGGCTGGCGTCGATACCGGCGATCGCATCCGCCTCTCCGGCGAAGGGGAAGCGGGGGAGGCCGGCGCACCGGCGGGCGATCTGTACGTACAGGTGCACGTCAAGGAGCACGAAATCTTCGTGCGTGACGGCAACAACCTCTACTGCGAAGTGCCCATCAGCTTCACCGCGGCGGCGCTGGGCGGCGAGATCGAAGTGCCGACCCTGGATGGTCGGGTCAAGCTCAAGGTCACCCCTGAGACCCAGACCGGCAAGATGTTCCGCATGCGGGGCAAGGGCGTCAAGTCCGTGCGCTCCGGCCAGGTGGGGGATCTGATGTGCAAGGTGGTGGTGGAGACCCCGGTCAAGCTGACCGAGCAGCAAAAAGAGCTGCTGCGCCAGCTGGATGAATCCTTCAGCGGTGCTGCCGCCAAGACCCACAAGCCGAAATCGGAAGGCTTCTTCGAAGGGGTGAAACGCTTCTTCGACGATCTGACCAGCTGATGTTCGCGACCCAGATATCAAGAGCCGGCCCTGTGCCGGCTCTTTTTTTGCCCCAGCTTTAGCAAGATCCCCGCTTATTGAGTGGCTCCCGATGAGGGATCTTCCTCACAACTTCCGCCAATTCCTGCTGTACGAATGTTATCCCGCTCACACTTAAGCTGAAACGGTTTAGCTGGCGTATTGAGTTGGCTAAACTGGTTTAGCTATGCTCTCGTCGTCGATAAAAACAGGCCCGACCGGGCAACAGATGACAGGTGAGGACGATGACGATGTGCAAGCACAAGTTGGCGCTGGCGGTAGCGCTGGGATTGGGGATGAGCAGCCCGCTGTGGGCGGCGGATGGCGGTATCGAGGCCCGTCTGGCGGCGCTGGAGGCACGGGTGCAGGCGGCCGAGGCGCGCGCCGATGAGGCCCAGAGCAAGGCAAACGAAGCCCGCGAGACGGCCGTGGTGGCCAAGGCCCAGAGCGAGAAGGTGGACAAGCAGACCGCCGGGGCCCAGGGTTTCGAGTTCCACGGCTATGCCCGCTCGGGCCTGCTGGTCAACGGCAATGGCAACGGCGGTCGCGGCGGCCCCTACATCACCCCGGCCGGCTCGGTGGGTGGCGCCGTGGGTCGTCTTGGCAACGAGGATGACACCTACATGGAGGCCAATCTGCTGAAGACCCAGACCTTCGCCGATGGCAGCTGGGCCCGCTACAAGCTGATGCTGGCGGACGGGGTGGAGACCAGCAACGACTGGACCGCCAGCGATTCCAGCCTCAACACCCGCCAGGTGTTTGCCGAGATAGGCGATCTGGCGAGCTTCGACGGCCCCTTCAAGCATGCTGTGCTGTGGGCGGGCAAGCGCTTTGACCGGGACAACTTCGACATCCACTGGCTCGACTCGGACGTGGTGTTCCTGGCCGGCACCGGTGGCGGCGTCTACGACGTGCAGCTGGCTGACAGCTGGAAGGCGAACTTCTCCCTTTACGGACGCGACTACGGCGACATCAGCGCCAGCGGTCTCTCGGACATCGAGAGCTACATCCTCACCATGAACAACCGCGTCGGCAACTGGCAGTGGATGTTGAACGGCCTCTCCGCCAAGGACAACGAGGCGCGCATCAACGATGGCGGCGCCGGCAGCGAGGCGGCGAACAAGGGGGCGCACACCCTGCTGGCCTACCACGCCGACAGCTTCTTTGGCATCAACCCCGGCTTCTCCAAGGCGGCCGTGCTGTATGGCCACGGCCTGGGTGCCGAGCTCAAGGGGCTGGGTTCCGACAGCGAGCTGCTGGCGGACGCCGATGCGGTGCGGGTCGCCGTGTTTGGCGCCACCGATCTCGCGCCCCGCTGGCGTATCGCCCCGGCCCTGCTGGCGGAGCAGAGCAAGGATCGTTACGTGAAGGGGGACGAGTACCGCTGGGTGACCCTCAACGGCCGGCTGGCCCAGGTGCTGAGCCAGAACGTCGAGCTGGTCTACGAGGCCACCTGGCAGTACATGGATCTCGATCCCAAGGGCTACAAGGGGCGTCAGGCGGTGAGCGGCGACTTCACCAAGCTCACCTTCGCCCCCACCTTCAAGGCGCAGACCGCCGGCTTCTTCGAGCGGCCCGAGTTGCGGATATTCGCCACCTGGATGGACTGGTCCTCCGAGCTCGACAACTACGCCAGCACCGATGCCATGGGCCAGAGCAACTTCACCGCCGGCGGCGAGTGGAACTTTGGCGTACAGATGGAAACCTGGTTCTAGTTCGTTATCCCGATCACAAAAATGGCAGCCGTCGTCGGGATCTGTTGGTTTGCTAAAACGGTTTAGCTGATAATGCCAGCCAACAAAACAGAGTCCGGGTTTGACAGTCGATCCGATGCAGCAGTGGAGTAGCAAGGTGACGAATCGTGTGTGGGTAATGGGGGATGCGGTGGTGGACTTGATCCCGGAAGGGGAGCAGCACTACCTCAGGTGTCCGGGGGGCGCGCCAGCCAACGTGGCGGTCGGGGTGGCCCGGCTTGGCGGAGAGTCGGCCTTTATCGGCCGGGTCGGCGCCGATCCCTTCGGCCGCTTTATGGCCGACACCCTGGCCAGCGAAGGGGTCGACACCCGTCACTTGATCCTGGATCCGGCCCATAGTACCAGCACGGTGTTGGTGGAGCTCGATGAGGCAGGGGAGCGCAGCTTCACCTTTATGGTGAGGCCCAGCGCGGATCAGTTCCTGACCCCCGCCGATCTGCCGGTCTTCCAGGCCGGGCAGTGGCTGCTGACCTGCTCCATTGCGCTCGCCAACGAGCCGGTGCGCAGCAGTTGCCTGCAAGCCATGGCGACCATCCGGGCCGTCGGGGGGCGGGTCTGCTTCGATCCCAACCTGAGGCCCGAGGTGTGGGGCAACCCCGCCGAGATGCTGCCCGTGGTGCGCGAGGCCATGGCCCTGGCGGACGTGGTCAAGCTCTCGGTGGAGGAGCTGCAGCTGCTGAGCGGTCTGGACGATCTGGCGGCGGGGCTCGCCACCATTTCAGGCCCGGCCCTGGTGCTGGTGACCCGGGGGGCGGCCGGCGTGGTGGCTCGCCTCGGCGGCGAGCTGCTGGAGTGGGTGGGGCCCAAAGTGACTCCCATCGACACCACGGGGGCGGGGGACGCCTTCGTTGCCGGTCTGCTGGCAGCCTTGGCCGAACGGATCTCGCTGCCCGCTCTGGATGAGTTGCCTGCCATCCTGGCCCGGGCCCACGGCTGCGGGGCGCTGGCCACCACCGCCAAGGGGGCGATGACGGCGCTGCCGAGTCGCACCGAACTGGATGCCTTTTTGCGATCAGGCGCAAGCGGCTGTTGATCCGCGGCTAGAACCCCGGGTCAACAGACCCTACTCTCATGTGACACGGGCCTGCCGATGGCGGGCCATAAGAGGAAGAATATGAATATCAGTGCGATAGCCAAGGATCTGGTGCCCCTGCTCGGGGGCAAGGAGAACATCGTCAGCGCCGCCCACTGCGCCACCCGGCTGCGGCTGGTGCTGGCGGACGACAGCAAGGTGAACAAGGCTGCCATCGACAAGCTGGAGGGGGTCAAGGGGTGCTTCAGCAACGCGGGCCAGATCCAGGTGATCTTCGGCACCGGCCTGGTCAACAAGGTCCATGCGGAGTTCGTGGCCCTGACCGGTGCCGGCACCGCCAGCAAGGCGGAGCTGACCGACCTGGCGACGGCCAAGCTCAACGTGGCCCAGCGCCTGGCACGGACGCTCTCCAACATCTTCGTGCCCATCATTCCGGCCATCGTCGCCTCCGGCCTGCTGATGGGGCTGCTCGGCATGGTGCGCACCTATGGCTGGGTCAACGCCGACAGCGCCCTCTTCATCATGCTGGACATGTTCAGCTCGGCTGCCTTTGTCATCCTGCCGATCCTCATCGGCTTCACCGCGGCGCGGGAATTCGGCGGCAACCCCTATCTGGGGGCGACGCTGGGCGGCATCCTCACTCACCCGGCCCTGACCAACGCCTGGGGCGTGGCGGGGGGCTTCAAGACCATGGACTTCTTCGGGCTGGACGTGGCCATGATCGGTTATCAGGGCACCGTCTTCCCGGTGCTCTTGGCGGTCTGGTTCATGTCCCACCTGGAGAAACAGCTGAGAAGGCGCGTCCCTGACGCCCTGGATCTCATCCTCACCCCGTTCCTGACCGTCATCATCACCGGCTTCGTGGCGCTGCTCTTCATCGGCCCCGCCGGGCGGGTGCTGGGGGATGGCATCTCGTTCGGCCTGAGTGCCCTCTATGAGCAGGCGGGCTGGCTGGCGGGTCTGGTGTTTGGCGGGACTTATTCGCTTATCGTCATCACCGGCATCCACCACAGCTTCCACGCCATCGAGGCGGGCCTGCTGGCCAACCCGGCCATCGGCGTCAACTTCCTGCTGCCCATCTGGGCCATGGCCAACGTGGCCCAGGGCGGTGCCTGTCTCGCGGTCTACTTCAAGACCCGCGACGTGAAGATCAAGGCCATCACGGTGCCGGCGGCCATGTCCTGCCTGCTCGGCATCACGGAGGCGGCCATCTTCGGGGTCAACCTGCGCTACATCAAACCCTTCCTGGCAGGTCTGTTCGGCGGGGCCTGCGGCGGCGCCTACGTGGTGGCGGCCAAGGTGGGCATGACGGCGGTGGGCCTGACCGGCATCCCGGGCATGGCCATCGTCCAGCCCATGAGCCTCATCCACTACGTCATCGGCCTGGTGGTCGCCTTTGGCACCGCCTTCGCCGCCTCCTACCTGCTCAAGTACAAGGTGGAGTGATGAAGGAAAGCCATCTCCTCAAACAGGTTGTCCGGTCCCTGCTGGCCGGCCAGCTCAAGGCGGCGGCCGATCCCCATCGGCCCCGCTGGCACCTGGCAGCCCCGGTGGGGCTGCTCAACGACCCCAACGGCTTCATCGAGCACGGCGGGCGTTATCACCTCTTCTACCAGTGGAACCCGCTGGGTTGCGCACACGCCAACAAGGGCTGGGGTCACGTCACCTCCACCGATCTGCTGCACTGGCAGCACGAGCTGCCGGCCCTGCTGCCGGTGGAGCCCTACGAGCAGAGCGGCTGCTACTCCGGCTCGGCGGTGAGCGACGAACAGGGGCGCCTGACTCTCATCTACACCGGCAACGTCAAGTACGCGGACGGCAGCCGCACCGCCTACCAGTGTCTGGCGCGGGACGACGGCATGGGCGGCTTTGCCAAGCTGGGGCCGGTGCTGGACCTGCCCGAAGGCTACAGCGGTCACGTGCGCGACCCCAAGGTGTGGCACGACGGCCGGCAGTGGCTGATGGTGCTGGGGGCCCGCACCCTGGATGACAAGGGGGAGGTGCTGCTCTATCGCGGCGACGCGCTGGATGGTTGGACGCTGGTCGGCCCCATCGCCGGCAGCGGGCGCGGGGGGCTTGGGGAGTTCGGCTATATGTGGGAGTGCCCGGACCTCTTCCCCCTAGGTGATCGCCATGTGCTGATCAGCTGCCCGCAGGGGATTGCCCCCCGGGGAGAGGATTATCGCAACCGCTACCAGTGCGGCTGGCTGGCGGGTGACTTCGACGGCACTCAGTTCGAGCACGGTGCCTTCCACGAGCTGGACCGAGGCTTCGAGTTTTACGCCCCCCAGACCACCCAGGACAGCCAGGGGCGGCGCCTGTTGTTTGCCTGGCTGGGGCTGCCGGAGGAGAATGAGATGAGCCAGCCGACCCTCGAGCATGGCTGGATCCACCAGATGAGCTGCCCGCGGGAGCTGTTCTGGCAAGGCGACTGGCTCTGCCAGCGGCCGGTGGCGGAGATTTCAGCCCTTAAGGGAGAGCAAACCCGCTTCGAGGGAGCGCCGAGCGAGCTGCCAGCCCTGGCCATCGACTCGGCCTGGCTGGACCTGGCCTTGAGCGGGGAGGGGCGTCTCGGGTTCGGCGCCGTGGTCGAGCTGGTGTGGCAGCCGGGACGCCTTGTCCTGCGGCGCCAGAACTGGCAGAGCGGGGAGTGGGAGGAGCGATCCTGCCCCTGGCTTGGGGGGAGCATCACCGTCTTGTGCGATCGCTCCAGCCTGGAGTGCTTCGTCGATGGCGGGCGCCAGACCCTGTCTACCCGCTACTTCCCCGGTGAAAACCCAGTACTTTCCGCACGTTGTGACGGTGATGACAGCAAAATTTGCCTCGATCACTGGCCGCTGGCGGCCTGCCTTGTACAATAGCCCGGTGTCAGTTTGCCGGGAGGTCAGGTGGAGAAGAAGAAACGGATCACGATTGCCCAGATAGCCACGCTCGCGGGGGTCTCCAAGGCCACCGCCAGCCTGGTGCTCAACGGCAAGAGTGCGGAGTACCGCATCGCCGACGACACTCGCAAGCGGATCCAGGCGGTGGCGGACGAGTGCCACTACCAGCCGAGCATCCATGCCCGCTCCCTGCGGGCTGCGCGCAGTTACACCTGGGGACTGGTGATCCCCGACCTCACCAACTTCGGTTTCGCCAGCATTGCCCGGGCTCTGGAGGCCCACTGCCGGGAGGCGGGGATCCAGCTACTCATCGCCTGCTCCGAGGATGACCCCACCCTGGAGCAGCGGGTGGTGGACAACCTTATCAGCCGCCAGGTGGACGGCCTCATCGTCGCCTCGAGCGGCCACAGCGACGACATCTATGCCCGCATCCACGACCGCCTGCCGGTGGTGCAGCTCGACCGTCACATCGGCGAGTCGCGCCTGCCCATGGTGATCTCGGATGCCTGCAAGGCCACCGCCGAGCTGGTGCAGGACATGGCGACCGGCTGCGGGGAGGAGATCTACTACTTCGGCGGCCTGCTGGATCTCTCCCCCAGCCGCCACCGGCTGGCGGGCTACGAGCTGGGGTTGCACCGCGCCGGGCTGGAGGCCACCTCAGACCGGGTGCGCCACCGTGACTACCAGCCAAGCTCGGGTTATCAGCTGATGGCTGAGCTGGTGGCCGAGCTCGGGGCACCGCCCAAGGGGCTCTTCACCGCCTCCTTCACCCTGCTCGAGGGGGTGCTGCGCTACCTCAACGAGGCGGGGCTGATGGAGACAGGGATGCGGCTGTGTACCTTCGACGATCACGACCTGCTCGACTGCATCCCCATGCGCATCGACTCGGTGGCCCAGGATTGCCCGGCCCTGGCCCGCGCCGCCTTCGAACTGATGCAACAGCTGATTGCGGGCAATCCCCCCACCCAGACCGCCCAGGTCATCCCCCCCAGGGTGCGCTGGCGCAGCCGTCGCTAACCCGGAAAGATGAAAAAGCCCCGCCAGTGCGGGGCTTTTTGCTGTGGGGCGAGGGCTCGCCTCAATCCGTGGTACTGGCGCGCCAGAACACCTGCTTGATGTGAGGGTGGATGCCGAGCTTCACCATCAGGGCGTCCAGCTCGTCGCCATCGATGGAGGTGGCCAGCAGCACCGCGGATATCTCCAGATCCCGCTCGCCAAAAGGCTCGATGTCGAGCTCGCTCAGCGGGTAGTTGGCCTGCTCCAGCATCTCTTCCAGCCAGTGCAGCACCTCCTTCTGGTATTCGCGCTGGGTGAGGGCGGTCACCCGGTAGGTTACCTCGGTGTCTGTGTTGTCCACCGGACGGCGGTTGATCTGGTTCACCAGCGGGCGCAGCAGGGTGTTGGCGGCCAGCACGAAGAGGGCGCCGAGGATCGCCTCCATGGCCAGCCCGGCCCCGCTGGCGGCACCGACCGCGGCCACTCCCCACAGGGTGGCGGCGGTGTTGATGCCGCGGATGTTGCCGGATTCGCGCATGATGACGCCGGCGCCGAGAAAACCGATGCCGGAGACGATGTAGGCCACCACGTGCACCACCCCGTAGGTGCCGCCGTGCAGGTCATAGATGCGCTGGGCCAGGTTGACGAACAGGGCCGCGCCCACCGCCACCAGCACATTGGTGCGCAGGCCCGCGGTACGCTGACGATACTGACGCTCCAGCCCCACCAGACTGCCGAGCACGAAGGCGAGCAGCAGGCTGGCCAGGGTGTCGAGCAGGGAAATCATGTCCAATTGTTGCCACATTCTCATGGCGTACTCCTTCTGTTGCAGATGGCCTTCCTGAAGGCGGGCGAGGGTTCCCTTGCCTGATCCCCGTGCGTGAAGGCCATCACCTCATCGAAAAAACGCACGGAAAGCCCGACCCGGCCATGCAGGATGGTGGGCTGGGCTGCGAAACGGATTGAAAGGGGCCAGCGTGGCTGGCCCCGGTTATGGCTTGCTCAATTGAGCGCCGGTTCAGGGTCGCGGCGCGGATGCAACTCCCAGCGGACCGGGTGATGTACCCCCACCTGGTGCACGAACTGCACCAGATAGCGCCGCTGGGGCGGGGTGCAGTGCAGATTGAGCACCAGCTCCCGCCCGCCGCTGCGACCGGGTCGCAGGGACTGCAGGGGGTGCAGGCCCGCCGGTTGCAGGGTGTGGTTCACCAGATCCAGCACCTGCTCCATGTCGGCCCGATCCTCGCAACGGATCTGCAGCCGGTAGTGGTGCTGGCGCTCCTTGCCACGCAGCCAGAGCGGCAACAGGCCGCGACCCAGTCTGCTCAGCAGGGGGTGAGTCCGGTTGGTTACGGACAGGGTTGAAATAAAACGCATAGCAGCCTCCTTGTGGGAAGCAGAAACTATGCAGGCATGGCGGCCATGGCTTTTGGCCAATGGTCACCAGACGTCAAGTGTGAAAAGAGAAGAGGGGAGTGGATTTCCGCTTCTCGCAGGGCTGCGAGCATGCGGCAGAGGATGACCTGCGGCTAGCTCGCGACCCGGGTACCGACGACGAGGGTCGGTCTACAACTGTCACTTGATGAGTTGCCCACTGATGGTCTCCGCTGTTGATGGACGGCCTGATGGTACTCATCCAGAGCGGTGGGGTAAAGCCTCATCGCCCATTTAGCAACATTTAGATACAAGTTCGTCAATAGTCGGGGCCGGCTGGCTACCCCCATGGCCATAAGAGGGCGGCGAGATGCCCCGCCCTCCTCATTCCGCCCCAGATGGCAGGTTTTTCTCTACCTTGGCGCGCCGCTATTTCAGCCCCAGCCGTTTGAGGATCATTGCGGCCGGGCAGAAGCCGGTGAAGGCGCTCTGGATCAGGTTGACCCCGACAAAGACGCTCAGCCAGACAAAGCCCGGGTGCACCCAGGCGGTGAGCAGCAGCGACAGCAACAGCATGCAGCCCGCGACCACTCTTACTCCGTTTTCTACTGTCATGACCTTCTCCTTAGTTAATTTAGATATTGCTAATTTAGTGTCGCTTTATACAATAGAACTAAATATCAGCAATTGCTAATTTACTCCCATGAGCCAATTCGACGAGATGAACAGACACGCGACGGCCGCCGCCTCCCTGCTCAAGGCGCTGGCTCATCCCGAACGCCTGATGGTGCTCTGTCAGCTGGTGGAGGGGGAGAAGGGAGTCGGGGAGCTGCTGGCCCGCAGCCAGCTCGGCCAGTCGGCCTTCTCCCAGCAACTGTCGGTATTGAAGCGCCAGGGTCTTGTCCGCTCGCGCAAGGTCTCCCAGCAGATCTACTACTCGCTGGTGAGCGAGGCGGCCGCCGATGTGCTGGCGGCGTTGCAAACCCATTTTTGTCACTCAGAAAATAAGGAATCTTGATGATGGAAAGCCAATGGCTGCTCTCCCTGGGGGGCGGCATGCTGGTGGGGCTCGCGGCCCTGATCCTGATGCTGTGCAACGGCCGGGTGGCCGGGATCAGCGGCATCTTGGCCGGTGCGCTGCAACACAGGGCGCCGTGGCGACTGCTCTTCCTGCTGGGGTTGGGAGCGGGGGCCTGGCTGGCACTGACGCTGGGTTGGGCCAGCATGCCTGCATTCACCGCGCTGCCCGCCTGGCCGCTGGTGCTGCTGGCTGGTCTGCTGGTGGGCATCGGCACGCGTTTTGGCAATGGCTGTACCAGCGGCCACGGCATCTGCGGCATGGGGCGGCTCTCCGTGCGCTCCATAGTGGCGACCCTCACCTTCATGGCAACCGGTGTGCTGACCGTGCTTCTGACTCATCATCTCTTCTAGGAGGCTATTGCGATGACCTTGTTGACAAGTCTGCTCGCCGGTTTGCTGTTTGGTCTGGGTCTGGCCATCTCAGGCATGATAGACCCCGCCCGGGTCACCGGTTTTCTCGATCTGGCCGGCGCCTGGGATCCCAGCCTGGGGTTCGTGATGGGGGGCGCCCTGCTGGTCTTCATGCCGGGTTATTTCTTGCTGGTGAAGCCGCGGCGCCTGAGCCTGCTGGGAGAGCCTATGGCTGTGGTGCCAGCCCCCAAGCTGGATCGCCGCCTCATCGGGGGATCTGCCCTGTTCGGCATAGGTTGGGGATTGGTGGGGATCTGCCCTGGGCCTGCCTTGAGTCTCATTTCTAGTGGCCAGCCCATGATATTGTTGTTCGTAGCCGCCATGGTGGCCGGGATCTTGCTGGTTGATCGGGTCCTGGTGAAGGTGCGGGAGAAGCGCTGCCACGCCCGCTCCGCCTGAATGGATTGCCCCCGCTGCCGGGGAAGGAGAACTATCATGGAACCGATCCGCTTGCCGGGGGCCATTCTGCTGGCCGTGACCTCTGCGCTTGTCTCTCCCATGACGCTGTCGACGGCATGGTCTGCCGAGGCGAATGGCGAGGCGACCCTGACACTGGCTCCCCGTCAGGTGACCGATTGGCTCACCCTGGATGGCACCGTCAGCGCCATCCATCAGGGGACGGTGGCGTCCCAGACCGGCGGTCGGGTCTCCCGCATGCTGGTGGATGTGAATGATGAGGTGCAGGCGGGGCAACCGCTGCTGGAGATCAGCGGCAAGGAGCAGTTTGCCGCCGTGACCGGCGCCGAGGCGAGAGTGGCCCGAGCCCAGGCCCAGCAGGTGGAAGCCGAGCGCCAGCTCGCCCGCTTTCAGGCGCTGATTGCCAAGGGGGTGATCACCCGCGCCCAGCTCGACAGCGCCCTGGCGAGCGACAGATCTGCCCGCGCCGAGGTGAACGCGGCCGAGGCTGCCCTCACTCAGGCTCGGGAGGCCTACGGTTATACCCGCATCCTCGCCCCCTACGCCGGGGTGGTCACCAAGCGGCTGGTGGAGCTGGGGGAAACGGTGGCCCCAGGGACCCCGCTGCTCTCCGGCTTTTCCCTTGATGCCCTGCGGGTGGAGGTGGAGCTGCCCCAGTCCGCGCTGGCCCTCGCCGGCCAGCCGTCGGATGCGCAGGTGCTACTGCCGGATGGCAAGGCTGTTACCCCCCTCAAACTGACCCGCTTCAACTATGCCGACAGCCAGAGCCACGCCTTTCGGCTGCGCCTCGACCTGCCGCCGCAAACCGCGGGGGTATTGCCCGGCATGTGGCTCAAGGTGCAGCTCAAACAGGGCGAACGTCAGCTGCTGCAGGTGCCGGAGCAGGCCCTGCTCCGGCAGGGTGAGTTCAGCGGTCTCTACCTGAAGGAGGGGGATGGCTGGGTGCTGACGCCGGTGCGGGTCGGCCATTGCCAGGCAGGGCAGTGCGAGATCCTCGCGGGCGTCCAGAGCGGCGATCGGGTGGCACCGGATGGCTGGGCGCGCCAGCAGGCGGTGGCCCATGAGTAACTACGCTCACGACAACAAGAACAAACTGGGGCCGGCCGGCCGGTTGGCGGCCCTGTTTCAGGGCTCGGCCATCACCCCGCTGCTGGCGCTGGTGGGGCTCTTGCTCGGCCTGTTTGCGGTGCTGGTGACCCCCAAGGAGGAGGAGCCCCAGATCGATGTCACCTTCGCCGACGTCTATATCCCCTTTCCGGGGGCCAGCCCGGCGGAGGTCGAATCCCTCGTCACCACCCCTGCCGAACAGGTTATTTCCCAGATCAAGGGGATAGACACCCTCTACTCCTTCTCTCGCCCGGACGGCGCCCTGCTGGTGGTGGTGTTCAAGGTGGGGGTGAGCCGCGAGCAGGCCATCGTCGATCTCAACAACCAGCTCGACTCGAACCGCGACTGGCTGCCCCAGGGGCTTGGCGTCGGCCAGCCGCTGGTCAAACCCAGGGGGATCGACGATGTGCCCATCGTCAGCCTGACGCTCTGGAGCAAGCAGCTGGGGGCCGCCGAGCTGACCCGGGTCGCCCACGAGCTGGAGACCGAGCTCAAGCGATTGCCCGGCACCCGCGATATCTACAGCCTGGGCGGCCAGCGCGCCGTGCTGCGGGTGATGCCGGATCCGGCCGCCCTCAGCGCCCACGGCATCAGCTGGGGTGAGCTCAACCAGCGGCTCGCCGCCGCCAACCAGGCGGGCAGCGAGCAGGCCGTGGTGCAGGACAACCGGGAGATCAAGGTGCAGGTAGGGCAGTTCCTGCAGAGCGAGCAGGAGGCCCGCGAGCTGGTAGTGGGGTTGCACGATGGCAAGCCGGTCTACCTCGGCGAGGTGGCCCAGGTGGCGCTTGGGGAGGAGACCCCGACCCAGCGCAGCTGGATGGGGCAGGGTGAGCAGAGCTATCCGGCAGTGACCCTGGCCATCGGCAAACAGCCCGGGCAGAACGCGGTCGAGGTGGCCAAGCGGGTGGAGGCCCGGGTCGATAGCCTCAAGAACCGGCTCATCCCGGCCGGGGTCGAGGTGACGGTGACCCGTGACTACGGTGTCACCGCCGAAACCAAATCCAACACCCTGATCGGCAAGCTCATCTTCGCCACCACCGCGGTGGTGCTGCTGGTGCTGGTGAGCATGGGCTGGCGCGAGGCGCTGGTGGTGGGCATCGCCATCGTTATCACCCTGGCGCTGACCCTGTTTGCCAGCTGGGCCTGGGGCTTTACCCTCAACCGGGTGTCGCTGTTTGCGCTGATCTTCTCCATCGGCATCCTGGTGGATGACGCCATCGTGGTGGTGGAGAACATCCACCGCCATCGCGGTCTTGGCAAGGGCTCCCTCAAAGCACTTATTCCGGGCGCGGTGGACGAGGTAGGGGGGCCGACCATTCTCGCCACCCTTACCGTCATCGCGGCCCTGCTGCCCATGGCCTTTGTCAGCGGTCTGATGGGCCCCTACATGAGCCCCATCCCCATCAATGCCAGCATGGGGATGCTTATCTCCCTGCTGGTGGCTTTTATCTTCTCCCCCTGGCTGGCGGGCCATCTGCTCAAGAGCGAGGGGCATGTCGCCCACGGCGAGGCTAGGGCCGGCCTCTTTCACCGACTGATGACCCCCTTCCTGATCGGTGACGGCGCCAGGAGCGCGAGACGCAAGCTCTGGCTGGTCATCCTGCTGCTGGTGGCGGGAGCCGCCGCCATGCCCATGGTGCAGTGGGTGGTGCTCAAGATGCTTCCCTTCGACAACAAGTCGGAATTCCAGCTGGTGCTCGACATGCCGGAGGGGACGACCCTGGAGCAGACCGAGCGCACCCTGCTGGCGGTGGGACGGGAGCTCGCCAGGGTGCCCGAGGTGAAGGATTATCAGGTCTATGCAGGCAGCGCCGCCCCCATCAACTTCAACGGACTGGTGCGCCACTACTTCATCCGCAGCGGTGCCAATGTGGGGGACATCCAGGTCAATCTGGTAGACAAGCACGAGCGCCATCGCAGCAGCCACCAGATTGCCCGGTCGGTGCGCACCCCCTTGCAGGCCATCGCCGCCGCAGCCGGCGGCAATCTCAAGGTAGTGGAAGTGCCCCCCGGCCCGCCGGTCTGGTCACCCATCGTCGCGGAAGTGTATGGCCCCACGCCGAAGCTGCGTGAAGCGGCGGCGCGCGACGTGCAGGCCCGTTTCGTGGCGACGGCGGATCTGGTGGATGTGGACATCTATCTGACCGACCCTCAGCCCAAATGGCGGCTGGTGATCGATCGCAGCAAGGCGGCGCGCTTCGGGGTCGAACTTGGCGATCTGGTGGCCACCCTCAACGGCGGCGTGGGCTATCAGGATGCCAGCTGGCTGCACGGTCAGGGGGCCAAGTACCCGGTGCCTATTCGCCTCGAGCTGGCGGCCGGTGACAAGCGGGATCTGGTCGGTATCCTGGCGCTCAAGGTACGCAGCCAGAGCGGGCAGCTCATTCGGGTTTCCGAGCTGGTGAGTCGCCGCGACGAGGTGGCCCCCAGCTATATCATGCACAAGAACATGCGGCCCATGGTGATGGTGGTGGCCGACATGGGGGGCCACACCGACAGCCCGCTCTACGGCATGTTTGCCGCCGGGGAGGGTATCGACTTGCCCCAGTACTATGTGCAGCAGCCGGATAAATTGGGGGAAGTGGCACTGTTGTGGGACGGTGAGTGGAAGATAACCTACGAGACCTTCCGTGATATGGGCATTGCCTACGGAGTGGGGATGATCCTCATCTACCTGCTGGTGGTGGCCCAGTTCCGCTCCTATCTGGTGCCGCTCATCATCATGGCGCCCATCCCGCTCACCCTGATCGGGGTGATGCCGGGCCACGCCCTGCTGGGGGCCCAGTTCACCGCCACCTCGATGATCGGCATGATAGCGCTGGCCGGGATAATCGTGCGCAACAGTATCTTGCTGGTGGATTTCATCGAGCAGCAGCGCAGCGCCGGCATGGCGTTCGAGCAGGCGGTGATCGGCGCCGCCCAGGTGCGGGCCAAGCCCATTCTGCTGACGGCGCTGGCGGCCATGATCGGGGCCCTTTTCATCCTCGATGACCCCATCTTCAACGGGCTGGCCATCAGCCTCATCTTCGGCATTCTGGTCTCCACCCTGCTCACCCTGGTGGTGATCCCGCTGCTCTACTACAGCCTGATGTCGCGCCGGGCGGAGGGGGGCACGACAGATGTGCCGGGCGCACAATGACAGAAGGGCCACCCGGGTGGCCCTTCTCGTTTCACACGTTCAGGGAGGAGATATGCCGGCTGGCGGGGCTCAGCGCCCCTTCATCAGCGGGAAGTAGCGCCGGTCGGCCTGGCTCATGTGGCCGACCACCAGCTCCTGAATGATGAAGTTGAGCAACTCGTCGTTGCCAAGGGTGCCCGCCCTGGCGGCGGTCATCAGCTGGTCAGCCTTTTGCAGCAGCAGCTGGTGGTCTTGCTGGTGGCTGGTGAACTCGGGGTAACCCAGCTCGGCCAGCACCTGCTCTTCGAAGGTGAAGTGGTGGCGTGCCACGTCGAACAGATTTTCCATGCACTCCAGGAACAGGGCGGGGTGCTCCTGATGATCCTTCATGTGCTCCAGCAACCGGTTGGTCAGCACGAACAGCTGGCGATGCTCGGCATCGATGCGCGGGTGGCCGCACTCGTGGCTGCTCTGCCACACCAGCGAGCCCTGTTCCGGATCCAGCCCGGCGGTATAGAGACAGACCCGCCCCCGCCCTCGTCCCTTGGCCTGATACATGGCCTGATCGGCGTGGTGCATCAGGGTCTTGGGGTCGGTGCCGTGCTCCGGGTAGAGGGCCACCCCTATGCTGCTGGAGATGCGCAGCTCCTGCTCCTCGTCGATGCGAAACGGGTGGCGCAGGCGCTGGTGCAGGTGGTCGGCCACCGTCAGCGCCTCGTCACCGGTGTTGGGCAGCAGGATCACGAACTCGTCCCCGCCAAGGCGGGCCACTAGATCCCGCTCCCGCACGCAGTGGCGCATCCGCTCGGCCACCATGTTGAGCAGCACGTCACCGGTCTCGTGGCCGAAGGTGTCGTTGATCGGCTTGAAGTGGTCGAGATCGATGAACAGCAGGGCGAGCTGGGCCACCTTGCCCTCCATGACCTCCTTCAGCCGCTGCTGCAGCAGGCGGCGGTTGGGCAGGTTGGTGAGCGGGTCGTAGAAGGCGAGCCGGCGCATCATCTCCTCGCGGGCGGCCCGCTCCGTGATGTCGCGGGTGACCCCGAGGATCGCATCGGGCTGGCCCTGCTCGTTGCCGTGCAGGGTGGTGATGGTCTCGGTGGCCACCAGATGTCCCTCTTTGTGACGCAGCTGGGTACGAATGACACAGCGGGTCTGCTCGTGATCGCCGCGTTGCCAGGCGGCGAGGGAGCCGCTCAGCTCGGCGCGCAGCTGTTTTCTGGATGTCTCCGGAATAAGCTGCCTGAGGGGGAGGGTGAGCACATCGGTGGGGTCGTAACCGCTGAGCGGCTGGATGGCGGGGCTGACATAGCGAAAGCGCAGGGTGGTGGTGTCCATGGTCCAGATGACGTCGGCACTGTTCTCCGCCACGAACCGGTAGTGCTGCTCGCTCTGGGCCAGCTCGCGGGTCAGTCGCTGTCGGCCGCGCGCCTCCTGGCGCAGGCGCAGATAGAGGTAGCAGAAGATGCCGAGCAGGGTCAGCAGGGAGAGGGTGATCAGCATGGCCACCGCCACGCTCTTGTCGAGCAGTTGGCGCTGCTGGCGGATCCGCTCCCGATCCGGGTTGTAGAGGAAGTGCTCCAGATCGGGCAGGGCCGACAGCAGACCGGCATCGAGGTAGTTCCTGGCGATCTGCTGCCAGCGTTCCGGCTGCATGTAACCGGGCTCGACCAGATCGGGCTGCATCAGCTCCCGGGTGGTGTCGGCCTCGAACTGCAGCAGATCACGGCCGGCGCCGCTCGGGTACTTGGTCACGATCCAGTCGATCATCTCGGCCGGGTTGTCCATGGCGTAGCGCCACCCCTTGAGGGTCGCCTGCTGAAAGGCATAGACCCGCTCCGGCCGGCTGTTCAGCTCGCGCTCCGAGGTGAACAGGTTGTCACCATAGAAGTCGAAGTCGATGCTGCGGGGGGAGAACACCCGGTAGGGGATGCCCATCTTGGCCAGATAGAAGGGCTCGGTGGTGCTGTAGGCGCTGATGGCGTCCGTCTTGCCCGCCAGCAATGCCTTCAAGCCCTGCCGGTAGGGCTGCTTTATCCAGCTCTCCGGCGGCGTGTGGCGGTTGAGGTAGATCTGCAGCTCCTGGGAGCCGGGCTCCAGCATCAGCCGCTTGCCCGCCAGATCCGCCGGCTGGCGAATGTCGGGTCGCTCCAGGGTGAGCAGCACCAGTGGCGAGTGCTGCAGCATGGAGGCCAGCACCACGATGGGCTGGCCGCTGGCGCGGGCCAGCAGCAGATCGCTGCCGCTGATCCCGAACTGGGCATTGCCCGACATCACCTCGTTGACCACATCGGTGCCGGTCATGGCGGGTCGCAGCGTGACATCCAGACCGGCGGCTCGATAGAAACCCTTGGCCTGGGCCGCGTAATAGCCGGCAAACTGGAACTGGTGTTGCCAGGGCAACTGTACTGTCACCTTGTCAATCACCGCCTTCGACGGCGGTGAAAAAAAGGCGCAAAACATCGCCGAACCAAGCATTGGCAGGTACCAGAGCAGGCGATGAAGGGAGGAATTTACGACGCTCATACTCATTCCTCTCGGGAGACGATGGTCCGTCCTAGAGTCAAACAATTCCTTGTTGCCCGCAAGGGGGCGAAAGGGCGCTATAACAGGGGATGCGTAACAGAAAAAATGATTTCTGTGTCATTCATCACATTTGGCCTTCCTGCTCGTTATTTTTGGCAATTAAGCGAAGAATTACGGAGCCATATGACCTATAAAAATGGTCGCATTTTAGTCGTATTTGATTGTCGATTACCTCAATAAGCGCGAGAGTTTGGGCTCTTTTTAGCGCAATGCGTCAGTCTGTGTCGCCGTATCACGGGATACTTTCAACTTGCTGTCGAAATGTGTCGAAACTGCGATTATTGCGTTATGAGTCAATTATTGGCGGGAGGGGGGGAAGCGGATCCTTGCTGCCCGGGTGGTATGATAGCGGTTCTCCCATCCCGATGAGGCCTTCTCATGTCCCGATTGCGTCTGTTGTTGTCCGACTCCCACGATCCTTTGTTCAATCTGGCGGTGGAAGAGTGCATTTTTCGCCAGATGGACCCGCATCAGCGGGTGCTGTTTCTGTGGCGCAACGCCAATACCGTGGTGATCGGCCGGGCCCAGAACCCCTGGAAGGAGTGCAATACCCGCCGCATGGAAGAGGACGGGGTGACCCTGGCTCGCCGCAGCAGCGGTGGCGGCGCCGTGTTTCACGACCTTGGCAACAGCTGCTTCACCTTCATGGCGGGCAAGCCGGAGTACGACAAGAGTATTTCCACCTCCATCGTGCTGGACGCGCTCAAGCGGCTCGGAGTCGAGGCTTTCGCCTCCGGCCGCAACGATCTGCTGGTGGCGACCCCGGACGGGGAGCGCAAGGTGTCGGGCTCGGCCTATCGAGAGACCCATGATCGCGGCTTTCACCACGGCACCCTGTTGCTGGACGCCGATCTTGGCCGGCTCGCCAATTACCTCAATCCCGACCCCAAGAAACTGGCCGCCAAGGGCATCAGCTCGGTGCGCAGCCGGGTGGCCAACCTCGGCGAACTGCTGCCGGGCATCGACCATGGCCAGGTGAGCCAGGCCCTGTGCGAGGCCTTCTTCAGCCACTACGGTGAGCGGGTACGGCCAGAGCACATCTCCCCCGAGCGGCTGCCAGACTTGCCCGGCTTTGCCGAGACCTTCGCCCGCCAGCGCAGCTGGGAGTGGAACTTCGGCCACGCCCCGGCGTTTACCCATCAGCTGGACGAGCGTTTCGGCTGGGGCGGGGTGGAGCTGCACTTCGATGTGGAGAAGGGGGTGATAGGGCGGGCGCAGATCTTCAGCGACAGCCTGGAGCCGGCGCCGCTGGATGCACTGGCCGCACGCCTGCCCGGGGTGGCCTATCGTCCCGACGCCATCGAGGAGTTGCTGCGTCAGTGGCGGGCGACGTTTTCGGCCAACTCCGAGCTGGAAGGATTCTCGGCATGGCTGCTGACCGCCCTGCGCTGACCTTGCCCATGACCAGGATCACAAGATGAACAGGGGAAAAGAGGGGAGAGGGGGCGCGGCGCCCGTCAGGGCGCCAACATGACAAAAAGTAGGGCAGACCATTAGTTATTGTCTCTGTTGATAGAGGTGTCACTGGAGTATAAAAACCGCACCTCAGCAGTATCAATGGTATAAAAATGAATCACTTGGTCTATCTGAAAGATGAGGGCGTCAACGCCGTCTCCCCCGAATTCGCCCGCCGTTTTGCCACCGTCAAAGCCAACTTTTTCTCGCGCAATCCCGATCTCTGGCCGGTCTTTCGTGAACCCGGCTTCGCCACCCTCAACGAGTTTCGCGCCCGCGGCCTGGCCCCGTCGGCGCGGCTGAACGCCTGGCCCGATGGTTGCGCCCGTCTCGCCGACCTGTGCGAGACCATGCCGGTGCCGCAAGCCATGCGCACGCCGGGCGAGCCCATGGCGGAGCTGCTGTTTGCCGGCGCCCTCTCCAAAGACTGGGAAAACCCCTCCAGCGTCGAGAACGTGGTCACCATGTCGGCGGATCCCGCCATCTACGGCGCCCAGATGGGGATCCTCGCCAACCCCAACCTGGTCTACTCCGAGTATGCCGGGGTGGCCGAGGAGCTGGAGAAGAAGGTGGTGCGCCAGATTGCCCTGCTGGCGGGTTACGATCCGGCCCGCGCCACCGGCATCTTCACCCAGGGGGGGACCTTCTGTAACCTCTATGGCTACCTGCTCGGCATTCGCAAGAGCCTGTCCGAGGCCAAGCACAAGGGGCTCGGTCACTATCAGGACTACCGCATCATCAACTCCCAAGGCGGCCACTACTCCAACATCACCAACCTCTCCCTGCTCGGGGTGGACATCGAGAACAAGACCATCCGCATCCAGGTGGGCGAGAACAACGACATCGATCTCGACCACCTGGAGCGTACCCTGACCGCCTGCTTTGCCTTGAAACACGTGGTGCCCACCATCATGCTCACCATGGGCACCACCGATACCTTCGGGGTGGATCGGGTGAAACCCGTGGTCGCGCTGCGGGATCGCCTCTGCGAGCGGTTCGAGGTGGCGGTCAAGCCCCACATCCACGTGGACGCCGCCATCGGCTGGTCGATGATCTTCTTCCTGGATTACGACTTTGCCGCCAACCCGCTCGCCATCAACGCCGCGACTCTGGCGGGCATAGAGCGCAACGTGAGCCGCTTCGTCGAGCTCAGATACGCCGACTCCTTCACCGTTGACTTCCAGAAGTGGGGCTATGTGCCCTACACCTCTAGCCTGGTGATGATCAAGGAGCAGGACGACCTCAAGGCGATGGAGAACGACCCGGAGAACTTCTCCTACTTCGAGCGGGACATCCAGGGCCACACCCACCTGCAGTCCACCATCGAGTGTTCCCGCGGGGCGAGCGGCCTGTTCGGTGCCTATGCGGCCCTCAACTATCTGGGGGTCGAGGGGTATCGCACCGTGCTGGCCCACTGCCTGCAAAATGCCAACTATTTCCGCTTCCGGTTAAGCCAGCTTGGCAACGTCAAGCTGGTGGCCCAGGAGAATCAGGGGCCGAGCGTGGGCTTCAAGATCTACAACCCCGAGTGGGTAAGCGATCCGGAGGCCGAGTTCGCCTTCGAGCTGGCGCGCAGCACGGACCCCGCCTACAAGGCGCGCCTGCAGCGCAACACCGACTATCACCGCAGCCTGTTTACCGGGCGTGGCAAGGTGGGGCTCTATACCAACTGGGTGGAGGCCATCGCCCACTCCGACTACGATGCCCGCGGCAAGTACTCCTATATCGCCGGTGAGAAGGCGGTCTTCATGAACCCGGCCTGCGGCCGCGAGCAGATCGACGCCTTTATCGCACATATTCGCGGCTGAGTGGCGAACGGTATTTAAAGAGAACCGGACAGCAAAACGGCGGGATGATCCCGCCGTTTTTTATTGGTTCCGGTTACTGCTTCTGAAGAGCCGTCACCGTCAGCTTGCCAGCCGGGCTTTCGGCGTGGAAGCGCACCACATCCCCCACCTGCAGATCCTTGAGCAGGGCCGGGTCGGCCACCTGGAACACCATGGTCATGGCGGGCATCTTGAGGTTCGCGATGGCCTCGTGCTTGATGCCCACCTTGCCATTTGCCGCGTCGATGCGGCTGATGACTCCCTTGGTCATCACCCTCTCCTGCATTCCCTCCATCTGCTGCATGTCACCCATCTGGCTCATGTCATGGCCTTCGTGGTTCATCATCTCCTCGGCCTGCAGGCCGGTGTGGGTAGCAAGGCCCAGCAGCAGGGTCAGCGTCTTGTAGTTCATGATGGTTTCCTTGTTTGGGTTGTCCGGTTGATCAGGGGGCAGTCGGGGTATCCGTCTGCGCAGTCGTGTGGTCGAGGGTCTTCAGGGTGCGGCTGCGCCAGAGGTAATAGGCGGCGGGCAACACCAGCAGGGTCAGTATCAGGGCGGTCACCATGCCGCCTATCATGGGGGCGGCGATGCGCTGCATCACCTCCGAGCCGGTGCCCTGGCTCCACATGATGGGCAACAGGCCGGCGATGATGGTGACCACCGTCATCATCTTGGGGCGCAGGCGCAGGGCTGCGCCGTGGACCACGGCCCGGTGCAGGCCGGCCTGGTCCGGTTTGCCGCTGGCCACCAGATCGTCCCAGGCGTGGTTGAGGTAGACCAGCATCAGCACCCCGGTCTCCACCGCTACCCCGGCCAGGGCGATAAAGCCCACCCCCACCGCTACCGAGAGATTGAAGTCGAGCAGCCAGAGGGTCCAGATCCCGCCCACTACCGCCAGTGGCAGAGTGGTGAGAATGAGCAGCACCTCCTGGAAGCGGCGAAACGCCAGATAGAGCAGCAGCACGATAATGGCGACGGTGAGCGGCACCACGTAGGTGAGTCGCTCCATGGCCCGCTCCATGTATTCGTACTGACCTGACCAGCTGAGGGCGTAGCCCGATGGCAGCACCAGCTGCTTGCCCACCTCGGCCTTGGCCTCCTTCACGAAGGAGCCGATGTCGCGGCCGCGGATGTCCACGTAGACCCAGCCGTTGAGGCGCGCGTTTTCACTGCGCAGCATGGGGGCTTCGTCGCTGATATAGACCCGGGCCACGTCCGCCAGGGCGATGCGCGCACCGCTTGGGGTGACCAAGGGCAGCAGCTCAAGGCTCGCCACCGAGTCGCGATAGCTCTGGGGATAGCGCAGGTTGATGGGGTAACGCTCACGCCCCTCTATGGTCTGGCCCACCTCCATGCCGCCCACCGCGGTGGCGAGCACCGCCTGCACGTCGGCGATATTGAGGCCGTAGCGGGCCGCCTTGAGCCGGTCGATGTCCACCTTCACATAGCGGCCGCCCGCCACCCGCTCGGCGTAGACGGATGAGGCCCCCTCAACCTTGCCAACGATCTGCTCAAGTTGCTGGCCAAGTTGTTGAATGACCTTGAGATCGGGCCCGGCAATCTTGATCCCCACCGGGGTCTTGATGCCGGTGGCCAGCATGTCGATGCGGGTCTTGATGGGGGGCACCCAGGCGTTGGTGAGGCCGGGGAAGCGGATGAGGGAGTCGAGCTCCTCTTTCAGCTTCTCCGGGGTCATGCCGGGGCGCCACTGGTCGCGGGGTTTGAGCTGGATGCTGGTCTCCATCATCACCAGATCCGCCGGGTCGGTGGCCGAGTCGGCGCGCCCCGCCTTGCCGAACACGTTCTGTACCTCGGGCACGGTGCGGATGAGCTTGTCGGTTTGCTGCAAAATCTCCCGCGCCTTGCCCACCGAGATGTTGGCCGCGGTGGTGGGCATGTACATGATGTCCCCCTCATCGAGCGGCGGTATGAACTCGGAGCCCAGGTGCTGGAGCGGCCAGAAGCCCGCGATCGTGACCACCAGGGCGGCGGCGAGGGTGGTTTTGGGGTGAGCCAGCACGGCGTTGAGCAGCGGGATATAACCCTGGCTCAGGCCACGGTTGAGGGGATTGGCCTGCTCGGGCAACACCTTGCCGCGGATGAAATAGCCCATGATCACCGGCACCAGCGTGATGGCGAGCGCGGCGGCGGCGGCCATGGCGTAGGTCTTGGTGAAGGCCAGCGGATGGAACATGCGCCCCTCCTGCGCCTCCAGCGCAAACACCGGCAGGAAGCTCATGGTGATGATGAGCAGGGAGAAGAAGATGGCGGGGCCGACTTCGATGCTCGCCTCCGTGATGATGCGCCAGCGGTTCTTGTCGGTGAGAGCCTCCCGCTCCATGTGCTTGTGGACGTTCTCTATCATTACGATGGCCCCGTCCACCATGGCGCCAATGGCGATGGCGATGCCCCCCAGCGACATGATGTTGGCGTTGATCCCCTGCAGGTGCATCACGATAAAGGCGGTCAGAATGGCGATAGGGAGGGTGATGACCACCACCAGCGACGAGCGCAGGTGGAACAGGAAGGCGAGACAGACCAGCACCACCACGGCGAACTCCTCCACCAGCTTGCCGGAGAGGTTGTCGATGGCGCGCTGGATAAGGTCGGAGCGATCGTAGACGGTGACGATCTCCACCCCCTCCGGCAGGCTGGATTTGAGCTCGGCCAGGCGCTCCTTGACCCCGTCTATGGTGTGCTGGGCATTTTCGCCGTAGCGCATGACGATGATGCCGCCCACCACTTCCCCTTCGCCGTTGAGCTCGGCGATGCCGCGCCGCATCTGGGGGCCGGTGACTACGTCCGCCACGTCACCCAGCAGCAGGGGGGCGCCGCGCACATTGGTGCCAAGCGGAATCTGTTTTAAGTCCTCCACGCTCTTCAAATAGCCATTCGAGCGCACCATGTACTCCGCCTCCGCCATCTCGATGACGGAGGCGCCGGTCTCCTGGTTGCCCTGCTTGATGGCGGTCTCGATGAGGGAGAGCGGGATGCCGTAGGCGCGCAGCTTGTCCGGATCGACCCGTACCTGGTACTGGCGCACCATGCCGCCTACGGTGGCGACTTCGGAGACGCCGTTCACCGTCTGCAGCTCGTACTTGAGGAACCAGTTCTGCAGTGACGTGAGTTCGCTCAAGTCGTGCTTGCCGGTTTTGTCCACCAGCGCGTACTGGTAGACCCAACCTACCCCGGTGGCGTCCGGCCCGAGCTGGGGCTGGGCCCCGGCAGGCAGATTGGGGGCCACCTGGCTCAGGTACTCCAGCACCCGGGCGCGGGCCCAGTAGAGGTCCGTGCTGTCGTCAAACAGCACATAGACGAAGGAGTCGCCGAAGAAGGAGTAGCCGCGCACCGTGGTGGCGCCCGGCACCGCCAGCATGGCGGTGGTGAGCGGGTAGGTCACCTGGTCCTCTACCACCTGGGGCGCCTGGCCCGGGTAGGAAGTCTTGATGATCACCTGCACGTCGGAGAGATCTGGCAGGGCGTCCACCGGGGTCTGCTTGACCGACCAGAGGCCCCAGGCGGTGAGCATGACGGTCAGCAGCAACACCAGAAAGCGGTTGCTGACGGACCAGCGAATGATTGAAGGGATCATGACTGGACACCTCTCATTCGGTGGGCTGGCAGCAAATTGGGTTTGTGCTCAATGCAGCGAAGCATGGCAGGGATCATGATTTATCCCCCATCTGGTGCTGGCTGTGATCCATGCCTTGCATGCCTGGCATCTCGCCCTTGGCCTTTTTCATCGGCTCGTCTTCTGCCGGTTTGTCTTCCACATGGATCTGGATGATGCGGTACTCGTCCCCCTCCTGCTCCACCTGCAGATGCAGGGTCTGATCCGGTTTCAGCTGGCTGATGTCCACGCCGTCGGCCACGGTGAAGTCCATCTCCATGGCGGGCCACTGCCACTCGGGAATGGGTTGGTGAGAGATGCCTAGGGTACGCCCGGCGAGATCGATGTTCTGCACCTGGCCCTGGGTCCATACCTGCATGGGACGCACCGCCGTCATGCGCTGGAAGTCCGAATCGATGGCGGACTCGGAGTCGAGCAGGAACTGGGCCGAGCTGACGATGCTGTCACCGGCTTCGACCCCCTCATCGATGGCGACCTTGTCACCAAACTGGGGGCCCAGGGTGACGGCCACCGACTTGAAGTTGCCATCGCCCAGCGCCAGCACCAGCCTGTCCTGGCTGCCGGTGCGGATCACCGCTTCGCTCGGCACCACCAGGCGGGGTTCCCCCTTGCCGGTGCTGATGCTCACCTTGGCGAACATGTTGGGTTTCAAAAACTCGTCCGGATTGTCAAAGCGCAGGCGGACCCGCAGGGTACGGGTGCTCGCATCAAGCGTCGGGTAGAGGTAGTCCACCCGGCCCTGCCAGCGGCGGCCGGGTGCATAGTCCAGGGTCATGGTGACCGGATCGCCGACCTTTATCTGGGCCGCCTGGCGCTCGAACACCTCGGCGCTCACCCACACCTGCTTGAGGGTGCTGATGTTGAACAGGGGCGCGGCGGGTTCCACATACTGGCCTTCCCGCACCTTGAGCTCGGAGACATAGCCGCTGCTCGGGGCGTAGATGCGCACCGTCTCCTGCACCTTGCGGGTGCGCTTGAGGGCCGCTATCTGATCCGCCGGTACCTGCAGCGACTTGAGCTTGCCCTCGGCGGCGCGCAGCAGCAGGGGATTGGTGGTGTTGAGGGCCAGCAGGTATTCGTGCTGGGCGTTCACCAGATCCGGGGCGTAGAGATCGTAGATAAAGCTACCCCTGGTGACCTGTTGCCCCTCGTTCTTGATGGCGAGGTTGCGGATCCAGCCCGCCATCCGGGAGTTGATGGCTTCGAGCCGCTCCTCGTCATAACCCACATAGCCCACCGTCTCGATCTGCTGGTGGACGGGCAGTTTCTCCACCTTGGTCAGCCGCACCCCCAGGTTCTGCTGGATCTCGGGGCTGATGGTGACGGTGCCAGGGAAGCCGCCCTGTTTTTCCTCATAGACGGGGATGAAGTCCATCCCCATGTTGTCCTTGGCGGGGCCGTCGCGCTTGTCGCGGGGATCCATGGGGTTGACCCAGTAGAGCGGTGTATTCTCCCTGGCGGTGGCGCCACCGTCCGTCTGTTTGGCGGCCCAGTAGCCGCCACCGGCGCCGAGGGCGAGCAGCAGAGTGGATAGCAGCAGGGTCCGGCTCATCGCACACCTCCTGTCCGGGACGGGTGGGGCAGGTCGGCGCAGTGGGCAAGAGGCGCGGGGCGGCCGTGTTCGGCCACGGGGCCGGGGATCGGGGCATATGACATGATACTTCTTCTCTTCTGTCAGAGCGCCGGAGGGGGTGTGCAGGCAAGGCATCACCAGAGTCCGGGCGGCAAACTGGGCGCGGCTGAATGGTCAGCGTGCGCACGGCTCCCTGTGCGTGTGCCGAATCGGCCAGGGCACAGGGTCAGGCAAGGCGGCCGAAAACGGACAAGTCGAGGCTTGTCGCGGCCGCGGGAGAAGAGCGTTCTAGTGGCGCAGCACCGACAGCATCAGGTGTCGGCGCGGCCAGGAGGGAGGGTGGGTACCGCGGGATCGCAGGAAGGGATCCCGCAGCCAGTTGTCCAGCACGCTGCCGGCCGTCCCGAGGGGCAGCAGCAACAACGGCAGGGCGAGCAGGGTCAGCAGGGCGGCCAGCAGCGGCAAGCCAGGGCTGCTGCTCGAGGTGAGTCCGCCGTGCATCTGGCACTCCTGGCTGGCGGCATCTGGTGCCCCGGCATCCTGGGATGCCCCGTGGCAGGAGAGTCCCTGCATGGCGCTGCTGCTCATGGCCTGATTCTCTTGCGCCATGGCGGCGTTGAGGGCATCCAGCCCGTGCCAGCCGATGCAGAGGGTGAGATTGCAGACGAGCATCAGCCCCAGCAGCAGCCGGGCAATGCGTTCTGTGGGCAATCTCGATGAGAGCATGGGGAAAATCCTGACAATGACTGGGGGCACTGTAAACCTTGCCTTGAGGAGAAGGTCAATGGCCCCGGGCGTGTCAGAGAGGGGGCTGATGAATCGTTAAGCGTCACTTAACGATGGCGTATAGACAACCCTAATGAAGCTGGCTTCTTCTCTCGTTAGGATGCGTACCGGTCAGAGGTTGCCAGGACGTCAAACCGGGTGTTTGAGCTGTCTCTCTGGCGAGTCTCCATCCAGTTCATTGTTCGGGAGTAACGATATGCAGCAACGACGGCTGACGCTGATGCTTGCAGCCTTGCTGAGTCCCTCTGCCATGGCCGGCGGCCTTGCCTTGTATGAAACCAGCGCGGCCAACAGTGCCCTGGCCAACGCAGGGGCAGCCGCCCGCGCCCAGGGGGCGGAGACCATCGCCAGCAATCCGGCCGGCATGACCAGGCTGGCAGGCACCCAGTTGCAGGTCAATGGCGGCGCTGTATACGGCGACCTCGAGCTGGATCTGGAGCAGGAGGGCAACAACGGCGGCAATGCCCTGCAGAGCGCCCCGCTCGGCAGCCTCTATCTGACCCACGCCCTCGATGAGCAGTGGGTCGCCGGCCTCGGACTTTTCGGCAGCCACGGGCTGGGGATCGATTATGGCGAGGGGTGGCAGGGGCGTGGCTATGTGCAGTCCGCCAAGCTGACCGGGATCGCCTTTGCTCCCAGCCTGGCGTATCGCGTCGATGACCACTGGTCGGTGGGGGCCAGCCTGATCGCCATGCATGGGGCGCTGGAGGCCTCACTGGACATGACGCCGAACGGTTCAACCAGTCAGGCATTTTCCGACAGCGACTGGGCATATGGCGCCTCCTTCGGGGTGCTCTACGAGCTGGATCAGGACTCCCGCATCGGGTTGAGCTACGTCTCCGAATTGAAGTGGGAGCTGGACGATCAGCCATTGAGCCGGCTGAATGGGGCCGGGCTGGGGGTGGAGATGATGATCCCGCAGACCCTGACCCTGAGTGGCTATCACCAGCTCAACCCGCAATGGGCCTTGCTGGCCAGTGCCAACTGGCAGCAGTGGTCCCGCTTTGGCGAGGTGGATCTCGCGTCGGGACAGCAGAGCCGAACCCTTGACATGCAGTACCAGGACACCTGGCACCTGAGCCTGGGCACCCAGTTTGATGTGACGCCGGCCCTGCGCCTGAGCAGCGGCATCGGCTATGACAGCAGCGCAGTGGACGACGTGCACCGCACTGTTACCCTCCCGCTGGGCGAGAGCTGGCGCTGGGGTCTGGGGGCCAGCTATCAGCTGACACCAGCCACCAGACTGGAAGCCAGCTATACCCTGGCCTGGCTGGGGGATATGGCAGTGGAGCAGGATGGGATCGGTCGCCCCCAGCTGTCAGGTACCTACAACAACAGCTACCTGAACTTCTTCAACATCGGGGTGCAGCACCAGTTCTGAGGCCTGACTCGTCGCGTTGGGAGGTAGCCGGTTGTGTGTTCTCTCGCCGCAGGCGCGCCGGCGAACGGTGACGATAAAAAAGCCCCTCCTTGAGGGAGGGGCCGGGTGAGCGTGACTTGAGTGGTCAGGCCCGTTTCTCCGAGCGCCGCATGATGAGGCGGAAGAAGAGCGGGATGAAGAAGATGGCGATGAAGGTCGCCGCCAGCATGCCGCCGATGACCGGCCAGCCGAGGGCGTGGCGGCTCGCCGCACCGGCGCCGCTGGAGGTGACCAGGGGCACACAGCCGAGGATAAACGCCAGCGAGGTCATCACGATGGGGCGAAAACGCAGGCGCGCCGCCTCCAGGGCCGACTCGATGAGGGTCATCCCTTCTTCATGCTTCATCACCGCGAACTCCACGATCAGGATGGCGTTCTTGGCCGCCAACCCCACCAGCGTCACCAGACCTATCTGGAAGTAGACGTTGTTGGTGAGCCCCACGGCCCAGGTGGCAAGCAGGGCGCCGAACAGGGCGAACGGCACGGCGGTGATCACCGCAAACGGCAGGCTCCAGCGCTCATACTGGGCAGCCAGGATGAGGAAGATCATCACGATGCCAAAGCCAAACGCCGTGGCGGCGCTACCTGCAGCCGCTTTCTCCTGGTAGGCGGCGCCGGTCCACTCCAGCTTGGCGTCGTTGCCAAGGGTCTGGGCGGCGATCTCCTCCAGGGCGGCAATGGCCTGACCCGAGCTCACCCCAGGCGCCGGCTGGGCCATGATCTTGGCGGCCGGGAAGATGTTGAAACGCTCCACCAGTTCGGGGCCGGTGGCATCGCGCACCGTCACCAGGCTGGTGAGGGGGATCATCTCGCCGCTGTTCGAACGCACATAGACGTTGCGGATGTCATCCTTCTTGGCGCGGTAGTCCGCCTCGGACTGCAACTGGACCCGGTAGGTACGACCGAACTGGTTGAAGTCGTTGACGTAGACCTGGCCGAAGGTGGCCTGCATGGTGTCGAACACGGCGTTGATGGGCAGCCCCAGCGCCTTGGCCTTCTCGCGGTCGAGATCCAGGTAGACCTGGGGCACGTTGGCGCGGAAGGTGGTGCTCACGCTGGCGAACTCTGGGCGCTGCTTGGCGGCATCGATCAGGCGTTGCACTTCGCCCGCGAAGGCGTGCACGTCGCCGGTGCCGCGGTTCTGCAGATAGCCTTCGAGGCCGCCGGTGGTGGACATGCCCTGGATGGGAGGCGGGTTGAAGGTGGCGGTGAAGCCATCGGCCAGCCCCATCAGGCTCATCCCCTGGAAGGTCTTGGCCAGGGAGAAGGAGTCCTGACCCTCGCCCTGACGCTCTTTCCAGTCTTTCAGGGTGATGAAGGTGAGGCCTCGGTTGCTGATGATGGAGCCGGACAGGATGTCAAAGCCCGAGAAGGTGACCACGTCCTTCACGCTGGGGTTGGCCATGGCCATTTTGTCAAAATCATTGGCAACCGCCTGGGTACGGGTCAGGGCGGCGGCATCGGGCAGCATCACGGAGCCGATGAGATAACCCTGATCCTCGTCCGGCACCAGGGCGCCCGGCACCTTGTGGAACAGCACATAGCTGCTGGCGAGGATGATGGCGATGATGCCAAAGGCCACGCCGACCCGGCGGTTGAGGAAGGCCACCCCGCGCACATAGCGGCGGGTCAGCTGATCAAAGGCATTGTTGAACCAGACGAAGAAGCGGGCCGGCTGGTGGTGGCCTTCTTTCAACAGGATGGCGCACAGGGCCGGCGACAGGGTGAGTGCCACCAGGCCGGAGATGGCCACCGACACGGCGATGGTGATGGCGAACTGCTTGTACATCACCCCGGTCATGCCGCCCATGAAGGCGACCGGCAGGAACACGGCGCAGAGCACCAGCACGATGGCGACCACGGGGCCGGAGACCTCCTGCATAGCGAGGATGGCGGCCTCCTTGGCGGAGCACTTCTTCTCGCTCATGATCCGCTCGACGTTCTCCAGCACCACGATGGCGTCATCCACCACGATACCGATGGCGAGCACCATGCCGAACAGGGTCAACAGGTTGATGGAGAAGCCCAGCATCAGCATGCCGGCGAAGGTACCGATGAGTGACACCGGCACCGCGATACAGGGGATCAGGGTGGCGCGGAAGTTCTGCAGGAACAGATAGACCACCACGAACACCAGCACGATCGCCTCGAGCAGGGTCTTGACCACCTCCTCGATGGAGATCTTCACGAACTCTGTGGTGTCGTAGGGGATCTGGTAGTCCACGTCCTGCGGGAAACGGCCCTGCAGGCGATCCATGGTCTCGCGCACCTGATCGGCCACCGCCACCGCGTTGGCACCTGGTTGCAGGTAGGTGGCGATACCGATGGCCGGCTTGCCGTTGGCACGGGCCAGCACGTCGTAGTCCTTGCCGCCGAGCTCGACCCGGGCCACGTCTTTGACCCGGATCTTGGAGCCGTCCGGCATGGCGCGGATGATGATGTTCTGGAACTCCTTCACGTCATCGAGGCGCCCCTTGGTCTGCACCGTGTAGGTGAAGTCGGTGGGGGTGCTGGTGGGCTGGGAGCCGATCTTGCCCGCCGCGAACTGGGTGTTCTGCTCGCGGATGGCGCCGATCACGTCGCTCGGGGTGAGCTGCAGCTGGGCCAGCCGGTCCGGGCGCAGCCAGATCCGCATGGCGTAGTCGGTACCACCGAACAGGGAGGTGTCCCCCACGCCGGGAATCCGCTTGAGCTCGTCGATGATGTTGAGCAGGGCGTAGTTCGACAGATAGGTGGTATCAAACGAGCCGCTGGGGGACTGCAGGGTGATCACCTGCAGGATGGAGGTGGACTTCTTGCGCACCGTCACCCCCTGCTTTTTCACCTCTTCCGGCAGCTGGGCCATGGCGGCCGAGACCCGGTTGTTGACGTCGATGGTCGCCTGATCGGGATCGACCCCGATGTCGAAGTAGACGTTGAGGTTCATCTGGCCGTTGGAGGCGGAGCCGGATTGCATGTAGATCATGTTCTCGACCCCGTTGACCTGCTGTTCAATGGGGGCGGCCACGGTCTGGGAGATCACCTCCGGGGTGGCACCCGGGTAGAAGGCGGTCACCGAGACCACGGCGGGGGTGATCTGGGGATACTGCTCCACCGGGAGCGCGCGCATTGCCGCCATCCCGCCCAGCACTATGATGATCGAAATCACGCTGGCGAAGATGGGGCGTTCGATAAAGAACTTGGAAAACATGGGGGCTCCTTATTTGCCAGCGGCACCCTGGGTGATCTTGGCGTTGATCGCCTTCATCTCCTCGGCGGAAACCGGTTTGACCACGGCGCCGGGACGAGCCTTCATCAGCCCCTCGACGATGTAGCGATCGCCGGCCTGCAGGCCTTTGTCGATCAATACGCCGCTGTCGACCACCGACCCCAGCTTGACCGGACGGGGCACCACCTTGTTGTCGGCATCCACCACCATCACCATGCGGTCGGCCTGGGACTGGACGATGGCGCGGGGCGGCACCACGATGGCGTTCTTGCGGGTGCCCAGATCGATGGTCATGCGCACGAACTGGCCGGGCAGCAGAACCCCGTTCTTGTTGTCGAAGATGGCGCGGGCGCGAATGGTGCCGGTGGCCGGGTCGACCCGGCTGTCGGAGAAGTTGAGCTTGCCCGCCTGGGGATAGACGGAGCCGTCCGCCAGCCGGATGTGGGTACGCCAGTTGGTGGCGTCCTTGGCTTCAATCAACCCTTGCTTCACCGCATTATCGAAGTTGAGGCGATCCTGCTCCGAGTAGGAGAAGTTGACGTAGAGCGGGTCGAACTGGGTGATGGTGGTGAGCAGGCCGTTCTCGCCGCTGGTGGAGATGAGGCTCCCCTCGGACTGGGAGCTCTTGCTCGCCATGCCGTTGATGGGGGCGGTGACCTGGGTATAGCTGAGGTTGAGCTCGGCCTCTTTCACCTTGGCCTGGGCGGCCTGGTGGCTGGCGACGGCGGCTTCGTAGTTGGCGATGGTGTCGTCATAGTCCTTGCGACTCACCACCTGGCGCTTGAACAGCGGGATGATGCGATCGCGGTCGGCGCGGGCCTTGTTGAGGCGCGCCTGCTCCTGGGCTAGGGTGCCCTTGGCCTGCTCCAGTGCCACCTTGTAGGGCTCGGGGTCGATCAGGAACAGCGCCTGACCGGCGGTGACCGGCTGCCCTTCGATGTAGGTGCGCTTGAGCAGGATGCCGCTCACCCGGGAGCGCACGTCGATCTCGCGAAAGCCGGCGGTCTCGCCCACCATCTCGGTGGTCAGCGGCACGTCGGTCAGTTTGACCTCGGCCACCACCACGGGCACCGGCGGCAGTGCCTGGGCACCGGCGGCGGGTTCATCACCACAGGCGGTCAGTGCGCTGGCCAGTGCCAGGGCGATACAGCCGCGCTTGAACATCTCTTCCCTGACGGATTGCACCTTCATCATCACACTCCTGTGGGATGGTGCACGATTGCCGCACCCACCCTTTCTCTTCATGAACATGGTTAACTGCATGGTTACAAATTTAACTGATTGGATTACTGACAGTTTTTTAATGATAAAGCACGAATATTGAACCCAAGCTGCTCGGCAGTGAAAGTTGTTTGCATCTGGCGGCATGGGAGCGAGGGGTCAGCGATAGTCTGTGTCAGCCCGCAGGCCTCTTTCGGCGTGGTGTTGCCCGGATGCGAGGGCTCAGGGAGAAATTATAAGAAGGAAAAAACGGGGGAAGTGGGGGCTTGGTCACAGAGGGGGCGTCAAATGCCCCCTCAGTTGTCGTTATCAGGCGAAGCAGGCCCAGATGGGGGCGTGGTCGGAGGGCTTCTCGATGCCGCGCAGCTCGTAGTCGATGCCGGTCTCGGTCACCTTGTCCTTGAGGGCGTCGGAGGCCATGATGAGGTCGATGCGCAGGCCGCGGTTCTCGTCAAAGCCCTTGGAGCGATAGTCGAACCAGGAGAAGCGCTCGCACTCGGTGGGGTTGGCGGCGCGGAAGGTGTCGGTCAGGCCGAACCCTTTCAGACGCTCCATCCACTCGCGCTCGATGGGCAGGAAGGAGCACTTGCCGTCCCGCAGCCAGCGCTTGCGGTTCGCCTCGCCGATGCCGATGTCGAGATCGGTGGGGGAGATATTCATATCCCCGATCAGCACCAGTTGGTCACCCGGGGTGTGATTGGTCTCGAGGTAGTGCTGCAGATCCTCGTAGAACTTCTGCTTGGCCGGGAACTTGGTCTCGTGATCCTGGCTCTCTCCCTGCGGGAAGTAGCCGTTCATCACCTTGATGAGGGAGCCGTCTTCGCGCTCGAAGGTGGCCATGATCATGCGGCGCTGGGCCTCTTCATCGTCGGTGGGGAAGCCTTTCTCCACCTTGACCGGCTTCTGCTTGCTCATGATGGCGACCCCGTAGTGGGCCTTCTGGCCGTGGAACTCGACGTGATAGCCCATGGCCTCCACATCGGCCAGCGGGAAGGCTTCGTCGTGTACCTTGATCTCCTGCAGGCCGATCACATCCGGCTGATGCTTGTCGATGATGGCTTGCAGCTGGTGCAGACGGGCGCGCAGGCCATTGATATTGAAAGAGATGATCTTCATGTCCGGGATGCTCATGTCATTTTTATAAGTGGCTATTGGACTAGGAATCGGCGGTGGATGCAAGTGAAGGCGAGCTGCCACCTCTGGGGTGGTACGCCCGTTGCGCCTGGGTTTAACGGGTCATCTTCTTGACAAACACCACCACAAACAGCGCCAGGGTAAAGCTGCCGGTGAAGGCCTCGAAGGCGGCGAAGATCCGCGACAGCCCCACCGGGGTGAAATCCCCGTATCCCAGCGTGGTGAAGGTCACCACGCTGTAGTAGAGGCACTCCAGCAGGAAGATGGCGTTCTGCTCGAAAGGGGCGCCGGGTCGGTAGACGAGGTGGTTGCCGTTGAAGCTCAGGCCAAAGAAGAAGTAGAAGAGGCTGCAGATGAAGATGAGCAGCAGGGAGAAGAGCACCACCCGCATGGGGGCCTCGCCGTAGCCGCAGAAGAGATCGACTATCCAGGAGGTGAAACGGCGGCCGGACCAGAATGGCAGCTGCAGCCGGCGCATGGTGAGCTCCTGCTGGATGTAGCGGCCGGACATAGTGAAGATGCCCTGGGCTTCCGAGGCCTTGCGCAGATCCCGGTAGGTCTCCTCGGCCTCCTTGAACCAGATCCGGGCCTGCGCCGGGTCCCGCTCGCGGCGCCCCTTTCTGTCCTGCATCAGCCGTTTGCCGGTATCCAGGTTGTCGAGGCGGGTGTTGTGCCAGCGGATGCCGAGCAGGTTGACGTCGTCGAGGGTGGCGCAGTGCAGGTTGGCATCGCTCAGATCGGCCTTCATCAGGCTGCCCCCCTTCATGCGCAAACCGTAGAGGTGGGCCCCCTGCAGATTGGCCCGGTAGAGGTTGCACTGCTCCAGCAGAAAGCCGTGCGGCGAGCCCTTCTTCACCAGATTGAGCCCGGCCAGGTTGGCGCGGGCCAGTTGCAGGCCGTGGCACAGGCCGCCCTGGTGGATGTAGTGTTCCAGCTCGCGGGCGGTGTGGGGATCCTGATGCTGGCCATGGGGATCATGCCAGCGGCACAGATCATGCTCCCCCGCCTCTTCGCTGCAGTGGCGGCCGTCCGCCACCAGGTATCGACACATGGCCATCGCCCGTCTCCTCCCCTTGCCGAGTCAGTATCAGCATAGGCGAGCGGCCGGCGAGCGGGGTCAGCTGAGCTGGGTAAACTCCTGACGCAGCTTGCGAAAACGGTCCTGCTGGGCCGGATTGAGGGGGATGCCGTCCAGCACCTCCAGGGTCTCCTTGCACTCGGCGCCAAACTCCGGGCTCTTGCGATTCTTCTGCATCAGCTGCAGCAGCACCTGGATCTTGTTGAGGGCGGCGCCGGTATTGGCGGGTGCCCGGCGCAGCGCCTCGCGAAAGTGGCCGAGCGCCTGTTCCAGCTCGCCGGACTGATAGGCCTTGATGCCCAGCTCGTTGAGCTGCTGGTAGCGCTGGCGGCGTTCCAGCACCGTCTTGTCGTCGCGGGTGGCCTGGATGCAGGTGGTGAGCAGCCGATCCTCGTCTTCGGCCAGCAGTGCCTGCAGGCTCTCGGCATATTCGAACTCGCCGAGCTGATAGAGGGCGAGTATGGTCTCGCCCAGCAGGCTGGGGGGCATGGTGGCCGGTTGATCGAGCCAGTTCTGGTTGGCGCGGTAGAGCATCTTCTTGCCCTTGAGCAGCTCCCCCAGGGCGATCTGTACCCGGGCCTGGCAGATCTGCTCGAACACCGGGTAGTTGAACTCCGCCATCATCAACGAATCGCGAATGCGCGACAGGGCCGAGTTGACCTGCTTTTGCAGGTTGGCGATGTGGTAGATGTCGTTGCTGTTGAGGGCGTAGAGGGTCAGCGCCTGGATATAGGCCCCCAGATAGTGGGGGGTGCGGTGGATCGAGTTGCGCGACAGGTCGATGAGGGAGAGCAGCACGTCCTTGGCCTGGGCGTAGTCGTGGCGCAGCAGACACACCTCCGCCAGCCGGCGGGAGAGCTGTACCGACTGGGGCGAGATGTCCACCGCCCGCTTGAGCTCCTGCTGGGCCTGCTCGTCATTGCCGAGCGCCAGCAGGGATTCCGCCAGCCAGAGGTGGGCCTCCACCATCAGCGGGGTGTTCTTGAGGGTCGCCTGCAGGTGGCTCACCGCCTCCTCGTGCAGACCCAGGGTGTGGCACGCCTTGCCGAGGGTGAGCCGGGCCCAGCTGTTCTCCTGGCCGGCCAGCAGCTGGCGCATCAGGCTGCGGGCCTCCTTGGCCTGGCCCAGCTTGAGCTGGGTATCGGCCTGCAGACAGCGGCAGAAGTTGGCAAAGCGTGGCACCGCATCGGCCCGCTCGGCGCAGGCGGCGAGCAGGGTGGTCAGGTTCTCCTCGGCGAGGGCGCTGAACACGCTCTCCAGCGCCTGACGGCGGGCGAGGGCACGTTTGAGGCGAAACGAGAACTGCTCCTGGGAGAAGGGCTTCATCAGGTATTCGTCGGGCTCGGCCTCCAGAGCGCTCAGCACCATGGCGCGGGAGCTGTCGCCGCTCACCATGATCACCACGCTCTGGGGCGGGATGAGCTTCTGATCCCGCAGGCTCTCCAGCAGTTGGCGACCGTTCTCGCCAACCCCCAGCTCGTAATCGATGAGGTAGATGTCGAAGGACTCTTTCTGGCAGCGCCGTCTGGCCTCTTCGGCCGAGTTGACATAGGTGATGCGACTGATGCCGATGTTGATCAGCATCGCCTTCATCATCACCTGAAAGGAGCGCTGTTCGTTGACCAGCAGGATGCGCTTCGGTTTGGGTGGGGCTTTTTTCTCTGGCTCGGATTCCGGTGTCTGCATCTGTCTGGTCAGGGCGCTACGGGCGGATAACAGAAGTGTGCCACCAAAGCGCGCAGACAGGCAATTGAACATCCATGCCGCCGCTGTTTTTCCTCTGGCAAGGGGGCGCCGGGCCTGAAAAAAACCGCCGCGGCCCTTGATCCCGGTCAAGCGGGCGCTGGATTGCACTGGCGGCGCCCACGCCGGTTTTTAGACTGAAAAGAGGCAGGCCGCGGGCCTGCCTTCGACCATCCAGTGACCACAAGGAGGAATCAAATGAGTTTGCTACCAGGCCGTACCAGTCTGTTTGATGACCTGTTTCACGACATGGCCTCCGGTTTCTACATCCGGCCCCTGCACGGGGATCCGCTGCCGAGCCAGATCAAGCTGGACCTCAAGGAGAGCTGCGGCGGCTATCTGCTGCAGGCGGAGCTGCCCGGGGTGGCGAAGGAGGACATCCACGTGGATGTGCACGGCAAGCTGGTGACCCTGAAGGCGGAGATCCGCCAGCACGACAGCCAGAGCCAGGATGAGCGCACCCTGCGCAGTGAGCGCTATTTCGGCAGCGTATCGCGCACCGTCGAACTGCCGGTGGAGGTGACGCCGGAGCAGGTGGTCGCCCGCTTCGACAACGGCATCCTCACCCTGCAACTGCCCAAGCAGGCGGTGACTCCGGCGCCCCACCGCATCCCCATCGAGTAGCGCCGGCTTGCACACCACGAGGCCCCGCAGTGCGGGGCCTCGCTCTTTATGGTGGTTGGGGAGCAGGCCGGGGAGAGGGCAGGGATGGCTGGCGGCGACCCCGGCTCGTTCCTGATCACAAGGCCACCCGCCGATCGGCCCCGGACAGCCCTCCGGGTGGATTTTTTCAGAGGGGGGATTGTGCAAATGGGTTTCTTTTGATACCACTGAATGCTTTCCCCTGCGGATCAGCCACCATTGCGCGACAAGGAGTTCCCATGCGCCTGCCACCCTTTCCCCCGCTGGTCTGGATCGTGATCCTGGGCACCTTCATGGTGCGCACCAGTTTCTTCATGGTCTGGCCCTTCCTCTCCATCCTGCTCTACCGGGAGTATGGCCTGTCAGCCTCCGGTATCGGGATGCTGCTGGGCGGCGCGGCGGTGCTCTCCTGCCTCATCGGCTTCTACGTCGGCTGGCTCTCCGACCGGCTCGGCCGGCGCACCATACTGCTGCTCGGCTGCGCCCTGTCGTGCGGCGCCTACCTGTTGCTCGGGTTCGGTCACTCCCTCTGGCTCATCACCCTCGGGGTGTTTGGTTCGGGTCTCTCCTACGCCTTTATCGATACCCCGGGCAAGGCACTGATGGGAGATCTGCTGCCCGAGAAGGCGCTGCGCGAGCTGGCTCTGCACCTGCGCTACTTCCTGCTCAACGTGGGGGCGGGGGTGGGGCCCCTCATCGGCGTCATGGTGGGGCTCGGTGCGCGCCAGGAGACCTTCGTGGTGACGGCCGCCAGCTATGGCCTGCTCGGCATCGCCTTCCTGCTCGGCTTTCGCCGCGACTGCGCCAACCGGCCGGATGCGGGTCTCTCCCTGGGGGCCATGCTCAGGGTGGTGGGGCGGGATCGCGCCTTCATGCTGTTCATCCTCGCCAACCTGCTGATGAATCTGGTCTACGCCCAGGTGGAGTCGCCGCTGATCCAGTACCTGACCCGCGCCGGCGCCCCCGAGGTGGAGACGCTGGTGGCCCTGCTGGTGGCCACCAATGCGCTCACCATCATCACCCTGCAGTTTCCGCTGCTGCACCTGACCCGGCGCTGGCGGGTGAGCCTGCGGCTGCAGTTCTCCATCCTGCTGATGGCATCGGCCCAGGTGATGTTTGCCCTGTCGAGCCCGGCCCTGCTGTGGCCCTGGCTGGTGGCGATGTTCTTGCTGAGCGTGGGGGAGGCGGTGCTGTTTCCGCTCTTCAACGTGCTGATCGACCAGATGGCGCCGGCTCACCTCAAGGGGAGCTACTTCGGCGCCAGCGCCCTGGCCGGGCTCGGCTGGGCGTTCTCGCCTATGGTGGGAGGCTGGTTCTTGCAAGTGTGGGGTGGCCCGGCCCTGTTCGCCGTGATGACCGCGATCTGCATGCTGGTGTTTGCCCTCTACGGGATGGGTCGCCGGGAGGCGCGTCCATCGGCCTCGCCGGCCGGCTGCGAGGATTAACACGCAGCGTGTTGACGGCGCTCACTGGTTTGCTGTCGCCGAGGGAATACGCCAATGCCTCACTGCATTCCCATCGAATCACGCCGGCTTGAAAACAACGAGGCCCCGCACTGCGGGGCCTCTTTTTTATGGTGGCTGGGTTATGGCTGCTTGGGAACCAGATAGGGGGCGAACTGGGGGGTATGGCTGGCGGCGAAGCCCTGCTCGGTCTTGACGATGAGGTAGACGGCGAGCCCATGCTCCTTGGCAAAGGCCATCGCCTGCTCCGGCCCCATCACCATGAGGGCGGTGTCGAGGGCGTCGGCCTCGAGCGCAGTCGGGGTGATGACGCTGGCGGAGACCAGCTTGTGGGTGATGGGCTGGCCGCTGGCAGGGTCGATGATGTGGGAGTAGCGCTGGCCGTCGAGCTCGTAGTAGTTGCGATAGCTGCCGGCGGTGCTGAGAGCCATGCCGTTGGGGATCACCACGTCCGAGAAGGCGCCGGGCTGGTCGGACGGCTCGACGATGGCCACCCGCCAGGGCTTGCCCTTGGCGTTGTTGCCCTTGCTGCGCACGGCGCCGGCCACCTCGATGAGGTAGTTGTGCACCCCCTTTTGCTCGAGCAGGCCGGCAATCTCGTCGGAGGCCGCCCCCTCGCCCAGGGTGGAGAGATCGAGGTAGAGATCGGGAATGCCCTTGCCGAGCAGGAAGTGATCACCCTCTGGGGTCAAGGTCAGCCGGTCGATGCCCACCTTCTGGCGGGCGCTGGCGATCTGCTCGGCGCTGGGGCGCTTGATGGGACGTTTGTCCGGCCCGAATCCCCACAGGTTGACCAGCGGGCCCACGGTGACGTCGAGCTTGCCTTTGGTGAGATGGCCGGCATCGATGCCCTGCTGCACGATTTTGGCCATGGTGGCGGGAATGGCCATAGGTGGCTGACCGCTGCCCTGATTGAAGCGGGAGATGAGGGAGTTCGGGTCGTAGGTGGAGATCTCGTGGTTCATGCGCGCCAGCAGGGCGTCGACCTCCTGCTGCAGCGCAGGCTCCCCGCCCGGGAAAGGGTCGCTCAGGGTCACCGCATAATAGGTGCCCATGGTCTTGCCCTGAATGCGGGTCTGGGTCGGGGCTGGCTGACAGGCGGTCAGCATCAGCAGCAGGGTCAACAACAGGCCGCGGGGGGCCGGGCGAGCAAGGAGCGACATGCGGGATCTCTCTGGCTAAAAACGGATGGCTCGAGCGCGGGCTGCGAGCCGGGGTCGCCAGCTTAGCCAAGGGCGCGGCGGCGGGCGAGCGTCGGCTGGAGAAAAGCGCGGGAGATAATTAAACAAAGAGTGGTTAATGGGCGGCGCGGCCGGTTTGTCCAGTCAAATAATGGGAACAATCTGGTGACCTGACCCGCAGCTTTGCGCTAAAGACATAGCCGAATGACGACAGTTGAGTAGAATAAGGTCGATTTTGACAGCATGTTTGCCAGCCATGGTGCGAGCCTGCAGGCAATTGTGTTGCCATCTATTGCCAATCAAAGGAGAGGATGATGAAAAAGGCGATTACCCTGCTGTTTCTGAGCACCCTGGCTGCCCCGGCTCTGGCCGATGAGTGCGCGTTGGTCATCGAAGGCAATGATGCCATGCAGTACAACCTCAAGGAGATGAGCGTACCGGCCACCTGCAAAGAGGTGACCGTGACCCTGAACCATACCGGCAAGATGCCGGTGACCGCCATGGGCCACAACTGGGCGCTGGCCAACACCGCCGACTATCAGGCCGTTGCCACCGCGGGCATGAGTGCCGGTGCCGAGAACAACTACCTGCCCAAGGATGATCCCCGCGTACTGGCCCACACCAAGCTGGTGGGCGGCGGCGAGAGCACCAGCGTCACCTTCAAGACCGACGGCCTGGCCGGCAAAGACCTCACCTTCTTCTGCTCCTTCCCCGGTCACTTCGCCATGATGAAGGGCACCTTCAAGGTCGGCTAAGCACGTTGTGCCGACTCAGAAGCCGGGCAGTGCCCGGCTTTTTTGTGGCCGCTTGCCATGCCGTAGGGAACCCTGGCTCTGCACCGGGAGCTGTGTGCCGTTTTATGATCCCGCGCGGGGTGAGTGGGGAGCATAGCGGGTAAGATAGGCCCCTTTCGGGCCTGATGGTCCGCGTGAGAGGAGTCGTTTGTCGTGAGATACGCCATCAACTGGGTGGTCGGCTGTTGCCTGCTGCTGGTATGCGCCATTGCGCTGGCGGCAGAGCCGCCGGTGAAGAAGAGCCGCAACGGCATCTGCCATCCCAAGGGCGGTACCTACTACAGCCGCACCAAGCACTACACCCCCTATGACTCCATGCAGGCCTGCCTCGACAGCGGCGGCCGGGCGCCGAAACGCTGACCGGCGCCAGCCACCTACCTGGGCTGCAGGGTAAAGAAGGCGATGGCGCTCTTCTGCTGGCAGTCGAACTGGATGCTCTGCTCGCCGCTGATCAGCAGGGTCTCGTTGACCGTCATGGGCTGGCCCGCCGCCGTGAGCTGGCCGCTTAGCAGGTAGCAGAGATAGGTCTTGTCCGCCTCCAGGGTGAGGCTGAGCGGGAAGGGGAGGTTGAGCACCCGCACGTTGGCACTGAGGCGGGCCGGGTCATAGATGAGCCCCAGATCCGTCACCTCTTTTTTCAGCAGCTCGCAGTGGGTGTCGTCATCCCCGCTGAAGTGGGCCGCCTCGAAGGTGGCGTAGGGGTGGCCGTTGAGCACGAAGCCGGCCCCGCTGATGGGCAGCAGGATGCGCTGATAGCCGGGAAATTTCGAGAAGGGGCCGGCCCCCTTGATGGGCGCCGAGCTCAGCCGATAGGCAAAATCGAGCTTGTCGAGGCTGGCGCCGGCAGGGGAGATGAGGATCTGGGCTGTGGTGCCCTGCTTGTTTTTCCAGGGCATCTTCAGCTGGTCGGACTCTTTTATCAGGGTGATCAATGGCGCCTCGGCAGGTGGTGAGCGGAGTGAATTGTGTGGCCCAGTGATACCATCCCGCCCGCCGGCCCACAAGGTTGCGTCTGCCTGTCCAGCACTGCCCGCCCACTATTTCATCAGTTTCATCAGTCAGGCCAGCCATCGCCCTTGCGTTGGCTGCTTGTCCGTCGCGGCTGTATGAAACGCAACCACTTTTGCGAGGCGGCGGGAGGGCAAAACGGCAGGCTGTGATCCCGTCGCTGTTAAAGCGGCGGCGGCTCGCTACACTGGCGGTTCTGTTGCCCAAGGAGGCCCCATGACTCACAAGATCATTCTGGATACCGATCCCGGTATCGATGACGCCATGGCAATTCTGTTTGCCGAAGCCCACCCCGCCATCGAGCTGCTCGCCATCACCACGGTTTTTGGCAATGCCACCATCAAGAACGGCACTCACAACGCCCTCTGGCTCAAGCAGCAATATGGCATGAAGGCGGATGTGGCGCAGGGGGCGGCCGCCCCGCTGCGACGCGAGCCGGTGGGCCCGACCACTGTGGTACACGGCCCGAGCGGGTTTGGCGACGTGACGGCGGGGGAGGTGACGCTCACTCCGGATCCCCGGCCGGCCTGGCAGTATATCGTCGAAGCGGTGAAGGCCGCCCCCGGTGAGATCACCCTGGTCACCATAGGGCCGCTCACCAACCTGGCGCTGGCGCTGCAGGCGGCCCCCGAGATTGCCGGCCTGGTGAAGCAGGTGGTGGTGATGGGCGGCGCCTTCGGCGTCAACGGCCATCGCGGCAATGTGACCCCCTATGCCGAGGCCAACATCCACGACGATCCGGATGCCGCCGACCGGGTATTCACCGCCCGCTGGCCTGTGGTGATCATCGGGCTGGACGTGACCCAGCAGAGTTTCTTCAGCAGCGCCTATCTGGACGCACTGCGCGATGAAGCGGGGGAGCCAGGCCGTTTCCTGTGGGATGTCAGCCGCTTCTACCTGCGCTTCTACTCCGAGCGGATCGGGCTCGACGGTTGCCACGTGCACGACCCGTCCGCCATCGCCTACGTGATCGATCCGACCCTGTTCACCCTGCGCGCGGGGCCGGTGCGGGTCATCAACGACGGCCCTGCCATCGGTCACACCCTGCAGAAATTTGACGGCAAGTCCCACCCCCACGATGAGTGGGCCGACCATCCTGCCCAGCAGGTCGGGGTGGCGGTGCGGGAGCAGGCGCTGCTGGCGCTCTATCGGGAGACGCTGGTGGCTTGGGGTCGCAACCGCTAGAGGGCTAGGCGAGCAGGGTGGCTTGCGGTCGGACTTGAGACGCGGCTGTGATCCGCACCAAACAATTGGGGGCCAGTTGCGGCTTATACTGGCAGCAACCGTGTGAAGAAGGAGAAACAGGATGGCCTGGTTGTCGTTGCTGGTGGCGATTGCCCTGATCTGGTGGTTGATGAAGCTGGGGCGTGGCGCCCTGTTCGAGATCCGGCTTGCCCCCGGCAAGGTGCAGGTCAAGCGGGGCAAGGTGTCGCCCGCATTCATCGAGCATGCCAAACAGATCCTGCGTCACGAGACGGTGCGCGGGCGCATCCTGGGTCAGCGCGATGGCGATGGGGTCAAGCTGGTCTTCTCCCGCTCCATTCCGGAGCCGGTGGCCCAGCGTTTTCGCAACATCTTCCCCTATGGCGATTACCGGCTGGGGGCGGTGCCGCTCTCCGGCTCCAAACCGCGCAAGGGGTGAGTCGTCACTCACACAGCAAACGGGCCTCCATTGGAGGCCCGTTTTGTTAGGGTCGGAGTGACTTATGGGTGCAGGGCGCGCTGGGCCTTGACCGTCTCCGGCTTGATGGCGACCCCTTCATTGCCCCAGGAGGCGCGCAGGGTGTTGACCAGCTCGGCGATCTGCTGATCGTTGAGGGTCCAGCCGTAGCCCGGCATGTGGTAGCCGATGTTGCCCTGGGTGATGGGGGTCTCGGCGCCGTGCAGCAGCACGTTGAGCAGGCTGGCCGGATCCTCGGCCAGTACGGTCTGGTTGCCGACCAGGGAGGGGATGACGTGGTCGTTGCCGCGCCCGTCGTTGCCGTGGCAGGTGGAGCAGTACATGGCGTAGTCCGCCTTGCCGCCGGCACTGGCGTAGGCACGGTTGCCCCTGGCGGCCGGTGCCTCGTCATCCAGCCCGGTCAGGTAGGTGGCGATGCTGGCCAGATCCGCGTCGCTGAAGTACTGGCTGCTGTGAGTGATCACTTCCGCCATGGGGCCGCTGACGGCCTGATGCTGGCTGCGGCCGGTTTTCAGCAGATCGATGAGGGCCTGCTTGTCGTAGCGGCTGCCGCGGATGTCGGGAGCATACCAGCCATCCAGGGTAGCGCCGCTCAGATAGAGGGGATCCGCTTCGGTCAGGGCCTTCTCCTGCATGCCGATCCCGCGCGGGGTGTGGCAGCTGCCGCAGTGGCCCGCCCCCTGCACCAGATAGGCGCCACGGTTCCACTCTTCACTCTTGCCGGTGACCGGGGTGAAGCAGCCGTCATCGTGATAGAGCCAGTTCCAGCCCCTGAGGGGCCAGCGCATGTTGAGCGGCCAGGGGATGTCGCTCGCCTTGTTGGCAATGGCCTGCGGCTGCACATCCTGCATCAGGTAGTGGTAGAGGGCGGTGAGATCCTCATCGCTCATCTTGGCGTAGGCGGTGTAGGGCATGGCCGGGTAGAGGGGGTCGCCGCTGCGGGTGATCCCTTCGCGCATCACCTTGATGAACTCGGGCAGGCTGTAGTTGCCGATGCCGTGGGTCTTGTCCGGGGTGATGTTGGTGGCGTAGACGGTGCCGACCGGGGTGGGGAAACCCTTGCCGCCGGCGAGCGGCTTGCTCGCCTCGCTGGTGTGACAGGCGGCGCAGTCCCCCAGCTTGGCCACGTATTCACCCGCCGACATGGCGGGGGCGGCTTGCAGGGCGAAGGTGGGCAGGGCCAGCAGCACGGCGCTGGCAGTCAGGGAACGGATCATTTTGCACCTCCCTTGGTCAGGGCGACCAGCTCGTTGACGGCGCGCCACGCCTCGTCGATGGCGGCGTGAGCATAGGGGCTCCAGCCCGCGTCCGAGTTGGCGATGGTGATGTTGCCCACCGGCTGGCGACCCCGCTCAATGAAGCGCTCCGACTGCTCGTCGTCGTCAAACAGGGAGTTGGCGATGTAGGAGTAGCCGTGGGACCAGCGGTTGACCGTGATGGCGAGGATATCCTGCTCATGGTTGAAGCCGGCCTCGCCCAGCATGGCCTGCAATTGTTCGCGGATCATCTGCTCGTGCTGCTCGAACGGCATGCCGAGGAGCATGGCGCGCCCCTTGCGGGACTGCTCGCGGGCCGACAGGCCGCTGCCCGGCAGGGTCGGCACATAGACCATGTGCAGGCACATGGGCTGATCCGGGTTCTTGGGATGCTCATAGCCGCCGAGGTCGACCGGGTAGTCGAGCTTGACCCGGCTGTAGGGGGCGGCCGGGGCATAGACCTCGTGCACGCCGAGTTTGACGAACGGCTGCCAGTTTCTGATCACCACCTTGGTGTAGACCAGCGGCGCCTTGACGTTCTGACGCAGCGCCTCCTTCTGGGGCTCCGGCATCTCGGGCACCAGGTAGGGGATCATCATGTTGTAGCCGGCCATGATGCACTGTCTGGCCTGCACCCGGTGCAGTTTGCCCTCCTTGATGTAGGTGACGTCCACCCCCTGTTTGCCGTCCTTGAGCGGCACGTTTCTGGCCTGCAGCACCGTGCTGCCAAGGCGCAGCTGCACCTTGTGCTCGGGGCGGTCGAGCTGGCTGTAGTCGAACCTGGCCAGCACCACATCCTGCATGGTGTGGCCCGGGGCCACCTGCGGAATTAGCTTGCGCACCATCAAGCGGGTGAGGCCGGCGTTGCCATCCGGGAAGTGGAAGATGTAGGGGTCGTCCAGCTCGGCCTGGGATTCTGCATCGAGCGGGGTGAGATCCATGCCGGCAAAGCCCGGCAGGGCGCACAGGCGCGCGTCGGCGCAGGAGGTGGCATCGATGCCGACCGCCTGGAAGTCGTCGGTGCGCTGCTGGAAGAAGGTGATGGCCCGCTCGCTCAGCCCCACCTTGTCGCGCAGGAAGGTGGTGTAGCTGTTGCTCTCCATCCAGGCGTCTTTCTGCTCGCGGGTCATGCCGTGCAGGTAGTCGGTCTGCTCTTCGTGCAGCGCCAGCAGGGCGGCCTTGTCGGTGTCGTCAAACGGGAAGTCGCCGATGAACTCGGCCAGCGGCCGGCCGTTCAAGCGATCGCGCGGGATGTCGTCGGCCACGCTGTGGCCCGGGTCGCCGCTCACTATCTTGTTGACCCCGAAGTGCTTCTCGTCAAAGAAGACGCCGCGGCTCAGGCCCAGATCCGGGTAGAAGGTCTGTTGGAAGCCTTTGGCCAGCTCGTCGATGTTGACCTCCAGCGCCTTGAGCAGCCCCAGCGCCACCGGGCTGTAGACGGAGCGCGGCGATTGCAGGGATTCGCTGCCGCCGTAACCCAGCCGCAGACCATCCGGAGTGGTGAACTCGTTGCGCTTGGCGTGGCCACCGAAGTCGTCGTGGTTGTCGAGCAGCAGGATCTTTTTGTCCGCCCCGAGCAGTTGCTGGTAGAAGCAGGCGGCGGAGAGGCCGCTGATGCCGGCGCCGACGATCACCAGATCGTACTCGCCCTCCAGCGGGAGGTGGGCGAAGTCATACTGCTTGCCGTCTCGGGCGATGCTGTGAGCCGGCTCGAAGGAGCCCGGATGGTTGCCGCGCAGGCCGGTGAGAGCGGGCGGATAGACCAGCGTCTTCTCGGCCAGCGCCTTGCCGCCTTCGGCGGCCTGCAGCAGCTGGATGGGGGCGACGCCGGCCGCAATGGCAATGGCGACGCCGTTGAGAAAGTCTCTGCGTGTGATGCTCATGGCAATCCCTGTAAATGAAGAGTCGAATGAGAAGTGGGATAGGGTTGAATTCGTGACTGACGAGTAACGAAGGGGCGCAACCTACCGCTATATCCCGATGGAGTCCATGGCTTTGATAATAACTTATTAAACAAAATGGGGGATCATGTGATGGTCATGGCGGTGAGATGGATGAAATATGCATGTTTGTGAGGCAAAGCCACATCAACACCAAGGAATTAATTGAAATTTAATTTGATTAATTATGGTTAATTTCGAGTCTCACCTTTATTCGGCCATGGTCGACAAACAGGGCCTGATTATCGCCTGAATTTTCACCGCAAGGCCACCAAATGACGCCCTTTATCCTTGTGAAATAAAAGGTTAAACGACGAGGTGGTCATTTAATCAACGCTGATTGAATAAAATTGAGCCAGCCGCTGATTAATTGAGAAGGGCCCGACATGGATAAATTCAGCGGCGTCAAGCCATTAACATGCGACACACAGAAATCGCAAACCGCACACAAGTGAAAGATTAATTTTTCATGTTGTTCACATCCCCCCCCGGTGAAATAGAATGCTGCGTTTTTCTTACCACTTTAGCCTTGCGAAGATGAGGACATTGCATGAGACCTTTTGATGTAAAGAGGGGCTTGGGCGCTTTGCTGTTGCTCGCGACTGCCGGCTTGCTGAGCGGCTGCGACATGGCGCTGATGAGCCCCAAGGGGCAAGTTGGTCTGGAGCAGAAGTCACTGATATTGACCGCACTCGGCTTGATGCTGATCGTGGTGGTGCCCGTGATCGTGATGGCAGTGGCGTTCGCTTACAAATACCGAGCGTCCAACACCAATGCCACCTATGCGCCTGACTGGGCCCACTCCAACAAGATTGAAGCGGTCGTCTGGACCGTACCCGTCATCATTATCGCCATCCTGGCGGTGATTACCTGGAAAACGTCCCACTCTCTGGATCCCTACAAACCGTTGGAATCCGAGGTGAAACCGATCCAGGTCGATGTCATCTCCCTTGACTGGAAATGGTTGTTTGTCTATCCGGAGCTGGGCATCGCCTCGGTCAACGAGCTGGCATTCCCGGTCAACACCCCGGTCAATTTCCGGGTGACCTCCGACACCGTGATGAACTCCTTCTTCATTCCTCAGCTGGGCGGCCAGATCTACGCCATGGCGGGCATGCAGACCAAGCTGCACCTGATTGCCAACGAGGCAGGCCAGTACAAGGGCATCTCGGGTGGCTACAGCGGCGCCGGTTTCTCCGGCATGAAGTTCAACGCCATCGCCACGCAGGATCAGGCCGGTTTCGACGCCTGGGTCGCCAAGGTGAAAGCCTCTTCCAAGGCGCTCAACACCATGGATGAGTTCAATACCCTGGCCAAGAAGAGCGAAAACCACCCGGTGGAGTACTTCGCCAGCGCCGATCCCAAGCTGTTCGTCAACATCATCAACAAGTTCATGGGCGACATGAAGCACGGCGAGCACGCCGCCATGCAACACGGCGAAGCGCAGGCCGCGATGCCGCATGATGCCTCCATGAGCCATGAAGGCATGGAGCACGGCGACGCCATGCACCATGAGGCCCAGGGCGAGCAGATGGACCACGCCGGTCACATGCCGGCCGACAAGACAGTGAAAGCGGGTACTAACTGATGTTTGGAAAATTAACACTCGATGCCATTCCGTACCATGAACCCATCATCATGGTCACGATCGCCGGCATCATTCTGGGTGGGCTGGGTATCGCCGGCCTCATCACCTATTTCGGCAAGTGGCAATATCTGTGGAAAGAGTGGTTGACCTCGGTCGACCACAAACGCCTCGGTATCATGTATCTCATCCTCGGCATGGTCATGCTGCTGCGCGGCTTTGCCGATGCGGTGATGATGCGTACCCAGCAGGTCATGGCCTCGGCCGGCGGCGAGGGCATACTGCCACCGCACCACTACGACCAGATCTTCACCGCCCACGGCGTCATCATGATCTTCTTCGTGGCCATGCCGCTGGTGATCGGTCTGATGAACATCGTCGTGCCGCTGCAGATCGGTGCCCGTGACGTCGCCTTCCCCTTCCTGAACAACCTGAGCTTCTGGTTCACTGCCGCGGCCGTGGTGCTTATTAACGTCTCCCTCGGGGTCGGTGAATTCGCCCAGACCGGCTGGCTGGCCTATCCGCCCTTGTCGGGGCTGGAGTTCAGTCCCGGGGTCGGGGTCGATTACTGGATCTGGAGTCTGCAGATCTCGGGTCTGGGGACCCTGCTGACCGGCGTGAACTTCTTCGCCACCATCATCAAGATGCGCGCCCCTGGCATGACCATGATGCGCCTGCCGGTGTTCACCTGGACCGCCCTGTGCGCCAACGTGCTGATCATCGCCTCCTTCCCGATCCTGACCGTCACCATCGCCCTGCTCACCGCAGACCGCTACCTGGGTACCCATTTCTTTACCAATGACATGGGTGGCAACATGATGATGTACATCAACCTGATCTGGGCCTGGGGTCACCCCGAGGTGTACATCCTGGTACTGCCGGTGTTCGGGATCTTCTCCGAAGTGGTGGCGACCTTCTGCAAGAAGAAGCTGTTCGGTTACACCTCGCTGGTGTGGGCGACCATCGCCATTACCGTGCTCTCCTTCATCGTCTGGCTGCACCACTTCTTCACCATGGGGTCCGGCGCCAACGTGAATGCCTTCTTCGGCATCACCACCATGATCATCTCCATCCCGACCGGGGTGAAGATCTTCAACTGGCTGTTCACCATGTACCGCGGTCGCATCGAGTTCACCTCACCCATGCTGTGGACCGTCGGCTTCATCATCACCTTCACCGTGGGTGGCATGACCGGGGTACTGCTCTCCGTGCCGGCCGCCAACTTCGTGCTGCACAACAGCCTGTTCCTGATCGCCCACTTCCACAACGTCATCATCGGCGGCGTGGTGTTCGGCTGCTTCGCCGGTATCACCTACTGGTTCCCGAAAGCGTTCGGCTTCAAGCTGGATGACGTCTGGGGCAAGCGTGCCTTCTGGTGCTGGATCACCGGCTTCTTCGTGGCCTTCATGCCGCTCTACGTGCTGGGCTTCATGGGCATGACCCGTCGTGTCAGCCAGAACATCGATCCCGAGTTCCACGGCTGGCTGGTGGTGGCTGCCTGCGGCGCCGGTCTGATTGCGCTGGGCGTACTGTGCCAGGTGATCCAGATCGTGGTCAGCATCCGCGACCGCGAGAAGAACCGCGACCTGACCGGCGATCCCTGGGGTGGCCGTACCCTGGAGTGGTCCACTTCCTCGCCGCCCCCCTTCTACAACTTCGCCATCGAGCCGAAGATCAAAGGGCTGGATGCGTTCTGGGAAGCCAAGCAGGACGGTTCTGCCTATCAGCAGCCCAAGCACTATGACCCGATCCACATGCCGAAAAACTCCGGTGCCGGCGTCATCATCGCCGCCTTCAGCACCCTGTTCGGCTTTGCCATGATCTGGCACATCTGGTGGATGGCCATCGCCGGCTTCGTCGGCATGATCGCCACCTGGATCATCCACAGCTTCAATGACGACGTGGACTACTACGTGCAGGTTGACGAGATCGAGCGGATCGAGCGTCAGCATTTTGAAAATCTCAACAAGGTGGCTTAATTCCATGGCGACTGACGTTCTACATCACACTCACGGTGCCCATGAGGATGGGCACCATGATGCCGGCGCCAACAAGGTATTCGGCTTCTGGATCTACCTGATGAGTGACTGCATCCTGTTCGCGACCCTGTTCGCGACCTATGCGGTCCTGGTCAACGGCACCGCCGGCGGTCCGAGCGGCAAGGACATCTTCGAACTGCCGTTCGTGTTTGCCGAAACCATGCTGCTGCTGCTGAGCTCCATCACCTTTGGCTTTGGCATGCTGGCCATGAACAAGAACAAGGTGGCGGCGGTCAATACCTGGCTGTTCATCACCTTCCTGTTCGGTGCCGGCTTTATCGCGATGGAGATCTACGAGTTCCATCACCTGATTGCCGAGGGCTACGGTCCGGATCGCAGTGGCTTCCTCTCCGCCTTCTTCACCCTGGTGGGTACTCACGGTATCCACGTGACCAGTGGTCTTGTCTGGATCATCGTGATGATGGTGCTGGTAGCCAAGAAGGGGCTGACCGATCGCAACCGTACCCGTCTGATGTGCCTGAGCCTGTTCTGGCATTTCCTCGACGTGGTGTGGATCTGCGTCTTCACCGTGGTCTATCTGATGGGGGTCATGTAATGAGTCATTCCGTTGACAATCACGGCGCCAGCCACGGCAGCGCCAAGAGCTACCTGATCGGCTTCGTGCTGTCCCTGATCCTGACCGCAGTGCCGTTCTGGATGGTGATGGACGGTTCTGCCTCCCACACTACCGTGCTGGCCACCGTGGTCGGCATGGCGGTGGTGCAGATCTTCGTGCACCTGGTCTACTTCCTGCACATGAACACCTCGTCCGAGGAGCGCTGGAACCTGGTGGCACTGATCTTTACCGTGCTCATCATCGCCATCGTGGTCGTGGGTTCCCTGTGGATCATGTACAACCTCAACATCAACATGATGGTTCACTGAGCAGGTTGGCAATGATGATGAAGCAATACCTGCAAGTGACCAAGCCGGGCATCATCTTCGGTAACCTCATCTCGGTTATCGGAGGGTTCCTGCTGGCCTCCAAGGGGAGCCTGGATGTGCCCCTCTTCATCCTGACCATGGCTGGTGTATCACTGGTGGTCGCCTCCGGTTGCGTGTTCAACAACTACATCGACCGGGACATCGACTGCATCATGGAGCGCACCAAGAACCGTGCTCTGGTGAAGGGTCTGATCGCCCCCGGCGTATCGCTCTGGTACGCGAGCGCCCTCGGCATTGCGGGCATTGCACTGCTCTACTTTGCGGCCAATCCGTTGGCCGCCCTGCTGGCGGTGCTGGGCTTCATTGTCTATGTGGGGGTCTACAGCCTCTACATGAAGCGTCACTCGGTCTACGGCACCCTGGTTGGCAGCCTCTCCGGCGCCGCGCCGCCGGTCATCGGCTACTGCGCGGTGAGCGGTCAGTTCGACTCTGGCGCCCTGATCCTGCTGGCGATCTTCAGCCTGTGGCAGATGCCGCACTCCTATGCGATCGCCATCTTCCGCTTCAAGGATTACCAGGCGGCCAACATCCCGGTACTGCCGGTGGTGAAGGGGATCCCGGTGGCCAAGCTCCACATCACCCTCTACATCCTGGCCTTCATGGTGCCGACCCTGATGCTGTTCCTCGGCGGCTACGCCGGTTACAAGTATCTAGTGGTGGCCACCGCGGTCAGCGTCTGGTGGCTGGGGATGGCGCTGTCTGGCTACAAGGCGGCGGTGGATGACTCCCTCTGGGCACGCAAGCTGTTCATGTTCTCCATCGTCACCATTACCTGCCTGAGCGTGATGATGTCGGTGGACTTCCAGCCGGAGGCCGAGCCTGCGGTACTGGTGAGCATGCTGCCCTGATAGTGTGACTTGCCCCCCTAAAATGCATGAAATCCAGAGCCGGGAACCTTCCCGGCTCTGTTATTATGGGGCCGCCCCGTCGGGCACTTTTACCTTGTGTCGGGTGTGGCAAGCCCAGTGTCGGCCACCCCTTGAGTCTTCCTTTTTCCTGACCTATCGAGGCCATCATGAATGATTTCACCATGACGAGGGGCGAGCGCCGTGCCACCTGGGCGCTCGGCTCCGTCTTCTCGTTGCGCATGCTCGGCATGTTTATGGTGCTGCCGGTGCTGACCACCTACGGCATGTCGCTGGCTGGTGCCTCCGAGGCGCTCATCGGCCTGGCCATCGGCATCTACGGCATGACCCAGGCGCTGTTCCAGATCCCGTTCGGCCTGCTCTCCGACAAGGTGGGCCGCAAGCCTCTCATCGTCGGCGGCCTGCTGATGTTTGCCCTCGGCAGCGTGATTGCGGCGTTGACCCACTCCATCTGGGGCGTGATCCTCGGTCGCGCCTTGCAGGGCAGCGGCGCCATCTCGGCTGCCGTGATGGCGCTCTTGTCGGATCTCACCCGCGAGCAGAACCGCACCAAGGCGATGGCCTTCATCGGGGTGAGCTTTGGCATCACCTTCGCCATCGCCATGGTGACGGGGCCCCTCATCACCCATGCGCTGGGGCTCAGTGGTCTCTTCTGGCTGATCGCCCTGCTGGCGCTGGCGGGCATTGCCGTCACCCTCTGGCTGGTGCCGACCCCGAGCGGTCACCTGCTCAATCGCGAGTCCGGCATGGTGAAGGGGGGGATGCGCACCGTGCTGACCAACCCGCGCCTGCTCAAGCTCAACTTCGGCATCCTCTGCGTGCACACCCTGCTGATGTCGAGTTTTGTGGCGCTGCCGCCGCTGCTGGAGCGCGCCGGCCTGCCCCGCGACAGCCAGTGGCAGGCTTATCTGGTCACCATGCTGATCGCTTTCGTCAGCGTGGTGCCGTTCATCATCTATGCCGAGAAGCGCAGAAAGATGAAGCGGGTGTTCCAGATCTGCGTGCTGGTGATGCTCGTCGCCGAGCTGGTGCTCTGGCAAAGCGGCCTGCAGCTGTGGGGCCTGCTGGCCGGCCTGCAGATCTTCTTCATCGGTTTCAACGTGATGGAAGCGCTGTTGCCCTCTCTTATCAGCAAGGAGTCGCCCCCCGGCTACAAGGGCACCGCCATGGGGATCTACTCCACCAGCCAGTTCATCGGGGTGGCCATCGGCGGCAGCCTCGGCGGCCTGCTCTACAGCCTGGGCGGCGGCGCCCTGGTGTTTGGCGGCTGCGCCGCGCTGGCCCTGGTCTGGCTCGGGGTCAGCCTCACCATGGCCGAGCCCCCCTATGTGAGCAGCCTGCGCATCGTGCTGCCGGAAGGGGTGGAGGCCGACACTGCGCTCGAGCAGAAGATCCGCGCCTGCGAGGGGGTGAGCGACGTACTGCTGGCCGCCTCGGAGCGCTCCGTCTATGTGAAGGTGGACAGCAAACGCCTGAGCCGGCGCGATCTGGAGTCGCTGGTCGCTGCCTGAGGACACCGACCAGCATGAAAAAGCCCGCCAATCCGGCGGGCTTTTTATTGGGCTCCATTCAGCTGGATTGTGCCCAGCTGTGCTTGGTAGGGCTGGGCTCAGTCGGCCAGGCAGCGCTGCTCGGCGGGCAGGCTCGCGGCATCCCCCAACAGCAGGGTGCTGAGAGCCGCCCGGGCGCAGCGGGAGCTGCTGAGCTGGCCATGCTGATTGCTCTGCTCCACCTGCACCATTCGCGCGGCGTGGCCAAAGGCGGCCTGCATCTGGCGGGCACCGGCGAAGGGGGTATTGGGGTCGTACTCGGCGCCGAGCACCAGGGCCCTGGCATCATCCGGCAGCTTTATCTCGCCGGCGCCGTAGTTGGTGATGGGCTGGTGCGGATAAGGCCAGTCGGCGCAGGTGTTGAAGCTCTTGGCCAGCAGCAGGGCGCCAGCCCCCTGGAAGGAGGCATCTTCCGGATCCAGCCCCTGCCAACCATAGGGCTCGCTGTTGTCGGTGCAGTGGATGGCGCTGAAGAAGGGCATCTCCTGCAGTTCCTGATAGGGGTTGTCATCGTCCTGCCCGGCGAGGCGGGCCAGCAGGGGGCCGGCGTCGTCCTGCTGCCAGAAAGCGAGCTGATCGTCGCGCTGGCTGCCGCTGATGGCATCGCCCAGCACCGCCACCCAGCTGGCGCGGTCGAGCACATTGCCCTGATTGTCCACATAGCGGCCGTTGTCGCGCACCTGCCGGGTCACCGCCATGCTGCGCTGCAGCGCCTGCTCCCCGAAGCGCCAGGCCAGAATGCGGTTGGCATTCTCGGCATCGCGGCGAAAGATGGCCGGGTAGCGGCTCTCGGCGGGAGACATCGGCGAGTCGACCACCAGATTGGCCACGTGGCTCGGGTAGCGGGCGGCATAGAGGGCGGCCAGACGAGTGCCGTAGGAGAAGGTGATGGGGGTGATCCGCTCGCGCCCCAGGTGCTGGCGCAGGCGCTCCATGTCCTCGACCACGGCCCGCGAGCCCAGGTGCGGCGCATGCAGCCGCAACGGCTCGTCGCAGCGCTCGCGCAGGGTGGTGCCGAAGGCCTTGCCCTGATCCGCCCCGCTCTCGAGTGCCGGCAGGGCGCCCTTGTCACGGCTGGCAAAGAGCTGGGCGAGCTGCGCCGGGGTCATGTCTGGCCGAACGCCCTGCTTGTCGGTCAGCAGGCAGCTGCGCAGCTCGTGGCCGAGGGCGCTGTAACCGGCCCCGCGGGGATCCAGGGTGACGATGTCGTAGTGCTCAAGGATGGCGGGGTTGGCGCTGCGCAGCAGGTCGAGCAAAAGGCCGAGATCCGGGGTGGCCGAAGTGGGGCCGCCCGGGTTGTAGAACAGGGTGCCGCGATAGTCGCCGCTGGCGCGATAGTGCAGATAGAAGATATCCAGGGTGTCGCCCTTGACCGTGCGGGTCTCCTGTTTGACATGGGTGCGGCTGGGCTGGTTCGACCAGGAGGAGAAACGGCTGCTGTCGCCGGAGAAAAAGCCACTGCTGGAGCGCGAGGTGGAGCTTTTCTCCCACTTGCTCTCCTTGATCTGGACCCACTCCTTGTCGTAATCGAGCGGTACCGTCAGATAGTGACAACTGACCTGACTGGCGGGAATGGCGATGCCGTCCTCCTGCCAGCCCTGGCGCAGCTGTTGGCAGACCTGGCCGGCGTCATAGCCGGCGCGAATATGGCGAGCCTGGAAGGGCTCCTCTTTCTTTTCCAGATTGCAGCCTGCCAGCAATGCCGGTGCCAGCAGGGTCATGAGCAGCGTGTATTTCATTGTCTATTTCCATTTATCTAGCCTGAACCCCGAAATAGTACGGGGAGGGGCCGACCGGATGGCAGCCGGAAGTTGTATGGAAATATTGCAAGGTGTGTCGATTTACATATTTATGGTGATATTTGATGGTCTCATTGTTCTATTTGAAAATAATGACCGGCAACGCGCACCGTTATTTTATGCGGGATCAATAACGGCGGCGCAACCGGTCGGCACAGGGAGAGGTCCTGGCGTTACACGGTCGCGCGCCAGAACGGCTTGTCCCCCAGCACGGTGGCCCTGTGCATCACTCGCCGGGCCGGCAGATAGTCGGCGTTGGCGTAATGCTGGGTGACCCGGTTGTCCCAGATGGCGATGTCGTGCTCCCGCCAGCGCCAGCGCACCTGATACTCGGGCTTGGTGACATGGCGAAACAGGAAGGTAAGCAGCGCCTCGCTCTCTTGCGCCGGCAAGTCGGGCAGGCGGGTGGTGAAGCCTTCATTGACGAACAGCGCCTGCCGACCGCTCAAGGGGTGGGTGCGAACCACAGGGTGGCGCAGCGGCGGGTTGTGGGCCGCCGCCTCCTGCCAGCGCTGGTATTCGGCCGGGCTGGCGTTGTGGCGATGGGCCGGGAACGACTTGGTGAAGTCGTGTTCGGCCTCCAGCCCTGCCAGCAACTGCTGCAGGCGGGGGGAGAGCCCCTCGAAGGCGGCGATGCCGCTGGCCCACAGGGTATCGCCCCCCACCGGCGGCAGCTGCTTGGCGGCCAGAATGGCCAGCGCCGGCGGCGTCTCGATGAAGGTGACGTCGGTGTGCCAGTTGTCGTTGTCCGGCGGGTTGTCGTCGTGGGTATCGAGCACGATGATCTCCTCGGCCTCCGGCGCGTGGGGATAGACAGGGTGAATGTGCAGATCGCCGAAGCGGTTGGCCAGCGCCCGCTGCTGGCGGGGGTTGATGGGCTGATCCCGAAAGAACAGCACCTGATGGGTCAGCAGGGCCTGCCGCAACTGCGCGAACTGACCTTCATCGAGCGGCCCGGCCAGGCTGATGCCGCTGATCTCGGCGCCGATGTGGGGGCCGAGGGGGATGATATGCAGGGAATTGCTCATAGTCCTTCTCCATGCCACGGCGTCAGGCGACGCTGCAGCGCACGTAAACCAAGTTCCAGAGTGAAGGCGATCAGGGCGATCACCAGAATGCCCGCCAGTACCACGTCGGTGGCGAGAAACTCGCCGGCGGCTTGCACCATGAAGCCCACGCCGCGGGTGGCGGCGATGAGCTCGGCCGCCACCAGGGTGGACCAGCCGACCCCGAGCCCGATGCGCAGCCCGGTGAGCATGTCCGGCAGGGCGCCGGGCACGATGACGTACCAGAGCACCTGCCAGCGGTTGGCGCCGAGCGCCCGGGCGGCCCGCAGACGCACCTGCCTGGCGCCCTGCACCCCGGCCAGAGTGGCCATGGCGACCGGCGCGAAGATGGCCAGATAGATGAGCAGCACCTTGGAGGTTTCGCCGATGCCAAACCAGATCACCATCAGCGGCAGGTAGGCAAGGGGCGGCACCGGCCGGTAGAGCTCGATCAGCGGGTCAAGCATGCCGCGCAGGGTGGGGCTGAGCCCCATGGCGAGACCCACCGTCACACCGCACAGGGTGGCGGCCGCGAGGGCGATGAGGATGCGCTGCAAACTGGCGGCGAGGTGCTGCCAGAGGGTGGCGTCCATGAAGCCTTGCGGCCCGGCGAGGGTGACAAGCTGTTGCAGCACCTGGGCGGGTGGCGGCAGGAACAGCGGGTTTATCAGCCCGAGCCGGGCCACCAGCCACCAGAGCGCCAGGAGGGCACAGAGGGTCAGCAGGCTTATCCCAAGCCGGCGCGGCAGCGGCCAGCGCAGGCGTATCCGGCGGGCAGGGTCGAGCGGACGGGAGAGGGTGAGGCTCATGCAAACACCTCCCGCTCGGCAAAGACCCGCTCCAGCACGTACTCGCGCTGCGCGATGAAGGCGGGATCCGACTTGATGCTGCGGCAGGGCTCGCCAGCGGCGAAGCGGCGGCCGAAGTCCAGGGTCAGCCGCTCCATGACTCGCCCCGGCGCCGGGGAGAGCAGCACCAGTTCGGTGGCCATGAACACCGCCTCCTCGATGTCGTGGGTGATGAGCAGCACCTGCCGGCGCTGCTCGTGCCACAGGCGCAGCAGCAGGGTCTGCATCTGCTCGCGGGTAAAGGCGTCGAGGGCGCCGAAGGGCTCGTCGAGCAGCAGCAGTTGCGGCTGGGTGGCCAGCGCCCGGGCGATGCCGACCCGCTGGCGTTGACCGCCGGAGAGCTGCCAGACCGGCTTGGCCTGGGCCTCCTCCAGCCCCACCTTGCTCAGCATGGCCAGCGCGCTGGCCTCGCGTTCGCGGCGCGGCACGCCGGCCAGCTGCAGCCCGAAGGCGACGTTGTCCAGCACGTTGCGCCAGGGCAGCAGCCCCTCGTGCTGAAAGACCACCCCTCGCTCGGCGCCGGGGCCGCGCACCGGCCGCCCCTGCAGGCTGATGGTGCCCTGCTGGGCGGGCTGAAAACCGGCGATGAGGTTGAGCAGGGTGGTTTTGCCGCAGCCGGAGGGGCCGAGCACCACCATCAGCTCGCCCGCATCCAGGGTCAGGTTGATGTTGTCGAGGACTCTGCGTCCGGCGTAATCGGCGCAAAGGTGGGTGAGCTGCAGCATGCATGCCTCCTTGTTTTGCGGGGTTAGCGGGCGTGAGCCTTGACGAAGCGGTCGGTCACGTAGTCGCGATAATCGTTGCCGGCGCTCTGTACCTTGCCTTGCTCCTTGAGAAAGCGGCTGGTGTCCACCAGGGTCTGGTTCACCAGCTCCCCCAGTTCGGCGCCCTGCTGGCTGGCGCTCAGGTAGCTGTTGCCCCTGACCAGCGCGGGCACGTCGCTGGCCGGCACGCCGCTCAGTTTGGCCAGCTTGGCGAGGTTGTCCGGCTTGGCGAGCCAGCCGTCGGGGTTGGCCAGGTAGTCGCGCTGGGCCGCCAGGGTGCTGTCGACGAAGGCCTGTACCAGTTCGGGATGGGCCTTGGCGAACGCCTTGCGTACCACCCAGACATCTAGGGTGGGGGCGCCCCACTCGCCCACCTGGGCCGAGTCGGTCAGTACCTTGCCGTCCTTGGTCAGCTCGTTGAGGGCCGGCGCCCAGACATAGGCGCCATCGATGTCACCCCGCTGCCAGGCGGCGATGATGGCCGGCGGCTGCAAGTTGACGATCTGCAGGCTGGCCGGATCCACTCCCCAGTGCCGCAGCGCGGCCAGCAGGCTGTAGTGGGTGGTGGAGGTAAAAGGCACGGCGATGCGCTTGCCGGCCAGGGCTGCGGGGGAGGTGAGCCCGGGCTTGACCACCAGCGCTTCCGAGTTGCCGAGCTGGGAGGCGAGCAGGAACACCTCGATGGGCACCTGCTGGTTGACGGCCACCGCCAGCGGGCTGGAGCCAATGTTGCCGATCTGCACGTCGCCGGAGGCGAGCGCCCGCACCACGCTGGCGCCGCTGTCAAACTTGAGCCACTTCACCGTGGCGCCGCTGCTGCGGGCAAAGGTGTCGTCGGCCTGGGCCACCTTGGCCGGTTCGGCAGAGGTCTGGTAGGCCACAGTAACGTCCACGGCCCTGGCTTGCAGGCTGAGCAGGGTGAGCGCCGCCAGCCAGAGGGAATGTCCTTTTCCTGTCATGATATTGCTCCATCGGGGGAATGAAGGGGCAGTTTTCCCATTTATCGGGGCGCTGAGGAAAGACCGAAAATATATGGCTGATGAAATATGATTCTTAGAAAAAGAACGGCAATAAAATCCGTTTATTCATATATCTCAATATGGCAAGTCGATATTTGATGGCTGGCAATGGGTGTTGAAAAAATGCTGAAAATATCGGCAAGACTATTCATATATGGCAATGCTTGCCCATTTATTGAATATCGAACCGGTTTGGCTTGTTGGGCGGATAAAATAAAACCCGCCGGTTGGGCGGGTTGGTATGGGGCAGGGGATGCCGCTGAGGCAAGACGCGCGTTGGCAACGGGCCGGGCGAGCGCGGCGTGCCTGAACTCAGCGCTCCAGCAGGGGGGCGGAGCGGTAGCTCCAGAGCCCGTAGGTGCGCAGGGCATCGCGGTAGATGCCGAGCAGCTCGCTGTCGCTCACCTTGGCAAGTTCGGAGAGTGGCTTGTCGGGGTAGCTGACGCTGTCTATCCGGATCCCGGCCGGCCCGCTCTGCCAGCAGGCGATCTCCAGCAGGGTCTGGCCCCGGCGCACATGGCTGGCGGAGCTCACCAGGGTGGCGTACTCAATCTGGTGGCGGGCGAGGGCATAGCCGCTGTAGAGGGCGTTCTCCACCGTGCTGGTGGCATAGTTCTCCTCGATGATGCGGGAGCGGTCGATCCCCTTTTTCACCAGCCAGTCCGCCATCAGCTTGCCCTCGGTCTGGCGGTTCTGGGGCACGCCGCCGGTCAGAATGATGAGGGCCGCCGGGTTGGCCTTGGCCAGCGCCCGGGTGGTTTCCAGCCGGCCCAGCAGGATGTCGTGCATGGATCCGTCGGGATTGAGAGCATAACCCAGGGTGACGATGGCCCGGTTGCCCGGCTTGGGTGAGCGCTCACCCTGCTCCTTGAGCGGGGTGGCGATGACGCGCTCGACCGTGTCGAAGATGCGCTGCAGATCGGCGGCCCGGCCGGGATTGAGGGTCGCCAGCTTGCTCTGATACCCCTTGGCGGCGGTCTCGTTGTGCTTGAAGGTCTGCCAGGTGGCGAGGTAGGTCAGCAGGTCGATGTCATCGGGCGCCGTGCTGAGGGCCTGCTCGAACAGGCCGATGGCCTTGTCCACGTTGCCGTTGTAGATCTGGGCGTTGGCCGCCGAGATGAGCAGGTCGGTGCGATAGGGCTCGAGCTGGTAGGCCTGCAGCAGCAGCTCGGTGACCTGCTCCATGTTGCTCGGCATCTTGGCGGTGAAGCCGGCGGTGGAGATGCGGGCGGGGGATTTGAAGATCTGCCAGGCGTCCGCCAGCAGCTGATCCACCACCTGGCGCTTGCTGATGTACTGGTCGTAATTCTGCTCCTTTTGCAGGGAGCGTACCGGGGCAGCCCAGGCTTCGGAAGGGAGCACGGCAGGCAATGTCAGCAGGCCGGCCAGCGTCAGGGCAATCGCGGTTCTTTTCATCATGATGGCGTTCCACCGAAGGTTGATGGCTCCAGGCCATTCCAGGACCATGGGGCTTTTTCAATAAAAACATAAACTTGGTGATTGGTCAGTGTATCGCGTTGTGGCGTGAAAAAACGTGAACCGCTTCGGTTATCCGGGGAAGGGGGTGGTGTTTGCCCTATTCGGGGGGAGCGAAGTGTGGTTTTCCTGTGAAGTGGCTCAGTTGTGGCGCAATCCTGCCGCGTTTTCGGCGAAAGGGGCCATGACTGTGAAAAAGTTGACGGTGCCAATCGTTTTACCGCTTTTTCTGTGACTGCGATCACTGTACCATCGCCGCCCGACCTGCCACCTGGCGCGCGGCTCCCTGCGTTCTGGTTGGCGTCACCCGATACTCGCCGTCACCCGGAACGTGAATGACCCCAGGATGGGACCCGCCACTAACCTGTAGGTTTGTGGTCTGCGTGTCGCGGGGTCGGCACCTCTCCCGCCCGCTCCCTGCGATGCCTGTCTGCAGACTTGCCGTATGAAACTTCTCTCTTCATAGGTGCAAGATGACGCTGTTATTGAGTCTGGTCGGTATGCTGGCCCTGATGTTTATCGCCTGGCTGGCCAGTGAAAACCGCCGTGCCATCCGCTGGCGGACCGTGCTGGGGGCGCTCGCCCTGCAAACCGGCTTTGCCGCCCTGGTGCTCTACTTCCCCCCCGGTCAAATCATGCTCGGCGCCATGAGCAACGGCGTCTCCGCCCTGCTCGGCTTTGCCGACAGCGGCATCCGCTTCGTGTTTGGCGATCTGGCCAGCAACGGCTTCATCTTCGCCGTGCGGGTGCTGCCGCTGGTGATCTTCATCAGCGCGCTGATCGCGGTGCTCTATCACTTCGGCATCATGCAGTGGGTGATCCGGGTGCTGGGGGGCGGCATTCACCGCCTGCTCGGCACCAGCCGCGCCGAATCCCTGGTGGCCACCGGCAACATCTTCCTCTCGCAAGGGGAATCGCCGCTACTGATCCGCCCCTTCCTGGCTGGCATGACCCGCTCCGAGCTGTTTGCGGTGATGACCTGCGGCATGGCCTCGGTGGCTGGCTCTGTGCTCGGTGGCTACGCCGGGCTCGGTGTGGATCTGAAATACCTGATTGCCGCCTCCTTTATGGCGGCGCCGGGTGGCCTCTTGATGGCCAAGCTGCTGGTGCCTGAGCAGCAGCAGGTGAACGATCAGACCGAGATCACCCTCGACAAGAGCGACTACAGCAACGCCATCGACGCCCTGGCGGGCGGCGCCATGAGCGGCATGAAGATCGCGGTGGCCATCGGCACTATCCTGCTGGCGTTTGTCAGCGTCATCACCATGATCAACGCCGGTCTCACCACGGTGGGCGAGTGGTTCGGCTGGGCCGATCTCTCCCTGCAGCAGCTGCTGGGTTACCTGTTTGCCCCGGTGGCCTGGCTCATCGGCGTGCCGGCCAGCGAGATGATGGCGGCAGGATCCTTGATCGGCCAGAAGGTGATCATGAACGAGTTCGTCGCCTACCTGGACTTTGCCAACATCAAGCAGGATCTCAGCGCCCACACCCAGATCATCATCACCTTCGCGCTGTGCGGTTTTGCCAACCTGGGCTCCATTGCGGTGCAGCTTGGCTCCATCGGCACTATGGCGCCGGAGCGCCGCCACGACGTGGCGAGCCTCGGCTTCAAGGCGGTGCTGGCGGCAACCCTGGCCAACCTGATGAGCGCCACCCTGGCGGGGCTGTTCGCCTCCCTCGGCTAAGCGACCCTGCCCCCATGCACACCCCGTCTCGCCACTGGCGCGGCGGGGTGTCGTCCATCTGGCGCCAACCACTGACGCCTCGGCACGGCGTGGGCTCGACAGGGGCGGGCGCAGGCGGTAGCGTGATGGCGCGCGGCCCGTCCGCGCCCGTTCAGGCATTCATATAACAAGGAATCACACCATGACCCGTTTCTCTCGCGCATTGGCGCTCTCCCTGCTGCTGGTCGGCGCCGCGCCGGCGTTTGCCGCCGCCACCTATACCTCGGATCTGCTGCTGTCGGCGGACTTCAAGGCCCCCTGGGCCAAGGCGACCCAGGGCATCAAGAACCTGCCCAAGTGGGTGCGCAGCGGCAACGGCACCAGCTCCCCGCTCGAAGCCGTGGCCGGCACCCCGTATCAGAGTGGTTCGGTCTGCAAACCTCACGACTGCGCCAGCCACTACATGCAGCTGTTGGTGGATGCCAAGGCCAAGCGGGTGTGGGGCGTGCTGATCGACCTGCCGGATAGCGACGCCGCTCGCGAAACCCCGTCCAAGTTCGCCCGCTACACCTGGCTCGGCCAGCCGGACAAGGGGATGCAGGCCGCCCTGATGAAGCAGGTTGAGGCCGACCCCAACTGGCAGTAAGCATCGAAAAGCAAAAACCTCTGCCCGGGCAGAGGTTTTTTTATGGCGAAGAGGTGATGGGGCAGGGTGCTAGCGGCTCAGGATCCGCACCGAGCGGATGCGATTGTTGAAGTCGGTCGCCTCCTGCTCGCCGCCCTTGCGGGTGTAGTAGCCACCGCGAAAATCGGTCTCCTCGAAGAAACGCACCACCCAGCCAGCCGGCACGGTGAAGGAGGAGATGCGGTTGGCAAAGCCGTAGCGGCCGAGATCCGCAATATCCCGGTCGATGCGCAGGGACTCGCCGCTCTGGTGGGCACCGTCGAACACCAGCAGGGGGCTGGCGTCGTCCCCTTCGTCCAATCGGGTTGTCAGGCAGCTCGCCTTGGCCGCCTCGCAGAACAGGCTGTTGTTGCCCTGGCCCTGCTGGCAGCGGCGGCTCACCTTCTGGCGCGCCAGCCATTCGCTGCGCCCCGCATCGGCATAGACGCTGTTGAAGGGGGTCAGGGTACAGATGTGGATACGCCCGCCACCCTGGCTTTGGCCGTTCACCACGATCTGCGGATTGATAAGGATATCGGCGTGGGCCGCTGTGCTCAGGGTCAACAGCGCCAGCAGGACAAACAGCTTGTTCATGGATGAGATCTTGCCAGTTCAAGGGGCGGCAAGGATTGCCGAGACGCCGCCCCGATGCAAGTGGGGGCGGCGCCCGCTGCGACACTCCTTGCCCGCCACAGGCGTCAAGATGAAAGGCCCAAAGCAGAACACCGGCACAAGGCCGGTGTTCTGAGCAGCATGGCGGCGGGCCCGGCGGGGCGCGCGGTCAGGGCCGCTTAGGCGTAGAAAGCCTCGACGGTGCCCTTGACGGTGATCAGCATGGGGTTGCCATAGCGATCCTTGGCTTTAGGGGAGGGGATCTTCACCCAACCTTCGCTGATGCAGTACTCCTCGACATTGGTGCGCTCCTTGCCGTTCACGCGAATGCCGATCTCGTGCTGGAAGCACTCCGCCACATGGTGCGGGCTGCGCGGGTTGGCCGCCAGACGGTCGGGCAGGGCAGGTTTGTTGTCGCTCATTTTATTTACCTGAGTGTGATAAAAAGTGGGTCATTGTAGACAATGGCCCCGCCGGGCTCAAGGCAGCGTCTGCGCAGCCTTGAGAATCTGTGATGAGGTCGGTCAGGAGGCGCGCCAGGCCTTGATCCTGCCATAGGCGGTGCCAGCCAGAGTGACAAGAAACATGACGACATAGCTCCAGAGCGGCGGGTCGAAATAGAGATCCTCCGGCAGGCTGCAAAGATAGAGGAAGGCAACCGCCAGAAGCGGTGTCAACAGAAGTTGGATAAGTGTTCTTATCATGGGGCGATTCACTTATTGGATGCGAAATATGGAGGATCAGGCGCTTGTCGCTAGCCTTGCGCTGCGTTAATCAGCCATGCCAGTTGGTGTGATTCAACGATGGGTCATCTTCTTCCGGCTCTCTATTCTGTCACGAGCGTGCTATTTTGCGATTCCGGCCTGACGGGGAGTTGCCTTGTCACTCCGGTAGTTGAGATAACCATGCGACAAACCATTCAGCAGGCATGGAGGCAGACTCTTTATTCAACGCAACGTGGATATCCCAGTTCGTTTCTACCTCCGCGAGTATGGGCATCACGGCATCAATCTCTGCGGGGGCATCTATATCAGCGTATTTGTTCCAGAAAGCCTCACACCAGTGAGCAATGGACTCATGATGGTGAGGTGCACTTTCTGGATGGGCGCCCCATGTCAAAACCTGTTTTACATTGTCTGGCGTAAATGCCAGCTGTATTTCATCGGGCATATTGCTTTACCTGCAACATCAGGTGTGGTGACGATGGTTGCTATGTCCAGTGACACAACCCTGTGTAGGGCATGTATTTGCACCAAGACATTCGTCGCTCTTTTTGGGGCGAAAGTCGTTTGCTCAATGCAGAAAAATAAGGGTCAACACAGTACGCTAGTTCGCGCAGTGATCCTGCCGCTGTGCCTGTAGAGACTGGTTGTGCATGCAGACGAAAACGGGATGGCTCTCTTTTCTCACATAGCCCCAGACCCGGATACCACGCTCCAGCATGGTAAATTTGACACCGGCCTGGCTCGCAACATGAATCGCTTCATACGTGAAATCTTCAATGTCCGGTGCCAGCAATGCCCCTCTGGAGTGAGCCTGGTATGCCAGGACGTCCAGGAACTCCATGGCCCAGAAGTTGCCCCCATATTGTGCCAGTTCTGGTGTATAGCTCTCACCATCTTCTGGAAATGTGGAACCATCCAGATCCGCTCGCCGGTATTGGAAGAACCTGTTGCTTTGATGCAGCAACGCAAAAAGACGATTCCATTTGGAATTGTTCGAAACAGACGTCATGCCTGCCTTGATAACATACCCTTTGACTGACTCTCTATGTCGAATGTCCATCACTATCCTCTAGGTCGAATGACACCTTGCCAGACAGATCTACGCCGCCGTGTCGTAACAAAATCCATGAAAACCAGATAATGGTTTGATAAATGACAGTTGTTGTAGATCACCTTTCAAGCGCCATTTTTATAACGCGGTCAAGCAGTTCTTCATTCTCATACAGCTCGCGGTACGCGGTGAAAGAGAGGTTGCCTTCATTGTACTGTTTTTAAAAGAATATTTTTAAGCGCCATTCGTCGGAATCTGGCTTGTTGAAATCAAAGTCTATTCCACCGACAGAAGCAGTTCGGTATATATCGACACCAACACCATGAGTACGATAGACCCAATGAGTCCCTGGTATGATCATTGTTCCCCTATGCTCTGGCTCCAATATTTCCTCTGCGGAGGCCAGATGAAAAACACGCACAAGCAGCTCTTTAGCCCACTTCCTTTGTGCATACCATAGCGGAATAAGGTTTTTTATTTTTTCCAGATTATCCATTTTGCCCTCTCAGATTCTATGTTATGGCGTGTTATATCCAGCGGTCGACATGCATAACAGAAATTTATTCTGCGGTACATTCTGTGTTTGGGATTTGGCTGCAATATTGCCCGACCTGTTGGCAAGATGGGGTGTTCAATCCAGACCAGTGAAGGCTATGAACGTCTTGAATAACAGGCTGCAGCTGAGCTGGGACACCCATCTTTTGAATGTTGGCTATGCTACGCCTTGCTTAGAAAGGTGGGTGTCCCAGATTCATGTTTTGCCCGTCCTAGTGAGCGTAGCGAATGACTTGAGCGCATTGTTAGGCAGGCTCGTTAAAGAACTCAATGGCTTCAGTAATTGATTGAACCTGCTGTGAGTTTCCGTTGGATACGGCTTGGTGCAGAAGTCCAGAGAGAATGGCGCTGCGAGTGGCTTCTGGTATTACGCATGGGCTTAGTATCCCCCTGGATTGTGGGTAATCTCCCCAGTGAACACCTAATGCTTTATGTCCACCATTCTGCTTGTTTTTATGGTCATACCAACCAACTATGAGAACTAAGCCATCGTCGGTATGTATTTCTTTTGAGTTTTTCCAGTATGAGTTCAGGTTCACGATATTTTCCTGTGCAGCTACTTGTTAACTTCTTTAATTGCTTGAGCAACAGGGCGAGATAGAATCTCGACCATTGATTTTTGATTAGAGGTATCACTTTCATTGCCCGAGGCGTAACCAGTGGATTGAGGTGAAAAGATGCAACTTGATGCTTGAAGTAAAACCGCATCTCTTACCCCTTGATCTCCAGATGCCTCAACAAGAGCTGAATGAGTCATTAGTGCATTTTGACGATGTTTATTAACAATCGCGTTATGCTTGTGATTCAGGAAGTTTTTAGCTGACAAAAACATCATATAGGCAATTACCGAGAATATTAGAAACTTACTTATAGATAGTTGAACCGCATCGTATGTATTCTCAGGCTTTAGAAATGGAATCTTGTGTAGGAATAAGCTAATTACTGAAAAGCCCCCCAAACCTATTGCCAAGTAAACCGCACTTTTTTGCCACTTATCTGCTTCAGTGATGTGATGCTCATACTCAGCATTGAAGTGAGCCGCCTGCTTTGTAACACCCTCTTCTGCGGCAACACGACGAATCTCATTTAGAACATCTTGGGCATCATTTTCATGCTGAGCAAGGGACTCCGCTATTTTAGAGGCTCTATCTTCAATGGCCTGAAGCGTCGCCCGTGCCTCTGAATCCAATCGCTGAAAGTCGGCTGACCTATGCAATGAATATGCAATATAAGCATGTAAAGCCTGAAAGGCTGGCTGGTAAGCTGCAACCACCTGATTTATCAAGGCTGTGCGAGCTACCCCCGGATCTTGCTGTTCAGGGTTGAATTCTAGTACCTGAGAAAACAACTTAAAGTGATTGTTCGAATTATCTCGAACGACCGTAAGGATATTATCAGGGAAGTCTTGCAATGCAGTCAGAGACAACCGTTTATATAGTTCAATAAGTTGCTTCGCAGGTTCGACGACATCACTAAAGTTTAGTCTGCTCCCCAAGTCAGATGTTCTAGGTAATTTTTCAACATCAAAATTTTGAATTCGATTTAGAGATTCCTTTGCCTCTTCATATAATTCTTCTTTACCAACCATCATGATTTCTCCTTGAGTCTCGGATTCGACTGGAAGTTAACAATTAAGCTAACGGGCAGGCAAAAGCGTAGCTTTTGACTATCCAGCGAACGAAGTGAGCGACTTGTTATACGTTTTCACCTAGTGCTTGCTTAATAATAAAAAAATGCTTGTTCTAAATCCTCTGCAGATTTGGAATCGTAGTACGTATTTGATTCCAGTATCATGCGTAGAATTGAATAAAGACTTTTTTATGTGATGGGATAATGCTGCCCATCCCTTTAATTCGATTGTTCATTTTTTCTGTGCCTTTGGCAAAAAATCTAGTTTCTCAGAAGCGAGAGTAGGCACTACTTTGGTAAGAAGTTTAATTATTTCATAAAATTGTAGTTGCTTGGTTGTCATGCTCGATTTGTATATGATGTATAATGCCAAAATTAGCCGCCGCTTTTAGCGGTAGGCTGGATTTTGTTATATTATTCCATCAATGTTCGTTCAGTATGCTCGATTGATTTGGATATATTTTTCGGAAAGTTTATCAATTTTTTCGCCGATATTCTGTGATAATTTTACATTGCAATAGAATTAGAGATGTTCGACTCTTTTACAACATTAGAAATATTTTCTAACCACAAGGCTGAAATTTAAATTCTGTCCAGTGATGCGAAGCGAAACGATGTTTGACCACTTTGTTATGCAGTTACCAGTTGAGCCAAATTTTCCATATGCCTATATATGCATTACCAATAAAATTCCTAAAATACCCTCCTTCAAATTCGGCTTTAATGTCAAGCTTTATGTCTTGAATGTCACTTAACTGATTATAGTAATGAACACATGACAACTTGATAATCTCCTTGGGACGAAGAATTCCATTTTCATCATTAAAATCAGATATTGTAATGTTATGTTTCTTCCCGCATTCACAGTCCAATGGAATACCAAAGTGGTCTATGAAGCGAATTATCTTCCTGATTCTTTTCTGTTTAAAAGTGGCCAAATTTGACTCCTTGTTCATCTTGCATAACGCACGCGTAATTGGCGGGAGCTTGCGAACGCCCTTATAAACGTGTTTGTTAAATTACTAGTGATCACGATACTTCACAATTATTCCATCCGAACCTATAGAATAATTTTGTTCTCTTTCCAGACTACTTTTCTCTGTAAGCCGTTCTCTTAAAGAGAAAGGAAATTCGACCAACTCTCTTTGCTGGATGAGGTCATGTATTTCTTCTTCGATACCAACAGTAAGGTTCACACCTTTAGCTTCAATGTTTATCGCGTAATACCTAAAGCCATCTTCAACTTTAAGTTCGAGCTTCCTATCTAAAGCGTTTTCAAATAGAAATATTGGCTTGTAGCTGGAGTCAATGAATCTACCACGTTTAATCCTGTAACGCTTTTCTCCCTTGCTTTCAGGGTCGACTAAGTGAGTTAATATTCTTTGATCATTAAAGTAAGTAGCACATGCGTTGAGAGTTTGTGGAGGTACACCATCGATTGATTCTACTCTTCGCACTTGCTCCTTTGCGCTTGAAATCTTTGCTTTTAATTGATTGGTTGACATTCCTTTCGCTTCAAAAACATGCCAATCTCCGTTAGAGCATCGCCCCACAAGATCTGGCTCTCGACCTTTTCCATTTTCAATGTCAAAAAACTCAATAGATCCAAGTGCCTTGAGACTTTCCACATGCACTAAACTAGGAATATTTAACAACTTCTCGGCATAAAACTTGGCAAAAGCCATCCCGAGGTTATAACTAACAATACGCTTTTTATCACTTACATGAGTGTGATATATCGGGTGAAGCCTCATGCCGTTTATATCAGATTGTATATTTTCAAATACAATACCAATTTTTTCTATTACGGAGCTATATATCGTGCGTGCGAGACCATGATCTCTGATTTTCTGCTTCGATATAAAGCTTGGATTTCCAACGGTAATCATTGACCTATAAAGGTCTATCTTTCGGCAGCGTAGACTTGCTTCACCATTTGAATTTACATGTAAGTGATTATTGGTGTAGTCAGTACTCTCATAGAAAACTAGAGGCAAGATATACTCCTTTTGCCATTTAACCGTGATTAGATAGAAGGCGGCACTAATCCGATAGCAGAGCCTTCCATATAACTCCGCTCTGCCCTGATAGTTGCCGCGATATGAATAAAATTAAATAAAAAGACTACCAAGTTACTTCTGATGCTTGAATATACACGATCGGCTTCCTCGTTTAACGCTTCCATGTCCCCCGTCAGTGAATAAGTCGGCAATGGCCAGGCGTCGGCAAGGCTACCGCCCCTGAGTTCCAGCCCCCAGTCTGCTGCCTGTTACCTGCGAGATAGCAACAATCACAGTCATGGTGCGCTCCCGAGAGATGGATTGTCGTTTGGCTATCTTAAGGGGCCGGATTGAGACATTGAAAGAGGAGATTGATAAAAATCTGAGCTGGTTCAACGAATTAGTGAACAACAACTGCTTTGTGTGGACTGTTGGGTTGGTAGAGAGTGCGGAAATCCCCTCACCCCAACCCTCTCCCAAGGGGCGAGGGAGCTTGTCTGCGGTTAGACGGGAGCTGAGGGCTGGCACTGTCTTGTTTTGAGCCCCCTCTTATTCGCTGAGGCGAGTCCTTTTGTCCAGGCCGCGAGGCAGGACGCCGAGCGAGCGGCGCTGGGCCATGGGCAAAATCGGGAAAGGGCGAGCACAGCTCGACCCGATTTGGCGCGAGAACATGGATGTTCGAAGCGGGCTTTGGGCGAAGCCATGGATGGCGGAGGCCAAAGGCCCATCGGCGCGTGCCGTTGGACAAGAGGATGAGCCGAAGGTCCCCGACGTCAGTCGGGCGAATAAGCGGGGGAGAAGACCTTTGGTGTTATTTGTTAAAGAGAGCGGGTCTTTCCAAAGTCACTCGCCCCAGCCGCGAAGCGGCGGGCGAAACCCCGTCGAGGGCGGAGCACTCGCGTCTTGCGCAGTGAAGCCGCGCCATCACATCCAATCCGTGAACGTCCGAATACGCTGCGCTATTCGAACCTACGATTCGATAACGCCGGGGGATTATGGGTTCCCTCACCCTGGCCCTCGCCCAAGGGGAGAGGGGACAAAGATGCTGGGAGTGGCAACAAGCAGGAAATAGAAAGGGAGCCTATCAGGCTCCCTTTCTGCACTCACGGCTAATGGCATCGGACCCATGCCGCCCCTTATCGATTAGTCGCCGCCTTCATCCCTTCCACAAACTCCTTCAGGCGAGTGAGCATATGTTCCGGGTTCTGGTGGTGGGTCTCGATGATCTTCACCACGGCGGAGCCGGAGATGGCGCCGGCGGCACCAGCCTTGATGGCGTCACGCACCTGGGCCGGCTCGCTGATGCCAAAGCCGAGCAGGGCGGGGGGGGCCTTGAACTCGCGAAGGGTGTTTATCAGCCCCTCCACCGGCATGCCGGCCTTGGTCTCGGCCCCGGTCACGCCGGCGCGGCTCACCAGATAGGTGTAGCCATTGCCGAGCTCCGCCACCTGTTTCAGGGTCTCGGCGTCGCCGTTGGGCGGGGCGATAAAGATGCTGTCGATGCCGAATCTGTCGGCGGCCGCCTTGTAGGGCTCGCACATCTGCACCGGCACGTCGGCCACCAGCACGGAATCCACCCCCGCCTGCTGGCACTTCTCGTAGAAGCCGTCGATGTGGCGTACATAGACGAGGTTGGCGTAGACCAGCAGGCCAATAGGCAGCTGCGGGTACTTGGCGCGAATGCGACCGAGCAGCTCGAAGCAGTCGTCCGGGGTGGTGTGGCTGGCAAACGCCCGCAGAGCGGCCCCCTGAATGGTGGGTCCGTCCGCCACCGGATCGGAGAAGGGAATGCCGAGCTCGAGGGCATCGGCGCCCCCAGCGACCAGCGCATCGACGATGGCCAGCGAGAGTTCAGGGGTGGGGTCACCCAGCATCACGAACGGCACAAAGGCGCCCTGATTGGCTTCGTCCAGACGGGAGAAGAGTTGTGCGTAACGGTTCATGACAAGGTTCCTTCTTTCTCGAAAATGTCGGCAACGGTGAAGATATCTTTGTCGCCACGGCCGGAGAGGTTGACGATGAGCACCTGCTCTTTTTCCGGTTCACTGCGAGCCATCTTGAGGGCGTGGGCCAGCGCGTGGGAGGACTCCAGCGCCGGTATGATGCCTTCGGATTTGGCAAGCTCCTGGAAGGCGTCCAGCGCCTCCTTGTCGGTCACCGAGGGGTACTCGGCGCGGCCGATGGCGGCCAGGTGGGCGTGCTGCGGGCCGACGGAGGGGAAATCCAGCCCCGCCGAAACGGAATAGGACTCCTGAATTTGCCCCTGATTGTCCTGCATCAGGTAGGAGTGCATGCCAAAGAAGACCCCCTTGCTGCCGTGACCCAGCGGCGCACCGTGCTCGCCGCTCTCGATGCCGTGACCACCCGGCTCTACGCCGATGAGGCGCACCGACGGCTCATCGATAAAGTCGGCAAACATGCCGATGGCGTTGGAACCGCCGCCGACGCAGGCGATCACCGCATCGGGCAAGCGTTCTTCTTTCTCGAAACACTGGGCCTTGGCCTCTTCCCCGATCATCTTCTGGAACTCCCGCACGATAGTGGGGAAGGGGTGGGGGCCGGCGGCGGTACCGAGCAGGTAGTGGGCCGACTCGTAGTTGGCGGCCCAGTCGCGCAGCGCCTCGTTGCAGGCATCTTTCAGGGTGCTGGAACCGGAGTGCACCGGGATGACGGTGGCACCCATCAGCTTCATGCGAAAGACGTTGGGCTTCTGGCGCTCGCAATCCTTGGCCCCCATGTAGACCCGGCACTTGAGGCCGAGCAGGGCGCAGGCCAGCGCAGTCGCCACGCCGTGCTGACCGGCACCTGTCTCGGCGATGATCTCTTTCTTGCCCATCCGCTTGGCCAGCAGCGCCTGACCCAGTACCTGGTTGGTCTTGTGGGCGCCGCCGTGCAGCAGATCTTCACGCTTCAGATAGAGACGGGTCTTGGTGCCCTTGGTCAGGTTGCGGGTCAGGGTGAGCGGGGTCGGGCGACCGGCATACTCGGTCAGCAGGGACTGAAACTCGGCGATAAAGGCCGGATCATCCTTGGCATCGACGAAGGCCTTTTCCAGCTGGAGCAGGGCGGGGATGAGGATCTGGGGCACGTACATGCCGCCAAATTCACCAAAAAACGGGTTGAGCAGGGTCATGGCTTCTTCCTTGTATTAGCTAAATCGAAACATCGAAAATGGTTGCGTTACAGGTTGCGCAGGGCGGAAAAAGCGGCCGCTATCTTGTGCGCATCCTTCTGACCCGGGGCACTCTCTACCCCGGAGTTGAAATCAAGGCCGAGGCAGCCCACTTGCGCGGCTTGCAGGGCGTTGTCGGGGTTGAGGCCGCCCGCCAGCATCAGTTTGCTCTTGTCGAGCGTGGCCAGCAGGGCCCAGTCGAACGCCTGACCGGTGCCGCCGCTCTGGCTGCCGACTTTCGTATCCAGCAGCAGGCGATCCGCCGGGTAGTCGAGGGCGGGCAGCGGCTCACCACTTGTGATGCCGACGGCCTTCCAGATCTGGCAGCCAGCCGGCAACAGCGCGCGCAATCCCTCGATATAGGCGGCGTCTTCATCCCCGTGCAGCTGCACCGCGGCGAGCCCCAGCGCCTCCACCGTCTTGACGAGGGTGGCGGGCTGGGCGTTGCGAAATACCCCGATGTAAGAGAGCGGCGCGCCCGTCATCACGGCGCGGGCGGCGGGGATGTCCACATAGCGCGGGCTTTTCGCCACAAAAATCAGGCCACCGAATACCGCGCCCGCCTGATGGGCGGCGGCGGCATCCTCGGCGCGGGTGAGACCGCACACCTTGTTCTGGCCCAGTATCAGCTTGCGTACCGCCGCTTCCAGATCCGGCTCGGCCATGAGGGATGAGCCCACCAGAAAGCCCTTGGCGTGGTGGCGCAGATCCGCCACCTGGGCGCGATGATTGATGCCGGACTCGCTGATCACCACCCGATCGGCCGGGATGTCAGCAGCCAGCTGTTTGGTGCGGTTCAGATTCACGCTCAGGTCGCGCAGGTCCCGGTTGTTGATGCCGATCACCGGCGCCCCCAGGGCGATGGCGCGGGTCAGCTCCTCCTCGTTGCTCACCTCGGTGAGCACGCCAAGGCCCAGCTCCTTGGCCACAGCGAACAGGGCGCGATAGCCCTCGTCGGTGAGCACCGAGAGCATCAGCAGGATGGCGTCCGCCTGATAGTGGCGGGCCAGATAGACCTGGTAGGGGTCAATCATGAAATCTTTGCAGAGCACCGGCTGGCTGACGCGGCTGCGCACCCGGCTTAGATAAGCAAAATCCCCCTGAAAGAACTTCTCGTCGGTCAGCACCGAGATGGCGGTGGCGTATTTGCCATAGATGTCGGCGATGGCCTCCGGGCTGAAGTCGTTGCGGATCAAGCCCTTGGAGGGGGAGGCCTTCTTGCACTCCAGAATGAAGCGGGTGGAGCCCGCCTTGAGCGCGCCGACGAAATCCCGATCGCTTGGGGTCAGCGCGCTCTGGAAGCTCTCCAGCGGCTGGGCCAGCTTGCGGGCGGCGACCCACGCCTGCTTGGCCGCCACGATCTTGCCGAGAATGGTCTGGCTGATGGAGGCCATGTTCAGAAAAGCATGGGGGGCAATAAGGTCTGACATCTCGTTATCCTTGCGAAACTGGCTCTTGCCCTGCGGGCGTTCTGAATGACTGCTGTGCGACATGGTGGCTGACATCATGCCTCCTGATGGCCTGTTTCCTGATGACTCAAAGTGGCGAGCCGAGCGGCGAGCTCCGCCGTCTTGCCGCTCGCCAGCACCGCCAGCACCTCGGCCGCCGCGCTCTTGAGATCTTTCGCCTTGCCCGCCATCAGCAGCAGTGGCGCCACGTTGGCGGCGATGGCGGCGTTGTGGGCCGGGGTGCCACGCCCTTCCAGAATGGCGGCGGTGATGGCGCGGTTCTCTTCAGGCTCCCCCCCCTGAATGGCGCTGACCGGATAGGTCTCGAGGCCAAAGTCAGCCGGGGTGATCATAAATTCGCGGATCTCGCCGTCACGGATCTGGGCCACCTGGGTCGGGCCGTGGATGGCAATCTCGTCGAGGCCGGCGCCGTGCACCACCATACCGGTTTTCAGCCCCAGTGCCAGCAGGGTTTCGGCGATGGGGCGCACCAGCTCGGGGGCATAGACCCCCATCAGCTGATAGGTGGGGCGAGCCGGGTTGATGAGCGGCCCCAGCACATTGAACAGGGTGCGGGTCTTGAGGGCCTGGCGAACCGGCATGGCGTGGCGCACCCCGGCGTGGTACTGGGGGGCGAACAGGAAGCAGATGCCGAGCTCGTCCAGGCAGCGGCGCGCCTGCGCCGGGCTCATGTCCAGCTTGATGCCCATCTTGTCCAGCAGATCGCTTGAACCCGACTTGCTCGAGACCGAGCGGTTGCCGTGCTTGGCCACTTTCAGGCCGCAGGCGGCGGCGACCAGCGCCGAGGTGGTGGAGACGTTGATGGTGTTGAGGCCATCGCCACCGGTGCCGACGATGTCGCAGAACTCGTAATCCGGACGCGGGAAGTCGCGCGCTTCCGCCAAGAGGGCCTCGGCGGCGCCGGCGATCTCCTCCGGCGTCTCCCCCTTGATCTTGAGGGCGGTCAGCAGGCTTGCCAGCACTATGGGATCCACTTCGCCACGTACCACCTGGCCGAAGGCGTCGCGGGTACTTTCACGGCTCAGAGACTGACCCTGATAGAGGGTGTTGAGATGATGATGCATGTTGGTCTCCTTACCGCACGCTGCTTTCTGGACGGGTGATATGGGCGAGCGCCTGGGTGAGCAGACGGGCCCCTTCCGAGGTCATGATGGATTCCGGGTGGAACTGGAAGCCCAGCACCCGCTCATCCTGCTGCTCGATGGCCATGGGCATGCCCTGATAGTGGGCAATCACCGTCAGCTCTTCCGGTACATAGGTGGCGACCAGCGAGTGGTAGCGGGCCACCGGCAAGGGGCTTTGCAGCCCCGCGAAGGCGCCGTGGCCGTTGTGCTCAATCAGCGAACGCTTGCCGTGGACGATCTCGCCCGCCGCGCCGACGGTGCCGCCGTAGGCTTCGCACAGAGCCTGATGACCAAGGCAGATGCCGAGGATGGGCACCTGACCGCGGGCCAGCTTGATAAGGTCGATGAGGCAACCCGCCTCGTGGGGGGCGCCCGGGCCCGGCGAGAGCACCAGCACGGCGTCCCCTTCACAGGCGGCGATCTCGCTCATGATGCGGCTCGCCGGCAGGCTGTTGCGGTAGATCCGCACCGGATAGCCGAGGGAGCGGAACTGGTCGACGAGGTTGTAAGTAAATGAATCGAAGTTGTCGAGCAGGAAGATGTTAGTGGCTGTTGATCCGGTACTCATTGGCTCACGTCCTTATGTTGCTCCTGCTGGGCGCTCAGGGCTTGCAGGGAGGTGCCATGGCTGGCGGCGATGGCGGCCAGCACGGCCGCCGCCTTGGCGCGGGTTTCGTCCGCTTCGGCCTGGGGCTTGGAGTCATAGACCACCCCGGCACCGGCCTGTACATGGGCAATGCCATCTTTGACAAAGGCGGAGCGGATGACGATGCAGGTATCCATCTCGCCGGCGCCGTTGAGGTAGCCGACCGCGCCGCCGTAGCTGCCGCGGCGCTTGCCTTCCACCATGCGAATGAGCTCGCTGGCGCGGATCTTGGGGGCGCCGGTCAGGGTGCCCATGTTCATGCAGGCCTGATAGGCGTGCAGGGCGTCAAGGTCGGCGCGCAAGGTGCCGACCACCTTGGAGACCAGGTGCATCACGTGGCTGTAGCGATCCACTTTCAGCAGCTCCTTGACGTAGCGGGTACCCGGCTCCGAAATGCGGGCGATGTCGTTGCGGCCCAGATCCACCAGCATCAGGTGTTCGGCCACCTCTTTCTCGTCCTGACGCAGTTCCAGCTCGATACGACCGTCGAGATCCCGGTTGATGCTGCCATCGGGGTTGAAGCCGCGGCGGCGGGTACCGGCGATGGGGTACATCTCCACGTCGCGGCTGGTGGCGCAGAATTTCACCGCGCTTTCGGGGGAGGCGCCAAACAGGGTGAAGCCCTCATCCTGCACGTAGAACATGTAGGGGCTGGGGTTGGTCTGCTTGAGGCGGCGGTAGGCGGCGACGGGGCTGGGGCAGGGCAGGGAGAAGCAGCGGGACGGCACCACCTGGAAGATGTCACCGCGGCGAATGAAGCCCTTGAGCTTCTCCACCTCGGCGCAGAACTGCTTGTCGCTCTTGTCCACGCTCATGCCGCCGGCGAGGGCCGGGGTGGCAGGTGCCTGCGCGGGGGCTTGCTGGCAGGCGTGCTTGAACTGGGCGAGGCGCTCGCTCAGGCGGTGGTATCTGTCTTCCACCCGGCTCTCGTCGCTGTCTCCGCCGAAGATGCAGGCGAGCAGCGCAGTGGAGCGCGCGATGTGGTCGATGGTGATCAGGGTCTCGGCCACGTAGAAGCAGTAGTCGGGGCAGTCGTTGCTCCCCTCTGGCACTTCGGGCAGATCTTCAAAGGAGGCGATGAGGTCGTAGGCGAAGCTGCCGGCCATAAAGAGCGCCTCTTTGCCCAGCTGGCAATCGAGCTCCCGCTGCAGGGTGCGCAGCACGTCCAGCACGCTGATCCCCTTGAGGCGGCTGTCTTCGTCCTGCTCCCGATCTGAGGCCGGGAAGTCGAGCTGCAGCTCGCCGGCCACCATGCTCTGGGTAACGGCGGCGGGCAGGCGCTCGGCCAGCAGGCTCTGCAGCTGGGCGCCGTTGTCGTTGAGGCTGCGCACCTGCACGGTGCGGCCCCGGCACTCGATGCGCAGGCAGGCGTCCACCAGCAGCAGGCTCTGTTTGCCCGCCTTGGAGTCGATCTCCACCGATTCAAGCAGCAGGTTGTTGGGGCGACCCTGGCAGAGCTCGCTGTAGAGTGCCAGCGGATCGGCCACATAGGGGGCGTTGAGGGTGAGGGTATCGAATTCACCCAGAGGAAGGCGATGGCTGGCTGTCATAGTGCGTTCCCTCGCGTGTGATGCTGTTTACCGATGTTCATGACGTTGAATTCCTTGAAAATTTAATGGGTCCGGGGTGGCTGGTTCAGGGGCGCCATCGCCAGGTCAGCTTGCTTGTCTGAATTCTCGGTTTCATCACAGGTCCATTTGCCGGATAATAAAAAAGCCCGCTGGGGTCAGCGGGCTTTTTCTTTGGGTTCTTTATTTGCTGTCAGGTTTACAGGTACAGCAACGACCACACGCCCGCATGTCAGGGAGTGTGCCACCACCAGATGGTCAGGATGGAAGTCGTTTGCATGATAAAGTCCTGTAAAAAGATGTTTGCAATGAAGTGCCTACAGAAAACGATAAAGCCGCGGCCAAGTCAAGTCGCTTTTTAGCCTTCTTTCACCGAATGTGTACCCATGGTGACCTGACCACGAGAGCGGAATAATCTGATGAGATTCGATCTACACTGCCATACCACGGCCTCGGATGGGGTGCTGAGCCCCACCGAACTGGTGCGCCGCGCCGCCGAAAAACAGGTCGAGGTGTTAGCAGTTACTGACCACGATACCCTTGCCGGGCTTGATGAGGTGCGCCGCACCATCGAGAACGAGCAACTGCCGCTGCGGCTGGTGAGCGGGGTCGAGATCTCCACCGGCTGGGAGCATCACGAGATCCATATCGTGGCGCTGGGGGTGGATGAAAAAAATGTGGCGCTCACCGATTTTCTGGTCGGCCAACAGGCTCGTCGCGAAGCGCGCGCCCAGGAAATAGGGCGTCGTCTGGAGAAGTGTCTCATTCCTGGCACCTATGAAGAGGCCAAGCAGCTGGCTGGTGATGCGGCCGTGACCCGGGCCCACTTTGCCCGGGTGCTGGTGGCGCGCGGGGTGGCCGACAACATGCAGAAGGTATTCAAGAAGTACCTGAGCCGGGGCAACAAGGGCTATGTGCCGGCCGAGTGGCCCGAGATGGGCGCGGCGATCAGCGCCATTCACGGCGCCGGTGGCCTGGCTGTGCTGGCCCACCCGAGCCGCTACGATCTCACCGCCAAGTGGATCAAGCGGCTGCTGGTGGCCTTCAAGGTGGCCGGAGGGGATGCCATGGAGGTCTCGCTGCCTCAGCAGAGCCCCCAGGAGCGGGCGAATCTCGGCCAGTGGGCCAAAGAGCACGACCTCTACATCTCGGTGGGGTCGGATTTTCACTTCCCCTCCAACTGGACCGAACTGGGTCGCCACCTCTGGTTGCCCAAGGAGGGGATGCCGGTATGGCTGGCGTATCCCGGTCATTTTGGGCTTACCACTGAGCAACACGCAGAGTTGCTGGCGAGTCGGTAACAGTATTTGCGAAATAGGGAACACACCGGACAAGAGGGTATGGCCATATTTATGGTTGGCGTATCCCGGTCATTTTGGGCTTACCACTGAGCAACACGCAGAGTTGCTGGCGAGCCGGTAACCGCCCCAGAGTTGCAGGGCGCCAACGGGCGCCAAACAGAGTAAGGTAGTGTCGTGAAGCCCGGCTTCGCGGCCATCAAGCGGGCAGAGATTGCTGCCCCCATTGCGAGAACGAGTCATGAGTCAGCACTTTTACGTACACCCGGAAAACCCCCAGGCCCGTCTGATCAGCCAGGCGGTGCAGATCATCCAGAATGGCGGCGTCATCGTCTATCCCACCGATTCGGGTTATGCGCTGGGTTGCCAGATGGGTGACAAGGGCGCGCTGGAGCGCATCTGCCGCATCCGCCGCATCGATCCCAACCACGACTTCACCCTGGTGTGCCGCGATCTCTCCGAGATCTCCACCTATGCCAAGGTGGACAACAGTGCGTTTCGCCTGATCAAGAACAACACCCCCGGCCCCTACACCTTCATCTTCAAGGCCACTAAAGAGGTGCCGCGCCGCCTGATGAACGAGAAGAAGAAGAGCATCGGCATCCGGGTACCGGACAACAAGATTGCCCAGGCGCTGCTGGAGGCCCTCGGTGAGCCGCTGCTCTCCACCACCCTGATCCTGCCGGAATCTGACATGGCGGAGTTTGACCCGGAGGAGATCTTCGACAAGCTGGGCAAACAGCTGGATCTGGTGGTCAACGGCGGTTATCTGGGCGAGCAGCCTACCACAGTGGTGGACTTCTCCGACGACGAGCCTGTGCTGCGCCGGCGCGGTGCCGGGGATCCGACCCCGTTTGAGTGATACGGTCGAACCGGTCGCCATGACGGCCGCCCAGCCGCCCGCCGGGGCTGGCGAGGGGGCACCGTCGGCGCTCTCTCCCATCGCCCGGGTGCTGGGGCAGCCCTACCATGAGCTGCCCCAGGATTTGTTCATCCCGCCCGATGCGCTGGAGGTGTTTCTCGATACCTTCGAGGGGCCGCTCGATCTCTTGCTCTACCTCATCCGGCGCCAGCAGCTCGACATCCTCAACCTGCCGATCCTGCAGATCACCGCCCAGTACATGGAGTACGTGGAGCTGATGCAGGGCCTCAATCTGGAGCTGGCAGCCGAGTACCTGCTGATGGCGGCCTGGTTGGCGGAGATCAAATCCCGCATGCTGCTGCCCAAGGCGCCGGAGCTGGAGGACGAAGAGGAGGGGGAAGACCCCCGTGTCACCCTCATCCGCCGGCTGCAGGAGTACGAGCGCTTCAAGGTGGGGGCTGAGCGGGTCAACGAGTTGCCGCGGCTGGAGCGGGAGATCTTTGTCGCCAGCGCCATGGTGCCGGATTTTGGCGATCTGAAACCACTGGCGCCCGATGTTTCGCTGGTTGAGCTCGCCCTTTACATGCAAAGTGTGGTAAAACGCGCGACTCATTTTGAACATCACCAGATCCGCCGCGAGCAGATCCCGACCCGGGTGCGCATGGCGGAGATCCTCGCCATGCTCTCGCTGGGCCAGACCCTGCGCCTGGAGCAGGTGCTGCGCGCCGAAGAGGGGCGCATGGGGGTGTTGGTGACGTTTCTGGCGCTGCTGGAGCTGTGCAAGGAGCAGCTGATCTGGATCCTGCAGGCGGAACCCCTGGGGCCCATTCACTTTGCCCTGGCCGGCCAGCATGAGGAGAGCGAGCGTGGCGCTGCCCACTGAACGGCTGCGGCCGATAATGCGAGGAGCGGACCATGGCGCTGCCGGCTGAACGACTCAAGACGCTGATCGAAGCGGCGCTGTTTGTTGCCGGGCGCCCGCTCAACGTCAGCGAGCTCAAGAGCAGTGTGCTGGCGGACTACCCGGTCACCAGCCGCTACGTGCAGCTGTTGCTGGCCGAGCTCAGGCAGGATTACAGCGAGCGGGGGGTGGAGCTCAAAGAGGTCGCCTCCGGCTGGCGCTTTCAGGCCCGCCAGGAGTACGCGGAGGAGCTCTCGCGGCTCTGGAGCGAGCGGGCCCCGCGCTATTCGCGCGCCGTGATGGAGACGCTGACGTTGATCGCCTATCGTCAGCCCATCACCCGGGCCGAGATCGAAGCCATCCGTGGAGTGGCGGTCTCGAGCCAGATAGTGAATACCCTGAAAGAACGTGGCTGGGTGCGCAGCATAGGTCACAAGGAGGTGGTGGGTCGCCCGGAGCTGCTCGCCACCACCCGAGAATTTCTGGATTATTTTAATCTGCAGAGTCTGGAGCAGCTCCCCGAGCTTGATCCCGAACTGCAACCCTCGTTGTCCACTCTGACGTTGGCAGAGACGGGCAGCGATCAACAATCAGGTAACCCCGATGAGTGAAAAACTGCAAAAAGTGTTGGCCCGCGCGGGTCACGGCTCCCGTCGTGAGATGGAGGCCCTGATCACCGCAGGTCGGGTCAGTGTGGATGGCAAGGTCGCCACGCTGGGGGATCGCGTCGAAGTGAACGCCGTGATCCGGGTGGATGGTCACCAGGTCAAGACCCGCGCCGCAGAGGAAGTGATCTGCCGCGTGCTGGCTTACCACAAGCCGGAAGGGGAGATGTGTACCCGTCACGATCCGGAAGGTCGTCCCACCGTGTTTGATCGTCTGCCCAAGATGGAAGGGGCCCGCTGGATCGCGGTCGGCCGCCTCGACGTCAACACCTCCGGTCTGTTGCTGTTCACCACAGACGGTGAGCTGGCCAACCGGCTGATGCACCCGAGCCACGAAGTGGAGCGGGAATACGCGGTGCGCGTGTTTGGCGAGATCACCGAAGCCATGCTGCAGCGCCTGCGCAAGGGCGTGCAGCTGGAAGATGGCATGGCCAAGTTCAACAAGATCAAGCCGGCCGGCGGTGAGGGTCTGAACCAGTGGTTCAACGTTACCCTGACCGAGGGTCGCAACCGTGAAGTGCGCCGCCTGTGGGAGTCCCAGGAAGTGCAGGTGAGCCGCCTGATGCGTATTCGCTACGGCGACGTCAAGCTGGATCGCGGTATCCCGCGCGGCGGCTGGCAGGAGCTCAAACTGCCCGAGGTGAACTACCTGCGCGGCCTGGTCAACCTGCCGCCGGAGACCGAGTCCAAGGTCGATCTGCAGCAGGATGGCAAGGCCAGCCGCCACAAGCAGGCCGCCCAGATCCGTCGCGCCGTCAAGCGTCACAAGGAGATGCAGGGCAAGGAGCCGCGTGCCCGTGCCACTACCGCCCGTCGCAAGCCGCAAGCCTCGACCCGCAACTCCGGCACCGGTAGCAAGTAAGTGCCCAGTCGCACTGTAAAAGGCCCGCCTCTTCGGCGGGCCTTTTCGTTGGTGCCTGCTGCGTCCGTTATTGTTCAATGTGCAGGATTGCTGAATTAATGGGGCCAGGCAGGCGGCTGAAGGGGGCCGGGGTGGTTGCCCGGCAAGGGCGGGCTTGTTAGCCTTCCGGCACTGACACAGGAGATAATAATGAGCAAGGTACTTGATGAGCTGCTGGCGTTGCTGGCGCTCGAAAAAATCGAGGAGGGCCTGTTTCGGGGCCAGAGCCAAGATCTCGGTCTGCGGGCCGTGTTTGGCGGACAGGTAATGGGGCAGGCCTTGTCAGCCGCCAAGCAGACGGTGGCCAGCGATCGCCAGGTGCACAGCTTCCACTCCTACTTCCTGCGCCCCGGCGATGCCAACCGTCCCATCGTCTACGACGTGGAGAACATCCGCGACGGTCAGACCGTCTCCACCCGCCGGGTCAAGGCCATTCAGGGCGGCAAGCCCATCTTCTATCTCAACGCCTCCTTCCAGGTCGAGGCGGAGGGGTTTGAACACCAGATCCCCATGCCGGCGGGGATCACGCCCCCCGAGCAGCTCAAGAGCGAACTGGAGCTGGTGCGCCCCTACGAGCAGCAGATCCCGCCCGCCCTGCGCGACAAGATCATGTGCGAGAAGCCCATCGAAATTCGCCCGGTGACCCTGGTCGACCCGATCCGCCCCGACGTGTACGAGCCGGTGCGCCACGTCTGGTTCAAGGCCAATGGCCAGATGCCGGACGATCAGCGGGTGCACAAGTACCTGCTGGCCTACGCCTCCGACTTCCACTTCCTGTTCACCGCCCTGCAGCCCCACGGGGTGTCGTACTGGGAGCCGGACATGCAGGTGGCCACCATAGACCACTCCATGTGGTTCCACCGGGACTTCCGGCTGGACGACTGGCTGCTCTACGTGGTGGACAGCCCGAGCGCCAGCGCCGGTCGTGGACTGGTGCGCGGCCAGTTCTTCACCCGCGACGGGGTGCTGGTGGCGAGCACGGCGCAGGAGGGGGTGATCCGCCGCCGCGGTTGATTAGCGCTGAGCGCCAACAAAAAACGGGAGCCGATGGCTCCCGTTTTTTTATCTGCTTGCTCTATCAGGCGGCGTCTTGCTCGGCGCTGAGGGCTGTCTCGCCGCTCTGGGCGAAACGATCGGCCCACAGGGCAATCACGCCGTCGCCGGTGACGTTGCAGGCGGTACCGAAGCTGTCCTGGGCCAGGTAGAGGGCGATCATCAGGGCGATGGAGGCCTCACCGAACCCCAGCATGGAGGTGAGCAGGCCCAGTGCGGACATGACGCCACCACCCGGGGCACCCGGGGCGGCAATCATGATGACGCCCAGCATCATGATGAAGGGCAGCATGGTGCCGATGCCCGGAATGGCCAGATGCTCGGAGAGGAACATCACGGCGGTGGCACAGGTCACCAGGGTGATGGTGGAGCCACACAGGTGAATGGTGGCGCACAGCGGCACGGTGAAGTTGGCGATGCCGGCGCTCACGCCGTTGTTCTTGCTGGCCTGCAGGGCGACCGGGATGGTGGCGGCGCTGGACATGGTGCCAAGGGCGGTGAAGTAGGCCGGCAGCATGTTCTTGATGAGCTGGGCCGGGGAGCGGCCCAAGGCCAGACCGGTGCCGACGAACAGCACGGAGAGCCAGAGCCAGTGCATGATGATGGCCATCACCAGCACCACGCCGAAGGTCTTCAGGGTGGCGAAGACGGTGCCTTCCACCGTCATCTCGACGAAGACGCCGGCGATGTAGAACGGCAGCAGCGGGATGATCACCTTGGCCAGCAGGCGGTCGATGATGTCGCGGCCCTGATCGGCGACCCGGCGCAGATCGGTGGCCTGGGTGGCGCTGATGCCGATGCCGAACACGAAGGCGGCGGCCAGTGCCGACATCACCCCGAACAGCGGCGGGATCTCCAGATTGATGTAGGAGGTGAGCTTGATGGCGCTCTCGGCGGTGGACTCGGCGGCGCTGGTCAGACGCGGGATCAGGTTGCTGGCCACGGTAAAGGCGAACAGGCCGGCCAGTATGGTGGAGCAGTAGGAGAGGGCGACCGTCTTGCCCAGCAGCTTGCCGGAGTTCTTCGGCAGGCTGGCGATGCCGCTCATGATGAAGAACAGGATGATGAGCGGAATGGTGAAGGTGATCAGCTGACCTATGACTGTCTTGGCCGTAAACAGCACGCGTGCGACCCATTCAGGGGCGTAGAGACCGAGCAAGAGACCGGCGAGGATGCCGGCAACCAGTTTGAGGACAAGTTTCATAAGTAAATCCAGGTGTTAGTGTCTGATTTGTTATTTAATTTTGATTTTAATGCCGATTTTTAACACAAAATCCGCATCATGTCTGTCTTAGGTGCGTTAATGTCGAGTTAAATATTGTTAAATGTGATCGTGGTGGTGATAGCCACTGGCCAGGCGATCGCGAAGTGCTGCGGGTGATTAATTTGGTGCGGCCCTTCAGCTGCGAAGCAGCAGGGCGTGCAGCCAGCGGCCATCCGTCTGCTCGCTCTCCCAGCACTGCTGCAGTTGCAGCGGCAGCGGGGCGATGAGCCGGCGCAGGCCCTCCTCATCGAGTCGGGAGAGGCGATCTTCGGCTAAGGGAGAGGTGGCTTCAGGCGTGCCGTCGTTGGAGGCCGGCTGGCCACTGGGGTGGGGAAAGGCGCAGTAGAGCGGCCCGGCAGGCTTGAGCAGGCCAGCCAGGTGCGCCAGCGCGTCGCTGAGCTCGCTGGCCGCGAGCAGCGGCAATGCCCCGCGCGCCCAGATGCCGTCATAGGGCACCACACTGCGCAGCTGATCGATGCGGCATACCCGTACCGGCTGACCGCTGCGCCGCGAGGCTACCCTGGCCTGCGCCAGGCGGGCATCGAAGGCAGTCACCACCAGCCCCTGCTGGCGAAAGAAGCAGAGATCGTCGCCTTCGCCGCAGCCCGCCTCCAGCAGATGGGCACCACAATGGAGCAAGGCCAGAAACTGCTGACGCGCGACGGACAGTGGGTCGGCTGAGGGGGTGGCAAGGGACATCGGCGGGCAATGGGGAGACGAACGGGACATGGCGGGCACTTTTTCGGGGACGCTACTCTGTTTCGGGGGCGTGACTATAGCAAATTTGAGCCAATTTGGCGCCGGGGCGCCAAAGGAAGGGGAGGGAACTGGGGAGTGTCTGCGCCGGCCAATGGACCTGTGTTGAGCGGCTGTGAGTCAGGTGCGGCGGGTGGCCGGGCCGCCGGACTGGGCGACAAGGGCGAACAGGTTGTCTAGCACAAAGTCGGCCTCCTGGCGCAAGTCGATGCGATCCGGGAAGTGCAGCCAGTTGATGATGTAGCCATCCAGGGTGCAGTGCAGCAGGGTGGCGGCCCGCTGCAGATCCAGCTCCTGCGGCAGCTGGCCGAGGCGCACCGCATTGCCCAGAGTAATCTCCAGATCCCGGAAGAAGTTGTTGGACTGGCTGCGCATGTGCTCGCGCAAGGAGATGGCTTCTCCCTCCAGCGACTCCAGGTTGAACAGTATGGTGAACATCTGCTGATGGGCGGGCTCGGTGCTTATCTTGATGATCACCCCCTTGAGGAAGCTGCGCAGCTTGCCGAGGGGGTCGGGCTCCTGCTCGGAGACGCAGGCATCGAGCTGGTGGGAGAGGGGCTGGCAGAGCTCCTCCCAGAGGGAGACGAACAGCTCTTCCTTGTTCTTGAAATGCCAGTAAATGGCGCCCCGGGTCAGCTCGGCGGCCCTGGCGATGTCGGTCAGGCTGGTCTTGGCCAGGCCTTGTGAGCAGAACAGATCCAGGGCCGTACTCATGATGTGGCAGCGGGTCTGCTGCGCCTCTTCTTTGGTTCTTCTGGCCATCTCTCTGCGCACCTTGTAAAAGTAAAAAAAGTCACTTACATACATTTATGAATGTATGTATATTGCCTCATCTTTCCAATTTTACCAACCGGGTCCTATAAACCCTGTGGTTTTTCATTGATAGACAGAGGCTCAGGTTTTTCATGCATAAACATATTCTCGCACGTTCAGTCGGCCTTGCGCTGCTGGCGAGCGGTCTGCTGACCGCTTGCGGCGAACAGGGCCCCGCCCAGCAAGGACCCGGTGCGATGCCGCCGGCCGCGGTGGATGTCGTCACCCTGCATACGGCGCCGTTGCAGCTCACCACCGAGCTGACCGGCCGCAGCGCCCCGCTGCGGGTCGCCGAGGTGCGCCCCCAGGTGAGCGGCATCATTCTCAAGCGCCTCTTTACCGAGGGCAGCGACGTCAAGGCCGGTCAATTGCTCTACCAGATCGACCCCGCCGTCTATCAGGCCGCCGTCGCCAGTGCCAAGGCCAACCTGGCCAAGGCGCAGGCCAACGAGCAGAGCGCCCGCCTCAAGGCCAAGCGCTATGCCGAGCTGGTGAAGGTGAAGGCCATCAGCAGCCAGGAGTATGACGACGCCGACGCAGCCTGGAAGCAGCAGCTGGCCGAAATCGGTGCCGCCAAGGCGGCGCTGCAAAGTGCCAACATCAACCTGGCCTACACCCGCATCACGGCCCCCATCAGCGGTCGCATCGGCAAGTCTGCGGTGACCGAGGGGGCGCTGGTGACGGCCCAGCAGGCCGACAGCCTCACTTCCATCCAGCAGCTCGATCCCATGTATGTGGACGTGCGCCAGTCCACCGCCGATCTGCTGCGCCTCAAGCGCCAGGTGGCGGCCGGCAAGCTGACCCAGGACGAGCAGAAAGGCGCCCGGGTGAGCTTCCAGCTGGAAGATGGCTCCACCTACGGTGAAGAGGGCTCGCTGCAGTTCTCCGATGTGACCGTGGATGAGACCACCGGCATGGTGACCCTGCGGGTGATCGTCCCCAACCCTCATCAGCTGCTGCTGCCGGGCATGTTCATGCGTGCCACCCTGCAGGAGGGCGAGCGCGCCGAAGGGCTGTTGGTGCCGCAGACCGCGGTGACCCGTACCCCGAAAGGCGGTGCCACCGTGATGGTGGTGACGGCGGACAACAAGGTGGAGCTGCGTGAAGTGCAGCTGGGCCGCATCGTCGGCAGTGACTGGGTGGTGGAATCCGGTCTCAAGGCGGGTGAGCGGGTGATCGTCGCCGGCCTGCAAAAGGTAAAACCCGGGGTTGTCGTGGCGCCGGCTGAACAGGGCGCCGCTGCGCCGTCTGCCCAGGCGCCGGCCAATGCCCCGGTCAACAAGTAGGATGGAGTAGTCGCCTCATGGCACGATTTTTCATAGACAGACCCATTTTCGCCTGGGTGATCGCCCTGGTGATCATGCTGGCGGGCAGCCTGGCCATCATAGGCCTGCCGGTTGCCCAGTATCCGAGCATTGCGCCGCCCGCCGTGGGCATCTCCGCCAGCTACCCGGGGGCCTCCGCCAAGACGGTGGAAGACTCGGTGACCCAGATCATCGAGCAGAACATGACCGGGCTGGATCACCTGCTCTACATGTCCTCCCAGTCGGACTCCTCCGGCCGGGTATCGGTCACCCTCACCTTCCAGCCGGGGACCGACCCCGACATCGCCCAGGTACAGGTGCAGAACAAGCTGCAGCAAGCCATGTCGCTGTTGCCGCAAGAGGTGCAGCAGCAGGGGATCCGGGTCCAGAAGACCTCCAGTAGCTTCCTGATGGTGGCCGCCTTCATCTCCAAAGATGGCGCCATGACCAACGATGACCTGGCCGACTATGTGGTAGCCAACATCAAGGAGCCGCTCAGTCGTCTGGACGGGGTAGGGGACATCACCTTGTTCGGCAGCCAGTATTCCATGCGGGTCTGGCTCGATCCCAACAAGCTCAACCGGGTGCAGATGACCCCGGGTGACGTACAGGCCGCCATCAAGGCGCAAAACACCCAGGTGGCCTTTGGCAAGCTGGGGGGCACCCCGGCGGTGACCGATCAGCAGTTCACCGCCACCATCATGGGGCAGACCCGACTCTCCACCGTGGCGCAGTTCAACGACATCCTGCTGCGGGTGAACCAGGACGGCTCCAAGGTGCGGCTCAAAGACGTGGCACGAGTCGAGCTGGCCGGTGAAAGCTACGATGCCGAGGCGCTCTACAATGGGCAACCCACCGCGGCGGTGGCCATCAAGCTGGCGACCGGTGCCAACGCGCTGGATACCGCCGAGAAGGTGCGCAGCAAGCTGGGCGAGCTCTCCGCCTACTTCCCGGCCAACATGGAGATCGTCTACCCCTACGACACCACGCCGTTCGTGAAGATCTCCATCGAGGAGGTGGTGCAGACTCTGGTGGAGGCGATCTTCCTGGTGTTCTGCGTCATGTATCTGTTCTTGCAGAACTTCCGCGCCACCCTGATCCCGACCATCGCGGTGCCCGTGGTGCTGCTGGGGACCTTCGGCGTCATGGCGGCGTTCGGCTTCTCCATCAACACCCTGACCATGTTCGGTCTGGTGCTGGCCATCGGCCTCCTGGTGGATGACGCCATCGTGGTGGTGGAGAACGTGGAGCGCCTGATGAGCGAGGAGGATCTCTCTCCGCTCGAAGCGACCCGCAAGTCCATGACCCAGATCACCGGTGCCCTGGTGGGGATCGCCCTGGTGCTCTCGGCGGTGTTCGTGCCGATGGCCTTCTTCGGTGGCTCCACCGGTGCCATCTATCGCCAGTTCTCCCTCACCATCGTCTCGGCCATGGTGCTGTCGGTGCTGGTGGCGCTGATCCTGACCCCGGCCCTGTGCGCCACCCTGCTCAAGCCCATCAAGCATGGCGAGTTCGGTGCCAAGCGCGGTTTCTTCGGCTGGTTCAACCGAGCCTTCGACGCCAGCGCCAACCGCTACCAGAGCGGCGTGCGCAAGGTGGTCAAGCAAGGGGTGCGCTACGGCATCATCTATGCGGCCATGCTGGCGGTACTGGCCATCCTGTTCATGCGCATGCCCACCTCCTTCCTGCCGGAAGAGGATCAGGGGGTCATCATGTCCATGGTGCAACTGCCGGTCGGTGCCACCAAGCAGCGCACCGAGGTGGTGCTGGCGGACATGCGCGACTATTTCATGAAAAACGAGAAGGACAACGTCGACTCCGTGCTGACGGTTGCGGGCTTCAGCTTCGCCGGTAGCGGTCAGAACAGCGGCATGGCCTTCATCAAGCTGAAAGACTGGAAGGAGCGCAACACGCCGGATCGCAGCGCCAATGCCATCATCGGCCGCGCCATGGGCTACCTGTTCAGCATCAAGGAAGCCCAGGTGTTCGCCTTCAACCTGCCTCCGATCCCGGAGCTCGGGACGGCCACCGGCTTTGACTTCTATCTGCAGGATCGGGCCGGCGTGGGCCACGACAAGCTGATGGCGGCGCGCAACCAGCTGCTCGGCATGGCGGCGCAGGATCCCAACCTGGTGCGGGTGCGCCCGAACGGGATGGAAGACACTCCCCAGCTCGACATCAAGATCGACTACGAGAAGGCGCTGGCGCAGGGGCTCTCCATCAGCGACATCAACAGCACGCTCTCCAGTGCCTGGGGCTCTGCCTATGTGAACGACTTTGTCGACAGAGGCCGGGTCAAGAAGGTCTACCTGCAGGCGGATGCCCCCTTCCGGATGAACCCGGAAGATCTCAAACTCTGGTACGTGCGCAACAGTGCCGGTCAGATGGTGCCCTTCTCCGCCTTTGCCAGCACAGACTGGAGCTTCGGCTCGCCACGGCTGGAACGTTACAACGGCGTACCGGCGATGGAGATCGTCGGGGAAGCGGCGCCGGGCAAGAGTACCGGTGACGCCATGGCCGCCATCGAGCAGATGGTGAAGCAACTGCCGGAAGGCATCGGCATCGAGTGGACCGGTCTCTCCTATCAGGAGCGGCAGGCGGGCTCTCAGGCACCGGCCCTCTACGCCATCTCCCTGCTGGTGGTGTTCCTCTGTCTGGCCGCCCTCTACGAGAGCTGGAGCATTCCGTTCTCGGTGATGCTGGTGGTACCGCTTGGGGTGCTGGGGGCCATTGTGGCCGCCACCCTGCGCGGGCTGGAGAACGACGTCTACTTCCAGGTGGGTCTGCTCACCACCATAGGGCTGTCGGCCAAAAACGCGATCCTCATCGTCGAGTTCGCCAAGGAGCTCTATGACAGGGGCATGGGGCTGAGCGAAGCCGTGGTGGAAGCGGCGCGCCTGCGTCTGCGTCCGATCCTGATGACCTCGCTCGCCTTCATCCTCGGCGTATTGCCGCTGGTGATCAGTACCGGCGCCGGCGCCAGCAGCCGCAACGCCATCGGTACCGGCGTGATGGGGGGGATGATCAGTGCCACCGTGCTGGCCATCTTCTTTGTGCCGCTGTTCTTCGTGCTGGTGATGCGCTATTTCACCAAACACAGCACCAAGCAAGCGCGTCTGGCCCATGCCGAGGAGATCAAACATGACTAAGACCCTGATCGCCTTGAGCGTGACTCTGCTGTTGGGGGGCTGTTCCATGGCCCCCGATTACCAGCGCCCCGAGCAGCCACAAGGCGCCACCTGGCAGAGCAACCAGACGGGGGAGGCGGTCGTCTCCTCCTGGCGCCAGCAGTTCCTCGATCCCGCCCTGCAGCAGTTGATCGCCACGGCCCTCGAGAACAACCGGGATCTGCGTATCGCGGCCCTCAACGTGGAGGCCTACGAGGCCAGATACCGGATCCAGCGGGCGGCACAGCTGCCGACCCTGGCTGCCAATGGCTCGGGTACCCGCCAGCAGGGATCGGACGATCTCAGCAGCACGGGGCAGGGCACCATCAGCAGCCAGTACGGCGCCAACATCGGCATCACCGCCTACGAGCTGGACCTGTTCGGCCGGGTCCAGAGTCTGAAAGATCAGGCGCTGGAGACCTATCTGGCGCAAATCGAGACCCAGCGCAGCACCCAGATCGCGCTGGTGGCCTCGGTGGCCAACGCCTATCTCACCCTGCTGGCGGATCAGGAACTGCTGGCGCTGAGCGAGGCGACCCTGGCCACCGAGCAGGAGAGCTATGGTCTGACCGAGCACAAGTACCGGCTGGGGGCCGCCTCCGAGATGGAGCTGGCTCAGGGCCGTACCGCGCTGGAGAGCGCCAAGGTGAGCCTGGCCCAGTATCAACGGCAGGTGAAACAGGATCGCAACGGCCTGGCGCTGCTGCTCGGGACCGGCGTCCCCGCGCTGATGACCGAGCCGGCGACCCTGGCCGAGGTGCAGCTGGCGGCCATCCCGGTGGGTGCCCCCTCCAGCCTGCTGCAACAGCGCCCGGACATTCTGGCGGCCGAGCACAGCCTGAAGGCGGCCAATGCCAATATCGGCGCCGCCCGTGCGGCCTTCTTCCCGACCATCTCGCTGACCGCGACGGCGGGCACCGCCAGCAATCAGTTGAGCGGACTGTTTGACGGTGGCACCGGTACCTGGACCTTCATGCCGCAGATCAATCTGCCGATCTTTGACGGCGGCAAGCGCATCGCGGATCTGGATGTGGCCGAGGTGAGCACCAAACAGGCGGTGGCGAGCTACGAGAAGAGCATCCAGACCGCTTTCAAGGAAGTGGCGGATACGCTCGGCGCCCAGACTGACTATCAGCAGCAACTGCAGGCCCAGCAGGAGTTGGTGAAGGCGAGTCAGACCTACTTTAAGCTGGCGGAGGTACGCTACGAGAAGGGGGTGGACAGTTATCTCACCCGGCTTGATGCCCAGCGTTCGCTGTTCAGTGCCAAGCAGGGGCTGATCAGTACCCGTCTGGCGCAGCTCAGCAACCAGGTCGCGCTCTACAAAGCCGTCGGCGGCGGCTGGCAAGCCACCGATACCGAGGGTGACAAGGGCGAGCGCCAGCAGTAGGCACACTCATACCTTCCATCAGCAGGCCAATACGGGGCGAACCATCGGGTTCGCCCCGTTTCTTTTGAGCAAAAACATATACATATGAAGCCCAAATGACATAATACGTCGTGCAGACAGTCTATCGGCAGGCTGCAGAGATGGGTGAAAAGACCTGAATTCTGAGCATTCAGTGAATGGCAATTGTAAGAAAGTGTTACTCATCTTCTTCAAGGATTGGAGCAAAATGGTGTTCTTGTGAGCTAGCTCCACTCCGATACGCAATTTATCACTATTTTTACTTGGGATATTAGCAGTGGAAAATGATGATGAGGTGTCGATAGGGGCTTTTTGAATGATGACCGAACATTTCCGGCCACCAATAGAGTGTTGAGCAACAGCAAAATGGGTTGTAGATGACTTGTTTTGAGCAAGGTTGTTTTGGCTATTCAAGGCGCTGGGAAAGGCGCTAGAATCCAGACTTTGTCCTTGGGGCATAGCAATTTATATGGCTTCAGCTTGTGCAACGGCCAGGTTGAAGGCCAAACAGACAGCAATCTTGTCATCAGGGACGATGGCAGAACAATCCCAAGCTGGAGGGCATTATGACCAACAGCACATACATTCTGGTTAAAAGCAGCAAACTGGGGGCTGTAACTCAGGGGCGGTAGCTATCGCTTTTGATTTGCACAGCATCAGACATTCTCTGCAAAGACGAGGGTAATCGTCGATTCAGTGCGTCTAAAAACTAAGTTTTCTATTAATTTTCAAGAGCATAACTATGAAAATTCTTGTCACTGGTGGTGCTGGTTTTATCGGTTCGGCGGTTGTTCGTCATATCATCCGAGATACCAATGACTCAGTTATCAACCTCGACAAACTCACCTATGCGGGCAACCTGGAATCCTTGGCCTGTGTCGCCAGCAGTGAACGTTATGCCTTTGAACTGGTGGATATCTGCAACCGCGCCGAGCTGGATCGGGTGTTTGCTCAGTATCAGCCGGATGCCGTAATGCACCTGGCTGCCGAGAGCCATGTTGATCGTTCCATCACCGGCCCCGCCGACTTCATCGAGACCAATATCGTCGGCACCTACATGCTGCTGGAAGCGGCTCGCGCCTACTGGAACGGCCTGGATGAGGTACGCAAGGCGGCCTTCCGTTTCCACCATATCTCCACCGACGAGGTGTATGGCGACCTGCCCCATCCGGATGAAGTGGTCCCCGGTGTGGCACTGCCGCTCTTCACCGAAACCACCCCCTATGCCCCCAGCAGCCCCTACTCTGCTTCCAAGGCTTCCAGTGACCATCTGGTGCGCGCCTGGCGCCGTACTTACGGTCTGCCGACCGTCGTCACCAACTGCTCCAACAACTACGGTCCGTACCACTTCCCCGAGAAGCTGATCCCGCTGGTGATCCTCAACGCGCTGGATGGCAAACCGCTGCCGGTGTACGGCAAGGGTGACCAGATCCGTGACTGGCTCTATGTGGAAGATCACGCCCGCGCGCTTTATACCGTGGTCACCACAGGTGTCATCGGCGAGACCTACAACATCGGCGGCCACAACGAGAAACAGAATCTGGAAGTCGTGCATACCATCTGCGATCTGCTGGATGAAATGGTGCCCAAAGCCGGCTCCTACCGCGATCAAATCACCTACGTGGCCGACCGCCCTGGCCATGACCGCCGTTATGCCATTGACGCCAGCAAGATGAGCGCTGAACTCGCCTGGCAACCGCAAGAAACTTTTGAATCCGGCATTCGCAAGACAGTGCTGTGGTATCTGGATAACCAGCAGTGGGTCAACAACGTCAAGAGCGGCGCCTACCAATCCTGGATTGAACAAAACTACGGGAAGCGTGCCTGATGCATATTCTGCTGTTTGGCAAGAATGGTCAGGTTGGCTGGGAGCTGCAACGTGCACTGGCACCACTGGGCCGTATCACAGCCGTCGATTTTGACTCCACCGATTATTGCGGTGACTTCAGCAAGCCGGCCGGCGTAGCGGAGACTGTGCGCCAGGTGAAGCCGGATGTCATCGCGAACGCGGCGGCCCACACTGCGGTAGACAAAGCCGAGAGCGAGCGGGAGTTTGCCGAACTGCTCAACGCGACCAGTGTGGCGGCGATTGCCAGAGAAGCGGAGGCATTGGGAGCCTGGCTAGTTCACTACTCCACCGACTATGTGTTCGATGGTAGTGGTGAGCGCCCTTGGCTTGAAACCGATGCGACCGCACCGCTGAATGCGTACGGCGAAACCAAGCTGGCGGGTGAGCAGGCTGCGGCCCTGTGCTCGCGTCACCTGATCTTCCGCACCAGCTGGGTCTACGCGGCCCGCGGTGCCAACTTTGCCAAGACCATGCTGCGTTTTGGCAAGGAGCGTAGCGAACTGTCGGTCATCAATGACCAGTTTGGCGCCCCGACCGGTGCTGAATTGCTGGCGGATTGCACCGCCCATGCGCTCCGCGTGGCGCAGAGCAGACCCGAGGTCGCCGGGCTGTACCATCTGATTGCCTCCGGTACCACCACTTGGTTTGACTACGCCCAGCTGGTGTTTGCCAAAGCCAGAGAGGCCGGGGTTGAACTGGCGGTCACGCAGCTCAATGCGGTGCCAACCAGTGCCTTCCCGACCCCGGCCAAACGCCCTCATAACTCCCGCTTGGATACCAGCAAATTCCAGCGCACCTTCGAGCTGGTACTGCCGGACTGGACGGTCGGTGTGGAGCGGATGTTGACCGAAACTCTGGGCAAGTAAATCACAGGCCTGGGACGTATTGAACACCTCTCTGGCTGGCAGGGATAAAACAGAAAGGTGTTGTATAAAGCCACCCTTCTCGTTTGTAATTTAAAAATAAGAAACAAGCATCATGACCAAACGTAAAGGCATTATTCTGGCTGGGGGCTCTGGCACACGTCTCTACCCCGTCACCATGGCTGTCAGCAAGCAGCTGCTACCGATCTATGATAAGCCGATGATCTACTACCCATTGAGCACCCTGATGCTGGCGGGCATTCGCGATATTTTGATCATCAGTACCCCGCAAGATATCCCCCGCTTTGAACAATTACTGGGCGATGGCAGCCAGTGGGGCCTGAATTTGCAATACAAGGTGCAGCCAAGCCCGGACGGGTTGGCACAAGCCTTTATTCTGGGTGAAGAGTTCATCGGTTCAGACCCCTGTGCACTGGTGCTGGGAGACAACATCTTCTACGGCCACGACTTGCAGAAACAGCTGGAAGCGGCAGCCAGTAAAGACAGTGGTGCCACCGTTTTTGCCTATCATGTGCATGATCCGGAGCGTTATGGGGTGGTGGAGTTTGATAAGCAAGGCAGCGTTATTTCGCTGGAAGAGAAGCCACAGGATCCCAAGAGCAACTATGCGGTCACTGGCCTCTATTTCTACGACAACAGTGTGGTGGAGATGGCCAAGGGTCTGAAACCGTCGCCCCGTGGTGAGCTGGAAATCACCGATGTGAACCGTATCTACTTGGAGCAAGGTAGTTTATCGGTGGTGATGATGGGCCGCGGTTATGCCTGGCTTGATACCGGAACCTATGAAAGCCTGATTGAAGCGAGCAACTTTATTCAGATTATCGAAACTCGTCAGGGGTTGAAAGTCGCTTGCCCAGAAGAGATCGCTTATCGCAAAAAATTTATTGATGTAGAGCAGGTACGTGCGCTCGCGCTACCATTAGAAAAGAATACCTATGGACAATATTTGCTAAGAATGGTTGAACAAAGTCTGATGTGATATCTGGGTGGTGTTACCACTCTGTACCACGAATAAATTTAATTGGCATATCTGAGATGAATGTAATAAAGACGGAGCTCCCTGACATACTTCTATTTGAGCCTAGGGTATTTAGTGATGAGCGTGGCTTTTTCTTTGAAAGTTTCAATCATAAGCTATTTGAAGAAGCGGTGGGATACCCTGTCACCTTTGTACAAGATAATCACTCAAAATCATCTAAAGGTGTATTGCGTGGTTTGCACTATCAACTTCCCCCGCATGCGCAAGGAAAGTTAGTGCGCTGTATCATTGGTGAAATATTTGATGTGGCAGTTGATATTCGTAAAAGCTCGCCGACTTTTGGGCGATGGGTTGGAGCCCATTTGTCAGATACAAACAAACGTCAATTATGGATTCCTGAAGGATTTGCTCATGGGTTTATCACAAGAACAGAGACCGCAGAAGTTTTATATAAAGCAACTAATTATTACCAACCAGATTTTGAAAATTCAATATGCTGGAATGATCAGCAGCTATCTATAAAATGGGATAATGATATGTTCCCTGTATTGTCTAGGAAAGATGCAAGTGCAAAATCATTTATGATGGCTAAAAAATTTAACTATAATTTCATGGTGTAGCTATGACAGTTTTAATTCCTGCAATTATGTGTGGTGGCAGCGGTTCTAGATTATGGCCCATTTCGCGTGAACAGCATCCCAAACCGTTCATCAAACTATCTGATAATCAGAGTTTTTTGCAAAAAGCATTTTTACGTGGAGCAAAGCTAGCTGATATCAGAGAAGTTTTGACGATCACTAACAGAGATCTTTATTTCAAAACACTAGATTCATTTAAAGAGGTGAATAGCAATGAAGTTCAGACTTCATTTATTCTGGAACCCTATGGTCGTAACACCGCAGCAGCAGTAGCATCAGCTGCAGTTTATGTTCGTGATACATATGGTGATGATGCGATCTTGCTAGTATTAGCTGCCGATCACTTAATCACAGATCAGGTTGCATTCGATGATGCTGTCTCTTGTGCAGTTGAATTGGCGAAAGCAGGACAATTAGTCACATTTGGCATTAAGCCAACAATTCCTGAAACCGGTTATGGTTATATCGAGGCCACTGGTACAAGCGTATTGCGTTTTGTTGAAAAGCCAACCTTGGATAAGGCAAGTGAGTACGTCGCAAGTGGTCGTTTCTTCTGGAACTCAGGCATGTTTTGCTTTAAAGCAAGTACAATGATTACAGAGATGGATTTGCATTGCCCAGAAGTATTGTCAGCAACAAAAGCATGCCTCGACAGGTCAGAACTGGTTCAAAGTAAAAAGGTAAAACATATTGACCTTGATCCTGACACGTTTAGTCATGTACCAGACATATCGATAGACTATGCTGTGATGGAGAAATCAGGCAATGTTTCGGTGGTGCCCTGTGACATAGGTTGGAGTGATATTGGCTCTTGGGCTGCAATGAGTGACCTCCATCGAGCCGATGAACATGGAAATACCGTTCAAGGCCATGCAATTTTACATGCTACCTCAAACTGTTATATATCGAGTGAAGATCGAGTTATTGGTGCAGTTGGTATAGAAAATCTAGTTATTGTTGATACAGCAGATGCATTATTGGTTGCACATAAAGAGAACAGTCAAGATGTCAAGTTGATTTATAATAATCTTAAGGCGATAAATAATGATGCATTTAAAATGCATCGTACTGTTTATTGCCCCTGGGGTCTATATACATTACTTGAGGCGGGTGAACGTTTTAAAATTAAAAAACTTGAGGTTAAACCTGGTGCTAGTTTAACGATGCAAATGCATCATCATAGAAATGAGCATTGGGTTGTACTATCTGGTGTTGCAGAGGTCTTTTATGAAGATCAGATTACATTACTAACAGCTAACCAATCTACATATATTCCTGCCGGACATCGCCATCAATTAAAAAATCCTGGTCTCATCGACTTAGTTATGCTAGAAGTTCAAACTGGTGAGTATTTGGGTGAAGACGATATTATTGATTATTAAAAAGGAATCATAATTAAGGGAGGGAATTAGATGAATCTTACTTGTTTTAAAGCTTACGATATTCGTGGAAAATTGGGTGATGAATTAAACACTGAGATTGCCTATCGTATTGGTCGTGCAACAGCACAATATTTAAAGGCAACGAGAATTGCTGTTGGAGGTGATGTTCGACTAACTAGTGAAGGCTTAAAACAAGCGCTTGCAAACGGTATTCTAGATGCAGGTTGTGATGTTATTGATTTGGGCGTAACCGGTACTGAAGAAACTTATTTTGCAGCCTTCACATTGGATATTGACGGTGCGATAGAAGTTACTGCCAGCCATAATCCTATGGATTATAATGGCATGAAGCTGGTTGGTCGTGATGCTCGTCCAATTAGTGGCGATAGTGGTTTGAATGATATTCGAACATTGGCTGAAAAGGGGGACTTCAGTGTATCACCTCGGCGAGGTACATTGAGTAAAAAATCGATACTAGATGCTTATGTCGATCATTTACTGACGTATATAAAGCCACATCAATTACGTCCGCTCAAGCTGGTTGTGAATGCCGGTAATGGTGCTGCAGGCCATGTAATTGATGTTATTGAACAACGTTTTAATACCCTTAATGTTCCAGTCGAATTTATAAAAATTCATCATGAAGAAAATGGTAACTTTCCCAATGGCATTCCTAATCCATTACTTCCTGAAAATAGAGATGTGACATCGGAAGCTGTAAAATTTCATCATGCTGATATGGGCATTGCGTGGGATGGTGATTTTGATCGCTGCTTTCTGTTCGATGAAAATGGTATTTTCATCGAAGGATATTATATCGTTGGATTATTGGCAGAGGCATTTTTAGTAGATAATCCTCATGAGAGAATAATTCATGATCCACGCTTGACATGGAATACTATCGATATCGTTGAGAAGTCTGGCGGCATACCTGTACAAAGCAAAACTGGTCATGCTTTTATTAAAGAACGGATGCGCAGTGAAAACGCAATTTATGGTGGTGAAATGAGTGCTCATCACTATTTCCGTGATTTTGGCTACTGTGATAGTGGTATGATTCCATGGTTACTAGTAATTAACTTGTTATCACTAAAAAAGTCCACATTGTCAAGTTTAGTGGCTGAGCGAGTTAAAGCATATCCATGTAGTGGAGAGATAAACTATAGAGTCGATAATGCTCTTGAAATAATAAAGACGCTTGAAGAGGTTTATGTACCACTCGCTGTCAAGGTAGAATATGTAGATGGTCTTAGTATCGAAATGAACGATTGGCGATTTAATGTTCGCATTTCAAATACGGAGCCACTACTAAGGCTTAATGTTGAAAGTAAAAATAATATAAGCAAGTTAACGTCTGGTTTGAATTCATTACATAAAATGATCAACAACATATAGGGAGAGTGCTGAAAATGTCCAAGAAAGTAGCATTGATTACTGGGGTGACTGGTCAGGATGGTTCATATCTGGCTGAATTTCTATTAGAGAAGGGTTATGAAGTGCATGGTATTAAGCGCCGTGCATCTCAGTTTAATACACAACGTGTAGACCACATTTATAAAGATCCTCATGAGGAAAATGTTGATTTTAAACTGCATTACGGCGACTTAACTGATTCATCAAATCTAACGAGAATTATAGCCGAAGTTCAACCCGATGAAGTTTACAATCTTGGTGCTCAATCTCATGTCGCTGTTAGTTTTGATTCTCCAGAATATACTGCGGATGTCGATGCGATCGGCACCTTGCGCTTATTGGAAGCTATTCGTTTCTTGGGGCTAACCAAAAAAACTCGGTTTTATCAGGCATCGACATCCGAACTATACGGTCTGGTGCAAGAAATTCCGCAGCGAGAGACAACACCTTTTTATCCGCGCAGCCCTTATGCCGTGGCTAAAATGTATGCGTATTGGATCACGGTGAATTATCGTGAGGCATACGGCATGTATGCTTGTAATGGAATTTTGTTTAATCATGAGTCCCCCCGTCGTGGTGAAACATTTGTTACTAGAAAAATAACTCGAGGTTTGGCAAATATTGCTCAAGGTCTCGAAAAGTGCCTGTATATGGGGAATATGGACTCATTACGCGATTGGGGACATGCAAGAGACTATGTCAAGATGCAATGGATGATGTTGCAACAAGAGCAACCAGAGGATTTTGTGATTGCAACTGGAGTGCAATATAGTGTCCGTGAATTTATAAAAATCGCTGCTGCCGAGTTAGGTGTTGAATTAAGCTTCGTTGGGAGTGGTGTCGATGAGAAAGCTGTTGTTTCGGCTATTTCTGGAGATAAGGCACCGGCATTAAAGGTTGGTGATATTATCGTATGTGTTGATCCGCGTTATTTCAGACCGGCAGAAGTAGAGACACTCCTTGGTGATCCATCTAATGCCAAAAATAAGCTGGGTTGGGAGCCGGAAACGACTCTTGCAGAAATGGTAAAAGAGATGGTTGCATATGATTTGCAGCAAGCTCGTCAGCATGCCTTGCTGAAATCACATGGTTTTGATGTTAATGTTAGTGTGGAGTGATTATGATTCCAGTATATCAACCAAGATTGTCTGGTAATGAAAAAAAATACGTTAATGAATGCCTTGATTCAACATGGATCTCTTCAAAAGGTGAATTTATTAACAGATTTGAATCTGCATTTTCAAAGTATATTGGTGCAGAATATTGTACAACGGTTAGTAATGGCACCGTGGCACTGCATTTGGCGATGGCTGCTTTAGGTATTGGTCCTGGTGATGAGGTCATTGTTCCTTCATTCACATATATTGCTTCAGTAAATACCATCATCCAGACCGGTGCCAAAGTTGTCTATGTAGACTCGCTACCAGATACATGGAACATCGATGTCAATGACGTGATAACAAAAATCACGGCAAAGACTAAGGCTGTCATGGCTGTGCATCTTTATGGTTTACCATGTGACATGGATGCATTAGTAGATGTTTGTAAAAAACATAACTTGTTTTTGATAGAAGACTGTGCGGAAGCTTTCGGCACTCTTTATAAAAATAAGCATGTTGGTACATTTGGTGACGTGGCGACATTCAGTTTCTTTGGCAATAAGACAATAACTACCGGTGAAGGTGGTATGGTTGTTTCAAAGGATAAAATTGTCCATGAATTGGCATGTCACTTGAAGAGCCAGGGGGTCTCGAAGCTGAAAGAGTATTGGCATGATGCGTTGGCATTTAATTATCGCATGACCAATATATGTGCTGCGATTGGTTTGGCACAATTAGAACAAGCAGATGAGATCATTGCCAAAAAGAGAGAGATTGCCTGCTGGTACCAGCGTCGATTGAACCATTTACCGATTACGTTCCACAAAGAGATTGAGAATGCCAGACATTCATACTGGATGTGCTCGATCCTTGTAGAGAATGCACAAGATAGAGATTTGCTCAGAAATGTTCTAAAAAATCATGGTGTCGAGACAAGGCCATTGTTTCCTTTAGCTAACACAATGCCACATGTATTTACAGAACAGAAGTTTTCTGTTGCTGAAGATATTAGTTCAAGAGGCATGAATTTACCAAGTTACCCTGAGTTATCTGAAAAAGATATTGATTTTATCTGCAAAGTAATCGCTGATTTCTACTTAAATAAATAGTATTCAGATAGATGACCCTTCATATTTTATTAGTGAAGGGTCATTTTAAACTAATGGAAACCTTATGAGCTTTTATTATATTCGAGGTATTTGGGATGCTAGATATTTTTGGCAGCATCTCGCCTTATCCGATCTACGTTCTCGTTGGCGGCGTTCCTTTTTTGGTGTTTTATGGTCGTTTATTCAACCTTTAGGTATGACGTTATTAATATCGATAGTTTTTAGTAAGATGTTTAATACAGACATAGTGACATATGCACCCTATATTTTGTCGGGGATTATAGTCTGGGATTTTGTCGTAGCCAATACCATTGGTGGTTCACTTGCGTTTGTGCAAGCCGATGCCTACATTAAACAATGTAAGCATCCACTAGCAATATACACATTACGTACTGTATTTAGCAGCATCATAGTGCTTGCCCTCGCCAGTTTGTCACTATTTGCTTGGTCAATTGTTGTCTTGCCACAAAATATAAATATAACTTGGCTAGCCACCTTAACTGTTTTCCCAATATTGGCACTTATTGCTTGGCCATTATCAACGTTGCTAGCTTATATCGGTGTTAGATTCAGAGATGTGCCGCATGCTATGGGATTAGTCATGCAAGCAATATGGTTTATCTCTCCGGTATATTTCGAGGAACGTATGTTCCGTTCTGGCGGGTTGGATTGGTTAGTCGATTACAATCCTGTGTATCATGTATTGCAAATTATAAGAGCACCACTACTAAAAGGTGAGTGGCCCAGTCTGGAAAACTATACATTTAGTCTAATAACTGCTGCTCTCCTATTTTTACTGGCGTGGCTGATTGGTCGAAATGTAGAGAAAAAAGTGATCTTCTACCTATGAAAAAAAATAGAATTAAACTTGAAAATGTTAACCTTCATTATGCATCGGTAGCTTATAAAGAGCGATCGCTAAAGTCCCTTTTGTCTGGAGCTTTAAAAAAAGGAAAAGCTGAACACTCAATCTCTGATATTCATGCATTAAAGAATATTACTTTGGAAATAAATAATGGAGAGCGGGTTGGACTCTTGGGGCACAATGGCGCCGGGAAAAGCACATTTCTTAAAACAGTGGCTGGTCTTTATCCTATATCTAGTGGTAAATTAATTGTTGAAGGGCAAGTGCGTTCTCTTTTTGATTTGAGTCTAGGTTTTGAACCAGATGCAACAGGCCGAGAAAATATTCTCTATCGCGGTCTTCTGCTTGGTCTCTCTCCTACCTTTATGAAAGAGAAAGAAAGTGAGATCGTTGAGTTCGCAGGTCTGGGAGAGTTTATTGATTATCCAATTAAAACTTACTCTGCAGGGATGCAAGTCAGACTAGCATTTGCCATATCCACGGCTGTTGGTGGCGATATATTACTGCTCGATGAGGTGATTGGTGCCGGTGATGCCCAGTTTATGGCAAAGGCTAAAAACAGAATAATGAGCTTGATTGAGAATGCTGAAATACTGGTTTTAGCATCACATGATTTCAGTGCCTTGAAAAATATTTGCTCAAGAGGGATTGTGTTCCATCATGGTGAATACATTTTTGATGGCCCCATTGATGATGCTATCATAGCTTATAAACGAGTCAATAATCTGGATTTAACATGAAAAATCGAGTTTTGTGGCTGCTTAACCATTCAACATTAAGAAGCTTTGAAATACCTCAACTAATAGAGTCTGGTATTGAAGAGATATATCTTCCAAAAAAGTTTCCATATGATGAAGGAAATTTATCGGCAAGTATAACATTCGATTTTGACGATGAATTGACTATTCCTAGACATGAGCTTGATGTTTTAAATGAACAGAATTGGTATGAGTCACCAAGTAAAGATGCTTGGGATATTGTAAATAAGTATTTTGATTATGCGATAATTGGTTTCTTCCCAAAGCAGATTAAGTCAACTATCAAAAATTTTAATGGTGCTGTCATTCTTCGTGTATTCGGCTTGTCTAAGGGATACAATTATTCTTCTTTATTAAGAAGTGAATGTGGAGATAATGTAGTTTCAACAATTAAATCGATGGGGAAGAGATTCTGGTTTGGTTGTGGCTATGAGCATATTTCTGATGTAGAAATGCCATTTTTAGCAAAACGGTCATGTTATTTACCTGTTGGTTTAAAAGGAAAATACCAACCTGAAAATTGGAGTGGAAAGAGAAAGACGATACTATTTGTCTGTCCAAGAATTGGAACATCTCCATATTTTAAAAATATTTATGACTCCTTTGTTCGTGACTTTAAAGAGTTTGATTACATCATTGGTGGCGCGCAACCAATAGCTGTTAATGATAAAAAAGTGCTCGGCTTTGTATCTAAAGAAGAGCACTCAGATAACATGCAAGAATGTAGCGTGATGTTTTATCATTCCACTGAACCAAATCACATACATTATCATCCATTTGAAGCAATACAAGCTGGTATGCCACTGGTATATATGGCCGGGGGAATGTTGGATTTAATGGGGGGAGTCAATTTACCTGGCAGATGTGAAACAATTGCAGAGGCTAAGGCTAAGATTGGCAAAATCTTAAATGGTGATGAAAAGTTAATTAGAGATATTAGAAAAACACAGCATGTTCTTCTTGAACAAATGATGCCTGAGCATTGTGCTTCAATATGGAAAAGCAACTTTAGTCTTGTCATCGATGGATTGAAAGAGCATCGCTTGCAGCAGAAAGCTCGGCCTGCATATGTCACCAGGAAGAAGCGAATTGCAGTAATTGTTCCAATTGAGTATCGTGGTGGTAGTCTGCGAGGCGCTAAGCTTTTAGCTGATGCCATATTGCTTGGCAGTCAGCAGGCTAATGAAGATTGTGAAGTCGTTTTTGCCCATCCAGCTATTGACGAGTTAGAGCGTGCTAATGAGCTGCAGGATTTAAATCCGACAATTCAAAGGAGAGGCTTCTATTGGCAAAATCTTTCCAAAGATGATGCTGCTCGTGCTATGCAATATGCAGGTCATGATGGCTGGTGTACTACAGCTGAATCATATATGGTTCCCAATGATGGCATCAGTAATTTCTATGATTGTGATATGTGGGTTTTCGTTTCCGACAGGCTAGCCAAAATACTTCTCCCTGTAAGACCAATAGTACTGATGGTATATGATTATTTGCAGCGCTATGTTTCAATTTTGCAAGGTGGTGCTGACCATCTCTACTTAAAAGCTGCAACACAAGCTGAGCGAGTTTTGGTGACTACTGACTTCACTTGCCGCGATGCGCAACAATATGCTGGTATTGAGCCAGACAGAATTGCTAGGTTACCTATGTTGGCGCCGGATTTTTCATTTGAAAAGGATCAGCATAAAGATTTATGCGATTATTTCATTTGGACTACCAACCTAAGTCCCCATAAGAATCATCTCAATGCTGTGAAAGCATTGGATATTTATTATAACCAGCTAGCGGGCTCTCTCAAATGCTTTATTACTGGCGTCAACACTCAGAGTATAATGGAAAGTAAGCTGTCACATTTGAGCGAGTTTGTGAGGGTTGTTGAGAATAGTAAGCCGCTAAAGCGTAAGATAAAGTTGTGTGGTGAGTTATCCGATATAGAATATAGAAAGGCACTAAAGCTAGCATCATTTATATGGCATCCTGCGCGCATAGATAATGGCACTTTCTCGGTTATCGAGGCCGCCTACCTTGAGGTTCCTGCGCTATCCTCTGATTATCCGGCAATGCGGGAAATAGATAGTCAGTTCTCGCTGAATTTGACATGGTCTGCTGCAGAGTCACCACAAGAAATGGCTCAACAACTTAAATATATGGAAGAGCAGGCTGTGTATCTTCGAGAAAAGTTGCCTAGCAAAGATGTATTAGAAAAACAGCAAGTACACCATCTGGCTAAGCATTATTGGGGGGTAATACGCGAATGTCTGTGAGAAAATTTGGAATTTATCTTTGCTATGCCCCATCTGTTGATTTAAGAAAGGAAGGGCTTGGCCGCTACTTAGCAGCCTTTCTTAAAGGTGCTGCAGCACGCAATGATGTAAAGTTCACCTTAGTCTGTCCCAGTTGGTCTAAGCAAGATCTCTATGATCTGTTTGATAGCGAAAATGTGCCACATGACAGCTTTTCAATTCGTGCGCCAGAGAAAAGACCGCTTTTATTGGATTTTTACCATTGGTATCTTAATCGTAAAACGAAAAGAAAAAAAAGAAAAACACTCAAATCATTTTTTCTGGAGTTGATTGGTAGACTGAAGGAAAACACTTTTCATTATGTGGAGAAGCGTTTACTGAATACGTACACGACATCGGACCTGATCCTGCTAGGGATTGAGGGTGGCCTGTTGTTGCTGTTGACCTTAATGATATTCCCATTATTTTTTATCGTGTTTTTTCCTTTGTTATTGGCGTTCTTTTTTGTTCATAAATTGAAGTCAGTCGTGCTTGGTAGGTCTTCCAAGTACATAGGTCGTTTCATGAAAATGGTTCACTCGCCTAAAGATGACGGATTGGTGTTGCGTCTCTACCGCAATATGGAGTTGATGGAGGGGAAGCGTATAAACGCATTAATCGATAGTATGCATGATATATCTGCATGGTATTGTCCTACAGCTTATTGGCCTGAGTTTAACAAAATTGATGCCCCTCGATTAATGTGTGTGCCAGATGTTGTTTTACGAGATTTTCCTGTCGCCTTTTCTCAAATTGGTGGCGATAGGACTCTATCGACCTTTAAATTGCTAGAAGAGGCTATCAGAACAGGGGATCACTTTGTCACTTATAGTGAAGTGGTAAAATGGAATACACTAATCGATGGCTATCAAATATCAGTGGATAAGGTGTCAGTAGTACACCATGCCGCTAATAAAGTTGATAGCTTCATTAATATTGGTGGCCTACCAGATAATGAAGAAGCGACCTCCCATTATGCCAAATCATTACTCATGTCTGCGATTCGTAAATCGAATGAGCAAGACTATGTTTCAATATTTAAAAATAAAAATGTAGATTTTATTTTTTATGCTAGCCAGATCAGGCCGAATAAAAATATAATAAGTTTATTCAAAGCATATGAGTATCTTTTGCGGAAAAGATTCGTTCAGCACAAGCTGGTCGTTACCGGCAATGTTAGTGTTATGCCAGAAGTAAAAGAATTTATTGTTAGCCACAACCTACAACACGAAATTTTGTTTTTGCATGGACTGACGATGCAAGAACTTGCTGCTTGTTATAAACTGGCGGGTTTGGCTGTTAATCCAAGTCTAAGTGAAGGGGGATGTCCATTTACATTTACTGAGGCATTATCAGTTAATACGCCAGTTGTTATGGCTCGCATTCCTGTTACAGAAGAAATTCTTACTGACCCTGAATTACAGGAAATGACATTTTTCGATCCGTATGATTGGCGAGATATGGCTAAGAAAATAGAATGGGCACTTCACAATCATGATATCTTACTAAGAAAACAGTTGCAGATATATGATGAGTTATCAGTGCGCACATGGTCCGATGTTGTAAATGAGCATATCGATATACTCGAGCGTATTAGTGGCTTGGAGACATGATGTGATGGACTCTAAGAAGCTGGTCATTTTAGGTTGTGGTGGACATGCAAGAAGTGTGGCTGATGTAGCATTGTCGTTAGGGTTCTTAACGTTATGTTTTATTGATGATAATGCCAGACCTGGCGAAAGCATCTTTGGTTATCCAGTTCTTTCGTCATGGGAATTAATATCACCCGATGAGTGGTTTTTTTTTCCTGCAGTAGGTGATAACAAAAAAAGAAAGTTACAGCTAGAGGTGCTGGAGAAAATGGGGTGGCAAGTTGCCACCTTGATCTCTGCTACTGCCACTGTTGGTGTTAACTCTATTATAGGTAAAGGAACGTTCATTGGTCATCATGGACACATAGGTCCTTCAGTTAAAATTGGTGAAGGATGTATTATCAACTCAGGTGCAATAATTGAACATGATGTCAGTGTTGATGAATTTACGCACGTATCGGTCAATAGTACAGTGGCAGGTTCTGTTAATATCGGGAAGTTATGTTTTATAGGTGCTGGTGCTACTATTATAAACAATGTTTCTGTTCGCGACGAGATTACAGTTGGTGCAGGGGCGTGTGTTGTAAATAATATAGAGCAGTCTGGAGTTTATGTAGGTGTGCCAGCAAAGAAATATAAATGATGTATGGGGGTGATATGCATCTTACTGATGATGATTTTTTTAAAACAATAAAAAGCACACCCTTAATATCGATTGATCTGGTGATTTCTGATAGTTCAGGACGGTACCTTCTAGGTCTAAGAAAAAATAGACCAGCAGCCGATCATTGGTTTGTCTTGGGCGGCAGGATAAAAAAGGGGGAATCTATATCAAATGCTTTTAAAAGAGTGGCTGAAAATGAACTTGGCGTGACGTTGCAGTGTTCGGAAGCTAAGTTTATTGGAGTCTATGAACATTTTTATAAAGATTCATTTTATGACGTTATGACTCCTACCCACTATGTTGTCTTAGCTTATTCGATAGAATTAGGCTGCGATGTAAATTCTTTTTCTGTTGCTCAACATTCAAAATACAAATGGTTTGATATAATAGAGCTTCTTGCATCACCAGATGTTCATCAATACACAAAAAATTATTTTTTAGATAAAGGTCTGGAAGTCAATGAGAATTCTTCATTTTTTTAAAACATATTACCCAGATGCTTACGGTGGTGTGCAACAAGTAATATATCAGCTTGCTGAAGGTGCAGTAAAAAGAGGGCATGAGGTTGATGTATTATGCTTGAGTGCTGAAAATGCAGGCAGACATTTTAATATTGAAAATCATAGTGTACATGCCGCAAAGGAAGATTTCTATATAGCCTCGACTGGGTTTTCATGGTCCGCTATCGTCGAATTCAGGCGGCTGGCAGAGAGCGCTGATATTATTCATTATCATTTCCCTTGGCCTTATATGGATATAGTGCATTTTTTGGTTAATCCTAAAAAGCCAACGGTGGTTAGTTACCACTCTGACATTGTCAAACAAAAGTATTTGCTACAACTTTATAAGCCATTGATGATGTCTTTTTTAAATAAAGTTGATGCTGTTGTTGCTTCTTCACCCAACTACGTCAAGACTAGTCCTATTCTCTCTAGCCTAAAAAAGGATGTTGAAGTAATACCATTTGGTCTGGAAAGAGTATCTGCATATCATGCAGATTTATCGTTGTTGAATAAATGGAACGATAAAATAAAAGGGCGTTTCTTTCTTTTTATCGGTTTTTTACGATATTATAAGGGACTGTCATTTGTCCTTGATGCTATGCGTGAGCTTGATTATCCTTTGATCATAATTGGTGAAGGGCCATGTGAAAAGGAGTTGAAATCTCAGGCGGATAAATTAGGATTGAAAAATACGTTTTTTATTGGTCCTGTAAGTGATGATGAAAAAAATATTTTACTGGAGTTATGTTATGCCGTGGTATTCCCATCGCATTTGCGTTCTGAAGCGTTTGGTATGACGTTGTTAGAGGCGTCAATGTATGGCAAGCCCATGATTACTTGCGAGATTGGCACAGGTACTACATATATAAATCTACATGGTGAAACTGGATTGGCTATTGAGCCAGCAAATAGCGATGCTTTATCATCCGCGATGAAGAAGCTATGGGAGGATCAAGACGAAACTGAGCGTATGGGAAAAAATGCAAAGGTTAGATTTGAACAAAACTTTACGGCTGACGTCATGATTGATAAATATATGACGCTATATGAAAAGGCTATCTCAAATTATTACTCATCTTGAAAGGCCTACTTCAGACTGTATGTCTATACCTATGATTCTAGTCACTGGTGCCAACGGATTTGTAGGCAAGGCGGTCTGTGAACACCTGCTTAGGTGTGGGGTGAATGTGAAAGGTGCTGTGCGCAGTAACCCGTTTGCTTCGTACCAAGTTCAGGCTCCCTCTTTGACTGCCGATGCAGACTGGACGGTCCTTTTGCAACAAGTGGATGTGGTTGTCCACTGTGCAGCCAGGGTGCATGTGATGTCAGATACTGCGGCAGATCCCCTGACGGCTTTTCGAGCGGTGAATACAGAGGGCACCCTCACGCTTGCTCGGCAGGCGGCTGAGTCAAGGGTGAAACGCTTCATCTTTATCAGCTCTATCAAAGTGAATGGCGAGCGCACCGAGCCAGGCAAGCCATTTGATGAACATGTGCAGAGTCCGCCAGAAGATCCCTATGGACGCTCGAAGTATGAGGCGGAGCAGGGGCTGATGGCGCTCGCGAAAGAGTGCGATATGGCTGTTACCATCATTCGTCCTCCTCTTATTTATGGGGAAGGAGTGAAGGCTAACTTCGCCAGTATGATGACGTGGGTGCGCAAAGGGATCCCGCTCCCTTTTGCCCGTTTGAACAATGTGCGCAGTTTATTGGCGTTGCCTAATCTGTGTGACTTCATTGCCCATGCGATGGCACACCCTGCCGCAGTGAACCAGGTCTTTTTAGTCGCGGATCCTGTCACCGTGTCGACGTCGCAGTTGTTGACGGCGATTGCTGATGCAGAAGGGGTTAGCTGTCGGCTCTTTTATCTCCCACCAGGAATAATAAGAGGGCTTGGACGCTGTTTGGGGATTGATGCCAAGCTACAACGGATTTATGGCTCTCTGGAAATGGATACCGGTAAGGCTCAGAGCCGATTACAATGGTCGGCACCCTATTCGCTCTCTCAGACCCTATCTCTGATGGCATCTTCCCATAGTGAGTCGTCTTGATGCTGGCATTTGTTTTGTTGTCGATATTTTGTCTTTTCCTTTCAATCACCATGACTGGTCTGCTCAGGCGCTACGCCCAGACCCACTTACTTGACCAACCCAATCATCGTAGTTCGCATCAGGTGCCTACCCCGAGAGGCGGTGGCATGGCTATCGTAGCTACCTTTCTGCTGGCAGTCCCTTTGCTTGCCTCCCTGATCCCACTGCCCTATGGCATATCCCAGAGCAGTGTCGCATTGATATGGGCTGCTGCGCTTGGCATTGCACTGGTTGGTTTTATCGATGATCACATCTCTCTCAAGCCCAGAACTCGTCTTATTGTACAGAGCATTGCGGCAGCCTTTGTCGTATCTGCTGTTAATGGTTTACCTGAACTGACTTTCTTTGGCTGGCAGCTGGATCTCGCTTGGTGCGGTTATCTACTGGCCTGGCTGGGGGTGATTTGGTTTATCAACCTGTACAACTTTATGGATGGCATTGATGGCTTGGCGGCCAGCGAGGCCGTTGTCGTTTGCCTGTTCATGGCGTTATTTCACTATTTGGTTGGGGGGGAGTGGTCGTCTGCCAGTTTGATCCTGCTACTGGGGATTTCGGTGGCGGGCTTCTTGTGCTGGAATTTTCCGCCCGCCAGGATCTTTATGGGGGATGGTGGCAGCGGGTTTCTTGGCTTGATGCTGGCTTCCCTGATGCTGCTGGATGCCGCTGCTGCACCTCAATTCCTGTGGGCATGGCTCGTCATGCTTGGAGTCTTTGTGGTTGATGCGACTTGGACGTTACTGAATCGTTATCGTCTGAAATGTCCTCTGAGCCAGGCTCATCGTACTCATGGCTATCAATATCTGGCGAGGCGTTGGCAGAGTCACCGAAACGTGACATTGGCTGTGCTTCTTATAAATAGCCTCTGGCTTGCACCGATCGCTGTCATGATTGTATTGGGCCTACTCGATGGTGTGAGCGGTCTGGTCATTGCCTACTTGCCATTAGCGTTTCTTGCGTATCACCTGAATGCAGGAGTGCCAGAATGAGAAATGAGCTTTTACCCGGAGGGAGCTGGCTACTGACCTGCCTGGGTTCTCTGTCACGAGCCAGCAAGCGTGCTGTATCTGTCACCGTTGATATGATCCTGATCACCATGACCTATTGGGGGGCGTACTGGATCCGGCTTGAACATAGCTGGCCAATCGATAGCCCCCATCACTGGGCACTGCTTGGCGCGGTTATCATCGTTAGTATCGGTGTGTTTGTGCGGCTGGGGCTGTATCGTGCAGTGTTGCGATATGTCAGCTTCCGGGTTTTATGGACAATATTCTTGGGGGCATTTCTTTCAACGGCCTTCTTTGTTATCTCTGCGTTTTACTTTGATATCTTCCTGCCTAGGACGGTATCTGTTATCTATCTCTCCTTTTTGGTGCTGCTAGTCGGTGGTGTGCGGCTGTTTTTCCGGGCGCTGCTCAATACTACCCGTCTGGCACGTACTCAGGTGTTGATCTATGGTGCGGGCTCTTCGGGCCGGCAGTTGCAAATGGCCTTGTTGCAAGGCAATGAGTTTTATCCCGTTGCCTTTGTCGATGATGATCCCGCCAAACAGGGGTGCGTGATCCAAGGTTGTACAGTTTACAACAGTGCCCAATTACCAACCTTGATTGACCACCATGGAGTACAGAAGATTCTGCTGGCCATGCCGAGCAGCACCAGGGCTCGTCGTCAGGAAGTAATCAATGCACTTGAACCCCTCTCTTGCGAAGTGCTTTCTATCCCGGGTATGGCCGATCTGGTCAATGGCTCTGCCCGCATAGATCAGCTCAAGGAGGTCTCTATTGATGATCTGTTGGGCAGAGATCCGGTAGAGCCGGTGACTAAATTGATGGAAGCCAATATCACAGGCAAAGCAGTCATGGTGACTGGTGCCGGTGGCTCCATAGGTTCTGAGCTGTGTCGCCAGATCTTGCGGTGCCGGCCATCTACTTTGGTACTGTTCGAACTATCTGAATACGCCCTCTATATCTTGCACAAGAATCTGAGGGAACAGTGTCAGCGTGAAGGAATCGAAACAGACTTGGTGCCGTTACTGGGGTCAGTGCAGCGCCAACATCGTCTAAAGACGGTGATGCAGAGCTTCAAGATCCAGACCGTTTACCATGCCGCGGCTTATAAACATGTTCCGTTGGTTGAATTCAACATCATTGAAGGGGTGCGTAACAACGTATTCGGTACGCTTTATGCGGCACAAGCTGCCATTGAGGCAGGGGTGGAAACATTCGTGCTCATCTCCACCGACAAAGCTGTGCGGCCAACCAACACCATGGGGGCCAGCAAGCGTATGGCCGAGTTGATATTGCAAGCTTTGACCCGTGAGAAGCACAACACCCGCTTTTGTATGGTGCGCTTTGGCAATGTCCTTGGCTCTTCGGGATCTGTGGTGCCGTTATTCAGACAGCAGATAGATAAAGGGGGGCCCATCACCCTGACCCACCCCGATATCATCCGTTACTTCATGACGATACCTGAGGCGGCCCAGCTGGTGATCCAGGCGGGGGCCATGGGGGAGGGGGGGGACGTCTTTGTGCTCGATATGGGTCAACCGGTAAGGATCATGGAGCTGGCCAAACGCATGATACGCCTGAGCGGTCTTACTCTGCGTGATGAGCAGCGGCCCGATGGTGATATTGCCATCGAGGTGACGGGGTTGCGGCCGGGTGAAAAGCTCTACGAAGAGTTACTGATTGGTGATGATGCCAGAGGAACCGAACATCCCAGGATCATGGTGGCACAAGAGAGCTGGTTGCCCTGGTCGCGACTACGCCCCTTGTTAGCCTCGTTGGATGATGCCTGTCACCGTTTTGATCAACAGCAAGTGCGCGACATCCTGATGCATGCTCCGGCAGCCTTCGAACCCACGGATGGTATTTGTGATCTGGTGTGGCTGGCCAAACAGCAGCTACCAGCAAGTGATAATGTGGTCAAATTGCCCTCACATAACATAGATTTCTTGCTTGCCAATCACTGAGTTTGTAAATGAGCGCCCATCATTGGGCGCTTTTTTTTGCTTGAATTGCCTGCCCCGCTTATTTTTTAATCGATTGAGCCTGTCGTGGACTAGATTGGCTACTCATTTCGACGAATCGCAGGTAGAATTCCCCCTCCACCAATTTCGGAATAATCCTACATTTTTTTGCGTGAAATAATGTTGCAAAATGAGCAGAGTTATGGCGAATGGTTGGATTGGCGACTGCTTCGTTGTCATGATCGTCAGCAGTAAGGTATCGCAAATGACGCATCATTCTATTGATGCCTCTGACAATATAAAAGACTGCATGCACACTGGGAGCTGTAACTCAGGGGCGGTAGCCATTGTTTTTCATAGGTTGGTTTGTTTTTTGGCCATTAATTGACTTTCTTGCAGTCAATTTTGCGCTAATGATGGCGATGATATCGATAAAAGAGGGACCGCTAGTAGTCCCCAGATATATGGTACGGGATAGAGAGTGTGGCAACTCTTGGGTGTGCTTATCCAGATGGTGTTCACTGGTTGGCAAACGATTGAAATTTAAATTTTTTACTGCCAGGTTCGTCGAATTTGACGTGTATGCCGCTCTACTCTTGATCAGCTTCTCGCTTTCAAATAAAAATCAATCTCTTTTCTTTGTTCGTTTCCTGTGAAGTCTGTTTCAACAGACTCTTGAGGGAAATACAAAAATCTACGTCACGTGGTTGTCGAATGCCCGTTGAAAAACTCATCAACCGTTTTTCTCTGGACATAGACATGAAGAGAGCTTAAAGGAAATGCATAACAAAATTGACAGTAGTGCAGCCTTCGGGATAGCTGCGAATGAACAGTTGACGGCCGAGAGCCATTCGCTGGATATTGGTAATCTGGTGTATGAGCTTAAGCGGGTTCATATGAAAAGTGATGAGCTTTATGTTTACTGCAGTGACAATGACAAAAAGCTTATCGAACGGGTGCTTGCTGATTATCCGTTCAAATTGAACTTCAATGTGACGGATTTATCGGTCTTGAAAGGCAAAACTCTTGTGCATTACAAGAGTGGTGACCTTACCGATGAATTGGCCGCTATGCTGGTGTTGGCCACCAAATATGGTGCCTACGTTGAACCTCTGGTCAGCTATCTGGATCGCCGTTTTGGCCGTACTGAAGTGGAGTTGTTGCACAGCGGCTACTTCCTGCACATGAAATCCTTCTCCATCCTCTCTCGTCCATCCAATCGCATTGTCAAGCGTGCGTTGGATCTGGTCTCTGCCATTGCGCTCAGTCTGGTTGCCATTCCCATTGGCTTGCTTGCTGCGCTGGCCATCAAACTAGAATCACCTGGTCCCATCTTTTATCGTCAAGCTCGGGTTGGCCTGTTCAACCAGGAATTCGACGTAATCAAGTTCCGCTCAATGCGAAACGATGCCGAAAAAAATGGTGCTCAATGGGCAAGCAAGAACGACGCCCGTGTCACCCGTGTTGGCCGTTTCATTCGCAAGACCCGTATTGATGAACTGCCGCAACTGATCAACGTCTTTAAAGGCGAAATGTCTCTGGTTGGCCCAAGACCCGAGCGGGAAGTCTTTATCAAAGAGCTGGAAACTGTCATTCCGTATTATCGCTTCCGTCATGCGGTCAAGCCCGGTATTACTGGTCTGGCCCAGGTCAAATACCCCTACGGGGCATCTATTGAAGATGGGATATGGAAGCATAAATACGATATTTTCTATATCAAGCATCAAAGCCTGATGTTGGATATCAAGATCCTGCTGCTGACAGTCAAGACTGTGCTGTTTGGCATGGGGCGGTAAATAGTGTTTTAATCTAATGGGCGTTGTTTCCCAAATTGATGCCGCTTGAATGGAACTAACTGAGGGCTTGGTGATCTGATCACCACCATCCTCTTCAAGTCTGCATCATGGGCATATCGCTTCATCCCATCACCAACTGGCCTCAGTACAACAAGTCTTTGATTAACCGTGGTTCACTCACCTTCTGGGTTGATACCGAGGCCATGAACAACTGGTTTCACCACGACCATTACGGACGGCGGGGCCGCAGCCAGCTCTACACCGACCAGACCATTTGTACCTTCCTGATGCTCAAGGGGATTTTCAACCTCACTCTGCTGGCCACTCAGGGATTACTCGACGCTCTGTTCGAGTTGATGAATGTGCCGTTGTGCGCACCGGACTACAGTTGTGTCAGCAAGCGCGCTCGCACTGTGAAAGTGGCCTATCGACAACCCGCCAAGGGGCGTATCACCGACCTGGTTATCGACTCGACCGGCCTGAAGGTATTTGGTGAAGGCGAGTGGAAGGTCAGAAAACACGGCGCCGAGAAACGGCGAGTGTGGCGCAAGTTGCATCTGGCGGTAGACCCGGTGACCCACGATATCCTGGCGGCGGAAGTCTCACTGGAAAATGTCCATGATGCCGAGGTGTTGTCCACCTTGCTCAACCGTCTGCGGCGTAAGCTGGTACATGTTTATGCGGATGGCGCCTATGACAGCAAAGCCAGCCATCAGCTTATCTCGCGCAAAGGGGCATCCACCGTGCTGGTGATGCGCAAGGAAGGGCTGGCGCACTGGAAGAAGATATCGGGGTATCACCGTCGCTCGCTGGCAGAGACGGCGATGTATCGGTTTAAGCAGTTAATGATGGGCAAAATCAGTCTGCGAACATATTAAGCAGTTAATGATGGGCAAAATCAGTCTGCGAACATACAACGGTCAGGTAAGGGAAGTGATGGCGTATGTGAGTGCGATAAACAAACTGAACAGGCTTGGTCTGCCAGTCAGAAAGCCCCGAGTGTAACGGTCACCTGGGGCTGGGGAAGTCATGACTTTTTAGCTGATTTGGGAAACAACGCCAATCTAATGTGGAAAGTGCTGTTGGTCTCTTTATATATAACAGCATATCGCTGAGCAAAAGTACTACAAATGAGATTTAGATGAAAGTTGCTATACTAGTTCCATCTTTAAGAAAAAAAGGGCCTGTAATAGTTGCAGTTAACTTGGCTAAAAAGCTTAAAGAGCATGCGATAGACGTTACTATTTTTTCATTAGATATTAATTCAAATGATTTTGATTTATATCAAATCAAAGTTGAAAAATTAGGACCTAGAACATTTCATAAGCTTAAAAGTTTTAATGTTATTCATTCTCACTCGTTGATCCCAGATCTATATAATGCATTGCAAACATATGTGTTTAATGTGAAAAGTGTAACTACCATTCACAATGATATATTTGAAGATCTAAAGTTAGAATATTCATATCACAAGGCCAGAGTTATTAATTTTTTATGGCGATGTACTTTCAAAAAAATATCGAAATGTGTTTGTTTAACTCAGTTTTTGAGAGATAAGTACGCAGAAAATATACCCGCATTGTCAGGAAAACTGTCGTTTGTATATAATGGTGTTTCATCGAACTATGATGGCTATTTATCAGAGGATGATATTGACGCTCTAAGCTTTATTCAGTCTCGTCGTGATAGTGGCCGCGTCATTATTGGTACTTGTTGTGTTATTACTAAGAGAAAGGGGTTAGAGCATTTAGTTGGTGTCGCAAGAAGAATGAGTTCTCATGATTTTTTTATTGTTGGAGATGGTTGTCAACTGTCCAATCTTAAAGAACTGTCAATCGGACTAAACAATGTATTTTTTTTGAAGCCAACAAGAAATCCATTAAAATATATGTCACTTTTTGATATATATTTAATGCCTTCGCTAAGTGAAGGATTTGGTCTTGCAACTATAGAGGCTCTTATTGTTGGTTGTGACTTAGTCTGTAGTGATATACCAACATTTAGGGAATTGTTTTCTGATGATATAAGTTATTTTTCGTTAGGTAATTTAATCTCATTGGAGAACGCATTACTAACGGCTAAGAAGAATACTAAATGTATCTCTGATAAATATAGAGATAAATTTTCACAGGAAAATATGTATAGTGGGTATATCCAAGTATACAAAAATTTATAATTTCATTTTAGTTTGGTATGATAATGATAAATAAGTTACCATATTGGGGAGTGTGCTGTTTAGCGATACCGTGTGGCTTGTATATATACGGTTTTTTCCCTGCGCCTTATTATATTTCGTTTGTTCTTGGAACGGTAATATTGTGTGCCTCTCTGAAGGCCAAACTTTCAAGAGTCTTTCTTGGAATGTTGATAATTAACGTGATTGTCTTTATTGCACTATTCTTTTCCTCTAAAATAAATGTATGGAGTTATTATTTCATTGGCATGGTTGCATTGTTCTTTATTCTATGTTTTGAGCAGAATTTAAATAAAGAGCAAATAAAGAGCGTGATTATATACACGGTGATATTTTCAGTGCTTCTGTTAACAATAGATACCTTTTTAAGATTTACGTTTCCGAGAGATAGCTATATTGACGCCATAATCTCTCATGGCAATGAAGATATGATGTTTTATGCGTATAAACATAGCTATTTATTTCAAGATAGTAATTTTGTTGGTCTTTTCCTTCTTTCTATATATTTTCTTTTTAAGAACAACAAAAATATTTTTTCTAATGGTAATGTAATTAATGTTTTAATTGTTGCGCTTGTTTTTTTCTCATTGTCTCGAGCTGCTATCATTTCATTCTTGTTAGTCTTTTTAATGGAATATATCAATTCGGTATTTAATAATAGAATGCTGAAGTTGTGTTTATCAATGTTTTTCATGCCAATAGTTTTATTGATGGTATTTCTTGGTGGCGCCATATTTAACATATTTGAGGATGAGAGCTTTGAGTCAAAAATATTCCTTATAAATAAATTGTTCGATACATTATTAGATAGAGATATCGGTAGTTTGTTTTTCGGGTGGGGATTTGACAATACGAGAGATTATTGGGGGATTGCCGCGCATAATCTATATGGAACTCTCATGCTTGAGTCGGGGATAATCGGGACTACAATATTATTATCTACATTTGTTTTTTTATATAGTCAAAATAAAGGTATGTGGCCACAACTGCTATCAATTAGTATAGCAAGTATTTCTTTTGGGCTAATATTTAGCCCTGTAACAGTACCGATAGCCTTGAACTTTATCTCTAGGAGATTGAAATAGTGAAGCGTATCATAATAATTTCTGGTTCTCATGGGATTATTGGGGGAGGGCAGTACTATATAAAATCCATATCTAGTGAGCTTAATCTTCGTGGATATTCATGTGATGTATACTCATCCGATGATTTTTTTCCAGAAGGAAAGAAAATACCAAGGATAGACACTTGGAAATATAAAGCTCTTAATTTTTTAAAGTTAGTTGAAATTATAAAAAGAGATGAGCCTGAGGATGTTGTTGTAATTTTAAATGATATATCCTTGTCGATGTTATCACCAATGCTTCGATATTATGGTATTAATGCTGTATCACTTATTCATATGTCATTATGGAATACGGTCAGCAAGTTAAGCATTGTCAGGTCAGTATATCCAAGAATAAGAAGCTTTTTGATAAATGTAGGTTCAAATTGCATTTTAAATATTAACAAAGAGAATGAGGTCTTATTAAATAAGAATAAAACCCATTTTGTTGGTAATTTTGTTAATGAAAAGCCAAGTTTAACTTTAAATGAAAAAGAGTATGATTTAATATTCGTTGGTCGTTTCGATAAAGAAAAACAACCTGAAATTTTTGTTGAGTTAGTTAAATCTCTTCGCGATTCTGGATTAGATATCAAAGCTGTAATGGTTGGTGGTGGACCATTGTTCGATCAAATTAGAGAGCTTATACTGGAGTCTCATCTAGAGAAGAATATTTGCTTAATTGGATATCTAGAAAAAGTAAAAATACCATGTTTTTTTTCAAAAAGTAAGTATATTGTTATTACAAGTAGAACTGAGGGATTTCCAACTGTTATTTTAGAGGCGGCTATTCATGGCGTTGATTTCATATCGTATCCCTTAGGCTCAATTCCATGGATTAAAAAACAATATGGGCTTGGAAACATTGCACACAGTAAATCTGATTTAATTAAAATCACTCGGGATTGTGTATTAAATTACTCAGGTAATAATCTAAACAAAATGGATGAGTTTTTAAAAGACCATACTTTAGAAAAAACTACAGAAAAGATAATTAAGGTGTTTAATGGGTATTTTAATTAGTATTGTCATTCCGTTATATAATAAAAGTAAGTTTATAGAAAAAACTTTAAATAGTATTTTGTATCAAAAATATGATTCATACGAAGTTATTATTGTTGATGATGGTTCAACAGATAATTCTTTCGAGTTAGTTAAATATTATATTGCCAAGAATAATTTAAATGATCGTTTTTTCCTCTTTTGTCAGCAAAATCAAGGTGTATCTATTGCTAGAAATACTGGTGTATCAAAAGCAAGAGGGAAATTATTAGTATTTTTAGATGCTGATGACCGTTTAAACAAGGGGTACTTGGAGGATATATTCAGCACTTATCAAAGATTAAATGGAGACTTTGATGTTCTGGGGTACGACTACTCTCCAAGAACAAATAAAATTCCAGAAGACTTTTGTAATAAATACATCAATTATTTTGAACACTATGTCAGATTTGGTCCGCCATTCTGTTCATCTTCTGTTGTTGTAAAAAATAGCCCATCGGTAAAATTTCCTGAGGGTGAGTGGCTTGGTGAAGATATTTATTTATGGACTGAGTTTGCATTAAATAATGCGAAGATATATTATCGAAACTTTATTGCGAGCGAATATGTTTATGATGATAATAGTGCGATGTCTAAAAAGAAGGATCTAATTAAGGTCATTCGAGACTATAACGAATATAAATTTTCTTGTGAGTGGTATGATAAATTTATCAGACATCATGAGGCTGACTATCTAAAAAGTTGTCTTTTACATAATGACATAGGCAGTGTAAAATTATTTTTAGATAGTAAGAGGAGGCGTAAAGAATATATTCTTTATTGGTTTCTTACATTTATCCCTGTAAAATATTTCAATTTTTTACTATCAATCAAAAGACGTTTTAATATATGAAATCGCTTGTTTTTGGGTATTTTGATCTTAATTTCGGAGATGACTGGTTAATCAATCGGTTCTGCAACAAGTTCCATAAAGATGATGTTGTGTTAATGGTGAGTGATGATAACTTGTTCTCACCATATAGAACTGATTCACGATTTACTATGGCTAAATCTATGGGGAAATTTAAGGCTGTTCTGAGTTGTGATGAGTTGAATATCGTTGGCGGGTCAATGTTTCAGCGGTCAGCAGGATGGCTTCCCCATTTTTTGAAGTTATTAATTGTACTGATTTCATATAAAATCATGGGGCGGTCAAATTTTGTATATGGCTGTAATTTAAAAAATGAAGGAGGTATTCTATTTGGATTAATAATGCGGATAATATTTTCCACCATATCAAAGTTTTATGTCAGAGATTTCGAGTCAAAAATAACTCTTGTAGATTATTATGGAGTAGCTAATCATAAGATAGAAGTTGGCCTTGACTTAGCTGCTGGAGAAATGTCTGGATACGCCAAAAATAATAATTCATGTTCAATATCCATAATAAACAATTCCAATCTAAATAAAAACGAATATTTCTTATGGCTAGAGGGAAAAATAAATAATTTAAAAGCTCGAGGTGTTGATAATTTTACTTTATTTTCCTTTGATTCTGGACATGAATCTGATCTGGTTATGATTAATCTGTTCATAAACTTTTATAAAGAAAGAAATCAAACGCAAAATATAGACTTTGATATCTATCAATACACTGGTTCAATTGAAAGCTTAATTAATGAATGGGCTATATCATCGTACGCAATCTGCTCTCGATTTCACTCATACATATTAGCCTCTAATTTAGGGCAAAACATAAATGTGTTAGCATATTCACAGAAAACGATTGAGTATATAAAAACACATCGTCAATGGGATATGGAATACGTAGATGTTATTTAATGTCATATACCCATTATTATCGTTTGCAGTTGTTTCTATTGCTAGCTTACTGATGACCAGATTTTGTATTGACACTTTTGGATATGAAGGGCTAGGTATCATTAGTAATTCAAATGCGGTTATACAATCATTGTTTTTTGTGGGGGGGGCATTTGTTACTGTCTATGCTAGGGCGTATACAAGAGCTACCGTAGAAGAAGAAAAATCATACATATACTCAGAGCTTTATAGGTTTCTTTCAATATTATTTTTTGTGTCAGTGATGATATCAATATCCCTAGGTATTTTATTCTATTTTAATTTGATGGATACTGGGGGATATTATGCTTATGTTTTTTTGGCTTGTGGAGTGACTATACTATCTCAAACCTATATAATTTTTCCATTCGCATCCAATAAAGTGTATGTGGCATCATTACTTGATACATTGAGAAGTCTACTAAGGATTGTGATTTGTGTTATTTTAGCCTCCACTATATACATAGATGTTAATTCAAATGCCATTTCAATGTTGTTATCGGCGTTTATAGTATTTGCTTTATCAAGGTTTATTTATAGTCGAAGGCACCCTTTGTTAAAGGTTGGCTTTTCATTTAATTCTCGAGTTAGAGAAAGTTTGTGGGTTTGCTTGAATCAAGCTGGCTCATATGCCTTCTCATTTGCAGATATAATATTAGTAAGCTCTTTACTTGGTTATGCGGCAAGTGGAGAGTATACGTTACTTTTGCAGATCCCCATTTTAGCAAAGTCTGCTTGCCTTGTATTAATTGGAAGTTTTGCATCCTACGCAGTATATATTAGTAAAACTACAGGCTTTGAGTTGGAGCGAAAGATTTACCCTGTCTTTAGAGTTTTATCTCTTTTATTCAGTTTTGCTTTTTTTGTTTTTATTTCATTTAGTGAGCCATTCTATAAAGTTTGGTTGGGGTATAGTTTATCACCTGAGCATGCCGAGTTGTTAGGTGTAATCGTCGCACTGGTTTCCTTGAATGTTGTATCAAATATAGCATCTCCATTTGTTACTGCATGGGGGATATATTCTGCACCAGCAAAACTGACATGTTTTTTTGCCTTATGCTCTTTATGTGTGCTTTTGTTTATTCCATTTATTGGAGTTGATTATTCATTGCGTTTAATTTTTTGCGTAATATATGTCTCTCTTTTTTTGAAAAATCTAACACAGCTTTATCTATTGTCTCAACACGCAGGGTTAACATTTACTGGAATAATTAAAAATTTATTTATGTATCCAACAATATTCTTTTGCGTATACACAGTAATGTCTTTTTTTAATTTTAGTGGTGTTTATGTCGGTGTTAGTGCTTTTGTCATGCTGAGTGGTTTGTTGTTATTTAATTTTGATGAAATTAGATGCATCATTAGTTTTAAAATTTAATGTTTAAAAGGGTTGGCAATGAATTTTTCAATATTAGTTGCTTTGTATAAAGGCGATAGTCCAAAACATTTTCAGGCAGCGCTGCATAGTATTAAAACATCAACAGTTAAACCTACTGAAACTGTAGTGGTTATCGATGGACCTGTGACTGTTGAATTAGAGTCAGTGTTGGCGTTATATTGTGATGCTATTAATTTAAAATGTATAAGGTTGCCTAATAATGTCGGGTTGGGTAATGCTTTAAGTAACGCTATTGTAAATTGTAACAATGAATGGATTATGCGCTTTGATAGCGATGATATTTGTCATCCTACACGTTTTGAAAAGCAACTAAGATATATAAAAGAAAATCCTCAAGTTGATATTGTTGGCACGTGGATAGCAGAGTTTGATGATGATTATCATAATGCGCATGCATTTAGAAAGCCCCCTGTACATCATCAAGATATTGTTGAGTATGCAAAATCGCGTAACCCATTCAATCATATGACAGTTATGTATCGTAAATCTAAAGTACTGGAAGCGGGTAGTTATCAAGATAACTATTTGTATGAAGATTATGCATTGTGGGTGAGGATGATAAATAATGGCGCTGTCACCGCCAATTTATCTGAGGTGCTTGTTTATGCCAGAACCGGTAATGGAATGGAGATTCGGCGTGGTGGTTTCAAATACGCTTGTTCAGAAGTTTCTGCACAGATGGGTTTTTATAAATCTGGTTTTATAAGTGAATTACAACTTTGTAAAAATCTTCTTGTGCGTGTGCCGGTAAGATTATTGCCAGGAGAGCTCCGCAAGTCGGTATACCGTAACTTCTTGAGAAAATAAGTGATTTTCTGAGAGATTTTTCTCAGTTTTTTCTGCAATTCCCGCTATCATACGGCGATTTTTCCGTTCAGTTCTTGATGGCAAGTTTAATAAGGTGTGGTAGTGAAAAGGATTCAGCTCATTCCTCTGTTGTCGGCCGTGGCCCTGCTCAGTGCATGTACTGTGGTGCCCGGTACCAATCTTTCCACCAGTGGCAAAACCGAGGTGGTTACCGGTTCTGTAGATGTTGATCAGCTGGCAGATGTCTATCAGGTCACCCCTGCGCTGGTCAGTCAGTTGCGCAAGGCGCCGGTAGTGGGCAAGGCCAATCCCGAGCTCAATAGCCAGATCAGCAGCTATGAGTACCGGATTGGTGTGGGCGATATCCTCAATGTCACCGTGTGGGATCACCCGGAGTTGACTATCCCGGCCGGTTCTTACCGCAGTGCCAGCGAAGCGGGCAACTGGGTGCATGCCGATGGCACCATCTTCTACCCCTATATCGGCAAGGTGGCCGTGGTGGGTAAAACTGTGGCGGAGATCCGTACCGATATCGCCAAGCGCCTGGCCCAGTTTATCGAGAGCCCGCAGGTGGATGTGAGCATTGCGGCGTTCCGCTCCCAGAAGGTTTATATCTCCGGTGAGGTGACCAAGCCGGGCGCCCAGCCCATCACCAATGTGCCGATGACCCTGCTCGATGCCTTCAATCTGGCTGGTGGGCTGACCCCGACCGCCGATTGGCATCATGTGGTGTTGACCCGTCAGGGCAAGGAGTTCCCACTCTCCATGCAGGATCTGCTGCAGTATGGCGATCTCTCTCACAATCAGCTGATGCGTGACGGCGACATGCTTTATGTGCCGCGCAACGATGCCCAGAAAGTCTTTGTGATGGGTGAGGTCAACAAGGCATCCACCCTGACCATTGGTCGTGAGGGGATGAGCCTGACCGAAGCATTGAGCAGTGCCGAGGGCCTCAACCAGAATGCCGCCAATGCAACCGGCATCTTCGTATTGCGCCCCGCTGTGAAGGCGCAAGAGAAAGCCGCCATTTATCAGCTTGACCTGAGTGATGCCACCGCGCTGGTAATGGGCACTGAATTCGCTCTGCAACCTTATGACGTGGTTTATGTTACTACGGCACCAGTCACTCGCTGGAACCGTGTGCTCAGCCAACTGGTGCCTTCTATTACTGGCTTTAACGAGTTGACCGAAGGCATGTTACGGGTACGCAACTGGTAAGGTGTGGGCCTGATTAACCTCTCCCGGTTACTTTACGCTCAGCTGCTTTCCAAGCCGAGTGATGGGATTTAGGGGGGGCCTTGTGCCTCCTTTGCTCCTGCTTGTTTGTTATCTTCATACGGTAATGAATGGGGAAGGGAGGCGGGGGCGATTTTCTTTACCTGCCTATCTCCTTTCGGAGAAATGCAGGTATTGGGGGCCGGTGGCTGCAGATTTTATTTAGAAGAGCGACAGCGATATGTTTGAAAAAATTCTTGTGGTGTGTGTGGGCAATATTTGCCGCTCCCCAACCGGTGAACGATTGCTTCGCGAGCGTTTGCCCGGCCGTAAGGTGAGTTCTGCCGGGGTCAGTGCCTTGGTGGACAAGCCGGCCGACAAGGTCGCGAGCGAGGTGGCACAGCAGAACGGGCTCTCTCTAGATGGGCACTCGGCGCGCCAACTGACCCGTGAACTCTGCCAGGATGCCGATTTGATCCTGGTGATGGAGAAAGGGCATATCTCTGCCGTGACGGCCATTGACCCTGGGGCCCGTGGCAAAACCATGTTGTTTGGCCACTGGCAGGGTGAGAGCGAAGTGCCCGATCCCTATCGTCTGAGCCGGGAAGCTTACGAACATGTTTACCAGCTATTGGTGCGTAGCGCCGATGGTTGGGCAAAAAAACTGTAACGACACCCACCATCACTGATTGTGTGCATGTGGTATCTGACAATAAAAATGGATTGTGTTGAATGACGACTTCTTCTGTTTCGTCCCGGCAGAGCAGTGCTGCGGTGGAGAATGACGAGATCGATCTGGGACGCCTGTTGGGCTATCTGATCGATGGGCGTTGGTGGATTGTAACGATCACCGCGCTGTTTATGGTGCTGGGTGTTGCGTATGCCCTGCTGGCTACCCCTGTTTTCAAGGCAAACGCCTTGCTGCAGGTGGAGAAAAAAGCCAGCGGTGCTGCACTGCTCGGGGATATGGCCGATGTATTGGGCGGTGAGCAACCCGATGCTGCCGCCGAGATTGAGTTGCTGACTTCTCGTATGGTACTCGGCCGCACGGTGCAAGAGCTTCACCTCGATACCGTTGTAACCCCTGATTTCTTCCCGCTGATTGGCCGTGGTATGTCACGACTGATGGGCCACCCCTATCCCAAGATGGCGGTAAGCCGCTTTGAGGTGGCACCTGAATTGCTGGGAACGCCGCTGACGCTGACGATGAACGAAGATAAGCGCTTTACCCTCGAGGTTGAGGGGCGGGTGCTGGAAGGGCGGGTTGGAGAGCTGCTTGAGAAAGATGATGTTACCTTGCTGTTGTCCGATGTGGCTGCCGATGAGGGACAGACCTTCACGCTGGTCAAGCAGCCAGTACTGGATGTGATTGCTGAGTTGCAGAGTGGGCTTCAGGTCAGTGAGAAGGGCAAGAATACCGGGATCATCTCGCTGACGTTGGAAGGGGAAGACAAGGGGCGCATTCGTGCCGTGCTTGACAACATCAGCCAGAACTATCTGCAACAGAATGTGGTGCGCAAGACCGAAGAAGCCCAGAAGAGCCTAGATTTTTTGCAAACGCATCTGCCTCAGGTCAAAGAGGATCTGAATCGTTCTGAAGAGCAGTTGAATGTTTATCGCCAGCAGAATGAGTCGGTCGATCTGTCGCTGGAAGCGAAAGCTGCACTGGATACCATGGTAGGCCTCGAGAAGCAGCTCAACGAGTTGACCTTCCGGGAAGCGGAGTTGCAGCAACTCTATACCCGCCAGCACCCCGCTTACATCGCCCTGATGGAAAAGCGCCAGACCTTGATGAATACCAAAAATGCGATCAACAAGTCGATCAAGCGTCTGCCAAAAACCCAGCAGGAGATTTTGCGTCTGACCCGTGATGTGCAGGTCGGTCAAGAGATCTTCGTCCAGCTGCTCAACAAGCAGCAGGAGCTCAATATCATGAAGGCTGGCACCATCGGCAATGTGCGGATCATCGATGATGCCGCCGTTGAAACCCGTGCCGTCAAGCCTAAGAAACCGCTGATTGTGGTACTGGCGACACTGCTGGGTGGTATGCTGTCAGTGGGGTTGATCCTGGTGCGAGCTGCCTTCCACCGTGGTGTGGAAAGCCCCGAACAGTTGGAAGAGATGGGGCTGTCTGTCTATGCCACCATCCCCTACTCCTCTGAGCAGGCCACCATCGAGCAGCAACAGAAAAAACGTCGTCATGCCATGCCGCTGAATGAAGCGCTATTGGCCGCACGTAACCCTGCTGACTTGGCTATGGAGTCGCTGCGTAGCCTGCGTACCAGCCTGCACTTCGCCATGATGGAAGCCAAAAACAACATAGTGATGATCTCGGGCCCCGGCCCGGGTCTTGGCAAAACCTTCGTCTCCACCAACTTTGCCGCCACGCTTGCCATGGGAGGCAAAAAGGTACTGGTGATTGATGCGGATTTGCGCAAAGGCTATATGCAGAAGGTGATGGGCCAGGAGATGGGGACTGGCTTGAGCTCCTATCTGGCGGGGCAAACAGAGCTGGCACACGTTGTGAGTCAGACCGGGTTTGATGGCCTTGATTTTGTCTGTCGTGGGGCAGTGCCACCCAACCCTTCCGAGCTGTTGATGCATCCTCGTTTCAAAGCACTGCTGGATTGGGCGAGCGAGCACTACGATTTTGTCATCGTTGACTCCCCTCCCATCCTGGCTGTCACCGATGCCGCCATTGTTGGCCAGCATGTTGGGGCATCTTTGCTGGTTGCCCGTTTCGCCAAGACGGCGGTCAAAGAGGTGGAAGTGGCTATTCGTCGTTTTGAGCAAAATGGTGTCTCGATCAAGGGTATATTGCTCAATGCCGTCGAGAAGAAAGCGAGCAGTTACTATGGAAATTATGGGTATTATCAATACAGTTATGGCGACAAGACGAAAGCCTGACTTTTCTTGGAGCACATCTGGGTCTTAAGAGACACCGCACAGTAATCGTGGTTTAATTGATGTTTCGTTTGGGTAATACTACGGGTGTCTGAGAAAATTGATGTCTCAGTGATAAGGTTTAGATGTATCAACAAAAAGGAAGATAGTATGAAGAAGACTGCATTTGCTCTGGCTGCTTTGCTGGCTGTTTCCGCTAATGTGATGGCTGCAGAGGAAGCTGTGGTTGTAGAGGGTGCTGCCGGTGGTGCTGCCGGTGGTGCTGCCGGTGGTGCTGCCGGCACTGGTGCTGCCGCAGCGGCTGCAGGTGTCACCACTACTGCTGTTGCTGTCGGTGCGGCTGCCGCACTGGTAACCGCTGTAGCTGTATCTGAATCCAATAGCCGCAACAACAACACCAGCACAACCACTTCGACCAAATAAGTCCAATAAGGCTGCTCTAACCGAGCAGCCTTATCTTTTATTCTCTTTTCATGGATGGTTATTCGCGCGTGATATCGTACCGTTCTTTTCTGCCCCCACGAGTACTAGCCTGGGCGGGCATGTTGTTGCTGACTGGTTGTAGTACCTCAACGAATCAGACAATAGAAACCCTGGGTTATGTCTTTCATAAAGAAAATGAGATTGTGCTGACGTCTACGCAACTCAGACAGCTTCCTTATGCAAGCGCCTACATCAAAGTCGGCGATCTGCCACAAGCTTTGGTTGTATTGGCTTATGTCAATGGCGAGCGCTTGTCATGGATGAGTGCTGATGGGGTGATGTTCATCACAGAACATGGCCGCTTGGTCAAAACAATTGGCTTGCCGAATGATTTACGTTATCTCGGATATCTAGACCAAGATCCCTTAAGAATTGCACGTCTGGATAAACTGCCATCCATGGTGTGGTACAGTGTGGCCGAGTGGTCACAAAAATATACCAGTGGTTATCCTTTGAGTGCCCATTACCGCCGCGTTGGTAATGAAGTGTTAGAAGTGATGGATAAACCATATACAACAACTATTATTGAAGAGTCTGTTACTGCATCTCCCAGTGAGGAGCAATGGAACAATTATTTTTGGATTGATGAGCATTCCGGCCAAGTTCGCAAACTCAAGCAACAATTAGGCCCTTCCCTTCCTGTCATTGAAATGACTTTTCTCAAGCCCTACTCATCATGAAAATTATAAATATATTTCTTATCTCTATTTTAGCAACTAACCCTGCGTGGGCTGATGCGACTATATCCATATGGTGGAAAGGTCAGCCAGTAAAAGACCTTCATTATGCCAAGCAGATAACGCTAAGCAGTGCGCTGAGTGATCCTGCTATCTTGTCATATAACCCTTATTGGCCGGTCGGACAAATATCAACGCCGGTACGTCAGCAAGAGCTCGAGCATCAGCGTCAAGTATTATTGGCTGACTTGACCGTATTATCCAAAATGTGGTCTGACATGGGAGAGCCATCGCTGGCATCTTCTACTCTGCAATTGTTGCAGCAATTGCAGCAGCTTGAGTTAACTGGCCGTTTTGATGTGTCTGTAGACCCTGATGTAAATCAAGCGCGTTCTGGTGTTGATGCTCCTATATTGAAAGGCCATTATCAGTTGTATCTTGCCCCTCGTCATCCTGAGGTACAGATTGCCGGTTTGGTAAAACAAATCGGTGACGTTCCTCTCCTGCCCGGAGCTGGATTACGTGAGTATTGGAAAAGAAAAGATATATTGGAAGGGGGAGATCCTGCCGGGGTATATCTTGTATCCCCCAGTGGAAAATATGATTGGTTTCCTGTTGCGATTTGGAATGAACGACATGTTGAAGCGATGCCGGGGGCAACACTTTTCGTGGGATTCTCGCCTGACGTACTTCCCAAGCAGTATCAAAACTTGAATGAACGAATTCTGACATTGTTTGCTAACCGGATGCCAAAATGATGTACCCAAGAGTTTCCTTGATTGCCCTGTTGGTATGTCATGCAGCCAACGCCAATGCGGATATCTTTGAGCCACTGGGCCCCTCACAAAGTGATTTTGGGGGCGTTGGCCTGCTGCAAATGCCTACTGCCAGAATGGCAAAAGAGGGTGAGTTCAGCGCCAACTATTTTGACAATGAACAATATCGTCGTTGGACTGTTTCTGTACAGCCTTTTGAATGGTTTGAAGCAACCCTGCGTTATACTGATGTAAGAACCAGACTATATAGTTCTTCACCTGGTTTTAGTGGTGATCAAACTTACAAAGATAAAGGCATCGATTTCAAGTTTCGTTTGATGCAAGAATCTACCTGGCTACCCACAGTATCACTCGGATTTCGAGACTTGATGGGGACCGGGCTATTTGACAGTGAGTATGTTGTTGCCAGTAAACGTTACGGCCCTTTCGACTTCACTCTAGGAATGGGGTGGGGCAATATGGGCGAAAGTGGAAATATCACCAACCCATTCTGCCGTTGGAAAGACGACTGGTGTGGGCGTGATGGTTCTTATTCCGGTGGAGGTGGTAAATTTGAAACAGGGAATATGTTTCATGGAAACTCGGCTCTGTTTGGTGGGGTGGAATACCAAACGCCATGGCAGCCACTGAGACTGAAACTTGAATATGATGGTAACGACTATAGTAATGAGTTTTCGGGAAAGGTAACTCAGTCATCTCCGATCAATGTTGGTGTGGTCTATCGTGTATTCGATTATATGGATACTCATCTTAGCTATCAGAGAGGAAATACTCTGATGTGGGGGGTGACATTGCGGACCAACTTCAATGATTTGCAGCAGAACCATTTGGATGAGCCTCGTCCTGTCTATATGGAAAACAGGGTGCCAGCTGAGGATACTGCCGTCGACTGGGCTGCAATGGCGGATCAATTTGACCGAAATGCGGGTTGGCAAGAGTCCACAATCACTCAGCATCAAAACTCTGTGTCTCTGTCAGGTCAACAATATAAATACAGAGACCCTCAAGAGACGCTTGAACGTACGGCAGTGATTGCGGCCAATCAATTACCTGCTTCAGTGACGGAGTTGAAAGTAATTGAACGTCAGCGCAATCTTGCACTGCAAGAGACAGTAATTGACCTCGACTCCGTGCGAGAGGCCAATATGCCTCCGATTTTGGGGGATGAGACGTCGGTCAAAAGCCATAAGCAAGCACCGGAACCACTGATGGGAGATGTACGTTATCAGTCTGATGCCGAGCGTTTTTCTTATTCATTTGACCCAAGTCTGACCCAGTCTTTTGGTGGACCCGAGTCATTTTACATGTATCAAGTCGGCGTCAATGCCAACAGTGAGCTACGTCTTTCTGATAAGAACTGGCTGCAAGGCACACTGTTTTTCAACGTGGCCAATAACTTTGATGAGTTTAACTACAAGACTCCTCCGGCAGATGCGGACAAGTTGCCCCGTGTCAGAACGTGGATCCGAGAGTATGTCGATTCATCCAATATTTTGTTGAATAACCTGCAGTTGACTCATATGGATCAGTTTGGCCGGGATTGGTATGGCCAGGTTTATGGCGGGTACCTTGAGATGATGTATGCCGGTGCTGGCGGTGAGCTATTGTATCGGCCTTTCGGGCAGTCATGGGCATTAGGGGTAGACGGCAACTGGGTGAAACAACGAGACTGGAATAATACCCTCAAGATGGCCGACTACGATGTGGTTACCGGTCATGTGACTGGCTATTGGCAATTGCCTTTCTTGGAAGGTGTCACCGCGAAGGTTGCTGTTGGTCGCTACCTGGCTGGAGATGTCGGCGCGACATTCGATTTTTCGAAGCGATTCGACTCAGGCATTGTCATGGGGGCCTATGCAACTCTGACAGATGTGTCGGCAGATGAATATGGTGAGGGCAGCTTTACCAAAGGTATCTATGTGACCATACCTTTCGATCTGATGCTGATTCGTCCGACTACATCCAAGGGCACCATTGGTTGGGTTCCGCTGACAAGGGATGGAGGCCAGATGCTCAATCGTAGTCAATCGCTCTATGATCTGACGGAGCGTTTACCGCTGTAATAAAGGCTATCGCCCTCATTCGTAAAGACAATAAGCCGTGATAGTGTTCTGCTATCGCGGCTTTTTTGCTTTGGGGCATGGAAGAGGTTTCATGGTGTGTTTTCCTGATTTGATCCAGAGAACATGTTTTGGGTTATTCGTCTTGTACTGGTTGCTGGGCATGCATTTTTTCATGCACAACCCCGGTGGGGCCGGGCTCTATCTGCCGTTCAACGCCTGGGGCTGGATCTTCGCCAGTCTGGTCATCGGGTTGGGGCTGTGGCGGGTGACCTTGCAGCAGCGGCTGGTGTTCTCCTCGTTGCAGGGCTGGCTCTGGCTCGGGGGATTGTTGTTGCTGCTGCCTATGGCCTATCCCGGCTTTGAACTGAAAGACTATGTCATTCCCCGTTTGCTGGGGCTGTTCGCCGGTCTGCTGTTTCTGTTCTGTCTCTATCAGTGGCAGTTGGTGCGGGTATCCCGTGACCGGTTGCTCTATCTGTTGCTGGGGGCGGTGGCCATCGAGGCGCTGCTGGGCCTGGTGCAGTACTACCTGTTGATCCCGGGGAACTGGCTGGGGTATGACACCCGCGCCAACCGCCCCTACGGCATCTTTCAACAACCCAATGTGATGGCGACCTTCATGGCGACTGGGCTTGCCCTGGCCGGCTGGTTGGAGCTGCGCGGTAATGCCAACCCCTGGCTCAAAGGGCTGCGCTATGGGGTGAGCGTGGCGGCCAGCCTGTTGTTGATGGCGTTGCAATCCCGGGTGGGGCAGTTGGGAGGGTTACTGGCATTGAGCCTGCTCGTGCCTGCATTGCATCGTCAGGGGCGGCTGGCGCAGGTACTGGGACTGGTGGCACTCGGTGTCGGGCTGGGGATCGCCTCCCAGTACGGGATCAGCGGTGTCAAACGCGGGCTAGAGGTCTATCAGTCGGGCGGCATGCGCTCCATCTACTGGCCCTATGCCGCCAAGCTGATTGCCCAGTCTCCCTGGGTGGGCTGGGGCTATGGCAGCTTTGAAACCACCTTCCTCCATCACTACATGGCCGACAAGGCGTTGAACCCGGCCATGGTGCAGATCGAATACAACCTCGATCACCCCCACAACGAGTTCCTCTACTGGGCGGTAGAGGGGGGGATAGCCCCCATGCTGGGCATGGTGTTGATGGGCGTTGTCCTGCTGTGGCGGGCGAGTCGGGCCGGCTGGCGCAAGGGCACAGCCCTGCTGGCACTGGTGACCCCGATCCTGCTGCATACCCAGACCGAATACCCGCTTTACCACGCCATCGCGCTCTGGTGGGCCTTGCTGATGCTGGTGTATGTGCTGGACGCGGAAGTGGAGGAGGGGCTACTGGAGGCGGGACGAGCCAGCTGGCGTGAGCATGTTTACCGCCCCTGGCTGTTATTGCGTTTTACCGCCATTGCCATCCCCCTGTTGGTGGTGCCCTTCATGTTGACGGCGTTGCACACCGCCTGGGTGGTGACCAAGTACGAGCGCGGCGGCTACAAGGAGCCGACCCTGCTGCTCGATGTCATCAATCCCATGGCCTGGTTGACCCGGGTGGAGTTTGACGTCAACTCGGTGCGGCTGACGGTAGGCCTGCAAAGCAGCAACAAGGCGGAGCTGGAGGCCTATCTAGAGTGGGGGCAAGCCTTCGTGCGTCACACGCCGAGGGCCAATATCTACGCCAACATGGTGATCGCGCTGGATGCGCTGGGACGCAAAGAGGAGGCGCGGGCCCTGCGCAGCGAAGCGCTGGCACTCTACCCGGCAGATCCCTTGCTGACCGGCACGGCCGCCAAATCCGTGGCCACGGCGCTGGAGCGCAAGCCCTCCTCCTGACGGTGGGGGGGCGATTGCGCGATGTTTCATCAACTGCCCCATCGCCTCGCAAAAATGGTGGCCACTGCTGGACGGCAGAGGCGCCATGGCTAAGATAGTGGCCTCAACGTCTTGCTTAGTAGGGAGTATGAAATGGAGTTAGTGCTTGGCCCGTTGGAGGCCCGCGTGATCGGCTGTCTGATCGAAAAAGAGATCTGCACCCCGGATCAATACCCCCTCTCTCTCAATGCGCTGGTCAATGCCTGCAACCAGAAGAGCAACCGCGAACCGGTGCTCGAGCTGTCCGAGCTCGACATCCGGGCCGTGGTGGATGAGCTGATCCGCAAGCGGCTGGTGGTCAATACCGCCGGTTTCAACGCCCGGGTGCCTCGTTATCAACATCGCTTTTGCAACACCGAATTTGGCGAGCTGAAGTTCACCGCCCAGGAGCTCGGCATTATCTGCGAACTGCTGCTGCGCGGCCCGCAGACACCGGGTGAACTGCGCTCACGCACCAACCGGCTGTGCAGCTTCGATGACGTGGCCGAGGTGGATGCGGTGCTGGCGACCCTCATCGAGCGTGGCCCCTATGTGGTCAAGCTGCCGCGCGAGCCGGGCAAGCGAGAGTCCCGTTACGCCCACCTGTTCAGCGGCGAGGTGGATCTGCAGGCGCTGGCCGAGGCGGCCCCCGCCAACTATGCCTCGCCGGCGGCGGACAGGCTGAGCGCGCTGGAAGAGGAGGTCGAGAACCTCAAGGCGCAGCTGCAGGCGCTGGCCGAGCGTCTGGCCCGGCTGGAAGGCTGACGCCGGAACAGGATCTTTTCCAAGAGGCGCTACGGCGCCTTTTTTTATGCCTGTGTTTCCCCGTCAGGGCCGCGGGGGCGGCAATGACGGGTTGTCTGCGTCCCGTCGTCATGGTCGGTCCGACCAGCAGGCGCCAGCTTTTTTGCGTTATTTCGCGCTTAAGGGTCGAGCCGCAGTCGCTTTCCCGTTAAAATTCCGCTTTTGCACCGGCCCGTGAGTCTCGATGTCTGCGTCCACTCTCTCTTCAGATTGTTATGCCCTGCTTGGCGAGCTGCAGTTGCAGCGCACCGCCAGTACCCGCTATTTGCAAGAACAGCTGCCGCTTGGGCAGGCCCTGCTCGACAAGTTGAGTCAGTTGCAACTGCTGGGGCTGGTGCGGCTGCGTGGGGAGCAACAGTGGAGTCTGACGGCAGAGGGAACCCTGGCGTTGATCCTGGCGGTGCGCCGCGGCGATTGTCCCATGCCCAACTGGGCGCGGGTGCCGTCGGTAACAGGCCAGGAGATGGCGCAGGCGCTGGTGCGTGAGCTCTGTCTGGGAGAGACCGGGCAAGTGCCCGCTTACTATCTGGCGGCCGACCTGCTGAGTCTGCTCGATCTGCCCGACGCCCAGCTGCTGCTGGCAGGCTCGAGCCCGCAGTGGCAGCGGTTGCTGATGCAGCACTTTGCCCTGCAGACCCTGCTCGATGCCGAGCCCCATCCGCAGTGGCCGCTCACCCCGCTTGCCCAGCACTGTGCGCCCGAGCTGTCCGGTCTGACCGAGGGCTTTGCCGCCGAGTGGCAATGGCTCTGCGGCGAGCCGAGCGGGGAAGCGATCACTCACTGGCCCGCCCTGCAGCAGCTGGCGGAGCAGGAAGACGAGCAGCCGCTGGCCGAGCGCCTGCTGGCTGCGCTGGGTGCCTGGCAGGCGTCAGCGGGCGCGGGTCAGTGGCCTGCCACCTTCAGTGCCCTGCTCTGGCTGGGCTGGTTGCAGCAGGCGGATCCCGTGCTGGCCAGCGAGCAGCGCAAGAAGTGGCTGCGCACTTTGGCCAATCAGTTCCCCCTGCTGGCCGATCTGCTGGGACAGTGGGCAGGGGAGCGCCACGGCCAGGCGGTCGGGCTGTTCGACACCCTGCAACTGCCGCTGGAGGAGCTCCATTGGGGTTACCTCTGGCTCGATCTCTGTGCGCTGGCCCGGCACGGCGAGCAGAGTCCCCAGGTGGCCATCCTGCACAAGTGGGATCTCTCCCACGTGCTGGAGGCCGCGCCCCGCCACCGCTTGATGGCCTTCTGCCAGGATCTGCTGCGCCTGATGCTGGGGCAGGGGGCAGAACGCGCCCCGCTGCAGCAGCTACGGGCCGCCGGGCAGGATGAGCAGGGGAGTGCGCCTGAAGATGAGGAGAAGGCTCCCGCCTCGGCCAGCTGGCTCAACTGGCTGCAGGGACTGGGCCGCTCCAGCGGCGTGCGCAAACCGCAGGAGCGGCTGGTCTGGTTGCTTCACGCCGAAGGGCCCGAGCTCGAGTGCAAGATCCAGAAACAGAGCACCAAAGGGGAGTGGACCGCCGGTCGCCGGGTCGATCCCGCCCTGCTCTCCACCCAGTACGCCGCCCTGCTCGACGAAGAGGATTGGGCGCTGGTGCGCACTCTGCCGCGCAACATGGGGCGGCTGCCGCGCGAGGTGTGGGCGCCGCTGGCCAACCACTCCCGTTTGTTCAATGCCAGAGGGCAGAAGCTGCAGCTCGCCATCACGGCGCCACTGCTGCAGATCGTGGCCACCGAGCAGGGCATGGGGGCCGTGTTGAGCCCGGCCGCGGCCGTACGCGGGGCGCACATACTGCCGCTTGCGCAGGATCTGTGGCAGCTCATCCTCACCCCCCAGGCCCTGCAGGATCGCCTGCCGGCGCTGGAGGCCATTCCCGACCTGCCGGCCGAGGGGCTGGCTGAGTTGCAACGCACCCTGGATGCCATCCCGGATCTGCCCTGGCACAGCCAGGTGGCGGGGCTGCACGGCAATGCCGAGCTGACGCCCTGGCCCGGTGTGGCCTCGGTGCAGCTCGACTGGCAGGATGGCCAGCTGGCGGTCAGGCTGGTAACCCGCTTCGAGGAGCTGCCGCCGCTGCCCCTTGGCAAGGGGGAGGCCATCGTGCGCCAGGGGATCAAGGATGATCACTACTGGCAGCGGGATCTGGCGGCCGAGCGGGGCGAGGCCCAGCTGCTGCGCAACCAGCTGCCCATCGAGCTGCCGGGCAGCGAATGGCGGCTCGAGGGGGAGCAGGCGCTGGCGCTGGTCAACGCCTTGCCGGAGCTGGTGGATGCCGGCGTGGTCATTCACTGGCATCAGGACAGCGCGCGTTTGAAGAGCCTCGATGAAGCGGCGCTGAGCCTGCGCATCGAGCGGCGTCAGGACTGGTTCCAGGTGGAGGGGGCCCTCTCTCTCGATGAGCATCAGATCCTCGATTTGCGCCTGATCCTGCGCCAGCTGACGCCGGGTCAGCGCACCGTCCAACTCGACGAGAAGACCAGCCTGATGCTGAGCGACAAGCTGGTGGAGCGGCTCACCATGCTGGGGGCCATGCTGGATGACGAGCAGCGCATCAACAACAAGCTGGCCTATCCGCTCACCCGGCTGCTCTCCGTCATCACCACCGAGGGGGATGCCGCCTGGCAGAACCTTCAGCAGGAGTGGGAACAGGAGGTGGCGTGCCCGGACGAGTTGATGGGGCCGCTGCGGGACTATCAGAAGGAGGGGGTGCGCTGGCTGGCGACCCTGGCCCATCACGGTTTCGGTGCCTGTCTGGCCGATGACATGGGGCTGGGCAAGACATTGCAGGCCCTCATCGTGCTGCGCATGCGCCAGCATCTGGGGCCGGCCCTGGTGGTGGTACCCAAGTCAGTGGTCACCAACTGGCAGGAGGAGGTGGCCCGCTTCGCCCCCGAGCTGGAGGTGGTGGTGTTCGACAACCCCGCCGAGCGGGAGGGGATGGTGCGCGAGGCCAGGGCGGGGCAGATCATCCTGCTCAACTACGGCATGCTCGGCAGCCTGGCGGAGGCGCTCAAGTCGCGGCGCTGGTCCAGCATGGTGCTGGATGAGGCGCAGCAGATCAAGAACGCCGGTACCCAGCGGGCCAAGCTGCTGTTCCAGCTCGACGGTGATTTTCGGCTCGCCCTCTCCGGCACCCCCATCGAGAACCATCTGGGGGAGTTGTGGAGCCTGTTCACCTTCATCAACCCGGGGCTGCTGGGCAGCCTCGGCGAGTTCAAGCGCCGCTTTGGCAAGGCGGTCAAGGATCCCCAGCACATGGCGCTGCTGCGGGCGGTGATCAGCCCCTTCATCCTGCGCCGGCTCAAGCACCAGGTGCTGACGGAGCTGCCGGACAAGACCGAGATCATCCACCACATCAGCCTCTCCCCGGCGGAGCGCCAGCTCTACGAGGCGACCCGGCGCGAAGTGGTGCAGCAGGTGCAAAGTGCCGATGGTCGCGCCCTGATGCACGTGCTGAGCGGCCTGACCCGGCTGCGCCGGCTCTGCTGCTCGCCCCAGCTGGTGATGCCGGAGTGGGCCGAGGCCAGCAGCAAGCTGGACGAGGCGATGGCGCTGCTGGAGGAGGCCATCGACGGCGGTCATCGGGTGCTGGTGTTCAGCCAGTTCGTCGATCTGCTGAGCCTGCTGCGCACCCGCATCGAGCAGCGGCAGTGGGATTATTGCTATCTGGATGGTGGCTGCTCGGCCAAGGCGCGGCAGGATTCCATCCTGCGCTTTCGCCACGAAGCGGTGCCGCTGTTTCTCATCAGTCTCAAGGCGGGGGGCACAGGGCTCAACCTCACCCAGGCCGATACCGTGCTGCACCTCGACCCCTGGTGGAACCCGGCGGTGGAGGATCAGGCGAGCGACCGGGCCCACCGCATGGGGCAGACCCAGCCGGTCACCGTCTATCGCCTGGTGTGTGAGCAGACGGTGGAGGAGAAGATTGTCGCCCTGCATGACGAGAAGCGGGCGCTGGCCGATGGCCTGCTGAGCGGCCAGTCGGAAGTGCGCGGGCTGGATGTGGAGAGCCTGCGGGCCCTGCTGATGAGCTGACGAGGGGCTGACACGGCGCAAGAAACAAGGGGGAGCATCCTGTGATGCTCCCCCTTGTTGTTGGGCGATACGTGTTGTGAGGTGAGTGGGTTGTGCCTGGTGGACAAGGGCCCCTTAGCCCTGATAGAGGTAGAGGTGGAGCCGCTCTATGATGGGCTCGCCGCCAATCTTGCGATCCCGCCTGGCCTGGCGCAGCTTGGGCGGATAGTGGCCAAGATGGGTGACGGCCGGCTGGCTGTCGGCGCAGAGCAGCAGAGGCAGGCTTGCCTTGATCTGCTGCTTGCGGGGCTCCCGATCCAGCCAGAGCAGGTTGATCATGGGGTGGGTCTTGACCGGGCGGCGGATCCGAAGCTCTGCATCCGCCGGCAGGCGGCGGATGTCGTAGACCTCCTGATCCACCATCTTGCTCCACTCCTCGTTGTCCGACAGCGCCGGGACATAGCGGCGGCTGCGCTCCAGCATCTCCAGCACCTGCTCGCGGCTGAGGCGGTTGATGCTCTGCTTGTCGGCCCAGGTAAAGCCCAGCGAATGCAGGTCACCCTCCAGCAGGGTCAGCTTGCGATAGACCTGCAGGGTGATGACCCCGGGCAGCGCCCTGTGCACCAGCTCGAACTTCTCGTCCCGGCTGCCCGCCTGTTGTACCAGGGCCTTGAAGGTGAGCTTGCACTCATTGATCTCGTCGATCAGCGGTCGCAGCAGCGGGGCGCTGGCGGCGGGCAAGCGCAGCCAGCCCGGCAGGCGATGGGTGGCCTTGGTGGAGCAGCCGGCGCGGGCACTGTGATCCCGATAGGCGGCCAGGGTGGCGGCCAGCGCCTCTTCACCATCGAGGTAGCCCACCGTGATGGTGTCGATGGGCTCGTGCTCCTCTCCCTGCGCGACGGCGGGCAGGGGATAGACGTGGGCTTCCAGCAGCTCCAGCTGCGTCAATTGATCCGCCAGCCTGGCCAGCGCCTCTTCGAGCCGCTCCATCTGTTGGCGCAAGGCGGCGGTGGGGGTGAATGTCTCCATCGGCATATCCTGTGTCGCCCTTGCCGGCCCATGGGGCGGGAAACGGCAAGGCGGTAAAGGTACTGTATAAATAACCATATCAGCCCTGTGTATGCGTGCCAAGTGGGAGCGAGAGGCGGGCAAGGCGATGGGTCACTGGAAGGTAACTGTGGTGTATCAATGTGTTAATTGAAGATCAATGAAAGATCTCTTCATTAACAATTGAATGTAAACAGCCGGTTGACCCTGCTTTTTGCCAAGGACGGGAGTGCATAGCCAGCAGAGGAAACTGCATAGTTAGAAGGGAGCCATGCAGGAGAATATGCTGCAGCCTTTCATCAGGCCAAGAAAAGGTTTGTTAGTCTTTTATAATCAGTATCTTATGTTTATCTCACCACGGACATCAACCATTAGTTTTACTAATGTCTGATATCAAAATTCGTCAATTGAGTCGGCCATACCCCCTGACTAAGCTTTGCGCAACAAATTTGCACCCGCGCAGACACCCTACAGAGGAGCCATATCATGGCCAACATGACTTATACCGCCGCCGGTTACCAGCATTCCAGCCAACTGAATCTGGTTGCCCGCGTCAAAATGACCGTACTGACCTGGCTGGAACGTAGCCGCAGCCGTCGCCAGCTCTCCGAGCTGCCCGAATACCTGCTCAAGGACATCGGTCTGAACGAAGCCGATCGTTATCAAGAAACCACCAAGCCGTTCTGGCGTGGTTGATCTGCCGGGCAAGGATGCCTCGTTTTTTTGCTGATCCACGGTCGCAGACCGCCGCCGTCACGGGTTGATGGATTGCCCTGTTCATCAGCTGCTTCACGCTGATCGCCTTACCCGATTTCTTCCCTCACGGCTCTGTGCCGCTCTCTCTCTGTTCCCCACGCCCCGATCCTGCTCCACACCCAAACTTGTAACATTACTGTTTGAATTTGTTTAAAAATTGATTTTAAGCCGAAGCGCCTTGCGTATAATCCGCCCATAGCGTTCCTGACAAAAGGGTGAGATGGATGATTCCCCAGCATGACTTTTTGGCTCTGACCCGCCGCCACGAGTGGCAGCTTGAGCCCTTTTCCTATGCGTTGGCCAATGGCGACAGGGTGAGTGTCTGGGATACCGGCGTGCTCTGCCTCGAGCCCGCTTCCGGGGCCGGTGATCAACCCGGTGGGCGCAAGGATATCGTGCTCTCCTGCGGCGTCCACGGCAACGAAACCGCGCCCATCGAGATCTGCAACCAGCTGCTGACCCGCCTGCTCTGCGGTGAGCTCAAGGCCCGCCATCGGGTACTGTTCCTGTTCGGCAACCCGGCAGCCATGAACCTGGGTGTGCGGGAAGTGGAGGAGAACATGAACCGGCTCTTCTCCGGCGCCCACAGCAAGGGGGAGGGGCTGTGCAATCAGGAGCGGATCCGCGCCATGCGCCTCGAGCAGTATGTGAGCCGCTTCTTTGCCGACGCGGCCAGGCCTCGCTACCACTACGATCTGCACACCGCCATTCGCGGCTCGCGCCACGAGAAGTTTGCCGTCTACCCCTTCCCCCACGAGCGGCCTCACTGCAAGGAGCAGGTACAGTTTCTCGGTGCCTGCGGCGTGCGCACCATTCTGCTCTCCAGCGGCCCCACCACCACCTTCAGCTATTACAGCTCCCATCACCATGGCGCTCACGCCTTCACGGTGGAGCTGGGCAAGGTGCGCCCGTTCGGCGAGAACGACATGACCCGTTTCATCGAAACCCGGCAGGCGCTGCAGGATCTGGTGACCCGGGATGAGGTGGAGCTGGAGCCCTGGCGAGCGGATGACTTCACCATCTTTGCCATCGATCGGGTGATCAACAAACGCTCGGAGCAGTTTCGTTTCCTGTTTGCCAGCGATGTGGACAATTTCACCGAATTTCCCCAGGGTTTCGTGCTGGCCGAGGATGGCGAACTGCGCTACACGGTAGAGAAACCGCGGGAGGCGGTGGTGTTCCCCAACGCCAACGTGGCCATCGGCCAGCGCACCGTGTTGCTGGTGGTGCCGACCCGGCTGTGGGAGTAACCCGGCGCTACCCCTGATGACAATCTCGGGCTGCCGCCGGCCTTGCCGGCCGTGCAGCTCGGAGCGGGAGCCCCAGGAGCTCCCGCTCCGCCCTGACAGGGAGCCCGACGTGGCTCCCTGTTTCGTTTTCTTTCAGCCGAAAAATCCAGCTTCTTTCTGAAATTAAAGAAGTTTCTACTGGTCTTACCTGGCTAAATCTCATTGCCCTTTGGTTAACAATCTATTTACATTCAAAGGGTCACCTCATGGTGGTGACGTTGACAACGGCAAGGAGCCAGTTATGACCCATGTCGACATCCCTTTCCTTCGTTACCTCGATGAGGAAGGGCGCCCGGTCGCCACACTACCGACCTGGCTGGACAAGGCGATGCTGCACACCTTCTACCGAAACATGGTGATGGTGCGCAGTTATGACAAGAAAGCGATCGCGCTGCAGCGAACCGGCAAGCTCGGCACGTTTCCCTCCCATCTGGGGGCCGAAGCGGTCGGAATAGGCGTCGGGCTCGCCATGCAGCCGCAGGATGTCTACGTGCCCTACTACCGGGACATGCCCACCCTCTATGTGCGGGGCGTGCCCATGGAGAAAAACCTGCAGTACTGGGGTGGGGACGAGCGCGGCAGCGTCTTTTACAAGGCCGACGGTGAACTCTCCGAGGATCTGCCCATCTGCGTGCCCATCGCCACCCAGATCACCCATGCCGCCGGCATCGCCGCGGCCTTCAAACTGCGCAATCAGCCCAGGGTCGCCGTGGTGACCATCGGCGATGGTGGCACCTCCAAGGGTGACTTCCTGGAGGGGCTCAACTGTGCCGGCGTCTGGCACCTGCCCATGGTGATGATCATCAACAACAACCAGTGGGCCATCTCGGTGCCGCGCAAGCTGCAGTCGAGCGCCCCCACCCTGGCCCAGAAGGGGATAGGGGCCGGCGTGCGTAGCCTCCAGGTGGACGGCAACGACGTGGTCGCCGTTTATGAGGCCACCCGCAGCGCCGTCGAACGCGCCCGCAGCGGCAAGGGGCCGACCCTGATCGAAGCGGTCAGCTATCGGCTGGGGGATCACACCACGGCCGACGATGCGACCCGCTATCGGGAAGCGGCCGAGGTGGAAGCCGCCTGGGCCAAGGAGCCGGTCAAGCGGCTGCGTCAGTTCATGTTTGAACAGGGCTGGTGGGACGAGCAGCAGGAGCAGGCCTTGCTGGCCGAGGCGGCCCGCGAGGTCGAGCGCGCCGTGGCCGTCTATGAAGGAACGGCGGCGCAGGCCCCGGAAACCCTGCTCGACTATCAGTTTGCCGAGTTGCCGAAGGATTACCGCACGCAGCGCCAGCGCATCATCGCCAAGGGCATGCAGCAGCACAGCGGGGAGGAAGCATGAGTGATATGACGTTGCTCGAGGCCGTCAATCTGGCGTTGCATCACGAGATGGAGCGGGACCCGGATGTGGTGGTGCTCGGCGAGGATGTGGGGGTCAACGGCGGGGTGTTTCGCGCCACCGTGGGCCTGCGCGACAAGTTTGGCTTCAAGCGGGTGATCGACACCCCGCTGGCCGAGGGGCTGATCGCCGGGGTGGCGGTCGGCATGGCCACCCAGGGGCTCAAACCCGTGGCCGAATTCCAGTTTCAGGGGTTCATCTTCCCGGGCATGGAGCAGATCATCTGCCAGGCGGCGCGGATGCGCAATCGCACCCGGGGCCGCATCACCTGCCCCATCGTCTACCGCTCCCCCTACGGCGCCGGCATTCACTCCCCCGAGCACCACAGCGAGAGCGTGGAAGCCCTGTTTGCCCACATTCCCGGGCTGCGAGTGGTGATCCCCTCCAGCCCGAAGCGGGCCTATGGCCTGCTGCTGTCGGCTATCCGTGACCCGGATCCCGTGATGTTCTTCGAACCCGATCGCATCTATCGCTCCATGAAGTCCGACGTGGTGGATGACGGCATCGGCCTGCCGCTGGATGTCTGCTTCACCCTGCGTCCCGGTCGCGACCTCACGGTCGTCGCCTGGGGAGCCTGCATCCAGGAGGTGATGCGGGCAGCGAATCTGCTGGCGGAGCAGGATATCCAGTGCGAGGTGCTGGATCTGGCCACCATCAAGCCGCTGGACATGGAGAGCATACTGGCATCGGTGCGCAAGACCGGTCGCCTCTTGGTGGTGCACGAGGCATGCGGCAGCTTCGGGGTCGGTGCCGAAATCGTGGCGCGGGTCACCGAGGAGGCGCTCACCTCCCTCAAGGCACCGCCCAGACGGCTCACCGGGGTGGACGCCGCCGTCCCCTACTACCGCAACGAAGAGTATTACCTCATCACCGAGCAGGACATTGCCGATACGGCTCATCAGCTGATGGAGAACCAGTGGCTATGAAATTTTTCAAATTACCGGATCTGGGTGAAGGCTTGGCCGAAGCCGAGATCGTCGAATGGAAGGTCAGCGCCGGCGATACCGTGAGTGTCGACCAGGTGTTGTTATCGGTAGAGACGGCCAAGGCGCTGGTGGATGTTCCTTCACCGGTGGCTGGGGTCATCGCCAGGCTGTGTGGTGCCGAGGGGGACATTCTGCACATAGGTGCGCCGCTGGTGGAGTTCGAAGGCGGCGAGGATGACGGCACCGTGGTCGGCAAGGTCAACGCTCATCAACAGCATATCGAGGATCACTTCGTGGTGGGCGCCATCGCCCCCGGCGGCGCCCTGGTGCAGGCCATGCCGGCGGTGCGCCTGCTGGCCCAGAAACTGGGGCTCGACATCGAGCGGATCAAGGGCAGCGGCAGTGCCGGCATGGTGACCGAGCAGGACGTGCAGCAAGCGTTCGAAGCCCAGCAGAGCAGCGGCAACGAGTTCCTCAAGGGGTCGCGCCGGGCCATGGCCAAGGCGATGGAGCTCTCGCACCAGACGGTGGTGCCGGTCAGCATTACCGACGAGGTGGACTTGCGCCACTGGCGTCCCGATGAAGATGTGACAGTGCGCCTCATCAAGGCCATCGGTGTAGCTTGTCGGGCCGAGCCCTCCATGAATGCCTGGTTCGACGGCGATACCCTGTCAAGACGGCTGTTCAGGGAGGTCAACGTGGCCATTGCGGTGGATTCCAAACATGGGCTCTACGTGCCGGTAATGGAAAACGTGGCCGAGCGGGAAGGGGCCGATCTGCGCCAGGGGCTGGATCGCATGATCGCCGACGTGAAGGCGCGCGCCGTACCGCGCGAGATGCTGCAGGGGGCGACCATCACCCTCACCAACTTCGGCGCCATCGCGGGCCGCTATGCCAGCCCGATCGTGACGCCGCCCCAGGTGGCCATCATTGGCGCGGGCAAGTTGTTCGAAAAGGTGGTGTTCATCCATGGGGAGGCGCGCCCGGTCAGAGCGCTGCCACTGTCGATGACATTCGACCACAGAGCCTGTACCGGCGGCGAGGCGGCACGCTTCCTCAAAGCCCTGGTTCAGGCACTGGAAGCACCTACGCTGTAACGTTTGTGCCCTGCCGTGGCAGGGCACAAATTGTTTGCGTAATCCCCAAAGCCACGTATAATCTCAACCAGCTTGAAAGGGCGATAGTTATGTCAATGAATATGATGTTTTACATCTTTTCCTGTTGTTCATAAGTTAATCCCGTTTTTTGAGCTTTATCCGCTGAAAAGCATAAGTAATTATTTTGAATACAGGTTTAAAGATATGTCTAACATGATCACCGGTACCGTTAAGTTTTTCAACGAAACCAAAGGTTTTGGCTTCATCCAGCAAGAAAACGGCCCGGACGTTTTCGTTCACTTCAGCGCCATCCAAGGTAACGGCTTCCGTACCCTGGCTGAAGGTCAGCGCGTACAGTTCTCTGTGACCCAAGGTCAAAAAGGCCCGCAGGCTGAGAACGTAACTGCTCTGTAATTCTTACAGAATTTAAGAAAGCCGTGGTGCCTTTGGGTTCCACGGCTTTTTGTTTATGGGCGTTTATCACCGTCCGTCGGTGTGAGGCGTGACCTTCTACTTCTGCATGTTGTGCCGACTATGCTGCCATCTCTTCTGCTCGCCGCCACTCTGATAACCTCCACCGATAAACAGGGGCCGAACCCCGTTGAGAAAGAGGCCATGGCCGTGTGCCAGCAGTTTGTGCAGGTGCGGGTGGGCGCTGGCAGGCTCCCGGACGAGATCAGGGCGCAGCCGTTGCCGCAACGGGCGGGGGAGTGGATGGTCGATGGCAAGATAAAAGGACCCGAAGGTCCTTTGCTGTTTGCCTGTCTGTTGCGTCAAGGGAAACGCTGGGAGCTGCTCAACTTTTCGCTGTGGGCTCCCAAGGCGGTCAAAGCGGTTTGAGTGCCACCAGCAGGTGCTGCAGGTGCTCGACCATGGTCATGCCGAATGGTGTCAGATAGCCGCCATCTTCCGCGCTGATGAGTCCCTGCTGGTGCAGGCGAACAGCCGCCTGGCAGAGTTCGTCGGACATGTCGCTGCGCAACTTGATCCCCAGGCTCATGTTGGCCGGATCAAAGCATGCCAGTATTTTCAAATCGTTTATAAACTCGCTGGAAACCTGGTCGATCCCGATCATGAATGCACTCCTTACGCTAAAGATGTATGCAAACTAGCACTCCCGGATCCACTTTAGTGGGCGCTGGCTCAAACTATTGGGCTTTATCTTTCCCTGGCGTGCTCGAACGCTGCTTTTTTGGCCGTCATCTGGCGAATCAATTGAGAATTGTTTGAGTCCGGCTTTGCGGCGTCAAACATGATAGGATAGGGCTTCCTTTGTCTATCTGGCCGATATTGTCTGTCGGCCCCCGGTTCAAGGCGCATTCCATGGTCAAGATCACACTGGTATCCCTGCTGCACACCCTGGGTTCCCGTTTTTCCGTCTACCCGGTCTCTCTGCTGTTGCCGCTGCTCGAGCAACATGAAGGGGATCTCTGGCTACCCGCCTGCAAGGGGGCTGATGTTGCCGCCCTGCGTCAGCATGGCAAGTGCGCAACCGCCCAGAGCCTGGCACCGCTGACGGCGGCCTGGTGTGACTTCGCGACCGGTGAAGAGGGGGCGACGCCTGAGCTGGACGCGCTGGCCAACTACGACAGCGAGATGATGGACAACCTGCAGATGTACTGGCACAGCCCGGCCAAGATCAACAGCTCGATCACCGACAACCTGTTCGAGCTGCGCCGCGAGGTGGTGGAAGAGGCTCATGGCGGCAAGCTGGCCGATGCCTGGGACAGCGCGCAGCAGGCTCGTCTTGCACAGATCCTGGCGGGGGCGAGGGCCGGTCGGGATCAGCTCTGCTTCGTCGAAGTGGAGGCGGCCTACTGGCTGCGCCAGCGCCTTGGCGAGATGGCGGAGATCGACCTGGTGACTCCTGAGCTCGGGTGAACCGGCTCAAAAATCGGTGACCGATCTCTCATACTGGACAAGGCGCCGGCAAGATGTGAACATGGCGCCCTTTATTGCACAAGAGACTTGACCGATGAGCTATGAACTGAGCGACACCGAGCGCAATGCAGCGCTGCAACTGAACGCGGACTACCGCTTTGATCACTTCATCAGCAAGCTGGTCGAGCACGAAGAGCTGTTCGTTCTGACCGACGAGCACGGCGTCATGATGCTGACCACCGACGATGAAGACTGCATCCCGGTATGGCCGCACCCGGAGTACGCCAAGGCGTGGGCCGAAGGGGAGTGGGCCGACTGTAAGCCGCAGTCCATCACCCTCAAGGTGTGGCTGGAGCGCTGGATTGACGGCATGGAGCAGGATGAGCTGTGCGTGGCCGTCTTCCCGACGCCGGATCAGGAAGGTATCGTGCTGGAGCCGGCCGACGTGGCCGACGCCATCGCCCAGAAGCAGGCCAAGCGCGGCTAAGCGCCTCCTGCCTCAGCAGCAACCCAGGTTGCAAAAAAGACCCCGCCATTGCGGGGTCTTTTTGTTGATGGCCTTGGCACACCCTGGCAAAGAGGCAGGCTGCGCAGGCCCCCTATTTCTGCTGATAGGTGGTGTCAACCAGGGTGACGGGTGGGAAGGGCTGGCCTGCCTTGATGGCGGCCCGGGTCTGCGCCTTGGTCTCTTCATCAATCCAGAACAGGCCGCCGTAGCTGTAGCCACTGTTGCTGCCGTCCAGCGGCCAGTAGAGCAGTTCGCTCTTGGGCGTCGCCGGCAACTTGGGCAGTTTTATCCAGCGCCAGGCCCCTTCCCGGGTGTAGGGCACCTGATAGGCGGGCATGAAGCTGGCCAGTTCATAGAGTCGCTGCTGGATCTGGCGCGACAGCGCCGCCTTTTTGGCGAAGTCGAACTCCTTGTCGTACTGCTCCACCAGGGCTGTGATGGCGTCGTCATTTATGTTCATGATGTTGTTGGTCTGCGGCTTGTTGGCGTTGACCTTGTGGAAATATTCCCAGTAGGCGGGATAGCGGCTGGTGCTCCAGCCCATCCAGGCGCTCTGGTGTTTCTTCTCCAGCATCGACTTGAAGCCGGCCGAGGCATCCATCAGGTTGAGCTCGAGGTTGAGCCCCGCCTTCTTGGCCTCTTCGCGCAGCAGGGTGAGGCGCTGGGCGTGCTCCGCCGTGGTGTAGGTGATGCTCAGGGTCAGCGGCTGGCCCTTGTCGTTTTGCAGGGTACCGTCGGGGCCGGGCTTGGTGAAACCGGCCTTGGCGAAGTACTGGCGCGCCAGCTCGGGGTCAAACGGGCGGGCCTTGAGCGCCGTGTTGGTGAACTCCCCCTGGCCTGAGCCGTAGCTGTTGAGGCGTTGATAGTCCCCCCGCAGCAGGGTGGTGAGCATCTTGTCGAGGTTGAGGGCATGCTGGATGCCGAGCCGCACATTGAGATCGCGCAGCAGCGGATCGGCGGTGTTGAGATAGAGCCCCATGGGGGACTGGGGGGTCTGGTTGTAGAACCAGTGTCGCTCGATATAACCCTGCTCGAACTCAGGCGTCCTGGTCTTGTCGTGCCACCAGTTGGGCATGACCAGCGGGAAGGTATCCAGCTCGCCGCGCAGGAAGTGCTGCCAGGCGATGTTCTGATCCCTGAGCACCTTGAGCTCTATCCGGTCCGGGTTGAAACGGTGCTGGAAGTAACGCTCGTCATTGCCCCACCAATCCTTGACCCGCTCGAAGGTGACCGACTTGCCCTTTTTCACCTCGCCAAGCTGGTAGGGGCCGGTCACCGGCAGCACCTTCCAGTTGTACTCCTTGACCCAGTCGGCGGTGATCTTGATGGCGTGGCTGGGGGCCGGGGTGAAGGGGAGGGATTCCAGCAGATCCTGGCGACTCTTGGCACTGCCGCTGGAGATGGCCAGGGTGTGGTCGTCAAACTTGGTGACGTCGCTTATCTGGGTGCTGTAGTAGTTGTTGTACCAGGGGTCGTTGATCTCCTTGCTGCGCAGCAGCTTGAGGGTGAACAGCCAGTCATCGGCAGTGACCGGTTGGCCGTCTGACCAGCGCGCCTTGGGGTTGATGCGCAGATAGAGGGTCTTGTGGTCGGGCCCAAAGGCCCATTCGTTGGCCAGCATGGGCATGGGATTGCCGGTGACGGGGTGGGTACTCAAGAGCGGCAGGTTGGTCTCCCGCACATAGCCGGCGAAGCCGCCGTTGGAGTCCGGACCGTACACCCGCAGGGTCAGCGGAAAACTGGTCATGAAGCCGCGAAAGGTGCCGCCCCGCTTGGCGGCCGGATCCGCGAACACCGGATCCGCGTTGTTGCTCTCCCACTTGAGGTCAGCGGGCAGGGTGGCGCTCCAGCCGTAGTGGCTCAGGCAGAGGGTCAGGGTGATGGCACTGGTGCGCAGAAGGCGCGGGATGATCCGGGGGCCGGCGGTGACTGTCGATGGCATGTCCTTGCTCTCCTGATGGCTGCGTCCTGCAGGCCATATGTTGATGATGCGAGCCCCGTTGGGGCTGGCTCATCATGAAAAGTTTCTCCGCCCCGGTCAATGGCGACGGGTAAATAAGCGTCAGGCGGCGGTCTGCGATTTGAACCAGCGCAGCCGCCCGCCCAGCAGATGCACCACAAACCCCAGCAGCACCAGGGCCGAGCCCAGCCACTGCAAGGGGGTGGGGTGCTCGTCCAGCAACAGGGCCGCCGCCACCATGCCGACGCAGGGCACCAGCAGGGAGAGGGGGGCCACCTGCGCCACCGGGTAGCGCATCAGCAGCCGTCCCCACAGGCCGTAGCCGAGCCAAGTGGCGACAAAGGAGAGATAGAGCACGCACAGGATCCCCTGCCAGCTGATGTTGAGCAGGCTGCTGGCCATCAGCTCAGGCCCCTCGAACAGCCAGGAGAGGGCGAAGAAGGGGAGGATGGGCACCAGCCCGCCCCAGGCGACCAGGCTTGGCAGAGAGGTCTTGTAACGCAGGCCGATCTGGCGATTGATGACATTGCCAAGGCCCCAGCAGGCGGCGGCGCAGAGGGTCAGCACGAAGCCGAGCAGGGTGAGATTGCCCTCGCCATGGGTGGCGATGAGGTAGAGCCCGGCCCCCGCCAGCGGCAGGGCCACCCAGTGGTGGGGTTGCCAGCGCTCCCCCAGCCAGATCATGGCGAACAGCAGGGTGAACACCACCTGGGATTGCAGTACCAGCGAGGCCATGCCCGCCGGCATGCCGAACTTCATGGCGCAGAACAGAAAGGAGAACTGCCCCAGGCTGATGGCACCGCCGTAGGCCAGCAGCCAGCGCCAGGGCATGGCGGGTCTGGGGACCAGCAGGATGGCGGGAAAGACCACCCCGACGAAGCGCAGCGCCCCCAGCAGCAGTGGCGGGATCCCCTCCAGCCCCCACTTGATGGCGACGAAGTTGAGCCCCCAGCAGAGGATGACCAGAGCGGCCAGAAACTTGTCCTTGGTGTGCATGTCACGTCCTTGAAAGAGTGGCCCTTGCCAGGCGGTGGCCAAAAGAGGACGAGCATACCCCAGCCTCGGTGGGCGCCGTCAAGCGGCCAGGCGGGGGAGTGACCCGGCAACGGGGGGCAAGGTGCGATTCAGGCGGTGACGCAGTGCACTGTGATGCCGCGCGCAGTCAGGGTGGATCGCATGGTGACGGGCAAGGCGTCGTCGGTGACCAGCACGCCGATCTGGTCCGGCGTGCCGAGCGGGCTCGGATGGATGGCGCCAAACTTGCTGCTGTCGGTGATGACCACATTGGTCACCCCCTTGGCCAGTACGCTGTTGACCACGTCGGCCCGCATCATGTCGCGGCCGGTGAAGCCCACCTCGGGGTGAAAGCCGTCCACCCCAATGAAGGCCTTGGAGAAGTGCACCTGCTCGATGCACAGCCGGGTCAGCGGCCCCACCACGCTCTCGCTCTGATGCTGGAACAGACCGCCGAGCAGCACCACCTGGGCCTGGGTGTCGCGCAGCAGATGGGCGATGTAGCTGCTGATGGTGATGATGGTGACCCGTTTGTGCAGGGCCAGATGACGGGCCAGCAGGGCGTTGGCGCTGCCCCCCTCGATAAAGACCGTCTCGCCATCCTCCACCAGCTGGGCGGCGCGCTCGGCGAGGCGCTCCTTGAGCAGGTAGTTGATGTTCATCCGGGCGTCGGGGTCGTCGCTCTCCAGCGCCATGGCCGAGCCGTGCACCCGCTTGAGCAGCCCCTGTTTTTCGAGGGCGGTCAGGTCGTTGCGCACCGTCACCTCCGAGACCCCGGTACGTTGGGAGAGATCGCTCACGCTCATCTTGCGGGCCTGATGGACCAGGGTGAGGATCAGTTGGTGGCGTGGGTTCATGGGACCTCGCTGGCTGGCAGTGGATAGCGGCAAGCCACCTCGCGGGTGGCTTGCCGGTCATAATGGGGCACAGCTGCCCCTGGTGGGGCCCGTCAGAGACTGTGCTCGGTGCGGGCGATGATATCATCTTGCGCATCGGGGGATAAGGCGGTGAAGAAGGCCGAATAGCCCGCCACCCGCACCACCAGATCCCGATACTGGTCGGGATGGGCCTTGGCGGCCAGCAGGGTTTCCCGCGAGACGATGTTGTACTGCACGTGCCACCCCTTGTGTACCTCGAAGAAGGTGCGCAGCAGGCTCATCAGCTTGGCCTTGTCCCGCTCGCTCTCGAGGCTGGCCGGGCTCAGCTTCTGGTTGAGCAGCACGCCGCCGAGGATGGCCGGGGTGGGCAGCTTGCCGAGGGAGTTGAACACCGCCGTGGGGCCGAGGCGATCCGAGCCCGACGCTGGGCTGGCCCCTTCCGCCAGCGGGGTGCGGGCGTGGCGGCCATCCGGGGTGGCCATGGTGGCCGCACCGAACGGCACGTTGGCCGAGATGGAGGAGGTACCCGCATAGTAGGTGCCGCCGATGGGGCCGCGGCCGAAACGGGTGTTGTGCAGCCCCTTGAGCTCGTCGATGTAGCTCTGGTAGGCCTGCACCAGCAGCAGGTCGACCTCGTCCAGATCGTTGCCATATTTGGGAGCTGCATTGGTGAGGCGCTGGCGCAGCTGCTCGCCCTCAAGCCCGGCAAAATCCTGCTCGAGCGCCTCGGCCAGCTCGCACTGATCCACCACCCCCTGCTCGAACACCAGTTTCTTCAGCGCCGCCAGGCTGTTGCCCAGGTTGGCGATCCCCACCTGCAGGCCGGAGACCCAGTCATAGACGGCGCCCCCCTGCTTGATGGTCTTGCCGCGCTCGATGCAGTCATTCACCAGGGCGCTGCAGAGGATGTCGTGGGCCTGGGCCTCCAGCACGCTGTCGACCACGCAGTCGATCTCGATGGATTTTCTGGTGAAGTAGCGCACCTGCTCGTCCCAGCGGGCCATCACCTCGTCGAAGTGGCCGAACGAGCCTGCCTTCAGTGACTGGGGCTGGGGCAGGAAGACCTTGCCGGTGGTGGCGTCACGGCCGCCATCGAGCGCCGCCAGCAGGATGCGGGCGAAGTTGATGAAGCTCATGCCGGTGCAGCGATAGCCCCACTTGCCAGGCACCGCGGTCTCGATGCAGCCGATGGCGGCGTAGTGGTGGGCATCCTCCTCACTCACCCCGAGCTTGATGAACTCGGGGATCACCACCTCGTCGTTGTTGAAGGCGGGCATGCCGAAGCCGCAGCGGATCACCTGGATGCAGGCGTCGAGGAAATCCTCGCTCATGCCGGCGTGGTAGCGCACCGAGAGGTTGGGTTGGGTCGAGCGCAGCTGGCCGCAGGACTCCAGAATCGTGTAGGAGAGGCCGTTGACCGCGTCGTGGGCTTTGCCATCCCGCCAGTTCTGGCCGCCGATGGTGACGTTCTGGTAGAGCGGACTGCCGGCGGAGGCCTTGGAGTGGGTGCCGGAGCGGATCTTGTTCACCTCCAGCAGCTTGAGCCAGCACCCTTGCAGCAGTTCGATGGCACGTGTGCGCGGCAGGGATTCCGACAATTCCACCTCGCGGCGATACCAGGGGTAGAGGTACTGGTCCATCCGGCCAAACGACACCGAGTGGCCGTTGGACTCGATCTGCAGGATGAGCTGGATGAAGTAGCAGAGCTGCAGCGCCTGCCAGAAGGTCTCGGGTGGCTGGTGGGCGATACGGGCGCAGTTGAGGGCGATGGTCTCAAGTTCGCCGCGGCGCTCGGGGCGCGGCTCCTGCTGCGCCAGTTCGTGGGCCAGCGCGGCGTAACGCTCGATGTGCTGGCTGACGGCATCGAAGGTGATGGCGACGGCCTGCAGGAACTGCTCGCGCTGCAGATCGGCCCAGTCTGCCAGATCGAGCCGGCCGCGCCGCTCGGCCACCCTGGCCTTGAGGCCGTCGAGACCGAGAGCAAGCAGCTGATCGTAATTGACTGCGAGGTGGGCATCCCCCGAGGTCATGTTGCCCTCGGCCTTGATGATGCCGCTCTCCAGCAGCCCCTTCTGCTCGTCGGTAAAGAGGCCGTAGCAGCGATCCTGCACCGTCTGGCCGCGCCAGAAGGGGGTGAGGGCGTGGATGGCCAGCTTGTCCGCCTCGCTCACCGCAAAGCCGGCGCCAGGTCTGTCCGCCAGCTCGTCTATCTCCTTCTCGATCCAGCCCACCGTGTATTCGGGAAAGAGCGGCGCCGCCCGCACCTGGCTCGCCTGGTTGCCGACGATGAGCTCGTCGTGCTTGATCCAGATGATGCGCTCCTTGAGGTGGTGGGCCAGCGCCAGGGCACGGCGCACCGGCAGCGGCCTTGCCAGGTGGGCCTGATAGGCCTCTGTATAGTGGCGGGCACGTTCGGTGCAGACCGGCGGCTGGACGATGTGGATCAGGCTCTCCTTGTGGGCGCGGATCCGCGGGGGCAGGGTGGTGAGGTCGAGCTGGGTCATGGTCTTATCCTCTGGTCATTGGGCAGCGAATGGCTGATGTCATGGGGTGTTGCTAGCCCCGGGTGAGCGGGGTCAGCCCCTGCGCACGGGCACACTCATGGGCAAAGGCGAGCAGTGCCGGGTCATCGAGTGGCTGCAGGGGGGCCAGATAGGGTTGGTCGAGCAGGGCGTATTTGCCCACGCCCAGGGTGTGGTAGGGGAGAAAGTGGATCTCCTGTACCGTGCCGAGGCTGGCGGCGGCCTGGGTGATGGCCTCGATGGAGGCGTGGTCGGCATTGAAACCGGGGATGAGCGGCACCCGGATCTGCATGGCCACGCCGCGTTCGGCCAGCCGCTTGAGGTTGGCCAGCGGCAGGGCGACCTTGCCGCGGGTCCAGTCGAAGAAGCGTTTCTCATCCACATGCTTGAGATCCGCCAGCAGCAGGTCGAGGTGGGGGAGGCTGGGTTCAATCTGGTGCCAGGGCACGTGCAGGCAACTTTCCACCGCGGTATGCAGCCCCTCGGCCTTGCAGCGGGCCAGCAGGCTGGCGGCAAATGCGGGCTGCATGAAGGGCTCGCCGCCGGAGAGGGTGACCCCGCCGCCGCTGCGCTCGAAGAAGGGGCGATCCCGCAAGATGGTGGCCATCAGGGTGTCCAGGCTCTCCTCCCGGCCGCACACCTGCAGCGCTTCGCTGGGGCAGAGGCCGCGCAGCCGTTCCACATCCTGATTGCCGAGGGATGAGCGGGTGAGCTGGACACCCTGGCTGTCACGCAAGATTGCCGGGCAGGCGTCGCTGCAGAGCCGGCATCCCTCGATGCATTGGCGCCGGTCGAGTAGTATGTCCGGCTTGGGAGAGCGGCTTTCCGGGTTTTGACACCAGCGACAGGCCAGCGAGCACCCCTTGAGAAACACCAGGGTGCGAATGCCGGGGCCATCGTGGGTTGAATAGCGTTGCAGGTCGAAAATCATACCGCCTCCTTTTGTTTTTGCATTCTATTTTCTTTCGTTCGAAAGTTGATTTGATTTTGATCAACTAAATTGCGGATGTTATCTCGCTAGAATGGCGACAGATTGCACATCCCCTTAAGGAGTCAGAGATGGAGCTTTATCTCGATACTGCCGATGTGGCTGCGGTGCGCCGCTGGTCACGGATCCTGCCGCTGGCCGGCGTCACCACCAACCCGTCCATTACCGCTGCCGGTGGCATGCCGCTGGCCGAGCTGCTGCCTGCCCTGCGGGAGGCGCTGGGTCCCAAGGCGCGGCTGTTTGCCCAGGTGATGGCCAAAACCGAGACCGAGATGGTGCGCGAGGCATTTGCCCTGCGTGAGCTGGATCGGGACCTGGTGATCAAGATCCCGGTATGTGAAGAGGGGCTGGCGGCCATCAAGACCCTGACGGCCAACGGGGTGCCGACCCTGGGCACGGCGGTCTATACCCCGCTGCAGGGCTGGCTGGCGGCGGTGGCGGGGGCCGAATACGTGGCGCCCTACGTCAACCGGCTGGATGCCCAGGGGGGCGATGGCATCGCCACCGTGCAGGAGCTGCAACAGCTGCTGGCGCTGCACGCGCCGCACAGCAAGGTGCTGGCGGCATCGTTTCGCACCCCGCGCCAGGCCCTCGACTGCCTGCTGGCGGGTTGCCAGTCCATCACATTGCCGCTCGATGTGGCCGAACAGCTGCTGCGGGTGCCGGCGGTGGACGCGGCGCTGGCGAAGTTTGATCAGGATTGGCAGCGGGCGTTTGCCTGAGCCTGTTTGAAGGCCGGATGATGAAGGGGCGGCAGGCGGGCTAAGCTAGAAGAGAGGGCCCGCTGTGACGGGCCGCTATCGATGGCTGATCGGAGGTGCCCCATGAGCGACCATACCCTGCTGCCCCACGGTGAAGATCTGCGCCGCGCCGTGCGCTGGCTCAGCGAGCACCATCAACACGACATCCGGGCCATCGAAGAGGCCTGCATCCGCTTCGATCTGTCGCCGCTGGATGAGGAGTTCCTCATCCAGCACTGCACCGAGCGGTTGCGGGAAGGGGGTGCCGACTAGACGAAGTTGGCGAGGTTGATGCCGAACTCCTTGGGATCGACCGTGCTCTCGATGGTCTCCTGCACCCCGTTCTTGGCCAGATCCAGCCACTGCACCTCGAGGTAGTGGCGTTGGGTTCCGTGATAGATCACCTTCACCACCGGTTTGAGCGGCTCATGGGGATTGCGCTGCATGACGATGGCCAGCCGCTGGTTGGAGAGCTGCACCAGGGTACCCACCGGATAGACCCCCATGCACTTGATGAACTTGGTGACCAGCTCGGCATCGAAGTGGTGGTTGATCCCCTTGAGCAGAATGCGAAAGGCCTGGGTCGGCTGCATCCCCTGCTTGTAGACACGATCCGCGGTGACGGCGTCATAGACATCGACGATGCCGCTCATGCGGGTATAGAGCGAGAGCTGCTCGCCCTTGAGCCGCTGCGGGTAACCGGTGCCGTCGAGCCGTTCGTGATGGTTGGCGGCCACCTCCAGCATGGTGGCGGTGATGCCGGGGGTGTTGCTCAGGATCTCGTAGCTGTGCACCACGTGCTGGCGCATGACGGCAAACTCCTCGTCGGTGAGCTTGCCCGGTTTGTTCAGCACCTCGTCCGGGGTCATGATCTTGCCCACGTCGTGCAGCAGGCCGCCCAGGGTCAGCTCCTTGAGCACGCTGCGATCCAGGTCCAGATAGCGGCCGAAGTTCGCCAGCAGGATGGCGACGTTCATGGAGTGCTCCATCAGGTAGGCATCCTTGGCGCGAATGCGGGCCAGACAGAGCATGGCGTCGCCGTGGGTGAACATGGTGTCCACCATCTCCTCGGCCACTGCCGCCAGCGGCGTGATGTCGATGGGCTCCCCCGCCTTGAGGTGGCGGATGAACTTGCCCTGCAGCTCGCGAGCCTCCTGATAAAGCCGGCGGATCTTGAGCTCGCGCCCCTCGCCGTTGCCACTGCCGGAGGGACGTTGTGAGCTGGTCGCAGAGACGGCGGGCTGGGGGGAGATGACCTGCTCGATGCCGGGCAGCTTGCTGCGGGCGAGATCGACCCGCACCGTGAGTACGCCGCGCCTGACCAGATCGTTGATCTGCTGACGGGTGGTCACCAGCCCCATCTGGGCAATCTCCATGCCGCCGGTCTGGCTGGTAATGGCGATCACGTACATGCCGGGTTGCAGCTGGTTGACGGGGATAACGGGATGAGGAGTGTGCGACTTCATACGGCTTCCTGACATTATTATTATGCGTGACGTTAGGCCCTCTGTTGGCAGTCTAACACCGGCGCCCGGGTTCGTCATGGCGACATGCTGGCCGGCCTTGGCGCTTAGTGCTGGAGTTGTCGGCCCCGGCCGATATAATGACGCCCCTTTCTTGATGGACTCTGAGGTTGTGCATGCGGCTCGATAAATTTCTTTGCGATTGTTCCGACTTGACCCGCTCGCTGGCGGGCAAACTGATCCGGCAGGGAGAGGTGATGGTGGACGGCATCGTGGTCAAGCAGCCCGCCTTCCACATCAACGAGCAGAGCCAGATCGAGTTCGACGGCGTCACCCTGACTCTGGATCAGCGCAACCGCTACTTCATGCTGCACAAGCCGGAAGGGTATGTCTGCTCCAACGAGGATCCGGATCACCCCACCGTCTTCTTCCTGATGGACGAGCCGGCCATGGGCAAGCTGCACGTGGTGGGGCGGCTCGATCTCGACACCACAGGTCTGGTGCTGGTGACCGATGACGGCCAGTGGTCCCATCGCATCACCTCTCCCCGTCACGAGTGCGCCAAGACCTACCACGTCTGGTTGGCCGATCCGGTGAGCCCGGATGCCATTGCGCTGTTTGCCGAAGGGGTGCTGCTGCGCAGCGAGACCGAGAAGACCCGGCCGGCCCAGCTGGAGATCCTGGGGGAGTGCGAGGCGCGCCTCACCATCCACGAGGGCAAGTACCATCAGGTGAAGCGGATGTTTGCCGCCATCGGCAACAAGGTGGTGGGGCTGCACCGGGAGCGGGTGGGAGATCTGGTGCTGGACGACGATCTGGCGCCGGGCGAATATCGCGAGCTGACCGTCGACGAAATCGCCCGCTTCTGATCGCCAGGAGTCAGTGGCCGCTGGCGCCCAGCACCAGCACGGTCCCCAGGGTGGCCAGCAGGGTGCCGGCCCAGGCGGCGGCGGACGGCCGCTCGCCCGAGTGCCACCACAGCAGTGGCAGCAAGATGACGGGGGTGGTGGAGGAGAGGATGGCCACCATGCCCACATCCCCCTGTTTCAGGGCCACCAGGATCAGCGTCATGCCGAGCGCCATGGCGAGGAATCCGTTGAGGGCTATCATGCCGAAGATGCGACGGTTGATGGGATGCAGCGGCTTGCTCAGTGGCAGCCCGGTCATGCGTAGGGCGCAGTGAGCCAGCAGGGCACTGCCCATCCTGACGCCGGAGGCGCTCACCGCATCGACGTCGCCGCTCATCATCACCGGCTTGGCGATGATGGCGCCCAGGCTCTGGCAGAGGGCGGCGGTCAGCCCCAGCGCGACCCCGGCTGCCAGGCTGCCCCGTATTTTTTCCCATTCGCTGCCGCTGCTGCGCCGACCAAACAGAATGGCCAGCATGACGCCGACAAACACCAGCATGGCGCCAGCCAGCCGGGAACCGGTCAACTGCTCGTTGAACAGCCAGAGCCCGAGCAGCGCGGAAAACAGCGCATGGCAAGAAAACAGCAGACCGCTGCGACGGGGACCCAGCCGGTTCATGCAGGCGTAGAGGGCGGTATCGCCGATGAAGATGCCGATGAGGCCCGAGATGGCCAGCAGGGGGAGGGCGCTGCCCGAGAGGGTATGCCAGCCGCCGGTCAAGAGACTCATGCTGCCGAGCATCAGGCTGACCAGGCACATCCGCCAGCGGCTGTAGGCAAATGGCCCCAGATGACGAGCCGGTTTGACGGAAATCAGGGCCGCTACTGCCCATAAACTGGCCGCTGCCAGCGCCAGCCACTCATACCCCATAAAAACTCCTGAAAAAAATAGCCCGAGAGACTCCATCTCTTGGGCAAGCCCGATACAATACGGGGCGTCTTCGGGGATAACAAGCGCGGCATCATGCATTCGTATCCAGGCGCGCCGCCGGCCTTCCCCCTTTCCTGAAATAAGTGCATTGAACGAGGTTTATGTCATGGTTTACCGCTTAGTACGCCGGCCGGCACCACGCTGGCTCTCCCCCTTGCTGATGGGGCTGCTGCTGACCCCGCCGCTGCAGGCGACCACGGTATCCCAGGATCCCGCGTTGTCGGATCGCCAGACCCTGGTCAAGGGCAATGGCGCCGAGCCCGAATCCCTCGACCCGGCCCAGATCCGCTCCGGCTTCCCCGGTGAAGTTGTGCTGGTGGACCTGTTTGAAGGGCTGGTGAGCGAAGATGGTCAGGGGCGGATCGTGCCGGCCCAGGCCCAGCGCTGGGAGACCAGTGCAGACGGACTGGTCTGGCGTTTCTTCCTGCGCCCGCAGCTCAAGTGGTCCAACGGCGAGCCGCTCACCGCCACCGATTTCGTCTATGCCTGGCGTCGTCTGCTGGACCCCGCCCAGGCTTCCCCCTCTGCCGGCCTGCTGCTGGCAACCGGCATCAACAATGCCCAGTCCATCTATGCCGGTGCGCTCGATCTCAACACCCTGGGGGTGGAAGCCGAGAGCGAGCAGATCCTGAAAGTGACGCTGGAGCGGCCGGTTCCCTACTTCCTGCAACTGATAAGCCAGCGCCCCTTCGTGCCGGTCAACGAGAAAGCCATCAGCCAGTTCGGCAAGCAGTGGACCCAGCCCGGCAAGCTGGTCAGCAACGGCGCCTACAAGCTGGTGAACTGGGTACCGAACGAGCGCATCGAGGCGGAGCGCAACGTGCAGTACTGGGATGATGCCCACACCCGGATCCAGCGGGTGACCTATCTGCCGCTCGCCTCCCAGCATGCCGAACGGCTGCGCTACGAGGCGGGGGAGATCCAGCTCACCAACAAGGTGGCGCTGGAGTATTACCAGAAAACCAGAGAGGCAACCCCCGAGCGGATCTGGGGTCTGCCGCTGCTGGGCACCTACCTCTACACCTTCAACCTGCGCCGCCCTGAACTGCAGGACGTGCGGGTGCGCCAGGCACTGGCCATGACCATCGATCGTCATCTGTTGACCGAGAAGGTCAGCGGGCAGGGCGAGCAACCCGCCTGGTCGCTGCTGCCCGGCATGCCGGGCTACGAGGCGTTGAGCTCTCCACTGGCCCTGCAGGATCAGCCGACCCGGCTGGCCAGGGCGGCCGCGCTGCTGGCCCAGGCCGGCTATGACAGCCAGCATCCTCTCAAGCTGACGCTCACCTACAACACTTCTGAGAATCACAAGAAGCTGGCGCTGGCCGTCGCATCCATGTGGAAGCCGCTGGGGGTCGAAGTGACGCTCAACAACATGGAGTGGAACGCCTATCAGGTGGCCAAAGACAGCGGCGATTTCATGCTGGCCCGCTCCTTCCTGTTCGGGGATTACGTGGAGCCCTCAGCCATGCTCAACAGCTTCCGCTGCCAGGATCCCCAGAACGAGAGCGGTTACTGCAACCCGGCCTTCGACGGCCTGCTGCAACAGGCGGCCGATACCCTGGATGGCAATGCCAGAAGCGGGATCTACCACCAGGCAGAGCAGTTGCTGATGGACGAGATGCCGGCCATCCCCGTCTATCACTACAACCAGATGCGACTGGTGGATCCTACCCTGCGCGGCCTGCCGGTGCAGAACCTGAAAGGGGCGATCGCCACCAAGGATCTCTACTTCAGTCAGCAGTAAGGAGCTCGCCATGAAGATTGCCATTCTTTCCGACCTGCACGGCAGCCTGAGTGCGCTGGAGCAGGTACTCGACCAGCTCGCCCCCTGGCAGCCGGATCACTATCTGCTGCTCGGCGATCTGCTCAATCACGGCCCGCGTAACCCGGTGCCGCCTGGCTATGCCCCTGCGGCCGTGGCCGAGCGGCTCAACGGGCTGGCCTCCCACATCATGGCGGTGCGTGGCAACTGTGATTCGGAAGTGGATCAGATGCTGCTGGATTTTCCCATCACCGCCCCTTACAACCAGCTGCTGGTGGATGGCCGGCGCTGGTTCGTCAGTCATGGCCATCTCTATCAACCTGCCGAGGTGCCGCTGCCTGCCGGCAGCCTGTTCATCAGCGGTCACACCCATCTGCCCGTGCTGCAGCGGGAAGGGGAGCTGGTGCTGATGAACCCGGGATCCATCTGTTTTCCACGCGGCAATCTGGCGGCAAGTTATGGCCGCTACGAGGATGGGGTGCTCGGCATTCACGCCTGTGCGGACAGCGAAGTACTGTTGCAGCTGGCGCTGTAAAAAAGAGAAGGGGGATGGTTGTGCTGCGGGGCAGCCTGTCGTCGTAACGGGGGAGGTCAGGCCTTGATGCCGATGGAGCGGGTACCGGAGCGGGTATTGCCCTTGGCGTCATAGGTCAGGGAGTTGCGATCCCGCAGCTTGCTCAGGTAGCTTGCCAGCCGGCGGTTGGAGACGATGCTGAGCTCGAGCAGGCGCCCGTTCAGATCGTTCTGTTCCTGGCAGGCATCGAGTTTCTCACGCAGGGTGCGCATCTGCTCGGGGTAGGCGTTCAGTTGCTGTTTCAGGTCGGGCAGCAGTGCCATGGCCTTGTCCAACTCTTCAATATCGGCAAGCAGCTTCTGCTTGTGCTCTGCCAGCTCGGGCAGCGCCAGTGCCTGGTGCTGCTTGAGCAGGTTGAACTCCTCCTCCAGCAAGCCCTGCATCTGGGAGAGGTAGTCGTCTTGGGTGTGCAGCAGCGAAGGTAAATCCATCATCCCAGCAACTTGTCGAGGTTGGATTCAAAACTGAACATCTTCTTGGCCACAGCTTCGCTGTCGACCCGATATTCACCATTGGCCACGGCTTTCTTCAGGCTCTCGACCCGGCTTTCATTGCCGGTGGAGGCTGAGTTGAGGTTCTTCTGCATCTGTTGCAATTGCTGCGCCTCGCTGGTCAGAGAGACGGAGTCGGTCTTGACGGCCGCCGCACGGTTGTCGGAGGACGAGGTCGCTGGTTTGGTGCTGGCACCCTGGCTGCTACCGGTATTTTGCAACCGATTGTTCGCCAAGTTGTTGATATTGTTAATAGCCATAGTGTTTACCTTCGCCTGCTTTGCTGTTCGCTTACCTGTTTATCGGTGGCTGCCGTCATAACTTTAGAAAAAAAGTGATCCGAAAATACTCAGAAGGTGACCACCACGGAGCCAACTGCGTTGACTTTTCCCTGCACCGTTTTGCCTGACCGGATATTGACGAGCCTGATCATGTCTCCGAAGCTGCCATCTTGCAAGGCTCGGGCCATGGTTTTGATTTGCATGCTGCTATTTTCTGCGCTGAGGGTCACCTGGTCACCCTTGCAGACGACGCAGACCTGGCTGAGCCGGATAGGCTGGCCCGGCTTGAGTTCCCGTTTGCTGCGAACGCCGATGAGGGCCGTGGTATCGCTGAGATAGTCGCCGCGGATCAGGGTCTGATCCTGGTAGGCCTGTGTCAGCACGCTCTCGCTGAGGATGTCGCCCTTGGCCACCGGCGTGGAGACGGTCACATACGGCTTCTGTATGCTGATCCGCACCGGCAGGTAGAGATCCCAGGGTTTCTCCTCCTCACATTTGAGGTAGACGGTGGTATTGCGGCGGATCTCCATCTTGGCGGGCAGGGTGATGGACAGATGCTCTTCGCAGCGACTCAGGGGCAGACGTTCATCGATGGAAGCGGCCTGCACCTGTGCCTGGGCGTCGAGGGGGACATCGAGCTGGCCGAGCACAAATTCCTGCGCCTTTTCTTGCAAGTAACTGGTCACCTCGGATGCCGTGGCGTGAGAAATGCCGCAAAACAGCAGTAAGGTGAGGAAAAGTCTACTAATCATTTTCGCTCGCAGGCCGATAAGTTGTTCACGTATATCACCATATTTAACTATGCTTGCTTCAGAATTCGTTCGTAGTGACATCGACAGTCTGACGCAAGCCAACACGCATGCATGATTAATGCCAAGCGTTTTTAGGGAGTGTTTATGGCCAGTATCCTGGACTCGGTCAACCAACGTACCCAGCTGGTGGGGCAAAACCGGCTGGAATTGTTGTTGTTTCGTCTCAACGGACGTCAAAGATTTGGCATCAACGTATTCAAGGTTCGTGAAGTGTTGCAGTGTCCTCCCTTGACCGTCATGCCCAAGTTAAACTCCTGCATTCGCGGGGTGGCCCACATTCGTGGCCAGACGATCTCCGTCATCGATCTGAGCATGGCGATGGGCAAGCGTCCTATCGAGGATCTGACCAAGTGTTTCATCATCATTTCTGAATACAACCGCTCCATTCAGGGTTTTCTGGTGCACTCGGTGGAGCGCATCATCAACATGAACTGGGAGTCCATTCTGCCCCCGCCGAAAGGGGCGGGGCGCATCAACTACATGACGGCCGTCACCGAGGTGGATGGGGAGCTGGTCGAGATCCTGGACGTGGAGCGCATCCTCAACGAGATTTCGCCGGTGTCGACCGAAGTGAGTCAGGAGCTGGTGGAGGCCAGCGTAGAACACCCGACCCTGGGACGTCCGGTGCTGGTGGCCGATGACTCTTCCGTGGCCCGCAAGCAGGTGCAGCGCGCCCTCGAAGCCATCGGGGTACAGTGCGTGCTGGCCAAGGATGGACGCGAAGCGCTCAACATGTTGCTGGAGATGTCCAAAAACGGTCCCATCAAGGATCAGATCGCCCTGGTGATTTCGGACATCGAGATGCCGGAGATGGATGGATATACTTTCACGGCAGAGATCCGCAACAATCCCAATCTCAAGGACTTACATGTTATTCTGCACACATCCCTCAGTGGGGTGTTCAATCAGGCCATGGTGCAGAAAGTTGGTGCGAACAATTTCATTGCCAAATTCCAGCCGGATGAATTGGCCAAGGCCGTACAAGGCGCACTCTAATCAAGAAGAACAAACTGCATGAAGACACTTTCGGACGACTTATACAAACAATTCAGCAATTTTCTGGCGGTACAGAGCGGAATCGTGCTGGGTGACAACAAACAGTATCTGGTCAAGAGTCGGCTTTCACCCTTGATGACTCAGTTTGGTATTGAGAGTCTGTCTGATCTGGTTACTCGAGCGATGAGTGTGCGTGAGCGTGACCTGAAAATGGCAGTGGTTGATGCCATGACCACCAACGAAACCCTGTGGTTTCGCGATACCTATCCCTTCCAGCTGCTGACCGACAAGATCTTTCCCGAGCTGGGCAAGAGCGGTCGGCCCATCAAAATCTGGTCTGCGGCCTCTTCCTCCGGACAGGAGCCCTATTCCATCGCCATGACGGCGCTGGAACAGCAGATGAAGAAGCCCGGCACCTTGCCAGGTGGCGTCCAGATCGTGGGGACAGACATCTCGACCACCATGCTCAATCAGTGCAAGGAGGGGGTATACGACAGCCTGGCACTGGCCCGTGGTCTGTCGCCCGAGCGCAAGAAGCTGTTCTTCGAACCCTATGGTGACAACAAGATGCGGGTGGTGGAGCGTGTCAGAAAATTGACCACCTTCCGGCCCTTGAACCTGCTGGAGAGCTACAGCCTGCTTGGCAAGTTTGACATCATCTTCTGTCGCAACGTACTCATCTACTTTGCCCCGGAAGTGAAGTCCAAGATCCTCAACCAGTTTGCAGCCAGCCTCAATCCTGGCGGCTACCTGATGTTGGGGGCTTCCGAGTCGCTGGCCGGTTTGACCGACAGGTTCGAGATGATCCGCTGCAACCCCGGCATCGTCTACAAGGTTAAATGATCCCCGCTTAAATCCCTCTTTGGCACACCTCTTGCTAATAATTTCTCAAGCAGGAGGTGTGCTATGGCAATTTCATTCGACAAGGCATTTGGTATCCATCAATACACGCTGAGCGTTCGCTCCAAGCGTGCCGAGGTGTTGTCCAGCAACATTGCCAACGCGGATACCCCTGGCTTCAAGGCCAGAGACATCAACTTCTCGCAAGCATTGGAAGAGGCCCAGCAACATCAGGGCTTCGGCCTTGCCACGACCAGCGAGAAGCACTTTGCCCTGCAGATGGATGCGCCTGGCGTGACGCAGTACCGCAATCCCCTGCAGCCGGATACCGGTGATGGCAACACGGTGGACGTGCAGCAGGAGCGCAGCGAGTTCTTGCGCAACAGCCTTGAATACCAGACCTCCCTTGAATTTATGAACAGCAAGATCAGTGGCCTGCTGAAGGCCTTGAAAGGAGAACAGTGATGAGTTTGTTCAAGGTCTTTGACATTGCAGGCTCGGCCATGAGTGCACAGTCTGTTCGACTCAACACGGTAGCCAGCAACATGGCCAACGCCGACAGCGTGAGCTCCAGCGTGGAAAAAACTTACCATGCCAGGCGGCCAATCTTTGCCGCCCAGCTGGATCAGGCCATGTCGGACAAGCAGGCGTCGGCCGGGGTTGAAGTGAAGGGCATTGTCGAGAGCGATGCCCCTCTGCTCAAGGAGTACAACCCCAACCACCCCATGGCAGACAAGGATGGCTTCATCTTCAAGCCAAACGTCAACATGGTGGAAGAGATGGCGGACATGATCAACGCCTCGCGCAGCTATCAAACCAACGTGCAGGTGGCCGATTCTGCCAAGAAGATGCTGCAGCAGACGCTCAACCTCGGCAAGTCCTGACAGGGGGACGCATAAATGGCAGATACAACCAGTGGTGTGAACGGTATTGGCTATACCTCCACCCAGACCACAGGCACGACCACCACTCCGAAGAAGGAGCTGGATCAGGAGTCGTTCCTGAAGCTGCTGACCATGCAGCTCTCCTATCAGGATCCGTTCAAACCGGTGGACAACGCCCAGATGCTTTCCCAGATGACGTCCATGTCGACGTCCCAGGGGATCAGCAGCCTGTCGAACCAGATTGGCAGCCTCAATACCTTGATGACCTCCAGCCAGGCGCTGCAGGCGTCGGCACTGGTGGGGCAAAACGTCTTGCTGCAGAGCAACGTCGGCTACCTGGAAAAAGATGGCTCTTTGCCGGGTGTGGTCGCAGTGGGCACAGAAAACAAGTATTCGAACGTCAAGATCACCATCGAAGACGAGAGCGGACAGGTCATCAAGGAGTTTCCTCTGGAAGGTGATCAGAAGGGCAACGTCGAAATTGTATGGGATGGCAAGGACAAGAACGGAAACCCGGCCAAAGAGGGCAAATACACCCTCAAGGCAAACGGTACCGTGGACGGTAAGTCGGAGAGTGTGCCGATCTTTGCCTACGGCAAGGTCGACAGCGTGATCCTGGGTTCGGCCAGCAATCCGACCCAGCTCAATTTGAAAGGCCTCGGTACAACAAGCTTGAACAGTATCTTGCAGATTGCAGGTACGGTGAAAACACCATCAACCACCACGCCAACAGCATCGATCTAAGGAGCTGGATATGTCATTTAACAATGCCTTGAGCGGTGTCAACGCGGCACAAAAAGATCTGAACGTTACCGCCAACAACATTGCCAACGTCAATACCACGGGCTTTAAAGAGTCTCGTGCCGAGTTTGCGGACGTCTACGCCAACTCCATCTTCGTCAATGCCAAGACTCAGGTCGGCAACGGTGTGGCAACGGGGGCGGTGGCGCAGCAGTTCCATCAGGGAGCGCTGCAATTCACCAACAACGCCCTTGATCTGTCCATCCAGGGCAACGGCTTCTTCGTGACGTCGGACGGTCTGACCAATCTGGATCGTACCTTTACCCGGGCTGGGGCCTTCAAGCTCAATGAAAACAGCTATATGGTCAACAATCAGGGCAACTATCTGCAAGGTTATGAAATCAACACGGATGGGACACCCAAGGCGGTCAGCATCAACGCCACCAAGCCGATTCAAATTCCGGATCGGGCGGGCGAGCCCAAAATGACCGAGCTGGTGGAAGCCAGTTTCAACCTGAGTATCGAGTCGAAAACCAAACCGACGTCACCGGCTGCGTTTGATCACACCAACTCGGCCACCTTCGCCCACTCAACTTCCGTGACGATTTATGATTCGCTGGGTGCCCCCCACGTGATCACCAAATATTTTGTTCGCCACGAGGATCCGGCTGCCCCGGGCACGCCGCTGACCCCGGGTACCTGGAGCATGTACATGTATGAGGGGGACAAGCCTATCGACATCGCTGGTGGTTCACCCAGCCCGGCCGCAGGTGTCCCCACCGGCGTCCAGATGACGTTTACCTCCGGCGGCAAACTGGATACAACGCTGACCGTTCCGGCAGATCCGATCAAAACCGTTGCGCTTGGTACTGCAGCCGGGATTATCACCAACGGTGCCGACCCCACCCAGACACTGGAGATCCGTCTCGGCGACGTGACGCAATACAGCTCGCCTTTCAACGTCACCAAGCTGACCCAGGATGGCGCCACTGTCGGTAATCTGACCAAGGTGGAGATCACGCCGGATGGTATTGTGTCGGCGACCTACAGCAATGCAACTACGTTGAAGGTTGCCATGGTGGCACTTGCCAAGTTCGCCAATTCGCAAGGATTGACCCAGGTCGGCGATACCTCCTGGCGCCAGTCTCTGCTCTCTGGCGATGCGCTGCCAGGCACCCCCAATTCGGGCACCCTGGGCAGCATCAAGTCCTCTGCGCTGGAGCAGTCCAACGTGGATTTGACCTCCCAGCTGGTCAACCTCATCACGGCGCAGCGCAACTTCCAGGCCAACTCCCGTTCGCTGGAAGTGAACAGCTCCCTGCAGCAGACCATACTGCAGATCCGTTAAGTCTGGTTGCATGCACGACAAGGGGCGCTTCGGCGCCCCTTTTTATTGCCTGTTGTTGCGGGTGATTGCGGCGGTAACTGACAAGCTTGATGGGGATTGGCATTCAAATTGCAGTTCCTCTGCCAGAGTCATCAGTTTGACGGAGGATCCCATGGATCACTTGCTATACATCGCCATGTCCGGGGCCAAGGAAAGCATGAACAGCCTGGCTGTTCGAAGCAACAACCTGGCCAACGCCAACACCACCGGCTTCAAGTCTGACTTCGAGCAGGCGCGCAGCATGCAGGCGTTTGGCGAAGGACTGCCCACCCGGGTGTTCGCCATGGCGGAGCGGCCTGGGCAGAACCTGCAGCACGGCATGCTGATGACCACGGGTCGGGATCTTGACGTTGCCGTCGACGGCCCGGGCTGGATTGCAGTGCAGGATCCCAAGGGCGGTGAAGCCTATACCCGCATGGGTAACCTGCAGCTCAGTGCCACCGGCAATCTGCAGACCTCCACCGGCCTGAACGTGGTGGACGATGGCGGTCAGCCTATCGTGCTGCCGCTGCCGATGGAGAAGATCGAAATCAACCGGGACGGCACCATCAGCGGCCGGCCGGAGGGGGCCGCTCCCAACCTGCCGGAGGAGTACCAGCGCATCAAGCTGGTCAACCCGGCAGCCGATGCGGTGGAGAAGGGGCAGGATGGCCTGTTCCGTCGCAAGGATGGCCAGAATGAAGCGGCGTCGGCCAATGTGGGCCTCATCGCCGGCTCCCTCGAGGGGAGCAACGTCAACGTGGTCGATGAAATGACCAACCTTATTCGCTTGCAACGTCAGTTCGAAACCCAGGTCAAAATTATGAAGACCGCGGAAGAGAATGACGAGGCCCAAACCCAGCTGCTGCGTATCAGCTAACCAAGGAGTTTTACATGAACCCTGCACTCTGGATCAGCAAGACCGGGTTGGATGCACAGCAGACCAATATCTCGGTTACCTCGAACAACCTGGCTAACGCCAGCACCGTGGGTTACAAAAAATCCCGGGCCATCTTCGAGGATCTGCTCTATCAAAACATCAATCAGCCGGGCGGTCGCTCGTCGGCCGACACCGAACTCCCCTCCGGCCTGATGCTGGGGGCGGGTGCCAAGGTGGTGGCCACTCAGAAGAACCACAGCCAGGGCAACGTGCAGACCACCGACAACTCGCTGGATTTGATGATAAGCGGCCGCGGCTACTTCGAAATCCAGCTGCCGGACGGCAGCGCCGCCTATACCCGCAACGGCCAGTTCACCCTCAATGATGAAGGGACCATAGTCACGCCGGGCAACGGCTATCCGTTGCAGCCGGAAATCCAGATCCCCGAGAACGCCCAGAGCGTCACCATTGGGGAAGATGGGCAGGTCTCGGTGCAGCTCAAGGGGGATGGGGCTTCCCAGGTCATCGGCCAGATCAATACCAGCGACTTCGTCAATGCCTCCGGTTTGCAGCCGATGGGGGAGAACATGTTTGTCGAGACCCAGTCCAGCGGTGCCCCCATTCAGGGGGTGGCCGGCACGGACGGGCTTGGGGTGATCAAGCAGGGCATGCTGGAGACCTCCAACGTCAACGTGACCGAAGAGCTGGTCAACCTGATCCAGGCCCAGCGGGTGTACGAGATGAACTCCAAGGTTCTCTCGGCGGTGGACGGCATGATGTCCTTCCTGATCCAGCGCACATAAGTAGGAGGCGCACCATGAAAGCCATATGGATGCTGGGACTGATGGTGTTGGGGGGCTGCAGCAGCACCCCCAATACCCCCAAGCCCGATGATCCCGAGTTTGCCCCCGTCTACGGGGAGTCGGAGCCGGTCTCGGTCAGACCGACCGGGGCGATTTTCCAGCCCGATCAGGTCAACGGCATCTACTCGGACATCAAGGCGCACAAGGTGGGTGACATCATCACCATCGAGCTGGCCGAGTCCACCTCCGCCTCCAAGAAGGCCAATACCCAGAGCGGCAAGGACAACAAGCTGACGATGAACACTGCGATGCTGGGTGGCGTGCCGGTAACGGCCGGCCCCTATGATCTGTCTGCCTCCCTTGGCCAGAATGGGGCTTTCAAGGGGCAGGCCAAGGCGGATCAGAGCAACAGCCTGCAGGGCAACATCTCCGTCAGCGTGGCCAAGGTACTGCCCAACGGCAACCTGCTGGTGCGTGGCGAGAAGTGGATCATGCTCAACAACGGCAATGAATATATCCGGATCACCGGCATGATCCGCCCCGAGGACGTGACCACGGACAACAGCGTCTCCTCCCAGAAGGTGGCCAATGCCCGCATCCATTACGGTGGTACCGGCGATCTGGCCAACAGCCAGGAACAGGGGTGGCTCACCAGCTTTTTCAATGGTCCCTGGTGGCCGCTCTAGGAGGTGTTATGAAGTCGCTCCGTCTTGTTGCCCTGTTTTGCTGCCTGTTGCCCCTGGGGATGGCCCATGCCTCCCGGATCAAGGACATCAGCTCGGTGGAAGGGGTGCGCAGCAACCAGCTGATCGGCTACGGCCTGGTGGTGGGTCTGCCCGGTACGGGTGAGAAGAGCAACGCCTTCACCGAGCAGACGTTTCGCACCATGCTGAACAACTTCGGCATCAAGGTGCCGGACAACATCAAGCCCAAGATCAAGGATGTGGCGCCGGTGGCCATCCATGCCGATCTGCCCCCTTTTTCCAAACCGGGGCAGACCATAGATGTGACCGTATCGGCCATCGGTGAGGCCAAGAGCCTGCGTGGCGGCACCCTGCTGCAAAGCTTCCTGAAAGGGCTGGATGGCCGGGTCTATGCGGTGGCGCAGGGCAGCCTGGTGGTTGGCGGGCTGGGGGCCGAGGGGGCTGACGGCTCCAAGGTGGTGGTCAATACTCCTACCGTGGGTCGCATCGCCAACGGGGCCACCGTGGAGCGGGAGGTCCCGAACTCCTTCAGTCAGGGGGATACCATCACCTTCAACCTGAACCGTCCCGACTTCACCACGGCGCGCCGGCTGGCCGACGTGGTCAATGATCTGGTCGGCCCCAACACCGCGCAGGCACTCGATGCCACCTCGGTCAAGGTCTATGCACCGCGGGATCCGGGCCAGCGGGTCTCCTATCTCGCCACCATCGAGAACCTGGAGGTGGATCCGGCCACCGAGGCGGCCAAGATCATCGTCAACTCCCGTACCGGCACCATCGTCATCGGCAGCCAGGTGCGGCTCAAGCCGGCGGCCATCAGTCATGGCGGCTTGACGGTCACCATCGCCGAGAACCAGCAGGTCTCCCAGCCCAATCCGCTCTCGGGCGGCCAGACGGCGGTGACCAACAACTCCACCATCAATGTGCAGCAGGAGCAGGGGCGCATGTTCAAGCTGGATACCGGGGCGACCCTGGATGATCTGGTGCGGGCGGTGAACCAGGTCGGGGTGGCACCCGGCGACCTGATGGCGATCCTGGAGGCGCTGCAGCAGGCTGGCGCCATCGAAGGCCAGCTGGTCATACTGTAATCAACAAGCGGCAAGGGGTTGCCACGGGCGGCAATGAGGTAAGCAAAATGGCAGAGTTAGATAACAACGGCGGCGTGAATCTGGGCATGGTACAGGATATCCAGAACCTGGATCGCCTGCGCCAGTTGAGCCAGAGCAAGGAGGGGAAAGCGGATGCGCTGATGGCCGCCTCGCGCCAGTTCGAGTCCATTTTCACCCAGACCCTGTTCCAGAGCATGCGCCAGGCCAACCAGGTGCTGACCCAGGACAGCCCCTTCAACAGCAGCTACACCCAGTTCTACGAAGGGATGCTGGACGAGCAGCGGGTCGCCGACATGTCGAGCAAGGGGGGGATAGGCCTGGCCGCCATGGTGGCCAAGCAGCTCTCGCCGGAGACCTTCACCCATCACGACGGGCGGGTGCTCAAGATGCCCCAGCGCACCGAGCGGGTCTACAAACCCTATCAGCCGCCCACCTCCGCCGCCAACGATCTCATCTCCGCCTCAAAAGTTGGCAAAGATTTTGCTGAGAAAGAGATGCAAGGGGATACCCAGCCTCAGACAGCGCTGCATCGTACCCGCCGAACCGTACCGCCCATGGGGCCGGCGGCAGAGGCACACGGCATGCGCAGTCACAAGGCGCTGGATGATACCGCGCAGGTGTTCGACTCCCCTGAAGAGTTTGTCGACCGGCTGATGCCGCTGGCCAAGAAGGCGGCCGCCAAGCTGGGATTGAGCCCGGCGGTGCTGGTGGCGCAGGCCGCGCTGGAAAGCGGCTGGGGCAAACGGGTGATCAAGAACGGGGAGGGGCAGGTGACCCACAACCTGTTCGGCATCAAGGCCGACCCGCGCTGGGAAGGGCCCAAGACGGTGGTCAGCACCCTGGAATACGAGAAAGGAGTGGCATCGCGCCAGAAGGCCGCGTTTCGCTCTTACGAGTCGTTCGAAGAGAGCTTCAACGACTATGTCGATTTCCTGACATCGGGCTCCCGCTACAAGGGGGCACTGGCCAAGGTGGACAGTCCGGATCGCTATTTCGAAGCCTTGCAACAGGCCGGATACGCTACCGACCCGCACTATGCCAGGAAACTGAAACAGGTATTGCGCAGTGATGCCATTGCCGGCTACTCCGCGACCAACACGACAGAAATGGAGCTGTAAGTCATGGCAAGCGATCTGCTTGGAATTGGTACCTCGGGTGTGATGGCCCAGCAGCGGCTGCTGCAGACCACCAGTAACAACATCGTCAACGTCAATAGCCAGGGCTATGTGCGTGAACGGACCCTGATCTATACCAATGCCAACGGACTCGGCACCGGGGACATGCTGACCGAGCGGGTCATCAACGCCTATGCCCAGGGGGAGGTCAGACGCGACACCTCGGCCTTCTATGCCTCTTCCACCCGTTATCAGCAGCTCGCCAACACCGATACCCTGCTGGGGGACACCAGCAACAGCGTCGGTGCCGCCATCAGCTCCTATTTCGAGGGGTTCCATACCGCCAACGAAGCACCCGCCGACATCTCGGGCCGCAAGACCACCCTGAGCGGGCTGAGTGGCATGGTGAACCGCTTTCATACCCTGTCGGCCCAGCTGGACAAGCAGACCGACACCATCAACACCACCATCGGTGACGAAGCCAAGCGGGTGAACAGCCTGATCAACAGCATCAACGATCTGAACCAGGCCATCATTCGCACTCAGGGCACGCCGGAAGAGAACCTGATGCTGTTCGATCAGCGGGACGAGGCCATTCGCCAGCTCTCCGAGAAGATGGAGATCCGCACCGTGCCGCAGGACAACGGCAGCATGCTGGTCAACATGAGCACCGGCCACTCCCTGGTGCTCAACGGCAGCGTTGCCCAGCTCAATGTGGTGCCGGGCAATCCCGATGCCCGTGAGTCCGAGTTGCAGCTGGTCATGGACCCCAACAAGGTCGCCCTCAATGACAAGGACATAGGCGGCGGGATAGGGGGGCTCTTCTCCGCCCGCAACGATCTGGAACCGGCCAAGCGCGAGCTGGGTCAGCTGGCGGCCGCCATGGCGGATGCCATGAACCAGCAAAACCGGTTGGGGATGGATCTGGACAACGAGCTGGGGGGGGATCTCTTCTCTCTCGGCACGAATGATGGCCTGCCCTACAGCCAGAATACCGGCAACGCTGCCGCCAAGGTGAGCTTCGTGCCCGGCAAGGGGACGGAAGTGACCACCTTCGACTACGAGGTGCAGTTCAGCAGTGCCACCGGCTACGAGGTGTTTTCGGTGGACAAGGATGGCAACCGCACCTCGCTGGCCACCGGCACCACGCCACCCGCCACCGTGCAGGTGGCGGGGCACGGTATCCAGTTCGATCTCTCCGGCACGCCGGCGGCGGGGGACAGGATCCTGCTGCGACCCACCAAGCGGGCGGCAGCCGGCCTGGACCAGCTGGTGACCCGGGCCGAAGATCTGGCGCTGGCGTCGCCGCTCAAGGCGGATAAAGGCAAGAACAACTTCGGTTCGGGCGAGATCAAGCTCACTGGCATCACCAATACCGGCGCCGGTTCCGGCTTTGGCACCAACAGCCTGGATCCGGCCTCACCCCAGGTGGTGAAGATAGATGGCAGCGGCAACTACCAGGTCTATGCCGCGGACGGTACCACCCTGATCGGGGTTGCCCCCGCCGCCAGCAAGGGGCAGAACCTGATGGCGGCCCTCGAGAATCCGCTTGGTGGCCCCAAGGTGTATGCCACTCCGACCCAGACCCCGGGTTATGAGTTCAGCATCACCGGCAAGGTGGAAGCCAATGACAGCTTCACCCTGAGCTACAACACCGACGGCTTTGCCGACAACGCCAACGGCCTGGCGCTGGCCGAACTGCAGAACAAGGATCTGGTGCGCAAGAGCAGCAATGCCGGCACCAGCAACGACAAGATGACCTTCAACGAGGCCTATTCCAGCCTGGTGACCGGGGTGGGCAACACCACCAGCCAGGCCAAGAGCCAGCTCAAGGCCGATGAAACGAAATTGACCCAGAGCAGGGGGATTTTCGAGAGTGTCTCCGGCGTCAGTCTGGAGGAGGAGGCGGCCAACCTGATCCGCTATCAGCAGTCCTATGCCGCCTCCGCCCAGATCGTCAGCACCGCCAAGACCATCTTCGACACCCTGCTGTCATCAGTGAGGTAACCCGATGCGTATCACTACCAACATGGTCTATGACCGCAACATCTCCTCGCTGAACAGTGCCAACGAGCGGCTGAGTACGGCCTATGAGCAACTGATGACGGGGGAGAAGTTCAAGTCGGCGGGGGAGGACCCTTCCGGCATGAGCCAGAAGCTGGCGCTGACCAAGGAGATCGATCTCTTCAAGCAGTACGGGGTCAACGGCAGCCTGCTGGAAAACAGCCTGGGCCACGAGGAGACGGTGCTGACCGCTCTCAATACCGCCATGACCAGCGCCCAGACCCTGATCCAGAAGGCGAACGACTCGGCGGTGGGGTACGAGGATCGCCAGGCCATCGCCAGCGAGCTGGAGGGGCTGCAAAAGCAGATGTTCGACCTGATGAACAGCAAGAACTCCCAGGGCGAATATATCTTTGGTGGCAACCAGAGCAAGACCCAGCCCTTCATTCAGGATGCCAGCGGCAACTACATCTTTCAGGGGGATACCGGTCAGCGCAAGATCCAGGTGTCACCGACGGTGCAGATTGCCGCCAACGATTCTGGCTTCAACCTGTTTGAAATCGTGCCGACCCGTCGTACCAGTAGCGCGGGGAGCGCCAATATTCAGGTCGGGGTGGCCGATCAGGGCCACTTCGACAGTTTTTACCGCAACAATTACGACCCTTCGCTCGCCAGCAACCAGTACACGGTGAACACCATCGCCGGCACGCCGGATACCTACGAGATCAGGGATGGCGGCGGTACCCTGCTGCAAAGCGGCGACTATGTGGCGGGCAACAAGATCCCCTTCAACGGGCTGGAGCTGACTCTGTCGCTGCCGGCGGGGGGCGCGGCGCAGAACTTCGTGCTGGATCCGCCCCAGAACAACAACATCCTGGATGGCATGTCCGATTTCATCACGGCGCTGCGGGATCCCAACATCACGCCGGATACCTTCCAGCTGAAGGTGGCGGATGCCACCGCCCACATGAAGAATGCCCGTCTGAACGTGGATCAGGGGCTGGGGGAGATCGGCGGGCGCATGAACGGGCTGGAGCAGGTGATGGGTTCGAACGAGGGCTTGAGTACCCTCAACCAGCAGGCGAGGGCCAAGGTCTCCGAAGCGGATCTCTACGAGGTGATCGCCACCCTGTCGAAAGAGGATGCGGCCCTGAGCGCCACCCAGCTCTCCTTCAGCAAGATCAGCAAGTTGACCCTGTTCGACTACATCCGCTGAGCTTTTTTCATCGCTTGCGGCCCCGGCTGGCCGCAAGCGATGGTTGCCGTTCCAGCCCCTTTCTTCCGTTTTTTTATCCTCATTCAACTCCCCTTGCCAACCAATTGTAACAAGCTGTTGCCATGGGCCATTTAGCCCCTTGCCCCGGGTTGACTCCTATTGAGCGTTCGATAATCATGCTGCCCGCACAACAGAGGGTTGTGCGACTATTTGCAGCATCTCGTTAGGCGAGGCTCCTGTATAAACACAGGCCACTGATCTCACGACGTCCAGAGACGCCCAAGATCAGGACAGTTTTCATCGGATTAAGGTGTAAACCCAAGTGGCTTCCGGCATGCCGGATACGTTATGCAGTGCTAAAGCTGGTACGTGGGGATGATGACACGCCGGACGGCGTCATTTCCTGCCTATTACTCGTCAATCAAATTGCTGTTTTCTTTCAGACGGCGACGGATCACCGTTCGCGCTCAGGCTTGCCTGAAATCACATGAGGTCATTTGTGATGAAGAAAACACAGACACTACTCAATCGTCACCAACTGCTCGATCTGGCCGCCCTGCAGGGCTGGCTGGAGCACAACCTGGATCCGGTTCAGCGCGCCGATCAACTGCTGACCCTGCGTCCGGAAGAGCTCAACTGCATCTTCGATACCCTGCCCATCAACGAGGGGGCTGCTTTGCTCGGCTCGCTGTCGGCAGACTGTGCCGGCCGGCTGCTGATGCGACTGCATGTCAGCATCGTCAGCCTGTTGCAGGGGGCCATGCCCCGGCGCGACATGCTGGCCATTCTGCGCCGGTTGGGCAGCAGTGATCGCACCATGCTGCTTGCTCGCTTCCCGGAGCAGGTACAGTCCACCTTCTACTCCCTGCTCGACTGGCCGACTGAATCGGTGGGCGCCAACATGCGCCACGAGTTTCTGGCCATCGGCGATCAGGAGACGGTGGGCAGTGCCAAGCAGCTGATCCACGATGCCTGGGACAACGCCCAGCTGTTCCAGAACCTCTATGTGGTCAACAACGACAAACGCCTGCTCGGCAGCATCTCGCTCAAATCCCTGCTGATTGCCGACCCGCAACTGCCGGTGAGCGAGCTGATGGACCGGGAGGTGGTGCGCATCAACGCCCGGGCGGATCAGGAGCTGGCCGCCCGCCTGCTGATCGATCGCGACCTCTCGACCCTGCCGGTGGAGGATCAGGGCAAGCTGGTGGGCATCTTCCACGTCGACGATGCCGCCGACATCCTGGAGCTCGAATCCACCGAGGATGCCGAGATGCAGGGTGGCTCCTCGCCGCTCGATACCCCCTATCTGCAGGCGACCCCCTGGCAGCTGTGGCGCAAGCGGGTGGGCTGGCTGCTGATCCTGTTCGTGGCCGAAGCCTATACAGGTACCGTGCTGCGGGCGTTTGAAGAGCAGCTGGAAGCCGCCATCGCGCTGGCCTTCTTCATCCCGCTGCTGATCGGCACCGGCGGCAACAGCGGCACCCAGATCACCACCACGATCGTGCGTGCCATGGCGGTGGGGGAGGTGAGCCTGCGCAACCTCGGCACCGTGCTCAAAAAAGAGATCTCCACCGGTCTGCTCATCTCGGCCGCCATCGCGCTGGCGGCCTGGGTGCGGGCCTGGAGCCTGGGGGTTGGTCCCCAGATCGGCATGGTCGTCACCCTGACCATCATCGCCATCGTGCTGTGGAGCGCCACCGTCGCCTCGGTGATCCCCATGGTGCTGCGTCGTTTTCGCATCGACCCGGCGGTGGTGTCCGCCCCCTTCATCGCCACCCTGGTGGACGGCACCGGTCTCATCATCTACTTCGAGATTGCCAAGCTGCTGTTGCCCGAGCTGCAGTAAGTCGCCATCCGAAAACGCAAAAGGCAGCCCATGGGCTGCCTTTTTTGCATCCGTAGTCCGCGTTCAGCCGAGCTGGAACAGCAGTGGCCAGCCCTGCTCCTGGCAATAGCGGTGCTCCTTCTCCAGATTCTGCATCAGTAATTTGTTCTCCTCACACCAGTCGAGTGGCAGGGTCACCACCAGCTGATCGCCTTGCGCCGCGACCTTCCACTCGGGCAGCAGGTTGTCCTGACGCCTGTGGTGGGCGGCCACCGCGAGTCGCAGGATGCGGATGCAGCGCAGCACCGTCTGCTCGTCGTGGTTGGGTAGGGCGGGTAGCTCGGAGAGTTTGAGCCCCTTGCGCTGGAAGCGCACCAGGGCCGCCAGCAGGGCCTGATCGTCCTGGTTGAAGCCGGGCAGGTCGGTGTGCTGCAGGATATAGGCGGAGTGGCGGTGGATGCCGCTGTAGTTGATGGCAAGGCCAATCTCGTGCAGTCGCGCCGCCCAGCCGAGGATGGCGCGATAGGGCTCTACCGGCAGTTGCCATGGCACCTGCAGGGCATCAAACAGGGTCAGCACGCTCTGCTCCACCCGGGCGGCCTGTTTTCGGTCCAGCCGGTAGTGGGTGCCGAGGGCCTGGGCGGTGCGCTCGCGAATGTCGTGGTGCTGCAGCCGCTCCTCGAACTCATACAGCAAGCCTTCGCGCAGGGCACCGTCGGAGTACTCCATCCGTTCGATGGGCAGGGAGGTGAAGAGCCCGATCAGGATGGCGACCGCGGCGGCAAACACCTCCTGGCGCTCTTCGGTGAGGCCGGCCAGCTTGAGATCGCCGACCCGCTTGTGGGTCAGCATCTCCCGTTTGAGCTGCTCCAGCCCGGCGAGCGTGATGCTGCCGTCGGTCCAGCCCTCACCCTGCAGCACATCGCGCACGGTGCGGATCGAGCCCGAACTGCCGAGGCAGCTCTGCCAGCCCAGCTTGCGGTACTGGTTGATGATGGGGGCGAGCTGGTGCTGAGCCTCCAGCACGGCGCCATTGAAGGCTTTCTCGCCGAGCTTGCCGTTGGCAAAGAAGCTCTGGGTGAAGCTGACGCAGCCCATCTTGCGGCTGGTGAGCGCCTTGTGTTCGAACCCTTCGCCGATGATGAGCTCGGTGCTGCCGCCGCCGATGTCCACCACCAGCACCTGTCCCTCGATGTGCTGGGTATGGGCGACCCCCTGATAGATTAGGCGCGCCTCCTCCTGACCGCTGATGATCTCGATGGGGTGGTTGAGCACCTTGGCCGCCTCGCTCACAAACTCGCGGGCATTGCTGGCGCGGCGCAACGTGTAGGTACCGGCGATGCGGATCTGATCCGGATTGATGTTGGTGAGCCGCTCGGCAAAGATCGACAGGCAGGCGAGGCCGCGAGCCATCGCCTCCGGGCTCATCCGCTTGTGGGCATCCATCCCTTCGGCCAGCCGCACCCGCTCCTTGATGCGATCGACGATGCGAAAGCGCCCCTCGCTGAGATGGGCGATCACCATGTGAAAGCTGTTCGAGCCGAGATCGACGGCGGCGTACAGGCTATTGTCCATTGTTTGACTCTATGCGTTTGAGGTAGTCGTAAATCGCGACCTGGGAGCGAATTTTGCGGCGGTTGCCCCGCTTCACGTATTCGTTCTTCTGGTCGGCATCGATGACCCGCGCCTTGCAGGTGTCACTCAGTTGTAGCTTGAGAATATCCAGGATGCGCTGCTTAAGGCGCTCGTCGTAGATGGGGGTGCCCACCTCGATGCGACCGTCAATGTTGCGGCTCATCCAGTCGGCGCTGGAGATATAGAGCTGGGGGTTGCCCCGGTTGTGGAACACCATCACCCGCGGATGTTCGAGGAAGCGGTCGATGATGCTGATGACCCGGATGTTGTCGCTAAGACCCGGTACCCCGGGGCGCAGGGCGCACATGCCGCGGATGATCATCTGGATGGGCACCCCGGCCTGGCCGGCGGCGTAGAGCCGGTTGATGAGATCCCTGTCCACCAGGTTGTTGATCTTGAGGGTGATGCCGCAAGGCTGCCCCGCTTTGGCGTTGGTGAGCTCGTTGTCGATGAGCCGATAGAGCTGGCGCCGGCTGTTGATGGGGGAGACCAGCAGGTGATTGAACTTGTAGCGCCGGTAGGGGTATTCGATGTATTCGAACACGCTCTCCACCTCGGCGGTGATGTCTGGGTGGCGGGTCAGCAGGGAGAAGTCGGTGTAGATCTTGGCGGTCTTCTCGTTGAAGTTGCCGGTGCCGATGTGGGCATAGCGCACCGCCTCGCCATTCTCGTGGCGGGTGATGAGGCAGAGCTTGGAGTGGATCTTGAGGCTCGGCACCCCGAACACCACCTTGACCCCCGCATTGGTCAGGATATTGGCCCAGTCGATGTTGGCCGCCTCGTCGAAGCGGGCGCGCAGCTCCACCACCACTGTCACCTTCTTGCCGTTGTTGGCGGCGTCGATGAGGGAGTGGATGATGCGCGACTTCTTGGCCACCCGGTAGATGTTGATGCGAATGGCGCTCACCGCCGGATCGAACGCCGCCTGGCGCACCAGCTCGGTGAAGTGGTGGAACTTGTGGTACGGGTAGTAGAGCAGTATGTCCTGCTTGGTGATGGCGTCGAAGGCGTTGACGAAGCCGTCAAAATCGCGGCAATCGAGGGCCGGCAGCTTGGGGTTCTCCAGATAGTCCCGGCCCACGTTGGGGAAGCCGATGAAATCCTTGAAGTTGTGATAGCGCCCGCCCGGCATGATGGCGTCGTAGGAGCTGATCTGCAGCTTGAGCTTCAAGAAGCTTATCATGGCTGCCGGCATCTCCCGCTCGTAGACGAAGCGCACCGGCATGGCGGTGAGGCGCTGTTTCAAGCCATCACTCATCTTGTCCACCAGGCTCAAGTCCAGCTGGTCGGAGAGGTCATACTCGGCATCCCGGGTCAGCTTGACCGCGTAGGCGGCAATCTCGTCGTAATCGAAGAAGCCCTTGAAGATCTCGTCCAGACAGAAGCGGATGACGTTGTCCAGGATGATGATCTGCTTCTTGCGGCGGGTCCCTTCTGGCGGCAGCTGGAAGAAGCGGGGCAGATCGTCGGTCGGCACCTCCACCAGGGCGTACTGGATCACCTGGCCGTTCTTCTTCATCTCGATGGCCAGATAGGTGTACTCGTCTTTCAGAAACTTGACCGGGTTGACCTCTTTGTTGAGCAGGATCGGGATGATGTGGCGCAGCACCTTCTCCTTGAAGAAAACCCGCAGCCACTGCTGGATGGATTCGGAGAGCTGGTACTCGTTGACCAGGAAGATGTTGTGGCGGGCCAGCGCTATCAACAGCTCCTTGTAGGTGTTGTCGAACGCTTCGCCGAGCGCCATCACCTTCTGCTGGATGGCGCGCAGCAGCACCTTGGCCTCGTCGTCGCCGCCGTGCACTTCGTTGATCAGGATGCGGCGCTTGACGTCCGACACCCGTACTTTAAAGAACTCGTCCTGGTTGGAGGAGAAGATCCCGAGGAAGCGGACCCGCTCGATGAGCGGGACCGTCTTGTCCATCGCCTCTTGCAACACCCGTTCATTGAATGAGAGCCAACTCAGCTCCTTCTCTTCATACTGCTTGTCGGTGCTCATGTGATGCCTCTGTGGTCAGGTCGCGTCTGCGCGGCAGTTATGGCGTGGAAATATGACAGATTGATGACCATCCGCTCAGTCGATGAAGGCCTGGTCGATGTCGACCACCAGATCGTCGGAGAGGGACTCCAGCGCACTGATGAGATCCCCCAGTTCGAGCCGGGGCGGCAGTGCCACCAGGGCGTGGGCGTAGAAGAGCGGGGCTCCGGAGTGGGGGGCGGGCTCGCAGCCGGTGGTGAGGTCGGCCACGTTGACGTTGAGCTGGCGCAAGATGCTGGCCACCTCGTGGACGATGCCGGCCCGGTCGTTGCCGGTGACGCTGACCATTACCTGCCGCTCCGGCTCCTGGCTGAGCTGGCCTTCGGCGAAGCTGACGGTGAGACCGGGCAGCATGGCCAGCGCCTCGCACAGGCTGCGGTAGTGTTCGTCAGGCACGCTCACGTGCAGGATGCCGGCAAACTGTCCCGCCAGCTCGCTCATGGAGCTGGCCAGCCAGTTGCCCTGCTGGTGACTGATGACATCCGCCAGACTCTCGACGATACCGGGCTTGTCTGCTCCGATCACGGTCACGACCAATTGCTTTTGCATCCTGCTCTCCTTGGAATTGGGTTTCTCCAGCATTGTGCCTGCTGTCACAGGCCATATGAAGCCCCGCCGGCAGCAAAAATGGCGAAAAAGCGCGGCGAAGAGGGGGCTGACGCCATTTCTGCACTGCCTGCGCCCGCGGCCGCGTGGTAGAGTGATGCCCCTGTTTTGTATTGTGAAACTAGCTGGCTCTGGTGAGCGGGATGTGCGCGTATGAATAGCCTTGTCGTATCGGGATTGGTGTTGTTGGTGCTGCTTCTGCTGGCGATCTTCTGGAGCAGGGGCAAGAAGGGCAAGGCGCTGCCCTATGAGCTGCAGGAGACCCTGTTCAGCCCGGCGGAGCGCTCCTTCCTCGGTGTGCTGGATCTGGCGGTGGGCGACCAGGCCCGGGTCTTTGCCAAGGTGCGGGTGGCCGATGTGCTGACGCCGGAGGCGGGGATGGGCAAGAGCAAGTGGCAGCAGGCCTTCAACAAGATCAGCGCCAAGCACGTGGACTATCTGCTCTGCCACCCCTCGGATCTCTCCTTTATCTGCGCCATCGAACTCGATGACAGCTCCCACCGTCATCAGAAGCGCAAGGCGCGGGACAGCTTCCTCAAGGCGGCCTTTGACAGCGCCGGTCTGCCGCTGCTGCAGATCCCGGCGAGCAGCCACTATCAGGTCGAGGAGCTGCGCGAACAGATCCTGCCGCTGCTGAACCGCAGCACGGATCTGCCGCAAGAGGATCTGTTGCCGGGCGAGCGCCGCGAGCCCACCTTCAGCCCTCTGCAGCTGGACAGGGTCGAGGTGGAAGAGCCCCACCATGGTGGCCGAGCCCCGGCCGTGGCCCCCATCAAGGCCATCGTATCGCCACGCAGCGCGCCGCTGCCGGCGGCCGACGCCGAGCTGGTGGACAATCTGTTTGCCGAGGTGGAAGAGGACGAAGACGAGGCTCCCCATCAGGTGCCGCACTGCCCCCGTTGCGATGCGCCGCTGGTGGAGCGGGAAGCCAAGAAGGGACCCCATGCCGGCCGCCTGTTCCTGGCTTGCAGCCGCTTCCCCGAGTGCCGTTACGCCGCGCCCCACACTCACGCCCGTCATTGACCATCCTGCCTGCTTGCGGCCCGCTGCGGGCCGCAAGCAGGCACCCCGCTCCTGTTCCGCTCCTCCTCTTGTTTGCCTGCGGCCTGCCCGCGTTACCCAAAAAAAAGTGTCGACAAAATTTATCTTGTGACGCCGTTGGGTCGATAAACTTAGGTGAAATGCGACAAATTTTGACAATGCGTCGGAATTTTGGCACTTTGTGCATCCTGCATAAAGTGCGTGGCTTGACCACATAAGCACAATAAAACAATAAGTTACGTCGAGAATAGAGGGATGGATATGATGGCAATGGGAGTGTTGATTGTTGACGCCGATGCGCAGCGGCGCCAACAGTTGGGGACAGTTCTCTCGTTCATGGGGATCCCCTGGCAGGAGGTTGCCGAGGGTGATCTGGAGGTTGCCATCGAGTCATCCGGCCCGCTGCAGGGGGTACTGACCGGTGCCCTCAATGGCCGGCCGCTGGGCGAGCTGCTGACCGGTTTTCCCCGGGTACCCTTCCTGTCGCTGGTGGAAGCCGACTTCCCCAACAGCAACTTCATCGGGGTGGCCGAGGCGCCTTTCACCTACGAATCCCTGACCCGCCATCTGCACTTTTGCCAGGCCTTCGTCTCCCTCCATCCTCGTCAACAGACCCACGACAAGGGGCAGGCGCTGCTGCGCCTGCTGGTGGGCAAGGGCAAGGGGATCCAGGAGGTGCGCCGGCTCATCAGCCAGGTGGCCGAGACCGATGCCAACGTGCTGATCCTCGGCGAATCGGGTACCGGCAAGGAGGTGGTGGCGCGCGCCATCCATGAACTCTCGGCCCGAAGCGCGGGCCCCTTCGTGCCCATCAACTGCGGCGCCATCCCGGCCGAACTGCTGGAGAGCGAGCTGTTCGGCCACGAGAAGGGGGCCTTCACCGGCGCCATCGCCGCCCGGCGCGGCCGCTTCGAGCTGGCCCAGGGGGGCACCCTGTTTCTCGACGAGATCGGCGACATGCCGCTGCCGATGCAGGTCAAGCTGCTGCGGGTGCTGCAGGAGCGGATGTTTGATCGGGTCGGTGGTGGCAAGCCCATTCAGGCGGACGTGCGCATCATCGCGGCCACCCACCGGGATCTGGAGGCGATGATCCGCACCCAGGTCTTCCGTGAAGATCTCTACTATCGCCTCAATGTCTTCCCCATCGAGACCCCGCCGCTGCGGGATCGGGCCGACGACATCCCGCTGCTGCTGCAGGAGCTGCTCAATCGCCACGCCGAGCTGCACCAGGGGATGATCCGCCTGACCCAGCGCGCCATGGAGTCCCTGATGCAGTACCCTTGGCCGGGCAACGTGCGCGAGCTCTCCAACCTGCTGGAGCGGCTGCTTATCCTCTACCCGCAGCAGATCGTCGATGTGGCCGACCTGCCGAGCCGTTATCGGCTGCTGCCCTGCGAGCCGCGGGACGAGCGGCTGACCGAGATGGACGAGCGCGATGCGCTGGCCGCCGTGTTTCAGGATCCGCCCGAGCTGGATCTGCCCGCCAGCCACGCCCGCGCCATGCAACTGCCGGAGGAGGGGGTCAACCTCAAGGAGATGCTGGCCGACCTCGAAGTGGAGCTGATCCGCCAGGCGCTGGAGTCCCAGGACGGGGTGGTGGCCCGCGCCGCCGACCTGCTCGGCATGCGCCGTACCACCCTGGTGGAGAAGATGAAAAAATACGGGATGAGCAAGGAAGCATAAGGGTCAAAGCCTTGACGCCTGACTTCAAGGCTTTGATTTTATATATAAATTTTAGTGGCATGGAAATTGAATAAGCTGACTCAGTCGCCAGTTTGAGGTCAGCTTTATGACAGCCCAGCCGCAAGAAACCCCGCTCCAGTCTCACGAGGTGAGCCAGCTTTACGCCATCTTCACGGCGCTGCCCACCGGTGTCTTGCTGCTCGACGGCGAGGGGCGGATCACCCGCGCCAATCCGGCTGCCAAGGCGCTGCTGGGGGAGCCGCTGGAAGGGCAGGCCTGGCGCCAGATCATCGACCGCTGCTTTCAGCCTCGCGAGGATGACGGCCACGAGATCTCCCTGCGCGATGGGCGCCGGGTCCAGCTCTCGACCCAGCCGCTGCCGGATCAGCCGGGCCAGCTGGTGTTCATCAACGATCTGACCGAAACCCGCCAGCTGCAAGACCGCATCAACCACATGAAGCGGTTGTCAGCCCTTGGCAACATGGCCGCCTCGCTGGCTCACCAGATCCGCACGCCGCTCTCCGCCGCCATGCTCTATGCCGCCAACCTGGCCAACCGCACCCTCAAACCCGAATCCCGCAGCCAGTTCCAGCAAAAGCTGATGGCACGCCTGCAGGATCTCGAGAAGCAGATCAACGACATCCTGCTGTTTGCCCGCAACGGCGACAACCAGGTGGTGACCCCCACCTCGGTACAAGGACTGCTGGCCGAGGTGCATGCCGGCGCTGAAGCATTTTGCAGCCAGCAGGGCTGCGAGCTGCACATGGAGGCGCCGGAGCCCGATCTCTGCCTGCTGGCCAACAACAGTGCGCTGGCGGGGGCCATCAACAACCTCATCGCCAACGCCCAGCAGGCGGGGGCAACCTCCTTGCTGGTGAGCGCGGTGCGCAGCGGCGCCCGGGTGGAGCTGCGCATCCTCGACAACGGCAAGGGGATGCCCGCCCACCTGCTCAGCCAGATCTTCGAACCCTTTTTTACCACCCGCTCTCAGGGCACAGGTCTTGGGCTGGCGGTGGTGCAATCCGTCGTCCGTGCCCATCAGGGGGAGGTCAGCGTGGCCTCGGTCCCTGGCGAGGGCACCTGTTTTACCCTGTCGTTCCCCCTGCATCAGCAGGCGGTGCCGCTCGGAGGTGTCGCATGAGCCATGTTGAGCGTCAGCGCCATCCGGCAGGGATCAATATCAATGCGGCCAGGCTGGCTGTGGTGGGAGGTGTAGCATGACTCAGGCCCGGATCCTGGTAGTGGAAGATGACAATGGCCTGCGCGAAGCGCTGATGGATACCCTGTTGCTCGGCGGCTATGAGTGCCGCGAGGTGGACAGCGGTGAGCGGGCCCTGCTGGCCCTGTCACGCCAGAGCTTCGACATGGTGATCTCGGATATCCAGATGGGGGGCATGGATGGCCTGACCCTGCTGGCCAACATTCGTCAGCAATATCCTCAGGTGCCGGTGCTGTTGATGACCGCCTACGCCAACATCGACGGGGCTGTGCGCGCCATGCGCGAAGGTGCCATCGATTATCTGGCCAAGCCCTTCTCGCCCGAGGTGCTGCTCAACCAGGTCAGCCGCTATGTGCCGGCCCAGAAGGTGGAGAAGCGGGCCGTGGTCTACGGCGATCCCAAGACCGCCGAGCTGTTCCAGCTGGCGACCCGGGTGGCCAGAAGCGAAGCCACCGTGATGGTGACCGGTCCGAGCGGGACGGGCAAAGAGGTGCTGGCCCGCTACATCCACGATAACTCCAGCCGCGCCGAACAGACGTTCGTCGCCATCAACTGCGCCGCCATTCCGGAAAACATGCTGGAGGCGACCCTGTTTGGCTACGAGAAGGGGGCCTTTACCGGCGCGGTGCAGGGCTGCCCCGGCAAGTTCGAACAGGCCCAGGGGGGGACCCTGCTGCTCGACGAGATCACCGAGATGGATCTGGGGCTGCAGGCCAAGCTGCTGCGGGTGCTGCAGGAGAAAGAGGTGGAGCGGCTCGGCAGTCGCAAGATGATCCCGCTCGACGTGCGGGTCATCGCCACCAGCAACCGGGATCTGAAAAAAGCGGTGCAGGACGGCCTGTTTCGCGAGGATCTCTACTACCGCCTCAATGTCTTCCCGCTGCGCTGGACGGCGCTGTGGGAGCGTCCCGGCGACATACTGCCGCTGGCGGAGCACCTGCTGGCACTGCATGCCGGCCAACAGGGATTGCCGACACCGCAGCTCACAGAACCCGCGCGCGAGCGGCTGCTGGCTCACCCCTGGCCCGGCAACGTGCGCGAGCTCGACAACGTTGTGCAGCGCGCCCTCATTCTGAGCCCGGACGGCCTCATCGGCTGCGAGCACCTGATCCTGGAAGAGGTGGAGGAAGAGGAGATCCGCCTTGTCGGCAGTGAGCGCAGCAGCGGCAGCGAACACCTGGGCAGCGAGCTCAAGCAGCAGGAGCATCAGATCATTCTCGACACCCTGCAGGATTGCAACGGCAGCCGCAAGGCGGTGGCCGACCGGCTCGGCATCAGCCCGCGCACCCTGCGCTACAAGCTGGCCCAGATGCGCGAGGCGGGGATCGACCTGCCGGCCTGAAGCCATTCCGGGCCCGACCAGGGGCCACAGTGCGGGAGGCATCATGGTCTTGGCGGCCGGCCTCGATTATCATGGGGCCTCGGCGTTATGAGCCCGATCCCTGTCTGCATCGCAGCACTGGGGTCGGCGCCTTTATAAGGGACCCCTATGATCTCTCATCGAAAACTCGAAACCGTACTCAATCATCTGCTCGAACCGCACGCCATCAAGGATTACTGCCCCAATGGCCTGCAGGTGGAGGGGCGTGAGCGCATTCGCAAGGTGGTGACCGGCGTCACCGCCAGCCAGGCCCTGATCGATGCGGCCGTGGCCGCCGATGCTGACGCCATCCTGGTTCATCACGGCTACTTCTGGAGCGGCGAGCCGGCCCAGATCACCGGCATGAAACAGCGCCGCATCAAGACCCTGCTGACCCACGACATCAACCTGTTTGCCTATCACCTGCCGCTGGACGTGCACCCCGAGGTGGGCAACAACGTCCAGCTGGCCCAGTTGTTGGGCATCAAGGTGCGCCGCGGCCTCGAGCCTTGGAACAGCAAGAGCGTCGCCATGGTGGGCAAGCTGGAAGAGCCCATGAGCGGCGCCGATTTTGCCAAGCTGATTGCCGAGCGCCTTGGCCGTGAACCGCTCCATTGCGGCGACAGCGGCCCCGAGCTCATTCGCTCGGTGGCCTGGTGCACCGGTGGCGGCCAGAGCTACATCAATCTGGCGGCGGAGCAGGGCATCGATGCCTTCATCTCCGGCGAAGCCTCCGAGCAGACCATCCACACCGCCCGCGAGATGGGGATGCACTTCTACGCTGCCGGTCACCACGCCACCGAGCGTTACGGTGTCAAGGCGCTGGGGGAGTGGCTGGCGACGGTGCACGGGCTGGATGTGACCTTTATCGATATCGACAATCCGGTTTAGGTTCGTTTAGCCGCGTAGCGGGGTAATCGGACCTGACTGCAGCAAGTGCGCTGGTAGATAGAAATGACAAGGGAGGCCGAAGCCTCCCTTGTTCTATTTTGCATGTTGCGGTTAACCGTTACTCGCTGGCATAACCCGCGGGGCCGAGCAGGGTGCCGTCAAGCAGGGCGGCCCCCTCCAGCATCTGCAGCCTGCCTTCACAGAACCACTGCACCACCAGCGGGTAGATGCTGTGCTCCTGCACCTGCACCCGGGCTGCCACCTCTTCGGCCGTGTCCCCTTCGAAGATGGGGACGCGCGCCTGCAGGATCACCGGGCCGCCGTCGAGCTCTTCGGTGACGAAGTGGACGCTGGCGCCGTGTTCGTCGTCACCGGCGTCGATGGCGCGCTGATGGGTATGCAGCCCTTGGTACTTGGGCAGCAGGGAGGGGTGGATGTTGACCATCCGACCGGCAAAGTGCCGCACCAGGTCGGCACTCAGGATCCGCATAAAGCCGGCCAGCACCACCAGGTCGGGCTGATAGTCGTTCATCAGCGCCAGCAGGGCGGCGTCATACTCTTCCCGACTGGCAAACTGCTGCTGGGCGAGGATGGCGGTGGCCACCCCCGCCTCTTTGGCGCGCACCAGCCCGTAGGCATCGGCCTTGTTGCTGATGACGCCGACCACCTGACCGGCAATCTTGCCGTCGGCGCAACTGTCGAGAATGGTCTGCAGGTTGCTGCCGTTGCCGGAGATAAGGACCAGGATCCGCATCATTGGATGATGACCTGCTCCTCGCCATCGGCCGCCTTGGCGATGTGGCCGATATGCCAGGCGTTTTCGCCTTCTGCCTTGAGCAGGGTCAACGCTTTTTCAAGCTGATCCGCCGGCAGGGCGATGATCATGCCGACGCCGCAGTTGAAGGTGCGGTACATCTCGTGGCGGGTGACGTTGCCGGCTTCTTGCAGCCAGCTGAACACCGCCGGCCACTGCCAGCTCTGCTCGTCGATCACCGCCTGGGTGTTGGCGGGCAGCACGCGCGGGATGTTCTCCCAGAAACCGCCACCGGTGATGTGGGAGAGGGCGTGGATCTCGCACTCCTTGATGAGCTTGAGCACGGGTTTCACATAGATGCGGGTCGGCTCCAGCAAGGCATTGGCCAGGGTGGTGTCACCCAGCGGCTGCTGCACGTCGGCCTTGGAGACTTCCAGGATCTTGCGAATGAGGGAGAAGCCGTTGGAGTGGGGGCCGCTGGCGGCCAGGGCGATCAGGGCATCCCCGTCGCCGACCTTGCTGCCGTCGATGATCTCGCTCTTCTCCACCACGCCGACGCAGAAACCGGCGATGTCGTAATCTTCCCCTTCATACATGCCCGGCATCTCGGCGGTTTCGCCGCCCACCAGGGCACAGCCGGACTGCTCGCAGCCGGCACCGATGCCGGTGACCACGGCCGCGGCGGTGTCGACGTCCAGCTTGCCGGTGGCATAGTAATCGAGGAAGAAGAGGGGCTCGGCGCCCTGCACGATCAGGTCATTGACGCACATGGCCACCAGATCGATGCCCACGGTGTCGTGCTTCTTCAGGTCGATGGCGAGGCGCAGCTTGGTGCCCACCCCGTCGGTGCCGGAGACCAGCACCGGCTCCTTGTAGCCCGCAGGGATTTGACACAAGGCCCCAAAGCCGCCAAGACCACCAAGGACTTCAGGACGACGAGTGCGCTTTGACACGCCCTTGATACGTTCAACCAGTGCATTGCCGGCATCGATATCCACGCCAGCATCCTTGTAGCTCAGTGAGGTTTTGTCAGTCACGCGTATTCCCCGTCATTTAAACAAGTGGAGGGTAAAATTCGGGGCGTATTCTAACAGTGGCGGTGAAAAACCAGAAAGGAAATCGTTTGCGCGTTTTTGCGCAGAAATGCTCTACAAGCGGCGGCTTTTGTTGTATGATTCCGCGATTTTTTTGCGGCAGTTAGAGGAGATAATAATGAAAGTCGTTGAAGTCAAACACCCCCTGGTCAAGCACAAGATCGGTCTGATGCGTGAAGGCGATATCAGCACCAAGCGTTTCCGTGAACTGGCCAAGGAAGTGGGCAGTTTGTTGACCTACGAAGCGACCTCTGACTTCGAAACCGAGAAGGTTACCATCGATGGCTGGAACGGGCCAGTGGAAGTTGACCAGATCAAGGGCAAGAAGGTCACCGTGGTGCCCATCCTGCGTGCCGGTCTGGGCATGATGGATGGCGTGCTGGAGCACATGCCGAGCGCCCGCGTCAGCGTGGTCGGTATCTACCGCGACGAAGAGACCCTGCAGCCGGTTCCCTACTTCGAGAAGATCGTCAGCAACATCGAAGAGCGTCTGGCGCTGGTCATCGACCCCATGCTGGCCACCGGCGGCTCCATGATCGCCACCATCGACCTGCTCAAGAAGAAGGGCTGCCAGTCCATCAAGGTGCTGGTGCTGGTTGCCGCGCCGGAAGGCATCAAGGCGCTGGAAGCCGCTCACCCGGACGTGGAGCTGTTCTGCGCCTCTATCGACCAGGGCCTGAACGAGAAGGGCTACATTGTCCCGGGTCTGGGCGACGCCGGCGACAAGATCTTCGGCACCAAGTAAGCCGCGATCGCCTCATCGCGTGCCTGCAGGCGCGCAAACGGAGCCGGCACCTCGCCGGCTCCGCTGTTTCTCCCGCCCCCGGCTTGCTGCCATGCGCGCCTTGCCGCTACCATAAGCACCATCTCCCATTTCGAGACTTTTCTCATGCTCAAACGTGTTGTGACCGCCCTCTGCTGCGGCTTGTCATTCATGGTGTCGGCCGCCCAGGTGACCGATCTCTATCAGGGCAAGGCCCCCACCAGCGGCGACATGGCGGCAGCCCAGTCCCAGGCCCTGGGCGAGGTGCTCGTCAAGGTGACCGGCAAGCGCGACATCCTGACCCAGCCGGCGGTGGTCAAGGCGTTGGCGGCCCCCGGTGCGTTCGTGCAGCACTACGGTTATCAGGACGTGGGGCCGGTGAAGTTTCTCAAGGCCGATTTCGACGTGACCAAGGTCAATGCCCTGGTGGCCGAGAGCAAGTTCGCCCTGCTGGGCCCGGCCCGGCCGCAGGTCGCCATCTGGCTGGTGATCAATGAAGGGGAGCGGCGCATTCTGCCGGATCAGTCCAGCGACGGCTGGGCCGCCGCCCTGCGTACCCAGGCCCAGGCGATGGGGCTGCCGGTCAGCATTCCGCTGATGGACTTGGATGACAACATGGCGGTCAATGCCACCGACGTCTGGGGCCGTTTCGCAGATCCCATCCTCAAGGCGAGCCAGCGTTACGGTGCCGAGATGGTGGTGCTGGGCAAGCTCACCCCGGAGGGGGACAAGTGGAGCATCGACTGGGGTCTCTACGGGCCCAAGGCTGGCGGTGAGCTGAGTGAACTGACCAGGGGCGAGGGCGCCGGCAGCCAGGCCGAGGTAGCGCAGACGTTCGCCGATGCCCTGGCGGGCTGGCTGGTGCAGAACTACGGGGCGCGCATCTCCGGTGTTGCCTCCAGCCAGACGCTGGTGGTGGAGGGGCTGTCCGGTATCGACGGCATGATCACGGTGCAGAAAATGCTGCAGGGGATGGCCAGCGTCACCAAGGTGGAGATTGGCAAACTGGAGGGGGACAAGGTGACCTTCAACCTGAGCCTGCAGGGGGACAAGGCCGAGCTCATCCGCGGGCTGCAGCTGGAGAGCCGGTTGCGCCAGCTGGCGGATACCCCAGAGGGGCTGAGCTACCAGTGGTCGCAGCCCTGATCCTGGTCGAGGATCCTGACCGTTCGGCCGTGAGGTATGGGCGCTCTCCTGCCAGGGCTTGGGTGCGCCGGCCAAGGAGTAGCCGTTCCCGTTAGCAATGGTCGCAGCCTGGATCCTTTATGAGGATCCACACCGCCCGGCATCGTCCGGGCGGTTCTCTATCCGCCTTCACGATGATACACTTGCCCGCAAATGTCACAGTCAAAGCCCAACGAGTGAAGCAACCGGCCCAACTGTCTTTAGCCGTACAACTACCGGATGATGAAACCTTCGTCAGTTTTTATCCCGGCAACAATGCTCATCTGATCACCGCCCTCAAGAATGCGGCCATTGGTCAGGGTTCGCCTTTCCTCTATTTCTGGGGGGCCAAGGGATCGGGCCGCTCCCATCTGCTGCACGCCACCTGCGCCGAGGTCAATGCTCGCGACGCTGCCGCCGCCTATCTCTCCCTCGATCAGTTCGAACAGCTGGATCCCAGCATGCTCGACGCCCTCGAAAGCCTGCCGCTGGTCTGCCTCGACAGCCTGGAAGCGATCGCCGGCAATTCGCTGTGGGAGCGCGCTTTGTTCGACTTCTACAACCGCTGGAAGGAGAAGGGCGAGGGGACCCTGGTGGTGACCGGTTGCAGCGCGCCGCGCAAACTGGGGCTGCAGCTGCCGGATCTCGCCTCCCGCCTCGATTGGGGGGTGAGCTTCCACCTCGACGAGCTGGACGATGAGGGCAAGCTCAGTGCCCTGCAGCTGCGTGCCGAGCTGCGGGGCTTCAAACTGCCCATCGACGTGGGCCGCTTCCTGCTCAACCGCCTCTCGCGCGACATGCGCACCCTGCTCACCACCCTCAATCAGCTCGACAACGCCTCTTTTCGTGCCAAGCGCAAGCTGACTATCCCCTTTGTTAAAGAGATCCTCGAGCTCTGAGCCCTTCGGGTGTTTTTGAGCGTGAGCGACGCCTAAGCAATGAATAAAAAGAAACCCCGGCCAGTGGCCGGGGTTTTGCTATCTCAAGGACTTTCTCAAAGAGTTCTGGCTATCAGTGGAACTGATCTTCTTCGGTGGAACCCGTTAAAGCGGTCACCGAGGATTGGCCACCCTGGATGACGGTGGTCACCTTGTCAAAGTAACCGGTGCCCACCTCTTGCTGGTGTGCCACGAAGGTGTAGCCCCGCTCGGCAGCGGCGAACTCGGGCTGTTGCACCATCTCGACGTAGTGCTTCATCCCTTCGCCACGGGCGTACTGGTAGGCCAACTCGTACATGTGGAACCACATGTTGTGGATCCCTGCCAGGGTGATGAACTGGTACTTGTAACCCATGTCGGACAGTTCCTGCTGGAAGCGGGCGATGGTGGCATCGTCCAGGTTCTTCTTCCAGTTGAAGCTCGGGGAGCAGTTGTAGGCCAGGATGCGATCCGGGAACTGGGCCTTGATCGCTTCGGCAAACTTGCGCGCCTCGTCCAGATCCGGCTTGGCGGTTTCGCACCACACCATATCGGCGTAGGGGGCGTAGGCCAGACCGCGGGCGATGGCCTGATCGATGCCTGCACGCACCTTGTAGAAACCTTCGGCGGTGCGCTCACCGGTCAGGAAGTCCGCATCGTAAGGATCCGCATCCGTGGTCAGCAGGTCTGCCGCGTTGGCGTCGGTACGGGCGATCACCAGGGTGCTGGTGCCGCACACGTCGGCCGCCAGACGAGCCGCGACGAGCTTCTGCACCGCTTCCTGGGTCGGGACTAGCACCTTGCCACCCATATGGCCGCACTTCTTGACGGAAGCGAGCTGATCTTCGAAGTGCACGCCGGCGGCGCCAGCTTCAATCATCCCCTTCATCAGCTCGAAGGCGTTCAGCACGCCGCCGAAGCCGGCTTCCGCATCCGCGACTATGGGGAGGAAGTAGTCGATGAAACCCTCGTCTTGCGGTCCGACCTTGTTGGCCCACTGGATCTGGTCGGCACGGGCGAAGGAGTTGTTGATGCGCTCCACCACCGACGGCACCGAGTTGGCCGGATAGAGGGACTGATCCGGATACATGGTGGAGGAGAGGTTGTTGTCTGCCGCTACCTGCCAGCCGGAGAGGTAAATCGCCTCGATCCCCGCCTTGGCCTGTTGCACCGCCTGGCCGCCGGTCAGGGCGCCGAGACAGTTGACGTAGCCCTTCTTGGCGCCGCCGTGGATCAGCTCCCACAGCTTGTCGGCGCCACGTTGGGCCAGGGTGTGCTGCGGCTGCAGGCTGCCGCGCAGGTTGACCACGTCCTCGGCGCTGTAGCCGCGCTTGATCCCTTTCCAGCGGGGGTTCTGTGCCCAGTCTTTCTCGATAGCCTGGATCTGTTGCTCACGGGTCAGTGCCATATCAGTTCCCTCTTTCATTGATTTCACGTTTCCATTGACTTGTTATTGGCGAGCCCCTTGCGGAGCCCGTGATTCAGAGCCGCTCGTAACCGGGCAGCGTCAGAAAATCGATCAGGGTATCGGCGCAGGTGATCTCTTCCATCAGGGCGCTCGCCTCGGCGAAGCGACCCGACTGCCAGCGGGCTTCGCCCACCTCGCGTTTGACCACCTCCTGCTCCTCGGCCAGCATCTGGCGGAACAGATCCTTGGTCACCACCTGGCCGTTGGAGAGGCTCTTGCCGTGGCGGATCCACTGCCAGATGGAGGTGCGGGAGATCTCGGCGGTAGCCGCATCTTCCATCAGACCGTAGATGGGCACGCAGCCGTTGCCATTGATCCAGGCCTCTAGGTATTGCAGAGCGACCCGGATGTTGGTGCGCATGCCTGCCTCGGTGCGCTCGCCCTCGCAGGGTGCCAGCAGGTCGGCGGCTGTGATGGGGGCATCCTGCTCGCGCAGCACGCCGATCTGGTTCTTGGCGCCGGCCGGGATGGTGGCGTTGAACACGGCCATGGCGGTGTCGGCCAGGCCCGGGTGGGCCACCCAGGTGCCATCGTGACCGTTGTCGGCTTCACGCTGTTTGTCGGCATGTACCTTGGCGAAGACCTGCTCGTTGACGGCGGCATCCTTGGCCGGAATGAAGGCAGCCATGCCCCCCATCGCCAGCGCGCCGCGCTTGTGACAGGTCTTGATCAGCAGACGCGAATAGGCACTCAGGAACGGTTTGTCCATGGTCACCACCTGGCGGTCCGGCAGGACGCGATCCGGGTGGTTCTTCAGGGTCTTGATGTAGCTGAAGATGTAGTCCCAGCGGCCGCAGTTGAGGGCGACGATGTGATCCTTCATCTGATAGAGCAGCTCGTCCATCTCGAACACCGCCGGCAGGGTTTCGATCAGCACGGTGGCCTTGATGGTGCCGCGGGGCAGGCCGAACTTGTCTTCAGTCCAGGCGAACACCTCGCTCCACCAGCGCCCTTCCAGGTGGCTCTGCAACTTGGGTACGTAGAAGTAGGGGCCGGATCCCTTGGCCAGCAGCGCCTTGTGGTTGTGCAGGAAATAGAGGGCGAAGTCGAACAGGCCGCCGGGAATGGGGGCACCATCAAAGGTGACGTGTTTCTCCGGCAGGTGCAGACCGCGCACCCGGCAGATGAGCACCGCAGGATCCGCATTGAGGGTATAGGATTTCCCCTCCGGGCTCTGGTAGGCAATGGTGCCATTGACCGCATCGCGCAGGTTGATTTGACCCTCGATCACCTTGTTCCAGGCGGGGGCCAGCGAATCTTCGAAGTCCGCCATGAACACCTTGACGTTGGCGTTGAGGGCGTTGATCACCATCTTGCGCTCGACCGGGCCTGTGATCTCCACACGGCGATCCTGCAGGTCGGCAGGAATGCCGCGTACTGTCCAGTCGCTGGCGCGGATGTGGGCAGTCTCAGGCAGGAAGTCCGGCAGCTCGCCGCCATCGATACGTGCCTGGCGTGCCACACGTTGTTTCAACAATTCGTCCCGTTGGGGAGCAAAGCGTTCCACCAGTTCGGATACCAGGGCCACCGCGTCCGGCGTCAGAATTTGCGCGTAATCGGGATGCATTTCGCCCTGGATGCGCAGACGGGCGCTACAGTGGGTCTGGGCCGGTGCCGACATAGTGTTCACTCCTTTGAGAATTACATTTTGAACTAATTAACTACGACTAAAGTCGATCTCTGTTTTTTCAATCTTCCCGTAACAACGGGATAACACGATTCATAAGGTGCGAAATATTGCTCTATTCGTCAACAGCTTTTTTAAAACGCCTGTTTTGGTCATGACATTAACTTTATGTTTTAAAAGGATTTGTTTAATTAGCGCAAAAACTCTATGCAGATGGTTATGCTCTTGTTTTCCATCCCTTCGCGGCGGCCCCATATCGGGGGGAGAACAGTCGATGGGATGTAACTTATTACGTAATAAAATTACAAATGCAAAAACAAATCCCGACCTCACTCCAAGCTTTCAAAAAACGTCCGTATGAAATGCGTTTGAGCAACCCAGCAATCGCTTGGTGCCTTCTGGCATTGGCTGGAGAACGGTTGTTTAAAACTTAAGTCGCTCAATGGGACCAAATGGGGTCCGGTGGCAGCCGAGTGAGAAAGTGATGGGCAATAACGTAGGTTTGTATCACCTCGGGGAATGGCGTGTGCAGGTGAGGGGAGGGATGCTGGTAGCAGATATGACTGCCGCTATTTCGTTACGCAGGATATTGTTGTTATTTGTATCAGCGGGCCATCCTGGCCCTCAAAGGAGGTATGAAGGGGAGATGATCCCGAGTGTCGCGACCCTGATCTCCCGTGACAGGAAAGGGTTGACGACAGGGCTGACGGTTCAGTAGTCATCGTCCGGCGCCGCCAGATCGACGATGTCGAGCCGTACGATGGGGCCATGCTCGGCCACATACTGGTTGGCACCGGTTTCGGTGGCCGGCTGGGGCAGGGGAGAGTGTTCGGGTTGTGTTTCAACTGCTTGCGTCATGGGTGCTTGCCTCACTGGATTGCAAGCCGGTTGGTGACTCCATCACCCGGGTTTCCACCTCCCTGTACGAATTGCCGGCGGAAAAGTCGCGTATCCTAGCGATACTCTCGAAAGGTTTCAAGCGGTTCTGAATAAAATCCGTACCGCAACTGATTGGTGACTCTTTGACGGAGAGGGTGTGGCCCGAGAGGCTAACGGCGGGTGAAGATCGGGATGACGGGCAAAAAAATAGCCCAGTCGCTGGACTGGGCTATTTTCGGGGAATGATGGTCGGCGTGAGAGGATTTGAACCTCCGACCCCTGACACCCCATGACAGTGCGCTACCTGGCTGCGCTACACGCCGACAAGGTCAGTCTGTGCTGACGGGGAGGAAGTCTAATGTTCCGCACCTTTGGACGCAACTCCTTTTTTATCATAGAGATGCTGACTGCTTCTTTATTGCTCAGCACAGATGGAACTTGGGGGCGCCAGCGGGATTTGGCATAATCGCCGCCCCGCCGCGGGCATGGATGGCGGGACCTATGCCACAGAGATCGGCGGCATGGGGCCGTGATACCGTCTTTCGCCGACAGCATGATCTGTCGTCATCAACCAGTCAGAGAGGAGCAGGGCGTGAAACCATCGGACGTTGCAGCACAGGCGAGCCAGCACGAGCAGGACGAACGCTGGATGCGCCATGCCATGGCGCTGGCCGCCAGGGCCGAGGGGATCGGCGAGATCCCGGTGGGCGCCGTGCTGGTGCTGGGGGAGGAGATCGTCGCAGAGGGTTGGAACCGCTCCATCAGCGAGCACGATGCCTGTGCCCATGCCGAGGTGATGGCGCTCCGGGCTGCCGGCGAGCGGCTGCAAAATTACCGTCTGCTCGACACCACCCTCTATGTGACCCTGGAGCCCTGCTGCATGTGTGCCGGTGCCCTGATCCACAGCCGGGTCAAGCGGGTGGTCTATGGCGCGCGGGACTTGAAGACCGGGGCGGCCGGCTCAGTGTTCGAGATCCTGCAGGACCCGCGTCACAATCACAGGGTCGAGCTGACCGGCGGCGTGCTGGCAGAGGCCTGCTCGGCCCAGCTGTCGGATTTCTTCAGGCGTCGCCGCGCCGAGAAAAAAGCCGCCAGATTGGCATTGCAACAAACCCCGGCCGCCGACGATTGAGACGCATTGGCGCAAGCGGTGCGCTCCCGCGGCGCTTGCGCTACATTTTTAACTTTATAAAACAGTCGCTTGCCATTTTCTTCATGGCATCTTTGATGCCGCTTTCTTGCCTGCAAATAAGCCCGGTTCACGGGACCTTCATGTAACAAAACTGTCATGCAACCGCCATATAATGCCGCCAAGCCTAGCTCACATTGAGGTTTTGCATGTCATCGGAATCGTTGCACCTGGTTATGGCGGGGAGCAGAAAGCGCCGTATCAAGGATAAGTTGGCCAAGTACGGGGTGACCACGGGCGGAGCCCTGGTACTGGTCGCCCTGTTGCTTATTTTCTTCTATCTGCTCTATGTGGTGAAACCCATCTTCAACGGCGCCTCCATGGAGCCGACCGCATCGTTTACCCTGCCCATTCAGGGCAAGACCGCCTGGCTCGGGGTGGAGGAGCAGAACGAGATCGGCTATCGCTTCAGCGACCAGGGTCAGGTCAACTTCTTTGCCGTCCAGAATGATGGCAAGGTCAAGGTGGGCCAGTCGCTCGGTCAGGCACAGGTAAAGGGTGACATCACCGCCGTCGCGCCGCCGTCGCCGGGCCAGAAGCTGATGGCCTACGGTTTTGCCGACGGCAAGGCCCAGGTGGTGCAGCCCGCTTTCAAGGTCTCCTATCCCAACGACGTGCGGGTCATCGAACCCAGTCTGCAGTACCCCTTCGGCGAAGAGCCGGTCGTGGTGGACCCTGCGGGCAAGGCGCTGTCGCTGATGGTATTTGAAGCCACCAAGGACAAGATGGCCACCGCGGCCGTGACCGCTGATGGTCGCGGCGTCATGATGGTGATGAGCGGCGAGGAGAACTTCCTCTCCGGCGAAGTCGAGTGGAGCGCCCAGAACTACACCATCCCCTCCCTGCCGCGTCACGTGGATCAGATGTTGCTGACCCCCAACCTGCGCATCCTGTTCGTGCGCGATGGCAACCGCCTCTCGGTCTACGACATTCACAACCTGAACGACATCTCCCTGCGCAACGTGCTGGAGATCAACGCCCCCGATGCCAACGTGACCCGGGTCGAGCTGCTCTCCGGCGCCTCTTCCCTGCTGGTGGGCAACGACAATGGCGTCATCTCCCAGTGGTTCGAAGTGGCCCGGGATGGCAAGCGCCAGTTCACCCAGATCCGCGACTTCAAGGGCGATGGTGCCGTGGCGCAGCTGACCCCCGAACATTTTCGCAAGGGTTTCATCAGTGCCGACAAGAGTGGCTCCATCAGCTTCTTCCACGCCACCGGCGAAACCAAGCTGCTGAGCGAGAAGGTGGAGGGCGGCGCCCTGTCGGCGCTGGCAATCTCCCCCCGTCACAACGTGCTGCTGATGCAGCAGGGGGACGCCTTCAAGCTGTTTGCGGTGGAGAACGAACACCCCGAGGTAACCTGGTCGGCGCTCTGGCAACAGGTGTGGTATGAAGGCTACCCCGAGCCCCAGTACGTCTGGCAGTCCACCTCCGCCAGCAACGACTTCGAGGCCAAGCTGAGCCTGGTGCCGCTGGTGTTCGGCACCCTCAAGGCCTCCTTCTATGCCATGGTGTTTGCGGTGCCGCTCGGCGTCGCCGGCGCCATCTATACCGCTTACTTCATGTCGGCGGGGCTGCGCAAATACGTCAAGCCGACGGTGGAGATCATGGCGGCCCTGCCGACCGTTATCCTCGGCTTCCTGGCGGGTCTGTGGCTCGCACCCATCATCGAGGGGGCGCTGCCCGGCGTGGTGCTGCTGCTTATCCTGTTGCCGATGGGGATGCTGCTGACCGCCTTGATCTGGAACTACCTGCCGGAGCGCGGCAAATCCTGGTTGCCGGAGGGGTGGCACGCCATCCTGCTGATCCCGGTACTGCTGCTGATTGGCTGGGGCGCCTTCGCGGTGAGCCCGCTCATCGAGAACGCCTTCATGCACGGTGACTCGCGCATCTGGCTGACCCACGACATGGGCATCAAGTTTGACCAGCGCAACTCCCTGGTGGTCGGCATCGCCATGGGCTTTGCGGTCATTCCCACCATCTTCTCCATCGCCGAAGACGCCGTCTTCTCGGTGCCCAAGCACCTCACTCAGGGCTCCCTGGCCCTCGGTGCCACCCCGTGGCAGACCCTGAGCCGGGTGGTGATCCTCACCGCCAGCCCGGGCATCTTCTCGGCGGTGATGATGGGCCTTGGCCGCGCCGTGGGCGAGACCATGATAGTGCTGATGGCCACCGGCAATACCCCCATCATGGACTTCTCCATGTTCCAGGGGCTGCGCACTCTGGCCGCCAACATCGCGGTGGAGATGCCGGAATCGGAAGTGGGCAGCTCTCACTATCGGGTACTGTTCCTCGCCGCCTTCGTGCTGTTCGTGTTCACCTTCTTGTTCAATACCCTGGCCGAGTTCATCCGTCAGCGGTTGCGTGAAAAATACAGCTCCCTGTGATGGGCTGCTCTGTAAGGATCGAGGAATCGACAATGGGTAAGTGGTTTAAATCGGGGGCCCCCTGGATCTGGATGACCGGCGGCGCCGTCAGCCTGAGTCTGGTAGCGGTACTGGGTCTGCTGCTGCTGATCGGCTGGCGTGGTCTGGTCTACTTCTGGCCCCACCCCATCTATGAGTGGCAACTGGAAGACGCCCAGGGCAACAAGAGCGTGCTGATCGGCGAAATCAACGACCGCGAGCTGGTGCCGGTCGAGCGGCTGCGGGCCGCCGGCCTGCCGCTGGCAGGGGAGGAGCGCGAGCTGCTGACCCGCTATCTGGTCAAGACCGGCAACCGCGAGTTCGTCGACCTGGACTTCCGCTGGGTGCTGGAGACCGACATCAAGTCCCAGAGCCTGCCGGCGGAGCTGGCCATGGTGGAGCGCGCCACCAACGGCAACTTCTACGGCTATATCGTCGCGGTGAAAGAGGATGGCCGCGAGCTCACCTCGGATCTGCATCCTGCCCTGCAGCGGGTGTTGGCGCGGGCCAACGGCCTCTCAAGCCAAGCCGACGATCTGCAAAAAGGGGACATCGGCAGCATCAACTATCAACTGGAGCGGCTGCGCCTGAAAGAGCGCAAGGCCGAGCTGGATGACAAGCTGACCGATCAGCTTAAAGCCGAGCTGGCGAGCGAGCGTCAGGCTCTCAACGATCGCTATCAGGTGCTGGAGAAGGAGCTCTTCTCCCTGCGTGCCCAGGCAGACAGAGACAGCATCACGGTCAAGGACATGCGCGGCGAGCTGGTGACCATGCCCATGTCCAAGGTACTGGACGTGGTGTGGCCCAACGACATGAGCCTGCCGGCCAAGGTGGGTTACTGGTTCCACCAGATCGGTAAGTTCGTCTCCGACGATCCGCGCGAGGCCAACACTGAGGGCGGGGTATTCCCGGCCATCTTCGGCACCGTCTTCATGGTGTTCCTGATGGCGATCATCGTGACTCCGTTGGGGGTCATCGCAGCGGTCTACCTGCACGAGTACGCGGGCAAGAACAGCCTGACCAAGATCATCCGCATCGCAGTGATCAACCTGGCGGGCGTGCCCTCCATCGTGTACGGCGTGTTCGGTCTGGGCTTCTTCGTCTACACCCTCGGTGGTTCGCTGGACCAGCTGTTCTATCCGGAAGCGCTGCCGAGCCCGACCTTCGGCTCCCCTGGCGTCATCTGGTCGGCGCTGACCCTGGCCATCCTGACCCTGCCGGTGGTGATCGTCTCCACCGAAGAGGGGCTGGCCCGGATCCCGAGCACCATCCGCCAGGGGTCCCTCGCGCTGGGTGCCACCCAGGCCGAGACCCTGTGGCGCATCGTGCTGCCCATGGCGAGCCCGGCCATCATGACCGGCCTCATTCTGGCCATCGCCCGCGCGGCCGGTGAGGTGGCGCCGCTGATGCTGGTGGGGGTGGTGAAACTGGCGCCGACCCTGCCGATGGACGGCAACTTCCCGTATCTGCACGTGGAGCGCAAGTTCATGCATCTGGGCTTCCACATCTATGACGTCGGCTTCCAGAGCCCCAACGTCGAGGCGGCGCGTCCCCTGGTCTACGCCACCTCCTTCCTGCTGGTGACGGTGATCGTCGGCCTCAACCTGACGGCCATCGGTATCCGCAACCACCTGCGTGAGAAGTTCCGCTCTTTGGAACATTGATGACGATGAGCCTGATGGGCATCCGCAACCACTTGCGTGAAAAATTCCGGTCGCTGGAACATTGATAGACCAGCACCACAGAGACGGGCAGGGAACGGGGTTCCCTGCCAGCCAAGCGTTCCGGCCGCGGGCAATGAGAGTGCCCGCCGCCACCGACAGATTTTGAGGTAACAGATGATCAACGTAACGACCGCAGCGACCCAGCACACCGCGACCGACCTGCTCAACCTGAGCCCGGAGCAGACCGCGCTGGAAGTGAAGGATCTCAACCTGTACTACGGCAACAAGCAGGCGCTGTTCAACGTCAACATGAAGATCCCCAAGGGTCAGGTCACTGCCTTTATCGGCCCTTCCGGCTGCGGCAAGTCCACCCTGCTGCGCTGCATCAACCGGATGAACGACCTGGTGGAGATCTGCCGCATCGAGGGCGAAATTCAGCTGCACGGCCACAACATCTACGACAAGAGCGTCGATGTCTCTGCTCTGCGCCGTCAGGTGGGCATGGTGTTCCAGCGTCCCAACCCCTTCCCCAAGTCCATCTACGAGAACGTGGTCTATGGCCTGCGCCTGCAGGGCATCAATGACAGACGCACCCTGGACGAGGCGGCCGAGCGCTCCCTGCGCGGCGCGGCCCTGTGGGACGAGGTGAAGGATCGCCTGCACGACAACGCCTTCGGCCTCTCCGGTGGTCAGCAGCAGCGGCTGGTGATCGCCCGCGCCATCGCCATCGAGCCGGAAGTGCTGCTGCTCGATGAACCGACCTCGGCGCTCGACCCCATCTCCACCCTCACCATCGAGGAGCTGATCAACGAGCTCAAGAGCCAGTTCACCGTGGTGATCGTGACCCACAACATGCAGCAGGCGGCGCGGGTCTCGGATCAGACCGCCTTCATGTACATGGGTGAGCTCATCGAGTACTCGGACACCAACACCATCTTCACCACCCCGGCCAAGAAGAAGACCGAAGACTACATCACCGGTCGTTACGGCTAAGGGATGCTGGCGATGGAGATGAGCAAGATGAGCATCAACAAACAGATTACCGGTCAGTTCAACGACTAGGGCGTGTTGGTGCAACAAGGGTTATGGGGATGAGCAAGATGAGCATCAACAAACAGATTACCCGTCAGTTCAACGACTAAGGCATACTCGGAGCATCAAGGATTATTGGTATGGACAATATGAACCTCAACAAACACATCTCCGGTCAGTTCAATGCCGAGCTCGAGAGCGTGCGCAACCAGGTGCTGGTGATGGGCGGGCTGGTGGAGCAGCAGCTGACCGACGCCATCGCGGCGATCCACGATCAGGATCTGGACGCGGCCCGCAAGATCGTGGCCAACGACCATAACGTCAACGCCATGGAAGTGGCGATCGACGAGGAGTGCACCCGTATCATCGCCAAGCGCCAGCCCACCGCCTCCGACCTGCGGCTGGTGATGGCCATCATCAAGACCATCACCGATCTCGAGCGCATCGGCGACGTGGCGGACAAGATTGCTCGGATGCTGACCGACAACGCCAACAAGCCGCAACCGCCGTTGGTGTCGCTGGAGAACATGGGCCGCCGCACCATCAAGATGCTGCACGACGTGCTGGACGCCTTCGCCCGCATGGATCTCGATGCTGCACTGGCGGTCTACAAGGAAGATGACAAGGTGGACCGGGAGTACGAGTCCATCATTCGCGAGCTGATGACCTACATGATGGAAGATCCGCGCACCATACCGCAGGTGCTCAACGTGCTGTGGGCGGCGCGAGCCATCGAGCGGGTCGGCGATCGTTGCCAGCACATCTGCGAATACATCGTCTACTACGTGAAAGGCAAGGACGTGCGCCACACCAAGGCAGACGACCTGGGCACCCTGCTGGGGAAAGGGTGAGTCTGAAATGAATAAAAAGGCGCTTTGAGCGCCTTTTTTGTTGCCTTTTCAGTCAGTGCAAGATATCGCCACCCGACTGGCGCTTTTCTGCTAGAATATGCCCCCTGTGTGAGTTCCGGATCGACTCACGGTCCGGTCTCCCGGACCCAGTTTGCCGTCTTGTGCTAAGGCGGGTGTAGCAATAGGTTAATCATGAGTTTTGCCGATAGTTTATTTTTCCTGATGCTGCTGGTTGCCGGCAGCGTGTTCTTCTCTCTCTCCGAGATCTCCCTCGCCGCCTCCCGCAAGATCAAGTTGCAGGTGATGGCCGATGAGGGCAACCGCCATGCCGAAAAGGTACTGGCACTGCAGGCCCAGCCGGGCAACTTCTTTACCGTGGTGCAGATCGGGCTCAATACCGTCGCCATCCTGGGCGGTATCCTGGGCGAATCCGCCCTGAACCCGGCCATCAAGGAGCTGGTCTCCGAGTTTTATCAGGGGCCCTGGCTGAGTGAAATCAGCTCGGCGACCTCCTTCGTGTTCGTCACCGGCATGTTCATTCTCATCGCCGATCTGATGCCCAAGCGCCTCGCCATGACCATGCCGGAGCGGATCGCCGTGGTGGTGGTGCGCCCCATGCTGCTGTGCGTCACCCTGCTGATGCCGCTGGTGTGGCTGTTCAATGGCATGGCCAACGGCCTGTTCCGCCTGCTGCGTATCTCCATGGTGCGCAACGACGAGATCACCTCCGACGACATCTATGCGGTGATGGATGCGGGGGCCGAGGCCGGCGTCATCCAGCGCGAGGAGCATCAGCTCATCGAGAACGTGTTCGAGCTGCAGTCCCTCGGTGTCACCTCGGCCATGACGGCGCGCGAGAGCCTCATCTACTTCACCCTGCAAGAGGGGGAGGAGAGCATCAAGGCCAAGATCGCCGAGCACCCCCACAACAAGTTCCTGGTGTGCGACCACAACCTCGACAGCATCAAGGGCTTCGTCGACTCCAAGGAACTGCTGATCCGGGTCATCAGCGGCCAGAGCATCGATCTCAACAGCGGCTCCCTGGTGCAGAACGTCATCATCATCCCCGACACCCTCAACCTCTACGAGGCGATGGAGTACTTCAAGAACCATCGCGGCGACTTTGCGGTGGTGATGAACGAGTACGCGCTGGTGGTGGGTATCGTCACCATGAACGACCTGATGAGTACCGTCATGGGCGAGTGGGCCACCCACGTGGTGGAAGAGCAGATAGTGCAGCGGGACGAGAACTCCTGGCTGGTGGACGGGGTGACCCCCATCTCCGACGTGATGCGTGCCTTCGACATCGAGGAGTTCCCGGAAAACCAGAATTATGAAACCATCGCCGGCTTCATCATGTACATGCTGCGCAAGATCCCCAAGCGAACCGACTCGGTCAAATACGCCGGTTACAAGTTTGAAGTGGTGGACATCGACAGCTACAAGATTGACCAGCTGCTGGTCACCCGGGTCGAGGCCACGCCGGCCGACAAGCCCGCTCAGGAATAGTAAAAGGAGCTCGTTAGCAATCATGAAGATGCAGTCTCATTCCCGTGCGCTGGCCTGTGTAGCGCTCGCCCTGGCACTCGGTGCCTGCAGCCAGAGCGCACCGCGCAAGGCCACTCCCGTCGCCAAGCCGGCCGCTCCCAAGGCTGCCGTGGTCATGCCGCAGCCGGATCCCGATGCGGTGGTGCAAAGCGCCGTGGCGGAGCCGAGCCCGGTGTTCGACGAGGAGTATCACGGCCCGGATCAAGGTTCGCTCGAGTCGGTAACCGCCCTGTTTGCCCGTGGCTACATCGAGTCGGCCATGCGTGAGACCATGCTGGCGGCGGTGCACAGCGACTATCCGCTGCTCGGCATGCGGGACGTGCGCCTGACCGACCCGGTGGCCAAGTTCCTCACCTCTGCCCAGGCCCGTACCACGGCCCACGACTACCTCTATGCCGGGGTGCAGCGCCGGTTGGGGCGCCCGCTCAGCCCCGCCCAGTGGGAGCAGATCTGGCAGGGGTATCCCCAGCAGGGTCGAGTTTCCGACTGGGTCAGACAGACCAAGCGGGTACTGGCCGGGCGTTGAGCCACCAGTTCATCTGTTGCCACAAGAGGCCACCTTAGGGTGGCCTCTTGCTTTTCTGCCTTCTGAGTTTGTGGTTTTGCGGTGATGCCGGTTGCCGTCGGGCGGGCTTTGCTTTATCTTGTTTTGGCCATCTAAACATCTATATGTTTTTATGGCTGATTTATTCAGGGTGACGATGGCGACGGGTTGCCGCGCCGCCGGGGCAGGCGCAACGGATAAAGCGCACAGTCCCGCACAGCAAGACAACAACACAACAAGAGACGAGACAGATGGATACGCAGGCATTGTGGATACTGGATGGCGGCATGGGGCGCGAGCTGGCACGGCGGGGCGCGCCGTTTCGCCAGCCGGAGTGGTCGGCGCTGGCCCTGATGGAGGCCCCCGAGACGGTGCGAGAGGTGCACCGGGCCTATGCGGCGAGCGGGGCCCAGGTCATCACCACCAACAGCTATGCGCTGGTGCCGTTTCATATCGGTGAGGCGCGTTTTGCGGCAGAGGGGGAGGAGCTGGCGGCGCTGGCCGGTCAGCTGGCCCGCGAGGTGGCTGACGAGCAGCCGGGTAGCGTGCAGGTGGCCGGCTCCTTGCCGCCGCTCTTTGGATCCTACCGTGCCGACCTGTTCGACGCAGGCCGGGTGAGCGAGCTGGCGACCCCGCTTATTCGGGCGCTCTCCCCCCGAGTAGATTTTTGGCTGGCGGAGACCATGAGCCTCATCGCCGAGCCGCTGGCCATCCAGGCCCTGCTGCCCGAGGATGGCAAGCCGTTCTGGGTCTCCTTCACCCTGGAAGACGAGGCGCCGGGTAGCGAACCGACCCTGCGCTCCGGCGAGCGGGTGGCGGATGCCGTGACCGCGTTGGCATCGGCCGGGGTGAACGCCATCCTGTTCAATTGCTGCCAGCCCGAGGTGATCGACGCCGCGCTCAAGGTGGCCAGGGCCGGCCTGCATGCCCTGGGGCGCACCGACGTGCGCCTCGGCGCCTATGCCAACGCCTTCCCGCCCCAGCCCAAGGAGGCGACCGCCAACGACGGGTTGGACGAGATCCGCACCGATCTGGGACCGCTGGATTACCTTGGCTGGGCCGAGCGCTGGCGCGCTGCCGGGGCAAGCCTCATCGGCGGCTGCTGCGGCATCGGCCCGGAACACATTGAGGCGCTGGCCAGCCGGCTGCGTTAAGGAGCGCCCATGAAAGAGAGCAAGATCGGGCTCTGGTCCCTCACTGCACTGGTGTTCAGCTCCATGGTGGGGGCGGGGATCTTCAGCCTGCCCCAGAACATGGCCGAGGTGGCCGGCGCGCGCGCCGTGCTGATCGGCTGGGCCATCACCGGGGTCGGCATCCTGGCGCTCGCCATGAGTTTTCTCTATCTGTCGCGCTTAAGGCCGGAGCTCGATGGCGGCATCTACAGCTATGCCCGGGCCGGTTTCGGCGATCTGGTGGGTTTCTTCTCCGCCTGGGGCTATTGGCTGTGCGCCACCATCGGCGTGGTGGGCTATCTGGTGATCGCCTTCGCGGCGCTGGGCAGCTTCGTCGACACCCCGGAGCGGGTCTGGTTTGGCGAGGGCAACACCTTGGCGGCCTTCATCGGCGAGTCCTGCATCCTCTGGGCGGTGCACTTGCTGGTGGCCCGCGGCGTGCAGCAGGCGGCCCTGTTCAACCTGGTGGCGACCCTGGCCAAGAGCCTGCCGCTGCTGCTGTTCATCCTGTTTGCCTGCTACTGGTTCGACCCGGTCACCTTCGCGGCGGATCAGGAGGGCAGCACTCTGGCGACGCCGGTCTCCGAGCAGGTGCGCAACACCATGCTGATCACCCTCTGGGTCTTCACCGGCATCGAGGGGGCGGCGGTGCTGTCGGCCCGGGCCAGAAACAGGCGGGACGTGGGCACGGCCACCGTGCTCGGGGTGGTGCTGGCGCTGCTGCTCTATGTGCTCATCTCGGTGCTGGCGCTCGGGATATTGAGTCGCCCCGAGCTAGCGGCCCTGCCCAACCCCTCCATGGCGGGGCTGATGGCCCAGATGACGGGCTCCTGGGGCAAGCTGCTCATCAGCGCCGGCCTCATCGTCTCGGTGCTCGCCTCCTACGTGAGCTGGACCCTCTTCTCGGCCGAGGTGCCGTTCAGTGCGGCGCATCACGGCGCCTTCCCGGCTATCTTCCGGCGTCAGAACCGCAACGGCACCCCCATAGCCTCGCTCTGGCTTACCAGCCTGACGGTGCAGGGCTGCCTGCTGCTGGTGTGGCTGCTTGGCAAGGGTTACACCAACCTGCTGCTCGTCTCCACCTCCATGATCCTGGTGCCCTACCTGCTGATCGGCCTGTTCCTGCTCAAGCTCGCCTCCAGCGGGCAGGGGAACCTCCTGATGCGAGCGGTGGCGCTGGTATCGAGCAGCTATGGTTTCTGGCTGCTCTACGCCGCCGGAATGGAGTACCTGCTGCTCTCCTTGCTGCTCTACGGGCCGGGTCTGCTGCTGTTCCTCTACAGCCGCCGTCAGCTCAGGGCCGAGCAGCCCCTGAGCGGACGCGAGCGGCTGCTGGCCGGGGTGACGCTGCTGAGCCTCATTCCCGCCGTCTGGACCTTTGCCCACGTCTGACCGGGTGGTGACCCAATGCAAGAGAGCGCCCAAGGGGCGCTCTCTTTTTGTCTGCGACGTTGTGCCTAGCGGCTGGCGGGGCCGGCCGGCTTGCCGAACAGCACCGCGAGCTTCTGTCGCCAGGGGAGGCCCCGGGCCTCTTGCAGCATGTCGCGCCACTCGTGGAAGGTGAGGGTGAGCGGGTTGAAGCTGTGGATGGGTTTGGTGATGCCAAAGCGACACGGCTCGCCTAAGTCTTCTTCCACGAAGGTACCGAACAGCCGGTCCCAGATAATGAGCACCCCGGCGAAGTTGCGATCGATATATTTGGCGTTGCTGGCGTGGTGCACCCTGTGGTGGGAGGGGGTGTTGAAGATGGCTTCCAGCCAGCCAAGCTTGCCCACCACCTGGGTGTGGACGAAGAACTGGAAGCCCAGGCTCAAGAGCACGGTGGCCACCACGGCCTCGGGCGGGAAACCGATGAGGATCATGGGGATCCAGAACAGCCACATGCCGGAGACCGGGTACATCAGGCTCTGGCGAAAGGCGGTGGAGAGGTTGAGCCGCTCCGAGCTGTGGTGCACCACGTGGGAGGCCCAGAGCCAGCGCACATGGTGGCTCGCGAAGTGGAACAGCCAGTAGCAGAGATCCTGCAACAGGAAGAGCAGCAACAGGCTCCAGACGTTCAGCCCTATGTCCAGCAGCCGCCAGCCCCAGAGGATGTCGTAGAGGTAGGCGATGGCGATGGCCGCCAGCGCGTCTCCCCCCTGATGCATCAGCGCCAGGGTGGCGTTGGCGAAGAGATCCTTCCACTGGTAGCCGGCGCTGGGAAAGGCGGCGCCATGCTTGCGCAGGTAGAGCATCTCCCAGCCGATAAAGGCCACAAAGATCGGCGAGAGGTAGAGCAGGAGCAGTTGCACATCCATGTCGGGTATCCAGTCAGAGCAATTGCTCTCCAGCATAAAGGATGAATGCAAACTTTCATTAACATTTTGCTGCGGTGGGTGTGTTCAGCTGGAGCTTGATGTGGCATGTGGCCAACGGCGGCCCATCAATTGGTATGACGACTCCCTGAGCGGCGGGTGCAGTGACTATGCTTGATGAGGCTTTCTACCTCTGGAGTGGCAGATGATGCGGCTGTGGTGTTGTTTGTTGATGGGGGTCTGCCTGCTGGCGCAGGCCAAGACCCGGGTCGAGATCCTGGCCGATGCCAACTATCCCCCCTACTCCTGGCAGGAGGGAGAGGAGGTCAAGGGGATCTATGCCGACATAGTGCGCAGCGTGACGGCGTCCATGGATGGCTACGAGGTGGTGATCAAGGCCATGCCCTGGCGACGGGGTCTGAGCATGGTGGAGCAGGGCAGCGCCTTCGCCATCTTCCCGCCCTATTACCTGCCCGACGGTCGCCCCTGGATGTGGCCCTACTCCCAGCCCCTGCTCGACGAAGAGCTGGTGGTGATGTGTGGCACCGGGGTGGCCGTCAACACCCCGCAGGCGCAGTTCCCGACCGACTACTACGGCCTGCGCTTTGGCATGAATGCCGGTTTTACCATCGGTGGCGCCCTCTTCTGGCAGGCGATCAAAGAGCAGAAGATCGGGCTGGAGGAGGTGAAGAGCAACCGGGAGAACCTGCTCAAGATCGTGCGCGGCCGGGTGGACTGCACCGTCAACGACCGGCTCTCGCTGCTCTATGAGCTGCTCAGCATGATCAAGGGCAACCAGCTGGCGGTGGCCGACATGTCCCAGCTCAAGCAGGGGCCCGTGCTCAGCCGGGAGCAGGGGTTTCTCGGCTACAGCCGCAAGGGGGAGTTCGACTTCAAGGAGGACTTTGTCGAGCAGTTCGACAAGCATCTCTACGAACTCAAGAAGCGGGACGGGATCCGGACCATAGTGGAGCAATACCTGGGAAAGTCCCCGCGCTGAACTGATGATGGAGCCGGTCAGATTCAGCCTTCCCGTCGTATCGGCCAAGCAACAGAGGGACTATGAGTCCCTCTGTTGCTTTTATAGTCAGCTTGAACTTGCCCATATGACAACCGCACTCCCTCATGCCTCATCACCATCTGGCGACTGGTCTGTTTGAAAATTCAATGTAACCTGTTGTTTTCAAATGGTTAGAGAGGCAGTTATGCAGTGGGTGAAAAGAGGGGCTGTGATCGCCCTGTTGTGGAGTGGCGGTGTGTGGGCCGATCCCGCTCAGGAGCTGGTCAGTCTGCTCAACAGCGAGCAGCAGGCGGAGCAGCTGCAGGCCCAGATGCAGGCACAGATGATCCCGCTGATCATCCGAGGCGCCGGCGAACATGCACAGGAGTTGGCCCAGCACCGCGATGTACTGGAGGCCTGGGTGAACCGTTACCTCTCCTGGCCAGCCATGAGTGCCGAGGTGGCCGCCATCTACCGTAAGCATTTCACCGAAGCCGAGCTTCAAGGAGCTGATCGCCTTCTATCAGAGCCCGGTCGGGAAAAAATCCCTGGATACCATGCCGGCCATCTTTCAGGAGAGCTCACTGGTGGGTAAATCCCTGGCCGAGCGCAACATGCCGGCACTGCAAGCCATGCTGGATGAAGCAAAGCGCAAAGCGACAAAATAGACGCAGTCGGCAGGGTATCAACGCAAAGAGGGAGCCATGGGCTCCCTCTTTCTTTTTGTGCGTTATCCCTTAGAGCACCTGGCTCAGGAACTGGCACAGGCGCGGGGAGGGGGGATTGTCGAAGAAATCCGCCGGCTTCTCGTCCACCAGCAGCTCGCCGCTCTCCATGAACAGCACCCGATCCGCCACTTCCCGGGCAAAACCCATCTCGTGGGTGACCACCACCATGGTCATCCCCTCGCGGGCCAGCCCCTTCATCACGTCCAGCACCTCGCCGACCATCTCGGGGTCGAGTGCGCTGGTGGGCTCGTCAAACAACATGATGCGCGGCTGCATGGCGAGCGCCCGGGCGATGGCCACCCGCTGCTGCTGGCCGCCGGAGAGCTGGGAGGGGTAGCTCTGGGCCTTGTTGGAGAGCCCAACCTTGAGCAGCAGGGCCTTGGCTCTGTCCTCGGCGTCCTTGCGCGACAGCCCACGCACCTTTTGCGGTGCAAGGCAGATGTTGTCCAGCACGCTCAGATGGGGGAAGAGGTTGAAGGACTGGAACACCATGCCCACCTCTTCTCGCAGCTTGTTGACGTCGCCAGGCTCGGTCAGGCTGATGCCATCCACCACGATCTGGCCGTCGTTGATGGTCTCCAGCTGGTTGAGGGTGCGCAGGAAGGTGGATTTGCCCGAGCCGCTGGGGCCGACGATCACCACCACTTCCCCTTCGGCCACCTGGGTGCTGACGTTTTTCAAGGCGTGCACCTCGCTGCCGTAGAACTTCTCCACTGAGCTTGCCTTGATAATCGGATCAGTTGCTGCGCGCATATTTCACCTCCAGACGGCGTACAAGGAAGGAGAGAGTGCCGGTCAGCACCAGATAGAGCAGGGCCACGGTGAACCACACCTCGAACGGGCTGAAGGTGGAGCTCACCACCTCCCGTCCCGCCTTGGTGAGATCCGTGATGGAGATGACCGACACCAGCGAGGAGTCCTTGATGAGGTTGATGAACTGGCCCGCCAGCGGCGGCAGTACCCGCTTGAAGGCTTGCGGCAGGATCACGTAGCGCATGGTCTGGGCCGAGGTCATGCCAAGGCTGCGACCCGCTTCCATCTGCCCCTTGTGGATGGAGCTGATGCCGGCACGGACGATTTCCGCCACGTAGGCGCCGGTGAAGACCGCCAGTGCCGCCACCCCGGCGGTGAAGCGATCCAGATTGAGTACAGTGCCGATAAAGAAGTAGACGATGAAGATCTGTACCAGCAGCGGGGTGCCGCGGATGAGCTCCACATAGGTGATCGCCAGGTTGCGCAGGGCCGGATTGGGGGAGAGCCGTGCCAGCCCCGCCAGGGTGCCGAGCAGGATGGCAAAGATGCCCGCTACCAGCGAGAGCTTGATGGTCATCCAGACGCCCCAGGCGATGGGGCCGGCGGTCCAGCTCAGCTGGGTGTCGAGGGTATCGCCGCGAAAGACGGTGTCCCCTTGCGCCACCTGACCACCGCTGACGGCGATGGGCTGACGCTGGTTGGGATCGAGATCGTTTTGCAGGAACAGCTTGCCCTTGTCGGCCTCTGTGGTGCCGGCGACCACGGTGCCGTCGAACTCGGCGTAATTTTTCTGCTCCGCCTGGTAGGCGATGTATTGGGGGATCCGCTCCCAGCGCCAGGTGTAATCCACCGATTGCACCGCCTTGTAGATGCCGAACAGGGCGGCCAGCACGATCAGCAGGAAGACGCCGTGCCAGAGCAGTTGATTGGGTTGTTTTTCCATCTGTCTTGTTGGGTTGTGCACTGTCGCAACCTCGTTGTAGTTATTGTGTGGGGATCTGCGTGAAGGGGCGGCGGGCCGCCCCTTGCGAGGTTACTTGAGCTGATCAAGCCAGGCGGTGGATTCGAACCACTTCTTGTAGAGGCGGTCGTAGCTGCCGTCGCCCTTGATCTGGCGCAGGTAGTTGTTGAACCAGTTGAGGGTGTCCTGATCCCCCTTGCGGATGGCCCAGGCCAGCGGTTCGAAGGTGAACGGCTTGTCCAGATGCACCACGGCGCCCTTGTTCTGGGTGGCGAAGATGGCGTTGTAGGGCAGGTCGTAGACGAAGGCGTCGACCTTGCCGTTGATCACTTCCAGCTTGGCGTCATCCTGGGTTTCAAACTGCAGCAGGGTGGCTTTGGGGATCAGGCGCTTGACCGCCTGCTCGCCGGTGGTGCCGAGCTTGACCGCAATCTTGTATTTGGGGTCGTTGAGGTCGGTGAAGGACTTGATCTCGCCGGCCTTGTCCTTGCGCAGGACGATGGTCTGCCCGACCACGATGTAGGGGTCGGCAAAGTTGACGCGCAGGTTGCGCTGGGGGGTGACGGTCATGCCGCCCATGATGACGTCGAACTTGTCGGTCAAGAGCGCGGGGATGATGCCATCCCAGGCGGTGTTGACGAACTCCACCTTCACGCCCATCTCCTTGGCGACCAGCTTGGCCAGATCCACGTCAAAGCCGATGTACTGGCCCTGCTTGTTGGTCATCTCGAAGGGTTGATAGCCGGCGTCGAAACCGACCCGCAGCACGCCGCGCTCCAGCACGGCATCCAGGGTGGAACTGGGGGCCGCGTTGGCCAGCCCGCACAGCAGCAGGGTAGAGAGAATGAGTTTTTTGATCATAAGTGACGTCTCTGTCAAAAGTGTGTTCAGCCTTGAACCTGATCCCGTGCGACTCCGTGGCACAAGAGACTGCTGCATCCGGCAACAGGGCAAGACAGGATTATTGTCTTGATTGAGGCGAAAGCCCCATATGGGATTCTATTCGCTACCAGCTGAGTGAAAAATGTACCAAATGCCGATTGTGCCAGATGACTCAATAGGTTAGTGGCGCATTTTTCCCGTGGCGACACTCATAAAATCACACGAAAACAACATATCTATCTAATGGGGCGGGTTCAAGCCCAAAATGTATTCAGCACATTTTGTTACAAGGGGACCCGCCGTCAGCAGTGCCAATTGCTGCTCAGCCGGCTGGCGTGCGCCCACAATCAGCTTCACATAAGTGGTAAAGGGAGTTGGCAGAGAGGTGTGGGTGGCAGGCGCAGACCGGCTGCGCCGCGATCAAATCAAGAGACGGGTCGGTTGGCCGGGGGGAGTCAGGCCACCTCGCGAGGGCGGGGGGCCTGCGCCTTGAGGAAGGGGAGCAGCAACAGGGCGGAGACGCCGGCCGCCACCGAGATGACCACGAAGAAGCCCTGCCAGTGCCAGATCTCCATCACCTTGGCCAGCGGATAGCCCGACAGCGCTGCCCCCATGTAGGCGAACAGGCCGACGAAGCCGGTGGCGGCCCCCGCCGAGTTCTTGTGGGAGCACTCCGCCGCCGCCATGCCGATCAGCATCTGGGGGCCGAACACGAAGAAGCCGATGGTGAAGAAGCAGGCCGCCTGCATCACGTAGCTGAAGAAGGGCATCAGCCACAGCGACCCCACCGAGAGCAATATCCCCACCGCGAAGATGAGGTTCATGGGCCCGCGGTTGCCGTTGAACAGCTTGTCCGATCCCCAGCCCGCCACCAGGGCACCGATAAAGCCCCCCACCTCGAACATGGAGATGGCCGAGTTGGCGCTCATCAGATTGAAGCCGCGCTGCTCGGTCATGTAGAGATTGCCCCAGTCGTTGATGGCGGTGCGCACCACGTAGACCAGCACGTAGCAGCAGGCCAGCAGCCAGATATAGGGGTTGCCGAGCACGTACTTGCGCAGGATCTGGCGATGGGAGAGCCCCGCATCCTGAGTCTGCTGGGCCAGCTCCAGCGCATCGCTGCGCCACTCGCCCACCGTGGGCAGACCCATGGCGCTCGGGGTATCTCGCAGCCGCCAGCAGAGAAATAGCCCCGCGACGATAGCGATAAGGCCGGGCACTATCATGCCGTAGCGCCAGCCGTGCTGCAGGGCGAGGGTGCTGACGATGAGGGGGATGAGCGCGCCGCCCACGTTGTGGGCCGTGTTCCAGGCCGACCACCAGAAGCCACGTTCGCTGCGCGAATACCAGCTGGTGAGCAGCTTGGAGCAGGGGGGCCAGCCCCAGCCCTGGAAGAAGGCGTTGGCAACCCAGAGGGCGGCGAACAGCCACAGCGACGACGAGAGCCCGAACAGGATATTGATGACCCCGGTCGCCATCAGGCCGAGGCCCATGAAGTAGCGCGGGTTGGCGCGGTCGCTGATGATGCCGGAGAAGAACTTGGAGCAGCCGTAGGTGATGTAGAACAGGGTCCACAGCATGCCGATGTCGGCCTTGGCCAGCATGCCGCTTGCCAGCATGTCCGGCATGGCGAAGTTGAAGCTCTTGCGGGTGAAGTAGAAGACCGCATAGCCCAGGTACATGGTCAGCAGTATGTGCAGCCGCCAGTGGCGATAACAGGCGTCGATCTCGGCCTGATCGCGGATGAGGGGCTGGGGCGGCGCACTGCGCATAAAGCTCAGCATGGAAGCGCTCCCGGTCGGAGAGTGGGCTTATTCATGGTTTTCCTCCCGCTTGCGATCGGGCAGGGTCACGGTCAGCTGGGTGCCGTGTACGCAGGAGAGTTGCAGCGAGCCCCCCAGCGCCTGCACCCGCTCGCGAATGCCGAGCAGGCCGTAGCCCTGGGGCGTGCGGTGCTCGGGCAGGCCGCAGCCATCGTCTTCCAGCAGCAGGGTCAGTCGCTCCCCCTGACGCTGGGCCCGGATGGTGACCGAGCTGGCGTTGGCGTGTTTGACCACGTTGTTGAGCCCCTCCTGACAGACCCGAAACAGGGTGACCCGCTGGGCATCGGAGAGGCCGGTGTCCGCCAGCTGCCACTCCAGCCGGGTAACGATGCCACGGCGCTCCAGCTCAAGCTCGCGCAGCAGGGCGCGCACCGCCTGCTCCAGGCTCATGTCGTCGAGCTGGCGGGGGCGCAGCCGGCCGAGCAGGCCGCGCACCGCGTCGTAGATGCCAAGCGACAGGGTCTCGATAAGGGCGCTGCTCTGGCCCACCCCGGCGTTGTCAGGCGCCAACCGGCGCGCTATGCCGGCCTGGGTGCGGATGGCGGTGATGGTCTGGCCGATGTCGTCGTGCAGCTCGCGCGCCACCTCCTTGCGGATGCTCTCTTCGGTCTCCAGCAGCCGTTCGGTGAGCTGGCGGTTGTGGGCGAGCTGGCGGGTCAGCGCCTGGTTGAGTTCGCGCTGGCGCTGGATGCCGGCACCGAGCAGCAGGCCGGTGAGGCTCTGGGCCAGCAGGGAGAGCAGCAGATCGAGCGGATGATCGTGCCAGGCCTGGCCGGCCATCAGCGCCACCGTGTTCATCAGGGTGGCGAGCAGGGCCCCCTGCCAGCCGTAGCGCCAGGCCATGGCGATGATGGGAATGGCCAGGCAAAACGGGGTGAAGCGCACCAGCGAGTCCGGCAGGCCGAGCTGCAGCCAGAGGCTCAGCACGAACAGCAGCAGATACCAGACCAGGTGGCGAAAGCGCCAGTCCACCGGTTGATCCACCAGCGCAGGGCCGAGCGGCACCCAGGTGGCGCGGGTGAGGTAGTGCCAGATCAGCATGCAGGTGGAGGTGAGGGTCAGCCCGCCGGTGAGGGTGAGCAGCAGGGCGGTGAGGCCATCCTCGCCGGCCAGGTGCCAGAGCAGGGATTGCAGCCCGGCCGCCACCGTGACGGTGGCCAGCAGCACCAGCAACTGCTGCCAGTCGTTGCGCACCGGCTGGCGGCGGGCGATGAGCAGCGGCAGCAGGGTGAGCAGGCTGCCCGCCTGAATGAGCGGCCACAGCGGCAGCCCCACCTCCTGGTTGAGCCAGTAGAGCAGCAGGGATTCGCACAGCAGCAGCGGCGGCCAGTAGGCGAGCGGGCTTTGCAAGAGCAGCCCCAGCCGCAGGCCGAAGGGGAACAGCAGGGCCGCCAGCATGGGGGAGCCCGCCAGATGCAGGCCAATGCTCCACAGGCAAAACCAGCCGGCGGCAAAGATGAAGCAGGCCGCCAGCGAGATGGCGACATAGCTGGCCAGACGAGCGATCACCAGCTGTCCAGCATGCGGTGGGCCAGTTCCACGTTGTTGCTGACCTTGAGCTTGTCCATCAGGTTGGCGCGGTGCACGTGCACCGTCTTGGGGGAGAGGCCGAGCTGCTCGGCGATGGCCTTCACCTCCAGTCCCCGCGCCAGCAGCTGGGCCACTTCCCGCTCCCGATTGGTGAGGGGATCCTGGCTGTTGCAGGCGAGCTTTTGGGCGATGTCCGGGGTGAGGTAGCAGCCGCCATGGGCGGCGGTGCGCACCGCGGCGATCAGCTCGTCCGGGCTGCAGCGCTTGGAGAGGAACCCCTTGGCGCCGGCCTGCAGGGCCTGCTCGATGAGGGCCGGGCTGTCGTGCACCGACAGCATCACCACGGCCAGCCCCGAGGGGAGGCGCTTGAGCAGGTCCAGCCCGGATTGATCCGGCATGGAGATGTCGCACACGCACAGCTGTACCCCGCTGCCGGGCAGACCCGCCAGCGCCTCGGCGGCGGAGCCGAATTCGGCCACCACCCGCAGGTCGGGTTCGAGATTGAGCAGTTGGGCAAAACCGGAGCGGACGATCTGGTGATCGTCGATGAGGGCAATCTTAATCATGATGTCAGCCTGAAATCTGCGGCCAGGGTGCTGGCGCGGCCAACAAGATACCTGCCCCCTCGTCCCGGCTCAAGTGAAAGCGGGGCCGGAAGGCAGGATTGGCGCCACTTCTGCGGCAAAGCTTGATCGGGATCAGCTGCAGGGGCACGCCCGGCGCCGTCATGCAGGCCGGCGCGTGCCCGGGAGGGCTAGCGGTGCAGCTCGCCGGCACGCTCCGGCTGGTAGACCACCTCCAGGATCTCCACCTGGATGGTGCGACCGGCCGGGCCCGGCCAGGCGATGCTGTCACCCACCTTGAGCCCAAGCAGAGCACTGCCGACCGGGGCCAGCACGGAGATCTTCGACTCGTCTCCCTGTACGTCCCGCGGGTAGACCAGGGTCAGGCAGAATTCGTTGCCGCTACTCTGCATCTTGAAGCGCACCGTGCTGTTCATGGTCACCACGTCCGGCGGCATGTCGGCCGGTTCGCGGATCTCGGCGCGATCCAGCTCCTCCTGCAGGGCCAGGTGCTGGGGATGGTTGCCGAGCAGCTGCTCGATGCGATCGAGATCCAGGCTGGAAATCACGAGATGTGGCTGTTTCATAAGATATTCCTTATCAATGGGTCTGATGGCCAGGATGACGGGCAAGCTGGCCGAAAAAAGAGTGTGCGATACGAAAAAACAGATCGGGAATGCGATGCCCCCAACGACTCGCTGTCAGGGGCGAGGGCGGGGGCTCAACGGGGTGTGAGCAGACTTGACAAAATCATGAGCGCTTTCATGGGGATACCATAACCATTCTGAACTGCTTTGGCAATTCTCCTGACAAGCTTGTCAGGGCGCCTGGTAATCGTACTGTTTGATGATGCGCGCCAGGCTCCCGTCGTCGCGCATGGCGGCGATAGTCTGGTACCAGCGGGTCGCCTCGGCGCTTGGAAAATGGGGGCTGGCAGCCAGGTACAGGGGAGAGTGTTGCAGGGTTTCGCCGCGCACCAGATCCGCCAGCGGCAGGCCGGCCTGCTGCTGGTTGTAGCGGGCGCTGTTCCAGGCCACAGCCCAGCCCTGGATGCGGCCGAGCGCCAGCTTGTCGGCATTGTGGATCTCCTCGGCTACCAGTGCCTGTTTCACCTGCGGATAGGGTCGCAGCAGGCTCTGGCCAAAGGAGCCGCGCATCACGCCGACAGTGAGGCCGGGCAGGGCATTGATGGTGAGAGGGGTCGGGTGGTATTGGCGATGGCTGACCAGCACGAAGGCCTCGTCCATCAGGGGGGCAATCCAGAGAAACTGAGGGTCGCGCTGGGGGCTGCGCACCGGCGGCACCAGCAAGACATTCCGGCGATAACGGGCCTGGCTGAGGGCGCGGGCCAGCGGCATCAGCTCGATGGTGAGCGGCTCCTTGAGCCGGCGGGCGGCCTCTTCCAGCACCTCGATGACCATGCCGCTCGGGGCGCCCTGATTGGAGCGGATCACATAAGGGGGGATCTCGGCGGCGATGACCACCACGGCCCGGGCCGGCAGGGCGGAAAAAAGCAGGGAGCAAAACAGCAGCAGGAGAGCGGAAATTCGCATGGCAGACCTGATCCGGGATGAGTACACAGAGTGTACCACCCCGTCGGCACAAGTCAGCCCACCCTGTTCGGGGCGTCCCGTCAGTCGAAGAAATCTCGCAGATCCAGAGTCTGGTAGCCCTCCAGCTGCTGCCAGGGCAGGGCTTTGGGCAGGGGTTTGAGGGTCACCTCCATCCGGTAGCTGCGATAGCCGTCGAGACTCGCCGACTCCACCACCAGCGGCAGCTGCCAGCGGCTCGACCAGAGGATGCGGGTGCGCTGCTTGCCCTCGCGCTTCTCATACCAGCGGGCCTGCTCGGGAGCCGGCTCGTCGAGGGGGGTCATCTCCTGCAGCAGGGCCGGGTTGATGAGGTGGCGGATCCTGGGCCAGTCGGGCTTGAAGGCCACCTGGCCATACTCCTCCTCCGGTACCTCCACCAGCTGGTTGTGCCAGTTGTCGGCGTAGCGCAGCTGCAACTCATCCTGCTGGTTGCGGGTCACCCAGCGCGCCGCCATCTGGTGGGTAAAGTGCTTGTGGCCCGGGGTGGCATCGTGGGCGGCGTGGTAGGCACGGGCCAGGGGGAGGGGAATGAGCCGCTGGCTCCACACCTGATCGCCGACCCGCAGCCACTTCTCCTGCCACTGACTCTCCTTGCTGATGCCATCGCTGCTGGTCACCCTGTCCTGATAGCGGATGCGGGCAGCCAGATCGGGGACTTCATCGGCAAGGAGGGAAAAAGAGAGGCTGCTGGTGAGCAGCCACAAGGGTAATAAATATCGCATCATGCCGTCTCGCTCGAGCGAGCAGGGCCCGGCACCTGGCCGGGCCCTGCCGTTTACAGACCGAGCGCCTCCTTGAGCTTGCCGAACACCTTGGTGTTGTCGAGGGTTCCCTTGAAGCGGCTGCTGCCGGCGCCGTCGGCAAACAGCATCACATCGCCGCCGCCGTGAGTCTCGGAGCCCAGCTTGACCCCGGTCTCTTGCAGGTAGTCGTCCGCCATCACCTGATCGCTGGTGAGGGTGGGGCGCACGTCGGCGCGGTTGGGGCCGTTGCCGAACACCAGGGTGGTGAACGGCTTGCCATCCACGTCGTTCTGGGTCGAGCCGTCGCCATTTTTCACCAGATCCAGCACCTTGTTGCCCTTGGCGGAGTAGCCGTTGATGGTCATGGTGTGGTCATGGTCGGCGGTGACCACGATCAGGGTATCTTTCAGATCCACCTTGCCGAGCGCCGTCTTGACCGCCTCGTCGAGCGCCACCGCGTCGGTGAGCGAGCGTTTGGCATTGGTGCCGTGCAGGGCGTGATCGATGCGACCCCCTTCCACCATCAGGAAGTAACCCTGACTGTTCTGGCTGAGCAGATCGATCGCCTTGGCGGTCATCTCCGAGAGGGAGGGCTGGGTGCTTGCCGCCCCCTTGGCGACCCGATCCAGCTCGTAGTCGAGGTGGGACTTGGCGCTGAACAGCCCAAGCACCTTGCCCGAGTTGACGCCAGCCAGATCATCTTTGGTGGTGACGTAGTGGTAGCCCTGGGCAGTCAGCTCGGCGGTGAGATCCCGCCCGTCGGCGCGACCACCCTTGTTGCTGGTGCTGTTGTAGGGCGTCCAGTGGTTGGCGCCGCCTCCCATCAGCACGTCGACCCCATCCCCCAGCGCGGTGTTGAAGCCGGCACCGCCCGGTACCGCCTGCTCGGCGATGGCGTAGGCGGCATCCCGGTGGCAGATGTGGGAGTAGGTGGCGGCCGGGGTGGCATGGGTCAGCTCGGTGGTGGTGACGGCTCCCACCGACTTGCCGACCGCCTTGGCCAGCTCGAGAATGGTGGGTACCGGCTTGCCGTTGTCGCTGGTGCAGTTGTTGATGCCCTTGTTGCCGTTGACGTCCTTGCCGGGCGCGACGGCCTTGGTGTCGCTGCTCATGGCGATCACCTCGTTGTTCATCTTGACCCCGGTGGTGTAGGCCGCCATGGAGGGGGCCGAGTCGGTGGTCTGGGCGTCGTTGGAGAAGGTCTTGATGCGGGCGCTGCGGGCCAGCTTCATTATCTCCAGATTGCCCTCTTCCCCCACCTTGTAGAGGCGGGTGGCGGTGAGCACGGTGGGGCCCATGCCGTCGCCGATAAACAGGATGACGTTCTTGGCGTCGCTGGCCTGTGCTTGGGCCGCGCCGCCGAGGGCGGCCAGCAGGGCTGTGCTGACGAGGGTTTTATGCAGTTTTTGTTTCATGGCGCTTTTCATGGGAATGCTCCTTACAGCCCGGCCGCAGCCTTGACCTTGCCGAACACGGCGGTGTTGTCGAGTGAGCCGTGGAAGCTCTCCGCTCCCTGGCCGATGGCGCCGAGGAAGACGTCGGTGCCGCCGTGGGTCTCGTTGCCTATCTCGCCTACCTTGACCACCACCTCCTGGTGATAGTCGTTGGCAGAGACGGTGGCGTCGTCCAGCGGCGCTACGCTGCTGCGCGGACCATCCACCCGGTTGTAGCCGTTGCCAAAGCCGATGATGGTGTAGGGCATGCCGTCGGCATCCTTGCTCGGCTCGCCGGTTTCGTAGTTCTTCACCAGCCCGAGCACGCCGGGGTTGTCGGCGGTGGTCTTGCCGGTGCGCTTGGCATAACCATTCAGGACTAGCGTGTGGTCATGGTCGGCGGTGACCACGATCAGGGTGTTTTTCAGCTCGGGATCGGTTTTCTTCACCTCGTCGATGGTCGCCTTGATGGCGTTGTCGAAGGCGAGGGTGTCCTGCAAGGCACGCTTGGCGTTGGTGTCGTGCAGGGCATGGTCGATGCGCCCCCCTTCCACCATCAGGAAGTAGCCCTGTTTCTTGTCCTTGAGCTGCTTGATGGCGGCCAGGGTCATCTGGGTCAGGGAGGGCTCGCTGGCGGGTCGGTCCAGGTCATATTTCATGTGGCTTGAGCCAAACAGCCCCAGCAGCGGCTTGCTCGCATCGGCCTGGTTCAGCTCGCCCAGGGTTGCGGCAAACTGGTAGCCCTTGGCCTTCATCTCGTCGATGAGGTTGCGGCCATCCTCGCGCTTGCCCTTGTCGGCCTTGGGCAGGAAGAAGCTGCTGCCGCCGCCGAGTACCACGTCCACTCCCTCTTTGAGGGCGCTGTTGTAACCGGCGCCGCCGGGTACCAGCTGGGCGGCGATGTCCGCTTCCAGATCCCGGTTGCAGAGGTGGGCATAGGTGGCGGCCGGGGTGGCGTGGGTCACCCGGGTGGTGGTGACCACGCCGGTGCCGCGACCGGCGGCCTTGGCCAGCTCCAGCAAGGTGGTGACCGGCTTGCCGGCGCTCTTGCTGCAGTCGTTCTCCTGGGTGGCATCGCCGTCCATGCTGATGACACCGTTGTTGCTCTTGCCCCCGGTCATGTAGGCGGACATGGAGGGGGCCGAGTCGGTCACCTGGGCGTCGTGGGAGAAGGTCTTGATGAAGGCCGTCTCCGGCAGGGTATCGATGGTGAGGCTGCCCTCTTCACCGACGCCGTAGATGCGGGCGGCGGTCAGGGTGTTGAGACCCATGCCGTCGCCGAGGAAGAAGATCACGTTCTTGGCGCCGGGGGCGGGCGCACTGCTGTCGTTGTTGGAGTTGCAGCCGGCGGCCAGGGCGGCGCCGATCATCAATGCAAGTCCTGCCATCTTTCTCATTGGGGTTCGCTCCTTGTAAAACCTGAGCGCAGCCTAGAGGTCGCAGATGACACTTTTAGTGAAACTGGATGACAATCCGATGAAGGTGTTGCGTGAATGTTATGTTGTATCAATAGCTTATCTATCAATAGCCAGGGCTGGCCACATCGGCTGACGCGGGGAGAGTGCGGGCGAAAATCTGGCCGGTTTGCCGGCTGGCGGCTAGAATGGCCTGTCAAATCGGGGCGGGTGCAGGTAAAATGCGCCCCCTTGCGACGCCCTGCGTCCGCCATCGCCCGCCGCTCGCGCCACCGCAAGCCCGCGCCCGCAGTCCCTAGATGAGAGTAACGGATATGTCCATCAACTGGTTCCCCGGCCACATGCACAAGGCCCGCAAAGAGATTGCCGAGGTCATGCCCCAGGTCGATGTCATCATAGAGATGCTCGACGCCCGCATCCCCTTCTCCAGCGAAAACCCGCTGGTGCCCGAGCTGCGCGGCGATACTCCGGTGATCAAGGTGCTCAACAAGGCGGATCTCGCCGACCCCGAGATCACCGCGCTGTGGGTGGCCCACATGGAACAGGAGAAGGGGATCAAGGCGCTGCCCCTGACCCAGCAGGAGCCGGAGAAGATCAAGCAGCTGCTGACCCTCTGCCACGAGATGCTGCCGGAGCGCAATCTGGAGCTGCGCGGCGTGCGCGCCATGATCATGGGCATTCCCAACGTGGGAAAATCCACCCTGATCAACACCCTGGCGGGGCGCATCATCGCCCGCACCGGCAACGAGGCGGGGGTGACCAAGTCCCAGCAGCGGATCAAGCTGGACAACAACGTCATCCTGACCGACACCCCGGGCTTCTTGTGGCCCAAACTCAACCCGCCCTCCTGCGGTTATCGGCTGGCCATCACGGCCGCCATCAAGGACACCGTCTATGACTATGCGGACATCGCCATGTTCGCCGCGGACTACTTCCTCAAGGCCTATCCGGAGCGGATCCAGGCGCGCTATCAGATTGACGCGCTGCCCGAGACCGAGATCGAACTGCTGGATCTGATTGCCCGTCAGCGCGGCTTCATGCGCAAGGGGGGGCTGTCGGATCTGCACAAGGCGTCCGAGATCCTGGTCAACGAGTTCCGCTCTGGCCTGCTAGGCCGCATCTCGCTGGAGACCCCGCAGATGGTGAGCAGCGAGATCGTGGAGGCCGATGCCGAGGCCGAACAGAAGGCCAAGGAGAAGGCGGAGCGGGAAGAGGAGCGCCAGGCGCGGGCCCGCCGCAAGTACGCCAAGAAGCGTCAGCGCTGACCGGCCTTGTGCCAGGTATAAAGAAGAGGCGACCCGGGGTCGCCTCTTCTCGTTATGGCCCCCAGGATTGAGAAGAGGCCGACAGGCAACCGGCATCTGCCCGTCATCATGGCCAAAGAGTCCGTGAATCAAGGGGATAGGTTGGGCGCCGAACAGTGCCGTGCTGCACCGCACCAGCAGCATTCGATAAAACCTTGCGATCCTGCTTTCAGTGCCGATTGACAATGGCATTGGCGGTGGCATGATGCGCTCGCATTTTGACTCTCCTCGCGGTTTTACCCATGACCATATACACCCGGCCAGTGCTGTTATTGCTCTGTGGCCTGCTGCTGCTGACCCTCTCCATCGCGGTGCTCAATACCCTGGTACCGCTCTGGCTTGCCCATGAACAGCTGCCGACCTGGCAGGTGGGCATGGTCGGCTCCTCCTATTTCAGCGGCAACCTGCTGGGCACCCTGCTGGCGGGCACCTTGATCAGGCGCTGCGGCTTCAACCGCAGCTATTACCTGGCCTCCGCCCTCTTTGCCGCCGGTTGTGTCGGGCTCGGCATTACCCTTGATTTCTGGAGCTGGCTCGGCTGGCGATTTATCGCCGGTATCGGCTGCGCCATGATCTGGGTGGTGGTGGAGAGCGCGCTGATGTGCAGCGGCAACGCGCACAATCGGGGCCGTCTGCTGGCCGCCTACATGATGGTCTACTACCTGGGCACAGTGCTCGGCCAGCTCTTGGTCAGCAAGTTGCCGACCGGTCTGATGGAGGTACTGCCCTGGGCGAGTGGGCTGATCCTGGCGGCTATCCTGCCGCTGTTGTTCACCCGCATCGTCAGTGAGCGCAGCGAAGCGCAGGGCTCAACCCGGGTCTGGTCCATGTTGCTGCTGCGTCAGGCACGGCTCGGGGTCGACGGCTGCATCATCTCCGGCATCGTGCTGGGGTCGCTCTACGGCCTGATGCCGCTCTACCTGAACCATCAGGGGGTGAGCGATGCGGGGATTGGTTACTGGATGGCGGTGATGGTGAGTGCCGGCATCCTGGGGCAGTGGCCGGTGGGTCGGCTGGCGGACAGGTTCGGCCGCCTGCCGGTGCTGCGGGTACAGGTGCTGGTGGTGATCCTGGGGTGCGGGGCCATGCTCGGCGGCGTGGCGATGGGGCCGGCGCTGTTCATCCTGGGCGCCGCCGGGTTTACCCTCTATCCGGTGGCCATGGCGTGGGCCTGCGAGAAGGTCGAGCACCATCAGCTGGTGGCCATGAACCAGGCGCTGCTGCTGAGCTACACCATCGGCAGTCTGCTCGGCCCGGCTTATACCGCACTCCTGATGCAGCACCTTTCGGACAACCTGCTGTTCATCATGATCGCCGGCGTGGCCTTGCTCTATCTGCTGATGTTGCTGCGCCCCATGGGGAAACACTCGACACCGGTGGCCCACGCCTGAACTGTGGTCGGCGGCAGGGCACCATCCTCGCTTCCCGATAGGGGGCTGGATGGCACGCATATAAAGCAGAGGCGGCCCAGGGGCCGCCTTGTTGTTTGCAACGGTGACCAGGCAGAGATCAACGGCTAGCCGTAGCGCCTGTGCGCCTCTTCAAACAAGGACATATGCAGCGGGATCAGCTGTTGCCAGTCACGGCGGTAGCCGCCGCCCGGTACGGCGGCAATGGGCAGCCCGTGCCGTTGTGCGCAGTCAAAGACCATGGCATCGCGCTGGCGCACCCCCTCATTACTCAAGGAGAGATAGCCAAGTTCGTCGGCATGATGCACGTCCACCCCGGCCTGATAGAGGATGAGGTCGGGGGCGTAGAGCCGCAACGCCAGATTGAGCGCCTCTGCCAGCGTGGTGAGGTAGGCATCGTCCTCCATGCCGCTTGGCAGGGGGAAATCCATGTGGGAGGCGGGCTTGTGGCGGGGAAAGTTGTGTTCCCCGTGCAGGGAGAGGGTGATGATGTCGCGCCGCCCCCGGCACAGGGCGGCACTGCCATCCCCTTGATGGACATCGAGATCGACGATCAGTACCTGTTCGCAGCGCCTTTCGTCCAGACAGGTCTGGGCGGCGATCACCAGATCGTTGAACAGGCAAAAGCCGCTACCAAAGTCCCGGTGGGCGTGGTGATAGCCACCGGAGATCTGCAGGCCGCAGCCTTGCGCGAGGGCGTGTCGGCTGGCGGCAAGGGTGGCCCCCACCGAGCGCAGGGTGCGTTCAATCAGCACGGAGGACCAGGGAAACCCCAGCTGGCGAATGGCGCCCGCATCCAGGGTGCCGGTGAGGGCCGCGCCCACATAGGCCGCATCGTGCACTCTCTCCTCTCTATCTGGGTGCGACTGGCGGGCGCGGCCTCTGCCAGCGGATAACCCAGGTTTCCCAGCTGTTCAAACAGTGCCTGGTATTTGGCCAGTGGAAAGCGATGGCGCTCTGGCAGGGTCAGGGCGGAGTAGAGGGGGTGATGGAAGATGCGCAGTGACATGAAGGCTGGGCCTTGGCAAATGGGCAGATATGAAAAAGGGGAGCCAGGCTCCCCTTGTCATGCCCGATAATTCGGGACGAACAGATGCAATTACTGCTGCTGGATCACCCAGATCTGGAAGGCTTTGCGGGTCTCCGCATCGGCCTTGTTGTACCAGTTTTGCAGCTGGGTCAGGGCTTCCGGATTGCTTTGGGCCTTGCTCGGGGCGACCTGAACCGGGGCGCTGTTGGCGGCCATGACGGCAGCGGTAGAGACGGCGACAGTCTTGGGCTGGTTGAACGCCTTGCCCATGTTGATCAGCTCCTGCTGATAGTCACGGGTCAGCTGGAAGCCTTCCACCTTCGGCAGCACGAACTGCTCGGTGGTGACGACCTGGCCGCTGCTCTTGTCTTTGAGCGCGACTTTCTGTTCCTTGACGAACTGGTTGGCTTCGGATTCGTTGCGCGGCTTCTTGTAGTCCAGCACCAGTTTCTGGTTGTCGGCGGCGGTGAAGTTGATCACCAGCGGCTCGGCGGTGACCAGCTTGGTGTCGCTGCGGCTGGAGTAGTTGCCTTCGAAGGCGACGACCAGTTGGTGCTTGCCGGCTTTGATAGGATAGGTACTCGTCTTGTCGAGCAGTTTGGGATTGATGGATTGGCCATCGATCAGCTGCACCACATAGGGGTTGTTCACTTCCAGTTGGGCATCGGCCAGGGCACTACCTGCCCACAACAGACCAGCCAGGGCTGGCACCAGAACAGTCAGTTTCATTTCATCTCCTTGAACAGTCAGGCGAGTGCCCACTGAAAAACAGGGGCTCATTTTTGCAGGTTTGCCAGAGGGCGGCAATAGGCGTTTATGGCGCCCCTGTCGCGTCTGGGCTCGTGCTTTCCCGATGCAAACTCATCGGGCCAGTGGGGTTGGCTACCTTGGTCAATCCCGGCGTTACTCAATCCGGCGTCGAAATGGCGGCAGGGCATCGAGCAGGCCCTTGCCGTAGCGTTTGGTCAGCAGACGGCGATCGAGAATGGTGACCCGGCCTCTATCCGCCTCTTTGCGAATGAGGCGACCACAGGCCTGGATGAGCTTGCGCGACGCCTCCGGCACCGTCAGCTGCAAGAAGGGATTGCCGCCCCGTTTCTCGACCCACTCGGCGGTAGCCTCTTCCACCGGCGAGTTGGGGACCGCGAACGGCAACTTGGTGATCACCAGGTTGGTGAGGTAGTGACCGGGCAGATCCAGCCCTTCCGAGAAGCTGCCGGTGCCAAACAGTATGCTGGCCTGGCCGCCATCGCATTTTTGTTTGTGCAAGGTGAGCAGGGCGTTGCGGGAGGCTTCCCCTTGCACCAGCAGGGAGAGTCCCTTGGCCCGCAGACCCACCACCACCTCGTTCATCTGCCGGTAGGAGGAGAAGAGCACTAGGCTCGCCTCCTTGCCGGCCAGCAGACGGGGCAGGATGCTGACGAGCTCCTGGGTGAAGGCGGGGGCACTGGGCTCGTGTTCCATTTTTGGCAAATAGAGCTCGGCCTTCTGGTAATCGAAGGGGGAGCGCAGGCGCAGATAGCGGGTACCGTCGTGCTCTTTGAGCCCCACCTGGTGGCGGAAATAGCTGAAGGAGGAGAGGGCGGTCAGGGTCGCCGATACCAGCACGGCGCCAAGACACCTGGACCAGAGCCACTCCTCCAGCAGGTAGCCCACCTCGATGGGGGAGGCGTGCAGCCAGATGTCGCCGTCATCGCTCTTGACCATCCAGCGGGCCAGCGGCGTCTTGCCCTCTGCCACGTGCCGCCCCAGCATCTCCCACAGGGCGCAGAAACCCTCCAGCCGCTGCAGATAGAAGCCGCTCTCCGCCAGCAGGGGTTCGGCATCCTTGCGACGGATCTCGCCATCCTTCAGCGCCTCGCCGATGGCGCCCTGCATTCTGTCCAGCGCCCGCAGTGCCTTCTTGCTCGCCTCCTTGAGGTTCTCCGCCAGCATGGGCAAGGGGTCGGGCAAGACACCATCGGCGAAGCGGCACTGTTTTTCTTCATTGAACAAGCGGTCGTTGGCGGCGAGCCACTGCTCCAGCGCCTTCAGATCCGGCTGCAGGGAGGCCAGCGCGTCCTGCAGCTTGAGCTGGGGATCGAGCAGGCTCTCCTTGTTGAGGGTTCTGGCCAGCTTGCCTGCCCCCTGCGCCAGCTTCTCCAGCCAGCGGCGTGAACCCTTGACGCTGGCCGAGGCGGCGCCGTGATCCCGGGCTATGGTGGGCAAGTGATGGGCCTCGTCCAGCACATAGAGGCACTCGTCCGGCGGCGGCAGTATGATGCCGCCCCCCATTGTGAGGTCGGAGAGCAGCAGGGCGTGGTTGACCACCAGCACGTCGGCCGCATCCATGTCGTTGCGGGCGCGGTGGAAGGGGCAGTGCTGATGATGAGTCAGCGCCTTGTTGCAGGTGTGGCGGTCAGCGGCGATGCGATCCCAGCAGTTATCGTTGATGGGTTTGGGCCAGTTGTCCCGATCACCGTCCCACTTGCCTTCCGTGTAGGCCTGCCACAACGCCTGATAGCACTCCTTGTCGGCGTCTGACGGCTTGTGTTTGCTGAGGGCTCCGAAGTCGAACTCGAAGTTGGCCATCTCGCTGCCGCTGGCGGCCTGCTCCAGCAGGTGTTCGCAGCAGTAGCGCTGGCGCCCCTTGACCAGCATGAAACGAAACGGCAGCTCGCTGTGGCGATGATAGAAGGGGAGGTCTTTGTGGATCAGCTGCTCCTGCAGCGCTACGGTGGCGGTGGAGATCACCAGCTTCTTTTGAGTAAGGCGAGCCACCGGGATGGCCCCCTGAGCATAAGAGAGGGACTTGCCGATGCCGGTACCGGCTTCGGCCACCAGGATGCGACGCTGTTTGTCATACTCCCCGGTCAGCGTCTTGGCTATTTCGGCCACCAGAAAATTCTGCTCCTTGCGCGGCACAAAACCGGGTAAACCATCGGCAATCTGCCGATAGGTATTGCGAATGGTGGTTTTGAGACGGGTAGACAGCATGAAGAAAATGACCGTTGCACAGGGTGAAGGAAGACAGGATACCTGCAACCGGCAACCTGGGTCGAGGTGTGTGGCAACGCACAGATCCGACCTCTTCTTCTGTTTATAAGGCGAGTCGTCGTTATTGTGTGATAAATCACCAATTCGGACGAATTTTGCCAGCGGTTATCGCTGTAAACGTTTTCCCATGGCGTGCAAACAATGTGGGATTCAGGTCACAATTTTTCCGCTGTGACTATGCTTTTCGTAAAAAGTTCCAAGTTTTTTCATTGCGGATTGGAAAACCCGGTGCTAGTCTCGGCGCCATAGTGATGCAAAGTACATCGCTAACACAGGGAATAACAACGACTTAGTGTTTAATTACAGTAGGCATTGGAAACTATGAAAAAGACAATTCTGGCTATTGCTATCCCGGCTCTGTTTGCATCCGCCGCTAACGCTGCAGTGGTTTACGACAAAGACGGTACCACTTTTGACGTATACGGCCGTGTTCAGGCTAACTACTACGGTGACCACAATACCGCCGACTCTACCGCTGCATCTGGCTACAAGGATGTTGACGGTGAGCTGGTTGGTTCTTCCCGTCTGGGTTGGTCCGGCAAGATTGCTCTGAACAACACCTGGTCCGGTATCGCCAAGACCGAGTGGCAAGTTTCTGCTGAAAACTCCGCCAACAAGTTTGACTCCCGTCACATCTACGTTGGTTTCGACGGCACCCAATACGGCAAGATCATCTTCGGTCAGACCGATACCGCGTTCTACGACGTGCTGGAACCGACCGATATCTTCAACGAGTGGGGTGACGCAGGTAACTTCTATGACGGTCGTCAAGAAGGTCAGGTTATCTACTCCAACACCTACGGCGGCTTCAAAGGCAAACTGTCCTATCAGACCAACGACGACAAAGCCGTCAAGGTTACTGACGTAGGTCAGGGTATCAAAGAAACTGCCGTTTACGGTGCCGATGTGAAGCGTAACTACGGTTATGCCGCTGCTGCCGGTTATGACTTCGACTTCGGTCTGGGTCTGAACGCAGGTTACTCCTACTCCGATCTGGAAAACACCAAGACTAACAACACTGGTGACAAGAAAGAGTGGGCACTGGGTGCACACTACGCCATCAACGGTTTCTACTTCGCCGGTGTTTATACTCAGGGTGACCTGAGCTACGACAACACCACCGGTGGTGACAAGGACAAGGGCCGTGGCTACGAGCTGGCAGCTTCCTACAACGTTGATGCCTGGACCTTCCTGGCTGGCTACAACTTCAAAGAAGCAAAAGTCAAGTCCAATACTGCTGGTGCAGAGTACAAAGACCTGCTTGACGAAACCCTGCTGGGCGTACAGTACGCTTTCACTTCCAAGCTGAAAGCCTACACCGAGTACAAGATCCAGGGTATCGACAAACTGGACGACGAGTGGACCGTTGCCCTGCAATACAACTTCTAATCTAGTCTCTGCGCTGATTTAGTTGATGAACGGTCAAGCTTGCTTGGCCGTTTTGTTTTATCTGCTTCCCACCTGATTGCCTCTCTTCTCCTCTGTTGATGATCCTCTCCTGCTCCTGTTTGGCTTGCGCCAGTTCACGTTGTCTCTTTTCTGTACTTGGCTCCCGGTCTGCGAATAGCTAGATTATTCAGCTCGTTGCAGGATGTTCGGCAGACAGGGAAGGATGACGCTTGATTGACTTTAGTCACCCGCAGTGGCGGGAGCTGGCCCGCCAGCTGCTGGACAACCCCACCTCGGTGGTCCGCGCCCGCCAGTGGCAACCCCTGCTGGGCCTGCTCAAGGACAACCAGCTGCTGCTGGCGCTGGGCAACCACCACTATGAGCTCACTCCCGCCGGTCGCCGCTACCTGACCCGTGAACTGACACTGGCCGAGATCGCCACGGCGCCGCCAACCCCGGAGGAGTGGCTCCATGGGCAGGGTTGGCAGCTGGCGGAACAGGTCAACGAGCGGGTGCTCGCCGCGCTCTATCGCAAGAGCGAGGTGAGCTTTACTCCCAACGAGCAGATCGACTTCGAAGACAAGGGGATCCGGCTCTGTTCGGATCAACAGGTGCGCCTGCGTGCCCCCCAGCCGTTCAGCCTGTTTTTCAGCGGCGGCACCCTGCTCGATGCCGCCCCCTGGCTGCAGGCGCTTGGTGAGGTGGCGCTGCCGGAGCGCAACCTGGCCAGTCTCGGCAAGATCCTGTGGGGGGAGGGGGAGCTGCTGCGGGTGATCACCACCGACAGCGTCGGTGCCTTTGCCGAGCTGGTGCTGCCGGCAGGGAGCTTGCTGATCTGGGCTCCCGCCTCGGCGCAGCAGGCGCTGCAGCAAGTGATCGCCGCGTTGCCGCCTCAGGTGCAGTGGAGTCATCTTACCTCCCTCGACCCGAGCGGGGTGGATCGGGTGCTGACTCTGGCCCAGCGTTTGGGTCGGCCGGCCAGCTGGTGGCTGCCCACCGTGCTGGCTCCCATCATGACGGCCTATGCCTTGCCGTTGGCCGACTCCCGCCCCTGGGAGCCGAGCCGGATCCCCAAGTCATTGTTAGCAGTTTGTAGCGGTTTGGTTGAGTCCAATGGTGGCTTGTCTGCCGAGGTGTGCGCGTTGGCGCCGCAGTGGCATGCCATCGGTTGAGATTGCCGCAGATCCGGCCGAAAAAGCGGTTTTCCCCCATCCTGCACGGTGATATAAAGAGTTGACGAAGCGCTCGCCAGTGGGCGCTTTTGTTTGCCACGTGTTTTGCGTGTCACGGACGGTGTGCCAACACGCTTTGCCAGCCAACGAACTCAACGGAATACAGGGAATACCATGTTTGAAAAGGTTGTTGCCGCCCCAGCGGATCCGATCCTGGGCCTGACCGAAGCCTTCCGCGCCGACTCTCGCAGCCACAAGATCAACCTGGGGGTCGGGATCTACAAGGATGAGACCGGCGCCACCCCCATTCTTCACTGCGTCAAGAAAGCCGAACAGAAGCTCTTGACCGACGAGAAGACCAAGAACTATCTCGGCATCGAAGGCAATATCGAATACGGCCGCATCGTGCAGCAACTGCTGTTCGGACAGGATTCCGCGCTGGTCAACAGCGGCCGCGCCAAGACGGCGCAAGCTCCGGGTGGTACCGGTGCCCTGCGCATCGCCGCCGAGTTCGTGGTACGCAACAACCTCGCCAAGACCATCTGGATCTCCGATCCCACCTGGGCCAACCACGTCAGCGTGTTCCAGGCCGCGGGTCTGACCGTCAAGTGGTACAAGTACTACGACGCGGCGACCAAGGGGCTCGATTTTGCCGCCATGCAGGCGTCTCTGGCCGAGGCGCAGGCTGGCGATCTGGTGCTGCTGCACGGTTGCTGTCACAACCCGACCGGTATCGATCCGACCGCGGATCAGTGGCGCGCACTGGCCAGACAGAGTGCCGCCGCCGGCTGGCTGCCGCTGTTTGACTTCGCCTATCAGGGCTTTGCCCGCGGCATCGAAGAGGATGCCGAAGGTCTGCGCATCTTCGCCGAGTGCCACGACGAGCTGCTGGTGGCGAGCTCCTTCTCCAAGAACTTCGGCCTCTACAACGAGCGGGTCGGCGCCTTCACCCTGGTCAGCGCGACCAAGGCGATCGCTGACGTGGCCTTCACCCAGGTCAAGACCGTCATTCGTGCCAACTACTCCAACCCGCCGTCACACGGCGCCGCCGTCGTCACCGCCGTGGTGAGCGATCCGGCCCTCTATGCCGAGTGGGTGGAAGAAGTGGCGGCCATGCGGGTGCGCATTCGCGAGATGCGAGAGCTGCTGGTGGAAAAACTGGCCGCGCGCGGCGTGAACCAGGACTTCAGCTTTATCCGCGAGCAGAACGGCATGTTCTCCTTCTCCGGACTCTCCAAGGATCAGGTGGAGCGCCTCAAGAGCGAGTTTGCCATCTACATCGTCGGCTCGGGCCGGATCAGCGTGGCCGGTATCACCCGCGCCAACATAGATCCGCTGTGCGACGCCATCGCCAAGGTGTTGTAAGCACCACCATCGGCATCCGTTCAGTAACAAGCCCGCCGGGGAGACCCGGCGGGCTTTTTCATTTTTCAACTCAGGCCTTAACGGCGGCGCTTGCCACCCCCCAGCAAGGAGCCGAGGACGCCGCGTACCAGCTGGCGACCCACCTCGCTGCCGATGGTGCGGGCCACGCTCTTGGCGGCGGTCTGCACCACGCCGTCGTGCTGGCCGCCACGGGGGCCGGTGCGGCCAAACAGGATGCCATTGAGGGCATCGAGCAGGCCGCTTTCCCCGTTGGATGACGACTCACTGCCTTGCTCGCCAGTGGTTGTCCCCTTGCCGCCGTTGAGCCGCTCGAAGGCCGACTCGCGATCCTCCGGCGTCTCGTAGCGGCCGTGCAGCAGGGATCCCTGAATGAGCGCCTGCCGCTCGGCGTCGCTCAAGGGGCCGATGCGGCTGGCCGGCGGGGCGATGAAGGCGCGCTCCACCATGCTGGGGCGCCCCTTCTCGTCGAGCAGAGAGACCAGCGCCTCACCGACCCCGAGCTCGGTGATGACGCCAGCGGCATCGAAGGCGGGGTTGGCGCGCAGGGTGTTGGCGGCGATCCGCACCGCCTTCTGATCGCTCGGGGTAAAGGCGCGCAGGGCGTGTTGCACCCGGTTGCCAAGCTGCCCCAGTACGCTGTCGGGGATGTCGGCCGGACTCTGGGTGACGAAGTAGACACCCACCCCTTTCGAGCGGATGAGGCGCACCACCAGTTCGATCTTCTCCAGCAGCGCCTTGGGGGCGTCGTTGAACAGCAGGTGCGCCTCGTCGAAGAAGAACACCAGCACCGGCTTGTCCGGATCTCCCACCTCCGGCAACTGCTCGAACAGCTCGGAGAGCAGCCAGAGCAGGAAGCAGGCATAGAGGCGGCTGGATTGGGTCAGCTTGCTGGCGGCCAGCACATTGATATGGCCGTGGCCGGCCTCATCGGTCTGCAGCAGATCCTGGATGTCCAGCATGGGCTCGCCGAAGAAGTGATCGCCGCCCGCGCTCTCCAGGGTGAGCAGGTTGCGCAGGATGGCGCCGATGGAGGCGGTGGAGACGTTGCCGTAACGGGTGGTGAGGGACTTGGCGTTGTCGCCGGCAAACTGCACCATGGCGCGCAGGTCTTTGAGGTCGAGCAGCAGCAGCCCCTCGTCGTCCGCCACCTTGAACACCAGCTCCAACACCCCGCTCTGGGTATCGTTGAGACCGAGCAGGCGGGCGAGCAGCAGGGGGCCCATGTCGGAGACGGTGGCCCGCACCGGGTGACCCTGTTCGGCAAACAGATCCCAGAACAGGGTAGGACTGGCGGCAAAGGCGGGTGCCGGGATGCCGAGCTGGGCCAGTCTGGCATCCAGCTTGGCCGAGCCAGCCCCGGCGGCGCCAAGGCCGCTCAGATCCCCCTTCACGTCGGCCAGAAAGACCGGCACGCCGAGGCGGGAGAATCCCTCCGCCAGCACCTGCAGGGTGACTGTCTTGCCGGTTCCGGTGGCCCCTGTGATGAGGCCGTGGCGATTGGCCATGGCCGGCAGCAGGGCGAGGGGATGACCACTGGCATAGGCCAGCGTGAGCGGTTCGGCCATGGTGGGCTCCTTGTGGCAAATGGGGGGCTAAAAACAACGGGTTACAAGGAGTGTGGTGGCAGGTGCCGGGGATGGCAAGGCAGCGCCTCGTCAGCGCGCCAGAGGCTGACGAGGCGGGTGAGATCAGCGGGGGCGGACCAGCTTGCCAAGGCGCAGCAACAGCAGGGTGAGGAGGCCGCCGGTGGCGGCGGTCAGTACCGCCAGCAGCAGGCTGCCGAGCAGGAAGGGAGGCACCAGGGTGGCCGCTTCGTGCTCCAGCCAGTGCAGGGTCCAGGTAAGGTGAAATGGCTCCGGCGTCTTGTGCAGCACCAGACAACCGGTGCGATAGGCGTAGAGGTACATGAAGGGCAGGGTCAGCGGGTTGTTGAACCAGACCGCCAGCAGCGCCAGCGGCAGGTTGAGGCTGAACGCCAGCGCCAGCCCGACCGCGATGAGTGAATGCATGGGGATGGGAAACCAGCAGGCGAAGATGCCCACCGCCACCGCCCCGCTCAGGGCGCGCGGCCCCCCTTGCCAGAGGGCGGGGGCGAGCAGGCGCTCGCCAAACAGGGCGAACCACTTCTGCTGGCGCAGGGTATCGGGGTCAATCTTGAAGCGGGCAAACCAGCGATTCAGCATGCGCGGGCCACCTTGCGTTTCTGCCACTGACGAACGGTGCTGATGCGCCAGCAGGTACGAATGAGGGCGTAGCCGATGAGGGAGCTGAGCAGGGCGAGCACCAGCGAACCCAGCAGCAGCGGTGGGGCCACGGTCTCGAACACCGACACCAGCCAGGCCCAGGTGAACTCGATCTCGATGTGCTGGGAGGATTGCCCCAGCAGCTGACAGCCGGTCAGGTAGGCGCCGTAGAACAGCGGCGGCATGGTGAAGGGGTTGGAGAGCCAGACCAGGGCTACCGAGAGCGGCAGGTTGACCCGGCAGGCGATGGCGCCGCCGGCCGCCAGCAGCATCTGGCAGGGGAGCGGCACCCAGGCCATGAACAGCCCCACCGCGAAGGCACCGGCCGCCGAGCGGCGATTGAGGTGCCACAGGTTGGCGTCCAGCAGCAACTTGCCAAACAGCCGCAAGTGCTTGTGTTCCTTGAGTGTCGCCGGATCAGGCAGCCAGCGTTGTATGAGTCGTTTGGGCATATTGAAACCTTGCTAAATACTTGCACCATGGATCTGCGCCTGCTGTCGTTTGCCCTCGGGGCAAGCTCCTCACTGCTTTGGCCATGGTTGCCTTCATGGGAATGGGGTGGCCTGATGCTGCTGCTCGCGTTCCCCCTCGCCGGTTGCCGCTGCTGGCGGCTGCTGTTTCTGCTGCTCGGCATCCTCTGGATGCAGGGGAATTTGCACTACCGGCTTGCCTGGCTGGATCAGCTTGGCAAAAAAACGAGCCACATCATAACCGCACAACTGCAAAGTGCAGAACCCGAGGGCGATAAATTTGTCCGGCTGGTGCTGCGGGTGAACAGGCTCGATGAGCAGGCGCTCACCCCGGCACCCCTGGTGCGCATCAATGCCTACCAGGCGCTGCCCACCATGACGGCAGGCAGTCGCCTGACCCTGGAGGTATCCCTCAAGCCGGCCCACGGCCTGGCCAACGAGGCGGGGATGGACGGGCGGCGTCTGCTGCTTGGCAAGGGGATCACCGCCACCGGCAACTTGCGCAGGGTGATCCAGATTGAAGCGGTGCCGGCGGGGCTGCGCGAGCGCTGGCTGGCCCGGGCCGCCGTCAGCTGGCAGGATCTGAGCCAGGGCCCGCTGCTGGCAGCGCTGACCTTCGGCGAGCAAGCGGGTATCACGACTGAGCAGTGGAGCCTGTTTCGCGGCAGTGGGCTGACCCACATCATCGCCATCTCGGGGCAGCACATCGCGCTGGTGGCGGTGCTCGGCTGGTGGCTGGGGCGGCTGTTCGGACTGCGGGGGGCGATTCTGCTCGCCCTGCTGTTTGCCGCCCTCTACAGCTGGCTGGCCGGGTTTGCGGTGGCCACCGAGCGGGCCCTCATCATGGTGCTGGTGTGGAGCCTGCTGCGCTGGCGACGGCGGGAGTGGCCGGCCCATCGCGTCTGGTTGTGGGCCTTCGTGGTGCTGACGCTCTGGGATCCCTTCGCCCTCTATTCGGCGGGATTCTGGCTCTCCTTCTTGGCGGTGGCCCTGCTGCTGGTGGCGAGCCTGCTGGAGGCCAAGCCCGGGCTCGTCCGCTTGCAGGGCTTGTTGCTGTTGGGGCTGCTGCCGTTGCAACTGGCGCTGTTCGAGGGGATAGCGCCGTTGTCGCTGCTGCTCAATCTGCTGGCATTGCCGCTCTTTTGCATCGGCATCATACCGCTGGCGCTGGTCGGGGTGTTGCTGGCGCAGCTTTCGGGGGAGCTGGCCCACCTGCTGTTCTGGCTGGCCGATGTCGGCCTGCAGTGGATATTGTGGGCGCTGGAGAGGTTGGCCAGCCAGTGGCAGCTCTGGTGGCCGGTGCCGGGCTGGGTGCTGCCGCTCACAGCGCTGCTGACCCTGCTCTGGTGCGCCTGGCATGTGCCGGGCGGTCGTCCCTTGCTGTTGCCGGGGGGCGTGGCCCTGCTGCTGGCGGCCTGGCCGGCGCCGACCCACTGGCAACTGAGGGTATTGGACGTGGGGCAGGGGTTGGCGGTGCTGATCACCCGGGGTGAGCGCGGCATCCTGTTTGACACCGGAGATCGCTACCCAGGCGGCTACAACATGGCGGATGCCGTGATCCTGCCGCTGCTCAACCGGCTCGATGTGCGGGTGCTGGATTATCTGGTCATCAGCCACAAGGACCGGGATCACGCCGGCAACCGGCGTGCCATCCTGCAGGCTCTGCCGGTACGCCACGAGCTATCTTCCTTCGACTTCGGCCGCTTCACGACCCTGTGCCGGCGTGGCCAGCAGTGGCGCTGGCAGGGGCTCGAGATGGCGGTGCTCTGGCCACAGCAACCGGGAGGCGGTCACAACAACGACGGCTGTGTGCTGCAGATCCGCGACGGGGAACGGCGCATCCTGCTCAGTGCCGACATCGAGCGGCAGGCGGAGCAGCGGCTGCTGGCGCTGGAAGGGGAGGGGCTTGCCAGCACCTTGCTGGTAAGCCCCCATCACGGCAGCCGCACCTCCTCCACGGCCCCCTTCGTGGCGGCGGTGGCCCCCCGCTATGTGGTACACAGCGCCGGCTTCATGAACCAGTGGGGCTTTCCCCGCCCCGAGGTGGTGGCTCGCTACAGGGAGGCGCAGCAATGGGTCACCGGGCTGGACGGGGAGATCCTGGTCGAGCCAGCGCCGGACGGGCTGCGGATCCGTGCCGAGCGGAAGCAGGGACCCTGGTTTCGCCGCAATGGCGACTGGTGGCGCCCCGCGCTCTGGCCTGCTCGCTGAAGCAGATTGCAGGGCATTGCGCTGGCGATGCTTGGTGTAATCCTGCGCTTTGGCTGGGATAACGGCCGTCATTTGCCGTCTTGGCGAGGGGCATGCGCTGGCGATGCTTGGTGTAATCCTGCGCTTTGGCTAGAATAGCCCGTCATTTCCCTTATTAACGGCTATTCATGCAACAAGAAACCTCACAAGACAGCTGGCCTGTCTTCAAGCGTCTGCTCGGCTATGTCCGTGACCGCAAGCTTGGCCTGATTGGCGGCATCATCGGCATGCTGGGCTACGCCGCCGTGGATACCACCTTCGTCTATTCCATCAAGCCGCTGATCGACAAGGGGATCAACGGCAATGATCCGACCGTGCTCAAGTGGATGCCCTTCTTCGTGCTGGGTATCGTAGCCCTGCGCGGCGTCGCCAACTTCCTCTCCAACTACTGCATGGCCTGGGTCGGCAACCACGTGGTGATGCGCCTGCAGCAGCAGGTATTCAACCACATGGTGGCGATGCCGATGAGCTTCTTCGACCGCCAAAATACCGGTCACCTGCTCTCCAAGGTGACCTATGACGCGAGTCAGGTCTCCTCGGCCGCCAGTACCACTCTGGTCACCTTGGTGCGGGAAGGGGCGACGGTCATCGGTCTGCTCGGCCTGATGTTCTGGCACTCCTGGCAGCTGTCGGTGATCTTCCTGGTTGTGGGGCCCGTGGTGGGCATCATCATCGGTCTCATCAGCCGCCGTTTCCGTCAGATCAGCCGCCACATCCAGCAGGCGGTGGGTGACATCACCACCTCCACCGAGCAGATGCTCAAGGGGCACAAAGAGGTGCTGATGTTCGGCGGCCAGAAGGTGGAGGAGAAGCGCTTCTTCAAGGTCAGCAACAACATGCGCCAGCAGACCATGAAGATGGTTGCCGCCGATGCCATCGGCAGCCCGGTGGTGCAGATGGTTGCCTCCATCGCGCTGGCGGCCTTCCTCTATGTGGCCACCATCGACAGTGTGCGCAGCGAGCTGACTGCCGGTACCTTCACCGTCATGATCACCTCCATGATGATGCTGCTCAAGCCGCTGAAAAGCCTGACCGACGTCAACAACCAGTTCCAGCGCGCCATCACCGCCTGCCACAGCCTGTTCGGCCTGCTCGATACCGAGCCGGAGCAGGATACCGGTACCCGTACCCTGGAGCGCGCCCGCGGCGAGATCGAGTTTCGCAACGTCACCTTCACCTACCCGACCAAGGACACCCCGGCGCTGCACAACGTCAGCTTCAAGGTGGAGGCGGGCAAATCGGTGGCCCTGGTGGGGCGCTCAGGCTCTGGCAAGAGCACCATCGCCAGCCTGCTGACCCGCTTCTACGACATCGAGCAGGGGGAGATCCTGCTGGATGGCGTCAATATCCGTGATTACCGCCTGAGCGAGCTGCGCAAGCAGTACGCCCTGGTCTCCCAGCACGTGCACCTGTTCAACGACACTGTGGCGAGCAACATCGCCTACGCCGCGGAAGAGCAATACAGCCTCGACGAGATCAAGCAGGCGGCCCGCATCGCCCACGCCGACGAGTTCGTCAGCAAGATGAGCAACGGTTATGACACCGTGGTCGGCGAGAACGGCGCGTCGCTCTCCGGCGGTCAGCGTCAGCGTATCGCCATCGCCCGCGCCCTGCTGCGCGATGCCCCCGTGCTGCTGCTGGATGAGGCTACCTCGGCGCTGGATACCGAGTCCGAGCGCCACATCCAGGCGGCCATCGACGAGCTGTGCAAGGCGCGCACCTCGCTGGTGATCGCTCACCGCCTCTCCACCATCGAGAAGGCGGACGAGATCCTGGTGATCGATGAAGGCCATATCGTCGAGCGCGGCAACCACGCGGCGTTGATGGCCCAGCAGGGCACCTATGCCCAGCTGCGCGCCATCCAGTTCGGTCATGCCACCGCAGGTGGCAACGCCTGATGCTGGAGCGGCTCTGGTATGCAAAGAGTGGCTGGCGCTGGTTGCTGGCCCCCTTTGCCCTGCTGTTTGCCGTTGTCAGCGGTACCCGCCGCTACGCCTATCGGCACGGCTGGCGCAAGGGCTATCGTGCCTCCTTGCCGGTCATCGTAGTGGGCAACATCTCGGTGGGTGGCAACGGCAAGACCCCGGTAGTGGTCTGGCTGGTGGAGCAGTTGCAGGCCCGCGGCTATCGCCCCGGGGTGGTGAGCCGCGGCTATGGCGGCAAGGCGCCCCATTATCCGTACCGGCTCGATGCCGCCAGCACCACGGCGCAGGCCGGTGATGAACCGGTACTGATTGCCCGGCGCTGCGGCTGCCCGGTGGTGGTTGCCCCGAAACGGGCCGATGCGGTACGGCTGCTGGAGCAGAGCGGTGAGGTGGATATCATCATCACCGACGATGGCCTGCAGCACTATGCGCTGGCCCGTGACATCGAGCTGGTGGTGGTGGACGGGGCGCGCCGTTTCGGCAACGCCTGCCTGCTGCCCATGGGACCGCTGCGCGAGCCGGTCACCCGGCTCAAGCGGGTGGACGCCATCATCTGCAACGGCGGCGAGCCGGGGCGGGGGGAGTACCCCATGCAACTGGTCGCCGACGCCCCGCGTCGAGTGCGCGACGATACGCCGCTGGCTGCTCCCCTGTCGGGGTCGGTTGACGCGCTGGCGGGCATTGGTCATCCGCCCCGTTTCTTCGCCACCCTCGAGGGGCTTGGTTACCAGCTGGATCAGCGGGTGGCCTACGGGGATCACCACCCCTTCGATCGGGACGAGCTGGTGGGCCGCTTTGCCGGCAAGCCGCTGCTGATGACCGAGAAGGATGCGGTCAAGTGCCGCGCCTTTGCCCTCGAGAACTGGTGGTATCTGCCGGTCAGCGCCGAGTTGCCCGCCTCCCTGCTCGATACCCTGCTGCACAAGCTGGGGGCGAGCGGGAAGGGGCAAGGCGCAACCAAGGCACAAGGTTGATCTCGCTCGCCAGCGCGGGAGAGAAGGGGGCTTGTCATGCCCCGCATGAAACATCTGGTTGGTTCGACACCCATCGTCGGCGTGATTAAGCCGCCGGCGCGACATCGTTGAAGGAGTATCGTTTTGGCTTTGGACATCAAGTTGCTCGACATCATTGCCTGCCCGGTCTGCAAGGGCAAGCTGCACTATAACAAGTCCGTGCATGAGCTGGTCTGCCGTTTCGACAAGCTGGCTTATCCGCTGGAGGAGGGGATCCCGGTGCTGCTGGAGAACCGCGCCCGTCCGCTCAATAGCGACGAGCTGTCGTCATGAGCTTCGTCGTCGTCATCCCGGCCCGCTACGCCTCCACCCGGCTGCCGGGCAAGCCGCTGGCCGACATCCACGGCAAGCCCATGGTGCAGCACGTGGTGGAGAAGGCCCTGCAGTCGGGCGCCGATCGGGTGATCGTCGCCACCGACGATGAGCGGGTGCAGCAGGCGCTGGCCGGCCAGACCGGATTCGAGGTGTGCATGACCTCGAAGGATCACCAGTCCGGTACCGAGCGGCTGGCCGAAGTGTGCCGTCACTACGGTTTTGCCGCCGACACCATAGTGGTCAACGTGCAGGGGGACGAACCGCTCATTCCGCCGGTCATTATCCGTCAGGTGGCGGACAACCTGGCCGCCGCCAGCGCGCCCATGGCGACCCTGTCGGTGCCAATTCAGGACGCCGAAGAAGCGTTCAACCCGAACGCCGTCAAGGTGGTGACCGACCAGGATGGCTACGCCCTCTACTTCAGTCGTGCCTCCATTCCGTGGGATCGTGATCGTTTTGCCGCAAGCCGCGAGCAGATTGGTGATCACTACCAGCGCCACATCGGCATCTATGCCTATCGCGCCGGCTTCATCCAGCGTTATGTGGACTGGGCGCCGAGCGCGCTCGAGCAAGTAGAGGCGCTGGAGCAGCTGCGGGTGCTCTGGTACGGGGAGAAGATCCACGTGGCCCAGGCCCTCGAGGCGCCGCCGGTCGGGGTAGATACCCAGGCCGATCTGGACAAGGTGCGTGCGCTGCTGGCGAACTGATGCCGACAACAGCAAAAATGACTCTGAACGGTGCCTGCGGGCGCCGTTTTTTGTGTTTAATCTTTACATAATTATTTGATTACAAACGTCATTTATGAGCACTTTCAAACTTTTCCCGGCCATGGTTTGCCAAATCGGCGAGTTTGGTTATGATGCAAGACGCCGTGTTAACCCTAACTGGCATATAACGAGATAAAAAACGGGGTGTTTGGGTGATTAATGTATTCCTGGTCGATGATCATGAGTTGGTGCGTACAGGGATAAGACGCATTCTGGAAGATGTCCGCGGGATCAAGGTGGTGGGTGAGGCGCAGAGCGGGGAAACCGCAGTCACTTTCTGTCGTCAGAACCATCCCGACGTGATCCTGATGGACATGAACATGCCGGGTATCGGCGGCCTGGAGGCAACCCGCAAGATCCTGCGGATCCGACCCGATGTGCGCATCATAGTGCTGACCATTCATTCAGAAAATCCGTTCCCGACCAAGGTGATGCAGGCGGGTGCCGCCGGCTATCTCACCAAGGGGGCCGCACCGGACGAGATGATCCACGCCATTCGCCTGGTCCACTCCGGTCAGCGTTACATCTCCCCGGAGATCGCCCAGCAGATGGCCCTGAGCCAGTTTGCCTCGGCCGACGAGAACCCCTTCAAGTCCCTCTCCGAGCGCGAGCTGCAGATCATGATGATGATCACCAAGGGGCAGAAGGTGACCGATATTTCCGAGCAGCTCAACCTGAGCCCGAAGACGGTCAACAGCTACCGCTATCGGCTGTTCAGCAAGCTCAACATCAATGGCGATGTGGAGCTGACCCATCTGGCCATTCGCTATGGCATGCTGGATGCCGATACCCTGTAACGGGCGGCGTGTAGCCATCAAAGGCGGCCTGTGCCGCCTTTTTGCTTTTTGCCGGCCTGGCGCAGTATGCTCTGTGCCGTCTTCTGCTTTCATCCGTTGAGCCGAGTTGCCGATGAGCCTCTCTTTCGTTCTTCCGCTTGCCGCGATATCCCAGACCCAACACCTCGATCCCCGTTGCCGGAGCCAGCATGACTTCCTCTGAACCTCTTTTCGACAGCAAGGCGTTTCTCAGTGTCGTCACCCATCAGAGCGGTGTCTATCGCATGTACGACAGCGGCGGCACCGTCATCTACGTGGGCAAGGCCAAGGATCTGAAGAAACGGCTCGCCTCCTACTTTCGGGCCAACGTCGACAGCATCAAGACCCGCACCCTGGTGCGCCAGATCGCCGACGTGCAGGTGACGGTCACCCACACCGAGACCGAGGCGCTGATCCTCGAGCACAACCTCATCAAGCAGTACCAGCCCCGCTACAACGTGCTGCTGCGGGATGACAAGTCCTACCCCTGGATCATCATCACCGCCCATCAGCACCCGCGTATCGGCGTCCATCGCGGTGCCCGCAAGGTGAAGGGGGAGTACTTCGGCCCGTATCCCTCCGGCGGTGCGGTGCGCGAGAGCCTGCACCTGATGCAGAAGATCTTCCCGGTGCGCCAGTGCGAGGATGCGGTCTATGCCAACCGCAGCCGCCCGTGCCTGCTCTACCAGCTCAAGCGCTGCGCCGGCCCCTGCGTGGCCGGGCTGGTGAGCGAGGCCGAGTATGCCCAGCAGGTGGAGCTGGCCAAGCTGTTTCTGGCGGGCAAGAACCAGCAGGTGATAGGCGAGCTGGTGGGCAAGATGGAGTCCGCCAGCGGTGATCTACGTTTTGAGGAGGCGGCCCGCTACCGGGATCAGATCCAGGCGCTGCGCCGGGTGACCGAACAGCAGTCGGTGAGCGGTAACGTGCTGGACGAGCTCGACGTGGTGGGGGTGGCCTTCGAGCAGGGGACCGCCTGCATCCATGTGCTCTTCATCCGCCAAGGCAAGGTGCTGGGTTCGCGCAGTTACTTCCCGAAAGTGCCGGCCGATACCCAGCTTGACGAGGTGGTGCAATCCTTCCTGCTGCAGTTCTATCTGTCGGGGCAGGGAGGGCGGCAGATCCCGAGCGAGGTGCTGCTCGACGTGGCGCTGGAAGACGAGAACGTCATCGCCGAGACCCTGAGCCAGACCGCCGGTTACAAGGTGCGGGTGGTGAGCCGTACCCGCGCCGAGCGGGCCCGCTTCATCAAGCTTGCCTCCATCAACGCCCAGACCGCGCTGCGCTCGCGGCTCGCCCACAAGAGCACCACCACCGCCCGCTACGACCAGCTGGAGGAGCTGCTGGAGCTGGAGCGTCCCATCGCCCGCATGGAGTGCTTCGATATCTCCCACACCATGGGGGAGCGCACCGTGGCATCCTGCGTGGTGTTCAACCGGGAGGGGCCGCTCTCATCGGAATATCGTCGCTTCAACATCGACGGCATCACCGGCGGCGATGACTATGCGGCCATGGAGCAGGCGCTGGAGCGGCGCTTTGGCAAGCAGCAGGAGCCGGACAAGGTGCCGGACGTGCTGTTTATCGACGGCGGCCTCGGCCAGCTGCGCCGCGCAGAGGAGATCCTGGCTCGTCAGCTGGAGTTTCTGGGGGGCAAATATCCGCTGCTGGTGGGCATTGCCAAGGGGGTGACCCGCAAGGCGGGGCTGGAGACCCTGATCCTGGGGGAGAGTCACGAAGAGCTGCATTTACCGGCGGACATGCCCGCCCTGCACCTCATCCAGCACATCCGCGATGAATCCCACCGTTTTGCCATCACTGGCCACCGCGCCAGACGGGCGAAGGCCCGCACCACCAGTACTTTGGAGGATATTCCGGGGGTGGGGCCGAAACGGCGGCAGGCGCTGCTCAAGTACCTGGGCGGTCTGCAGGAGGTGAAAAAAGCCGGGGTGGAGGAGCTTGCCAAGGTGCCCGGCATCAGCCAGGAGCTGGCCCAGTCCATCCACGATGCCCTGCACTCTCTCTAGCCATTGGTAGCCGAGAAGGGGGAATACCCCTCCATGCAGCCCCTGTTTGTCCAGACGGCGAGCAGGGGCTGTCGCCTGGGATATCGGCAAGGGGTGAGTTGAAGTGCATCATTCACCCCGGGTTCATCCCCTGCAGGATCCAGACACACAAGAGCCGTGACGCCGGGGGGCCGCAAATGCCATAATGGCACGCATCCTGAGGTTGTTGATGGATTAATAGACCAAGGCGGGCGCCTGTCCGGTTGCATCCGTGATCGGCTTGGGGCTACCATGTAGCGGCATACAAGAAGTGGCTGAAAATAATGACAAATATTCCTAATCTGCTGACGTTTTTTCGGATCTTGCTCATTCCCGTCTTCGTCATCCTGTTCTACCTTCCCTACCAGTGGTCCTATCTGGCGGCGGCCATCGTCTTCATCCTGGCAGCGGCGACCGACTGGTTTGACGGCTACCTGGCCCGCAAGCTGAATCAATCCACCGCCTTCGGTGCCTTCCTCGATCCGGTGGCCGACAAGATCATGGTGGCGGCGGCGCTGGTGGTGATCGTCGAGCACTACAACACCATCTGGGTGACCATTCCTGCCATGACCATGATTGGCCGCGAGATCATCATCTCCGCCCTGCGCGAGTGGATGGCCGAACTTGGCAAGCGCTCCTCGGTGGCGGTCAGCTGGATCGGCAAGTGGAAGACCATGATCCAGATGGTGTCGCTCACCGGTCTCATCTGGCAGTACGACATCTGGATGGTGTGGCTGGCCTATGTGCTGCTCTATGTGGCCACCGTGCTCACCTTCTGGTCCATGTTCCAGTACATGAAGGCCGCCTGGGGCGATCTCAGCTATCACTCCCGGTTTTGACCTGCCGACACAAAGGTCCGTTTCCCCGTTCTTGGGGCGGGGAAACGGTCGTGAGTGCAGAAAAAGCAGGAAAAGGGCAAAAAACACTCGAACGATCAGGGTATTAAACATTTTTGGTTGACTGGGCGAGGAACATCGCTAGAATGCGTCCTCGTAGTCAGGCAGTCAGCCAGACCGATGCGGGAATAGCTCAGTTGGTAGAGCACGACCTTGCCAAGGTCGGGGTCGCGAGTTCGAGTCTCGTTTCCCGCTCCAAATTCAGACAATAGAGAGTTTCTCTCTTTTGCATGGCGCGTTAGCAAAGCGGTTATGCAGCGGATTGCAAATCCGTTTAGTCCGGTTCGACTCCGGAACGTGCCTCCATATTGACAAGCCCGCCACGCGAGCTTGATACCGATTGCGGTGCCCGAGTGGTGAAATCGGTAGACACAAGGGATTTAAAATCCCTCGACGTTCGCGTCGTGCCGGTTCGATTCCGGCCTCGGGCACCAGTTATTGAATAAAGCAATCAAAGACTTACGAAAGGCCGCTAGCAATAGCGGCCTTTTTGTTTTTTGCAAAATGTCGCCAAAGTGGCGACAGCGATTGTGTCGAGTCTATGGCGCCATAACAACAAAGCCTGCTGGAGGCAGGCTTTTATAGGGCTCTGTATATACCCGAGGAATTTACCGTGTGGGGCAGGGGATGGCCGATTACTTCCACCACTCCTTGCTTGGTAAGTTATTCCATTCTCCAACCGGGTATTCATGGCCATTGAAGCGCAGCGTGGTGCTCAATGTTCTCTGACTGGAGGTTTGAGAGGTACCATCCTGCTCTATGGTCTCTGTTTTCGCTTTGGTTACTACTCTCAGATCGTGCAGCCCGTTAGACATCCCTGGCAGGACTTGGATGTAGGAAATTCCTCGTTCTAAGTCAATTTTTCCTGGTGAGCAAGGCACGCCTTTTCGGATGTAGGTGTGCAGCATAGGGGCGCCGTTAATTACGCGTAGAAGAGTTCCATTATGTAGTCTGAATAGATGTAAGAATCTGGAGCTAAAACCGTCAGCACAGGAGGGGCCATAGCCGATATCCAATCTTACGCCAAAGGCCCGTTCTCCTTTGGCCAGTAGGTAAGGAGCTGTGTCGAGCCATATACTGGCGCTTCCAATTCTTATACTGGCATCTTCTTCAATAGTCTCCTCAAACCGCTGTTGTACTTTCCCTTGGGAAATGAGTTCTACTCGCCAGATACTCGTAGGTAGAGACATTTCATCATGGTGATCTGCACTATCTGGGAAAATGTAGGAAGTCAATGTCACTTCTGGCTGGTTTGGTAACGTCTTACATGCGCCGGCAGTCAGTTCGGTGCCTGAAGGCAAACTTGCCTTGATAGCTGCTAGTTGTTCTGAAGAGCAAACTTGTTCTCCGTCAGCCCATGTGCCAAAACTAATCCCTTGTAGCAACAGCGTGGATATTGATGCACTCACTTTCCACGCGAGTGATTTTGTTCTCACTATCACTTTCTCCCCGCTAAAGAAGCATATTGGTGGTTGAGGTTTTTATGCAGGCTGGCACTGTAACAATATTTTGGGGGGTGTTCGAGTCGGTACCATTTGGACGAACAGAGCCCACGATCGTAGGAGGGGGAGAGTGTTGAAACTCATTAGGATCTTTTTTGGTTTCAGTTATCAAATCTACCCTCATTACGCTAATCGTCTGAGACAAAAAATTATGAGCTTTTCCGTTACTGCAACTCGTTTTGGTAACGATGGTTGCTGGTAAACTTATCGACTTGACCAATGAAAACGCCGAGCTTTCAGAAATGATGAAACAAGCGGTTAAGGCAAAGTTTGAATGACTGGGCAGATCTCATGGCAGATGCGAGCCAGTGGATTGGTTGTCGCATTACTCGGAATAGGTGGCCTTTGGATGGCCATGGTGTTTGGTTCTGAATTCATGGACCTGCAAGCACTTACACCGGCAGATCCGTTGCGAATGAATGACTGGCGGGGATGGTTCGCTATCTTCGTTAGCCTACTAGCGGCCCCTTTCATGCTATATGCCGGTGGAAAGCTGATACTTTCTCGGGATATGCCTGAGCCAGACCTTTCCTCAAAAGCGGTTAAGAGGCGGGTGATCTTCGTCGTCTCCTTGATTGTTATAGCTGCTGGTTTGGGACTGCTGACACAAAAAGTCAGCATGTCGAATATTGAACGTTTGGGATGGGAGCAGTGCTACGTCAAACAGACGAGCTGGCGATTTGGCAAGGAGATCTATTCTCAAAATTGTGAAGCACATGGACTTATGAAACTGGACCATGCGTTAGACAGACTCTCTTTGGAAGCACTGAAAGAGAAGTTAAACAAAGAGATGTTTGAGCAAAAATGAAAGGGGGCCTTAAAGGCCCTTTGTTTTATTCGATGATGGGGGATAGCTGGCCGGCCAACTGCTCCACCACGTTCATCAGCTGTAGCAGCAGTTGGAAGATGTTCGCGCTCTCGGTCCCCATCCACGAACGGGGTGCCTCCAGGTGTTGCAGCTCGCCGGCAACCGCCCGGCGCAGTCGGCCTCCCTCGACCAGAGCCCTCGTCTTGGTTTGGCTCATGTTACCCCGACTTGCCAGGGGGAGAGCGCCACCGGTTAGGGGGGCAGTGGATGACCCGGTGCATCGATTAGCTTGAACCTCCTTGGTGTCTGTGGTGTAACTTGATTAGATACCGTCTTGGGAGGCGTTGGCGAGTGGCCCAGTCATTGGCAGACACTGATCTGTGTGAAGCGCTGTCCGATCTCTTTGTCGATAATGAGGTCGATTTCGAGTTGATCGCTCAGGTGGCACGGGGCTTTCCCGTTGCCCACGTCGAGATGGTCTTGTTCGAATGGGTGGCGCCGGTTTGTTACACCAACACCCTGACGCCCGTGCCACCGATCTGGACCGGCTTTGAACGTGATTCGCTTTGGGCGGAGATCCAGTGCTTGCGAGCAAGAGAGGCCAAGGCCGGGTTTGCCAAGAAATGGTTCATCATGCTCAGGCAGTTTTATCTGAGGCAGCGGTTTGCCGAAGAGTGGCGCAGGCTGTCGGTGCTGCTGGTCGAAAAGGAATAAAAGTAATGACAGAGAGTGGCGATAAAAATTTCGATTTATGGTCATTGGGGGCTGCTGATTGTTTTTAACTCATTGATCTTTATTTAAATGTTTTTTCATCAATGTCCACATGTGATTTGGCTTGGCTGGGGAAGTGTTGACATGGTGCTGGTGTTCACACCCTGTCATTGATGGCCTGTCACGCAGGCTGGTGGGTTTGACATGAAAGAGGGGAGCCTGGGCTCCCCTCTTTATTGGGCTGGCAACACAGGGTGTCTGCCCTTATCCGGCACGTAATCGTGCCCTTAGAACTTGTAGAGCCAGGAGACGGCGGTGAAGTAGCCGTTGTAGTCCTGGTTCAGGTTGCCGAGGTTGCGCTCTTCGCCGGTGTAGAGGTAATCCACGTCCTGGAAGTATTCGTAGCGCACATCCCAGCGCAGCGAATGCTGCTTGGTGAGCTGATAGAGGGCGTAGCCTTCCAGCCGGTGCTGCTTGCTGGTGAGATCCGGGTAGTCATAGCCCTTGCTGGCGTCGGTCTTGCCGCGGCCATAGGCGAAGCTGTAATCGAGCCCGAGCTCGAGATCCCGGTCAAACGCCTTCTTCTGGGTGAGCCCGAGCCCGAGGGTGGTGATCTCGTCGCGCACCGCCGTGCTGTAGGGATCCCAGTCCGGCGCGCCTGTGTAGGCGTGGTTCTGGCTGGAGCTGATCCACTGCAGGTTGCTGAACAGGTGACCGCTCAGGTTGTCGTCGAACTGCTGGTTGAGGGTCAGGTCGATGCCATAATCCTTGCCCTCGCTGCGCCCTATGTCCGGCTCCTTGTAGTCATCCCTGGCCCACCACCCTTCGAGGCGGGCATCCATCCCCTCGCTGAACTGATAGCCGAGATCCCCCCTGAATTCGACCCTGTCCCTGTCTGCCAGATAGAACTGGCGCAGGGTCGGGCTGCCGTTGCCAGCGGCACTGTCGTGGCGCCAGTCCGAGCCGTCGCGGGTGCTCCAGGCGAGCTTGCCGCCCAGTTGCAGCGCCCCGGCCGGGCGGTAGCGCCCCTTGAGGAACAGGGTGTGCTCGTCGGTGTCCTGCCGGTCGGCCTGCTCGCGCTGATCGGCTTTGTACTGATAGCCGGTGGTGAGCTTGACCGAGCGGCTGAGCCGGTAGTCGGCCGCCAGATCCGCCTTGCTGCGAGTGCGATCGCTCTTGCCGCGCTGCTTGCCGACCACCGCGTATTCATCGGACTTGTCCTTGCGGTCCCGATACTCGCCGCCGGCGCGCAGGGTGAGATCCCGGCCAAAGCGGCCTACCCACTTGGCATCGGCCTGCAGGGTGCTTACCTCGCCGTGGAAGTCATCCTGGGTGATGGGGGCGTTGCGAAACGCGGTCAGGCTGCCGTTGGAGGTGGCCTGGCTGGTGAGCACGCGGCCGGTCAGGCTCTGCCGGTCCCAGTTGTACTGGCCAGAGAGGCTCAGCTGGTGGAAGTTGTTGTCCGGCTCGTAGGCGCGCTCGTTGGCGTAAGGATCGGTGACGCTGCCATAGTAGAGCGCCGTGTCATCGGTACGGTAGAGGGAGCCGTGGTAGGCGAGATCGACCAGCCAGCCTTCTCCCAGGTAGCTGACGCCGCTCTTGACCAGGGTGGTCGAGCTGCCGTCGACGGGCTTGGGCAAGAGGCCTGGCCCGCTGCCGATGCCGGGCACGCTCGACTGGTAGTAGGCGAGGGTGGCCTCTTTTTTCTCATGCGAAAAATCGGCGTAGGGGCGCCACGGGCTCTTCGGGGTATAAGCGAGCCCGGCGGTCAGCTTCTTGCGCACCACCTCCTTGTCAAACTCGGCCAGCGACCCCTGGGTCAGCGGGCTCTCGCCCGGCTGATAGACGCTACGGCCGTGGCTGTTCCAGTAGAAGGGGGACTCCGAGTAGCCCAGCCGGGCGCGCATGCCGTCGTAGTGGCCCTGTTCGGTCGCCAGGCTGAAGCGCTCCATGCCGAGGTTTTTCACCTCCAAGCTGCCGTAGCGGGAGCCTTCTCCCCGGTATTGCAGGTCGGCGTTGAAGATGCCGAGCATGCCGCTGTCCTGCTGGCTGGGCACCCAGTTGCGAAAGCGGGTGGCGCCATCGTCGTTGGCATAGCCGGCACCCAGCCCCACCTCGCCAAACCAGCCCTCATCGCGCTCGCAAGACTTGCAGCTCCAGCGTTCGGTCTTGGCCGGTTTGCTCTGCTGCAGGGCGTAATCCCCGACTGCCAGCGGCTCCTCGGCCGCCTGGGCCGAGCAGACCGCCAACAGGGAGAGCCAAAGTGTTGAGTATTTCATGACTTCTCTCCTCAGCGCCGCAGTGATTGACCGTTGGGATGGTTGGTCCCGTGGATCTGGTTATGACAGTTCAGGCAACTGCCGCCACGCACCTTGAGATCCCCCTCGGGGATGGAGACGTTGGCATGGGGCACGCTGTGGCACTCCTGGCACAGCTGGGGCACCCGCTTGTTGAGCAGCGCCTGGTTGATGGAGCCGTGCGGGCTGTGGCAGAGGGAGCAATCCTCGGTCACCGGTTCGTGTTCCCACAGGAAGGGGCCCCGTTTCTCGGCGTGACACTCGTAGCAGCTCTCGTTGAGGCTGGGCTGCTTGAGGCTGGCCTCGTTCTGCGACTGGTGCGGGTTGTGGCAACTGGAGCAGGGCAGCTCGCCATTGAGAATGGGGTGGCTGGTGCGCTTGTGCAGATCAGCCTTTTGCTGGGCGTGGCAGCTGGTACAGGTCTCCACCTGCAGCTTGCTGTCCATCACCGGATCCTTGACCTGGTGCAGGCTGTGGCAGCTGGTGCAGGAGAGATCCTCCACCGCGTGAGCACTGGCATGCCAGCCCATCCGCTGGGTATCGGTGTGGCAGGAGAGGCAGACGCTGTTCTGTTTCTCCACCGGTACCGGCGAGTCGGGGCCGAAGGTGATCATGGGTTCCCGCTGCTGTCCCTTGCGGGGATTGCGCGGGTGGTTGCCGGCGGGGCCGTGGCAGGCTTCACACTGTTTGTCGGCCATCGGCCCGTTCTGGTTGCCGAGGTTGCCGTGCACATTGTGGAAGATGCCGGTGGCGGGTTTGCGCGAGTCGGCATCGTGGCACTTGAGGCAGGTATCGGCCCCCTTGGGGGAGTATTTGCCCTGGTCGAATTTCTGGTCGAGGGTGGCCTCGACCTGCAGGCGCGGATCGGCATCGGCCGCCGGCTGGGCATCGCTCTTGGCCCAGACCGGCAGGCAACCGAGTGCCAGCAAACCCGCCAGGAGCCACTGCGGGGTGATTCTTTTCATATCGTGTCCTTCAACGGCAAAGGGCCGGGGGGAGGCATCCCCCCGGCCTGGTGGTCTCAACGGAAGTCATACACCTTGTGAACCTTGTCGACGCCCTGCTCCTGCCCGACGGCATGGCAGGAGGCGCACTGTTCAACTCCGGTGGCGGCCTCTATCGTCTCTGCACCAAAGATGGCGCCGTTGTTCTTCATGTGGGTGGCCCACTCATCCCCGGCGACCGGGCTGTCCGGCTTGACCAGCCCCAGCGGCGACGTGAGGTGGCAGCTGGCGCAGACCACCAGGGTCGGACTGAAGAACCTGGGCTGTTTGTTGTCTGCCGTGGTCGCCACCAGCGAGGGTCGTTCGTTCTGCTGGTTGGGCAGGTTGTACTGACCCTTGGTGTGGCAGGACTCGCAGTTGTTCAGCTTGCCCGGGAAGGTGGCATCACCGCTGCGATGGGAGCCGAAGGCGTGGAAGGAGTGCACGTGGTACTTCAGATCCCCCGGCACACCCGCATAGAAGGAGGTGCGGGTGGCGTTGTGACAGCTGGTGCACTGGGCGAAGTCCTTGGAGGCGTGGGCCGAGCCCGCGTTGCCCTCGGTGTGGACTGCCAGATCCTTGTGACAGCCGTTGCAGGAGGCCAGATCCGCGCCTGCCTTGAGCACATAGCTGCCGTCCACCCCGCCTTCGGCCCGGAAGTAGGCCTTGACCGGGTTGATGGCCACGTAGGAGAGGGCGCTGGCGGTGCTACTGCAGGGGAGCAGATCCCCGGCGGCGAAGGCTCCGTTGCGATCCGCCTTGCGGGCCACGCACACCTGCAACTCGGCGACCGTGGCCGCCAGGGTGCCGGTCACCTCGTTACCCACCTCTTTGCGGCACAGGAAGCTGCCGCCGCCCTGGCTTTCGCACTGGGTGAAGTCAATCTTGTTGCCGGCAACGAAGGTCTGCGGGTTGGTGTAGCCCAGTTCGAAGCCGCTGCCCTGATCCCAGTTGACCAGTACGTAGGGAGCCTTGGCCAGATCGCCGTACTTGATGTACTTGAGCACCCCGTCCATGGTCTCGACCGGCGTGCCGTTGGCGGTCACGGTCAGCTCGACCTCGATGTTGGGCGCGGCGTAGCGCACGTCGTCAAACTTGAACACCAGCTTGTCGCGACCGGCGGCCTCGTTGGCGAGGTAGCCCATGTGCACACTGCTGGGGGACTTGGTGTTACCGGGCGTCTCGGCGTGGCACTGGGTACAGAGGGTGCCGCTGCTGATCTTGCCGTTGATGTGGCTGATGTAGCCGGTCGCCGTGGTGGAGTCCGCGTGGCAGGCGCCGCAGGGTTTCTCCTGGGCGTGCTGCCAGTTGTTGGCATCCGGGGTGGTCGGGGTGACGCCCTTGTGGCAGGTGTCGCAGTTGCGCGGATCCTGTGGGAAGTGGCTCACCAGCTTGGTGGCGGTCGCATCTAGGTTGCCGTGCAGCTTGTGCACCAGGGTAGTCAGATCGCCCCGTCCGCTGCCGGGCACGCTCTCGTTGTGGCAGGTGACACAGAGCTTGGGATCGGCCCGGTTGCTGTGGTGAATCGGCTGCTTCATGTGGCAGCTGTCGCAGCTCTGCTGCTCCAGGATGTCGCGGGTCAGCAGCGGCGGCGTGCCGGCTGGTACCCAGTCCAGCACGTAGTCGGTGACCGGAATGTCGTTGCTGCCGCCAAAGTAGATGCCGAGGCGGTGAGTCGTTGCCTCATCCCAGCGGATCAAACCGTTGTTGTCCTGCGAATCGCTCGGATAAGGGTCGCGCACCGTGGTGGCATTGAAGGAGAAAGTGTAGCGGTACTGGCCATTGCCGAGGGCTTCGAGCTTGCCGCCGTTCTCGCCGGTGGGGCGGTTGTTGCGGGTGCTGTAGATGAAGCTCTTCCAGATCACGGGGTCTTCCCGCGTGGCGTCACGGCCGGGGATCACCTTGGCCAGGGTGAAGGAGGGGAGGGTGGTACCCAGGTCATAGCCCTTGCCTTGCTTGTCGGTGACCTTGAACTGCACCGAGAGCTGACCGCTCTCGCCAAGTTGCGGGGTGGAGGCCGAGATCACCAGCGAATCCGGTGTTCCCGGCGGAGGGGGCGGTTGGTCCGTCTTGTCGTTGCCATCACCGCCGCCCCCGCAGGAGGAGAGGGTGAACACCATTGCTGCAGCCACCAATACTTTCCAGTATTTCATTCTTTTATCCTTTTTTATCGGACTTATTGTTCCATATATGAGCCAGCTCAAAAAATTCCCAAAAAGATACTACTTAAGGGTCAAAAGAGGACTGAATACGGTATAAATCATTTCCATCTTAATTGTAAGGTTTATATATTAGAGGGCGTTGATCTAAGTCTCAAAAACGGATCGAAAATCAACCTGGATTATAAAAATGTCTTTTTTAACTGGGGTTTATAGACCTTTTCTGGAAGAGGGATGAGAAATGAAACGCAGTATGAAGCTGGAAATAGTGGGACTGTCGCTGATTTTGGGCTCTATTGGCACTGCACATGCCAGCCTGGACTCATTGGTGGATACATGTAACTCATGTCATGGAAATCAGGGGATCAGCACCCAGAACGATATTCCAACCATCGCAGGATTGGCAGAATCAAATCTTGCCGAGCAGTTGCGCACCTACCTCGACGGCCGGCCAGCCAAGACCGTTAATCATGTCACCGGTGATACCAGCAAGAAGGGGAACATGACCGACATTGTTAAGGGCCTTAGCGACGAGCAGATCGACGAGTTGGCGGCGCACTATGCCGAGTTGCCCTACCAGCCGATGAAGCAGCCGTTCGATGCGGCGCTGGCCAAGGCAGGGCAGAAACTGCACGACGACTCCGGCTGCAAGAAGTGCCACTCCGAAGGCGGCTCGGTGGCCGAAGACGAGGCCTCCATCCTCGCCGGCCAGCCCAAGGGTTATCTGCTGACCTCCCTGCAGGAGTTCAAGGCCGGCAAGCGCAGCAACGACGAGAAGATGAACAAGGCCATCATCGCCATGAGTGATTCCGACCTCAAGGCGCTGGCCGAGTACTACGCAAGCCAGCAGTAACGTCGCAGCCCCTCCCGTTGACGCAGCCACCCCGCTTCTGGCGGGGTGTGGTCTCGTGTTCATGACCGTCAAAGGAGCTCTCATCGGCTCCTTTTTGTTGCGCGGCGGGCAGATGGCACCCCGGGTGCCACCGTTTCGGAGTTTCCTATGAAAAAGATCATCAAGTGGCTGCTGCTCGCCTCCCTGAGCCTGGGGATGAACCAGCTTGCCCTGGCCGCCACGACAGCAAGCGAGGCTGCCCCCACAGCCCAGGCCGAGCAGGCAGATCAACCCACCCTGGCCGAAAAGCAGGCCAAGGCGGAGAAGAAGAAGGCGGCCGCCAAAAAGGCCGCGGCCCGTTTTGCCAAGTGTGAGAAGTGCCACGATGGGGCTGAGGGGATGCACGGCAAGCATGGCCAGGTCACCAACCCCAATACGGGGGAGCAGGTAACCTGCACCAACTGCCACGGCAATGCGTCGGCCGATCACCGTAAACAGCGTGGCGGCATCGTCGATGTGATGCGTTTTGGCGACGACGCCTTCCCGCTGAGCCAGCAAAACGGCGTCTGCATGAGCTGCCATGAGCCGGACGATTTACGCAAGGCCCTCTGGGCCCACGACGTGCACGCCACCCGGATCAGCTGCACCAGCTGTCACCAGCTGCACCCGGCCAAGGAGCCCATGGTGGGGATCCCCGAGAAGTCGCGCATCAAGCTGTGCGTCGACTGCCACCGCAAGCAGCATGAGGCTGGTCTCGGCGGCGCCGTCAAGGAGGGGTCATGAGCACGACCCGCCGCGACTTCATGGTGGGCATGAGCGCCGGCGCCCTGATCCTGCTGACGGGGGCCCCGCGCGCCCTGGCCAACAGCATGACCATCAAGGGCGTGCGCTACGGCATGATCCACGACGAGACGGCCTGCATTGGCTGCACCGCCTGCATGGACGCCTGTCGCGAGGTGAACCAGGTGCCGGCAGGGGTGGCCCGCCTGCAGATCCTGCGCAGCGGCCCGGTGGGGGAGTATCCGGCGCAGGAGTACCGCTTCTTTCGCAAATCCTGCCAGCACTGCGACAACGCCCCCTGCGTGCACGTCTGCCCGACCGGCGCCTCCCACATCCGGGCGGAGGATGGCATCGTCGACATCAACCCCGACCTCTGCGTCGGCTGTCGCTATTGCCTGGCCGCCTGCCCCTATCAGGTGCGCTTCATCAACCCGGTCACCCGGGTTGCCGACAAGTGCGACTTCTGCCGCAAGACCAATCTGGCAGCGGGCAAGCAACCGGCCTGTGTGGAAGCCTGCCCGACCAAGGCGCTGGTGTTCGGCAATCTGGACGATCCCAACAGCCCCATCAGCCATCGGCTGGTGCAGGAGACCACCTATCGCTACAAGCAGTTCCTCGGTACCTCGCCCAAGATGTACCGGGTGCCGAAAGGGGAGGTGAAGTCATGACTCCATCTCATCCGTATGACGCAGACCGGCTGGCGGGAGGGAGGCACCATGTGGCATGATGCGTTTCACTTCGACTCCCTGGTGTGGGATGGCCCCATCGCCATCTACCTGTTCCTGCTCGGCATTTCGGCTGGCTCGGCCACCCTCTCGGTGCTGCTGCGCCGGCAGGGAGCTGGCAGCGAGAGCGGCATCATCAAGGCGACCGCCATTCTGGCGCCGGTCTCGGTGATCCTGGGGCTGCTTATCCTCATCTTCCACCTGGCCCGTCCCTGGACCTTCTGGAAGCTGATGTTCCACTACCAGTTCGACTCCGTGATGTCGATGGGGGTCATGCTGTTTCAGGTCTACATGGCGGTGCTGTTTGCCTGGCTGGCTGTGGTGTTCAGAGCCGAGATCGAGGCCCTGCGCCGACGGCTGCTGAGCGACAGGCTCGCCTTTGTGAATGGGTTGATCGGCTGGCTCGCCCGCCTCGAGCGGCTGCTGGCGCCACTGTTGTTGCTGCTGGCCGTGCTGCTCGGGGCCTACACCGGCTTTCTGCTCTCCGCCCTCAAGACCTACCCCATGCTCAACAACCCGATCCTGCCGGCGCTGTTTCTGGTCTCCGGCATCAGCTCGGGGGTGGCCTCCACCATCTTGCTGGCGGTCACCCTGTTTCGGGAGGATGGCCACAGCTGCGGGGTGAGCTTCGTGCACCGCTTCGAGCGGCCCATCGTCGCCATCGAGCTGTTCCTGCTGCTCTGCTTTTTCACCGGGCTCTATTTTGGTGGCGGCCAGCGGGAAGCGGCCATGTGGGCGGCCATCGGCGGCGGCTTCTGGTCCCAGGTGTTCTGGTTCGGGGTCATCGGGCTGGGGATCCTGCTGCCCCAGCTGCTGGGGCTGGTGGGCAGTCCGGCCAAGGCCCATCAACCGGCCCGGCTGGCAATTATCTGCAGCCTGAGCTTGGTGGGGATATTGCTGCTGCGCTACTTCATCCTCTACGCGGGGCAGATGACGGTGATGTAGCCGTTATAGAGGTAGATCGCAGGCAAACAAAAGGCGGGATCTTCCCGCCTTTTTTATTGCCGCCAGCTGGCTGGATCAGATCAGCGCGCGCTGCTCGAGGCGCTGCTCGCCGGGGCGGCAGATCAGCACCGAGCCCTGCTCGAACCAGTCCCCCAGCACGATACGCCGGACAGGCGCGCCGTCGAGTTGGAAGTCGTGGATGGCGGGTCTGTGGGTGTGGCCGTGGATCATCATCCGGCAGTCGTGTTGGCGCAGCATCTCGTCCACCGCCGCCGGGGTCACGTCCATGATGGTCTGGCTCTTGTGAGCATTTTCCATCTGGCTCTGGCCACGCATCTTGTGGGCGATGGCCTGGCGGCGCGCGAGCGGCAGGCGCAGGAACAGCCAGCGCAGCCATTTGAGCTGGGTGATGCGGCGAAACTTCTGGTAGCCCTCATCCAGGGTGCAGAGCAGATCGCCGTGGCTCAGCACCACCCGCTCGCCATAGAGCTCGATGACGCACGGATCCCCCAGCAGGGTCATGCCGGCGCGCTTGGCAAAGGCCTGGCCCAGCAAGAAGTCGCGGTTGCCGTGAATGAAGTAGAGGGGCACCCCCTGCTGGCTGAGGGCCGCAAAGGCGTCGGCCACCTCGCCGTGGAGGGGATTGGGATCATCGTCGCCAATCCAGAATTCAAAGAGATCGCCCAACACATAGAGGGCATCGGCGCCGGGGGCGTCGTGCGCCAGAAAGCGCACCAGGGCGGCGGTCATGTCGGGCCGCTGGGCACACAGGTGAATGTCGCTGATAAAGAGGGTGCTCATGAGAAAGTGCGCTGGGCCCTGTTGAGGTGGCTGGAAGTGGAGGTAGAAAGGGGGCCCGTCGTCCCCGGCTGCCACGTCAATCGGGCCAGCTCGCCGTCCTCCAGGGTGAGCAGCGCGGCATACGGGTCGCCGGCAAGGCCCAGCAAACGGCAGATGGCCGCCTCTCCTTTGAGCCCTTCCTCGAGGCGCAGGCGCAGCACTTCGTGATAAAAAGCAGCGCCAAACTGCTCAAGCAAGGCGGCCATCAGGCTGAGGTGGCGCCAGCCGTTGAGGCACTCGAGGGGATCCGGGGTGAGGTAGAGCTCAAGGGGCCAAGGGTGACCATCGGCGCAGGTGACGCTCTGCTCGGCCAGCCAGATGGCAGCGCCCTTTTGCGCAACCTGCCAGCCTTGGTTTGCCAGCGCTGCGGCAAACGTGGCCGGGTCCGGATGCTGGCAGACGATGTCGAGATCGCTGCCGGGGCGGTCGAGCCCGATGGCCACCGTGCTCACCAGCGCCAGGTCGCGGCACTGGGCTGCCAGCGCATCCCAAACACCAGCCGTGAGCAGGGCATGGGCCGAGCGTTGGCGCGGGTTGCCGTGGGCCAGGTAGTCGAGACGGCGCCAGTCGATGGAGCCGGCCTTTGCAGATGGAAAAACTGCGGCCGGGGCCGCAGTCAGTTCATCTCGCAGGAGGCAGAGATCACTCGGCAAGGGTCACCTTGGTGATCACGACGTCTTCGGTCGGTACGTCCTGGTGGATGCGGCCGTAGTTGCCGGTCTTGACGCCCTTGATCTTGTTGACCACGTCCATGCCGGCGGTCACTTCACCAAACACGCAGTAGCCGAAGCCCTGGGTGGTGGCGGATTTGAAGTCGAGGAAGTCGTTGTTGTTCACGTTGATGAAGAACTGGGCGCTGGCAGAGTGCGGCTCCATGGTGCGGGCCATGGCGATGGTGCCGACCTTGTTGGACAGGCCGTTGGCCGCTTCGTTCTTGATGGGGGCGCGGGTGTCTTTCTCTTCGAAGCCAGGGGCATAGCCGCCGCCCTGGATCATGAAGCCGTCGATGACGCGGTGGAAGATGGTGTTGTCGTAGTGACCGTCACGGCAGTATTGCAGGAAGTTGGCCACGGTTTCCGGGGCTTTTTCAGCGTTCAGGGTGAGGGTGATGTCGCCGTGATTGGTGTGCAGAGTGACCATGATATGTCCTTTCATTTGATGCGGGCGACGAAGTGCCCGCAGGTGTATGGCATAAAGTGGTGGCAATTCTAGCCCATCAAGGCTCTGCGGCATAGATGGTGCGCCTGATCCGGCACGTTTTCTGCCTCGTTTTCTACGCGCGATGCGGGTAGAATGGCAGGCCATTTTACTCACAGGCAGTGGTCATAAGATGCTGAAGATATACAACACACTCACTCGTAAAAAAGAAGAATTCAAACCTATCCACCCGGGCAAGGTGGGCATGTATGTGTGTGGCGTCACTATCTACGATCACTGTCATATCGGCCACGGCCGCACCTTCGTCGCCTTCGACGTCGTGGCCCGTTACCTGCGCTACAGCGGCTATCAACTCAACTATGTGCGCAACGTCACCGACGTGGACGACAAGATCATCAAGCGCGCCGCCGAAACCGGCGTCACCTGTGACGACCTGACCGAGCGCCTGATCGGCGACATGCACGCCGACTTCGATGCCCTCGGTATGGTGCGCCCGGACGTCGAGCCGCGCGCCACCCAGCACATCGGCGAGATCATCGAGCTGGTGCAATCCCTGCTGGATAAAGAGCACGCCTACGTGGCGGACAACGGCGATGTCATGTTCATCGTCGACTCCTACGCCGACTACGGCAAGCTCTCAGGCCAGGATCTGGAGCAGCTGCAGGCCGGTGCCCGCGTCGATGTGGTGGATGCCAAGCGCAATCCACTCGACTTCGTGCTGTGGAAAATGTCCAAGCCCGGCGAGCCGACCTGGGACAGCCCCTGGGGCCCGGGCCGTCCTGGCTGGCACATCGAGTGCTCCGCCATGAACTCCAAGCACCTTGGCAACCACTTCGACATCCATGGCGGCGGCTCCGATCTGCAGTTCCCGCACCACGAGAACGAGATCGCCCAGTCCTGCTGCGCCCACGGTGGCGACTACGTCAACACCTGGATGCACAGCGGCATGGTGATGGTGGATAAAGAGAAGATGTCCAAATCCCTTGGCAACTTCTTCACCATCCGTGACGTCTTGGCCCACTACGATGCCGAAACCGTCCGTTACTTCCTGATGTCTGGCCACTACCGCAGCCAGCTCAACTACTCGGAAGACAACCTGAAGCAGGCCCGCTCCGCACTGGAGCGCATGTACACCGCCCTGCGCGATCTGCCGGCGGCCGCTGCTGCCGGTGGCGACGAGCAGGTGGCGCGCTTCAAGGAGGCGATGGACGACGACTTCAACACCCCGGAAGCCTACTCCGCCCTGTTCGACCTGGTGCGCGAGATCAACCGCCAGAAGGGTGAAGACATGGCCGTTGCCGCCGCGCTGGGCGCCCGTCTGCGCGAGCTGGGCGCCGTGCTCGGCATCCTGCAGCAGGATCCGGATGCTTTCCTCAAGGGTGACGAGGCGGACGAAGAGGTTGCCGAGATTGAGCGTCTGATTGCCGAGCGTAACCAGGCCCGCGCCGACAAGAACTGGGCCGCGGCCGATGCCGCCCGCAACCGTCTCACCGAGATGGGTATCGTGCTGGAAGACAGCGCCGGCAAGACCAGCTGGCGCCGTGCCTAAGGCCGGTGGCCCTGTTGGTGCCAACCGGTTGAGCCAATAAAAAAACCGCAGCCCTTGGGCTGCGGTTTTTGTTTGTGGCCTGCCGGAGCCTCGGCATCCTTCGGTCTGATCCCCTCGCCCCTTGGGGGAGAGGGTTAGGGTGAGGGGGGCTCATGTCATTACTCGCCGGAGTGCCGCTAAACCGTTTGTTTCTAGACCCCCAAGTTCATACCTAACCTGGTTGGAGCCTCTGATTATGGCTGGTCCAGCAGTGCGTTCAGGTCTTTGGTGCGCAGCTCGGTGAGATTGGTGAGGCAACTGCTATGTACGAGGGGCGCGATAGTCCCTCCTTCATAGACACCTGCCTCGTAACGGCATTGTGCATCACGAAATGTGATCCAAGCGCGCTGTGCTGTTTTCAGCCTGCCAAGTTGGTCCTTATCAAGCGTTGCAACCAGCTTCCTGTAGGCGGCGTTGAGCTTGGCATCGGCCTGCTGGTAATCCTGAAACGCACAGATGTTCATGTCGGTTTGTGTCACCGGCGCAGTACAATCCTGCTCGGCCTGAACGGCAGTGGTTGCCAGCAAGAGTAACAGGGCGGGATAGAGTCTCAAGAGGCTGTTCCTTTGTGGTAGCGAGAGGGCCAATATACGGCATAAACCGGCCCGATGGCGGCTCTGTTTTTCAAGAATAACAAGGAGATGACGTCATGAAGCTGAACTTGGGGCCGTTTCTCGCCCTGCCTATGCTGGCGTCCGGGCTGCCTGTGGCCGCCACTGCCCCCGATATGCAGGCCCAAGCTCGCGCCAAGGTGGCCGAGTTTCTCGTCTGGGAACGCGAGGTCAAACCGAGTGGCCTCTATCAGGGCGATCTTGGTGGCGCGCTGCCCACTATCGTTTCCCCCGAGCTGCTCTGCCTGCTCAATGCCGCCTCTAGGGCGCGGGAGATAGCCACTCGCGAGGCGCCGAACGAGAAGCCCCCCTTCGTCGAGGGCAACCCCTTCCTGCCCAATGCCTGGGATCACCTGCTGGGCTCGCAGATCCTCTCGTCGCGCACCATCGCCGGCAGCAGGGATCGCAGCGAGGTAAAGGTGCGCTTCATCTTTGGCGAGCCGGGCACCCCGCTCGACGCCCCCAGCGGCACCTACCGTTTGGTCAGCACCTATCTGGTGCAGGAGGGGCCGCAAGGCGCCCGCATCACCGATATCGACGCTGGCGGCAGCTGTAATTTCTGCCAATCCGGCAGCCTGCGCGCCACTATCTTTGAGACGCTCACCGCCTATCCCGCCGCAGGGGGAGAGCAGTGCAAGGGGTTGGGGAAATAGTTTTTTGGTTGGGATGAAGGCATGTTTGAGGAATAGAAATAAAAACCGCAGCTCAAGGCTGCGGTTTTATTTTTTGCCTGCCGGAGAGTTGGCACTTTTCCTCTCCCCTCGTGAGAGAGGATGTTAACATTATTTCCTACCAAATGCCTTCCTCTCAGCAAACAGACCGCTATAGCTTTAGTTTTTTTGAATATTTAATTATTTTAATAAAACAAGGTTTTAGATTCATGGCTCTTTACTATGTGATCAAATGTTTGCAGTATTTCAATTTTGCTCCGTCCGCCACTGAGTAGGTTTGTCAATTCATTGAATTTGAAAGTTGTATATAAGTTTAATCTCGGGTTTAAAAGGATGCCGTAAGACCATTCCTGTTCATTTTTTTCTAATGACGAGGCATAGCTTAGTAACCAATAAATAAGTATTTGTCGTATGTCAGAGGATGAAAATTTTGATGCGCCACATTTTAGTTCAATCAATGTGTCTGAAATGGAAAAATCGCCTTCACCTTTACTAATCCAGCTATAACCTGGGATTGCAGGGCTATTACGGATAGGTTCATTTCCTAATTTTTTCTGAATGAAACGAAGGGAATTAATGATGTTCTCTGCAGTTTTATTTGCAACAGTAATATCTATTGGCGATAGTGAGTTCGGCAAAATAGCATCGAAATATCTTGATTGTCTTGATAAAGCTACTTTAAAACAGGATTCCCATGCTATATCAACATTACCATTTAAAATGTACTCAGCTTTTGCATATGCTATTTCAAAAAGCATTGCTGGAGTGATAGATGTTTTCTTTATAATTGAGTCTGGTATGCGCTCAATAATTGGTATTGTTTCAAGCGAATTATTGATATGTGCAATAATACCAGGTGTTAGTTGAGGGAATATAATGTCAAAAATGCCAGGTATATCCCTTGCTACTGTCCTGGGGTCTTTAATCGGAAGCCTTAGAAATCGCATGTTCTGTCCATTTTATGTATATGCTTTGAAACGTAGGTTTTTCTTTAACATCTATATTTAAAGACCATGAGTGTTGTAGAGATTTTTGAACTTGTTTTCTAAAGTGACCGCCTTCTTCCCCAAAAGAAAATGATGCTAACCAAAACATTCTCTGTACCTCAGGATGAAAACTGTTCCATTTATTTCTCATTTGTATGAAGGCACTTCTATCTTGCCAAGATCTCAAACAGTCTATGCAAGCTCTTTTTAATGTTTCCGAATTTGTTTTTTCGAAAACCTGTGAATACACAAAGTGAGCTCTAATCGGGTTTTTCTTTGTTTTTAATAAGCGAAGAAAATGTAAAAGATTAGTTTCTGGTAATAACAGGTGGCTTGCATTTTTGATTACTTGATCAATCAATACATCTATCGTTTCATGGACTGGCTCGAAATTATTATTGGCTCTTATTGAATTGACACCTCTAATTATTGTTGCCCATGATGCTCTAAATGAATGTATGTTGTTCGGAGCTAATAAAGTTTGGCATAACTGTAAGGCAACATAAGGTTGATGTAATTTGAGAGTTCGACTTATTTGTGTTATTAAAAAATTATCTGGCTGGCTTTTACCTAGCTCCATATTTAACAAGTCTTGTATTTCTAGCTTTTCTACAGTTTCTTGTAATTCCTCATAATCCCTTTGTGGATTATCAGAATAAGGGTCGAAATATAGGTCTATTTCTTTTAGTTTGCTAGCGTTATCTTCTGTGCTGAATAGCTGTGCAGTAATGAAATTTTTGTAATGGGGTGCGTTCAATAAAGTTGTTTTTGTTTTGTTTAAAGATAATCCATAGTCGGCAAGTATATTTGAAAGTACAGATATTGAACGATATGCATCTGCTTGATCTTTAGCTATTATAGTAAAGTCGTCAACATATCTATGCCATATAATACCTGCATTCGTGAGTAACTGATCAATATGAGTCATCAATAATTCAGCCAAAACTCTTGAACATTGACCACCTACAGGAAGACCAAATGAGCGCCCTGAAGATAATTGATTTAGTATTCTATCTATTTGGGCTGCAACAGTTGATGTTGAGCTAAAAAGGTCATTAATACAGTTCTCAACTCTATGATGATAAATATGTTCATAAAAGCTTGATATATCGGCTTGTATAACAATTGCGGTGTCAGTCATTGATGGGTCTACTAGAGTTGCGTTCTTATATGAACGCCATGATTTTTCTTTTATAAACAAATCTTTTCCATATGGGTTAAATCGATATGAGTGAGCATTAGAAAGTCTATTTTTTTCATTTTCTTCAGCTATGGCTACTGCTAGACCATTTAAATAAACATTCCAGAATGGATGTATTTTAGTTGATATTCTGAAACCACTTGGGCCTGTTGGTGTTAGTAATCGCTCATGGAATATTATTGTTTGAGATATGATGTTTATTGCATCTTTCTTTCCTGACTTTTCTAGCCGTTCAAAAAGAGAATAACATAAGGAGGCGAGATTATCCTTATTATCAGATATGAAACTACCATCAACCTCAAAAGGTAATGTATCATTTTCTCCATTGGAAACGATATCGTCGATAGCTCGTTCGAAATGCGCCAGCGTTACAGATTGCATTGGACTTCCTTTATGATGCCGCTAATTAATACAGATGAAGTTATTGCCGTAATTAGATGTTCAATAATCATCTTTAATATAAATCCTTCTGTTCGATTCGTGAGGCGTAATCGGACGTTCGAGAAATAAGGTCATTATCATTTCAAAACATTCACTATCGGGCCTTCAATATAAAACTGCTCCCCGATAGGGATATATGCCGGTTGCCGTTGTACTCACCATGATTTTTCACCTATGCAACTATGTCGATGATGCCTGTTGCATAGGTGCGACCATCTGATCTCGCCATGAGGTGGGCGAGGGGTTAGCTGCGAGATAATAACCTGCCCGATCTGTGCTCGGAATAGGCTGGGGAGTGTTACCTCGGTGCAATGCGCTGCGCTTATTGCACCCTACGTCTGTTAACCGGCCTCGGCGCTTCGGGTTGGGAGTTGTCCCCCTGTTGTTCGCCGAGGTGAGGGCACAAGGTCAGGAGCGCCGTCATGGACGACGGCGCAGACGCAGGCGGTACAGGGATGTACCGTCTGCGTCGTTCCGCCAGACCTTTTGCATGAACCGAGGGAACCCGACGAAGGAGGGCGAACAAGTGGGGGTGGCCTTTCTTTTGGTGACTTTTCTTTGGCCATGCAAAGAAAAGTCACTCGCCAAGCCGCGCAGCGGCGGCGAAACCCCGTCGAGGACGGAGTCCTCGTGCCCTGCATGGCGAAGCCGTGCCGATAACGTGTTGTCGGATAAAGACGTTACCTGACCCCTCACCCTAACCCTCTCCCACAAGGGGAGAGGGGACGGTTACCGCGGACGATTACGCTCCGCTAATCGACCCTACTCGACCCCATCCATTGATCCCAAGCCCTATCTCCCAAGGGGCGAGGGGATCATTTACCCCGGTGCAATGCGCTCCGCTTATTGCACCCTACGCCTCTCCCGCAAGGGGAGAGGAGATGGTTACCGAGGACGATTACGCTTCGCTAGTCGACCCTACTTGACCCGATTCGACCTTACACATTGCCCCAAGCGTCGTATCCGCATGGGGGCATGAGCACCGCCCCGGAGGCTGACGAGAGCAGCCGTCGAGGGTGCAACCCTCGCACCTTGCCGCAGGCGCGGGAGACCGGCTGGTCTGCGCCAAAGACGCTGCCGCCCCTGACTGTCGCCGCCACCTTGCGCCCTTGACCATCCATGAATACTCGGGGCCAACAGAGGCCAATGATCATCTTACGGAACCCGCCTCGGCGGGGCCATCCAAATCCATGAAATTAGTGATGCAACCATCAGAATTAAATGGTTTTTCTCCTTTGCTGCAGAGTAGCAACCGGCGGTTGACCCAGGTTCGGGGTGTGATGGAAGGTGAGCCCCGAGCCCCGAGCCCCGAGCCCCGAGCTGATCTGGTAGCCGAGTAGAGACAGGGGAGAGTGGCAGGCCGAGAGCTGAATCGAGTGGCGAGCCGAGTGAGGGGAATGGCAGGGGAGCGCCACGAATAAAGGTGGTCAGCGACTGGGGCCATCAGGATACCGAGCTCGCTTGAGCGCCACCGGCAAGTTGCCGCAGCCAATGGCTTCGCACGACAGGCACCGCTTGCTTCGGCAGTGGGCGCTGATTACCCCTCAGATGGGGTTATCTCTCGTTGGCTGCAAACGGAGCACGTTGCTAGACAATCGAGGGTCGTTCGGCGACAAAGGACGGCAAAAGCGCAGAGATAGCGCCGCGATGGGGGCGGGCGGCGGGTGAAGGGGCTATGGTTTCAGGAATAGACATGCAAGCAGGGAGGTGTGCATGGACAGAATATTGCAGGCGTTGTCGCTGCAAGTGACCGGGGCGCGGGATCTGGAGAGCCTGACCCGCCCGCTGCTGGAGATGCTCGAGACGGTCACCGGGCTCGAATCCACCTATCTGACCGAAATCGACCTTGGTCACGACACCCAACATATCCGCTATGCCCGCAATGCCGCCGACCTGCAGATCCCCGAGGGGGCCTCGGTGGCCTGGGGCGATACCCTCTGCCGGCGGGCCCTCGACGAGGGGCGTTTCTACACCGAGGATGTGGCGCTCTGCTGGGGGGATTCCCAGGCGGCGCAGGCCCTTGGCATTCGCACCTATCTGAGTTGCCCGGTGCGCACCCCCTCCGGCTCCCTCTATGGCACCCTGTGCGCCGCCAGCGCCGAACACAAGCCGCTGACGGCGGGCTCGGATCACCTGATCGCCTTTTTCGCCCGGCTCATCGCCGAGCAGGTGGAGCGAGAACAACTGCTGCAGCAGCTGCAGCAGGCCAACAACGAGCTGTCGCGCCAGGCGCTGAGCGACCCGCTGACCGGGCTGCCCAATCGGCGGGCACTGATGCACGAGCTCAACCGCCTCTTTTCGCTGGCAGAGCGGGTCGAACATCCGCTGTTGATAGGTTTTATCGATCTCGATGGCTTCAAGGCCATCAACGACACCCACGGCCACGATGCGGGTGACCTGCTGTTGCAACGGGTGGCGGCGGCGCTCTCCTGCGTGCTGCGCGGCGGCGATCTGCTGGCGCGGGTGGGGGGCGATGAGTTCGTGGCGGTGGGGATGGGGCCGCAGTGCGGCGACGAGACGCGGGAGGCGGCGGTACAGGGCTTCCAGCGCCGGCTGTTCGAGGCGAGCCTGGTGTCGCTCGAGCTGCCCACCGGAGTGCTCCATTATGCCGGTGCCAGCGTGGGGGTGGTGGCCACCGATCCGGCCCTCAGCACGGTGGACGAGGCGCTGAGGCTGGCCGATGCCTGCATGTACGAGGTCAAGCGCCAGCGTCGCCGGCCGAGCTGACGCGCAGGTGAGACAGGAAAACAAAAGGGGCCCCGCTGGGCCCCTTCTTCATGCCGCCCCTCAGCGGGCGGGGAAGTACTTGCTCTGGATCTGCTGGAATTCGCTGCTGGCCAGCACCTGGGTCAGGCCGCTCTGGAACTCCTTGACCAGCTCGTCGCTCACCGGGTGGCTGAAAGCGAAGCAGAACTGCTCCGAGCTCAACATCCAGAACACCTTGAACTGGGCGGGATCCAGCTGCTGGGAGGCGATCAGATCCAGCATGGTGGTCTTGTTGGTGGAGATGAGATCGACCCGGCCCGAGGTGAGCATCTTGAGCGCCTGGGGCAGGCGGTTGGCCGGCAGGATCTTCTGCTCGTCGAAGCCGTTGTTGAGCAGCAGCTGCTCCCCCACGTCGGCCCGCACCGCCCCTATGTTGTACTGCTGGGCATCTTCCAGCCTGGCTATCTTGACCGGGTTCTTGGCCAGTCCCATCAGCACGATCTCGGCGTAACCGATGGGGCAGGCCCACTTGAACAGAGGATCCCGCGCCTCGGTGCGGGCGGTGGAGAAGAGCACCACGTTGGGTTTCTGGGTCAGCAGGTAGTAGCCCCGCGCCCAGGGCATGATGGTGACGGTCTGCGGCGGGGTGTTGGTCTTCTTCCACACCTGTTGCAGCAGCTCGACGGCGAGCCCGGTGGGGGCGCCCGCCTCGTTGGAGAAGTTGTAGGGTTTGTACTCTTCGCTGAGGTAGTGCAGCTTGCCAAGCTCGGGACTGGCCTGGGCCAGGGTGGCAAACACGAGTGCGGCGAATCCGGTCCATTTTTTCATTTTGGCCATCCTGGTGGGGTGTTGCGTCACTCTCAAGTGTTATCAAAGCCGGCCAAATCGCCAGCCGTGGCACGGCTCACGGCATGTATTGGCGCCGCAGCGCCTGATAGTCCGGCGAGGCGAGCGCCTGGTTGAGGGCGCGCTGAAACTGCTTGATCACCCCGTCATCCACCTGGCGGCTGAAGGCGTAGCAGAGCTCTTCGGCATCCAGTACGAAGGCCACCGTGAACGCTTTGGTATCGAGCTGCAGCTCCTTGATGGCGTCGTAGCCCGCCAGCTTGCCGGTCGCCAGCAGATCGGCGCGGCCCGACACCAGCATCTTCAGCCCCTGGCTCAGCCGGTTGGCGGGGATGATGCGGTTCTCGTCCATGCCGCGGTTGAGCAGCAACTGCTCGGAGGCATCGGAGCGCACGGCGCTGATGCGGTAGTCGTTGATCTGCTCGACGGCGCTCAGGGTAATGGGGCGGCGCTTGTAGGCCAGCAGCACGTACTCGGCGTGGCCGATGGGGCAGGCCCACTTGAACAGGGGATCGCGGGTGTCGGTGCGGGCGGTGGAGAAGAGCACCACGTTGGGTTTCTGGGTGAGCAGGTAGTAACCCCGCGCCCAGGGCAGGATGCGGATGGGCTGGGGGGGCGTCTGGGTGTTTTGCCAGATGCGCTGCAGCAGCTCCACCGCGAGGCCACCGGGCTGGCCGGCGGCATCGGTGAAGTTGTAGGGGGGATACTCCTCGGTCAGGTACTCCAGCTTGCCGAGCTCGGCCTGCGCCGTGCCAAGGCATGACAACAGCAGCAGACAACCGAAAAAACCTCTCCTCATGGGCAATCCTTGGCGTAGCGCGGGCGATCATCTTGCCCAAGTGTGGGCAAAAAAGCCTGATATTGCCAGCAGTTACCAGCGCGCTCTGGGGTTGCCCAGCGGTTTTAGCTGCTCATCGCGCAGCCCCACCAGCAGGGCCTTGCCGCTCTCCTGCAGGCGAAATTCGCCGTAGCACGCCGCCTCGTACTGCTCACCGGTGCCCTCTTCGAAGAAGTAGGCATCGGGGCCGATGCGCCACTGGCCATCGCTTTGGCGCACCTGCAGCCGCCGCTCATCCCGGGCCAGCTGCTCCGGCTTGCCCCCTTCCACCCAGCTGGCGATCTGCTGCTCGTCGAGGCGGATCACAAGGGTATCGGCGGGGGCCTCGTCGTGACGCCGGTTGCCGAGCTGGCGGGCGAGTTCGTAGTTGAGGCGCATGTAATCCCCCTGCATCAGGGAGCGCGGGTCGACCGGGGCGAGGCGCAGCAGCACCACCTCGCCACTGCTCATGGCGTGCTCGTAGCGCCAGACGGTGACATTGATGGCCGCCAGGATGGTGATACCGGTCAGCAGCAAGGCGAGTCGTCTCATGAGGGGCTCCGTGGGCTCAGCCGTTTGAGCAGCTGGCGGGCGCCGAGCAGCAGGGCGCCCGAGCCCAGCAGCAGCCAGGATTTGGTCATCAGGGTCAGCCCCAGATCGTAGTAATAGAGGGAGCCAAAGCCGACCAGCAGCAGGCCGGCCAGGGTCATCAGGCCGACGCTGCCGGCATAAAAACCGAGCACCAGCACCAGGGCGCCGGCCCCCATGCCGGGAATGAGGGCGCTGAGCAGCACCAGTGGCAGCCCGTACAGCAGCGGCAGTTTCAGCCTGATCATCAGCCCCAGCAGCAGGGCGGCGCAGAGCAGCGGGTTGAGCCAGAGCGGCAGGCGGGAGTGGCCGAGCTCGTCGAGCATGCTGGCGCCGCCCTCCCACAGCGGGTGGTGCAGGCGCCCCAGCACCAGCAGGGAGAGCGCCAGCCCCAGGGTGAGGGATTCATAGAGCTGATGGCGCACCGGATCGCGCTCGGCCTGCAGCCAGCTGAGGGCCACCGCCGTCATCACCAGCGGCAGGGCCAGCAGTTGCAGGCCGAGGCAGGCGAGGCCAAGGGTGAGCAGGATGGCGGCGGCGAAGCTGTGGAACAGCCGGATCAGCCAGTGCTCGAACAGGGCGGCGATGGCCAGCGACAGCAGGGCGAGGCCGAACCAGAGCGGGGCCGAGTGCAGATCCAGCCGATCGAGCAGGCCGTAGAGCAGCCAGGCGTCGCCGGCCAGCGCCAGCGCCAGCACGAACTGATCCCACAGATCGCTGCGGGTGGCGAAGCGGTTGAGGCAAAAGGCGATGGCCATCAGCACGACGCCCATCAGCAGGGCGCTGTCGGCATCCCGGGTGAGCTGGGAGAACGACATGAACAGGAAGAACAGCAGGAACAGGGCGGCAATCCAGCCCACCATGCCGAGCAGAAAGCGGCTCGACCAGTGGGGCTGGTCGTCGCGGGGGGCATCCCCTTCCACCAGTTGGGCCTGTTGCAGTCGCTGCCAGGGGGTCAGATCACTCATGGGGCCTCCGTTGTTGTTGCAGCCAGCGGCTGGCGGCCACCGACAGGCCGATGGCGATGAGGCAGAGCAGCAGGAAGCCGTCGACGTCCGGCTCCATCCATTTGCCGAGCGCCGTCAGCAGCACCACGATGAGGCTCAGGCAGCCCATGGCGAGCCCGGCGATGAACCTGTGGTGCCAGCGCAGGTAGGCGGCCGCCAGCCAGCCGAGCCAGGCCGGCCAGACCCAGGGGGAGGCAGCGTCGAACAGCGCCAGCAGGGTCAGCAGGGTGACGCCGAGCCCGGCGGCCAGCCCCGCCAGCCAGGAGGGCATCAGCCGGTAGCGGGCGGGCACCAGCAGCAATATGCCCCAGAGGGCGGCGTTGAAGAGGGTCAGGCTCCAGCCGAGGGCCTCCTCGTCGAAGGCGAAGAAGAAGTCGAACAGGCCGAGCCGCCAGTAGAGCACCAGCGCCAGCTGGCCGAGCAGCCAGCTCAAGGTCCACAGCAGCGGGCTCTGGCCGAGCGCCGCCAGCGGCAGCAGCATCAGCGCCCAGGTGGCGAACAGCTGCCAGGGATCGGCGCCAGTCTGGTAGGTCTGCCCCACCAGCGCCAGCAAGGCGCCGATGTTGAGGGCGATGGCGAGCAGCAGCGCCTGGCGCTGGCTGTCGGCGAGGGGCTTGCGCCACAGCAACAGCAGCATGGCGAGCAGCGGCAGCTCCAGCAGCGCGAGGCGCGAGAGGCGGCCGAGCTCCTGCCAGTTGAAGGCGACGAAGAACACCAGACCGGCGCCGAGGCACAGGCTGCCGAGCCAGAGCAGCAGCCGATCGAACAGCCACTGCCAGCGGGCAGGGCCGGGGGGCAGCTCGCACAGGGCGAGGGCGGCGGGCAACTGGGCCCGGTCGAGACGCCCGCGCCTGACCCAGTCGAGCAGCGTCTGTCTTGAGGTGAAGTGCATGGGATGCTCCATCAGGTTTGCCGCATTATGCCACGGCCATGGCGCCGGTTGGCAGCCCCCGTCTGCGGGCAAGCCGGCCTGGCTCGCGGGCAGCAAAAAGCCCCGCCAAAGGCGGGGCTTGCGTGCAAAGAGACGACATGGGCGCGGGAGCGGCGTAGGCAAGTGCTCACCCTTGCCTCGCCACCTTCTGATCCGGCCGGGTCAGGCGAACAGCAGGGTGCTCACCCCGAGGCCCACAAACAGGATGGCGCAGGCGATGCGGATCCCCTTGAGCGGCAGGCGATCGGCCCCCAGCTTGCCGAGCAGCACCACAGGCACGTTGGCCAGCATCATGCCGAGGGTGGTGCCGGTGATGACCTGGGTCAGCGAGTCGTACTTGGCTGCCAGCAGCACGGTGGCGATCTGGGTCTTGTCGCCGATCTCGGCGATGAAGAACAGCACGAAGGTGGCCATGAAGGGGCCGTATTTGTCGAGCGGGCTCTCCTCGTCGTCCATCTTGTCCGGCACCAGGATCCAGGCGGCCATGGCGATGAAGGCGCCGGCCACCAGGTAGGTCATCACCTTGGGATCGAGCCAGCGGCTGATGAACTCGCCAAGCCAGGCGGCGCCGGCGTGGTTGAGCAGGGTGGCCGCCAGCATGCCGGCGATGATGGGCCAGGGCTTGCGAAAACGACAGATGAGCAACAGCGCCAGCAGCTGGGTCTTGTCGCCGATTTCGGCGATGGCCACGCTGAGGGTTGAGGTTAACAAGGCTTCCATAAAAATGACCGGGGGACGGAATTGTTATACCTGAGACAAGCCTGCGCCATCCGTCCCCGGTATTGGCACTGGCCCGTCAAAGGTCTTGTCAAATCCGCGGCTGGCGTGGATCACCCTGACCATGGTGAGTTGGCACCAAGTATGTTGATCAGGATCGCGAACCGGTTTGGGGCCGGCTGGCGAGACTACTCCCCCTCGATGGGAGCGGGCATTCTAGGGAAAAAGCGAAAGTGACGCAAGCCGGGCGGCGTCTGGATCAGCCGCCCACCAGCTTGACGCTGAAACCGGCCTTCTCGAGCTCGGCCTTGATCAGATCCCGTTTGTCCCCCTGGATCTCGATCACCCCCTCTTTGAGGCCGCCGCCGGTGCCGCACTTTTTCTTGAGCAGGGTGGCGATGCTCTTTTGCTGGTCGGCCGGGACGCCGTGGATGGTGATGACGCCGGCGCCCTTGCGCCCCTTGGTTTCGCGGCGGATGCGCACCACCCCGTCGGTGGGGAAGGGGGAGGCGGATTGCGGCTGGTTCTGTTCTTTGATGATGCCGCCGTCCGTGCTGTAGACCAGGCGGCTGTTGTTGTCGTGACTCATGGCAGTTATTTGTGGGTTAGCTAAGCGGAGTTTGATTTTACTCAAATAAGCGTTGAAAACACGGATTATAATGCCCTCAAGTAAAAGAGAATTATTATTGTTTAACTTCAGGAGTCAGTCATGGTACTCGCGCAGTTGTCACCGGGACAGAGTGCTCGCATCAAGAACATGAATCAATTGACCCGTCCCCTGCGGCGCAAGCTGATGGTGATGGGCTTGCTGCCCCAGACTGAAGTCATCTATTTGCGCGCGGCCCCGCTCGGGGATCCGCTGCAGATCCAGTGTCAGGGGATCTGCCTCTCCATGCAAAAAAGCCTTGCCCAGCAAATCGAGGTCGAGCCGGTATGAACTACTCCCTGGTAACCGTTGGCAACCCCAATAGTGGCAAGACCTCCCTGTTCAACGCCCTGACCGGGGCCCGCCAGCAGGTGGGCAACTGGAGCGGCGTCACCGTCGACAAGAAGATGGGCGAATTCAGTGCCCAGGGCCACGACTACAAACTGATGGACCTGCCCGGCATCTACAGCCTGGCCAACCAGGAGGGGAGCCTGGACGAGCAGATCGCCAGCCGCTTCGTGGAGGGCCAGCAGCCGGATCTGCTGCTCAACGTCATCGACGCCGCCAACCTGGAGCGCTCCCTCTACCTCACGCTGCAACTGCGCGAGCTGGGGCTGCCCATGGTGGTGGTGCTCAACAAGATGGACATCCTGCAAAAGCGGCGCATCACCATCGACGAGAGCAAGCTCGCCAAGGCCCTCGGCTGCCCGGTGGTGGCCCTCTCGGCCCACAATCGCCAGCAGGTCGCCGCCTTCAAGAACCAGATCCAGCAGTTTATCGGTCAGCCGCAAGTGGCCTTGCAGCTCGATTACGGCCATGAGCTTGAAAAAGATCTGGCGGAGCTTGAGACCCTGCTCGCCCCGCACCACCTCACCGCCCGCGGCCGCGCCCTGCGCCTGCTGGAAGAGGATGCGGTGATGCAGGAGACCCTGCTGCCCGGCCAGCAGGCCGCCGCCGCCAACGTGGTGGCCCGCGCTCATCACGGGCAGGACGTGGATCTGCAACTGGCGGACATCCGCTACGGCCACATCCACCAGTGGGCCGCCCAGGCGTGCCAGCAGAAGGGCAAGCTCACCGCGGCCCAGAGCGAGCGGCTCGATCGGGTGCTGCTCAACCGCTGGTTCGGCATCCCCTTCTTCCTGCTGGTGATGTACCTGATGTTCATGTTCGCCATCAAGGTGGGCAGCGCCTTCATCGACTTCTTCGACATCATGGGCGGCGCCCTGTTTGTCGACGGGGTGCACCACCTGCTGGGGCTGGTCCATGCGCCGGACTGGCTGGGGGCCATCCTGGCGGACGGCTTCGGGGTGGGCTTGCAGACCGTCGCCACCTTCATCCCGGTGATCGGCTGCCTCTATCTGTTCCTGGCGGTGCTGGAGAGCTCCGGCTACCTGGCCCGCGCAGCCTTCGTGGTGGATGCCCTGATGCGCCGCCTCGGCCTGCCGGGCAAGGCGTTCGTACCCATGCTGATGGGCTTTGGCTGCACCGTGCCCTCGGTGATGGCGACCCGCACCCTCAACTCCGAGCGCGAGCGGCTGATGACCTCGGCCATGGCCCCTTTCATGTCGTGCGGTGCCCGTCTGCCGGTCTACGCCCTGTTCGCGGTGGCCTTCTTCCCCGAATCTGGCCAGAACCTGGTGTTCGGTCTCTATCTCATCGGCATCCTGGTGGCGGTGCTCACCGGCCTGTTGCTGCGCAGCACCCTGCTGCCGGGCAAGAGCGACTCCATGCTGATGGAGATGCCGGACTACGAGTGGCCGCGCCCGGTCAACGTCGGCATCAAGACCTGGCAGAAGCTCAAATCCTTCGTGTTCGGCGCCGGTAAAACCATCGTGCTGGTGGTCGCCGTGCTGAGCGTGCTCAACTCGCTCGGCACCGACGGCAGCTTCGGCCACCAGGATCAGGAGAGCTCGGTGCTGAGCAAAATCAGCCAGGCGGTGACCCCGGTGCTGCACCCCATCGGCGTGCGCGATGACAACTGGCAGGCCACGGTCGGCATCGTCACCGGCATCTTCGCCAAAGAGGCGGTGGTCGGTACTCTCAACAGCCTCTACGCCGGCAGCGGCGACGGGGAAGAGGAGGCGAGCGAGTTCTCCCTGGTAAGCAGCTTCCAGGAGGCGATCGCCGCGGTCGCCACCAATCTGGCCGACATCGACCCGACCGACCCCATGGGGCTGGCGGTGGGCAACCTGGATGACCAGAAAGCTGCCGCCGAGGCGCAGGAGGTAGACGTCTCCACCTACGGCAACATGCAGAGTCACTTCGACGGGGCGGCCGGTGCCTTCGCCTACCTGTTGTTCGTGCTGCTCTACATGCCCTGCGCCGCCGCCATGGGCGCCCTGGTGCGGGAGACAGGCCGCCAGTGGGCCCTGCTGACCGCCGCCTGGTGCAACTACATGGCCTTCATGTGCGCCACCGTCTTCTATCAGCTGGCCACCTTTGCCGCGCACCCCGAGCAGAGCCTGTTCTGGGTGGCGAGCTACGGCGGCTCCCTGCTGCTGCTCTGGTGGGCCGGTCGTCGCCACGGTGACATCGTCGCCCGCAAGGTGGTGACCCTATGATCCTGCGCGAGCTGGGGGAGTACCTCGCCGCGCAGCAGAAGGTGAGCCGGCGCGAGCTGGCCCGCCACTTCCACACCTCGGAAGATGCGGTGGAGGCCATGCTCGGCGTCTGGATGCGCAAGGGGCGGGTCGCCAAGCGGGAGACCCAGGTGTGCGGCGGATCCTGTTGCGGCAAGAGCCAGGAGGTGATGTTCGAGTGGTGCGAGCCAGGCCAGATTGGTCTGGTGCAGAAGGGCTGAACCAGCTCATCTGCTCGTGTTCGATACCCCGCGTTCAGATATCAAAAAGACCCGCCGCTGGCGGGTCTTTTTATTGGCGCGTGTTCGCTGGGTTGGCGAAGGAGGGGGCAGCTCAGCGCCCCGGCCAGCGCTGACCCACCTCGGCATGGCGATACCAGGCCATCAGCGCCTGCTGGCCGGCGACGTCGTCCACCGCCGGTGACCAGGGGGCGAAGTCCTCTTCCCGGAAAGGGGCATAGGGACCGTGTTTCACCTCGAAGATGACGGCGCCGGGATCCAGAGAGAGCACCGCATGCCAGCTGGCGACGGGGGTCTCCAGCACCGAGGTCTCTTCCCCCAGCACGGCGCGGGCAGTGACGGTGCCTTCGTCATCGAAGTTGAGCACCACGAAGCGGCCTTGCAGCGCGGTGAGCAGCTCCCAGGTCTGCAGGTGGCGATGGGGGCGGATATAGGTGCCAGGCTCCATGGCGATGGCCAGGCGCTGGATGGGGTCGGCCAGCTCCTGATGCAGGTTGTGGTTCATGCGCAGGCGCGGGGAGTGGGCGGCCTCGTCGGCGAGGCTGGCAAGGCGGGCAACATCCAGTTTTTTCATATGCGATTCCATGGTGAGACGAAGGCAGGGCCGAGCGCAGAGTAGCATGCCCGGCAACCTGTCAGGCAAGGGGCGCGCGGTAAGCAAATGTAAAAAGGGAGCCATTATGACTCCCTCTGCTATGACTGTTCGGCATCACAATCTGGCCAGCATCTCCTTGGTGACCAGTACTATGCCCTGCTCGGAGCGGTAGAAGCGGCGGGCATCCTCGCAGGCGTTTTCCCCCACCACCAGCCCTTCCGGCAGCTTGCAGCCCTTGTCGATCACCACCCGGCGCAGCCGGCAGCCCGGGCCTATCTCGACCCCGGGGAAGATCACCGCCTGATCCAGGGTGCAGAAGGAGTCGACCCGCACGTTGGTAAACAGCACCGAGCTCACGATGAAGGAGCCGCTGACGATGGTGCCGCCGGCAAACATGGAGTTGATGGTCATGCCGTGCTGGCCGTTTCTGTCCTGCACGAACTTGGCGGGCGGGGTCATGTTCTGGCTGGTCCAGATGGGCCAGTCCTGATCGTAGATGTCGAGCTCCGGGGTGACGGAGGCGAGATCCATGTTGGCTTCCCAGAACGAATCCACCGTGCCCACGTCGCGCCAGTAGGGGCGCTTTTGCGGGCAGCAGCCGACGCAGGACATGCTGAACGGGTGGGCGTAGGCGGTGCCCTCTTGCACCACCCGCGGGATCACGTCCATGCCGAAATCGTGGTGGGAGGCCGGGTTGGCGAGATCCTCTTCCAGCAACTGGTAGAGGTAGTCGGCTTCGAAGATGTATACCCCCATGGAGGCCAGCGCGGTGTCCGGTTTGCCCGGCATGGCGGGCGGGTTGGCGGGTTTCTCGACGAAGGCGTTGATCTTGCGATCCCCATCCACCGCCATCACCCCGAAGGCGCTCGCCTCATCCCGCGGCACCTCGATGCAGGCCACCGTGACCTTGGCCCCCATGTTGACGTGATCGAGCAGCATGGCGGCGTAATCCATCTTGTAGATGTGATCCCCCGCCAGCACCACCACATACTTGGGGCCGTGATCGCGAATGATGTCCAGATTCTGGTAGACCGCATCGGCGGTGCCGCGATACCAGTTGACCTCGTCCACCCGTTGCTGGGCGGGCAGCAGGTCGATGAACTCGTTCATCTGGTAGCGCAGAAAGGACCAGCCGGACTGCAGGTGGCGCAGCAGGCTGTGGGATTTGTATTGGGTCACCACCCCGACCCGGCGAATGCCGGAGTTGATGCAGTTGGAGAGTACGAAGTCGATGATGCGGAACTTGCCGCCGAAATGCACTGCCGGTTTCGCCCTGTTGTCCGTCAACTGTTTGAGGCGACTGCCCCGCCCTCCTGCGAGAACCAAGGCCATGGTCTCGTTCAGCAACTGTCTGGACTGTGCTGTATTGGCAGGTTGTAACAACATTGAATACCCCTTTATTGATAGAACTCCTTGATACTGCCTCCTTTGAAGCCAGTATGAAAGTGCTTTCACTCACACTTCTCACACGGCTTTTCGGTGAAGTGATGGTTTTGTCATTTGTGATGACAAAACCTGTCGCAGATGGCGCGATAGTTCACCAGATGTCACGGCGGGGCTGGGCTGGCGGGGAAGGTGGTGGCCTTGAAGGGCGGCCAGATGCGGGCATTTCTTGTACAAACACCCGCCGAAGCGGGTGTTTGCAGGTGCCGTCAGGGGCGGGCGAGGTCAGAACAGATCGTCCTTCTCGTCCTTGGTGGGTTCCAGGCTCCAGCCGGTGGCATCGCTGCTGCTGGCGATCTGGCCCTTCTCCTTCCACAGCTTGATCTTGAGGCGCAGGTTGTTGGCCGAGTCGGCGTTCTTTACTGCCTCCTCCTCGTCGATCACGCCCTCTACCACCAGATCGAACAGGGCGCTGTCGAAGGTGACCATGCCGAGGGCCTTGGATTTCTCCATCACCTCCTTGAGGCCACCAAACTCACCGCGTTTGATCATGTCGCGAATGGTGTGGGTGCCCAGCATGATCTCCACCGCCGCCCGGCGACCGCCATCAGTAGTCTTAACCAGCCGCTGGGAGACGAACGCCTTGAGGTTGTTGCCAAGGTCGTTGAGCAGTTGGGGCCGGCGCTCTTCCGGGAAGAAGTTGATGATGCGGTCCAGCGCCTGGTTGGCGTTGTTGGCGTGCAGGGTGGAGATCGCCAGGTGGCCGGTCTCGGAGAAGGCCAGCGCATGCTCCATGGTCTCGCGATCGCGAATCTCACCGATGAGGATGACATCGGGTGCCTGACGCAGGGTGTTTTTCAGGGCGGCGTGGAAGCTGCGGGTATCCACCCCCACCTCGCGCTGGTTGATGATGCTCTTGCGGTGGCGATGCACGAACTCCACCGGATCCTCGATGGTGATGATGTGGCCGCCGCTGTTGCGGTTGCGATGGTCGATGAGGGCCGCGAGCGAGGTCGATTTGCCCGAGCCGGTACCGCCGACGAACAGCACCAGGCCGCGCTTCTCCATGATGGTGTCGAGCAGCACGGGGGGCAGTTTCAGATCCTCGAAGCGGGGAATTTCGGTCTTGATGTTGCGCGCCACCAGCGACACTTCGTTGCGCTGCTTGAAGATGTTGATCCGAAAGCGGCCGATCTGGGGCAGCGAGATGGCGAGGTTCATCTCCAGCTCCCGCTCGAACTGCTGCTTTTGCTCGCCGTCCATGATGGCGTCGGCTATTCTGGCCACCTCGCCGGGCTCGAGCGGCGTTTCATTGAGCGGACGCAGGCCGCCGTTGAACTTGGCGCAAGGGGGGGCGCCGGTCGACAGATAGAGGTCGGAGCCATCCTGCTTGGCCAGGATCTGTAGCATGTCTCGCAATTCCATTGGTTTTGCCTCGTCTATCAAGCAGATGCAATTACATCGAATGTCATTGAGTGTACAGCGTCAGGCGCCGGTGAGTTTCTCGCGAAAGACAAAAAACACCGCGCCCAGGATGCACAGGCCGGCCCACAGGTAATCCCATTTCAGATCCTCTTTCAGATAGAAGATGGAGAAGGGGACGAACACGGTGAGGGTGATCACCTCCTGCAGGATCTTGAGCTGGCCAACGGAGAGCACGGTGTGACCGATGCGGTTGGCAGGCACCTGCAACAGGTATTCGAACAGCGCTATGCCCCAGCTCACCAGGGCGGCGATGATCCAGGGTTTGTGATTCATGCTCTTGAGGTGGGCATACCAGGCGAAGGTCATGAAGACGTTGCTGCACAGCAGCAAGCCGATGCTGGTAAAGATAGGGTTCATTAGGTTCTCCTTTAAAATCAATCGCATTTTATCTCCGAACCACGGGTTTTCATAAGTGGGGCGGCAGGGTATTTTTAATCCATCAAGGATGAAGTTACAGAGGGTTGTACGGGATGGGCAAGACAAGCTGGGGTGTGCTTGGTCTGCTGTTTGCCTGCCTGGTGCATGGGGCGCCGACCCTGACGGTGGCCACCGATGTCTGGCCGCCGTTTCGGATAGTGCAGCCGGATGGCCGCTTCGGCGGGCTGGACATGGACATTTTGCAGCAGTTGCAGCGCCGCAGCGGCATCCGCTTTGATGTGAAACGGGTGCCCTGGGGGCGGGCGCTCAAGCAGATGCAGACCGGCCAGGTGGACCTGATGATCGGGCTGGCGATGACGGCGGAGCGGGCGGCCTTCATCGATTATCTGCAGCCGGCCTACTATCAGTGCCGGCCGGCCTTCTATGGCAAGGCGGCGGCGGTATCGACCCTGCGCACCTACGCCGACCTGCAGGGCAAGAAGGTGGGCTATGTGCTCAATTCGGCCTATTTTGCCCCCTTTGATGCAGACAGCCGGCTCGACAAGCACGGGGTGCCCACCGAGGATCAGCTGCTGCGCATGGTGCAGCGCGGTCACCTGCCGCTGATGATCGGCACCGACTGCCAGGTGGACTACGCCCTGAGCCAGGACAACGAGGCCGGTCTGCTCAAGGCGGCCTATCAGCCGCCGCAACCTGTGGTGCTCTATCTGGGCATGAGCAAGCACTCCCCCCATCAGGCGCTGCAGCAACCGCTGGCTCTGGCCCTGCAGGAGTTGGTGGCAAGCGGCGAGATCGCCGCCCTCGCCAAGCCTTACCAGCCTTGACCTCGGGTAGTAACACGCTGTTATCATGCGTTTTTCATGACTCGCGCCAGCTGCTCGACAGGCTCTGGCGCCGGCTCGTTCTCACCTTCGGAGAGCCTCTGTGTATCTCTCTTTGCTCGCCCGCCAGCAGCGCTGGCAGCGGCGCTGGTTGCTCTGCCTGCTGCTGCTGACTCTGGCGCTGTTCCTCTGCTCCCTCGCCTGGGGCGAATTCGTCTTGCTGCCCTGGCAGCCGCTGGGGGATCTCGAGCAGCGCATCCTGCTGGAGCTGCGCCTGCCGCGCGCCCTGCTGGCCTTGCTGGCAGGGGCGGCGCTCGCCTGCGGTGGCGCCGTGCTGCAGGTGATGCTGCACAACCCGGTGGCCGAACCCGGCCTGCTCGGCGTCTCGAGCGGGGCGGGACTGGCCGCCATGGTGGCGATGGCGGTGGCCAAGGCCCTCGGCGTCTATTTGCCGGGCTGGGGGTTGTCGCTGGCAGCCTTTGGCGGCGCCCTGCTGGTGACCATGCTGCTCATTCGGCTGGCGCGCCGGGCCCGGCTAGGTCACGCCCGGCTGCTGCTGTTCGGGGTCGCCATCGGCATCCTCACCAATGCCGCCATGACCTGGCTGATGTACTTTGCCGATGATGGCTCCCTGCGTGAATTCATGTTCTGGATGATGGGCAGCCTGGCCTACGGCAGTCAGCAACTGGCCTGGTGGTGGCTGCTGTTCCCGCTCGCCCTCGGCTGGCTCGGCTGGCAGGGCAAGGCGCTGCAGCAACTGCTGCTGGGAGAGACCCAGGCCCGCCTGATGGGGCTCGATGTGGACAAGATGCGGGTACGGCTGGTGCTGGCGGTCTGCCTGCTCACCGGGATGGCGGTGGCGCTGTGCGGCGTCATCGGCTTCGTCGGGCTGGTGGTGCCCCATCTGCTGCGCCTGTGTGGCGGCAGCGATCAGCGCTTCCTGCTGCCCGCCTCGGCGCTGGGGGGCGGGGCCCTGCTGCTGGCGGCCGATCTCATCGCCCGCTCCGCCCTGCGGGCGGGGGAGCTGCCCATCGGGGTCATCACCGCCTCGGTCGGTGCCCCGCTCTTCATCTATCTGTTGTTGAGGCAAGATGCCCATGCCAGCACCTGATCACCTCGGGGGCCAGCCTCCCTTGCTGGCGGCCCGCGGCCTCGCCGTCGCCAACCGGCTCGCCCCCCTCGACCTTGCCTGGCAGGGGGGCCAGCTGGTGGCCCTGCTCGGCCCCAACGGCAGCGGCAAGTCGACCCTGCTCGGCGCCCTGGCCGGCCTCTTGTCGGGGCAAAGGGAGGTGCGCATCGGCGGCGAGTCGCTGGCGGACTTGAGCTGGCCGGAACTGGCGCAGCGGCGCGCCATGCTGCCTCAGCGCCAGCCCCAGCTGTTCCATATCCCGGTGTTTCAGGTGCTGAGTCTGGGGCTCGATGAAGCTCAACCTGCTAGCAGACAGAATGAGGCTATTCAGGCGCTGTGTCAGGCGCTGGAGCTGGAAGGCTTGCTGGCGCGGGACTTCAGCCGGCTGTCCGGTGGGGAGCAGCAGCGGGTGCTGATCGCCCGCACCCTGCTGCAGGTGTGGCCGAGCCTCAACCCGGACGGACGGATACTGCTGCTGGACGAGCCGCTGGCCGGGCTCGATCTGCACCATCAACTGGCGCTGCTGCGGCTGCTCAAGCAGCTGGCCGGGCAGGGGCTGCTGGTGGTGCTCGCCCTTCACGACATCAACCTGGCCATCGACTGGGCCGATCGCCTGCTCTGTCTGCAACAGGGGCGGGTGGTACGGGAGGGGGGCGTCGAGCTGGTGGACGAAGCGCTGCTGGCACAGGTATTCCAGATCAAGACCGAGCGCATCGAGGCGGGCGGCCGGGTCTGGTTTATGCCCAGTTTGTAGGAGCGGGGCGCGGCCTAGTCGGCCGCCCAAGAAAAAGGGGCCAGTATCGAACATACTGGCCCCTTTGCTTGTTGGCTGTTCAGCCCAGCTTGTGCAGGCGCACCTGGGCGGCCTCGGCCAGCATGGCTAGCAGGGTTTCGGTGTCGCTCCAGGAGAGGCAGGCATCCGTGATGCTCTGGCCGAAGGTGGCGGCGCAGCCGTTCTCCACATCCTGCCGTCCTTCCACCAGGAAGCTCTCGGCCATGATGCCGGCGATGCCGGTGCGACCGCGGCGCAACTGATCGCAGATGTCCTGCGCCACCAGCAGCTGGCGACGGTGATCCTTCATGCTGTTGCCGTGGCTGAAATCCACCACCAGCCGCTCCGGCAGGCCGACGTCGGCCAGCGCTTCGCACGCTTCATCGATGCTGGCGGTGTCGTAGTTGGGTCTGTGGCCGCCGCGCAGGATCACGTGGCCATAGGGGTTGCCGGCGGTGCGGTAGATGGTCATCTTGCCGTCCTTGTCCGGGGAGTAGAAGATGTGGCTGTGACGGGCGGCGCGCACCGCATCGATGGCGATGCGGGTGTTGCCGTCGGTGCCGTTCTTGAAGCCGACCGGGCAGGAGAGGGCGGAGGCCATCTCGCGGTGCACCTGGGATTCGGTGGTGCGCGCGCCGATGGCGCCCCAGGTGATGAGGTCGCTGATGTACTGGCCGGTCACCATGTCGAGGAACTCGGTGGCGGTAGGCATGCCGAGGGCGTTGATGTCCACCAGCAGCTTGCGGGCCAGTTTCAGCCCTTCATTGACGTCGAAGCTGCCATCGAGGCGCGGATCATTGATGAGGCCTTTCCAGCCGACGATGGTGCGCGGCTTCTCGAAATAGGTGCGCATCACGATGCACAGGCTCTCTTTATACTGCTGGCGCAGGGCATTGAGGCGCAGGGCATACTCGTGGGCGGCGGCCGGATCGTGAATGGAACAGGGACCGACGATGACCAGCAGACGCTGATCCTCACCGGCCAGGATCGCTTCCACTTCGCGGCGGGCATCCAGCAGATTCTGGGCAACGGTGTCGCTTAACGGGAAGGCGTGCGCCAGTTCGCTGGGAGTGATCAGGGACTCCAGGCGACGGGTGCGCAATTCATCGGTGTGAATGGACATACGACTCGATTCTCGAAATGGGTGGCGTGGGCAGTAGCAATGACTGAGTGCCGAAGAGGCAAAGGGATAAAATAAAGCAAAAAACCCCTGATGGAAACCTCGAGGGGCTCTGATAGGATGTGAGCCCCAAAACGATTCCAAATGAGGTAGATAGCGTGGCAAAGCCAGGGGCAACCGGGGTCACCCGCATCATCAATGCAACCGGTTACAGCATGAAGGGGCTCAAGTCAGCCTGGATCAACGAGGCCGCTTTCCGGCAGGAGCTGATGCTGATCCTGCTGCTGATGCCGCTGGCGTTCTGGATCGGTGACTCCCTCGATCAGATCCTGCTGCTCATCTGTATCAGCTGGCTGGTGGTGATCGTCGAGGTGCTCAACTCCGCGGTCGAGGCGGTGGTGGATCGCATCGGCTCCGAACATCACGAGCTCTCCGGTCGAGCCAAGGATCTGGGCTCCGCCGCCGTCTTCATCGCGCTGGCCCTCAACGCCCTGGTGTGGGGCGCTCTGGTGGGCCGCAACCTGCTGGGTTGGTGGTAAGCCGGGCCTCATTGTCTGTCGCGTATTTTCCCGCTCTCTTGGCAAGAGGGCTGGATGAGGGCGGTTTCATCTCCCCCTCATCCCCAACCCTGCTCCCGCGAGGGGAGAAGGGGGCAAAGGCGCAAGGATGCGGATCTGCGCTGCGCATCGCAGCATAAAAAAGCCCGTCATCACGACGGGCTTTTTGCTGGACGGCGCTGCAGGCCAATCAGTGCAGGATACGGGCACGGATGGTGCCGCCGATCTCCTTGAGCTTGGCCAGCGCCTTCTCGCTGTGCTCGGTCTCCACGTCGATCACCACGTAACCGATGTGGCTGCTGGTCTGCAGGTATTGACCGGCGATGTTGATCCCCTCGTCGGCGAAGATCTGGTTGATCTGGTTCATCACGCCGGGCTGGTTGCGGTGAATGTGCAGCAGGCGGCTGGAGCCCTTGTGACCCGGCAGGGAGACCTCGGGGAAGTTGACGGCGGAGAGGGTAGAGCCGTTGTCGGAGTATTTGACCAGCTTGTTGGCCACTTCCAGCCCGATGTTCTCCTGGGCCTCCTGGGTGGAGCCGCCGATGTGCGGGGTCAGGATCACGTTGTCCAGCCCGCGCAGCGGGGTGAGGAACTCCTCGTCGTTGGACTTGGGCTCGACCGGGAAGACGTCGATGGCAGCGCCGGCGAGGTGGCCGCTCTTGATGACGTCGGCCAGGGCGTCGATGTCCACCACTGTGCCGCGGGAGGCGTTGATGAAGATGGCGCCCGGTTTCATCATGCGCAGCTGCTCGGCACCGATGAGATCCTTGGTGGAGGCGGTCTCAGGCACGTGCAGGCTGATGACGTCGGACATGTTGAGCAGCTCGACCATGCTCGGCACCTGGATGGCGTTGCCGAGCGAGAGCTTGTTCTCGATGTCGTAGTAGTAGACCTTCATGCCGATGCTCTCGGCGATGATGCCAAGCTGGGTGCCGATGTGGCCGTAGCCGATGATGCCGAGCTTCTTGCCACGGGCTTCCACTGAACGGTTGGCCAGCTTTTCCCACACACCGCGATGGCACTTGGCGTTCTTCTCCGGGATGCCGCGCAGCAGCAGCAGGATCTCCCCCAGCACCAGTTCGGCCACCGAGCGGGTGTTGGAGAAGGGGGCGTTGAACACCGGGATGCCGCGCAGGTGGGCGGCATCCAGGGAGACCTGGTTGGTGCCGATGCAGAAGCAGCCGATGGCCACCAGCTTGTTGGCGGCATCCAGTACCTTCTCGGTGATCTGGGTGCGCGAGCGCAGCCCTACGAAATGCACGTCACGAATACGCTCGATCAGCTCTTCTTCGGAGAGAGAGGTCTTCAGATACTCCACACTGGTGTAACCTGCGGCACGAAAGGTTTCCACCGTGTTGGGGTGAACCCCCTCCAGCAGCAGCACCTTGATTTTATCCTTGTCCAGTGAAAACTTGGCGGTCATGACGATCCCTCTATGTTTGCAAAAGTGAGTGCAGATATGGTGTGTGAAGAAAACCGTAAAGTAGCAAAAACGTTGGGGAGAGGGAATATTTGTGACGAAAGTCAAATTCTTTGAAGTTTTCAACGATAGTTGTAAACGAGGGTTTGCAACTCATTGAGCAACAAATAAAAACGGCGCCATGGGGCGCCGTCTTTCATTGCGAAGGGATCATGGGTGACCTGATCCTGTCCATCGAAGGTCAGCTGATGATCACGCCGTCCGAGGTGCCGATCACCACCACGTCTGCACCGCGGTGGGCGAACAGGCCGTTGGTGACGGTGCCTACGATAGCGTTGAGCTGCACTTCCAGCCCCTTGGCGTCGGTGATGGCCATGCCTTTCACGTCCAGGATGTGGTTGCCGTTGTCGGTGACCACCCCTTCACGCCAGACCGGGTTGCCGCCGAGCTTCTTGATCTCGCGGGCCACGTATTCGCGGGCCATGGGGATCACTTCCACCGGCAGCGGGAAGGTGCCGAGCACGTCGACCGTCTTGGTGTTGTCGATGATGCAGATGAACTTGTCGGCCACGGCGGCGACGATCTTCTCGCGGGTCAGGGCCGCGCCGCCGCCCTTGATCATGTCGCGGGTGCCGTTGATCTCGTCGGCACCGTCCACGTAGACGGAGAGGGCGTCGATCTCGTTGAGGTCATACACAGGGATGCCGAAGCCCTTGAGGCGTTCGGTGGAGGCCACGGAGCTGGATACCGCTCCCTTGATCTCGTCCTTCATGGTCGCCAGTGCATCGATGAAGTGGTTGACGGTAGAGCCGGTACCTACCCCGACGATGGTGCCGGGAACCACATACTTGAGCGCAGCCCAACCGGCCGCCTTCTTCATTTCATCTTGAGTCATGATCGATCCTTTGGAAAAAAGCGGCCGCATTATATCCAAGGCGCCACCCCAGAGCGACCACCCAGCTCACGTTCCGGGCCAAAAACCTGCAAGATGTAAATCGTTTGCCTGTTTATTGCGCCATGTCATTGCACACATGGTCGTGTCAGCAAGAGCCGATCAGTGCGGCAAGGCCGCTTCTGGCCTCAGTCGGGAAAGTGCCAGCAGCGGCTGGGGGTGATGATCTGGGGCAGCGGCACGTCCCACTCCTCCTGCGGCACCGCGTCCACCTGCTGACAGTCGTGGGCAATCCCCAGCGGCTTGGGGCCGAGCCTGTGCTCGTGCCAGCAGGCGAGGGTGCGATCATAGTAGCCGCCGCCCATGCCGAGCCGGTTGCCTGCCGCGTCGAACGCCACCAGGGGGGTACAAATCAGATCGAGGGTGCTGTGGGGCACCACCTGCTGCATGTCGAGCTCAGGTTCGGCGATGCCGTAACGGTTGCGGGTCATGGGGCTGGTGGCTATGTAGCGCAAGAAGAGCAGGTGACCCGGGGTGAAGGGGTGCAACACCGGCAGGTAGACCTCTTTTTGCTGGGCCCACAGCCAGTGGATGGCGGGCAGGGGGTTGAGCTCGCCGTCGTTGGCCAGATAGAGGGCGATGCGTTTGGCCGCCAGGATCTCGGGATGCTGCTTGAACTGGGCAACCAGCTGCTGGGCCGCCTGCTGCTGCTCGGCCTGGGTCAGGCTCTTTCTGCGCTGGCGGATGAGCTGGCGCAGGGATTGTCTTTCAGGCTGGGTATCCGGCATGGGGGCTCCTCTGATGAACGGGCAACGGGGCGATAAGCGGATCGCGCTGGCAGGCGATCACCTTAACAAGGCCGCGCCGGGTTGAACAGCGCGGCTCGGCCGCCGGGTGGGACCCGGCGGCCGCACTATCAGGCGTGGGCGGCTTTGCGCATCTGGTGCTTGACGAACACCGCCACCAGGGCGGCCAGCGCCAGCGCCATGGGGTAGAAGCTCATGCTCACCACCGCCAGCGGCGAGAGGGCGAAGATGGAGCCCAGCAGCAGCGCCTGGGCGCCCCAGGGGATCAGCCCCTGCACCACGCAGGAGAAGATGTCGAGCATGGAGGCGGCGCGGCGCGGGGTGACCCCGTGGTGATCCGCCAGATCCTTGGCCACCTTGCTGGCGACGATAATGGCCACCGTGTTGTTGGCGGTGCAGAGGTTGGTGAGGCCCACCACCCCGGCGATGCCGAGCTCGGCCGCCTTCTCGTTCTGCTCGCCGTCGTGCTGACGGGTGAAGCGGGCGATGAGGGCGCTGATGCGGGTGCTGATCCAGGCCAGCCCTCCCTGGCGTTCCATCAGGGCGCCGAGGCCGCCGATCAGCATGGAGAGCAGGAAGATCTCCTGCATGCCAGTGAAGCCCTGATAGATGTCCTTGCTGAACTGGCCGAGGGGGTAATCCCCCAGCAGACCGACCCCGCCAGCGGCCACAATGCCGAGCCCCAGCACCATGAAGACGTTCATGCCAGAGAGGGCCAGCACCAGGATCAGCAGGTAGGGCATCACCTTGAGCAGCTCGATATGGGCCTCGGTGGCGGGGGCATCCCCGACCGACCCCAGGGTCAGATAGAGCAGGATCACGCCGATGGCGGCCGGGGCGGCAATCTTGAAGTTCTCGCGAAACTTGTCCTTCATCTCGCAGCCCTGGCTGCGGGTGGCCGCAATGGTGGTGTCGGAGATGATGGAGAGGTTGTCGCCAAACATGGCGCCGGAGAGGATGGTGCCCGCCATCAGCACTGGATCGATGCCGGCGGCCTGGGCCACTCCGAGCGCCACCGGTGCCACGGCGCCTATGGTGCCCATGGAGGTGCCCATGGCGGTGGCGATGAAGGCGGAGATGAGGAACAGCCCGGGCAGCAGGAACCAGCCGGGGATGAGGGAGAGGCCGAGCGCGACCGTGGCATCCACTCCGCCGGTGGCCTTGGCCACGGTGGCGAAGGCGCCCGCCAGCAGATAGATGAGGCACATCGCCATGATGTTGCTGTCACCAACTCCCTTGAAGAAGGTTTCGAGGTTCTTGTTGAACCCCTCCTTGCCCAGCACCAGCGCCAGCATGACGGCGGGGAGAGCGGCGACGGGGGCGGGCAGCTGATAGAAGGCGAACTCGACCCCCTGCAGGGTCAGCCAGGTGCCGGTACCGATAAAGAGAGCAAGAAAGACCAGCAGAGGCAGCAGGGCTCTGGCGCTGGGTTGAGTCTGGATCATGTGTTCCTCGATGGTTGTACATGACCTCCCTGTCTCAGCCAGCCCGCAGTGGGGTGAGCGTGGCGGGCATCCTGCCGCTATGGGGTGCCTACAGTAGTGAGTCGCGCCCGCCCGGTCAAGATAGACGTCCAGATGGATGCTGCTTTTTGTCTGGTGATTTTGTTGAATTGATTAAATCCGTGAAATATTCGGATTTTAGTAAATATGTTGTTGATTTTTCGGATGGCCGACGACGGCCACGGCGGGCTTTTCAAAGCGGGCGCAGGCTGGTAAAACGGTCTCTTTCCTTAATAGAGATGAGAGGGTGGAGATGGACAATCCGATCCGTGTGGCCGTGATGGGCTGTAATGGTCGTATGGGCAAGGTGCTGCTGGAGGCGATCAGCCATGCCGAGGGCGTGGTGGTCGGTGCGGCGCTGGAGCGACCGGGCTCCGCCGTGATCGGGCTGGATGCCGGCGAACTCAACGGGCTGGGGCGGCTCGGCGTCATCATCAGCGACAGCCTGGACAAGGTACGGGACGAGTTTGATCTCATCATCGACTTCACCCGCCCCGAGGTGACCCTGGCCAACCTGGCTTTCGCCCGGGCCCACTACAAGCAGATGGTGATCGGCACCACCGGTTTTGACGATGCGGGCAAGGCAGCGCTCCAGGCCGCCGCCGGCGAGATCGGCATCGTCTTCGCCTCCAACTATTCGGTGGGCGTCAACCTGGTGTTCAAGCTGCTGGAGCAGGCCGCCAAGGTGATGGGGGATTACACCGACATCGAGATCATCGAGGGGCACCACAGACACAAGGTGGATGCACCGTCCGGCACCGCGCTCTCCATGGGGGAGGTGGTGGCCAAGACGCTCGGACGTGACTTGAAAGAGTGCGCCGTCTACGGCCGCGAGGGGATCACCGGCGAGCGGGATCGCAACACCATCGGCTTTGCCACCATTCGCGCCGGCGATCTGGTGGGGGAGCACACCGTCATGTTTGCCGACATCGGCGAGCGGGTGGAGATCAGCCACAAGGCTTCCAGCCGCCTCACCTTCGCCAACGGTGCGGTGCGCGCCGGCAAGTGGCTCAAGGGGCAGGGCGCCGGCCTCTATGACATGCAGGACGTGCTCGGCCTCAAGTAACCACATCCACTGACATCACGGCACCCGTGGTGTGCACGAAGGGGCTGCCCGGCCCGTCGTCTGCTCAAAACCCCGCTCATGCGGGGTTTTTTATTGGTGATTTTGTATAAATACCGCTTACACGGTGATTTTTGCACGAAACGAGATAAATCGCCCCTCTCTGCTGTTTTACCGGATCCTGCATTGCATGAATGTCATCGGCTGGTAACGAAAATGGGCCTCAATAGCCCCTGCCAGGGCATTTTTTTACATCCATCAAAACAGACTAAAAATTCAAACGCAGAAAAACGTTTTCCATTTTTCAAGGCCACTCATCCTCCCTGAAAAAGCTGATTGCAGACGTTGAGATTTTTTATATGAAACTTCATTGTATTGTTTTTTAAGGATTAAAAATTGGTTTTTGTATCAATGATGGTCTCTTGGTCTGGATTGACAGCAACTTTTGCCTTTTCTTTTCAGGGAGGGGGTTGCAAAGCAATGAAGTGCATAGATAATGGGTAATGTTGCTTGTTTATTGAATTTAGATGCATTTCGAATGAGAAAAGACGTTGAAATGCGATCGTTTTTAAGTAGAATGCGCCCAATTTGCCAGAAATCTGCCGGGTTCGAGTCCTGTCCAAGGCCGGAACCGAGCCCGCAACACCCAGGTAAATTGCTGAATTTAAAGCTAAATAACTGGAGGTTGTCTTGAATCACACTGCATTGCTAGTGCTGGAAGATGGAACTGTGTTCAAAGGCGTGTCGATAGGCGCCGAGGGATGTTCCGTTGGTGAAGTGGTTTTCAATACGTCGATGACGGGCTATCAGGAAATCCTCACCGATCCCTCTTATTCCCGTCAGATAGTCACCCTCACTTACCCCCATATAGGCAACACCGGCACCAACAGCGAAGATGAAGAGTCCAGTCAAATCCACGCTCAGGGATTGATCATCCGGGACCTTCCGATACTTGCCTCCAATTTCCGCAATCAGCAATCCCTCTCCGATTACCTCAAGTCCCACAACATCGTTGGCATCGCCGACATCGACACCCGCAAACTGACCCGCATCCTGCGCGAGAAAGGCGCCCAGGCCGGCTGCATCCTGGCCGGGAAACAGGTTGATGAAGTCTATGCCCTCGAACAGGCCCGTGCCTTCCCCGGCCTGAAGGGGATGGATCTGGCCAAAGAGGTGACGGTTGGCGAGGCGTACAACTGGACCGAGGGCAGCTGGCAGCTCGGCAAGGGGCACGTCACCCCGGATGCCGACCAGCTCAAATACCACGTGGTGGCCTACGATTTTGGCGTCAAGCGCAACATCCTGCGCATGCTGGTGGACCGCGGCTGCCGCCTGACCGTGGTGCCGGCCAAGACCCCGGCCGCCGAGGTACTGGCGCTGAACCCGGATGGCATCTTCCTCTCCAACGGCCCAGGTGACCCCGAGCCGTGCGACTACGCCATCGAGGCCATCAAGACTTTCCTTGATACCAACACCCCGGTGTTTGGCATCTGCCTGGGTCACCAGCTGCTGGGTCTCGCCTCCGGTGCCAAGACCGTCAAGATGAAGTTCGGCCACCACGGTGCCAACCACCCGGTGAAGAGCCTGGACGACAACACAGTGATGATCACCGCCCAGAACCACGGTTTCGCGGTGGACGAGAACAGCCTGCCGGAGTGCCTGCGCGCCACCCACGTCTCCTTGTTCGATGGGTCCCTGCAGGGTATCCATCGCACCGACCGTCCGGCCTTCAGCTTCCAGGGTCACCCCGAAGCGAGCCCGGGCCCGCACGACTGTGCCGGTCTGTTCGACCACTTTATTGAATTGATTAAGCAGTATCGCGCCTAAGAGGATAAAGAGAGCCATGCCAAAACGTAACGACCTTCAGAGCATCCTGATCCTCGGCGCCGGCCCCATCGTCATCGGCCAGGCCTGCGAATTCGACTACTCCGGCGCCCAGGCGTGCAAGGCCCTGCGCGAGGAGGGCTACCGCGTCATCCTGGTGAACTCCAACCCGGCCACCATCATGACCGACCCGGAGATGGCCGACGCCACCTACATCGAGCCCATCACCTGGGAAGTGGTGCGCGAGATCATCAAGAAAGAGCGCCCGGACGCCATCCTGCCCACCATGGGCGGCCAGACCGCACTGAACTGCGCACTGGATCTGGAGAAGCACGGCGTGCTGGCCGAATTCGGCGTCGAGATGATCGGTGCCACCGCCGACGCCATCGACAAGGCCGAAGACCGCTCCCGCTTTGACAAGGCGATGCGCAGCATCGGCCTGGAGTGCCCGCGGGCCGGCATCGCCCACAACATGGAAGAGGCGTGGAAAGTGCAGGCCGAAGTGGGCTTCCCCTGCATCATCCGCCCCTCCTTTACCATGGGTGGCTCCGGTGGCGGCATCGCCTACAACACCGAAGAGTTCGTCGAGATCTGCGAGCGCGGCCTGGATCTGTCGCCGACCAAGGAGCTGCTCATCGACGAGTCGCTGATCGGCTGGAAAGAGTACGAGATGGAGGTGGTGCGCGATCGCAACGACAACTGCATCATCGTCTGCGCCATCGAGAACTTCGACCCCATGGGCATCCACACCGGTGACTCCATCACGGTCGCGCCAGCCCAGACGCTGACCGACAAGGAGTACCAGATCATGCGCAACGCCTCCATGGCGGTGCTGCGCGAGATCGGCGTCGAGACCGGCGGCTCCAACGTCCAGTTCGGCATCAACCCCAAAGACGGCCGCATGGTCATCATCGAGATGAACCCGCGGGTGTCTCGCTCCTCCGCGCTGGCCTCCAAGGCGACCGGTTTCCCCATCGCCAAGATCGCCGCCAAGCTCGCCATCGGTTACACCCTGGACGAGCTGATGAACGACATCACCGGCGGCCGCACTCCGGCCTCCTTCGAGCCGGCCATCGACTACGTGGTCACCAAGGTGCCGCGTTTCAACTTCGAGAAGTTCGCCGGCGCCAACGACCGTCTGACCACCCAGATGAAGTCCGTCGGCGAAGTGATGGCCATCGGCCGCAACTTCCAGGAGTCCCTGCACAAGGCCCTGCGTGGCCTCGAGACCGGCAAGACCGGCTTCGACCCCATGCTGGATCTCAACGCCCCTGACGCCCTGACCCGCATCCGCCACGAGCTGCAGGATGCCGGTAGCGACCGTATCTTCTACATCGCCGACGCCTTCCGCGCCGGTCTCTCCATGGACGGCGTGTTCCGCCTGACCAAGATTGACCCCTGGTTCCTGGTGCAGATTGAAGAGCTGGTGAAACTCGAAGAGCAGGTGAAAGAGCGCGGTATGGCGGGTCTTGATGCCGACTTCCTGCGCGCCCTCAAGCGCAAGGGCTTCGCCGATGCGCGTCTGGCCAAGATCCTGGGCGTGGCCGAAGGTGAAGTGCGTAAATTGCGTGCCCGCCACAACATCTTCCCGGTCTACAAGCGGGTCGATACCTGCGCCGCCGAGTTCGCCACCAACACCGCCTACATGTATTCGAGCTATGACGAGGAGTGCGAGGCCAACCCCACCAACCGCGACAAGATCATGGTCATCGGTGGCGGCCCGAACCGTATCGGTCAGGGCATCGAGTTTGACTACTGCTGCGTGCACGCGGCGCTGGCCCTGCGCGAAGACGGTTACGAGACCATCATGGTCAACTGCAACCCGGAAACCGTCTCCACCGACTACGACACCTCCGACCGTCTCTACTTCGAACCGGTTACCCTGGAAGACGTGCTGGAGATCGTGCGGGTCGAGCAGCCCAAGGGCGTCATCGTCCAGTACGGCGGCCAGACCCCGCTGAAACTGGCTCGCGCCCTGGAAGCCAACGGCGTGCCGGTGATTGGCACCAGCCCCGATGCCATCGACCGCGCCGAAGATCGCGAGCGCTTCCAGTCCGCCGTCGAGCGTCTGGGGCTCAAGCAGCCGGAAAACGGCACCGTCACCGCGCTGGAGCAGGCGGTGCTGACCGCCGAGCGCATCACCTACCCGCTGGTGGTTCGCCCCTCCTACGTGCTGGGTGGCCGCGCCATGGAGATCGTCTATGACGAGCAGGACCTGCGTCGCTACTTCGCCGAGGCGGTGAGCGTCTCCAACGAATCGCCGGTGCTGCTGGACCGCTTCCTGGACGACGCCACCGAGGTGGACGTGGACGCCATCTGCGACGGCGTGGATGTGGTCATCGGCGGCATCATGGAGCACATCGAACAGGCCGGCATCCACTCCGGTGACTCCGCCTGCTCCCTGCCGCCCTACACCCTGTCCAAGGCCATTCAGGACGAGATGCGCGAGCAGGTGCGCAAACTGGCGCTGGAGCTTGGCGTAGTGGGCCTGATGAACGTGCAGTTCGCGGTGAAAGACAACGAGATCTACCTCATCGAGGTGAACCCCCGTGCCGCCCGTACCGTGCCGTTCGTCTCCAAGGCCACCGGCGCGCCGCTGGCCAAGATTGCCGCCCGCGTCATGGCCGGCCAGAGCCTGAAAGAACAGGGCTTCACCAGCGAGATCATCCCGCCCTACTACTCGGTGAAGGAAGTGGTACTGCCGTTCGCCAAGTTCCCGGGTGTGGACCCGCTGCTGGGCCCGGAGATGCGCTCTACCGGTGAAGTGATGGGGGTGGGCAGCAGCTTCGCCGAGGCGTATGCCAAGGCGCAGCTGGGTGCCGGTCACCAGGTGCCGCGCGAAGGTCGCGCCCTGCTCTCCGTGCGCCACGGCGACAAGGAGCGGGTGGTGAACCTGGCCGCCAAGCTGCTGGAGCTGGGCTATGACCTCGACGCTACTCACGGCACTGCGGTGACCCTGGGTGAGGCGAGCATCAACCCGCGCCTCGTGAACAAGGTGCACGAGGGCCGTCCGCACATTCTGGATCGCATCAAGAATGGCGAGTACACCTACATCGTCAACACCGCCGAAGGCCGCCGCGCCATCGAGGACTCCAAGCAGCTGCGCCGTGGCGCCCTGCAGCACAAGGTGGCTTACACCACCACGCTGCACGCGGCGTTCGCCACCTGCATGGCCATTACAGTCGATGCTACCGCCAACGTGAGCTCGGTGCAGGAGCTGCACCAGAAGGTCGAGAGCCAGCTGAAGAGCCGCTAAGAGCGCGTGATGAAGGAGGGACGCCTCCTTCGTGACCCGATAAAACCCCGCCAGCGATGGCGGGGTTTTTTATTGGCCGAAGGCTGCGGGACAGAGGGGAAAATGCCTGGTCAGGGAACCTGAGGGAGATAGTCACTCAATAATCAGATAAAACATCACAATGATTGTGCAATAGATGTATTTGACAGCGCTCTTTGCAATCTCTCACCCGCGTCGCTTCTCTATACTGGGTTCTCGTCACAGGAGTCAACGATCAGATCGTCTGCGCCTGCCGATGCAGGGGCGAACAGATCGGGCCCGCAGCCTTATCGGGTTGTGCGGCCGACCCTTCTTACCGGGAAGGGCCACAGGATACCGGGCGTGGGGTTACCGCCTCGCGACTCGTCAGGGCCGGCATTACCGCGCTGCCCCGCTTCCCTCTCTTCGTCCCTCTGTCAGCCGCCAGTCAGCCGTTCGTCTATCAGCCAAGGGAATCAGAATATGAGCTTCGATCATCGCAAATACCGCCGTGCCCCCGTCCTCAATCTGGCGGATCGCCAGTGGCCCAACCGGGTGCTGGAGCGGGCGCCGCTCTGGTGCGCCGTGGATCTGCGCGACGGCAACCAGGCGCTGGTCGAGCCCATGACGGTGGCCCAGAAGCTGCAGATGTGGGCGCTGATGGTGCACATCGGCTTCAAGCACATCGAGGTGGGCTTCCCGGCAGCCTCCCAGCCCGATTTTGACTTCGTGCGCGAACTTATCGACCGCAACCTGATTCCGGACGACGTCACCATCCAGGTGCTGGTGCAGGCGCGCGAAGATCTGATTGCCCGCACCTTCGAGGCCCTCAAGGGGGCGCAGCGGGCCATCGTTCACGTCTACAACTCGGTCAACCCGACCCAGCGCAACTATGTGTTCAACTCAGGGCGCGAAGGGGTCAAGGCGATCGCCGTGCAGGGGGCGCGCTGGGTGCGGGAGTATGCGGCCCGCAATCCGGGCACCGAGTGGAGCTTTCAGTACTCGCCGGAGAGTTTCAGCAGTACCGAGGTGGAGTTTGCCGTCGAAGTGTGCGACGCCGTTATCGATGAGTGGCGCAGCGCAGCCCGCCCGATGATCCTGAACCTGCCCGCCACGGTGGAGGTGAGCACCCCCAACGTGTTTGCGGATCAGGTGGAGTGGTTCTGCCGCAATTTGAAGGCGCGGCCCGAGGTGAGCATCTCCATCCACACCCACAACGATCGGGGTTGCGGGGTGGCTGCCGCCGAGCTGGCGGTGCTGGCGGGGGCGGATCGCATCGAGGGCACCCTGCTCGGCAACGGCGAGCGCACCGGCAACATGGACATCGTCACCATGGCCATGAACCTTTACAGCCAGGGGATCGACCCCGAGCTCAACCTCTCCGACATGGATGCCATCGTCGCCACCGTCGGGGCCTGTACCCAGATTGCCCTGCATCCGCGCCACCCCTATGCCGGCGAGCTGGTCTACACCGCGTTTTCCGGCAGCCACCAAGATGCCATCCGCAAGTCTCTCGCGGCAGAAAAACCGGATCACTACTGGGACGTGGCTTACCTGCCCATCGATCCTGCCGATCTCGGTCGCAGTTACGAGGCGGTGATCCGTATCAACAGCCAGTCCGGCAAGGGCGGGGTCACCTACCTGCTGGAGCGCGACCTTGGTCTGCAGTTGCCGCGCTGGCTGCAAATTGACTTCAGCCGCCGGGTTCAGGCCGAGGCTGAGGCCAGCAGCAGCGAAATCAGCCCGGAGCAGATCCGCACCCTGTTCGAGCGCCACTACCTCGAGCCTGCCCACGGCTATCGCATCGGTCGCTTCCAGCTTGGTCGCGACAGCCAGGAGAGTTTGCGTCTGGAGCTGCAGACCCCGACCGGCTCGCTGCAGCTCTGTGGCGAGGGGGAGGGGGCCATCACGGCGCTGGTCAACGGCTGGCAGCGCCAGACCGGCATGCACATCGACGTGCTGGATTACTCCGAGCATGCCCTCACCGCCGGTACCGAGTCCCGCGCAGCCGCCTACGTGCTGCTGAGCGTGGACGGGACCCGCACCTGCGGGGTGGCCATCGGCCGCGACGTGGTCAGTGCCTCCCTGCAGGCGGTGATCAATGGCGCCGCCCAGATAGAGGCGCTGCGCCAGAGCGCCTGATCCTGCTCACCTCTGTCCCGATAGCAGCGCCACCGCAAGGTGGCGTTGTTATTGGTGTCTGCCCGGTTCAACCGGATGGCGGCTGTGGCCGGCGAGGAAGGCATCCACCGCCGACTCGGCGCTGCGGCGCATCTCGGCGGGGCTCGGGATGGTGTCGGCGTAGAGGGCCTCGAAGTGGCGGTTGCCCCGCAGCGCCCCGAGCAGTTGCTCGCAGGCCAGATCGGGATCGTCGAAGTGCAATGTGCCCTGGCTGTCGAGCGCCTTGAGGAAGGTGCCGAGCACGCTCTGGGAGTGGTAGGCGCTGCGCTCGAGGAAGAAGCGGATGAGATCGGGGTCCTTGTGCACCCGGGTCATCACCAGGCGACACAGCTTGAGACGGCGCGGATCGTAGACAAAGTGCAGGTAGTTGACGGCGAAGCTCATCAACTGCTGGCGCGGCGGGCGCGCGTCGGGCAGCGGCAGGGCCAGTGCCTCGCCGGAGGGCTCGGTCAGTTCGGCCACCACGGCCCGCAGCAGCCCCTGCTTGTCGCCGAAGTAGTTGTACAGGGTCAGCTTGGAGCCGCCACAGCGCTCGATCAACTGCGCCATGTTGGTGTTGTCATAGCCCTGCTCCAGAAACAGCTCGATGGCGCTCGCCAGGTAGCGTTGGCGCTTCTCCAGACTCGATGGACGCATAGTTACAGTACTCCTCGGTACATTTTTTATCGTCGGGGGCTTGTCACCGTCCACGACGCTCTCTATGATTTTGTACTGTACGGTACAGTATCATGTGCGGAGTGAAGATGAAAGCGACGATGAAGAAGGGGGCTGTGGCCCTGGTGCTGCTGGGGGCCGTGGCTGGTCTCTATGTTTACCTGATGCCCCGCGCGGGGGAGGTGGTCACCGACAACGCCTACGTGCAGGGGGAGATAGCCCAGATCAGCGCCTAGGTGGCCGGCGTGGTGACCCGGGTTCATGTCGCCGACAACCAGTTCGTGCTTGCCGGCGATCTGTTGGCGGAGGTAGATGCGCGCGACTACCAGGCCCTCAAGACCCAGGCGGAGGGTGCACTGGCCGCCGCCGAGGCGGCGCTGGCCAACGTGCGCGAGCGCATCGCCATGCAGGAGATCGGCATCGGTGAGGCGGCCACGCGTATCGAGGCGGCGCGCGCCGATGCCGAGCTTCAGCGCGCCGAGTGGGCGCGCTATGACAACCTGCTCGGCAAGAAGCTGGTGGCCAAGTCGAGTGCCGACGCCCAGCGCACCCGGATGCGCCAGGCCAACGCCAGCCTGGAGGCGACCCGCCTTGGGCTGGCCAGCGCCAAGCGCCAGCTGGGCTCCCTGCAGACCGAGCGCGCCCAGCGGCTGGCACAGCGGGATCAGGCCCGCGCCGCCCTTGAGCTGGCCAGCCTGAGTCTGGAAGACACCCAGATCCGGGCCCCCATCAGCGGCGTGGTCGGCAATCGCAGCGTGCGCAAGGGGCGTTATGTCACCAAGGGAACCAACCTGTTGGCCATAGTGCCGGTGGACGATGTGTGGGTGGAGGCCAACTACAAGGAGACCCAGATCACCCATATCCAGCCCGGCCAGACGGTGGAGGTGAGGCTCGACAGCTTCCCGGACCGCCCGCTGCGCGGCCACGTGATTGGTGCCTCGCCGGCTACCGGCGCGCGCTTCAGCCTGCTGCCGCCGGACAACGCGACCGGTAACTTCGTGAAGATTGTGCAGCGGGTGCCGGTCAAGATCGCCCTCGACATCCCGAGCTCGCTGCGCGGTCGGGTGGTGCCCGGCCTCTCGGCCGAGGTGGCGATCGCCGTCGGCGGGCGGGGCTGATCATGCTGCGCATACCCCAACTGCTGGTGCTGACCCTGCTGCTCTTGCTGCCCCAGGGGATCACGGGGGAGGTCTACAGCACGGGGGCGGCCGAGATTGCCGGGGCCCTAGGCCTTTCCGGGGATGAGGCGAGCTGGCTCAAGACGCTCAACATGATGGGCCAGTTGATGACGCTGCCGCTGGCGGCCTGGCTGGCGCGCCGGCTGGGTTATCGGAGCATGACCCGGCTGGGCGCCCTGATTGGCCTTGCTGCCGCCCTGCTTGCCTGCCTGTGCCGGCAACCGGCGCCGCAGCTGCTCGCCTGGTGGGGACACGGGGTGTCGGCCAGTTTGTTGCTGCTGGTGGCCCACGGCCTGGTGCTGCGGGGGCTTGGCTATCGGGCCATCGCACTGGTCGAGGGGGCCATGCTGCTTGGCGTCGTGCTGATCCCCATGGGGCTCTATCCGCTGCTGCTGGCCCATCTGGCCGAGGAGAGCCTGTGGCACTGGGCCTTCGCGGCGCAGGTACCGGTGTTTCTGGCGCTGCTCTACTGGACCCGCTTCGGCCCCTGGTTTGCGCGCGGTGAACGCTCACCCCTGCGTTTCAACCTGCTGCAGGCGCTGCTGCTGAGCGGTTTCATCGGCGGCTTGACCTACCTGCTGCTGCGCGGCGAGCGCTTCGACTGGTTTCAGGCTCCCCATCTGGTGACCCTGGGCTGGCTGCTGCTCGGCCTCGGCGGACTGACAGTACTGGCACTGCGCCGGCGCTGGGGGGGCGGCGCCTACCTGCGCCCCGATCTGCTGGCCGCCCCCTTGTGCAAGGCAGGCATGCTGGATGCGGTGATGGCCGGCTTCGTCATCCTCGGCACCAACCAGCTGGTCACCGTCTACGTCACCCAGGCCATGGGTTACAGCCACGTCGAGCTCGGTCGCATGGAACTTGTGGGGTTTGTCGGCATGCTGGCGGGCTTGCTGATCGCCCTCTATGCCACCACGAATCCGGCGCGAGATCCGGAGAAGGTGATCCCCATCGGCATCGTGCTGATGCTCACCGCCTGCTGTCTGCTCACCGGTCGCAGCGCCGGCAGCGGCTTCGACGACTTCTGGCCGGCGCTGCTGCTCAAAGGGGTGGCCGTCGGTATCCTCAACATCACCCTCACGGTGCACGTGCTGCGCAGCCTGCCGTGGGCCTATCTCGACGAGGGGGTGGCCTGGTTCTACCTGTTCCGCAACCTCGGCTCCCTGCTGGCGGTCGCCCAGTTCTCGCACCTGATGCATCAGGAGACGAGCCAGGCCGTCAACCGGCTGGGGGAGCACTACAACAGCGCCAGCCAGGCCTTCCTCGACTATCAGCAGGCCGCCGCTGCCCTGGGGCAGGAGGCCGCGCCGGCCCTGCTGGCCAAGCCGCTGCACACCCAGGCCATGGCGGTGGCCGGGGTCAACAATGTGCAGTGGTTCCTGTTCACCCTGGCGTTTCTTATCCCGGTGGTGATTGGCACCATGCGCTGGGCCCACCACAAGTCGCAGCAAGGAGAATAAGGGGTGCACGGGGCGGCGGTGCTCCTCTACAATGGCGCTGTTTGTTTCTCGCGCCGCCTGCCGGCGCCCGACAGGGAGCCCCCGATGACCCGATTGCCACGCCTGCCGCTGGCCACCCTCTCTCTTGCCTTGCTGCTCGCCGGTTGTGCCAGCGAGCCGCCTGCACCGGCCACGCCGTCGACCTCGGTGACCCCGGCGGGGCGTCCCATTCCCAAGGCGATGCAGCCGCAAAAGCCGGCCGACATGAAGAGTCGCATCGTCACCTTCTTGCCGCGCAATGTGGTGGACAAGCCGGGCTGGGCCAACGACGTGGTGACGGCGCTCACCAGCCAGGGGCTGACGGTGAGCGATCACAACGTCTGTACCGTGCTGGCGGTGGCCGAGCAGGAGGCCACCTACCAGGCCGACCCCGTGGTGCCGGGCCTTGGCAAGATAGCCTGGAAGGAGATCAACGCCCGCGCCGGCAAGCTGCTGATCCCTGAGTTTGTGGTGCGCACCGCGCTCTCCATCAAATCCCCCACCGGCAAGACCTACGCCGAGCGCATCGACAAGTTGCGTACCGAGCGGGAGATGAGCGAGATCTTTGAAGACATGATCGGGGAGGTGCCGATGGGCAAGCAGCTTTTTGGCAACATGAACCCGGTGCGTACCGGCGGCCCCATGCAGGTGAGCGTCGCCTTTGCCGAGGCCAACACCCACGGCTACCCCTATCCGGTCAAGGATTCCATTCGCCACGAGGTGTTCACCCGCCGCGGTGGCATCTGGTTTGGTACCAGGCACATCTTCGGCTACCCGGCCGACTACCCCGACACCCTCTACCGCTTCGCCGACTTCAATGCGGGCTGGTATGCGAGCCGCAATGCCGCCTTCCAGGCCGCAGTGAGCCGGCTGAGCGGCAAGACCCTGGCGCTGGACGGGGATCTCATTCGCTACGACTCCGATCTGCCGGGCAAGACCGAGCTCGCGGTTCATGCCATCGCCGGCCAGCTCAGCATGAGCAAGCAGGCCATCCACCAGAGCCTCAAGCTCGGCGATACTGCCGAATTTAGCCAGAGCGACCTCTATCATCGCGTGTTCACGCTGGCAGACCAGAAAGCGGGCAAACGGCTGCCGCGCGCCATCCTGCCCGGCATCCAGCTGAAAAGCCCCAAGATCACCCGCAACCTCACCACCGCCTGGTTTGCCAAGCGGGTGGATGAGCGCGAGCAGCGCTGCGTGCAGAAGATGGCGACGATCCGCTGATTGCTAAAAGTAACAAAGGCGGCCAATTGGCCGCCTTTGTCTTATGCCCCCGTCGTTTTGTTTCCCCCCTCTACTTCATCAGCGCTATGGTCCCCCTGCATTTCGGGAAGTCACTGCATCCCCAGAACTGGTTTCCCTTGTTGTCACCTCGACTGGCGGTGCGCAGCACCATGGGGTTGCCGCAGTTGGGGCACATGGGGCACTGGCTGTTTGCCTTATGGATAGCCGCTGGTGGTGAAGAACGGTGATAGATCGGTGTGCTGGCGGGTACAGGCTGGGTGGCAACTCCGTGCCGAGCCTTGAGCTGCGCTACATGCTGTCTGTGGGTCTGCCAGTTGGCGGCCAGTCGTCCCCGCTGGATGGTGTCGATAACCCGGGTGACTTCGGCAGGTGTCAAAACCGGTGTGGTGTTGCCTTTGATATAACGAATGAGCCCGCGGTTCATCACGTTGTCCGGCATAGGGGTTTTGAAAGTGCAGTCGCCAATGAAGTAGATGATGGAGTGAAGCTGGTGATCCGCCAGCCCCAGCAGGGATCTGAGGGTCATCACATGCAGATAGTTCTGGCGCAGGGGATTTTGAAAACTGTGCCTGCGGCGATAGATCTGCTGGGTCCAGCTTTTATGGGCAGGATTGCCGAAGATCCACCCCTTCATGTTCTTGGTCTCTATCACGAAGACCCCGAAGCGTGACACCAGCACATGGTCAATCTGGGCCGTGCCCTGCGGGGTGGGCAGGGTCACGTCCTTCAGCAGGTGATATTCCTGCTTGTCGAGAAAGAGACGGAGGCTGAGATTGATAAACCACTCCCCGATCATCCCCTTGAACCAGGGTGTTTTGATCAGGGTGGCAATCAACAGCAGTGGCAGGAGAAACCAGAGCTGAGTCAGCAGCGGTGCTATGGCAGCAGTGATATCCATGTGGTTTAGCCTTCACAGACCCGGGTCAAGGATGTGTCTCGATGGGGATGATGCTGCGGCATTGTGGATAGCCGGGACAGCCCCAGAAGCTGTTGCCCCTGGTATCTCCCCGTTTGCTGGTCCTCAGTACCATGGTTGTACCGCATTTGGGACAAACCGGCGCCGGACCTGCATGGGCGGCCACGGTGTCCTGCTGGTCACTGTCGCTTGCGACGCGCTCCAACGTGATGCGCACCTCCTCGCTCACCCGGATAATGCGCTGGGCTTCATCGTAGGCATCGCGGTACAGGTCGCTGTCTTCCGAACGCTGAATCAATACCCCCATCTCGTTGTTATTCACCTGGCTGAACTCATAGAGATTCAGGCTGGTGATGATGCACATCTCTTCATTGAGGTAGCACTTGGCATGGAGGTTCTTGCAAAAGCTGGTGCGGATATAGGTGAGCTCCTTGAGCCAACTGATCTCTTCCGGCTGCAGCTCACTTTTGCCATAGACGATCCGCACATCGATCTTGAGGCGGTTCTTGTCGGTCAGCAGCTCCTTGATCCTGTCATTGAGCTTGAGGAAGGGGCTGATCAGGATCAGTCGCTCCTTGGCGTCCTTGATCAGTTCTTCAAGAAAGTAATTGGTTGCACTGGTATTGAGGAACTTGGCCATGGTGATGTCCTTGTCGATCTCTTCCGTCTGGGGAGCCCCTGATATCCATGGTTGGTGCTGCAGACAAGGGCGTTCTCTTTTTATACAGGGTCATCTGGCAATGTTAAATCACTCAATGATGAAAAAGTGCGAGCGGGATCAAGCAGTTGGTAGTGACAGCCTGGCGTAGGGAGCCGCGTTGAGGGAGGCCCCTGTGCTATGCGATGAAAACTGGTTAGGATTGCCACCTTTTTGTAAAGCAAGTGAGGGTTGCCTGCTGGCAACCCGTTTACCTTGTGCCACGGCAATACCATATGAACCGGGAAGGAAGTCATCATGACAAACGCCATACTCTTTAGCCTGCTGCTCGCTGGCTCTGCCGCGAGTGCGACGGAATTGACCGTGCAGCCACTGTCAGCGCAAAGCCGTTACATCGAGATCCCTGCCCAGGGTGGCCCCGTGTGGCAGTTCGAAAGAGGGGGGGAGCGGGTGAAGGTGACACGCGACAGTCAGGACGCGGGTGTCTACCACATCACCATCTTGCAGCTGGGCAAGAGTGGCGAGCGGCGCGAGCTCAGCAACCAGGTCTTCCTCTCTCCGGGGCCGGCAAAAGTGATAGGCGGTGTGTCTGATAGCCAGCGGGGGATGACGGTCTATTTGGTGTCCCTGGCCGCCACCTTTGACGAGGAAGGCGGCACAACGCCCTGAGCCAGCGGCGCAGGCAAATAAATGAAGGATTGGCCTAGAAGCTCATCGCCAGCCCGACGCCGTAGCCGCTGGTGTTGTGGCTGAACATATAGCGTGCCACCAGCCGGGTGCGGGTGACGAAGATATCGTACTTGCTGCTGTCGAGCTCCAGCCCGAGGCCGAGAGAGTTGAGGGAGTTGAAGCCGAGCAGGCCGCGCTGCTCGCCCAGGTATTCGGTACGGGCCCCCTCCAGCACGTAGCGCACGGGTTTGCCCAGCAGCGTCAGACTGCCGATGGGGGCGCGGCGGCGCAGATAGAGGCCGAGGTTTTCGGCGTTGGCCTGGCCGGTCACGCTGGCGGCGGTGCCGCCAAAACTCTGCAAGTGCTGATAGGAGTAGCGCAGCTCGGCGTCGATGTCCTGAGCGGGGGAGAAGAGCTCGTAGTCCAGCATCATGGCGCCGCCGAGGCCATAGACGTCGAGCCGGCCGCCATCGAGAAAGTCGAGGTTTTTGCCGGTGTACTGACCCAGCAGCCAGTTGCCGATGCGCAGATCGCTCGCCACCGTGCCGAGGGTGACGTTGCCGATGGGGCGCAGCACCAGGTTGCCGCCGTGTCTGTCCCGGTGCAGCCCTATGTCCCAGCCGATCCCGCCGGTGGCCGTCAGGCTGTTCCACTTGGTGGGGAGGGTGCGGCTCTCGCTGCCGTTGCTGATCACGAACTGGGGATCGTAGCGGCTGAATCCCAGGGTCCCTTCCAGATAAACCGGCACGCTCTCGCTCATGGTGGCGCCGCCGCCGACCTGGGTCATGTTGAGGGCCGAGGATTGATTGGTGCCGCTGCCGATGTTGATGTTGCTGGCGGTGATGTCGGGCACCACGGTAAAGGTCATCAGGGAGACCACCGCATTGGCGCGTTGTTGCACCCGCGACTCCTCCTCGGCCATGGCCGGCTGGCCGAGGCCAAGCAGCGGGGTGAGCAGCAGGGCGCTGCGCAGCGGGTGAACGAGTGGTATGAGCATGGCGGGCTCCGTGACGCCTCTTGCGCTGAGGCACGGTTACACTGTAGCGATTTTTGGCTGGCTTGACAGCTCATATGCCGAGTCGAATGAACCTTTCCAGGCGACGTTTTCTCCCCGCGGCGAAGGGCTGAGCGCCCTGGCGAGGTTTTTCGCACACAAGGCGGATGGCGAGGCAAAATCCATTAAACTCAATGGGTCACCTGTTCGGGAGTGTGGGTAAAGATGAAGATCAGCCGCAAGATTACGCTGACCATAGTGCTGACGCTGCTGCTGTTGCTGGGGGTCGGCTATGTCGGCCTTCATTATGTGGTGGGCAACAAGTTCGGCGAGCTGGAGCGCCTGAGCGTGGAGCGCAACCGCGAGCGGGTCAGGGCCGTGGTGCAGGCCGAACTGGATCAGCTCACCATCCTGGGGCAGGACTGGTCCGAGTGGGATGACACCTACGCCTACATGGCGAGCCGGGATCCCGCCTATCTGGCGGCCAACCTCAACGCCCGCACCTTCGAGACCCTGGCGGTGGATCTGGTGGCTCTTTATGACGCCGACAAGCAGCCGCAGGTGGCCTTTGCCTACCACGGCGGCAAGCTGCTGGCGCAGACACCGGACGAACTCGCGCCGCTCACCGACTATCTGGTGCGCTATGGCAGCCTCAAGCCCAATGGCGGCATCTGGTTCGACGGGGAGCGCTACTACCTGCTGGCCGCCACCCAGATCCTGACCAGCGAGGGGGAGGGGCCGAGCCGCGGCACCCTGCTGCTGCTCAAGGCTTTCAACACCCGGCTGGTTCATCAGCTGCAAAAGCGCACCAATCTGTCGCTCTCGTTTCTCAGTCCACAGCAGCTGGCCACCAGCCTGGGGGTCACCACCCTGGCCAGACTCAGGGCCAATGACAGCCTGATCCTGCCGCAGGAGGAGCGGCTGCTCACCCTGGCCCAGATCGATACCCTGCGAGAGGAAGATCCCCTGATCTTTCGCTTCACCCTGCCACGGGATCTGATGCTGGAGGGCAAGGCCGTAGAGCGGCGCATCTTCTGGCTGCTGAGCCTGGGGGTACTGCTGTTTGGTGGCCTGGTGCTGCTGATCCTCAACGGCTATATCGCCGCCCGCCTGCAACGGTTGAGTGCCAATCTGCGGCTCATCGCCGAGGACGGCGCGGTGCGCCGCCTGCTGGTGGAGGGCAGTGACGAGATCTCCCAGGTGGCCGTCGACTGCAATCGGATGCTCGATCATCTCGACAGTCTGCGCCAGCAGCAGGCCGACAGCGAAGCCCGCCAGAAGTTGCAGCACGGCGCCCTCATTCACCTGGCCAAGAGCGATCTGCTGACCGGCGAGGATCCGGGCCAGGCCGCCCGTCACATCAACGAGGCGATCTGCGCCGGCACCGGGGCGGCGCGGGCCAGCGTCTGGTTCTGCGCCGAAGACAGGCAATCCATGTACTGCCAGGATCTCTTCTTCCTGCCCAAGCTCCACCATCAGCAGGGGTTTCACCTGCCCTATGCGCTGATCCAGGGGCGCTACGAATCCTCCAAGCCCGAGCACGAACCCTGTCTCATCCTGCGCGAGCCTTACGATCTGACCCGCTTTGGCGCCATGCTGGCCCAGCTCGGGCTGGAGGGGCTCTCTGGCACCATTCTGATGGCTCCCCTCAAGCACGGGGATGAGCTGCTCGGTTTCATCATCGCCGAGCGGGCCAGGCTGGAGGAGGTCTGGCACCCGGACGAGCTCGCCTTCGTGCTGTCGGTGTGCGATCTCTCGGCCCAGACCCTGCTCACCCTCACCAAGCTGCAGCGGCTCAAATACAGCTGAGTGGCTGGATAGCCGGGGCCCGCACGACAGATGCGGGCCTCATTTTTTTAGGGCCCGCAGGCGATTATCTCGCCTATCCGTGACCTGTATTAATTTCTTGTTCACTTGGCCGGGTGTATAACGGGCCACCCTCAGGGAAGAGAGGGGTTGGCGACAGGGGGGGGTCTGCCGCACCGGAGGCCGTCGGGCCACCTCATGAAGTTGATGGGAGTCACCAGATGCAGGAGATGCTGCTTGCCATATGGCAACAGGACTTTGACCAATTGATCCAGATGCAGGCCGTGGGTCTGCTCGTCACCTGCCTGGTGGTGATCCTGTTTCTCGAATCGAGTTTCGTGTTCCTGCCCCTGCCCGGCGACAGCCTGGTGCTGCTGGCCGGCGGCCTGGTGGGCATTGGGGTGCTCGGCCCCGAGGTGACGCTGCTCTACATGCCGCTTGCCGCCGGGCTTGGCAGCCTCATCGCCTACGTGCAGGGCCAGGCGCTGCACGGCACCTCCTTCATGGGCCACGTGGAGCGGATGATACCGGATGGCAGCCTGCCACGGGCCTCGCGCCTGCTGCACAACTACGGCTTCTGGGCCATGTTCTCCTCCCGCTTCGTGCCGTTCGTGCGGGTGTTGACGCCCATGCTGATGGGGGTCTCGCGCCTGCATCTGCCACGGGTGATGATCGCCAGCTTCGCCAGCGCCTTCCTCTGGGCCCTGGTATTGAGCCTGGTGGGCAAGTTCGTGATGGCGACCCCGGTGTTCGCCCAGCACCACGAGCTGCTGACCAAGTGCCTGCTGGTGACCTCCCTCGGCCTCTTCGTTATCGCCATGGCGGCCATCGCCATCCGTCTGCTCAAGCGACCGACCAACCGCATCCGCTAAGGGGGCAGGGGCCTTGCCCCCGTTTCTCCCCCTCTTCATGTCATGGCGCCGCCCCCTTTGGCTGGCCGGCGCCCTTCCAATCTGCAAGCAGGTACCTTATGTCATCCCCCGACACCTTGACCCTTCGTCCCCTCGAGCGCGAGGATCTCAAGTTCGTTCATCAGCTCAACAACAATGCCAGCATCATGCGCTACTGGTTCGAGGAGCCTTACGAGGCTTACATGGAGCTGGCCCAGCTCTATGACAAGCATATCCACGACCAGCATGAGCGCCGCTTCATCCTCGAGGTGGCAGGCAACCAGGTGGGGCTGGTGGAGCTGGTGGACATTCGCAGCATCCATCGCCGCGCCGAATTCCAGATCATCATCGCCCCGCCCATCAGGGGAAGAGGTATGCCAGGAGCGCAACCCTCAAGGCGATGACGTACGCCTTCAACGTGCTCAACCTGCACAAGCTCTATCTCATCGTCGATCGGGACAATGTCCGGGCCATCCACATCTATCAGGCTCTGGGATTCGAGCCGGAAGGGGAGCTCAAAGAGGAGTTCTTCATCGATGGTCACTACCGTACCGCCATCCGCATGTGCCTGTTTCAGCGCGATTTCCAGGTCAGAATCGGGCAGGGAGGCTAAGCTGGAGCCAGCCCGGGCCAGCCCATGGGGAGCGATCCGGGATGCCGTGAAAAGGGGCGTTTTTGAGGCAGAATTTGCGCCGCCTATCTGTTACACTTCGCGCCCGCCATTTTCCGGCCACTCTCTGACTTGATGTCAGGCACAGCCGTCGGTGGTCATAGCCGACTTCTTGCTCATGCCGAGCCAACCAGGCCAGCCACAGTCCCGCTGGAACACAGGAACCCATTATGAGATTTGAATCGTTCGATTTTGCCCCCGAGATTTTGCGCGCCATCTCAGAGTGCGGTTATCAGGAGATGACCCCTGTGCAGAGCCAGGCCATCCCGGCCGTGCGCCGTGGCCGCGACCTGCTGGCCAGCGCCCAGACCGGCACCGGCAAGACCGCCGCCTTCGCCCTGCCGATCCTGCAGCGACTGGTGGACAATTCGGCGCCGGTGCAACCTTCCAACGCCCGGGTGCTGATCCTGACCCCGACTCGCGAGCTGGCGGCCCAGGTGGCGAGCAACATCAATGACTTCGCCAAGTATCTGGATATCACCACCCTCACCATCGTGGGTGGCGGCAAGCAGGACGTGCAGGCCAAGCGGCTGAAAGCGGGCGCTCACATTATCGTGGCGACCCCGGGCCGTCTGCTCGAGCATCTCACCGCCTGCAACCTGAGCCTCTCCGGGGTCGAGACCCTGGTGCTGGACGAAGCGGACCGCATCCTCGACATGGGCTTTAGCGCCGATGTGCAGAAGATCCTGCAGGCGGTCAACAAGACCCGCCAGAACCTGCTGTTCTCCGCCACCTTCTCAGAGGCGGTGAAAAAGCTGGCCAATCTGATGCTGGACAAGCCGCAGGTGGTGGCCGTCAACAAGCAGAACTCCACTGCCGACACCGTCAGCCACACCGTCTACCCGGTGGAGCAGAAGCGCAAGCGCGAGCTGCTCTCCGAGCTCATCGGCAAGCAGAACTGGCAGCAGGTACTGGTGTTCGCCAGCACCCGCGAGAGCTGCGACGAGCTGGTGGAGGAGCTGAACCTCGATGGCATCAAGTCCGCCGTGGTGCACGGCGACAAGGCCCAGGGCAGCCGTCGCCGCGCCCTGCGCGAGTTCAGCGAAGGCAAGCTGCGGGTGCTGGTAGCCACCGAAGTGGCCGCGCGCGGGCTGGACATCCCGAACCTCGAATACGTGGTCAACTATGATCTGCCGTTCCTCGCCGAAGACTATGTGCACCGCATCGGCCGTACCGGTCGCGCCGGCAAGAGCGGCATGGCCATCTCCTTCGTCAGCCGTGAAGAAGAACGCACCCTGCTGGAGATCGAGGCGCTGATCGGCCAGAAGATCCGCCGCATCATGGTGCCGGGCTACGAGGTGAGTAGCCGCGACGAGCTGATCAAGCAGTTGCAGGAGCGCCGCCGCTTCGGCAAGCGCCCCCAGCGTGAAGACAACGCCGCCGCCCAGGCCATGGCGGAGTCCAAGCTGCAGGGCCAGCGCCTCAAGCGCCTGGCGGCCGCCAAGAAGCCGCGTCAGCCTAAATAAGGGCGCACGCTCTATTGAACCGCAAAGGCGCCACTGGCGCCTTTGCCTTCTCTGTCATCGGTGTTGACTCGTCGCGGTCAACTGAAGGATTGCTTATGACCTCTCCCACCTACAATCAGGCCCTGCTCGAGATGGCCGGCCAGAGCCTGGCCGAACTGGCCCGTACCGCCGAGCAGAAGGCTGGCAAGCGCACCCCGGCGCAAGAGAGCCACTTTCTCTGCAGCTGGATGGCCGATTCCCTCAAGGATAAACGCTTCTCTCGGCTGGTGATGGAAGATTTGAAAGAGTGGGTGCAGCTTGGCCGCACCCTGGGGGCCGGCGCCGATCTCAAGGGGCTGCTTGAGCGGATCATGGGCCAGTATGAGCGGGCCATGGCCGAGCCGACCGGACTCGGCAGCCGGCTGGCCGCCCTGCTGGCCGAGCTCGCAGCCGAGGGTTGGTTAGTGATTACCGACAGCGAGGTGAGCGCCAAGCTGCGCCTGCAATCGGGCGGCCAGCCGAGCCTCATCATCAGCGCCAGCGAGTATCAGGGCCATATCGAGGCGGGCGAGCTGGTCAAGCCGCTCACCCTCTATGTGCGCGGCGACGAGGCCCGGCTGGCACGGGCGGCCTTTGCCCACCACCTGCTGCTGAGCCAGGGCAACAAGAAAACCACCCTGGTCAAGCACCACAAGGCCTACCGGCTGGTGCCGGGCAACGCACAACCAGCGTTGGCGCTGCTGGTAGGCCCCTGAACAGGGAGTGCTCCATCTGTCTGATACCCCGGCCCGGTGCCGGGGTTTTTTATGGGCGCGGGGCGGGGTGGCAGGCAGGGGAAAGGGGGGAGAGCGCCGCGACTCTTGTCGCAGCAAGAGGGGGTATCTGGCATTCCCCCTATCCTGGGGGGCGTCACCCATATGGTGGGATGGTCGCGGAAAAAAACTGCTCTAGGGTGGTTGAGCCCCAAAGAGGGCCTTGAAGGAAGCAAACCGCCTGACAAGGCGACACTCAATGAATGAGGAAACATGATGAAAGCGACTCCCATTGCCCTGTTGCTGGCCGGCGTGCTGGCCTCTCCGCTCTGCGCCGCCGGGCTCGATGCCAAGCTCACCCTGGTGGATGGCAGCAGCGACGACGTGCGCGTCAACCTGACCCTGACCAACACAGGGGACAAGCCGGTTCGCCTGCTCAAATGGCAACTGCCGGGCAGCGAGGATGCCCCCTTGTTCCTGGTGGAGCGGGACGGCCAGCAGGTCAGCTATGAGGGGGCCCTGATCAAGCGGGCTGCCCCGACCGACAAGGACTTCCAGCTGCTCAAGGCCGGCCAGAGCCTGACGGTGCAGGCTGAAGTCTCCGGTCTCTACGACATGAGCGCCCAGGGCCAGTACAGCATCCGCTATCTGCTGCCGACGCTGCCACAAGAGGCGAAAGCCGCCAAGGCCAAGCAGGCCCAGGCGAGCGAATCCAATGCCGTGACCCTGTGGGTGGAAGGGGTGAGCGACGAGCGGGTGCTGGCCAAGGCGGCTCCCCTGGTCGAGCCGCAGGCGGTGACCGCCTCGGTCAGTTTCAGCGGCCGCTGCACCAACACCCAGAAGAGCGACATCCTGGCGGCGCTCGATGCCGCCAGCGGCATCACCAACAACTCCAGCAGCTACCTGGCGGTGGACAAGCCGGATGGCCAGCGTTACCGCAGCTGGTTTGGCGCCTATGATGCGTCGCGCTGGGATCAGGCCGAGACCCACTTCAGCAAGATCAAGGATGCCATCGACAACAAGCCGCTTACCTTCGACTGTGGTTGCAAGCAGAGCTACTTTGCCTATGTCTATCCGGATCAGCCCTACAAGGTCTACCTGTGCAAGAGCTTCTGGACCGCACCGGTCAGCGGGACTGACTCCCGTGCCGGCACCATCGTTCACGAGCTGAGCCACTTCAATGTGGTGGCGGGCACCGACGATCTGGGTTACGGTCAGGCCAATGCCCGCAACCTGGCGAAGACGGATCCGGTCAAGGCGCTCAACAACGCCGACAACCACGAGTACTTCGCCGAAAACACGCCGAGCGAAAACTGATTTGCCGACCGGGGGCCGCAAGGCCCCTTTTTGTCCATGTCGTTTGTCACAGGAAGGAGCGACCATGATGACACTCTTGCTCACCACCCTGGCGCTGGCCCCCCTGCAGTGCGAGCTGTCGGTCAAGGCACAAAGCCGGGTCAACGAGCCGCTGCCGTTGGTGATGACCCTGACCAACCGGGGGGAGGGGCCGCTCGAGGTGCTGAGCTGGTTCACGCCGTTCGAAGGCTGGTTTGCCGATGCCATCGATCTCACCCTCGATGAACAGCCGCTGCCCTACAAGGGCCCGCTGGCCAAGCGAGGCAACCCGGGCGCCGAGGATTTCTTTCTGCTGGGGGCTGGTCAGCAGAGTCAGGCCGACGCGGACCTGACCCTGGTCTACGATCTCTCCCGGCCCGGCAGCTACCGGCTGAGTTACCGTGCCCAGCCGCTGACCCTGACCCGGGGCGTGGCCCCCCGCTGCCCCGTCATTCACTTCACCCGGCTGCCCGCCTCCTAAGGGCGGCCCCATCCTGTGGAGCCCAGCCCTTAGATGGCATCCGGCCTGCTAAGGGGCGCCAGCAGACCCGTTGCACGGGCTGCCACCGCCAGATAACGCTCCGCCAGTAAAGGCCTGGCGAGCCCCTCCCGCCAGCAGCAGTGCACCAGCTTGATCACATGATCGTCGAGGCTCTCCACCGCGCTGGCCAGCACGTTTTGCCACACCAGCTTGCCGGTATCGGGCCAGACCTGCCTTTTCAGTGACGGTGCGCCGACCGTGACATAGGCGGCCGCCACCGCTTGCCACATCAGGGTCTGCCAGCGCCCTTGCCATGGCGCGGGCAAATGGCGGGCGACGATGGCGGCGGCGCGACTGCCGGTCACCATGTGCAGCACGGTAAAGTTGCCGGTCTGCCAGTAGAGGGCGAGGGCTGCGTCGGCCAGCTGCACCAGCAGATCCGAGGATGACGGGAGCCCGCCCGGCAATCTCGCCGCCCAGGTCGGCGCATCCGTCACCTGCCGTAGTCGCTCGGTGATCCAGTCGCCCTGCCAGCGCGACCCTTCCCACTGCTGCGCCAGTACGCTCAGCAGGCCGTCGATATCCTGCACCGGTGCTCCCTGCCCGGCCGGCACCCGCAAGGGGTCGCATTGCCAGGCAGCCAGGGCGGCGGCCTGCTCTCCCAGGTGGCCATTTTCCAGCGCGCAGGCCAGGCGGATCAGCGGATGAAAGGCGCCGCCCGCTGGGGAGAGTCCCTGCTCCAGCAGGTCGCCAAAGGCGGGCAGCCATCCCTCGTCGGCCAGCCGTGCTGCCAACTGCTGACGCAGCCGGACAAACTGCATCTCCTTTTCATTCCCCTGTTGTTGTTCACCCCCCGGCAGGGCATGGTTGGCCTGCCAGTGGGCAAAGAAACGCTGCAGCCGTACTGGGCTGGCGCCCATCTCATGCAGGGCGTGCAGCGCCATCGGGCAGTGGTTGGTGGTGCCGCGACCATTGAGGGCAAATGCCTGGTTGGCATCGAGCAGTTGATGAAGATAATGCATAATCATTTGACTCCTTTCATGAGGGGAGACAGGATTGTGCAAGTTAAAGCTAACTTGAGGTCAAGCGTGGCGATGGAACGCAAATGGCTGGCCATCGGCCAGATAGCCAAACGCTCCGGCGTCAAGGCCAGCGCCCTGCGCTTTTACGAGCAGAAGGGGCTGATCCGCAGCGTGCGCAGCGACGGGGGACAGCGGCTCTATCCGCAGGATGTGCTGCGTCGCATCGCCTTCATCCGGGTGGCGCAGGGCATGGGGCTGAGCCTTGGCGAGATAGGCGAGGCCCTGACTGGCCTGCCCGAGGGGCGCACCCCGGATCGCAGCGACTGGGTCGGGATTGCCGGTCAGTGGCAGGGGCTGCTCGATCGGCGCATCGCGGCCCTGCAGCAGCTCAAGGAGACGCTCGGCGCCTGTGTCGGCTGTGGCTGCCTCTCCCTCGAGCACTGCGCACTTTACAATCCGGATGATCAGGCCGCCGCCCTTGGCAGCGGCCCTCGCTACCTGCTGGGGGATACGCCCCCGGATGACGAACAGGCAGCCACATGATGAACATCGGGGTCGGCCCAGCCATTCCATGCACCGGGCCGACTCGTTTACACCGTCAAGGAGGAGACATGGCACTGGAACAACTGAAACGGGAGTTGGAGCTGTTTGGCGAGCGGCACGACGGCGCACAACACTCCCGTGGCAGCAAGATGCTCAACATTACCCGCGACACCGGCGAGCTGCTGGCGGTGCTGGTACAGACCAGGGGGGCCGATGCGGTGCTGGAGATAGGCACCTCCAACGGCTACTCCACCCTCTGGCTGGCTGAAGCGGCGAAACGGCTGGGGGGGCGGGTCACCACCATAGAGCTTGACGAGGGCAAACGGGCCATGGCGGCCGCCAATTTTGAGTGCGCCGGGCTCGCCCCCTGGATTGAGCAGCTGGCAGGGGACGCAGGCACGCTGCTGCCCACCCTGCCGAAGGCCGCTTATCAGCTCATCTTCCTCGACTCCGATCGCCGCCACTACCAGGCCTGGTGGCCCGAGATCCGGCGCCTGCTGGCCCCCCGCGGCCTGCTGGTGGTGGACAATGCCGTCTCCCATCGCGAGGAGCTGGCCGAGTGGATGGCAGAGGTGGAGCAGGATCCGGCCTTTGCGACCTCGCTGGTGCCGGTGGGCAAGGGGGAGTGGCTGGTGGTGTGTCTGTAGGAGGGCTGGCATGGAAAACAAGACCATGGAACCAAGAGCGGTGGTGGAGGCCTACTGGCAAGCCATGCAGAGCAATGATTTTGCCAAGGCAGCCCGCTGGCTGTGCGAAGATTTCATCTGCGACTGGCCCCAGTCGGGGGAGCGAATAGAAGGGCGCTGCAACTTCGTCGAGATCAACCGGCGCTATCCGGCGGCCGGCCCCTGGAACTTCGACGTCGTCCGCCTGCTGGAGCAGGGGCGGGAAGTGGTGACCGAAGTGCTGATCACCGATGGCGAGGTGGAGGCCCGTGCCATCACCTTTCACACGGTGCGCGGCAATGCCATCTGGCACCAGACCGAGTTCTGGCCCGATCTCTACGAGGCGCCGCACTGGCGTCGTCACTGGGTCACCACCATTCCACGGGAGCCGCAACCCGCCTGATCCCCTCCGCTGGCGCGCTACCGCCAGCGGAGTCGTTCATGATGTGCCGTAACCATCTCGCCGCCTGCCTCATGTCCCCTTTTTCATGATCTCCAGGCGCCTCATCGACATGACCTGGCTAGGGTGTTCCCGGTATTGCATCGCGGTTTGCGGCAAACATAAAACAGCAGCCCCGCATAAGCGGGGCTGTTTGCTTGGGTTGGTCTTGGGATGGCCGCTTACACGGCCAGATAGTCCATGATCCCTTCGGCGGCCTTGCGACCCTCGTAGATGGCGGTGACCACCAGATCTGAGCCGCGCACCGCGTCACCACCGGCGAACACCTTGGGGTTGCTGGTCTGGAAGGCATACTCGGCCTGCTCCGGCGCCTTGATGCGATCCCGGCCGTCGAGCTCGATGCCGTACTCCGCCATCCAGGGCTGGGGGTTGGGCTGGAAGCCGAACGCCATCACCACCGCATCGGCAGCCAGCACCTGCTCGGAGCCTTCGATCACGACAGGATTGCGGCGACCGTTGGCATCGGGCTCACCGAGCGCGGTGCTCACCACCTTGATGCCGCAGGTGCGGCCATGGGCGTCCAGCTCCACGGCGATGGGCTGGAGGTTGAACATGAATTCCACCCCTTCCTCCTGGGCGTTCTTCACCTCCCGCTTGGAGCCTGGCATGTTCTCGGCATCCCGGCGGTAGGCGCAGATCACCCGATCGGCCCCCTGGCGGATGGCGGTGCGCACGCAGTCCATGGCGGTGTCACCACCCCCCAGCACCACCACCTGCTTGCCGGCAAAATCGATGTAGTCGCTCTGCGCCTTCTCGAAGCCCAGCAAGCGGTTGGCGTTGGAGATGAGGTAGGGCAGGGCGTCGTAAACCCCCGGCGCCTCTTCGTTGGCAAAGCCGCCCTTCATGTACTTGTAGGTACCGACCCCGAGGAAGACCGCATCGAACTCGCCAAGCAGGTCGGCGAAGGTGACGTCACGGCCCACTTCGGTCTCGAGGCGAAACTCCACCCCCATCCCCTCGAAGATCTCGCGCCGGCGCTGCATCACCTCTTTTTCCAGCTTGAAGGAGGGGATGCCGAAGGTGAGCAGGCCGCCTATCTCCGGGTACTTGTCGAACACCACCGGGGTCACGCCATTGCGCGCCAGCACGTCGGCACAGGCGAGGCCTGCGGGACCGGCGCCGATGATGGCGACCCGCTTGCCGGTCTTGACCACCTTGGAGAGATCAGGGCGCCAGCCCATCTCGAACGCCTTGTCGGTGATGTATTTTTCGATGTTGCCGATGGTTACGGCACCGAATCTGTCGTTGAGGGTGCAGGCACCCTCGCACAGACGATCCTGCGGGCAGACCCGGCCGCACACCTCCGGCAGGCTGTTGGTCTGGTGGGAGAGCTCCACCGCCTCCAGGATGCGCCCCTCGTTGGCCAGTTTCAGCCAGTTGGGGATGTAGTTGTGCACCGGGCATTTCCACTCGCAATAGGGGTTGCCGCAGTCGAGGCAGCGATCCGCCTGCATGCCGACCTGGGCCTGGTTGAAGGACTCGTAGATCTCCACGAACTGGATCTTGCGGATCTTGAGCGGCTTCTTGGGCGGGTCGACCCGCTGGACGTCGATAAACTGGAATACGTTCTGGCTCATAGGGTTCCCTCCTTATTGCGCCTGGATTCTGAGTTCTGCACTGGAACGGCTGGTGTGACCCAACAGGGACTTGACGTCGCTGGACTTGGGTTTGATCAGCCTGAACTTGGGCACATAGGAGTCGAAATTGGCCAGGATCTCCTCGGCGCGCGAGCTGCCGGTTTCGTTGAGGTGCGCCGTGATGATGCCGCGCAGGTGCTCCTGGTGGATGGCAAGATCCGCCACATCCAGCAGTTCAACCAGCTCGGGGTTGGTGCGCTTGGCGAAGCTGCCGCACTCGTCGAGCACGTAGGCAAAGCCCCCGGTCATGCCCGCCGCGAAGTTGACGCCGGTCTCGCCGAGCACGGTGACGATACCGCCTGTCATGTATTCACAGCCGTTGTCGCCAATGCCCTCGACTACCGCGAGGGCCCCTGAGTTACGCACCGCGAAGCGCTCGCCGGCGGTGCCTGCTGCATAGAGCTTGCCGCCGGTAGCGCCGTAGAGACAGGTGTTGCCGATGATGGCCGCCTCGTGGGACTTGAACGCCACGCCGACGTGGGGCTTGATCACCAGCTTGCCGCCGGTCATCCCCTTGCCCACGTAGTCGTTGGCATCCCCGGTGAGGATCATCTCGAGGCCGCCGGCGTTCCAGACGCCGAAGCTCTGGCCGGCGGTACCGTTGAAGTGCACCTTGACCGGATCGGCCGCCATCCCCTGGTTGCCGTGGCGCTTGACGATCTCGCCGGACAGACGCGCCCCCACCGAGCGGTCGGTGTTGCGGATGTCGTAGCGGAACTCGCCGCCACTCATGTTCTCGACCGCCTCCAGCAGGTCTTCCACCATCTTGAGGTTGAGCGGCCCCTTGTCGAAGGTGGGGTTGTGCTGCTGGCTGAACAGGCTGGAGCCTTCCGGTGCTACCGGACGGGCCAGGATGCCGGACAAGTCCAGCTTGGCCTGACGGGCGGTGAGGCCGGGCAGGGCCTCCAGCAGATCGGTACGGCCAATCAGGTCGGTGAGCTGGGTGACACCAAGCTGGGCCATCAGCTCGCGAGTCTCCTCGGCGATGAACTTGAAGTAGTTCATCACCATCTCCGGCAGACCGGTGAAGTGCTCGCGGCGCAGCTTCTCATCCTGGGTGGCGACGCCGGTGGCGCAGTTGTTCAGGTGACAGATGCGCAGGTATTTGCAGCCGAGCGCCACCATGGGGCCGGTGCCGAAGCCGAAGCTTTCGGCGCCGAGGATGGCCGCCTTGATGATGTCCAGACCCGTCTTGAGGCCACCGTCCACCTGCAACCGCACCTTGTGGCGCAGGCCGTTGGCGACCAGGGCCTGCTGGGTTTCGGCCAGCCCCAGCTCCCAGGGGGAACCGGCGTACTTGACCGAGGTGAGGGGGCTTGCACCGGTGCCGCCGTCGTAGCCGGAGACGGTGATGAAGTCCGCATAGGCCTTGGCCACGCCGCAGGCGATGGTGCCGACGCCGGGCTCGGAGACCAGCTTGACCGACACCAGGCAGTTCGGGTTGATCTGCTTGATGTCGAAGATGAGCTGGGCCAGATCCTCGATGGAGTAGATGTCGTGGTGGGGCGGCGGCGAGATCAGGGTCACGCCGGGCACGGAGTAACGTAGCTTGGCGATCTGGGCCGTCACCTTGTCACCGGGCAGCTGGCCCCCTTCGCCGGGCTTGGCGCCCTGGGCCACCTTGATCTGCACCACGTCGGCGTTCATCAGGTAGTGGGGGGTGACGCCAAAGCGCCCCGAGGCCACCTGCTTGATGCGCGAATTCTTCTCGGTACCGAAGCGCTTGGGATCTTCACCGCCTTCGCCGGAGTTGCTCTGACCGCCGAGGCGGTTCATGGCCACCGCCAGCGCCTCGTGGGCTTCCGGGCCCAGCGCGCCGATGGACATGGCGGCGGAGTCGAAGCGGGGGAACAGCTTGGCCGCAGGCTCCACCTGTTCCAGCGCCACCGGGTTGTCGACCTTCTTCAGGGTGAGCAGATCTCGCAGGGTGGCGACCGGCCGCTCGTTCACCAGACGGGCGTACTCCTTGTAATCGGCATAGTTGCCGGAGCGCACCGCGGTCTGCAGGGTCTGCACCACGTCCGGGTTGTAGGTGTGGTACTCGCCGCCGTGGACGAATTTGAGCAGGCCGCCCTGAGTGAGGGCCTTGCGGGCCAGCCAGGCCTGACGGGCCAAATTGAACTGATCCTGCTGGATGTCGGCAAAGTCGGCACCCTGGATGCGGCTCGATACGCCGTGAAAACACATCTCGACCACAGCCCTAGAGAGGCCCACCGCCTCAAACAACTGGGAGCAGCGGTAGCTGGCCACCGTGCTGATGCCCATCTTGGACATCACCTTGTAGAGCCCCTTGTTGATGCCGTTGCGGTAGTTGAGCATGGCCTGGCGCAGGCTCATCTTGAGCACGCCCTCTTCTACCTGCTTGGCGAGGGTCTCGTAGGCGAGGTAGGGGTAGATGGCGGTGGCGCCAAAGCCCAGCAGCACCGAGAAGTGGTGCGGGTCGCGCACGCTGGCGGTCTCCACCAGGATGTTGGCGTCGCAGCGCAGGTTGTTGTCCACCAGGGTGCGCTGCACCGCCCCTACCGCCATGGCGGCCGGGATGGGCAGGGTGTCGGCAGTGACGTCCCGATCCGAGAGCACTAGCAGCACGGTACCAGCCTTGGCGGCCGCCTTGGCCTCTTCACAGACGCGCAGGATGGCCGCTTCCAGCCCCTCTTCGGGTCTGAAGTTGAGGCTGATCACCTGATGGCGATAGTGCTCCCCTTCCAGGGCCAACAGCTGGTGGAAGTCGGAGTAGAGCAGGATAGGCGACTGGAACAACACCCGGTGGGCGTGGCCGAAGGTCTCGTTGAACACGTTCTGCTCGCGGCCGATACAGGTGGCCAGCGACATCACGTGGTTCTCCCGCAGCGGATCGATGGGCGGGTTGGTCACCTGGGCGAACATCTGGCGGAAGTAGTCGTACAGGGTGCGCTGGCTGGAGGAGAGCACCGCCATCGGGGTGTCATCCCCCATGGAGCCCACCGCTTCCTGGCCGTTTTCACCCAGTACCCGGATGATCTGATCCAGCTCCTCATAGGAGTAGCCGAACAGCTTCTGATAGGTTTTCAGCTGATCGTCGGAGAATTCGCGGGCGCCGGTGCTGGCGTCATCCATCTGCTCGAACGGCACCAGCCGCTTGCAGTGCTTGTCCATCCACTGTTTGTAGGTGTGGCGACTCTTGAGGTCGTCGTCGATCTCGAAGCTGGTCCAGATCTTGCCGTTGCTGGTATCCACCACGAACAGTTCGCCCGGGCCGACCCGGCCCTTCTCCAGCACCTCGTCCGGGGTGTAGTCCCAGGTGCCCACTTCGGAGGCCAGCGTGATGAACTTGTCCTTGGTGATGACGTAGCGGGCCGGGCGCAGGCCGTTTCTGTCGAGCGCGCAGGTGGCGTAGCGGCCGTCGGTCATGACGATGCCGGCCGGGCCGTCCCAGGGCTCCATGTGCATGGAGTTGAAGTCGTAGAAGGCGCGCAGGTCGTCATCCATGTTGGGGTGCTTCTGCCACGCAGGCGGGATCAGCAGGCGCATGGCGCGGAACAGGTCCATGCCGCCGGCTAGGAACAGATCCAGCATGTTGTCGAGGCTGGAGGAGTCCGACCCCGTGGTGTTGACGAAGGGGGCGGCTTCCTGCAGATCCGGGATGAGCGGGGTGGCAAACTTGTAGCTGCGCGCTTTGGCCCATTGGCGGTTGCCGGCGATGGTGTTGATCTCGCCGTTGTGGGCCAGATAGCGGAACGGTTGCGCCAGCGGCCAGCGTGGGCTGGTGTTGGTGGAGAAGCGCTGGTGGAACACGCAGATGGCCGCCTGCATGCGGATGTCGGCGAGATCCAGATAGAAGCGCGGCAGGTCCACCGGCATGCACAGCCCTTTGTAGACGGTGACCAGGTTGGAGAGGCTGACCACATAGAAGTAGTCGTCGCTGATGCGCTTCTCGATGCGGCGGCGCACGATGTAGAGGCGGCGCTCGAGATCCTTGTCGACCCAGCCAGGCGGGGCGTTGACAAAGACCTGTTCGATGCTGGGCAGGGACGCCTTGGCGATGGAGCCGAGTACGTTGGTATCGATGGGCACCTTGCGCCAGCCGACCAGACTCAGAGTCTCCTTTTCCAGCTCTTCGTCGATGATGTCGCGCGTGGCCTGGGCCAGGATGGGATCGGGGTTGAGGAACAGCATGCCGACCGCGTAGTTGCGGCCCAGGTGCCATCCCTTCTCTTCTGCGACCGCTCTAAAGAAGCTGTCGGGTTTTTGCAGCAACAGACCGCAGCCGTCGCCGGTCTTGCCATCGGCGGAGATACCGCCGCGGTGCTGCATGCGAGCCAATGCTGACATCGCGAGACGGACAAGCTTGTGGCTGGCTTCACCTTCCATGTGGGCCAACAGGCCGAAGCCACAGTTATCCCTCTCCAGCTTTGGATCATATAGTGACATTGCATTTCTCCCTTGCTCGGCCTTGCATCGCGCTGTCGTCAACAGACTGCATAAATTGCGATTGGCTCTTGTGGTTCCGTCCGCCTGAGGTGGCGAATCTCCAAACTAATGGGATTTTTCGGCAAGGTCAATTGGACATCCCGGCTGTTTTCATTATTACAATGTCATAACAAAATCTCGATGCGCGAGGATAAATGGGGTGGTAATTGGCTATTGCTCTGGTGTTTTTTATTTTTGCGAGATTAAATCCTGATGTGTCGGGTTTTGTTGGTTGACTCGGTGGGTGTGGGTGTTTGTAGTAAATTTACCAATTCACTGCCGGAGTGGCTGGTTGAGATCACATTACTGATGTGAATGTCTTGCATTTGCCAAATCCCCGTCTAAAGAAAAATTTTCATTATTCAACAGAATGTTAGCTAACAATTATGCCGCCATGCTGAAGGCTGGTCAGAAGGGGGATGGGTCTCGAAAGCGTCGAGAATGTCCGGTTAACTGATATTTATCCTGTTATTGGTGAATATTTATATGTTTTCTGACTCTCGTATCCCTTGATCCAGCGCAGCGCCCCGTACGGGCAAGCTCGTACAATGACGCTCCTTTACTGGAGGTGTCATGCAGTTACACGAACTCGTCAATACATTCGGCCAGGATCTCAAGCAGCGCCATGGCCAGAAGATCCACAAGCTTTCCATTCACGGCGCCTTCACCTGCCCCAATCGTGATGGCACTCTGGGGCGTGGTGGCTGCACCTTCTGCAATGTCTCCTCCTTTGCCGACGAATCGGCCCAGCAGCTCTCCGTGGTGCAGCAACTGCTGGCTCGTCGGGACGAAGTCACCCGCGCCAAGCGCTATCTCGCCTATTTTCAGGCCTATACCAGCACCTATGCCGAAGTGGAGTACCTGCAGCGCATGTATGAAGAGGCGTTGTCGGTGAGCGACATGGTGGGCTTGTGTGTGGGGACGCGCCCAGATTGCGTGCCGGATGCGGTGCTGGACCTGCTGGCTGGTTATCAGGCCTGGGGTTACGAGGTGTGGCTGGAACTGGGGCTGCAGAGCGCCAACGACAAGACGCTGCAGCGCATCAACCGGGGCCACGGCTACGCCGCCTATGTGGATGCGGTGACCCGGGCCCATCAGCGGGGCATCAAGGTGTGTGCCCACCTCATCGTAGGTTTGCCCGGTGAGGTGCCGATGGACAGCCTGGATACCCTGCACCGTATCGTGGATACCGGCGTGGAGGGGATCAAGCTTCACCCGCTGCACGTGGTGGAGGGCAGCACCCTCGGCAAGGCCTGGCTGGCGGGGAGGCTCGATGTCTTGAGTCTGGAGCAGTATGTCGAGGCGGCAGTCGCCATGATCCAGCACACCCCCCCCGAAGTGGTGTATCACCGCATCTCGGCTTCAGCGCGCCGGCCAACCCTGCTGGCCCCTGCCTGGTGCGAGAACCGCTGGACAGCGATGGCCGATATTGCTAGTGCGCTGGCCCGCACCGGTCCTCAGGGGCAGGCGTTGGGGCGCCCGTTTTCCCTTGTGGGCAATATTGATTAGGTCGTCAGATTTCATTAAAAAAACAGTGGGTTATTAGATGAAATTCAGTCTTTGCGGTATAGTTTCGGTAAAATTGTCTTGATATAGTACTTGGCTTGAAAAAGATATCATTATCAATAAGCTTGTATTATTTCCAATTTGGACGGGATATATCGGGCATGGCGCCACCCTGTGTCGCGATCAACAGCCTGACCTGCCGTCCCCGCTTTGGGCATAATGCCGTTCAGGTCTGTCGATGACATCCAGTGTCAGGTACCTGTGCTTTTAGTGTGTATCAGGCTGTAGCTCCTTTTTCGAGGGAGCGCTGTTCTTTATGTCACGGGCATGTCTGCGCCAACAACGCCCGTGAGGCTTGAATATCGGTATGGCGAGACAGCCGGCCCAATCATGCAGTGACAGGATGCTATGCAAGCAGAAACTAACCGTATTGACGAGTTGTTGGAGTGCCTGGTCTTTCTGACCCGCTTTTATGGGGTACCCAACAGCAAGGATGCTCTCACCACCGGCCTGCCACTGGTGTCCGGTCTGCTGACGCCCAATCTGTTCGGCCGTGCCGCCGAGCGGGGTGGCTTGTCCGCCCGGGAAGTCATCCAGTCTCTCGACGAGATCTCCCCCCTGTTGCTGCCCTGCGTGCTGCAGATGCGCAACGGCGGCGCCTGCATTCTATTGGAGTGGAACGAAGACAGAACCCAGGGCAAGGTGATCTTTCCTCAGGCGGGGGATGCGGCCCAGTGGCTGAGTGCATCTCAACTGGGTGATGAGTATCTGGGGCGACTGTTTTTTGTCAAAAAGCAGTTCAAGTTCGATGAGCGTTCACCCAAGGTGCTGGAGACCCGCGATGGTCACTGGTTCTGGAGCACCCTGCTCGAATCCCGCGGCATCTATCGGGATGTGCTGGTCGCCTCCATCCTCATCAACCTGTTTGCCGTCGCAAGCCCTCTGTTCACCATGAACGTCTACGACAAGATAGTGCCCAACCTGGCGTTTGATTCGCTCTGGGTGCTGGCGGTCGGCGCCATGGTGGTATTCACTTTTGACTTCGTGATGCGCCAACTGCGCAGTTACTTCATCGACATCGCCGGCAAAAAGTCCGATGTGCTGCTGTCTGCCAAGATCTTTGCCAAGGTGATGGGGATGCGGATGGAGTCGCGCCCTGCGTCGACCGGCGCCTTTGCCAAGCATCTGCAGGAGTTTGAATCGGTGCGGGAGTTTTTCACTTCCGCGACGGTATCTACCCTCATCGATCTGCCCTTTGCCATCTTCTTCCTGTTCATCATCTGGATCTTTGCCGGCGTCATGGTGGTAGTGCCCATCGTGGCCATGGTGATCCTCATCATTTACAGCTTCTATATCCAGGCGCCACTCAAGCAGTCCATTGAAGAGGGCTCACGGCTGGCTTCCCAGAAAAACGCCAACCTGATCGAGAGCATCTCGGGCCTCGAAACCGTGAAAATCTTTGGCGCCGAGAGCATGTTCCAGCACCGCTGGGAGCAGGCCGTGTCCCACATTTCGACCTGGGGCGTACAGACCCGCCGCATCACCAACTCCATGTCGTCGCTGGCCAGCTACATCCAGCAGGTGGTGACGGTGGCACTGGTGATTGTCGGGGTTTACCAGATCTCGGAAGGGCTGGTCACCATGGGGGGCATGATTGCCGCCGTCATGCTGTCGAGCCGCGCCATCGCGCCCATGGTACAGCTGTCGGTTCTCTCGACCCGCTACAACCAGGCCAAGTCCGCATTGGAAATCCTGGAGAAGATCATGATCACGCCGGGCGAGCAGGAGGAGGGCAAGCAGTACATCCACCATCCCGTGATCTCCGGTCGGATCGAGTTTGACAAGGTGTCGTTCAAGTATCCCGGGATGGAAACCAGCACCCTGCACAATATCAACCTGCGCATCGAGCCGGGTGAGAAGGTGGCCATCATTGGCCGGATCGGGGCGGGCAAGACGACTCTCGAGAAGATTTTGATGGGCCTCTATCGGCCCACCGACGGCTCGGTACGGCTCGATGGTTTTGAACTCGATCAGCTGCCGGCCTCGGTGATCCGCCGCAATATAGGCTGTGTGCCACAGGATGTGACCCTGTTTTTTGGCTCGGTACGCGACAACATCATGCTGGGCAATCCGCTGGTGGATGATGTGCGAGTCATGCGGGCTGCCAAGCGGGCCGGTGTGACCAACTTCACCAACCGGGATCCCAATGGGCTGGATAGACAGATAGGGGAAGGGGGTCGTCAGCTCTCCGGTGGCCAGCGTCAGGCCATCTTGCTGGCCCGGGCCTTGCTCAATGACCCCCCCATACTGGTGATGGACGAACCGACCTCCAACATGGATAACCAGTCGGAGATGCAGGTCAAGCATGAGCTGGCCAGACTTGGGCCGGAAACGACCCTGATCGTCATCACCCACAAAACCACCATGCTTGACGTAGCCTCACGGGTCATCGTGATCGAGCAGGGCCAGGTGGTGGCCGATGGTCCGAAGGAAATGGTGTTGCAACAGCTGAAAGAGGGCAAGGTGCGCGTACAGGAGGCCTCCAATGGCTAAGTTTGGCCTGTTCAAGAAGGCGCCTTCCGATACTGTGCTGCCGGCTCCGGAACACCTTGAGTTTGTGGATGACGGTGCGGCCGCCGTCTTGCTGAGTACACCGACCCGGGCGCGTGCTCTGCTGTGGGCCTGTTTCCTGTTTTTCATGAGTGCCATCGTCTGGGCGGCCTGGGCCGAGCTCGATGAGGTGACCGTCGGCCAGGGCAAGGTAATCCCGTCGCGCCAGCTGCAGGTGATCCAGAACCTAGAGGGGGGGATCGTCAAGGAGATCTTCGTGAAGGAAGGGGACATCGTCGAGAAAGGGCAGCCACTGCTGCGCATCGATGATACCCGTTTCCGTTCCGACTTTCGGGAGCGCGAGCAGGAGCTGGTGACCCTCAAGGGGGACATCGCCAGATTGCGGGCGGAGATCCAGAGCGTGGTGGTCAAGACCGGCCCCAATCTGGGTTGGCGTGAACAGGTGGTGGTTGAAAAGCAGCCCATCGTTTTTCCGGACGGTTATGAGAACGTGTTTGCCGAATATGCGACACGGGAAAAGTCGGTGCAGAATGAGCGCCTCAACAACCTGAGCAACCAGCTCTATATTCTGGGTCAGCAGATCGAGCAGAAAGAGCAGGAGACCATAGAGCTCAATGCCAAGATAAGGACGGTGGCACGCAGTGTGGATCTGGCGCGCCAGGAGCTCAATATCAGCCGTCCCCTGGCCAAAGAGGGGATCGTGCCCCAGGTTGAGTTGATCAAGCTGGAGCGCCAGGTCAACGAGATGCAGGGGGAGCTTGAGAGCAATAGGCTGCTGATCCCCAAGCTTGACTCCGTATTGCGGGAAACCATTTCCAAGCGCAACGATATTGCGCTGAAGTTTCGGGCCGATTCGCAAACCGAACTCAACGAGCGGCAGGGCAAACTGAGCCAGTTGTCCGAGGGGCAGGTAGGATTGCGTGACCGGGTGGATCGCACCAGCGTCATCGCCCCGCTCAAAGGCACTATCAAGAAGCTCAAGATCAATACCCTGGGTGGCGTCGTCCAGCCCGGCATGGATCTGATGGAGATAGTACCGCTGGAAGACACCCTGCTGGTCGAAGCCAAAGTGTCGCCGAAAGATATCGCATTCCTGCGACCGGGGCTGGAAGCCGTGGTCAAGATCACTGCCTATGACTTCACCATTTATGGTGGATTGCATGGCAAGGTTGAGCAGATAAGTGCCGACTCAATTCAGGATGAAGATGGCAATTCCTTCTACCTGGTTCGAGTGCGCACCGAGAAGAGTTACTTGGGCGATGAGCTTAACGCACTTCCCATCATCCCCGGTATGTTAGCCAGTACAGATATTATTACTGGTAAAAAAAGTGTCCTAGACTATTTGCTTAAGCCGATATTACGGGCAAAGCAGTCGGCACTGAGAGAACGATAAGCCAACAATCTAAAAACAACATGACTGGAGATACCATGAAGAAGACGATTGTTGCCATGTTAGTAAGTGGCGCCGTGCTGTTCCCGGGCCTAAGCCAGGCACAAACACTGGAGGAGTCAGTGGCACAGTCATTGGCTACCCATCCCAAAATCAAGGAAGCTTTTGATCTCTATCAGGCGCGACTGTATCAGCATGATGGGGCCAAAGGGGGTTACTACCCCACCATCGATCTGCGTGGCGGTGTCGGCTACGAGAAGACTGACAGCCCGACCACCCGTGCGGCCGGCGCAAACTCGACCACCATCGATGACTCCATGACCCGTAAAGAAGCCGGTATCAGCCTGCGCCAGATGTTGTTCGACGGCTTCAACGTCAGCAGCAACGTGGCTCGTACCGATGCCGAAGCCAATGCCCAGCGCCTGGCCATGATCTCCGAGGCGGAGAACACGGCACTGCGGGTGGCCGAGGTCTACCTCAACATGCTGCGCCAGCAGGAGATCCTGGAGCTGTCCAAGCAGAACCTGGAAACCCACGAACAGATCCGCAGCGACATCAGCAAGCGGACCGATTCGGGGTTGGGTTCAACCGCTGACCAGACCCAGATCGATGGTCGGGTAGCCAGAGCCTATGCCAACCAGGCTGCCGCCGAGAACAACTATCGCGATGCCGAAAGTGAGTTCATCCGGGTGGTCAACGAGATGCCAAAAGATTTGGTACAGCCGGTTCCGGATGCTCAGCTCATTCCTAGCAGCCTGGATGCTGCACTGAAGACGGCAACCGAAGTTCACCCGACGCTGCTCTCCTCCCTGCAGGATATCGAAGCCGCCAAGTACCAGCATGAGGGTTCCAAATCCGGTTTTTATCCCAACGTCACCTTTGAAGTGGATCAAAACTGGAACGAGGATATCGATGCCGTCAAGGGGCGCAACGATGACCTGACCGCCATGGTTCGGATGCGCTACAACTTGTTCCGCGGTGGTTCCGATCTGGCCCAGAGCAAGGCCACTTCCGCACTCTATTCCCAGGCCAAGGATATTCACATGAATGCCTTCCGTCAGGTAGAGGAAGGAACCCGCCTGGCCTGGAATGCAAAAGAGTCTTTGGCTAAACAGAAGACCTTCCTGAAAGAACACGTGGATGCAAGCTATGACACTGTGCAGGCGTACAAGAAGCAGTTTGGTCTCGGTCAACGTACCTTGTTGGACGTATTGAACACCGAAAACGAACTGTTTGAAGCGCGCCGCAGCTACATTACAGCCGAGTATGACTCCCTGTTTGCGGATTATCGGATCCTCAATGCCACTGGCAGCCTGCTCAACGCATTCAATGTGAAGCAGCCGGCCGATTGGCAAGCCAAACAGTAATGGAGTGCGCATCAGGTTTGATGCGAGTGAAAGGGATGGTTGCAGCCGGGCTGCCGCCATCCCTTGTCTCTGACGGCCATCTCTGGCCAATGCAGTGAGTACCATTGGATCTGTCGAAGATGCATGTGACCGGATGGGATAGAGCAAGCAGTATCGGCATGGCGTCAACCTCCGGTTTGACCCAGCTGCTGCGCGCTCGCTGGTCACTTTGGCTGCTGCTGATATCTCTGCCGTTACTGCTCTCCGCCAGCCAGCCTCTTACCCCTGAAGATCTCAAACTGGTACAACGGGCTCAGGAGACCTACGGCGTCAGAGCCGGCAAACGGGTTACCACCTGGCGCACACTGGTAATGCAAAACCGCGCTGCCGGCCTGACCGACCGTCAGAAACTGGAGAAGGTTAACCAGTTTTTCAACCAGATGCGGTTTATCGACGACATCAAGTTGTGGCGAAAAAAAGACTACTGGGCAACCCCGCTGGAGTTTTTGGGAGCGGCTGGTGGCGATTGTGAAGACTTCAGCATTTCAAAATACTTTACCCTGCTGGAGCTGGGTGTTCCGGATGAAAAGATGCGGATGGTCTATGTCAAGGCATTGGATTACAACCAGTTTCATATGGTCGTCGCTTACTATGAAACACCGTCTGCGGTGCCCGTCATTTTGGATAATTTGATAGGGTCGATCCGGCCTGCCAGTCAACGTAGGGATCTGGTGCCGATATACAGCTTTAACGGTAGTCACTTGTGGTTGATGAAGGCGCGTGGTCAAGGGGAACTGGCTGGACAGTCCTCTCGCCTGGGATTATGGAATGATTTACGCAATCGCATGACGTCGGGGCGATTGGCTCAGCCTGTGTTGAATTTGGATGATTAACCTATGACGCTCTACAGACAATTATTGGCAACCATGTTGATCCTGTTCGGGTTGTTGTTTGCAGCTACCTATTGGGTGCAATTCAACTCGACTCGAACCTATCTGGCCCAACAGCAGGAAACCACCGTCATCAATACAGCCACGTCTCTGGGGCTGGCACTGACCCCTTATTTGGAAAATGGTGACAAGGTGGGGGCTGAGTCCGTCATTCAGGCGATATTTGACGGGGGATATTATCGTCTGGTCCGTCTGGACTTGCTGGCTTCCAAGGATGTCATCGAGCAGGAAAATACCAATAACATTCAAGGTGTTCCCCAATGGTTCATCAATCTTGGGTTGTTTCCCGAGGTATCCAATGAGTCGATCCTGACGTCGGGCTGGCTGCAACTGGGTAAATTGAAGGTCGTTGGCCATCCCGGCCAGGCCTATTACGAGTTGTGGCGCGGAATGAGTGAGCTTGCCAGCTGGTTCCTGATAGGTTTTCTGATCACCACCATCTTGCTCATGCGGGCACTCAACTACCTGCTCAAGCCGCTCAAGCAGATTTGTGAGCAGGCCGTCGAGATAGAGCTGCATCACTTTGGTCATGCCATTCCCGAACCCAAGACCCATGAATTGAAACAGGTGGTTCAGGCCATCAACACCCTCTCCAGCAAGTTGGCCGTGCAATTCAAAGAGCAGGCCGACGAGGCTGAAAAACTGCGGGAGCGGGTCTACGTCGACGCCGTTTCCGGCTTGGGCAACCGGGCTTATTTCGTGGGTCAGGTCAACGCCTGGATTGCAGAGGCTGGTCAAGGGGGGGTCATGCTGGTTGCCGTCGACATGCTGGACGAGCTGTACCGCGAAGAGGGATTTGCTGCGCGTGACAACATGGTCAAATCGATAGCCCAGGCTTTGAAAGAACAATTGAAAGGGTGGGATGGCTCTGCTGTGGCGCGGATCTCGGCAACGGAATATGCCCTGTTGTGCCCGACAGATGACCTTTCCCAATTGAAGGATTTGGCTGAAGTGATCAACAGTCGCATCGCCGATCTGGTGGTAAATCCCATGGGTGAGGGGGGCGCCTTGTCCGTCATTGGTATTGCTGGCCGTGATGGCAACGATGATTTGTCGGCTCTGCTGACCAAGGCTGACAATGCGCTGGGCAGGGCCCGCAATGAACGTCGTGGTGCCGTGGTGATGGAAGGGGGCACAGATCAGGGGTTGATGGGACGCCTGGCCTGGCGTGATCTGGTTCAGGATGCGATTGCACGGCATTTGTGGCGTTTCAAGGCGCAGCCAGCCTGCCGATTTGATAATGGTCTGCGCATGCATGCAGAGCTGTTTGCCTCCATCTCTCGCGATGGTACCGATTATTTCGCAGGCCAGTTCCTGCCTGCCATCGAGCAGTTCAAGCTGGGCGGTGAGTTTGACCAGGCGATACTGGATGCGTCAGTTTCATTGTTGCAACAGCAACCAGACTTGGTCCTGGCGGTCAATATTACGGCCGGCTCGCTCTGTTCAGATGAATTCCGTACTTGGCTGACCGGTTATCTGAGCGACAATGCCGGATTGAAAGATCGCTTGCTGTTCGAGATCCCAGAAGCCGCCATCATGAAGCACAAGGAGCATGTGACAGCCCTGGTTCATGCTTTGCAAGAGCATGACTTTCAGTGGGGGGTGGATCATTATGGACGCCACTTCCAGTCACTGGGGTATCTGGAGGAGCTTGCGCCTTCCTATGTCAAGGTTGACCACGGCTATACCAGCCAGGTCATGGAGCCTGGGGCTGATACTTCCTTCTTGGCTGCGGTATGTCGTGCTGCCCACAATGCCGGCGTTACAACCATTGCGACCAGAGTGGAAGATCAACACCAGGTCGAGTTGCTCTCAAAGCTTCATATCGATGGTTACCAGGGCTTTGTACACCCGGCATTTCCGTTGCCGTGAGCATGACCAAGCATTTCAGGGGGCCCACAAGGGCCCCTTTTTTATTCGAAAAGTTAATAAGTCCGTCTATTCTTAGCTTAATTAGGCTAGATGGCCTCATTTGGCGTCTCGCAACTGATTGATTTGACGATATAAAAAAGAACATTCGATTTCGTACATTTTCTCTCCCCTGTTTTGACACGAATCCCATACATTTTTGCAACGGATGCAAGAAGCACGGACATCTATGGTGTAGACATCGAGATCCGTCACGTTGGAGCAATGGATATGCGTACCCAAATCATCGATAAAACCGTTGTGGTTTCTGCCGTTGAAGGCAATGTGCAAATCGTGCTGGCTGATGGAAGCAGCCGCCCTCTGCAAAAAGGAGAGATCCTGCAACCCGGGGCAAAGCTCAACATTGCAGATGATGCCAAATTGTTATTGGCGCCCTACGATGATTCACCGGCGGCTGCCACACCGGATGCTCCTGCCCATGATGCGCCTGCTACCGGCCAGCCACCGGCTCCGGATGCCGGAAATGCGGCCTCTCCTGATATAGCCGCCTTGCAAAAGTCGATTTTGCAAGGGGTTGACCCGACGCAAAACTTTGAAGCGTCAGCTGCGGGTGGTGCTCCGGCTGCAGGTGGCGGCGGTGGGATCGGTGGGGTTGCTGGAGCCAGCGGAAACGGCGGTTTTGTGACTATCGACAGGATTGGTGATGCCACTATCGCTGCCGCCGGGTTTGACACTACCTATCAGGCTGAGCCGGTGGTGGATACCCAGCAGATAGCGGAGCCCTTGCTGGTCAATGAGCTGACGGATCAGGGAGAGCAACTGACCGTTGCTGAAGACGGATCTCTGAGTGGTAATCTGCTGGATAACACGGTGAATACCGATGGGCCGCAGGCTGCGTCAGTACTGATCTTCACCTGGGGGGACAATGCCAATATAGCTGCCGGTACCAGTGTGACCATCGATGGGGTAGGCACGCTCATCGTCAATACGGATGGCAGCTTCACATTCACACCGGCCCCCAACTACGATGGCGCCGTTCCACCAGTCATATATACCGTGACTGATGGCACCGACACGGTGCAATCCACCTTGGAGTTGACGATCACCCCCATCAATGATCTCGCCGATGAGGGAGAGAGTGTGGTGGTGACGGAAGATGTAGCCGTATCGGGCAATTTGCTTGCCAACACCATCGACAATGATGGTCCGCAGGCGGCTTCCGTGTCTGGATTTAGTTGGGGTGGGGTTGCCAATGCCACCTTGGGTACACCTGTCAGCCTGGCAGGGATCGGTACTTTGCTGATCAATGCGGATGGTAGCTATCAGTTCACGCCGGCTCCCAATTATGATGGTCCCGTTCCCGCCGTCAGCTACACCGTCACCGATGGTGTAGATACCGTCCAATCCACTTTGACCATCACTATCACGCCGGTTGATGAACCGGTCGAACTGGCTGGTTTGCAGGTGGAAGGAGGAGAGCTGACGCTCAATGAAGCCTCTTTGGCAGATGGCAGTAATCCCAATGCAGCAGCCTTGACCCAGAGCGGTATTTTTACCTTCAGTGCGGCCGATGGTGTCCAGAGCTTGACCCTGGGTGGTGTTGCACTGATCACCAATGGACAAACAATCACTTCGTTCCCGCAAACCATCGCCAGCCCGTTGGGCAATCAGTTGACTGTTACCGGCATCAATTACAACCCTGCAACTGGAACGGGGAGCGTGAGTTACAGCTATACGCTGAACGACAGCGAGACACACACTCAACCAGCTAACGATGCATCACTGGTGGAGAGTTTCAATGTTGTGCTGGTCGATCCGGATGGTGACACGGCCAATGGCAGTCTGGATGTCGTCATTCTGGATGATGTTCCCAGCGTCACCCTGACTTCCAATACGGAAGGGCTGGGGACTGTCTCCGTCGACGAGAGCCTGGTCAGCCTGGGCGGGGTGGGCGGCGACGGGGTGGCCAGTGCCAGCCTGAGCGCGGCCGACGTGCAAGCCCAGTTCAACCCGGCCTTCGGGGCCGACGGGGCGGGCAGCATCGGCTACAGCCTGGCGCTGAGCGGCAGCAACGTGGCAAGCGGCCTCTATGCGGTGGATCCGCTGGCTGCCAACGGCCAGGGGGCGGCGATCCTGCTCAATCAGGTGGGCAACGTCATCACCGGCAGCGCCGGCGGGGTGGATTACTTCACCCTGACCATCAACCCGACCACCGGGGAAGTGACCCTGGCTCTGCTGGACAACGTCTGGCATGGCGACACCAGCAATGCAGATGACAGCGTGGCGCTGACCGTGGGGCAGGGCGTACTGACCCTGGTGCAGACCGTGACCGATGCCGATGGCGATCGTGCCAGTGCGGCGGTGGATCTGGGCGCCAACAGCGTGTTCCGCTTCGAGGATGATGGCCCGCGGGCCGGGCTGGCAGAAGAAGCGCCGAGCCTGGGGGCGACCGTGGACGAGAGCCTGGTCAGCCTGGGTGGGGTGGGCGGTGACGGGGTGGCCAGTGCCAGCCTGAGCGCGGCCGACGTGCAGGCCCAGTTCAACCCGGCCTTCGGGGCCGACGGGGCGGGCAGCATTGGCTACAGCCTGGCGCTGAGCGGCAGCGACGTGGCGAGCGGCCTCTATGCGGTGGATCCGCTGGCCGCCAACGGCCAGGGGGCGGCGATCCTGCTCAATCAGGTGGGCAACGTCATCACCGGCAGCGCCGGCGGGGTGGATTACTTCACCCTGACCATCAACCCGACCAGCGGGGAAGTGACCCTGGCTCTGCTGGACAACGTCTGGCATGGCGACACCAGCAATGCAGATGACAGCGTGGCGCTGACCGTGGGGCAGGGCGTGCTGACCCTGGTGCAGACCGTGACCGACGCCGATGGCGACCGCGCCAGTGCGGCGGTGGATCTGGGTGCCAACAGCGTGTTCCGCTTCGAGGATGACGGTCCACGGGCTGGCCTGGCAGAAGAAGCGCCGAGCCTGGGGGCGACCGTGGACGAGAGCCTGGTCAGCCTGGGCGGGGTGGGCGGCGACGGGGTGGCCAGTGCCAGCCTGAGCGCGGCCGACGTGCAGGCCCAGTTCAACCCGGCCTTCGGGGCCGACGGGGCGGGCAGCATTGGCTACAGCCTGGCGCTGAGCGGCAGCAACGTGGCGAGCGGCCTCTATGCGGTGGATCCGCTGGCCGCCAACGGCCAGGGGGCGGCGATCCTGCTCAATCAGGTGGGCAACGTCATCACCGGCAGCGCCGGCGGGGTGGATTACTTCACCCTGACCATCAACCCGACCAGCGGGGAAGTGACCCTGGCCCTGCTGGACAACGTCTGGCATGGCGACACCAGCAATGCAGATGACAGCGTGGCGCTGACCGTGGGGCAGGGCGTGCTGACCCTGGTGCAGACCGTGACCGACGCCGATGGCGATCGTGCCAGTGCGGCGGTGGATCTGGGTGCCAACAGCGTGTTCCGCTTCGAGGATGACGGTCCACGGGCTGGCCTGGCAGAAGAAGCGCCGAGCCTGGGGGCGACCGTGGACGAGAGCCTGGTCAGCCTGGGCGGGGTGGGCGGCGACGGGGTGGCCAGTGCCAGCCTGAGCGCGGCCGACGTGCAGGCCCAGTTCAACCCGGCCTTCGGGGCCGACGGGGCGGGCAGCATCGGCTACAGCCTGGCGCTGAGCGGCAGCAACGTGGCGAGCGGCCTCTATGCGGTGGATCCGCTGGCCGCCAACGGCCAGGGGGCGGCCATCCTGCTCAATCAGGTGGGCAACGTCATCACTGGCAGCGCCGGCGGGGTGGATTACTTCACCCTGACCATCAACCCGACCACCGGGGAAGTGACCCTGGCCCTGCTGGACAACGTCTGGCATGGCGACACCAGCAATGCAGATGACAGCGTGGCACTGACCGTGGGGCAGGGCGTACTGACCCTGGTGCAGACCGTGACCGACGCCGATGGCGACCGCGCCAGTGCGGCGGTGGATCTGGGCGCCAACAGCGTGTTCCGCTTCGAGGATGACGGCCCGCGGGCTGGCCTCGCAGAAGAAGCGCCGAGCCTGGGGGCGACCGTGGACGAGAGCCTGGTCAGCCTGGGCGGGGTGGGCGGCGACGGGGTGGCCAGTGCCAGCCTGAGCGCGGCCGACGTGCAGGCCCAGTTCAACCCGGCCTTCGGGGCCGACGGGGCGGGCAGCATCGGCTACAGCCTGGCGCTGAGTGGCAGCAACGTGGCGAGCGGCCTCTATGCGGTCGATCCGCTGGCCGCCAACGGCCAGGGGGCGGCGATCCTGCTCAATCAGGTGGGCAACGTCATCACCGGCAGCGCCGGCGGGGTGGATTACTTCACCCTGACCATCAACCCGACCAGCGGGGAAGTGACCCTGGCCCTGCTGGACAACGTCTGGCATGGCGACACCAGCAATGCAGATGACAGCGTGGCGCTGACCGTGGGGCAGGGCGTACTGACCCTGGTGCAGACCGTGACCGACGCCGATGGCGACCGCGCCAGTGCGGCGGTGGATCTGGGCGCCAACAGCGTGTTCCGCTTCGAGGATGACGGCCCGAGCGTGACCATCAATGCGGTGGCGGACGGTGGTATCACCCTGACCACCCAGGATGCGCAGACCATCGGTGCGGCCAGTGACACGGCGACCGGCAGCTTTGCGGCGGCGTTCCTGGCGGCGGCGGTGCCGAACTATGGAGCGGACGGTGCGGGCACTACCACGGTGAGCGGCTACAGCCTGAGCGTGACCGACAGCAACAGCGGGCTGACCAGCAACGGGCTGGCCATCACCCTGACCAAGGTGGGCAACGACATCGTGGGGTCGACCACGGACGGGGAGGTGTTCCGCATCAGCGTGGCGAGCAATGGCACGGTGACGCTGACGCAGTCGGCGGAGCTGGACCATCTGCCGGAGGACGTGGACAACAGCAACGACAACAACCTCATCAGCCTGGCCAATGGCAAGGTGCTGCTGAGTGCGACCGTGACGGTGGTGGATGGCGACAACGACACTGCGACCGGGACGGTGAGTGCGGACCTGGGCGGCAACATCAACTTTGAGGACGATGTGCCGAGCGTGACCATCAATGCGGTGGCGGACGGTGGCATCACCCTGACCACCCAGGATGCGCAGACCATCGGTGCGGCCAGTGACACGGCGACCGGCAGCTTTGCGGCGGCGTTCCTGGCGGCGGCGGTGCCGAACTATGGGGCGGACGGTGCGGGCACTACCACGGTGAGCGGCTACAGCCTGAGCGTGACCGACAGCAACAGCGGGCTGACCAGCAACGGGCTGGCCATCACCCTGACCAAGGTGGGCAACGACATAGTGGGGTCGACCACGGACGGGGAGGTGTTCCGCATCAGCGTGGCGAGCAATGGCACGGTGACGCTGACGCAGTCGGCGGAGCTGGACCATCTGCCGGAGGACGTGGACAACAGCAACGACAACAACCTCATCAGCCTGGCCAATGGCAAGGTGCTGCTGAGTGCGACCGTGACGGTGGTGGATGGCGACAACGACACTGCGACCGGGACGGTGAGTGCGGACCTGGGCGGCAACATCAACTTTGAGGACGATGTGCCGAGCGTGACCATCAATGCGGTGGCGGACGGTGGCATCACCCTGACCACCCAGGATGCGCAGACCATCGGTGCGGCCAGTGACACGGCGACCGGCAGCTTTGCGGCGGCGTTCCTGGCGGCGGCGGTGCCGAACTATGGAGCGGACGGTGCGGGCACTACCACGGTGAGCGGCTACAGCCTGAGCGTGACCGACAGCAACAGCGGGCTGACCAGCAACGGGCTGGCCATCACCCTGACCAAGGTGGGCAACGACATCGTGGGGTCGACCACGGACGGGGAGGTGTTCCGCATCAGCGTGGCGAGCAATGGCACGGTGACGCTGACGCAGTCGGCGGAGCTGGACCATCTGCCGGAGGACGTGGACAACAGCAACGACAACAACCTCATCAGCCTGGCCAATGGCAAGGTGCTGCTGAGTGCGACCGTGACGGTGGTGGATGGCGACAACGACACTGCGACCGGGACGGTGAGTGCGGACCTGGGCGGCAACATCAACTTTGAGGACGATGTGCCGAGCGTGACCATCAATGCGGTGGCGGACGGTGGCATCACCCTGACCACCCAGGATGCGCAGACCATCGGTGCGGCCAGTGACACGGCGACCGGCAGCTTTGCGGCGGCGTTCCTGGCGGCGGCGGTGCCGAACTATGGGGCGGACGGTGCGGGCACTACCACGGTGAGCGGCTACAGCCTGAGCGTGACCGACAGCAACAGCGGGCTGACCAGCAACGGGCTGGCCATCACCCTGACCAAGGTGGGCAACGACATAGTGGGGTCGACCACGGACGGGGAGGTGTTCCGCATCAGCGTGGCGAGCAATGGCACGGTGACGCTGACGCAGTCGGCGGAGCTGGACCATCTGCCGGAGGACGTGGACAACAGCAACGACAACAACCTCATCAGCCTGGCCAATGGCAAGGTGCTGCTGAGTGCGACCGTGACGGTGGTGGATGGCGACAACGACACTGCGACCGGGACGGTGAGTGCGGACCTGGGCGGCAACATCAACTTTGAGGACGATGTGCCGAGCGTGACCATCAATGCGGTGGCGGACGGTGGCATCACCCTGACCACCCAGGATGCGCAGACCATCGGTGCGGCCAGTGACACGGCGACCGGCAGCTTTGCGGCGGCGTTCCTGGCGGCGGCGGTGCCGAACTATGGGGCGGACGGTGCGGGCACTACCACGGTGAGCGGCTACAGCCTGAGCGTGACCGACAGCAACAGCGGGCTGACCAGCAACGGGCTGGCCATCACCCTGACCAAGGTGGGCAACGACATCGTGGGGTCGACCACGGACGGGGAGGTGTTCCGCATCAGCGTGGCGAGCAATGGCACGGTGACGCTGACGCAGTCGGCGGAGCTGGACCATCTGCCGGAGGACGTGGACAACAGCAACGACAACAACCTCATCAGCCTGGCCAATGGCAAGGTGCTGCTGAGTGCGACCGTGACGGTGGTGGATGGCGACAACGACACTGCGACCGGGACGGTGAGTGCGGACCTGGGCGGCAACATCAACTTTGAGGACGATGTGCCGAGCGTGACCATCAATGCGGTGGCGGACGGTGGCATCACCCTGACCACCCAGGATGCGCAGACCATCGGTGCGGCCAGTGACACGGCGACCGGCAGCTTTGCGGCGGCGTTCCTGGCGGCGGCGGTGCCGAACTATGGGGCGGACGGTGCGGGCACTACCACGGTGAGCGGCTACAGCCTGAGCGTGACCGACAGCAACAGCGGGCTGACCAGCAACGGGCTGGCCATCACCCTGACCAAGGTGGGCAACGACATCGTGGGGTCGACCACGGACGGGGAGGTGTTCCGCATCAGCGTGGCGAGCAATGGCACGGTGACGCTGACGCAGTCGGCGGAGCTGGACCATCTGCCGGAGGACGTGGACAACAGCAACGACAACAACCTCATCAGCCTGGCCAATGGCAAGGTGCTGCTGAGTGCGACCGTGACGGTGGTGGATGGCGACAACGACACTGCGACCGGGACGGTGAGTGCGGACCTGGGCGGCAACATCAACTTTGAGGACGATGTGCCGAGCGTGACCATCAATGCGGTGGCGGACGGTGGCATCACCCTGACCACCCAGGATGCGCAGACCATCGGTGCGGCCAGTGACACGGCGACCGGCAGCTTTGCGGCGGCGTTCCTGGCGGCGGCGGTGCCGAACTATGGAGCGGACGGTGCGGGCACTACCACGGTGAGCGGCTACAGCCTGAGCGTGACCGACAGCAACAGCGGGCTGACCAGCAACGGGCTGGCCATCACCCTGACCAAGGTGGGCAACGACATCGTGGGGTCGACCACGGACGGGGAGGTGTTCCGCATCAGCGTGGCGAGCAATGGCACGGTGACGCTGACGCAGTCGGCGGAGCTGGACCATCTGCCGGAGGACGTGGACAACAGCAACGACAACAACCTCATCAGCCTGGCCAATGGCAAGGTGCTGCTGAGTGCGACCGTGACGGTGGTGGATGGCGACAACGACACTGCGACCGGGACGGTGAGTGCGGACCTGGGCGGCAACATCAACTTTGAGGACGATGTGCCGAGCGTGACCATCAATGCGGTGGCGGACGGTGGCATCACCCTGACCACCCAGGATGCGCAGACCATCGGTGCGGCCAGTGACACGGCGACCGGCAGCTTTGCGGCGGCGTTCCTGGCGGCGGCGGTGCCGAACTATGGGGCGGACGGTGCGGGCACTACCACGGTGAGCGGCTACAGCCTGAGCGTGACCGACAGCAACAGCGGGCTGACCAGCAACGGGCTGGCCATCACCCTGACCAAGGTGGGCAACGACATAGTGGGGTCGACCACGGACGGGGAGGTGTTCCGCATCAGCGTGGCGAGCAATGGCACGGTGACGCTGACGCAGTCGGCGGAGCTGGACCATCTGCCGGAGGACGTGGACAACAGCAACGACAACAACCTCATCAGCCTGGCCAATGGCAAGGTGCTGCTGAGTGCGACCGTGACGGTGGTGGATGGCGACAACGACACTGCGACCGGGACGGTGAGTGCGGACCTGGGCGGCAACATCAACTTTGAGGACGATGTGCCGACAGCCAAGGACAACAGCATCGTCATTACCGAGGCTGGGTTGCCGCCTTTCAACCTCGTGATGGTGATCGATACCTCGGGCAGCATGTTGTGGCAGATAGGTACGACGTCAAATGGCTCGCCAAACCGTCTGGAACTGGCCAAGGATGCCCTGAACCACATGATCGACTCGTATGTGGCGCTGGGGGTTCCATTGGTCATTACGGTTATTGATTTTGCCAGTGGTGCAGTCCTGATCCCGCAAACCAGTGATCCTGATGTGGCCAAGGCCAGCATTTCCGGTTTGCCGACGGATGGCGGTGGTACCAACTACAACGCCCCCCTGGTACTGGCACAGAATCAACTGACAACGGATTTGGCAAACCCAGCCTTGGCCGGGTATGAAACCAAGGTCTATTTCCTGTCGGATGGCGCGCCCAATGAAGGCAATGTCCCCGCTGGCTGGACCAGCTTTGTGAACAACAACAACGTCGAAGTTTACGCCGTTGGTCTGAACGTGAGCGGCAATGCCTCGGCGATCGCCCAGCTGGGACTGGTGGAAGACAACGGAGATGCGGTGACGCTGGTCAACAATATCTATGACCTGGATGCCACTTTGCAGGCGACTGTGCCGCCTCCTGCCACTGGCAATGTGATCACGGATGTGGATGCGACTGCCGGCGTGGACAGTGCAGGCGCGGATGCACCCGCAACCGTGTTCCAGGTCAGCTTCACCGTCAGCAATCCGGCTGCGTATGTGGGGGTTGCCGACAGCATCACTGGGAATGTTGTGACCTTCCTGGTGCAAGGAGGAACAACGGGTCCCATGACTACGCCTCTGGGTGGCCAGTTGGTGGTCAATGCCGACGGCTCCTACTCCTACACACCGCCCAATGATGTAGCAGTGGATACGTTGGAGACCTTTACCTACACCATAGTGGATGCCGATGGCGATACCTCCAGTGCCTTGCTGAAGATACTGGTGCTGGATACCACGCCGATCACGGCCTCCGTATTCGAGGATGGCTTGCCCACCGGCCTGCCCGGCAACGACCCGTCCCTGACTACAGTGGGCGGCTCACTGGCCCATATGGTGATTGACAGTGCTGGCGTCAGTTTCGGTGTTGGCAGCACAGCCGGCTTGCCGGCGTTGACCTCAGGCGGTGTGCCGATCACCTACAGCATCGTCCATGGTGTCGGGGTGGATACCCTGGTGGCCATGGCCGGCAGCAAACCGATCTTTACGCTGGCGGTGGAGGCGGATGGTGATTACACCTTCACCCTGCAGGGGCCGATAGATCATGCTCAGGCTGATGGCAATGATCTGGAACTGAAGGCGTTGAACCTCTCCAGTGCGATCACTGCCCATGAAGGACCGGACAATGTGACTCTGGTGCGGGATTTCATCGTGCAAGTTGAAGATGATGTGCCTCTTGTCATGACGCCCGCAATGGGAGTCATGCTGAACCAGTCCGGGCTTACTGAGACCTTCCTGCTGGATGGCGATGGCTCGTTGTTGAACAACTACGGGGCTGATGGTGGTTCGATCCGCTTTGACAGCAGTCTGAATGGCAGCAGTGGCCTGACCTCGGGTGGCTTGCCCATCACCTATGCCTTGTCGTCGGATGGTATCACCCTGACCGCTACAACGGCGGCCGGCACCGTGTTCATTGCCACCCTGCAACCTGCATCCGGAACCTATCAGATCCAGATGATTGGCGAAGTGGACGGCGGGCAAACCACCATCGACTTCAACGGCGGGGGTTACGACTTCGTGGGCGGCAATGCGTCCTGGGCCGGTTTTAATACGGCAGCGAATGACAACAGCAAGGATCTGCTGCTGACGGCGATGACCAATGGTGTGGATGGCGGTACCGTCAACACCTCTGCCAACACGGGGGGGATCAGTAGCGGTTCATCCGTCGGGTCGGGTGAGGCGATGCGGATCGATTTTGTCATCGATCTGACCGGCAACCCGGTCAGTGGTGGCTCCTACGGCGTCCTGACGAACCAGACCCATGCCTTTGAGGCTCACTACGATGTAAATGGTGCCTCCGCCATGTTTACGGCGATCAATAGCAGCTCCAGTGTAAAACTGGTAGCCCGTCAGGATGTGGACAATGACAACGATATTGGCGATGGCAACAAGGAGTCGCTGACCGCCGTGGCAATCAGCTACAACGGTTCAACCAGGATCGTCAGTATCGGAGCCGGAATGTCCCAGGTTGTCTCGGTGGGAGGCCACAGCTTCACTGTCAACTTTACCGATGATGATCCGACCGCTGGCGTGGCTTATGTCGCGACAGTTGCCGGGGTGATCTCCGATACCAAACTGGCGGCGTATACCGCGGATGGTTACAACAGCCTGGAGTTCCACTATGCCGCAGGGAGCACCTTCAAGATTGGCGACTTTGGCTCCAGCGTGGCGACCCCGGGTATTCCGGTCAACTTGCAGTTGCCGATCACACTGACGGATGGCGATGGCGATGCCGTTCACAGCAACATCGGTCTGAGCCTGCTGCCGGATGCCCCCTTTACCGTGGACTACGAAGACTCCGCCAGCGCGGTGAATGTGACCCTGACCAGTACGCAAGGGCACGCCATCGGGTCCGACTTTGGAGACAGCATCACGGGCAACAGCCTGGACAACATCCTGTCGGGTGGTGATGGTGATGATCTGCTGTACGGGATGGGAGGCAAAGACACTCTGGTTGGCGGGTCGGGCAATGATGTGCTGGATGGTGGCAGCGGCAATGATACCCTTTATGGGGAATCCGGCAATGACACCCTGATCGGCGGAATTGGCAACGACATATTGCAAGGAGGAGATGGCAACGATCTGTTGATCGGTGGTCTGGGCAGCGACACCATGACTGGGGGCGCTGGCAGCGATACCTTCAAGTGGATTGCTGGCGATGCGGATGGCAGTACCGACACCATTACCGACTTCACGCTGGGCAACCCGTCCAACGGGGGGGATGTGCTGGATCTGTCGGATCTGCTGGTCGGTGTTCCCTCGGGGTTCAACAACAATGATCTGGCCACGGTGCTCAACAACTATCTGCAGTTCGACACCACGACCAACAAGCTGACCATAGACACGAACGGATCGGCGAGTGGTGGCTCTCAATTGACCGTCCAGTTCCAGGGCAACCTGGATCTGGATCAAAACGGAGGGCTCACAACCAACCACGACATCATCAAGCAGCTGCTGGATGACGGCAACCTCAAGGTTGATCCGTAACCAGTGAACGGGGCCGGGCCATGCCTGGCCCCTGTTTTTTGACTGAGGGGGCGGCTAAGATAGCGGCAGTACAGGAGAGGGTCACCATGCAGTCATTTAATTGGATCGATATCGATGGCATTCGCTATAGCTGGGACGGGCAGGGCAGCATTACCTGTACCGGCCAGTTTGGCTATCACGCCATGATGGCGGGTGATCGGATTGATGCGCTGGATCTGGAGAGCGATGATGGCGAGGTGGCGGGTTCACTGAATGTGGACTTTGCTGCGGCGACCATTTCCTTCACGCCGGCCCAGGGTGAGCAGCCACCTCATATGATGGTGCTGGTTGGCCATGAGCAGGGGGAGCAGGAGTATACGCTGCAAAGTCTGAGCGATATCAGCCTGCAGGATCTGCTCGGTCATTCCGACAACATCGACTGCGCCCCTCTGACGGTGGATACCATGGCAGACCCGGTCCCCCCGCTTGCCGGACACGTTCTGTCGTGGGACTCCTTCCATTTTGATGATGATGTGCTGCTCAGCTCCCGCAGTGCCTCCCCCGTAACGGCTGGCCATCCGGAGCTGGCTGGCAGTGAGATCAGCATCAATATCGACATGACCAATCAGGTACTGGATCAGATCCCGCCGTTGCACGATATATGAATCCCATTCGGCGACGGGCATAATGACCTCACTCCAATAGATTGAGGTCTTTTTTATGTGGCGTCACCTTCTTACCCTGTCCGCTCTGGTGGTCAGTGCTCCCCTGTTTGCCATCGAAGTGCCGCAGGCTCCCCATCTGGTGGTGAGCGGCTATGCCGAGCAAAAAGCAGAGCCCGACATGCTGACCCTGAATGTCTCCGTGACAGCGCTGGAGAAACAGGGCATCAAGGCCAAACAGCAGGTGGATGGCAAGGTCGCCGCCTTCTTTGGTCAGCTCGAAGGGCTGGGCATCAAGCGCACTGACGTTGAGGCGGGCAATCTGGTGATCTCCCCGGAGTATCAGTATCCGCAGAACAAGAAGCCGGAACTTGTGGGTTATCGTGCTCAGCGCCAGCTGGCGGTCAAGCTCTATCAACTCGACAAGCTGAGCGAGCTGATGGATACCGCGCTCAAGGCCGGGCTGGAGTCCGTTTCCCAGATTGAGTACGGCCTCAAGGCTCCGCAAGCCATGAAAGAACAGGCTCGCCTCGGTGCGGTTGAGGATGCCAGAAGCAAGGCGGAGTCGCTGGCCAAGGCGTTTGGCATGAAGCTCGGCAAGGTTTACAGCGTCGAATATCGCAACAATACCCCCATGCCGATCTACAGCCGGGCTCTCAAGGCTGCCGCCATGTCGCCCGCCGCCGACATGATGGAAAACAGCTATCAACAGCAGCAGATCAGCATTACCGACAACGTGGAAGCCGTCTTCCTGCTGGAATAATCCAGCGGCTTTCACCCCTTGTCGTCTCCAAGCCCGAGCCCAGTGTCTCGGGCTTGTTGCTTTCAGGGAGAAGCCTTCTTGCTGACAGACTTTGGCGGGCTGTGACGGCCCGCGCTTGAGCTTGACCCGGCTCTGGGCCATCTGCATATGGTGTCATCTGCATAGGTGAAGAGGGGCGGGCCGATATGGATGTTGGTTCGCGGGGGCACGCCGGCCAGAAAAATGCCGGTCAGTGACCGGCATTGAAGAGGTGCGAGGAAGGGGGTTAGCCGAGGTTGGCCGCCACCCGTCTCTGACGCTTCTGCTTGAACTGATAGCCGATGGCCAGCACGATGATCCAGACCGGGATGAGCAGTACCGAGATCTGGATGCCCGGGGTCAGGTACATGATGACCAGGATGCCGGCCATGAAGGCGAGGCAGAGGTAATTGCCGAACGGGTACCAGAACGCCTTGAACTTGGGAACCACGCCTTCGGCCTGCTTGCTCTTGCGAAACTTCAGGTGCGCCAGGCTTATCATGGCCCAGTTGATGACCAAGGCGGAGACCACCAGCGCCATCAACAGCTCGAACGCCTTGCCCGGCATCAGGTAGTTGATGAGTACGCACAGCAGGGTTGCCGCCGCGGAGACGGAGATGGCCACCACAGGCACACCGCTCTTGTTGGTCTTGAGCAGGCTGCGCGGGCCGTTGCCCTGCTTGGCCAGACCAAACAGCATGCGGCTGTTGCAGTAGACACAGCTGTTGTAAACCGACAGGGCTGCGGTCAGTACCACCATGTTGAGCACGGTGGCCACCAGATTGCTGTCCAGTGCGTGGAAGATCATGACGAAGGGACTGCCGCCTTCTACCACCTTGCCCCAGGGGTAGAGGGACATCAGCACGGCCAGGGCGCCGATGTAGAAGATGAGGATCCGGTAGATCACCTGATTGGTGGCCTTAGGGATGCTCTTCTCGGGATTGTCGGCCTCGGCGGCCGTGATGCCGACCAGCTCGAGCCCGCCGAACGAGAACATGATCACCGCCATCGCCATCACCAGACCGCTGATGCCGTTGGGGAAGAAGCCGCCCTGGGCCCAGAGGTTGCTGATGCTGGCGTCCGGGCCGCCGTTGCCGCTGGCCAGCAGGTAGCCGCCGAAGCCTATCATGCCGATGATGGCCACCACCTTGATGATGGCGAACCAGAACTCCATCTCGCCAAACGTCTTGACGTTGGAGAGGTTGATGGCGTTGATCAGCACGAAGAAGAAGGCCGCCGACATCCAGGTCGGGATCTCGGGCCACCAGTACTGGACATAAATGCCCACCGCGGTCAGCTCGGCCATGCTCACCAGCACATAGAGCACCCAGTAGTTCCAGCCGGAGGCAAAGCCGGCGAAGTCACCCCAGTATTTGTAGGCGAAGTGGCTGAAGGAGCCGGCTACCGGCTCTTCCACCACCATCTCGCCCAGCTGGCGCATGATCAGGAAGGCGATAAAACCGCCGATGGCATAGCCAAGCAGCACGGAGGGGCCCGCCATCTTGATGGTCTGGGCAATGCCGAGAAACAGGCCGGTACCGATGGCGCCGCCCAGTGCGATGAGCTGGATATGGCGGTTTTTCAAACCGCGTTTCAGCTCCTCGCCGTTTTGTTGAAGATCCATTCTTCCTTCCTTACGTCTTCTGAAGTCATTCGTCTGTCATCTCGTCCGTCGGGTCACTCCATGTGACCGTGCACGGCAAAGCGTGCCTGAAACGTGACGAAATCCGTATTTATTTCGTTACAGTGAGTCGCTTTCTGTTTTTTATGGCGACTACCAACGAAAGCAGAATAGTGATAATCCATCGCCGATGCACCTGTTTTCCTCATCATTCGCTGGTTTTTTCGGCGAAAGGCAGGTTTTTAAGGAATGGCGAAGCTGGCAGGGAAGTTTTTGGCTGTATTGTGAGCAATCGAATGCTGCTCGGTTGACTCTTCTGGTATTCCCTGTTTTATGAAGCCTCCTGTGCAACAAGGATGCGCTTCATGCAACGTATTATTGGCAGTTTGCTGGCCGTCGCGCTGTGGCTGACCGTGTGGCTTTCGCCCCTGCTGCTGACCATGGCGGCGGGATGCCTGCTGGTGTGGGCCGTACAGGGTGATGACTATCTGGTGATGCACCTGCGGAGTGTCTTGTTGATCGCCGGTGCCATCGGCCTGCTGCCGGCCCTCTGGCTGACTGAACGGGTACGGCGGCGTCACGGTGTGCTCAACTTCTACGCCATGCTGATGAACAACAGAGAGCTGAACCGCCCGGGCTCCCAATCCCGTTGAGGTTCAGTCCACAAGCGCCGGATACAGATGTATCCGGCGCTTTTTTATGGTCGTTTGCCGTATCGCCAGCTTGCCGGCGCGCGGCGTTGCTCAATAAAGCTGACGGCGCAAGCCGGTGGCCTCGAGGATCTTGGCGCTGATCTCCTCCACCGAGTGGGAGCTGGTGTCGAGGAAGCGGATCGCCTCCTGGCGAAACAGCCGCTCGACGCAGGCCAGCTCCTGTTCGCACTGTTCCAGCGAGGAGTAGCGGCTGTTGGCGCGGCGCTGGTTGCGGATCTCGTGCAGCCGCTGGGGGGCGATGGTGAGGCCGAACAGCTTGTGGCGATTGGCCTTGAGGGCGGCCGGCAGATCCAGAACCCCCATGTCCTGCTCGATGAAGGGGTAGTTGGCGGCGCGAATGCCGAACTGCAGCGCCAGGTAGAGGCTGGTCGGCGTTTTGCCGCAGCGGGAGACCCCGATCAGGATGATGTCGGCCTCCTCATACTCCTTGGTGGTGATGCCATCGTCGTTGGCCAGCGCGAAGTTGACCGCCTCGATGCGATCGTCATAGAGCTTGCGGTTCTCCATGCCGTGAGTGCGGTGCAGCCTGGGCTCGGCTTTTACTCCGAGCTCGTGCTCCAGCGGGCTGACGAAGGTATTGAGAAAGTCGTGGCTGCTGGCCTGGGCCTTGAGCACCTCCTCGCGCACCTGATGATCGACGATGGTGTGGAACAAAATGGGGCGTACCCCGGTCTGGCGGAACTGCTCGTCGATGCGCATTCGTACCTGGCGCGCCTTCTCCAAGGTTTCGACAAAGGGGATGGTGATCTGCTCGAAGGCCAGCGGAAACTGGCTCAACACGGCATGGCCGAACACTTCGGCTGTGATGGCGGTGCCGTCTGAAACATAGAATACGGTGTGCACTGGAGGCTCCTGTGAGGGGGTCGGCGAGCTGGCTGGCAAGAAGTATCTCTCGAAACCATATCGTTTTTGTCAACCGGTCTGCCGTGCCCAAGTTGTGAAGTGGCTTGCAAACCTGAGTCGTTACCTTTTTGTGTTGGCATTGTAGAATGTCTGTGTCATTCGACCATCCCCAAATCTTGCTCGGGGATTTTTTTGACAATAAGTAGAAAACGTTTTCATGGTCGTTGGCAACAGTAGAAACAGACAATAACGCACATAAACTGGCGCACAAGGTGCCATGGCGGCACAGTGCCCACCAACCTGGAGACATGCAAGTGCAACAGTACGTACTCTGGTACGAGCAACTCGGAATGCAGGACGTAGAACGAGTTGGCGGCAAAAATGCATCCCTTGGCGAGATGATCAGCAACCTCTCTGGTGCCGGAGTTTCCGTGCCGGGCGGGTTTGCCACCACCGCCTTTGCGTTTAACGAGTTTCTGGAGTCAAGGGGCCTCAACGGCAAGATCCACGATCTGCTCGACAGCCTGGATGTGGACGACATCGCCGCCCTCAACCGGGCTGGCCAGCAGATCCGTGACTGGGTGATCGAGGCCCCGTTCCAGAGCGAGCTGGAGCAGGCGATCCGGGTTGCCTACGACAAGCTCAGCGGTGGGCTTGACGCTTCCTTTGCGGTGCGCTCCTCCGCCACTGCGGAAGATATGCCGGATGCCTCTTTTGCCGGCCAGCAGGAGACCTTCCTCAACGTGCGCGGCATCGACGCCGTCATGATTGCCGTCAAGCATGTGTTTGCTTCACTGTTCAACGACCGCGCCATCTCCTATCGGGTGCATCAGGGCTATGACCACAAGGGTGTCGCCCTGTCGGCCGGGATCCAGCGCATGGTGCGCTCGGATCTCGCCGCCTCCGGCGTCATGTTCACCCTGGATACCGAGTCGGGTTTCAACGACGTGGTGTTCATCACCGGCGCCCAGGGCCTTGGCGAGATGGTGGTGCAGGGCGCCGTCAACCCCGACGAGTTCTACGTGCACAAACCGACCCTCAAGGCAGGACGCCCGGCGGTGGTGCGCAAGACCCTCGGTTCCAAGCTCATCAAGATGACCTATTCCGGCGATGCCAGCCACGGCCGCCAGGTGCAGATCGTCGACACCGATGAGGCCGAGCGCAGCCGCTTCTGCATCACGGATGCCGAGGTGATGGAGCTGGCCAAGCAGGCCCTCATCATCGAGCAGCACTACGGCCGCCCGATGGACATCGAGTGGGCCAAGGACGGGCAGGATGGCAAGCTCTACATAGTGCAGGCGCGTCCGGAAACCGTGCGCAGCCGCCAGGAGGCCAACACCCTCGAGCGTTTTGCCCTCAAGCAAGCGGGCAAGGTGCTGATCGAGGGGCGCGCTATCGGCCACAAGATCGGGGCGGGCCCGGCGCGGGTCATCTCCTCCATCAGCCAGATGGACGAAGTACAGCCCGGCGACGTGCTGGTCACCGACATGACCGACCCGGACTGGGAGCCCATCATGAAACGGGCCTCCGCCATCGTCACCAACCGGGGCGGGCGTACCTGTCACGCCGCCATCATCGCCCGCGAACTGGGCATTCCGGCGGTGGTGGGTTGTGGTGATGCCACCAAGCGCATCGAACCGGGCCAGCTCATTACTGTCTCCTGCGCGGAAGGGGATACCGGCTTCATCTACGACGGCGAACTCGACTTTGACGTGGCGGTGACCGAGGTGGGCAACATGCCACGGTTGCCCATCAAGATCATGATGAACGTCGGCAACCCGGACAGAGCCTTCGACTTTGCCCAGCTGCCGAACGCCGGCGTCGGTCTGGCCCGCCTGGAGTTCATCATCAACCGGATGATCGGGGTGCACCCCAAGGCGCTGCTGGAGTTCGACAGCCAGAGCCCCGAGCTCAAGGCCACCATCGGCAAGATGATCGCCGGCTACGAGAGCCCGCGTGAGTTCTACGTCGCCAAGCTGACCGAGGGCATCGCCACCCTGGCCGCCGCCTTCTGGCCGGAGCGGGTGATCGTGCGGATGTCGGACTTCAAGTCCAACGAGTACGCCAACCTGGTGGGCGGTCGTGACTACGAGCCTCACGAAGAGAACCCGATGATCGGTTTTCGCGGTGCGTCGCGCTATATCGCCGACAGCTTCCGCCCCTGCTTTGCCCTCGAGTGCGAGGCGATCAAGCGGGTGCGTGATGTCATGGGGCTGACCAACGTCGAGGTGATGATCCCCTTCGTGCGCACCGTGAGCGAGGCGGAGCAGGTGATCGACATCCTCGGTGAGAACGGTCTGCGCCGTGGCGAGCGTGGGCTCAAGGTGATCATGATGTGCGAAATCCCGAGCAACGCCCTCCTGGCAGACAAGTTCCTCGAACACGTGGACGGCTTCTCCATCGGCTCCAACGACATGACCCAGCTCACGCTTGGACTTGACAGGGACTCGGGGCTTATCGCCCACCTGTTCGACGAGCGCAACGAGGCGGTCAAGGCGCTGCTGGCGATGGCCATTGCCGCTGCCCGCAAGGCGGGCAAGTACGTGGGGATCTGCGGCCAGGGGCCGTCCGATCACCCGGACTTCGCCGCCTGGCTGGTCGAGCAGGGGATTGACTCGGTGTCGCTCAACCCGGATACCGTGGTCGACACCTGGCTCTATCTGGCCGAGCAGCACAAGGCGAACTGACACAGGCTGCACAGCCCCCATCAAAATGGCGCCCACGGGCGCCATTTTTCATGACCGAACCTGACGCAACTGGTCTGATATGGCGGCCAGATGTGCCCAAAATGGCGCGCTGGCGCGTGCTTTTACACTCCGTTACATCTGCTCGCTTTGCAACCGCCCCATAATGGTCGCGCCAACCCGCTGCACGGGGTGGCAGGCCCGCCGTCAGTGGTGGGCCGGGGGATCACGAGCAGTTTCCTGTCAGCACGGAGGCCAGGACGGCAGATGTCACAGAGCGTATCAAATCAGGTGATCAGACGAATGCTGGGAGCCTGCCAGCAGCAGGGGGGCGATCCCGATGCCATTTTGATGGCGGGCGGTCTCACGTCGTTCGACATCGAGCGGGAGCTGGGCCGGCTGCCGGCCCACAGCCACTACCGGATGCTGCAACTGATGCAGCCCTATCTGGCCAGTTTTCACGAAACCATCCTCTCCTACGACATCGGCCAGCTCTACCAGCACTATCCACCCCTCATCAGCCTGTGCCTGAACCAGCCCTCGCCACGGGCGGCGCTCGAAGTGCTGCTGGCCTATCGTCCCATCATCGGCAGTTGTGACGAGCTGCGGGTGCGGCGGGGTGCGCAGGCCAGCCAATACTTGTATGTCAATCAGGGGCCCGCTAGCCTGGGGGCGAGTCAGGCCATCCCCAACTTCATCATGCTCTACCGGATTTTGCGGGTCTATCTGGCGGATCCCCGGGTCTCGGTGGGCTTCACGGGGCGGCCGCCACCGCGCCATCAGCTGCTGGATCAGTTCTTCGCCACCCGCTGCCGCTGGGAGCAGGGGGAAAACACCCTGACCATCGACAACGGCCAACTCGACTGCCCCAGCCACTGCTACAACGAGCCGCTGGGTCGTCTGCAACTGGCCCAGCTGGCACAGATCTGCACCGACATCGCCGAGCGGGCCCCCTTTGCCTGTCTGGTGGGGGAGCGGATCCGGCACAAGATCCGGGAAGGGGAGCTGGAGAGCGACGAGAGCCTGCTCAAGGAGGTGTGCGCCGCCATGAACGTCAGCCGCTGGACCCTCAATCGCAAATTGCAGGGGGAGGGGAGCAGCTTCTCGACCCTGCTCAGGGAAGCGAGGGTGAGCGAAGCCTGCCGCTTGCTGGGGGAGGGGGATCAGCCGCTGCAGAACATCAGCGATCGGGTCGGCTTCTCGTCTCAAAGCGCTTTCAACCGCTTCTTCAAGGCCAACACCCGCATGACGCCGCTGGCCTATCGTAACGCCCGCCAATAAGAACGGGACCGGCGCAAGGCCGGTCCCGTGGTCGGGTCATTGCTGAGCAATTGTCGGGCAAGGCCGGGCTGGGTGCCCGGCCGTGCCTGCCCATGTTAGCGGGTGATGGTAGTGACGCTGGCGGGATCCACTCCGGCCGGCAGTGCCAGTGCCCCCGGCGTGGTGTTGCTCACCACTATCTCCTTGCTCACCGTGAAGCTGACCGGCGTGATGGCGGAGACATCCGACGAGGGGCTGATATAGGCGCTGTAGCGACCGGGCTCCACGATCCACTGGTTGCTGGCCTCATCGAAGCTGGCGAGGATGCTGGCCGGAATGGTGAAGCTCAGCTGTTCGCTGGCCCCCGGTGCCAGCTGCGCCGTCTTGGCAAAGGCCTTGAGCTCGATGAGCGGTTTCTTCAGCTTGACCTCGGGGGCGGTCACATAGACCTGGGCCGCCTCCTTGCCTGCCACAGCGCCGGTGTTGGTGATGGTGGCGGTCAGCACCAGGTTGCCGGCGCTGCCGTCCGCCAGGGTATTGCTGGCGATGGCGGGGCTGGTGTAGCTGAAGCTGGTGTAGGAGAGACCGAAGCCGAACGGGTAGGAGACCGCCTGCTCGAAGGTGCTGTAGTAGCGATAGCCCACGTAGATCCCCTCGTTGTAGTAGAGATCGTCCGGTTCGCCGTCCCCGTCGGTGTCCTCGCCCGGGAAGGTGCCGGCGGAGGGGACGCTGGCGTAGCTGTGCGGGAAGCTCTGGGCCAGCTTGCCGCTCGGGTTGACCGCGCCGGAGAGCACGTCCGCCACCGCGTGGCCGGTCTCCTGGCCAGCCATGTAGGCCAGCAGGATACCATCCACCTTGTCGCCCCACTGGGCGGTGTCGATGACGCCGTTGACGTTGAGCACCACCACCACCTTCTTGCCCTGGGCGTGGAAGGCGCTGCTCACCGCGTCGATGAGGGCGCGTTCGTCATCGCCGAGCAGATAGTCCCCCTTGCCGCTGCTGCGATCCGCCCCTTCCCCGGCCTGGCGGCCGATGCTGATGACGGCGGCTTGCTGGGTGGCGGCCGCACTGGCGATCAGGGCTGCCAGATCGCCGCTGATTGGCGCCTCGGCGCAGGTGTAGTAGCCCTTGGCGCCAAATTGCCCCTCGTGATAGACCTTGTTGTTCTCGTAAAAATCGCGGTAGTAACTCTGCAACGCCTCGTTGACCGGGAAGCGTGCCGCCAGTCCCTGCGCGATGGTGGTGGTGCTGGCGGCGTTCACATCCCCGCTGCCGGTGCCGCCCTTGTAGGTGTTGATCTGGTTGATGCCAAAACTAGCCAGGGTGCTGCTTGTCGCCAGCGGCAGGGCCGCGGCCTCGTTGCGCAGCAGCACCATGCTCTCGGCGCCGGCCTGACGGGCCAGTTTGGCGTGGGCGGTCAGATCCGGGCTGTTGCTGATGGCCAGCTGGTTGTAGGAGGGGCTCTTCATCACCTGGGTCAGGATGTGGATGGCTGCCTCGTTCACCTTGGCCTCGTCGAGATCGCTGTGCTCGATGGATTGCTGCAACTGCTCCTTGACGTTGCCCGGCTCGATCAAATCCTGTCCCGCCAGCACCTGCTTGTAGGCGTTGTTGGCCACATCGCCAGCAAACCAGTCGGACATCACCAGGCCGTCGAACTTCCATTCGCCGCGCAGCAGGTCGGTCACCGCATCCTTGCGTTCGTTGACATAGGTGCCGTTGACCTTGTTGTAGGAGGTCATCACCGCCCAGGGCTGGGCCTCGTCCACCGCTATCTGGAAGCCGCGCAGATAGATCTCGCGGAAGGTTCTCGGTTCGCCGATGTCGTTGATCTGGTTGCGGTTGGTCTCTGAGTTGTTGCCGAAGTAGTGCTTGATGGTGGTGCCCACCCCGTTGCTCTCCACCCCGTTGACCATGGCAGCGCCGATTTTGCCGGTGAGCAGAGGGTCTTCCGAGTAGTACTCGAAGTTGCGGCCATTGAGCGGATTGCGCTGGATGTTCATGCCCGGGGCCAGCAGGATGTCGACCCCGTACTGGCGCACCTCGTCCCCCATGGCTTCGCCGACGGCCTTGACCAGCTTGACGTCCCAGCTGGAGGCGAGCAGCGAGCCGATGGGCCAGGCGGTGGCGTAGTAGCTGGCGCTGTCACCGTCGCGGTTGGCGTTGATCCGCACCCCGGCCGGCCCGTCGGCCAGTTTAAGGGCCGGAATGTCGATGCCGTCTGCGCTGCGCAGCACGCCGTTGATGTAACCCGCCACGCCGGGCACGTCCTGCTTGACGTTGATGGCGCCGTTGGCACTGCCGTAACCGGGGCCGGAGAGCAGGTCCAGCTTCTCGCTCAGGGTCAGCCTGGCCACCATGGCCTCGGCCTGGCCGCGGTAATAGGCATCGTCCTTGATCAGGGGATCCGAATCATTCTGGTTGCAACCGACCAGCAGGCCGGCCAGCGCCAGGCTGACCCCCAGTGAAACCGCTTTCAATTTTGTGGTGATAGGCATAAGACGTCCTCGTAACTGTCTGAATAAAAATAAAAAGGAGATATCGACACCGGGCGCAAGGCATCCGCCCGGGCTGGGCCGCTCTGCTGGCGGCTGCCATTGGATATCGCAAGGAAGACCGAACGGGCCCGTGGGCCGGCGTTTGGCTGCAGGCAGGTTAACAAGCCGGGCGATGGCCGCCTTGCCCCGGGGGAGCGAGAAATGTGCCGGCGGGAGCAAGGGGGCCGAGTTGTGAGCAAGGTCGCATCGAAAGGCGGTGCCAAACCAAGGGTGGAAGGTGGCAAGAGGGGAGAAGGGCAGGGGAGATGGGAAAAAGGGGTGATCTGATGGCCAATGACGCTGGCCGCGGGCAACACGCGAGGGGGCCGGTGGCCCCCTCGAAGATAAGTCAAAGCGTCCGGGCGCTGGCCCGGAGCGGTTTACTTGGGCCGTTTGAGGGCCCCGGCGAGTTCAATCTGCACCTTGACCCCCTCCTGCTTGAGCGCCGTGGCGACGGCGTTCAGATCGGTGCCCGGCTTGGCTTCCAGCAGGGCGATGCCGCCGCTGCTCTGCTTGAAGCGCAGGCCGTGGCGGCTGGCCAGCGTGCTGGCCTGGTTGTCATCGGCTTCCACCAGCAGGGTGCCGCTGGCGGTGAGCTCCGGGCTGGCCACCCCTTGCAGCAGTACGTCGCCGCTGCGCAGGGTTTGCCGGGGCGCCTTGCCGTCTGCGCTGCGGGCGACCCGCTGCTTGCTGCCGTTGTCCGGGGTGAGGTAGGTCTGACCGTTCACCTCTATGGTGCGGTACTGTTTGCCGTCGATCACCACCGACTCATCGGCGGCGTGCACGCCGGCCGAAGCCAGGAGGCCGGCCAGGGCCAGGCCGAGTAAGCTGTGTTTCATCTTGAGACTCCTTGTGATCATGAGCGGGCGGCATCGTGGCCGATCACCCGCAGGGACCAGTTGAGCAGTTGACCCGGCTGGCTGTTGTTGCGCTCGGTCAGAGTGCTGCGGCGGTTGGTGTTGAGGTCAACCAGGGTCAGCTGGCGGCTGCTGTTGGAGACGTCGGTCACCTCCAGTCGCCACTCGCCCTGGGCCGTTTCGCCATAAAACTTGTGGGAGAGCAGGCGCATGTCGCGCAGCCCCTTGGTGCGCACATAACCCAGCTGCTGCCGGTCGAGGGATTGCCCCACCAGGCTGTTGTTGGGGTTGAGCAGCACGCTGCGGGTACCGGACGGGGAGACCAGCTCGATCAGCAGGTCGGGCAGGCGCTGATGATCCAGGCTCACCGTGACCTGGACCGCTTCCACGGTCAAGGCCTGCGCCACCTGGGTGCTGGAGCGGGTGGCACTGCTGCCCACATCCGCGATGCTCCCTTCACTGCGCGGCACCGTGACCTTCTGAGCCGGCAACTGCACCAGCGGCGGCAGCGGGGTGTGGTTGGCGGCGGCGGTCAGGGTCTTGTTCACGTCGATGAGACCAAAGCCATAGGTGGGGCTGTACCAGAGGCCGGCGGCGTTGCGCTCCCACCCTTCCAGGCCGGTGACCTGGCGGGGTTGACCGTTGGCGGCGGTATAGCTGACCTGGACCGGCTGCTGGCCGGCATCGATGCGGGTGGCGTTGCGGGCCAGCAGATCGCGCAGATCCCGCACCGACAGATCCGGGTAGGCGGACATCAACAGCGCCATGGCGCCCGAGGTGTTGGGGGTGGCTGACGAGGTGCCGTTCATCACGCCGTTGTAGTCGCAGGTGGCATCCAGCTGCGGGTTGTTGTGCAGCCGGTTGGTGCTGGGATCGTCGGTGCGGTTGTAGCCCATGTCGCAGCCGGGCAGATCCGTGGTCACCATGGCCGGCGCATCGGTACCGTACTCGCCGCCGGGGGCGCTCAGGAAGACGTTGCTGCCGACGCTGGAGTAGGAGGAACGTACTCCATCGGCGTTGATGGCGCTCACCACCAGGTTCCAGAAGTTGCTGTTGGAGGGGTCTATGTTGCTGTTCTCGAACGGCAGCTTGGGCAGGACGCCGGTGCGGCTGAACATGTAGTCGCCCGCGGCAATGCGGTTGAAGCCGTTGCCTGCCGCCTTGATGTAGGCCGCGCCCTGCGCCTGCTGGGTCTGCTGCTCGAACAGGCGATCGAGCTGTACCTGATCCAGCCCGCTGGCGCTTTGCGGATCCACCAGGCTCATGCCGTAACTCTGGTTGAAGACCCGGTTGTCGGCGGTGGCGGGGCTGCCGCCCAGCGCATAGAGCCAGTCTTTCTGCAGCTGCTTGCTGCGCTCGTCCAGCAGGTTGAACCCCTGCAGCTGGACGCGGGGCGCCACCCCCAGGGTGCCGATGCGGTTGTCGACCGCCCCGATCAGGCCGGAGACCGAGGTGCCGTGGGCACTGTCCGGATCGGTCGGGGTGGGGTCGCTGCTGCCGGTCACCACGTTTTTCGAGCCGGGGCGCACATTGTCGGCCAGGTCCGGGTGGGCGATGGCCAGGCCGTCATCCACCACGGCCACGTTGATGCCCTGGCCCTGCACGCCGGTACGGTGTGCCCACCAGAGGTTGAGGTCGTTGCCTGCCACGCCGCCGCGGGGGCTGAAGGCATTCTGGCCGCTGTTGAGCAGGTGCCACTGCTGATCCTGCAGCGGGTTGATGCCGGGCAGGCAGCGCTCGGCACTGCTGCGGCCGGTATCGAGGCCGGCTTCCTTGCCGGTCAATGGGGTGCAACTCTCACTCGCCTGAACTGAAGCGATAGGCAGGGCCGAGAGCAGGGCCGAGATTGCCAACGCTAACGATGTTTTTCTCATTAATAAACTCCATCTTATATCGCACCGTCCTGGGTGCGACTGGCATCTATACATGGGAAGAACAGAGTCAAAAAGCACTCATTTTCATTCTGAGATAAGGCTCAAAGAAATCTCACAACAAATAATCGACAGACCATGTGGGGGTTCCTGTGAATCCTTTTCTGTGCTGTATTGAGAACTTTTCTCAGTTTGGTGCTATTGATATTTATCTTTTTATATCAATCGATTAGTAACCGTTTGTTAACGTTTGACGGGCCGTTACCGGTGTGAGAAAGGCGGGGCGGAGCTGCGCAGGATGGGGGGAATCTTCGCGCTGGCGGGAGCGCCGCTGCGATGAAAACAGGGGGCACTGCAGGCAAGCCACCCGGCGCCAATGGTGCCGTGTGGTCTGGAGGGACTGGCCGATAGGGGAGGCTATTTGATTAACGCCAGAATGGATCGAAAGGCCGGATGGCCAGACGGATAGGCCGGAAGCCACCCGGCGCCAATGGTGCCGTGTGGTCTGGAGGGACTGGCCGATAGGGGAGGCTATTTGATTAACGCCAGAATGGATCGAAAGGCCGGATGGCCAGACGGATAGGCCGGATGGCCAGACGGATAGGCCGGATGGCCAGACGGATAGGCCGGCCGGCAGGAGGGCTATTTGATCAGCGCCAGAATGGATCGAAACGCCGGATGGCGGCAATCGCCCAGCAGCTCGTAGAGGCACATCTCCACCGAAGTGAGTTCGGCCCCGTGCGCCGCCAGCTTGTGGATGGCGAGCTCCCGGTTGGCGGCGCTGCGCGATGACACCGCATCCACTACCAGCGACACCTGGCTGCCCGCGTCCAGCAATCCCAACACCGTCTGGTAGACGCAGATATGGGCCTCGATGCCGCACACCAGCCAGTGGCTGACCCCTTGGCGGGCGAGGGCGTCGGCCAGTACCGGTTCCCCCAGCGCGCCGAAGCAGTGCTTGGCCAGCACCAGATCGCCGGCCTGCATCAGCTGCAGCTCGGGCACGGTGGTCCCGAGCTTGTCCGGGTTCTGCTCCAGCCAGACAACCGGCAGGCCCAATAGACGGGCCCCCGCCACCAGTCTGGCGGTGTTGGCGATCAAGGCGTCGCTCCCCTCGACCAGACGGGCCAGTTTGCCCTGAATATCGACGACCAGCAGGCCGGTGTTCGTGGTGGTCAGCATGGATACTCTCCCGGATCAGAGTGAAACAGTGGCACCGAGTGGGCGGGCGAGGGAGGCGCGCGACTGGTTCCACAGATAGATGAGGGTCAGCGCGATGACGGTACCGATCGGAAAGGCGAACAACTGCAGGGCAACGAAGCACCAGAAGACCACCTTGAAGGCCGTCACCTGTTCGGTGAGCCCGCGGTAGGCCACATAGTTGAAGGCGAGCACAAACAGGGCGATGGCGGTTGCCAGGCCAAGGCTGAGACTCTGCGACGGCGCCATGTCAGCCGGGTGGAGCGGGCTGACCGTGACGACGGCCCAGGCGACGAAGGCGATCATGGCCAGGGAGAACAGAGTGGCAAGGATAAAGATGGCCTTGGCGAGCAGATGTTGTTTGGGGGTCATGAATACTCCTTGAATAGGGTGTGGTCGTGCTCCCTGCTGGTGAGTGAGCGAACTCTCCATGTCGTTCGCGACTGACAAGGTGACGTATAAAATATGAGTCACGGCACTGTGTCGATAAGGCATAAACCTACCGGCAGGGACGGAGCAGGTCAAAAATAAAGTAATTCAAAATGTAAATTTGGTGGCAACAAAGCCATAAAATGTAGCAGCTCTGAGCCGAAGTATTTTTCCTGCACCTGTCTGCCAGTTGAAAAAACAACCATCACTTCATCTGGATTTGGTTAATTGGGATGCCCGTTTTTTATCTCTTACCCATAATACTGAGTTGTCTGTCTTCTTCATCTCGAACAAGTCAATTGCCATGAACAGGTCACTGAGTTTTTTAAAGCCATAATTTCGTTGATCGAATGAGGCATGATTTGAGATATGGCTGCCAATTGGGCTTAACCTTGCCCAGCCTCCGCCTTCTTCAACTGCTTCAATGGCTTGTCTGAGCAAATTGATGAGGCGTGTATCACTCTTGAGATTCTTGGCTTGCTTGGTAACGGGGTGCTCTTCTTGAATATCCTGCAGTTCTGCATCCAGATAGAGAAAGCGAGAGCAGCTATTGACGAAAGGCATCGAGGCTTTACGCTCGCCAAACCCAATCACAAACTTGCCATCAGCCAGACATCGGGTAACAAGTGGGGTGAAGTCACAGTCAGAAGAGACGAGGCAGATGACATCCACATCCTTGGTATAAAGCACATCCATAACATCGATGACCAAAGCCATATCGGTCGCATTTTTTCCCTTGGTCAAGTCGAATTGCTGCACAGGTTGAATGGCAAATTCATGCAATATTTCCTCCCATGACTTAAGGGTCGGATTTTTCCAGTTGCCATATGCCTTACGAATATTGACTACACCATAGCGAGCCAGCTCTGACAATACCCTGTCCATCTTGCTGGCTGGTGCATTATCTGCATCGATAAAGACCGCTATTTTCTCTTTATCCTTCAAGTGACCTCCTGTCATCACAATAAATTCAGTTGTAAAAATTTATCACTGTCTAGGTACTTTTTCCGTTCGAAATAAAAACTGTGCCGCAGTCTGCTCTATGTATGGAATATTCTTGGCCTGAAAAATGAGAGCATTGAGTGCCAGATATGTGTCCACAGCAGTTTCTTTGCTGGTTGAATAACAAGGTCCATCACACGCAACAGCCATCAAGTGACCACGATAAGCCAGCTATGGCCGATTAGGGGAGAGGGCAAAAGCAATAACTGTGTGGTTTATCAAATATTTCTTGTTTGGGTACCCAGCAAGGTTGAAAGCCGGGGTTAGCAAGCATCCGGCAAACCTTGCCCGGTTTTGTTGCTTGGCGAAGAGAAACGGCTCTGTTATGGTGTGCTTAATTAGCCGTTTGGATGGCTAGATGGTTGTGGTGATTCAAGCCCGACTCTGCCATCGAGCCAGCCGTTGAGATCTTTACAGGGAGTTTTTATGCAGCGTCGTTCCTTCTTTGCCCTTTCCGCCCTGGCCCTGCTGGCCGGAACCCTGCCATTGGCTGCACTGGCCGCCGATCCAGCCAAACAGGAGATAGTCATCGGCACCACTGTGGGGGATTTTGCCGACATGGTGACCGACTCCATCAAGCCGCAGCTCGAAGCCAAGGGCTATCAGGTCAAACTGGTGGAGTTCACCGACTACGTGACCCCCAATATCGCGCTGGCCGACGGCTCGCTCGATGTGAACTGCTTCCAGCACAAGCCCTATCTGGAGAGCTTTGCCAAGGATCGGGGGCTGTCGCTCGCCCCCATTACCCAGGTACCGACCGGCCCCATGGGGCTCTATGCCGGCAAGCTGGGAGATCTGAAGGCGGTGCAGGAGGGGAGCACGGTGGCCATACCGAACGACCCCACCAATCAGGCGCGGGCGCTGCTGATGCTGCAGGATCTGGGCTGGCTGACCCTCAAGGAGGGGATCAACCCGCTCAAGGCGAGCGAGTTCGACGTGGTGAAAAACCCACACAACCTCAAGCTGGTGCTGCTGGAGGCGGCCCAGCTGCCCCGCTCGCGCGAAGACGTGGACTTCTCAGTCATCAACGGCAACTTTGCCGCCTCAAGCGGCATTCCCTTCAGCTCAGGCCTGTTCCTTGAGCGCAGCTACGACTTCATCAACTGGGTGGTGGTAAAAAGTGCCGATGCGGACAAGCCCTTCGCCAAAGATGTGGCAGAGGCCTACAACTCGGCCGCCTTCAAGGCCTATGCCGCCAAGCGCTTCGTCGGCTACAAGTACCCGCAGGGGTGGCAGGGCGCGAGCGCCAGCAACTGAGCCACCACGGCAGAGAGCAGAGAACAACAACGGGCACCCGCAGGTGCCCGTTTTTTGTATCGTGCGGATGTTAGTAACGGCGCAGCCACCAGCGCACCGCGAACAGCGAGGTGAGGCTGCCGAGCAGGGCACTCGCCAGCACATCCAGCGGCCAGTGCATGCCGATCAGCATGCGCGACAGGCCGACACCGATGGCCCACAGCGGCAGCAACCAGGCGCCGGCGGGGGCGCGCGCCAGCCAGATCAGGCCGAAGAACTGGGCCAGGCTCATGGCGGCGATGCTGTGGCCGGAGGGGAAGGCGTAGTTCACCTCCGCCTGCCAGTGGTTGGCGAGCCACTCGGGCAGCGCCAGCAGCTGGCTGGCCGCATGGACCTGTTCGCTGCGCACCTCCACCTTGCCGGCGTAGAACTGCTGGATGGCGGGGATCAGGTTCTGGCTCTCCAGCCAGAGCAGGTAGGGGCGGGGCTCCTCGGTCAGGTGCTTGATCAGGCTCTTGATGAGCCAGTCGCCGGCCAGCACGGCAAACAGGGCGGCGCCGAGGGCCAGTAGTGCCGGCAGGCTGAGCGTCAGCTTGTGTCGGGTCAGCAGCAGCAGGGCCAGGATGCTGACGCCGATGCCGGGCACATCCACCATGCGGGTAAGGGCGTAGGGCCACCAGAGCCAGTCCGAGTGCAGGGCCTGGCTCATGAACGGTTGCCAGGGCAGGCAGACCAGCAGGAGCAGCGGCAGGATCAGGGCGGCACTGAAACAAAGCACCTGGCGGCGCGGCAGGGAAGAGGCGTGAGTCGGCATAACGGGGCTCGGCAAGGTGCCCATTCCTGGGCAGAAAAAAAGAGGCGTCATTGTGCCAGCCCAACCCGGTCGGTCAAGTCGCGCCCCGCTCCCTGTAACACGGGGTTACAAATGAGTGTGATGATGGTCTGATTGTTGACCAGGGTCCGCTGATGGCGGGGGCGGTCAGCAGATATTGCCCGGGCAGGGCGCTTCATCGGGCGCAGATGAGGCAACAGCGCACCCACCCCGGCAGAAAGTCGCGGCGACGGCCGCGTATGGGTGAATAAGCATCTGAAACTTCGGTCTGTTTGGGCTAGAATGGCGCGCTTGTGGCCGCTAGCGAAGTGAGAGAGCCCGATGAAGATCGTTGTTGATGAGAATATGCCCCACGCCCGTGAGTTGTTTGCCGAGTTTGGCGAGGTCGTCCCGCTGCCCGGCAGGCAGATGCAGGCGGCGGATCTGCAAGAGGCCGACGTGCTGCTGGTGCGCTCCGTCACCCGGGTGGACGCAGCCCTCTTGGCCAGCTGCCCGCGACTGAGCTTCGTCGGCACCGCCACCATAGGCACCGATCACGTGGACAAGGCGCTGCTGGCCGAGCGGGGCATTCCCTTCTTCAGTGCCCCCGGCTGCAACAAATATTCGGTCGGCGACTATGTGCTCTCCGCCCTGCTGGTGCTGGCCGAGCGCCATGAGCTCAACTTGAACGAGATGAGCCTCGCGGTCATCGGCGCCGGCAACACCGGCGAGTGCGTGGCAGGCAAGGCCGAAGCCCTCGGCATGCGGGTGCTGCGCTGCGATCCGCCCCGTGCCCGCGCCGCCGAGGCCAACGAGGCGGCGCAGTTTGTCGATTACCAGCAGGCCCTTGAGGCCGACATCGTCAGCTTCCACGTTCCCATTACCCGTCAAGGGCCGGATGCCACCTTCCATCTGCTGGATGCGGCGCAGATTGCCGCCCGCCCGGCCAGGCAGATCCTCATCAACGCTTCCCGCGGCGAGGTGTGGGACAACCAGGCCTTGCTGGCGCGCCAGCAGAGCCAGACGCCGCTGCGGCTGGTGATGGACGTGTGGGAAGGGGAGCCGGAGCCGCTGCAGGCCCTGGTGCCCCACACCGAGCTGGCGACGCCGCACATCGCGGGTTACAGCCTGGAGGGCAAGGCCCGTGGCACCTGGATGCTCTATGAGGCGCTCTGCCGGCAGCTGGGGCGCACGCCGCGCCAGGATCTGCAGAGTCTGCTGCCCATCCCCGAGGTGCGCGAGGTGACGCCGGGCCAGCCGGCGGATCAGGCATTGATCAAGCAACTGGTCCACCTTGTTTATGACGTGCGCCGTGATGACGCCCGTTTTCGCAACCGGCTCGGTGTGGCGGGCAGCTTCGATGAGCAGCGCAAAGATTATCCGGAGCGGCGCGAGCTCTCGGCCCTGCAGCTGAAGGGGCCGTTTGCGAGCGATGCCCTGGCCCGGCTCGGGTTTGTCTGCCAGCCCGGCTGAACGCTCTACATACTTGAAGGGGGGGAGCCTTGTCCCGCCCATACCCGGTCTGGCTGACGCCAGACCCGCTATCAGGCAGGTCCGCCTGCCAGCGGTGATGCCAGCGCGCGTCACCGGCACCATCATAGGAGAGAACAGCAGTGAGTCAGCAATTCAACGTAGCGGTATTGGGCGCCAGCGGCGCCGTGGGCGAGGCGATGATCGAGATCCTGGAAGAGCGTGCCTTCCCGGTCGCCACCCTCTATCCGCTGGCCTCCAGCCGCAGCGCCGGCGACACGGTGCGCTTTGCCGGCAAGAACGTCGAGATCCTGGACGTGGAGGAGTTTGACTGGAGCCAGGTGCAGATCGCCCTCTTCTCCGCCGGGGCCGAGGTCTCTGCCAAGTGGGCGCCGATTGCCGCCGAGCACGGCTGCATCGTCATCGACAACACCTCCTGCTTCCGTTACGACGAAGAGATCCCCCTGGTCATTCCGGAAGTGAACCCGGACGCCCTGGCCGATTTTCGCAACCGCAACATCATCGCCAACCCCAACTGCTCCACCATCCAGATGCTGGTGGCACTGAAGCCTTTGCACGATGAGGTGGGTATCGCTCGCATCAACGTGGCGACCTATCAGTCCGTCTCCGGCTCCGGCAAGGAGGGGGTGAGCGAGCTGGCCGGCCAGACCGCCCATCTGCTCAACGGTCGTCCGGTGGAGCCCAGCCTCTACCCGCAGCAAATCGCCTTCAACCTCATTCCGCAGATCGACAGCTTCACCGACAACGGCTACACCCGGGAAGAGATGAAGATGGTGTGGGAGACCCAGAAGATCCTGGGGGATGCCAGCATCGCCGTGAACCCCACCTGCGTGCGGGTGCCGGTCTTCTACGGCCATGCCGAGGCGGTCCACGTCGAGCTGCACCAGCCGCTCGACGCCGAACAGGTGAAAGAGCTGCTGCGCAGTGCGCCGGGCGTCACCCTGTTTGACGACGAGCATGACTATCCGACCCCGGTGCGCGATGCAACCGGCAAGGACGAGGTACAGGTGGGCCGGATTCGCCAGGATATTTCTCACCCCTGCGGTATAAATATGTGGATCGTGGCCGATAACGTTCGTAAGGGCGCGGCGACCAACAGCGTGCAGATTGCTGAACTGCTGGTGCGCGATTACCTCTGATCGGCGAGCTCATGGGCCTGGCGGGGAGGGATGCCCGCCAGAGATGGCACTGCCGAGCGCGAGGCAGATGTGACCGGGGGCGCACAGTGCGACTTCTGGAATGTTTCGCGATATCAACTGATTAAGTTTTTTCCTACACTCAGGGGCAAGTTGGGTGCTAAATGTGTCGGACTGCTGGCTTGCAACCTGAGCCTGATTTATATTGAACCGACTGTTTTGGGGTAACTATCCAGATTTTTCAATGTGATAGGGCCGTCATACGAAGGAACGAATATGGGACATTCCCGCATAACATTGGCAACGCTACTCGCATTGGGTCTGCTGGGCATGGCCCAGGCCGAAGACTCGACGCGGGAGCCCTTTTTTGTTGAGCTCAAAGGCCCGGACGAGCCGGCTCCGCCCGCCGTCAATTCCCAGCCGCTGGCACAACCCGTCGCCACTCCCAGCGCCACGCCCCAACCCAGCCGAGCGACGGCCCAGCCCATCGTGCGGCAGGTTGCGAGCAATGCCGGCAGTTATGGTCCCATTCGTCCCACCGACACCCTCTGGAGCCTGGCGAGCAAGTACCGTCCCTCCAGCAGTGTCAGCGTCTACCAGACCATGGTGGCGATCTACGAGAAAAACCCCCGCAGTTTCGCTGACGGCAACATCAACCACATTCTGGTGGGCTCGCGCATCCTGCTGCCCACCGCCGCCGAGGCCAGCGTCATCACGGATGCCGAGGCCCGCGCCAAATTCCGCAGTGACAACGCCAGCTGGAAAGGGCTGAGCCCGAAATATCTGGCCAACAAGCATGTTCAACCTGCCAAACCGGTGGCCACCAAGCCGGCCCAGCCCAAGGCGACCCCCACCAAGGCAGCCGAGCCGACCAAGCCCGAGGTTGCCAAGGTAGCGCCCGCCAAGGCGGCGCCCATTCCGGCTCCGGCACCCAAGGTGGAGGCGCCCCAGCCGGCCACCGAGGTCAAGGAGGTCGCCAAGGCCCCCGAGCCGGTCGCGAGCCAGGCCGCGGCAACCAGTGCCGCCACCGCCAGTGCACCGGCCCCGCTGCCGGCCGACCTCGACAAGCCGGTCGGCAAGCCCTCCACCGAGATGGCGCTGGCGCTGGAAGATGCCAATGCCCAGCTCGGTCAGGTCACCGAGATGAACCACAGGCTCAAGCTGCGACTGCAGTCGCTGACCGAAGAGGTGGAGACCCTCAAGGCCCAGCTGCAGGATCAGACCGCCCTGCAAAAAGAGATTGCCGAGCTCAAGGCCAAGCCGGTTCCGCCGGCGGCGCCGGCCCCCGAGCCCAAGCAGAACTGGCTGATGGACCTGCTCTCCTCGCCGCTCAACCTCGCCATGATCATCCTGTTGCCTGTGCTGCTGGTGCTGGCGCTGGTGACCCTGTGGCTGCGGGCCCGGGCTCGCCGCGAGCTGGAAGAGCAGGAGAAGAGCCTGTCCGAATCCACCGCCATGGTGATGGATCAGGAGAGCAGCGAGTTTGACGAGCTGATGACGGTCGGCATCACAGATGACGAACCGATGCGGCCGACACCGGATCTCAACACGCCCGATGGCTACATGGCGGTGGAAGAGCCCGCCGCGCCGGCCGATCTGGTGTTCAGCGACGATGGCGAGATGGATCTGGCCAGCTTCGATGCCGAGCCGGCACCGGCCGCCAAGGCCGCCATCCGGGATCCGGATCTGGTGCCCGATCTGGATCTGGCCCATGACGATCCCATCACCCTCGACACCGAGCCGGATCTCGATCTCGCCAGCGAGTTCAATCCCAAGCCCAAGGCCGACAACGAGGTCATGAGCGAAGAGGAGCTGCAGGCTGCCCTGTTCGCCGAGCTGGATGCGGATCTGGAGGCCGACCTGACGCTGGATGGCGCCGATGACGGCCAGCCGGACGCCGAGGCGGTGGTGAGCGATGAGGATCTCGCCTCCTTCGATCTGAGCGATTTCGAGACCGCCTTTGCCGAACCGGGGGCCGACCAGGCTGCCGCTGCCGGCGCCGACGAGATGCTGGCTGAGCTGGGGCTGGAGCCCGAGCCGGTCAAAGGTAAGAAAGAGGCAGAACCGGATTGGGATCCCAACGAGATGGCCCTCTCCGATTTTGAGGATGCCTTCGCCGAAGTGGAACCCCATCAGGGCGAGGTCAAGCCGCGCGAGCAGGCCCAGGAGAGCGGTTATGTCGAGATCGACAAGCTGCTGGCCGAGGCCGATGCCACCACCACGGAGCAGGAACCCTATCAGGGCTTCTCGCTGGATGTGGGGCTGGATGGCTTCCCCGAGGTGCTGCCGGAGTCCACCGGATTTGACGTGGATGCCGACGATGGCGGAGTGGGGGCCAAGCTGGATCTGGCGCGCGCCTACCTCGAGATCGACGACAAGGACAGCGCCCGCGAGCTGCTGCAGGAGGCGGCGGAGCAGGGCACCGAGCATCAGCGGGCCGAGGCCGAGAAGCTGCTCAAGCGCCTTGGCTAGGTAGCCACAGCACCATGATGACAGCAGGGGCAGCCGACGGGCTGCCCCTTCTTTTTGGCGCCTGGTCTGGCCTGGGCGCTGCGATTTGGGATTTTTGAGGCGAGATGGGTATAATCCGCCCCGTTTCTTTCACCGCATCCTTTCATCAGAAGACAAGTTTATCCATGCGAATTGCCCTAGGTATTGAATACGACGGCAGCCGGTATTTCGGTTGGCAGCGTCAGCGCGAAGTGATCAGCGTACAGGAGGAGCTGGAGAAGGCCCTCAGCCGGATCGCCAATCACCCCGTCTCCATCCAGTGTGCAGGACGCACCGATGCCGGCGTCCACGCCACCGGCCAGGTCATCCACTTCGATACCGATGCGAACCGTGCCGAAGGGGCCTGGACCCTGGGGCTCAACTCCAACCTGCCGCCGGATATCGCCGTGCGCTGGGTCAAGCAGGTGGACGAGGGGTTCCATGCCCGCTTCAGCGCCACCGCCCGTCGCTACCGCTACGTCATCTACAACCACAACTACCGGCCGGCCATCCTCGGCAGCGGCGTCAGCCACTACCACGAAGCGATCGACGCGACGCTGATGCACCAGGCGGGCCAGTGCCTCCTGGGTGAGCAGGACTTCAGCTCGTTTCGGGCCATCGGCTGTCAGTCCAAGACCCCGTGGCGCAATGTGACCCACCTGTGCGTCAGCCGCCAGGGCCCCTATATCGTGCTGGATATCCGGGCCAATGCCTTCCTGCACCACATGGTGCGCAACATCACCGGCTCCCTGCTGCTGGTGGGGCAGGGGCTCAAACCGGTGGAGTGGGTGGCCGAGGTGCTGGCGGCCCGGGATCGCAACCTGGCAGGCCCCACCGCCAAGGCGGGGGGACTCTATCTGGTGGACGTGGATTACCCGCTGGAACTGGGCTTGCCGCGGGTGCCGCTCGGCCCGTTGTGGCTGCCGGACTCGGCACCGGGTACGACCAGTTTTTAGTAACTGGGCCCGAAAATTTGTGGTTTAATGATCCGTCATTTATTGCCATCGAGCTATTAAGTCATTGAACAATCTAGGCTCGATGCGTTTTGTCAGGCACAAAAGCATTAAGGAATTCCATGAGCTGGCTTGAGAAGATCCTTCCCAAGAGCAAGATCACTGCCCCGCGTCGCCACAACATTCCGGAAGGGGTGTGGACCAAGTGCAGTGCTTGTGAACAGGTGCTCTACCGGGCAGAGTTGGAGCGCAATCTCGAAGTGTGCCCCAAGTGTGATCATCATATGCGCATCAGCGCCCGTGCCCGCCTCGAGAGCTTTCTCGACGAGCAGGGCCGCACCGAAGTCGGTGCCGAGCTGGAGCCGCAGGATGTACTGAAATTCAAGGATTCCAAGCGCTACAAGGATCGTTTGTCAGCCGCCCAGAAGGATACGGGCGAGAAAGATGCGCTGGTGGTGATGAAGGGGACTCTCAAGGGGGTGCCGGTCGTCGCCTGTTCGTTCGAGTTCTCCTTCATCGGTGGCTCCATGTCCTCCGTGGTGGGCGCCCGCTTCGTGCGCGCCGTCGAGGAGAGCATCAAGGAAGGTCGCGGTCTGGTCTGTTTCTCCACCTCGGGTGGTGCCCGCATGCAGGAGGCGCTGTTCTCCCTGATGCAGATGGCCAAGACCAGTGCGGCGCTGGACCGCCTCTCCAAGGCCGGTCTGCCCTATATCTCCGTGCTGACCGACCCCACCATGGGTGGCGTCTCCGCCAGTCTGGCCATGCTGGGCGACATCAACGTGGGCGAGCCCAAGGCGCTGATCGGCTTTGCCGGTCCCCGCGTCATCGAGCAGACCGTGCGCGAGAAGCTGCCGGAAGGCTTCCAGCGCTCCGAGTTCCTGCTGGAGAAGGGCGCCATCGATCTCATCATCGACCGCCGCGACATGCGCAACCGTCTGGCCAGCCTGCTCGCCAAAATGCTGAATACTCACGTCATCGAAGAGTGAAGATGAGTTCCAACATGCAACAATCCCAAAGCCGGTCGCTGGTCGACTGGCTTTCTTATTTGGAGCAGATCCACCCGGTCAACATCGACATGGGACTGGATCGGGTCGGTGCCGTCGCCCGCCGCATGGGTCTTACCCAACTGCCGTTCAAGGTGATCACGGTGGCGGGCACCAACGGCAAGGGCTCCAGCTGCGCCATGGCGGCCAGCATACTGATGGAAGCCGGTTACCAGGTCGGCGTCTACTCCTCTCCCCATCTGCTGCGCTTCAGCGAGCGGGTGCGGATCAACGGGGCCGAGCTGGCCGACAGCGATCACTGCACCGCCTTTGCCGAGGTGGAAGCGGCCCGCGGCGAGATAGCCCTTACTTTCTTCGAGTTCGCCACCCTTGCTGGTTTGTGGCTGTTTCGCCGCGCCGCGCCGGATGTGCTCTTGCTGGAAGTGGGGCTGGGCGGCCGGCTCGATGCCACCAATGTGGTGGAATCCGATGTCGCCATGATCACCTCCATTGCGCTCGATCACTGCGACTGGCTGGGTGATACCCGCGAGGCGGTGGCGGTGGAGAAGGCCGGCGTGTATCGCGCCGGCAAACCCGCCATCAGCGGTGAGCCCAACCCGCCCGTCACCATCGCCAGCGAGGCGGCGCGCCTCGGTGCCTCCTTGCGCCAGGTCGGCCGTGACTTCCACGGGGATGAGCACGACGACAGTTGGGACTACCACGGCCTGCACCACTGGCTGGGGCTGCCCAAACCGGCCCTGCCGCTGATGAACGCGGTCACCGTGCTGGCGGCGCTGGAGTTCCTCGGTCTGCCGTTGCCGGAGTCCGCCATCCGTGACGGACTGGCCAATGCCAGGCTGGCTGGCCGGATGCAACAGTTGCAAAGCGCGCCGCTGGTCATCGTCGATGTGGCCCACAACCCCCATTCGGCTGCCTATCTGGCTGCCCAGCTGCGCAAGCTGCCTTGCACCGGCGTGCGCCGCGCCGTGGTCGGCATGCTCAAGGACAAGGACATGGCGGGGTCGCTTGCCGAGCTCGATGGCCTCATCGGCGAGTGGTATCTGGCGAGCCTGAGCGGCCCGCGGGCGGCGAGCGCGGCCCAGTTGGCGGCAGCTCTTGGCAGCGAGCGGGGGCCGGCGACCCCCTTTGACGATGTGGGGCAGGCCTATGCTGCCGCGTTGGCCGCATCGAGTCCTGATGATATGGTCATTGTGTTTGGTTCGTTTTACACTGTCGCCGACATTCTGGCGGGTGGCGCCGTCTAGGCCACACCCCGGCTCCCCGGCCCTTTGGCGGGGAGCCAGATCGCATATTGAGTTACGTAAAGGTAGGATTCAACTTGGCCTCTAAGTTTCAAAACCGTCTGGTGGGGACCGTCATCCTGGTGGCCCTGGTAGTCATTTTTCTGCCGGATCTGATGGACGGCCACAAGCTGGAGCAGAAGGAAGAGGCGTTTGCCAAGATCCCGCTGCGCCCCGAGCTGGAACCCGCCAAGCCCGCCTTGCAGGTATCGGCCGCCAGCACACTGCCGGCGGAGCATCTGGCCAGCCAGCAGCAGGCGTCGGCTGCCGAGCAGTGGCAGGTGGAAGAGGTGCCCGAGCCGGTCACCCTGGGGGCCAAGCAGGGCCAGCCGCAGGTGCAGCAGCCGGCCGCCAAGCCGGTGACCCAGCCCGTTACACCGCCGGCGGTCAAGCCCCAGCCCAAGCCTGAAGTGATCGCCAAGAAACCGGTGGAGCAACCCAAGCCCAAGGTGGTGCCACCCAAGCCGGTAGAGGTGCAAAAACCGGTGGAGAGCAAGCCGCAGGCGGGTCAGATCAGGTCGATGGACGACCTCATCGCCAGCAAGATGGGGCAAGCGACCACGACCGCAGCCCCGGCAGCGACGGCCCCGGCCCAGGGCAGCTGGATCCTGCAGCTCGGCGCCTTCAAGAACGTCGACAGCGTCAACGCGCTGGTGGGCAAGCTGCGGGCGGCGGGCTACTCGGCTCACACCTCGCCGCGCACGCCGGTGCAGGGTCAGCTCAACCGGGTCTTCATCGGACCGGATGTCTCCAAGACCAAGCTGCAGGGCATGCAGAGCCGCATCGGCCAGATGACCGGCCTGAGTGGTTCCGTGGTGGCTTACAACCCTTAAGAGGGTCGACAAGATAAAAAAAATACCGCGCTTCATTTTGGATGGGCGCGGTATTTTTTTAGATGCATTTCACCGGTTTGGGCAGGCCGCCAATCTTGGTGGCCTGCTTGGCGGGGCCTTCCGGGAACAGCTTGTAGAGGTAGCGGCTGTTGCCCTTCTCGGGGCCGTATTGCTTCTCCATCGCCTTGACCAGGGCGCGAATGGCGGGGGAGGTGTTGAATTCCAGATAGAAGGCGCGCACGAAGCGCACCACTTCCCAGTGCGGCTCCTCCAGCACTATGCCTTCCTGCTCGGCCAGTACCAGTGCCAGCGCCTCGCTCCAGTCGTTGCTGTTGAGCAGATAACCCTTGGCATCGGTCTCGATGAGTTGGCCGTTGAATTCCAGCTGGTGGTGCTCGGACATGGTGGGCTCCTTGTGGCCTGTCAGGATTGGGCGGGCATGGTAGCGCCTTGTTCCCGGGTGAGCAACCGGCTCTCGTTGGCCAGGGCGAGCAATTCGTCCGCCAGCTGGCTGATGAGATTGAGCTGCTGGGTCAGCATCAGCTGCTCCTCGCTGCTGTCCGGGGTGATGACAGGGCACTGCCCCTCGATCTGCTCCGGCATCTCTCCCGCCAGATGGCCCGCGGCCCGCTCCAGGGTATGGCTCAGGTGGCGGCTGATCTCGTCCAGCTCGCCGATGGCCTCCAGCTTGTCGCGATGGGCGCCCAGCGCCGAGATGTAGGAGAGCAGGGCATGGTTGCGCCAGGTGAGGGTAAAGCAGAGGTCGAGGAAGCGGCGGCGCTTTTGCGGCTCCACCAGCATGCTCTGCCAGGCCATGGCCAGTTCGCTGTCCGCCAGATGGGCGCTCTTGCGCGCCACCCGGTAGTCGAGTGATTCATCCCGCTGCTGCTGCAGGCTGGCGAGCACCGCCGAGAGGTAGCGGGCGTTGGCCGACAGCGAATTGGCGATCAGGGTCGGCAGCCGTTTGTACTGCCAGTCCGGCCAGAGCCATGCCACCAGGGCGTAGGAGAGCAGGCAGCCGAGCAGGGTATCGAGCATGCGCGGCCCCAGAATGGCGAAGCCGATGCCGTCCAGCAGGTTGAACGCCATCAGCACGTAGAGGGTGATGAAGCAGACCGCGGCGCTGTAGTTGCTGCGCACCTGGGTGAAGAAGAGGAAAGCGGCCAGCCCCATCACCACCAGCTGCACGTGCAGTTCGGGGAAGAGCCAGAGCACCGGGATCCCCACCAGCAGGCCGGCGAAGGTGCCGAGCATGCGCTGCACCAGCCGGCGGCGGGTGGCGCTGTAGCTGGGTTGGCAGACGAACAATACGGTCAGCAGGATCCAGTAACCCTTGTCCAGGTGGAATGCCTGCAGAATGCCGTAGCCCACCACCAACCCGAGGGACAGGCGAAGAGCATGGCGAAACACCATGGAGTTGGGGGTCAGGTGCTGCTTGAGCTGGGTCAGCAGCGGCAGGCGGGCGGGGCGGGCCAGGGGCGGCAGGCTCTGCGGGGCCTGCTCGGGGTTTTGCAGCTCCTCGGCGCTTTGCAGCAGCTGGTTGATGCTGGCCAGGTTGCGGCGCAGAAACTTCATCGGCGTCAGCAGGGTTTTCGGGTAGTGCTGCTTGAGGTGAGTGAACTCCAACTGATCACCGAGGGCCTCCAGCGTCCAGTGGATGCGCTTGTTGTGGGCATAGGGCTTGTGCACCAGGATGGCGTAGCCGAGCCGCTGGCACGCCTCTGAGAGCTGCAAGAACACCTCCTGGAAGCCGTCCAGCACTATGCCCTGCTTGAGTTCGGCTTCCAGCTTGCTGTAGGGGTAGTGGCTGGAGGTGGCCCGCTCGTGGATCTCCAGCGCCAGCAGGTAGAGGCGCAGCAGGCTCGCCAGCTCGGGGGAGGCCCGGTGACGGGTGCTGAGGCGGGCGTTGAGCGCCGACTTGGTGAGCGTCAGGGCATTGACCAGGTTGATGTTGAGCTGGGCCAGGTTGTGGCGAATGGCCTGGGCGCCGTGCTCGTCGGCCGGAAAGAAGCGGGATTTTTCCAGCAGATAGCGGGAGAGAGCAAAGTAGCTCTGGGCCAGCTGCTCGTGCAGGGTCTTGTAGGGCAGCAGCCAGAGCCAGACCAGCGACACCAGGCCATACCAGAGTGCCCCGGCGCCGAGCGCCAGCGGCTGATAGAAGAGATCCGGCGCCTTGGCGGCCCCCAGCATGGTGTAGATGGCGATGAGCAGGGAGCCGAAGCTGATGGTGGCGTAACGCTGACCGAGCGCCCCCACCATCACGAAGATAAAGGTGGAGCCCGCGAGCCCGATGGCGAACAGCCAGGGGGTGGGGAAGAGATACTGCACGCAGAGGGAGGCGAACAGGAAGCAGAGCAGGGTCATGGCGAGGTTCTTGACCCGGCCCCACAGGCTGTCGTCGGTCTCGGCGATGGCGCCGGCCACCACCCCGAGGGAGAGCAGCACGGTGAGCTGGATGTCGCCGGTCGCCAGGGTGAAGGCGAGCAGCCCCATGATGGCCAGCAGCACCTTGAGGGCGAAATAGATATGACTGTCAGTCAGCAGCCGGCGCAGCAGGCCAGAGAAATCCGTGGGCATGGGAGAGCGCAACCCTTGAGCGAAACGAAAGCGAGAGCATAACCGGTCAACAACGAAACGGCCCTGATTTGGATCAGGGCCACTTCGCTTCATATCCTTGATTTGCAACTTATCCTGACAGAAACAGGCGCCAATAAAAACCCCGCCGAAGCGGGGTGTTTGATTAGTTGCGGTTGCCGCCGAGCAGGCTCAGCAGACTCAGGAAGATGTTGTAGATGGATACGTACAGGGTGACGGTGGCGGAGATGTAGTTGGTCTCGCCGCCGCGCACGATCTGCTGGGTGGTCAGCAGGATGGCGCCGGAGGAGAACAGCATGAACATGGCGGACAGGGCCAGGCTCAGGGCGCTCATCTGCAGGAAGATGTTGGCTATCATGGCCACCAGCAGCACCCAGAAACCGACGAACAGCATGCCGCCGATGAAGGAGAGGTCACGCTTGGTGGTCAGGGCATAGGCCGACAGACCGAAGAAGGTGAGCGCGGTGCCGCCGAGCGCGGTCATCACGATCTCGCCGCCGCCGTTGTTCATGTACATGTTGATGATGGGGCCCAGGCTATAGCCCAGCAGGCCGGTCAGGGCGAAGGTGAACACCAGCCCCATGCCGTTGTCGCGATTCTTCTCGGTCAGGAACATCAGACCGTAGACGCCGATGAGGAAGATGGCCCAGTGCAGGGGCGGCATGTTCATCACGGTGGCAACCCCGGCCACCACGGCAGAGAAGCCAAGAGTGAGGGAGAGCAGCATGTAGGTGTTGCGCAGTACCTTGTTGGTATCGCGCGCGGCACTCTGGGTGCCGGTATAGATAGAACGGGTATCCATCTTGGGTGTCCTCTTGATTTCCGGGGTGAGGCGGCAACGCCGCCTCGTTAACGCATTGTATGCACTGAATGTCGGGATGACGAGCGCTGATTTCAAGCCCCACCCCAGCCTGTTGCCCCCTACTATCCCAAATCAAATATGTATTGCATATGAACAAGGGGCTGACGTAGTATGCACGCCGTTCGGAGGGGTGGCAGAGCGGCTGAATGCACCGGTCTTGAAAACCGGCGATGGGCGACCATCCGTGGGTTCAAATCCCACCTCCTCCGCCATCTTCAGAAAAGCCCCGGCAACCTGGTTGCCGGGGCTTTTTGCTGTCTGCAGCAAGCGGGATGCGCTGCTCATGGCTGGCTGCCGGCGTCGGGCTGCGGGTATCTGCCGAGCACCAGCAGGGTGAGCAGGCAGCAGGCGGCGCCGGCGTAGAAGGTGCAGGCGGCGCCCAGAGTGTCCCACAGCAGCCCGGCCAGCAGGCTGGCCAGCAACATGGCGAGGCCGCAGACCAGATTGAAGAAGCCGAACGCGCTGCCGCGCAGTTCCGCGGGCGCGCTGGCGGCCACCATGGCGGCCAGCAGCCCCTGGGTCATCCCCAGATGAATGCCCCACAACATCACCCCCATCAGCAATGACCCCCAGTGGGTGCTGGCCGCCAGCACCAGATCGGCGGCTACCAGCACCAGCAACCCCCAGACCAGCAGGGTTCGGTGACTCATCTGATCCGAGAGACGCCCGAACGGATAGGCGCCGAGGGCATAGACCAGATTCATCGCCACCATGACCAGCGGTACCAGGGCGAGCGCCATGCCGCTTTGTTGGGCGCGCAGCACCAGAAAGGCTTCGCTGAAACGGGCCAGGGTAAACAGGGCGCCGATGAGCACCACCCAGCGATAGGGTTTACCCAGCCGTTGCAGGTTGTCGCGCCGCAAGGGGTTGCTGCGGGCGTGGTGGCCAGCCGCTTTGGGTTCACGCAGACCGATGGCGAGCAGGGTGACCGAGGCCAGCCCAGGCACCACCGCCAGCCAGAAGATGGCGCGAAAATCATCGTGCCAGAGCAGCATCAGCCCCACCGCCAGCAGCGGCCCCAGCAGGGCGCCGACCGTGTCGAGGGACTGGCGCAGGCCGAAGGCGGCGCCGTGCAGCTCCGGCGGAGTGAGGTCGGCCACCAGTGCATCGCGGGGGGCGCCACGGATGCCCTTGCCAACTCTGTCCAGCAGGCGGGCGGTCAGGATCAGCCCGCTGCCGGTAGCGATGGCAAACAGCGGTTTGGTCAGCGCTCCCAGCCCGTAGCCCAGCAGGGCCAACCCCTTGCGGCGTCCCAGATAGTCGCTCAGGGTGCCGGAGAAGACCTTGACCATCAGGGCCGTCGCCTCTGCCATCCCTTCGATGAGGCCGATGGTGAGGGCGCTGCTGCCAAGCACGGTCACCATGAAGAGGGGTAGCAGGCTGTGGATCATTTCAGAAGAGATGTCCATCAGCAGGCTGACAAACCCCAGCACCCAGACGCCCCCCGGGATCCGGCCGGCGGGTTGGGGAGCGGGGGGATGGTTGGTCGTGGTCATGGGGTTCTCCTGCCTTGCATCGATTCACCCAGAGCATAGCCAGCCCGGCCACGACAAGGCTGCCGGGCTGGCTGGTCATGTTTGCCAGCGTGACCACAGACGGTTGCCTGCGGTCACGGCATCATTGCTCGATGTCGAGTTCGGCCCGAACCGGTTGTCGGTTGCGCAGGGTCGAGATGAGCACCAGGGTGGCGATGGCGGCCAGCAGGGCAAAGGAGGCGGAGTAACGACTCAGTTCAAGCCCGCCCTTGCTGAGCGGCTTGTCCAGAAAATCCCCCACCACGGCGCCAAGGGGCCTGGTCAGGATGAAGGCGGCCCAGAACAGCAGGGTGCGCGATACCCGGGTCAGGTAGTAGGCGGCAACGATGGCGGCCAGCATGCCGCCAAACAGCAGGGTGCTGCCCGCATAGCCAAAGCCGGCCTCGTCTGCGGTCCAGTCCCCCAGTGCGGTGCCCAGGGTCTGGGAGAACATGATGGTCACCCAGTAGAACAGCTCGGTGCGCGGCGTGGTGATGCTGCCGGTGGAGATGCTGCCCTGCAGCCGATACCAGAGCAGGAAGGAGCCCATCAGCAAGGCCAGCAGCAGGGTGGAGCCGCCGGCATAGCCCAGCCCGAGCGAGCGATCGGCAAAATCCGCCAGGGTGGTACCGACCGTGGTGGTGGCGATGATGGTGGTCCAGTAAAGGAGGGGGTTGTAGGAGGTCGTTGCGATCTGCGCGCTGACCGAGACGAAGAAGATCACGGCAAAGATGCCTGTGCTCACCAGATAACCGAGCTCCATCGACATGGAAACGGCGTCTCCCCCTGTCTCCCCCAGGGTGGTCGCCAGGATCTTGATGACCCAGAACGCCAGGGTGATCTCTGGCACCTTGCTGATCGCTGCCTTGCTGTTGTCGTGCATGTTAACCCTCTCTCGTATCTGTCGTATGACGAGGACTCGTCAGGAGACAGCGTCGCCGAGTAGTCTTAAGCGAAACTTAAGAGCGGGAGAGGGGTCTGAAAAATGGTGGTAACAACGTGCCGATGGGAGGGCGTTGTCATTCAATATGACAGCGAGCCGGTTTTTTGAGCAACCACATAACACGGATTGCTTAATTCTTCCTTAAGTTTTGCCGGTTAGGCTGTCGGTTTGTTGTGATTGTTGATATGCATCACATTATTGAAAATGTCTGAAAATATCGTATTTGGCGTTTTCAACACACTGTTACTATCCGGCGCCAAATATCGACGTGTCGACTCCGGAGCGGGTATTTCAAGGTGTAATAAAGAAGTGTAACAGGGAGATATACATGCCTTCTTTTCTTAGAATAAGAATTGTTCCATTTGTGTTTTTGCTGGCATTCATCTTTGCCTTCTTGCTCAACTGGCCAGTATTGCTGCATTTTTATGAAATATTGACGCAGCTTGAACATTTTAAAATCGGGTTTGCCATCTCTATTCCCATCGTGCTGGTTGCGGCATTGAACTTTGTCTTCATGCCATTTTCTGTGCGTTATTTCATCAAGCCTTTCTTTGCCTTTCTGTTTATCACGGGTGCCATTGCCAGCTACACCATGATGAAATACAAGGTGCTGTTTGATGGCGACATGATCCAGAACATCTTTGAAACCAACCAGAGCGAGGCGCACTCCTATCTGAGCGTGCCCATCGTGATCTGGGTATTGCTGGCCGGGGTACTGCCGGCGGTGCTGCTGTTCTTCGTCAAGATAGAGTATCCGGCCAGATGGTATCAGGGGCTGCTGCAGCGCGGGCTCTCCATGCTGGCCTCCCTCGTGGTGCTGGGGCTCATCGCCGCGGCCTACTACCAGGACTACGCTTCGGTCGGGCGCAACAACCAGACCCTGAACCGGGAGATAGTGCCGGCCAACTACATGTACAGTACCGCCAGGTATCTGCAGAAACGCTATCTGACAGAGCCGGTGCCGTTCCAGCGCCTGGGCGACGACGCCAGGCGGGTGGCCGGTGCGGACAAGCCGACCATGATGTTCCTGGTGGTGGGGGAGACGGCGCGCGGCAAGAACTTCTCCATGAACGGCTATCACAAGGAGACCAACCCCTTCACCAGCAAGCAGGCGGGGATCATCTCCTTCAACGACGTGCGCTCCTGCGGCACGGCGACCGCGGTCTCGGTGCCCTGCATGTTCTCCAACATGGGGCGCAACCAGTTCGACGGCAACCAGGCCCGCAACAGCGAAGGGCTGCTGGACGTGCTGCAAAAGAGCGGCGTCTCCATCTTCTGGAAGGAGAACGACGGCGGCTGCAAGGGGGTGTGCGATCGGGTGCCCAACATGGTGGTCAACCCCAAGGATCACCCCAAGTTCTGCGACAAGAACACCTGTTATGACGAGGTGGTGCTGGAGGGGCTGGATGACGAACTGGCGGGCATGAAGGGGGACAAGCTGGTGGGCTTCCACCTCATCGGCAGCCATGGGCCGACCTATTACAAGCGTTATCCGGGCTCGCACCGCCACTTCCTGCCGGATTGCCAGCGCAGCGACATCGAGAACTGCACCGATCAGGAGCTGGAGAACACCTACGACAACACCATTCGCTACACCGACTATGTGATTGCCAGCATGATCGAGCGCCTGAAAAAGTACGAGGACAAATACAATACGGCGCTGGTCTATATTTCCGACCACGGTGAGTCACTGGGGGCATTGGGACTTTATCTGCACGGCACCCCTTATAAATTTGCGCCGGATGATCAGACCCGGGTCCCCATGCAGGTGTGGATGTCATCGGGTTTTGCCAAAGAGAAGGGGATGAACCTAGACTGTTTGCAGCAGAAGGCGGCCAATACCCGTTATTCTCATGACAACCTGTTCTCCTCCATGTTGGGGATCTGGGATGTGAATACGGCCGTATATGAACAGCCGCTGGATATCTTCAGCCAGTGTCGCAGCGTGCAATAACACCATAGTGAGATAAAGGGGAGCCAGGCTCCCCTTTTTTATTTTAGCGCGCCACTATGATTATCCTTTGAGCGACTTGTCGCACCGACCAGATGGGGCGGGCGGATCCCTTTATCTGGTGTATGATATTTCTGCTTATTAATTGTTCAGAGCGATGGCGGGATGCGGGCCTGTGTCGCCGGGGAATTAATCCGGCCAGAGCTGAGTAATTTATTTTTGCGGCGAGACTCGTCTTTTGCAAAAGAGTCGATATAAAGTGGGATGCCATGCTGGGGCGCGCTGGTTTGCCGGAGGAACAGGCCGTCACGCTCACCTTCCGGGCTCGTCCGTCATGGCGCATCACACAGCAATCAAAGAGCAAGGGGCGAGTACGTGCCAGGGGCACTGCCCGCCATCGGTGCAATGTTCAGCAACATGACGCAGGCAGCCATCAGCCGCGTCGGTAGGGATTGGCAATGCGGCGTCATCTGTTTATCTGGTTAGGCCCGTTATGTAGCTTGTTGTTGTTGGGGGCGGCGCTGGTCGTCCTCTATCGTTTGACCCACCTCTGGCACTGGCACGACATCCGGCTGGCCATCTGGTCTTTGCCGCTGCCGCTGCTGGGTGGTGCCCTGCTGCTGACCCTGCTCAGCTATGGCTGCCTCTGCTGCTACGACATGCTGGCGGTGCACGCCCTCGGCAAGCGGCTGCCCTGGCAGCAGGTGGGGGTCACCTCGTTTATCGCCTACACCTTCTCCAATACCTTGGGTTTCGCCCTGCTGACCGGCTCGTCGGTGCGCTATCGCATCTACTCGGCCCTCGGGCTCAACACCGGGGAGGTGGCCAGGATCATCCTCTTCTGCTCGGTGACCTTCTTCCTCGGCCTGCTGGCCTGGGGGGGCTCGGCCCTGCTGGTGGGGCAGGCCACCACCCTGTTGCCGGACTGGCCGCTGTGGGCCGATCAGCTGCTCAACCTGGCGGGGGGGCTGGCGCTCTTGGCGGTGCTTGGTTACCTGTTCTGGCCAAAGCCCGTGCTGGTCTGGCGCGGCCACGAGCTGGTGCTGCCGGTATTCAGAACCCGGTTGCTGCAACTGCTGGTGGCGCTGCTGGACTGGATGGCCGCCGCCGCCGTGCTCTATGTGCTGCTGCCGGCGGACAGCGTCTCCTATCCGGTGCTGCTCAGTGCCTTCGTGCTGGCCAGCTTCCTCGGGGTACTGGCCCATGTGCCGGGCGGGATCGGGGTGTTCGAGGCGAGCATGAGCCTGCTGCTGGCCAAGTACCTGCCGGTGGACAAGCTCCTGGCCTCCCTGCTGCTCTATCGCTGCATCTACTATGTGCTGCCTTTCCTGTGCGCCCTGCTGCTGTTCACCAGCCAGGAGCTGTTGCAGCAGAAGGCGCGCTGGAGCCGGTTGCAGGGCATCATGAGCGCGGTGCGCGAGTTCTTGCCGGCGCTGATCAGCCTGGGAGCGTTCGCGGCGGGCAGCCTGCTGCTCTGCTCCGGGATGATCCCCACCATGCGCGGGCGCATCGAGATGTTCCTGCAGGTATTGCCGTTGCACCTGCTGGAGCTCTCCCATGTGCTTGGCAGCGTCAGCGGCGTGCTGCTGATCCTGCTGGCCCGCAGCCTCTACCGGCGCCACGATGCCGCGTTTCGCATCACCCAGCTGCTGCTGGGGCTGGGGATGCTCTTCTCCCTGCTCAAGGGGTTTGACTGGGAGTCGGCCCTGCTGCTCGGGCTGTTCCTGCTCATCATCACCCCCTGTCGCTCGCTGTTCTATCGCAAGGGCTCCCTGCTGCACGCCCAGTTTACCCCGGGCTGGCTTATCTCGGTGGGGGCCGTGCTGCTGGGGGCGCTCTGGCTGCTGCTCTTCTCCTATCGCCAGGTGGAGTATGACCACGCCCTCTGGTTCCACTTCTCGCCCCATGGCGCCGCCTCCCGCGGGCTGCGGGCCATGGGCAGCGTGGTGGCGGTACTGGCGGTGGTGGGGGTGGCCCAGCTGCTGGCGCCGCTGCGGGTCTCCGGACGCAAGCCGGAGCCGGACGAGCTGGCCCGCGCCCATGCCCTGGTGCTGCGCGAGGGGGGCGGTCACGGTTACCTGGCCCAGCTTGGCGACAAGTCGCTGCTGTTTCACCCCGGTGGCGAGGCGTTTCTGATGTACGGCGTCGAGGGCAACGGCTGGATCGTGATGGGGGATCCCATCGGTCAGCCTGAGCTTATCGAGGAGCTGCTCTGGCAGTTTCGCGAGCTGTGCGATCAGCACGATGCCAGCCCGGTGTTCTACCAGGTGTCGGCACGCTACCTGCCGCTCTATCTGGAGCTGGGACTGATCCCGTTCAAGCTGGGGGAGGAGGCCATCGTCGATCTGGCAGCCTTCGAGCTGGCCGGCAGCCGGCTGCGCAACCTGCGCCAGAGCCATGCCAAGGGCAAGCGGGAGGGGTTGTCGTTCGAGGTGGTGGCGCCGGAATGCGTGCCTGCACTGCTGCCCCGCCTCAAGGAGGTGTCGGACACCTGGCTGCAGAGCAAGCAGGGCAAGGAGAAGGGCTTCTCGGTGGGCAGTTTCGAGCCGGCCTATCTCAGTCTGAGCCCGGCCGCCCTGGTGTGGCACGAGGGGCAGATCGTCGGCTTTGCCAACCTCTGGGTCAGCGACAACAAGGCGAGCCTCTCCATCGACCTGATGCGCTACAGCCTGGACACGGGCACGGCCCCCATCATGGATTTCCTGTTCGTCGAGCTGCTGCTGTGGGGCAAGGGCGAGGGCTACGCCAGCTTCAACCTCGGCATGGCGCCCATGTCCGGCTTCAACGATCACCCCCTGAGCGGCTACTGGACCAAGCTTGGCAACACCATCTTCACCCGGGGCAGCCGTTTCTACAATTTTCAGGGGCTCAGGCGCTACAAGGAGAAGTTCTCGCCGGATTGGGAGCCGCGCTACCTGCTCTGCGCCAGCAAGCTGGTGTTGCCGCGGGTGCTGACCAACCTGATCTCCCTGATCAGCCGAGGCCCGTTCGGGCTCATCAAAAAGTAGGAGTCGTTCATGAGGATCCTGTTATTGCTGCTGGCGTGCTGCGCCTTCTCGCTCTCTGCCGCGCCGGTGAAAGAGGAGTTGGGGCTGGTGGAGCTGCCGGTGGCGCAAGCCTCAAGCGCCCCCATGGTGGTGTTCATGAGCGGTGACGGCGGCTGGGCGGCGCTGGACAAGGGGCTCAGCGCCCAGCTGCAGCAGCACGGCATGCCGGTGGTGGGCTGGAGCTCGCTCACCTACTACTGGAAGAAGAAGGATCCAGAGCAGGTCACCGCCGATCTGGTGCGGATCCTGGACGATTACCAGTCCCGCTGGGGGCGCCAGCGCTGGCTGCTGGTGGGCTTCTCCTTCGGGGCGGAAATCGTGCCCTTCGTCATCAACCGGCTGCCCGAACCCTACCGCAAGAGCCTGCTCGGGGCCGTGATGCTCTCCCCCTCGACCGCCTCCGACTTCGAGATCCACGTCAGCGACATGGTGACCCGCGACAAGGCAGGCAGTTATCCCACCCAGCCCGAGGTCAACGCCATTCACACCCTGCCGATGCTCTGCCTGCAGGGGGCGGCAGACGACTCGCCGGTGCGGCTCTGCCCCCACTTGCAGCAGCCCAACGTGACTACTGTGACCCTGCCGGGATCCCACCATTTCGAGGATGACTACCCTGTGCTGTTCAAGGCCATCGCCAGCCATCTCAGCCTGCAGTAAGTGTGAACGCGGGCAGAAAAACTTGATGTAAATCAAAGTTCATGCCCTATCAGGCCGGATTGTGCGCAGCCGGCCTGTTTCTTTTTGATTTCGCCTTTACAGGCGTGGATTGCTTCCCAACACTCTACTGAGCAATAAAACAGTAGAGGGGGCTGCATGCGCGAACAAAGAGCTCATCTAGTTGATCAGGAAGTGGATTTCGCCGCTGATGAACAGCTGGTGTCCACCACGGATCTGCGGGGCGTGATCACCTACGCCAATGACAACTTCTGCCGGGTCGCCGGTTACAGCCGGGCCGAGCTGGTGGGGCAGCACCACAACATGGTGCGCCACCCCGACATGCCCAAGGCGGCATTTGCCGACCTGTGGGGCAAGCTCAAGCAGGGCCAGCCATGGCGCGGCATGGTGAAGAATCGCTGCCAGGATGGTCGCTACTACTGGGTGGATGCCTATGTCACCCCCATCTTCGAGCAGGGCAAGATCAGCGGCTACCAGTCGGTGCGCTGCCGCGCCGATCCGCAGATGAAGCAGATCGCTGCCCGCACCTATGCGCGGCTGCGGGCGGCGGAGCAGGGCGGTGGCAGGCCCAGAATTTCACTGGCGCGGCTGCGTCACGGGATGGCGGTGGCCGGGCTGCTGGCACTGGGTTGGCTCGGCACAGTAGAGCTGGGTGGCTGGGCCGCTCTGTACATGGCGCTGCCGCTGATCTTGCTGGGGCTGCTCTATCGTCACGAGCTCATCACCACCCCCCGTTACTTGCAGCAACTGGCCGGCGAGTACGACAGCCTGACCCGCCTCATCTACTCGGGGCAGGAGCCGAGCGCCATCGCTGACTTTCACATCAAGCTGCTGCAGGCCCGCATCCGCACCGTGCTCGGCCGGGTGGACGACGCCACGCACTCGTTGCAGGATCTGGCGGTACATCTGAAGAGCGCCTCCAGCGAGGCGAGCTCGGACATTGCCGAGCAGGATGCCCAGACCCAGCAGATGGCGACCGCCATCACCGAGATGGCGAGCACGGCGCAGGAGATTGCCCGCAACATCCAGGATACCAACAGCCAGATCGCCGAGGCCAAGGCCCACTGCCAGCACACGGATCAGCAGTTGATCGAGACCGAGCACAAGATCACCGATCTGGCGAAGGAGGCGGAGCACGCCTTTGCCTCGGCGGTGGCGCTGGCCAGCGAGTCGGATCGCATCGGGGTGCTGATGGGGGAGATCCAGGGTATCGCCGATCAGACCAACCTGCTGGCGCTCAACGCCGCCATCGAGGCGGCTCGGGCTGGGGAGCAGGGGCGCGGCTTTGCGGTGGTGGCTGACGAGGTGCGCACCTTGTCTACCCGCACCCACAAGGCGACCGAACAGATCCAGGGCAGCATCGGCCAGATCCAGCGCACCCTGAACGGCTGGAAGGGGATGATGCAGAACAACCTGCAACAGACCCAGGCCTGCGTGGAGATGACCCGGATGGGGTCGGACAGCCTGCATCAGGTGCTGGCGGAGATCGAGCTGGTGATGGACTTCTCGGCCCAGATCTCGGCGGCGGCGGAGCAGCAGCAGGCGGTGGTGGAGGACATCAGCCAGAACGTCAACCTCATCTCCCAGCACTCCCACGCCAACAGCAACAAGATGCAGGACGTGGACGAGTCGAGCGAGATCCTGCTGACCAAGGCCAGACAGCTCAAATCCCTGGGACAGACCTTCGGCTAGCCGCCGCTGACATCCATACAACAACAAGGCCACCCACGGGTGGCCTTGTTCTGTCAGGCGTGTCGATCAGGCAGTGGCCTGGCCCAGCGGGTTTCCCTTGTCGTGGTACATGGCGCGGTCGGCCTGGATCAACCACTGCTCGGGACGCCAGCCCGGCTGGTACTGGCTGATGCCGACGCTGATGCCGACCGACAGCGGGACTCCCTCCACCTCGAATGGCGGCTGCATGGTGGCCCTGATCTGCTCGGCGATGGCGTCAGCCTGCGCCTGATCATGGTCCGGCAACAGCAACACGAACTCGTCGCCGGCCAGCCTGGCGAAGAAGTGCTGCGGCCCGAGGCTGCGGCTGATCCGCTCCGCCAGCTGGCAGAGGAGGGCATCGCCGTGGCTGTGGCCGAAGTTGTCGTTGACCTGCTTGAAGTCGTTGAGATCGCAAAACAGCAGGCAGCCTGGCGCCGGCCCCTTGACCTGGGCGTCGAGCCGCTCCATCAGGCTCAGCCGGTTGGGCAGGTTGGTGAGGGGGTCGCGGCGGGCCAGCTGCCAGATCTCCTCTTCCCGCTGACGGCGCAGGGCAATTTCGCGGTTGAGCCGCTGGTTGCACATCAATAGATAGAGGGCCAGCAGCAGGATCAGCACGCTGGCCGCCAGGCTCAACAGGAACCAGGGGCGCCAGAAGATCCACTGCTCGGAGGGGGCCTGATAGAGAAAGTCGCTCAAGGAGACCGGCTTTGACACCAACCCGATCTCCACCAGCTGCTGCATGATATGGGCCATGCGGTCAGGATTCATATACCCGATCTCCACATAGAGCGGCTGGATCATCTCCTTGCTTACCTGCAGCTCGTACTCCATGTGGGCCTGACTGCGGTTGACGCCATACTCCTTGCGCAGCAGGGCGATGGCCTCCTGCGGGTGGGCCAGGGCGTAGCGCCAGCCGGCCAGGCTGGCGGCCCGAAAGCGGGCCACCCGATCCGGATGAGCATGCTCCTGGGCCTGGGTGGTGAACAGGATGTCGCTGTAGAAATCGATGCCGTAGTTGCGCGGATTGATGACGGAGACGGGGATGCCGCGTTCCTCCAGATAGAAGGGCTCGTTGCTGAGGTAGGCGTTGAAGATGTCGACCCGTCCCTGGATGAGATCCTCGATGTTGACCGAGGTGGGCAGCGGGATGAGCTGACGCTCGCTCAGCCCCTGATAGAAGAGGGTGGCCAGCAGTTCGGCGTCCTGATGGGCCGAAAACATCATGATCCGTTTGCCACGCATGTCATCAACGGTGAGAATGCCGCTGTCACGGCGGGCCAGAAAGATGGACGGCGAGTGCTGATAGACGCTGGCGAGCGCCAGCAGCGGCTTGCCGTTGGCATAGCTGGTCAGCACCTCGGTGTTGCCGACCCCGAAGTCGGCTCGTCCACTCAGCACCTCTTCTACCGGGCTGATGCCCTTGCCGCCGGGCCGTATCTCAACGTCCAGCCCGGCACTGGCATAGAAGCCCTTGGCCTTGGCCATGTGATAGCCAACGAACTGGGGCTGGTGCAGCCAGCGCAACTGGAGCACCACCCGCTCCGGGGCCTCAAGGGGGGATTCGCTGGCCCGCAGGGGAACAGCATGGCTGATACCGATCAGCAGCAGCCAAAGCAAGCATCTCTTCATCCGTGCGAGTCTTGTTCTGAGTGTTCATGGGGTGCGACCCCGCAGGGTCATCTTCTTGTAATTAAAAACATTCTAAAGGGTTATTGATGTACCGGATACTAGCGCAGCACAAAGATTTCATGGTTATCAACAAGGGACCCGGGCTCGGCATGCACGACGAGACCGACGAGTCCGGTCTGCTCCATCCTGGCCTGGTCAGCCGGGTCAAGGCCGACACCGGTCTGCTGCTCTATCCGGTGCATCGGCTCGACAAGATGACCTCCGGGCTGGTGCTGCTGGCCCGCACCACCGAGGCCAACCGGGCCCTCAGCATGGCCTTTGCCGCGCGGGAGGTGAGCAAGCAGTATCTGGCCCTCTCCGATCGCAAGCCCAAGAAGAAGCAGGGCTGGGTGAAGGGAGACATGCAAAAGGGGCGGGGGGGCAGCTGGATGCTGACCCGCACACTCGACAACCCCGCCATCAGCTGGTTCGACTCCGTCTCGGTGCGCGAAGGGTTGCGCCTTTATCGCATCAAGCCTCAGACCGGCAAGACCCACCAGATCCGGGTGGCCTTGAAGAGCGTGGGGGCGCCGATCCTCGGGGATGAGCGCTACGGCGGCACGGCGGCCGATCGCGGCTATCTGCACGCTTGGCGCCTCGCCTTCACCCTGGCGGGGGAGGCGTTCGACTTTGTCTGTCCGCCCGACGAAGGCGCGCTGTTTGTGCTGCCCGAGCTGCACGCCGCCATTGCGGGGCTGGCCGAATGATGGGGGCGACAGTGCCGGAGCTACCCGCCAGCGGCTGGATCCTGGCGGATTTTGACGACACCCTGGCACCGGATGACAGCCATGCCGGCTTGCTGCGCTTCATTCTGCGCCGCCGCATCTGGCCGCTACTGCTGTGGCCTGTGATGGCGTTGGGGGGGCTGGTCTATCTGCTGCCAAGCCAGCGCAGGCGCGGTATTTCGCTGATCTGGTGGGCCATCACCCTTGGGCTGTCGCCGCTAGGGTGGCGCCGCCTGGTACGGGCCTATTGCCGCACCCGACCTGGGCTGTTTCGTGAGGCGCGCGCCCTGCTGCTGGCCGAAGGGCAGCGCTGCTGGGTGCTCTCCGCCAGCCCCCGCGCCCTGGTGCGGGGTCAGCTCCATCAGCAGCTGCCCGGCCAACTGCCCCATCGTATTCTGGGCTCGCGGATGCACTATCGTCTCGGCGGCCTGATGCCGCGTTTTTACTGTCACGGCCGCCACAAGATCCTGCCCGGGATCCACGCCCTCGGCGCCACCCTGGCCCTGAGCGACAGCCTGCACGACTTGCCACTGCTGGCAGAGGGGCAGGCGGCCTGGCTCATCAACCCCACCCCGGCGCGGCTGCAACGAGCGCGGCAGTCACTGCCCCGCATCGAGCCCAGATACTGGTCCCTGTAAGGCAAAACTGACAGCCTTGTGGGTCGCCACCGAGCGCGCCACAAGGCTGCGGCTTCAATGTCACAATCTATTTACATCTTTTGGCGCCGCCCCCCGCCAAACTATCTGAACGCCGCCTCTTTTCTTCCGCTACGCCCCTGCCTCTAATGAAACAAGTTGTTAACAACGCCGGTGGCAGCTGCCCGCAGCGCCCCGGTGTGACCCGTTTCGTTATCAGTCAATCGCAAGGAGCGCATCATGACGACCACTTCTTCTGCCCGTACTCACACCATCAACCCGCTCGGCACCGATGGTTTCGAATTCGTCGAGTACACGGCGCCCGATGCCAAGGGCATTGCCGCCCTCAAGGCGCTGTTCGTCTCGCTGGGCTTTGCCGAGGTGGCCAAGCACAAACACAAGCAGTGCTGGCTCTACCGCCAGGGGGACATCAACTTCGTGGTCAATGCCGAGCCCCACTCCCAGGCCGAGCAGTTTGCCAGCCTGCACGGGCCGAGCGTCTGCGGCATGGCATTTCGGGTGAGCGATGCAGGCAAGGCCCAGCAGTACGCCATCGCCAAGGGTGCCAAGCCGTTCGTCGGCAAGATTGGCCCCATGGAGCTCAACATTCCCGCCATCTACGGCATCGGCGAGAGCACCCTCTCCTTTGTCGACCGCTACGGCGACAAGGGCTCCATCTATGACGTGGACTTCGTCTTCTATCCGGACTGGCAGGCGCGCATGGCCGAGGTGGATGCAGGGCTCTACGAGATTGACCACCTGACCCACAACGTGCAGCGCGGCAACATGGATGTCTGGTCCAATTTCTACGAGCGGATCGGCAATTTTCGCGAAATCCGCTACTTCGACATCGAGGGCAAGCTGACCGGGCTCCATTCCCGCGCCATGACCGCCCCTTGCGGCAAAATTCGCATCCCCATCAACGAATCCTCCGACGACAAGTCCCAGATTGAAGAGTACCTGCGCCAGTACAAGGGGGAGGGGATCCAGCACATCGCCATGGCGTCGAGCGACATCTACCACACCATCCGTACCCTGCGCGGCCGTGGCACCGGCTTCATGCCGACCCCGGACACCTACTACGAGAAGGTGGACAGCCGGGTCGAGGGGCACCAGGAGGATCTGGCGGCGCTCAAAGAGCTGCGCATTCTCATCGACGGCTCTCCCACCAAGGACGGTATCCTGCTGCAGATCTTCACCGATACCGTCATCGGCCCGGTGTTCTTCGAGATCATCCAGCGCAAGGGCAACGAAGGCTTTGGTGAGGGCAACTTTCAGGCACTGTTCGAATCCATCGAGCTGGATCAGATCCGCCGCGGGGTGCTCAATGATGCGTAACGAAAGCCGCCACGCGCAGGTTGTCGGTCAGGCAAGGGAGGTTGGCAATGCGTAACTGGATTAACTTTCCCCACCGGGAGGGGACACACTCCCGCCAGGCTCATGCCGACCTGCCCGAGCAGGCCATCTATGAGCGTGAACTGGGCCGCTCCGGCTTTTTCGGGCCGGCCACCCACATGCACCACAAGCATGCCCCCACCGACTGGGTCAACTGGGAGGGGCCGCTGCGCCCGCGCCTGTTCGATCTCAACGCCCTCGGCGAGGAGGTGAGCTCCCTCTCCCCCTGGGTGATGCCGGATATTCTGAGCAACCCCCACTGCCGCTACCGCATCTGGCTCCTGCATGAGCCCATGCCGTTTCTGGTGCGCAACGCCGATGGCGACGAGCTCCTGTTCATCCACGAGGGGAGCGGCGAGTTTTACTGCGACTACGGTCACCTGACCCTGCGCGACGGCGACTACCTGGTTATCCCCCGCGGCACCATGTGGCGCATCGAGCCGACGGCGCCCCTGTTCATCCTGATGATCGAGGCGACCAACGACAGCTACCAGCTGCCGGACAAGGGGCTGGTGGGCAATCACGCCATCTTCGACCCGGCGGCGCTTGACGTGCCGGCCATCAACGAGCGCTTCCTGGCCCAGCAGGATGAGAATCCCTGGTCGCTGCAGGTCAAGCGCCACAACCAGGTGTCGGTCATCACCTGGCCGTTCAATCCGCTGGATGCGCAAGGGTGGCACGGGGACTTGTGCGTGGTGCGCCTCAACTGGCGGGACATCCGCCCGCTGATGAGCCACCGCTACCACCTGCCACCGTCGGCTCACTCCACCTTCGTGGCGAGCCGGTTCGTGGTCTGCACCTTCGTGCCGCGCCCCATCGAGAGCGATCCCGGCGCCCTCAAGGTGCCCTTCTACCACAGCAACGACGACTACGACGAGGTGCTCTTCTATCACGCCGGGGATTTCTTCAGCCGGGACAACATAGAGCGGGGCATGGTCACCTTCCATCCCGCCGGATTTACCCACGGTCCCCATCCCAAGGCGTTTGCGGCGGGTCAGACCTACGCCAAGAAGTTCACCGACGAGGTGGCGGTGATGCTCGATACCCGTGATGCGCTCAACGTCGGCAGCCTGTGTGACGGGGTGGAGAACCCGCGTTACGTCACCAGCTGGTTGCGCCCGGAACTCACACCCGCCACCAACGGCAAATAAAAGGAATCTCTATGAAACTGGCAACCCTGAACAATGGTAAACGGGACGGCGCCCTGGTGGTGGTGAGTCGCGATCTGAGCCGCGCGGTGCGCGTGCCGCACCTTGCCGCCACCCTGCAGGCGGCCCTCGACGAGTGGGCCGAGCTTGCGCCCAGGCTGACCGCCGTCTATCAGCAGCTCAACGATGGCGCCTGCCCTGACGCCTTCCCGTTCGACGAGACGGCCTGTCTCTCCCCGCTGCCGCGCGCCTACCAGTGGGCTGACGGCAGCGCCTACGTCAACCATGTGGAGCTGGTGCGCAAGGCGCGCGGCGCCGAGATGCCAGAGAGCTTCTGGCACGATCCCCTGATGTATCAGGGGGGCTCGGACAGCTTCCTGCCGCCGCGGGGCACTATCCCGATGGGGTCGGAGGAGTGGGGCATCGATTTCGAGTCGGAGATCGCCGTCATCACCGACGACGTGCCGATGGGCATCAGCCCGCAGGCCGCCGCCGGCCACATCAAGCTGCTGATGCTGGTCAACGACGTGAGCCTGCGCAACCTCATTCCGGGTGAGCTTGCCAAGGGCTTCGGCTTCTTCCAGTCCAAGCCCTCCAGCAGCTTCTCGCCGCTGGCCATCACCCCGGACGAGCTGGGGGATGACTGGCGCGACGGCAAGGTGCATCTGCCCCTCGAGACCCACCTCAACGGCGCCCTGTTCGGCGCCCCCGATGCCGGGGTGGACATGACCTTCAACTTTTATGAGCTGATCGCCCACGCCGCCAAGACCCGGCCGCTCGGGGCGGGCTGCATCATCGGCTCGGGGACCGTCTCTAACTACGACAGAAGTCGTGGCTCATCCTGCCTCGCCGAGCTGCGAATGCTGGAAATTATCGAGTCAGGTCAAGCCACTACACCCTTTCTGCGCTTTGGTGATACAGTGTCCATCGCGATGCAGGATCGCAACGGGATGAGTCTGTTTGGCACCATTTTGCAGCGGGTCACGCCGGCAGAGGCCAGTCAGACGAAGTGAAGGGGCCGGCATGGACACGTGGCCGACGGGTGAGCGGCAGGTGTCCATGCACCTGTCAACACAGGGACAAAGTATGTTGCAGTTGTTTGGATATTGGCGTTCATCGGCAAGTTATCGGGTACGGATCGTGATGCAGCTCAAGGGGCTCGACTACGAGCAGCATCCGGTCAATCTGCGGCAGGGCGAGCAGCGCGAGAAGGCCTATCGCCGGCTCAATCCCCAGGGGCTGGTGCCGTTTCTGGTGGATGGTGAGGTGCAGGTGGGGCAGTCGGTGGCCATCATGGAGTACCTCGACGAAACCTACCCCGCTCACCCGCTGATGCCGTCCGCCCCCGAGGAGCGGGCCCGGGTACGCCAGATCGTCAACATGATCGCCTGCGACATCCATCCCCTCAACAACCTGCGGGTGCTCAATTACCTGGGAGAGCACCTCAGGGCGGGTAAGGAGCAGGAAGCGGCCTGGTATCGCCACTGGATTGACGAAACTTTCAGCGCGCTGGAGCAGCTGTTGATGACCACCGCCGGCATCTATTGCGTCGGCAACGAGGTGACCCTGGCGGACTGCATGCTGGTGCCCCAGGTCTACAACGCCCGCCGCTACGACATGTCGCTGGAAGACTATCCCACCATCAACCGCATCGTCGCCAACTGCGAGCAGTTGCAGGCCTTTATCAAGGCCGCCCCCGCCAATCAGCCGGATGCCCAGCCCTGAGGCTGCGTCCTCCTGCCAGGTTCCAATTATCGAGCCCCGCATCGTCAGCCGACCGTGCGGGGCTTTCATATCAGGGGCTCGCTAGCCGCGGGTGGGCTTGGGCTGGAAGAAGGCGATGAACTTGCCGAATTTCTCCCCGTCGTAGCTGTCCCCCTTCTCCAGCAGCCCGGTGTTGAAGGATTCGAGCAGCTTGCCCTTGCCATCCAGCACGTAGAAGTGGGGCACCCCCAGGTATTCGGGATAATCTTTGAGGAAGGATTCGTTCTTGTTCTGCTTGCTGACGTTCACCTTGACCACCACGAAGGTGCGGTTGAGCTGGCCGGCAAGATCGGGTTTTTGGTCCAGAAAGTGGTTCATCTCCTGGCACCAGCTGCACCACTCACCGCCCACCAGCAGCAGGACTTTCTTGCCCTCGGCGCTGGCCTTGGCGGTGGCGGCGGCGAGATCGCGGGCCGGGTCCCGCTGCTCGTCATAGCCCTGGCTGTAGTCGGGCAGGGTCTGGCTCCAGAGGTGGTCGGCGCTGTACGCCTCGCCATGAAACAGGGCGGTGCCAAGCACCAGCGGCAATAGCAGTCGGTTCATCACGTGCTCCTTGTGTTGTTGTGGTTGCTTCCAAGCCGCAACAATGTGACACGAGCGAGCCCGGCCGCCAAGGGCGAGATGGGCCCTTGTTATGCAAAAAGCGGGAATGGGTCGGCGGGAAAAAACAAAGCCCCTCGCAGGAGGGGCTTGGCATTGAGGCAAAGGAGGTCGCCGGCAGATCAGTAACCCTGCTGGTGGACGTCCATCACGGCGCGACCGGAGGGGTCGGCCATCTCCTTGAACTTGGCATCCCATTCGAGCGCAGTCGGGGTGGAGCAGGCGACCGACTTGCCGTAGGGCACGGTGCGGGCGGCGGACTCCAGCGGGAAGTGCTCGTCGAAGATGGCGCGGTAGTAGTACGCCTCCTTGGTGAGCGGGGTGTTGACGGGGAAGCGGAAGGCCGCCGCCTCGAACATCTGATCCGTCACTTCCTGCTCGACCATGGCCTTGAGGCTGTCGATCCACGAATAACCCACGCCGTCGGAGAACTGCTCCTTCTGGCGCCACGCCACCTCGTGGGGCAGCAGATCCTCGAACGCTTCGCGCAGGATGTGCTTCTCGATCTTGCCCTTGCCGCACATCTTGTCGGCGGGGTTGAGGCGCATCGCCACGTCCATGAACTCCTTGTCGAGGAAGGGCACGCGACCCTCCACGCCCCAGGCGGCCATGGACTTGTTGGCCCGCAGGCAGTCATAGAGGTGCAGGGCAGACAGCTTGCGTACCGTCTCCTCGTGGAACTCTTTAGCGTTCGGCGCCTTGTGGAAGTAGAGGTAGCCGCCAAACAGCTCGTCGGAGCCTTCGCCGGAGAGCACCATCTTGATGCCCATGGCCTTGATGTAGCGCGCCATCAGGTACATGGGGGTGGAGGCGCGGATGGTGGTGACGTCATAGGTCTCGAGGTGATAGATGACGTCCCGCAGGGCATCCAGACCTTCCTGCACCGTGAAGTGGATCTGGTGGTGGATGGTGCCGAGGTGATCAGCGACCTTGCGGGCCGCGGTCAGATCCGGGGAGCCTTCCAGGCCGACGGCGAAGGAGTGCAGCTGGGGCCACCAGGCTTCGCTCTTGCCATCGTCTTCTACCCGGCGGGCGGCATAGAGCTTGGTGATGGCGGAGATGACGGACGAATCCAGCCCGCCGGAGAGCAGCACGCCGTAGGGCACGTCGCACATCAGCTGGCGCTTGACCGCCGCCTCCAGGGCCGCTTTGAGCTCGGCCTTGTCGCTGACGTTGTGCTCGACCGCACCGTACTCCATCCAGTCGCGTTTGTACCACTGTTTAAGCTCGCCATCCTTGCTCCACAGGTAGTGTCCCGGCGGGAAGGTTTCGACGCTCTTGCAGACCGGCACCAGGGCCTTCATCTCGGAGGCGACATAGAAGTTGCCGTGCTCGTCGCGACCGGTGTAGAGGGGGATGATCCCCATGTGGTCGCGACCAATCAGGTACGCATCCTGCTCGGCGTCGTAGAGGATAAAGGCGAAGATGCCGTTGAGATCGTCCAAAAAGGCCGGGCCCTTCTCCTTGTAGAGGGCCAGCAGCACCTCGCAGTCGGAGTGGGTCTGGAACTGGAAGTCGACCTTGAGGTTCTTCTCCAGCTCCTTGTGGTTGTAGATCTCGCCGTTGACGGCCAGCACATGGGTGCGCTCGGGGTTGTAGAGCGGCTGGGCGCCGTTGCCCGGATCGACGATGGCCAGGCGCTCGTGCACCAGAATGGCTTTGTCGGAGCTGTAGACGCCGGACCAGTCAGGACCGCGGTGACGCAATCGCTTGGACATCTCCAGCGCCGATTTGCGCAGGGCGGCCGCATCGGATTTGATGTCCAGAATGCCGAAAATAGAACACATTGGCGGTAATCCTCTTGATTTTTATATGAGCCCCCCACGTTCGGGCTCGAAATTCCATTTACATTCCTCGCCAATCACAATGCCTAGTGCAAAAACCTTTTGCAAGCGGGAAAACCGCAGAAAATCATGCCGTAAGCGTCAAGCAGGTAGGGGAGTGCGGCGACCCGTCCGGCCGCCGGAAAAAAGAGAAGAGGTTGACGTGAACGTCAGCTGGTGGGTTCGAAGATCACATAGAGCTTGCGGCAGGGGGTGAGGGTCTCCCACTCCCCGACAAAGCCGGCGGGAATGACGAACTGGTCGCCGGGCTTGAGGGGCAGCCTGCCGCCTTGCTCGTCGTGGATCACCGCCTCGCCCTCCAGCAGCTGGCAGTATTCATGCTCGGTATAGTGGATGGCCCAGCGCCCCGGCTCACAGCTCCAGAAGCCGACGTGGAACTGCTGGCTCGGATCCGAGTAGTGGTTCCACACCGTCTGGCGCGGGTTGCCGGCGCGCAGGCGATCGGGGGCGGGCATCAGCGGGGTGGGAGCCACCTCGTGGCGATCGAGCAGGATCCAGTCGTTGAGGGTCTTCATGCTGCCTCCTTGGCAAGGGATAAAAAAACGGGGCCATCCAGGCCCCGTGATTGTTCGTTTTATTAAACGAGGTTGCGCATAACGTAAACGATAGCGCCCTCCTTGCCAAGGGGCTGCTCCCGCCCGTCAGCGTGGCTGCAGCCGCTTGATGACGTGACGGGCGAAGCCGCTGCCCGCTTCGTCGTAGACGTTGAACACCGCATCCACTCCTTGCTCCTTGAGGGAGGCGATGTCGTCCTCGAAGCGGACGATGGCGGCAATCTTGCCGGCAAAGCCGTGGCTGCGCAGCTTCTCGATGGCGTAGAGGTTGCCCGAGTGGTGAGGCATGGCCAGCAGCACCAGGTTGACCTGGTTGGAGAGCAGCACCTTGTCCCAGAAGTCGGTATCGGTGGCGTCACCCTCGATGACGTTCATGCCCTGGGCGCGCAGGGTGGGCAGCTTGTCGCTGTCGTTCTCCACCCCGAGGATCACGGTGCCGTACTTGTTCTCCAGCTCGAAGTAGGCGCCCTGGCCGATCCGCCCCATGCCGAGGATGATCACCTCGGCATCGCCGAGCTCGATGGGCCTGTCCTCCGGGTGCAGGGTGGTGGCCTGCATGCCGCGCAGCCAGTTGCCGAGCCGATGGTAAATTCGCTCGCTCTGGCCGTTGAGGGGGGCCGAGATCATGAAGCTGGCCGCCAGCGCCAGAGAGAGCGCAACCAGCCACTCGTGGGAGATCCAGCCCGCCTTGGCGGCGATGGCCGCGACGATGAGCCCAAACTCCGAGAAGTTGGTGAGCGCCAGGGTGGAGAGCAGGGCGGTGCGCACCCGCAGGTGGGCGCCGCTGTAGACTAGGTAGTAGAGCGCGCTCTTGAGCGGCAGGGCCAGCACCAGTGCCAGCGCCAGCAACATGGTGTCGTGGGTCGGCAGGCCGTTGAGGCCGATGGTGAGAAAGAAGCAGATGAGAAACAGGTCTTTGAGGTTGAACAGCGACTTGGCCAGCCCCGCGGAGGCGGGGTGGGAGGCGATCAGCATGCCGATGATGAGTGCCCCCAGATCCGGTTTGAGCCCCACCACCTCGAAGCCGGCGGCCCCCACCACCAGTGCCAGGAAGATCCCGAACAGCACCTGCAGCTCGCCGTGGCCGGCCCGCTCCAGCAGTTTCAGTAGCAAGGGGCGCAGCAGCGGCAGCCCCAGGATCCAGAGTGCCCAGATGCTGGGCCACTCGCCGCTGGAGACCGCCAGGAAGGCCACCGCGAACAGATCCTGCATCACCAGCACGCCGATGGCGAGGCGGGCATAGAGGGCGTTCATGTCGCTGCGCTCCTCCAGCACCTTGACCGCAAATACTGTACTGGAGAAGGAGAGGGCAAAGCCCAGCAGCAGCGCCAGCTTCCAGTCCAGCGACATGGCCAGTGCCAAGCCGAGTCCCTTGCACACCAGCAGCACCACGGTAAACAGCAGGGTGGAGAGCAGCAGGTGCAGGCTGGTGGTGCCCCAGACGTCACGCCGCATCAGGATCTTGACGTTGAGCTTGAGGCCGATGGTGAACAGCAGCAGGGTGACACCGAGATCGGCCACTTCGCTGAGGGCCGGGGTGTTGTGATAGCCCATGGCGTTGAGGATGAAGCCGGCGGCCAGAAAGCCCAGCAGAGGCGGCAGGCCGATGAGGTTGACCAGCATGCCGCAGCCGAAGGCCACGGCGATAAGAATGGGTTCCATGTTGTTTCCTGCGAGGGCAGGGCCGGCCTGCCCTCTTCTCTATCCTGGGTAGCGGGTCAGACGATGTCGATGTCCACTACTGAGTCAAAGATGTGGTTCGGCCGAAACGGCATGCGGTCGATGTCGGCCACCTTGCTCACCCCGGAGAGCACCAGCACCGTCTCGAGGCCGGCCTGGAAGCCCGCCAGAATGTCGGTACGCAGGTTGTCGCCGATGATGATGGTGTCGTCGGAGTGGGCCTCCATCCGGTTGAGCGCCGCGCGGATGATCCAGGCGCTCGGCTTGCCCACATAGAACGGCTTCTTGCCGGTCATCCGCTCGATGGGGGCGCACAGGGCGCCGCAGGCCGGGTGCATCATGGGGCCGTGGGTATCCGGGTTGGTGGCGATGAAGCGGGCCCCCTGATCGACGAACTTGGCTCCCAGCTGCATCATGGTCCAGTTGTAGTTGCGGGTCTCGCCCACCACCACGAAGTCGGGGTCGATGTCGGTGATGGTGAAGCCGGCCTTGTAGAGTTCGTGGGTCAGCGCCCCTTCGCCGATCACATAGGCCTTCTTGCCATCCTGGCGCTTGAGAAAGTCGGCGGTACCCATGGCGGAGGTGTAGAAGCACTCCTCCGGCACCTCGATCCCGGCGGAGCGGAAGCGGTTTTGCAGATCTTTCTGGGTCTGGGCCGGGTAGTTGGTCAGAAACAGCAGCTTGCTGCCCTGCTCCAGCAGGCGGTGGACGAAGCGGTCGGCGCCCGGCACCAGATCGTTGTTGTGCAGGATGACGCCGTCGATGTCGCAGATGACGCTTTTCTTCATGGGGACTCCTTGTGTAGGCGCAAGAGGCGGCGGAAAGTTGCGCCAACTCTCAAGATCTTCAAATAGTTATGTTGTTTTTGTGACGCCATTATAAGTCTGTTTGATGACAAGTCTCCCCCATAAACAGAGATAGGTGCACAATCAATTGCAGGGGAGGGAACCGCTCTGCCACTGGCGGGTCCCGCTGTCTGTGCACTGATGGAGCCGTCATCATGGATAACTTTATTGCCGGTCTGCCCAAGCTGGAGCTGCACCTCCATATCGAAGGCTCGCTCGAGCCGGAACTGATGTTTGCCCTGGGCCAGCGCAACGGCGTGGCCCTGCCCTGGCCAGACGTGGCCAGCGTGCGCGCCGCCTACGAGTTCGACTGTCTGCAATCCTTCCTCGATCTCTACTACCTGGGGGCCAGCGTGCTGGTCTCCGAGCAGGACTTCTTCGATCTGACCTGGGCCTATCTGGCGCGCTGCGCCGCCGACAAGGTGGTGCACGTGGAGATCTTCTTTGACCCCCAGACCCACACCGCTCGCGGCATTCCCTTTGCCACCGTGCTGGGCGGCATCGAGCGGGCATTGCAGGCAGGGGAGAAGGAATTTGGCATCAGCTGGCGGCTCATCATGAGCTTCTTGCGCCACCTGAGCGAAGAGGAGGCCTTCGCCACGTTGGCAGAGGCCACTCCCTTCCTGTCGCGCATTCACGGCATCGGCCTCGACTCGGGGGAGCTGGGCAACCCGCCCGGCAAGTTTGCCCGGGTCTTTGCCCGCTGTCGCGAGCTGGGGTTGCCGGTGGTGGCCCACGCCGGCGAGGAGGGGCCGGCGGAGTACATCTGGCAGGCCATCCGGGAGCTGGAGGTGCGGCGCATCGATCACGGGGTACGCTGCGTCGACGATCCCGAACTGCTGCGTTATCTCGCCGATACCCGGCTGCCGCTCACCGTCTGCCCCCTCTCCAACACCCGCCTCAAGGTGTTTGACCAGATGGCCCACCACAACGTACTGAATTTGCTGGAGCAAGGGCTGTGCGTCACCATCAACTCGGATGATCCCGCCTATTTCGGCGGCTACATGAACGCCAACTTCCACGCCCTGGCCCATGAGCTGGGGGCCAGCATGAACCAGCTCTGCCGCTTGTCACTCAATGCCGTCGAGGCGAGCTGGCTGAGCCTGGCCGACAAGGCGCGGCTGACCCGGGAGATCAGAAGCTACGCCGCCTGCTACGGGGTCAGCCTCTACTGAGCATTGGCACGCGTGAAAAGCAAAAACGGCGCGCCCACCAGTGATGGTGGGCGCGTTTTTTTATGCCTGGGCGGGTTTGATTCAGGCCGAGTGGGGCTGGGGGGCCGCCTGATAGGTCGGGTAGTCGGTCAGGCCCTTCTCGCCGCCGCCGAACAGGGTAGCCGGATCGTGAGGGGCCAGCGGATAGCCGTGGCGCAGCCGCTCGGGCAGGTCTGGGTTGGCCACGAAGGGGCGACCGAAGCCTATCATGTCGGCCCAGCCCGCCTCGAGCGCCGCCCTGGCGCGCTCGCCGTCGTACTTGCCTGCGTAGATGAGGGTGTTGGGGAAGGCATCGCGCAGCCCCTGCTTGAAGCTCTCTGCCATCAGCGGGGCGTCGTCCCAGTCCGCTTCGGCAACGTGCAGGTAGACCACGTCGAGCCGGCCCAGCAGGCGGGCGGCGGCCAGATAGGTCTCCTGCGGATTGGCATCCACGGTGCCGTTCAAGGTGGTGAGCGGCGCGAGGCGCACCCCGACCCGGTCGGCCCCGATCTCGCTGCAGACCGCCTCGGTCACCTCTTTCAAGAAGCGCAGCCGATTTTCGAGCGAACCGCCGTAGCCGTCGGTGCGGGTATTGGACTCGGAGTCGAGGAACTGGTTGATGAGGTAGCCGTTGGCGGCGTGCAGCTCGATGCCGTCAAAGCCGGCCAGCATGGCGTTGCGGGCCGCCTGGCGAAACTGCCCCACCACCTGGTCGATGTCGGCCTGGGTCATGGCGCGCGGGGTGACGGTCTCGACAAACCCGGGGGCGTCGCTGCCGTTGTCGACGAACACCTTGACCCCTTTGGCCTGAATGGCGGAGGAGGAGATGGGCTGGGCGCCGCCGAGGTTGTCAGGGTGAGTGACCCGGCCCACGTGCCAGAGCTGGGCGAACATGGTGCCGCCCTTGGCGTGCACGGCGTCGGTCACCAGCTTCCAGCCGGCCACCTGTTCGGCGCTGTGGATCCCCGGCGTCCAGGCGTAGCCCTTGCCCATGGGGTCAATCTGGGTGCCCTCGCTGATGATGAGACCGGCCCCTGCGCGCTGGGCGTAGTAGGTGGCCATCATGGCGTTGGCCACGTCACCGGGCTGGCTGGCGCGGGAGCGGGTCATGGGGGGCATGACGATGCGATTGTTGAGGTGCAGCTGGCCGAGGCGCAGGGGGCAGAACAGGTGATCGTGGTGCATGGTGAATTCCTCATGGTGATGATGGGCTCACTCTAGTGCCGGCATCCCTTGCGAAAAAGAGGGGTAATTGCAGATGAGAATTGCGCTGATGACAGCAATGGCGAAATGAGAGAGGAGAAAGGAGGAGGATAAATAGAAAAGGGGACCGACAAGGTCCCCTTTTGCAGCAGGGTTCACGAGATGGCGTCAGGCCGCCAGCGGCATGACGCGCACCCGCTCGATACGCCGCTCGCTCACCTCGACCACCTCGAAGCAGAGCTGCTGCAGTTGCAGCTGCTGGCCCGGGGCGGGCAGGGTGCCGAAGTGGGAGAGCAGCATGCCGGCGAGAGTCACGTACTCGTCGCTCTCGCTCACCAGCCCTTCGTGCTCCAGCACCTGCTCCACGTGGTGGATGTTGGTGCTGCCGTTGATGAGCCAGCCAGCCCCGTCGCGGACCATGTCCGGTGTCTCATCTTCATCGGGCAGCTCGCCGACGATGGCCTCCAGCAGGTCGTGGGTGGTGACCAGCCCCTGGATGATGCCGAACTCGTCGGCCACCAGGATGAGGCTGCCCTTGGCCTGTCGCAGCTCCGCCAGCAGCTTAATTACGTTGATGGTCTGCGGCACGATAATGGGGTCGTTCTGTTTGGCCAGCGCGCTCAGGGACTGCCCCTCGTTGAGGGCAAACAGCAGATCGCGCGCCTTGACCACCCCGATCACCTCGTCCAGATCGCCGTCACAGACCGGGAACAGGCTGTGGGGCTCCTGCTTCAGCAGGGCGCGGATCTCGTCATCGGTGTCGTTGACGTCGATCCAGGCCATCTCGGAGCGCGGGGTCATGATGGTACGGATGGAGCGATCGGCCAGCGACAGCACCCCGGTCACCATGTAGCGCTCCTCCTCGCCAAAGCTCACCGGCTCGGGGGCGGGGGCATCCAGATCGTCATCCGGTTTGTCCTGATACGCCTTGCTGCCCATCAGCTTGAAGATGGCGGCGGTGGTGCGCTCGCGCAGGGGCAGCTTGGCCTCGTGGCGCTCGGCACTGCGCTGGGAGAGCTGGTTGAAGAATTCGATCAGCACCGAGAAGCCGATGGCCGCATAGAGGTAGCCCTTCGGAATATGGAAACCGAACCCTTCCGCCACCAGGCTGAAGCCGATCATCAACAGGAAGCTCAGACAGAGCACCACCACTGTGGGGTGGGCGTTGACGAAGCGGGTCAGCGGCTTGGAGGCGAGCACCATCACCACCATGGCGATGGTCACGGCAGCCATCATGACGCCGAGCTGTTCCACCATGCCGACGGCGGTGATGATGGAGTCCAGCGAGAAGATGGCATCCAGCACCAGGATCTGGGTGATCACCACGCCGAAGCTGGCGTAGACGCCGACCGGCCCCTCTTCGGGCGGCTTGGCCTCCAGCCGCTCGTGCAGCTCGGAGGTAGCCTTGAACAGCAGGAACAGGCCGCCCCCCATCAGGATCAGGTCCCGCCCGGAGAAGGGGTGATCCCAGATGTGCAGGATGGGGGTGGTCAGGGTGACCAGCCAGGACATGACGCTCAGGAGCCCCAGGCGCATCAGCAGGGCCAGCGACAGGCCGATGATGCGGGCCTTGTCCCGCTGGGCGGGGGGCAGTTTTTTCACCAGGATGGCGATGAAGACCAGGTTGTCGATCCCGAGCACGATTTCCAGAACGATCAGGGTAAACAGACCGATCCAGATGTGGGGATCCAGCAGCAATTCCATGTAGTGACCTCAATAAAAACAGACAGAGCAAAGAGTAAGCACGGCGCACGACGGCCGTAGTGACAGCAAGGCTATGACGTTATTCAGAGGCGCTGATTAAGCAGATAAAGATAGGTTTTGACGGGAAGAAACGAAGGGCAACTTCGGGGATTGTCCATGATGGGCAATAAAACCTCGGGTTAAAAGTGAGCCCTGATGATAGCGGTTGGCGCCGTTTTGGCAAGAGGGAAGCCATGAAGATGTGATGACTGGGGGAGGCGGCTGGCCTCCCCCAAGCGGTGGTTCAAGCGGCAGTTACAGCCAGCGCTTTTCACGGGTGAAGCAGACCGACAGCCAGGCGTCTCCCAGAGTATCGCCGAGGCGGGACCAGAGCTCCTGGCGCAGGGCATCCTGACGCTCGACGGGCCACTCCTGACCCGGGGCCACCAGGATATTGAGCTCGAGATCGAAGCGGCGGCCGCTTTTCGCCAGATGGCTGTAGCACTCGACGCCATGGCGCAGGCGCAGGGCCTCGACTTCGTTTGCTACCAGCCGGGAGACGTCCCCCTTGGGGGCAATTTTCAGCACTTCCCGCAGGTTGCGACCGAGCACCTTGATGGGGATGAGGGTAGCGCACAGGGCCAAGAGAGAGACCAGCAGCGGGTCTATGTAGCGGTTGTAGTGGCCGTAGCCGATGGCATCGAGACCGATGGCGACCACGAAGCCGATGAGCAGGGTGGTGCTGAGCAGGGTGTCCACCAGCCACTCCTTGGAGTCCACCCGCACCAGCTCTGAGTTGACCCGCTCGGCCACGTTGGCCTCGACCAGATAGATGATGCCGCAGAAGAAGGTGGAGACGACGGCATAGATGAGGGCGTGGCCGAGATCGATCTCCCGTCCCCCCGCCAGCAGGGTGGTGAGGCCGTTGTAGAGCGCAGCCAGACAGAGCAGCAGAATGATGGTGCCGTTGATGACGTTGGCGATGGGTTCGAAGTGGGCGTAGCCGTATTGAAAACGGGCGTCGGAGGGGCGGGTGACCAGGTAGGCGGTGATGAGCCCGAGGCCCGTCATGCCCATGCTGAACAGGGTGAAGATGCCGTCGAGCATGATGGCGTTGGATCCGACGAACAGGCCATAGCCGATGCCGAAAATGGCAAAGGTGATGCAACCAAACAGCGACAGGGTCAGCGCCTGTTTTTCGGTGCGGATAAGCGTACTGATAACATGGCTGTAGTGAGCCATAAAAGTCCTCCTTTCAAATGGTGAAGATTGCGCGCGCAAGCGGTTTTCTAGCTGATATACTGCCCGCTCACATGTGAGCGGACTGGTTCGGGGGCCCGCGAAGAGGCTGGCCCGAACGGTCGTTGTCGCCGGAATGCCGGCATCAAGCAAAGGATGGGAACAAGGATTCATGATCCCGAGACTCGATTACCAGGACAGTTTGTCACCTACAACCCTGCAGTTTCTTGAGTTGCTGGCGCGATCAGCATTTCGTGGTGATATCGAAAAGTCTTATGCAAGCCGGTTGGCGATGGCGACGGATAACAGCGTCTATCAGGTCGTACCTCAGGCGGTTCTCTATCCGCGCAGCGCGGACGATATTGCGGTGATGCTCAAGCTGGCCCAGGGGCCCGAGTACGCAGCCTTGAGTTTCTTCCCTCGCGGCGGCGGTACCGGCACCAATGGTCAATCCTTGGGCGGCGGCATTATCGTCGATCTCTCGCGCCATATGAACCAGATCATGGAAATTAATCTGGAAGAGGGTTGGGTGCGAGCCCAGGCCGGGGTGGTGAAGGACCAGCTCAACGCCTATTTGAAGCCCCACGGCTACTTCTTCTCGCCGGATCTCTCCACCTCCAACCGCGCTACCTTAGGGGGCATGGTCAACACCGACGCCTCCGGGCAGGGGTCGCTGGTGTACGGCAAGACCTCGGATCACGTGCTGGGTCTCAAGGCCGTGCTGGAAAACGGCGAGCTCATGGCCACCGAGCCGGTGACCGGTGAGCGACTGGCCGACAAGCTGGCTCTCGAGAGTCGTGAAGGGGAGATCTATCGCACCCTCTATCGCATAGGCCGCGAGCGGCGCGCCGACATCGAGACCACCTTTCCCAAGCTCAACCGCTTTCTGACCGGTTACGATCTCAAACACCTCTATATCCCGGAGAGTGACACCCTGGACGTCAGCCGCGTATTGTGCGGCTCGGAAGGCTCTTTGGGCTTCATCACAGAGGCGAAGCTCAACATCACCCCCATCCCGCGCTACCGGACGCTCGTCAACGTCAAGTACGACAGCTTCCCCTCGGCCCTGCGCAACGCCCCCTTTATGGTAGAGGCGCACGCCCTGTCGGTGGAGACGGTGGACTCCAGGGTACTGGGGCTGGCCCGCGCCGACATCATCTGGCACTCGGTGAAGGATCTCATCCAGGACGTACCCGGCAAGGATCTGCAGGGGCTCAACATCGTCGAGTTTGCCGACACCGATGAGGCCGAGCACCAAGCCAAGGTAGCCGAGCTGTGCCGGCGCATCGACGGCCTGCTGGCGCGCGGTGAAGCCGGGGTCATCGGCTATCAGGTGTGCGACCACCTGCCGAGCATCGAGACCATCTACGGCATGCGCAAGAAGTCGGTGGGGCTGCTCGGCAACGCCGAAGGGCGCAAGAAGCCGGTGGCCTTCACCGAAGACACCGCCGTGCCGCCGGAATCCCTGGCCGATTTCATCATGGAGTTTCGTGCCCTGCTGGACGCCCATGGCCTCGACTACGGCATGTTCGGCCACGTCGATGCCGGGGTGCTGCACGTGCGCCCGGCGCTGGACTTGTGCGACCCCGAGCAGGAGGTACTGCTGCGGCGCATCTCCGATCAGGTGGTGGCGCTGACCGCCAAATACGGCGGCCTGATGTGGGGGGAGCACGGCAAGGGCTTTCGCTCCGAATACAGCCCCGCCTTCTTCGGCGAGCTGTGGGAAGAGCTGCAACGGGTCAAGGGGGCGTTCGACCCGGCCAATCGCATCAACCCGGGCAAGATCTGCATGCCTTACGGCAGCGGCGCCGAACTGGTGTCGGTGGACGGGCCCAAGCGCGGCAAGTTCGACCGCCAGATCCCGCTGGCGGTGCGCACCAGCTATACCCGGGCGCTCGATTGCAACGGCAACGGTCTGTGCTTCACCTTCGAGACCGACTCCCCCATGTGCCCCTCGGTCAAGATCAGCCGCGATCGCCGCCACTCCCCCAAGGGGCGGGCCGGCCTGATGCGCGAGTGGCTGCGCCAGCTGGCAGAGCAGGGCTTCGACCCTCTTGCCGAAGAGGTGGCGCTGCAAAGCGGCGGTCTGCGCTTCAAGCAAATTGTCGACAAGTTCCGCAATACGGTGGCCCGCGCTCGCGGCCAGTATGACTTCTCCCACGAGGTGATGGAGGCGATGGAGGGGTGCCTGGCGTGCAAGGCGTGCACCAGCCAGTGCCCCATCAAGGTGGATGTGCCCACCTTCCGTGCCCGCTTCATGCAGCTCTACCACAGCCGCTATCTGCGTGGACCCAAGGATTACTTCGTCGGCACGGTGGAGAGCTACGCCCCCCTGCTGGCCAAGGCGCCGAAACTGGTCAACTTCTTCCTCGAGAAGGAGTGGGCCCAGAAGGCGACCGAGAAGAGCATCGGCATGGTGGACGTGCCGCTCTTGAGCGTACCGACCCTGGCCGAGGAGCTGCGCGACCATCGCGCCCGCTATTTCGATCTGCCGGGCCTGGAGGCCATGAGCCCAGAGCAGCGTCAAAAAGTGGTGCTCATCGTGCAGGATCCCTTCACCAGCTACTATGACGCCCCCGTGGTGCGTGACCTGGTGAAGCTGGCCACCAAGCTGGGCTATCAGCCCTATCTGCTGCCGTTCAAACCCAACGGCAAGCCCCAGCACGTGAAGGGTTTCCTGCGCGCCTTTGCCCGTACCGCGGCCAGCAGCGCCCAGTTCCTCAACAAGGTGGCGGCGCTTGGCATCCCCATGGTGGGGGTCGACCCCTCCCTGGTGCTCTGCTATCGGGATGAATACGTGAAGGCGCTCGGCCCCGCTCGCGGCGACTTCCTGGTGATGTTGCCCCAGGAGTGGTTGCTCTCCCTGCCGGCCGAGGCGCTGCCGGTGCGGGAAGAGGTGGGTGCCGAACCCTGGTATCTGTTCGCTCACTGCACCGAGAAGACCGCCAAGCCCACCACCCATGGTGACTGGAGCACCCTGTTCCGCCGCTTCGGTGCCACCCTGCAGCCAGTCTCGGTGGGCTGCTGCGGCATGGCCGGTACCTATGGCCACGACGCCAAACAGGTGGAGAACTCCAAAGGCATCTATGGTCTGAGCTGGGCCGAGCCCCTCGCGCGCCTGCCCAAGGAGCGCTGCCTGGCCACCGGTTATTCGTGCCGCAGCCAGGTCAAGCGGATGGAGGGGGAGAAACTCAAGCACCCGTTGCAGGCCCTGCTGGAACTGCTCTGATGCTGACCCTGCCCAAGCGGTTTCGGGTGCCGCAAGCCTATCGGCACCCGCACTTCCTGCTGCTGCCGGTCAGCCCGGCCCAGGCGGTGGTGGAGTTCGTCGCCATGCTGCGCGAGCGCGAGCTGCTTCATCAGCTGTTTCGCCCGGACGATGTGTGGCCCTCCGCCAGTTTCAGCCTGAGCCAGCACGAGGCCGATCTGGAGTGGCAGCACTCCGAGTTCCTGGCCAAGCGCTCCTTTGCCTATGGCCTCTGGAGCCCGGCACGGGAGCCCGAGTTCTGGGGCGGGGTTTACCTCTACCCCTCGGTGCTGCCGGAGGTGGCGGTGGAGCTCTTCTTCTGGAAGGTGGCCGAGGTGCCGCTCACCGATGCCGAACTGGAGGCCGAACTGCGCGCCTGGCTTGGCAAGGTGTGGCAGTGGCCCGAGCCGAGCCTGCCTGGGCGGGACGTCCCCTGGGCGGAATGGCCCGGGGTGACCTACCCTTGGTGACAAGGCATGGCCAGCCGGCCAGCCCTGAAGATGCCCCCTCAAGCGGGGCATCTTTTTTTCTGCGCCATTTTCGCCGACACTGCTGGTTTGCCGCTACGGCGCAGCGATAACCCATTGATCACAGAAGGAGTCAGCTCGTCATGAGTCAAGATAACGCCCCTATCTGGCGCAAGCCCATGAGCCTTGAGGGGCTCAACGCCAGCTCCCGCAACACCCTGATGGCCCACCTCGACATCGTCTACACCGCCTTTGGTCCTGACTGGCTGGAGGCCACCATGCCGGTGGATCACCGCACCCATCAGCCGCTCGGGATGCTGCACGGCGGCGCCTCCGTGGTGCTGGCGGAGACGCTGGGATCACTTGCGGCCAACATGGCGGTCGGGGCGGACAGTTATTGCGTGGGACTGGAGGTCAATGCCAACCACCTGCGGGCCAAGCGGGAAGGGGTGGTGACGGGGCGCTGCGCGCCGTTGCATCTGGGGGCGACTACTCAGGTATGGCAGATAGAAATTCGCGATGAACGTGGTCGTTTATTGTGCACCAGCCGGTTGACCATGGCGGTGCTCAAGCACAAGCGGGACAAGGACTCTGGCGAAGTGTGATCCGCAATCACGCACCATGAGTGAAAAATAAGCAAGCCATAGTCGTCAGATCCCTCTATAATTGCCAACGTCTTGAGAGGCCTATCACATTTTTCAAGACAGCAGAACAAAGTGGCGCTATAATCGCCGCCTTTTTGCTATTCCGCGGTGTTAGCCGCCTGCCTTAATCTGGAAGAATCTATGTCTGATACCGAACAACTGCCCCTTTTTAGTGAGCTTGGACTGGCCGCGCCTGTACTGAAAGCGCTGCAGGACGTGGGCTATGAGCGCCCGTCCCCCATCCAGGCCGCAGCAATTCCCCACCTGATGGCGGGCCACGATCTGCTGGGGCAGGCGCAAACCGGTACAGGGAAGACCGCTGCTTTTGCCTTGCCTCTGTTGTCTCGTCTGGAAGCTGGTAACCGCAACACCCAGATCCTGGTGCTGGCGCCTACCCGCGAACTGGCCCTGCAGGTGGCTGAAGCGTGCCAACGCTATGCCCACCACATGCCTGATTTCCACGTGCTGCCCATCTACGGCGGCGCCTCCTACGAAACCCAGACCCGCGCCCTGCGTCGCGGTGCTCAGGTTGTCGTGGGTACTCCGGGCCGCGTGATGGACCTGATCCGTCGCAAGAACCTGGACCTCTCCGGTCTGAAAGCCCTGGTGCTGGACGAAGCGGACGAAATGCTGCGCATGGGCTTCATCGACGACGTGGACTGGATCATGGATCAGTGCCCGGCCGGTCGTCAGGTTGCCCTGTTCTCTGCCACCATGCCGGAGCAGATCCGTCGCGTGGCCCAGAAGCACCTGAAACAGCCCAAAGAGATCAAGATCGCCTCCAAGACTGCTACCGCCACCACCATTCGCCAGCGCTACTGGCAGGTGACCGGTCTGCACAAACTGGACGCCATGACCCGTCTGCTGGAAGTGGAACCCTACGAAGCCCTGCTGGTGTTCGTACGCACCAAGAACGCCGCCGAAGAGCTGGCCGGCAAGCTGGCCGCTCGTGGCCACGCCTGTGAAGCGCTGCACGGCGACATCCCGCAGAAGCTGCGTGAGCGTACCGTCGACAAGCTGCGTCAGGGCCAGTTGGACATCCTGATCGCCACCGACGTGGTTGCTCGTGGTCTGGACGTTGAGCGTATCACCCACGTAGTGAACTACGACATTCCGTACGACACCGAATCCTACGTTCACCGTATCGGCCGTACCGGCCGTGCCGGTCGCAAGGGCGAGGCCATCCTGTTCGTGGCACCGCGCGAGCGCCGCATGCTGCGCGCCATCGAGCACGCTACCCGTCAGGCCATCGAGCCGATGAAGATGCCGAGCACCGAGGACATCAACCAGCACCGTCTGGCCAAGTTCAAGGAGCGCATCCGCGAAACCATGATGGGTGAAGAGCTCGAGATCTACGTGAACCTGGTGAACGAGCTGATCGAAGAAGATTCTGCCGATCCGCTGGAGCTGGCTGCCGCACTGGCCAAGCTGGTCCAGGGTGATCAGCCGCTGCTGCTGGATGACTCCATCCCGGATCCGCTGTTCAGCAACAACAACGATCGCGGTGGTTTCGAGCGTCGTGAGTTCAACGACCGCGGTGGTCGTGACTTCGGTGACCGTGGCGATCGTCCGGCCCGTCGCATGCCGTCCCTGGAGCCGCGTCCGCTCAAAGACAACCCGGACGTGGAGATGGAGCGTTACCGCGTAGACGTGGGTGCCCATCACGGCGTCAAGCCGGGCCAGATCGTGGGCGCCATCGCCAACGAAGCGAACATCGAGAGCCGTTTCATCGGCAACATCGACATCGCTGACGACTTCTCCACCGTGGATCTGCCCAAAGGCATCAGCCCTGACGTGCTGGAAGTGATCAAGAAGGCCCGGGTCTGCCAGCGTCCGCTGCAGATCAGCCGCTACACCGAGGTGCCGGCCGGCGGCAACACCAGCAGCCGTCCGCCGCGCGGTGATCGTCCGTTCCGTGGCGACCGTCCTTTCAACAAGGATCGCCGTCCGCAGGGTGACCGTCCCTTCAACAAGGATCGCCGTGAAGGCGGTTTCGACAAGGGTCGCAAGTTCGGTGGCAAGCGCCGCGACAGCTAAGCCCTGATGGTTATCTAAAAAGGCCGCTCATCGAGCGGCCTTTTTGTTGCCTGTGGTTTACCAATGCTGTGCTGGTGGGGTTCACCCATTGAGCGCCATTGATATCGCCGACAGGCTGCCTGGCACCGCCACCGGTATCGGCTGCCAGGTGCAGGATGGTAACTAAGGTAGCCAGCCCATGAGCCGCCTTGTGCCGTTGCGAGCAGAACCTGCGCGAAGGGGAGAGCGAAGCAGAACAATAGAGGGCCGACAGAGCAGGCAGGAAGGAAAAGTGCCTCGCCTGTCCGCTCGTTTATTCTGGCGTACACATGGCAGAATGAAGGCAGAAAAAAGGCGACCCATAGGTCGCCTTTTTGCTGTGTTGTCTCTTGCTGCCCGGCTTAGAGCACCATGGCGGCAATCCAGCCGAAGAGGATGAGCGGGATGTTGTAGTGGATGAAGGTCGGCACCACGCTGTCCCAGATATGGTCGTGCTGGCCGTCGGCGTTGAGGCCCGAGGTGGGGCCCAGGGTCGAATCCGAGGCGGGCGAGCCCGCGTCCCCCAGCGCGCCGGCCGCACCTACTAGGGCGATGGTGGCCATGGGCGAGAAGCCGAGCTGGATGCACAGCGGCACATAGATGGTGGCGATGATGGGCACGGTGGAGAAGGAGGAGCCGATCCCCATTGTGATGAGCAGGCCCACCAGCAGCATCAGGAGGGCGGCCAGCCCCTTGTGGCCGGTCATCATACCGGCTACGGACTGCACCAGGCTGTCGACCCCGTGGGTCTCCTTCATCACGGCGGCAAAACCGGCGGCGGAGATCATGATGAAGCCGATGAGGGACATCATGCGCACGCCCTGGGTGAAGGCATCCTGACTCTCGCGAAACTTGATGACGCCGCCACAGGTGAAGATGACGAAACCCGCCAGGGCCCCCAGCACTATGCTGTTGGTCATCAGCTGCAGCCCCAGCGCCACGGCGATGGCCAGCAGGGCCACCCAGATGTGACTGAGGTTGAGCTCGACCGTCTCCGGCTCGGCGGCCAGGATCTTCTCCAGATCGTATTGGCGCGGTTTGCGGTAGCTGAAGAAGACGGCGATGAGCAGGCCGCAGAACATGCCAAGCACCGGAATGGCCATCGCCATCGGCAGCTGGCCGAGCTCGACCGGCACGCCGTTGTCGATCAGGTTCTTGGCCAGGATGTTGTTGAGGAAGATGCCACCAAAGCCCACCGGCAGCAGCATGTAGGTCGCGGTCAGGCCGAAGGTGATGACGCAGGCCACCTGACGACGGTCGATCTGCATCTGGGCCATGACGTGCAGCAGCGGCGGGATCAGGATGGGAATGAAGGCGATATGGACCGGGATCAGGTTCTGGGAAGAGACGGAGACCGCGAGCACGGAGGCGAGCAGCAGGCTCTTGACCCAGAGAATGCGGGTGCTGCTGGCATCCTTGCCGAGCTGGCTGATCACCTTGCGGGCCAGCAGATCGGTGATGCCGGAACGGGAGATGGCGACGGCGAAGGCACCCAGCATGGCGTAGGAGAGGGCGATCTCGGCGCCGCCACCCAGGCCACCGGTGAAGGTGGAGAGCGTCTGCTCAAGGGTGAGCCCCCCGATCAGGCCGCCCGCGATGGCGCCGATGGCGAGGGAGACCACCACATTGATCCGCAGCAGGCTGAGCACCAGCATCAGCGCCACTGCGATAACAACAGGATTCATTTGATTTCCTTATAGTTTGTGTTGCTGTCTGTCGTGTGAAAGGCAGTTAGTTTGCGAAAAATGTGACAAATGTCGAGTAAAAAATCAGGCTGATGGCCTATCTGCAGCATTCACGGCGCTCTGCTGCCGACAACGGTGTCGGAGGCGTGAAAAAAGGCGCTGGATGGCACTTTATTATCTATTCTGGTCAAACCAGATCAGGAATAAACCAGCAGAGGCAAACCGTGCAAAGAAAAGCGGCTGCCGTGGCAGCCTGCTTGAGATCGGGGTTTATTCGCCCGCATCGTCACTCTCGTTGTCCGGGTGAGCGGGTGGCCAGCCACCCAGGCTCTTCCAGCGGTTGACGATATGGCAGAACAGCTCTGTGGTGCGTTCGGTGTCATAGAGGGCGGAGTGTGCCTCTTTGTTGTCGAACGGGATGCGGGCACTCTGGCACGCCTTGGCCAGCACGGTCTGACCCAGGGCCAGGCCGGAGAGTGCCGCGGTATCGAACGTGGCGAACGGATGGAACGGATTGCGCTTGAGGCCGGCCCGCTCGGCGGCGGCCATCACGAAGCCGTGATCGAAGGTGGCGTTGTGGGCCACTATGATGGCGCGGCCGCAATCCTGCTCCTTCATCCCCTTGCGAATGCCCTTGAAGATCTCGGTCAGCGCCTCTTTCTCGCTGACGGCGCCACGCAGGGGATTGAAGGGGTCGATGCCGGTGAAGTCGAGCGCCGCCTTTTCCAGGTTGGCGCCCTCGAACGGTTCGACATGAAAATGGAAGATCTGATCGGGCACGAGCCAGCCCTGCTCGTCCATCTTGAGGGTATGGGCAGCGATCTCCAGCAAAGCGTCGGTTCTGGCATTGAACCCGGCGGTTTCAACATCGATGACGACGGGGTAAAAGCCACGAAAACGGCCCTTGAGGGTGTGAACTGCGTCGGTCATGGTATCTCGGTCGGCGTGAAATGAGGCGGCATTATGGCAAAAAAGCGGGCCCTTGTCCCATCTCCGCCGCCCCGCAGGCGCTAGCCGATTCTATTATCGACACGCGAGCTTATAATTGACCACTCAATCAATGGAATGGAGAGCAAGGATGAAGAAGCTGGGATTGGCGCACAAGATGTTGCTGGTTGTCTGCCTGCCACTGCTGGCCCTGCTGTTTTTCTCCGGCCGGTACGTGTATGAACGCTATCGGGTCGAACAGGAGATGAGCCAGGCCCAGGCCGCGCTGGATGTGGTTCGGGAAGCGGCGCAACTGGCCCACGAGCTGCAAAAAGAGCGCGGCATGTCGGCCGGTTTCCTCGGCTCCGGCGGCAACAAGTTCCACGATGCCCTGCCGGCCCAGCGCAAGGTGGTGGATGGCCTGCTGCAGCGTTTTGCACAAGATCCGGCCCTGCTGGCGCTCAGCGAGGTGCAGCAGGAGCTGGCCGGGCTGACGGCCATGCGCGAGCGGGTCAGTGCGCTGGGGGTGGAGGTGGCGGAGCAGGTCGGCGTCTACAGCCGGATCATCTCCCGCTTGCTGGCGGTGGTGGATCAGATCAGCATCCACAGCCGGGATGCCACCATAGCGCTGCAGACCAACGCCTATGCCGCCTTCTTGCAGAGCAAGGAGCGGATGGGACTGGAGCGGGCGACCTTGAGCAACGTGTTCGGCCGAGACAGCTTCACACCAGCGCTGCTGCAGCAGTTCATCTCGCTGCTGGCGGCCCAGAATACTTATCTTGAACGCTTCCAGGCGGTGGCGAGCCCCTCCCAGCGCCAGCTGCTGGCCGACAGCCTGGCCTCGCCCGTGGTAGCCAAGGTGGCCGCCATGGAGAAACTGGCGCTCGACAAGGCGGCCAGCGGCGGCTTCGGGGTGGATGCCGAAGCCTGGTTTGCCTTGAGTACCGACAAGATCGGCCTGCTCAAACAGAGCGAGGATCGCCTCTATCAGCAGCTGTCCGAGCGGGTCGACCAGATGCGGGCCCAGAGTGCCAGCGACTTCTGGTGGGCTGCCATCGGGGTCTTGCTGTGCGTGGCACTGACCACCTTCGTCTGCTGGCGGGTGGTGCGGGATCTGCATCTGGGCTTCACGGCGCTGCACCAGACCTTCAAGCGGCTGGTGAAGGAGAACGACCTGACTGTGCGGGTCAACTGGCAATCCGGTGACGAGCTGGGGGCGCTGGCGCGGGATCTGAACCACTTCCTCGAACACCTGGAAGGCTTGCTGCTGGCGGTGCGCCGCTCCTGCGAGGTGTTGACCCGCAGCGCCGCTGCCTCGGCCAACGTCATCTCCGAGGTGAACGCCGGGGTGGCCAGGGGCTTTGGTCAGGTGGATCTGGTGGCGACCGCCGCCACCGAGATGGCCTCGACGGTGGCGGAGATCGCGCGCAACGCGACCCAGACCTCGCTGGCGACCCAGCAGGCCATCGGCCGGGCCCGGCAGGGGGACAAGGAGGTGGATCAGACCATAGACGCCATCCAGCTGGTGGCGGGTACCCTGAGCGATACCCAGCAACTGGTGGACAGCCTGCATCAGGATACCGAGTCGGTGGGGGAGGCCCTCAACCTCATCAAGCAGATCTCGGATCGCACCAACCTGCTGGCCCTCAACGCGGCCATCGAGGCGGCTCGTGCCGGCGAATCCGGCCGCGGCTTTGCGGTGGTGGCGGAAGAGGTGCGGGCGCTGGCATCGCGCACCCAGCAGGCCGCCGACGACATCGAACGGATGCTGGCGCGTCTGCGTCAGGGGGCCAATCAGGCGGTGACGGCCATGCACCTGGGAACCGAGCAGGCGGGGCTGAGCGTGACCGAAGCCAAACGGGCGGGCAGCGAGCTGACCGACATCGTCAACGAGGTGCGCAAGGTGAGCGACATGACGGCCCAGGTGGCCACCGCCACCGAGGAGCAGCGCTACGTTACCGACGATATCCAGCACAACGTGATGACCATCCGCGAGGTGTACGAGGCGCATCGCCAGCACTCGGAGACCCTGCAGCAGAACAGCGTTGAGCTGGATCAGCTGGCACGAGAGCTGGCAGGCCGCATCGCTAGCTTCAAGCTGATGGGCGGATCTTCACCCCATTGAGCGCTTTGACCTAAAGCTTGTCCTGCCCCTGCCGATACCTAACCAGAGATCGTGTGGAGGGCAGGCAGTTGAACGCTTGGGTGTTGGGGTTGGTCAGCATATCAGTGAGTATGCAGTTGCAGGCGGGGGTCACCGAATTCGGTGCCGGCCTGGATCAATCCGTCTGGCGGTTGACCTCTGATACCCAGGTGGAGTGCCGGCTCGAGCATCCCATCCCCAGCTGGGGCACGGGGGCCTTCGTCAGCCGCGCCGGTCGCAAGATCAATCTGGACTTCGAACTCAAGGGTCTGCGCCAGCAGGCCCAGACCCAGACGGTGAGTCTGGGCATCATGCCGCCCATCTGGCGCCCTGGCCTGGCCGGTCGGGAGATAAGCCAATTGCGTTTTTACCAGCAGTTTGATGGCCTGGTGGAGGGGCAGACCGCCTGGACCATGCTGGACGAGCTGGAGGGAGGGCGCATGCCGACCTTCCAGTATCGCGACTGGTATCGCCAGAACCGGCCGGTGCGGGTCTCCCTCTCCTCGGTCAATTTCCGGGTCAAGTACCAGGCCTTCATGGACTGCGTGAACGGCCTGCTGCCCTACAGTTTCAACGACATCGCCTTCAGCGTGCTCACCTACGACAAGAACAGCGATCAGCTGTCGCTGGCCTCCAAGCGGCGGCTGGCGATGATCGGCGAGTACGTGAAGGTGGACAAGAGCATCGACGTGGTGGTGATCGACGCCTACAGCGACAGCTATGGCGGCCGCTGGCCGAACCAGAAGCTCTCGGAGAAGCGGGCCGATGCCATCAAGAAGGTGTTCGTCGATCTGGGCATCGATCCCGGCAAGATCTCGGTGGAAGGGCACGGCGAGAAGCAGCACGTCGCCTCCAACGAGACCGAGGGTGGCCGTGCCAAGAACCGGCGGGTGGTGATCAACATGGGCCGCAACGGCGCCATCTGAGTGATATCTTTGCCATAAAAAAAGAGCGCCTCGGCGCTCTTTTTGGTTTTTTGGGGACAAGCCTGGATCAGAAGCTCTCACCAAGGCCGCTGCCGGCATCTTTCTTGGCGATCAGTTCAATCTTGTAACCGTCCGGATCCTCGACGAAGGCGATGACGGTGGTACCGCCCTTGACCGGACCCGGTTCGCGGGTGATCTTGGCACCGGCGGCGCGCAGCGCCTCGCAGGTGGCATAGATGTCGTCCGCTTCCAGCGCGATGTGGCCGTAGGCCGAGCCCAGCTCGTACTCGCTCACGCCCCAGTTGTAGGTGAGCTCGATGACGGCCTCATCCTTCTCGTCGCCGTAGCCGACGAAAGCCAGGGTGTACTTGTATTCGCTGTTCTCGCTCTTGCGCAGCAGTTTCATGCCCAGCACACGGGTGTAGAAGTCGATGGAACGTTGCAGATCGCCGACGCGCAACATGGTATGCAGAATTCTCATTGCTCAATTCTCCGGGTTGGTGATTGGTACTGCCTTGAATCCATGGCCCTAGGCCTGGGTCCGCAGACGCCTGTGAGCCAGGCCTCGCCCTGCGGATCAGCTCTCGGGGTAGACTTTTTCTTTGTACTCACACAAATCTTCGATGATGCAGGAGCCACAGCGCGGCTTGCGGGCCAGACAGGTGTAGCGCCCGTGCAGGATCAGCCAGTGGTGCACATCCAGCTTGAACTCGGCCGGGACCACCTTGAGCAGCTTCTCCTCCACCTGATCGACGTTCTTGCCCACCGCAAAACCGGTGCGGTTGGAGACCCGGAAGATATGGGTATCGACGGCGATGGTGGGCCAGCCAAAGGCGGTGTTGAGCACCACGTTGGCAGTCTTGCGGCCGACCCCGGGCAGGGCCTCGAGGGCCTCGCGATTCTCCGGCACCTCGCCGCCGTGGCGCTCCAGCAGGATGGCGCAGGTCTTGATGACGTTCTCGGCCTTGGTGTTGAACAGGCCAATGGTCTTGATGTACTCCTTGAGCCCGTCCACCCCCAGATCCAGCATGGCCTGCGGGGTGTTGGCCACCGGATAGAGCTTGTCGGTGGCCTTGTTGACGCTCACGTCGGTGGCCTGGGCCGACAGCAGCACGGCGATCAGCAGCTCGAACGGCGTGGTGAAGTTGAGCTCTGTGGTGGGGTGGGGATTGTCGTCCCGCAGTCGCTCCAGGATCAGTCTGCGTTTCTGGTTGTTCATGGCTCCCTCTTGGCTCAGAGCTGGGTCGCGCGGGCACCCGCGGCCGGCACGCTGCAATGGGCCTTCTCGGCGCTTTGCTTGCGGCCCATCCAGTCGTTGATGGCGTTCTTGCCGGCGATCATCAGGCCGAGGCCGATGAAGCCGCCAGGGGGCAGGATCGCCAGCAGCAGGCTGGCGTCGGCGTGAAACAGCTCGATGCGCAGGGACTTGGCCCACTCACCCAGCAGCAGGTCGGCACCGTCAAACAGGGTGCCCATGCCGATGATCTCGCGAAGGCCCCCCAGCACCAGCAGCACCAGGGTAAAGCCCAGCCCCATCATGAAGCCGTCGATGGCCGCCAGCAGCGGCGGGTTCTTGGAGGCATAGGCCTCGGCCCGGCCTATGATGACGCAGTTGGTGACGATGAGGGCGATGAAGATGCCGAGCGCCTGATAGAGGCCGTAGGTGTAGGCGTTCATCAACAGCTGCACGCTGGTCACCAGGGCCGCGATGATCATCACGTAGACCGGGATGCGGATATCCTTGGGCACCCAGTTGCGCACCAGGGAGATGGCGAGGTTGGAGCTGACCAGTACCGCCATGGTGGCAAGGCCGAGCCCCAGCGCATTGGTGAAGGTGGAGGAGACCGCCAGGGTGGGGCAGAGCCCCAGCACCTGCACCAGGGAGGGGTTGTTCTTCCACAGCCCCTGCAGCATCAGCTCCTTGAGCTCTTCACGGCGGCCATTGCTCTCGCTGATCGGGCTCTGCCCGTCAATCACATCAACTTGTTCCATAGCTTGTGCTCCGGCGTTAGGGGGTGGCGTCACAGGCGGGGGCGTCCCGCAGCAGCTCGGGGTGCTCCTGTTGCAGCAACAGCAGGTTCTTCACCGCCTTGACCACGGCCCTGGGGGTGATGGTGGCGCCGGTGAAGGCGTCGAACTCACCGCCATCCTTCTTTACGGCCCAGCTGGATTCGTTGTCGCGGTTGAGGAACTTGCCGACGAAGCTGTTGATCCAGCCAGATTTTTTCAACTCTATCTTGTCGCCAAGACCGGGCGTCTCGTTGTGGGTCAACACCCGCACCGCGCTGACGGTGCCCTTGGCGTCGGTGCCGACGATCAGGCGAATGGCCCCACTGTAGCCGTCGGGGGCCACGGTTTCCAGCGCATAGCCGGTGGTGGTGCCCTGCAGGGTCGCGGTGTAGAGGGGCATGGCTTGGTCGCTGCCCAGATAGCGTTTGCTCTGCACCAGCTTGCAGCTGGCCACCAGATCGTTGTCATAGCTCCCCTCCGGCAACAGGGCGGAGAGGGTGCGCAGCTTCTCCAGCTGCTGTTGATGGGCGATCCGGCCCTGGGTCAATTCGTTGGTCAGCACCACCAGGGCGGTACAGGCCAGGGCGAACAGGGCCAGGGTGACGCCATTCTTGCGCATGCTCTTTAACATTGCATCGTTCCTGAGAGTGAGGTATGCGCGACGCTCATACGACGGGCGCCATGGGCGCCGGGACAGCTCAGGCTGTCTGTCCAGCAAGCCATGCAGGCGTTGGTTGTCGAGATCATTTGCGGCGGGCTCCATAGACTTTGGGGCGTGTCAGACTGTCGATCAGCGGTACGCACAGGTTGGCCAGCAGCACGGCAAAGGCGAAGGCATCCGGGTAGCCGCCAAAGCGGCGGATGAGGTAGACCAGCACCCCGATGAGCACGCCATAGACCAAGCGGCCGCGCGGTGTGGTGCTGGCACTCACCGGATCGGTGGCGATGAAGAAGGCCCCGAGCATGGTGGCGCCGCTGAACAGGTGGAACATGGGGGTGGCGGTGGCATCCGGCGTCACCAGATAACCCAGGGTGGCAGCCAGCAGCAGGGCGCCGAGGATGGCCCCCGGGATGCGCCAGTTGATCACCTTCTGTTGCAGCAGGAACAGACCGCCCAGCAGGTAGCCGAGGTTGACCCAGCTCCAACCGATGCCGCCCCAGCCTTCGAACACCTTGTGGGTCATCACCTCGCCGGCGGTGAGGCCCTGGGTCAGCCCGGTCTTGAGGGTATCCAGCGGCGTGGCCATGGTCAGCCCGTCCACCCCCTGCTTGAGCTGGGCCATGCTGTAGCCATCCAGGCTGAAGCCGGTGAAGATCACCGAGGCCGCATCGCCAAAGCCGATGTCGTAGGCGGCGATGCTCGACGGTGGCAGCCAGCTGGTCATTTGTACCGGGAAGGAGACCAGCAGCAGCACGTAGGCCACCATGGCAGGGTTGAACAGGTTCTGGCCCAGTCCGCCGTAGAGGTGCTTGGCAATGATGATGGCAAACGCCGTGCCCAGCACCAGCATCCACCAGGGCAGCAGCGGCGGCAGGGAGAGACCGATCAGCACGGCGGTGAGCGCCGCACTGCCATCCAGCAGGGCTGGCTTGACGGGGCGTTGGCGCAGGCGCAGCACCAGGGCTTCGGAGGCCAGCGCCGTGACCAGGGCCAGCAGGATCTGGATCAGGGTGCCCCAGCCAAAGAACCAGCTCTGCGCCAGAAAACCGGGCAGACAGGCCAGCATCACCAGCAACATCAGGGTTTGGGTCTGTCTGCGGTTATGGGCAAACGGCGCACTCGCGATATTGAACATGGATCAGTGGCTCTTGTCGGTCGATGGAGAAGGGGAGGCCTGGGCTGCCGCCTCGGCCGCCAGTTTCCGGGCCTTGGCACGGGCCACGGCGGCAGCGATGGCCGCCTTCTTGGGATCTGCGTCGGCAGCATCAGGCTGCGGGGCGGTAGCAGGGGCCGCCGCAACAGCCTCTTCACCCTCGCTCACGGCTGCGTCACCTTGCGCCTGGACGGCTTTCTTGGCCTTGGCGCGGGCGATGGCGGCGGCAATGGCCGCCTTTTTGGGATCCGCCTCGGCAGCATCAGGTTGCGGGGCGGTAGCAGGGGCGGCTGCAACGGCCTCTTCACCCTCGCTCACGGCGGTGTCGCCTTGCGCCTGAGCTGCGGCCTTCTTGGCCTTGGCGCGGGCGATGGCGGCGGCGATGGCTGCCTTCTTGGGATCCGCGTCGGCAGCGTCAGGTTGCGAGACGGCGGCAGGTGCTGCCGCGACGGCCTCTTCATCCTCGGTTACGACAGTGTCACCTTGCGCCTGAGCAGCGGCCTTCTTGGCCTTGGCACGGGCGATGGCGGCAGCAATGGCCGCCTTCTTGGGATCGTCCCCCGCGCCGGTCGGCTCGGCTGTTGCCGCACGGCTGTCAGCGCCTGGCTCGGTGGTATCTGCCTCGCTGCCAGCTTGCGCTTTCTTCGCCTTGGCGCGGGCAATGGCTGCCGCGATGGCGGCCTTCTTGGGATCGCTCTGGGCAGCAGCACTGGTTGACGCTGTGGCATCCTCCGGGGTGGCCTGTGCCGCCTCGGTGTCACCGCTCTGGGCTGCCTTCTTGGCCTTGGCCCGCGCCAGTGCGGCGGCGATGGCCGCTTTTTTCGGATCCGCCTCTGTGGTGGCAGTGGCATCGCTTGGCATGGCTGCCGCCGTGTCGAGCGCCTTGGCGGCGCGGCGGGCTTCCGCCTCCCGCTTGCGGGCCTCACGGGCGGCGATCACCGCGCTGTTGTCGGGTACACCTTCGGCTGTGGCGGCAACGGCTGTGACGGGAGCCTCCTGTTTGGCCTTGAGACGGGCGAGGGCCGCAGCCACCGGATCTTCTCCGCCGGCCGCCGTCATGGCCTGGCGCCGCTGGGCGGCCGCCTCGGCATGGCGGGCTTCGCGGGCGGCTTTCTCCCGCTCGAAGCGGGCCTGCTTGGCCTCGAAGCGCTGCTTGGCGCGCTCGGCCTTCTCGGCCTCGGCGCGAGCTTCGCGGATGTCATCCTTGGCAATCTTGTAGTACTGCACCAGCGGGATCTCGCTCGGGCAGACCCAGGCGCAGGCGCCGCATTCGATGCAGTCGAACAGGTTGAGCCCTTCGGCCTTGTCGTACTCCTTGGCCCGGCTGTACCAGTAGAGCTCCTGCGGTAGCAGGTTGGCCGGACAAGCGTCGGCACAGGCGCTGCAGCGAATGCAGGCCTGCTCCGGACCGGGGGGCGGCAGCTCGGCCCGGGTGGGGGAGAGCAGGCAGTTGGTGGCCTTGACCACGGGTACCATGGCGTGGGGCAGGGTGAAACCCATCATGGGCCCCCCCATGATCACCCGCTGATCCGCCTCGGGCTGCAGCTCGAAGCGCTGCAGCAGCCAGCGCACCGGCGTGCCCAGCAGCACCCAGGCGTTGCCCGGCTTCTTGAAGGCGTCGCCGGTGAGGGTGACGATGCGGGAGATGAGCGGCTCGCCGTCGATGATGGCGCGCTTGATGGCAAACACGGTGGCCACGTTGAGCACCATGATGCCCATGTCTACCGCACGGCCTCCCTTGGGTACCTGACGGCCGGTGAGCAGCTCTATGGTCTGCTTGGCGCCGCCCGAGGGGTACTTGGTGGGTACCGTCTTGACCAGTACGTCTTCGTCGGTGGCGTGACGGGTCAGCTCGCCGATGGCGGCCGGCTTGTTGTCTTCCACCCCGATCAGGGTCAGCTTGGGTTTGAGCAGGTGCTTGAGCACCCGGATGCCGTCCATGATCTCGTCGGCATACTCCTGCATCAGCCGGTCATCGGTGGTGATGTAGGGCTCGCATTCGAGGCCGTTGACGATCAGGATCTCGGTGAGCTGGCCGCGGCCGTCGAGCTTGCTGTGGGTCGGGAACACGGCGCCGCCGAGGCCGGCGATACCGGCCTGCTGAATGCGTTCGAGCAGCTCGCCCCGTTCCAGATTCCAGTAGTCGGCTTGGCCCTTGCGCTCGCCCCAGGCATCTTCGCCATCCGGGGTGAGGGTGATGCAGAGATCGTCGAGACCGGAGGGGTGGGCCACCGTATGGTGGCCGATGGCGGTGATGGTGCCGGAGGTAGAGGCGTGCACCGGCACGATCCGCCCCTTCTCATGACGGGTGAGTGGCTGACCCTTCTTGACCCGGTCGCCGACCCGCACCAGCAGATCGCCGGCCGGGCCCGCGTGCTGGCGCACCGGGATGATGAGCTGGGGCGGCAGACCCGCATCCACCACCGGGGTGAGGCTGGACTGCTCCTTGTTCTCGGGAGGATGAATGCCGCCGTGAAAATCCCACAGGGTGCCGGCTTTGATGCGTTCGAGTAAGGACTGCATGGTTACTCCACTATCTTGACCGGAATGGTGACGTTGTTGAGATCCCACTTCCAGTTGTCGACCGTGGTGGGCACCGGGATCATCTCGATGCAGTCGGTCGGGCAGGGATCGACGCAGAGATCGCAGCCGGTGCACTCGTCCTTGATCACGGTGTGCATCGCCTTGGTGGCGCCGACGATGGCATCGACCGGGCAGGCCTGGATGCACTTGGTGCAGCCGATGCACTGATCTTCATGGATGAAGGCGACTTTCTTGACCGGTACGGCGGCTTCTGCGCCGCCCAGCGGCTGGGGTTCGACCCCCATCAGATCGGCAATCTTGCGCATGGTGGCATCGCCACCGGGCACGCACTTGTTGATCTGATCGCCGTTGGCCAGTGCCTCGGCGTAGGGTTTGCAGCCAGGGTAGCCGCACTGGCCGCACTGGGTTTGCGGCAGCAGAGCGTCGAGCTGATCGACGATGGGATCGGCTTCCACATGAAACTTGACGGCGGCAAAGCCCAGAATGATGCCGAAAGCCAGGGCCAGCAGAGCCAACACCAGAACGGCAAAAAGAATGTGAATCATAGCGCTATATCTTGATGAGGCCGGTAAAGCCCATAAAGGCCAGCGACATCAGGCCGGCGGTGATCATGGCGATGGAGACGCCGCGAAACGGGGTGGGAACATCGGCGGCCACCAGGCGTTCACGCATGGCGGCAAACAGGATCAGCACCAGCGAAAAGCCGGTGGCGGCACCAAAGCCGTAGATGATGCTCTGGATGAAGTTGTGGTGCTCGTTGATGCTGAGCAGCGCCACCCCCAGCACGGCACAGTTGGTGGTGATGAGCGGCAGGAAGATGCCAAGCAGACGGTAGAGGGTGGGGCTGCTCTTGCGGATAACCATCTCGGTAAACTGAACCACGACGGCGATCACAAGAATGAAGGCGAGCGTGCGCAGGTAGGCGATGTTCAGCGGGATCAGGATATAGTGTTCCATCAGATAGGAACAGGCGCTGGCCAGGGTCATCACGAAGGTGGTCGCCAACCCCATGCCGATGGCGGTTTCCAGCTTGCCGGAGACGCCCATGAAGGGGCACAGGCCAAGAAACTTCACCAGCACGAAGTTGTTGATCAGCACGGTGCCGACCAGTAAAAGCAGGTACTCAGTCATTGCAGGTTGGTTATCCGGTTTGAAGGCGGCGGTATTATCTGATTTTAGGTGCCTTTTAACAACCGCAAGGCCGCATGGTTATTATTCAAATAGCCAATTTCATGGAGGAAACGTGCGCCCTTTACCCATTTTTACCCTGACTCTGGCGATGCTGCTCTGGTCCAGCTCCTTCATCGCGCTCAAGCACGTGCTGGCGGTCTGGGGCTTCGGCCAGGTGCTCTTCATGCGCATGAGCGTGGCGGCGCTCTGCTGGCTGTGCTGCTACCGCTATCTCGGCAATTTCCGCTATCAGCCAGGGGATTGGCGCTGGCTGGCATTGATGGGGGCGCTGGAGCCTTGTCTCTATTTTCTGCTGGAGGTCAACGCCCTGCGCTACACTAGCGCCGGCCAGGCGGGCATGGTCTGTGCCCTGCTGCCGCTGGTGGTGGCCCTGGTCGCCTTTTTGCTGATCGGGGAGCGGGTGAGCCGCCGCCAGCTGCTCGGCTTTGCCGTGGCCATCTTCGGCATTGCCCTGCTCGGTTTTGGCAGCGGAACCGATGAGTCTGCCCCCAACGCCCTGCTTGGCAACAGCCTGGAGATGGCGGCCATGTTCTGCGCCGCCACCTACTCGGTGGTGTTCAAGAAGCTCTGCAGCCGCTACAGCGTGCTGACCCTGACCGCCCTGCAGGCCTTCGTCGGCACCCTCTTCTTCGCCCCCTTCGCCCTCAGCGAGCCCTGGCCTGCAGACTGGGCCTGGCAGGACATGGCGGTCATCGTCTTTCTCGGTGCCTGCGTGACGCTCGGGGCCTACCTGCTCTACAACTGGTCGGTGACCCAGGTGAAGGTGACGCTGGCGGCAGCCTACGTCAATCTCATCCCGGTGTTTACCCTGCTGCTGGCCTACCTGCTGTTGGGGGAGACCCTCAATGCCCTGCAATGGGTGGCCTGTGGCGCCGTGCTGCTGGGCATCGCGCTGGGGCAACTGCCGGCCAGGCGCAAGGGGGCGCAGGCCGTCACCGCCGAGGGGTAACGGGCGGGGCTCCCCATCGAATGCAGGCGGGTAACACAGGAGACAAAGCAAACAGGCGACGCACCGGCGTCGCCTGTCTGTTGTGGACGAAATGGCTAGATGGAGAGCCCTTTGACCGTCTCCGAGACGGAGTTGGCGTCCTCGATGATCTCCTGAATGACGCCAGCGATGATGTCGGCCTGGGCCTGACCTGCCATCGCCTTGTCCGATACCACAGAGACGGTCTGGGTGATCCTGGAGGTGATGTCGGAGTTAAGCCGGATGACGGAGACGATCTCGCCGGTGGAGGTGGAGGTTCTGGCCGCCAGCTGGCGCACTTCGTCTGCCACCACCGCAAATCCGCGGCCCTGCTCGCCGGCGCGGGCCGCCTCGATGGCGGCGTTGAGCGCCAGCAGGTTGGTCTGATCCGCGATGCTGCTGATGGTGGAGATGATGGACTCTATGCTTCTCGACTGCTGGTTGAGGTTCTCTATCTGCCGGGTGACCTCGCTGACCGAACTATTGATGTGGGCCGAGGTTTCCAGCACCTTGTCGATCACCTCCCGCCCTTTGGCGGCGCTCGAGACGGTCTCACCGGCGATGGCGCAGGCTTTCTGGGCCGCCTCGCGCACCGAGATGGATTTCTCCACCCGCTCGCTGATGTCGCTCGCCAGCTTGATGATCTTCACCACCTTGCGCTCGTGGTTGAAGATGGGGTTGTAGGTGGCCTCCAGCCAGATCTTCTCGCCGTGGCGGCCGCGGCGCATGAAGAGCCCGGACTGGATTGCGCCGGATCCGAGATCCCGCCAGAAGTTGGGATTCTGCTGATAAAACTCCTCGTCACAGAACATGCGGTGGGGCTGACCCACCACCTCGTCCAGCCGGTAGCCAAAACAGTGCAGGAAGTTCTGGTTGGCGGTGATGACGGTGCCATCGGGCTGGAAGTCGATGACGGCCAGGGACTTGTCCAGTGCCGTCAGCAGCGCCTGGGTGCGCTCCAGGGTGGATTGTTGCTCGCTGACGTTGGAGGCCACCTTGGCCACCTTGCTCACCTTGCCATCGAGGAGGATCGGGAAGTAACTGGCTTCGAGCCAGACCGCCTTGCCCGATTTGGCCTGACGGATGAAGCGGCCGCTGCGCGACTCTCCCCGCCGCAGCTCCTGCCATAGCTGCTCGTATTCCCGGGTGTTGACATCGTCGGGGAAGCAGAGGGAGCGGTGGTGCTTGCCGATCACCTCCTCCCGGCCGTAGCCCACGATGGCGAGAAAGCGATCGTTGACGAAGGTGATGACCCCCTCCGGGGTGAATTCGATATAGGGCAGCCGTGACTGGATGGCCTGCTCAAAGGCGCCGAGTGCTGCGATCTTTGCCGCTTGTTCACTCTTGTCGTGATTTCCCGTGCGATTCCAAAACATGGCGGAGCTCCTTGTTAAGACCCTTGTGAGGCTCTTCATGACAATAACCGACCGTCTGAATACTAGTACAGGTTCTTTGGCCATCGCCTTGGCCATTGGGGGGAACTGCTTGTTTTGTCGTTATTTATTGTTCCATGCGGGGGAGCGGCAACAGGGGGGAATGGGGCAAGTCCGCCTGAGGGCGTGACGGTAGGAGGGGCGGCGGCGGTTTTTGTCCCTCCTGTAACCCACCACCAAGAATGAAAAACCGGGAGCTGGTGAAAACAAGTGGGAGATGGCGGGACAAACTCCGGAATGGCGGGGTTTGTGGCGTGATGCGGTTAAACCAAGCCGTTTAAGCGCAAAATGAAAAGTTGGTTCGTTCAGCCGATTGGGATGCGCTGAAAATGAAAAACAGGCTGACCGCCTGTTTTTTCTTTTGTGTGACAGTAGGTGTCTTAAATCCGGGTTTAAGTGACTCTCTGTAGCACCACCAGTTAAAAAAAATCGTGCCCAGCCCAGACTACCTTGCCGATCACGGCCAGGTTCTCCAGCTGGTTGGCTGGAACGACCTGCAGGGGGTAATCATCGCGGTTGTCGCTGATGATGGTGATACCGCCATCGAAGTTTTTCTGCAGGCGCTTGGCGTAGAGCTCTTCCCCCAGGCGCAACACGAAGATGGATCCGTCTTCGATCTGATTCTTGCTGATATCGACCAGGATAGAGTCACCAGAGTGGATGGTGGGCTCCATGCTGTCGCCTTTGGCGAAGACCACCACCAGGTTATCCGGGTTTAACTTGCGAAACGTGAGCCACTTGCGGCGAAAGGCCAGCTTGCGTTTAACCTCATGATCATCATTAAACGCACCATGGCCGGTACTGACGGTGACATGGTAGCCATCGATCAGCGCGTACTCCTCATCAAATTCCTCACGTTGCACCATCTGCTCGGCCGTTCCATCCGGGTGTTTCGGGCCCTGACCGGTGGCCAGCCACTCCAGATTCACATTGAACGTCCGCGCGATGCGCAGCGCCTTGTCGATGGTGGGCAGTGAATTAAACGGAGGGAAGTATTTGCGCATCCCCGACTCACTCATCCCCACCAGTTCGGCAAATGCCTTGTAGCTCAGGCTCCCGCGCAGCTCATCCAGACGGTCACTCAAAGTATCCATTCCCGCCGTCAGAAAAGATACCTCACCGTCTTTTTGTACTGCTTGTGGTTTTTCTTCATAACGCTCTGACATACAAGGAATTCTCGGCTAGTGGCTAATGCTGGTGAGTCGATAGACAAAAAATTCCGCACAAAAAGACTTATCAATCTTTTTGGGGTGATCAATCATTCATATGTGACGCGTTGCGACATGAAATCATTCTTTTATGAATGATGAAGATACGCACTGCGACACTTGATGATACCGAAACGGGGTGAGTATGTCAGGGAAAACACCAGAGTGGATCAGGGCTGAGCTCATAAAATGCGGATATTCCCAAGCTGCTTGGGCCCGCGCTAAAGGGTTGCACCCCCGAGCCGTACAGCGTTGCATCAAACACTATGCTCCGGCCAGAGGGATTAGCCCCAAGCGTCGGGAAAGCCGCGCCATCATGGCCCTGCTGTCCGAATCGCTGGGGATCGATCTGCTGGGAGGTGACCAATGAGCACCTGGTACACCGCCCAGGCACTGGCCGGATTGGTTGGCATGCCCGCTTACCCCGATGGTGTGCGCAAAAAGGCCGAACGTGAAGAGTGGCAAAGCCGCAAGCGCGAGAAAGGCAAAGGGGCCGAATACCACATTGGCTCACTGCCGATTGAAACCCGCCGTTACCTGGCAGAACAGGCTGTGGCCGCACAGGGCCATGCAGTGACCGATCATGCAGCGGGTGGCAAGGCCATGGCCAGGTTGCTGGCGCGCGAGGTGCCGGTCAAACCAGAGGCAGGCCGCAAATTGCTGACTTTGGGGGAGGGGGCTCGCCAGAAGGTAGATGCCAGACTGCTCATCCTGCAGGCCGCCGATATCTTCCTGGCCCCCTATCACGCCTGCCAGCAAGGGGAGGTGGGGCGCCGCGCCTTTATCGAGGCATACCGTGCCCGCACTCTCGCCCTGCCTGTTAGCGTTTATGAAAGGCAAAAACCATTCAGCCTGATCACCCTGCGCCGTTGGCAGAGTGCGCTGGCGGATGAAGGCCCCGCAGCCCTGGCTGGCAACTATCAGCGGGAGCGGCCATCAACCGTTGAACAGAGCCCGGATTTGGCCCAGTTTCTCACCGCACTGGTCACCACCAAGCCCCATCTGGCCAACAAGTGGGGGGCGCTGCACGAACTGGCCAGCCAATACAGCGAAATGAACCAGCTGGGATGGCAGATCCCCAGCCAATCCTCCTTGCGTCGCTGGATGGTGAAATGGTTGGCAGAGAACAAGGTGGCCTTTACCTACACCACCAACCCGGATGCCTACAACAACAAATACCGCAGCGCGATCGAGGAGATGTACCCCTGGATGGCCCAGCCCAACGACGTATGGGAGTTCGATAGCACCCCAGTCGATGCCATGTTGGTGGATGGTCGCCACAGCATCATCGCGGTGATCGACGTGTATACCCGTCGCGTTCGTCTGCTGGTGGCCAAGAGCTCATCGAGCGAGGGGATCTGCCTGCTGCTGCGCAAGACCCTGCTGGCCTGGGGCACCCTCAACGATAACGGCGTGATGCGCACCGATAACGGCTCTGACTACGTGAGCCAGCGGGTCATGTCCATCTGCACTCTGCTTGGTATGAACGTCAGCCGCTCCAACGCCTACTCGGGGTGGGAGAAACCTCATATCGAGCGGTTTTTCCGCACCTTGAGCCATGGCCTGATAGAGCTGTTGCCCTCCTATATCGGCCACTGCGTGGCAGACCGTCAGGTGATCGAGGCGCGCAAGAGCTTTGCCCAGCGGCTGGAGGAGAAGCGCAAACCGGATGCGCAAAAAGAGATTTACGAGCTGGCCATGACGGCCGCCGAACTGCAAACCCTGCTCGATAACTGGCTCGATGCCCGTTACCACAACCGCAAGCACAGTGCCCTCGGGGTCAGCCCCAATGAAAAGTATCAGCTGGCCCGTTATCAGCGCCGTGCTATTCCCGATGAAGCTGCGCTGGATCTGCTGCTCAACCATATCGGCGAGGCGACCGTCTCCAAAGGTTTTATCAAGGCCGGTGGCCTCAAATACAGCGCCCCCGAACTGTTGGAGCACAACTGGAAGGGCCAGCGGGTCAGCGTCTTTCTCGATCCGTGCGATGTGGGCCGCGCCATCTTGTACCGCACCGGCGACTGGAACGAGCGGATCGAGGCCATCAACATCGACCTGCTGGGCAATGGTATCAGCCCAGATGCCTTCCGGGCGGCCAAAAAAGCCGATGCCAAGGCGCTGGCCAGCTTTCGCCGCGAGATGCGCAACCTTGCCAAAACCTTTGGCATCGACCAGCTCCATCAGGATGTGGTGCGCCACTTCGTCGACCAGGCCAAGGGTATTGAAGCGTTCAGCCGTCGTGATCTCACCCTCGATAACCCGGCATTGGCCGCGCTCACCGGGGTCTCAACGCCCGCTGAGCCCGCCCGTTTCAATGCGGCAGAACTGGCCGCCATAGAAGCCAGACGAGAAGCGAAGGCGCAGCGGGCGCAAGCCAGCGCAGGGCAGGAATCGAGAGCACTCAAGACCGAGTACGAGCAAGCCATCTATCTGGCAGAGCGGGAGCTGGATACCCCGCTGACAGAGCGGGAGAAGGAGTGGCTGACCCGATACCTCTACAGCCACAAGCTGATGGCAAAACGCATTAACCGCCATCTGGATGAAGTTCGGGCTACCCGCTGCACCCAGGCAAAAGGTTAGCGAGTAGCCCGAAAAGGCCCAAAAACAAAGGACAAACCCACTATGAAACACAAGATCGTTGAAGTCAAAAACATGATCAAGACCGAGCAGCTGCTCGACAACTTGCTCAACCGCTCCAGCATCGTGCCGGGCATTGGTCTGATCCATGGCCCCTCCGGCTTTGGCAAGACCACCGCCGTGGAATGGCTGTTCAACCAGGACGAAGTGAACGGCATCTATGTCCGCTGCTACAAGGCCGACACGGTGACCAGCCTGCTGGAACAGATTGCCAAAGAGATCGGCATTCCCCAGCGCCACAACCTGCGTGCTCAGGTCGATAGCATCATCGAATCCGTCCGTGCCGAAGAGCTGGCCATCTTCGTGGACGAGGCCGATTACGTGGTCGGCAATGCCCGCATCATGGAGACCCTGCGCGATATCTACGATGCCACCGAACAACCCCTGATCCTGGTCGGGATGGAAGAGATTGCCCGCCGCATCAGCCAGCGCAAGCAACTGTTTAACCGCATCTCCCAGTGGATCGAATTCAAACCGGCCGATCTCGATGACGTGTCCCTGATTGCCAGCGAAATGCTGGAGGTGGATGTGGAGATCGACGATGCACTGCTGGATTTGATCCGCAAGCGCTCCAACGGCGTGGTGCGCACCATCGTCTCGGCCCTCGACAAGATTGAAAAAATGGCGATGGCCTCTGATGCCCGGATTATCCGGCTGGAGGACGTTGACGCCAGCGAGCTGCTCCATGACGTGCGTCGCAGCCGCTAGCCGTCAGGCTACAGCCAATAAAAACAAAGCACGGGAGGGATTCCAGTGGTTGGAAAAATCAGAAATAGCAACGCAGAAGAAGCATGGCACTGGATGTGTCAGCAGGACTCTTTCGACTTGCTTGAACTGGTAGAGGGGAGCCAGCTCAAGTTGGGAAATGTCTATCTGATTGTGCGCCGTTGGCTGGCAAGTAGCCATTTGCGCTGCGTGTATCAAAAGCCGTTTGGTCGGCGGATATCGTTTCGCGGGAGCCGCTATCAGGTGATTGACCCATCTAACGTGCCGCAGTTTGGCTCAGGGAATCGCCAGACAAAGCATCGGAAAAAGCGCCGTATTCATCGAAAGACGGTGCAGCAAAAGATGTGGAACACCATGAAGATCAGCCGTTTTTTCACTCTGAGTGACCTCGCGATTACCTCTGGGGTCGATGACAGTGGCGCCAGCACTTACACCACCTTTTTGATCAGGGCTGGATATGTCCGGCTGGTGGACAAGATAGAGCGCTTCAAGGTGAAAGGGGATCAGAACCGCTACCAGTTGATCCGTGATACCGGACGTTTTGCCCCCATGGTGCGAGCAAAACAGGGGGGATGTTGGGATCAGAACGAGCAGCACTTTTATCAGTTTGATGTGAAGGAGGCACCTCATGGAAACGTGGCTTGAGGTGTTGCAGGCCGAAGTGGCGGCCAGCTCGCTGGCTCAGGTGGCCGAGAAGCTCGGGCTCTCTCGCACCACCATCAGCCAGGTCTGCAACGAAAAGTATCCCGGTGATATGGCAAGGGTACAGACCCTGGTGGAAGGGGCCCTGATGGGCAACAAGGTGAGGTGCCCCATCCTGGGTGATATCCCGGCGCACCAGTGTCTCGCTCACCAACGCCGTGGCCCGAGCGAAGTGGGCAGCAGTCCGATGGATATCAAGCTCTGGAAGGCATGCCGCAGCGGTTGCCCCCATAGCCAGCTGACCGAGGCGCAGCAACTGCGCCGCCCGATGCGGTTATCGGTAGAGCAGGGCAGTGGCCAGCAGAAAGCCGCTCGCTATGACGCCGAGGCCACCCTCTCCAGATTGCGCCGTCAGGCTAAAAGCGATGGCGACAATGCCAGCAGCAGCCTGCGCATTCTAAGTGAGCTGCTGGCGGAAGAGCTGAAAATCATGGCCATCAAATACAACCGGCTGCTCGACAAGCAAGCAGGCAAATAAGGGTTGGCGGGGCTCTTTCGCGGTGGGCCCGGTGACGAGATCACAAGGAGAACGGGATGAAAAAGCATCTGCACAGCAATTTGCAAAAGACTGCCGAGCAGCTCAGCCACTGGTTGACGGCCAAGGGATATGACGTTCGCACCAGTCGGGTTTGTCATACCCCGCTGCTGGCGGTCACCGGGCCACTGCCCAAAGAGATGCAGGCGCGCGCCGTGTTGAGCCGTGAATGTCTGGCGGGCGTGGTGCGTGAAGTTGCCCTGGTGCGCTTTGGCGGGTGCCTGCTGCACTGGCGCCAAGAATCCTGAAACCGGCAAGGGGGATGAGATGAGCAAGATCCAGCTTGAGATAGAAGACGAGGCGCTGGCGCGGGTGGTACTGCGCCAGTTACCCAAGTTTCTCGAATTCTGCAGCGCGACCCACCAAGAGGAGCTGGCGAGCGCGACAACAGAGCAGTACAGCGCCGTGATGTGCCCTCCGGTGCCTGGCAGCAACAAGATCCATTAAGGAGAAGCCCATGCAAGAAGCACAAACCAGCAGTACCACCCCGATGCGCCAGAACGCTCAGGGGCACTGGGTACCGGAAAACCTGATCGCCCCGGCAGACAAGCTGCGCGATGAAGTGGTGCTGGCCATTATCGCTGCTGCCCGCGAGCAGCGCGCACAGCTGGCTGCCTTCAAGATTGGCGCCATGCAACAGATCGCCGACTTTGTGGATCTCTCCGCCGAGCAGTACGGCGTGGCGTGGGGCGGTACCAAGGGCAACGTGACCCTGCTCAGTTTTGATGGTCGTTACAAGCTCATTCGGGCAGTGGGGGAGCACCGCAAATTTGATGAACGGATCCAGGCCGCCAAAGCGCTGATTGACCAGTGCATCGAACGTTGGAGCGATGGCGCCAGCAGCGAGATCCGCGCTCTGGTAGACCATGCCTTTCGGGTATCCAAGAGCGGTCATATCGACGTGAATCAGGTGCTCTCCCTGCGCCAGCTCAATATCGATGACCCGGATTGGCTGTTGGCCATGCAAGCTGCTGTCGATGCCATCCAGGTGACCGGTACCAGCCAATATCTGCGGCTCTATGAGCGTGACGCCCACGGGCGTTACATCCAGATGAGCCTGGATCTGGCCAAGGTATAGGGAGGAGGCGTGATGGAAATCAACGTGGAAAAAGCCGAAGAGCAACTGCTGCTCTGTGAGCAAATCACCGAAACCGAGGGTACCTGCTACCCCGACGACACCTATGAGGATGGCATCAAGGCCGCCTTGCTCTGGGCGCTGGGGCTGGGGCCTGCCCCCCTCAATGCCGAGGAGTATCAAGGGGTGACGCCACTGCAGTTCGAGTAATAGCCCGATGCGAAACAGGGCGGCACTGCCGCCCTGTCTATCCGGTGTGGTGGCCGGGTACTGATGAGCAACCAAACGATCTGGGCCCAGGTCTTCACCGTCTTGATACAAGGAGCACGGCGATGACCAAAACAGAGATGGATATTCGACTTACCAAGATATTCAGCAGCGCAGCCATTGCACTGGTTGCTGCTGACAAACGGGCTGTGTGCAAACAGCTCAAACAGTTTGATAAAGAGGCGCGCGCCCGTGGCTTTCACGCACTGGCCGGAGAAGCCTGCCAGATGCGCTGGCAACTGGTGGCAGAGCTGCAGCAGGCCAAATCGGCCAGAGATTGTGGCGGGGTACACGAAACCGGGGATCGCCATGGCCATCTATAGCCCCCTGCTGGCCCCCCATATTCTGGCTCGCCGCCTGCAAAGCGGTCGGGCCTGCATCACCGAACTGGGGCTGGAGCAGCGCTGCCCCCGTTGTGGCGAGTTCTGGCCATGGGATACCGAGTTTTTCGGTGTGGCGAGCGATGCCACTCGGCTCTCCAGCTGGTGTCGGGGGTGCCTCAATGAGCACTACCAACGGCTGAGAGTGGCCGGGCAGCACCATGACAGCAAGGCAGAATGGGGAGGAGATAGGTGATGGACAAGCGCAGCAGACTGATCCGGTTGGTACAGGTGGGGCGCCGAGCGTTGGCGCTCGATGACGAGTGTTACCGCGACCTGCTGGCCAGCCATACCGGCAAGCGTAGCGCCGCCCTGTTGAACGAACAGGAGCTGGAACAGGTGCTGGCTGCCTTCAAGACGGCGGGCTTTACGCCCAAGCCTGCTCGACATGCAGCCAACAGACGGCTGAGCCCTGCGGCCGGTATCCACGTCAGGGTCAATGAAATTGCCAAGATCAGGGCCATCTGGTGCGAGATGGCCCGCCTTGGCATCGTCAGGGATGGTTCGGAGACCGCATTAAACAATTGGGTTAAACGGATGACGGCCCGTTTAAACGGTGGAGTAGGGGTGGCCGAGGTGGGCTGGCTGGATGCGCCTCTAGCCGTCAAAGTGCTGGAGGCGCTGAAAAAGTGGTCACAGCGTTAATGGTGCGAGTGGTTACTTATTTGATTGAGGAACTTGCATAGTGGGTAAAACAACTCTGGGTAATCTCATCCGTTCACATTGGGAACAGAGATATTCTCGCCAGTAAGGCCAGACATGATAGCTGGCGTTTTGCAAAGAAAACGCATCTATGCATTCTTGCGATAGTGCAGTCTTGACTTGATATTCTGCAACAAAGTCAGCTTCGATGATTGCCTTGATTTGAGGCTCACTTTCTTCGTCATGTTCACCCTCTGTAACAGGTTGAATCCAGCGAGTCCCCATACGGATAAAGACTCGCAGCAGGTCTTGCCCTCCATCCAGCGTCAATAACTGGCTTTGTTCAACAATATGCATTTGCTGCACCTGCAATGAATCCATATCGCCGAAGTACTTTGGATCAAAATCATCAAGGCAAGCTGCATGTGAGGAATGCAAGTAGACGTCTTTGATAACAAGAGCATCAATGGCCTCTTGCAGTACCTTGTTGGCCTTAGCCATAACTAACCTCATGCTGGAAGCTACGTTTGGTCTTGATGACCGCTTGCTGACGTCCGGCGTTTGCCATATCGATAGCAACTATCTGCCATGGATCTTGCGCTTGATACACGACCCCTGCATCTCGTCTCAGTCGTTGTAGAACCAAGGGCATCTCATCAGCAAGTCTCAATAACTTGTCCATTGCTTCAGACTGGATGACATCATCCGCTTCATACTTGGAAAATGCGACAGGACCACCACCAAATACACGAGCAGCGGTTTCTTGGGTCATTCCCCAGCTTTGCCGCAAGGCCCGTACTTGGGCTCCAGTGAGGAGACCCATCACCATTTTTCTAAACGCCAGTGTGTCTCGTTTGTTGTGCCGTAGGTCGGCAGCCGTTGCCTGCTCACTACCGCAAGCGTCACACACAGAGTAGTGGCTTGGGCGCATGGCAGTGTGACCCATGTATTCGACTTCGATATCTTCAATCTGATGATGCAGATGGCCCGATTCGCAAATCGGGCATACGGTTGCAGCCATCTTGAACCTCCTAGCGTGTAGGTACGTGGGCCGATACCAACAGTAGTATCTTGCCTGTTTTACCTATCGCGAACTTGATGTAGTACTCCACGCGCAAATCCCTGTACGCGTACTCATTCCACTCATCTCGGCCTAATTGGTATGCGTCACAAGCAGCCCAAGGGCCAGTTGGGCGTTGTACACACCATTGAGAATTGAGGTACCGCCCATGCTGCAGTGTGTCACGCAGCAACTGTTGAATATCAGCCTCGTCAAACGCCAATCCTTGCAAGTCACTCTTGCAATCTCTTGTCCATGGGATAGTGCTCCCGCTTGACAACACTGCCAGCACATCGGCTGGGTTATAAAGGGGACCTGCTAGACGACGCTCGGCATCAGATGCGCCCTCTGCGGGTGGTTGCCCTGTGTAGGCACTGACATTATTTACCATTATGGTAACTTTTTTCCACTTATTCTTTGATGAAAGGGTGTGCAGCTCACAAAACATACCCGTGCGAGGCTAGATGACAATACTATCATAATGGCTGGGGTGCAGTGGGTTCTACCCCGGATGTTTGAACTACATTCGCCAGCATCTTGTCTAGTCACTCCACCGCGCCAACAAGCGAGCCAGAAAACCGAGTAGGCCTGAATGGTGTTGGCTCGGTTCCAGCTCCGTTGCCAGCAGCTTGATACCTGCAATCAAGAGACCCAACCATAGGAATGCCATTCCCACGAACTCAGACCAATGTAGTCTGCGCGCAACAGCCTGGAAGGCCATGGTACGGATATCCAAACCGGTTGTGAGCTGAGGGATTTCTTGAATCTTGCTGATGATCCATGCAGGTAGTAGCCAGTAAAAAAGCCCATATCCGATCAGGCCCAGCAGTAGAGCTCCCCACCAGGAACTCATCAGCATAGTGCTGGCGGTGCCGGTGATAAGTGTCTGGTTTCTCCGTCGATAGTAACGTCGTGCCATTTCCCATCCTTGGTGTAAGTCAGCAGGTCAATAGAAGCGATTTCTGAGAGCTTTCAGGCGAGTGTGGGTGAGATAGATGCCACTGACCATAATCATCAGGCCGATAAATGCCAGCGCAGCCCAGATCACACGAAAAACTGCTGCGGGTGCTATGTGAAGGTGCAACGTTCCCTCCGCAAATTGCATCGGGTCTGGTTGGAAAAAGCCGGGGATGATCATCAGCAGCAAGCCAATCACAGTGCAGGCATAGGCAGGGAAGAAAGCTGCTGGCGCCATATCCAGCATGACCATCATATCGAGCAGCCACTCTTTAAAGCGTTCATTCCATTTCATTCGTCTCAATCTCCCTTTGATAACGAGGGACTCAGTATGCGCTAAAAAATGTGCGCATAAAATGGCCTGTGTTCTAATCGGCGCACCGCTTTTTCTGTTTTGCCGGGGGAGTCATGGAACAGCATCAGGATCTCTTTGCCGATGATCACGCTTCGCTGGGGCAACTGGTCGATCGCCTCGACCAGATCCCGGCCTCTGAATTGACGGCCAAATGGCCCAAAGCCCTGAGTGAGCTGGTGGATGTGCTGGCCTGCGAGTTGGTCAGAGGGGGGATGGCACAAGAACAGGCCAAGGCTCAGGCTCGCAAGTTAGCGTTGGTACAGGCCCATTACATGGGTGGCCGCGCTTACTACATTCCCACCGGGGATCATCTCAAGGCTGCGCTGCGGGATAGGGCCATTTGGGATGAGTTTAATGGCCGCAATATCGACCAGCTGGCTAGGAAGCATAGCCTCTCGGTGCCGCAGACCTATGCGGTGGTGGCCGAACAGCGCGAATTGACTCGGAGGCGCCATCAGCCGGATCTTTTTGGTTATTGATAGGGAAACATTCGCTGTTAGAAAGAACCCTGCGGTGGCAGGGTGGGTCTTTGATGTATATAGAGATGCTGATTGTCGTATTGATCTGGTTATTTTATTGGTTGCTTTCCTGCTTCTTTCTGTTTGGCATTTAGAGCTGCACGTCTGGCAGCATTTTTAGCTGGTTGTACATAGCAAAAATCAAATAGCATATCGAGAACTTCTAGATTCCACTCGGCCTCATGCGGTTCAACAGGAAGGATCTCCCCTGTATTCACACTCTTCTGAGTGTGTGCTGCGAAGTTACCTATAGCACGAACAGCATCTAGATTTTCAGTGATGTGGCTGGGTAGATTCTTACCCATTGCCTCTTCAATAGCTCGGTTCAGATTACTGTTTTTTGACAGCCCGGTATCATCCAGTAAGTGTTGTAAGCAACGGCGACTTAAGGCAGCTGACGCCTGAGCACTAATCTCAAGTACCAGACCAGCTTCATTGTAATCTGTAGCAATTGCAGGTGGAACTTCTAAGGGGGCGGGAAGGCGGGATGAATGTCGAGGAAAGACAAGAAAATGTTTTGGTTCTCCATGTACGCCTTGTTCATCAACTGGCGTGTGAGATACATATACAATAGGTCCTTCACAGGAAGGGCATTCTTGTTTGAGCACACTCCAAAAATATTTCTCGCGTCTGTTTATACTCCCACATATACCCAACTTGGATTGTGTAAAACTTTCATAAATTGATACTCTGCAATTAGGGCAAATCATTTTTTTTGCTCAGCGTTAAGATAACAGTCCTCGACTTTATCAAATGTCATTGTGATGTGACAAATACTCTAACCCACCATAAACCCCTGCCATAGAGGCCCCTCGGTACGCTGCTGATAACGCAGTTCACCGAGGGGCCTTTATGTTATCACTCGCACTTAAATGGCTGCTTCGTCCCGATGTGGAAGGGGGCGAAGTCAACCACCCGGCAGACCGGGGTGGTCATACCAAGTACGGCATTGCCGATGCTGCCGATGGCAAGAAGGACGGCATGGCCGACCTCGATCGGGATGGGGTGCCCGATATCGCTATCGGTGATCTGACACCGGCCCATACCGAGCCCTTTTACCGCCAGAACTACTGGACGCCCGCTCGATGTGACCTGATTGCCAGTCTAAGCCCGGCCCTCTCTATCGCCGTGTTTGATGCTGCGGTACATCACGGACCGAAACGCGCCATCCAACAGCTGCAGCAGGTCTTGGGGGTGATGGCTGATGGCCGCCTTGGCCCTGTGTCGATTGGCAGGCTCAAGCAGCAACTGGGCGCCAAGGGTGAGGGCCAGTTCCTGCTGGCGCTGATGATGCAGCGGGCCAGCTTTATGCACGGCATTGTGCGTAAAGACCCGAGTCAGTGGGCCAATGCCGATGGCTGGATCAACCGGCTGCTGCGTCTGCAGAGCCACCTCCTTTCCGACGTGGTTGGCGGGGTGGTGGCATGAGCGTGCTGACCATCAAGCAACAGAAGGCGGCGGCCGCGATCCAGGCTGCGGGCTGCTTTGGCATCCCTGAGCTCAAGAACCCCCGTTATCTCGCTTGCTTCAAGGATGGGCGCAAAGCCCATCTTAAGGCCGCTCTGGCCAATCAGATCGCTGACCCGAAGGCGATCCCGCTCTATAGCCACCACAAGACCCGTCAATCCCTGTTCGAGAAAGGGTGGCGTTCGGTGACCGAACTGGATCGCCTGCGGGCCCGTGCCCGTCATTGCCAACCTCCGTTATTTCAACCCAAAAAGAAGGAAGCCCATCATGCCTGATTCCCTGTTACCTCAAGCGAAGTCTGCCTTCAAAAGCCGCACCGTGATCGGTGGTGTGATTGCCGTGGGGGCCGGTATTGCGGGCCTGTTCGGTGTGCCGGTCGATGCGGGTACCCAAGCTAGCCTGGCATCCACCCTGGTGGATCTGGCCAGTGCGGTGGGTGGCCTGCTCGCCATCTGGGGCCGCATCAAGGCGACCCATACCGTCCGTTAGTAGCCATACGAGAGAGGTCATGTGACAAACCTCATAGACCGCGCCCAGCAGGCCGATGCCGATCGGACTGGGCGCATTATCGAAGCCCACCAGAACAGGGCAAGGCCACACGGCGATGGTATCTGCTGCGATTGTGACGAAGCCATCCCGCCCTCCCGCCTTGCAGCCGAGCCTGGTGCCGAGCGCTGTATCGAGTGCCAGACCCTGTATGAGCGCAAGGAGGCGACCCGTGTGGGATTTCATCGTTAAGAACTGGGGGCCTCTTTATGCATTGGCCAGCCTGGTGGGGCTGGTGGTCATCATCTTGCTCTCCAAGACCTACGCCAAGCGCGAAGACCTCACTGCCTTGGTGCAGAGAGTGCAGCGGGTGGAGCAGGTACTGGCTGACCTGCCGAGCGAGCGTGAGCTGCACAAGCTGCAGTTGGAGATAAGCGAGCTGCGGGGGGAGTTGCGGGAGGTGAAGCCGGAGCTGCGCCAAGCCCGCCGCCTTGCCGATCTGCTGTTGGAAAATGAGCTTGCCGCCGTGCAGAAGGAGAAGCCATGAGCATTCAACAAATATTGGACGCCCAGCAGCGGCTGGTGATCCTGCGCTCCCTGCTGGATATCGGTGGTGCCGCCAACGAGTCAATCCTCAATGACTGCCTCGACCAGCTGGGTACCGGCCGGGTGACGCGGGATCGGGTGAAGACCCTGCTGGCCTGGCTGGAAGAGCAGGGGCTGGTGCGCATCGAGCGACTGGCCACGGTGCAGGTGGCTCACCTGACCGGTCGGGGGCAGGACGCGGCAGAGGGCCGGGCAACTGTGCCAGGCGTCAAGAAGCCCCGAGCGGAGGATTGACCATGGCCGATAAACCGACCCGAGGCCGCGCCAGCAAGGTGTGGCTGCTGCCTGAGTCCATCCGCAACGCGCTCAACGAGATGCTACGGGATAAGGGCAACAGTCAAGCCGCCATCCTGGATGAGATCAACGGCCTGATCGAGGAGGCGGGGTTGCCAGATGATCTCAAGCTCTCCCGCTCCGGGTTAAGCCGTCATGCCAGCCAGGTTGAACAGGTCGGCCAGCACCTGCGGGATTTGCGTGAAACCACGGCCGCTTTAACCTCCCAGCTTGGTGACAAGCCGATGGGGGAGACCACCAAGCTCATTCTGGAGTTGGGCCGTTCCCAGCTGTTCAAGGCGATGCTGGCTCAGGTGCAGAACCCGGAGGAGGCGGTGGATATCGACATGCTGAAAAATGCCATGCTGGCGGCCCAGCGGCTCGAATCGACCGCCATGCAGAGTCATAAGCGGGAGAAGGAGATCCGCCAGGCATTTGCCGAAGAGATCGCCGCCAAGACCGAAGCGATCGTGACTCAGGCGGGCTTGAGCGGTGAGGCTGCTGCCGAGATTCGCCGTGAAATATTGGGGATTGCCTGATGACTGCCATTGCTCAGACCCCTATCGCCCAGCAGTTGGCCCAGACCCTGGGTACCGAATACGACCCCGACGAGGTGTTGCTGCCGTACCAGCGGATCTGGATTGCCGACGAGAGCCAACTCAAGATCGCCGAGAAGAGCCGCCGTACCGGTATCACCTGGGCGGAGGCGGCCGACGCGGCTCTGACGGCCTCCAAGACCAAGACGGCCGGGGGTTGCCACCACTTTTATGTGGGCAGCAACAAGGAGATGGCCCGCGAGTTTATCGATGCAGTGGCGATGTGGGCCAAGGCGTACAACAAGGCGGCCGGTGAGATCCAGGAGGAGGTGTTCACCGACGATGAGGATAAAGCGATCCTCACCTTCGTGGTCTATTTCGCCTCGGGCTTCAAGGTGCAGGCGCTCTCCAGCAACCCCTCCAACCTGCGGGGGATGCAGGGCAATGTGACCATCGACGAGGCCGCATTCCACGACCGACTGGCCGAGGTGTTGAAGGCCGCCATGGCGCTGACCATGTGGGGCGCCAAGGTACGGTTGATCAGTACCCATAACGGCGTCGATAACCTGTTTAACCAGCTGATAAACGACAGCCGAGCGGGCCGCAAAGCGTATTCCATCCATACCATCAGCCTGGACGATGCTTGCCGCCAGGGGCTCTATCGCCGGATCTGCCAAGTCAAGGGCGGCCTTTGGACACAGGAAGCCGAGGACGCCTGGAAGGCGGGGCTGCTCAAGGCCACCGCCACAGAAGAGGATGCCCTTGAGGAGTATTTCTGCGTACCCAAGCAGAGCAGCGGCGTCTATATCAAGCGCACCCTGATCGAGCGGGCGATGCAACCGGATATCCCCATTCTGCGCTTTACCGCCCCCAAAGACTTTGAGCTCTCGAGCGAGGAGACCCGCAAGGCAGTGGTGGATATTTGGTGCGAGGAGAACCTCAAGCTCTGTCTGGAAGCGCTCGATCGCAGTTGCCGCCATGTGCTGGGCGAAGACTTCGCCCGCAAGGGGGATTTGTCGGTGTTTGTGCCGCTCTCCCTCGCCACCAACTTGCGCAAACGGGTGCCCTTTGTGGTGGAGCTGGTCAATGCCCCCTATGAGAGTCAGCGCCAGATCCTGTTCTACCTGCTGCAGGGGCTGCACCGTTTCACGGCGGCAGCCTTCGATGCCACCGGTAACGGCGGCTATCTGGCAGAGGCGGCCCGTTTGCGCTGGGGAGCCGGGATGATCGAGTGCGTGATGCTCAATGACCCTTGGTATCGGGAGTGGATGCCCAAGCTCAAAGCAGAGTTTGAGGATGGCAACCTGACCATCCCGCGCCATGCAGACGTGCAGGATGACTTGGGGAAAATCCAGGTCATCAACGGCATCCCCAAGATCGACAAGGGCAAGAACACTGGCCAAGGGGGCCAGCAGCGCCACGGTGACTTTGCGGTGGCCTTGGCCATGGCGGTGCGGGCCAGCTGGATGGAGGGGGGTGCTATCGAGTTCACCCCGCTGCCCAACAAGCGCGATGAAGCAAGGGGAGATAACCATCATTCGTTCGAGAGAGGGGCCTGGTAATGGGTAGGATCATCGATATCAACGGCAATCCCCTGCGGCTTGAAAAGGAGCCGCAGACCGAGAACTCGGCGGCGCTTGCCCAGTTGCGCCGTCACTACAGTGAACACCCCACGGTGGGGCTCACCCCGAGCAGGGCGGCAGCCGCATTGAAGGAGGCAGAACAGGGCAACCTGATCGCCCAGTGCGAGCTGGCCGAAGACATGGAGGAGAAAGACGCCCACCTGCAGAGTGAACTCGGCAAGCGTCGCCGCGCTCTGCTGGGAGTGAGCTGGACAATCGAGCCGCCCCGCAACGCCACCCCGGCGGAGAAGCGTGACAGTGAGATGATCCGCGAGCTGATTGAGGATTTTACCTGGTTTGATGATGCCATCTTTGACGCCACCGATGCGGTGCTCAAGGGGTTTTGTGCCCAGGAGTTTTGCGGCTGGGAGCTGGTGGAGGGGTTGCAGCTTCCCAAGGGCATCATCTGGCGCGATCCCGCCTGGTTTCAGACCCACCCTGATGATCGCAATCAGCTGCGGCTGCGGGATAACAGCCATGAAGGGGTTGCCCTCAACCCGTTTGGTTGGCTGTTGCACAAGGCCAAGTCCAAATCGGGGTATCTGGCCCGCACCGGCCTTGTCCGTACCCTGACCTGGCCGTTTCTGTTCAAGAACTACAGCGTGCGCGATCTGGCGGAGTTTCTGGAGATCTACGGCCTGCCGGTGCGGCTTGGCAAATACCCGGAAGGGGCGACCGAAAAAGAGAAGGCCACCCTGCTGCAGGCGGTGCTCTCCATCGGTCATAACGCCGGGGGCATTATCCCGCGCGGGATGGAGATTGAGTTCCAGAACGCCGCCAGCGGTCAGGCCGATCCCTTTGTGGTGATGATGGAGTGGTGCGAGCGCTCCATGAGCAAGGCCATTCTGGGGGGCACCTTGACCTCGCAGGCCGATGGCAAGAGCTCGACCAATGCTCTGGGTAATGTTCATAACGAGGTGCGCCAAGAGGTTCGGGATGCCGATCTCCGACAACTCGCAGCCACCCTGACCCGCGATCTGGTCTATCCCCTCTATGCCCTGAACGGCAAGAGCTATCAGGGGCCGCGCCGTAGCCCCCGGTTGGAGTTTGATGTGACCGAGCTGGAGGACATGCAGCAACTGGCAGGGCCGCTGCGCACTCTGGTCTCTATCGGCATGAAGATCCCGACCCAGTGGGTCTATGACAAGCTGCAGATCCCGGTGCCCACCGCTCAGGAAGAGGTATTGGCCATTCAGGATAATCGAGGGGCAACAGGGGAGGCGGAGCTCAAGGCTCGGCTGCCCCGTCAGGGACTGGCGACACTGGCTGCACATAAAGCAGCGCAGGGAGATAACAACGATGCCCAGTTGGCCCGGCTGCAGGCCGAGGCGGCCCCTCTGCTGGCGGGGATGACGGATGCTGTCCAGGCGCTGGTGATGCAGGCCACTAACCTGGAAGAGGTCCGGGATGGCTTGCTGGCACTGGAACCTGAGCTCAGCCATGACGAACTGGGGGTGCTGATGGCACAAGCCATCGCCGCCAGCGAGCTGCTCGGCATGCTTGAGATGGAGGAGGGGCGCTGATGCCCGTTCGCTCTTTATCAGTGAGATATGGCTCCTTGCCCTTTGCCGAGGCGATCGCCTTCTTTCGCCAGAAGCTCGATATGCCGAGTGAGCGTTGGGCTGATGTGTGGCGCGATGCCCATAACCGCGCATTTATGGTGGCGGGGGCCACCAAGAGGGATCTGCTGGCTGACCTGCGCGGGGCGGTAGACAAGGCGATCAGTGAAGGGCAATCCATCGGGGCCTTTCAGAAGACGTTCAAGGAGATTGTGGCCCGCCACGGTTGGGAGCATACCGGCCCGGCGTCCTGGCGTTCCCGCATCATCTTCGAGACCAACCTGCGCCAGAGCTATAACGGCGGGCGTGAAGAGCAGATCCAGCGTATCAAGCACAAGCGCCCCTATGCGCTCTATCGTCATGGGGACTCCGAGCATCCCAGGGAGTTGCACCTCAAGTGGAACAACCTAGTGCTGCCGGTGGATCACCCCTGGTGGGCGACGCACAGCCCGAGCAATGGTTATGGCTGCAAGTGCAAGAAGTTCCTGCTCTCAGAGGCTGACCTCAAGCGGCGCGGCTTGGTGGTGGGCAAGGCCCCGGACGATGGCGAATATGAGTGGGTGGACAAGGCCACCGGGGAGTTGCACAAAATCCCCCGAGGTATCGATCCCGGTTTTGATTATCGTCCCCAGACTCCGGCAGAGCTGACCAAGGCGGTGGCCAAGCGCGAAGCGGCCAAGCCTGCGTTGGCCGAGCGACTGCCAGAGCGGATAGTTGATAGTGCTTTCTCCAGCGTTAAAGGTGTCACTGCACAGGGGTTGAGTGATCTTCTGGCCAAGTTGCCAGCCCCCCAGCGCGAACCATTGGCGGTGTTCCTCAAGACGCATCCGGTCAAAACCCTGTTTATCAAGCAGACCGAAATGGGGAAGGGGGCGGCCGGGCTCAAGGTTGCCCCGGCTATTGCTGATTACCTGGGCAAAGATCCCTATCTGGTGCGCTCTTTTTACTATTCGCGCCGGGCCAGCAGGGTCAACGGCTTTACCGCAACCAGCTGGGATCATCTGGTTATCAAGGTAAAGGGGGGCGATACTTTAAAGACGGTGGATATGCAGGCGGTGCAAGCGGCAGCTGCCGATGTGTTGGCTGATGCCCACGCTAATCGCGGCCCGCGCCAATTGCTGCCAAGAGGCGCCAGTGGTGAAGCCTTGCGCCGTCACTGGAGTGTGTCGGCCAATGTAGGCGATAAACTGGGGGAATCGGCCCAGCGGATCTCGACCTGGTTGCATGAGCTCGGCCATCAGGTTCACTTCTGGGCCGGGGAGCCCAATCTCACCGGCATCGGCCTGATTACCGAATATGCCGGAACCAATGGCAAAGAGATGGCTGCCGAGGCGTTTGCCGCCTGGGTGCTGGCGAGGGAATCCATGCTGGAGCACTTTCCCGAACTGGCCAATGGGGTGGAAGCCATGCTGGCCAAAGCTACGGCAGCCACTACCAAGGGCGGCCGCTAGCGGCCCCAGAGAGCAAAAAATAAAGGAGCGACATGATGACCTTGCTGGAACAAGCCAGCGCCCTGCTGGCACAGGATGGCCCCTTTACCCTGGCGCAAGCCAAGGCGCTGGATGCCCTGTGTGAGCAAGCCCGTGATGAGGAAGCTGACCTGATGGGGGATCTCTGGGAGGCCGCGATGGCTAATGCAGATGAGGAAGCGCTGCACTATATGACCACCTTTGAGGATGAGTTCTGATGGCCGGTAGCTTTATCGCCATCAGCCACCACGGGGTGGCCGATGCCTTTGAGCTGCTGGCCAAGCTCTATCAGAAAACCGGTGACCTGAGCGAACCGCTGGCAGATATAGGGGAAGGGCTGCTGCTGTCGCACCGGGATCGCTGGGATGCGCAAGAGAGCCCGGAAGGTGAGCCCTGGGCCCCGCTCTCGGAGAAGTACCGTGCCCGCAAGCCGCGTCATGCCGATGAGATACTGCGTCTGAACGACGATCTGCGCGATACCCTCGACTATCAGGTTGATCCCCAGGCCCTCTACTTTGGTACGCCCATGGTATACGGTGCCGCCCACCAGTTCGGGCGCCCAGAGATCAACCTGCCAGAGCGCCGTGTTCTGGGGCTGTCAGACGGGGATAAACAGAGCGTGCTGGAGACGCTGGAGGGATATTTGGTCATCGAGGCTCCGTGAGCTTCTGGGTGCCTCTGGTGCCCCCTTGCGACTACGATGGCATGTCTACCCTCTGAATAGGTCAGGAAAATGGAGTTTAAACACCATTAAACAGTATCGCCGCCCCCCAGCTTACCCTCCGATCCATCCCGTGATGCAGTAACCCACCATAAACCCCACCCAATTCTCAGTTCGATGACACTGGCCGCAATGAGGTTTGCTGTGACCAGCCGGAGTGAGAGTGATGCCCCTATCTGCCACCAGTTCCGCCATTGCCGTGGCCATCTTGAATGCAAGACCAACCACCCTGGGGTTGGCCGTGCTCGATGCAGCCCTTGGCCCGAGCGACGACGGTTGGCACCAGTTGCTGCCGGTCGGCCCGTTCAAGGCCCGCGATGGCCGCCCCTTTGATGTTCCTGGTGGTCACTGGCAGCTCGACAGGAGCATCGCCACCACCCTGATCAATCGAGCCAAAGCGCTCGGGCAAGACATCCTGATCGACTACGACCACCAGACCCTCCATATCGAAAAGACTGGCAAGGAGGCCCCGGCAGCCGGTTGGTTCAACGGTGATGAGATCGAATGGCGCGAGGGGCAGGGCCTCTTTATCAAACCGCGCTGGACGGATCGTGCGGCTGCCATGGTGGCCGCCAAAGAGTACCGATTCCTTTCTGCCGTCTTTCCCTATGACGCTCAGGGCCGCCCGCTGGAACTGCGGATGGCCGCGATCACCAATGATCCCGGTGTGGTGGGTATGCAGGCTCTGGCAGCTCTCAGTGCTTTACCTCCCAAGACCAATCAATCCGGCCAGTTGGCCACTGTAACCAAGGAGATACCCATGAACGAGGCAATGCTCGCCCTGCTGGCCAAGCTGGGCATTCAGGTAGAAGAGGGCAGCGAGCTCACCGTCGAACAGGGGCAGGCTGCGCTGTCGGCCCTCGATACCCTGCAAAGCGCGGCAGGCAAAACCGCCAGCGCTGAAGCCGCCCTGGCTGCTCTCAAGGCTCAACCGGTGCAACAGGGTGGCCAAGTTGACCTGGCGCAATTCGTGCCGGTGGCGACCTATAACGCCCTGGTTGCCCAGGTAGCGAGTTTAAGCGCCAAGGTGGAAACCACGGATGCCGCAACCCTGATCAAGGAAGCCCGTACCCAGGGCAAGGTGGTGGCCGCCGAAGAGGAGTATTTGACCGCCTATGCCGCCCAGAAGGGGGTGGCTGCTCTCAAGGCGTTGCTGGAGCCCCGTCCGGCGATTGCGGCACTGGCTGCCAGCCAGACCACCCAGGTGACCCTGCCCGAGAAGAAGGGAGAGGCTGTGCTCTCGGCGGACGACAAGTATGCCGCCGATCAGCTCGGCATTTCCTATGAAGAGTTTGCCAAGGCAAAAGGCCGGTAGGTTCGATTAGCCGCGCAGCGGCGTAATCGGACAAACGCGACCGTCAGACCAACCTGTTTAACCAGAGAAGGAACACCCGTATGGCCATGATTACACCCGCGCTGTTGCAGTCCCTCTTCACCGGCTTCAAGAAGAACTTTGAAGACGCCAAGAGTGAAGCGCCTGCCCAGTACACCAAGATCGCCACCGTGATCAAATCGACTACCAAGTCCAACACCTATGGCTGGTTGGGCAAGTTCCCCAATCTGCGTAAGTGGGTTGGTGATCGGGTGATCGAGTCGATGAAGGCGCACGGTTACCAGATCGTCAACGAAGACTTCGAGGCCACCGTCGGCGTCGATCGCAACGATATCGAAGATGACGAGCTGGGTATCTACGCGCCGATGTTTGCCGAGATGGGCCGTTCGGCGGGCATTCACCCCGATGAGCTCTGTTTCGGTCTGCTCGGTGCTGGCTTCACCACGCCTTGCTATGACGGCCAGTATTTCTTCGACACCGATCACCCGGTCTATCCCAAGGCCGATGGCACCGGTACCCCTGTCTTGACTGCCAACGTGGTGGTGGATGCCGGTTATCAGGGGGAGCCCTGGTTCCTGCTCGATACCAGCCGCGCCCTCAAGCCGGTCATCTTCCAGGATCGCAAGTCACCGCAGCTGATTGCCATGACCAAGATCGATGACGAAGCGGTATTCACCCGCAAGGAGTTCCGCTACGGGGTCGATTGCCGCGATGCCGCAGGCTTTGGCTTCTGGCAGTTGGCCTTTGCCAACAAGCGGGCGCTGACCCCCGACAACCTGTGGGATGCCTACTCCAAGATGCGGGAGTTTCAGGCTGATGGCGGCCGCAAGCTCGGGGTGAAGGCCACCATGTTGGTGGTACACCCCTCCCTTGAGAAGCTGGCGACCCAGATGCTGGAGCGAGAGTTGTCGAACAGCAGCAGCAACGAGCTGAAAGGCAAGTTGGAGCTGGTGGTGGCTGACTACCTCTAACCCTGCGTTATGCCTGTTTAAAGCGGGGTTAAACAGCTGCCAGGCACTGTTTAACCCCCGGTTTAAACAGCCTCTCTATCAGATACGACGAGGAAAACATGAGATGGAACAAGAGATGGAACTGGCTATTCGAGTGGGGATTACGTCAACAGTTCGTCAGGTCTATTTTCGCGCGGGCCTGCCGATTGTACCGGGCAAGTCTGAGATGGTTGTGTCGCCTGAGCAGTGCGCGACCCTGGAGAACGACCCGCGTCTGGTGGTCGTCCGGTTGGCTGAAGACGCCAGCCTTCAGGCAGGTGATGCACCATCGGCGCCTGGGGATCTGGACGCAACACTGGGCGTCCTGACCGGTTCGGGCTATCTGGCAGGGGTTGCCACCCTGGCGGGCAAGGTTACGCCGCTGGCCGAGATGAAGGTCGATGAGCTGCGCGAGCTGGCGCTGCAGATGGGTATCCCGGAGGCGGCCAAGCTCAAGAAGGCCGAACTGGTGACAGCGATCGCCGCGACCGACGTGCAATACCCGGTCAAGGATGAGCCGTCATCTGGCCAGAACGGAGAGCAGTGATATGTATGCCAGCGCCAATGACATGGTGATCCGCTTTGGCGAGGCCGAGTTGCTGCGCCTGGCCATGACGCCGACCGGCGAGCTGGACGAGGTGGCCTTGCGCCTCGCCCTGCAGGATGCAGGCGCCTTGATCGATGGCTATCTGGCGGGTCGCTATCCCTTGCCGCTGGCCCATATCCCGAGTGCCCTGGTACCTATCTGCGCCGATATCGCCCGTCACCGTCTCTATGGTGAACAGGCCCCGGAGCAGATAGCCAAGCGCAATGAGGCGGCCCTGGCCTTTCTGAAATCGGTTGGCAAGGGGGAGCTGGCGCTGGGGTTGGCATCCGATGGCGCCACCCTGGAGAGCCAGAACCTGGCTCAACTGCAGTCGGATGGGCGCGTCTTTGGCCGGAGTCAGGGGCGTGATAAGGGGGGCTTTCTATGAGCCAACCCGCCAACCCGTCTGGTACCGAACTCGACTACCTGCTGGCGGGCGAGCGGCTGCGTGAGCTGCTCGCCCCTCTGAAAACGAAAGGGCTCAAGGAGGTGTTTGTGGCCACCGATGTGGCGGCCATCGCCAATCTGGGCCAGCACAGTCCGGCGGTGCATGTGGTTTATCAGGGCGAACGTGAGAGCGAAGGCACCCAGTCAGGCCGGGCCAGCAGCTTTGATCAGCTCTGGTTGCTGGTGCTGGTGCATCGTGCCAGCCCCAAGGAGGTCAGTGTAGGAGTGTGGCTTGCCCGCATCCTGCAGGCTGTCAGTGGGCGAGCATGTGGTGACAGTACCTTTCGCCGGGTCACCCCACCGGTCAAACCCAGTTACAGCGGCGGTGCGGCTTATTTGCCGCTTGCCTTTACTACCCGAGTGAAATTCAAAGGAGAGCGATAATGAGCGAAACACTGCACCTGGAAGGGGATCTTTTTATCGAGATCTTTGTGAACGGGCTCTCGGCCGGGGTGATTGGCCCCATCGATGTGGATAGCCTGGAAGTGAAACCCGACAGCCAGAAGATCTCCATTCCCAGCAAGCGCAAGGGCCAGTATGGTCAGGCGCGGGAGAACTACCACATTCCCAAGCCTGCCATGGTCACCATCAAGACCACCGAGATCCCGCCCGTGCTGCTGGCCGCTGCCTTTATGGGTCTGGAGAGCCCCATCAATCAGGGGGCCGGGACGCTGACTGATCTGCCGGTCGTTCTGCCCGCCTGGCCGAAGTGGGCTCCGCTCGGCAAGAGCAATATTGCCTCGACTGGCTTGGCCATCAAGGAAGGGGCCAAGGCGCTGGTGGTGGGTACCGATATCGAGGTCAACTATGTGCTCGGGCTGGTGCGTGCGTTGAAAGGTAGCTCGGTAGCCGATGGCGGTAGCCTGACGGTCAGCGGTACCTATAACGCGGTGACCGGTACCCGCATCGCGGGCAACATCCAGCCAGAGATCAAGGCGCGGCTGCTGCTCGATGGCCGCAGTATCGTCAGCGGCGAGGCCATCAAACTGACGGTGCCCCGTGCCAGCTTGTCCCCCAAGAAGGCAGTGGACTTTATGAGCGACAAGCCCATCGAGATCGAGCTGGAAGGGGAGTTGCTGGCCGTGGATGGCGAGACCGCCCCCTTCTATGTGGATCGGCCTGTGACGGTATAAGGGGTGGGAGCATAGAAACGGCGGGGAGACCTGCCGTTCCTTATTGAGCGATGAATGAAATATAGTTTTCTTTACCACTGAGAAAAGGCATACTGAATGCAATTATGTACTTAATTTCAAGTAATTGATTTATAATTAATTTTTACTAAATGGAATTATGTTCAGCATGAGTGAATATGAGACATGAAAATGAATGATATATTTATTTTGGATTATAAGGCGATAAAAACATCAAAAGAGATTTTTGAAGACGTAACATCTGAGACAAAAATAATAATATTTAATTGCCATCTTTCAATTGATAAAATTGAAATTCCAAAACAAATATCTGATATTGGTTTCGTGTTATGTACTAATGAATCAGATTTGACAATATACTCAGAAAATGAAGACACCGAGCTGAGGTTTGAGTACGGGAATAAATTTAAAGGAGTCTCGGTCTCTGGGGTTTACAGTAGGGTAATATTTAATTCGTCTCCTACTTTCGGGAGAGTACCTTACCCTGAAGGTTTTGAGCTTAGCAGGTTTGATGTTATATCTTTTTTGAAAGATACAAAATCTAATCGATTAGAGTTTTTTTCATTAATTTCAACCGCTATCAAAAGTTTTGGTTTTGTAAATGAGCTGTTCATACATGGGGCCACAGTTCGTGATGATGTGAACATTATATCAAGTGCTCAAAGTACGGTTACAGTTAGGCAGTTAAAAAGTAAGGCTTTGCATTTGGTTGGTGATTACAAAGGAATAACATTGAATTCAGAGTGTAATATAGGATCGCTATACTTTGATGCACGCAGCAATAGTTTACGAAGTGTAAATATTGACTTGCAAAACTCAAAGATATATGAACAATTTCAAATAGCGGGTGCGACAGACAACAAAGTTACGCAGTTTTTTATTAAAAACGCAGGTTTTTCATCGATAAAAAGTTTGGTTTTTTATCAATCGCTCATGAGTTGCTTCGTGATTTCAAATTGTGACTTAACCAATACTGAGGTAAGTTTTATAAACACCAAGCTAGATGAATTATTAACTGAGGGGGTAAGCTGGCCATTTAATATCGAAGTTAGCCATGCTAATTATCGGAAAGATTCTTCTTTAGAAGCTGAACAAAAGCAATCAGTTTATAGACAGTTAAAGAGCCTTAGTCAAAAAAATAAAGATGTTGATAATTTCTATTTTTTTAGAAGAAAAGAGTATGACACAACCCTATATATATTAAATCGCAAGCTTATGTTGTTTTTTAGTTATTTAACGACAATAGTTTGTGACTTAATAGGATTGGGGCAAGCTCGAGTTTTACCTGAAATAGAAAAAATGAGCCATAAAAATAAAATGTCAGAGTTTATTAGTACCTTCTCCAACTGGGTGGTGCTTAAAATATCATCACTGATATCTGTTCATGGGACAAGTTTATTTAGACCAATTGCGATTCTTGTCTTTGGTGTTCCACTAGTGCTGGTTTTTTTAGGATATTATGAATCGCCAGGTCAGCTGTTATCCCTGAGTGCATATGTAATTGATCCAACACATAAATTGGATGTTTCAATTATGGGTAATGAAATTAATATAAATCCTATTCATAGCCTCTTTTTTAAAATATTTTCGTCATCTCTTCTTTTTAAAATTGTATTGGTTTTTCGTAAGTACAGCTTGTCAATATAACTATATAAGATTTATAAATGAACAGGTTTTTGAATTTTGGTGCGATAAACCATACTTTGATATGGTAGGAAACAGGGAAGCTAGGATATCGGCATGGTCAGATGTGTGGATCAGCAACCATTATATGGCCTAGCTTCCCTTTTCTATGTGGGGATGTCAGTGATGGTGCGACCTATACGAGGCTACAGGAAGACCATCACAAGGAGTTATTGAGAATATCAACTAAATTAAATTGTGATTTAGATGTTCCTAGTTGAAAGTGTATTTTTTGGAACAAAGTAGGATTTTCATATGCATTCGGCGGCTGCTTTACATGCATCGCAAAACAGAGAGATATTAATTTCTGAAATGGTATCAGGCTGTCCCATCCCTGCTTTGGTGTATATATAAATGAAATGTCCCTCTTCAGAGGGGAGCAAGAACCTTAGTGCAGCCGTATCTCTATGTTTGAGTTTATTTAGTGCTTTTTCGAGAGTGAGTTGAGTAATATCCCTGCCTATAGGCAACGTCCCCTCATCTTGGGGTAAGCTCAAAAACCATGAATAGTCAGATGATGTTGCATTATTTATTATATTTCCAACAGGAACAGACAGTTTTGAAAAAAAAGTAGATGTCTGCCATGTATCAGAATTTTGTTTCAGTGCATCGCGTTGTCTAAGCAACTCATTCTGAATGTAGTCTAAGTGTTGAAATGCCTCCTGACTTGTCTCATAAGCTTCAGCTTTTTCTGCTTTTAACCAGCTTTGTCTAAAACCAGCAGATGAATTTACTACCTGTCTAATCGAGTTTTTGAGGTTTTGAGGGACTTTGCCATCAGGTGCAATGAGAAAGCTTATGTAATGTTTAGCCATAAATTTAGCAAATTCATAATTGTTTGAGGATGGATTGACACCGAGCAATTGAGTGCTATTCATAATCCGGTGGTCTATGTGAGTAACTCATCATAAACCCACCTATTTTGCCATCACTTTACCATGGGGCATATCTGAATCTGATCGGAATGCCCCATGTCCACCTCAACCACCCTCAAACTTGCCCTGGAGCTGGCGGCCAAGGTCACCGGTCGGGAAGATCTGGCCGCGTTGGCGAGTGAGGTGCAGGAGCTGGGCCCGATCTCGGACGAGACGGCTGCCGAAACGGAGCAGTTGGCCGAGAGCCTCGAATCGTTAAGCCGCCAGCAGGCGCTGATCCAGCAGTTCAATGACTCAAAGGCCGCCCTGACCCAGCTCGAACTGGCGACCGTGCTCAGCCGTGACAAGCTGGAGCAGTTGCGCCGCGAGCAGCAAGCTGGCAGCGGTGGCGTCAAGGTGCTGGCCGAACAAGAGCGGTTGCTGGCCTCCGAGGTCAAGCAGCTGGAGCGCCAGCTGGTCTCTCAGTCAGCCAGTCATACCCGCCTGCATGCAGGGCTCAAGCAGTCCGGGCTCGATACCAAGAATCTTGCCCAGGAACAGCAGCGCCTGCAGCGTGAGCTGACCAGGAGTGTCGCCCAGACCGAACGGCTGGGGCGCGAGCTTAGCCAGAGCAGTCAGCATGCCGGTGGTTTTCAAGGGGCCATCGGCAGTCTGACCGGCCGCCTGGTGGCGTTGGCGGGTACCTGGTTCGGTATTCAGACTCTGACGACCCAACTGCTCGCCATGTTCCAGACCGGCGATCAGGCCGAGCGCCTCGATGTGCAGCTCAAGGCCGTGATGGGGTCGATTGCTGGTGGCAAAGAGGCGTCAGCCTGGATCCAGAACTTTGCCAAGAACACCCCCCTGCAGCTCAGTGAAGTCACCCAGGTGTTCGTGCGCCTCAAGGCGTTCGGCATCGACCCCATGGCGGGGGCCATGCAGGGCATTGTCGATCAGGCGTTCAAGTTGGGCGGCGGTTTTGAAGAGGTGCAGGGCATCTCCCTAGCGCTCGGCCAAGCTTGGGCCAAGCAGAAGCTGCAGGGGGAGGAGATCCTGCAGCTGATTGAGCGGGGCGTGCCGGTCTGGCAGATGCTGGAACAGGTGACTGGCAAGAATACTGCCGAGCTGCAGAAGCTCTCTGAGGCGGGCAAGCTGGGCCGCGACACCATCTCAGCCCTGATGAACGAGATTGCCACCCAATCGCGCGGTGCCGCTGCCGACAACATGAGCCTGCTCTCCGGGCTTATCTCCAATGCCCAGGACAACCTCGCCAAGTTTTACCGGATGGTGGCCGAGAACGGGGCGCTGGCCTGGCTCAAAAACCAGCTGGCGAACCTTAATGCCGAATTTGAGGCGATGGCCAGGGATGGCCGCCTACAGGAGTGGGCCAAGCGCCTCTCCGATGGTTTTATCTCCATGGGGGAAACCCTCAAGTCGCTGATCCAGACCCTCTATGAGTGGCGCACCGCGCTGACCGTGCTGGCCCAGGCTTGGGTCGGCCTGAAAATCGCGGGCTGGATGGGTGATCTGCGCAGCCTCTATGCCCAATTTATTGCCATGCCTGTGGCGACCGCGACAGCAGCAGGCGGCATGACGACAGCGGGCACGGCTGCAGCCGGTGCTGCCATTGGGGTCAGGGGGCTGGGCGCTGCCGTCAAGGGGCTACTGGCCGCCATGGCGGTCGAGTCCATCATCCAGATCACCCAGTTCGCCTCTGCCCTGCGTCAGCTGGTGCAGGCTGAGCTGGCGCTCCGGGAGGCGCAAGGGCTGCGCTCCGAGACTCAGGCCCGCCTCAATGGCCAGTTTGCCGCCCTGTCAACGGAGCTGGGGTTTGCCATCACCAGCATGGCGGATCTCGATCGCCTGGTCGCCGAGGGCAAGGTGCATTACGACGAGGCCACTGGGAGCTGGCGACAAGGGGCTGCAGCCGTTAAAGCGCTGGGGGATGAGGCCAAGAGTACCCGTGATTATCTGGCCGAGATCAATGCGGTGGCTAAGCAAACCGCCGCCGATGGCCCGGCCAAGCTGGCCAAGGCGTTTGAGGCGTTGGGGCTGGACTTTGAACGAGCTAATGGCCGTATCAGTGCGGGCTTTCAGAAGACCATCGGCGCCCTGGATGTATTGGTGGCGCACACGGGTGCCAGTAGTGCCGCCATCGAGGAGGCGCTGGCCGCCGCCTACAACAGCGCCAAGACCACCGCCGAGATTGATGCGGTGATCGCGCGTCAGAAGCAACTGGCCGCCCAGGGCAAGATCACCGGGGATGCGCTGGCCCGCTCCATGGCCATCGCCGCCGATGCCATGGCCAAGGTGAAAGGGGGGAGCGGCGATACCAAGCAGGCAGTGGCAGCTATTGGAGATGGTTTTGACGAAGCGGCCGCACGGGCCAAAGGGGCCACCGATGCGATGCGAGCGGGGCTTAAAGGGGTACAGGATGAAGCCAAGCAGACGAATGCCAGCCTCACCAGTAGCGGCGGGGGCGGTGGTCGAGGCGATATCACCCGCACCGTGAACGCCGGTTCTTTCTATTACAAGAGCGTGGATATCAACAGCCTGCGCGGCAATGCCGAGGGGCTGGCCAACACCCTGGCCGGGGTGGAGGAGGAGCTGGCCCGCTACAGCCAGAAGGTCAAGGATATTCCGGCCTACAGCGAGTGGAGCAAGTATTACGGCGAGAAGTTCCAAAAGGAGATGGAGGCGATGCAGGCCCGCCTTAAAGAGGAGCTCAACAAAGCGTTGGCCAAAGAGAGTGCCAAAACCAATCAGGCCGCAGCTCAGCCACCGGCTTCGGCTGTCGCGCCATTTCCCCCCGGCCCCAACTCCCCAGGAACACGCAGGCCCTTGTCCGAGCGGATCACAATAGAGCTCAAAGGGGCAGGGGGCTCGGCCGAACTGCAGGCCGATGAGGCCAATGCGAATGCCCTGATATCCCTTCTTAAACAGCAAGGACTTCGCCAATGAACGTGACCTTAAACAGCGTGCTGCTGCCAGATGATCTGGTCTGGCGCGACGAGTTCGAGTGGGCGCCGGTCGAGCAGGTGGTGACCCCGACCTTGAGTGGCGCCTTGTTGGTGGAGGAGACCGCCAAACCCGAGGGGCGACCGCTGACCCTGAGCGGGCATTGTTCCCGCGCCAAGGTGCAGGAGCTCAAGGTGCTGGAGGCGCAGGTGGCCCAGCTGATGACGTTGACCCTGCTCGATGGCGTGGCCCGCACCGTGGTGTGGCGCCGCCCTGGTGTGGTGGCCACCCCACTGGTCGAGATGGCCGACCCGGAAGGGGGCGATCCCTATGCCCTGACCCTGAATCTGACTGAGGTAACCCCATGACCATTCTCTCTGGCGATATCGTGCTGTTGGCCAGCCAGCGCCTGGTTGATACCGATGATGGCGGTGGTCGCATCACTGGCCGCGAGATCATCAGCGGCAACCATAACAGCCTGTTCCCTGACGTCAGCGACATGGATAGGGCCTATGGCACCGTGAATATGCGCAAGGCGTTTCTGGCGGTGCAGACGGACGACACCGACACCTACTATGGCGCCAATGCCATGGTGCTGCTGCCGCCCAGTGACCCCAGCGTCAACCTGACGCTGATGACCACCAAAGACCACAACGACACCCGCGATAACGCCCGCAACACCCTGGAACGCTATCAGGCCCGAGGCCCGAAGTGGCAGGGAGTGCTCTACGATACCCAGCTGGAAGGGCAGCGGGCGATCCGCATCCTGCAACGCATTGAGGTGCGGTTGCCGGAAGTCGGGGAGGTGCTGGTACTGGTCGGCAACGAAGGGAAGGGGAACGAGGTGGAGCAGTATGTGCGGGTTGACCGGGTAACCTCCGAGCTGCGCAAGTTCGGGGTGGCTGGCTACCAGGGCGAGTTCACCCGCAACGTGGTCACCTGCGTGATCACTGACCCGCTGCGCTACACCTTTGAAGGGGAGCAGCCCAGCCCTTATGACCAGGCCACCACCAAGACCACCCTGCGGGAAACCGTGGTGGCCGATGCCGCGAACTATTTTTCGACCACCAAGCTGGTCGCGGATGCGGCGCTGGGTGCAATGCGGGTGCAGGCCAAGACTATTTTCACCCAGCTGGTACCCAGTGCTCGCAGTGAAACCCCGGTGGTGGATCTGACCGCAGCCGGTGAGCTGGGCGCCCTGCTGGAATCCGGGGTGGGCAGTCCCCACACCTTCACCACCACCTCACCGGTCAGCCCCAGTCAGGGGCTGTTCCTGGGGATTGGTGCCATGCCGGGCAGCGTATCGGTCACCATCGGCGCGGCGGTGATCACCGACAAGGGCGGCGAGCTGTTCCTGGTCGGTACCGTGGTGGGGGCTATCGACTACGGGCGTGGCCTGCTGACCTTCAACAGCCAGTGCCCGAACTATGGCGCCGCCAGCAAAACCGTGAGCTTTCGCCCGGCAGTGATGCCATCGCGCATCGCTGACACGGCCCAGATCCAGATTGCCGCCAACAACCGGGGCTATGCCTACACCGCGACCCTGCTGCCCACCCCTTGCCCCGGTTCGCTGACCGTCAGCTATCTGGCCCAGGGCAAATGGTACGACCTGAAAGACAACGGGCGCGGGGAGCTGTTTGGCCAGGACAAATCCTATGGCTCTGGCCTGCTCAACTTCACCACCGGCTCTGTGGTGCTGACCCTGGGGGCGCTGTCGGATGTGAACAGCTCGATCATGTTCAGCTGGGGCACCAAGGTCTCTTACCTCAACCGCGCCAGCATGGTGCTGGATCCGGTGCAGCTGACCCATAAGCTGGCCCATGAGGGGATCACCCCCAACAGCCTGACCCTGACCTGGCAAGCCGGTGGCGCGACCAAAACCGCCATCGACAACGGGGCGGGCCAGCTGACCGGCGATGCCACCGGCACCATCAATTATGTGACCGGCGATCTGGCCCTGCGGGTGGCAACCCTGCCGGATGGTGGTCAGGAGTACCAGGTTGTTTACCAGTACGGCGACCCGGACACCCAACGCTTTGACTACCCGGCCCGCAATCAGGACGGGACGATCACCCTGCAGCTGACCAAGCAGAACCTGACCCCAAGAATGGTCTCGCTGCGCTGGAATGCCCTTTATGAGGATGTGAAGGACGATACCGAACTGGTGATCGCTACCCGTGACCCGATCATCAGTGTGCGCGACAACGGCGCGGGCAAGCTGCTGGATGCGGCAGGGGTTGAACGGGGCACCGTCAACTACACCACCGGCAAGATCACCATCAAGCCGGATGGCCAGGGCGGCATTCCGAAAACCCGTTATGAGTGGCGCACCATCGGCACCTATGGCGATGGCCACGGCAACACCATTGCCCGCCAGCGCTGGACACTGGTGGAGATCTACTACGTGCAGGCCGCCTACCTGTTCCCGGTGGACGACAGTGGTTGGGTCGAGGTGGAGTACCGCAGCAATAACGCCAGTAGTGCTGGTCAGGACACAGTGACAGCCACCCCGCTGGTGCTGGATATCACCCCGCGCAACGGCGAGGCGATCCTGGCCAACTCAGTGCGCTTTGCCCTGGGCGGGTCTGTCTATGTGGACAGGCAAGGGATCCTCTATCGCAACATCGACCCCGCCACCGGGGCCGGTGAGCAGGCCGGGACACTGGATTACGCCACCGGCAAGGCGACCATCACGGTCTGGAACCCTGGCGCGGCGCCCGTGCCTACCCTGAGTTCGCTGGTCACCAGCCTGGTGGCCCAGACGGTGGACGAGGTGACATTCAGGACGCCGGGGGCCCCCATTGCGCCATCCAGCCTCTACCTGAGCGGCAACACCGCAGACGGTCGCCGGTTCGAGGTGACCGCCAACGGCGATGGCACCATCACCAGCCAGGATGTGAGCGGCAAGGTGGACTATCAGACCGGGGTGGTATCGGTACGATTTGGCCGCCTGGTGACGGCGGCGGGCAACGAGGGCAAACCCTGGTACGACCCCGATATGGTGGTCGATGGCAAGATCTGGCGCCCCTTGTCGGTAGTGGCTGACACCATCCGGTTTAATGCGGTGGTCTATAGCTATCTGCCGCTCGATGCGGATCTCATCAAGCTGGATCCGGTGCGCCTGCCATCTGATGGCCGGGTGCCCTTCATTCGCAAGGGTTACATCGTGGTGGTGCATTCCACCAAGCGCAGCGCCTTCCCTATGGGGGTGCAGGCCGGGCAGCAGCTCAACACCGGGCGGGAACGGCTGGCCTATTGCCGGGTGGAGGACAAGAACGGCAAGGAGCTGGCGCCGCAGCTCTACAGCGTCAACATGAACAGCGGGATGGTGACCTTGGCCAGCCCGCTGAACCTGACCGGCTATGTGGAGCCGCTGACCGTGGTTCACCGGGTTGAGGATATGAGCCTGGCCACCGATGTGGAGATCTCGGGCCGAATCACCCTGGCTCGGCCCCTCAGTCACAACTATGAGGCGGCGGATACCCTGGTATCCAGCGCCCTCATTATCGGTGATCTGTGGGCCCGCTATGGGGCGCTGTTCGACCAACGCACCTGGACAAATAACTGGTCTGATTTTCTGATTGGTGACCCCTGCACGGCGGAATACAACGATACGGATTTCCCGATCGTGGTGACCAACCGGGCGACCCTGCAAGAGCGCTGGGCCATCATCTTCCAGACCACCACCACGTTTATTTTGGTCGGCGAGCATGTGGGCCAAATTGCGGTGGGGGACGTGAATACCGATTTTGCCCCCATCAACCCCAACAACGGCCAGCCCTATTTCAGGCTTGACCGGCGTGGCTGGGGCGCCGGTTGGGCTGCGGGCAACGTGCTGCGCTTCAACACCTACGCCGCCAATTACCCGATCTGGTTTATTCGCACCATCTTGCAGTCGGTGGCAGCGGTAGATACCGACCGTTTCGAGGCCCAGCTCAGGGGCAACGTCAACCGTTAACCGGTGAGGCGTTGCGCCTTGCCCGTGGAGAGAAAAGCAATGGCTGAATACAAGGTCAAATGGTTTGCAAGCGAGATGCAGGGGGCCCCGAGCCTGGGCGATACCGCAGAGGGCGCCCTGGCGGCGCTGCTCAAGGCGGTGCTGGTCACCGGCTTTGGCACCCTGACCATCAACGCGCTGGCTTTTGATACGGCCAAGGGGTGGGCGGTGGCGACCTTTACCGGTGGGCATGCCTATCTGCAAGACTCAGTTGTCCAGGTCGAGGGGGTATCGCCTGCTGCCTACAACGGCGAGCATCGGGTGATGCAGGTCACCGCCACTCAGGTCTGGTTTGAGATTGACGGCGGCAACCCCGGTGCTGCCGGTTCTGGCGCAGCCATGACCATGAAGGTGGCGCCGCTGGGCTGGACGATCACCCATGAAAGTGGGGACGGGAAGATCTTTATCGTGCGTCCCACCAATGTCAGTGAGTCGGGCAATGTATCGTGGCGAATTGATAACAGCGCATTCACTGGATGGACGGGCTCTAACCAGTATGGGTTTGCCTCCTATCTGGCCAAGATCACCATGGTTGAGGATGTGGTGGATATCAACACCTTTACCACTATCTATGACCATCGTTGGCCTGCGACCCAGCGCTATACGGCAAAGACCTGGGATCTGATAGGCGATAGCCAGTTCTTTTACTGGCTACCGAGTATTGGCAACTACAGCTATCAAACCGTCTATTGCACTGGCTATATCCGCTCAGTCAGACCCGGTGACCGTTACCATGCCGTCCTGTGCCATTACTTCACTACGGCGGCGAATGCCAACGAGTCAAACTGGGGTAACCGGGATGCGAGTGGTACCGCTTATTGGGGCACAACACTCACCACGTTCAACACCACCGATCAACGAGCGATTGCTCGCCCATATCATCAGTTGTTTGGCGCAACATCATGGTGGATCAAGGGCATGTTTGCCCGTTTCGGCCTGGGGTTGTCTGTACCAAACGGCCCCGATAACGGATTTTATCTCTCAACCGACCCCTGCATGGTGCTGGAGAACGGCAACCATCTGCGTGGGTATATGCCGGGGTTTGTCGTGCCATACGGTGATATCACCGCTTGGCATCGTAAAAACTTTGGTGATTTGCCTGCGCTGCCCGGCAAGAAGGTGCGCTTCATTCGTGGGCTCTATCAGGTGAATGTCTACAACGCCGATCCACGTTCCTTGATCGGGTTCGATATCACCGGCCCCTGGAGGTAAGTTATGGCCACTTTTTTGCCGTCAAAAGGGTGGCTGATGCTATCGGCTGCCCAGACCATTACCTATGACGCCGCCTATGATGTAAACGCAACCAGCGGGGCCGAGTGGGGAGACTGGTTTGACGATACCGCTGATATCGGGTTGTTCCGTTATGCCTATAACAAGAGCGGTGCTGCTGATACCGGCGTGTGGAACGGGTCTATCCCTTTTAAACCCTTGGGATACCGGTTGAAGATTGGGGCCTCCAATGCCTGCTGGACTAACGACCTGTGCGATATGGATCTGGAGTTTCTGGATGCGGCGGGCAATGTGGTCGCCGCCATTCGCACCCGAACAGATGGCACCTATCGCAGCGGGCTATGGTACGGCCCAAGCCTTGCCAGCCTGACCAAGGCCAGCCAACGTGATCAGTACCCGAGAACCTACGGCGAGCTGACCTTTACCCCAACCAGCTTGATTTATACCGATGATGGCGGTCAGCATCGCAACCAGTCATTTACCCTGACCTGCAATATGGCGGTGGTGACGACCCTGCGCTTTAGCAATATGCGCTCTTATGAGACCTATGCCAGCGCGAACGGGTGCCGAGCTGAAACCTATCTGCGCATCGCTGGTGCTCCTGCCGGGTTTCATGGCGACTTTGCGGCCTTGACGGTGGAGCAATACGCCGCTTTGCAGCCGGATTTGATCGTGCCTGCTGGTGCTGCCATTGCCCACCAACCTGGGGTTGGGTTGGTGGCTTCCGGCACTTCACCAGCCTACGTCTTGGCGCGTAGCATCTTGCCTGGCCAGACTGGAGTGCTGTTCGATGCGGCTGGGGCTGTAGTTGCCAAACTGACTTACCTCAATGGTGTGGCCAAGTTGACGGTGGGCGGTGTCACGACAGAGGGGGCCACTGATGCCCCTTATCTGGGCCTGGCTGCCATCAATGGCCAGGTGTTTGGCTATTACCAGACCAAGGTATTGGTGCGTTCATCGCAGTTTATTGCCCCACCAAAGAGCCGGATCTGGATAGAGCTACAGCCTGGGCAGACGTTGGCCACCATCGGCACCGAGTTCACCCCGTTGCTGGTTGAATACACCTATCTGGTTTATCGCCATACCATTACCGCTGTTGCCGCCAACCAGGAACCGCGCAGCCAATTCCAGCCGCAAGATGTGGCTTGGCGCGGCAACCCGCTGATGTATGCGGGCTCGGTCAACCTCCAGCAACAGACCCAATACCCACTCTGCAAGGGGCGGGACTATTTCTGGATCCGCGATGGGGTGCGCAACGTGGAGCAGGGGTTTATTGAAAGTACGGTGACCATCAGCGGGATGGGAGTGCGGCGCCGGGTTCTCTGCTTTACCCAGGATGGCGAGCTGGTTGGCGAGACCTACAGCCGCGCATCGGATGGGGTCTATCGGTTCGATCTGTTGTGGCTGAATCGCCGTTATATGGTGGTTGCTCAGGATGACCCGGCATATGGCCCTGCCGATTACAACGCCGTAGCCGCCGACTATCAGGCGCCAAATCCCTATCCGCCTGGTGGTGGGGTGGCGCCCGAGCCTTTCCCTATGATTGCCCAGCTCAAGAGGAAATAACCATGCTCTCCTATGCCGAAGGGCTGCGCACCAGTCGCGCCCAGCTATTGGCCACGGCCATTGATACAGGCAGCGGGGCGAGTGCCAAGCTGACCATCTACACCGGCACCAAACCGCCACCGGGGGTGGCCACGACTGACCAGCTGGCTCTGGTAGTGCTGACGTTCAGCCACCCTTGCGCCAAGACGATCAGTGGCGGGGTGCTGACCCTGAAACCCCTGGCCGAACAGATGGCTACTGGCAGCGGCGCACCCACCTGGGGGCGCATTGTTGACCGGGATGGGGCCTTTGTGGCGGATCTCGATGTAGGGGTGCCAGGCAGCGGCGCCGATCTGGAGCTGCCCGCAGCGGAGTTTTTTGCCGGTGCGCTGATCCGCATCAATACCGCCACCATCACCGAACCGTAACCGGGGGGCCATATGGCCAGAAAGGATGCCAGCCTAGCGCTGCGTAAGGCTCGCAGCATCAATGGCCAGCTGGAGCTGAACCAGTCCGACGTGGTGCGCCTGGTCGGCATCCTGAATAGTACCAACTTGCCGCCACGCCTGAGTGCGTCACCGGGTCTGGTGCTGTCATCGGTATTGGCTGGCGCCCCGCATCGCTCCAGCGCAATGCTGGGCGGCTCTGTGGTACTTGATGCGGTGCTTGCCAGCCATACCCATGGCCGTGGGGAGTTGGTCGGCGCGTTTGTCATTGAATGCACCATGGCCAGCACATCCCGCGCCCCGCAGCCTGTGCTCGCCGGACAGTATGACCAGAACGTATTCCGGGGCCCTGCTAGTGCAATGGGGGATGTTTGGGATCGGGCTGATCGCCATTCCCAGGCCCTCAGTAGCGAATGGCAGAAGGCAGGCACCGAGCGGGCAACCAGCGGCTCCCTGTGGCAACTGGCGGCGGCTCATCAGCAGCAGGTGGCAGAGCTGGGCGAGCAGATGCCCCAGACGTTCATGGCCAATCAACAGCGTTTTGCCGAGGGGCTGCCGGTCAGCCAGCAGAGTCGCCAGGGCTATGACAGCCTGGCCGCTGGCCATGTGGCGAATCAGTCCCTGTGGGTTGAGGCGGCGCCGGTCAGCAGCTGGCGCCTGGTCGGGTTCACCAACCCGCCGCGCTTTGACCAGGTTTGGCAGGCTGACCAGTGGCAAGAGGGTATCCCCATCGGTAAAGGGGTGGCCGCTCAAGCCTGGCACCACGGCAAGCCGCTGATAGAGGGTTGGCGTGATAGTTGGGACGAGGCCATGTGGCCACCCAAGGGCAAGACGCCGCCGCCAGAACCACCCAAGCCCCCCATCCGCCCCGATAAGCGGGTGTTGCGGCTGGCGTTCGGGCGCAAGCGCGACACGGCAGAGCTGGAGTTTGTCTGGCAGGGCAGTGATGCAGCAATCGTCATTCCAACCCGGAGGGTTTATCTGGTGAGTAATACAGCGAAGATCGTGCGGGTACGCGATGGGCTCGATATCCCGGCCACAGCGGTGAGCATCGAGCTCGATACCGACTCCTGGGCGTGGCAGTTCAGCGCTCAAATTCCCCGTATCGCGGCGGCTGCGCTGACCGATGAGGAAGAGGTCAGCATCCATATCAACGGTCAGCAATGGGACTGCGCGTGCGATGGTTGGCAATCGAGCCAGAGCTTTGGCCGCGAGTCTGCAACGCTGACGGGCCGCTCGCGTACCGCTTACTTGTCTCCGACCCATGTACTGGCGCAGGCGGTGAGTGAGCGCGCAACTGCGACCATGGCCCAGCTGGCGGCCGCCGTATTGCCGGTGGGTTGGACGCTGGATTGGCAAGCGGCTGACTGGTTGGTGCCTGCCGGGTACTTTAGCCTGGACAACCAGACCCCGATCGAGGTGGTCAGGTACCTGGCCGAGGCGGCTGGTGGTTTTGTGTTGCCACACCAGCGCAACCGCCATCTGGTCATCAAACCGCGTTACCCCACCGTGCCGTGGCAGTTCGATACTGCAGAGGCCGATGTGGCGATCCCCCGCGCAATCATTACTACCCTGGGCAGTGACTTCCAGCCGGGTCATGCCGCCAACGGGATCTGGGTGACTGGAGGCCATCAGGGCATCAGTGCGCGGGTGGTACGCCAGGGGACGGCTGGCGAGCAACAAGCGCCGACCATTACCCACCCGCTGGTATGTGATGTGACGGCCGCCCGTGCCCAAGGTGTGGTGGGGCTGGCCAAGACCATGCCCAAGCGTACCCAGACCATCGAGCTGCCGTTGTCTGCTGATACCGGCTTGATCCTGCCGGGCGCACTGCTCGCCGTGGACGGTTGGAAGGGTTACAACCGGGGCGTCAGAGTCTCAGCTGCGCTGCAGAACAGGGCCATGACGGTACGCCAGCAGCTCACTGTGGAGCGATTTGTATGAACCTGTTTAAGCGATTCCTTGAGTTGGTACCCGGTGCAGATCCCTTGCTGGTCGGTACCGTGACCGCAGTAGGTACCACGACCACCACTCTCAATACGTTGGCGGGTGGAACGGTCACAGTACGTGGCACAGAGATAGCCATCGGCAAGAAGGCGTTTTACAGGGGAGGGGAGCTGGCAGGAGAGGCGCCAGATTTACCAACCTATGAGATAGAGGTTTAATGCCGGTTTAACGGGGTTATCAAACTCAGTGATTCCAGTGCCATCAAGTTTGATAAACTACTGGGCCGGTAGCTTTTCATTTTCCCCGTAACTCTTTTTCATTTTCGGCGGCGGGCTACACCTCCATTTGCTCATTTTCCCTGCGATTCAACACATCAGAGCACCTTATCGCGGCAAGATGAGGTATCTTATGCCCCGATTTCATCCATCAAACGGATAAGAGACAACACATGATCATCAAACCCAAGGTTCGCGGCTTTATCTGCACCACCACTCACCCGGTCGGTTGCGAAGCCAATGTTCGTCGTCAGATTGCCTATACCCAGGCCAAGGGCACCATCGAGAATGGTCCCAAGAAGGTGCTGGTGATCGGTGCCTCCACAGGTTATGGCCTGGCGTCTCGCATTGCCGCCGCCTTCGGCTCCGGCGCCGCCACCCTCGGCGTCTTCTTTGAAAAAGCGGGCAGCGAAACCAAGACCGGTACCGCCGGCTGGTACAACTCCGCCGCCTTCGACAAGGCTGCCAAAGAGGCTGGTCTGTACGCGAAAAGCGTCAACGGCGATGCCTTCTCCAACGAATGCCGCGCCAAGGTGATCGAGCTCATCAAGCAGGATCTGGGTCAGATTGATCTGGTGGTCTACTCCCTGGCCTCGCCGGTGCGCAAGATGCCGGAAACCGGTGAAGTGGTGCGCTCCGCCCTCAAACCCATCGGCGAGGTCTACACCACCACCGCCATCGACACCAACAAGGATCAGATCATCACCGCCACCGTCGAGCCGGCGAATGAGGAAGAGATCCAGAACACCATCACCGTCATGGGCGGTCAGGACTGGGAGCTGTGGATGGCTGCCCTGCGCGATGCGGGCGTGCTGGCCGACGGCGCCAAGTCCGTGGCCTACTCCTACATCGGTACCGATCTGACCTGGCCCATCTACTGGCATGGCACCCTGGGCCGCGCCAAGGAAGATCTGGACCGCGCCGCCGCCGCCATCCGTGGTGATCTGGCTGCCAAGGGCGGCACCGCCCACGTGGCCGTGCTCAAATCCGTGGTGACCCAGGCATCAAGCGCCATTCCGGTGATGCCGCTCTACATCTCCATGGCCTTCAAGATCATGAAGGAGAAGGGCATTCACGAGGGCTGCATGGAGCAGGTGGATCGCATGATGCGCACCCGTCTGTACGGCGCCGATCTGGCGCTGGACGAGCAGGCCCGCATCCGCATGGATGACTGGGAGCTGCGCGAAGACGTACAGCAGACCTGCCGCGACCTGTGGCCGTCCATCACCAGCGAGAACCTCTCCGAGCTGACCGATTACACCGGCTACAAGCAGGAGTTCCTGCGCCTGTTCGGTTTCGGGCTGGACGAGGTGGATTACGACGCGGACGTGAATCCGGACGTGCAGTTCGACGTGGTCGAACTCTGAGTCTGACCCAAGTGAAAACGGGGCCCTGCGGGGCCCTGTTTTTTTGGCAAAAATCCCGCCAGGTTGCGAAATTTTATTATCCGCGATCACCTTTTTCCCATATCAAACCCGCTAGTCTGGCGGTGATCGGATCACATGACGGCATTGCCGAGGTACGGAAGCTATGACCACTCCAAATGATGCGCCCAAGAAGCGCCAACTCCCCACGGTTTACACCCTGCTTTTCATCATCATCGCCCTGATGGCGGCCCTCACCTGGGTGCTGCCGGCGGGCAAATACAACTATGTGACCGCCAAGAGCCAGCAGCCGGTGGCGGCGGCGGCCGTGGCCGATTACAGCGGCGACGAGCGGCTGTTACCGGTGCCAGGCAGCTACACCGAGCTCCCCTCCCAGCCACAGGGGCTATTCGATGTGCTCAAGGCACCCATTCAGGGCTTTCACAAGGCGGCGGACGTGGCGCTGTTCGTGCTCATCATCGGCGGCTTTCTGGCGGTGACCATGCAGAGCGGGGCGCTGGATGCCGGGGTGGGGGCCATCGTCCGTGCCTTTGCCGGGCGCGAGCGGCTGCTCATTCCGGTGCTCATCGCCCTGTTTGCCCTCGGCGGCTCCACCTTCGGCATGGCGGAGGAGACGGTGGCCTTCTGGGCGCTGATCGTGCCGGTGATGATGGCGGCGGGCTTCGATCGCATGGTGGCGGCGGGGATCATCCTGCTCGGCTCCGGGGTCGGGGTGCTCGCCTCCACCGTCAACCCGTTTGCCACCGGCATCGCCTCCGGTTTTGCCGGCATCCCCATCGGTGAGGGGATTGGCCTGCGGGTCGTGCAATGGCTGCTGCTGGTGATCTTCGCCTCCTGGTTCGTGATGCGCTACGCCAGGCAGGTGCAGCAGGACAAGTCCCGCTCCGTGCTGGCCGACATCGCCTATGACGACGAGTTCTCCCAGATGAAGAGCGGCAATCTCGCCTTCAGCGGCAAGCAGAAGCTCACCATGCTGGTCTTCTTCGGCACCTTCTTGCTGATGATCTATGCGGTGGTGCCCTGGTCCGATCTGGGTATCGACCTGCTGCCCACCCTGGGCTGGTGGTTCGACGAGCTATCCACCCTCTTCTTCAGCGCCTCCATCCTGATTGCGTTGATCAACCGGATGCCGGAGTCCAACTATGTGGCGACCTTCCTCAACGGGGCGCGGGATCTCATCGGGGTGGCGCTGGTGGTGGCGGTGGCGCGCGGCATCTATGTGGTGATGGAGCACGGCGTCATCATCGACACCATCTTGCACTGGGCCGAGGGGCTGGTGAGCGGGCTCTCCTCGTCGGTGTTCATCCTGATGGCCTATCTGGTACACATCATTCTAAGCTTCTTCATCCCCTCCACCTCGGGGCTGGCAACGGTCTCCATGCCGCTGATGGGGCCGCTGGCTGACTTCTCCGGCATATCGCGGGATCTGGTGATCACCGCCTATCAGTCCGCCTCCGGCTGGATCAACCTGTTCGCCCCCACCGCCGCCCACCTGGTGGCGGGGCTGGCGCTCGCCAGGATCCCCTACGATCGCTTCGTGCGCTGGGTGTTGCCCTTCATCATAGGAGTGGCCCTCATCACCATGGCGGTGCTGGTGGCCGGGGCCCTGCTGCAGGGGTGATAAGCAGACCGCCGTCTCGATGAAACAGGGCCGCTCAACCGGGGTTGAGCGGCCCTGTTGTTTATTCATGTCGCGCAGAGCAGGGTGAAAGGCAGCCGCTGGCTCGCCACCTTGACGCGCGATGGATCAGGAAGGGAACGCCATGGCGTTCATTTTTATGCGTGCCTCTGGCAGCATATCAATATGAGTCCTGACTGAGGCGCCAGACAGGCGAAGTGAGCACAGTGACAGAATGCAGTGCTGCCCCTTTCGCCGCCGCGACTGCAGTGCTATTACTGCTGGTGATCTTTGTTATGACTCGATTTTTTGCAAGCGAGGGCGATGAGCCCTATGTGTCATGGATGACGCCAGGAGAGGGATAGGGGGCCGTTGCCCCGTCCGTTGCCGAACGTGGTCATCATGATGAAACCGGACGGTCACGAGGGAGAGGTTATGGGGCACAGAGGGATCATCAGGCTGGCAGGGATGCTGCTGGCCCTGCTCATGGTCGATAGCGGGTGGGCGGCGGAGCCGAGACTGGAGCCGACCGAGCAGGAGCAGGCCCAGACCCTGACCCTGTTTCACGAACCCATAGTGATGCTGCAGGCGAAATTCGGTCGCCTGGACGGGGCGGCCCGGGTGCGGATCGTCAAGGAGCGGGTAAGGCAGCTGCAGCCCGAGGATCTGACCCATCCGGTGACCGTGGTCAGCTCGACCCGCCTCGGTCAGGAGGCCAGGGAGTTCAGGCTCAATGACAAGCACCTGCTGGTGTTGCTGGAAAAAGATCTGGAGTGGCTCGATGAGCTGACCCTGGATCAGGCCGCAGAGCGGGTGCGGCTGAGGTTGGAAAATGTGCGGGTCAAGGTGCTGGAGCTGCACTCCAACACCTACCTGCTCAAGGCGGCGGGCAAGACGCTGCTGGTGACCCTGCTGTTTCTGATGGTGGTCCAGCTGCTGCGACGGGGGCACCAGCGGGCACGTCGCTGGTTCGCCAACAACCTGCTGCAACAGAAGGGGCTGATCCCCCATCAATGGCGCCAGGTGCTCGGCAACCTGGAGATCCGCGTCATCGGCGTGTTCACCTGGCTGGTGATCCTGCTGCTCACCTATGGCTGGCTCACCTATGTGCTGGGGCTGTTCCCGCATACCCGGATCTGGAGCGATCAGCTGGGCTCCTCCCTGCTGGAGCTGTGCAGCAACATCCTGGGCGGGATCGTCGCCGCCATGCCGGGGCTGGCGACCGTGCTGGTCATCTTCGTGCTGACCAAGCTGTTCATCCGTATGCTGGCGGTCATCTTCGCGCGCATCGAGCGCGGCCATTTCCGGGTGCAGGGGCTGCACTCCGAGACGATAGGGGCGACCCGCCGTCTGCTCTCGGTGGTGATCTGGCTGTTTGCCCTGACCGTCGCCTATCCCTATCTGCCGGGGGCCGATTCGGACGCCTTCAAGGGGGTGAGCGTCTTCTTCGGTTTGATGGTGACCCTGGGCTCGGCCGGGATCATGAACCATGCCATGAGCGGCCTGGTGCTGATCTACTCGCGGGCCCTGCGGCCGGGGGATCTGGTGCAGATAGGGGAGGTGGAGGGGGTCGTCACCGAGCTGAGCGCCCTCTCGACCAAGCTGGTGACGCGCCACGATCACGAGGTGACCCTGCCCAACGCCGTGGTGGTGGGGGGCAAGGTGACCAACCTGAGCCGACTGGCAAGCGACAAGGGCATTGCCCTGCTCACCAAGGTCACCATCGGCTATGACACTCCCTGGCGTCAGGTGCACGCCATGCTGGAGCTGGCGGCCAGGCGCTGCCAGCTGATCAATCAGGAGCAGGCCCCGCTGGTGCGTCAGCTCAATCTGCAGGACTGGTACGTGGAGTACGAGCTGCAGGTACGGATGAAAGAGGGGCTGTTGCCCGGCCCGGTCAGAACCGAGCTGCACGGCCACATCCAGGATGTGTTCAACGAGTTCGGGGTGCAGATCATGTCCCCCAATTTCGTGGCTCAGCCGGAGCAGGCCGTGCTGGTGCCCCGCGAGCAGTGGTATCAGGCTCCCGCCGTGCCGCCTGCCGAAGTGGCCGCCGGGGAGAAATAGCCCGCAACGCGGGCCTTGCGACGGGACTCTCTCGCCATAAAAAAATCCGAAGCGGTGCAGACCGCTTCGGATTTTTTATGGTCGGCCTGCTGCCGGCGAGCAGCAGGCCAGGGCAGACGCCGCGTTGCGGTTACTGCTTGTAGCCCTTGAGGAAGCGGGCGAGGCGGCCGATGGCCTCTTCCAGCTCCTCTTCCCGGGGCAGGAACACCAGCCGGAAGTGATCCGGGGCCGGCCAGTTGAAGCCGGTGCCCTGCACCAGCAAGAGCTTCTCCTGCTGCAGCAGGTCGAACACCATCTTCTGGTCGTCGCGAATGTCGTACACCTTGGGATCGAGGCGCGGGAACATGTAGAGCGCCCCCTTGGGCTTGACGCAGGAGACCCCGGGGATCTCGTTCAAAAGCTCCCAGGCCTTGTCACGCTGGCGGCGCAGGCGCCCGCCCGGCAGGATCAGCTCGTTGATGCTCTGGTAGCCGCCAAGGGCGGTCTGGATGGCGTGCTGCATCGGCACGTTGGCACACAGCCGCATGGAGGCCAGCATCTCCAGCCCCTCGATATAGCCCTTGGCACGGCCCTTGGGTCCGGTGATGACCATCCAGCCCTGGCGGAAGCCGCAGGCGCGGTAGGCCTTGGAGAGGCCGTTGAAGGTCACCACCATCACATCGTCACACAGGGTGCAGACGCTGGTGTGGGAGATGTCGTCGTAGAGGATCTTGTCGTAAATCTCGTCGGCGAAGATGATGAGGTTGTGCTGGCGGGCGATCTCGATCACCTCCAGCAAAAACTCGCTGCCGTAGACGGCGCCGGTCGGGTTGTTGGGGTTGATCAGCACCAGGCCGCGGGTGCGCGGGGTGATACGGGCGCGGATGTCGTCGAGATCCGGATACCAGTCGGCCCCTTCGTCGCAGCGGTAGTGCACCGCATGGCCGCCGGAGAGGGTCACTGCCGCGGTCCAGAGCGGGTAGTCGGGGGAGGGCACCAGCATCTCGTCGCCGTTGTTGAGCAGCGCCTGCATCGCCATCACGATGAGCTCGCTGGCGCCGTTGCCGATGTAGATGTCGTCGATGTCGACCTTGCGCATCCCTTTCTGCTGGTAGTACTGCATCACCGCCTTGCGGGCGGAGAAGAGCCCCTTGGAGTCGCAGTAGCCCTGGCTCTGGGGCATGTTGAGGATCACATCCTTGATGATCTCTTCCGGCGCCTCGAAGCCGAACGGGGCCGGGTTGCCGATGTTGAGCTTGATGATGCGGTGGCCTTCGTCTTCGAGACGGCGAGCTTCTTTATGCACCGGGCCGCGGATGTCATAGCAGACATCGTCGAGCTTGTGCGACTTGTCGATTGTGAACATGGTGACTGTGATTCCTTCCCCATGGGGACGCGTTGGCGAAAAAGGCGGTTTTTAGTATCAAATTTCTTTTCCCCTATTCTTCACAGAATTGAATGCTAGAACAATCCTCTTTTTAGTAGAATTCCCTGATTTTTAGCCCTGAAACAGGGTTGCCAAAACGTTAAATTCAGCACGATCGTTTGTGTGAACCAAGGTTATCCAGTGAAAGATGAGGAGCTCATTAACAAAGCTACCCGACTGTGTTGAAATATTCACGCTCGCTGGCACGATTGGCTTGCGTGAAAAATGCCGTTCTTTTTGCCCACGGCGGCCAAAAACAGGAGCTGACGCGTGCTGTCAGGTTTGTCCGGGCCCCGTACCCACACCATGGAGAAGTCATCATGCAAGCCCCCGCCGCCGGTCGTTATCGTCACTTCAAGGGTGGTTATTATCAGGTGCTGACCCTGGCCTTGCACACCGAGACGGGGGAGCAGCTGGTGGTCTATCAATCGGAGCAGGATGGCGCCGTCTATGCCCGTCCCGTGGTCATGTTCATGGAGTGGATCGAGCATCAGGGTCAGGTGGTGAGCCGCTTCAGCCCGGTGGCGGAGTGACGCCGGGGAACGACCATGAAAAAAGGCGCCTGATGGCGCCTTTTTTACAACGTGAACTTACTGGTAGAGACCCAGGTTCTCTTTGGCATAGGCTTCGAAATCGGTGCAGCCACCGATGTGCTGTTCGTCCAGGAAGATTTGCGGCACGGTATTGACCGGCTTGCCGGCGCTCTTGGCCAGATCTTCCTTGGTGATGCCCTCGGCGTGGATGTCCACGTAGCGGAATTTGAAATCGTCACGCTGTTCGACCAGTTGCTCGGCAATCTGCTTGGCACGGACACAATAGGGGCAACCGGGACGACCAAAAATCACTGCAAACATGTTCTCTCTCCATTCATTTGAGGCTGGGCACAGGATAGCCCCGCCTCGTGACTAGTCAAAGTGGAAATTGTCGATACGGCCGTTCGCCATCTTCGATAAGGCGCACTGCGCCGGCCGTCATCGTCACTCACCTCGCAGCGGATCACCCCTCATCGGCGATCTGGATCGGCTGCTGCTGGTAGATGCTCTCCAGCACCCCTTTCTCGAACACGGTCCATGGCCAGGGGGCCTTGCTGGCGCGGTAGCGCTCGTGGGTGGCCGGATCCTGTGACAGGCCGCGCTGGAACATCACGAACGCCTTGCGCTGGCCGCCGGCGGTGTCGATGAAGCCCACCAGGTTGGAGGTGCCAGTGATGGTGCCGGTCTTGGCATGCACCTTGTTCTTCATCATGGGGGCGGTGACGCTGCGCCGCCAGGCCAGGGTGCCGTCCACCTGGGAGCTTGGCAGCAGCTTGATGAGACCGAGTTCGGCATCATTTTTCTGGATGAAGTTGAGCACCGACAGCATCTGGCGGGCGCTGATGAGGTTGTGGGCGGAGAGGCCCGAGCCGTCGGCCAGGGTGGCGTTGCCCAGATCGATGCCGTTCTTGGTCAGGATGGCGCGCACCGCCATGGTGCCGCTGCGATAGCTGCCCGGCTTGTTGTAGTAGTGGCGGCCGACGGTCTTGAGGAAGGTATCGGCGTAGAGGTTGTCCGATTTCTTCAACATCTTGGCCAGCATCACCGGCAGGGAAACCGAGTAGCGGGTCCCCAGGGTTTCGGCATTGTCCGGCGACTTGTGGGTAACGCGCAGCAGGCCGTCATGCTTGATGCCGGCCCGGTCCATGGCCCAGCGGATGTTGTCCCAGCCCCAGGCTTCCACGTCGTGGATGGCGAAACGCAGCCCTTGGGGCTCCTTGTTCGGGGTGATGCAGCCCTTGAGCTCGTAGAAGTTGCCCTTGGCCATGTCCACTTCCAGCGCACAGAACTGGCGCGCCATGTCGCCATAGCTCATCACCTCCACGTTGTCGGCACCGACCCCGATGGGGACCCCGGTGGCCACGTTGCCCACCGCCGGCTTGCCGATCTGGGTGGCGGTGATGGTGGCGTAGGCGCAGTTCTTGTCGATGATGACCGAAGAGACGGGGGCGGCGAAGCAGAGGGTCTGATCCCCCCAGGACCAGCCGTTGCCGCGCTCGTAGCCGTTGTAGGCGCCGGTGTTGACGTAGACGTTGCCCTTGATCTGGTTGACCCCGAGCTGCTTGAACAGGGCCAGCAGATCCATCCGTGACAGGGTGGGGTCGCCGACGAAGTTGATCCAGATATCACCGTTGATGACATTGCCCTGCTTGGCGCCAGGCTGAGCCTGGATGTCGGTGGCGAAGCGGAAGTCGGCGCCGAGCTCGAGACGGGCCGCCAGCGCGGTGAGCACCTTCATGGTGGAGGCGGGGGCGATCATCTGATCCGCATGGCGGGCAAACTCGATGCCGTTGTTGCCCTGCACCACGATGGCGTACTGGCCCCCCTGGGGGGGCGTCAGCGGGGCGGCCTGGGCCGCCAGGGAAAAGAGAGCACAAAAACCAATCAACAGCCGCTGCATAACATCCTCTAACGTGACGAAGGGGCCCGGCAGTGGGCCGGCCCTGATAACTCAAACCTTGTTGTACCCGCCGATGCCTGTTCGGCCATGGCAACGCAATTCATACGCCTTATGCCGGTCGCCATCACGCCAGTGAATTGGCGGTGCGATAGCGGCCGTCATAATCAAAAATCTTCTCTTTGATCTGCCAGAAGCGCCCTGACTTGCGGGCGATGACAAAATCGGGGTGGCGAAACTGATGTTCCACCGCCAGCACGCTCGCCAGGGTGGCAAATTCGGGCTCCAGCCCCGGGGCGGGCCAATGATGACGCACAAAGTGCTGTTGAAACAAGCGCCGTGCGCCTGCCGAGTGAAATCCGAAGTACTCATTGAGGGTGAGGCCATCCTCGTCGTGATAGACCACCTCCAGCCGCTCCCCCTGTTTGCCGCGCCCGGCCGCCAAGGTCAGCCCCGCGCAGCGGATCACCATGCAGTCCTTGAGATTGAGCGCCTCCTTGAGCTTGTCGTCAGGGTCCACCAGCAGTTGATCGCAGCTCTGGCAGCGGCGGGCGGCGATGTCGTTTTCACTGCCGCAGGCGGGGCAGATCTTGGCGCGAAAGCGGTAGTCGCACTCCTCGCGGTTGCCCTCGTCATCTTCAAACAGCCCCTGACAGCGGCGGCCGTAGTGCTCGATCACCTTGCCATCCTCGTCGGTCTTGCCCCAGAAGGTGTTGGCAAAGCCGCAGGCGGGGCAGGGCACCTGCACCGGCTCGGTGCCGGCATGGGGCCTGGGCTCCCCCACTTCGGGAGCGAACAGGTTGAAGTTGTTGCCGGCGTAGTCGAGTACCAGACAGTCGGTCTTGCCGGGCGACAGGCGCAGGCCCCTGCCCACGATCTGCTGGTAGAGCGAGACCGACTCGGTGGGGCGCAGCATCACGATGAGGTCGACGTGGGGGGCGTCGAAGCCGGTGGTGAGCACCGCCACGTTGACCAGAAATTTGAGCTCGCGCGCCTTGAAGGCGCTGATGAGGGCGTCGCGCTCCGGCCCCGGGGTGTCACCTGTGATGAGGGCCGCCTGCTCCCCTCTGGCACCCAGCAGGCCGTGAATTTCCCGGGCATGCTCGACGGTGGCGGCGAAGATCATCACCCCCTGCCGCTCGCGGGCATACTCCAGTACCTGGCTCAGGATATGGGGGGTGACCCGCTCCTGACGCTTGAGCTCGCCGTTGAGATCCGCCTCGCTGAAGAGGCCATTCTCCCGCGGTACCAGCTTGCTGAAGTCGTAGTGGACGATGGGGGCATCCACCATGCGCGGCGGCGTCAGGTAGCCGTTCTTGACCATGAAGCGCAGCGGCAGCTCGAACACGCAGTCGCCGAACAGCCGCTCGCCGTGGCTCTTGACCATGCCGTGGTAGTGGCGCCGGTAGATCCAGCCCAGCCCGAGCCGATAGGGGGTGGCGGTGAGGCCGAGGATCTTGAGGGCCGGATTGGCGGCCTTGAGGTGGTCGATCACCTGATGGTACTGGCTGTCATCGTCGAGCGAGACCCGGTGGCACTCGTCGATGATGAGCAGCGAAAAAGCACCGTCGAAGGCGTCCAGATTGCGCGCCACCGACTGCACCGAGCCGAACACCACCTGGGCGCGGGCCTCCTTGCGATTGAGGCCGGCAGCGAAGATGTCGGCCTGGAGCCCCCAGGCTTCGTACTTGGCGTGGTTCTGCTCCACCAGCTCCTTGACGTGAGCCAGCACCAGTACCCGGCCGCGCGCCTTGCGGGCCAGCTCGGCGATCACCAGACTCTTGCCGGCCCCGGTGGGCAGCACCACCACGGCGGGATCCGGGTGTTTGCGAAAGTGGCTGATGACGGCGTTGACGGCGTCGGTCTGGTAGGGTCTGAGAACGAACATGCAGGCTGGGTACGTCGACGAGGGGCGGAGCAGGGTGGCGCCATTATAGGGAACTTGGCGCCAAAAAACAGCGGGCCGGCATGGTGCCGGCCCGCTGGCTGCGTCGTTGCGGCTTAGTGGAAGGGGAAGATGTAGTTCATCCAGCTGGCCATGCGCAGCAGTACCTTGCGCATGATGGCCACGTGATGGAAATGCTTGGTGTAGATGGCAGCCTGACCGCTGGAGCCGGCTATCACCTGATACTCCTGCCAGCGTGGGTCGGTGATCTTGATGCGCACCGGCAGGCGGCCGGGGATCACCGCCGAGCTCTGGTCGATCAGCGCCGCATTGGCCTGCACGTTGCCCGAGGCGATGGCGGGGATCACCGCTTCTACTTCACCCTTGAAGATCTTGCCGGGGATGCCGTCGATCACCACTTCGGCTTCGTCCCCTACCGCCAGGCGCTGCATGCTGTTTTGCCAGAACCAGCCGACGTAGGCGTTGTCGTCCTCGTGGATGAAGGTCATCACCGGGCGATACATGAAGGGGGTGGCGATCATGCCCGGACGCAGGGCCAGCTGTACCACATGGCCGTCGCTCGGGGCATAGACCACGGTCTGGTCGAGCTGGTACTTGGCTTCGCGCAGCTGGGCCCGTACATCCTCCAGGGTGGCTTGTTGCTGATCGAGCTGGGCGACCAGATCGTCGACGTTGGCCTGGGTCACGTCCAGATCGCGCTGCTTGCCGATGCCGCGGCGCATCAGCTCGGCGGCGCGATCCCGGTCGAGCTTGGCCGAGCGCATGCGCGCCTCGATGGATTTGAGGTGCTCCTCGTTGGAGCTGACCCTGGCCTCCAGGCTCGCGGCGCGCTGGCGGAACGGCTCGTCGTCGATACGAAACAGCACGTCACCCTTCTTCACTTTCTGGTCCGGTTTGACCGCGACCTCGCGGACCCGGCCCTTGACCAGGGGAACGATGGGGGTGGAGACGTAGTAGTTGCGCGCCATCTCGGAGTAGGGGTGGTTGTAGTTCATCAGCATGATGAGGGTGCCGATGAGCAGCACGCCGCCGAGCACGGCGGTGGGCACGGTCCACTTGTTGAGCGGGATGCGGAAGATTTTGAAGACAGCTACACAGATGGCGGTGTAGGTGAGTACCAGCAAGAGATCCATGATCACTCCTTCTCTTGGGTCAGCTGATCGAGGCGGCTGCGCAGGGCGGCGACCTCATCCTTGAGCTCGGCGAGATGCTTCTCGTCGCGCTCGATACGCTGGGTAAAGCCCCAGCCCCGATCCTCCCGGTAGAGGGTCGCCCAGATCCAGAGGAAGGGCCACAGCACGTGCAGGGTAAACAGGCTGACCCAGCCGGCCACGTGAATGGCATCCTGATGGGGATGCTGACGATGCTTGGCTATTTCATAGGGAATGTCGTGAATGACGATGACCCCGTAAAAGATGACCAAACCCACAAAAAAAAGCAGACCAAGAGCAAAATAATCGAGTGTCATTTATGCCTCCACTGGCGTGACGCACAGCATTGTCATTGGATCCCGGGTTCTGCAACACAACCAGCAACCGGGTTTCCATCCTGTTGGGCCCGAAATCTTAAGCAATCTTGTTGTACTGAAGCTTAAGTGGCTTCGAAATCGTCAAGATAGATGACGGTATTATTGGGGCGAGTCCATAAAGTCGTATCCATGACAAGGACTTACGCAGGGAGTATGGCATCAGTGAGGGGAAATTAGCAGCAAAAAAAGGAGCCTTTATGGCTCCTTTTCTGACATGTTTGGCGTGGATCAGCTTTCGCTGGCCTTGCCGATCAGGGCGGGTCTGAACTTCATCAGGAAGGCGACGGTTACCACCAGGGTGCTGGCCAGACCGATGAGGGTGGAGACGCCCATCTCCAGTCCGAACCCGATGGGGGCGTTGGCCAGATAGGTGAACACCACGGCGGTCATGAACATGGCCGGCAGGGTGCAGACCCAGTGCAGCTTGCCCTCTTTGGCGAGGTAGGCGGCGGCGGCCCACAGCATCATCACGGCGGTGGTCTGGTTGGCCCAGCCGAAGTAGCGCCAGATCACCCCGAATTCGGCCTTGGAGATGATGAAACCCAGGATGAACATGGGGATGGCGATCAGCAGTCGCTTGGCCATCGGCTTCTGGGTCAGGTTGAGGAAGTCCGCCACGATGAGGCGGGCACTGCGAAACGCCGTGTCACCGGAGGTGATGGGCAGGATCACCACACCGAGGATGGCCAGGATGCCGCCAACGGTGCCGAGCAGGCTGGTGGAGACCTCGTGCACCACGGCAGAGGGGCCGCCGCTTGCCAGGGTGGCGTTGAGCGCTTCTGTGCTGTCGTAGAAGGAGAGCCCCAGGGTGCACCAGATGAGGGCGATGATCCCTTCACCGATCATGGCTCCGTAGAAGATGAAGCGGCCGGATTTCTCGTTCTGCATGCAGCGCGCCATCAGCGGGGACTGGGTGGCGTGAAAACCGGACACGGCGCCACAGGCGATGGTGATGAACAGCAGCGGCCAGAGCGGCAGCTCGGTCGGGTGCAGGTTGGAGAAGTCCATCCCGGTGTTGTAGAAGCCTTTGCCGGAGACGATGAGGCCGATGATGAGGCCGACCGACATGAACACCAGCAGGGCGCCGAAGATGGGGTAGAAGCGGCCGATGATCTTGTCGATGGGGACTATGGTCGCCAGGATGTAGTAGGCGAAGATGGCCACAATCCAGTAGACCAGGTCGGTGGAGGTGAGGTTGGCCAAGAGGCCCGCCGGGCTCAGCACGAACACCACGCCCACCAGCATCAACAGCACCACGGCAAACAGGTTCATGAAGTGCTTGGCGGCGGTGCCCAGGTGCTCACCGACCACGGTCGGCACAGAGGCACCCTTGGCGCGCACCGACAGCATGCCGGAGAAGTAGTCGTGAACCGCGCCGGCGAAGATGCAGCCGAAGACGATCCAGAGCATGGCGACCGGGCCGTAGAGGGCACCCAGGATGGGGCCGAAGATGGGGCCGACGCCGGCGATGTTGAGCAGCTGCACCAGGTAGACCTTCTTGTCCGACATGGGGACATAGTCCACCCCGTCCGCCATGGTGATGGCGGGGGTTTTCAGCTCGGGTTTTGGCCCGAATATCCGCTCGATGAATTTGCCGTATACGAAGTAGCCGGCTATCAGCAAGCCGACACAGAGGAAGAACCAGATCATTGCTACGCTCCTGCTTTGTTATTTTTTGGTGTGCGCGGCCAGTGTAGGGGCTTGCACTGTTAACGGCAGGTAAAAAGGGGCGAGCGGCCGTATGGCGACCCGAGCGGTTGGCGCTCGTGATCCGGCTCACACCGCGCGGCTCACTCCAGCCCGAGCTGCTCCTTCAACTCCTTCAGGTAGCGGCGGCTGACCGGCACCTGGGCACCGTTCGGGGTCACTATCTCCGCCAGCTGATTCTCCAGCAGCCGGATTTCAAAGATGGCGGTCGGGGCCACCAGATACTGGCGGTGGCAGCGCAGCAGCGGGGTCTTCTCTTCCAGAGATTTGAGGGTGAGCTGGGTGTGAAACAGCTCTCCCTGGCTGGCGACGTGCACGCCGCCGAGATCGGAGAAGGCGTACTCCACCTGTTCGATGGGCAGCAGCCGCACCCGGTTGTGCAGGTAGCCCGGAATGTGGCGAATGGCGGGGGCGATCGCCGTCATGGGCTGCGGGCTGAGATCCTGTCTCAGCCGCGCCAGCGTCTTGGCGAGGCGGGCCGGCTCCACCGGCTTGAGCAGGTAGTCGAAGGCGTTCTCCTCGAACGCCTGGATGGCGTAGTCGTCAAACGCGGTGACGAACACGATGCGGGGCAGGGGATCGAGCATGGCTACCAGCTCCATGCCGCTCAGCTTTGGCATCTGGATGTCGAGAAACACCACGTCGGGTCTGAGCCGCTGAATGAGCGGCAGCGCCTCGATGGCGTTGGCGGCCGTCCCCAGCAGCTCGATATCGGGCTCGGCGGCTAGCTGCTGCATCAGCTCCTCGCGGGCATACGGCTCGTCATCGACGATGAGGGTGCGGATCATGGGGTTCTCCTGCATGGCTGGGGGGCAAAACTGGCGTGGTGTGACGGCCGGATCATGGCGCCTCCCTGGGCAGGGTGACGGAGACCCGGGTCCAGCAGTCGGGCTCGCAGCTGACGCTCAGGCCGTAGCGGTTGCCAAAAGCGCTCTTGAGGCGCCGATCCACCAGGGTCATGCCGAGCCCGTCACCGGCCGGTTTCTCCTGCCAGGTGCCGGCATTGTCTTCGACGTGAATGGTAACCCGATCCGCCGTCTGCTCGGTGTAGAGGCGAATGCGCCCCTGCTCCAGCAGGGTGGAGATGCCGTGCTTGATGGCATTTTCAATCAGCGGCTGCAGGGTGAAGCTCGGCAGCTTGAGGCCGGCGAGGTCGGGCGGGATGTCGTTTTGCACCGTCAGCCGGTCGCCAAAGCGGGCCAGCTCGATCTCCAGATAGGATTGGCAGTGCTCCTGCTCCTCCTGCAGGGTGGCCAGCCCGCTCTGGCGCTTGAGGTTCTTGCGAAAGAACAGGGAGAGGTGGAGCAGCAGCTGGCGCGCCCGCTCGGGCTCGCGCCGGGTGATGGCACTGATGGTGTTGAGGGTGTTGAACAGAAAGTGGGGGTTGATCTGGGCCTGCACCAGCTTGAGTTCGGACTGAACCAGCAGCCGCTGCTGCTGCTCCAGCCGGCCGGTCAGCAGCTGCTGAGAGAGCAGGTTGGCGATCCCTTCTCCCAGGGTGTGGTTGATCTTGAGAAACAGCCGCTTCTTGGGTTCATAGAGCTTGATGGTGCCGATCACCCCCTCGTCGCCGTGCAGCGGGATCACCAGCACAGAGCCGAGCTGGCACTGGGGCGAGATGCTGCAGCGGTAGGGCTGGCTGTTGCCGTCGGCAAACAGCACCTTGTTCTGGGCGATGGCCTGCATGGTGATGGCGGAGGTGATGGGGGTACCCGGCTTGTGGTGATCCTCGCCGATGCCGATGAAGGCGAGGATCTTGTCGGTATCCGTGATGGCGACCGCACCGACCCCGGTCTCCTCCTGCACTATCTGGGCGATGCGGGTGCTGGCCTCGGGGGTAAACCCCTGGCTCATGATCCCCACGGTGCGGTTGGCGATGGTGAGCGCCTTGGCGGAAAAAACCCGGGAGAACTTCTCGTACATCCGCTGCTGGTCGCGGATCATGCTGATGAAGAGGGCCGCACCGCAGGAGTTGGCGAGGATCATGGGGGTGGCGATGGTGCGCACCAGCAGCAGGGATTTGTCGAACGGGCTGGCTACCAGCAGGATGATCACCATCTGCATGATCTCGGCGTAGAGGGTGGTGAAGAAGGCGATGCGCGGCTCGAACAACGCATCCATCTTGCCTGCCCGCATCAGTCGCCAGTGCACCAGTCCGCCCAGCAAGCCTTCGCAGGTGGTGGAGATGGCGCAGGCGAGATCGGTGAACCCCCCCAGGGTATAACGGTGTATCCCGCCGGTCAGTCCCACCAGAAATCCCACCAGCGGGCCTCCCAGCAGTCCCCCCAGCACGGCGCCCACGGCGCGGGTATTGGCGATGGCATCGTCGATATCCAGCCCCACATAGGTACCCAGAATGCAGAAGCAGGAGAAGATGAGGTAAATCAGCACCTTGTGGGGCAGCCTGACCGAATAGTTGGTCAGTGGGCGCAGCAGCGGACTCTTGGAAAAGAGGTAGGCGATGACCAGACTGACGCTCATCTGTTGAAGCAGGGAGAGGACCAACTGCATAAAAAACTTTCCTCAGAGTCCGTGCCGAAAAAAGCGGCAGTCTTGAATAAATGTGATCAGGATCTTGTTCTGTGGGCCATTCTGGCCATAACGCCGGCGAAGTGTGCCAGAAACGCGGAATAAAACCATATCAAATCAGCATGTTAAATTGATATTTGTGTAATTGCCCAAGGATTGATATTGCTGAATTGAGCATGAATGTATCCGTTGGATACGCCACACGGAGGTGGCATGCTCCGCCCGACCAGCAGGTCGGGCGTTTTTTATCCAGTGGACGTGGCAAACCATTTTGAGGGTAATCGGGCAATTATTCAGGTTTGTCCAATGAGTTATCCCCAGCTTCTGGGGATAACTCAGAATGCAAAATAGTAACAGAAGCGTCGGGTCAGGTTGAAAAACAGCCGCTGCCCTTCGTCCAGATCTTCCTGCTTGAGAAAGGATTTGATGGTGCGCTCATCCTCCCGCAGGTCGACCATGGCCACCCCTTCCGGTCGTTGTGCCTTGATGTAGGGCAACACCTTGGGCTTGAGGGGCATGGTGGGTTCGGTGGAGAGCACCAGGGCCACCGAGTCGTCGGAGAGCAGCACCAGCGAGCCTGGCGGGTAGACCCCCAGTACCTTGATCAGCAGCTTGACCAGATCCTGGTCGAATTTCTTTTGTGACAGCTTGTAGAGCTGGCTGATGGCCTGGCTTGGCGCCGCCGGTGTCGCGCTGTTGCGCGGGTGCAGCAGCTCGTCATAGTAATCCACCAACCCGATGATCCGTGCCAGCGGCGGGATCTCGCCCCCCTTGATGCCAAGGGGAAAGCCGCTGCCGTCGAGCCGCTCGTGATGCAGGTGGGCCACCTGGCGGATCTTGGGCTCGAAGGCCTGCAACTGGGTCAGCATCTCCAGTCCGTACTGGGGGTGCATCTTGAGGAAGTTCTGCTCCGACTTGTTGAGTTCCCCCCGCTTCTGGGTGATCTGGGTCGGGATCTTCAGCTCGCCAATGTCGTGCACCAGCCCGGCCAGGCCGGTCTCCTCGATCTCGATGGGAGTCATGCCCAGCTCCCGTGCCATCAACATGGCGATGAAGGCCACGTTCAGGCTGTGCTGCAGCAGGATGTCGGTATGGGGGCTGCGAATGAGGTGCAGCCCGAGGGGGCCCTCGTGGGCACTGATGCGGGCGGCGGCGTTGCGCACTATCTGCGCCGTGTTGGCGAGCCCTTCGTCCGGCTTGAGGTTGAGGGCGCCCAGGGCATCGCGCAGCTCGGACATGGACTGGCCGAAGGCCTTGTCGGCGGCGCGCAGGGAGCGACGAAATGCCTTTTCGTCAAACGGGGGAGGGCCGCTATCCTCCGGCTCTTCGACAACGGAGAGATCGGGGCCTGGGCTCGGAATATCGCCACGCAACAGGGGCTCGAGAGGGAGGTCGCTCTTGTCGGGGTCGACCATCAGCAGATTGAGGTCAAGGTGGCGGATGATGTCGAGTTGCTGTTGATCCTTGATCTTGAAGGCATTGAACATAAAAGGGTGATTGGTCCATCCCGTGGGGAGATGGATATAGTGACCGACCCGCAACTGTTCTATGGATGCCTGTATCAGCGCCATACGCTCGCTCGCATTTCATGAATGCCTATGAACAAGCTAGCAAAATTAAGCAGATAGACAAACAAAAAAGCCCGCGCATGTGCGCGGGCTCTCGAGTCGACTCAGCTTATCAGGCTTTGGACTTCTTCTTGCCTTCTACTTTGGCATCAACCTTGGCGGCAGCTTGGGCCTCCTCGGTGAACGGACGGCCGTAGTAGGTGTCCAGCAGGATGGCTTTCAGCTCGCTGATCAGCGGGTAGCGCGGGTTGGCGCCGGTGCACTGGTCATCGAAGGCTTCCACGGCCAGCTGGTCAACCTTGGCCAGGAAGTCGGCCTCGGCGACGCCGGCTTCACGGATGGAGGCCGGGATACCCAGGGTTGCCTTCAGCTCGTCCAGCCATACCAGCAGCTTCTCGATCTTGGCGGCGGTACGGTCACCGGCGGCGGTCAGACCCAGGTGGTCGGCCACTTCGGCGTAGCGACGACGAGCCTGCGGACGGTCGTACTGGGAGAACGCGGTCTGCTTGGTCGGGTTGTCGTTCGCGTTGTAGCGGATGACGTTGCTGATCAGCAGGGCGTTGGCCAGGCCGTGCGGGATGTGGAACTCGGCACCCAGCTTGTGGGCCATGGAGTGGCACACACCCAGGAAGGCGTTGGCGAACGCGATACCGGCGATGGTGGCCGCGTTGTGTACCTTCTCACGAGCGATCGGGTCGTTGGCACCGTTCAGGTAGCTGGAGGGCAGGTAGTCCTTCAGCAGTTTCAGGGCTTGCAGTGCCTGACCATCGGAGTACTCGTTGGCCAGCACGGAAACATAGGCTTCCATGGCGTGGGTCACGGCGTCGATACCACCGAAGGCGCACAGGGACTTGGGCATGCCCATCACCAGGTTGGCGTCGACGATGGCCATGTTCGGGGTCAGCTCGTAGTCGGCCAGCGGGTATTTCACGCCGGTGGCGTCGTCGGTCACGACCGCAAACGGGGTCACTTCAGAACCGGTACCGGACGTGGTGGTGATGCAGACCAGTTCGGCCTTCACGCCCATTTTCGGGAACTTGTAGATACGCTTGCGGATGTCCATGAAGCGCATGGCCAGATCTTCGAACGCGGTGTTCGGGTGCTCGTACATTACCCACATGATCTTGGCCGCATCCATCGGTGAACCACCGCCCAGGGCGACGATCACGTCCGGCTTGAAGGAGTTGGCCATTTCGGCACCCTTGCGCACCACGGACAGGGTCGGGTCGGCTTCGACTTCGTAGAACACTTCCACTTCCATCTTCAGGCCCTTGAGCAGACGAACCACTTCGTCGGCGTAGCCGTTGTTGAACAGGAAGCGGTCGGTCACGATCATGGCGCGTTTCTTACCTTCCAGGTCGCCCAGGGCGATCGGCAGGGAGCCACGACGGAAGTAGATGGATTTCGGAAGTTTGTGCCACAGCATGTTTTCTGCCCGTTTTGCGACTGTCTTCTTGTTGATCAGGTGCTTGGGACCCACGTTTTCGGAGATGGAGTTGCCACCCCAGGAGCCGCAGCCCAGCGTCAGAGACGGTGCCATCGCGAAGTTGTACAGGTCACCGATACCACCCTGAGTGGTCGGGGTGTTGATCAGAATACGGGCAGTCTTCATCTTGTCGCCGAAGTACTTGATGCGGTCGGCGTTGCGATCCTGGTCGGTATAGAGACCGGAGGTGTGGCCGATACCACCCAGGTTGACCATGTCGCAGGCCATCTCGACGGCTTCTTCGAAGTTCTTGGCACGGAACAGACCCAGGGTCGGGGAGAGCTTCTCGTGAGCGAACTCTTCCTCTTCACAGATCTTCACGCCTTCACCGATCAGGATCTTGGTGTTGGCAGGCACGGTGACGCCAGACATTTCGGCGATCTTGACCGCAGGCTGACCCACGATGTTGGCGTTCATGGCGCCGTTGATCAGGATGACCTTGCGAACCTTGTCGGCTTCTTCCTTGGACAGCACATAACCATTGTGAGTGGCGAAACGCTCTTTCACCTGGTCGTAGACGGAGTCGACCACGATGGCGGCTTGCTCGGAGGCACAGACCACGCCGTTGTCGAAGGTCTTGGACATCAGGATGGAGGCGACGGCACGCTTCACATCGGCGGTTTCGTCGATGACGACCGGTACGTTACCGGCACCTACGCCGATGGCGGGTTTGCCGGAGGAGTAGGCGGCCTTCACCATGCCCGGGCCACCGGTGGCCAGGATCAGGTTGATGTCGTTGTGCTTCATCAGGGCGTTGGAGAGCTCAACAGAGGGTTGGTCAATCCAGCCGATGATGTCTTTCGGGGCACCGGCGGCAATGGCTGCATCCAGTACCAGCTTGGCAGCGGTATTGGTGGAGTTCTTGGCACGGGGGTGCGGGGAGAAGATGATGGCGTTGCGGGTCTTCAGAGAGATCAGGGACTTGAAGATCGCGGTGGAGGTCGGGTTGGTGGTCGGTACGATACCGCAGATGATGCCTACCGGCTCGGCGATGGTGATGGTACCCATCTCGTCATCTTCGCTGAGGATGCCGCAGGTCTTCTCTTCTTTGTACTTGTTGTAGATGTATTCGGAGGCGAAGTGGTTCTTGATAACCTTGTCTTCGATGATGCCCATACCGGACTCTTCCACGGCCATCTGGGCCAGGGGGATACGGGCGTTGTTGGCGGCCAGGGCGGCGGCACGGAAGATCTTGTCTACCTGCTCTTGCGAGAAGCTGGCGAATTCACGCTGCGCTTCTTTGACGCGGGCAACCAGTGCATCCAGTTCAGCCAAATTGGTTACTGCCATGTTTATCTCCTGATGATTTGAAAACTGTTTAGTAAGACCTTGGCAATGCCCGGCAATTATAGATGCCCTGTCAAGAACAGAATCACCACAACGGGGTATTTACATGCCTTACTAAATCGCTTTCTGAGTCGATTATAGAGCGGGGCTGACTCAGAAAAACTTGATCTGGATCATGTGTAACAAAAGAACAAAAGAAATTTTGTTTCACAATACATGTTTGCCAGATGTTGCGCAGATGTTTAGTGGGCCAGAGGCGGGATGAATGGTGCGTGAACAGGGGTCCACGCACCATTTTTCAAGCAGTTAGCACGATCACGTCCCAATGTCCCCGGTCCGGGCCCAGGGGCAGAATGGGGGCGGCATTGTGATAGAAACGGCGATCATCCAGGATCAGATACTCACCGACGTTTAATTGTTGTTGGAAAAATGGTTGTTCTTTTAATCCATGATAGAGCTGCAAGGCGCCGCCGCTGACCCCTTCACTGCCGCAGAAGAAGACCCCGATGAAGTCAAAGCCATCCTGGTGCACCCCCTCCGGTGCGGGCGGGACGCTCTCTCCTTCGCCGGTGACGATGCGCATCTGGTGAATGCCGATGGCCTGACCGTCTTCCAGCCGGGTGTGGCGGGCGAACAGTTTCAGCAGTTGTATAAAGGAGGGGTGAGCGACGAAGGCAGGCTCCAGCTCGGCATAGGTTCTGGGCACATCCCCCAGAAACTTGTTGATGGCGGCCGCCTGAAAGAAGACGCCGTTGTCGAGGGACTGAAAGCGGGAGCCTTCTTTCTCCACCCGGCCGTAGCGGCGCTGGCGAAAGCTGCCCTGAATGTAGGGATCAACCGGCAGTCGCCCGAAGAAGCTAAGCAATGGGTTCAGGGTGCCTGCGGGCAGTGCATCCAGGTGCCACTGCAACTTGATGTCCGTATCAATCATCACGAAATCCTTGTTTGCTGAGATGAAATGTTGCGGCCAAACTCCATGGCCAGATAAAACTCGAAGCGATTTTATCAGAGTGTTAAATCGCGACAATCTTTATTAACAACTCAATCTGTCGAATTTTGTCGATGCATTAGAGGAACTAACTGAAAAGCCACGGAAAGGGTGAGATTATTTGATTGGTGAAGGTTTCGGGCATGATGTAAATTTACGCTCGGTTTATCGGGGTGGCCCACAGGGCCTCGTACTACTTCTGGATGGCGCCTATGGCAGCGATTGACGTCTCTTTATATCTGAAGTTTTTCATCGGTTTGTTTGCGATCATCAACCCGCTCGGCTTGCTGCCGGTGTTCGTCAGCCTGACCAGCCATCAGACGCCGGAAGAGCGGATGAAGACCAACACCACCGCCAACATTGCGGTGATGATCATCCTGCTGGTCTCCATGTCCATGGGGCAACTGATCCTGGACGGGTTCGGCATCTCGCTGGCCTCCTTTCGCATCGCCGGCGGCTCGCTCATCACCCTGATCGCCTGGTCCATGCTGCAGGGCAAGCTGGGGGAGGTGAAGCACAACAAACAGGAGAAAGGGGAACTGGCCGCGCGGGAATCTGTCGCTGTGGTGCCGCTGGCGCTGCCGTTGATGGCGGGCCCCGGTGCCATCTCCTCTTCCATCGTCTACGCCAGCCAGAGCACCTGGTCCCAGATGCTGGGCATGTCGCTGGTGGTGATGGTGTTTGCCTTCTGCTCCTGGTTGATATTCCGCGCCGCCCCCCTGCTGTTCAAGGTGATGGGCAACACCGGCATCAACGTGGTGACCCGGATCATGGGTCTCATCATGATGTCGCTGGGTATCGAGATCATGGTGGCGGGGATCAAGGGGGTCTTCCCCGGATTGATGTGATTCAGGTCTGTTTTGTTGGAGCCGGTCCTTGTGACCGGCTTTTTATTGTTTCTTTTTTGTTGGTCATTTCCTAGAATCGAGCGGGTTTGTATAAAAAACGTCCATTACGGGATATTTAAATTCTGAATAATTGGTCAAAAGCTGCTTTTTTGACCATAAAGTCCAGTCCTGCCTGACGATATCTATTGCATTATCAGAAATGTCAGGGAATTATGCTGGCAGCGGGGTACTTATCTCGTTGATGGAAAAATGCATGGAATGTTCTTGTGGAGTATGGAAATGACTCATAAAAAAACAATGATTAATACCCTATTGGTGGCAGCTCTGTTTGGCGGTGTCAACGCGGCACAAGCCGCCGATGTGCCCGCAGGTACCAAGCTGGCTGAGGTTCAGCAGCTGGTGAAAGGCAACGGCTCCGAGCCCGCAACTCTCGACCCGCATAAAACCGAAGGAACGGTTGAATCCAATATTCTGCGTGACCTGTTCGAAGGTCTCGTCTCCTCCGGCCCCAAGGGGGAAGTGCTCCCCGCCATGGCCGAGTCCTGGGAAACCAAGGACAACAAACACTTCGTCTTCCACCTGCGTAAAAACGCCAAGTGGTCCAACGGTGATCCGGTCACTGCCCACGACTTCGAATATGCCTTCAAACGGGCCGTCGATCCGAAAACCGCCTCTCCCTACTCCTGGTATCTGGAGATCCCGACCATCGTCAACGCCTCCGACATCATTGCCGGCAAAAAGCCGTCAGATACGCTGGGCGTGAAGGCGGTGGACGACTACACCTTCGAGGTGCAGCTGGAGAAGGCGGTGCCTTACTTTGTCAGCATGCTCTCCCACACCACCACCTACCCGGTGCCGAAGAAGGTGATCGAGAAGTTCGGTGACAAGTGGACCCAGCCCGGCAACATGGTATCCAACGGCGCCTATGTGCTGAAGGATTGGGTGGTCAACGAGCGCGTCGACGTCGAGCGCAACAAAAACTACTGGAACGACGCCAAGACCGTCATCAACAAGGTGACCTATCTGCCGATCCAGTCCACCAACGCCGAGCTGAACCGTTACCTGGCCGGCGAAGTGGATCTCACCTACAACATGCCCATCGAGCGTTTCAAGCAGATGAAGAAGGATCTGCCGAACGAGGTGAAGGTGAGCGGCTACGTCGGTACCTACTACTACCAGTACAACTTCAAGAAGAAGCCGTTTGATGACGTGCGGGTGCGTACCGCGCTCTCCTACGCCATCGACCGCAACGTGATCGCCGACAAGGTGATGGGCAAGGGGGAAACTCCGGGCTACACCCTGGTCCCTGATTTCGTGGACGGCTTCAAGCCGGTGGCGCCGGCCTGGTCCAAGCTGACCCAGGCAGAGCGCGATGCCAAGGCGAAAGAGCTGCTGACCGAAGCCGGTTTCGGCCCGGGCAAGCCGCTCAAGTTCGAGCTGCTCTACAACACCGACGACAACCACAAGAAGGTGGCGGTTGCCGTGGCCTCCATGTGGAAGAAGCTGGGCGTGCAGGTAAGCCTGGTCAACCAGGAGTGGAAAACCTATCTGGAGACCAAGAAACAGGGTCAGTTTGACGTGGGCCGTGCCGGCTGGATCGCCGACTACAACGAAGCCTCCTCCATGCTGGATCTGATGCAGACCACCCACGGCAACAACGACGGCAAATACTCCAACCTGGCGTTCGACAAGTTGATGAACGAGTCGCGCAACCAGGTGGATGCCGAGGCGCGCAACAAGCTCTACGTCCAGGCTGAAGAGATCCTGGCCAAGGACATGCCGATCGCCCCCATCTATCAGTACGTGACTTCCCGTATGGTCAAGCCCTACGTGGGCGGCTATCCGGCCAACCCGCTGGACAACCTGTACAGCAAAGACATGTACATCATCGCCCACTGATTTTCGTTACAAGTCGCATAACAAGCAGGGCCCGCCAGACGGCGGGCCTTTATTACAACCGCGACCCTTTGGAAGCAGTACAGGACAGGAATTGTCTATGTTGAAATTCATTTTTAAACGTCTACTGGAAGCGATCCCGACTCTACTGGTCTTGATCACCGTCTCCTTCTTCATGATGCGTTTCGCGCCGGGTAACCCCTTCAGCAGCGAACGCACCCTGCCACCCGAAGTGATGGCCAACATCGAAGCCAAATATGGCCTCGACAAGCCGATCGGGGTGCAATATCTCACCTATCTGGGCAACCTGGTGCAGGGGGATCTCGGTCCTTCCTTCAAGTACAAGGACTTCACCGTCAATGATCTGGTGAGCCAGGCACTGCCGGTTTCCGCCAAGATAGGTTCCTTCGCCTTTCTGTTTGCGGTGACGCTGGGGGTCACCTTCGGCACCATTGCCGCCCTCAAACAGAATACCGTCATCGACTATCTGTTGATGTCGTCGGCCATGGCCGGGGTGGTGATCCCGGGCTTTGTGCTGGCGCCCCTGCTGGTGCTGTTTTTCAGTATCCATCTGGGCTGGTTCCCAGCCGGTGGCTGGCAGGGTGGTGGCGTGCAGTTCATGGTGCTGCCGGTGTTCGGCATGATGATGTATTACATCTCCGCCATCTCGCGGATCATGCGGGGCAGCATGATCGAGACCATGAACTCCAACTTCATCCGTACCGCCCGTGCCAAGGGACTGCCGCTGCGCCACATCATCCTGAAACACGCGCTGCGCCCGGCCATGCTGCCGGTGGTCTCCTACCTGGGCCCGGCCTTCGTCGGCATCATCACGGGTTCCGTGGTGATCGAGACCATCTTCGGTCTGCCGGGGATTGGCCAGCTGTTCGTCAACGGTGCCCTCAACCGTGATTACTCCATGGTACTCGGTCTGACCATTCTGGTCGGTGCCCTCACCATCACCTTTAACGCCGTGGTCGATATTCTCTATGCCTTTATCGATCCCAAGATCCGTTACTAAGCCGGGAGTACATCATGGTTGTCACAACTGAAAAACGCGAAGCCATCGAGGCGTTCGCCCAGAAAGTGGAAGTGGTGGAAGGACGCTCCCTGTGGAAGGATGCCCGTCGCCGTTTCCTGCGCAACAAGGCGGCCCTCACCAGCCTTATCATTCTCTCCATCATCGGATTGGCGGTGATCGTGGGGCCCCATCTGTCCCAGTACACCTTTGACGATCCTGACTGGGGCGCCATGCAGACCGGCCCCGACATGGAGACCGGCCACTGGTTCGGCACCGACAGCCTGGGGCGCGATCTGTTCGTGCGTACCCTGCTTGGCGGGCGCATCTCGCTGATGGTCGGCATCATGGGGGCCATGGTGGCCGTCATTATCGGCACCCTGTACGGCGCGGCATCCGGTTTCATCGGCGGTCGGGTCGACAGCCTGATGATGCGGGTACTGGAGATCCTCAACGCCTTCCCCTTCATGTTCTTCGTGATCATGCTGGTGACCTTCTTCGGCCGCAACCTGGCGCTCATCTTCATCGCCATCGGTGCGGTAAGCTGGCTCGACATGGCGCGGATCGTCCGCGGCCAGACCCTGAGCCTCAAGAGCAAGGAGTTCATCGAGGCGGCCCATGTCTGCGGCGTCTCCAAGTGGAAGATCATCACCCGTCACATCGTGCCTAACGTGCTGGGGATAGTGGCGGTCTACGCCACCCTGCTGGTGCCGGGCATGATCATGTTCGAATCCTTCCTGAGCTTCCTGGGGCTGGGGGTGCAAGAGCCCATGACCAGCTGGGGCGCCCTGCTGGATGAAGGCTCCAAGTCGATGGAAGTGGCCATCTGGCAACTCCTGTTCCCCGCCGGTTTCATGGTGGTGACCCTGTTTTGCTTCAACTTCCTCGGGGATGGTCTGCGTGACGCCCTCGATCCGAAGGATCGCTGATAAAGCGGCGGAAAGAGCGTTGGAACAACGCGCCGAAGGGCCGCACAGTGCGGCTCAATCGGGCGGACAGCGCATCGGATCGACAGGAAAACGTCACGAAAGATCGATAAGGAGTTTTTATGAAGTTACTGGATGTAAAAGATCTGCGGGTCGAGTTCAAGACCCCGGACGGCAATGTGGTGGCGGTCAACGACCTCAACTTCTCTCTCTCTGCCGGTGAGACCCTGGGTATCGTCGGGGAATCCGGTTCGGGCAAGTCCCAGACCGCGTTCGCCATCATGGGGCTGCTGGCCAAGAACGGCATCATCACAGGGTCTGCCAAGTTTCAGGGCGACGAGATCCTCAACCTGCCGGAGCACAAGCTCAACAAGATCCGCTCCGAGAAGATCGCCATGATCTTCCAGGACCCCATGACCTCGCTCAACCCCTACATGAAGGTGAAGGATCAGCTGATGGAAGTGCTGATGCTGCACAAGGGGGTCAGCAAGGCCGAGGCGTTCGAGGAGTCGGTGCGCATGCTGGATGCGGTGAAGATCCCCGAGGCGCGCAAGCGGATGGGGATGTACCCGCACGAGTTCTCCGGCGGCATGCGCCAGCGGGTGATGATCGCCATGGCGCTGTTGTGCCGGCCGCAACTGCTCATCGCCGATGAACCGACCACGGCGCTGGACGTGACGGTACAGGCCCAGATCATGACCCTGATGAACGAGCTCAAGCGCGAGTTCAACACCGCCATCATCATGATCACCCATGACCTTGGCGTGGTGGCCGGCATCTGCGACAAGGTGCTGGTGATGTACGCCGGCCGTACCATGGAGTACGGCAAGGTCAACGATATCTTCTATCGCCCGAGCCACCCCTATACCGAAGGCTTGCTGCGCGCCATTCCCCGCCTCGATACCGAAGGGGAAGTGCTGCCCACCATCCCGGGCAATCCGCCCAACCTGCTGCGTCTGCCCACCGGCTGCCCCTTCCAGGAGCGCTGCCATCGGGTGAGCGAGATTTGCGGCCGGCAATCCCCAGTTCTGACGCCGTTCAACGACGGCCGGGAGCGGGCCTGCCACTGGGTATCGGATGCCATCATCAAGGGAGTGAACTAAATGGGGACTGACAAGAAACTGCTGCTGGAAGTGTCCGACCTCAAGGTCCACTTCAGCATCAAGAGTGACAAAGCCTGGCCCTGGGCCAAACCCTCCGCCCTGAAGGCGGTGGACGGGGTGACTCTGCGCCTGTACGAAGGGGAGACCCTGGGCGTGGTGGGGGAGTCGGGTTGCGGCAAATCCACCTTTGCCCGGGCGCTGATCGGCCTGGTGCCGGCTACCGACGGCAAGGTGGTGTGGCTCGGCAACGATCTGACCAAGCTCGACCAGAAGGCGCTGCGCGAGAAGCGTAAAGAGATCCAGATGATCTTCCAGGATCCACTGGCCTCCCTCAACCCGCGCATGACCATCGGCGACATCATCGCCGAGCCCCTCATCACTTTCTACCCGGCCCTGCCGAAGGAGGAGGTGAAGGAGAAGGTACGCGCCATGATGAGCAAGGTGGGGCTCTTGCCCAACCTGGTCAACCGCTACCCCCACGAGTTCTCCGGTGGCCAGTGCCAGCGCATCGGCATCGCCCGGGCGCTGATCCTCGAGCCCAAGATGATCATCTGTGACGAGCCGGTGTCGGCGCTGGATGTGTCGATCCAGGCCCAGGTGGTGAACCTGCTCAAATCCATCCAGAAGGAGATGGGGCTATCGCTCATCTTCATCGCCCACGACCTGTCGGTGGTCAAGCACATCTCGGATCGGGTGCTGGTGATGTATCTGGGCAATGCGGTGGAGTTGGGGACCGGCAAGGAGATCTTCGCCAATCCCTTGCACCCCTATACCAAGGCGCTGATGTCGGCGGTGCCCATTCCGGATCCGGATCTGGAGCGCAGCAAGACCATCCAGATCCTGGAAGGGGAGCTGCCATCGCCGATGAATCCGCCCTCAGGCTGCGTGTTTCGTACCCGCTGCCCGGTGGCTGGCCCGGAGTGCGCCAAGACCCGGCCCCAGCTCGAGGGCAACTTCGACCATGCGGTCTCCTGCCTCAAGGCCGATCCGCTCTGATGGATGAGCCGCAACGAAAAAACGGGGCGCCCAGGTGGCGCCCCATTTTTTTGCGAGGGAGATGAAGATGCCCCTTGGCGTTCCCTTTTGCCGCTGTTACTATCCGCCGCACAAGGGGAGTAACTTCTCGCCGGTTTGTCGTCATTACGGTGCACCCATATCCTGCAGTGCACCCGGCAGCCGGGCAGTCGATGAAAATCGGCTGTAAGTGAGACCTTGCCGAGAGGCAAGGTGTATCTGCTCCAGACGCGAACCCACTGCCTCCCGGCCGTGGGTTTTGTCGTTTTTGGGAGAAGTGAAAATGGGTGAATGGTGGATGTGGGCCGGCTTCTTCAGCATAGTGCTGGTCCTGTTGTGGATTGATATCCGCTTTGTCGGCGGTGGCAAGGCGCACAAGGTGTCGCTCAAAGAGGCGGGCATCTGGTCCCTCATCTGGGTCAGCGTGGCGCTCCTCTTCAACCTGGCCATCTGGTTCTGGCTGGATCACAGCGCCGGCCGTGAAATTGCCAACCAGAAGGGGCTGGAGTTCCTCACCGGCTACCTCATCGAGAAGGCGCTGGCGGTGGACAACGTCTTCGTCTGGCTGATGCTGTTCGGCTACTTTGCCATTCCGGCCGAGCTGCAGCGCCGGGTGCTGCTGTACGGGGTACTGGGTGCCATCGTGATGCGGGCCGGCATGGTGTTCGCCGGCAGCTGGCTCATCGAGCAGTTCCACTGGATCCTCTACCTGTTCGGCGCCTTCCTGCTGCTGACCGGGGTCAAGATGCTGTGGGCTGCTGACAAGGAGCCGGATCTGGCCAACAACCCTCTGCTGGGCTGGATGCGCCGCCGCTTCAAGGTGACGGAGACGCTGGAGGGGGAGAACTTCTTCGTCTGGCGCGATGGGGTGCGTTACGCCACGCCTCTGCTGCTCATTCTGGTGCTGGTGGAGGTGAGCGATCTCATCTTCGCGGTGGACAGCATCCCGGCCATCTTCGCGGTGACCACGGATCCCTTCATCGTGCTGACCTCCAACATCTTCGCCATCATGGGTCTGCGTGCCATGTACTTCCTGCTGGCCGGCGTGGCCGAGCGCTTCGCCTTGCTCAAATACGGCCTGGCGCTGATCCTGATGTTCATCGGGGTCAAGATGCTGCTGCTGGATGTGTTCAAGATCCCCACCGGAATTGCATTGGGTGTGGTTGCGCTGATCCTGCTGGCTTCCATGGGGCTGAGCCTCTGGGTGACCCGCAAGAAAACGGCATAATTGGCAAACAAGCAAAAGGGCTCCCGCGGGAGCCCTTTTTCATAGCAGAGATTTGCTTAGCGTTTGATCTTCTTGGGGTTGGTGTAGCCCCAGATGGTGTACATGTCCGCCAGCAGGGCACCGTTGTACTCCTCCAGATCCGCCTGTTTCACCTCGGCCTCACCCTGGCGGCCGAACAGCACCACCTCGTCACCGGGTTTGACTCCCTTCAGATCGGTCACGTCCACCATGATGGTGTTCATGGAGGTCTTGCCGACGACCGGCACCTTCTGGCCCTGGATCAGCACATAGGCCTTGTTGCTCAGCGCGCGGCGATAGCCGTCGGAGTAGCCCAGCGGCAGGTTGGCGAGCCAGGAGTCGCGCTTGAGGGTGAAGGTGCGGTCATAACCGACGGTGTTGCCGGCCGGGTAGTGGTTGACGGAGGCAACCTGGGTCTTGAACGCCATTACCCGCTTGTACTCGGTGTAGGAGGGGATGGAGTCACCGTACAGCAGGCCGCCCGGGCGCACCATGTCGAAGTAGGCGTCCGGCACTTCCAGGGTGGCGAAGGAGTTGGCGGCGTGGATGGTGATCTTGCTGCGATCCAGCTTGCCCGCTTCCAGCAGCCACTGGGAGTCCAGCTTGAACTGGGCCAGACCCATCTTGACGTCCTCTTTCTCCTCCACCGGGAAGTGGGTCATGATGCCGACCGGGGTGATCCCCTTGAGCTTGAGCATGGCCAGCGCGTCTTCCTTGGAATCAGCCAGACGCAGATCGATGCCGTTGCGGCTCATGCCGGCGGAGTTGAGCGCGATGTGCACCGGGATATTGGTGTGGTGGCGCTGGGCGATGTCGGCGATGCCCTGGGCACTCACCAGGCTGCCAACCAGCTCCTCCATCTTGTAGGGCAGAGCCTGCTCTACCTCATCCGGGGTGGCGGCACGCACCCGCATCAGGCGGCCGGTGAAGCCCTTCTCGCGGGCCACGCGGGCCTCTTCGTTGCTGGCGATGCCGATGCAGGGGATGCCCGCCTTGACCACCGAGGGGACCAGCAGGTCGATGCCGTGGCCGTAGGCGTCCGCCTTCATGATGGCGCAGATCTTGGGGCCCTTGTCACCGAGGCGATCCTTGAGGGTCTGGATGTTGTGCTCGAAGGCGCCGAGATCAACTTCCAGCCAGGCATTGCTGGCGGTCTGCACTTCGCCGTTGCGGTGATCGCTGGCGAGCGGCAGATAGGGGGCCGCGACGGCCTGACCGGCCAGCAGGCCCAGGATCAGGGTGGCCAGCAGTGTCTTCTTGTGCATGGGGTGGTTCCTTTCTTTATTGTTTGGGTTGAGGCGCATGGCGGTCAGCGGGTGACCGTTTTCATGCAGATGGGATAAAGTGTAGCCAAGGCATTGTTATCGTTATGAACTTTGTCAATTTTCCACGGCGCTTTCCCGCCGGGGAGTGTAACGCAAGGTGCCGATCGTGGCACCTTCCGGGAGCCAATAGATGATGAGTCTTGAGTGTCGGGTACCACCGCTGCTGCTGTTTGGCCTGATCGTGGCGGCCATGCAGGGATGGGGCGCGGGTGACGTGAACGATGGCTGGCCGCTGCCGGCCCTGTTGCTGGCCATGCTGGGCACTGTGTTTGGCCTGGGGGGCGTGCTGCGCTTTCGCCGCCAGGGCACCACGGTGACGCCGCTGCACCCAGAGCAGGTCAGTGCGCTGGTGACGGGCGGGCTCTATCGCCGCAGCCGCAATCCCATGTACCTGGGGCTGCTCTGCTGGACGATGGCGCTGGCCTGTTATCTGGGCGGGCTGCTGGTGTGGCTCGGTCCGCTGCTGTTGTGGGGCTGGCTCAGCCGCTGGCAGATAGTGCCGGAGGAGCGGGCGTTGCAGGAGCGCTTTGGTAAAGCCTATGCCGATTACTGCCGGCGGGTGCGGCGCTGGTGCTAGGGATCGTGCTGTTGCCATGAGGCACAAGAAAACGGCCCGCAGATGCGGGCCGTTTTGATGGGATGGCGGGGATCACGCCTTGGCGGTATCCACTTCGCCGAGCGGCGCGGTTTCCCCCAGGCTGTCTTCGCTCTTGGCCACCACGCTGGCGGCGATGGCATTGCCCAGCACGTTGGTGGCGGAGCGGCCCATGTCGAGGAAGTGGTCGATGCCGAGCAGCAGCAGGATGCCCGCTTCCGGGATCTGGAACTGGTTGAGGGTGGCGGCAATCACCACCAGGGAGGCGCGCGGTACGCCGGCCATCCCCTTGGAGGTGACCATCAGCAGCAGCAGCATGGTGATCTGCTGGGCCATGGAGAGCTCGATGCCGTAGGCCTGGGCGATGAACATCACCGCGAAGGTGCAGTACATCATGGAGCCGTCCAGGTTGAAGGAGTAGCCCATGGGCAGCACGAAGCTGGCGATGCGCTTGTCACAACCGAACTTCTCCAGCCGATCCAGGGTCTTGGGATAGGCGGCCTCGGAGCTGGCGGTGGAGAAGGCCAGCAGGATGGGCTCGCGGATCAGGGCCAGCAAGGTCAGCATGCGGCGGCGGATGAACAGGCTGCCCATGGCGATCAGCAGCAGCCAGAGGCAACCCAGTGCCAGGTAGAACTGGGCCATGAAGGTGCCGTAGGTGGCCAGGATGCCGAGCCCCTCCTTGGCGACCATGGCGGCGATGGCGCCAAACACAGCGAACGGCGCGAAGTTCATCACGTAGCCGGTCACCTTGAGCATGATCTCGGCGCCGCTGGCCATCAGCATCACCACTGGCTTGGCGGCGTCCCCCAGGGCGGCGGCGGCCAGCCCGAAGAAGAGGGAGAACACCACGATCTGCAGGATCTCGTTGGTGGCCATCGCCTCGACCACGCTTTTCGGGATGGCGTGGGTGACGAAGTCCTTGAGGGAGATGGCAGTGGCGACCACGCCGGAGCTGGCGGTGTCGTCAGGCAGGGAGAGGGAGAGCCCCACCCCAGGCTGCATCAGGTGAACCATCACCAGTCCCAGGGTCAGTGACAGCAGGGAGGCGAGCATGAACCAGCCGAGGGTCTTGACGCCGATGCGGCCCACGGTGCGGGTGTCGCCCATCTTGGCGATACCGACCACCAGGGTGGTGAACACCAGGGGGGCGATGATCATCTTGATGAGGCGCAGGAAGATGTCGGTCAGCAGGGTGATGTCGCTGGCAAAGCCGGCGGCCTGGTCAGGAGCAAACATCCGATAGCCCTGACCGGTAAGGATGCCAACCAGCATTGCGATGAGGATGGCAGCCGTCAATTTGTTCATTTTCATGGGGTGGGTCCCAGTTTTGATGAGTGCAAAGCATTTCAAGCGGCAAGGGTGCCGCTTCAGTCCGTTTTTGTGATCCGAGCCGTAGATTCCTGACAGCCGGTGTGCTGGCAGCATGCCTAATCCGGGGGGGTAAATCCAGCGCCTTGTAGCAGAATTTTATCTTGCTATTAGGTGTATGTGATATGGATCTTGCAATTCGCCTATATTAATCGCTGTTTATTTTGATGTTGGCAAGATAATCAGCTTTCAGGCTTTGGTCGTTTCTTGCCCGTTTGGCAAGGGTGAAGACCAGCAGCGCCGAGATGCGATGCTCCACGGTGCGCTGATCCAGAAAGGGGTCCGGTTCGTCATCATCGAACCCGAACAGGGGGCGGCTCGGGGTCACCCTGACCGCATCCCGCTGCAGGGTCAACTCGTTGACCTCAAGCCACTGATATCCTTCGGCTTGTGCCATTTCGCCCGCCCGTTTCAGCACGTACTTGCGGGCGGTTTCCCGGCTCACCAGATCGTTGCCGACAAACTCCAGCTGCCACTTGTCCGGCCCGAGCCGGGTCTGGGAGAAGCCGGTCTGGCCGTTCCAGAACGAGGGTTCGCTGTGATAGGGGGTGGCACAGCCGAGCAGCAGGGCAGCGCAGAGGCAGGCCAGCAGCAGGACGGGCACAGAGGGACGGGGAGAGGGCATCTCGATCACCGGTTGGCAGCAGAGGGTTTCACTACAGCACAAAGCCATGGGGGGCACAATCGGTGGGCCGCTTCCTGCGGTGGCGCGCCTGAAAGAAAAAAGGCCTTGTCGTTTGACAAGGCCTTTCTCGGGGAATGATGGTCGGCGTGAGAGGATTTGAACCTCCGACCCCTGACACCCCATGACAGTGCGCTACCTGGCTGCGCTACACGCCGACGAAGTCAGTCTGAGCTGACGGGGGCCGAGTTTATGGAGATGGACCCGGCCTGTCAACAAGGAAACCGCGGCGGCGGTGCGTTCGCCTGCTTTGCGAACAATCGGCGCTCAAAGTGCCGCCACTTGCCCAAAAACCGCTCATGGCGGGGTTGAGAGCCGCTTAAAACAAGCAGGCCGCCCGGGTGGGCGGCCTGTGATGGTGCGATGGTGACGGTGGCACCGATTGGGAGGGATCAGCGGGTGAAGGTGAGCCGCTTGCCCAGCACCTCGTTGGTGACCTGACCGTTTTGCCAGGCGATCTGGCCGTTGACCAGGGTCATCTCCACCGTGCTGTGGAAACGGTAGCCGTTGAAGGGCGACCAGCCGCACAGGTAGAGCAGGTTGCTGTCGTTGACCACGTAGGGCTTGCCCAGATCCAGCAGCACCAGGTCGGCGAAGTAACCCTCGCGGATGTAGCCGCGATCCTGCACCTGGAAGCGCTCGGCTACCGCGTGGGAGGTTTTCTTGACGATGGTCTCCAGCGAGAATACCCCGTTGTGGTAGAGCTCCAGCAGGGCCAGCAGGGAGTGCTGCACCAGCGGCACGCCGGACGGCGCCTTGAAGTAGCTGTTCTGCTTCTCTTCCCAGGTGTGGGGGGCGTGGTCGGTGGCGATGATGTCGAGCACGTCATTGCGTACCGCATCCAGCAGGGCGTGCTGGTCGGCGGCGCTCTTCACCGCCGGGTTGCACTTGATCTGGCTGCCCAGGGTGTCGTAGTCCGCCTCGTTGAAGAACAGATGGTGAACGCACACCTCGGCGGTGATGTTCTTGTCCTTGAGATCCTTCAGATCCGGGGTGGCGGTGAAGAGCGACAGCTCTTTCGCCGTGGTCAGGTGCAGCACGTGCAGCTTGGCGCCGTACTGCTTGGCCAGGGAGACCGCCAGGCTGGAGGATTTGTAGCAGGCATCGGCGCTGCGGATGCGGCCGTGCTCGCGCATCGGCACATCTTCGCCCCACTTGGCGCGGGCTTCGTCTTCCAGCACCTTGATGGTGGGGGTGTCCTCGCAGTGGGTGACGATCATCACCGGGCTCTCGCGGAAGATGGCGGCCAGGGTCTCCTGGTTGTCCACCAGCATGTTGCCGGTAGAGGCACCCATGAAGATCTTGATGCCGCAGGACTGTTTCGGATCGAGCTTCTTGATCTCTTCCAGGTTGTCGTTGGTGGCGCCGAGGTAGAAGCTGTAGTTGGCGGCGGAGGAGTTGGCGGCTATCTGGTATTTGGCTTCTAGGGCATCGAGGGTGGTGGTCTGGGGATTGACGTTGGGCATTTCCATGAAGCTGGTGGTGCCACCGGCCACGGCGGCCCGGGATTCACTGGCGATGGTCCCCTTGTGGGTCAGCCCCGGCTCCCGGAAATGGACCTGATCATCGATCATTCCGGGGATGAGGTGACGGCCCGCGGCATCGATCACCACTGCATCGGGGGCGCTGATATCCGGGGCGATGCGGGCGATCCGTTCCCCCTCGATCAGCACGTCGGAGGCATAGATGCGGCCTTCGTTGACCAGGGTGGCATTCTTGATAAGCAATTTGTTCATGGGGGGTTCCAGTTCCTTTGCCGATAATCGCGGGTCATAATAGCGCAAACCGCCCTTTCTCTGTAGCAAGGCCTGACTGATGAAGTTATTTGTAAAAGATTTGACCGTGATCGACTCCAGCTACCTGTGCGAACGCCGCGGTATGGTGGGGGAGAGCTGGCTGGTGGACATCGAAATGAGCGGCGAGCTCAACGAGATGAGCATGTTGCTGGACTTCGGCCGGGTCAAGAAGCTGATCAAGTCGATCATCGACGACGAGGTGGATCACAAGCTGTTGGTGCCGACCGAGTGCCCCCTGGTGCAGGTGGCCCAGCTGGACGGTGACGAGAGCACCGTCGATCTGCTGCGGCCCGGTCGCTCCATCCACCTGCGCTGCCCGAGCCAAGGCTTCGCCTTCATTCCGGCGCCCCAGGTGGACAAGGAGTCCGTCACCCGCTATCTGCTGGCGGTGCTGGCCAAGCGGCTGCCGGGCAACATCAAGGATCTGTCGCTGACCCTGCGCCAGGAGGCCATCGACGGCGCCTTCTATCACTACAGCCACGGCCTCAAGAAGCACGACGGCAACTGCCAGCGCATCGCCCACGGCCACCGCTCTCCCATCGAGATCCACGTGGACGGCGAGCGCGACCAGGAGCTTGAGCTCAACTGGGCCGAACGCTGGGCCGACATCTATCTGGGGACCGACGAGGATCGGGTGGCCCTCGGCGATCTAGCGTTGAGCGAGCAGGCCAAGGCCATCCTGCAAGAGGCTGGCGAACACTACGTCGGCTTCAAGTATGTGGCGCCGCAAGGGTTGTTCCAGCTGGCCATGCCGGCGGCGGAGGTGGAGATGATCGACACCGACACCACCATCGAGCTGCTGGCCCACTACATCGCCCGCGAAGTGAAGAAGAGCGTGGGCGACAAGTTCGTCAAGATCGTGGCCTATGAAGGGGTGGGCAAGGGCGCCATCGCCTACGCCTGATCCCGCGCCGCTTGTCAGTAAAAAACAAGGCCCCGCATCTGCGGGGCCTTGTCGTAGCCGGGGTTGGCGTCAGGCGCTGAGCCGGAAGCGCTTGACCAGGCTCTCCTGCTGCTCGGCCAGCGAGTCGAGCTGCTGGCTGGTCTCGGCCACCCGCTCGATCCCCTGGTAGTTGAGATCCGAGATGTCGGAGATGCGGTTGAGGTTGGTGGCGATGTCGGCGCTGGTGGCCTGCTGCTGCTCGGCGGCAGAGGCTATCTGGCTCGACATGTCGCTGATGAGCACCACTATGCCCTGCACCTCCTCCATGGCGTTGTTGGCGTGGGAGCTCTGATCCATGCAGCTGTCCATCTCGCGGGAGCACTCCTGCATCACGGTCACCGCCTTGGCGACCCCCTGCTGCAGGTTCTCGATCATGGTCTGGATCTCGCTGGTGGACTGGGCGGTGCGCCCGGCCAGGCTGCGCACCTCGTCGGCCACCACCGCAAAGCCGCGTCCCTGCTCGCCGGCCCGGGCCGCTTCGATGGCGGCATTGAGGGCCAGCAGGTTGGTCTGCTCGGCGATGCCGCGAATGACGTCGAGGATGTTGCCGATCTGGCCGCTCATGGCACTCACGTCGCCAATCACCTTGCCGGTCTGCTGCAGCTTGCCCGCCAGCTGGTGGGTGGTGGTGATGTTGCCGGCCATCACCTTGCGGCCGGTCTCGGAGGCTTTCTCCACGTCCATCACCCGCTCCAGGGTCTGGTTGGCGGCCTGGGCCACCTCGCGCACCGAGGCCTCCATCTGGGTCATGGCGGCGGCGACCGAGGCGGTCTCCTGGCGCTGTTTCTCCAGGTCCGCCCGCACCGACTCGGTGGTGTGGCGGTTGTCATGGGCGGCGTTGTTGAGCTGGTTGGAGGCCTGGGATAGCTGGCTCAGCACCTCGCCCATCTGCTCGATCAGCAGGTTGACCTGGCTGCCGAGCCGGCCGAATTCGTTGTTGCTGCGAAAACCGATGCGCTGGGTCATGTCGCCCTGGGTCACCTCGGTCAGTACCCGCAGCAGCTCCTTGAGCGGACGGCGAATGGCCTTGCCGAGGGTGTAGGCTACCAGGATGGCGATGGTGATGGCGATGATCAGCGCCACCCCCTGGGTGAGGGTGCTCTGGGTCTGCACCTTGCCGGAGGCGCGGATGCTGTTGTTCATCAGCTGCTGGCTCTGGGCGGTGATCTGCTCGAGCTTGCTCTGGATGTTGACGATGAGCTTGCCGGCCTGCTTGCTCTGCTCGCGCATCCGCTCCTGCTGCTGCATCAGCGCCAGGTACTGGGCCAGCACGCCGTCGCTGGCGGTGGTGTCGCGCACGAAGCCGTGCACGTAGTGGCCCATGTTGTTGTCGAACTCCTTGAGCTCCCCCTGCAGATCCTTGATGGTGCTGTTGAAGCCCTCGATCTGCATCTTGTTGCGCTTGAGCGCCGCCTCGATGGGGGCGGGGATGCTCTGGTTGAGGGCATCCATGGTGGAGAGTTCAATGGCGGAGAGCTTGGTGGTCAGGGTCTCGGAGAGCATCTTGATGAAGCTGTCGTCGATGGTGATCATCATGTCGCCGAGGTTCTTCTTGAACTGGGGCAGGCTGACCTGGAACTGGCCCTTGGCCTGGTTCACCTTGTAGAGCCGGGTGAGTAGGGCCTGGTGTTCGGTGGGCAGGGTCTCGGTCAGTTGCAGGTAGTCCTTGACCAGCTGGTTGAGCGCGCCGAGCTCACTCTGCAGCTCCGGGTGTTCCGCCGCCTGTTGGGCGAGGGTAGCGAGGGTCTTGTCGACCTGCGCCTTGGCCTGCTGCAGCTCGGCTACTTCGGCCGGGATCTGCTTGAGATCCTGCTCGGTCAGCACGTCGGTGAGCCACTTGTTGGCGCTGAGCAGGCTGATCTGGGTCTGGCTGCTGGCGATCACCAGCGGCATGGTCTGCCGGGTGACCTGATCCAGCGCCTGGTTTAGCTCGCTCTGGCTGCGGAAGGTGAGTACCGAGGTGGCCGCCATCACGGCCACCAGGATGGCAAAGCCAAGATAGACCCTCTGCAAGATGGAGAGGTCTGACATTGTTTGTTTCATTATTGTCCCGCTGTATATGCAAAAGTCCCTTGCCTGAATACCCCGTCCATTTGATACCCTGCTACCACTGTGGGCGAGCAACGTCGGCAGACGTCTTCCGGCTATCGGTATTTTTAACAATAACTGAAGAGAATGGGACAACGGCTGTGTCAAATGTCGGCTTGTGTCACACTTGCCGGGCCTTGATGACGGGCGTTGGAACCGCTTGAGACAGGCATTGAATTTTCTTTTTCATATAAAGGAGTTATCCATGGCGCAAGAAACCATTTTCAGCAAAATCATCCGCAAAGAGATCCCCGCCGACATCCTTTATCAAGACGACCTGGTGACCGCCTTTCGTGACATCCAGCCCAAGGCCAAGACCCATATCCTGATCATCCCCAACGTGCTGATCCCCACCGTTAACGACGTGGAGCCGGATCACGAGCTGGCGCTGGGCCGGATGTTCACCGTGGCCCGCAAGCTGGCCAGCGAGGCGGGCATTGCCGAGGATGGCTACCGCCTCATCATGAACTGCAACCGCCACGGCGGGCAGGAGGTCTACCACATCCATCTGCATCTGGTCGGCGGCCAGCCGCTGGGACCCCTGCTCAGCCTGTGATGCCGCGCCTGCCACTGGCCGGTCTGCTGCTGGCCGGTTCCCTGCTGGGGGGCTGCGCCTCCCACTGGCAAGACATGTTCGTCTCCTATTCCGATCAGATGGTGCCGGTGCGCAACCAGCTGCTGCTGGGCCATGCCGCCGAGGCGTTGCCCGAGGTGCGTGACTCCACGGCGGGGGACGATACCTATGTGCTGGACCGACTGGAGCAGGGGCGCATCGCCTGGCTGGCGAGTCAGGATGCCGCCAGCAAGCAGTCCTTTGCGGCCGCCGACAGCCGGCTGGCGTGGGAAGACAATCAGGCCGAGTACCGGGTCAGCCAGGGGCTGGCCCAGGCGGGCAGCCTGCTTACCAATGACCAGACCATGGTTTACCGGGCGCCCGATTACGAGCGCACCATGCTGCACCACTATCTGGCTCTCAACTACCTGCAGCGCGGGGATGCCGAGGGGGCTCTGGTGGAGGTGCGCCGCGCCAACCAGGTGCAGGAGCAGGCCCTCAAACGGCGGGCCGACGAGGTGCGCAAGGCAAAGGATGAGAGCGAAGAGGTCGAGGCAGAAGGGGAGATGCGCCAGCTGATGTCGCGCGGCGCCCCCGAGCTGGACCGGCTGATCGGACGGGTCAAGAACGGTTTTCAAAACGCCTACACCTTCTATTTCTCCGGCGTGCTCTATGAGGCGGCGGGGGATCTCAACGATGCCTGGGTCGACTATCAGCGCGGCTACCAGATAGCGCCGGACAACCGCAGCCTGCAGGATGCCTTGCTGCGCCTGGCTGTGCTGCGGGGCGCCGCGGACGAGATCCGTGAGACCGAAAAAAAGGTGGGCCGCAAGGCACCGCCCCTGGCCAAGAGTCAGGGCCAGCTGGTGGTGCTGTTTGAAGATGGGTTGATCCCGGCGCGGCGCGAGCTGTTCCTGCCGCTGCCCATCGCCACCTCCGGCGGCGATTTTCGCACCTTTACCGTCGCCATCCCCTATTACGATAATCGGGCCAGCGACACCGGGCCGCTCACGGTCTCGGTGGGCAAGCGGGTCGAGCAGACCAGCGAGCTGGTCAGGCTAGAGGCGCTGGCGGCCAAAGATCTGCAGGAGCGGCTGCCCGGCATGCTGACCCGCCAGGCGCTGCGGCTGGTGGCCAAGGAGCAGGTGCGGCGCACCGCCGCCAAGGAGGGGGGCGATGTGGGCAACATTCTGGTCGGCATCTTCAATACCCTCTCGGAGCGGGCTGACACCCGCAGCTGGCTGACGCTGCCGGCGCAGGCAGCGAGCTGGCAGGGGATGCTGCCGGCGGGTGACGTGAACCTTACCCTGGGTGCGGGGGCAGCCCAGCGGCAATTGCCGCTCACCATTCACCAGGGACGCACCACCCTGGTGTGGGTGCAGCGGCTCGGTGCCGGGCTGACGACGCGGGTGATGCCGCTGTAACGGCGAACGATGGCAATACACATGAGTGACCGGTCGGGCCCATCGGGGTCGCCGGCAAGGAGAGCAAGATGAAAGCACACGGGTTGGCTCTGGGCCTGGTTCTGCTGCTGGCGGGCTGCGCCACCAATACCTCCGGCGTGGCGCTCTATGGGGCACCGGGCGCCGCGCCAGTGGCGGAGCAGCATCAAAACGTCAATGTCACCCTGACCGAGCTCAGCCGGCGCGAACAAAACGGCCTGCTGCAGGTCAATGTGGCGGCGGCCAGCACCCAGCGCGGTGACAACAAGCTGCAATACCTGTTCTATTGGTATGATGAGGCGGGGCAGGAGGTGGCCAGCGATGGCCGCGGCTGGACGCCGCTCAAGCTGCACGGCTATCAGACCCGCACCCTGTCTGCCCTGGCGCCGAGCCCGGCCGCCCGGGGCTACCGGATTTACGTACGCGAAGTGATTGAGGAATCCTACTGATGAAAATGAATCATGCCCTGCTGATCCTGACTGGCGCCCTGCTGCTGGGCGGCTGCTCCAGCACCACCGTCAGCTATGGCGACCCGACCGAAACCGAGACGGTGACCGTCGATTACGGTTCAAGCGATCTGCAGGCCATCGCCGACAAGATGGCGGATTCCATGCTGGCGTCGCCGGCCACCAGCGAGATCACCGCCGGCGGCCGTCCGGTGATGTTCATGGACTCCATCCGCAACAAGACCTCCGAGCACATCGACACCGAGGCCATCACCGATACCATCCGCACCAAGCTGCTGCGCGCCGGCAAGTTCCGCTTCGTCGACATGAGCAAGGTGGCGGCGGTCAAGCAGCAGCTCGAATATCAGCAGAGCAGCGGCATGGTTGACCCGGCCTCCATGGTGCGCCTGGGCAAGCAGACCGGTGCTCGCTACATGGTCTATGGCAACCTCGCCAGCATCGTCAAGGACAACGGCAAGGTGAAGGATGTCTACTACCAGATGACCATGAACCTGATGGATCTGCAAAACGGCGAGCTGCTGTGGGCCGATCAGAAGGAGATCCGCAAGCAGGCCAAGAAGTCCACCTTTGGCTGGTAAGTCGAGCGAGGCCACTCTGGACGCCGCCGAGCGCGCCCTGCTGGCCCGCCTGCCGCCACCCTGGCGCTCGGGTCGGCTGGAGCCATTGGCCAGCGGTCTGACCAACTGCAACTATCGACTGCGCCTCCCCTCGGGGCGCAGTCACTTTTTGCGCCAGGGCCACCCCGATCCTGTGCGTCTTGGCATCGACCGGGCCACCGAATGGCGGCTCTATCAGGGGGCCGTGGGGCAGGGGCTGGCTTTGCCCTGCCATCACAGCGATCCCGCCACTGGCCTGATGCTGCTGGATTGGTGCGACGAGCCGAACTGGCTGGCGGCGCCGCCCCCGGCTGCGTTGCAGCCAGCGCTGCTGGCCGGGGTGCTGACGCGGCTGCACCGGCTGCCGGTGCCGAGCGTGGTGATGGCGGTGCGGGCTCACAGCGCCGGTTATCGTGGCCGGCTGGCCCGGGTGCCGACCTGGCTGCCGGCGCTGGAGCGGGGGCTGCTGGCCAGCCGCGAGCCCGCCGATTGCTGGCTCCCTTGCCATCATGATCTCAATCCGGCTAATTTGTTGGGGAGCCGGCCCTGGGTCATCGACTGGGAGTATGGTGCCGCCGGGCATCCCGGTTTCGAGGTGGCCAGCATCCAGCGCACCCACAACTGGCAGGAGGCCCAGCGCGAGGCACTGGAGCAGGCCTACTGCGAGCGGGCAGGGCAGCCAGTCGGCCCGCGCGGCTTTCAGAGCCGGGCCTTTTTGCCCTGGGTCGACTACATAGGTCTGCTGTGGGCGCTGCTGATGGCCGAGCAGCAGCCGGGGCCTGACTACCAGGCGCTGATCGATCTCAACCGGCAGCGGCTGGAGTAGAGGGTCAGGCATTGTGAATCATCCGTTTCGTCAACTTTGTTTCATCAACATTGGAGCCCTGCATGGTGACCACCTTTTCCTGGCGCAAGCCCAGTAGCTGGAGTCTGCTGCTGCTCTGTCTGCTGCTGGCCGGCTGCTCCACCCGGGTCGTCTATTACTGGCTCGACGTGGCCATCGTCTGGCAGCTGGACGACTACTTCTCGCTGGATCGCAGCCAGAAGCGGCTGTTGGACAACGAAGTGAAGGGGTTGATGGCCTGGCACCGCCAGTATGAGGTGCCGCGCTACGCCAAGGATCTCGATGCGCTGGCCAAGGCGGTGGCGAGCCCCATGACCCCGGCCCAGGTCTCCCGCCATCTGGATGCGGCCCAGCAGAGCCTGACCCGCACCCTGGAAGACACGGTGCCGCGGGCGGTGCGACTGGCGCGCACCCTGACCGAGGCGCAGGTGGCCATGTTCATGAAGGACAGACTCACCCGTCAGGCAGAGCGGGAAAAGGAGTTTGCCGACAAGCCCAGGGAGGAGATGCTCAAGGAGTTTCGCGACAAGATGAACGAGCGGCTGGTGTTCTGGATTGGCGAGGTGAAGCCGGCCCAGGCCCCGCTGGTGGCCCAGTGGGCCCAGTGGCAGTACGAACTGCAGGCCCCCTGGCTTGAGTTTCAGACCGCCTGGACCAAGGAGCTGGATCGGCTGATGAAGCAGCGCCAGAGCCAGAACTTCGGCGCCCAGCTCACCGCTCTGCTGCAACAGGGGGACGGTCTGATGGATGGTCGCTTCACCGGCTACACCGATCAGTCGCGCCAGCGCACCGTCAACTGGCTGAGCGATCTCAGCCAGTCGCTGGACATCTCCCAGCGGGCCCACCTCTACAGCCTGCTCAAGGGCTATGCCCGCGATTTCAGGCAGATGTCTGAGGGGTAATGGTTGCGGCCAGCCGGTGGGGAAGGGGGTTGGCGACCCCCTTCATCCTTGTTCCAGCGGGCCCCCTGTGGTAGTTTGCCCTTTCTATTATGCGGGAATTAACTTTTTGAACCTGACCGACAAAGTGAAACTGGCGCTGATGACCCTGCTCATCACCCTCGCTCTGTTGTTCTCCACCCTCTCGGTGGAGGGGTTTTCCCTGCCCGTATCCCAGCATCACGCCCAGCATGGTCAGTTGATGGATGACGCCGCGGCGCCGTCCGATGGCGACCAGGTGATCCACAGTGCCAGCGACAGCGACGACGGCATCGTCAAGTTCGTCAGCTCCCACCAGAATCACCTGCTGCGGCTCGAACACTCCCTGCGCAGCGATCATCAGCCCGGCAGCGTGGTGTACGAGCTTGTCACCAGCTGGTCCCAGCAGGCGATCCTGCTGCTGCTGTGCGGCCTGCTGTTCTATGCCGCCCTCTTCTATCGCAAACACAGTTTCCGCGATCGGTTTGCCACCATCCATCGGCACCGGTTGCAGCGCCAGCACCTGCAATACCGTTTCTGTCAGAGTTACCTCGCCTGATCCCGATGGGGTCCGGTCCTTTCGCACCACCTCATCGCCGCCTGCTGCCTGCTCACCGCGCGTGAGCGGGCCACTGTCTCATTCCTGTTTTTTTGCGTGCCGCCGCCCGGGCGTGGCGAGTGCGCCGCCTTCTCCTGACAGAGGCTGATTTCATGAGAAAAAAGAGTCGTATCACCTTGAACCGCATGAACATGTGGCAGTACGCCCTGCTGCTGCTCATGCTGCTCACTTTTACCTTTTACTCCCTGCCCACCTTCTTCGGCGAGCAGCCCTCCCTCGGTCTGCACGGCCAGACCAGCCTGACCGAGGCGCAGCGTACCCTGCTGGCCGACAACCGCATCGAGCCGCTCAAGCTGGTGCAACAGGGCGAGCGGGTCGAGCTGGTGTTTGCCAGCCAGGCTGAACAGCAGCGCGCCAAGCAACTGCTGGAGCAGCAGGGCTATGACAGCTCGGCGCTGACCTTGGAGTTCTACTCCAACGCCCCTGGCTGGATCAGCCAGCTCGGCGCCGCCCCCATCAAGCTCGGGCTGGATCTGCGCGGCGGCTCCCAGCTGCTGATCGGGGTCGATCTGAGCTTCGTTATCGACAACCAGACCAAGAACCTGGTGGACATGCTGCGCACCCAGTTTCGCGAGGCGCGCCTGCGCGGCGCCAACGTGGCCCGGGTGAGCGAAGGGGAGGTGAGGGTGACCCTGCCTGAGGTGGCCGATCAGGCGCCCTGGCTCACCATCATCAAGGATTCCGCCGGCACCCGGCAGGATCAGTGGACCCTCAAGCGCAGCGGCAACGAGCTGCGGCTGGTGATGAGCGAGGCCGAGCGCACCCTGCTGGCCAACAACGCGGTGACCCAGAACCTGTCGATCCTGAAAAAGCGGATCAACGAGCTCGGCATCGTCGAAGCCTCGGTCCAGCGCCAGGGGCAGGACGGCATCCGCATCGAGCTGCCGGGGGTGCACAATCCCAAGCAGGCGAAAGAGGTGATCGGGGCCACCGCCTCGCTGGCCTTCTACGAAGCCCAGGCCGACAGCCGCTTCTTCATGGCGGATCGCAGCGGCCAGGCGGTGGGGCTGGCTCGCAAGCCGGTGCTGACCGGCGAGCACATCGTCGATGCCCGCGCCAACATGGGTGAGATGGGGCAACCCCAGGTCAACATCGTGCTCGACAGTCTGGGCGGCAGCAAGATGAACCAGTTCAGCCGCCAGCACGTGGGCAAGCCGATGGCCACCGTCTTCACCGAGTACAAGACCAACGCCCAGGGCAAGTTGCGGGCCCAGAGCGAGGTGATCAATGTCGCCACCATCCAGACCGCCCTTGGCAACCAGTTCCGCATCACCGGGATTGGCAGCGTACCGGAAGCCCAGGAGCTGGCCATGCTGCTGCGCGCCGGCGCCCTCACCGCGCCCCTCAAGATCCTGGAAGAGCGCAGCATAGGCCCGACCCTGGGTCTGCAGAACATAGAGGCGGGCTTCACCGCGCTGGCGTTTGGCATGGCGGGCATGATGCTGTTCATGATGGCCTGGTATCGCAAGTTCGGCTGGGTCGCCATCACCGCGCTCATCGCCAACCTCTTGATGCAGGTGGGCATGCTGGCGGTGCTGCCGGGGGCCGTGCTGACCCTGCCGGGGATCGCCGGTCTGGTACTCACCGTCGGCATGGCGGTGGATACCCATGTGCTCATTTTTGAGCGGATCAAAGACCGGTTGCGGGAAGGGGGCTCGCTGGCCAACGCCATCGACTTTGGTTACCGCTCGGCGTTTCGCACCATCTTCGATGCCAACATCACTACCCTGATCTGCGCCGTGGTGCTCTATGCCATCGGCTCCGGGCCGCTGCAGGGCTTCTCCATCACCCTGATCCTGGGCCTTATCTCCAGCATGGTGACCGGCATCTGGGGCACGCGCGCCATCATCAACCCCCTGTGGGGCAAGAGCAGCGCCAAGCTGCTGAGGGTGTGACCATGACGGATCACCACCTGTGTCATCGCGCCGCGCGTTCGAGCCTGCTCCGCGCCCGCGCCATGGGCTTCCCTGCGGGAAGCCAGAGCCATCTGCTGTCGAGGGAAGAAGAATGCTGAGAATGATCATTGCCATGGGGCTGACCCGCTGGCGTTACATCGGCCTGTGGGCCTCCGTGCTGCTGACCGTGGCGAGCATCGCGGTGCTCGCCATCAACGGCCTCTCCCTCGGTCTCGACTTTACCGGGGGCATCCTGCTGGAGTTTCGCATCCAGACCCTGAAGGAGGCCCACGAGCTCAACGCTCTGTTGACGGCCCCTCTGGTGGGCGTGGTCGAGCTGCACGGCGCCGGCGTGCCCGGCGAGTGGCTGATCAAGCTGCCGCCCCACGAGCTGCCCTGGCCGGCCGAGGAGCTGGCGGTGATGCTGGGTCAGCAGCTCAACCTGCCGGTGGAGCTGCTGCGCACCACCATCGTCGGCCCCCAGGTGGGCGCCGAACTGTTCCAGCAGGGGATGCTGGCGGTGCTGGTGGCCTCGCTCGCCATCTCCGTCTACCTGGCGGTGCGTTTCGAGTGGCGCCAAGCCATCGGCATCCTGGTGTCGGTGCTGCACGACGGCCTGGTGGCGCTGGGGCTGCTGGCGCTGTTCAACATCGAGTTCGATCTCAACGTCATCGCCGGTCTGATGGCGGTGATCGGCTACTCCCTCAACGACAGCATCGTCATCTCCGACCGTTTGCGGGACTTGCTCAGCTCGCGCACCCAGATGGGGATCCACGACTGCTCCGACGTGGCCATCAAGGCCACCTTCAGCCGCACCATGATCACCTCGGGCACCACCTTGTTCACGGTGGGGGCCCTGCTGCTGTTCGGCGGTGACGCCCTCTACGGTTTCTCCTTCACCCTGTTCGCCGGCATCCTGGTGGGCACCATCTCCTCTATTACGGTGGCCTCCACCGTGCAGGAGCTGCTGGGGCTCACGCCGCAGGCTTACCAGAAAAAAGAAGAGGAGCTGGCGGAGGCGGCGTGACCTTCATCGACGGCCGTCACACTGTGGGCCTACCGGGTCATCCCGAGCGAAGATAAATAGCGAGAAGGAAGACGACATGTCTTCCTTCTTTTTTATTGGCTGGCCGGCACAGTCGTAGCCGGGTCTTTTTCGCATTCACATTCAGCCAGCGAGGTTATTTTCGGGCCTGGTTCTGACCATCGGCAGCGGGTGAAACACGAGGGCTAGCAGTAGTGACAGATGTGCAAGGAAGCGCACATTTTACGGGCCATCCGGAGGTTGCCCATCGTCTACACTGCAATGGAGTTTATTAACGGAGTATGCCTTTATGAACATTGCTCGCCGGCTTCAACTCATTGCCCTGCTGGTTATGCTGGCCCTGACCTTTCTCAGCTGGTTCAGCATCAACCGACTCTCTGCTGCCGACACTGATCTCGGTTATGTCACCGACAATACGGTGCCCAGCATCTCCCTCATCAAACAGGTACAAGCCGATTTTTACGCATTGCACGCCTTGATCCAGACCCATGTGCTCAATACCGACAACAGCAAGATGAATCAGATTGAGACGGGCATTGCAGATCTGCGTACTGAAATCCGCTCTCTGTTGCAAAAATACCAAGCAGAGATGCTCTCCAATGAAGAGGATCGGCAACTGACGACGGATGATCAGCGCATCATTGAGCAATATTATCAGGAGATAGAAAAGGTCCTGATATTGTCTCGCGATAATAAAAACACCGAGGCCAGAGACTTTATCGCCAGCAATGTCATGCCACTGTTCGAACAGTTTTCCAAGGCCATAGATAAGCATGTGAAATTCAACATTGATTTGGGGGCTGCAGTCAAACTGCAGGGTGAAAAGAACTACGACAATAGCCTCCAGACCATGCTGTTTATTTCTTGTGGTACCGGAATATTGACCCTGGTGCTGTTTATCTGGTTGTTCAGACAGGTCGCCAATCCACTGCGGCTGGCAATGGCGACGCTCTCCGATATTCAGCACAATTTGAACTTTACCTTGCGGGCCAAGGTGGCCCAGCAAGATGAGATTGGCCTGACCCTCTCGGCCGTTAACCGTCTGCTGGACACCTTGCAGCAAACCTTTACCGAGTTTTCAGTGGGCAGCCTACAGATAAAGAGCACGGCCGAGTCGCTCTCCCAGGCGGCTCATCACCTTGCCTCGTCGGCGAGCCAGGCCAACGATGCCACCAGTCTCATTGCCGCCGGGGTGGAGGAGATGACGGTGAGCATCACGGATATTTCCCAGCGAACCCAGGAGGCCAGCCGCATCACCAATGAATCCGGCAAGCTCGCCAGCGATGGGGGGACCACGATAGACAGAACGGTGAAAGCCATCAACGAGATCGCAGAGGCCATTCGTCAGGCTTCCAGTGAAGTGTCGGCATTGGGTGATGGCATTTCCCGGATCGGTGGCGTGGTGAACGTGATCAGCGATGTGGCGGGGCAGACCAACTTGCTGGCGTTGAATGCGGCCATTGAAGCCGCGCGAGCGGGTGAACAGGGTCGAGGTTTTGCCGTGGTGGCTGACGAGGTACGCAAACTGGCGGAGCGGACGGCCCAATCAACCAGGGAGATCTCGGAGACGGTGGAGGCGATTCAACAGGGCTCCCAGCTCACGGTGACCAAGATGGTTCAGGTGGAAGAAAAGGTTGCGCAGGGGGTGGCCATGGCCACTGAAAGCGGGGAGATCATTACTCAGATCCGTCATGCTTCCCATCGCGTCATGGATCAGGTCGGTGAGATCACCATCGCGATTCGCGAACAGAGCTCGGCGGCGGAGTCCATTGCCCATCAGGTGGAGCAGATTGCCCAGGTGGTCCAGCAGACCAGCAGCACGGCGGAAGAGACATCGGCTGCGGCGGAAGAGTTGAATGTGACCACCGAAAATATTCACCAGCAGATCTCTCGTTATCGCATCCAGTGATCACTATGGGTGCCAGCTCCCCGCCACATGGCGGGGATTTTTTTATGGGTTAGAAACCTGACCCCGGTTGCAGCAGGAAGGCTGCCTCTTCCTCTGTGCTCGCGCGGCCCAGGATGGCGTTGCGGTGGGGGAAGCGGCCAAAACGCTCGACGATCACCTGATGGCGGCGGGCAAAGTCGGCAAAGCCGGCGAAGGTCTCCCGCGCCGGGCCGTCAGCCTGTTCGGCCGCCAGTCCCTCGAACAGGGTCACGCTTCTGGCCTGCTGCTCGCGGGATTCGGCGTGCTCCAGCGGCAGGTAGAAAAAGACCCGTTCCAGCGGTGGCAGCGCCAGATCCGCTCCCAGCGAGAGCCCCTTGAGGCAGAGATCCCGCGCCTTGGCATCCTGGGCAAAGGCGGCCGGGGTGCCCCGATGGATGTTGCGCGGCAGCTGGTCCAGCAGCAGGATCAGGGCCAGCCGGCCCTCGGCCGATTCGGCCCAGTGGGCAAGCTCGCCAGCGGCTGCTGCTGCGGCCTGGTCACCGAAGCGGCTAGCGAGCAGGGCGTCGGTGGCGCTGTTTTTGCCCCACCAGAGGGGCGCTTGGCGTTTGGCGCGGGTGACGTCGTCACTCTCTTCGCCAAACCAGAATGTGAGCAGCGGTTGCCAGGGTTGCATGGAACACTCCTTGGGCCTGCGGGCACCGGATGAATCAAGGCCAAATGACCCTGATGTGGTTGCTGCCGAACGGGCGGCTTCTGGTTACACTGTGCCATCTTTTCCCGCAATAGGGATCCCCCTTCGGCCGGCATCGCTCTCGACATCGGCAGTTGCCGCCGGTGAACCGTGGGACCCTGACTACCCTGATGAGGATTTTCTGATATGGCCGGAACCAGTTTGTTGGCCCTGCTCGACGATATAGCCAGCGTACTCGATGACGTGGCGCTGATGACCAAGGTCGTGGGCAACAAGGGCGTGGTGTGCCGCGGGAAGCTCTCTTCTACTGACATAAGGATTCTCTGATATGGCCGGAACCAGTTTGTTGGCCCTGATTGACGATATTGCCAGCGTACTCGACGACGTGGCGTTGATGACCAAGGTGGCGGCGAAGAAGACTGCCGGGGTGCTGGGGGACGATCTGGCTCTCAACGCCGAGCAGGTCTCCGGGGTGCGCGCCGAGCGGGAGCTGCCGGTGGTGTGGGCGGTGGCCAAGGGGTCGTTTCGCAACAAGCTGATTCTGGTGCCGGCCGCCATCGCCATCAGTGCCCTGGTGCCCTGGCTCATCACCCCGCTCCTGATGCTGGGGGGCGCCTACCTCTGTTTCGAGGGGGCCGAGAAGCTGGCCCACAAGTTTCTGCCCCATGAGGCGAGCGAGGGGGAGGCGCATACCGCACCCATTCCCGATGATTTGGTCGCCTTCGAGCAGCAGAAGGTGAAGGGGGCCATTCGCACCGATTTCATCCTCTCGGCCGAGATCATCGTCATCGCCCTCGGCACCGTGCAGGGAGCCAGCCTGGCACTGCAACTGTCGGTGGTGGCGGGCATTGCCGTATTGATGACGGTGGGGGTTTACGGCCTGGTGGGGCTCATCGTCAAGCTCGACGACATCGGCCTGCATCTGCTGCAAAAGCCCGATGGTGGCGCCCTGCGCCGGGCGGTGGGGCAGGGGCTGCTGGTGACGGCGCCACGGTTGATGCACCTGCTGGCGCTGGTCGGCACCATCGCCATGTTCATGGTGGGGGGCGGCATCCTGGTGCATGGTTGGCCTTTCGTGCACCACCTGATTGAAGGGACTGCCGCTGCCGTGGCCACCCTGCCTGCGGTCGGCGCCGCCCTCGCACTGGTGACGCCGACCCTGCTCAACGCCGTGGCCGGCGTGGTGGCCGGGCTGGTGCTGGTGCTGGCCATGACCCTGGTGAGCAAGCTCAAGCCCGCCAAATAGTGCCGGAGGCCTGACTGTCAGCGGGCATTTCCCGCGATAGCGGGTCATCCCGTCAGATATTGTCTCGTCTGTTGCCTCGGATGGGGGCTAGGCAAGGGCCGGCCTCCTTTCGTACTATCCGGTTGACACCCGCTCACAGAGGCGGGGTCAACCCACATGGATGCAAACAGACAAGGAACGTCATGAAACCACCCGTTTGGCAGGATGATCACATCTATGCCGCCCCCGACTGCCCGGCGATCGACGCCGACTTCCAGCGTGCCCGCGAGGCCATGAAGCGCCTGCCCCCCTTGCTGGATGAACTCCCCAAGACCAACGACATCAATGCCTTGCGCCATCTGCTGCGGGCCATCCGGGCCTGCTGGCGCGAGGTACGCCTGCTGGAGTGGAACTGGCAGACCTACGGCTACAACCGGCTCAGCCGGGACGGGCGCGACGAGGCGGCCCGGCTGCTGCTCTCCCGCGGCCAGCAGTTGCAGGCAAGCCTGGCCCAGCTCTGCAAACCGGTGGCCCTGTTCTGGGTGCGAGCCCCCGAGGAGCAGGTGCGCGCCCTGCTGCAGGATCCCGAGTTATTCGAACTCGCCTACGCCATTCGCCACGACCGGCGCCAGCGGGATCAGTGGTTGTCGCTCGAGAGCGAGCAGCTGATCGCGGGGCTGAGCGTGGATGGCCTGCAGGGGTGGGGGGATCTCTACGGTGGCCTGGTAGGAAGGCTCAGGCCGGTGGTGGAGGGGCAGCCCATGGGGCTGGCCCAGGCGGACAACCTGCTGGCCCACCCGCAGCGGGCTAGGCGCGCCGCGGCCTGGCACGCCATCCAGGCCGCCTGGGAGGCGGAGCAAGAGACGGTGGCCGCCATCCTCAACGCCATCAACGGCTGGCGCAACGAGCTGGCTCGCCAGCGCGGCAAGGAACGCAAGTGGGATGCGCTCGATCTCTCCTGCCATCAGGGGCACCTGGAGCGGGCCACCCTGGAGACCCTGATGACGGCGGCCGGCGAGCACAAGGAGCTGGGGCGGCGCGCCCTGCGTGCCATGGCCTGCGCCCAGCAGATCAACGACTTCGCCCCCTGGGATCTCTATGCCCCGGCGCCTGTCGGGGCGAGCAGCCTCATCAGCTTCGAGCAGGCGCTGACCCTGGTGGCCGATGCCTTCGCCGGGTTTGATCCCGAGATGGGGGCGTTTGCCCGCATGATGGCGGCCAATGGCTGGATTGACGCTGCCCCGAGCGAACAGAGGCGCAGCGGCGCCTACAGCACCGAGTATGCCGAGCCGCCCGAGCCGCGGGTGTTTCTCACCTTCGAGGGGACCCTGGACAACGTCATCACGCTCGCTCATGAGTTGGGGCACGCCTGGCACAGCTGGCTGATGCGGGAGTTGCCGTTGGAGCAGCGTGACTACCCCAAGACGCTGGCGGAGACAGCCTCCCTGTTTGCCGAGGCGCTGGTGCGCGATGCCCTGCTGGCGGCCACCGACAACATGGAGCAGCGCCGGGCCATCGCCTGGCTGGATGGGGAGCGGGCCGCCAGCCTGCTGCTCGACGTGCCGGCCCGCTTTACCTTCGAGCGGACCCTGGTGGCTGCGCGGGAGGAGGGCTACGTGGGGGCCGGCCAGCTGCGGCAGATGATGAAATCGGCGCAGCAGCAGTGGTATGGTGACACCCTGAGTCAATATGACGAGCTGTTCTGGGCCAGCAAGGGCCACTTCTCCATCGCCGAGCTCGGGTTCTACAACTACCCCTATCTGTTTGGCTACCTGTTCAGCCTGGGGCTCTATGCCCAGCAGGCGCGGGCGGGGCGCGAGTTCGTCCACGCCTATCGGGAGCTGCTGCGCGACACCGGCCGTATGAGTGCAGAAGAGCTGGTGGAGAAGCACCTGGGGGTCGACATTCGTGAGCCCGCCTTCTGGCAGGAGAGCCTCGATTATGTGGAAGAGGCGGTCGCCCGCCTCGAGCGGCTGGTGTAGGTAGCCCGGCCGTTTTTATCCTGGTGGCGGGCCTGTGGCTCGCCACGCGCATTCAACGGGGCCCGGCCCCGCAACCTGATGACGAGCGTTTGATGCAGCAACGAATCTACCCACAACAGTGGCAAAACCAGCATATCTATCCCGCCCTCGACTGCCCGCAGGTGAGCGCGGATCTCGCCCTGGCGCGCGCCAGTCTGGACGAGCTCGGCCAGTTTATCGAGGGGCTTGGCGCCGTGCGGGCCAATGCGCAGGCGCTGCAGGATTTCCTGCGCGAGGTGCGGCTGCGGGCCCAGCGCATTCGCAACATCGGCTGGAACCTGGCCGTGCTGGCGGCCTGCCGTGGCAGTCAGGATGCCCGCGACGAGCTGGCCAAGCAGCTGGCTTCCCGTGCCCGCGCCCTCAATGCCGATCTGTTCAAGACCCTGGCCCCGGTCGAGGATCTGATGCTGGCCCTGCCGGAACCCGAATTCGAGCAGCTGATGGCCGACTCCCTGCTGGGGGAGGAGGCGTACCGGCTGCGTCACGAACGCCTTTTGCAGGATCAGCGCCTGCCGGTGGAGGCGGAGCAGCTGGTGATCGGCCTTGGCACCGACGGCTTGCACGCCTGGGGCAACCTCTACAACGATCTGGTGGGCAAGATCCGGCTGGTGATCGATGGCCGCGAGATGGGGCTGGCCGAGGCGAGCAACCTGCTCTCCAGCCCGCTGCGAGCCCTGCGCCGGGAGGCGTTCGATGCCATCAGCGCCGGCTGGGAGGGGGAGCAGGAGACGGTGGCCGCCATCCTCAACGCCCTCAACGGCTGGCGGCTTGAGCTCGCGCGCCAGCGCGGCCGCAGCCGCCAGCTCGATGCGCTCGATCTCTCCTGCCATCAGAGCCACATCGAGCGGGCGACCCTGGATACCCTGATGCAGGAGACCTGGCGCGCACGCGGGCTGGGTCAGCGGGCGCTGGGGCTGATGGCCGAGCGCCTCGGCATCGAAGAGCTTGGGCCGGAGGATTTGTTTGCCCCGCCGCCGGTCGCGGTGAGCCGCGAGATCCCGTTCGAGGAGGCGATCGAGATCATCGCCGATGCGTTCTCTTGTTTTGATCCAGAGATGGGGGAATTTGCCCGAATGATGGCCGAAAAGGGGTGGATCGATGCTGCGCCCACCCCCAACCGGCGCACCGGGGCCTACTGCACCAAGTTTGCCGAGCCGGTGGAGCCGCGGGTCTTCATCACCTATGCCGGCACCATGGACAACGTCATCACGCTGGCCCACGAGCTGGGCCACGCCTGGCACAACTGGCTCATTCGCGATCTGCCCATGAGCCAGCGCAGCTACCCCATGACGCTGGCGGAGACCGCCTCCATCTTCGCCGAGACCCTGGTGCGCAGCGCCCTGTTCGAGCAGGCGCAGACCCCCGAAGAGCAACAGGCCATCGCCTGGGCGGAAGCCGACGGCGCCGCCACCTTCCTGGTCAATATCCCGGCTCGCTTCGATTTCGAGCGCGCTCTGGTGGCGGAACGGGCGTCTGGCTATGTCTCGCCGGCGCGGCTCAAGGCGCTGACCGACGAGGCCTGGGGCCGCTGGTACGAGCAGAGCCTGTGCCGCTATCACCCCCTGTTCTGGGCGGCCAAGGCGCACTTTTCCATCGCGGGCTTGGGTTTTTACAACTACCCCTACCTGTTTGGCTATCTGTTCAGTCTCGGCGTCTATCAGCAGCTGATGAATCGCCAGAAAGCCGGAGAACAGAATGTGGCCCAGGCCTATCGCGACCTGCTGCGCGATACCGGCCGCATGAGCGCAGAAGAGCTGGTGGCCAAGCACCTGGGGCAGGACATTCGCCAGAGCGCCTTCTGGCAGGGGAGCCTGGCGTTGGTAGAAGCGGCAGTGGAGCGCTTCGCCCAGACCCGCGGCTAACACAGGCTTGCTGAATGGAACCGCCGGGCAGCTATGCTGCACGGCGGTTTTTTTATGGGGCGGGTTTGCCTGGCTGCGGCTGAGCGGGCGGGCGCACCGGCCCTACCAGCAGGGGCCTCGGCTGGTGGCGCAGGTCCGGCTGGTAGCCGTTGAAAAAGAGGTTGAGCAGCACCGAGCTGAGGGTGGCCAAGAGGATGCCGCTATGAAACAACGGCTGCAGGGCAGCGGGGAAGTGTTGGAAGAAGGCGCCGGAGACGGTGGGGATCATGCCTATCCCTAAGCTGATGGCGACGATGTAGAGGTTGTGGCGATTGCTGTTGTAGTCGGCCCTGGCCAGGATGCGGATGCCGGTGGCCAGCACCATGCCGAACATCACGATACCGGCGCCCCCCAGCACGAAGGGGGGGATGGAGGCGACCAGCACCGACATCTTGGGCACCAGGCCGAAGGCGAGCAGGATCCCCCCCGACATGACGCAGACCCAGCGGCTCGACACCCCGGTCACGCTCACCAGCCCGATGTTCTGGGAGAAGGAGGTGTGAGGGAAGCTGTTGAAGATGCCGCCTATGATGGTGCCGATGCCGTCCACCCGCAGGCCGCGCACTATGTCGCCCCGGCTGGCCGGGTGGCCGACGATGTCGCCGAGCGCCAGAAACATCCCCATCGACTCGATGAAGGTGATCAGCATGATGACGGTGAGGGTGGCGATGGAGATGGGATCGAAGGTGGGCCAGCCGAAGGCGAACGGCACTATGGGGGCGAACCAGGCCGCTTCACTCAGGCCGTCCAGGCTCACTTCCCCCATGGCGATGGCCACCCCGAAGCCGAACAGGATGCCGAGCAGTACCGAGATGTTGCTGAAAAAGCCCTTGGTGAAGCGGGTCACCAGCAGGATAAAGGCCAGCACCAGAAAGCTGGTGCCGATGTAGCGCAGGCTGCCGTACTCGGGGTTGCCCTTGCCCCCCGCCATCCAGTCGATGCCCACCTGCATGATGCTGATGCCGATGGAGGTGATGACCACCCCGGTCACCACGGTGGGGAAGAGTGGCATCAAGCGGCCGATGAGCGGCACCAGCAGGGTGGAGAGGATGCCGGCGGCGATGGTGGCGCCAAAGATGCCGGTCAGCCCCAGCGCCGGGTTGGCGCCAATCGCCAACATCGGCATGACGGCGGCGAAGGTGACCGACATGATGACCGGCAGGCGGATCCCGGCGAAGCGGCCGATGCCAAGGCACTGCAGCAGGGTGACGATACCGCAGCAGAAGAGATCCGAACTGATGAGATACGAGATTTGATCCTTGGGCAGCCCCAGGCTGCCGCCGATGACCAGCGGTACCGCCACGGCGCCGGCATACATCACCAGCACATGCTGCAGGCCGAGGGTAAAGAGCTGGCCGGGGGGGAGCAGGCGCTCCACTTCGTCGATGGTGCGGCCCTTGGCCGCCCCGGGGGGCTGGGTCTGGTGCATGAACAGATCACTCCTTGCGACCCGGCGACAAGGGCCGGGCAAGATGGGGCAGGCTGGCTGTCCCGTTCATGGATGGGGACCGGGTCGCCCAGGATCCGGCCACGCAGACGAAGGTCGCCTTCGCGCTGCATCACAGGGGGAGTGCAGGAACCGTGCTCGGTCGGCATACATGGGGTCTGTTGGCCCTGTTCATGCGCATTTTTGCAGGCGGGATCACGCTTGACAGCATCGATGGCTGCCAATCGTTTTCCTGCGGACAGGGGAGGGCTGTCAGATTGGTAGCCCGGTTATCATTTCGGTCGGTCTGGCTCTCAGATTGATAGCCGGCGCTGTGCCGGTCCCGCCGCTCTGGTTTCATCAGCAACAGAGGGCGTGATCCAAAGCAAGAAAGTTGGATGTTTTGGTGGCGCAGGGCCCTGCCGCTGGGGTAGTTTCGATAAAACCGACACAGATCCTGAGGTCTTATCCATGATCATCTATCTGCATGGCTTCGATGCCACCAGCCCCGGCAATCACGAGAAAGTGCTGCAGTTGCAGTTTATCGATGATGATGTACGTTTCGTGCACTACAGCACGGTTCACCCCCGTCATGACATGAGCCACCTGCTCAAGGAAGTGAAGAAGCAGCTCGACATGAGTACCGATCCCAAGCCCCTCATCTGCGGGGTGGGACTGGGTGGCTACTGGAGCGAGCGCATCGGCTTTCTGTGCGGCATCAAGCAGGTGATCTTCAACCCCAACCTGCACCCCGAGATCAACATGCAGGGCAAGATCGACCGGCCGGAAGAGTACGAAGATATCGGCACCAAATGTGTGTCTGAGTTTCGTAGTAAAAATTCAGGAAATTGCCTCTGCATCCTTTCCGTTCAGGATGAAGTGCGCGATAATGGCGAAACTGAGCGTGAATTGAAGAATTATTACAACATCGTGTGGGATGAACGAGAGACGCACAAGTTCAAGAACATCTCTCATCACCTGCAGCAGATGAAGGCTTTCAAAGAGGCCTGATTGATCGTCACGTCATGGATTCAACTATCAAGGGAGCCGATGGCTCCCTTCGCTTTAATGGAACCGAGGTAATTAACCATGACCAATATTGTTGTCGTCGGCGGTGGTGCCGGCGGTCTGGAGCTGGCTACCAGCCTGGGCCGCAAGCTGGGCAAGAAGAACAAGGCCAAGATCACCCTGGTTGATCGCAACCGCACCCACCTGTGGAAACCCCTGTTGCACGAAGTGGCCACCGGCTCCATGGACGCGGGCATCGACGCCCTGAGCTACCAGTCTCACGCCAAGAACCACGGCTTCGACTTCCAGCTCGGGACCCTCACCGACATCAAGCGCGACGAGAAACGCATCGTGCTGGCGAAGATCGTCGACGAGAACGGTGACATCGTGGTCAACGAGCGCGAGCTGCCCTACGACTACCTGGTGATGGCCATCGGTTCCGTCTCCAACGACTTCAACACCAAGGGCATCAAGGATCACTGCATCTTCCTGGACAGCCCCTCCCAGGCGCACCGCTTCCACAACAGCATGATGAACCGCTTCCTGCAGTTCGCCACCGAATACCAGCCGGGCGACAAGGTGAAGATTGCCATCGTCGGCGGCGGCGCCACCGGCGTCGAGCTCTCTGCCGAGCTCTACAACGCGGTGGAGCAGCTCTACGCCTACGGCTTCAAGAACCTCACCACCGACAGCCTGAAGGTGACCCTGGTGGAAGCGGGCCCCCGCATCCTGCCGGCTCTGCCGGAGCGCATCAGTGGCGCCGCCCATCAGGAGCTGGTCAAGCTCGGCGTGGACGTGCGTACCGCCACCATGATCACCGAAGCGACCGCCGATGGTCTGCACACCAAGGATGGCGAGCTGATTGAAGCGGATCTGATGGTGTGGGCGGCCGGTATCAAGGCGCCGGACTTCATGAAGGATATCGCCGGTCTTGAGACCAACCGCATCAACCAGCTGGTGGTGAAAGAGACCCTGCAGACCACCCGCGACGAGAACATCTTCGTCATCGGTGACTGCGCCGCCTGCCCGCAGCCGGACGGCAAGTTCGTGCCGCCGCGCGCCCAGTCTGCCCACCAGATGGCGACCCAGGCGTTCAAGAACATCCTGGCCAAGATGAACGGTGGCGAGCTCAAGCCCTACCTCTACCACGACCACGGTTCGCTGGTGTCCCTGAGCCGCTTCTCCACCGTGGGCAGCCTGATGGGCAACCTGATGCGCGGCTCCATGATGGTGGAGGGCTATATCGCCCGTCTGGTCTACATCTCGCTCTACCGGATGCACCAGATTGCTCTGCACGGCTACATCAAGACCGGCCTCATCATGCTGGTGGGCCGCATCAACCGGGTGCTGCGCCCGACCCTGAAGCTGCACTAAGCAGCCTGGGGCAAACGTGCCGGGACTACAATGACCACGTGCACCATGAAAAAGGAGAGGCCTTGGCCTCTCCTTTTTTGTTGCGGTCGTATCAGGAGGCGTCCACCTGCAGGGTGCGCACCTCGGTGAGGGCGGCGGTGAAGAAGAGCCGCGCCAGCTCCGGATCCCCTTGCCCGGCATCGCGGGCGACGTTGGCAATGTCGCCGCCGAGCAGGGTGATGGTGTTGCCCACCTTGCTCACTCGATCGATGAGGGAGCCAAATTGCTGGGAGAAGGCCGTCGTCTGGCCGAGGAAGCCCTGCTGGCGCTGGATCTGCCCCTCAATCTGGTTCACCTGTCCCTCCAGACTGCTCACCTTGTTCTGGGTCTGCGTCAGGGTGACGGCCAGGGCGATGAGGCCAGGCAGCCCCAGCAGTCCCAGCCCCAGTAGGTAGAGCTTCTTCTTGTTGAGGGAGTCCAGCTCCTGCCGGGCGCCGGCCAGGTTGGACTGCAGCCCGGCGATGGTGGCCTGCAGCTCCACGCCGATCCGCTGCAACGCTATGTTGTCCTGCGTGATGCGATCGTTGGCCGCCTGGCTGGCAGTCAGGGTCTGGGCGGTCAGGGTCTGGATGGGGGCGATCTCCTGCTGGACCTGATCGACGAACGCCTTGAGGGCGTCGGGGTTGAAGGGGCCGCTATTGGCCAGCTGCTGGGTCAGTTGTGTCTCCAGGTGGCCAGCAAACGCCAGCACCTGTTGCTGCATGGTTTGCACCTGGGGCAGCAGGGCGGCGACCACCTCACCGACGTTCTGCTGGATGTTGACGGCGTTTTGCGGCAACCCGCTGAAGGACTGAATGGTCGCTTCGGCCTGCTGCATGTTGGCAATGGATTGGGAAAGAATGCCGTTGCTCATGGGGTCTCCTTATGAAAGAGGGCGGCCAGGCCGCCCTCCCGGGGGTTAGGCGGCCAGGCGCGCCACGAAGTTGGCGATGGTGTCGGTCTGCGGCACTTGCAGCGGGCTCACGCCGGCCATCTGGGCCTTGATGGTGGTCACGTCGGTGAGCACCGTCTTGACCGTGGTGTCGGCGGCGGTCAGCCAGAGCTGGCGGATGTCGTCGCCGCTGGTGATCCCCTTGTCCAGATCGGTGATCAGGCTGCCCAGATCGGAGGTGAGGGCGTCCCAGGCGTTGCTCATCTGGGTGGCCGCGGTGACGGCGTTTTGCGCCTGCACCTGCAACCCCTTGTAGCCGTTGCCGATCTGGGTGGCGATCAGCACCTCGCTGTTGAGGTTGCTGCGTTTCTGGTACAGATCCTGGCGGGTACCGAGGGAGTTGTGCAGCACGATGGCGCCAGCCGTGATGCCGCCGGCCCCGGCCACCATCATGGCGACCCCGCCGATGACCACCGGGGTCGAGGTGCCGGCGGTGACGAAGTCCGCCACGGCGCCGATGGCGGTGACGAAGGCGCCGCCAATCACCAGCAGCCCCCCGGCGACGATGCCGGCGATGGCGCCGTCGATGGCCGCGTTCACCTTGTCGATGTCACCGTTGAGCTGGGCGAGTACCCCGTTGTCCCCCTGCACCTTGCTGTTGAGGTTCACCACTATGCCCTGGAAGTTGCTGGAGTCGGTGATGAGGTTGTTGTTGAGATTGACGATCACCAGCCGGGTGTCGGCGGAGAGCCGTTGATACTCGGTGGCCTGCTCCTTGATGACGCTCAGTTGCCTGAGCCATTGCGCCTTGGTGGAGCCGGGCGGCAGCACGGCCGGAATGGCGTTTTGCAGGGCAAAGTAGTTGGAGATGTTGCTGATGTTGGTGATGATCTGCGGCTGGACGGTATTGAGATAGAGGTCGGCGTGCCCCTTCGCCAGATCGAGCCCCTGGTTGATCTGGGTCTGGTTGTCCTTGAGGTTCGGGAACTGGCTGAAGTCCACCGGCACCTGCTGCTTGACGCTGTTGCAGTAGGTCTGGATCTGCAGGGCCTGGGAAGCCTGGTTGGCCATACCCTGGTCCATGGTGATGGTTGTTGCGTTGGTCATTTGGCGTGTCCTTGCGTGGTGGGATTAAGCGTCGGGCAGGATGCCGTTGCCGGCGTAGGCTGCCTTGATGTCGTCAACCTGGCCTGCGAGCAGCAGCCAGGACTGGGTGTTGAGCGCCACGGTGCGCCGCAGCTGGCGCACGTCGTCGGGGCTGTTGAGGTCGGCGACCACGGGCACCGCCCCTTGGTAGGCGTCGGCCACCTTCTGCCAGCCAGCAGGCAGCTGGGTGACGGCATCGGCAACCCGGCTGTAGGTGTCGACAAACAGCTGGTTTTGCGCCTGTACCGACTTGGCCACGGTCAGCAGGGTGTTGGTGGCGGCCAGCGCCTGGTAGGCCTCGGCCAGCTTGTCGGTGTTGGTCTTGAGCTCGCGGGCCGCTAGGCTGGAGCCGGCAATGCCAGATGAGATCGCCTTGAGACCGGAGACCATGTACTGGGTCTGCTGGTCTGTCTGTTTGGCTATCTCCTGCGACGTGGCGGGTTTGTCCCCCTTGTCGGCCGGTTTTTGTTCCAGCGTCAGCGAGGTGACGATGGCCCGCCCCAGCTGGTTGACCCCTTCACCGGCCTTGCCACCCTCATCGACGATGGCCTGGATATTGGCGGCAATCGCCTGGTTGAGGGCATCAATGATCTCGGTCTGGCGCTTGGCATCGGCCATCAGGTCCTGCTCGAGCTGGGTGATGACGCCATTGAACTGCTCCATCAGGGGGCGCAGGGATCCCCAGGCCACCTGCACGCGGGTATTGAGCGCTTGGGCATTGAGCCGGTAGCTCAGGGCCTGATCGGCGAGAGACGTCAGCTGCTCGGCCAGCCGGGCGCGCCCCGCGAGCACGGCGGCGTCTTCTTCCTGGCCAAGCAGGCGATTGAACGCGGCGACCAGGGCGTAGAAGTTGGAGCCGTTGCTCAGCAGGTGGATGAGGCCGGACAGGTTGGTCTGCTGGTAGTAGCGTGCCTGACTCATCATCTGGGCCTGGTAGGCCTCGATTTTGACCGCGAGGGTGGAGTCGATCTCGCTGTTGGCCAATGACTGCTGCATCAACAACAAGTTCGCATAGGTCTGGTTGAGCAGGGCGGGCGAGGTCGCTGACAGGTAGGCTGCCAGCAGACCCTGATCCCCCAGATCCAGGGTGGCGATCGTGGTCATGACTTGGTCTCCATAGCGGTGTCGGCGAGCTGGCTGGCGGGGGAACATACCCCCGGTGCGAGGGTGGGGGGAGGTAGTCGGGTATCCTGCTGCATCATGCTGCTCTCCTCGTGAGAAATGGGTCTGTCTCCGGTCCATGGCCGGGACAGACTCACCCTAGGGAAAGGCAAAATGGGCCACAACTGACATTTTTGTCACTTGATGTTTGAGCCGGATCGGCTAATGAAAGGGGCTGTCGGAGCAGGCCATGCGACGGCTCGATGTCGCCTTTCGTCGTTGAATGTGGACAGGTGCCACGTCGTCGACGCGCACGGGATCCGTGCTGGCAGGCCCGCGCCGCCATGCTCCGCCAGGGGCGAACCGGGTCTCCCTGCTTGCCTGCGCCCCCTTCGCTGCTTTAGGCTGTCCCCCAGTTCAATCCACAAGGAAACCCAGATGATCCTCTCAACTACCCCCACCCTGGAAGGCAAGACCATTCGCGAGTACCGCGGCATCGTGGTGGGTGAAGCCATTCTTGGCGCCAACGTGTTCAAGGATCTGTTTGCCGGGATCCGCGACATCATCGGCGGCCGCGCCGGCGCCTATGAGAAAGAGCTGGCCCGGGCCCGGGAAATCGCCTTCGACGAGCTCAGGGAGCGCGCCGCGGCGCTGGGTGCCAATGCGGTGGTCGGCATCGACATCGACTACGAGGTGGTGGGGCAAAGCGGCAGCATGCTGATGGTCAGCATCAGCGGGACCGCCGTGTTGGTCTGACGCCTTGATGCAATAAAAAACCGGCAACCTGTTGCCGGTTTTTTATTGCGGCCTTCCCCGCGGATGGGGGATGCCAGCGCCCTGACATGCACCTGTCCGCCTGCCTGTATTGTGTTGTTCGCGTCCATCATACTCATGACAAGAGAGTCAGCTCGAGGGTGCAATCATGCTCCATATTCTGCGCTGGGTATTGTTGTGGTGCTGGCTGGGGAGCGCCATGGGGGCCACCATTCAGGCGGTGACGGAGGAGCTCCCCCCATACAACTATCGGGACAAGGACGGCCAGGTGACGGGGCTGTCGGTGGATCTGCTCAAGCGAATGCTGGAGGTCAGCGGCATCGGGCTCGACCGCAAGGGCATCCAGCTCCTGCCCTGGGCGCGGGCCTATCAGATGGCGCAATATGACCCCAATACCGTCATCTTCAGCATGATAAGGCTGCCCGAGCGCGAGGCGCTCTTTCATTGGGTCGGCCCTATCGGGCCTCGCGTCACCTGGGTGTATCGCCTGGCAAAACGCGACGATGTGGTGGGCCATCAGCTGGCTGACCTGGCCCCCTGGCGGATCGCGGTGGTACGCGACTCGGCGCTGGCCATCGAACTGGCGGAGAAAGGGCTCAATCTGGTGCTGGTGCACGACGAGGACGACAAGTTTCGCATGCTGCTGCACGGCAGGGCCGACGTCGCGCCAGCCATGCAGATGGGGGCCGCCTACCACATAGAGACCTTGGGCCATCACTACTCGGAGTTTGTCCCCATGTTTGAGTTTCAGGAGACCAAGTCGTTCTATTTTGCCTTCAGCCGCAACACGGATGCCGCCATTATCGAAGGCCTGCAGGCGGCGCTGGAGCAGATGCATCGCGATGGCTCCTTTGACGAGATAAGCCAGGCATGGGGGCGTCGCTTCTGGGTTCAGCCGGCGGGCAAGTGAGCCGTGCTATCTCCCATGCGGGTCTCGACTTCGTGATCACCTGTCGGGTGGCGTCGGTTACTACCTGAACAGCCATCTTTTCTTGGTGCCTTGACGGCCATCTAATGGCTATTATGAGTCCTTTCTTGTGGCAGCCATGCCCTGGATGGCCAGATCTGGAACAGGACCCTTTGCGATGACAACACTCAAGCCGCCGGGGCTCAAGCCCGGCGATACCATCGGCTTTTTCTCCCCCTCCAGTGCGGCCACCGCCTGGGCGCCAAACCGCTTTGCCCGTGCCGGGGCGTTTCTGGAAGGGCAGGGCTTCAGACTCAAGGCGGGCAGCCTCACCGGCCAGCGCGATCACTGGCGCTCCGGCTCCATCGCCGCCCGGGCTGCCGAGCTCAATGCCCTCATTCGCGATCCAGAGGTGCGCTGCATCATGTCGGTGATTGGCGGCAGCAACTCCAACTCCCTGCTGCCCTATCTCGATTTTGATGCGCTCATGCGCGACCCCAAAATCATCATTGGCTACTCCGACGTGACGGCCCTGCTGCTCGGCATTCATGCCCGCACTGGCCTCGTCACCTTCTACGGACCGGCGCTGGTGGCCTCTTTTGGCGAGCTCTCGCCGCTGGTGGACGAGACCCTGGCGGGTTTTCGCCAGATCTGCCAAGCCGGTGGCGCCGCCGTGCCTCACACAGTGCCGACCCCGGCGCAATGGACCGAGGAGCGGCTTGACTGGGAGCAGCAGAGCCGTGCCAAGCAGTGCCGGCCAAACCGGCTGATCTCGGTGGGCACCGGTCGGGTGCGGGGCCGGCTCATTGGCGGCAACCTCAATACGATGGCGGGGATCTGGGGCTCCCCCTATATGCCGGCCATCGAGCAAGGGGACATTTTGCTGCTGGAGGACAGCCTCCATTTGGCAGCGACGGTGGAGCGCTCGTTTGCCCACCTCAAGCTGTGCGGGGTGTTTGATCGCATCGGTGCCCTGGTGCTCGGCAAACACGAGCTGTTCGACAGTCAGGGCAGCGGCCGGCGGCCGCTCGACATCCTGCTGGAGGTGGTGGGGGAGCCGACCTTCCCCATTCTGGCGGAGTATGACTGCGCCCACACCCACCCCATGCTGACCCTGCCCCTTGGCATCGAGGCGATGCTGGATCTCGATGCCCAGCGCCTCACCCTGTGCGAGTCCTGGCTCGGCGAGTGAGTTCGCGCCGCCTGCCATAGTCGCATCGACACATAGACAAAGAGGTCGCCCGGGCGACCTCTTTGTCATCTATCCCGTCGCTACGGGGCTCAAGGCAGGGCATCGGGCCGGAAGCTGGCGCGGATCTGCGGCACCAGGGGTGAGACGTCGAATCCCTTCTCCTCTCCCAGCACCGGATGAAGCAGGGCCTGATCCGGGAGAGGGGTCATGTCGCCCGCCAGCAGCTGACGAGTGGCCTGGCCCATCTGATAGAGCTGGCGCACCGGGTCGAACTGGGTCGCCAGATTGAGGGCGTCATCGGCGCGGGCAAAGGCCATCATGGGGATCTGGTAGCTGGCATCGCGGGGTGGCTTGGCACCGTGGATGCCCTTGCCGGCCGACATCAGGAACGGCTGGTGATCGCCAAAAGCCACCACCAGGTAGCGTTTGCCTGAGCGATCCAGGCTGGTCAGCAGGTGCTCAAGCGATGCCATGGCATCCACCACGCCGGTGTAGTAGGTGTTGAGCAGCTGGCGGTCGGCCTCGCTCTGATCCGGGCAGGCCTTGTTGAGCTGCTGGGCCTGGTAGCGATCCCCGTCGAAGGGGCCGTGCCCCTGCATGGTGACCGCGTAGGCGAACAGCGGCTGCTCATCCTGCTCGCTGCGCTTGAGCAGGTGGTCGATGAGGGCATCATCCGAGATATAGAGCCCCTTGTGTTCGAGCGTGGTGAAACGGTTGTCGAACCAGCGCTCCTCATAGCCAAGGGCCGGGATCGCCTTGGCGCGGCCCCAGAACTTCTCCACATAGGGGTGGGCAAACAAGGTCCGGTAGCCGCTTTGCTTCGCACTCTGCGCCAGGCCCGGCACCTGCTCCGAGAGGTAGTAGTAGGGCACCACCCCTTGCTTGAGCAGGCCTACCGGCAGGCCGGTGTTCATCTCGAACTCTGCCAGCACCGTCATGCCGCCGGTGGTGGGGGAGTGGATGCTCTTGTGCCACTGCTGCACGCTGGCCGGCAGGCTCAGGGTGGGTGGGGGCGCGCAGATCTTGCCCTGCCAGCCGAGCCAGAGGGATTCATATTGCAGCACGATCACCAGATCGAAACGGGGCGGCTGGTTCAGGCTGACGTGGCTGAGCTGGGGGGTGAACTCGTTGATCTGCAAGGGATAGCGAAACACGCTGCCGCTTTGCAACATCTCGTCCACCAGGTTGAACAGATAGAGGCCGGGCCCCGAGCGGATGATGTCCCTGTGGTAGTTGACCGCTCTGTCCACGTAGCGAATGTTGGGCCCCAGCAGCTTGTTACCGGTCTGGGTGGCAAACACGCACAGCGCAAAGAAGGCGGCGGTGGCGGCGGCGGTACGCAGCACCCAGCGTGACAGGGCGAAGCGCCAGCAGAGGAAGAGGGCGATCGCACCGCCCAGCAGCGGCAGCACCGGATGCTGTTCCAGCAGGATGCGCAGCAGCGCCACCAGGTTGCCGAGATCGTCCCCCCCGAGAGGTACCCCGTAGATGGCGATCTTCATGAAATTCGCCAAGAGGCCGATGCCGGAGAGGGCGGTGAACACCAGCCCCATGTAGAGGTTGAAACCCGCCAGCGCACAGAGGCTCCAGCCCAGCACCATGCTGCCCCAGGCGAGGTAGTAGTGCTCGGGGCGAAAGCCTGACCAGAGCAGAAATTCCCCCAGCTTGAACACCACGAAGCCGTGCAGCAGCACGAAGGTGAGGTTGCCGAGCAGCAGGCTGCCGGCGATGCGCCAGCGCAGATTGCGCCTGAGGGTGGGCAGCACCACCTTCAGCACGGCGGCGCTCAGGGCCAGCACCAGCAGCAGGCTGGTGCAGAGATAGGTGAGGTTGAAGCCTCGCTCCGGCAGGGTCTGCAGGATCTGGCTGAACTCGCCGCTCTCGGGCCTCTCCTTGAGCAGCAGGCCGATCCGCAGCTGATAGCGGCTGGCCAGGGCGTCGTCGGGGGCGCGCAGGGTGCTGTTGAGATCCAGGGTGCAGCGCCCCTTGCTGCACTGTTGGCGCTTGTCCACCGGCTGGCTCAGCTGATCGATGCGCTCGCCCCTGTCGTTGAGCAGCTCCACCCTGACCTTGTCCCCCTCCTGCAGCGGTCCCCGTAGTTGCCACTGGCTGCGTACCACCAGATAGAGACCGCGGCTGTCGCTCTTGTAGAGCAGGGCATGGCGGGTGAGGGTGGCGATGGGGTTGTCCGCCGGCCCCAGCACCAGCGGCTGGGCCCGGCCGAGCCAGCTGGCGGGATTGATCTGCGGCAGCAACAGGGTCAGCAGCAGCAGCGCGGCCAGCATGCCCAGCAGCAGGGCGGGGAGACCGGAGACCCTGGCTGGCAAGCGTGCTGAAGTGGGGGATTTCATATGAGCTCATCCTTTGAGCGAGTGACGGAGATGCATGGCTGCTGCATTTAATTTGACCCGATGGTGATGGGCTTGTTCCTTGTTGTCAATTTAATGACCAAACAATGAAGGTTGCATGACTGTGGATCCATGCAAACTGTGATCCCGATCCGGGGGGCACACTCATTCTGTGATGAAAGCGTCATCATGACGCTTTGCCGCTGGTCTGCTCCAGCCTTGCTGCTTAGTCTCTCAATATGGATGGAGGTACATGTATGAATCCCAAAGTAGCGGCACGTCAGGCAAGATTGCTCCGCATGCTGGAGAGCAAGGAGGAGATCCGGATCGGGCGCGAGCAGGACTGTCCCCTCTCGGTGGCCCAGCTGGTGCGTCTCAAGGAGGATCATCCGGCCGTGCTCAAGGTCTATCGTCACGGCCTCACCGCCGAGGTGTTCCACCTCAAGGTGGAGGGACATCACTGGTGCCTGAAGCGTCGCCGGCACGACTCTCTGGTGGCCAACGTGGACGGCAGAACCGCTTTTCTGACCGAGCTGGAGCGCCGCCGGGAGATAGAGGCCCTGCGGGAGTTGCACCCCACCATCCTGGCCAACGTGGTCTGCACCAGCTTTGGCTCGGCCCGGGCCGGGGTGCTGGTCTCCCCCTGGCTGCGGGGCGTGCCGGTGCATGATCTCAATGAGCGCAACCTGGCGCAGATGCTGGCGGTGCAGGCTGAGCTGGCCCACTGGGGCTGGTTCGACTGGGATCCGAGCCCCGGCAACCTGTTGGACGACGGCCAGCAGATCAGCGTGTTCGACTTTGGCTACATGTGGCCCTTCGATCCCCGCCATGAATTCAACTCCAACGGCCTCACCGATCACGGTTTTCACGTACCTGAACGGCTGGAGACCCGCACCCTCTCGGGCCTGTGGCTAGACGAGCCGGATCCGCTGCCGCAGTTTCGCTACTGGCGCGGCCTGTGTGTCAATTGGGCGCAGCGGGAGCTGCAGCACCTGACTCGGGAGGGGGCGAGTGCGCCGGTGCTGGCCCGCTTGCAAGGGCTCTTGGGCGAGTGGCGATCGGCGCTCGCCAGCGAAGAGGCGCTCGCTGCCAACTGGTGGCGCGACATGTATCGCAGCCACCGGCTCGACATTGCCGACGATCTCAGCGGCAAGAGCTGTGGCTCGCTCACCCTGCGCCGGCTCGACTGGCTGGAGCAGGCGGTGACCGAACATTACGCCGAGCTGGCGGACAACCTGGGCCCCGACGAGGCGGGACTGGATCAGGGGGCGCTGCTGCGCCGGCTGGAAGGGCTGCGCGAGGAGATCCGGGCCAACCTGCTGCCGGCGCTGACTACGGCGGGCTAGGGGCGCTCGACTCTCTCATCCCAACATCACCCTATATAGAAAGAGGGGCCCGGCGGCCCCTCTGTTGATCCTGGCGAGTTGACGGCCCCTTAGTCGAGCAGCTCCTGATGGAGGCGGTTGACGATGTGGCCCGCCTCGTCCTCCTTGACCAAAAAGCAGAGGTTGTGGGCGCTGGCGCCGTAACAGATCATGCGGATGTTGTGTTCGCGAATGGCGTCAAAGACCTGACTGCCCACCCCGACCGCCTCGCTCATCCGGTTGCCGATGAGCGCCACCAGCGCCAGCCCTGTCTCCACCTGCACCTTGCACAGCTGGCCGAGCTCCGCCAGCACCTTGTCATTGAGGATGGGTTCGCCGTTGCTCTGGCTGCCGGTGTGATCCAGGGTCAGCGACACGCTCACCTCGGAGGTGGTGATGAGATCCACCGAGATGCGGTGGCGGGCCAGGATGCCGAACACCTCGGCCAGGAAACCGTAGGCGTGGAACATGTTGAGGCTGTGCAGGGTCACCAGCACCTGGTTGCGGCGCAGGGCCACGGCGCGAAACAGCGGATTGGTGCGGGTGCTGGCGCGGATCCAGGTGCCGCCGGCGGCCGGATCCTTGGCAGAGCCGACAAACACCGGAATGTCGCGGCGCACCGCCGGCTGCAAGGTGGCCGGGTGCAGCACCTTGGCGCCGAAGGTGGCCATCTCGGCCGCCTCCACGAAGCTGATTTCGGGGATGGGGCGGGCGCGGGTAACCAGGCGCGGATCCGTGGTGTAGATGCCGGGCACGTCAGTCCAGATCTCGATGGAGCCGGCATCGAGCGCCTCGGCCAGGAGGGCCGCGCTGTAGTCGGAGCCGCCGCGGCCCAGGGTGGTGGTGCGGCCATCGCCGTCGGCACCGATGAAGCCCTGGGTGATGATGAGGCTGTCGCCAAGCAGGGGGCCCAGCGTCTGCTGGCAGAGGTCACGGGTGGCGGCCAGATCCACGCTGGCCTTGCCAAAACGGCTGTCGGTGCGCAGCAGCTGGCGCACATCCTGCCAGCGGGCCTTGACGCCGCGCTGGCGCAGCAGCTCGGTAAAGAGGCGGGTAGACATCAGCTCGCCGCAGGCGATGAGCCTGTCAGCCAGCTCGGCATCGGTACGCAGATGGGCCTGGCGCGCCATGGTGCGGATCTCGTCGAGCTGGTCGTGGATCTGGGCACTCACCTCGCCCGGGTGACCAAGGTCGGCCAGAATGGCCTGCTGGATCTCGGCCAGTCTGGTCAGCTGCGCCTCCTGGCCCGCCTCGTCCAGATCGCCCTGGGCCATTGCCACCAGCAGGTTGGTGACGCCGGCGCTGGCGCTCAGCACCACCACCCGGGTGGCCGGGTTGGCCAGCACCACGTCGGCGCAGTTGTTCATGGCTGCCGCGTTGGCGACGCTGGTTCCGCCAAACTTGGCGACATTGATCGGGCTCATTGCTTACTCCTGTCTTAATATGAAAATCCGGTTCCATCGGGCAAAAAGAGAGGAGGAGGCTGAAAATGGCAGGAATGATCGAAGCTATCCCGGCCAGAAGCACTCCACCCGCAGAGCCCATCCCGTACCCGCCCCTGACGGGGCGCGGTGGGGGATGACCACTACCGATGACAACCCGGGGGATTCAGCCCCCGCAGCCGACACTGAGGTATCCAGTTGCCTCAGATGTCTCGGCGCTGCTCCCCCTGACCCAAGTTCACCGGACACTGGTGTCCTCCCTCGGGCTGCCTGGGCAGCGCTCCTCTTCTGGCTCCACCATGGCGGTGGAGTGCATTTAGAAATACCTTGCGTTGGATTGCACTGTCAATCGAGTTTGTGAAAAAGTTCAAAAAGTCAGCCAACTCAACACAGAATCAATGAGTTACACAATGGTCTTGGACAAAACCTTGGAGCGGCGCTGCCAGTTGTAGAGGCGTTGGCGCGCCACCGGCAGATCTTCCACCTCCAGCGGATCGAAGCCCCGTTCCCGGAACCAGTGAATGGAGCGGGTGGTGAGCACGAACAGGCGACGGATGCCGAGCCGTTTGGCCCGCTCGGCCACCTTGGCCACCAGCTGATCCCCCCGGTTGGAGTTGCGGTAGTCGGGGTGGATGGCGACGCAGGCCATCTCCGCCATCGCCTCTTCCATGAAGCAGTAGAGCGCCGCGCAGCCGATGATGAGGCCGTCGCGCTCTATGATGGTGAACTTGTCTATTTCCATCTCCAGCTGCTCGCGGGAGCGGCGCACCAGAATACCTTCCTCCTCCAGCGGGCGGATGAGATCCAGGATGCCACCAATGTCTTCAATAGTGGCGGCGCGCGCCTGCTCGGCACTTTCCCGCACGATCTGGGTGCCGAGGCCGTCGCGGCTGAACAGCTCCTGCAGCATGGCGCCGTCATCCTGATAGCTCACCAGGTGGGAGCGGGGCACGCCGCCGCGGCAGGAGGCAATGGCCACGCGCAGGTAGCGGGCGGTGCCGGACATCTCTTCTCCCGCCTGCTCCAGCTCCACCAGCAACTCTTCGGCCTGCTCGGGGAAGAGCTCGGAGATGGCCTCGCCGTGGCGGTCCATCACCCCCTGGGTGCTGCTGAAGCAGATGAGCTTGTCCGCTTTCAAATCCACCGCCACCCGGCGGGCCACCTCTTCCGAGCTCAGGTTGAAGCTCTCGCCGGTGACCGAGCAGCCGATGGGGGAGATGAGCACCAGGCTCTTCTGATCCAGCTGGCGGGTGATCCCCTCCACGTCGATGCGGCGCACCCGGCCGCTGTGGCAAAAATCGATGCCGTCATCCACCCCGAGCGGCTGGGCGGTGACGAAGTTGCCGCTCACCACGCTGATGCGGGCACCCTGCATCGGTGTGTTGGCGAGCCCCATGGAGAGCTGGGCGGTGATGTCGTACTGCAACCCGCCGCACACCTGCTTGATGATGGCGAAGCTCGCGTCATCGGTGACCCGGATCCGCTTGTGGTACTGGGCCTCGATGCCAGCGCGGGCCAGCGCCTCGTCGTTTTGCGGGCGGGAGCCGAATACCAGTACCAGGCGAATGCCCAAGGTCTGCAGCAGGGCGATGTCGCTGACGATGTTGGCGAAATTGGGGTGGCAGAGGGCTTCCCCCCCCATCATCAGCACGAAGGTGGCACCTCTGTGCACATTGACGTAGGGGGTTGACTGCCGAAAGGCATAGACCAGGCTGGGTTCGCGTTCACGCACTTGAGGCATCTTCCATAAAAAAACAGCAATGGGCTCAATATATGAAAATAAATGCACAAATCAAGATTAAATATTGATTTAGTGTGATTTTGTCATCGCGGTGGTCAGGCAGGGCGAACGGTGGCGATACCAGGCGGGGCAGGGGCGTCAGCGGTGTGGCGGTACGCCCCAGGTTGATCCCGGCCCATAAACTGTTATCTTCGATATTCCTTTTCGTCAGCTGTGTGATCGCACAGGTTTTTATACAAGGACAGGGTGCATGGAACAGATTATTTCGCCGGCAGACGCGCTGCCGGGACGCCGCGAGGCGATGGTGATTGGCCAGCAGCATGCGGTCAATGGTCACCCGACTCAGGGCCCCTGGCCTGAAGGGATGGCGGTGGCCTGGTTTGGCATGGGCTGCTTCTGGGGGGTGGAGCGCCTGTTCTGGCAGCAGCCAGGGGTCTACTCCACCGCCGCCGGCTATCAGGGCGGGGTGACCCAGAATCCCACCTACAAGGAGGTGTGCAGCGGATTGACCGGCCATGCCGAGACGGTGCAGGTGGTGTTTGATCCCAAGGTGATCGGCTATGGCGATCTGCTCAAGCTGTTCTGGGAGCAGCACGATCCGGCCCAAGGCATGCGCCAGGGTGGCGACATTGGCACCCAGTACCGCTCCGTCATCTTCTTCGGGGACGACACCCAGGAGGCGATTGCCCAGCAGAGTCTGGCCGCCTATCAGCAGGCGATGCTGGCCAGCGGCGACGGGCGCGCCATCACTACCCGCATCCTACCGCTGGCCCCCTTCTATTACGCCGAGGATTACCATCAACAATATCTGGAGAAGAATCCGGAAGGGTATTGCGGCCTGGGTGGCATCGGCGTCTGCCTGCCACCGAGCCTCAACCGTTAGGGCAAGATGACGGGTATCTGTGACTCGTCATTGTTTGTGAAAAGAAAAAGGCCGCCTTTGCGGCCTTTTTATCGGGCTTTGTCAGGAGAGTGAAAAAAATCATAAAAAAATGTGTCATGGAGAGGAACTTATTCGAACCAGGCTTGCCCAACTTGGTAGCCACCATGGACGGCGGCCAAGACCAGACACATTTCTTGCCTCGAAATTCATAAAAGTCATTGAAAAACTTGATGAGTTGAAATGCTAGCAAGCAGGGCTGCCAATGAAGGCGGCCCTTTTCATTTCTGCGGTGCGATAAATGGTGGGGGAGTGGCGACGCGAACGTTCGCCATGGCGCTCAGCTGATGGCGCCGTCAAACAGGTTCTTGATGAGATCGATGAACTCTTCGAGGAAGGCTTTCTGCTCCGGGGTCGGGGCGCGCAGCCAGACGGCGGAGAGCACCTCTTCCAGATCGGCCACCACCGCATCGGCTTCCTGCATGATCACGAAGCGCAACTTGGGATCGAGCTGCGGATTCTGCTCGCAGATGGCCATCAGGTTGCCGGCCACCCGGCTGCTCACCAGATCTTCGATGGTCTGTTCACCACTGCTCTGTTGCTGGGTTTCAAACAGTCCCAGACTCTCCACCAGATACTCAATCAGGGCGATATAGCCTTCGCTTTCTACAACCATGGCGGCCTCAATCCTCAACAATACGGAAAAACTGTGCGTATTTTAGTGGCTGGACCTAGCTTGGCAAGCGACAGTGCAGGCGATAACGGATAAAACCGACCCCGCCGCGCTCCACGCTCTCCAATCCGGTCAGCTCAAAGCCATACCGTAAAAATAGCCCATAGCTGAAGGCGCTGGCCTCTGTCGTCAGCTGTTTGAGTCCGAGTCGTTGCGCCTCGGCGAGGACCGCGGCCAGCAGCAGGCCGCCATAGCCCAGGCGCGGGTGATCGGCGCTCACATAGAGCAGGCTGAGGTGACCATCCTGGCTCAGGGTCACGAAACCGAGCGGCTCACCGTTTTGCTCCAGCACCCAGCCGTGGTGCTCGCGCAGCTGGCCGACAAAGCCGGGATGACGGGCGCCGAGGGCCCACTGCTCCACCTGCTCCTGGCTGTAGTGCTGCGGGCCTATCCTTCGCACCGACTGCTCGAACAGGGTGCAAAGGGCGGGGATGTGCTGCTCGTTCAGCCGGACAAGCCTGGGCTCTGCCGCCATGGCGGGGCTCATCGCTGGGGTGCCTGCGGGCGCTTGGCCTTGGGCAGACCTGCCACCACCCGTTCATAGGAGTGATGCACCCAGCCCTGCCAGAGATCGTCGGCCAGGCCATCGCTGAAGGTGACCGTGTTCCAGTGTTGCTTGTTCATGTGCCAGCCCGGTTTGACCTCGGGGTGCAGTTCGCGCAGCAGCAGGGCCAGCTCGGGTTCGCACTTGAGGTTCAGCCGCAGCGGCTCGGCCTGCCAGTCCAGCAGGGCAAACATCTTGCCGGCGATGCGATAGACCAGGATTTCAGGGCCGAAGGGGGTATCCTCCTGGGCGCCCGGCAGGGTCAGCAGAAAGGATCTCAAACGGGTCAACTCCATGGTCATGCTCCTCGCCGCTTGCGGTGCAAACGTATTAGTCGGGTGAAAAAATCTGCTAAGATGCGCGCCTACTATACCCCAATGCCGTCGATGAGGGAGTCGCAAGATGCTGTATCACAAGACCTTCGAGCTGGGTCCCGAGCGGGATTGGGTAGTCTTCGTGCACGGGGCGGGCGGTAGCTCCTCCATCTGGTTCAAGCAGCTGCGGGCCTATCGCGAGCACTTCAACGTGCTGCTGCTGGACTTGCGCGGCCACGGCCAGTCCCACAAGCTGCAGCAGGTGATCAAGGGCCACTACAGCTTTCGGGCGGTGACCGAGGATATCCTGCAACTGCTCGATCACCTCAACATTCGCCGCGCCCACTTCGTCGGCATCTCCCTTGGCACCATCCTCATTCGCCATCTGGCGGAGCTCTGCCCCGAGCGGGTCAAGAGCATGGTGCTGGGCGGCGCCATTTTGCGCCTCGACATCCGCTCGCGGGTGCTGGTGCAGCTCGGCCGTCTCGGCCAGCACATCCTGCCCTACATGTGGCTCTACCGCTTGTTTGCCTTCATCATCATGCCGCGCCAGCACCATCAGGAGTCGCGCAACCTGTTCGTGCGCGAGGCGCGCAAATTGTGCCAACAAGAGTTCAAGCGCTGGTTTCGCCTCGCCACCGAGGTGAACCCCCTGATGCGCTATTTCAAGGAGCGGGCCCTGCCCATTCCCACCCTCTATGTGATGGGGGAGCAGGATCACATGTTCCTGGCGCCGGTGCGCGAGCAGGTGGCGCGCGATCCCTACAGCCGGCTCGAGATCATCGACGGCTGCGGTCACGTCTGCAACGTGGAGCGGCCCGAGCATTTCAACCGCCAGTCGCTGGCCTTTCTCACCGCCCAGCCCGGCTGAATTGGCGCCAACCGCCTGCTTGAGGCGGTCTTGGTGGCTTGAGCCAGCGCGCTGAAGGGGAGAGCCATGGTAGGCAACGCTGCCGCCTGGGTCAAAAAAGCCCCCCGTAGACACGGGATGACCGCCATCCCCCGTCAGCCGAAGTAGTGAGCGATATCGAGGTAGCGCTGGCGGATGTGCTCGATCAGCAGCCTTATCTTGCGCGGCGGCTGGCGGGTGAAGGGGTAGACGGCGTAGATGCCGAGCTTCTTGCCCACCCGGTCCGGAAACAAGTCCACCAGATCCCCGTTCATCAGGTCGTGATAGACGAGGCAGCGCGGCACATAGACGATGCCGCGCCCCCCCAGCGCCGCCTTGCGCAGGGCCCCCGCGTTGTCGGTGCAAAAGCTCCCCGACACCGACAGCAGATAGTCCCCCTGTTCCCCCTTGAAGGCCCACTCCGAGGCCCCTGTGCTCTGGTAGGCGTAGCGCAGGCAGTTGTGGGTGAGCAAGTCTGACGGCTCGCGCGGCGCCCCGAAGCGGCGCACGTAGGCGGGGGCGGCGCAGATCACCCACTGGGAGTCGAGGATGTGGCGGGCAATCAGGCTCGAATCATCCAGATAGCCGGTGCGAATGACCAGGTCGAACCCCTCTTCCACCAGATTGACGAAGCGGTTGTCCAGCGACATCTCCACCGTGAGCCCGGGGTGCTGCTGGCAAAAATCGGCCACCGCATCTGCCAGCAGCAGCTCCCCCGAAATGGTGGGCACCGACATCCGCACATGACCGCTCACCTTTTCACCGAATCCTGCCACCGCATCGAAGGCGTCCAGTGCGGCGGCCTTCACATTTTTGGCACCCTGATAGAGCTCCTTGCCCGCCTCGCTCAGGGTGAGCCGGCGGGTGGTGCGATAGAGCAGCTGCACCCCGAGCTCCTCTTCAAGACGCCCGATACGCTTGCTAACCACTGAATTTGTCAGGGAATTTTGCTCGGCCACCTTGCTGAAGGAGCCGGCCTCCACCACCTGGGCGAAGAGAATGAGGTCGTCGGTACTGGCCATATTGATCGATTTTTGGAACGAATGTTGTTCATTATTTCCATATATCGCGAAAAAAGAACAGGGTAAGGTCACGTCCGCTTAACAAAACAACAACAAGGTGCGCCTCTGCACCGCTCGGACAAGGACGCAATGATGACAGATACCCTGTTGGCCCTGGTGGCCTTCTCGCCGATCGTGGTGGCCGCCGTGCTGCTGGTCGGCCTCAACTGGCCCGCCAAGCGCGCCATGCCCATCGCCTTTATCCTGACCGTATTCATCGCCCTGTGGGGCTGGCAGATGAGCCCGACCCGGGTGCTCGCCTCCAGCCTGCAGGGGCTCATCATCACGGTGACCGTGCTCTGGATCGTGTTCGGCGCCATCCTGATGCTCAACACCCTGAAACACACCGGCGCCATCAGCGCCATTCGCGGCGGTTTCACCAACATCTCGCCGGACCGGCGCATCCAGGCCATCATCATCGCCTGGTGCTTCGGCGCCTTTATCGAAGGGGCCTCCGGTTTTGGTACCCCGGCCGCCATCGCGGCGCCGCTGCTGGTGGCCATCGGCTTTCCGGCGCTGGCCGCGGTGCTGCTCGGCATGATGATCCAGTCCACCCCGGTGTCGTTCGGTGCGGTGGGCACCCCCATTCTGGTAGGGATCAACAAGGGGCTCGACAGTCAGGCCATCGGCCAGACCCTGAGCGCCGGCGGCAGCAGCTGGGAGGTCTACCTGCAGCAGGTGACTACCAACGTGGCCCTCATTCACGCCGCGGTCGGCACCCTGATGCCGGTGCTGATGGTGATGATGCTGACCCGCTTCTTCGGGCGCCACCGCAGCTGGACCGAGGGGCTCGCCATCCTGCCGTTCGCGATTTTTGCCGGGCTCGCCTTCACCGTGCCCTATGCCCTGACCGGCATGCTGCTCGGCCCCGAGTTTCCGTCCCTCATCGGCGGGCTGGTGGGGCTGGCCCTGGTGGTGACGGCGGCGCGAGCCGGTTTTCTGGTGCCAAAAACCAGCTGGGATTTCGCCCCCGAGCAGGAGTGGCCCGCCGAGTGGCTGGGCTCCCTCAAGCTCGATCTCAAAGAGGCCGCCGGCCGCCCCATGTCCCTGCTGCTGGCCTGGCTCCCCTATGTGGCGCTGGCGCTCCTGCTGGTGGCGAGCCGGGTGAGCCCGGAGTTCAAGGCGAGCCTCCTGTCGGTGAGCCTCGCCTTCACAGACCTCTTGGGGGAGAAGGGAATCAGCGCCTCCATTGAACCGCTCTACCTGCCGGGGGGCCTGCTGGTGCTCTGCGCCCTGCTCGCCACCCTCATTCAGGCCCGTGCCCTGGCGCCCTTCGGCCGCGCCGTGAGCGAGTCGAGCCGCACCCTGATCGGCGCAGGCTTCGTGCTCATCTTCACCGTGCCCATGGTGCGCATCTTCATCAACTCCGGCGTCAACGGGGCGGATCTCGCCAGCATGCCGGTGACCACGGCCAATTTTGCCGCCGGGCTGGTGGGGGAGTTCTTCCCGGCCCTGAGCGCCACCATAGGCGCGCTGGGGGCCTTTATCGCCGGCTCCAACACGGTGTCGAACATGATGTTCAGCCAGTTCCAGTTCGAGGTGGCGCAGACCCTCGGCGTCTCCACCGCCGCCATGCTGGCGCTGCAGGCCGTTGGCGCGGCGGCCGGCAACATGATCGCCATCCACAACGTGGTGGCGGCCTCGGCCACCGTGGGGCTGCTCGGTCGTGAGGGGGCGACGCTGCGCAAGACCGCGCTGCCGACCCTCTACTACCTGCTGGCCACCGGCCTTATCGGGCTGGCGCTCATGTACAGCTTCCATGTCTCGGACGTCCTGCTGCAGTTGAAGTAAAGGAGAGCAAGTGATGAAGGTAATGCGGGTCTATCCGGCCAAGCCGGCCGATGTCTATCTCTACGCCACCTGTCTGGTGGACCTGTTCGACCCGGTGGCGGGGCTCGATGCCATCGCCCTGCTCGAGCGGGAAGGGATAAGGGTGCACTTTGTCGAGAAACAGACCTGCTGCGGGCAGCCGGCCTACACCTCGGGTCATGAAGAGGAGGCGCGCCAGGTGGCGCAAAGCCAGATGGCACTCTTCCCCGAGCCCTGGCCTGTGGTGGTGTTGTCGGGCTCCTGCGGCGGCATGATGCACCACCACTATGCTCGCCTCTTTCCAGAGAGCAGCGAGGTGGCAGCGTTTTGCGAGCGGGTGTTCGAGCTCACCGAGTTTCTGGCCCGGGTCTGCCGGGTGTGCTGGCGTGGGGTGGGGAGGGCAAGCATCGTCATGCACACCTCCTGCTCGGCCCGGCGCGAGATGCAGGTGCACACCACGGCCCGCAGCCTGCTGGGGCAGCTCGAGGGCGTGACCCTGCATGAGCAGGCCTACGAGAGCGAGTGCTGCGGCTTTGGCGGCACCTTCTCGGTGCGCCATCCCCACATCAGCCAGGCCATGGTCGAAGACAAGACCCGCCACCTGCTGGCGACCGGTGCCGATACCCTGGTGAGCGCAGACTGGGGGTGCCTCTTGAACATCAAGGGATCCCTGGCCTATCAGGGCAAGACACTGCCCGCCATGCACCTGGCCAGCTTCCTGCTCGCCCATAGCGAGCCGGTGGCTCAGTGCTTACAAGAGCCAAAACAGGAGGCCCATCATGAGTGAGCACGCCAAGTATTCGCCGCGTCGCTTCCATCCCCAGGCCGAGGCGGCCCTGGCCGACCCCGTGCTGCGCCAGAATTTTCGCGGCGCCATGGATTACCTGCGCACCAAGCGGCGGGATGCCTTCTCTGACCCGCAGGAAGAAGCGGCGGTGCGCGATGCGGCGGAGCAGATCCGCCAGCGCTGTCTCTCGCGCCTGCCCGATCTTTTGGTGCAGCTCGAAACCAACTGCGAGCGTAACGGCATCCGGGTGCACTGGGCCCAGACGCCGGCCGAGGCCAACGCCATCATCCTCGGCATCGCCCAGCAACATGGAGTGAGCAGCATCGTCAAGGGCAAGTCCATGGTGAGCGAGGAGGTGGGCTTCAATCACGAGATGGCGCGCCACGGCATCCGTTGCCTTGAGAGCGACATGGGGGAGTTTATCGTCCAGCTCGACGGCGACACCCCGTCCCACATCATCATGCCCGCCATCCACAAGAACAAGCAGGAGGTGAGCGACACCTTCGCCGGCAATCTGGCGGATTTCACCCCCACCACTGATGTGGATGAGTTGATCCAGACCGGACGGCGGTCCCTGCGTGAAGAGTTTCGCCGTGCCGGCATGGGGCTCTCCGGCGTCAACTTCGCGGTGGCCGAGACTGGCAGCCTGTGTCTGGTGGAGAACGAGGGCAACGGGCGCATGTGCACCACTGTGCCCAAGGTCCACGTGGCCATCACCGGCATCGAGAAGGTGGTGGAGTTCCTCTCCGACGTGCCGCCCCTTTACAGCGCCCTGACCCGCTCGGCCACCGGCCAGGCCATCACCACCTATTTCAACGTCATCAGCGGCCCGCGCCGGGAAGGAGAGCTGGATGGTCCGGACGAGGTGCACCTGGTGCTGCTCGACAACGGCCGCAGCCAGGCCTATCGGGACGAGGAGCTGCGCAAGACCCTGCAGTGCATCCGCTGCGGCGCCTGCATGAACCACTGCCCGGTCTACACTCGCATCGGCGGTCATGCCTACGGCACCATCTACCCGGGCCCCATTGGCAAGATCATCTCCCCCCACCTGCTGGGGCTGGAAAGCACGAGCGATCTGGTGACCGCATCCAGTCTGTGCGGTGCCTGCGGCGAGGTGTGCCCGGTGCGCATCCCCATACCCGACCTGTTGCAGCGCCTGCGGCGGGAGGCCAAGCACGACGCCCAGCCCGGTCACGAACCGCTGGCGGGGCAGGGGGCGGCCAGGAGCCGGCTCGAGACGCTTGCCATGCAGGGCTTTGCCTTTGCCGCCACCCACCCGCGCCTCTATCACGCCGCGACCGGTGTGGCCGGTCGCCTGCGTGGGCTGATGCCAAAGCATCTTGGCCCCTGGACCCAGTGCCGCGAAGCCCCCAAACCCGCCCCCCAGAGCCTGCACGCCCTGCTGCGCCAGAAGAAGAAGGAGTCCTGAGATGTCGAGCAAAGAGGCTATCTTGAACCGCCTGCGCGGCGGCGCCACCCCCATTGCCCACGCCCCCCATGGCTGGCAGCCTTGGCGCGGGGAAGATGACAACGCGCGGCGTGAGCGCTTTCTTGGCATGATCACCGCCAGCCACGCCGAGATCCTCACCGTCAAGGAGGCGACCCTGGCCCAGGATCTGGCCGCCTGGCTGGATGAAGAGGGAGTGACGCATCTGGCCTGTGGCCAGGGCGGCCGCTGGCAGGCGGCGGTCGCGGCCGCCAACGCCGGGCGCTCTGTGTTGACCCCGGCGGGGGAGTTCGCCGGCTGGAAAGACGAGCTGTTCGACGTCTGTCAGGCTGGCATCACCCACTGCGCGGGGGCCATCGCCGATACCGGGACGCTGGTGTTGCTGCCGGATAGCGGTGAGCCGCGCACCCTATCCCTGGTGCCACCCTGCCATATCGCCCTGCTGGCGGCCTCCACCATCGCCGACAACCTGGCGGGGCTGGTGGAGGCCGGGCGCTGGCAGCAGGCCATGCCCACCAATCTGTTGCTGGTCTCCGGCCCCTCCAAGACCGCCGATATCCAGCAGACCCTGGCCTACGGTGCCCATGGCCCGAGTCGCCTCTTGGTGGTGCTGGTGGAGGATTGCTGATGCGCTGGAACCAGTTTGACGCCGCCGTGCTCTCGCGCATCCCGCCAGAGCGGCTGGTGAGCGACCCGGATCTGCGCCTCGCCCACGGCACGGACGCCAGCTTCTACCGGTTGGTGCCAGAGCGCATCGTACGCCTCGACTCCCTCGATGAAGTGCGCTTTGTGCTGGCGGTGTGCCGCGAATTGCACCTGCCGTGCACCTTTCGCGCCGCCGGCACCAGCCTCTCGGGCCAGGCCCTGAGCGATTCGGTGCTCATCACCCTGACCGACAGCTGGCGCGGCCACCGCATTCTGGACGAGGGGGCCCGCATTGCCCTGCAACCCGGGGTGATCGGCGCCGATGCCAACCGCTATCTGGCGCCTCTGGGGCGCAAGATTGGGCCGGATCCTGCCTCCATCAACGCCTGCAAGCTCGGCGGCATCGCCGCCAACAACGCGAGCGGCATGTGCTGCGGCACCGCCCACAACAGCTATCACACCCTGCACGCCATGACCTTGCTGCTGGCCGATGGCACCGTGCTGGAGAGTGGCGATCCTCACAGCCGCGCCGCCTTGGCGGCCAAGCGCCCGGAGCTGCTCACGGGGCTTGCCGCCTTGCGCGCCGAGGTGCTGGCGAACGCCGAGCTTGCCGCCAAAATTCGTCACAAGTACCGGCTCAAGAACACCACCGGCTACGCCATCAATGCCCTGCTCGACCATGAGGACCCCATCGATATCCTCACCCACCTGATGATTGGCTCGGAGGGGACCCTCGGCTTTATCGCTGAGGTGGTGCTCGATACCGTGCCGGAATACCCCCACAAGGCCTCGGCCCTGCTGGTGTTTCGGGACGCCGAGCAGGCCTGTCTGGCCACCTCGCGCCTGAAAAGTGCGCCGGTGGCGGCGGTGGAGCTGATGGATGGGCGCTCCCTTCGCTCGGTCGCGGGCAAGCCCGGCCTGCCGGACTTTATCAAGACGCTGGACCTGGCTGCTTGTGCCCTGCTTGTCGAGGTGCATGGGGAATCGAAAGAGGAGCTGGTGGATCGCTGCGAGCAGGTGATGGCCATGGCGGCCGAGTTCGCCCGGGTCGCCTCTGTGCCCTTTACCGGCGACAGCGCCGGCCTCTGGGCCATTCGCAAGGGGCTCTTCCCGGCGGTGGGGGCGGTGCGCACCACCGGCACCACCGTCATCATCGAGGATGTCGCCTTTCCCATCGAGCGTCTGGCAGAGGGGGTGGCGGGGTTGCAGCAACTGTTCGATCGCTTCGAATACGGTGAAGCCATCATCTTCGGCCACGCGCTGGAGGGAAACCTGCACTTCGTCTTTACCCAGGGCTTTGATGATCCGTCCCAGGTGGCCCGCTACGGCGCCTTTATGGATGCGGTGGCCGAGCTGGTCGCCGTGCGCTTTGGCGGGTCGCTCAAGGCCGAGCACGGCACCGGCCGCAACATGGCCCCCTATGTGGAGCTGGAATGGGGACCGGAGGGGATGGCACTGATGCGGCGCATCAAGGCGCTGCTGGACCCCGATGGCCTGCTCAATCCCGGCGTCATCATCAACGATGACCCCAACGCCCATCTGGCCCACCTCAAGCCCATGCCGGCGAGCGATGCCATCGTCGATCCGTGCATCGAGTGCGGCTTTTGCGAGGCGGTCTGCCCCTCGCGCACCCTGTCGCTCTCGCCGCGCCAGCGCATCGTGCTCTATCGCGAACTGGCCCGCCGCAATCGTGCTGATGAGCCCTCCAACCAGCTGGCACGGCTGTTTGACTATCAAGGGATTGAGACCTGCGCCGCCACCGGGCTCTGCGCCGATCGCTGCCCGGTGGGCATCAATACCGGCAGCCTGATCAAGAAATTGCGCCACGAAAAGTACAGTCGTTTTGTGCCCATCGCCCGCTGGAGCGCCGATCACTTCGCCGGCGTTACCCGCACGGCACGCGGTGCGCTGGGCCTCAAAGCCATTGCCGGCAAGCTGTTGGGAGACAAGGCGCTGGCAGGATTGGTGAACGGGGTTCGCCATCTGAGCGGCCAGCGTACCCCCGCCTGGCTGCCCACCCTGCCGGGGCCGAGCCACTACCAGTGGCCGCAAGGGGAGGGGAGCCATAGCGGATCCAGCGAGGACATTGGAGGGGATCGCACCGTGGTCTATCTGCCGTCGTGCGCCAGTCGGGTATTCGGGCAGCAGGAGGAGGCCCCGTCACTGCCGGACGTTGTGTACTCCCTGCTCAAGAAGGCGGGCTGCCGGGTCATAGTGCCGGCGAGAGTTGAGGGGCTCTGCTGCGGCATGCCCTATGACAGCAAGGGGATGAGTGAGGTAGCGGAAGCCAAGCGTACTGATCTGGCCGAGGCCCTGTGGCAGGCAAGCGAGCAGGGGCGCTGGCCCGTGCTGCTCGACACTAGCCCCTGTGTGCAGCGGCTGCTGTCGGGGGCGCTTGGCAAGGGCCTTCGGGTGTTTGAACCCGCTACCTTTGTGCTGGAACACCTGCTGCCCCACCTTGAGCTGACCCCCATCGATGAGACTGTGATGCTGCATATCACCTGCAGCAGCCGGCGCATGGGGCTCGGCGATAAGATGCTGGCGGTGGCCCGCGCCTGCGCCCGCGAGGTGATAATCCCAGAGCATATCCAGTGCTGCGGCTTTTCCGGCGACAAGGGGCTGATGACCCCGGAGCTCAACGCCGCGGCGCTTGCCAGCCTGCCCGCCCAGGTGCCCAGGGATTGCCGTCAGGGATTTAGCAATAGCCGCACCTGCGAAATGGGGCTTAGCCAGCACGCCGGCATTCCCTATCACAGCATCCTCTATCTGGTGGAGCAGGCGGCGAGATAAATAAAACCCCGGCAGAACTTGTTCTGCCGGGGTTTTATGGGTTGACTAAATCTGTGGAAGTCTTAGAGATTTACTTGTGACAACATATTAAATACATACCAATGAAAAACACTAAAATCAAACACCGCAACGATAACTACAGCGGTCCGTATGGACTGGGGAAACCCTACATTGATAATCTCTTGTGAATATTAGGTTATGCCACTTTTGCGAATGCAAATGTCACGATCTCTTTTAGTGTTGCTTCACACTTTGGAGTAAGTTCAACTTTCCCATCAATATAATCACGAACTCGCTTCCACGAGTTGTAAGGTTTGTCAGTTGATTTGGCTTTTTCCCCTTCAACTTGATCCCACAATACGTGTTCAAAAGTATCATCGACCAAAAATACACTTCCTGCATTTGACACAGAAGCAATTTTGGCATTTGCTTTAAACGGGTGGATCGCGGATTTTTTTTCTAGTTCGGCATCAGAGAGATTTTTTCGATCTGTATCATGAATTACACGATAATCAATTTTCAAAGCATTCAACACTTTTACTAGAGCGGCAATTGTCCACTTTCCACCTGCTGATATAACAGTTGTGTCTTTATCTATAATGTCTTGTATGTTAAGTTTCACTGCAAGTTCTGCGATCATACTAAATACCGCAACTTCAGTATCCCCCTCAACAATTACAACACGTTTGGCAAATAAGCTTTCACAAACGGTTGGATGGAAATCTAATGCAGCTCTCAATATTTCTCTTTCATCATACTCTTCAGTTGCTTCAAAAATAGTAGAGGAAACTTGATGCACAGTGCGAATATTTCCTGCATCTTTTTTTATCAATTTCAAGGATTCAGGTTTATCAGCAATGTTAATCAGAAATGGTGAGTGTGTTGAGCATATAACCTGCCACTTTGGTGACTCTGAGCGGACTTGTAGAGTGTTTTTCAGTCGACGCATTAAATGTGGGTGGATATAAAGTTCTGGTTCCTCATATAGAACCACGACCGTTCTTTGCTCACCTTGAACAGATGATTCGACTTCGGCATTAGCTTCTAACATTGCAAACGCTAAAGCTCTCTGGACACCACTGCCTTGATATTGAAGACTTGTCTCTATTTCATCATCAATTAAGAAAGTGGCTGCTTTCATAAATAATGGCTCAATATCGATGTCACCGACTGCAAGTTTAACCTTAGAATCAAAATCTAGTATTTGGTTCAGTGTCTTTGAAACATCGCTCAAAGCATCCCCAAGCCCTTCAATTTCTGACCCATCTTCAGATTTTCCCTTCAGCTTATTTTGTAGTTCTGTTGCCTTTGTGATGTAGGCGGAATAGCTATCATCTCCTTTTACCTTAGGGAATAGCTTATTAGTAAAAAGGAATGAGAAAGGACTGTTATTTGTAGCTTTTAATTCATCTTCAATTTTAAAACTTGCTGGTACATACATTACATGAGGAACGGCTTGTTGTAAGGAGTTTGCGAATTTTTTAACATGCCAGTCTTCAGAATTTACTACTAAATGAGGTGCTTTTTCAATCGCATAAGCTTCTAAATCAGATTGTCTTTCGTTATATTCAGTCGCATTTGTGATTGCTAGTTCTTTTAGAATTGCTTTGCATGTTTCGTCTGTTTTCGCCTTAGAATAACTCAAACCTGTCCAAGGATATTGGGTTTCTACACAATAGACTGAATACTCATATGAATAGTCTGTTTGCTCGGCGTTCCAACTTGCAGACATTTTTACCTTTAGGATGTCGTTATGTAACAGAGTTGAAATTGATGATTTCCTCTTTTCCCAACCTTCAATATCACCAAATTCACAGATGATCTCCATAATATTTTCTGATGCTTTCTGTGATGGCCAATCCTCTAATTTAGGTTTTTTATTATCTAATACCACATGGATAGCATTGAGAATTGTTGATTTACCAATGTTATTTGGTCCGACTAGCGTGGTGAAATTCTCAATGTCAATTTCAGCAAATCCTATACCACGAAAATTTTTAATTATTAGCTTTTTTAGTTTCATATTTAACACCTATTGATGTACGTGTGCAATGATATGTATGCTTATTATGTGAAAAGTTTGAATGTAGTAATGAAATTATGATTCGCGTATGCCAAGTGATATTCATGAAAAATTGAAAATATCATTGTCATTTAATTCCATATGCGACTAGATGTAATCAATGATATAGATATATCGAGATTTTCGTTATTATCCGTTCACGAGTCTCACTGGTATTCGTTTCTTACACCACTTATCTGCAAATAAGATGGCTACCGCACGGGGTTTCAGCTCCCAGAGTGCTGCTATTAATCGGATTGCAGAGGGGGAAACCATAGTCGCTCCCTGGCTGCCTTTGGGGCTGTAAGGGTCGGATGAGTAAGGTATCAAACGATGACCAATTTAAGTGAGAAGAAAGTTAGTTAAAGATCGGATTTTGAATGATTTTTTGACGGGGATCAGACTCAGGCAACAGGGTAGAGGGTGATGCTGGGTAAAATTGAGCAATAAATCAGCAAGGAGGCTATGGCCAACCGCCGGGTGATATCAGACAAGAGAATGATTTTCCAGCCTCGCTGGGGGCAGGTTTTCGGCCAAGCGGCCCGCTTAGTAGCCAGTCATCTCCAGATAACCGACGCCCTTGGCATCCCCCGAGACTAAGACCGCCCCCTCCCAGTAGTCAAAGCGCCCTGTCATGGCCTGATTGGGCTGGCGCGCCTGGATGCGGAGATTGAGATCCCCGGCCTTAAGCTGCCACTCGACGGGGTAGGCTTGCCCCTTGGGGCCGCGCCAGGTCTTGCCGGGGGTGAGGCGGATGTGATCTGGGCTCAGCACCCGGCTGCTGCCGTCCCGTTCAATCAGGATGCCGTAGCGGTTCTCCGGCTCAGTGCGTCCTGCCTTGGTGCGCAGGCGAAACAGCATCAGCTCGCGGCCATCTTCAAATTGCAGCGAAAACCAGTCCCAGCCCGATTGCCACTCGGCCAATACCGAGCTGCTCCATTCGTGATCAAACCAGCCCTCACCGCTGACGTTGCGGGTCTCCCCATCCAGGGTCAAGGTGCCGCTGATGGTCAGGCGCGGGTAGGAGTAGTAGAAGGAGGCGTTGCCCGGGCTCTTCTCGCTGTAGCCCTGTTTGCCCTGCAGCACCGCCGGCTTGGCGGCACTCACCTGCAAATCAAGATCCCCCGCCTTGCTTTGCACCTTGAGGGTGGCGGGAAAGAGCGCTTCCCCTTGAGAGGCCAGCACCCAGTCTTTCAGCCAATACTGACCGCCGCCGGCACCGGCGAGCCCTGGCCCCTGGCGGCTGGTGCGCTCGTCCTGCTGGTGGCTGCCTTTGCTCAGATCCGTGATGGCGAACTGGGCCAGCCAGAGCTGGGGAGTGAGCCAGGGGTTGTCGGATTTTATCTCCTGCTCGATGCCTTGGCGAAACAGGGTCCACTGCATGCCGTAGTCGCGCCCCTGCTCGTCTTTCAGGTTGCCGGTGAGATACCACCACTCGGAGCGGTAGTCGGGGTGGGCACCGTGATCCACGGGCAGGTTGATGGACTGGCCCGGCAGGGCCTTTTTGAAGTGATCGCTGCCGCCGCCAAGGATGCTCCCCAGATCGCTGGCCTGCGTTTGGCCGCTTATGGCAACAAGCGGGATCAAGGGGGCTGCGAGCCACAGGGTCCGTAAAGAGGGCAAGATTCCCCTCACCCTGGCCCTCTCCCGAAGGGAGAGGGGATGGTTCGCGGCAGCTCTCTGCGCTTCTCTGCGCTGAATCAAGGGCGGTGACAGGGATCTGGTCAATGGGAACGTCAAGCCATGGCTGAGCCAGTGCGCCAACCGATATGTCATACCACTCTCCTTGCGGCGTACCAGGAGGCGAGCGCGCCACAGACGGGGGCGAGCAGGAGGGCCGTGACGGCGTGCAGGGGGGCGGCCTCGAAGGCCAGCCGCCAGCCGAAGGCGCGGGGGTTGACCACTTCAATCAGCACCCAGGCAAGACCATAGCCCACCGGCAGGGCCAACAGTGCAGTGAGCAGCCCGAGGCCCGCACCCTGCCACACCAGCAACCGGCGGCAGTGGCGAGGGCTCAGGCCAAGGCTTTGCAGGGTCTGCAACTCGCCGCGCCGGGCCAGCCCCAGCACCATAAAGGCCGAGCCGATGCCGACGAAGGCGATCCCCAGGATCAGCAACTTCAATAGCTCGGTCACCACGAAGGTCTGGTCGAACACCCTGAGGGCGGCGGCGTGGATGGCGGGGGCGGGCAACAGGTTCACCCGCTCGCCAAACTGGGCCCGCAGGCGATCGGAGAGGCGATCTGGGTGCTGGCTGAAGAGGGCCAGGGATTGCACCTTGCCCCCTTCGAAGGCGTGCAGTATTTGCCCCTTGTCGCTGCCGTAATCCTGATAGACGCCGGTGACGGTGAAGATGCGTGGCCCCTGCTCGCCGCTCACCTCGAGGCGCTGGCCCACCTTGACCCCGAGGCGCACCGTCAGCGGTTCGCTCGCCAGCACCTCGTAGGGGGTGGCGGGCCAGCGTCCGGCCAGCAGCGGATAGGCGGCTTTGAGCTCGGGGATAAAGTCCATCTGCGCCCACTCGATGGGCTGTCCCTGCCAGCGGGCCGGATGCACCGAGCGGCGGGAGGCGGCGCGCACGTCCGGCGCGGTGAGTATGGTGTTGAGGGTCTGCTCGCTCAGGGCGCCCTTGTTGCCGGCCACCCCCTTGGGAGCGGTGACGTAGAGATCGGCGGCCAGGCGCTGGCCGAGCCAGATCTCCACGCTCGAGCGAAAGCTCGACACCATGACCCCGATGCCGATGGCCGCCGCGATGGCCAGTTGCAGCGCCATCACCGCGATGGCGGTGCGATCCAGGTGATAGAGGGTTTCGGCTACCCCGAGCCGGGCGCTGAGGGAGCCGCGCTCGCGTCGGCGCAGCCGGCCCAGCACGGCGCGCAGCACATCGGGCAGGGCGAGCGCCATGGCCAGCAGCCAGCCGCCGGCCACGAAGAGGGCGCCGCCCAGCCCGGTTTCTGGCCGCCACAGATAGAGCGCGCAGAGCAGCAGGATGACGATGGCGAGCCCCCGACGTTGCCAGGGATGAGTCGGCGGGCGGCTGTTGCCTTCTCGCAGCTCAAGGGGGGATTGGCGCAGCAGTTGCCACCAGCCGGGCAGGTTGGCGGCAAGGGTGCCCAGAAGGCCGATCACCAGCGCCTTGCCAAGGCTTGCGGGGGAGAGATGCAGCAGATCGATGGGGTTGGGGCCATAGAGATCGGCCAGCGCCTGAGTGAGCTGCCCCATCAGGGCGAGGGCCAGGAGGCTCCCCAGCAGCAGCCCGAGCAGGGTGCCGATGCTGGCAAGGATCAGGATCTCCAGGGTCAGCCAGCGCAACAGCCGGCGCGGCGGCATGCCGAGGATAATGAGCTGGGCCAGCTGGGGGCGGCGCACGCTCTGCACGAAGCGCTGGGCGTTGAACACCAAAAACAGTCCCACCGCCATGGCGAGCAGGGAGAGGGCAGTGAGGTTCAGGGCCAGCGCATCGCCGAGCTGACTGGCATCGAGCGCCGGGCTGATGGGTTCGAGCCAGAGGGGCTGCTTAGGGGCATAGGCTTGCAGGGCGGTTTGCAGGGTACGAGCTTGCGTCTCGCTTAGCTTGAAGACGATGCGATCGAGCCGCCCTTCTTTGCCAAGCAGGGGCTGGGCGAGGCCGATGTCGGTCACCAGCAGCCGCTCCATGGGCACGGCGCCGGGCTCGAAGGTGCCGGCCAGGGTGAGGGTCAGCGGGCGGGGCGGCGCCCCTTCAGCGCCCCCCAGCACGAAGCGCCGGCTCTGGCCCGTTTGCCAGCCAAGGCGCCTGGCCTCGGGGGCGGCCAGCCAGACGCTGTCGGCGCGGGTGAGGGAGAAGGTGGGCTCTTTGTCCGGCGCGGCGCCAAACAGCCGGCGCAAGGGGCCGGGGTTGAACAGATCCATCCCCAGCAGCTGAAAACTGCGCCCCTGTTCATCTTGCAGCCAGCCGTGCAGCTGGGGCATAGCGTCGAGATTTGGCTGGCTGCGCACCAGCGTCACATAGAGTTGCTCGTCCAGCCCGCCGTCCGGCGCCAGCCGGTAGTTCGCTTCCCCCGCCAGCTGGCTGCGGGCGGCGACGAAGTTGGTGCGGGCGCTGTGGTTCAAGAGCTCGATGGCCACCACCAGAGAGACCCCCAGGGTGAGCCCGACCAGGCTCATCAAGAGCAGCCAGGGGTGGGCGCGATAGAGGCGCAGCAGCGCCTTGAGCGGCAGCGGCAACATCACAGCCCTCCGTGGCGGGCGTCAGTCATGGCGGCGTCCCTTGAGCTCGACCAGTTGCCCCCCTTCGAGGCGCAGCACCCGATCCGCCAGGGCGCTGTAGGCTGGGTTGTGGCTCACCAGCAAGAGGCCGGCGCCGGTGCCCCGCACCGCCGCCATCATCAGCGCCATCACCTGCTCGGCGTTGTGTTCATCGAGACTTCCGGTGGGCTCGTCGGCGAGCAGCCACTGGGGTTGGTGAATGAGGGCGCGGGCCAGCGCCACTCGCTGACGCTGGCCGCCGGAGAGCTGCTCCGGCCAGGCGTGGCGCTTGTGGGCGAGATCGAGGCGCTCCAGCAGGCCGTCAATGCGTGTCTCATCGCGGGCAAGCTGGTTGATGGCAAGGGGCAGGGCGAGGTTCTCGGCCACGGTCAAAGTCGGCAGCAGGTTGAAGTCCTGATAGACGATGCCGAAATGGCGGCCGCGCAGGCGGGCCCGCTCGTCCGCCGACTGGTTGTCGAGGCGGGTCTCCCCCAGCCAGATCTCCCCCTCATCCGGGGGGAGCAGGCCGGCGATGAGGTTCAGCAGGGTCGACTTGCCACAGCCGCTCTGCCCCAGCAGCAGGGTGATCTCGCCGGCCGCCAGGGTCAGATCAAGGTGGTGAAACAGCGGCAGCCGTTCGCTGCCGTTATCGAAGCTCTTGCCGAGATTGCGCAGATTCAGCATGGGATAACCGGTTGATGGCCAATGGCTTTCATTACGTGCCCTCGGCTCGCCTCAGGATGAGTGCCACTATGCCAGTTAGTGATCAAGGCTGCAAAAGAGGTGAGGATCCTGGCTGGATCCCGCTCGCCTGTGGTGGTTAGAATAGGGGCCTCCATGGGTCACAGGATGCGCAAGGATGTTACACAAGCAAGTCAGTTTTATCGTCGACAGCAAGGGCGCCAAGCAGGCTGCCGTGGTCCCCATCGAGATTTACAACGAGCTGATGACCCTGCAAAAGGCGCTCTCCGACAACAAGCCGGGCGAGCGCGAGCTTTACCACTTCAACGGCAAGGGGGCCGAGGCGCACGGTTATCCGGTGGGCAAGCGGCAGAACCCCGGTTTCATGGTGCTGGCGGGCTCCACCGCCAACGGTGAGGATGCGGCTTCCCTGCGCGAGGCAGTGATCGAACTGCGCCAGGAGCTGCTGGGCAAGGGGATCCTGGCCCCGCGCAGCGAAGGGGGTTTCGTCTTTACCGCCGATCAGCTGTTCAACAGCCCGAGCCTGGCCGCCAGCCTGGTGGCGGGCAACAACCGAAGCGGGCTGGACGCCTGGCAAAACAGTGCCGGCTACACCCTCAAACGCTCGGGGTTTGGCAAGAAATAACCCTGATGGCAGGGGCAAGGAGCGCCGCCTGATCTTGCGCCCCTGATGCAAGCGTTCGCCCCCCCGGGCCTGGCGCGAGCAGGGAGAAGGCAGGGGGGCGTCCCTGTCCACTGTCAGCCTTAAAACCAGACGGTTTCCAAGAGAGGGGCCCCATGTCTGGATCTGCACGTCTGTTTTCTTCGGCCATCCTCGGCCTCTTCTGCGCCCCCGCGCTCGCCGACGGCGGCCCTCTGCCCATGACGCACACCGGCGCCGGCCTCTTTGCTCTGGCCATCTTCGCCCTGGCCTATGCCCTGGTGATGGCGGAGGAGTACCTGAAGCTGCGCAAGTCCAAGCCCGTGCTGGTGGCGGCCGGCATCATCTGGATCGTCATCGGTATCGTCTATGCCGGACAGGGGCAGAGCCCGCTGGCGGTGGCGGGATTTCGCCAAACGCTGCTGGCGTACGCCGAGCTGATGCTCTTCTTGCTGGTGGCCATGACCTATGTCAACGCCATGGAGGACCGGCTGCTGTTCGACGCCCTGCGCGCCCGCCTGGTACGCACCAGGCTCAGCCTGCGCTCGCTGTTCTGGCTGACGGGGATCCTCGCCTTCTTCATCTCCCCGGTGGTGGACAACCTCACCACGGCGCTGCTGATGTGCACCGTCGTGCTTCATGTGGCCAACGGGGAGCGTCGCTTCATCAACCTGGCCTGCATCAACATAGTGGTGGCGGCCAATGCGGGCGGCGCCTTCAGCCCCTTTGGCGACATCACCACCCTGATGGTGTGGCAGGCGGGCCAGGTGCCCTTCGAGCAGTTTCTGCTGCTGTTCGTGCCCGCCCTGCTCAACTTTCTGGTGCCGGCCACCCTGATGAGCCTGATGGTGCCACGCCATGCCCCCACCATGAGCCACGAGCGGGTGGTGCTCAGACGCGGGGCCTTCACCATAGTGCTGCTCTTCCTGCTCACCATAGTGACCGCGGTCGCCTGCCATCACTTCCTGGCGCTGCCCCCCGTGCTCGGCATGATGATGGGGCTCGGCTATTTGCAGTTCTTCGGCTTCTACCTGCGCAAGACGCAGCCCGTTACCCTGGCCCGCGAGCGGGCGCTGTACGCGCGCACCGGCGACGAGGCCCGGCTGCTGCGCCTGGGCTCCATGGTGCCGTTCGACGTGTTCAACAAGATAGCCAAGGCGGAGTGGGACACCCTGCTCTTCTTCTACGGGGTGGTGATGTGCGTCGGCGGGCTCGGCTTCATGGGCTATCTGGCGCTCGCCTCCCAACTGCTCTACCAGGGGGATCCGACTCTGGCCAACGTGGCCATCGGCCTGCTCTCCGCCCTTATCGACAACATTCCGGTGATGTATGGGGTCCTCTCCATGGAGCCGCAGATGAGTGCGGGGCAGTGGCTGCTGGTGACCCTGACCACCGGCGTGGGGGGCAGTTTGCTCTCCATCGGTTCGGCGGCCGGGGTGGCCCTGATGGGGCAGGCGAGGGGCATGTATACCTTCGTCGGCCATCTCAAGTGGTTGCCCGCCATTCTGCTTGGCTATATGGTCGGCATAGGGGCGCACCTGTGGCTCAACAGCGCCCTGTTCTGAGCGGGTGATCATGGAGAGACAGACAAGATGGGACAACTGTTCGAGGCGCTCTCGCCGCGCCATGTGGCCTTCATCGAGGCACAGAAGATCTTCTTCGTCGGCACGGCGGCCGCAGAGGGGACGGTCAATCTCTCCCCCAAGGGCGGGGACTCGCTGAGGGTCATTGACCCCCACACCCTGGTCTGGCTCAACCTGACCGGCAGTGGCAACGAGTCGGCGGCCCATGTGCTGCAACACCCGCGCATGACGGTGATGTTCTGCGCCTTCGAGGGGGCGCCGCTGATCCTGAGGGCCTATGGCCGGGCACGGGTGCTGCACCGGAGTGATCCTGAGTGGTCGTCGTTCCTGGCACGCTTTCCCCAAAGCGTCGCGGCCCGCCAGATCTTCCTGCTGGACATAGCGCGCGTCCAGGCCTCCTGCGGCATGTCGGTGCCGCTGTATGAGTACCAGGGGGACAGGGAGGATCTCGCCAACTGGTCCGAGCGCCATGGCCGGGAGGGGATTGAAGCCTACTGGCGCAAGAAGAATCAGCTGAGCCTGGATGGGCTGGAGAGCGAGATCCTGGTGCGAAGCGGACTCTCACCGGACCCCTGAGGGACGCCGCGCACACGCAAGCGAACACAAAAAAGCCCTGTCCATGGACAGGGCTTGGTCATTCTTGGAGCCCTCAGGCGCGCTTGCCGGTCAGCAGCCAGTAGCAGAGCGCCGAGCCGAATCCGCAGCCGGCGATGGCGATGGCCATGGGCAGCGGCGATTCGGGGGGATTGAGGTTGACCAGCACCCCCACCAGGGCGCCGATGCCAAAGCGCAAGGTGCCCGCCAGCGCCGAGGCGGTGCCCGCGGACTGCGGGAAGTGGCCCATCAGGCCGGTCATGGCGTTGGCCCCCACCAGGCTGATGTGGCCGACAAACAGCACCACCGGAATGACGATGCCCCACAGGCCGCCGGTCTGGCTCCAGGCGTTGTAGATGAGCAGGGCGCCGGCCAGCGGCAGTACCAGCAGGCCGTACTGCAGCATGCGCTCGGCGCCCACCCCCTTCACCAGCCGGCTGTTGACGAAGGTGACCACCATCATCAGCAGGATGTTGAGGCCGAACAGCCAGCCATAGTGCTCGGTCGGCACCTTGAAGTACTCGATGTAGACATAGGGGGAGGCGCTGATAAAGGCGAACATGCCCGAGCTCGACAGGGCGCCGCATAGCACGTAACCCATGGCGCCGCGATGGGAGAGCACGCCCCAGTAGTTGCGCAGCACCTGGCCGAGGTTGAGGGGCTGCTTGTGTTCGGGCTTCAGGGTTTCCTGAATTTTCCACTGCATCACCAGGCAGATGAGCAGGCTGATCCCCATCAGCAGCCAGAAGATCACCCGCCAGTCGCTGTGGGCGCTGATGTAGCCGCCCACCACGGGGGCGACCAGCGGCGCGAGCGTCATCACCAGAATGACGAACGACATGGCGCGGGAGAAGGCCTCCTTCTCGAACAGGTCGCGCAGCAGCGCATTGACCACCACAGAGCCGGCCGCCCCGCCGGCCGCCTGCAACATCCGATAGGCCAAGAGCTCCGGCAGGGAATCCGCCATGGCGCAGCCCACCGAGGCGATGGCAAACATCACCAGCCCCGCCAGGATCACCGGTTTGCGGCCATAGCTGTCGGCGAGCGGGCCGTAGAACAGCTGGCCGATGGCAAAGCCGCCGAGGAAGGCGCTGATGGTGAGCTGGGCGCCATCGATGCTGGTAGCCAGATCCCGGGCGATGGCCGGAATGGCGGGCAGGTACATGTCGACCGCGAGCGGCGTCAGGCCTGCCAGGGCGCCGAGCAGGATGAACAGGAAACGGGGGGAGAGGGGGGCGTGGGGCATAGGCTATCCAGTCTTGATGAGTGCGAAGTCAGGGAGTGACAAACATCCAGTCTACCAGTTTTGGTGACGGGGGTGATCCTGTATGCCGAGCCAGAGGCCGGGCTCGGCGTGAAAGCGGGGGGCAAACCAGACTCGCTGGCCACCTGCGGGCAGTTCCTCCGGGTCGAGGGGACGCCGGCTGAGCCGGCAGGCCCCTTGCGCCAATGCAAGGCGAGCATCCCCCTGATACCAGCCGTCGGTGACGGGCAGGGCCGTAGTTTCGCGCAGCAGCCTCACACCCCACTGGGTCACCAGCGCGGGGCACGCCTGCTCGGCCAGCCTGGCTGCCCGGGTCATGGCTGGCGCCGCCGGCGGGGTGAGGGTGCAGAGCAGCAGCACGAGGGCTCCCAGCATGGCTGGCCGCTCGCCCCGGTGCGGCAACCAGCCTGCCAGCAAGATGATGGCGAGCAGGGTGATGGGGGCCAGATGGCGGGGATTGTCCGGGTTCTGGCCAAACAGGGTCCAGAGCAGCAGGGCAAGCCAGTAGAGGGACCAGCAGGGGGAGAGGGCGGCAGCGTGGCCCTTGCACCGTTGCCACAACGGCTGCGCCAGCAGTCCCCCGACAGCCAAAGGCCAGAGTGGGGTGAGCTGCTCGTTGAAGGTCTTCGCCCAGCTCAGCAGCCGATCGCCGTGGGCCGCCGCCGTGTTGCCCCACAAGGTAAAGTGACCGTCGGTAAAGCGGCGCCCCTCGCTGAAATAGGCCCAGCCATCGGCCTGCCAGACAAACATCAGGCAGGCTAGCCCCACCAGCGTGATGGGGAGCATAAACCTGACGCGCATTCCCTTTTGCGCCATCCCCAGCCAAAGGGGCAGCAGCGCCAGCACGAAGTAGGAGGGGCGCAGCGCCAGCATCAGGCCCAGCAGCAGACCCGCCAGAGTTATCTTGCGCTGTTGCAAGCCCAGGAGAGCTCCGAGCCAGGCGGCCAGCGCCGGCCCGTCCGAGAGGCCGGAAAGAGCGAGAGTCGGGGTGAGCGGCAGGGCCAGCACCAGCAGCCAGACCGGCGCCAGCAGGCTGGGCCGTTGCCACAACTTGACCGCCAGCGAGGCGGCGAGCGGCGCCAGCAAACTGCTCCCCAACAGGCTTGCCCACTGCACCGCGCGGGCCGGTTCGTCCACCGCCAGATTGATCAGCCGCGCCAGCCAGATAAAGGCGGGGTAACCCGGAAAGTGGGGGGAGAACTCCAGCACGCTGAAACGCACCACCCCGTGGGCGAAGTTGAGGGCATCGTCGGAATCGAGGGCCACCGGGAAGGCCAGCAGCCAGCCAAGCCAGACCAGTTGTAGAAGGATCAGCAAGTAGGGTCGATTAGCGAAGCGTAATCGGCCGTGGTGACGCCCCCCTTCTCCCCTTGCGGGAGAAGGGTCGGGGATGAGGGGGGCCGTCGTCATCAATAAGAAGTCATCAAAGTACGTAGGGTGGGTAGCGCGCAGCGAAACCCACCGTTTGTCACGGCGAGGTGGCGCAATGATTGGCAGTTGGTCATCAGAGCGGTGCCAGCACGGCCATCAGCGCTTTTTCGGCATCGCTAAAGGCGGCTGAATCGGCGGGCTTGGCGCCCACCCCGAACACCCCAGGGTTGCCGATGGCATCCAGCACCTTGGCCAGCGCCTGCTCGGCGGCCTTGCGATCCCCTTCACTCAGGGAGGGGAGGATCAAATCGAGGAAGCGCTTGCTCTTGACCACCAGCACCTTGGCGGTCTGGTAGTCGCCAAGGTTCTGGCTGGCCCCCTCGAGGCGGCGCTCGATCTCCGCCTTGTAGGCCCGGTTGAGCAGGGCCGCGGTAGCCGCGGCGTCTTTGGCCTTGATGGCGGCCGCGAGCGGCGCTTGCAGCTCGACCTTGTGGTGCTCCTCCAGATAGGTCAGCTCCTCGGCAATCTCGCTCAAGGTGGCGCTGGCATCCTTGCCGTCAGTGGCGGCGCCCAGCAGCGCCTCGCGAGCATCGATCAGCGGCTCCTTGCCGGCGGCGGCGTAGGAGTAAGCCTGCGCCTGCCCGCTCAGGGCCAGCAGCAGGGTGAGGGCAAGTAAACCCGGGCGGATGGTCATCCTCTTCTCCTTGTTTGTTTATGGCGCGGCCATCAGGCCACGCTCTGGGTCTCAATCACGGTATTTTCGTTGCGATGGTTGAAGATAGCGTGGCGTCTGTCCACCCCGTCGATCACCACATTCAGGGGCCATCAGGCCACGCTCTGGGTCTCGATCACGGTGTTTTCGTTGCGATGGTTGAAGATGGCGTGGCGTCTGTCCACCCCGTCGATCACCATGTCGGCGGCCATCATCCCCATCTCCATGGCGGTGTCGGTGAAGATGTAGCGGAATGTCCCCTGACGGCCGGTCATGATGAGGTTGGTGATGGGCATCAGCGCCTTGATGGCCTCGTTGCGGCGGGCCTGATAACCGAGGTCCATCAGCGGATAGGCGTACTCGCTGCGCGCCTCGAAGGTCTCATCGCCAAGCTTGGCGATATCGACGCCGAGGCTCGCCAGATCATCGGTAACCCGACCGCGCAGATCAGAGAGCTGCGCCTGCCAGGTAGCATCTCCCGGGTTGCAGGGGATCTCCAGCATCACCGAGGTCTGGCCCTGGGGCGCCATAAAGGGGCTGCGCCGGCGCGGCTCCTGTAGGCGGGTGGCCAGGATATGGGGGTCGGAGAGGTACTGCCAGGTGTTGTCCGACAGGTTCTCCTGTTTGAGCGGCATATTGACGAAGCGCAGCGACCGGTAGTGCAGATCGCACGGCAAGCCCAGATGCTGGCAGGTGAGCGGCAGCGGCAGGGTGGAGATCACCTGATCAAATCGCTCGCTCTGTTCAATCCCCTGCTGTTGCCAATAGACCCGTTCGATACGGCCATCAGCCTGCTCAAGGCGGGTGATGGTGGCGCCGGTTTTCAGCTCAACCCCTTCGGCAACCAGTCGCTCCCCCAGGGTGGTGAAGATCTGACCAAAGCCGTATTTGGGGTAGCGGTACTTGCGGGCATAGGTGCGCACCGAGATGCTGCCGTTGCGTCTTGGCAACAGGCGGCGCGCCACGTCTTTGAGATCGATCAGGCTGATGCGCTGACCGGCCCAGTCGGCGGAGAGCTTGTCCGGGTTGATGCCCCACAGTTTGCCGGTGTAGCCCTCGAAGAACTGGCGGTAGAGGGTGCGGCCAAAGTGGCTCTGGATCCACTCGGCAAAGCTCGCCTTGGCAAAATCGGTGGGCTTCCTGGCAAGGGGCAACAGCAACAGATCCTTCACCGCCCCGGCCATCAGGGCGAGCGGCGCCGTCTTGAGCAGGTTGGGCAGGTTCAGGGGGTAGTCATAGGTACGCCCGCCAAAGCGGATGACGCTCTTTCGCTCGGCGTGGAGCAGGTCGTCCCCCATCAGCTCGTCGATAAAGGCGAGCAGCTCGGGGTTCTTGGTGATGAAGCGGTGGCCGCCGTAGTCGAAGCGATACTCGCCGTCGCGCCCCTTGAAGGTCTGGGTGGCGCACATGCCGCCCACCACGCTCTCCTGCTCGAACAGGGTGACCGCAAAACCGGCCTGGCGCAGGCGCCAGGCGGCCATCAGACCGGCCGGGCCGGCGCCCAGTACCGCTATGTGTTGTGTGTTGTTGTCGCTCATGACTCTTTATCCGAAACGCTGACCAAAAGATAAGAAGTGGAAAAGGCGGCCCCGCTGAGCCGCCTTGTCATCCGCTGCTGCGCCGCGCTGGGCGATCAGCGCTGGGGACGATAGTTGCGATGCCAGACGGTGACGAAGATCACCAGGTAGCTGGCCCAGGTCAGCAACTGCAGGCCGGCCGGTGAGGCATTGTAGCCAAACAGGGCGCGCAGGAAGGTACCAAATACCCCCTGATCGTCGAGAATGTGACTGATGTTGAAGACAGGCTCGGTCCAGAAGGTGATGAGCCCGGCTGCCTGCAGCATGTTGACGGCGGACGACAGCAGGCCGGCGGCGATGATGATGATAAGCAGACCGGTCCAGCGGAAGAAGGGGGCCAGCGCCACCTTGCGGGTGGAGCGCAGCAGCCCCCACACCAGCACCACCGACAGCAGCAGGCCGCCCAGCGCCCCCATCAGCCCCTCGTGCAGATCCACCCCTTGCCCGGAGTAAACCAAGGCCGAGAAGAACAGCACGGTTTCAAAGCCTTCGCGCATCACCGCCAGGAAGGCGAGCAGCACCAGACCGAACAGGTTGCCGCCGTCGATGGCGGCATCGATGCGCGCCGTCATGGCCCCCACCTGGGATTTGGCCTGCTTCTGCATCCAGACCGCCATGTAGGTGAGCACCAGGGTGGCGAAAATCAGGATCCCCGCCATCAGCAAATGGTTGTAGCGCTCGCTCTCGAACTGGCTCACCACCACCTGGAACAGGAAGGCGACCACGAGAGAGGCAAGCAGGCCCAGCCCCACCCCCAGATAGACGAACTTGTTGTAGCGGCTCGCCCCCAGCTTGGCGAGGTAGGAGAGGCAGATGCCGACCAGCAGGAAGGCTTCCAGCCCCTCGCGCAGGGTAATGAGAAAACTTGCAAACATCAGGTGTGAGGCTCCGTAGCGGGCGTGACGGGGAGAGGCCGCAGGGTGAGTTGCAGCCGATTGAGTAGCACTATGGGTGGCTCCGGCAAGCTCGGCTCGGCGGCGCGCACCGCATCATTGACCCACTTGGGGTAGGTGCGGAAATTGAGTTTGATATCGGCCTTGAAGGGCCCTTGGGCATCCGCTGGCAGCGGCCAGGCTTCATCGCGCCAGCCATCGGCCGGAATGCGGGTATCTTCAAGGAGCTTGGCGTAGCGCCAGAACTTGAGCCCCACCGGCTTGCCCTCGGCATCGCCGAACACTTTTCTGAACAGTCGCGCATCTTCAGGGACGGCGCCATCCACCGGCTGACCGCTGGCAAGCAGCAGCTTGCCGCTGGCGTCGGTGACGGTCAGCTCCAGCCAGAGTTCGCGGAAATCGGCGACCCCGGTGGGCAGGGCGTGGCCGGCGCCGGTATTGGCGACCCGCACCACCAGCTCGGGCTGGCCGCTCTGGTTTTCAATGCGGGCAGAGAGGGTGGCGCTTGAGCGCAGCAGCGCCAGGCTCTCCTGCTCGAGCGCGGGATTGCGCAGCCCCACCAGCTGGTGCTGGGCGCCGGTAAAGTTGTGGCGATAGAGCCGTTCTTTCACTGTGCCGTTTTCGGTGGACTGGCCGGCCACCGGCGCGCCGCCGTTGCCAGGTGTAGGGTTCATGTGGCAGTCGATGCAGGTGCGCCGCTTGGCGGGATCCTCCGCCTTGGCGAAGCTGGATTTCTCCCACTCATCCCAGGTGTTGACGATATTGGCGCCGGTACCGGGGGCAAACTCGTTGTGACAGGACTTGCACAGGGCCGCGTCGCGGTAGAAATCCTTCTGGTAGGAGGCCTTGTGCATGGCGGGGCGGGCGTTGATCTGCCGCTCCGCCAGCCAGTGCTTGAGGCTGCCACCGGCGGCATCCTCGAACACATAGCTCTCGCGGTCTTTCAGATTCACGGTAAAGGCACTGTTGCCGCCGGCATCTTCCACTTTGGTGATGCGATGGCAAAGCACGCAGCCGGTCCCTTCCTCCACCACAGGTTCGCCTTTCTGGTGGGCGGCAATGAGCGAGGCGCCGCCTTGCTCGAACATGTGGGAGCCCTTGGGAAGATCCTGCTGGCCGTTCAACACCTGCTGGGGCATGTGGCAGCCCTGGCACCACTGACCGAAGGCCTCGCCCTCGGTTTCACGGGCCAGCGCCTGCACCACCTTGTAGTAGGGGTGGGAGTTGCCCATCAGCCGGTGGTTGCTCTCGCTCCAGTCCTGGAACGCCTGTTGGTGACAGTTCTGGCAGGAGGCGGAGTTGAGCCACTCCCTGGGATGGGTGGTCGGCGCCTTGGTGGGATCCCTGCGCGGGGCATCGAGCCTGAGCCAGTTGGCCAGATAGGGGAGGTTGCCATCGGCGGTGACGAAGGCGTGCAGATCCTCCATCATCGCTTTCACCTCGGGCTGGGGCCTAGCGGGGTCGACCGCTTCGGCGCCATCGCGGGTGTCATGGCCCATGCCGCCCTGGGTCTGCTGGGTCATGCGCAGGTACTCGCCGATAAAGTCCCCCGCCACCATGTTGGCCAGGTTGGCGTGGCCGTTGATGGCGTTGTCGCCGCTCTGCTGGCGATGGGCTGCCATCAGATAGCGGTTGGTGAAGTTGAACCCGTCCAGATGGCAGGAGTTGCAGCTCATCCAGTTGTCCCCCGCCATGGGGAAGCGGCTGTTGGCGGCTGTGTTGCCCAGATTGAACAGCCGCTCGCCGCGCTGAAGCGGCTCGGGGCGCGGATCCGTCTCGACCAGCTTGGCGAAGTGGGGCACATCCACTGTGACCCGGGCGAAGGGGCCGCTGCCGCCGGTGTTGAGGCGGGTGAGATCCTGCCCCATGACGTTGTGTACCAGGATGTGGTCGCCGTCTACAAACAAGTCGCGCGGATTCTGGCCCGGCAGGTGGCGAAGGAGCTGGGTCGCCTTGGCGCCGCCCTGAAACTTCTTGCGTCTGTGGCGGTTGCTGTTCTGCTTGCCGCTGCGCGACAGGTCGAACACCAGTAGATCCTCCGAGCCCGCCAGGGTCAGATAGACCCGCTTGCCGTCGGCGGCGAAGCGCGCCGCGAATGGGTTGGAGACGATCTGGCTGCGGTTGCCGACGCTGGGCAGGTTGATCTGCAAGAAGAGCTGCTTTCTTTCATCGACCCGCTCTTTCTCTTCATCCAGGTCGATGATGGAGACCGCCGGGAAGACGGTGCTCTGAAACTGGAAAGGGTGATCGAAGCTCCACAGCACGTGGGGCAGCCAGGCTTCGCTGCCATCGGGGGAGAGGGCGATGCCGTCCAGCAGGCGCGGCAAGCCCTGCGAGTCGCTTGGGGTATCGCTGTGAGTCTCGGCCAGGGTAATGAGCTTGGGCTTGGGCAGGGTAGCGCCTTTGGCGTCGCTGCCGAGTTTGGCGAGATCATAGATGGCGAGCTGGCCGGTCATGGCGTGGGTGAGCAGCAGGCGATCGTCGTCGGTCAGGGCCAGCCCGCGGGGTGTCTCGGCGGTTTCTGCATCCAGCTGCAGCTTGCCCGCGGTGTCATAAGCCTGCAGGCGAGCTGATTCGAACAGCGTGACCCAGAACCACTGCCGCTTGGGGTCGAAGATGACGCCGTAGGGTCTATGGCCGGTGGGGATCGCCTTGTCCAGGTCGAGATCATCATCCAGCAGCAGCAACCGATCGCCGCTGTAGTCGGTCACCAGCAGGGGGCCGTCGTCTGCGCGGGCCAGCTGGCGCAGATCGCCCCCCAGTTGTGCCTCTTTGAGTCGCTTGCCGCTATCGCGTTCAAGCAGGGTGACCGAGCCTGCACTCTGGTTGGCGGTGACGAGGCGCGGGGTGCTCCCCTCGTCATAGGCAATCATTGCGGTGCCCATCTCCTGGGCCGAGGCGGTCCCCAGCAGCAGGGTGGCCAACATCAGGGATAACAACAACTTCAACATAAGATCAGGTGCGCCATTTCAAGATGGTCCAGCGCCAGGCGTGGCGCAGCACCAGGGGAGTCAACGCGAGGGAGCTCAGCCAGTGGGCCCAGCTGGCAAGGTTGCCCAGGCTATCGCCCGGGGTGCCGTGCAGTACCAGCAGCAGGCCGCTTGTCAGACAGACCAGCAGCAGGGCCTCGATGATGCGGCCCGTGGTGCGCAAAAAAGGCTTGCGGCTTTTGCGCAGCAGGCTGCGATGGGAGAGCCAGAACGCGCCGAACAGCAGGGGAAACAGGGTGAGCGAGAGGGCGACGTGCAGGAACAGGTTCCAGCGTGCCAGCGACCAGAGCGGGGTCAGCGGTTCCCACAGCAGCAGGCCGGAGAAGAACATCAGATAGAGGGAGCCCTCGGCGGCCTGATGGTGATAGGCCAGCCACTGCCAGCAGTGTCGTGGTGAGAGGGAAAGGCTTGTCATAAGTGCTCCAACGCCCGGGCAGTTCAGCCCGGGGGAGCAAGTTTACAATGCAGTAAAGGTAATGAAAAGAGTTATCAATTCGGCTCTTGATGAATAAAGGCTGAATGAAAACCGGCGCTACTTGTGGTCCGCCAGCCGCTCGGTGACCGCGTAGATGAGCGCCGCGGTGGAGAAGGCGAGGAAGACGATGACCGACCACTTCATCTCGATCTCGTTGCCGGTACCGTCGGTCAGGAAGGCCTTGAGCACCTCGATCCCGGCGATGGTGACCAGGGAGTTGATGACGATGAGTTTGAGGGAGGCGAAGTTGATCTTGCTGAGCCAGTTGTCGCCAAGGGCTGCCCGCTGCTCCGGGGTCTTGATGAACTGTACGTAGCCGCAGATGGCCACCAGGATCAGCATCTGGGCCACCAGCACGAAGTCCACCAGGGTCAGCACCCCTGTGATGAGATCCAGATAGGGGATGTCGATGATGTCGCGACACAGCTCATAGAGCTGCATGGCGAACTTCACCATCAAGAGGGCGACACAGACAAGGATGCAGACATAGAAGGGAAACATCATCAACCGGCTGCCATTGAGCATTAAGTTGAAACGGCGCATAGAAACTCCTGAATCGAGTGGGGGTCGCAAAGGGCAAAGCATGTCTCTACCCTCTGACAATAAACGGTCTGGACAAGATGATGTCGTTCAAGCAGGACATGACTTATCGGTTGATGTGGTCAAGAGATGCACAACCAGGGTGCAATAGAGGACGACCAGCAACAGCGTCGCGAGTCGATCCCATACCAGGTGCAGCCCTTGCTGATACTGGGGCAAGGCGGTTCCCAGCAAAGTGATGTAAACCGTCATTGCAGTTTGTACCACCACTTTGGGCCAGGCTGCCGCCAACCGTCCCGCCAGCCAGATGCTGCCGGCGAGCGCCAGCAGTGACAGGATCAGGGGAGACTGACTGATGTAGGCCAGCAGGATCACCGGGGTAGCCAAGGCCGCCGCCAGCAAGTTGGCCTGCAGCAGTGGTTTGCTGTTCATTCGTGTCAGATGGGGGTCGCTGGCGCGTAGCAGGTTGGCAATCGTGGCCCCGATCAAGATGGCACTGCTGTCTTGCAGCCAGATGGCGATACCGATGGCCAGCAACAGAGCGGCGCTCTTTCCCAGGATCAGCATCACCCTTTCATCACCGCGCATGGCGGTCAGGGGAATTAGCGGAGGGGAAGGCCGGGGCCAGATGGCAAAAGCCAGCAGACACCATAAATAGGAGATCAGAAAGGCTTTTCCCATCAACACGGGGAGTGCCAGGACCAGCGATGGCTGGCTTTGTACCAGCACCATCGTCATCGACGACACGATCAGCACCAGCAATCCGGGCAGATCGTCAGGGTTCTTGCCAAGGCGGGCAAAGGCCAGAACCACAACCGCAGCCATGGCCAGCCAGAAAGCGACGGGATTGGTGCCGACCACATGTGCAAGAAAACAGATGAGCGCGGTACAGCCGACGATCAGTGCCAGCATTCTCACTACCATCATCAGCGGCAGGCGCGTCGGACTCAGCATCAGCATGATGACGATGAACATGGGGATCAGAAAGGGCAAGGCCTGACCCGTGGCCAGGGTAACCGCCAGTGCCGCCATGGGAATGACGCCAAGACGCAGGCTGCATTGCCACCACGCTTTGTTCATCATCAGGCAATATAGGTCAGCAGGCTGACAACACGGATCCAGCCGGCGGCAATCGTATCCATCATGCCCACCTTGTTGGGATAGAAAATGACGGTGGCCTGGGAGCCATAGCGCAACCCGCGAGGAAGTGCCTCATCCAGTACCAGGCTCACTGGAAACTGGCGCGCACTGGGGCTGTTTTGTGGTGCCGTGAGCAGACCGGTGGTCTGGTCTGTGGTGGTATTGCCAGCACTGCCCCATCCCAGGGTATCGAGGTGAGCTTTGAAGACGCGGCCGGGGAGTACATCGAAGACCACTTCGGCCTTGATGCCCGGTCGCAGGTATTCCAACGAGTTCTCAGGCAGCATACAGCTGATCCAGACCGCCGAGGTGTCGATGAAGGTCATTGCCGGACTTCCCACGGCGGCATACTGGCCTGGCGCCAGCTGTATGTTGGTAATGGCCCCCTTGTTGGGCGCTTTGACCGTGGTGCGAATGAGATCGAGTCTGGCTTTGGCCAGGGCGGCCATCGCTTCTTTCAGCTTGGGATTTTCATTGCCGGCAGGCCCCAGGCTCTGTTCTGCACGGCGCAACTCTGCCTGTGCGGCCGCCAGGGAGGCCCTGGCTTGCTGCAAGGTTGCCGTCGCCTGATCCCGCTGCGCGATCGACATGACCCCTCGTTTGGCCAGCTCGACCACTCTGGCGGCATTGTCGGCAGCGTTATCCTTGGCCGATTTGGCCTGTACCACCTTGGCCTGGGCGGTTTGCACCGCGGCAGTGTCAGCCCCGATCGATTGCCCGACTGCAGCCACATGGGCTTCTGCCTGGGTGACGGCAATCAGATAGGGCTCCTGGTTGATTTGAAACAGAGGGATGCCGGCGGAAACCTGCTGATTGTCACTGACTTCCACCGCAGTCACCCGTCCGGCCACCTCGGGGGCCAGGCGGATCAAAAAGGCCTGTACCGTACCCTGGCTGCTCATCGGGGTCAGGCGTTGAGCAAACAGCACATAGACCAAGACGATCAAGGCAAGCATGACCAATTGCAGCGTAAGACGCCGGACGGGATCTTTGGGCTGCTTGGTGGCTTGAGCAGGCACTGCTTCTTTTTGCATCGCATCCTCAGACATGCCAAGGGGTCCTTTTGACGGTGTGAACAGGGGCGGTAATTGTGATAACGAATATCCGGCAGAGGCAAGCAAAAAAGCAAGGGGAGGCGTGAAAGGGCACGGAAGAAGGGGATGCCGACACCCGGGCTGAGGCCGTTCGGTGAAAGTACAAGCCACGGTAGCCTGTATGGTAGCTTCGAAGGTGGGATACGAAAAAGCCCAGCCAAAGGCTGGGCTTTCGAATGTGGCTCCCTCGACAGGACTTGAACCTGTGACATACGGATTAACAGTCCGCCGTTCTACCGACTGAACTACGAGGGAATTGGCTCCTCCTACTGGACTTGAACCAGTGACATACGGATTAACAGTCCGCCGTTCTACCGACTGAACTAAGGAGGAATTGCCTGTCTAGTCGAGACGGTGCGGATATTAATGGCCCGTCCGCCGGGTGTCAACCCGCGATCCGCTGCAAAAAGGGGATTTTGGACCGTTTGCCCAAAACTTGGCCGCTGTGGACTGTTTTCAGCACAATCAGCAGCTTGGAGTGAGCCTCGCAGGCTCGCCAAGGGGGAAGCCGCCGAGTAAGGAGGGAGGTAGACGAAATGCATTGGCTGCCGGGACAGGATGAGGGAGGGGCGAGCGCCGGCACCGTATCCGACGGGTAGATATAAAGAGGGGGAGGGCGCGCGACCAGGATAAGGAAGGGAAAAATTGGTTAGCAGGCGAAGTGAGTGTGCTGCGTAATGGTGAGAAAAGTGGTCGATATGCTGACTATCACCGGCAATATTGCGTGGTAACGGCCATTCATTGATCCCGCCCATCGAAATATTTCATCGGCTGGGGTATGGTTGGCCAAGATACCATCGCCGTGTCGACAGCTCTGCCGGCCCTTGATGATGATCGGGCGCCGGTTCAATCCGGCCTTTATCTCCCTCTTCTGGTATTACGAATACATGCACAACCAAGCACCTTTGCAAAGCGTGAAGCTGGCCATTGCTTTACGCCAATCCTGTATTGACGAACCCTACAGCGTTCCCCGCTTCGGCCGCGACCTGATCGCCGGCATCACGGTCGGCATCATCGCCATTCCGCTGGCCATGGCGCTGGCCATCGCCAGTGGCGTGCCGCCGCAGCACGGTCTCTATACCGCCATCATCGCCGGCATCGTCATCGCCTTGACCGGCGGCTCCCGCTTCTCCATCTCGGGGCCGACCGCCGCCTTCGTGGTGATCCTCTATCCGGTGGCCCAGCAGTTCGGCGTGGGTGGCCTGTTGATGGCGACCCTGATCTCGGGTTTCTTTCTGGTAGCCATGGGGGTGGCCCGGCTCGGACGACTCATCGAGTACATTCCGCCTTCGGTGACCCTGGGCTTCACCGGTGGTATTGCCATCGTGATTGCAACCCTGCAGATCAAGGACTTCTTTGGCCTGCACGTGCCCGAGATGCCGGAAACCTACATCGGCAAAGTCGAGGCGCTGGCCCATGCCCTGCCCAGCTGGCAGTGGGGGGATACGCTGGTCGGGGTTGCGACCCTGGCGGTGCTGCTGCTCTGGCCGCGCCTGCGCCTGCCGGTGCCAGGCCACCTGCCCGCCGTGCTGGTGGGGGTGGGCCTTGGCTTTGGCCTGCATCAGTTCGGGGTGGACGTCGCCACCATCGGCAGCAAGTTCAGCTATACCCTGGCCGACGGCAGTCAGGGCATGGGGATCCCGCCCATCGCGCCGACCCTGGTGATGCCCTGGGCTCTGCCGGGGCCGGATGGCTCGCCGGTGGAGTGGAACCTGGCCGCCATCGAGCGCCTGTTGCCTGCCGCCTTCTCCATGGCGATGCTGGGGGCCATCGAATCCTTGCTCTGCGCCGTGGTGCTGGACGGCATGACAGGTCGCAAGCACAGCTCCAACGCCGAGCTGGTGGGGCAGGGGCTTGGCAACATAGTCGCCCCCTTCTTTGGCGGCATCACCGCCACCGCTGCCATTGCCCGCTCCGCCGCCAACGTGCGGGCCGGGGCTACCTCTCCCATCTCCGGCATCGTGCATGCGCTGGTGGTGCTGGCGGCCATCCTGGTGCTGGCGCCCTGGCTCTCCTGGCTGCCGCTCTCGGCCATGGCGGCTTTGCTGCTCATCGTCGCCTGGAACATGAGCGAGGCGCACAAGGTGGTGGAGCTCATTCGCCGCGCCCCCAGATCCGACGTGCTGGTGCTGCTGGTCTGCCTGTCGCTGACCGTGATCTTCGACATGGTCATCGCCATCACCTTCGGGGTGATCCTCGCCTCCCTGCTGTTCATGCGCGAGATTGCCAAGATGACCAAGCTGCACAACCTGACGGATCACAAGCGCTACGCCCAGGAAGTGCCTGAGCAGGCGCTGCTCTACAAGGTCAACGGCCCGCTGTTCTTCGCCGCCGCCGAGCGGGTGTTCGGCGAGCTGGTGGCCCAGGTCAAGGGGCACAAGCTGCTGGTGCTGCAGATGGAGGCGGTCTCCATCCTGGACGCAGGTGGCCTCTCCGCCTTCCTGCAGTTTGAAAAGCAGATGGCCAAGGCGGGGGTGCAGTTGCGGGTGGCCGAGCTGCAGTTCCAACCGCTCAAGACCCTGGCGCGCGCCAAGGTGCGTCCGGTGCCCGGTCAGCTGGAGTTTTACGGCTCGCTGGAAGAGGCACTCAAAGGCGAGCATTTGCACGAAGCGGCTGGAAATTGATTGAAAGGGATACGAAACGGCATGTTTTTAGTCACTTGGTTCGGATAATGAGCAAACGAACGCAAAAAGTGAAAAATTGCATTGACCGCATGCCGTCGTATCCCGTACATTACGCCCCGTTCCAGCGCAACGGCGCAACGAACGAAGTGCTGGCTGAGCACGTTAAACAACAGACCGAAATTTGGTGAGGTGACCGAGAGGCTGCCCACCGACGAAGTCGGCAAGATGCACGCGCAGCGTGCTCCGAAAGCCACTTCAAGAAGTAAAAATTTGGTGAGGTGTCCGAGTGGCTGAAGGAGCACGCCTGGAAAGTGTGTATACGGCAACGTATCGAGGGTTCGAATCCCTCCCTCACCGCCAAATAAAGCAAAAGGCCCCGTCGCAAGACGGGGCCTTTTGCTTTATCCGATGATGGGCGGCTCGGTTCGGGCCCTGGTTCGACAGGTGGGCAGGATAGCCCGCAGGGCGAGCGCCAGGGATGGCGCGAGTCAATCCCGACCCATCCTCAGATGTTAAAATCGACCCGATGGTCGGTTTTTTGCTTTGGGGAAGAATTATCAGCTCATGTTGAAGAGGGCGGGTGAGGACCCTCGCCGGGTTCGAGCAGAGCAGCTTGCTGCGATGAACGGCCGTAGGCCGCCCCGAAGGGGTGAGCCACGCAGTGGCGAATCATCCCTCCCTCACCGCCAAATAAAGCCAAAGGCCCCGTTGCAAGACGGGGCCTTTTGGTTGTCAGGGGCCGGATTATCACCTCGCGGTGGCCGGCCTCAGCCTGATTGCTCAGGCCAGCTTCAACATCGGCATCTGTTCGCGGCTGTCGCAGTGCGCGAGATGCACCCGGCTGGTCAGGCGGGTGAGCAGCTCGTAGGGGATGGTGCCTATCTTCTCGGCCACCTGCTCCACCGGCAGCCCTTCTCCCCACAGGGTAACCTCGTCCCCCACCTTGTCGCTGGCCGCCGGGCCCAGATCGACGGTGATCATGTCCATGGAGACCCGACCCACGATGGGAACCCGACGGCCATTGATCAGCATTGGGGTCCCTTCGGGAGCCATGCGCGGGTAGCCATCGCCATATCCCGCGGCCACCACGCCGAGGGTGGTGTCCCGACTCGCCACCCAGTGACCCCCATAACCGACAGCCTCACCCTGCTGGCAGGCCCGGGTGGCGATGAGCTGGCTCTTGAGGGTCATGACCGGACGCAAGCCGTGGTCGGCGGCGAGCTGGCCGGTAAAGGGGGAGGCGCCGTAGAGCATGAGGCCGGGCCGGATCCAGTCACTGCGCGAGGCCGGCCAGGCGAGGATGCCGGCGGAGTTGGCCATGGCCCGCTCGCCCGGCAGATGGGCAGAGAGGCGGTTGAACTCCTCGATTTGCAGCAAAGTGGCCTGGGTATCCTGCTCATCGGACTGGCTGAAGTGGGTCATCAGCTGGAACGGCTGCACTACGTTGTGGCAATGACTCAGCCGCTCGATAAAGGCGGGCAACTCCTCGGCGCGCAGGCCGAGCCGGTTCATCCCGGTATCGAGCTTGAGCCACACCTTGATGGGGGCGGGCAGAGTGGCCTGTTCGAGCAGCGCCAACTGCTCCCAGGTATGCAGGGTGGTCTGCAGATCGTGTTTGGCCAGCAGCGGCAGCGCCTCGGCACTGAAGAAGCCCCCCAGCACCAGAATGGGCTTGGTGATGGCGTTGGCACGCAGCACCAGTGCCTCCTCGACCCTGGCCACGGCATAGGCATCGGCCTGGGCGAGGGCATGGGCCACCGGCAGCAGCCCGTGACCATAGGCATTGGCCTTGAGTACCGCGATGATCTTGCTGTGGGGGGCGTGGCGGCGTGCCACGGCAAAATTGTGCTGAAGTGCATCGAGATCGATGCTGGCCGTAACTGTGTTCATCATGGGGTCGGGTGTCTGCTCGATGAGAAGTTGGCTGCTGGTCTCAATCCTGATCCTGTGATCCCGGCGGCTGCGACGGGCAAACGGGGGGTCACCGAACCATGTTGTTTTATATGCCTTAAATTGTGAAAAGATGTTATCAGTTGTTTTTTGGTTGGTAAATTATGTGGCGAATGGGAATGTGAAAATGGGCAAAATACGGGATATTACTCTGTATAAATTCGCCTGCCGACGCTTTCTCTGGCTCCCTATCGGGCAATATTTATCACTGGTTTTGCCCCTTCAAACGGGAGGGGAATCGCGCCTTTTTCGCACATTGCTGGCGGTTTTTTGCACCGGCTGCGCGCAGGGCGGTTAATTAATCAAGCGGCGAGGATCGGCCTTGAACAGCAGGGGGAATTCTTTTTAAAAACTGATAATAAATATCGTTCGCGCGTCCATTTCACTTGTTTACATATACTTATACAAATATAAAGGTATATATTATCAACCACTTTTGGCGAGGTAAAATAGCCTGTGGCTGGTAACATAAAGCTCCTGTCAAATAGTGTGACAACGCTTTCATTCTGATTATTTAACATCACGAATTAACGGATAATTTAAATGATGTTAATTCTTTAAGCTGCTAAAATAACCCCTATTGGGTATTTTTTATCTCCTCGGGATGGTTTTGTAAGTATATGCTGCATATGAAGTTTTTAAATTAATTGTGATGAGTTTCTATTTGGGTAATGTCCCGTCACTTGATGGAGATCAACACAATGCCGGGGGGGAGTACTTAGCATTTCCGCTATTAAGCATTTATCAAACAAGTGCTCACTACGGGAATAAAAAGAATGGTCGAGGATACTTTTTTATCGGCTCATGGAATTAATCGCCGTGACTTTATGAAATTGTGCGCCGGGATGGCCGCAACCCTTGGATTAAGCCAACACGCCGTGGCCAAGATGGCTACCGCGCTCACCAGCCCCGAGCGGCCACCGGTGATCTGGATAGGGGCGCAGGAGTGTACCGGTTGCACCGAGTCGCTGCTGCGCGCCACCCACCCCACCATCGAGAACCTGATCCTCAACACCATTTCGCTGGAGTACCACGAGGTGCTCTCGGCGGCCTTCGGTCATCAGGCCGAAGAGAACAAGCACAACGCCATGGAACGTTACAAGGGCAGGTATGTGCTGGTGGTGGATGGTTCCATCCCGCTCAAGGATGGCGGCATCTACTGCATGGTGGCTGGCGAGCCCATCGTCGACCATATTCGCCGCGCTGCCAGTGATGCCGCCGCCGTCATCGCCATCGGCTCCTGCGCCGCCTGGGGCGGGGTGCCCGCCAGCGGTGGCAACCCGACCGGCGCCGTCAGCCTGGAGGAGGCCCTCGGCAACCTCGGCACGCCGATTATCAATATCCCGGGCTGCCCGCCCAATCCCCACAACTTCCTCACCACGGTCGCCTACTACATCACCTACGGCAAGCTGCCGGCGCTCGATGCCAAGAAGCGGCCGCTGTTTGCCTATGAGCGGCTCATCCATGAAAACTGCGAGCGTCGTCCGCACTTCGATGCAGGGCGCTTCGCCAAGGAGTTTGGCGACGAGGGCCACCGTCAGGGCTGGTGTCTCTACCATCTTGGCTGCAAGGGGCCGGAGACCTACGGCAACTGCTCGACCCTGGAGTTCTGCGACGTGGGCGGCGGCATTTGGCCGGTGGGCATCGGCCACCCCTGCTACGGCTGCAACGAGCAGGGGGTGGGTTTCAGCAAGGGGATCTTCCAGCTCGCCAAGGTGGAGAATCCCACCCCGCGGGTGAACAAGCCCGACGTGGCCATCCAGGAGGGAGGGCACATGTCGCCCACCGCCACCGGCCTTATCGGTGGGGCGCTCGGGGTGCTGGTCGGGGTGAGTCTGATGACGGTGCGCGAGCTCGGTCGCCAGCAGAAGCGCCATGAAGCCGGGCAGCACTCATCACGGGAGGAGTGACCGTGAACAGACGCAACTTCCTCAAATTCGCCTCCGTCGGTGCGCTGGCGGCGGGCACCACTGTCTCCGGCACTGCCCTGGCGGCGGCACAGAACAAGCCGCCCATTCCCGGTGCGCTCGGCATGCTCTACGACTCCACCCTCTGCATCGGCTGCCAGGCCTGCGTGGCGGAGTGCCAGCGCCTCAACGGCAACCCGGCCAATCCGGCCGGGGAGTCGACCTGGTCCAACAACGACAAGCTGAGCCCCTACACCAACAACATCATTCAGGTGTGGAAGAGCGGCACGGGTGAGCACAAGGATCAGCTGGTGGATGGCTATGCCTACATCAAGAAGCAGTGCATGCACTGCGTCGATCCCAACTGCGTCTCCGTCTGCCCGGTGCAGGCGCTGACCAAGGATCCCAGGACCGGCATCGTCCACTACGACCCGGACGTCTGCACCGGCTGCCGCTACTGCATGGTGGGCTGCCCGTTCGACGTGCCCAAATATGACTACAACAACCCGTTCGGGGCGATCCACAAGTGCGAGCTCTGCAACCAGAAAGGGCTTGAGCGCATCGATCAGGGCAAGTTGCCCGGCTGCGTCGAGGTGTGTCCCACCGGCGCCGTCATCTTCGGTACCCGCGAGGCGCTGATGGCCGAGGCCAAGCGCCGGCTGCTGGCCACCCCGGGCAGCGAATATGCCTACCCGCGCCAGACTTTCAGCGCCAACGATCCCTACCTGCATGAAGTGCCCAACTACCAGCCTTACGTCTATGGCGAGAAGGAGGGGGGCGGCACCCAGGTGCTGGTGCTGGCCGGGGTGCCCTACACCAAGCTCGACATGCCTGATTTGCCGGAGCTCTCCTCCGGGGCGCGCTCCGAGCACATCCAGCACACCCTCTACAAGGGGATGGTGCTGCCGCTGGTGGTGCTGACCGGGCTCTCGGTGCTCATTCGCCGCAACACCAAGGACCATCAGGATGGCGACGATCATGACTCGCACGCGGGCCATGACAAGCAATCGGGAGGCCAAAACCATGAGTAATCACAAGGCACATCCTTTGGGGGGCAGGCTGGTCAGCTGGCCGGTCATGGTGCTGGCGCCGTTCGTCATCCTGTGCGGCATGCTGATCCTCAAGCGCCTCATCTTCGGGCTGGGCTCGGTCACCGATCTGAACGGCGGCTACCCCTGGGGGCTCTGGATCTCCTTTGACCTCTTGATCGGCACAGGTTTCGCCTGCGGTGGCTGGGCGCTGGCCTGGGCGGTCTACGTCTTCAACCGGGGCGAGTATCACCCCCTGGTGCGACCGGCCCTGCTGGCGAGCCTGTTCGGCTATTCCCTGGGCGGCCTCTCCATCACCATTGACGTCGGCCGTTACTGGAACCTGCCCTACTTCTACATTCCGGGTTTCTTCAACACCTCCTCGGTGCTGTTCGAGACGGCGGTCTGCATGACCATCTACATCGGGGTGATGGCGCTGGAGTTTGCCCCCGTGCTCTTGGAGAAGTTCGGCTGGAAGGCCTCCATGGCGCGGCTCAACAAGATCATGTTCTTCATCCTGGCACTGGGGGCCCTGCTGCCCACCATGCACCAATCCTCCATGGGGTCCCTGATGATAGTGGCGGGGCAGAAGATCCATCCGCTCTGGCAAAGCTACGAGCTGCTGCCGGTCTTCTCGCTTCTGACCGCCTTCATCATGGGCTTCTCCATCGTGGTGTTTGAAGGCTCCCTGGTACAGGCGGGACTGGCGGGGCGCGGCCCCAACGAGAAGTCGCTGTTCTACAAGCTGACCCAGGTGATCGACATCTTCCTGATCCTGTTTGTGGCGCTGCGCTTTGCCGAGATCGTCATCAACGACAAGTCGGCCTATCTCTCCGAATTTAACCGTTATTCCATCATGTTCTGGAGCGAGATCGCGCTGATGATCTTCCCGCTGCTGGTGTTCCACTGGGACAAGAGCCGCCGCGATTCGCGCATGTTGTTCCTGGGGGCCCTCAGCATGCTGCTGGGCGCCGCCCTCTGGCGACTGGACTACTCCCTGCTCGCCTTCAACCCCGGCAATGGCTACCACTACTTCCCCTCCGCGGCGGAAGTGCTGATCTCCCTGGGCTTCGTCGCCATCGAGGTGTGTGCCTATTTGCTGCTGATCCGGCTGCTGCCGGTACTGCCATCACTTGAACGTGTTCACCAAGATTATCAGGCCCGAGGGAAAGCCAACGTATGAGCCAACGTATCACCATAGACCCCATCACCCGCATCGAGGGTCACCTGCGTATCGACTGTGAAATCGAAGGCGGCGTCGTCACCAAGGCCTGGTCGTCCGGCACCATGTGGCGCGGGATGGAGGAGATCGTCAAGGGCAACGACCCGCGCGATGCCTGGATGATAGTGCAGCGCATCTGCGGGGTGTGCACCTCCATTCACGCCATCGCCTCGGTGCGGGCGGTGGAGAACGCCATCGGCGCCAAGGTGCCGGTCAACGCCCAGTACATCCGTAACCTGATCATTGCGGCCCACAACATCCACGATCACATCGTCCACTTCTATCAGCTCTCCGCACTGGACTGGGTGGACATCACGGCCGCTCTGCAGGCCAATGCGCAAAAAGCGGCCGACATGCTCAAGGGGGTATCGACCTGGTCCCTCAACAGTGCCGACGAGCTGACCAAGGTGCAGGACAAGATCCGCGCCCTGGTGGCGAGCGGCCAGCTCGGCATCTTTGCGAACGGCTACTGGGGCCACAAGGCGATGAAACTGAGCCCGGAGGTGAACCTCATCGCCGTGGCCCACTATCTGCAGGCACTGGAGTGCCAGCGCGATGCCAACCGCATCGTCGCCATCCTGGGCGGCAAGACCCCCCACATCCAGAACCTGGCGGTGGGCGGGGTGGCCAACCCCATCAACCTGGATGCGCCGAGCGTGCTTAACCTGGAGCGGCTGCTCTATGTGAAGAGCTTTATCGACCGGCTCGGCGAGTTCATCGAGCAGGTCTACAAGGTGGATGCCGCCATCATAGCCGCGCACTACCCCGAGTGGCTGAACCTGGGGCAGGGGGCCAAGCACTACCTGAGCGTGCCGGAGCTCCCCACCGACGGTGACGGCGGCAGTTTCCTGATGCCGGGCGGCTACATCGAGAACGGCGATCTGGCCGGCTATCGCCCCATCGAGAGCCATCAGGATGCCTGGCTGATGGATGGCATTGCCGAGAGCAACAAGCACGCCTGGTACAAGGATGATGCCCCCCTCAAGCCCTGGGAGGGCAAGACCGAGCCCAACTACACCGGCTGGCAGGATGACGGCAAGTACTCCTGGGTCAAATCCCCCACCTTCTACGGCAAGGTGGTGGAGGTGGGGCCGCTCGCAGACCTCCTGGTGAAGCTCGCGGCCAAGCACCCGGAGACGGTGACACACTTCGATCAGCTGAACGGTCTCTACAGGACGCTCACAGGCTCTGCCATCAAGACCGAACAGCTGCACTCTACCCTGGGCCGCATCATTGGCCGGGCGGTGCGCTGCTGTGTGCTCAAAGACACCTTGTCTCATCAGTGGAAGGCGCTGGTGGACAACATCGGCAAGGGGGATTTCAGCGCCTACATCAAGACTGAGATCCCGGCGGACAAGGAGTTTCGCGGGGTGGGCTTTGAAGAGGCACCGCGCGGCATGCTCTCCCACTGGGTAGTCATCAAGGGCGGCAAGATCGAGAACTATCAGGCGGTGGTGCCGTCGACCTGGAACTCGGGCCCGCGCAACTTCAACGACGAACCCGGCCCCTACGAGCAATCCCTGGTGGGCACCCCGGTGGCCAACCCCGCCAAACCGCTGGAGGTGGTGCGCACCATCCACTCGTTCGATCCCTGCATGTCCTGCGCGGTCCATGTGGTGGATACCCAGAGTGGTGAAACAACTCAGGTGAAGGTGCTGTGATGAACACCCTGATCCTGGGCGTGGGCAACCTGCTGTTGAGCGACGAGGCAGTGGGGGTGCGGATCGTCGAGGGGCTGGAGCGCGACTACCGCTTCGCCCCCGGCATCGAGCTGCTTGATGGCGGCACCGCCGGCATGGAACTGCTCGAAGCGATGGCCAGTCGCGACCACATCATACTGGCGGACGCGGTGCGCAGCGGCAATCCACCGGGTACCGTGGTGACCCTGAAGGATGAGGAGATCCCGACCCTGTTTGGTCGCAAGATCTCCCCCCATCAGCTGGGGCTGGCGGACGTGCTCTCGGCGCTGCACATGACGGGGGAATCCCCCAGGCGGCTCACCCTGATCGGGGTCGAGCCCGAATCCCTCGAGCCTCGCATCGGCCTCACCCCTGTGGTGGCGGCTGCCATGGGGGAGGCGACGGATCGGATATTGACTCTGCTGGCCAGCCTGGGGGTACCGGCCATTCCGCTCTCTGAGCAGGAAAAGGCCGAGCGAGCGCGGGAGGGCGTATGGCGCAATCCATTGTGAATGAGGCAGTGAACGAAGCCGCGCAAGAGCCGACGCAGGAGTTCGCCGGTTTTGCCACCAATCCCGCGCCCCTGCTGGTAGCCCAGTACGAGCGGATCGCGCAGCAAGAGATGCAGGCCCTGCCCTTCTATCACCCGGCCATGCCCATAGTTGCCGAGTGCACCCTGTTTGAAGGGCAGTGGCTCGGCTGCGTGCTCACCCCCTGGATGCTGAGCGTGGTGGTGCTGCCGGGGCCCGAGCAACTCTGGCCGGTGCGCGGCAGCAGCGATCGGCTCGCCCTGCAGCTCCCCTGCGGCAACCTGACCTTTATGGTGGGGGCATTGCCCGAGACGGGGCAGTTGATGGCCTGCTCGCTCATGTCCCCCATCGACCCGCATCTCGGGGCTGACGAGGGGCGCGCGCTGGTGGGCAGCACCCTCAAGATGTTGCTTTCGCTTCCGGTGCAGCAGGGGGAGGGCGGCGTGAACTTGAGCCGGCGTCGCCTGTTCAGCGGCCGGCGTGGCGACCCTGTGGGCGACACCCAGCGCTAGGTCTCATCTGCAATCAGGTTTAGAATAGGGGCCGTTTTGGCCCCTCACTCGCTTCTGTCGTGCCCCTGTTTTTTGGGTAGTGAGTGGTAAAACGAACAAGGGATCTTATGACCATTCAATGCTTTGGCTGCCATTCAGGCAGCAACGCCGGCCGCCGCAAAGGCCTCTCTGTCACTGCGGCCGCCTTGCTGGCTCTGCTCTCGGGCGGTTTTTCTTCCATGGCGCTGGCGGCCCAGCCCGTCCCCGCCGAACTCAAGCTCGCCATCGGCAGTGAGCCCACCGAAGGGTTCGACCCGCTGCTCGGCTGGAGCCACGGCAGCTACCTGCTGCTGCACAGCCCACTGCTTAAACAAAACGCCGATCTCAGCTGGCAGAACCTGCTTACCCAATCGGTGACCCCGAACCAGGATGGCAAGGGGTGGCTTATCCGCCTCAAGCCGGATCTGAAGTTCTCCAACGGCGCGCCGCTCACCGCCGAAGATGTGGCCTTTACCTACAACAGCGCAGCCCAGGGCGGCGGCAAGATCGACATGGGCAACTTTGTCTCGGCCAAGGTGCTCTCGCCTAGCGAAGTGGCCATCAGTTTGAGCGCCCCCCAGAGTACCTTTGTCAATGTGCTGGGATCGCTCGGCATAGTGTCGAAGCGGGATTACGACGCAAAAGCTTACGCTCGCCATCCCGTCGGCGCCGGCCCCTACCGGTTGGTGAGCTTCCTGCCCGGCCAGCAACTGGTGGTGGAGGCAAACCCCTATTACGCCGGCGGCAGCAATGACTTCAAGCGACTGGTGTTTGTCTTTATCGATGAAGAGAGCGCCTACGCCGCCGCCCAGAGCAGCCAGCTCGACCTGGTGCGCATCGCCCCGTCGCTGGCGCCCACAGTCCCTGCCTCCCTCAAGCTGTGGGTGCGCCCGAGCGTGGAGAACCGCGGCATCGTCTTCCCCATTCCTCCTGCTGGTAAAAAAGATGCCAAGGGTTATCCCATCGGCAACGACGTGACCTCGGATGTGGCGGTGCGCCGCGCCATCAACTACGCCATCGACCGCAAGCTGCTGGCCGACCAGCTGCTGGAAGGACATGCCATCCCCGCCTACAGCTCGGTAGAAGGCTTGCCCTGGCTGAATAAAGCTACCGCTTTCAAGGACGGGGATGCGGCCCATGCCAACGCCCTGCTCGATGAGGCAGGCTGGAAGAGGGGGAGCGACGGCATTCGCCACAAGGGCGACCTGCGCGCCGCCTTTACCCTCTGGTACACCAGCGGTGACAGCACCCGCCGGGATCTGGCGGAAGCTGTGCGGGCCATGCTCAAACCCATCGGCCTCGAGGTGAGCCTCAAGTCCGGCAGCTGGGAGCAGGTGGAGCGCGAGATGCACGCCAATCCGGTGCTGATGGGGTGGGGGAGTCTGGATCCCATGGAGCTCTATCATCACTACCAGAGCGGCTCCGCCGGCGTGGAGTTCTACAACCCGGGCTATTACCAGAATCCGGTGGTGGATGCGCACCTCAAGCAGGCGCTGGATGCCCCGAACTGGCAGGCGGCCGTGCCGTTCTGGCAGCAGGTGGAGTGGGATGGCAAGCGTGGCGCCGGGGTGCAGGGGGATGCGGCCTGGGCCTGGCTGCTCAACGTGCAGCACACTTATCTCGCTAACCGTTGCATCGACCTTGGCAAGGGGGCGCCGGAGATCCACGGTAGCTGGTCTTTGCTCAACAACCTGCAGGATTGGCGGTGGACGTGCCGTTAAGTTCGTCCACCATGATGACTGCCACTCTGAAAGCCCTGCTGCGACTGGCAGGGCTGCTCTGTCTGGTCTCTGTTGCCACCTTTGTGCTGCTGAGCTACTCCCCCATCGACCCCATCAAGGCCTATATCGGGAGCGATCTGCTGCACGTGCCGCCCGAGCAGTACGCCCGCATCGCCGCCCGCTGGGGGCTGGATCAGCCGCTCTGGCTGCGCTACTGGCACTGGTTCAGCCAGGTGCTGCAGGGAGATCTCGGTTACTCCATGCTCTACAACGCACCGGTGAGCGAGGTCATTGGCCAGCGCTTTGCCGCCTCCTTCCTGCTGCTGGCGGGGGCCTGGCTGCTCTCCGGCTTTTTCGGGATGTTGCTTGGGCTCTGCGCCGGTCGTTATCTCAACCACTGGCCCGATCGCCTGATTTGCCGTTTTGCCTACTTGCTCGCCTCCTTGCCCACCTTCTGGGTTGGCCTGTTGCTGCTCGCCCTGTTTGCGGTGCACTGGCCACTGTTGCCGGTCTGCTGCGCCTGGACGCCGGGGCTGGCTGCCGATGAGGCGGATTGGGCCATGCGGTTGCGTCATCTGTTGCTGCCGGTCACAACCCTGGCCCTGCTGGGGCTTGGCAATATCGCGCTGCACACCCGGGAGCGGGTGGCCGAGGTGCTGGCGAGCGATTTTATTCGCTACGCCCGCGCCCAGGGGGATGGGGGCTGGCCCATGCTGCGTTTTCACGTGCTGCGCCACGCCCTGACCCCGGCGCTCTGCCTGCAGTTTGCCTCCCTCGGTGAACTGATTGGCGGATCGCTCTTGGCAGAGAAGGTCTTCTCCTATCCGGGGCTCGGTCAGGCCACCGTGGATGCGGGGCTCAGGGGGGATATCCCCCTGCTGATGGGAATCGTGCTCTTCTGCACCCTGCTGGTCTTTATTGGCAACACGGTAGCGCGGGTGCTGCTGGCGCACATCAATCGAGGCTGGGAGGGCGAGCATGCTGTTTAATCCGCTCCCCTCCTTGCTGCGTCTGGGCTTTGCGCTGATCTGCCTGCTGCTGCTGGCCAGCTATGGCTGGAGCCTCTCTCATCAGGATGTGCCGATGGATCTGCTGGCCCGCCAGCAGCCACCTTCGCTGGTCCACTGGTTCGGTACCGACCAGATGGGGCGGGATCTCTGGCTGCGGGCCTTTCAGGGCACCCTTACCAGTCTGGAGCTTGGCATCAGCACGGCCCTGTGCAGCGGTTTGTTGGCCATGGTGGCAGCGAGCGTGTCGCTCATTCATCCCAGGTGTGATGCGGCGGTGCGGCTGGTGATCGACGCCATGCTGGCGCTGCCCCATATGCTGCTGTTGATCCTGATCTGCTTTACCGCAGGGGGCGGCATGCGCGGGGTGATCCTGGCGGTGGCGCTCACCCACTGGCCCAAGCTGGCGCTCATTCTCTGCGCCGAGGCGCGGCGCATCGCCAGCAGCGACTACGTGGTGCTGGCCCGCTGTCAGGGGATGGGGGCGCTGCGCCGCTGGCGTACCCACCTGTTGCCGGGGCTGTTGCCCCAGTGGTTTATCGGCACCCTGCTGATGTTTCCCCACGCGGTGTTGCACAGCGCCGCCTTGAGCTTTCTCGGCTTTGGCCTGGCGGCCCACGAGGCCTCGCTGGGTCTGCTGCTGGCCGATGCCCTGCGTTATCTGGCCGGCGGCGGCTGGTGGCTGGCCCTCTTCCCGGGGCTGATGTTGCTGCTGTTGGTTCTGCTGTTTGATCAGGCCACTCGCGCCCTGCAACAGCTGTTGTGGCACAGGAGTGAACCATGCTGAGTTTTGACCAGGTGACCATAGAGGCGGCCCACTACTCCTGGCTGGGACGGCGCAGCTGGCGGCCGCTGTTGACCGATATCAGCCTGCAACTGGCGCCGGGGGAGATAGTGGCGCTGGTGGGGGGGAGCGGCGAGGGCAAGAGCCTGCTGCTGCAAAGCGCCCTGACATTGCTGCCGGACAACCTGCGCATGCGCGGCACCATCTCCCTCGATGGCACGCCCCTGTGCGACGCCAGCCGGGCCTGTCTGCGCGGCCACACCTTCTGCTATGTGCCGCAGGGGGTGAGCGCCCTCAATCCGTTGCTGACGGTGGAGCGTCAGCTGGGACGTGCGGCACGCCTCTGTGGCCAGAGCGGTTCTCGCGAACGGCTCGGCCAGCAACTGCTGCGCTACCAGCTGCCCGCGACCACCCTGGACAGCTATCCGCGCCAGCTCTCCGGTGGTATGGCCAAGCGCATTCTGGCCTGCACCGCGGCGCTTGGCGGTGCCCGCTACATTCTGGCGGACGAGATCACCGCCTGGCTCGACGAGGGGCTGGCCTGCCAGCTGCTCAGCCAGTTGCGTGAATTGGCCAATCAGGGCAGCGGCATCCTCTGGGTGACCCATGATCTGGCGCTGGCAGCCCGCTTTGCCGATCGCATCGTCGCGCTGCATCAGGGGCAGGTGAGCGACACCCTGAGCTGTCACCACCTGCGTCAGGGGCAGGGGAGCGAGATGCTCCGTGCTCACTGGCAGGCGCTGCCCGAGTTCAATGCGCTCTTCTCTGTGCCGGAGGTGTCATGATGCTGGAAGTACGAAATCTCACCATCGCCCAGGGGGAACGCCCCCTCTGGCAGGGGCTATCGCTGACGGTGAAAGCGGGCGAGCGACTCGGCATCTCTGCCCCGAGCGGTTATGGCAAGACCACGCTGGGGCGGGTATTGGCGAGTTGGCAACCGGTTTGGGCGGGTGGGCAGATCCTGCTGGATGGGCAGCCGTTGGCCAAACCGGTGAAGGGCTACAACCCCATCCAGCTGGTGCCCCAGCACCCGGAGCTCACTTTCAATCCCTATCGCACCACCGGGCAGGCGCTGTGGGACGTATGGCGTCCCGATGACGCCATGCTGGCCCGCTTTATGGTCAAGCCTGCGTGGCTCAGTCGTAAACCCGGTCAGCTCTCCGGTGGTGAGTTGGCCCGCATCGCACTGCTGCGTGCCCTCGATCCCCGCACCCGACTGCTTATTGCCGACGAGGTGACCGCCCAGCTGGATCCGCAAATTCAGCGTCAACTCTGGCGGGAGTTGATGGTTGAGTGCGAGCAGCGCGGGCTCGCCATACTTGTCTTCAGTCACCAGCAGGCACTGCTGCACCAGATTTGTCATCGGGTACTGCGCTTTGGTGAGATGCAGCCTGTGACTGGTGTATTGGCTGAAAATGCGGCCTGAGGGTTAGTTCCCCTCATCCCCAGCCCTTCTCCCGCAAGGGGAGAAGGGGGCTGCCCGCATTCATGAACAGGCTCCCCTTTCCCTGTGAGACAGGAGAGGAATACGGCATCTACGAACCGGTTCCCTCTCCCTGGGGAGAGGGCCAGGGTGAGGGGGGAGAGTGAAACGCTGGCCATTCTGTACAGAGAGAACCGTTGGCAAAGCGCGCAGATAAAGAGAGGGAGGCATCAGCCTCCCTCTCTTGTTTTCTACCGTTATCAGCGGCGTTTAACCGGTTCAGGCCGTGGCCAGCCAGTTGAGCCAGGCATCCATCCCTTCGCCTGTGGTGGCGCTGACCTGGATCACCTGAATATAGGGGTTGACCCGTTTGGCATTCTCGATGCAGCGGGCCACGTCAAAGCTGACGTAGGGCAGCAGATCAATCTTGTTGATCACCATCAGCTGGGCGGCGGCGAACATGTCCGGGTATTTCAGCGGCTTCTCTTCCCCCTCGGTGACGGAGAGGATCGCTACCTTGTACTTCTCGCCGAGATCGAAGCTGGCGGGGCAGACCAGATTGCCGACGTTCTCGATAAAGAGGATGCCCCCTTGATTGGCTGGCAGCTGGTGGCAGGCATCGTGAACCATTTTGGCGTCCAGATGGCAGCCCTTGCCGGTGTTGATCTGCACGGCAGGGACGCCGGTGGCACGAATGCGATCCGCATCACTGCTTGTCTGTTGATCCCCTTCGATCACGGCGCAGGGGCGTTTGTTGGCCAGCTGGCGCAGGGTTTCGCACAGCAAAGTGGTTTTGCCTGAACCCGGGCTAGATACCAGATTGAGCACCAGCTGGTCTGCGGCAGTGAAGTGTTCGCGGTTGTGGGCGGCCAGCGCATTGTTCTTGGCCAGCACGTCCATCTCGATGGCGATCAGCTGGCGCTGCCCCATGCCGGGCACCGACAACCCCGCTTCCCCTTTGCCGTAGTGCAGACCACCCTGCTGATGGTCATGGTCATGGTCATGGTCATGGTCATGGCTGTGATCATGGGGATGCGCGTGGGAATGGCCGTGTTCATGAGAGTGGGCATGTTCATGATGATGGTCGTGGGGGTGATCATGGTGGTGCTCATGAGGCTGATCATGACCCTCATGGCCCATGGGGGCCCGCACCCCGTGGTAGTGGTGATGGACATCCCCCTGATGGTGATAGTGGTGGTGAATGATCAGGGTGCGCGGCGCACTCTGCTCGTGATCATGATGGTGATGGGCGTCATGAGCATGATGATGGTCGTGCTCATGACCATGTTCATGGTGATGTTCATGTTCGTGATGATGCTCATGATCGTGCTCATGGCCGGCGATCCGCGCCTGGCCGCATCCGCATACGCTACACATATCAACTTACCTCGATGTCGGTGATGCGCAGGCTATCACCCTGCGCGACTCGTAATTTGTACCCGCCACACTCGGGACAGGCTTGCCCGCGTTCGGTGAGGGTGACCGTCTGGTTGCAGTCGTAACACCAGGCTTCTGCCGCCTGGTACTGAAAGTGCAGCTGGGCCCCTTCGACGGCGGTGCCCTTGGCAGCAGCCTCGAAACCGAAGGCAATGGTGTCCGGGTCGACGCAGGAGAAGCTGCCGACCTCGAGCCAGAGGGCGGTCACCTTGGTAAAGCCCCGCTGGGTGGCCTGCTCGGCCGCCAGATCGATGGCGGCCATGGCCAGAGACATTTCGTGCATGGTGGCTCCTTAACCGATATGGGGAGGTGTGACTCCCCTCTGTAATTGGCTGAACGGCATGGCCGCTCAACAGATCCGCGGCAGCAGCTCCCCCTGCGGCAGCTCCAGATAGCGGCGGCTGCCCCAGGGGTTGTTCAGGATCACCTTGTGGCGATCGCTTGCCTGCACCACGCCGATCTGGCTGGCGGCGGGGTTGAATTGCCGCAAGATGCCCAGTGCGTCCCGCGCCTGTTCGGCAGGCAGGGCCAGCACCATGGTTCCCTCGTTGGCGAGATCATGGGGCTCGAAACCGTATAGCTCGCACAGGCCCCGCACCGGATCGCACACCGGAATGGCGGACTCCTCCAGCTCGATGGCAACGCCGGAGGCGCTGCTCCACTCGTTGAGCACGGCGGCAAGGCCACCGCGGGTGGCATCGCGCAGGGCGTGAGGGGTAATACCCGCTTTTAGCAGCGCTTCTACTAGCGGCCAGAGGGTGGTGCAGTCGCTCTTGAGATCAGATCCCAGTTGCAGGGCGTCACGGGCCATCAGTATGCAGGCACCGTGGCTGCCGATATCCCGCGACACCAGGATGGCGTCACCGGCCTTGAGGCTCCGTACCGAGATGCCCCGGCTCTGTTCGGGCAGCGGGAAGGTGCCGACCCCGCTGGTGTTGATGAAGATCTTGTCGGCCGCCCCCCTAGGCACCACCTTGGTGTCGCCGCAGACGATGCTGGCGCCGCTGTTGGCAAGCTCCGCGGCCATCGACTCGACGATGCGGGCCAGATCGGCGTAGGGGAAGCCCTCCTCGATGATAAAGCTGCAGCTCAGATACTCGGGCTTGGCCCCCATCATGGCCAGATCGTTGACCGTACCGGCGATGGCCAGCTTGCCGATATCGCCCCCCTCGAAGAACAGCGGCGAGACGGTAAAGCTGTCGGTGGTGAAGGCGACGGGGCCGTTTACCGGCAGCAGGGCGGCATCTTCACCGCGCAGCAGGATCTCGTTGCCAAAGTGGCGAAAGAAGAGCTGGTTGATCAGCTGGTTCATCTCCACGCCGCCGCCGCCGTGGCTAAGTTGGATTTCTCTCATCGGGTCTGGTTCTCCACAAGATTGCAGAAACAGGCTGGTTCATCTCTCCTCATCACCCGACCGCCGTGGCTTAACTGAATTTCTCTCATTGGATCCCCATATATCGGTAGTAGGCATTGCAAGCCCCTTCGGAGCTGACCATGCAGCTGCCCATGGGCTGGGTCGGGGTGCAGCCCCGGCCAAAGACGTTGCACTGGTTGGGCTTGGCCAGCCCACGCAGGATATCGGCGCACTGGCACGCCTTGTGATCGTCGATGGGGGTCTGATCAAGCTGGAAGTGACGCTCCGCATCGCGCCTGGCGAAGGCATCCCGCAGGCGCAGGGCGGAGGCGTTGATATCCCCAAGGCCTCGCCAGCGAAAGTGCTCGCGGGTCTCGAAAAAGCGCTCGACCAGCCGCTGGGCGGCTTTATTGCCGCTGGCAGTGACGGCGCGGCTGTATTGCACCTCCAGCGCGTAGCGACCCTCCACCTTCTGGCGCACCATCATCAAGAGCGCCTCCATCACGTCCACCGGCTCGAAGCCGCTCACCACCACTGGCACCTGATAGCGGTCGACAATGGGCAGGTAGATATCGGCGCCGGTGATGACGCTGACGTGGGAGGGACCGATAAAGGCGTTCACCTTGGCAACGCCGTCGGCCATCACCGCATGAATGGCGGGGGGCACCAGCACATGGTTGATATGAAACAAGAGGTTCTCGATCCCTTGCTCTTCCGCAGCAGCCAAGAGTGCCGCTGTCATCGGGGTGGAGGTCTCGAAACCGATGGCGAAGAAGACCACGGTTTTCTCAGGGTTCTCACGGGCGATGCGCAGGGCATCGAGGGGGTCATAGACGGGGCGGATATCGCTCCCCTTGGCGCGCTGCTGGGCCAGCGTGCCTTTGGAGCCCGGCACCCGGATCATGTCCCCCAGCGTCACCAGAATAACGTTGGGCTGGCGGGCCAGCTCGATGGCCTGATCGATGCGCTCTTTGGGCATGATGCAGACCGGGCAGCCGGGGCCGTGGACAAACTCGATGCTGGCCGGCAGCAACTGGTGCAGGCCGTACTTCATGATGGTGTGGGTATGGCCGCCGCACACCTCCATCACCCTCAGCGGCTCGGGCAGATCATTGGCCAGTTCGGTGATCTGGGCGGCGAGGGCGCGGATCACCTGGGGCTGACGAAAGCCCTGAAAGAGGTCATTCAAGGTCAGCATGGCAGCGTCTCTTGTTTGGGCATCAGGGCCACCATCTGGCGGAAGCTCTCGAGGCTGGCCTGCGCCTCCTCGTCGTCAATCTTGCTCATCACAAAGCCAATATGGAGCAGCACATAGTCGCCCACCTGGAGAGGCTCTTCGAGCAGCATGCAGCTGACGCGCCGCTGCACCCCCAGGGTGTCGACGGTGACGCAGTTGTCTTCGGGGTGCAGTTGCACCACCTGAGAGGGGATGGATAGACACATGAATTTCAGGACTCCGACAAGGTGGCACAACCGGCTGTGGCAGGCTGGTGCGTGGCAAGATGGTGGATGGCAAACCAGAGCTGACCGGCGGCGATACCACCGTCATTGAGCGGCAGGGTTTCGCTGGTCAATACATGCCGGCCGGCGGTTTCGAGAGCGGGCACCAACTGGTCCATCAGCACCCGGTTTTGAAAGACACCGCCCCCGAGCGTCACCTGATAACCGGGGAAGCGCTCGGCCAGGGCAACCACCAGATTGCTGATGGCGCGGATAAAACCGGCGGCCAGGCTGGCGGTTGAGGTGCCTTGGCGCCGCTCGCTGACAAGGGTATGGATGAGCTCGGCCCACTGGATATGCAGTGGCCCTTCCGCTGATTGGCTGAGATCAAAGGCGAGGGGGAAGGGCTGTTCATCGGGGGTGAGCTGCAAGGCGGCTGCCTCCAGCAGGAGCCCCGCTTCGCCCTCGTAATCGGGGGTATCGATCACTCCCAAGAGCGCCGCCACCGCATCGAACAGCCGGCCGATGGAGCTGGTGTAGGGGGCGTTGCGACCCAGCTGCCAGAGCTGGTGCAGGTTGTTGATCCGCTTAAGGGGTAGTTGCTTGATCAACGGAATATCGAGGGCACCGATCTCCTCAGGGCTGTGCGATTCAAACAGCAGCCCCAGCAACTGGCGTACCGGTTCGCGGATGGCCGCCTCGCCGCCGATCAGTTTGAAAGGCCTGAGATGGGCAACTCGCTCAAATCCCTGAACGTCTGCGATCAGCAGCTCGCCGCCCCAGAGGGTGCCGTCATCGCCAAGGCCGGTGCCGTCAAAGGCAACGCCCAGCACCGGGCCCGTGATGTCGTGCTCGGCCATCACCCCCAGCAGGTGGGCGTGATGGTGCTGCACCTCGAGGTGGGTCGCACCCTGATCGCGGCAGTAATTCTTGGCCCACTGGTGGCTGAGGTAGCCGGGGTGGCGATCCGAGACCAGCAGTTCTGGCTTGAGATCGTAGAGATCGCGAAAGGTCGCCAGGGTCTGCTCGAAGTGCTCCTGCATCGGCAGGCTGTGCAGATCGCCGATATAGGGGCTGTAGATGCGCTGGCGGCCGAAGGCGAGCGCCAGCTGGTTCTTCTGTTGCGCCCCGACCGCCAGCAGCGGCACCTTGACCGCCTCTTGCAGGCTGGGGGTGCAGGGGGCGTAACCCCGGGCGAGGCGCAACATCTGGCGCCGCCCGCCCGCCCACTGCACCAGACTGTCGTCGCACGGGTGCAGGATAGGGCGGTTGTGATCCAGGATGCCGTCAATCTCGCTGCCGAGTTCCTTGACCACAGCCTCGCACTCGATAAGGATGGGGCTGCCGCGACCATTGGCGCTGGTGGCCACCAGCGGCATGGCGCAGGCATCCAGCAGCAGCTGATGGAGCGGGGTGTAGGGGAGCATGATGCCAAGGTAGGGGATGCCGGGGGCGATCCCCTCGGCCAGCGGCGCAGTTGTCAGTTGGGATTCTGACGGCCGATCAACGTTTTCGCGCTTGCGCAGCAAGGCGATGGGTCTGGCCTGAGAGGCGAGCAGCGTCCACTCTGCCTCGCAGCCGGTGACATGCAATTTGGCCTCGGCAAGGGAGCCCATCATCACCGCCAGCGGCTTGCGCGCGCGCCGCTTGAGCGCTCGCAATCTGGCCACACTCTGTTCATTGCGGGCATCACACATCAGGTGATAACCCCCCATCCCCTTGACCGCGATAAGCTTGCCCGCTTGCAGGGCGCTGGCAGCCGCTTGCAGGGCACCCTCGCGCTCGGCCAGGGCATCGCCATTGCCGCTGCGCCAGGTCAGATGAGGCCCGCACTCGGGGCAGCTCACCGGCTGGGCGTGGTAGCGTCTGTCCAGCGGATTTTCATAGGCAGCCGCGCAGCGCGGGCACATGGCAAAGTCGGCCATGGCGGTGTGGGGGCGGTCGTAAGGGAGGCGGCGGATGATGGTGTAGCGCGGGCCGCAGTGGGTGCAGTTGGTAAAGGGGTAGTGGTGGTGGCGATCGTTGGGGTTGGCCACATCCCGGGCGCACGCCTCGCACATCCCCTGATCCGGCGAGATGGCCACCGTGGCGGCGCTCTGCTGCTGGCTCGCTTTAATTCGAAATTGGCCATGAAATTGGCCATCGAAGTCGGGATCATGAGCGAGGGGCAGCTCCCGCTCGCTGAAATGATCAATTCGGCTGAGCGGCGGCGCCAGTTCCCGCAGTTCGCGGGCAAAGGCTGTGAGCTGCTCAGGCGATCCTTCGGCGCCAATGGTGACGCCGTTGGCATCGTTCAACACATAACCGGCAAGGCTGTGGCGCAGCGCCAGTCCATAGACGAAGGGGCGAAAGCCGACCCCCTGCACGATACCGTCGATATGAAACTCGCGGCGTAGCCGGCTGGCCGCATGACTCGGAGAGATAGAGGTGGCAATGGTGGCGCTCATGCCGGCTCCATCTCATCTTGAGTCTGCGGCAAACGCAGCACCCGGCGCTCGTTCTCCTCGCGTCGTACCCAGCCATCCATCTCCATTCGCAGGCAGAACGGAATGGCGTATTTGCGCGACAAACCGGTGATCTCCTTGAGGGATGCCATGTCGATCAGATCTCCCACCTGCTGGCCCGCCAGCACGGCGGCGACCATCTGGTTGTAAAGCTCGGCGTCGTAGTAGATGGGGCCATCGAGCTGCACCAGATACTTGAGTCGCGCCAGATTGCGCAACTGCTTTTGCAACGCGCCTTTTTGTAGCAAGCCCTGCTGCAGGGCGGCGGGCAACTTGCGGGTGATAAAGGGGTCCAGCTCCACGCCGCCGGGGCCCAGTTTACCGGGCTCATAACCCTCCTTGCCTTGATCTCGCACCACCTTGAGCACCAGCTGCGCCTCTTCCCCCAAATCATCTTCCGACTCGCCGCTGCCCTGCTGCCACTTGTCATGGTGCAGGCGAACAAGCTGCTCGCTCTTGAGCTGCTGGAGCAGGGCTTGCGTGACCGGCAGGGCGATGCCAAGGCGGGTCGTGAGCTCTGCAGCGCTGAGCGGTTCACTTTGCAGCGTCGCAAGCAGCTGATCGCGGCTCTGAGCCAGCCAGCAGCTATCCAGCAGCCACTCACCGAGGGGGGTGACCTGCTCGGGCCGCTGCGCAAAGCGGCTGGCCAGCACATAGCCATTGAGCCCCAACTGCAGGGTGGCCGGGTTGTAGCACTCCAGCTCATCAGGTAGCTCGCCCAGCAGGGCGTGCAGCGCCTTGCGTCTGGCGGGATGGATGTCGCCGCACCAGACGATGCGGGCGCCGTGCAACAGCTCGCTGCTGCCGTGGCGAATGATGGCGAGCGGCTGACCGAAGAAGCAGGGAATGGGGCTGGCAAAGATCAGCCGTGCCAGCCGGGTATCCTTGATGGGTACGAAACGGGCCCGGCCGTGCCAGCTGCCGAGGGCGATTTCCACCTCGCGGTTGCGTTGCTCCCTGATGCTGCCGCCGACCTCGTTCAGTCGCACGATAAGGTGGGTGGCAGCCTCGCACTGGCCGGCAGTGCTGGTCAGGCAGTGACCGCGGGCCACCTCCTTGTGGGGCACTTTTTTCAGGCCCACCGCCACCCGGCAGACGGCGCCAATCTCTAGGGCGCTCTGGTGATAGGCCTGCAGGGAGCGCACCTGCACCTCCCGATCGGCAGGGTAGAGGCGCAGCTTGTCCCCCACCTTGAGGCTGCCCTGTTGCAATGTGCCGGTGAGCACTGTGCCGGTGCCATTGGCGGTAAAGACGCGGTCTACATAGAGGCGCGGGGCGCTCTGCTCGCGGGCAGCATGATGCTCGGCCATATCCCCCAGCTGGCGCACGATAGCGGCGTGCAGGGCGGCCATATTGGCGCCGGTCTTGGCGCTGACGCTGACGATATCGGGCACCATGCCGCTCTCGTCCATCACCCGTTCCAGCAGGCTCTCTTCAAGCAGCAAAAGCTCGTCGGGGGAGACCAGATCGCACTTGTTGATGCAGACCAGCAGGCGCGGCACCCCCATCGCCTTGAGCAGGCGCAGGTGATCGCCGGTCATCGGCATCCACCCCTCGTCGGCGGCAATCACCAGCAGCACCAGATCCAGACTCCAGAGCCCCGCCACCATATTGCGGATATAGCGCTCGTGGCCGGGCACGTCGATGACGCCTATGGTGTTGCCCTGACCGTCGTCGAAGTGGGCAAAGCCGAGATCCTGGGTCATGCCGATGGCCTGCTCATGGGCACGGGCAGTGGTGATCCCGGTGAGGGTCTTGATCAGCAGGGTCTTGCCGTGATCCACGTGGCCGGCAAGACCTATAACGGCGCGATAGGGGGTCATGGGATCAAGGCTCCTCGGTCGCTGTGGTCGGGGTGGGCAACAGCAGCGCTTTGAGCTGGGTAATCAGCAGCTCCATGTCCTCGTCGAGCAGGGTGGCCATATTGAGCAGCACCTTCTGCTGGCGTACGGTGGCGATGACCGGCACCGGCAGTTCGCGCAGGGTATCCAGCAGTTGCTGGGCCGGACGCTGGTCGGTGCACTCCAGCGCAGGGGCTGGATAAAACTCGTCCGGCAGGGTGCCGCCGCCCACCACCAGCTGGGCGGGAACCGGCACAAAGCAGCCGGGCAGGGCGGTCATCAGCTGGGAGGCTTTCGCCTGCATGGCGGCCGGGTTGCTTAAAGTCCGTTGGGCAATGCCCTCGCCGACGGGGGACTTGTTGAGCTTGTGAATGAGCAGGCGTTCGAGCAGGGAGTGGATGATGCGGCTCGAGCGGAAGGTGCGCATCATGGGGTGTTTTTCCAACCGCTTGATAAGGTCCGCACGGCCGCTGATGATGCCGCACTGGGGCCCGCCCATCAGCTTGTCGCCTGAGTAGCAGACCAGATCCGCCCCCGCCTTGATGTACTGGCGCACCGAGGTTTCGTCCGGTGCAAACTCCTCCGTGGTCAAGCCCGAGCCCTGATCCACCGCCAGCACTACCTGCTCGGGCAGGGCGCGGGCCAGCTCGCCGATATCGGGGGATTCGGTAAAGCCGCGAATGGCAAAATTGGATCTGTGCACCATCAGTACCAGCGCGGTCTGATCCGTGATGGCATCGAGGTAGTCTTTGGCGGTGGTGATATTGGTGGTGCCCACCTCCACCAGTTTGGCGCCGGAGAGGGCCAGAATATCGGGAATGCGAAAGCCGCCGCCAATCTGGATCTGCTCGCCGCGCGAGACGATCACCTCGCGCCCCTTGGCCACCTCCTGCAGCAGCAAAAAGAGGGAGGCGGCGTTGTTGTTGACCACCAGCGAATCCTCGGCCTGGGTGAGGCAACGGAGCAGGGGGGCGATCAGCCCCTTGCGCCCGCCGCGCTTGCCGGTGGCGAGGTCCAGCTCCAGATTGTTGTAACCGGTGTTGAGGTCGCGCACCTCGTCCCACAGATCGGCACTTAACGGCGAACGTCCCAGATTGGTATGCACCAGGGTGCCGGTGGCGTTGATCACCCGGGTCTGACGCTGGCGCAGCTGCTGCCGGCAGCGTCTGACAATCAGCGCCTCAAGGTGTTCGGGAGTGACGCCGTGCTGGCGAAACGCCTCGCTTTGGCGCAGTTCACTCAGAGTGTCGCGCACCGCCTGGGTCACCAGCGGGCGGCTCAGCGCCTCGATAAACCCAGCGAGAAAAGGTTGCTGCAGCAGCTGTTCCACTTGTGGCAAGCGGCGCTGGTTTGCTGGCGTCGCGGCATAAGAGGCGCTGGGGGCGAGGGAGGATACGTCAGACGGAGTTGGCATGGGATGACCCGGGCTGTGCGTGGGAGTGACATGCACGCCGCCTTGCCGGAGGAAGGCCGCTACGACGCTGCTTATTTGCTGCTTTTCGCCATTCATGAATTAATAAAAAAGGCGAATGGATAAATTAATGTTCGAGCAGAAAAATAAGGGTGTCGGAGCGCATTCAGATTATATTGGCAATGCGACAGGCGCCTTGTTAGAACAATGTGTGAAACAGTCGTCAACCAGCCTGAAACATAATTGACGGTTTCTCTCCAATATATGAAATTTGGCGGAAGAGGCAGGAATCGAACCTGCCAAAGCCTTCTCGGCTCTCATCGGTTTTGAAGACCGAGGAGGCCACCAGACCCCATCAGCTTCCGCAATGGCCACCATTTTGTGGCAATTTTTCGTGACTGGCAACGCTTTTTTATGTTTAAAAATAGCAAGTTGTCCGATTTTATGAAAAATGTTCACGCGTTGATTTATATCAATTTCATGGCAACTAGCCCGATGTTTTTAATTTAACATCGGGCGTTTTCATATGCCTTTATCTGGATAATTAAACGCTGCTGTTAACAAGCTGGCAAATAATCTGACTCCGCGTTGGTGATATTCCACTGGTCCAGTCGCTCTATTAACAAGCTGGTATCCTTGGCGGCATCAAGGTGCTGATAAAGATAATCCATCGCCCCGCTCACCATCTCGGTCATCGGGAAGGAGAACGCCACGATGGCCGGTTGCACCCCGACAAATATCACCTCGGACACAAAGGTCTTGAGCTCGTCGATCAGGAAATTGAGCGGCATATTGTGGGTCGAGAAGATAAACATCTCGGCGATGGTCTCGGGGGGGATCACCTGCAGGGTGCCCGCCTTCTCGCCGATCTCGGCTGCATCCACCAGCACCACCCGCGCCGGTTGCAGCTCCCGCACCTTGTAGACCACATTTTCCGGCGCGATGCCACCATCGATATGAACCCAGCCGGGCAGGGGGGCGGCTTGCAGCTTGTCGGCGAGATAGGGGCCGGCACCGTCGTCCCCCATCATGGCATTGCCCACGGTCAACACGAGATTGCAGCCCATCAGCGGCTCCTTACCATCAGGTACATATGGGGGTCGTTATAGAGGGTGGTGAGCTGATCCATAAAGATGTTGGTCCAGCCCAGCTCCTGCTCATCGAGCACATTGTCGGCTTTGCGCAGTCGGTCGAAGGCGCAGGCCAGCATATGGCAGTGCTCGCGATAGATGGTGATCTCGCCAAAGGTGAGAAACCCCTCCATCTTGCGGCGCGCTTCGCTCCCCTCTGGCAGCTTGGCCACCCAGTCGCGATAACCGGTCAGCGAGCAGACCAGGTCTGCTCGCAGGCAATCGACGATGCCGAGGTGATGGCCGATGGCGAGGCTGTAGTACATCACCTCTTTGGCTTCCTCGGGGACGTCGAACTGCTCGTCGACGAACTTGCGCGAGAGGCGATAGAAGAAAACCTCGTCAGCCATGCACCGCCTCTCCCTTGCCGGCCGCCCGGTTGAGGCAGGCGTTTGCGAGGTTGTTGACGATCTCCGCCAGGCGGGGATCGTCGTGCTGATCGAGGTAGCTCTGGATGCGCAGATCCACATCCTGCTGGGTCGCCCCTTCGAGCAGGGCCATAAACTCGTCGGCGATGATCCGCCCCTGCCGGTAACCGGCCATGCGGCGCGCTTCGCGCTCGATCATCACCCGGATTTCGTTGGGGATGCCGGTGTGGCGCAGCTCGACCCGCTCACCCGGTTGCACCTCGTGGCTGGTGGCTTTGAGTTTCTGTTCTAGCAGACCGAGCGCCACCGCAAAGCCGTAGATGGTGGCCGCCGGTGTGGGGGGGCAGCCCGGGATATAGACATCTACCGGCACGATTTTGTCGGTGCCGCCCCAGACGCAATAGAGGTCGTGGAAGATGCCGCCGTCACAGCCGCAGGCGCCGTAGGCGATGCAGATCTTGGGATCGGGCGCCGCCTCGTAGGCGCGCAGGGCCGGTACCCGCATCGCCCGGGTCACCGCGCCGGTAAAGAGCAGGATGTCGGCGTGGCGCGGGGAGGCGACCACCTTGATGCCGAAACGCTCTGCATCGAACAGCGGGGTGATGGTGGCGAAGATCTCGATCTCGCAGGCGTTGCAGCCGCCACAATCGACCCGGTAGACATAGGCCGAGCGGCGAATGTCTTTGAGCAGGGTCTTCTTGAGTTTGGTGATCTCGGGATCCTGTGCCAGCGGCACGGCGCGGGTATGGGCATGGCCGACAACCGGCTCTATGCCTTTGATCTTGCTCATCACATCCACTCCTTTTGTGCGGCCATCGGTGTGGCTATCGGTGTGATCAGGGCAGAGTCAGGCTGGCTCAGCATGCTCTGTTTTCGTTTGCAATCGGGGCAGTGGTGCAGCCGCTCTGGCGGCGCCAGCGGCTTGGCATCGCGAGCGAGCGGCGTGCCCGCCTGCTTGAGGGTGTCCTCTACCAGCGCCACCAGTTTGCTCGGGGCAAAGTAGGTGCCGCACAGGGTGCAGGGGGCCAGCGCGAAGCGGGCCTCCTCATAGAGATCCGCCTTGTTGGTCACCGCCAGCTCGAACTCGGGGGAGAGGGCGATGGCGCGGGTCGGGCAGACCTCCTCGCAGCGGCCGCAGAAGATGCAGCGCGCCATGGAGATCTCCCAGCGGCGCTCGCCGGTCTCCATGTCCACTTCCATCACCAGCGCGTTGGCCGGGCAGGCCTTGGTGCAGGCGGCGCAGGCGATGCACTGATCCGCCTGATATTTCGGTTTGCCGCGAAAATCCCGGTTCACCTCATAGGGGGCAAAGGGGTACTTGGCGGTCGGGGTGCCAGCCTTGAGGATGGTCTTGAACAGCTTGATCATGATGACCCCTTATTTCAGCGGAGAGTTTTTGCGATCGATGCCGTAGCGCTCGATCTCCTTGTAGGAGACCACGGTGGATTTGCCCTTCTTCGGGTCGACCAGAGTGACCCGGTCGGTACAGGAGTAGCAGGGATCCAGACTGCCGATGATGAGCGGTGCATCCGCCACGGTATTGCCGCGCAGCATGTAGCGAAGGGCGGGCCAGTTGGCGTAGGTGGCGGCGCGGCAGCGCCAGCGAAACAGCTTCTGGTTGTCGCCGGTCATGCTCCAGTGGACGTTCTCGCCGCGGGGCGCCTCGGTAAAGCCCAGCGCGAACTTGCCCGGCTGATAGGTGAAGCCTTCGGTCAAAAGCGGCCCTTCCGGCAGGTGCTCCAGGCCAAACTCAATCATGTCGAGGGAGTCGTAGAGCTCGTGGATGCGTACCAGTACCCGGGATTGCACGTCGCAACCCGCCTTGGTCTGGATCTCCATCGGCAGCTCGCGGTAGCCGGCAAAATCGTGAATCCGGCGCACGTCGCGCTTGAAGCCGCTCGCCCGCACCATGGGGCCGACGCAGCTGAAATCGCGGGCAATCTGCGGGTCGAGCTTGCCGATACCGATGAGGCGGGAGGAGATGTTGGCGGTATCCAGCAGCATGGTCACCAGGGGTTTTAGCTCATCACGGAGCTCCCGCACCAGCTGGGCGCCCTTGATGCGATCTTCCTTGAAGATGTCGCGGCGTACCCCGCCAATCAGGTTGAGGCCATAGGTCTTGCGGGCACCGGTGAGCAGCTCGGCCAGGGTCATGGATTTCTCCCGCACCCGGAAGAACTGCATAAAGCCGGTGTCGAAACCGGTGAAGTGGCTCGACAGGCCGATGTTGAGGATATGGCTGTGCAGGCGCTCCACTTCCAGCAGCACGGCGCGGATCATCTTGGCCCGCTCGGGTACCGGAATGCCCATAGCGTTCTCCACCGAGGTGGTGTAGGCGACGCTGTGGGTAAAGCCGCAGATGCCGCAGACCCGGTCGGTCAGAAACGCCACTTCGTTGTAGCCCATGCGGGTTTCCGCCAGCTTCTCCATGCCGCGATGGACATAGAAGAGGCGGTAGTCGGCATCGATGATGTCTTCCCCATCGACGAACAGACGAAAGTGGCCCGGTTCATCGGAGGTGATGTGCAGCGGGCCGACCGGCACGATGCGGTTGGCATCACTGCCGAGCTCATTGACGAAGGGGTAGGTCTCGGTGTCGGTGGTGGGCATCGGGCGCTGGCGATAATCCATGGCGTCCTTGCGCAGCGGATGGATATCCTCCGGCCAGTCGTCCGGCAACACCAGACGGCGTTCGTCTGGCAGTCCAATGGCGCGCAGGCCGTACATGTCGCGGATCTCCCGCTCGCCCCACACCGCTGCCGGAATGGTCGGGGTGATGGAGGGGTACTCCTGGGTATCGGCATCCACCAGCACCTTGACGGTGATCCAGCACTTGGTGTCGCCCTCCATGGAGAAGACGTGGTAGACGGCGAAGTGGCCGTTGAGGCTGCGCTCGTCATTGGCAAAGGAGAGCGGAAGCCAGCCCCCCAGCTGATGGAAGATCAGGCTGGCCGTTTCGACCAGACTGGTGGGCTTGACGGTGATGGTGGCCTGATCGGCGGTTTGCCACTCCTCGTCGACGATGGCGTGGGGCAGTTGGGCTCGCACCTGCTGGATGTAGTCGCAGCCGATGCGATTCGAAATGGCGATGGTCATGCAGTTCTCACTTTAATGTTCGGGAATGAGCATTCACAAATGATGAAATTGGAAAAAGTTGCTGTGCTGGCGGGCATGGTTCAGATCCCGACCAGATAGGCGAGCAGCGCCAGCAGGGCCAGCCCCAACCCGTAGCGGGTGAGCTTGTGGGTGCGCACGAACTGGGTGCGGGCCATGGCGTTTTCGATGATGCCGGCCAGCAAAAAGGCCACCAGCAGCTTGCAGGCGAGGATCAGCGCCGCGCCGATGAGCGCAGGCAGACTCCAGTTGGCCGCCTTGCCGAAGGGGAGGAAAATCACCAGAAAGAGCTGCACCACCACCAGTTGCTTGAGGCCGATGGAGAGCTTGAGCAAGGCCAGCCCCGCACCGGAATACTCGGTAAGCGGCCCCTCCTGCAACTCCTGTTCGGCTTCGGCGCAGTCAAAGGGCAGCTTGCCCATCTCGACAAACACCGCGAAGGCGCAGGCGGCGCCCGCCAGCAGGGTGGCGATGGGCGCGGCCAGTGGCTGGGTCGCCACATAACTGCTGATATTGCCCAGATCAGAGCTGCCCACCATCATCGCCATGATGAAGCAGGCGAGCACCAGAATGGGCTCCACCAGAATGCCGAGGGTCAGTTCGCGGCGGGCACCGATCCCTGCAAACATGCTGCCGCTGTCGAGCCCCGCCAGCGAGAAGAAGAAGCGGAAGATGGCGAACAGATAGATGTCGGTGATGAGATCCCCGGCGATGGGGAAGGGGGACTCGTGAGTCAGGGTTGGCAGCGCCATCCCCACCAGCAAGAGGGCGGCGATGAGCAGCGCAGGTATCAGGTTGAAGAGGATGCCGGCAGGCTCGGGGGTCACCTCCTGGCGGCGCAGGAGCTTGGCGATATCCCGGTAATCCTGCAGCAGGCCCGGCCCCTGACGGGAGTGCATCTTGGCCCGCAGCACCCGGTTGAAACCGGTGGCGAGCGGCGCCAGCGCCAGCATGGCGATGGCCTGGGTCAGGGCGAGGGCAACCATGCCCCAGCTCGGCATTTCAAGAACAGGCATATCAGACTCCTACAGCCATCAGGATAAAGAGCGCCAGCACAACGCCATTTATTAAAGAGAGCAGCAGCCTGCCGGTGTTGCCGCTGGTATCGCTCACCCCGTGCAGGGCGCTGGCCAGATCGAGCTGCGGCTGCTTGCGATAGAGTGGCGCGCAGAGTTGGCGCAAGGTGTGGGTGACACCGCCAGAGGTGAGGCTCATGCGCTCCTCATAGGCGTAACCACAAGCCCACGGGGTGCCGGCGTGACGACGACCGAGTTTGGGCCCCTTGAAGATGGCCAGTACCAGCAGCGGGATGAGGAACAGACCCAGCAAGGTGATGGCGATAACGGGCGGGGAGAGGATCGCCTGGCTGCTGTCGAGTGGCAGCAGGGTGGCGCCAGTGGCCACGTTCATTTGGCCGCTTACCAAGGCTTGGCCATAGCTGGCGATATGGGGGGCAATCCAGGGGGCGCCCAGACCCAGCACCAGACAGACGGCGGCCAGCAGCAGGGTACCAGCCACCATGGCGCCCGGCACTTCGCGGGCGTGGCTCGCGTGTTCGCTGCGCGGTGCGCCGCAGAAGCAGATGCCGTACACCTTGACGAAACACATCACCGCCATGGCGCCGGTCACCGCCAGCATCACTACCGCGAGCGGCGCGACGACAGAGGTGCCGAGTTTGGTCATGGAGAGCAGCGACTGGTAGATAAACCACTCGCTGACAAAGCCGTTGAGCGGCGGCAGCGCCGAGATGGCCATGGCACCGATCAGGAACGCCAGCGCGGTCCAGGGCATCAGCTTGGCCAGGCCCCCCATCTTGTCCATATCGCGGGTGTGCAGGCGGAACATCACAGATCCGGTGCCCATAAAGAGCAGGCTCTTGAAGATGGCGTGGTTGAGCAGGTGATAGAGGGCGCCGAGCAGCCCCAGCACCACCAGTGCCGGCTGCTGATTGGCGATGCCGATCATGCCGATCCCCATCCCCATCAGGATGATGCCGATGTTCTCCACCGTGTGGTAGGCGAGCAGCCGCTTGAGATCGTGTTCAGCCAGTGCAAACAGCACCCCGAGCACCGCCGAGCAGGCACCGAAGATCAGCACCACATAGCCCCACCAGAGCTGGCTGGCGCCGAGAAAATCGATGCTGACCCGCAAGATGCCAAAGAGGCCCAGCTTCACCATGACGCCGGACATCAGCGCCGAGATATGGGAGGGGGCGACGGGCTCGGCCACCGGCAGCCAGCCGTGCAGCGGCACGAAACCGGCGCGCAGGCCAAAGCCGCAGAAGCTGAGCAGAAACACCAGGGAGGCCAGGGCGCCCGCCAGATGGTGCTCGCGCAGCGCGGCGAACTCCAGCGAACCGCTTTCGCGGCAGAGCAGCCAGAAGGCGACCAGTACCAGCGCCATGCCGATATGGTTCATCACCAGATAGAGACGGCTCTGTTTGGCGGCTTCCGGGTTGGTCTTGACCAGCCAGTAGGTGGTGAGGGTTACCAGCTCGTAGCAGAGCAAGAAACCGAGCGCATTGTCGGCCAGCACCATGCCCACCATGGCAAAGAGGAAGAGGTTCATCAGCGCGCCGATGGCCACATCCCCCTTGCCCTGATATTCGCGGATATAGGCAAAGGAGTAGAGGGCGACTGCGACGCCGACGGTGCTGATGACCAGCAGCATCAGCGCGGAGAGCGTGTCTAGATAAAAAGAGCCGAGATGCACCGAGCCCAGCAGCCAGAGCTGGCCATCGACGGGGGCGCCTTGGGCAAAGATCTGGATGGCGGCGACCAAGCCTGCGAGCGAGCCCAGCAGGGCAAAGCCACTGTTGAGGCTATTGGCCAGTGCGGGCAGCTTTTGCAGCAGCAAACCGGCGGCAGCGCCCAGCAAAAAGAGCAGGAGCGTGGCCATAACAAGGGGGGACAACATCAGCACGCTCCCTCTGTGGTGGATAGATCGGATGCAGGGAGCGCCGTGGCGGGCGCCGAGAAGGCAGAGGCCCCCTGCGGGTGGGTGTCGGCCGCTTGCTGGCGACGGATGCGGGCGGCGCGTTCGGTGTCGCCGTCATTGACCAGCTTCAGTGCCTGGGAGGGGCAGGCACCGACACAGGCGGGCCCTTCGGCGCGAAATTCGCACAGGTCACACTTGACCGCGATGCTGCGCACCCCCGGCTCCCAGCTCAGCAGATCCTCGCCAAAGCAGCCGAGGCCGGCGGAGGTGGAGGGGTTGCTGGAGCGGATGGAGCTGGGAATATAGGTGTCGTAACTGGTGGCCATGGCCACCGGACGGCTGCCGCCGCTCTGGATGGCGCCAAACGGGCAGGCCACGGCGCAGAGGTTGCAGCCGATGCAGAGCGACTCGTTGAGTTGCACGCAATCGCCGGTCTGGCGAATTGCCTCGACCGGGCACACCTTGCTGCAGGGCGCATCGTCACAGTGACGGCACTGAACCGGCATGGTCGCCTGCTCGTGTCGCATAACGGTTAAACGGGGGGCTTGTTGCAAACCTTGCGCCTTGTGTACCTCGCTGCAGGCCGCCATACAGGTGCCACAGCCGATACAAAGCTTGGGGTCAGCGATAACGAAGCGGTTCATAGCCTACCTTGTCGTGTCGCGAACGGAGAGAGTAGGGGCTGGTTGGCAAGATACGGGCCAGCTTGGTTTTGCTTGGCTGTATGAGTGTAAGTGTTTGTTTTTAAATGACGTTAAAAACCGCGCCGACGGATGTCGAGGCCTTGTCCCACTGTCGAAGCGTGACGTTCGTCACTTGTGACGAAGCCACCAAGAGGGTTCGTCACCCCCGCAAAACGGTATCGGCATGGCTGAATGCGGGGTCGTGACAAGGGGCGAAAGGGTTACTCGTCTGCGCTAGGGCATCGGTGGTGTGCACCCTTCTCCCCTCGCGGGAGAAGGGTTGGGGATGAGGGAAAGTCAGCCATATGGTCGTGGTGCACGGCGCTGCGCTTGTTGCACCCTACGGCGGCGAGTCTGTTCGGATAGAGACCGTCTGTCTTGAAACCGTAGGTTCGATTAGCGAAGCGTAATCGGACGCACGAGAACGGAAACATATCGGCAGCATGCCGGGAGTAGGGTGCAAAGAACGCAGTGAATTGCACCGTTTGCAGCATATGGGCATCGGTGGTGTGCCCCCTTCTCCCCTCGCGGGAGAAGGGCTGGGGATAAGGGGGCTTAATGGCAAAAAAGAGGGAGGCCAATGCCTCCCTCTCTCTTTAGCGCAACTCACGCCATCAGATATCCACCTGGGATCCCAGCTCGATGACCCGGTTGGGCGGGATCTCGAACTGATCCGGCGCGCGCAGGGCGTTGCGCTGCAGCAGCATAAAGAGCTTGCCGCGCAGATAGAGGTACCAGGGGCGCTCCTTCATGATCAGCGACTCGTGGGCCATGAAGAAGGAGGTCTCCATCATCCGGCAGCTCAGCCCTTCGGCGTTGCAGCGGTGGAAGATCTCCTCCACGTTGGGGGTCTCGCGCCAGCCGTAGCTTGCCACCACCCGCCAGAAGGTGGGGGATAGCTGCTCGATGCAGACCCGGCGCACGTTGTGGACGTAGGGCACCTCTTCCACCCGCAGGGTGAGCAGGATGATCCGCTCGTGCAGCACCTTGTTGTGCTTGAGGTTGTGCAGGAGCGCGTGGGGGATCACGTTGACCACCCGCGACATATAGACAGCCGTGCCAGCCACCCGGGTTGGCGGGGATTTTTCCAGCGAGGCGATCATTGGCTCCAGCGAGTTGCCGTGCTCGTTGAGGCGGCGAATAAGCTGAAAGCGCTCGCTCTTCCAGCTGGTCATCACGGTGAACATCACCGCCCCCAGGGTGAGCGGCAGCCAGCCGCCGGAGAAGATCTTGGCGAGGTTAGCGGCAAACAGCGGCACGTCGATGGCCAGCAGCGCGATAAACAGCGCGGCCACCAGGTACTTGTTCCAGTGCCAGCTGTGGCGGGCCACCGAGCAGGAGAGGATGGAGGTCAGCACCATGGTGCCGGTGACGGCGATGCCGTAGGCCGCCGCCAGATTGCTGGAGTGCTCGAAGCTCATGATGACGATCACCACCGAGATATAGAGCATCCAGTTGATGACCGGAATATAGATCTGGCCGGACTCCTGCTCGGAGGTGTGCACGATGCGGATGGGTGAGAGATAACCGAGGCGCACCGCCTGCCGGGTCAGCGAGAAGACCCCGGAGATCACGGCCTGCGAGGCGATCACCGTCGCCAGGGTCGCCAGCAGCAGCTGCGGCAGCAGCGCCCATTTCGGTGCAAGCAGGAAGAAGGGGTTGGTGATGGCCTCGGGATGGGCCAGCAGCAGCGCCCCCTGGCCGAAGTAGTTGAGCACCAAAGAGGGCAACACCACCATAAACCAGGCGCGCCGGATCGGGCTCTTGCCAAAATGGCCCATGTCGGCGTAGAGCGCCTCCACCCCGGTGATGGCCAGCACCACGGCGCCGAGAGCAAAGAAGGAGGCGGTCTGGTACTTGGCAAAGAAGCGCAGCGCCCAGACGGGGTTGAGCGCCCCCAGCACCTCGGGGTGCTGGAAGATGCTGTTCAGGCCCAGCACCGCCAGGGTGATGAACCAGGTGAGCATGATGGGGGCGAACAGCTTGCCCACGGTGGCGGTGCCGTGTTTCTGGATGGCGAACAGCAGGGTCAGCACCAGCACCGAGAGCGGCACTATATAAGGGTCGAGGGAGGGGGCGGCGATGTTCAAGCCCTCTATGGCTGACATCACCGACATGGCCGGGGTGATCACCACCTCGCCATAGAAGAAGCTGCCGCCAATCAGCCCCAGGATGATCAGCAAAGGGGTCCACTTGGCCGGGGTGTTGCGGGTAGCCAGCGACATCAGGGTGAGGATGCCCCCTTCGCCGGCGTTGTCGGCCCGCATCACGAAGGAGAGGTACTTGACCGAGACCACCAGGATCAGCAGCCAGAAGATCAGTGAAAGAAAGCCCAGGATGGAGGCGGGCTCCACCCCGAAACCGAACTGGCCGGAGAGGCACTCGCGCAGGGTATAGAGCGGGCTGGTGCCGATGTCGCCATAGACCACGCCGATCGCCGCCAGCGTAACGCCGGACAGGGCTTGTTTGTGATTACCGTTCATGAAGTTGTCTGTCAGTTTGATGGTGACGATTGGCCAGCACGGGCCGCCCCCGTCTATCGGGCGTGCGGCAGGTGCCGCAGGAACGCATTAATGGATTGCGATGGGAAAGGGAGCTAACTGGATATAAAGAGGCTCATCATGGGACACAGTCTGTTCATCTGCCGTTAAGGGTATAATGACACACCCGTCGTAGGTTTATGCTCAGGTATAAATAATCAAAAAGGGGTGGCTAACGAAATCATTAATTGGCCAGCGATTGAAATACCCCGTCCAGACCCTGGCAAGTGATTGTTTTAGCTGGCTATCCATTTTTACCAGCGTTTTGCATCAAGCTGGCCAAGAAATAAACGATAAAATACTGACCAATAAAGAATGGCTCTGGCAGAAAAAGAGAAGGGGTAAGGCTGCAATGGAGTCTTTATTTATCAAGAGACAGGAAGTAGGGTGCAATGAACGAAGTGAATTGCACCACTAATAAAAATGCAAGCGGTGCAACTTTCTTCGCATATTGCATCCTACCGTGCTATTTAATTATGATTGTGCTCCGATCCCAATGATGTGTAATAGATGAATTTCTTCACCACCAAATGGGCTTATGGCTAGCTCAACTAAACAATTTAGTATCACAACAGGTTTTAGCATTGAGTAAATATAATCAACGTTATCTTGGTTTCCCAATATCGAGAAGCTATATTCACCAACAGGAATCTCTTGACCCGCTACACTGACATTTAGCTTCCCTGCATTTTTATATTTATTAAAGTCAAAAACCTCACAATGTAACTCAATAGTATCTTTTTGTATTTTGGTTGGCACATCAAAGGCACCACTATCATCTACTCCAAGGAAAATATCTTTCACTTCATTTTTAACCGGACCAGCAGAGATCTCATTTAACTTATTTTTTCCCAGCAATGTTGCAAGTTCTTGGTAGTTTGGAAGAGCCATCTTTCCAATTTGAATTACAGTGCCATGATAGTGATGAACCTCATCCCCTATATGTACTTGAGCATCCCCATTGTTGCTGAATTCGTAGACTGGTTGTTTCCCATTTTGTACTGCAGTGCAAACAGTTCTAAGAAAATTAAAGGTATCCTTTGTAGCATCCCATACATTTTGAGGTCCATATACAGAAACAAAAGGCAATCCCAATTGGACACCTTGTAGCGCAATATCAAAGTAGGTGAGAAGTGAGCCATGCTTAATTTCTGTTGTGCGGATGAAGAATTTATCTCGCTCCTTTTGGGTGAGGCGTTTATTCCCACTTACACCTAGATATGACTTGTCGACAATTTTTTGAAACTGATCTAATGCTGCAATAGCGATATGTAATGGAACACCGTCCTTTAATTTTTCACCATCAATTTTAAATTGCATTTCGTTCATTTTTATTCTCTAGGCTTAATTTATACATTCGCACGCTTATACGTACATGCTTACTCTGAAAGTTAATCATGATTTTTATCGGCAAGGTTATGACCAGTTTTTGGTTGCCATATGAGCCATAGTAACTAGGCAGGTGAAAAACTGAAGAGGCATGAGATGAAAACCAGCTCTGGCTCAAAAAATTAGCCAATATGCGGTCCATTATTGTTTTGTTTTGCCTGACTTGATGCTGGTGGGCTAGCCCGATATGAGAACTAAATAATAAGCTGCCCTAGGAATTTTTCTGATGGTGCCGATGATTCCCCCGATCAGGGGGTACCAGCCAGTGTCGACCTCGTCACTTTTGTCATGTCGATCAGAAGGCTGGCCCCTTCGTCACCCTCGTCAGTTACGGCAAATACCGCCTTCACTATCCAGATTACCTCTTTATTTTCATGCATTTGCGATTTTATGGCGGGCCATCTTCCCGTGTTGGTCTGATAAATGCTTTGTGGGGGAAGACCGCGTTGTCGCCTGCCTGGTGGGTGAGGGCGGTCGGGTGTAACGAACCATTTAGGATCCCTCTCTATGAACAGCTTCGTGATTGCAGATCCCAGTCTCTGTATTGGGTGTCGTACCTGTGAGGTGGCCTGCGCCGTTTCACACCAGTCAGGGTCCTGCAGCGGGACCCTTGAGCGGGAGGGCGGCCTGCATCTTGCCATCGAGGATGGACATCTGGTCTCCAAGGACAGCCATTTTCAGCCGCGCCTGAAGGTGATCGTGGGCAGCAAGGTGACCACGCCGGTGCTCTGCCGCCAGTGTGAAGACAAGCCGTGCGCCATGGCCTGCCCCAACAACGCCATCGTCACCGAGGATAGCTGCGTCAAGGTGCTGCAGGCGCGCTGCATCGGCTGCAAGTCTTGCGTGGTGGCCTGTCCTTACGGCGCCATGGCGGTGGTGGTGAAAGAGGTGGCCCCCACGGCCGATTCGCTCTTCAAGCGGCCGCAGACCAAGGCGCAGGCGCTCAAGTGCGATCTCTGCCAGCACCGCGAGGCGGGCCCTGCCTGTGTCGAGGTGTGTCCGACCCAGGCGCTGCGGCTGGTCACGCCGGCGCATCTTGAAACCCTGAACCGGCAGAAGCAGCTGGCCAGTGCCGAGGCCCTGCTGGCGATGCCGGCGCGGGTGTGAGCGGGCTTGCCGAGCCGTTTTTCGTTAACAAACAAGAGTGTGAGTCATGAAAAAAGTCATTACCGTGTGCCCCTATTGCGGCACCGGTTGCAAAATCAACCTGCTGGTTGAAAACGACAAGGTGGTGGGGGCCGAAGGCGCCAACGGCCGGACCAACGAGGGGCAGCTCTGCCTCAAGGGCTATTACGGTTGGGATTTCCTGAACGACACCAACCTGCTGACCCCCCGTCTCAAGAGCCCGATGATCCGCCGCGAGCGCGGTGGCAAGCTCGAAGCCGTCTCCTGGGACGAAGCGATCGAGTTCGCCAGCAGTCGCCTGGCTGCCATCAAGGCGAAATATGGCCCGGACGCCATCATGACCACCGGCTCTGCCCGTGGCCCCGGCAATGAAGCCAACTATGTGATGCAGAAATTTGCCCGCGCTGTGCTGGGGACGAACAACGTCGATCACTGCGCGAGGGTGTGACACGCACCCTCAGTCTCCGGTCTGGAGACAACAGTAGGCAACGGCGCCATGAGCAACGCCATTCCCGAAATTCAAGAGACCAAGTGCCTGCTGGTGTTTGGTTACAACGCTGCTGACTCTCACCCCATCGTCGCCCGCCATATCCTCAAGGCGAAGGCCAACGGGGCCAAGGTGATTGTGTGCGATCCCCGCATGGTGGAGACCGCCCGCATCGCCGATCAGTGGCTGCCGCTCAAAAACGGTTCCAATATGGCGCTGGTCAACGCCTTCGCCAACGTCTTGATCAATGAAGGGCTCTACAACAAGGCGTTCGTCGCCAACTACACCGAAGGGTTCGACACCTTCAAGGCCACGGTGGCCAAGTACACCCCGGAATACGTGGAGGGGATCACCGGACTCAAGGCCGCCGATATCCGCGCCGCCATTCGCACCTATGCTGCATCGCCTGCTTCCATGATCCTGTGGGGCATGGGGGTGACCCAGTACGGTCAGGCGGTGGACGTGGTCAAGGGGCTGGCGGGGATTGCGCTGCTGACCGGCAACTTCGGTCGTCGCGGCACCGGCTGTGGGCCGGTACGCGGGCAGAACAACGTGCAGGGCACCTGCGATATGGGGATGTTGCCGCACCAGTTCCCGGGTTATCAGTCGGTGAGCGATCCTGCCATCAGCGCCAAGTTCGCCAAGGCATGGGGCGTGGAGTCACTTTCCCAGAAACCGGGTTACCGGCTGACCGAGCTTGGCCACAAGGTGGAGGAGGGCAAGTGCAAGGCCTTCTACATCTTCGGGGAAGATCCGGCCCAGACCGAGGCAGACCTCGGTCAGTTCCGCCGCACGCTGGCGGGGATGGAGCTGGTGATCGTGCAGGATATCTTCATGACCCAGACTGCCGAGATGGCCGACGTCATTTTGCCCGCCACCAGTTGGGGCGAGCATGAGGGGGTCTACAGCTCGGCGGATCGCGGCTTCCAGCGCTTCTACAAGGCGGTGACGCCGCCGGACAACGTGAAGCCGGACTGGGCCATCTTCTCGCTGATGGCGACCGCCATGGGGTATCCCATGGAGTATCGCGACACCGAGCAGATCTGGGACGAGCTGCGCGGACTCTGCCCGCTCTACGCCGGGGTCAGCTACGACAAGATGGCCTATCTCAAGAGCGTGCAGTGGCCCTGTCCGACCGAGGATCACCCGGGCACCAGCACCCTGTTCGAGGGGAATGTGTTCACCACCCCGAGCGGCAAGGGCCAGCTGATTGCCTCCGAGTGGCGGCCGCCGCTGGAGCAGCCCTGTGCCGAGTACCCGCTGGTGCTCTCCACCGTGCGCGAGGTGGGGCACTACTCCTGCCGCTCCATGACCGGCAACTGCTCGGCGCTGCAGACCCTGGCCGATGAGCCCGGCTATGTGCAGATCCACCCGAGCGATGCCAGGAAGCTGGGAGTGAAGGATCAGGCGCTGGTCTGGATCTCGTCGCGCCGTGGCAAGGTGATCACCCGGGCCAACTACAACGACCGGGTCAACGCCGGGGTGGTCTACATGACCTACCAGTGGTGGATCGGGGCCTGCAACGAGCTCACCATCGAGCACGTTGACCCCGTCTCCTACACGCCGGAGTACAAGTACTGCGCAGTGAAAATTGAGCGTATCGAGGATCAGCCAGGGGCGGAAGTGTACGTCCAGACTGAATACAGCGCGCTCAAGGCGAAATTGCGCAGCGCCGCCAAAGGGTAATCGTCGTTAATAAAGTGGATCCAGGCTCTGTTTACAGGGCCCGGATCCGCTCATCCTTTTTTCAGCTGGCAGGTGTCCATCATGAAAAATGAATTAAACCTTTCGTTCGGGATCTTTTATGTCTCCGCTTATTTGCTGGTGATGTTGTTAGGGATTGGGTGTTTTCTATGGCACGACGAATTGATATTTCTGCTGGGGTTTGCCTTCTTCGGCTGTTTTATCGCCGCGCGTATCGCCATGAGCGCCGTGCTGGCGGCATTGAGCGTGCAGGCGGCCTGGCTCATCGCCTTTCTCTCCACCACCCTGGTCAACTGCCTGCTGGCGGGTGTGCTGGGGCTCGGGGTCTATCTCACCCATCGGGTGGTGTCGGTGGAAATAGCTGACAATATCAGTGGGTTATTGCTGGGGCTTCAGCTCTTTTCGGCCGCCTTCATCTTCGGCGGATTGAAGCTGCACAACTACCGGCTGCTCTCCTCATGAGCCTGCGACAGCGAGGGGCAGAGGAGGGGCCAGTTGGCGGCGATATGCGGCGAATGACGGCGATAGTGACGCCATATTTGGGCGCGGCGGAAAATATCCGCTGACGGAGCTGTAATATGTGCCAGGGCCGGCTTGGTTGTAATGGGGATGTGGCTAACTTATTATGCCAGCCATCCTGCGATAATCTGCGCGATGCTATTTCGCTGCATGTTAGTTTTTATAATTAAGCGTTAAGTTTTTAAAAATTAATTATAACATCTGACTGCGATGGCTGATGCATTGTTTACCGTTGTTGCCGTGCTGCAATTGGCCGGCAAGGGTACCCATCTAGATGTAATGCGAGGCCTGAATGTTGAATGTGAGTGCCATTCCGTTGACCGACATCTCACCCATCTGGGATGACGGCTTTCTCTCCCTCTCCAAGAACCTGCTCTCCGCCGTCACCCTGGATGACTTCATCCACAAGCTGAACCGGATCCAGCCCTGCTTTCGCCAGGTGGATCGGGTCAACCTCATCCTCAACCTGGGGACGGGGGAGGAGGCGGTCTTCTACTACCTGGGGGAGCAGGGGCCGGCGCACCTCATCTGCCGCAAGGCCGATCTCCATTTTTCCCGTGAGCAGGCCATCGTGCTGCCGGCGAGCCGCTTTCGCCACCGCTGCGAACAGCTGGCGAGCACCCCTGTCTATGACGGCTTGCACTCCTACTGCCAGCTGCCCATCACCACTGCCCGCAGCCACCTGGGCGGGGTGGAGTTCATCAGCCGCGAGGCCAATGCCTTCCCGATGGAGACCCTGGCCAAGCTGACCCAGCTGGCGGCCATCGTTGCCATTGCGCTGGAGAACGTGCTGGACAAGGAGCGCACCCTGGAGCAGGCCAACTCCCTGCGCCTCGAGCGCGACAGCTGCAAGATCCTGGTGGACGTGACCAACGCGGTGATTAAGTTAGTGCGCATCGCCGAGTTGCCAAAAAGCCTGTTCACCATCCTGCACCACCACTTTGGTATCAGCAGCCTGTGCCTGGCCGAGTACAACGCCACCTCCGACAGCTTTAAGAGCTACCTGGTCAATCAGCAGCAGCGCGAACAGCCCGGCATCATCAACCACTCGTGTTTTGAGAAGAACTGCCTGCAGGGGGCGCTCGGCCACAGCGAGCCCTTCTTCCTCTATCGCGAGCAGGGCCACGGCTGCCAGTCGAGCTGCCGCTTCACCTCCCAGATCCTGCCCCCCGATGCCGACAGCTCCTGCATCCTGCCGCTGCGCTATCGGGGCAATCTGCTGGGGGTGTTGATCCTCTCCCACCCCGAGGCGGATTTCTTCGCCGACCTCGATATCTCGCTGCTCGAACAAGTGGCGGCGCGCACGGCGATTGCCATGAACAACGTGCAGGCGCAGCAGGAGATCTCCAACACCACCGGTGCCAGGGAGAAGACCCTCAGAGTCGACGGACCCGTGCCGCAGGGGGACTTTGCCAACATCATCTACCAGAGCGCCGTGATGGAGAAGGTGCTGGAGAAGGTGAAGCTGGTGGCCCAGAGCGACTGCACCGTGCTCATTCTGGGGGAGACCGGCACCGGCAAGGAGCTGATCGCCCAGGCCATTCACGCCCTGAGTGCCCGCCACGATCACGAGATGGTCAAGGTGAACTGCGCCGCCATTCCCACCGGCCTTATCGAGAGCGATCTGTTCGGCCACGAGAAGGGGGCCTTCACCGGGGCGCTGACCCAGCGCATCGGCCGCTTCGAGCGGGCCCACAAGGGCACCCTGTTCCTCGACGAGGTGGGGGACATGCCGCTCGATCTGCAGCCCAAACTGTTGCGGGTCTTGCAGGAGCACGAGCTGGAGCGGGTGGGTAACAGCAACCCCATTGCCATCGACGTGCGGCTGGTGGCGGCCACCAACTGCGACCTGCTCTCCATGGTCAAGAACAAGCGCTTTAGAAGCGATCTCTATTACCGGCTCAATGTCTTTCCCATCGAGCTGCCGCCCCTGCGCGAGCGGCGCGAGGATATTCCGCTCTTGGTCAACTTCTTCATCAAGAAGATCGCCAAGCGGATGCGCCGCACCATCACCTCCATCCCGGCCGACGCCATGAAGATGCTGGTGTCGCTCCCCTGGTACGGCAACATCCGCGAGCTGGAGAACATCATCGAGCGGGCGGTGGTGATGACCCGCGGCCATGTGCTCAACCTCTCGCCGGACGAGCTGCTGCCCCTCAAGGGCTTTCACAAGATAGAGACCCTGGTCTATGACGAGCCGGCCCGGGAGCTGTTTCGCGAGCCGCTGCCCGCCTTGCCGCAGGGTGAAGAGGCACAGGGGGAGGATGAGCGAGTCAGCATCATCCGGGCGTTGAAGGCGTGCAACGGCATCGTTGCCGGCGAGCGGGGCGCGGCCCAGCGCCTCGGCATGAAGCGCACCACCTTGCTGTCGAAAATGAAACGGCTCGGGATCTCGGCCAAAGATCCCCGCACCCTCAACTAAGGGGCACTCAGATGTTGCTTGAACTCGACCCCGACACCCCGCAGGCGCTCAGCGCCCACCGCGAGGTGGTCCATTACCATCAGCGCGGCGTCACCACCGACAGTGCCATGCAGCTGCCCTGCGAAACCCCGGTGGCGCTGGTCTACAACGGCATCGCCCACAGCGTGATGATGTGCTCGGCCGCCGATCTGGAGGATTTTGCCATCGGTTTCTCGCTCTCCGAGGGGATCATCGACAGCCTGCTCGATATCCACGACATCGAGCAGCAGAGCGCCTGCCGCGGCATCGAGCTGCACATCACCCTGGCCAATCGCTGCGTTCATCGCCTGAAAGAGAAGCGGCGCACCCTGGCCGGGCGCACCGGGTGCGGCATCTGCGGCAGCGAGAGCTTGGAACAGGTGGTGCGCGCCCAGCCAAGGCTGCCCGACAGCCAACGTTTTGCGGTGGGGCATATCGACAAGGTGCTGAGTGCGCTGCGCCCGCTCCAGCTGCTGGGGCAGAGCACGGGGGCGACCCATGCCGCCGTGCACGTGGACGGCGAGGGCAACATCCTCGCCATTCGCGAGGACGTGGGGCGTCATATCGCGCTGGACAAGCTGGTGGGGCATCTGTGCCGCACTGGTCGGCACGACGGCGCCATCCTGGTGACCAGCCGCGCCAGCTTCGAGATGGTGCAAAAGTGCGCCAGCGCCGGGGTGGAGATCTTGCTCGCCATCTCGGCTGCCACCGAGCTCGCGGTGGAGCGGGCCGAGCAGACCGGGCTCACCCTGGTGGGCTTTTGTCGCCCGGGGCGGGCGGAGATCTACTGCGGCCGCCAGCGCATCCTGCTGGCGAGCGCGGCGTCATCCCTTACAGCGGCAGAAGGCTGAGGGCACAAGGCCATTGGCGCTCGGGGTTGGCTCGGGTATAGTCCTGCGCCAACAAGATAGGTTCGGTCGCGCTCCTTGCCCGTCAGGGCGCCGTGGCCGACACAGCGTCAAAGGATACCAAGCCCATGAAATTCAGCCCGCTGCTGGATGAGATGATGAAAGCCCTGCAGGTGCTGCCGGGTGTCGGCCCCAAGTCGGCCCAGCGCATGGCGTTTACCCTGCTCGAGCGTGAGCGCAGCGGCGGCCTGCGGCTGGCCCAGCTGCTCTCTCGCGCCTTGACCGAGATTGGCCACTGCAGCCACTGCCGCACCTTCACCGAGAACGAGCGCTGCGAGATCTGCGCCAATCCCAAGCGCGAAGAGAACGGCCTGCTGTGCGTGGTGGAGAGCCCGGCGGACGTGGCCGCCATCGAGCAGACCGGCCAGTTCTCCGGCCGTTACTTCGTGCTGATGGGGCACCTCTCGCCGCTGGACGGCATTGGCCCGGAAGAGCTGGGGCTGGAGATCCTGGAGCGACGGTTGAAAGACGAGGCGATCAGCGAGCTTATTCTGGCCACCAACCCCACCATCGAAGGGGACGCCACCGCCTGGTACATCGCCGACATGGCCCGCGCCGCTGGCGTCAAGGTGAGCCGGATTGCCCACGGGGTGCCGGTGGGTGGCGAGCTGGAGCTGGTGGACGGCACCACGCTCTCCCACTCCCTGATGGGGCGTCAGCCCCTCAACTGAGTCAGCGTCAGTCCCTCAACTGAGTCAGGGTCAGCCCCTGAATTGAGTCAGCGTCTGTTCTTCAACAGGCCCTGCGTGGCGACTCAGCCTGCGATACCAGAACCCGCTCCGGCGGGTTTTTTATTTGCGCAGGATAGGGTCACAGCCTCGATTGGCGCAAAAATCGCCATTCGCACCGCTCGTTGCATTTGTCCCCTTGAAATGGCGATCGCCGGCCCCATCTTGGATCGGGAATATGTTCAACCCGAATCGCCTGAGGATAGTGTCGATGACCCAAAGCGTTCATGCCGAAACCCACGGGTTTCAGACTGAAGTCAAACAACTGCTGAGCCTGATGGCCCACAGCCTCTATTCCAACAAAGAAGTATTCCTGCGCGAGCTTATTTCCAACGCCTCCGATGCGGCGGACAAGCTGCGCTTCAAGGCGCTTTCCGATGCCTCTTTGTTCGAAAACGACGGCCAGTTGCGCGTTCGCCTGGTGGTTGATAAAGAAAAACGGACCCTGACCATCTCCGATAACGGGATCGGTATGACCCGGGATCAGGTGATCGAGCACCTGGGCACCATCGCGAAATCCGGTACCGCCGAGTTCTTCAAGAACCTCTCCGGTGATCAGGGCCGCGACTCCCAGCTGATCGGCCAGTTCGGGGTGGGCTTCTACTCCGCCTTCATCGTCGCCGACAAGGTGACCGTGGTCTCCCGCGCCGCCGGTACCGAACCGGGCCAGGGCGTGCAGTGGGAATCGGAAGGGGAAGGCTCCTTCACCGTGGCCGACGTGACTAAAGAGGGTCGCGGTACCGACGTCATCCTGCACCTGCGCGCCGAAGAGGACGAGTTCCTCGACGACTGGCGCCTGCGCTCCGTGGTCAGCAAATATTCCGACCACATCAGCGTGCCGGTAGAGATGTTCAAAGAGGGTACCCCGGATCGGGAAGAAGACGGTGAAACCATCGTCGGCACCCCGGGCGAGTGGGAGCAGGTCAACCGCGCCACTGCGCTGTGGACCCGCAACCCGAAGGACATCAAGGACGAGGAGTATCAGGAGTTCTACAAGCACGTCGCCCACGACTTCGAAGATCCGCTCCTGTGGGGTCACAACCGGGTGGAAGGGGCGCAGGAGTACACCAGCCTGCTCTACGTGCCGGCCCGCGCTCCGTTTGACCTCTACAACCGGGAGCAGAAGCACGGCCTCAAGCTCTACGTGCAGCGCGTCTTCATCATGGATGACGCCGAGCAGTTCATGCCGACCTACCTGCGCTTCGTCAAAGGGGTGCTGGACTCCAACGATCTGCCGCTCAACGTCAGCCGTGAAATTCTGCAGGACAACAAGGTGACCGTCTCCCTGCGCAAGGCCTGCTCCAAGCGCGTCTTGACCATGCTGGCCAAGCTGGCCAAGGATGACGCCGAGAAGTACGCCAAGTTCTGGAGCGAGTTCGGCAATGTGCTGAAAGAAGGCCCGGCCGAGGATTACGCCAACCGCGAAGAGATCGCCAAGCTGCTGCGCTTTGCCAGCACCGCCGGCGAGGGCGAAGCCCAGACCGTGTCCCTTGAGGATTACGTTGGCCGCATGAAGGAAGGCCAGCAGAAGATTTACTACATCACCGCCGACTCTTATGCTGCCGCCAAGAACAGCCCGCACCTCGAGATCTTCCGCAAGAAGGGCGTCGAAGTGCTGCTGATGTGGGAGCGGGTCGACGAGTGGCTGATGAGCCACCTGACCGAGTTCGAGGGCAAGCAGCTGGTCTCCGTCACCCGTGGCGAGTTGGATCTCGGCGATCTGGAAGACGAAGCCTCCAAGCAGGCGCAGGAAGAGGCTGAAAAAGCCAACGCCGGTCTGGTGGAGCGGGTCAAGCAGAGCCTCGGGGATGCGGTAAAAGAGGTGCGCGTCACCCACCGTCTGACCGACTCGCCGTCCTGCATCGTCACCGATGCCCACGGCATGAGCACCCAGATGATCAAGCTGATGCGCGCCGCCGGTCAGCCGGTGCCGGAGCAGAAGTACATTCTGGAACTGAACCCCGACCACGCCCTGGTGAAGAAACTCGACACCATCCAGGACGAGGCACTGTTCGGCGAGTGGGTCACCCTGCTGCATGAACAGGCTCAGCTGGCCGAGCAGGGCGGGCTCAATGATCCGGCGAGCTTCGTCTCCCGTATCAACCGTCTGTTACTCCAGGCATGATGTTTGGGCCCACTGCGTGCAGTGGGCTCTTTCTTTTCTGGCGCCTGCCCCGTTTGGGGCGGGCGCCAGTTGCGTGCAGCGCTGCTGCATTTTCACTCATTTTTCGTAAACGGATCTGCGCCAATGGTCGTATTGCCGTGACGGGAAAATGGTGAAAAATAAGTCACTCACACGGGGCAAGCTTGTGGAAATGAGCGAAACCGTGTAGTTTTTTGCCTTCTCAAGAATTGAATAACCAATCAATAGGAGCGTGTATGCGCATTGTTCTGTTGGGGGCTCCGGGTGCCGGCAAGGGTACTCAGGCTCAGTTCATCATGGAAAAACACGGTATTCCGCAGATCTCCACCGGCGACATGCTGCGTGCCGCGATCAAGGCGGGCACCGAGCTGGGCCTCAAGGCCAAAGCCGTGATGGACGCAGGTCAGCTCGTCTCTGACGACATCATCATCGGCCTGGTCAAAGAGCGTATTGCCCAACCGGATTGCGCCAACGGCTTCCTGCTGGACGGTTTCCCGCGCACCATTCCCCAGGCGCAAGCCATGAAGGACGCCGGTGTTGCCGTGGATTTCGTACTGGAATTCGACGTGCCGGACGAAGAGATCGTCAAACGCATGAGCGGTCGTCGCGTTCACTCCGGCTCCGGCCGTACCTACCACGTGGTGTTCAACCCGCCGAAAGTGGAAGGCAAGGACGACGTGACCGGTGAAGATCTGGTGATCCGTGCCGACGACGAAGAGACCACAGTGCGCAAGCGTCTGGATGTGTACCATCAGCAGACCGCACCGCTCATCGGCTTCTACGGCAAGGAAGCGGAAGCGGGCAACACCCGTTACGTCAAGATTGATGGCACCCAGCCGGTGGAACTGGTCAGCAAGCAGCTGGCGACCATCCTGGGCTAAGCCCGCCATTGCCATCGTCCCCCAGGGGCCAGCGGCAATGTGCCATTGAGACAAGGGCCCGACAGGGCCCTTTCTTGCATATAAGACATAACAACAGAAAGACAGGAAGCAAACGTGACCACGAAAACCGGGATCTTGCTGGTCAATCTGGGTACCCCAGCCGCGCCCACCACGGCCGCCGTCAAGGCGTTTCTCAGCCAGTTTCTGCACGATCAGCGGGTCGTCGACCTGCCGCGCTATCTCTGGTGCCCGCTGCTCCACTTCATCATCCTGCCGACCCGCTCCCCCAAGGTGGCCAAGCTCTATCAGCAGGTGTGGACCGAGCAGGGCTCGCCGCTGATGGTCATCAGCCAGCAGCAGCGCGCGGCGCTGGAGCAAGAGCTCAGGCGCGAAGGGGTCGAGGTGCCGGTGGCGCTGGCCATGACCTACGGCTCCCCCTCGCTGGAGGAGGGCTGGCAGGCGCTCAAGGCCAAGGGGGTCAACCGGGTGATCCTGCTGCCGCTCTATCCCCAGTATTCGGTCAGCACCACCGCCTCGGTGTTCGATGGCTGGAGCCGGGCGATGAAAAAAGAGCGCAACCTGCCGGTGGTGCGGCTCATTCGTGATTACCATGCTCACCCCGAATATATCCAGGCGCTGGCCATGAGCGTGCGCCGCCATTGGGAGCAGCACGGCCAGGGCGAGCACCTGCTGATGTCGTTCCACGGCATTCCCGAGCGCTACGAGCGGGAGGGGGATCCCTATGGTCAGCAGTGCCGGCGCACCGCGGCCCTGCTGGCCGAGGCGCTCGGGCTGGACGCCAGCCAGTGGACCGCCAGCTTCCAGTCTCGTTTTGGCAAGGAGGAGTGGCTCAAGCCCTACACCGACGTGACCATCGGCGGCCTGCCGGCAACCGGGATCAAGCGGCTCGATGTGATCTGCCCCGCCTTTGCCGCCGACTGCCTCGAGACCCTGGAGGAGATCCAGGTGCAGAACCGGGAGATCTTCATGGCCGCCGGTGGCGAGCAGTTTGAATACATTCCGGCCCTCAACAGCGATCAGGCCCACATCCGCATGATGGTGTCGCTGATCTGCCGCGAGCTGGCCTGACTGACACGCCGCCCGTGCCGTACCCCGGAGCGGGCCGTGTTTTGTTCGTTATCCAAGGAGAAGGAGTGTCATCATGATGCATATCACCCTGATTTACGCCGGCCTCTTGGGGCTGCTGTTCCTGTTGCTCTCCTTCTGGGTGGTCAAGCGCCGCGCCCAGTTCAAGGTGATGATAGGGGAAGGGGAGGCGCCCGAGATGCGCGCCGCCATCCGGGCCCATGGCAACTTTGCCGAGTACGTGCCGCTCACCCTGCTGTTGATGGCGCTGTGCGAGCTGGCGGGGGTCGGGGCATTCTGGCTCCATGCCGGCGGCCTGGCGCTGCTGGTGGGGCGCATCCTGCACGCCATCGGCATCCAGATCCCCAAGGCGCCAAACCTGCCGAGGCTGGTCGGCACCCTGCTGTTCTGGCTGGCGCTGGGGCTCTTCTCGGTGCTGGCGCTGGCACAGGGGCTTGCCGCCGGCTGAGTCTTCTCCGACCCCAAAACCACCTCCTCGCGAGGTGGTTTTTTTGATGGGCTTTGGTAAACGTTTTCCTCTGCAGCCCGTGTCTATACTGACTTCATATTTTAATCAGGCGACTTTTCGGCGCGGCGGATTGTGTTAAAATCCCGCCCCTCTTTCCCCCAGAGCACAAGAACATTGCCATGAAATTTCCCGGTCAGCGCAAGTCCAAACACTACTTTCCAGTGGATCGTCGTGATCCCCTCATCTCCCAGAGTGCGGAGCTCTCGGAGCGGGGCAAGGCCTATGTGGTCGGGATTGACCAGACGCTGGTCGACATCGAAGCGCACGTTGACCTGGCGTTTCTCGAGCGTTACGGCCTGAGCCGCGGCCACTCCATGCTCATCTCCGACGAGGTGGCGGAGCAGATATACGACGAGCTCAAGAGCAACAACATGGTGGTGAGCGAGTTTGCCGGTGGCACCATCGGCAACACCATGCACAACTACTCGGTACTGGCGGACTCCCACTCCATCCTGCTCGGCGTCATGAGCCAGGATATCCGCATCGGCAGCTACGCCTACCGCTATCTGTGCAACACCTCGTCGCGGGTCAACCTGGACTACCTGCAACCGGTAGACGGCCCGGTCGGCCGCTGCTTCACCTTCATCACCGAAGGGGGCGAACGCAGCTTTGGCATCAACGCCGGCAAGATGGACCATCTGGATGTGGCCCACATCCCCGAGGAGATCATCAAGGAGTCCTCCGCCCTGGTCATCACCGCCTACCTGGTGCGCGGTGAAGATGGTACTCCGATGAAGGACGCGGCCATGGCCGCAGTGCGCTATGCCCGCGAGGCCGGCGTGCCTGTGGTGCTGACCCTGGGTACCCGCTTCGTCATCGAGTCCGACCCCCAGTGGTGGCGCGATTTCATCAGCGAGAACGTCACCGTGCTGGCCATGAACGAGGAAGAGGGCGAGGCTCTGACCGGTTTCTCCGATCCGCTGGCCGCCGCCGACAAGGCGCTGGACTGGGCCGACATGGTGCTCTGCACCGCAGGTCCGGTGGGGCTCTACATGGCCGCCTACACCGAAGATGACTTCAAGCGCGAAACCACGCTGCCGCTGCTGCCCGGCGTCATCCCCGAGTTCAACATGTACGAGTTCAGCCGCCCCATGACCCGCAGCGGCTGCCGCGTGCCCAAGCGCATCTACTCCCACATCTCCCCCTACATGGGCGGGCCGGAGAAGATCAAGAACACCAACGGGGCAGGGGACGGGGCGCTCTCCGCCGTGCTGCACGACATGGTGGCCAACGCCTATCACCGCAGTGCCGTGCCCAACTCCGCCAAGCACGTGGCCGAGTTCCTCACCTACTCCTCCCTCTCCCAGGTGTGCAAATACGCCAACCGGGTGAGCTACGAGGTGCTGGCCCAGAGCAGCCCGCGCCTGTCGCGCGGTCTGCCGGAGAAGGAAGACAGCCTGGAAGAGGTGTACTGGGAGCGTTGATCCCGCCCTCTGCGCTGAAAACGCCTCCTTCGGGAGGCGTTTTGTCAGGTAAAACCCGCCATCGGGCAGTTTTTTGTGTGATAACCCCCAAGATGCTTGAGTCCATGTCGCTTTTGCGACACCATTTGGCCACCGCATTGCCACTCGGCACTGCCGTGGCCGCAGCACCCGATTAAAGAGAGAGCCCCATGAGTAAGTTAACTGACAATCTTGACGCCAATTTCCAACTGTTCATCGAAGAAGTCCGCGAGTCGGGTCAGGTGTGGGGTCTGCGCTACGGTGAAGACTGGGTGGTTTGCCGCTCTGCCGAGTTCGAAGATGCGGACGTGATGCCGCTCTGGTCCGCCGAAGAGGACGCCCGTCTGCACTGCGTGGACGAGTGGGCCGACTACGAGCCGGAAGTGATCGAGCTGGAAGAGTTCCTCGACATCTGGATCAACGATCTGGACGAAGACGACGTGCTGGTCGGCCCGAACTGGAACGCCGATCTGGAAGGGCAGGAGCTCGAACCCATCGAGCTGGCCAAGGCGCTGGTGGAACTGGACGCCTGAACCAGGCTGCATTGAACCGGGCCTTGGCCCGCGTGACGAGAACCGATATCCGCGAGGATGTCGGTTTTTTTATGGCCGGCTTGCAGAATACTGAATGAAAAGGCGATTTGCCTTTGCACCCGCCAAAGGGATGGTCCATCATCAACCTTTTGCCGAGCGGGAGGAGCCATGTTTGTATTCGACGTCACCGGCGCTGCGGGGGAGCGGGCCGAGATCCGGGTCCAGGCGCTGGACTGGGGACAGAGCGGCCCCGTCACCTTTCACTGTGATGACGATCGACTGGCGGTACTGCTGCTGACCGACTGCCGCTGCGATGCGGTGGGCTTCTTCAATCTGCTGGCGGGCTGCAAGCCGCTCTATCTGGAGCAGTGGCTCAGCTATCTGCAGGAGACCGGCCGCATCGCCAAGCAGAGCTGCCAGCTGGAGAGCCCGGCCCAGGAGAATTACCTCGCCAAGGCCGGTCTTGAACATGAGGAGCTCAATGCCCTGCTGGGGCAGGTCTATCAGGTGGCTGGCTTCAACCGGCTGCAGATCAACCGTTACCTCAAGAATCGCCACAATCCCACCGCCCTGGCGACCCGCTACGATCAGAAGGAGCTGGAGCGCTATCGCCAGCTCAACGACATCATTCTGACTCTGTTGAAGTTGAAGCATCCTCAGTAAAGAGCCCGAGCTGGCTGATGTCCGGCCGAAGCGGCTGGGGCCTGGCGATGAGATAGCCCTGCAACCCGTCCACATACATGCCCTGCAGCAGCTGCTTCTGGCCCAGCTGCTCGACCCCTTCCGCAATCACCTGGCAACCCATCCGGTGTGACACGTCGACGATCATCCGCACGAACTGCTGATTGGTCAGATCCTGCTCCAGCCCGGTGATGAGGGCGGGATCCAGCTTGATGTAGTCGGGCTTGAGCTCGCGAAACAGATTGAACGAGCCGATCCCCTTGCCGAAGTTGCAGATGGCGGAGCGGCTGCCGTTGCGTCTGAGCAGCTCGAACACCCGCTTGGCCCCGGTCAGGTTGCGCTCCAGATGCTCCTCATCCAGCTCGAACACCAGGTTGGCGCTGGTGTTGGGGTCGTTGAGCAGCTGTCGGTCCAGCCAGATCAGAAAGGCGCTGTTTTGCAGCAGATTGCTGGAGAGGTTGATGCCCCAGCGACTCTGATTCGAGCCAAAGGCCCGGTACTGGCGCATGACGTGGATCACCAGCATCTGTTCCAGCCGCATCACCATGTCCAGCCGCTGGGCCATGGCAAACAGGGTGTCGGTGGGCAGCACGGTACCGTCGGCGCTGCTGAAACGGGTGTAGATCTCGTTGTAGGCCAGCATGCTGCGGTGCATGGGCTGGATTGGCTGATAGGTAAAGTCGATCCGCTCCTGCTCCAGCAGCTCGGTCAGCACCAGTTTCCAGTGATGCTGCCCCTGCAGCTCCACCACGTTGTCATCCTGCTGGATGGCCCAGCCGTTGACCGTCTCGGTCTGGGCGCGGGCCAGCGCCAGATCCGCCCGGGCCAGAATGGCCTCTATCTTCTGGCCGCTGCTGAGCCGGGTCAGCCCGGAGTAGGCGGCGCTCTCCAGCTCGTGCTGCTGCTGGTAGTGATCGAAGGCGATCTTCAGATCCCGCCCGAGCAGGGGAGGCGGTATGTTGGCCTCCGGCCGTACCAGTACCGCGAAGTCTGCTCCCGAGATACGGTAGACCTGATGGCCGGGAAAGCGGCTCACCACCTTGTTGATGAGATTGGCAATATCCTTGATGTAGGCATCCCCCGACTGAAAGCCGCGCTGGGCGTTGAGCTTGCCAAGCTCGGTGGCGCGGACCAGCACCAGGGTGGCGGTCTGGGTATCCTGATCCCGCTGCAGCAGCTCGGTCATGTCGCGGCGAAAGGCGTGGCGGTTTTGCAGCTGGGTCAGCTCGTCCTGGGTCGCCTGATTGTGCAGTTCGCTGATCTGGCGGTGGGCATCGAGCTCGGCTTCGTTGAAGTGGGCGAGCAGTTGCTGCAGGGCGGCCTGGGCTGTCGGGGTCTCCAGGCAGGTGGGGTCGCGCAGTTGCAGCGCCCGGCACCACACCTGCTCCTGCCTCTCCCGATCCGCCTGTTGCAGCCTCATCACCAGCCGGATCAGCAGGCCAAAGCCGAGCAGGCTGGTGGCGAGGATGAGCAGCAGGGTGAGCGGCGTGCTCGCGAAGGCGAGCCAGAGCCCCTGCAGCAACAGCAGGGGAGCACAGATGAGAGCCATCACCATCAACTGGTTGCTCCCGAGCTTGTTCAACATGGTGTCATCCTTGATGATGTCGTTGATGCTGAAATTCTAACCAAGCTCGCATCGCAAAGCATGCGATCCCGCTCAACTCCTGGAAAAGGGCCAATTGAAATCAGTTAAATGTGAGTGAAACCACTTTCATGACGCCGGAAACAGGCGAAGATGAATCGAGAATGGATCAAAACAAGGCAGAGGTAATTATGTTGTTAGAACCCGTAAATACTGCCAAAGCACGGCAACTATTGAACCAGAGTATGGCCTTGGTGCTCGCGGGGGGACGGGGCAGTCGCCTGAAGCAGTTGACCGACAACCGCGCCAAGCCTGCCGTCCATTTTGGCGGCAAGTTCCGCATCATCGATTTCGTGCTCTCCAACTGCATCAACTCAGGCATTCGCCGGGTCGGGGTGGTGACCCAGTACAAGTCCCACAGCCTGCTGCGTCACCTGCAATCGGGCTGGTCTTTCCTGCGCTACCAGATGAACGAGTTCATCGACCTGCTGCCCGCCCAGCAGCGGGTGGACGAGGTGCACTGGTATCGCGGCACCGCCGACGCCATCTACCAGAACGTCGACATCATCCGTGACTACGGCCCCAAATACATAGTGGTGCTGGCGGGGGATCACATCTACAAGATGGACTATGCCGCCATGCTGCTCGATCACGTGCGCCTTGGCGCCAAGGTGACGGTGGCCTGCATCGAGGTGCCGCGGGCGGAGGCTTCCGCCTTCGGGGTGATGGACATCGACGAGCAGCGCAAGATCCGCGCCTTCGTGGAGAAGCCGGCCAATCCGCCCGCCATGCCGGGTAACGAGCACGTCTCCCTGGCTTCCATGGGCATCTACATCTTCGAGGCGGAGTACCTCTATCAGCTGCTGGAGGAGGACATCCACAACCAGGAGTCCAAGCATGACTTCGGCATGGACGTGATCCCGCGCATCGTGGGGGAGGGCAAGGCGTTTGCTCACCCGTTCACCATGTCCTGCGTGGGAGCCAAGGAGGGGCTGAAACCCTACTGGCGGGACGTGGGTACCCTGGATTCGTTCTGGGAGGCCAACATGGATCTCGCCTCCGTGGTGCCCGAGCTCGACATCTATGACGAAAACTGGCCCATCTGGACCAGCCAGACCATGACGCCGCCGGCCAAGTTCGTGCAGGACCGCAACGGCCAGCACGGCATGACTATCAACTCCATGTTTGCGGGGGGGTCGATTGTCAGCGGCTCCTTCGTGCTCAACTCGGTGCTGTTCACCCATGTGCGGGTGCACTCCTTCTGCACCCTGGATCAGGCGGTGATCTTCCCCGGGGTAGAGATAGGCTCCGGCTGCCGCTTGCGGCGGGTGGTAGTGGACAAGGGCTGCAAGCTGCCAGATGGCCTGGTGGTGGGGGAGAATGCGGACGAGGATAGCCGCCGCTTCTATCGCTCCGAGCAGGGTATCGTGCTGGTGACCAAGGAGATGCTGGCCAAGCTTGAGTGATGTCACTGCCAACGCCAGACTCCACAACTAAAAAGGGAGCCGATATGGCTCCCTTTCTCTGTTCAGCCGGGCGGCCGATTATTTCTCGGTGATCAGCGCCTTGGCGGCCATCACCATGGCAGTGCCGTGCTTGCCACCGGCGGCGGTGACTTGCGGGACGCCATCTTCGTCGGTGTCACCACCGGCCCCTTCGATGACGTTCTCGCCAGAGTCGCCGATCCACTCGGCCATCTGCATGCCACCGTTGACGGTGCCACGGAACCAGCTCACGTAGCGCTGGGTCAGCTGGGCCAGCTCCAGCGCCGGGGCCTTCTCGCTGCCTTCGTTGCGCAGGTTCAGCATGGCGGAGCGCAGGGCGCCGGAGATGGCGGCCTGGGTCCAGGGGGTGTATTCACCCTGTTTGCCTGCGAGCCAGGTACCGGCCTTCTGGTTGAAGTAGGCCTTGTCGGCGGCGATGAACAGCTCGCGCGCCGCGGTGCGGTACTTGGCATCCGAGGTGGCCAGGAAGGCGGCGGTCAGGCCGCGGATGGCGGCAAATTGTGCGTCGATGGACTGGCCGGCATCGAGCTTGCCACCCAGGGTGATCCCATCGTGCACCAGCCCATTTTTGCCCTTGAGATTGGCCAGGATGAAGTCGGCCTGCTGGCGAATGAGCACCAGCGCCTGCTGGCCCTGGGCGGTTTTCAGGTTCAGCTCGCCATTGTCACCGGCGGCGTAACCGACTGGCAGCGCATCCTGGGCGCGCTGGAAGATCTGCAGGGCGACCAGGCTGTAGGCGGCGTCAAAGGTGGTGACGTGCTTGCCCTGTTTGCCTGCTTGCCAGCTGTCCACCAGGGTGCCGGCCTTGGGCTCTAAGTGGAGGGCATTGAGGTTCTTGAACACCATGCCGGAGAGGTTCAGCGCCAGGGAGAAGGCATCGTCACCCGCTACCAGCTTGGCGGCATCGCTGCCCTTGTTGGCGGCCGGTGCGGCAGCAAACGGGGCACCGTCGAACACGGCGTGGAAGGCCGGGTTCTGGTTGGTGTTGGCGCTGCGCTGATCGGTGAAGGCGTAGAACTCGGAGAGCGGCCACAGCATCATCCAGGCGTCGCGCAGCTGGGCGGAGCCATCAACCACCTCCAGCTTGCCGATGGCGCCGACCTCGTTCTTGGCAGTCTCGGTCACTTTCACCTGATGAGGGAAGTAGACTATGCCCTTGGCCGGATCGTATTGCGGAGTGATTTTGGCGCCCAGCTGCTTGCCGTCAAAGCCGAGCTGACCCTGCAGTATGGCCAGCTTGTCGATGGACTGCTCGGTCAGCATCATGCCGTTGAAGCCGTCGGCGGCAGAGACGCCCAGTTTGTGCTTGCCGTCCTGATCCATGGTGGCGGACGCGGCTTCCACCTCTTCATCGGTCTCGGCCACGTGCATGCCGCCGAGGAAGTCCTGGGACCACATCACTTCCTTGAGTAGGATGCCGCCCACGGCCGCAGGCACCAGCAGGTTGTCACTGCCGCTCCAGCGCAGGGTGGCGTAGTCGCGGAAGTAGGCCGGTACCTGGGTCTTGACGCTCTTCTCGTGGCCCTTGGCGGTCTTGATGGTGATCTGGTCACCGTTGACCGGGGTGGCGTTCACGGCTTGCGTGAACTCCGGGTTGGCGGAGGCGTAGGGCAGGGAGAGAGGATACATGCCTTGCGGCACTTCATCGGCCGGGAAGCCGACCGCATCGGCCATGGCCAGTACCCGCTGGCCGAGGGTGGCCATGGTGCCGCCACGGGCCAGGTTTTGCGGCCCGTTCACCAGGTGCGGGCCCATGCCGGATTGATAGTTGAGGGCGTACATCGCCTCTTCGGAGTATTCATAGGATTCGATGCCGGCGGCGAAGTCGAACGGAGTAGGCTCGTCGGCGCGGTTGGCGTCCAGCACATCCAGATCCAGACCGAGGGCTTCGGCCAGCGGCTCGCCGGAGAGCTCGAATTCGGTGTAGGCCAGCATGTTGGCAGCGGTGTTGAATGTCTTGTCTTCTACCTTGACGGCGGCGTGTGCGGCGCCGCTCAGGAGGGCGCAGGCGATCGCCTGGACCAGTACGGTTTTTCTCATGTCCCTTCTCACCATATGTTTGATTTTATTATGACGCTTCTCATGAATCTAAATGAGAATGGTGTGCATTATGAGGCAAAGGGGGGAGCTTGAGAAGAAAAAACCGCGCCCCTGGGGTTGAAGAGAAGAGGGGCGCGGCGGCAGGCATCACATCAGTTTGAAGGGGATCACCAGTCGACCCGGCTCTACCTTGAGCGCTTCGACCTTCTCCTTGATCCGCGCCTCGTTCTGGCGGCTGCCATCGAGCCGGTAGACGGGGGTCTGGGAGAGGAACAGCGAGAGCGACTGGTTGAAGGTGGGCAGCAGCGGGGTGAGGGCGGTGCCCACGTCGGCCGGCTCTGTCTTGACCGAGAGCAGCTCGAGATCGCGCAGATAGATGGCCCCCTGCTCGGCCACGTAGTCGGGACGGGCGCTCAGGGAGAAGCGGATCTTCATCTGCTGGCTGCCCAGCGGGCTCATCACCTGCAGATCGCCGGCGGCATCCAGCTCGATCCGGTCAGCCTGGCGGCGACCGATGCGGCTTTGCATCTCATCGAGGCGGATCTTGCTCGACATGATGCCGGGGATCCCCAGCTGTTTTTCGAAGGCGACCCTCTCTTTGAGGTACTGGTTGATCTCCCCTTCGCTGACGTTGTACTGGGTGAGTGAACAGGCCGCCAGCAGCAGGCTGAGGGGGAGCAGAAGCAGGTGCTTTAACATCGAGGATCCCGTGGGTTGAGACAATGGTCATGAAGATGGCGCCATCTTAGGGGTAAATGGCGCTTGCTGCCAGTGCGGGCGGTGAGTCCGCGGTTTTTGTCGCAGCCTCATATGGGATGTTGGCAGCGGTGCTCATACGGGCAAGAGGGGTCGGCCCTGCACGGCGGGCCACGACGGGCAATATCCACAGATAAGTTCCAGTTTTATCGGCATAAAAATCCCATTGACCGGGGGATTTCAAAGCGAGTATTTTACCGCCGCACAAATACAAATTGATAATCATTATCATTTTGAATCATATTTGAGGGTGTAACGTGGATACTCTTGTGATGGAAAATAGCGCGCCTGCCCAGGCTGCGTCACCGCCCGAATTCTTGTTTACCTCGGGGCAGGGCACGATCAGTGCCACTGACCTGGGCCAGCCTATCACCACCCCCGCCTGTGAATGGCCTTTGCTGGAACAACAGATTGCCGACGCGCTGGCCGCGGCCAGCGCCGCCGGCCAGAGCAACCCCCTGCTGATCGGTGCCTTTGCGTTCGACCCGGCGGAGGCCTCCTGCCTCTATGTGCCCGGCAGCTATAAGCGGGGCGAGAAACTGGCCCCGACAGAGCCGTCATCGGTGACAGCGGCCGAGCAGACCGTCGAGGCCAATCGGGTCATCTCGGTGCAGAGCACCCCGCCGGCCAGCGAATTCCAGGCCTCGGTCAGCGCGGCGCTGGATGCGTTTGCACAAGGCCGGTTGTCCAAGGTGGTGTTGTCGCGCAAGCTGACACTCACCCTGCATCAGCCCGCCGATCCTAAGCGGGTGATGACCCGTCTGATGGCCCAGAATCCCCACGCCTTCCACTTCTCCCTGCCGCTCGGCCAGGGCCGCCGCCTGCTCGGCGCCAGTCCGGAGCTGCTGCTGCGGGTCAGCGGGGGAGAGGTGTTCACTCACCCGCTGGCGGGCTCCGCCAGACGGGCGAGCGAGCCGGCGCAAGACGAAATGGTGGCCCGGGATCTGCTGGCCTCTCGCAAGGATCAGCATGAACACAAGTTGGTGATCGACGAGATCCGCCGGGTGCTGACCCCCCACTGCCGCGAGCTGGCGATACCGTCCAGCCCCTCGCTGATGAGCACGGATACCCTCTGGCATCTGGGCACTCCCATCGCCGGCCGGCTGCACGGCGGCGAGGCGTCGGTGCTCTCCTTGGCCTGCCAGCTCCATCCCACCCCGGCCCTGTGCGGTTATCCCACCGAACTCGCCCGCCAGTTTATCCGCGAGCAGGAGCCCTTCCGGCGCGCCCTGTTCAGCGGCATCGTCGGCTGGTGCGACAGCCAGGGCAACGGCGAGTGGGCCGTGGTGATCCGCTGTGGCGTGCTCGATGGCCATCAGGTGGAGCTGTTTGCCGGCGCCGGCATCGTCGCGGGCTCGGATCCCGCCATGGAGTGGGCCGAGACCGGCACCAAGCTGGGGACCATGCTCAAAGCCCTGGGCCTGGATTTGGAGGTAGCGCAATGAACCAGCATCAATATCTGGGCTGGCAGAGTGGGCAGCCAAATCTGAAAGCCCTGGGTCTGGATTTGGAGGTGGCGCTATGACGCACTCCAACCGCTTCCTGCCCTATACCCGCTGGCCCGACGAATTGGCCCAGCGTTACCGCGCCAAGGGGTATTGGCGCGGCGAGCCGCTGACCGCCATGCTGGCGCGTCAGTGCGAGCGGGCCCCCGACGCCGAGGCCATTCTCTGCGGCGAGCGCCGCTTCAGCTATGGCGAGCTGGACGCCGTCTCGAGCCGGCTGGCCGAAAATCTGGCCCGCCACGGCCTGGGGGTGGGGGATACCGCGCTGGTGCAGCTCCCCAACGTGGCCGAGTTCTATCTGGTGTTCTTCGCCCTGCTCAAGGCCGGCATTGCGCCGGTCAATGCGCTCTTTAGCCACAACCGGCTGGAGCTGGCCTCTTACGCCGAGCAGATCCGGCCCCGCCTCTTTATCGGCTCGCTGGCCCATCCGCTGTTTGCGAGCAAGGGTCGTGAGAGCGAGCTGCTGACAACCATGGGCGCCGAGCTGGTGCTGCTGGATGGCGACACAGGGGAGCTGGGGCTAAGCCGCTGGTTGGCGAAGGTGGCTGAGGGTGAGCCGGTGAAATCTGGCCCGACCCCGGCGAACGAGGTGGCCTTCTTCCAGCTCTCCGGTGGCAGCACAGGCACTCCCAAGCTTATCCCGCGTACCCATGACGACTATTACTACAGCGTGCGCCGCAGCGTTGAGCTCTGCGGTCTTGGCCCCCATACCTGCTATCTGTGTGCCCTGCCGGCGCCCCACAACTTCCCCCTGAGCTCCCCGGGCGCCCTTGGGGTGTTCGAGGCGGGTGGCACCGTGGTGCTCGCACCCGACCCCAGCCCCATCAGCTGTTTTCCGCTGATTGCCCGCCACAGGATCAATCTCACCTCGCTGGTGCCGCCGGCGGTCTCCCTCTGGTTGCAGGCCGCGGAAGCGGATCCCGCTGCGCGCACTCAGCTCGAGAGCCTCGACTTGTTGCAAGTGGGCGGCGCCAAGCTGGGGGAGGCGGTGGCCAGCAAGATAGGGCCGCTGCTCGGCTGCCGGCTGCAGCAGGTGTTCGGCATGGCGGAGGGGCTGGTCAACTACACCCGGCTGGACGACCCCGACGAGAAGATCATTCACACCCAGGGCCGCCCCATGAGCCCGGACGACGAGGTGCGCATCCTCGATGAGGCGGGCAATCCGGTCGCTCCCGGCGAGTCTGGCGCCCTGCACACCCGCGGCCCCTACACCTTCCGCGGCTATTACCAGAGCCCGGCCCACAACGCCCGGGTGTTCGATAGCGAGGGTTTCTACTGCTCCGGCGACCTGGTGGTACAGGATGCCGATGGTTACCTGACCGTGGTAGGGCGGCAAAAGGATCAGATCAACCGGGGCGGCGAGAAGATCGCGGCGGAAGAGGTGGAAAACCAGCTGCTGCACCACCCGGCTATCACCCATGCGGCCCTGGTCTCCATGCCCGACAGCGCCATGGGGGAGAAGAGCTGCGCCTTTATCGTCACCACCGAGCCGGGGCTCAAGCCGCTGGCCTTGCGCAAGTTTCTGCGCGAGCGCGGGGTGGCGGACTTCAAGCTGCCCGACCGTTTCGAAACCCTGGACGCCCTGCCCATGACGGCGGTGGGCAAGATTGACAAGCAGGGGCTGCGGGCGCGCATTGCGCACGCCATCGCCGCCAACCAGTCCCTGACAACAGCATAAAACTAAAAAGGAATCATGACGTTATGGCTATCCCAACCCTGAACAATTACGCCATGCCCAGCCAGTGGAAGGCCAACAAGGTCGACTGGACCCTGGAACCCAAACGCGCCGCCTTGCTGATCCACGACATGCAGGAGTACTTCACCGCCTTCTATGGTGAAAACAGCCCGCTGATCGCAGCCCTCACCGAGCGCCTGGCCGCCGTGCGCAAGCAGTGCAAGGCCCTCGGCATTCCGGTCTTCTACACCGCCCAGCCCAAGGATCAATCCCCTGAAGATCGCGCCCTGCTCAACGACATGTGGGGCCCGGGGCTCAACAAGCGGCCCGAGCAGCAGCAGGTGGTGGCAGCACTCTGCCCAGAGCGTGACGACACCGTGCTGGTCAAGTGGCGCTACAGCGCCTTCCAGCGCTCCGAGCTGGAGCAGATGCTCAAAGAGTTGGGACGGGATCAGCTGATCATCGGCGGCATCTACGGCCATATCGGCTGCATGATGACCGCCTGCGACGCCTTCATGCGCGACATCCAGCCCTTCTTCCTGGCGGACGGGGTGGCGGACTTCTCCCTGGCCGATCACCAGATGGCGCTCGACTACGTGGCGACCCGCTGCGGCAAGGTGATCCGCTGCGAGGAGGTGCTGGCGCTCGCCCCGGCGTCCGCTTCTGCCGCCCAACCCACCAATCCCTTGCTGACGTATGAGGGTCTCAAGGCGCGGCTGCTGAGCCATATCGACGAGGACGAAGGGGAGTTTGACCCCGACGAGAACCTCATCGACTACGGTCTGGATTCGGTGCGGATCATGGCCCTGCTCACCGAGTGGCGCGCCGCCGGGGTGGAGCTCGGCTTCGTGGATCTCGCCAAGCTGCCGACCCTCAACGGTTGGTGGCGCCTCATCGAGTCCAAACTGGCAGCCCAGGCGCTGGAGGTGACCCCATGAACCGCTTCCCCTTGACCATCCCCCAGCAGGGGCTCTGGTCCGGACATCTGCTGAACGACGACAAGGCGATGTTCAACACCGCCGAGTGCATCGCCTTCGACGGCAAGGTCGAGGTGGCCGTGCTGGCCGCGGCCCTTGCCAAGGCGGTGGGGGAGTGCGAGGCGCTCAGGGGCCATTTCGAGCAAGACGGCGAGACGGTCTGCTTCGTCCCGGCCGATCTGCCCCTGGCCTATGAAGAGGCCTCCCTCGAGCGCGATGACGAGACGCTGGCCCGCGCCTGGGCCTGGGCCGATCTGCGCCGCCCGTTCGAGTTGACCCAAGAAGCGCCCTGCCGCTTCGCCCTGCTGCGCGGCCCCGGCCGCGATTATCTCTACAGCTGCGTGCACCACATCGCCCTCGACGGCTTTGGCGCCACCTTGCTGTTCCAGCGCATCGCCGAGCTCTATGCAGAGGGGCTGGCCGGTGAGATGAACTCCCCATCCCCCTTCGGCTCGTTGGCGGAGGTGCTGGCCGAAGAGGCGGGCCGTGAGCAGAGCGGCAAGAACGCCGCCGCTCGCACCTTCTGGCAGGAGCAGCTGCAAGGCTGGCCCGAGGTGACATCCTTTGGCTCGTTACGGGCGCCGATTGCCGCCGAATTTATCCGTGAGAGCCGTCCGCTGCCGGCGGCGCTGTGGCAATCCCTGACCGGCTTTGCCGACGAGCACAAGCTGGGCTGGCCCGATCTGCTGCTGGCCGGCCTCTCTGCCCAGCTGTCGCTGTCGAGCGGCCAGGATAAGACCCTGCTCGGCCTGATGATGATGAACCGCATCGGCTCGGCATCGTTGACCGTGCCCTGCATGCAGATGAACATTACCCCGCTGGCGCTGACACTGGGTGAAGAACTGGATCTGGCAGGCGCCGCCGGCGCCGTGGCCAAGGCCAAACGCGGGGTGCGCAAACACCAGCACTACCGCTACGAGCTGTTGCGCCGCGACCTTGGCCTGGTGGGGGGCGACAAGCGCCTGTTCGGCCCGCTGGTCAACATCATGCCGTTTGATCACGCTCGCCGCTTCGGGCAGTTATCTGCCCATATTCTCAACATCAGCGCCGGCCCGGTGGAAGATCTCACCATCGAGGTGCAGGTCGGCGTCGATGGTCAGCCCAGACTGGATCTGGACGCCAACCCCGGCTGCTACTGTCAGGCAGATCTGGCGGCCATCGCCGATACCCTGTTTGCCCTGCTGGGCCGCTGGCTGGCCGAGCCCGCCCAGACCCTGGGGGCGCTCAAGGGCGACTGGCTGGCCGAGCAGCGGGCCAGCGCCCTGATCGCCGGCCCCGCCCATGAAGTGATCAAGGCACGGCCGGTGCTGGATGCGCTCTGCCACTTCGCCGCCCAGACCCCGCACAAGATTGCCTTGATTCAGAGCTCGGAGCAGGGAGAGGTCCGCTTCAGCTACGAGGCGCTGCTGGCCCGCTGCGAACAGATGGCGGCAGCCCTGCAGGCCGCAGGCGTCGCCCCCGGCGACAAGGTGGGGGTCATGCTGGCCCGCACCCCCCAGGCCATCTTCGCCCAGCTGGCGGTGCTGCTGGCGGGCGCCGTCTACGTGCCGCTCGATCCCGATCAGCCCCTGGAGCGCCAGGGCCATATTCTGCGGCTGGGGGAGGTCAAGACCCTGATCACCCAGGCCGAGTACCGCCACAAGCTGGCCAGCCTGTTTGCGGGGCGCACGCTCCTGGCGGGGGATCTGGTGAGCGATGATCGGCTCAACCAGCCGGCCGCTGACCGCGCCGTCGCCTACCTGATGTTCACCTCTGGCTCCACCGGTCTGCCCAAGGGGGTGGCGGTCAGCCACGGCGCGTTGGATCACTTCGCCGCCGCCGCCCGCTGCCGTTATCGCCTGGATGAAGAGGCGCGGATGCTGCAATTCGCCCCCTTCAACTTCGACGCCAGCATCGAGGAGGTGTTCGCCACCTTGAGCGCTGGCGCCACCCTGGTGCTGCGCACCGACGCCCTGCTGGAATCCATGCCCGCCTTTGCGGCCGGGGTGGAGCAGATGGGGATCACCCACCTCGACCTGCCCACCGCGTTCTGGAACGAGTGGGTGGTGGCGCTGACGGCGGGTCAGGCCCACATTCCTGCCGGGCTTACCACCGTCATCATCGGCGGCGAGGCGGTCTACCCCGAGCAGCTGGCCCAGTGGCAGCGTCAGGGCCGCTCCGATGTGCGCCTCTTCAACACCTACGGCCCCACCGAGACCACAGTGGTGGTGACCACCCAGGAGCTGCAGCAGGAAGATCCGAGCCAGGCCCAGTTGCCCATCGGCCTGCCGCTGGCCGGCATGCTGGCGCTCGTTCTGGGGGCGGGGGAGCAACCCGCGGAGGAAGGGGAGCTGGTTCTGCTCGGCCCGCAACTTGCCAACGGCTACGTGGGCGGCGTGCAAGGGAGTTTCGGCACCCTGAAGGTCGGCGAGCAAGAGCTGCCCGTCTATCGCACCGGCGATCGAGTTCGCCTGGTGGCTGGCCGGCTGGTCTACCTCGGTCGGCGCGACAACGAATTCAAGATAAGCGGCTATCGCATCCAGCCCGGCGAGGTGGAGGCCCAGCTGCTGGCCCTGCCGGGGGTGGATGAGGCCTGCGTGCAGGGGGTGAGCATCGGCAGCGTGCGCCGGCTGGTGGCCTTCGTGGCGGGGTCGGAGCGCGACAGCCGGGTCATCAAGGCGCAGCTGGCCAGGGTGCTGCCTGCCGCCATGATCCCCACCGACTATCGCCACTATGACCAGCTGCCCCGCACCGGCTCCAACAAGCTGGATCGCAAGGCCCTGCTGGCCGCCTACCAGGCGGGGGGCGAAGCCCTGACCCTGGGCAGCGAGACCGAGAACCGGGTCGGCGCCATCTGGCAGCAGATCCTGGGGCTCGCCACCATGGCGCCCACCGACAACTTCTTCGAACTGGGGGGCCAGTCCCTGCAGACCATCCAGATCGTCAACCGGCTCGGCGCCGAGTTCGGGGTGCAGGTCAAGGTCTCCGATGTGTTCGATCACCCTCGGCTGGATGACTTCTGCCGTTTCCTCGACGGCCTGCTTGCCGAGGACGAAGAGAGCGTGGAGATGGTGTGGTGATGGATAAGGAGCAACAAGCAATGGCCTTTGATTTCACTGGCAAGCGGGTCTGGGTAACCGGGGCCGGGCGTGGCATCGGCCGCGAGGTGGCCACGCAGTTCGTGGCGGCCGGAGCAATCGTGGTGGGGCTGGATCTGGCGTTTCCCGAAGCCGATTACCCCTATGCCACCCGGCTGCTCGATATTGGCGATTCGAAGGCGGTCAACGCCTGCTGCGCAGCGCTGCTGGTAGACGGCGGGCTCGATGTGCTGGTCAACGGGGCCGGTGTGCTGCGCCTCGGCTCCACCGAGACTCTGAGCGATGACGACTGGCACGACTGCATGACGGTCAACGCCAGCGGGGTCTTCTATCTGCTGCGGGCCCTGGTGCCCCACTTCAAGGAGCAGCGGCGCGGCGCCATCGTCACCATCGGCTCCAACGCCGCCCATGTGCCGCGCATGCAGATGGCAGCCTATTGCGCCTCCAAGGCGGCGGTCACCAGCCTGACCCAGACGGTGGGGCTGGAGCTGGCCCCCTTCGGCGTGCGCGCCAACCTGGTGTCGCCGGGCTCGACGGATACCCCCATGCTGCGCGGCATGCTGCCAAGCGAGGAGGCCATGGCCCGCACCATTGCCGGGTTGCCGGAGCAGTTCAAGCTCGGCATCCCCCTGCGCAAGGTAGCCACTCCGGCGGAGATCGCCCATACCGTCCTCTTCCTGGCCTCGGATCTGGCCAGCCACATCACGCTGCAGGATCTGGTCGTCGACGGCGGCGCCACCCTGAGTGCCTGAGGCTTGAGAAACAGATGAACAATATGATTTTGCTGTTGAAACAGCTGGATGGTCAGAGCGTCAAGCTCGCCCTGAATGAGAAGGGGCAGGACGGTTTTTCTTCCTATCGCGCCACGCCGGCTGTCTGAGGTACAGATGAACAATATGATTTTGCTGTTGAAACAGCTGGAACGGCAGGGAGTCAAGCTGGCGCTGAACGACAAGGGCCAGCTTATCTCCCAGTCGAGCAAGGAGGCGGTGACGCCGGCCATCGGTGCCACCATCAAGGCCCACAAGAATGAGCTGGTGCGCTGCCTGGCGGCCCGTGCCGCCTTCGAGGCACCCATTCTTGCGCAACGTGAGGCCGAGGGCGCCCGGCAGGGGCCGCTCTCGTCGTCCCAGAGCGGGCTCTGGTTTATCGAGCAGTACGAGGAGGCCTCCCACCTCTACAACATGCCGGTCTATTTTCGCGTCAAGGGAGAGTTGGACACGGCGGCGCTGGAGTTTGCCTTCGACCACCTGTTTGCCCGCCACCCGAGCATGCGTACCCGCTTCATCAAGGACGAGGCGGGCAGGGGGGCCCAGGAGATCCTGCCCCACACGCCCTTCAAGTTGCAGATTGAGGACGTGAGCGCAGAGCCCATTGCCGAGCGCGAGGCCTATGTGGCCCGCCGGGTGCGCGAGGAGATAGGCCGCCCCTTCTCCCTGACTCAGGGGGATCTGAGCCGGGTGCATCTTATTCGGCTGGGCAGCCGCGAGCACGTGCTGCTGATCACCCAGCACCACATCATCTCCGACGGCTGGTCGGTCAAGAATATGTTTGCGGATCTCAAGCGCGCCTTTCTTGCCCACCAGAACCGCGAGCCCCTGCAGGTGAGCGAGCTGCCGCTCACCTACATCGACTATGCCCGCTGGTTCAACTCACCGCGTTTTCTCGATTATCACGCCGAGTTCAAACCGTTCTGGGTCGACCGGCTCGGTGGCAGCCCCGAGGTGCACGGCCTGCCGCTCGACAAGCCGCGCCCGGCCCATCAGGACAGCGGCGGCGAGCTGGTCTTCTCCACCATCGAGAGCGACCTGTGGGAGAGCTTCAAGCGCCTGTGTCAGCGCCATAGCACCTCCAACTTCATCGGTCTGCACGCCCTGTTTGCCCTGCTGATGGTGCGCCAGAGCGGCGAGAAGGAAGTCGTCATCGGCACCCCGCTCGCCTATCGCGAGCGCCACGAAATCGAGTCGCTGGTGGGCTTTTTCGTCAACACCCTGGTGCTGCGCACTCAACTCAGCGGCAAGCCCAGCTTTGTCGACTATCTGCAGCAGTGCCGGGAGGAAGATCTGGCGGCCTTCGATCACCAGCTCTACCGCTTCGAGGCGCTGGCCGAGGCCATCGGCGCCGATCGCACTACCGCCATCAACCCCATCTTCCAGATCATGCTGGTCTATCAGGCCAAGGTGGACTTCAACGATCTCATCCCCGGCTGCCAGCTGGTGGAGGAGACCTCGCCTGTGCTGCCGGCCAAGACCGATATCTCGGTCAAGGTGACCGAGCTGATGGACTCCGTCAGGGTGGACTGGCTGTTTGCCACCGCCCTGTTCGAGCGAGAGACCGTCCAGGCGCTTGCCGATCGCCTGCTGCACCTGATGCGCGCCGTGGTGGCGGCCCCCGAGACCGACATCTGGCAACTGCCGCTGGAGGCGGGCACCGACCAGGCCGCGCTTGCCGCACAGCTTGCCGACCTGCCGCGGGACTACCCGAGCCGCGACACCCTGCTCTGTCATATCGAGCGGTGCGTTATTCAGTTGCCGGACGCGCTGGCGGTCAGCGACGGTGCGCAATCGTTGACCTATGGCGAGCTGGAGGCGCGTGCCAACCGGCTGGCCCACTGGCTGCAGGCTCAGGGCGTCACCCCGGGCGCCGCCATCGGCATCCAGGCCAGACGCGATGTCGCCTTCGTCATCGCCCTGCTTGCCTGCTGGAAGGCGGGGGCGGCTTATGTGCCCCTCGACCCTGCCTATCCCGCCGAGCGGCTGGCCCATATCCTTGGCGATGCATCCATCAGCCTGGTGCTGGGTGGCGTGCCGGATCCGCGGCTTGGCGAGGCGCTGGCGGGCACGACGGCCGAATATCACGATCTGCAAGGGCTGGTGCTGGACAAGATGCCAACCAGCACGCCCGCACTGCCTCGGGACGCCGCCATGCTGGCCCAGATCATCTACACCTCCGGCAGCACCGGCCTGCCCAAGGGGGTCATGGTGGAGCAGGGCAGCCTGGTCAACCTGATGGCGGATCACGGCGAGCGCATCGCCCTTGATCAGGATGGCGCCATGTTCAACTGCATGTCCCTCTCGTTCGATGCAGGCAACATGACCACCCTGCTGCCGCTCTACTGCGGCGCGGCCCTGCACTTCGGCGAGCCGGGCGAGGGGGTGATCGGTGCCGCGATCGCTTGCGGTGCCAGCCATATGATTTTGCCGACCGCTTTGCTGGCGAACCTGCTGCCACCGACGGATCTCGGTTCCCTCAAGGCCATCGGTTTTGGCGGCGAGGCGTGCCCGAGCAGTCTGGTGGAGCGCTGGGGGGAGCGGGTGGCGTTGTTCAACATGTACGGCCCGACCGAGTGCACCGTCACCGCGCTCTGCGCGCAGCTCACCCCGGGGGGGCCCATCACCATAGGTCGCCCCGTCAACCACCTGAAGGCGCTGATCCTGGACGAGGGGGGCAACCTCTGCCCGGTGGGGGTGCCCGGCGAGCTCTGCCTGGCAGGGCTGGGGCTGGCCCGCGGCTACCTCAATCTGCCGGAGCGCACCCAAGAGGCCTTTATCGAGCTGGCCTTTGATGCAACGAATGGGGAACGTACCCATCGCCTCTATCGCACCGGCGATCGGGCCTTGCTGCGCCGCGACGGCAACATCCAGTATCTGGGTCGGATAGACGAGCAGATCAAGCTGCGCGGCTATCGCATCGAGCCGGGTGAGATAGAGACCCGGCTCGCCGAATTGTGCCCGGCCATTCGCCAGATCAAGGTGGTGGTGCAGGAGGGGCGCCTGCTGGCTTACGCCTGTTTGCAGGCCGGGGCAAGGGAGCCCGACGGCGACGCCCTGCTGCAGCGGGCCGGCGAGTGCCTGCCCGAATACATGGTGCCGGCGCGCCTCTGCTGGCTGCCCGAGATGCCGCTCACCCCCAACGGCAAGCTGGACTTGCGCCGCCTGCCCGCCATCGTCTGGCAGCAGAGCAAGGGCGAGCCGCAAAACGAACTGGAGCAGACCGTGCTAGCCATCTGGCAAGGGGTGCTCAAGCAACCGCTCGGGGTGGAGGATGACTTCTTCCGCTTAGGGGGTGACTCCATCCTCAGCATCCAGCTCACCACCCGGTTGCGGGATGCGGGGCTGCACTGCAGCGTGAAGGACGTGTTCGAAGCCAAGACGGTGCGCCGCCTCTGCCGCCAGCTCAGCCAGCAGCAGGCGGTTAGCCACAGGAGCGAACAAGGCAGCCTGACCGGCGAGTTTCCGCTCCACCCCATTCAGCACTGGTTCTTCGAGCAGGGCTTTGCCAAGCCCGGTCACTGGAACCAGGGGGTGATCCTGCGCCTGCCGGCCGGGGTGGACGATGAGGACCTGCGCGGCTGGCTGAATGCGTTGCGCCAGCACCACGATGCCCTGCGCCTGGCGGTGACCCCGGCCGGTCAGTGCTACCTGGCCGAACTGCCATTGCCGCCGTTGCCGACCCTGGATGCCGCCAATTTCGATGAGGCCGAACTGCAGGCCCGCCTGACCGAGCTGCAAGGAGAGCTCGACCCTGCCAGCGGCCACACCCTGGCCTGGGCCCGCCTGCGCAATCTCTCCTTGGAGGGGGATCGGGAGGGCGAGGGCGATACGGTGGAGGGGCTCTTCCTCGCCTTCCACCACTTGGTCATCGATGCCGTCTCCTGGCGCATTCTGGCCGAAGATCTGGCCCGGGTGAGCAGGGGCGAGCCGTTGCCCGCCAAGGGCAGCAGCTATCGCCAGTGGGGCGAGGGGCTCGCGGCCTATGCCAAACGGGAAGAGGATCAGCTTGGCTTCTGGCTGGCGCAGGGGGAAGGCAGCCAGGGTCACCTGCTGGAGGCGGCGCGCGCCGCCGATGGCCGCGCCGCCGCCAGCCTGCTGCAACTGAGTCAGGAGACCACGGCCCGTCTCATCGACACCGCCAACCAGGCCTACTTCACCCGGGTGCCCGACCTGCTGCTGGCGGCCCTGACCCGTACCCTGAGCGAGCAGGGTTACGGCAGCCGTCATTGCGTGATGCTGGAAGGACACGGCCGTGAGGCCATCGATGCTGAACTGGACGTGAGCCGAACCCTGGGCTGGTTTACCAGCGCCTATCCGCTGGCGCTGGCGGATGCTGGTGCGTGGGACGCGCTGGTCTGCGCCACCAAGGAGCAACTGCGCGCCGTGCCGGACAAGGGGGTGGGCTTCAACGCCCTGCGATTGCACCACCCACGAGGCTGGGCACTGCCCGAAGCCCTGATCGTCTTCAACTACCTGGGGGTCAGCCATCAGGGCGAGGCCGCTCAGCCTTGGCAGCCTCTGCCGCTGGCACCGGGGGCCCCCACGTCCCCTGACAACCTGCCGCGCGAGCTGGTCAGCTTACACGGTGGCGTGTTTGATGGCCGCCTCACCCTGCGCCAGGTGGGCGCCCTCAACCAGCAGGCGAGCGACGCCCTGATGGCGCGGCTGGCGGACAACCTGACGGCGCTGGTAGATCACTGCTGCACGGTGAAGGCGCCGCGTCACACCCCGAGCGACTTCCCGGGGATTATTCTCTCGCAAGCCGCGCTCGATCGGGTGCTGAGCGAACGCGAGGTGGAGACCCTGCTGCCCATGACCTCGCTTCAGCAGAGCATGTTCCATCACAGGGCGCTGCTGCCCCGAGATCACGCCTATCACCTGCAGACCGAGATTGACTATCACCAGCCGCTGGACGTGGCAATCTACCGTCAGGCCTGGCAGGGGCAGATCGCCCGCTGGCCGGCCCTTCGCAGCGAGCTGGTGCTGGCGGACGGGGTGGCGCTGCAGCGCATCTTGAAGCGCGCCGAGTTGCCATTCCACTATGAGGACTTGTCCGAGGTAGGGAATGAGGCGGGAGAGGCCGAGGCACGGGTCCAGGCCTATCGCGAGCAGGATCTGGCCCGCCCGATCCCGCTCGATCAGGCGCCCCTGCTGCGCCTTGCCTGCTTCAAATTGGCCTCCGATCACCACAAGGTGATCTTCAGCGCCCATCACGGCGTGCTGGATGGCTGGAGCGGCCCCGTGTTGCTGGGTTCTTTGCATCGCGGCTATCAGGCGCTGATGAACGGCCTGTTGCCGCAGCGCGAGCCGGATACCGCCTGGCTCGAGTTTGGCCGCCATATCGCCAGCCAAGCCCGCAGCGCCGAGGCTTACTGGCAGGGGCGGGAGGAGCTGCTAACAAAGCCTAACGATCTCGCCTGCCTGTTCGGGGTGACGCTGGACGCTCGCGCAAGCGGGCGCCATACCCAGCTGCGACCGGCGGTGTGCGCCACGGCGCTGCCGGCCGAGGTAGCGACCTTGCTCGCGCGCCGAGCCCGCGAGCTTGGCGTGACCGCGGGCCTGCTGGCCCAATATGCCTGGCACCGTCTGCTGGCACGCCGCTCTGGCGATGCCGTCACCCTGGTGGGCAACGTGACTCCGGGCCGGGATTACCCCATCGAGGGGATCACCGCGAGCGTCGGGCTCTACATCAACAGCCTGCCGTTGGCGCTTGAGTGGCGCACCGAGCTGACCCTGGCCGAGCATATCGCCCGGTTGCAGACCGACCTGATGGCACTCAATGAGCACGGCACCCAGTCGCTGGCGGCACTGACCAAAGGCCGGTCGCGTCTGTTCCAGAGTCTGTTCGTGTTTGAGAACTACCCCATGCCGGCGGCCCCTGTCGCCCCCGAGCCTCACCAGCTGGTGCCGCGCTTTGGCACCGTGGTGGAGAAGGTGGAGCTTCCTCTGTCGCTCGTGGTCAGCAGCCGGGGCGAGACGCTCCAGCTGCGCCTCGAGTTCGATGGCGAGCAGATCCCCGAGGCCCGGGCAGAGGCGGTGCTGGCCGACTGGCTGGCCGAGCTCGACTGGCTGGCGCAGGCGGACCTGAGCCAGCCGGCCAGCGTGGTGGCGACGGCACAGCCCCCGGTGATGCCGCAGGTGGCCGCCACACCATCGACTGTCACACAAGTGGCTGCCCCCGGTCTGGCTCAGCCGCCGGCCGAGGCCCGCGTGCTGGTGGCCCTGTGGGAGCGCCAGTGTGGCGTGCCTGGCATCTGGCAGCAGACCCTGTGTGAACTCGGGGTGGATTCGGTGCAGCAGCTCGCCCTGCTGGCGGCCCTCAACGAGGCGTTTGGCCAGGAGCGGGCGCCGCTCACCCTGCAGACCCTCAAGGCCCATCCATCCCCCAGCCGGCTCTATCGGCACTGGCTGGTGCGCCAAACGGAGGCCGCGCTATGACAGTGACCATCAAGCATGAGGCTCCGCTCGTGCAAACCCGGCCAGCCCCCCGTGAGGGGGCGGCCAACCTGGGTGCGCGGCTGGCGGCATGTCTGGCCGCCAGCCCGCTGACCCCCGCCATTCGTATGGGCGGAGAGGACCTCAGTGAGGGCGGCTCAGATGAGCAGTGGCTCAGCTACGGCGCGCTCAATGATCGGGTGGCCCAGATTGCCGCCCGCCTGCAGGGGCTGGCGGTGGGGGAGCGGGTCGGCCTCTATCTCTCCCGCAGCCCCGATCTGGTGGCCAGCCTGCTGGCCTGCCTGCGGCTCGGCCTCACCTTCGTGCCCCTTGAGCCGGACTTTCCGGTGGAGCGGCTGCAGGGGATCGCCCGTCAGGCGCGCCTGTCGGCGGTGATCTGCGACGGCGACAGGCCGGCTCCCGCCTTCGGCTGTCCGCTGCGCACCCTCGATGGGCCCGCAGCGGCAGGGTCCGTCTCCTGGCCCCGGGTGGATGACGCCCTGGCTGCCTACATGATGTTTACCTCGGGCTCCACCGGCGAGCCCAAGGGGGTGGTCATCAGCCGGCGGGCCCTGCTCTGCTTCCTCGACGGGATCCGCGAGCGGCTCGGGCTCTCACCGAGCTGCCACTGGCTCTTCATCACCACCCCGGCCTTCGACATCTCCCTGCTGGAGATGCTGGGGCCGCTCTGGGGCGGTGGCCGGCTGACGGTGGCTGGCGGTGAGCACAACAAGGATCCTCTGGGGATGCAGGCCTTGCTCGAGGCGGATCCTTCCATCAACTGGCTGCAGGCCACCCCGGCCTGCTGGCGCATGCTGCTCAAAGCGGGCTGGCAGGGGCGCAATACCCTCACCGCCTTGTGCGGCGGCGAGGCGCTGGACTCAGGGTTGGCCGAGCAGCTCTGTGCCCGCACCCGGCGGCTGTGGAACTGCTACGGGCCCACCGAGGCCACCGTCTGGTCGCTGGTGAGCGAGGTGCGCTGGCCACCGACTGATGGCCAGATCACCATCAGCCACAGCCTGCCCGGTTATCGGCACTGGGTGCTGGACGAGGCGGGGCAGCAGGTGGCAGAGGGGGAGTGCGGCGAGCTCTGCATCGAGAGCCCGGCCCTGTGCGAGGGGTACTGGCGCAAGCCGGCCTTGACCCGCGCCGCCTTCCTGCGCCTTGCCACCCATCGCCTCTATCGCACCGGTGATCGGGTGCGGCGGCTGGGGACGGACCGTTTCCTCTATCTGGGACGGCGCGACGATCAGGTCAAGCTGCGCGGTTTTCGCATCGAGCTCGGCGAGGTGGAGGCGGGACTGCGCCGCCAGGCCGGGGTGCAGGAGGCGGCGGTGCGTCTGGTGGGCGAGGGGGACGAGGCCATGCTGGTGGGCTACGTGGAGGCGAAAAGCGGGGTGACCCTCAATCGCCTCGCCCTGCGCAAGGGGCTGCAGGCGACACTGCCGCACTACATGGTGCCGGCGCGGCTCATCCTGCTGGAGGCCCTGCCCAAGACCGGCAGCGGCAAACTGGACAGAAAGGCGCTGCCCTTGCCGGAATAAGTTGGATGTTAAAAGCCATGGATAAAAAAAGCCCGCAAATGCGGGCTTCTTTGTGGGCGCTGATCGCGGGAGCTTATTGGGTGATGGGGGCCGCATCGGGTTTGGCCAGCAGCTGCTCGACATCGTCGATCACCTTGAGGGCCGCCTGGGGGCCGCCGGTGGAGGTCCAGAGCGACCCGTCCACGGCGCCGAAGCGCTTGCTCTTGATGGCACCGAGCTGCTGGAAGGCCGGGGTCTGCTCGGCCTGCTTCATGGCATCCACCGCATCGCCGTTGGCGCTGAGGGTGCCGATCACCAGCCAGTCGCCGTCCAGCAGGTTGAGGGATTCCAGGCTCAGGGCCGGGGAGTGGGGGGTCTTGTCACCGATCTGGTGGGTTGGTCGGGTTAGCCCCATCTCTTCCACCACGCTGCTGGCAAAGGTGCCGCTGTGCATGTAGCTCGGGCCCTTGGGGTTCCAGCGCACTATGCTCAGGCGCTCGCCCTGATGCTTGGCAAGCTTGCTGCGGGCTTCCTGCAGGCGGGCGTCATACTGGGCGAGGAAGGTCTTGGCTTCGGCGTCCCGGTTCAGCACGTGGGCGCTGCGATTGAAGATCTCCTTCCAGGAGTCACCCCAGTTGCCGGTGACGACTGTGGGGGCGATCTCCTTGAGCAGGGCCAGCAGCTCGGGCTTGGTCTGGCCGGTGAGGATGAGATCCGGTTCCAGATCGATCAGCTTCTCCAGGTTGGGGTTGTCCAGATCGCCGACCACGGCGATCTCCTTGCCCGCCTGTTGCAGCAGGTAGCGGGGCAGGGTGGACTGGCCGCGGCCATTGACGGTGCCGACCGGTTGCAGCCCCAAGGTCAGGGCGCTGTCCAGATCGATTTCGCTCAGTACCACCACCCGCTTGGGCTGGGCCGGTACGACCTGGGTCTTGCCGTCGGCATCGGTCACCTGACGGGTCTCGCTGCCGGCCTGTGCCTGGAAGCCGACCAGGCTGGCCAGCATCAGCACGGCAGCCAGGGGAGAGGAGATCTTCATCGTTACATCCTTCTTGGTGAAATCAGTGGAACACTGGGTCCCAAACGGGCGAACTCATGCTACCACAAATTCAAATGATAAGAATTGTCATTTGTGTTTGTGGTGTGTGGAGGGAGCAATTTGCTACCATGCGGGCTCATCCACCAAGGGCCCTTTGTGATGTTCATTGCCACTGCGCCAGCCTGTTCACTTGACCGCTTTATCGTGCAGGCCGACAGCCTGCCGCTGCCCGGCGCGGCGCATCTGGCGCTGCAACGGGTCTGTTTTGACCCCGCCGCCTTCACCCCGGCCTGCTACGACGCGGCCGGCATGGTGCTGCCCGCCAGCTTGCAGCGCGCGGCCCCCAAGCGGCTGGGGGAGTTTCTGGCGGGACGTCTTGCGGCCCGCGAAGCCCTGCGCCCCTTCCACCTCGCGAAGCACCCCGTGGCCATCGGCAACGCCCGCGAACCCTGCTGGCCTGCGGGGTTTGAGGGCAGCATCAGCCACAGCCTGTTGCAGGGGCGCGGCATGGCCCTGTGCGCGGTGCGTCCGGGCCGGGCGGGGATGGGGCTGGATCTGGAGGGCTGGCTGGCAGAGGGGCAGGCGAGCGAGCTCTGGCCCGGTATTGCAAGCGGGGAGGAGTGGGCCCGGCTGGCGGCCGCTGCCCGCGCCGTCGGACTGAGCAGGGCTGAGGCACTCACCTTGATCTTTTCGGCCAAGGAGAGCCTGTTCAAGGCGCTCTACCCCAAGGTGGGGCGCTATTTTGATTTTCTCGATGCCCGCTGGCTGACCATGACGGAGCAGACCCTCACCCTCGAACTCGTGGACTCGCTGACCCCGACACTGCCTGCCGGTTGGCGCTGTACGCTCTACTGGCAGCCAATGTACTGGCAGGCACTGCATTGGCAAACAGGGCACTGGCAAACACGGCCGGGCGGGGTGCTCACCAGCCTGCTGCTGTGAGTGGCGGTGCGCCGAGCTGCAAACATCCAAAAACCGCCTCTCGGCGGTTTTTGGATGGGGCTCAGGCCTGCTGCTTCATGGCAAAGGCGTGCGGCCTGCGGCGCGGCACTATGATGGGGGCGCCGTCGCCGGGGGCGTGCAGTATGTCCACGTCGGTCTGGTAGAGGCGGTCGATGAGGGACTTGGTCACCACCTCGCGGGCCGGCCCCATGGCCTGGATACCGCCATCTCCCAGCGCGATCAGCTCGTCGCAGTAGCGGGCGGCGGTGGCGAGATCGTGGATGACGATGAGCACCGTCTTGCCCTCGGCGGTGATCTGGTGGATGGCCTCCATCACCTCGGTCTGGTGACCGATGTCCAGCGCGCTGGTGGGTTCATCCAGCAAGATGATGTCCGCATCCTGGGCCAGCACCATGGCGAGCCACACCCGCTGGGCCTGGCCGCCGGAGAGAGAGCTGGCGCTCTGCTGCAGAATGTCGCCGAGCTGCATCCGCTCGCAGGCCCAGCTCACCATGCGGGCATCCTCCTCGCTCCACTGATTGAACCAGCCCTGATGGGGATGGCGGCCGTACTGCACCAGCTGCTCGACCTGGATGCCGGCGGGCACCAGCGGGCGCTGGGGCAGGTAGGCGAGCTCGCGGGCCAGCGCTTTCTTGCCGTAGCTTGCCAGCGGCTTGCCCTTGAGCAGGATCTCGCCGGCTTGCTGCTGCTCCTGGCCTGCCAGCAGTTTGAGCAGGGTGGACTTGCCGCCGCCGTTGGGGCCGACGATCCCTACCAGCTTGCCCTGGGGAATGGTGAAGGAGATGTCGTTGAAGACGGGCTTGTGCTGATAGCCAAATTGCAGGTGATTGATGGTGAGCGTCATCAGGCGGCCCTCGGTCTGTCTTGAAAATGGATGAATGGCATCGTCAGTCGGCCTTCTGGCGGTCTTTGAGCAGGATGAACAGCAGCAGCAGGCCGCCGAGAATACGGGTCATGATGCCGGTGGCCACCTCGTGGGGGCTGGCCAGCACCCGCACCAGGGTGTCGCTGGCCAGCAGCAGCAGGGCGCCGCACAGGGCGGCAATCCACAGCGGCACGATGCGATCCCGGCTGAGCCAGGAGGCGAGCACCGGGGCCGCCATGGCGATGAACACCACCGGGCCGCCGATGGCGGTGCCGAGCGCCGCCACGACGATGGCCTGGGCCAGCACGCCGAGCTGCACCCGGTTGACGTTCACCCCCAGACTCTGGGCGGTGACGGGGCCCAGACGCAGTACGCCCAGAGCCCGGGAGAGATAAACTACCCAGGGGCAGACCAGCAGGATCAGGATCCCCACCGGCAGCACGGTGCTGTAACCCTGGCCGACGAAGTTGCCCATGTTCCACAGGTAGAGGCTGGTGAGGTGCACCAGCGACTGGGTGGACATCACGAACTGGCCGATGGCGTTCATCATCTCGGAGACGCCGATGCCGATCACCACGAACAGGTAGCCCTGCTCCCCCGGCTTGTTGCACAGGGCATAGAGCACGGCGGCGGCAAACAGGGCACCGAGCGGCGCGGCCCACCAGGGCCAGCTGCCGAGGGTCAGGTAGAGGGAGAAGGCGATGATGGCCAAGGAGGCCCCCTCGTTGACCCCGATCATGTCCGGGGTGGCGAGGCGGTTGCGAATGAGGGTCTGCACCAGGCAGCCGGAGAGGCCCATGGCCGCTCCCGCCACCAGCACGGCGACGATGCGCGGCAAGCGGATCTTGAAGACGGTCACCTCGCTCAGCCGGTTGCCCTCGCCAAGCAGGGTCTGGATCACCCCCAGCATGGTGAGCTTGCCGGAGCCCAGGGTCAGCGCCAGCAGGGAGAGCAGCACCAGGGCCACCAGGAGCCCTAGGGTAATCAGCCAGGCGCGGCGGTGCAGCAACAGGGTGCGGCTGCCAACGCGCAGGCAGACGGTACCGGTGGGAAGCGTCGTGGTGAGGGAGGGATGGATGGAATTGTTCATGAGGCAGGCAACCTTATTTGACGGCCAGCAGGGCGCGGAAGCCGCCGCTGCGCACCACCAGGATGAGCACGGGGGCACCGATCAGCGCCAGGATCACCCCGTTGGGCAGCTCGAACGGCTGGATCAGCCAGCGCGCCAGGATGTCGGCGCCGAGCAGAAAGAGCACCCCGAACAGGGCGGAGAAGCGCACCTGGATGGCGAGGCGCACCGGCTCCACCAGACGGGCGCAGTAGGCGGCGAGAAAACCGACGAAGCCGATGGGGCCGGCGATGGCGATGGCGCAGGCGGTAAACAGGGTGGCGGCCAAGAGCACGCCGATGCGCACCCGGGTCGGCCGGATGCCGAGCGCCAGCGCCTGGTTGTCACCCATCTGCATCAGGGTGAGCTGGCGACAGAGCGCCAGGGTCAGCAGCAGGCCGAGCAGGGCAAAGGGCATCACGGTGAGCACCGCATCGAGATCCGAGGCGGCCAGCGACCCCAGATTCCAGAAGCGGAACTGCTCCAGCACCACCTGGTTGGAGAGCAGCAGGAAGTTGGAGAGGCCGCCGAAGGTGGCGGAGAGGGCGACCCCCACCAGAATGAGCTTGAGGGGGTTGGAGCGCCCCACCATCAGACCGAGGCCCAGCACGATGAGGTTGCCGAGCAGGGCCCCCATGCCGGACCAGAGCAGGTAACCGTAGGCGGATTCGACGCCAAAATAGGTGAGGCCAATCACCAGGGCGAACACGGCCCCGGCGTTGACCCCGAGCAGGCCGGGTTCGGCCAGCGGATTGCGGGTGGCGCTTTGCAGCATGGAGGCCGCCAGCGCCAGAGAGACGCCCACCACCAGGGCACACAGAGTGCGGGGCAGACGCAGGGTGTGAACTATCATGGCGAGTTTTTCATCGGCCACGAGGGCGGGATCGCCCAGCAGAAAACCGGCGACCTCGCGGCCACCATAGACACCGGCGCCAGTGGCCAGTGACAGACAGATCAGCAGGAACAGGAGGATCACTCCCAGCCAGAACAGGTGTGTTTGGTGTCTCTGCACCCGGCTACTCCTTCATGTCGAGGCAATAACAGCAGAAAGAGGGGAGTCCTGACGGACTCCCCTGCGGGGCTTACAGCTTGTAGTCCACGCCGGCGTAGACGGTACGACCTTCCAGAATGAAGTCGGCGTCGGTGGCGACCTGGTCACGCTTGGTGTTGGTGAGGTTGGTGATGCCCAGCTTGAAGTCGAGCGCCGGGGTGACCTTCCACTTGGTGTTGACGTCCAGGGTCTGGTAGCTGTCGGACTTGAGCGCCTGGGAGTTGTGCATCGGCACCTTGATGAACTGGCTGCCCACGTACTGCCAGGCCAGGTTGGTGCTGACGATCTCGGTGGCTTGCCAATCCAGGCTCAGGTTGCCGGTGTGATCCGGGGTCTTGGCCAGATCGTCGCCGGTGCTCTTGTCTTCGGAGTCCAGCATGGTCCAGTTGCCGGTCAGCTTGACGTCGTCCATCACATCGACCCAGCCGGTCAGCTCCAGCCCTTTGACCCGCGCCTTCTTGACGTTGAGGTAGGTCATCACGCTCGGACGGTAGCCCGGGCCCCACTGATCGCTCTGGATCAGATCCTCGATGTCGTTGTGGAAGCCGGTGAGGCCGGCGCCAAAGCGTTGTGCCTCATAGGCGGTGCCCAGCTCGTAGCTGACTGCGGTTTCCGGTTTCAGATCCGGGTTGCCGACTACCTTGCAGGCGCCGCGGCAGGCGGTGGTGGCGAAGCCTTCGCTGGACTGGGCCAGGGTCGGGGCCTTGAACGCCTTGCCGGCGCCGCCCTTGATCACCCACTCGTCGCTCAGCTTGTAGAGTGCATAGGCACGCGGGCTGAACTCGTTGCCATAGGTTTCGTGGTGATCCAGACGACCGGAGAGGGTCAGCGCCAGATCGCCAAAGCCGAACTCGTCTTGCAGATAGAGAGCGCTTTGGCTTGCATCCACGCTGCCGTTGGTGATGCTGCGGCTGTGTTCCAGCTCGGTTTTGCGGAATTCCGCGCCGGAAGTCAGCAGGTGATCCCCGAGGTAGCCGCTCAGCTGGCCGTCGACGGTGTGGTTGGTCTGGGTGACGTCGGCCGCGCCGCCGTTGAGCTGGGAGTCATCCATCAGATCGGTCTGCTCGAAGTAGTAGCGGGCCCGGCTGTCGAAGTGTTCCCAACGGCCGTTGTGGGTGACCCCCAGGCTCAGCCGATCGAGTTTTTGCACGTTGTGCGGAGTGGCCGGGGCTGTGGGGGCGCGCGGCACGTTGTTGAAGTAGCTGTCCATGTCGTTCTGGTTGTAGCCCAGATCGAACTCCACGTCCTGGTTGTCGCTGACCAGCCACTTCAGGCTGGAGAGCATGTTGACCACTTCCCGTTTCTCCAGCGCATCTGCGTCCTTGTTGTTGGACTGATCGCTGTGCCAGCGGTCGCGCTGATAGCCTTCCACCACCAGGCTGCCGAGCAGCTTGTTGTCGATCAGGGCGCCGGAGACGAAGGCGTTGCCACGGTTGGCATCGCCGCCATCACCCTTGGTGGGCATGGTGTGGGTGTAGCCGAAGGCCGCCTCGGTCTGCTCCTTGGCCTGGCGCAGGATCACGTTGACCACGCCGCCGAGGGCGTCGGCGCCATAGAGGGAGGAGACGGGACCGCGGATCACCTCGATGCGCTCGATGGCAGCCATGGGGATGGAGCTCAAGTCGAAGTCATTGCCAAACGAGCTGCCCAGGGTCTCGCGGGCGTTGACCCGCTTGCCGTTGATCAGCAGCAGGGTGTAGTCGCCGCCCATGCCGCGGATCTTGATCTCGTTGCGGCCGGTGGGGTTGGTGCCGATGACGTTGACGCCGGGCACGTGCTTGAGCGCTTCGCCGATGTTGTTGGCGTTCATCTTGTCCAGATCGGTGCGGGTCACCACGGAGACGCTGGCCGGCGCGGAGAGCTCGGTGTGCTTGGTCTGGGTGGCGGTGACCACCAGGGTCTCGTTGGCTTTGGGCGCTTCGGCCTGGGCCAGGCCCGGCAGGGCGATAAGACCGAGGGAGAGCAGGATGGGGTTCAGGCGAAAGACGCCAGGCTGCAACTGCATAGTCAAAACTCCATGAATAAAACAGAGGTTATGGGGTCCGGCTCTGGGGCCGGTGGCTCACTGACTTCCTTGTCTGGCGGGGCCAGACTCGGGGTTATTGTTGTTCCTTGTCTGTGCCAGCCCCTTGAGCAGGAGCCAGACACCGCCGCAGGCCAGCAGACCGCAGCCGATATTGATCCAGGCGAGCCCAGCAAAGCCGTGCAGGGCGCCGCTCTGATCCGACACCAGCAACCTGGCGGAGAGCAGGCTGCCAAGCCCGGCCGCCACATTGGTGACCGTGCCCTGAAAAGACATGAAGGCGGCGCGCTGATGAGGGGCCGGGATGGATGCGGTGATGGCGAGGGTCGAACTGGATCGGGCCGAGCTCAGCGCCATGAACAGGGTGAACAGCAGGTAGACGGGCACGCCGACCGGCATGGCGAAACCGAGCAAAGTGATCAGCGCCAGCAGCAGGCTGGTGATCAGGATGGCAGCCCGGGCCCGGCCCTGATCAATCCAGCCACCGCACAGCCGCATGGTGGCCATGCTGGCGAGGCCGCCGCACAGGTAGAGGGCGGCGATCTGCTCGCGCGGGAAGGCGAGGTTGAACTGGAAGTAGTTGGCAAAGTGCGGGATCAGCAGAAAGTGGCCGAACATCTGCAGGCAGAGGATCAACAGGGCCCCCTGGCAGAGCGGCGAGGCCAGCAGCTGGCGCAGGCCGCTGCCGTGAGGGGCGCGGTTGACCGGCAAGGAGGGCAGCAGGCGGCTGCTCAGCAGTGCCAGCAGCAGACCGCAGACACCAAACAGCAGGAAGGGGCTCTGCCAGCCAAACCACTGGGCCAGCACCAGGGCGATGGGCACCACCAGAATGGCGGCCAGGGAGAACGCCATGCCCACGTAGGCGAGGCGGCGGCCCCGCTCGGCCGGCGGTACCAGATCCAGCACGGCTGCCATCAAGATGGCGGCGAGCGGGCCGGCCACACAGCCGGACAGGACAAACAACACCAGCAGCTGCTGGCTGTCTTGCACCAGGGTGCAGGCCATCAGCAGCAGAAAACGCAGGGTGAGCAGCACCAGCAGGGCGGGCTTGCGATTGACCCGATCGAGCCAGGGGGCGGCGATGAGCCCCATCAGGGCGGCCCCCAGAGTGGCACCGCCGCTGAAGTAGCCGGTCTGTTCCGGCTGCATGCCGAGGCTGATGACCAGATCCGGCCCAAGGGGCATCACCATCATCATGCTGCCCATGGAGAGCATGTTGACCAGCAGGGCAAGGTGGATGGCGGCGGGGGTGGTGGTCACAGGCTTCATCGACGGCAAGCTCGAAAAAATGAGACCGAATTGTATCCGAGCGATTTTTTCGTGACAACAAATGGTAATCATTTTTATTTGTGTTATTTGATCTATCTCCGCTCTTTTCATCGAAAAATGAAGGACCTGACCTGCACGGCGTTCACCGCTCACGGGCAAAATCATTGAAAAGCGGGCGGGATGGCCCATGATGACGAGGTGATGAGCAGGCCGATGAGGCGGAGGGCTGCCGAGTGGGACGGGAGGAGAAGATGAGAAGATGGAATTGGTGCGGACTCTGGCTGCTGTGGGGGCTCTGGTGCCTGCCGCTGCGGGCCGAGGTGAAGGTGATCCCGGTATTCGAGACGCAGGCGGCTGTGCAGACCCTCAAGGATCTCTATCCTGAGCTGGGGGTGAGCGCCATGGGCAACCAGCTGGTGCTGAGCGGCAGCGCCGCCCAGCTGCAGGAGGCCGAAGCGGCGCTGGCCAAATTCAACCAGCCGCCCCAGAGCCTGCTCATCGAGTGGCGGGTGGATGGCGCTTCCAGCGGCCAGCAGGCCGGTGTGGGGTTGGGCCGGGATGCGGCCAAGCGGCAGTGGCTGCTGGAGGGCAATGCCCAGCAGTATCAGCACAGCCAGAACGACAGCTGGCAGGTACGTGGCCTGTCGGGTCGGCCGGTGCTATTGCAGATGGGCACCTATCAGCCGGTCACCTTCTATCAGTGGCGCGGTGGCCAGGTGGTGGGGCTGATGCCGTTGGTAAATGGCCTCTACGCCACCGCCACCCTGATCGGCGACAGGGTACAGATAGCGCTCAGCAGCGAGCAGGCCAGGCTGGAGCAGGGCACCATCAACCGGGGGCAGAGTGCCACCGAGGTGAGCGGCTCCCCCGGTCAGTGGCTGACGGTGGGGGAGCTCTCCACCAGCGCGGCGCAGCAGGGCAGCAGCCTGGGCACCCAGTTGCAGGGGGGCGGCGGTACTCAGAGTGATCGCCAGACCCTGCAGATCCGGGTCACCCGCCAGTGAGCCGACTCGCCCTTCAGTGGGGTTGATCCACCGCGTATTCACGCAACTGGCGGCTGCGCAGCAGATACCAGAGTGACCAGAGGGTAGCGACCAGCACCAGGGCGGTGGGCCAGCTGAACGACCACTTCTGCAGATTGAGGCTGTGCAGTTGCATCAGCAGGCCGCTGACGGCAGAGCAGAGCAGCAGCAAGGGGCTGTGGCGCCTGAGCCAGGCCCGGAAGCTGCGGGTCTGTTGATAGGTGCCGCCGCAGGCGAGCAGCGCCAGCATGGCGGGCACGTCGGTCAGCAGGCTGATGTAGAGGGTGAGCCGGTCCGGGTAGAAGAGGGTCAGGATGGCGCTGCCGCTCTCGCGGGTGACGCCGGCCATCAGAAACAGCCAGACCGAGCGGGTCAGCAAGAGAGCGATGGGCCAGAACCAGAGCGGGGGACGCAACTGGCCGTGATCGTCGTATCTGTGTTCGGGGTAGAGGGTCATGGTTGCCCGGGGTCGTCTGTGCAAAGGATGAAGGGGATATGGGGCGAAGGGGCGCCCTTTGCAAGGCGGGCGAGGGGCGGGAATTAATCGGGGGGCCATGCCCCCCAATCCGCTTATCTCTTTTCGTGCCGGGTCGCCGGCGTCACAGCCAGCCTTTTCGCTTGAAGAAGAGACCGGTGCCGAGCGATGACATCACCATCAACACCAGGGAGAGGGGATAGCCGTACTCCCAGGCGAGCTCCGGCATGCGACCGAAGTTCATGCCGTAGATGCTGGCGATAAGGGTCGGCGGCAGGAAGATGACAGCCGCCACCGAGAAGATCTTGATCACCTTGTTCTGCTCCAGGTTGGTGACCCCCATGGAGGCCTCCAGCTGGAAGTTGATCTTGTCGAACAGGAACTGGGTGTGGGGCAGCAGGGACTCCACGTCGTGCAGCATCTCGTCGATCCACTTGTTCTGCTCGCCCGTCATGCGTTGGCGCAGGCTGCGTTTCAAGAAGCGCAGAGCGCGACGGGTATCGTGCAGGGAGAGACGGATCTGGCCGTTGGCCTCTTCCTGGGCCATCAACTCCTTGAGCATGGGATTGATCTGATCCGGCTCGAAGATCTGATCGGCGGTGTTTTCCAGGGTCTTGTAGCCATCTTCGATGAGATCGGAGAGGTATTCCACCTTGAGGTTTTGCACCTCCAGCAGGATGTCGAGGGCGTCTTCCACCTCCAGCCGATCCTGGCGCATGTAGTGGCGCAGCAGGCGCACCAGGCCGATGTCATCCTCGCGGATGCTGATCAGCAGGTTGTTGCGCAGGGTAAAGGAGACGTGGACACCCTTGGTGTCACGGCCGATCCGCTGGGGAAACAGGGAGTGAATGTGCAGACCGTCGGTATCCCAGTAGAAACGGGCGGATGCTTCGATGTCATCGAGCTCCTCCTTGTCGGGCACCTCTTCCAGAAACAGGCCCGTCAACCATTCTCGTTCCGCCGTGTCCGGCTTGTAGGCATCCAGCCAGACGGTGTTGTCAGGCACTATGTCGTCAGGCCCGAGCGTGACTATGTCCAGTACCTTGTTATTGAGAATGTAGGCGGTGATCATCTGTCCCCCCTTAAGAAGTCATGGGTAATCAGGGATGGTTGCACAGGTCATGCGGCCTTAGAGCGCGTAGAAAGCGATCCCGTGGACAAGCTGAACGGGCCGATGGAAAACCTGAATGCGGCGAACTATACAGGGGCGGGCCGCGCTTGTCAGGGCCTATTCATCGGAGGTTCAGCCTGTTCGCTCAAAAAAACAGCGAGGTCGGAGCAGCCACGCCGACCTCGAAACGGGTGATCCCGGCGTCGCCTCCTTTATTCCCCCCGGCACGCGGGAGGAGCCGGGTTCACCGGCCGGGATGATAGGCTGCCGAGTGTCCTGCGACAGCCCCCGGCCGTGCGCCGGAAACCGCCTCTATTTGATGTGTTGAGGCTGAGCATTATTGTTGTCTGCACAGCGGTTTTTTCATCACATATTGGGATAGTTGGGGCCGCAGCCGCCCTTCTGGGCTGCGCATCCTTGTTATCTGCGCAGGTCTGCATGGGCAAGCCTGTTACATATTGGGATAGTTGGGGCCACAGCCGCCCTGCGGCGGTGTCCAGACGATGTTCTGGCTCGGATCCTTGATGTCGCAGGTCTTGCAGTGGATGCAGTTGGCCGCGTTGATCTGCAGGCGGGGCTGGCTCTCCGAGCCCAGGATCTCGAACACCCCGGCCGGGCAGTAGCGCTGGGCGGGTTCGGCCCAGGTGGGCAGGTTGACCGCCACCGGGATAGTCTCGTCCTGCAGCTTGAGGTGGCAGGGTTGATCCTCGTCGTGGCTGGTGTTGGCCAGGTACACCGACGAAAGCTTGTCAAAGCTGAGCCTGCCGTTCGGCTTGGGGTAGTCGATGGGTTGGCAGCGGCTGGCCATGCGCAGCTGACGGTAGTCCGGCTCCTTGTCCAGCAGGGTGAACGGCGAGGTGCGAGCAAACAGCCGCTGCTCCAGCCAGTTGAAGGCGCCGCCGAGCCAGGGGCCCCAGCGGTGCAGGGCGGCGCCGAAGTTGCGCGCTGTTTTGAGCTCCAAGGCCAGCCAGCTCTGTTGCAGCGCATCGCCGTATTCGGCCAGATCCCGGCCCCCTTCATCGCCGCCGCGCAGACTCATGGCAACTGTCTTGGCCGCCAGCATGCCGGACTTCATGGCGGTGTGGATCCCCTTGATGCGGGAGAAGTCGAGGGTGCCTGCATCGCAACCGATGAGCAGGCCGCCGGGAAAGTGCATGCGGGGCAGGGAGTGCCAGCCCCCCTTGGCGATGGCGCGGGCACCGTAGCTGATGCGCTCGCCCCCCTGCAATGCCGCGGCGATGAGCGGGTGGTGCTTGAGGCGCTGAAACTCGTCAAACGGGCTGAGCCAGGGGTTGCGGTAGTTGAGATCGACGATGAGACCGACCGCCACCTGATCCTGCTCCAGATGGTAGAGATAGAAGCCGCCCTGGCTCTTGTCTTCCTTCCCTTCGGAGAGCGGCCAGCCGCTGCCGTGCAGCACTTGGCCCGCTTTGCCCTGGCCGGGGGGGAGCTGCCACAGCTCCTTGAAACCGATGGCGTAGTGCTGCGGCTGGGCGGCGCTTTCCAGATGAAAGTCGGCGATCAGCTGCTTGCCGAGATGGCCACGGGCCCCTTCGGCAAACAGGGTGTAGCGACCGAGCAGCGCCATGCCGGGCACGTGATCCGCTTTCGGATTGCCCGCCCGATCCAGCCCGAGATCGCCGGTGATCACACCCTTGACCCGTCCTGCTTCCATGATGAGTTCGCTTGCGGTAAAACCCGGGTATATTTCGACTCCCAGCTGCTCGGCCTGCTGACCGAGCCAGCGACAGAGGTTGCCGAGGCTGATGATGCGGCTGCCCCCGTTGTGCATGCGCGGTGGTACCGCCCAGTTGGGCAGTTGCAGGGCGCGGCTGTCGCTTTGCAGCAGGTGCACCTGATCGTCGTTGACCTCGACCCCGAGCGGGGCCTGTTGCCAGCTCTCTGGCAGCAGCTCCTTGAGGGCGACGGGATCCAGCAGGGCGCCGGAGAGCAGATGGGCGCCGATCTCCGCTCCCTTCTCCAGCAAGCAGACCGACAGCTCGGCATTGTGCTGTTTGAGGGCGATGGCGGCACTGAGTCCCGCCGGGCCGCCACCGACGATGACGACATCAAATTCCATTGCTTCGCGTTCCATCTTGCCTCTGTGCTCGACTTGGCCTAGGGTAGTGCTGGTAGTTTACGTAAACGTAAAGTAAATGTAAGCAAAAAATGTGAGGGTTTTCATGGATTCACTCAACAGAAGCGAGGGATGCGCGTCATGAAGCTGCTGGTCGCGGTCAAGCGGGTGCTGGATTACAACGTCAAGGTCCGGGTCAAGAGCGATGGCTCGGACGTGGAGCTGGCCAACGTCAAGATGGGGATCAACCCGTTTTGTGAAATTGCTGTGGAAGAGGGGGTCAGGCTGCGCGAAGCCGGCGTGGCATCCGAGCTGGTGGTGGTGACCTTCGGCCCCGAGGCGGCGGCCGAACAGCTGCGTCATGCCCTGGCGCTGGGGGCGGATCGGGCCCGCCATTACGTGACTGGCGAGACCCTGACCCCGCTCACCGTGGCGCGCGCCCTGCAACAGGTGTGCGAGCGGGAAAAGCCCGATCTGGTGCTGCTCGGCAAGCAGTCCATCGATTCCGACAACAACCAGGTGGGCCAGATGCTCGCCGCCCTCAATGACTGGCCGCTCGCCACCTTCGCCTCCGCCATCAAGCTGGTGGAGGGGGAATTGCAGGTGACCCGCGAAATTGACGGCGGCCTCGAGACCCTCGGCATGGCGCTGCCGGCGGTGGTGACCGTGGATCTGCGCCTCAACGAGCCGCGCTTTGCCTCGCTCCCCAACATCATGAAGGCCAAGCGCAAGCCGCTCGAGAGCGCGCCCTTTGCCGACCTCGGCGTTGAGCCGGCTGGCCAGACCCGGCTGCTCGGGGTGATGGCCCCCGCTGCCCGCAGCGCCGGCATCATGGTGGGCTCGGTGGACGAGCTGCTGGACAAACTCAAGCACGAAGCGAAGGTACTCTGATGCTGCCAGCAATCAACAGAACCCCGCCCGCCGGCGACAGGCTCGGGGGCGTGATGGGCACACAGGCTGGGACATCAACGGACGATAGCAAGGGGCAGTCATGAGCGTATTGATCATTGCCGAACATCATCAGGGCCAGTTGGCCGACAACGTGGCCCGTCTGGTCACTGCAGGGGGCCAGCTGGGTGGCGAGGTGCATCTGCTGTTGCTGGGGCAGGGGCTGACCGAGGCGGGCGAGCAGGCCGCCGCCCTGCAGGGGGTGAGCCGGGTGCTGCTGGCCGAGCATCCCATGCTGGCAGAGGGGCTGAGCGACGGAGTCGATCCGCTGCTGGCCCATATCGCGCGGGATTATCAGCACTGTCTGATGGCCGCCAGCACCCAGGGCAAGGATCTGCTGCCGCGGGTGGCGGCCAGGCTCGGAGTGGAGATGCTCTCCGAGGTGACCGGCATCGAGAGCGGCGACACCTTTCTGCGCCCCATCTATGCGGGCAACGCCGTGGCCCGGGTGGCGAGCAGCGCTCCCATCAAGGTGCTGACCATCCGGCCTACCGCCTTCGCCAAGGCGGCGAGCGGCGGCCAGGCAGAGGTGGAGCGCTTGCCGGTGAGCGAGGTGACTTGCCGTACCCGCCTCATCGAGCGGCGCGCCGTGCGCTCCGCCAGACCTGAGCTCGCGGCGGCGCGGGTGGTGGTCTCCGGTGGGCGGGCGCTCGGCTCCAAGGCGCAGTTTGCCCTGATCGAGGCGCTGGCCGACAAGCTGGGCGGCGCGGTGGGCGCCTCGCGGGCGGCGGTGGATGCGGGCTTTGTCGCCAACGATCTGCAGGTGGGTCAGACCGGCAAGGTGGTGGCCCCCGAGCTCTACATCGCGGTCGGCATCTCGGGCGCTATCCAGCATCTGGCGGGGATGAAAGAGTCCAAGGTGATCGTCGCCATCAACAAGGACAGCGAGGCCCCCATCTTCCAGGTGGCCGACTACGGGCTGGTGGGGGATCTCTTCACCTTGCTGCCGGAGCTCACCGCCAAGCTGTAACCTGGTGAAAAAAGGGGGCCGGGGGCATTGAGCACCGGCAGGCGCCCATTTCCACGCATGTTCTCTGCAAGCCCTGACCCGTTCAGGGCTTTTTTCTGCCAAGAGCACTGGCGGCGGGTCGGCAAAAGGTTGAGCCAGCTCCCAAAAAGCCTTTGATCCGGGGGCTGCACTTGTGTAAAACCAGACAAGTCCCCGATCACACTCATCCACTCACGGAAAGCGTCATGAGCAAACAGATTTACAACTTCTGCGCCGGCCCCGCCATGTTGCCGGTCGAAGTCATGGAGCGCGCCCAGCGCGAATTTTGTAATTTCCAGGGGCTGGGAGCCTCGGTCATGGAGCTCTCCCACCGCGGCAAGCCCTACATGGCGGTCGCCGAGAAGGCCGAAGCGGATCTGCGCGAGCTGCTGGCGGTGCCGGACAACTACAAGGTGCTGTTCATGCACGGCGGCGGCCGCGGCCAGTTCTCCGCGGTGCCCATGAACCTGCTGGGAGGCGTCAACAAAAAGGCCGACTTCCTGCTGACCGGGGTCTGGTCCCAGAGCGCGGTGGATGAGGCCAAAAAGTATGGCGACATCCAGACCTTCCAGGGTGTTGCCAAGAATGAGCAGGGGATCTCCCACCTGCTGCCGACCCCGGCGTTTCGCGCCGATGCGGCCTATGTGCACTACTGCCCGAACGAAACCATCGATGGCATCGAGATGTTCGACATCCCGGCCACCGGTGAGGTGCCGCTGGTGGCGGATCTCTCCTCCACCATCCTCTCCCGTTCCATCGACGTGAGCCGCTTTGGCATCATCTATGCCGGCGCCCAGAAGAATATCGGCCCCTCTGGGCTGGCCATCGCCATCGTGCGCGACGATCTGCTGAACCAGGCCCGCGCCGATGTGCCGTCGATCTTCGACTACCAGCTCACCGCCAAGAACGACTCCATGTTCAACACCCCGCCCACCTACGCCTGGTATCTGGCCGGGCTGGTGTTCGAGTGGCTGAAAGAACAGGGCGGCCTTGCGGCGATGGAAGCGCGCAACAAGGAGAAGGCCGATTTCCTCTACGGCTATCTCGATCAGTCCAGCTTCTATGGCAACCAGGTGGATGCCAGCTGCCGTTCGCGGATGAACATCCCGTTCCAGCTGAAAAATGCCGAGCTGGACAAGCTGTTCCTGGCCGAATCGGAAGCCGCCGGCCTGCTGGCGCTCAAGGGACACCGCATCGTCGGTGGCATGCGCGCCAGCCTCTACAACGCCATGCCGCTGGAAGGGGTGAAGGCGCTGGTCAGCTTTATGGACGGCTTTGCCAAGCGCCACGGCTGAGGCGTTTTTTCCCCGATTGCCGACGCCGGGGACTCCCCGGCGTCTGTTTTTTCCCTGATGCCGGACCGGCCGCCCCCGCGGCCTGCTTTTGTGCCACCTGCAGTCTTGCCGAGCAGGGCGCGGGCTGCTAACGTCCGGTCAGGTCATTTTTTTGAGATCGTACAGGAAGTCTATGAATTCGTTGCGTTTGGAACCCATTTCTCGTGTGGCCGGTGAGGTCAATCTGCCCGGCTCCAAGAGCGTGTCCAACCGGGCCCTGCTGCTGGCAGCCCTGGCCCGTGGCACCACCCGACTCACCAACCTGCTCGACAGCGATGACATTCGTCACATGCTGGCGGCGCTGACCCAGCTCGGGGTCAAGTACAAGCTCTCCGCCGACAAGACCGAGTGCACCGTGCACGGTCTGGGTCGCAGCTTTGCAGTGAAGGAGCCGGTCAATCTGTTCCTCGGCAACGCCGGCACCGCCATGCGACCGCTCTGCGCCGCCCTGTGTCTGGGCTCCGGCGAATACACCCTGGGCGGGGAACCGCGCATGGAAGAGCGCCCCATCGGCCATCTGGTGGATGCCCTGCGCGAAGCGGGCGCCCATATCCAGTACCTGAAGAAAGACGGTTATCCGCCGCTGGTGGTGGATGCCAAGGGGCTGTGGGGCGGCGACGTCCATGTCGACGGTTCCGTCTCCAGCCAGTTCCTGACGGCGTTTTTGATGGCGGCGCCGATGGCGGCGGGCGACACCCGCATCCACATCAAGGGGGAGCTGGTCTCCAAGCCCTACATCGACATCACCCTGCACATCATGAAGCAGTTCGGGGTGGTCATCGAGCACGACAACTACAAGCTGTTCTACATCAAGGGCAACCAGAGCTACGTCAGCCCGGGTGACTTCCTGGTGGAAGGGGATGCCTCCAGCGCCTCCTACTTCCTCGCGGCAGGCGCCATCAAGGGCAAGGTGCGAGTCACCGGCATCGGCAAGCACAGCATTCAGGGCGACATCCACTTCGCCGATGTGCTGGAGAAGATGGGCGCGCGCATCACCTGGGGCGATGACTTCATCGAGGCCGAGCAGGCGCCGTTGCACGGCATCGACATGGACATGAACCACATCCCCGATGCGGCCATGACCATCGCCGTGGCCGCACTGTTTGCCGAGGGGCCCACCTCCATTCGCAACATCTACAACTGGCGGGTGAAGGAGACCGACCGTCTGCACGCCATGGCGACCGAGCTGCGCAAGCTGGGCGTCGAGGTAGAGGAGGGGCGTGACTTCATCACCGTCACCCCGCCAGCGCAGCTCAAGCATGCGGCCATCGATACCTACAACGATCACCGCATCGCCATGTGCTTCTCGCTGGTGGCGCTGTCCGATACCGCCGTCACCATCAATGATCCGGGTTGTACCTCCAAGACCTTCCCGGACTACTTCGACAAGCTGGCCAGCATCAGTCAGCGCGCGTGATGAACCCAGGCCCGCCTCGCTGCGGGCCTGTTTCTTTGGGCTGTCCCGCTCTGCTACCTCCCTCTTTTCATTCTCGCCTAGCAGCATTATTAAAACTTGCAAGGTAGGTTAATAAAATTCCTTATTAGATAATGTAATTTTCTATTTACACCGCTGCTTGTGCGGGCTAGATTGAAGTTTCTTTATCGCAGTCATCTAGCAGGAAGCCTTATCATGCAGCATCAAACCGACGACGTTCGTATTAGTGAAATCAAAGAGTTATTACCCCCGGTTGCGGTGCTTGAGAAGTTTCCGGCCACCGAGGTCGCATCCAATACCGTCTTTGAATCCCGTCAGGCCATCCATCAGATCCTGGCCGGTGAAGATCAGCGCCTGCTGGTGGTGATCGGCCCCTGTTCCATTCACGACCCGGCCGCCGCGCTGGAGTACGGCAAGCGCCTCAAGGTGCTGCGTGACGAACTCAAGGGCCAGCTGGAGATAGTGATGCGGGTCTATTTCGAGAAGCCGCGCACCACGGTGGGCTGGAAGGGGCTGATCAACGACCCTTACCTCGACAACAGTTGCCAGATCAACGACGGCCTGCGCATCGGTCGCAAGCTGCTGCTGGATCTCAACGACATGGGGCAGCCGACCGCCTCCGAGTTCCTCGACATGATCACCCCGCAATACGTGGCGGATCTGATGAGCTGGGGCGCCATCGGGGCCCGTACCACCGAATCCCAGGTGCACCGCGAGCTGGCCTCCGGTCTCTCCTGCCCTGTGGGCTTCAAGAACGGTACCGACGGCACCATCAAGGTGGCCATCGATGCCATCGGCGCCGCCAGCGCGCCGCACCACTTCCTGTCGGTGACTAAATACGGCCACTCCGCCATCGTTGCGACCCGGGGCAACCCGGACTGCCACATCATCCTGCGCGGCGGCCGTGAGCCGAATTACAGCGCCGCTCACGTGGACGAGGTGGTGAAGGGGCTGGACAAGGCCGGTCTGCCGCAGAAGGTGATGATCGACTTCAGCCACGCCAACAGCAGCAAGCAGTTCAAGAACCAGATGCTGGTGGCCGAGGACGTGGCCGGTCAGCTGCGTGCCGGCAGCAAGGCGGTGTTCGGCGTCATGGTGGAGAGCCACCTGGTGGAGGGCCGTCAGGATCTGGTGGAAGGGTGCGAACTCACCTTCGGTCAGAGCATCACAGATGCCTGCATCGGCTGGGCCGACACCGAGACCCTGCTGCGCAATCTGGCCGATGCGGTGGCCACCCGCAACGCAGGCTAATGTCGGCCGGGCCGCGCGCCAGCTCAACAAGACGCAAAACAAAAGCGCGACCCTGGGTCGCGCTTTTTTATTGGCCAGAGCGGGCGGCAGTGATGATCACCAGCGGTAGGTCTTGAGCAGCTGCTCGAGCTTGCGGCACTGCTCCACCAGCTGGACGCTGGCGAGGTTGGCGGCGTGGGCCTGGCCCAGGGTGTCGTTGGAGGTGTTGCGAATGTCGCTCACCGAGCCGTCCACCTCGCTGCAGACCCTGTCCTGCTCCTCGGCGGACTGCGCCATCTGGGCGTTGAGATCGTTGATGCTGCTGATGCGGCAGATGATGTTCTGCATGGCGGCCAGGGTCGCCTCTGTCTTGTGGATGCTCTCGTCCGCCTTGGCCTTGGCATCCCCGATCACCGATACCGCGCTCTGGGCCTCGTTCTGCAGGGCGGCGATCATCTGGGAGATCTCCTCGCTGGCGGCGCGACTGCGGTTGGAGAGGGCGCGCACCTCGTCGGCCACCACCGCAAAGCCGCGTCCCTGCTCGCCGGCCCGGGCCGCCTCGATGGCGGCGTTGAGGGCGAGCAGGTTGGTCTGATCCGCGATCCCCTTGATCACCTCCAGCACCCCGTCGACCGCCAGACAGCGGTTGTCGAGCTGCTGGATCACCTTGTCGACCCGCTCTATCTCAGCCGACATCTCGCCCATGTCGTTGATGGAGTGCTGGGCGAGGCGACTGGTGTTGGCCGCATCCTGGTTGGTGAGGGCGGAGAGCTCGGCGCTCTTGCGGGCGTGTTCGCGCACCTCGTGGGAGCTGGCGGCAAGCTCGCTCACGGCGGCGGCCACCTGTACCGTCATGCTCTCCTGCTGGCGGGCCGAGCCTTCGGTCTGGGTCGCCACCTGGCGGATCTGGTTGGACTCCTGATAGAGCTGGTGGGTGGCGCTCTCCACCTCCTGCAGGCTGTGGCGAAACCCCTGCACCATGTCGCTGACGGCGCGGGTCATCTCGCCCAGCTCATCCCGGTTGGGATTGATCAGGGGGAGAGAGAGATCCCGCTCCTTGGCCATGCGAGTCATGGCCAGCTGCAGATGGCGTACCGGCCGCTTGATGTAGCGTTGCAGCACCCAGCCCAGCAGGCCGAAGCCCAGCCCGAACACCGCCACCAGGCTGCCGCTCAGGATCAGGTTGTTGCGATGGATCTCGCCAAAGGTGTGGCTGAGATCGTAACTGATGCGCACCGCCCCCATGACGGTGCCTTCCGCCACCTGATGGCAGGTGGTGCACTGGGTACCGCGGTACTCCTTGTAAGCCTTGAAGGGCTTGATCAGGGTGAGCTGGTTGCCCTGCTGCTCGAGAATGGTCTCGCCTTGGTTGATGGCACGCTCGTCCAGCTTGTCTTCAATCTGCTGATCCGGATGGCCTGGGCCGAACAGGCTGGTCACCGCCGGGGCGCGGATCAGACGGGCCTCGACGATGCCGGCCTCGCTCTTGAGCTTGGTCTGCACGATCTGGCGATTGGCGATGGCCCCCGTCATCATCAGCACGTTGAGCTGATCCATGTAGGTGTTGGCGGCGCTCTCCACCTTTTCACCCGCCAGCCGGATGGCGAGATCCCGTTGCAGCCAGGCGGAGAGCTCGAAGCTGAGGGCGAAGGTGCAGCCGATGACCAGGGCGAGGGGGAGAAAGATTTTCCAGTTCAGAGACAGATTTTGCATCGTTGGCAGGTCCATGCGCAGGTGAGCGATCGTCAATGGTTGATGACTCTCCCCGCGTTTGCTCATCAGAACGGGGAGATGGTTCTCTATCGGCTCACCCTACCTCATCTTGAGTAAATTAACTGTTAACTGGATCCATGATAGAGGTTAATGGTGCGTAGCAAACGAGGGTTGTTCGTCATTGAGTTGATCCAGCACAAACTTGGCATTTATTGATAGTGGTTATCATTTGCATTATTTCACTCGATAGCCTGCCTGCGATGACACCACTGCTGACCCCGACCATGACCGGTCTTGCCACCCCGGATCCCCTCAAGTTCGCCTTTGGCGCCAAGACCTCGGCCCACGCCAGTCGCGGCGGCGTGCGTCCGTTCACCCTCGACCATGCCGACTGGCAAGCCTGGTGGCGCCGCGAGAGCGAGGCGGACGAGCGGGCGCTCTATATCCACATCCCGTTTTGCCGCAAGCGCTGCAGCTTCTGCAATTTCTTTGAAAATGGCGCCAATCCGGCCCGCATTACCCGCTATGTCAACGCGCTCTGCGGCGCGCTTGCCCGGGCCGCCGAGACACCGTTTGTCCAGAGCCGCCCCTTCTCGGCCGTCTATGTGGGGGGCGGCACGCCGACGGACATGAGCGCCGACGAGCTGGCGATGCTGGCCGCCGCCATCCGTCGTTTTCCCCTGACCCCGGATGCGGAGGTGACCCTGGAGGGGCGCCTCAACGGCTTTGATGATGCCAAGTGGCACAGTGCGCTGGCGGGCGGCTTCAACCGCTTCTCGTTCGGAGTGCAGAGCTTTGATACCGAGGTGCGCCAGGCGGCGGCCCGCTTCGACGACCGGGAGACCCTGCTGACCCGGCTGGGGGAGCTGACCCGCCACGACGACGCGGTGATCGTGGCCGATCTCATCTTCGGCCTGCCGGGCCAGGATGATGCGGTGTGGCGTCAGGACATCGCGGATGTGATGGTGAGCGGGGTGCACGGGGTGGATCTCTATCAGCTCATCGCCATGGCCGGCACCCATCTGGCCCGTGCCGAGGCGAAGGGCAAGCTCGGCTGGGCCGCCGACGGCCAGCAGCGGGCCACCATGTATGCCTATGGCGCCCAGACGCTGGAGCAGGGGGGTTGGCAGCGGCTCTCCTGCAGCCACTGGCGGCGCGGCGAGGCCGAGCAGAGCCGCTACAACCAGATGGCCAAGCGCGGCGCCGAGATCCTCCCCTTCGGGGCCGGGGCCGGCGGCAACGTGCATGGGCACGGCCTCATGTATGGCCGGGATCTGGCGCTCTGGCACGAGGCGCTGGCGGCGGATCAGCGGGCCCCCGGCATGGTGATGGGGCGCAATCCCAATGGCCGCCTCGATGGCCTGCTGCGCGGCGCGCTCGACTGCGGCTGGCTGGCGCTGGCCCGCTTGCCGACGCCGCTGCGGGCACATCTGCAACCCTTGTTCGAGGCCTGGCAACAGCACGGGTTGGCAACGCTGAGTGATGCACGGCTCGAGCTCACCCTGGCGGGGCGCTTCTGGAACGTCAATCTGCAGGCAGGGTTGTTTGAATACTTGCAGCTCAACCCGCTGGCGGGGTCGGGTACGGCGCCTGCCGATGCGGCGCAGGCGGTGCGCCATTCGCTGGTGTGAGTGTGCTGGCCGAGAGGGCTGTGCAATGAGGAGATGATAAACAAGGGGGGCACCTGATGTGCCCCCTTGTTCGTTATGGCTGGTGGACCTCTTCCACCCGCACCCGCAGCTGCCCCTCTGCAAGCTGGGTGACCAGCGTCTGGCCGGCATCGACCTGGGCGGCGCGGCTGATCACCTCACCGCTCTGGGTGCGGGTGATGGAGTAGCCGCGGCCCAGGGTGGCGAGCGGGCTCACCCCGTCGAGGCGGGTGCTGAGCATGGCGAGGCGGTGGCTAGCAAGGTCTTGGCGTTTGGCGATGAGGGCATGGAGGCGCTCCTCGGCCAGCTGGTGGCGACGCTTGCCGGTGGCCAGCAAGCGCTCCGGGCTCTTGCCCTGCAGGCGCAGCTCCAGATTGGCGAGGCGCCGCTCCCCCTGATGCAGTCTGTGGTTCATCAGCTGCTGCAAGCGGGCGGAGAGCTCGTCGAGGCGCTGGGATTGCTGCTCCAGCCGCCGCTTCGGATCCTGATGATCGAGCCGCTTTTGCAGCAGGATGAAATCGTGGCGGGCGGCGGTCTGCTGGCGGCTCATCGCCTGCAGCAGTTGCTGCTTGAGATGGGCGAGGCGCTGGGCACGGGCGCTCTGATCCGGCGCCACCAGCTCGGCCGCCGCCGACGGGGTCGGGGCGCGCAAGTCGGCGGCAAAGTCGCTGATGGTGACATCCACCTCGTGGCCCACCGCGCTCACCACCGGGATGGCGGAGTGGGCGATGGCGCGCGCCACCGCCTCTTCGTTGAAGCACCAGAGATCTTCCAGCGACCCGCCGCCGCGCCCGACGATCAGCACATCCACCTCGGCGCGGCGGTTGGCCAGGGCAATGGCAGAGACGATCTGGCTGATGGCGGCGCTGCCCTGCACCTGGGTCGGGTAGATAAACACCGGCAGATCCGGCGCGCGGCGTTTGAGCACGGTCAGCATGTCATGGAGGGCAGCACCGGTGGCGGAGGTGATGAGGCCCACCGCGCGCGGTTCGCGCGGCAGCGGCCGCTTGCGCCCCTCGTCAAACAGCCCCTCGGCGCCGAGGCGGCGCTTGAGCTCCTCAAAGCGCAGCGCCAGCACGCCGTCGCCCGCCGGCTGCATCGACTCGATGATCAGCTGGTAGTCGCCGCGCGGCTCATAAAGCGAGACCCGTGCTTGCACCAGCACCTGCATGCCGTCCTGTGGGCGAAAGGCCACCCGCCGGTTGTTGCCCTTGAACATGGCGCAGCGCACCTGGGCCGACATGTCCTTGAGGGAGAAGTACCAGTGGCCGGAGCTTGGCATCGCCAGGTTGGAGAGCTCGCCGGTCAGCCACACCAGCCCCAGATCCTGCTCCAGGATCATGCGCACGGCGCTGTTGAGGCGGGTGACGGTAAAGACCTGCTGTTGTCTGCTTTGACTCGGTTCGTTGCGGTAGTTCAAGGCTGGTCCTGCGCTGTGTGCCCCGCCTTGGGGGCGGGGGCATAAAACAATGGCGCCATCTTAACGCAGTTCGGGGCGAACGCCGAGCGGCGCTGGCCCGTTCAGCGTGCGTCCGGATCCTGAGGTTGCGCCCGGGCCTGAACGGCCGGGGTGCTGGCCTGGCTGGTCACCAGCCAGACCGAGAGGCAGACGACCAGGCCCCCCAGCACGAAGCCCTGGCTCAAGGTCTCGCCCAGCACCAGCGCGCCCCACAAGATGCCGAAGGGGGGAATCAGGAAGGTGACGGTGAGACTGCGTAGCGGGCCGATATCGGCGATCAGTCGAAAATAGAGCAGATAGGCGAGGGCGGTGCAGACCACGCCGACCGCCAGCACGCTGGCCCAGGCGGTGGGCACGGCCCAGTCGACCGCGGGGCCGGCCGCCAGCTGGTAAGCGAAAAAGGGCAGCAGGAAGAGGCTGGCACCCAGCTGGCTGCCAAAGGCCACCAGCTTGGCATCGAGCCCGCCGCGATGGGTGATCCAGCTGCGGGTGAGAAAGCCGGCGAGGCCGTAGCAGGCGGTGGCAAACAGGCAGGCCAGCACCCCGGGCAGCAGATGCCCACCGGCACTCACCTCGCCGGTGGTGGTGATGAGGCTGATCCCGATCACCCCCAATACCACCCCCAGCCACTTGCGCCTGTCAAGGCGCTCGTTGAAGCAGGAAAAGCCGATGAGAGCCCCCATCAGCGGCGTGGTGGCGTTGAGGATGGCCGAGTAGCCGGCCGGCAGCCAGAGGGCGGCGATGGCGTACATCAGAAACGGAATGGCGGAGTTGATGACGCCGAGCAGCATGGCGGACTTGAGCTTGCCCTGAAACCCAATGGGGGCGCGCAGCAGCAGGAGCATGACGGCAAGCCCGATGAGGGCGAACAGTACCCGCAGGAAGGTGGTGTTGACGGCGCCAAATGCCGGGGCGGCGATGCGCATGAACAGGAAGCTGGCGCCCCAGATGGTGGCCAGCAGGAGCAGGCGCCCATAATCGGCAGGTTTCATGGTGTCGTCCTTGCGGTGATGGTGGCCAATGTTGGCGCTGTATCGGCATGATGCCGACAAGGTGCCTGTGCTGGCAACTGCCTGGATGGCAGCAGGGCATCCATGCCCTGTGGTGTCGGCGTGTGGGTGACGGGAGCGTTACGGCTCCGGCTGGCTCACGAAGGCAATCTTGTGCAGGCCGTGCCGGGAGGCCTGAGCCATCACCCTGGCGATGATGCCGTACTCCACCTTGCGATCGATGCGCAGCTGGATCTCGGGCAGCTCCCCCTCGGCCTGGCCGGCGCTCTCCATCCTGGCGAGCAGAGCGGCCTCGTCGACCTCCTGATCGTTCCAGTAGATTTTGCCGGCCCCATCGATGGCGAGGTTGATGTCCTGCTTGTCTGGCTGGTTGAGCTGGCTGCTGGCCTCGGGCAGCTCCAGCTTGACCGCGTTGGTGAGCAGGGGAGCGGTGATCATGAAGACGATGAGCAGCACCAGCATGACGTCGATCATCGGGATCATGTTGATCTCGGAGAGGGGTTGATCGTCCCCCTCGTCCGACAGTTTGCCAAATGCCATCAGCCGCGCCCCTGTCTGGTTTCCCGCTCCATCAGCGGGGTGACGTTGTTGGTGGCGACCTGCTCGAAGCCGGTCACCAGCAGGGTGAACAGATCGTGGCCAAACTCCTCCAGCGCCGCGAGCCTGAGACGATTGCGCCGCACGAAGAAGTTGTAGATGAGCACGGCCGGCAGGGCGACTGCGAGGCCGAAGCCGGTCATGATCAGCGCTTCACCCACAGGGCCGGCAACCTTGTCCAGACTGCTCTGACCGGCGGCGCCGATGGCCAGCAGGGCGTGGTAGATGCCCCAGACGGTACCGAACAGCCCGATGAAGGGGGCTGCCGAGCCCACCGAGGCGAGGAAGGCCAGCCCCTGCTCCAGCCGCACCCGCTCCTGGGTGATGGCACGGCGCATGGCGCGCAGCAGATATTCATCCGGCGAGCCCAGCTTGCAGCTGACCGCACGCTCCTCGGCCCGGTTCAGCTGGGCCACGGCCGCCAGCGCGGCGCCGGTCAGCCGGCCATAGGCCTCCTGCGGCGGCAGGTGGGCCAGCTGGCGCTCCATCTCCTGCACGCTGTCATGCTGCCAGAAATTGGCGACGAAGCGGGCGTTGAGGCGTTGTTCCCGCTGTGCGAGGTAGCCCTTGAGCAGGGCGTAATAGCAGGTGCCAAGGGACATCAATACCAGCAGGATGAAGGGGATCAGCCCCACGCCGCTGTTCTGGCTGAGCAGGTGGGCGATGCCCATGCCGTTGCTTGCGATTTCAGGATCCATGTTCAAGCCCTTAATTTGAAAATGATGGTGACGTTTGCCGAGGCCTCGACGGCCAGGTTGTTCTGTCTGGCAGGAATGAATTTCCAGCGGCTGACGGTTTTGCGGGCCGTCATGTCCAGCCGCCGATAGCCGCTGCTCTTGTCCACCTCCACCGAGTCGACGGTGCCCTCGGCCGTCACCCGCACATTGAGGATGACCCGCCCCTCTTCTCCCCGTCGTCTCGACTCATAGGGATATTGGGGCTCGGGGTTGTTGAGCCGTGCATCGCTGGCGATGGGGGCACTGTTGCCAGCGCCGCCGCCAGCCTTGTGGGCAGGATGCTGACTGGCACTTTCGCCGCTCGCCTGTGCGGCCGTTGCCGCTGTCGCAGGGGCGGGCGCAGTGACCGGCGGTTGCAGACTGCTCACCGGCATGACCTTGGCGGGCTGCACCTGCGGGGGACTGTGTTTAAGCGATTTGACCACCGGCTTGACGCTTTTCTTGACTGGCTTGAGCGGCGGTTTTTTGGGTAGTGGCAACGGCCTGGCCTTTTGCTGCACTTTTTGTATTTGCTGCGCTGTGGGAGCAGGGGCGGGGGCCGCCTTGGCAGGAGCGTCATTGGTCGCCGCCTCACCAACCCAGCGGGCCGACAGGGTCAGCGGCAAGGGCGGGGTGATGGGTGCAGGCTGGTGCGCATAGAGCCACCAGAAGGCGGCAAGATGCAGGGCGATCGCGATGGCAAGGCAAACGAAACGGGCGGTGTCGGGATCGTTGGCGGGCAGTGCGGGTCTCGGGCTGCAGGCGTCCATCACTGGGCTCCCTGACGAGTCTTCATATACATACTCAAACGGCTGGTGTGAAGGCGCCCGAACCGGCGCCGATGTCGCAAGCTTGCCCGACGAATAGCTCATCAAACAATAATTATTATCAATCGTGTTTTAATCGTAACAGGATGAAAAACCGGGAGATAAGCATCGACACCAGGCTCCCTTTGCCGCCTCACAGGTTGCAACGCCGCCTTCTGGTAATGAGTGGCGGCAGCGGGTTACAGCTCCAGCAATACCCCGAGCTCCACCACCCGGTTGGCGGGAATATGGAAAAAGTCGGTGGCCTTGAGGGAGTTTCGGTTCATCCAGACGAACAGGCCCTCCCGCCAGCGCGCCATGCCGGGCAGATCTGTGCTGACCAGGTGCTCGTGGGAGAGGAAGAAGGAGGTCTTGGCCATGGTGACCTTCAGATCCTCCTGGGCGCAGGCCTGGAAGATCTCCTCCATGGAGGGCACCTCCTTGTAGCCGAAGTGGGCGACCACCTGCCAGAACCCCTCGCCAAGGTGGGTGAGTTCGATGCGCTCCTTGAATGAGAGCCAGGGCTCGTCCTTGATCTGAACGGTCAGGAAAATGACCCGTTCGTGCAGGATCTTGTTGTGTTTGAGGTTGTGCAGCATGGCGTGGGGCACCACCTGCACCGATTTCGAGAGAAACACGGCGGTGCCGGGTACCAGCAGTGGCGGGTCTGCCTGCATGTTGTCGACAAACCCTTTCAGTGCCAGTGATTTGTGTTCCAGCTTGTCGAGCACCAGCGCCCGTCCGCGCTTCCAGGTGGTCATCACCAGGATGGCCAGCAGCGCGAACAGGATGGGGAGCCAGCCACCGGCCAGAAACTTGGTGGTATTGGCGGCAAAGAAGGTGAGGTCGACCAGTAGCAGCGGCGCGCATACCAGCGCAATGAGCCAGCGTGACCACTTCCAGCGGCGGGCGGCCACCACCATCAGCAGCAGGGTGGTGAGCGCCATGGTGCCGGTCACCGCGATGCCGTAGGCGGCCGCCAGGTTGCTTGAACTCTGGAACCAGAGGATGACGAGGACGATGCCCCCCAGCAGCAGCCAGTTCACCAGCGGCAGGTAGATCTGGCCTATCTCGTGCTCCGAGGTGTGGCGGATCTCCTGGCGCGGCAGGTAGCCGAGCAAGATGGCCTGGCGCACCACCGAGTAGGTGCCCGAGATCACCGCCTGGGAGGCGATGACGGTGGCCAGGGTGGCGAGGATCAGCAAGGGAAAGGCCAGCCAGGAGGGGGCGAGCAGGTAGAAGGGATTTTCGATGGCGGCGGGATTGCGCAGCAGCAGGGCCCCCTGGCCGAAGTAGTTGAGCAGCAGGGCGGGCATCACCAGGGAGCCCCAGGCCAGCCGGATGGCGCCACGGCCAAAGTGGCCCATGTCGGCGTAGAGCGCCTCCGTGCCGGTGACGCAGAGCACGACGGCCCCCAGGGTGATGAAAGCGACACCCGGTCGGCTGGCCATGAAATCGAGGGCGTAGAGCGGGTTGATGGCTTGCAGGATGGCGGGATTTTGACCGATCTCATAGGCGCCGAGCGCCGCCAGCACCCCGAACCAGAGCAGCATGACCGGGCCGAACAGGCGGCCGATGCCGGCAGTGCCGTAATGCTGCACCCCGAACAGGATCACCAGTACGGTGAGGGTGATGGGCAGCACGAAGGGCGCCAGCTCCGGGGTGATCACCTGCAGCCCTTCGACCGCCGAGAGCACCGAGATGGCGGGGGTGATCACCGCATCCCCGATGAAGAGCCCCACGCCGACCAGACCCAGCATCATGAGCAGGGTGCGCGACCTGGCCGGGAGGCGGCGGGAGGCCAGCGAGGCGAGGGTGAGGATCCCCCCTTCTCCCTTGTCGTCGGCCCGAAGCACCAGCAACACATATTTGAATGAGACCACGATCATGATGGTCCAGAAGAAGAGGGAGACGATGGAGAGGATCCCCGCCGGCGTGGGTTGCAGGCCCAGGTGTCCGGCGAAGCTCTCCTTGAGGGCATAGAGCGGGCTGGTGCCAAGATCGCCATAGACGACCCCCAGTGCCGCCAGGGTAATGGCCATGCGCCCTTGCTGGTGTCCGTGATTCATCATGAAATTCCATTTCAATTCAGAATGTTAATCATGATACGCAGGCGCCGGCTCAAAGCAAACCCGCGCCGTGAAAAGGTCACGTCGCCTGAACGTACCGGCTCGGGGAAACCAGCCCGGATGCGGCGCTGCCCGGTTAAGCTTTTGAGGGACTTGCCAGAGGCGAGTGACCCGGTTTGCGAGGGTGCTCGACAGGTGCCAACGGGTCTGTGACGGGGGAGGGGTTGCGGGGTTGCCTGAAAAAATTAAACGGGGGCCTTTTTGCATAAAACCGCAATGAGGCAATTCTTTTGCCTGCAAACGGCCGTTTTATGACGAAAATTGTTGGGTTTTTAGCGTCTTGGCGACTGAAAAGGTCAAAACGCCATAAAAAATTCAAAAAACTTCTTTACCAGTGACCAATGCGTGAGTAAACTTCGTCGGCAATATTTTACACCCCCACTTCCTCAACGGTGAGATATTGCCATGCTCAGGATTGCCAAAGAAGCGTTAACCTTCGACGATGTACTGTTGGTTCCCGCCCACTCCGAAGTTCTTCCCAATACTGCCGATCTGCGTACCAAGCTGACCTCTGCCATCAGCCTGAACATCCCCATGATCTCCGCTGCCATGGACACAGTGACCGAAGCCCGTCTGGCTATCGCACTGGCCCAGGAAGGCGGTATCGGCTTTATCCACAAGAACATGTCCATCGAGCAGCAGGCTGCAGAAGTGCGCAAGGTCAAGAAGTACGAGAGCGGCGTGGTCACCGACCCTGTCACCGTACGCCCTGACCTGACCATCGCCCAGATCAAGGAGCTGAGCCACAAGAACGGTTTCGCCGGCTATCCGGTGGTGACCGAAGGCAACCAGCTGGTGGGCATCATCACCGGTCGTGACGTGCGCTTCGTGACCGATCTCTCCCAGACTGTCGAACAGATCATGACCCAGAAGGATCGTCTGGTCACTGTGCGTGAAGGGGCGCCTCGTGAAGAGGTGGTCGGCCTGATGCAAAAGCACCGTATCGAGAAGGTGCTGGTGGTCAACGCCGACTTCAAACTCAAGGGCATGATCACCGTCAAGGACTTCCAGAAAGCCGAGCGCAAGCCGAACGCCTGTAAAGATGACAAGGGTCGTCTGCGGGTCGGTGCCGCCGTCGGTGCCGGTGCTGGCAACGAAGAGCGCGTCGCCGCCCTGGTGGAAGCCGGTGTGGACGTGCTGCTGATCGACTCCTCCCACGGCCACTCTCAGGGCGTGCTGGATCGCATCAAGGCGACCCGCGAAGCCTACCCTGATCTGCAGATCATCGGCGGCAACGTCGCGACTGCCGCGGGCGCCAAGGCGCTGGCCGCTGCCGGTGTCAACGCCGTCAAGGTCGGTATCGGCCCGGGCTCCATCTGTACTACCCGTATCGTGACCGGCGTGGGCGTGCCCCAGATCACTGCCATCTCCGACGCCGTCGATGCGCTGGAAGGCACCGGCATCCCGGTGATTGCCGATGGCGGCATCCGCTTCTCCGGTGACGTGGCCAAGGCCATCGCCGCTGGCGCCAGCTGCGTCATGGTGGGCTCCATGTTTGCCGGTACCGAAGAGGCACCGGGCGAGATCGAGCTCTACCAGGGCCGCTCCTTCAAGTCCTACCGTGGCATGGGTTCTCTGGGCGCCATGTCCAAGGGCTCCAGCGACCGCTACTTCCAGACTGACAACGCCGCCGACAAGCTGGTGCCGGAAGGGATCGAAGGGCGCGTGCCGTACAAGGGCCGCCTCAAAGAGATCATCCACCAGCAGATGGGCGGCCTGCGCTCCTCCATGGGGTTGACCGGCAGCGCCACCATCGACGACATGCGCACCAAGGCTGAATTCGTGCGCATCTCGGGCGCCGGGATGAAAGAGTCCCACGTGCACGATGTGACCATTACCAAAGAAGCCCCCAACTACCGGATGGGCTGATAAAACGGGGCTGCGGCCCCGTTTCTCCACCCCTTTTTTATCCCGTGCTTTTTGTGATAACAGCAGCCTGATGCAGGAATAAAATGACTAAAGACATTCACCAGCACCGTATCCTTATCCTCGACTTCGGTTCCCAGTACACCCAGCTGATCGCCCGCCGCGTGCGCGAAATCGGCGTCTACTGCGAACTGTGGGCCTGGGATGTGACCGAAGAGCAGATCCGCGAATTCAATCCGAGCGGCATCATCCTCTCCGGCGGCCCCGAGTCCGTCACCGAAGCGGGCAGCCCGCGCGCCCCCGAGTACGTGTTCAACGCCGGCGTGCCGGTGTTCGGCATCTGCTACGGCATGCAGACCATGGCCGAGCAGCTGGGTGGCAAGGTGCAATCCTCCACCGAGCGTGAATTCGGTTACGCCAAGGTGGAAGTGCTGGGCAACGCCGGCAAGACCAGCGCGCTGCTGCGCAACATCGAAGATGCCATCGCCGACAACGGCAATGCCCTGCTGGATGTCTGGATGAGCCACGGCGACAAGGTCACCACCATCCCGGCCGACTTCACCACCATCGCCCAGACCGCCACCTGCCCGCACGCCGCCATGGCCAACGAGGCCAAGCGTTTCTACGGCGTGCAGTTCCACCCGGAAGTGACCCACACCCGTCAGGGTGCCCGCATGCTGGAGCACTTCGTCAAAGACATCTGCGGCTGCGAATGCCTGTGGACCCCGGCCACCATCATCGACGACGCCGTTGCCCGCATCCGCGAGCAGGTGGGTGACGACGAGGTGATCCTGGGCCTCTCCGGCGGTGTAGACTCCTCCGTGGTGGCCATGCTGGTGCACCGCGCCATCGGCGATCGCCTCACCTGCGTCTTCGTCGACAACGGTCTGCTGCGCCTGAACGAAGGCACCCAGGTGATGGAGATGTTTGGCGACCACTTCGGTCTGAACATCGTCAAGGTCGATGCCGAAGAGCGCTTCCTCTCCGCCCTGGCCGGTGAAGATGAACCGGAAGCCAAGCGCAAGATCATCGGCCGCGTGTTCGTCGAAGTGTTTGACGATGAAGCGAAAAAGCTGAAAAACGCCAAGTGGCTGGCACAAGGCACCATCTATCCGGACGTCATCGAATCGGCTGCCAGCAAGACCGGCAAGGCCCACGTCATCAAGTCTCACCACAACGTCGGCGGCCTGCCGGAAGAGATGAAGATGGGTCTGGTGGAGCCGCTGCGCGAGCTGTTCAAAGACGAAGTGCGCCGCGTTGGCCTCGAGCTGGGTCTGCCCTACGACATGCTCTACCGTCACCCGTTCCCGGGCCCGGGTCTGGGCGTGCGGGTGCTTGGCGAAGTGAAGAAAGAGTACTGCGATATCCTGCGCCGCGCCGATGCGGTCTTTATCGAAGAGCTGCGCAAGGCCGACCTCTACAACCAGGTCAGCCAGGCGTTCGCCGTGTTCCTGCCGGTGCGCTCCGTCGGCGTCATGGGCGATGGCCGCAAGTACGACTGGGTCATTGCGCTGCGCGCCGTCGAGACCATCGACTTTATGACTGCTCACTGGGCTCACCTGCCGTACGACTTCCTGGGTCACGTGTCGAATCGCATCATCAACGAGATCAACGGTATCTCCCGCGTGGTGTACGACGTCTCCGGCAAGCCGCCCGCAACCATCGAATGGGAATGATCACCCGTTAGGCATCAGCTGGTACTAACTGGCATAAAAATACACTTAAGCCCATGTTTGCATGGGCTTTTTTGTTTATGTGTTTGGCGTATTCTGGCAACGGATGGCATTGGGAAGCACCACTTGAGTATGGCATTCATGGTGGTATTATCGAGGAGTGATACCATGAGTGATAGCTGATACCATGCTGATTGGCCCTGTATGTTCATGGTATTAAATTTATTTAACTAACTGTTTTTATTGATTTTACTTTCTAATTTCTGGGTGGTTTTTTAGCATGGTATCGGATGCGAGGAAGGATAAGAATTTTGCTGACTGATACCAAGCTACGCAACCTCAAGCCGAGGGACAAACTTTACAAGGTGAATGACCGGGATGGCCTTTATGTAGCCGTTACCCCCGCCGGTTCGGTCTCGTTCCGTTACAACTACTCGATCAATGGCAGGCAAGAGACGATCACCTTTGGCCGCTACGGTGTCGGTGGTATCAGCTTGGCTGAAGCTCGCGAGCGGCTGAATGAAGCCAAGCGGATGGTGGCCGACGGTAAGTCTCCGGCTAAGGAGAAAGCCCGTAAAAAGGCTCGGGTAAGAGATGCTGAAACATTTGGTGCTTGGGCTGAAAAGTGGCTGCGAGGTTACCAGATGGCGGACTCAACCCGTGATATGCGTCGCTCAGTCTATGCTCGGGAGCTGGAAACGAAATTTGGCAACCAGAAGTTGACCGAGATCACCCATGAAGATTTGCGCATGCTGACGGATGCTATTGTGGAGCGAGGGGCTCCAGCAACGGCTGTTCATACCCGTGACATAGTGCTGCAGATTTATCGTTGGGCCATCGAGCGAGGGCAGAAGGTTGAAAACCCAGCTGACCTTGTGAGGCCAACGAGCATCGCCAGATTTGAGCCGCGAGATCGAACTTTGTCGCCTGCAGAAATCCGGCTTATGTATGAATATATGGGGCGGATTGGTACATCGCCCTCCATCCGTGCAGCGGTAAAGTTGCTGCTTTTGACCATGGTGCGCAAAAGTGAGCTGACCAATGCGACCTGGAACGAGATCAATTTCAGCGAGGCTCTTTGGACTATCCCAAAAGAGCGGATGAAGCGGCGGACACCCCACCTAGTGTTTCTATCCAGACAAGCTCTGGACATCCTGATTGCGTTGAAGACCTTCTCTGGTGGCTCTGACTATATACTGCCATCCCGTTACGACTCTGATTTGCCTATGAGCAGTGCCACTCTGAATCGAGTGATGACCATGACCTACACACTGGCCCAGAAAGAAGGCAAGCCGCTAGCCAAGTTTGGGCCCCATGACCTTCGCCGCACTGCCAGCACCCTGCTACATGAAGCTGGCTACAACACTGATTGGATCGAGAAATGCCTTGCTCATGAACAAAAGGGTGTGAGAGCTGTATATAACAAGGCTGAATATCGCGAGCAGCGCACTGCAATGTTGCAAGACTGGGCAGACATGATTGATGGTTGGGTTATTTAAAATAAGGGAGAAGATGTATTTACATTACATCACTTTGCGGTATTCGGTTCCATTTTAGTGAAATTAAGTTATCATAAGTTTATTTTGAACATAAAAATCCAATCATATTTACGTTATATGCTTTTAATTTTAGTTTTGGGGAGAGGGATTCTGTAAAGGATATCTTTTGTCAGTTTTCTTATCATATAAGAAAATTTCTACGTACGATAGAGGTAAAAAATTAATCTAAGTATTGCTAAGCTAATCATACGTCGTTGCTATGACCAAAGACCTGTCGCCTGTAGTTGTTCCGTTAGTTCAATATGTTTAATTTCCCCATACGAAAAATCGACTTGCCTTGCATAGTTAATTAATCCGAAAATATGTTCTATCATGCCATAGATGCTATTGAAACCTCTGTATTTCATGTGTTCCTTAACCCCAAATTTCTTAATTCCATAGATATGAGATTCAATTCTTTGTTTAAATTCTCTTGTTAGTAAAACATCTCGTCCGTTAACATTTAAACCTAATATTACCTTGTTTTGTCCAGGAGGGATCACTTTTATTTTTGTTTTGTTCAGGTTATACCCATATTTTCGGACATGTGTAAATACTCTTCCAATAACTTGGCTTGCTTGTTTTCTATCAAAGTTATCCTGACTAAATGAAATAAACATATCATCGGCATATCGAGAGTATATGCCACCTCGTTTTTGTGCATATTGATTCAATGTTTCATCTAGTTCCCTAAGGACAAGATTTGATAACATTGGGCTTGTGGGCGCGCCTTGAGGTACTCGACCAAAAAAATTAACATGTTTTTTACTATATACAAGGTCATCTGATTTGGTATTAAATAAGATCCAGTTTAATTTATTTTCTATTACGACTTTAGGTTGGTAAGTACAAATTCTGGCTAGCATGAAGGATATAAGAGGTTTATATCCATACATCCTAAAAACTTTATAAACATCGACATCTTTAATTGTGTGGAAGAAGTTTTCTATATCAAACTTTATTAGCCACCTTGACGCGCAATGCTTTTTAGCGCAATCAATAATAGAGCTATCTCTATGATATGAAAAACAACAGTTGTGTACTGGGAGGCGATAAAGTATTTCAGTGTTAATCCATCTTTGTAATGATTTTAATTCAGCGTTTGGGGCGTGAATAAATCTAGAGCCACCGGAGCGTTTGGGAATGGTGTATGCAGTGTAAAAATCTTCCTTTCTATCCACTATGGATTTTATTAGTTCAATCCTACTGTTGGATAGGTGTGAAAGGTGAACAATACTGTGGATGTAAGGTGTCCCCCAGCGCTGCATATGGTGAGCTTTAGACATTAGGTCTTGGAGATGCTCTTGAGAGCGTCCCTTTTCTAGACCAGCTTTAAAATATGAATGAGTCGAGACAATAGTCAAAATGCTACCTTTACTAGTCAGTGTAATCCTTCATCTTGCGAGCCAAGACTTCGCCGTGAGTAAGATGAAGGATTAGCTGCGTATGAAAGCTTTTCATTTTCCACTGTGCAAGCATAAATACTTGCACAAGGCACACATTTTATAGCGTGCAAGCCCAAGATTGCTGATGAGCTTAGATCCTCTCTAACGAGAAGGTTGACTGTAAACCAGCCAACTAACACTAGCACAAAGACTTTAGAGTCTCGCTCATTACCTAGGGTAATAAAAATTAACGCTTTTTGCAAGAACTGTTTCTAGATGTGTTTTTGTGGCCAGTTCAGCTTTGCCATCATCTGTAATTTTTAAAACATTGTTATTATTCGATATGAAATCATAATCCTCACATAGCGTGCAGACCGTTTGTATATAAGCATGACTTTTATTCATGATGTTTGCTAACGAATTTCTGTTGTTAATTCCACTTTCAATTAAAGTTAGCAGTGATAAAATGTCATGTTTTGGTGATGACTGCGATTTGATTTTTGTAACATCATGCTTAAATTGGCTTGTTATTGTCCTGAAAGGAAATAGAGCGTGCCATTGATTTACCTTTAAGTTTAAACTCTTACTTGGGCGATAATTGTTTTTTACTTGATAGTGTAGAATAGAAGGTAGATTATTTGGTGCAGAATGAGTGAATACAACCCGTACGGCACAATCTTTATACCCTAATGGATATCTAACTTGTTTGTGCGCATAAGCTTTGCATAAAGAAATGATATCTTTGTTATTAGGTAGTTCGTGTATTGATGGTGCATGATGTATGATGTGAAGAGAAATGTTATTCCTTCCATTTATTCTTTTGAGTACAACTTTTTTACCATTTTGTGTGGCCATGAAGCTGACAATATGGATTTTCAGAAACCCATACGAAACCCAGCTGTTGATGGTTTTGTTTTTTAATAATGCGTTCAAATATTTTACAACACGGTCGCCGGACCCGATTAAATCATCCAACAGAAACAAATGCTTAAACCTATGTTGTTTCATAAACTCAATGGATGGGGCAATCTGTCTATTTTCACCATCTATATTTACTCTAAGTTGGCGATATTTATTTGGTTTTGAACGATTAAGGTTGGTATATAAGTTACTGATAAAGGCTTCACTACCTAAAGACTCCTGTGATGCCTGCAGTAGTGGGGAGACGTTTGGGTTTTCTTCATTATAGATAGACTCTTGAGTTGTAACCTCTCTTATAGGGAGTAGTGCTGAACACTCAGTGTCATTATCAGCAATCTCCTCTATAAATAACTTTAGATCTTCAATCATATCCTCAGTAGTTATAATGTGCAAACTATCTAGGAGTGAAGATGCGATTCTTCTATGTTCAGGTAAGAATTGTAACAACCATTTTTGGGTGGATTTTACTTTGGAGAGCATTTCATATCCTGATTATGGTTTTGAATGAATTAAAGTCATTAATTGTAAAGTGCATTTGGCTGTTAAATATATAATAAAGAGTTTATTGTTTGTTAATGCATGTTTTATTCTCTATTCGGAACATGTCATGAATAGATAGTAAGGTCTTAGATATTGCTTGACGTGTCATTAAACGCCTTTTTGAATTTAACACTTTTAACCCGATTTCAGTTTGATTGAACCCTAATTTCCTAAGGGCAAGTATTCTTTTTTTTGTATCCGATAATCTTGAATCTACCATTCTACGAGCTAGGTTACGTAATTCGGCTTCATCTGCAGACTGCAAGGTTAATCTCAGCATCAATTGGAAAAAATAATTATCTATCAGTTCATCGCCTGATAGTGCGTTAGGTCTGGAACGGTTGGCGCACTGATGAGTCAGCCTGGTAAGTTCGATATTAAATTGTGTTAGGGAGCGTTTTGCCTGTCTATATAAAGGATTCCACTCGCCAGTTACCAACTTGGGTCGGTGCTTGCTGCAATACTGGTGACTGAGCTCTAATTTCTTGTGATCTTCGAGTTCGGTATTATTGATCCGGTTTTCCTCCACCGTTGCCATAAAGGTGGCAAACTCAGTCATATTCCCGCAGAATTCGCAAAATCCATGTTTTCGTTGCTTATTCAGGTTGACACCTTTTTGGGAGGTAGACCTTTTGGGAGATTTGCATGCACAGCACCAAACTAATCCAATCAAAGATTCAAGCGTAGCGACAAAGCACATGTCTCTCGTCGTTTGCTGGTCTTCAGTTTTGATGAACTGTCGCAATAACTGACGTTGCATACGAACCATGGCCTCTAGCCCCACCAGTCTGACAATTTCACTGAAAGGTACACCGACCGCCGCACCAGGAAGATACCCTGTGTAGTTTGCTGGAAGAGTCTTTATGTAGCTATTTACAGCTTGGTCGAGGACTTCCTTGATCAAGCGAAGGATGGGGTAGCGGCGTGATGAAAGCGAGTATGGCAGCCAGAGTTCTTCAAACTGCTGGATGGCAGCCGAAATGTGATGATCGCAGTTTTCCCAGATGACTATCTTTGGTGCTTTTTTCATGTCAACCATTTTAGCCAATTAATACGCTTACTCAAGTTGTATTGCTTGGCACTATCAAGCCTTCACTAGTTGCTGGAGGAAAACACATGCAAACAATGGCATTCAAGACCCTGATTAATAGAAAAGCACTTTTGGACATGATCCCACTTTCTGCGCGAACAATTTACAACATGGAGCTGCGGGGAGAATTCCCGCGCCGTATTGCCCTGACAAGCAGAAATGTTGCTTGGGATCTATCGGAAGTCGAAAAATGGATTGAAGAGCGTAAGTCTTCAGGATTCCATGCTTCACGCCCCGGCCAGACTATTGGAGGTTAATAGCATGGCCCTCGATCTCATGGCCGCTTTTACTGAGCTGCCGCCGCCTATTGATTACGTCCTACCGAATATGGTTGCGGGAACTGTAGGCGCAATTGTTTCACCTGGTGGGGCGGGTAAGTCCATGTTGGCCTTACAGCTTGCGACACAGATTGCTGGAGGCCCAGATCTACTGAAGATCGGTGAATTCCTGACAGGGGCTGTGGCTTATCTGCCAGCTGAAGATCCGACCGCCACGATTCATCATCGGTTACATGTATTGGGTGCACATCTCACGCTTACAGAGCAGCAGGCGGTAGCTGATGGATTACTGATTGAGCCGCTGATTGGTCGGTGTCCTGACATTATGTCTTCGGCGTGGTTCGACGGACTTATACAGGTTGCTGATGGCCGACGTCTGCTGATTCTGGATACTCTGCGGCGCTTCCATATCGAGGAGGAGAACGCCAGTGGGCCAATGTCGCAGGTGATTGGCAGGATGGAGGCCATCGCTGTCGAAACGGGCTGCGCTATCGTATTTCTCCATCATTCCAGCAAGGGGGCGACCATGATGGGGGTTGGTGATCAACAGCAGGCCAGCCGTGGTTCATCTGTATTGGTCGATAACATCCGTTGGCAATCCTACCTTTCGGGGATGACGCCAAAGGAAGCCGAAGAGTTGGGGGTCAACGACGGCCAACGAGGTTACTTCGTCCGCTTTGGCGTCAGCAAAGCCAACTATGGAGCACCTTTTCCCGAACGTTGGCTGCGCCGACATGAGGGGGGCGTACTCAAGCCGGCTGTGTTGGAGAGACGGCGTAAAACTAAAGAAGTATTGCCGTTCAAGAAATCGGAAATTGCTCTGGAGGGCGCTGATGACAATTGGTAACAAGGTCGTTCCAACCAGTACCAGTGCGCAGGCACGAGTGATGATCTACCAGGCGACTCAACGCCCGAGTATGAGGGAGGCAAATTGGATGAAGACATCCTTTGGCCGTTGTTCTATTCAGGGGAGGTTAGGCCAGCGGCACGCAGATGTTGTTGAGGCAATCTTGTATTGTGCCGAACGTCGCCGCGATGTGTCCGATGGTGGTGTCGAACTTCTGGTAGACCCTGCCAAAGTGCGGAAAACGCTGTCAGACAGCCGGTATAGCCTCTTCCAGCTTGAGAAATTACTGACTGAGCTGCGAGCAGCAACCGTAACTATTGAAACGTCACAGTTCGATTTTCCAATAATCGGTGGTTTGATAGATCATGTTATCCCTTCACCGATGACACGCCTTGATCCCCTGACGGGAGGGGAGCGGAACTTATGGAGAGTTCGGCTTGGTATTGCACTGGTCATGCTATTGGAGCACGACCTAAGCCTATACTACGATCCGGCCCCCATTGCCCGTTTGCGGCACGGTATTAGCCAAGCTATTGCTCGCCATATATTGACCCACAAGCATGATCCTACCGGAGGATGGCATGTTGACACCCTGATTCGCGCAGTGTGTGGTGAAAATCTTAATAGTCAAAAGATACGAAATGAGCGTCATAGGCTCAGGGAAGATGCGGAAAAATTGCATGCAGTTGGGATAACGATAGATGCTGAAAATAGGATAAAGCGTCTCATCCCTGCCCGATAGCGTTTCACACCCGCCCGATAGCGTTTCGCACCCGCCCGATGGCGTTTCATACCCGCCCGATGGCGTTTCACACCCGCCCGATTTTTTACTGTTTTGGCAGGATATTCAGGATATCTCAGGATCTTCAGGCGGTGTAACCGTCTGCTTTATGCGGACGGTTACACCTTGCTTGACTGCGCAATCGGCCAGAGGCCGAGGATTGAACGCCAGGAAAGGATCTAGCCCTGAAAGCTGACTGAGGGGAGATCGTAGGAAAGTGCATGGAAAGTATGTGTAAAGTTATTGGGTTTAGCTAAGTAAAGTATATGAATTTTCTTGATAATATACTGTTTTATATGGCTTTTTATCTGTTTGCATATCTTTTCCTGGCGTAAGTACATTACTTAATCCTATGTATGACGATAACAGCCCTTTCCTATTGGGGATCCCCGAGAGATACAAGGCTGATCTGAGGGCAGGATGTGTGAAGTTAGCTAACCGGCAAGCCGGTTAACTCTCTTCACTGTCCCTTATTCGCACCTGCGGCGCTCAACGTACATCCTGCCCTGCAGGGCTTGCCAGTTACGCGGGTGATCAGAAGTCCTGTTTAGTCGGGCAATCGTTCCGTCTACGCGCCAACTCTGTCCGCATCTTGGCTGATGATTCGGCCATATCCCGCCGAAGCTCTGCGAGCTCATGGACTGTCAGTCTTCGAGCTCCTTCATCTATGGTGTTAGTTTCGAGTTGCGACACTTGATTTGTACCGGTCCCAGATCCTATGGGTTTGTTCTTATCCATGCGTTACATCCACATCGTTCGTACAAGAAATAGATGTTGTTCAATGTACGCAAAACGCAGTACATTTTCACTACTGATTTAACGGTATATAGTCATGTCACACCTGAATAAAAATGAAACTCTTTCGATTCGTACATCAACCGAAATAAAACACCTTTTACGGTTAGCCGCTGCACGTGAACGACGTTCTGTGACATCAATGATTGAAATTTTAGTCTTAGAGTATGCCAAAGCACATGGAATAAGGCTGGAACTCTTATCGAACGATGGAGAAGAATATTTTTGATGAAGGTGCTTGGCGCGCAAAATATCAGAGCTCTGGACAATCAAAATCATCGGGAGGAAATGAATTGTTAAGAAATGGTTCGATTTTTGTAAGGGTTAGGCGTTCTCGAGGTATGTCGATATGATGTTCGAACCAGTAAAGATTAATCGCTTTTTTTCTCTAGTTAACCAATCAGTTGCTGACTCGGACGAGCAAGAGTTGAGTGCTATTTGGGGTGACCCGAAACGAACTGGATGGCAGGAACTTGAGAAAGAGTTTCGCTGCGTTATCCTGGCTGAAGCAGGAGCGGGGAAGAGTTTCGAAATGGAAGCTCGTGCAAAGTATGCAACGGCATTAGGCCGTGCAGCATTCTTCATCCGGATTGAGGATATAGAGAGTGGCTTTGAGAATGCGTTCGAAGTTGGTAGCGCAGGGAGTTTTGAGAGTTGGTTGAATTCGCAAAAGGAAGCTTGGTTCTTCCTTGACTCCGTAGATGAGGCTAGATTGGATAGTCCGCGTGCTTTTGAGAAAGCAATAAGATGTTTTGCTGCACGGATTAAACAATCTGAACAACGCGCACATATTTTCATTTCCAGTCGTCCTTATGCATGGCGTTCTCGTTCTGATCGAGAGCTGGTAGAGCGATATCTGCCCTTTACGAAGCCAAAGCTGGAAAACATAGGCGATATAGAGGTTGTGCCCAACGAAGTCGATGAAGCTGCTGAGTCTGATAGTGCTCTGCGTGTGTACCTGCTCGAGCCACTCGATGAGAGTGGAATTCGTTGTTTCGCTGAGCGTCGAGGAACACCACAGATAGATAAATTGATTCTCGAATTGCAGCGAGCCAATTTGATGTCAATGGCTGCACGGCCCTTTGATCTTGAAGGTGTATTGGCAAAATGGACATCCGACCAAACACTCAATGGACGACTCGAGTTGCTACAGCACAATATCGAGTTGCGTTTGAACGAAATTGATCCAGACCGTGCGCAACGGCAGCCGCTCAACCGAGAAAAAGCGAGGCGTGGGGCACGTATTCTTGCTGCAGCTGTCATCCTGACCGGTGAGCCTGGTATTCGTGTACCAGATTCGACTCAGTCATACAAAGGTGTCGATGCGGAAGCTATCTTGGGGGATTGGGAGCCAGCAGAGGTCAAAGCACTACTTGAACGCGGAATCTTTAATGATGTGCTTTATGGCATCGTGCGGTTTAGACACAGGGAAGTACGAGAGCTTCTTGCTGCAGAATGGTTTGATGAGCAATTAAAAAAAGGTTCGTCACGGTATTCCACGGAGGCTTTATTCATTAGGGAGAAATATGGGCATTCTATTATCACACCTCGCTTGAGATCAATATTGTCATGGCTGGTCTTGTTGGACAATGAAATACGAAACAAAGCATTGAATATCGGGCCTGAGGTGGCTGTGGAAGGAGGGGATGCGTCTTATCTCCCATTCGTTGAACGTCAATCTATATTAAACGATATTGTCACGAGGATTGCTGAGGACCAAGATGATCATTCTGCCCGCGATAATCGTGCGATAGCTCGCATTGCCCAGCCTGACCTGAGCGGCGATGCTCTCAAGCTTATTACGGAGCATCGAGACAACGACGACGCAATTTTCTTTTTGGGCAGATTGGTTTGGCAAGGAGATATGACAGCATGTGTGCCTATGCTGTCCGAGCTTGCCATTGAGCCTGATAGAGGCATTTACGCACGAATCGCCTCGATACGGGCGGTGATGATGTGTGGAACCAAGCAGCAAAGGGATTACTTGTGGAATCAGATGACTTTATCAGTCCAGATCCTGCCACGTCAGTTATTAGCTGAACTCTTGGAAAACACAGATGCAGACGCCATTTCGGTAGATTTTCTGCTCAAAATAATTGATAAGATAGAAGACTATGAGCGATACAATAATACGGGACTTACTCGTGCGTTGTATGATTTTATCGACCGTTTACCGGTATATGGCGACATAGATGTTTTGGAGCCTTTAGGGATATTAGTCAGCGGTCTGAATGATTATCTCGACCGACCTCCTTATATAGAGCAACGAGAATGCCACGTTTCGGAAGAGTTTGCATGGTTGATCGGACCTGCCTCCTATGCTGTTGAGCGATTGGTTTCCGAGCGCTTGGAGATAGCTTTTTCTTCGCAAGTGCTATCGATTATGTTGAAAGCACCCGCAGCTCGGTTCTGGCGGGGTGAGGATTATGATGAGTTTAAAACTCACCTCCATGAGGTTATTCCAACTTGGGTGGACTTGAATGACGCCTTGTTCTGGCGGAGTGTTGAAGACACCCGTGACAGACTTGAAATAAAAAAATCCGAGCGCTTGATTGATTGTTGGTCTTTGCAATGGATTGAACATTATTGGCGTTTTGGACCTGAACGGTTTCACGATGTGCTGGGTTTTATTACTACTCGTGATTTTCAGGACGATAAATTAGTTGCTTTGTCACTTGCTCTTCAACTATTTAGTCAAGTTGACCAGCCTGACAATTGGCTGCATGAGATTAAAAGAGTTATTAGTGGAAACGCTGATCTGGAAGAAAGTCTTAATACGTTTTTAAACCCTGTGAAGCATCAAAGTGTTCTAGATATTGAAAATATGCGGGAATTGCAAGATGAGAGGCGAAAAAAAGAAGAGGAAAAACAAGCACGCGATCGCGCTGAGTGGGTCGAGTCTTTAAAATTGGATCCAGATATCATCCGTTATCCACCTGGACTAGAGCTAGGCGATTTAAGTAAAAATCAATATTGGCTGTTAAATATAGTCCAAGGTGAAGGAGTTAGAACAAGTCGAGATGGTGGGGCTAACTGGAATTTGTTGATCCCTGAGTTTGGCGAAGAGGTCGCGATAGCCTACAGGGATGCAGCGATAACACATTGGAGAAACTTCACCCCAGGTCTCCGATCTGAAGGACATGACACCAGTTCAATTCCATATTCGTTGATGTTTGCGATGGCTGGCCTTGAGATTGAGGCGAGAGAGATAATGGGCTTTCCTTCAAAGTTAACTGAAGCAGAAATAAAACACGCACTAAGGTACTTTGTTTGGGAACTTAATGGTTTTCCTAGTTGGCTAGAACAATTTTATCGACTTTATCCAAAACAGGTTCTGGAAGCAATCCTTGTAGAATTGCAATGGGAACTAGCGCATACTGAAGATAGTCAGTCCATGCACTATATTCTGCATGATTTGGTATACTACGCCTCTTGGTTACATCAATATTTAGCACCATCCATTATTACTTGGATTGAGCAACACGATATCCTGAGCACCGCTAAGTTACTTTATAGTATTGATATTATAATGAGCGGAAATATAGATGATGCAACTCTTTCTAAGCTAGCTAGATCAAAAATTTACACTGGTGAACTAAAAGAGCAAGTATCACTGTGGTTTGCTCTATGGGTAGATATTAATGCTGAAGACGCGATACCCTCTGTCGAGAAATGGTTATCTAGTCTCCCAGAGAAAGAAGCATCTCATGAGGCACAACTATTTATAACTAACTTGATGGGGACGCGACAAACTTCAAGAATTAGAGTCAGCCGCTTTTCCTTCCGCAATGTCAAACATCTCAAGGCACTTTACGTTCTTATGCATCGATACATTCGAGCACAGGATGATATCGATCGTGCGGGTAAGGGCGTCTACTCACCAGGGCTGCGTGACGATGCACAAGATGGCCGAGATACCCTATTTAGGTTGTTATCCGAAATACCTGGTAAGGAGACATATGTTGCTCTGACAGAATTAGCGAAGGATCATCCGGATGCCAACTATCGCCCTTGGATGCAGAAGCTCGCTTACAAGCGTGCTGAAGAAGATGCTGATCTAGAACCGTGGTCGGCACAACAAGTAAGGGATTATGACCGATCTCAAGTGAGAACTCCAACGACACATGCGCAGCTTTTCGATCTCGCCGTTGACCGTTTGATTGATTTGAAAGCTTGGATCGAACGTGGCAATGATAGTCCCTACCAAACTTGGCAGAGGGTTGACGGAGAAACCGAGATGCGAAACTTAGTGGCAGGTTGGCTTAACGGTAAGTCTTTGGGGCGATATAGCTGCGCTCAAGAAAATGAGTTTCCAAATAGACAGAGACCTGATATTTGGTTACAGAGTCCGCAGGTGAACTCTGCTGTCCCAATTGAGTTGAAGCTTCTTGATAAAGGTTGGTCTGGCCCAGCACTCTGTGAGCGACTGCGAAATCAGCTTGTCGGGGACTATCTACGTGAAGAAACAGCAGGTTGTGGTGTCATGCTTTTGATTTGGCAGGGGAAGTCTAGTCAATTGAACTGGCAGATTGATGACAAACTAGTTACACTCCAAAATTTGGCTGAAGCACTAGAGTCTTATTGGCTGACTATCGCTAACAATTATCCTAGAGTTGTCGCTATTAAAGTGATAACGATCGACCTTACAGTTAGAAGTATGAAGTCGAAACATTGAACGGTAATTAGTTTGTTTTTTTGATGGCAGGGAATATTTTCCTTTTGAAAAAAAATTAATAAATGGCACTAAAGATACGATAGTTTTTAATTTCAATGGGCATCTAACTAGGTGTCACCAAAATGGTGGCACCAATACCACGGTCGTATGCATTATCCAACTGGCTGTCCATTCGGGTTTTGTTTGGTGGCGTAATTTGAGTGATTTGTCATCTTTTTTCGGTTGAAAACTCTGACTGTTCAGCAGCATTTGCGGGCATTGGTGACTTGACGCCAAATGTCTCTGCTTGGCAGGAAGTTGACTTTTATCAGGCCACGTCCTACGCCAGAAACAGACCTGCAGACATCTGCGATTAGTGTCACCGGTGGTTGGCAATAGCGCATATTCCTGTGATGTTGTTCAAGTGTTGATGCACAGTCTGTCGATATGTTGAGCACCAAGTCCAGCAGACTCTCTTTTAGGAGGGGCTGTTGCCCCCCCCTCCTGCGCAAATGCAATTCATGCTTAGAGAAACTACCAAGGTCGTTAGCCGTCGATAGACACATATTTGGACTACCTCTAAACCTGTATTGGCGTTGTGGTGCACTGCTTTCCAGTACACGGGGGATTGAATGCTATGGGCAGCTTGCTCCAGCCCACAAGGATACCGCCAAGATTCTTGCCGACAACTCCAGCAGTAGTATGTTGCGCGGTAGCTCTGACTTCATCGTAGAAGGCCGGTATCGTCTCAGCCGGAGCAGGCATGTGCCATGAGCCATGAACCCATCCAGCCCTTATGTGTAGTGACGCTGCGTTTTGTGTCGGGTGGCGTACCCCTGTCGACCCGTGTGCATTGTCGGGGCCGAACGAGTAGAGCAGGCGGCAGTACCGGTGCACTCCGCGGAATGGATTTGGTGCAGCGGCCCCTCCATTAAGATTTGCTCCATGATGAGGGACTACCACAGCAATAGGGTTCGTAGGCGCTAATGAGGGGGCAATATGCATATAGTTGCAGTCGCCAGTTAGTAGCCAGGTTCTACTAGGTTTTAAATTTTGGTTCTCCACTACGGCAACAATTCCGGAGTTATTTCTGTTACTTCCGGTGCCAAGTGCCAATCGGAGGCTTTTTTTATTGGGGAGTGCGACCGTAGCAACAGTTCTTGGGCGCGGATTGTAGATGAAGAGTCTACCACCTTGGGCAATGATGTCATTTGCAAAGGCAATGTGGAGTGGCCCGACGGTTTGTAGCGGTGCAATCCATGTACGCAAAAGCGCGGGATAAGTTGGCGGAGTACTGACTCCAGTCGCGAACGCACCAGCCCAATGATCTGCATCCCAGTGTGACAGTATAATTGGCGGGCAGAGTGTAAAGCAGAAAAGCAGGGGCGCCGGTGTCGTGTGTTTGTTACGGTATACCCCAGCACCAAGGTCAAAGTAGAGTGATGGTAGCGGATGACAAAAGGTTAATGAATTCGACTTGAGTAAAGCGTTTGCGTTTCCCTGCCCGACATCGTAGACAGCGAGCATGTCTGCGTTAGTTTTCTTGAGGGTTTCTTGAAGGTCGGCCTCCGATACCTTTTGAAAATGCTGTAGCGAGAATATTCTTTTCAGTGCATCGGTATGAACAGGTGCCGGCATCATTCCCTTAACAAATGCGCGAACTGGTGGGGCGAATAAGCCCGGATAGATTAGTGCAGGCGTGAAGCCTTTATGGTCGGTTGAAGATACCTCGAACCTAAACCATACGCCCTCCAATGCCTGCGCACCAGTGTTCGTATCTACCCCTTCGTAGTCAGGCAAGAATGAAAGTTCAAATGGATTTGTTCCGGCATCTAATTCTACTTCAATGCGAAATAGTGGGGCGCTTTCAAAGATGCTCGGAGTTCCTGGTGCAGGGGAAACTTGGCGATTCCATGCCGCAGCTGCTTTCCTTGGACTATTGATGTCAAATCGCGGATCTTTTTTTGCTTGGTCGTTCAGCCATGTGATGTCAATTGCATCCACAGCAATCAACACAATGTTGGCCGGAGGTCCTGATGTGACTACATGGTCTACCAGCCCAAAGACACTTGGTGGCAAGTTGATGCGATCGTCAAAGTCCCTTTTGAAATGGCGGTTCATCCGATTCCCTTTTTCAGAATTATTGAGTCATTGAACTATGTCAGACACAGTATGTTATATGTGCTGTACGACGTCATTTGATAGATGTTGACGTGTGTTGACGTGCCGGGCTTGTCGCAGCGAAATCAGCACAGACCGTGCTAGGCAAAGCCCTAGATAACTGCCTCTATTGCGGCAAACGTGAAGTTTACGAACGTCCGGCGACTAGTAAACAGAATAACTTCCAGTAATCCGACATTCGCAAATTACAGGAATCGTCGTATACATGCCTTCCCGTGACATAACTCTGTAAAAACGCAATCAGTCTGGTCAGAATTTTTGAGCTTTGAATGCGAGTTTCCGTCGTTGGTGGACGTGTGAGAACGTATGTCCACCATAAGGTAGGCCACCCATCCGTTATAATGCTGTCCTATCCTTACTATCATGCGTATTTTTTATTATGGTATTTTTCATGGTTTTTAATGGCGTGAGGTTTGCAAAACCTTGTTTCATAATTGATTTTTATTGTTATTGATAATTGAATGGGAATAAGCGGCTAACGCCCTTTCGCCCTTCAAGCATAAAAATGTAAAAAAGACGCCCTTGCGGCGTCTTTTCTTTTTCCAATCGTTTGCGCCTCATTTTTCCTCTCGCTAGCCGCTTTCTTGCCTCCCTGCCTCTGTCAGATATGACAGGGGGTGTTTTATGGATCTCGCACTAGGCTCAGCCATGCCAATTGAGACCGATGCTGTGAGGCGAGGGTCGTGGCAGCAGGGGAGAGTGACGACAGCAACGCCTTTATGTGCACTGTCGACACCGGACATGCCAAATCTGGTATGACCCCCGGTGGAGTCCGGACACCACTTGAATAAACGGGGCGGAACCCGAACAGCCAAACGAGTAGGGACAAGAGATCACGGAGGGTTTGTTATGTCAGAACAAGCAGTGTTGTTGGGCGGATGGACTGCCTACCACAAGCTGAGCGCCAAAGATCAGGCCGTATTCAACCAGGCACTGGAAGGATTTGTCGGGGTGCAGTACACCCCCTTTGAAGTCTCCACCCAGGTCGTCGCCGGCACCAACTACCGTTTCAAATGCAAAACCACGGTGCCGCTGCCCAACCCGATCCACGGGGAAGCCGTGGTGCAGATCTTCCAGTCTCTGGATGGCTCGGCCCATATCACCTCCATCACCCCGATCTGATTGGGTTGCGGAGCAAGGCGGGGAGGGGGATAGCCTCCAGCCAGTTGGCTCTAACAACCAGCAATAAGAAAGGCGCCTTAGGGCGCCTTTCTTATTTTTGATTTATGTCAAATAAATATCCTTGCTATAGATTTAGTTAATAAATGGATAGCATTATACTAGCGCGATAGAATTATTTCGGATTATGAATAAAAATTCATTAAGGGGATGGGATGGAAAATTACCTATATAACTATGAGGCTGAGATAGATGTAATAGTTCACGATTATGAACGGTTTGTCTTACAGACGCATAAATTCCCACATCTAGGGCTTTTTCGACAAGGGAATGCAATCTTCATTGTTATTGAAAATGTCAGTGATAGTGATGTTGAGATACTATCTAAAGATTATAATGATAATTATAGATCCATATGTAATCCTGCACCTCTTATTGTTCCTTGTATAAGGGAAGGTTTTGAAAAAGTTGAATTGCGTGAATCATGGAGGAAAATAAACCAACATGGCTATCCGTATACTTACGCTGAGATAGAAAATGAACTATATATGATGTTGCCAAAGCGATTTCAGCCATTTAGGTTTGATTACAAAATGGCTACAGGGAAATTTAATTTGGAACTTGAGGTGCTCCCCTCTGCTGATGATGTTTTAGAAATAGAAATTATTTTATCTGATTTAGGGTTGGATAATTATGAATTGGTAATAAATGTAAATCCAAACTTAAAGAAAGAGATAATTTCTCATACGATTCGAGAGAGGGAACTTATGGGGGGGATGGATTTTCTTCCACATAATCTAATTATTAAGGCATCAGGTTTGATTGATAGAGAAATGCCTAAGATTATACTCGATAAATATGAGGAGGATGAGGAGTTCTGGGTCGATCAACGTTTGAGTATATTAAGAGAAACAAGTTTCAATCGAAGTGATATTTCACAGTTAGAAGATCTTAATGACAGCAGTTTATGTTTCATAGATGCTACACATCATGACAGAGGAAACTTGAGGACATATCTATCTCTTTATAGAACAGTATTCATATCTCTTCCACAAAAAACTTCTTCAACTAGAAAAAGCTTTTTTGAAATGTTCGAAATAAATGAGTTCGAATTGAAAGTGTTGATAGAGAATGGGCGCCTCAAATTCAGTATCATAGATAATATAGAGCTATACCCTTTAGATTTGATTGCATATATTTTGGATGTAGACCCAAAGGCTATCATTTTTCCAAGAAGCATAACTGCATCGTGTTTACTGAGCATGAGAGATAGAACAGGGCTGTTAGGTTTTTCTTATACAACAGATGAGCAATTCCGATTTTTAAATTCACTTCATCTATCTAATTCAAAAAGTGCATCCGAAATAGCTGGTGCGCTAGCTAATTCTTGGAATGGAATGGAGCGTATAGTTAATCAAAATGGGTTACTATTGATTGGCCATTTGGGTATTGGTGGATTAATAAGTGAAATGTATTTCGGGGAAAAAGGTAGCGATATTCCATTTTTCAGCTCTAGTTACGAAATATCTCAAGGATTAGGTGCCCATTACTTTCCGTATGAGAGTGAAAATGAATCTAGATATGCTAAAGCAGCAGAGCTAGTTGGTTCAATCTATCATGGAGTAAATATGCATGCACCTCAAATAAAAGAAAATAAGCTTAAAGAGTTGCTTAGTAGTATTTATGCTATAAATAACGACATGAGCATTCTTGAGCTTGATAGAGTTTTTTCACACAAAGAGATTCCATTTGCAACTGATATATTAAATGACCTTTCTAAGTTAAGTGAAGAAGAAGTAAACTATAAAATACTTCAACTAAAAGATAGTATTAATAAATTGGAGAAAAACCAACAACGTTTATCTGCATTGGATTTTAGCGGCCTAATTGGTGGGGTTGCAAGTATGTATAGTGGTGAACCTGTTGTTAGTTTGCTTGTTTGGGGGCTAACTGCAACTAATAGATATATAAATTTTACTCAAAGTGATACTGAGCTTTTTGCTCGCCTAGTTGCTATAAACAATAGGGTAAGCAAAGATGTTGTATTGATAAAAAACGCACGCAATAAAATATCTAATATGATGTGATATATATTAATTGCGGGTTTTACAGTTCTGGTTATAACAAGAATCCGTACTGTACAGATCTAGTTATCAACTGACACCGGCCTCAATCCGGTGCTTTGTGTTCGCTGCCAATTCGCATTTCCTTCGTTCTCATTGCTGACCTCCTTGAAAATATTGTGGGGTGTCATCTCCACACTAATCCGTCCTTTAGTGCCGTAGTGCAATGAAATTGCACCGCTAACTTTGGGCCTCATACCTTGCACAAAAGCCGCTTTGAAAACGGTGCAATGCGCTGCGCTTATTGCACCCTACGTCTCTTTGTCAATCCGCTGAGGTGATGTGGTTAAGCGCTGAGCCTTGCCAAAGCAACAAAAGGGCGATCTGCGCCCCGACTCTTCTAATGCCCCCGCTTTATATCACTGCCTGCTCGTCCGGCACGGCCTGATTGTCTGCTGACTCACAACCAACACTCCTGTTTCTCCCCCATCAGGGCGAACAGAAAAGGCCAGGTTCACTCATACCTCGCCGCTTCCCAGGCGTGTATTGCCTGTTTGCGGGTCTCGCCCCAGTGATAGCCGCCGAGTTTGCCGTTTTGCTGGATGACCCGGTGGCAGGGGATCATCAAGGCGACGGGGTTGGCGCCCACCGCCAGCCCCACGGCGCGGGCGGCCTTGGGGTTGCCGACGGCGCTCGCCACCTGGGCGTAGCTCACCACCTTGGCGGGCGGGATCTGCAATAGCGCCCGCCAGACGCTGATCTGGAAGTTGGTGCCGCTCACGTGTAAGGAGATGGGGCGATCCGGCGCCTTGCTGCCATCGAACATGGTGTGGATGACCCCTTGGGTACGTGATGGTGCCTCCCTCAGTTTTGCCTCTGGCCAGCTCCGGGCGAGAGCAGCCAGCGGCGCCTGTGGGGCCTGGTCATCGAGAAATGAGAAGTTGCACACCCCCCGCGGGGTCAGGGCGACGAACGCCTGGCCGAAGGGGGTGTCGTGCACCCCGTGATCGATGACCAGACCGGCCCCGCGCTGCTTGTACTCGCCCGGCGTCACCGCTTCGAGCTGCACGAAGTGATCATAGAGCCGCGAGCCGCTGCTAAGGCCCAGGGTATCGGCCACCTCCAGCAGCGGGCGCGACTCCTGCAACAGCGCCTTGGCCCGCTCCAGGGTCAGCACCTGCAGATAGCGTTTGGGCGTCACCCCGGCCCAGCGGCTGAATAGCCGCTGGAAGTGAAAGGGGCTTAAGTGCACGTGCGCCGCTATCTCGTCCAGAGTGGGTTGGCGCGCCACCTGGCTTGCGATAAAACGGATGGCATCGGCGATGCGGGCGTAATCAGACATAAGGCGCTCTCACGATAAGTTGGCAGCCGCAGTATCCTGGGTGCGACAAGGTCATGTGCGACAAATAGATACCCCACCATCGGCCAGCAGGGCAATGCCGGTGGTAAAGCTGGATGCATCGGACGCGAGATAAAGGGCCGAGCGGGCGATCTCCTCCGGTTGGGCCAGCCGTTTGAGGGCATGCATATTCTGCACAAAGGCGAGGCTTTCCGGGGTATCGGTAAAGGCCCGTCCCATGGGGGTGTCGGTGCCCCCCGGCAGCAGGGCGTTGACCCGCACCCCTTGTGCCCCATATTCGGCAGCCAGCACTTGGGTCAGGCCGATGAGGCCGGCCTTGCTCGCGGCATAGGCCGCCATGCCGGGCAACCCCAGGGTATGGCCGACGAAGGTGGAGGTAAAGATAAGCGAACCGCCCCCGCGTGCCTGCATGGCGGGGATCTGGTACTTGGCCCCCACAAAGGCGCTGGTGAGGTTGGTATCCAGGGTCTCCTGCCACTGCGCCAGTCCAAGCGCCGGCACGCGGCCCGGTGTCCCCGTGGTGCCGGCGTTGTTGAAGGCGATATCGAGTCCGCCGAAACGGGTCAGCGCGAGATCCACCAGGGCGCGGGCGTAAGTCTCGCTTCTCACATCCCCCACCAGGCTCACCGCCTGGCCCCCCTCGTGGCGGATCTCCTCCACCAGCAGATCCAGCTCGGGTTGGCGGCGGGCGCCGACGACCACGCTGGCCCCTTCCCGGGCAAACAGGATGGCGCTGGCGCGGCCGATGCCGGAGCTGGCGCCGGTGATGATGGCGACCTTGTTGGACAGTGATGACATGGCAGTTCCCTCGCAGGTGTGTTGTGCGGGCGCACGGGGTTGGCAGTGGGTTGGAACCTCAATGGGTTTAACTCCACGCTGGTTTAGCCCCACTATGGCAACCGGCCCTCGCAGACACGACCCGAATCTTGCTCTCTTTGCCCCCCTATCACGGCACCGTGCGCCGGTGCGGACCCTTGCGGCAACAAAACAGGGGATCTTCGGCCGTCATTCTCTATAATGCCCCCTCATTTTTTGACTGCCGGTTTGACTGCGGGTCCATACCGACAGCGCCGTTGGCCGCGAGTCGGCCACCCCGATAGAGACGATGTCATGCATACCCTGGAACAGTTGCGCGCAGGTAAACTCTGCGGCGCCCGCTACCTTAAACTCGCCGAAAACCTGACGGTGTTCCCGCCCGAGATCCTGGCTCTCAAAGAGACGCTGGAGGTGCTGGATCTCACCGGCAACCAGTTGAGTCGGCTGCCTGACGAGCTGGCCGGGTTCAGCAAGCTGCGCATCATTTTCTGCTCCGAGAACCGCTTTACCGAGCTGCCCGAGGTGCTGGGGCGCTGCCCGGCACTCACTATGGTGGGCTTCAAAGCCAACAAGATCGCCACGGTTCCCGCCGCGTCGCTGCCGGCGGGGCTGCGCTGGCTGATCCTGACCGACAACGCCATCGAGCAGTTGCCCGATGAGCTGGGTCAGTGCGGCGCCCTGCAAAAGCTGATGCTCTCCGGCAATCGCCTGCGCGAGCTGCCGGCAACCCTGGCCAACTGCCAGCGTCTGGAGCTGGTGCGCATCGCCGCCAACCGGCTCGAGGCGCTCCCGGATTGGCTGGTGAAACTGCCGCGCCTCGCCTGGCTGGCGTATGCGGGCAACCCCTTCAGCGACAAGCAGGAACAGCGGCTGGGCCAGTGCGCCTCGGTGGCCGATATCCCGTGGGCTGCACTGACGGTGGGCGAGCGGCTGGGGCAGGGGGCATCCGGCGTTAGCCATCGCGCAGAGCTGGCTACGCCGGCGGGGCCGCGGGCGGTGGCGGTCAAATGCTTCAAGGGGGCCGTGACCAGCGATGGGCTGCCCCGCTGCGAGCTGGCGGTGTCGCTGGCGGCTGGCCGTCATCCCCATCTGGTCGGGGTCGAGGGGCGGGTGGGGGATCACCCCTCCGGCATTCCGGCGTTGGTGATGGCGCTGATAGACCCAGATTTTATCAACCTGGCGGGACCGCCGAGCCTGGACTCCTGTACTCGCGACATCTACCCGGCCGATGCTCGCTTTACCCTGGCTGCGCTGCTGGCCATGGTGCAGGGGGTGGCGAGCGCCGCACTGCATCTGCACGGGCGCGGCATCCTGCACGGCGATCTCTACGCCCACAACATGCTGCACTCCTCACAAGGGGAAGGCAGGCTGCTGCTCGGGGATTTCGGTGCCGCCTCCTGTTATGAGCGAACCGACGGCGAGCTGGCCGGCTTGCTGGAGCGACTGGAAGTGAGGGCCTTCGGCTGCCTGCTGGAAGAGCTGCTGGCCCGCTGTGCCCCCTGTGATGACAGGCTGGATGCCCTGCATGCGCTGGTGGATGACTGTCTTGCCGAGGCGGTGGCGGCGCGCCCCGACTTTGCCGAGATTGCGGCAAGGCTTGCTGCGGTGGCGCCGGTCATCTGCGCCGAGCCGGCTTTGCTCTGATCCGACTCGCCCTACCGTCGCTGTAGCAAGCGCAAAGCAGGCGAGCAAGAGCAGGAGTGGATGACAAAAAGATGTCAAAAGGGGGCCTTGGGGCCCTTTTTTGTTTTGTTCCGCTTTTTTGGGCAAAAGTTACGGCTGCCGCCTTGTTGGTGCTTGCGTGTGCCGGGCTAAGTTGTGATATTGATGCATCTTTACATGACAGGGGTTACTGGATGGAAGCGGCATTTTGGCATCAGCGTTGGGAAGAGAACCGGATCGGCTTTCATCAGGCGGATTTCAATCGCTGGCTGCAATCCTGGTGGTCGGCCCAGCAGCAGGGCGAGCCCGTGCTGGTGCCCCTGTGCGGCAAGTCCCGCGACATGCTCTGGCTGAGCGGGCAGGGCCATCCGGTCGACGGGTTCGAGCTCTCGTCCGTCGCCATCAACAGCTTTTTCAGCGAGAACAAACTGAGTGAAACGGTGAGTGCCGAGGGCCCCTATCAGTGCCATCAGCACGACAGCCTGCGCATCTATGAGGGGGATTTTTTCGCTGCCCCCGAACTTGGCCGCCGCTATCGGCTGGCCTACGACAGGGCCGCTCTCATTGCGCTGCCGACCGCCATGCGCCGTCAATATGCCGAGCTGATGAGCCGGCTTATCGAGGCGGGCGGTCAGATCCTGCTGGTGACTCTGGAGTATCAGCCGGAGCAGCAGCGTCAGCCGCCGTTCTCGGTGGGGGAGATGGAGGTGCGCACCCTGTTCGAGCGCCACTTCCAGGTGGAGGTGCTGGGGCGAGCGGCGGAGCTCGATCACCCCAGGGTGCTGTCGGGCCAGCTCTCCTACTTCGACGAGGTGGCCTACCGGCTGGTGCGCCGTCCACAGGCCTGACCAAAAGCCTGACCAAAAGCGTGACCCGAGGCCATAAAACTGGCCATAAAGCTGCAGCTGGTTGACTCTTTATTACCTCCTTTGACATAGATCAACGTGACAAGGGAGGGGAGTGCCTAAGATGAGCCTGTTTCTCAATCACTGTTGTCATCGGCAGGCGCGCTCTGGTTTGGGACTGCCCGCCGACCATCAACTCAGTGTCTGATTTTCACGCTCATGTTCACTTTTGGCGGCTCTGGTCGCAATTGATTATGGTTTTTCCAGCCGACCCCACGGGGTCGGCTTTTTATTGGCTGCAAGAGAGGGTACAGGAGGCCTGATCAGGCCTCGAAGGTGGCGGCATTGAGCCGGAACGCGCGCGGGTCGTCGATAAACTGGCCGGTGATGCGCTCGTCGTGCTCGTGGCCCTGACCATAGCTGCAGAGGATCAGCCGATCCGACGTTCTCGATCTCAGCTGGGTGATAAAGCGCACCAGATCGGCACGGCTCAGGTTGCCCACCTCCTCGCACACCCTTTCGCGCTGATCAAAGCCCAGATCCTTGTTGCCGATGCTGACCCAGAGCCGTTGGCCGCGGCTGCGCAGGTTGGCATCCCGCTCGCTCAGCTGGGCCTGCAGGCCCGCCTTGCTGTCCTGCCACTGACGGGCGGTGAGCTCGAGCATGGCCAGCGGAAACAGGTCGATGAACTCCTCCACCGCATCCAGCAGGATCTGCGGCCCGGCCACCGGCGACTGAATGTAGAAGATGAGGCCGGGATGGCGATTGAGGGGCAGGTTGCCGGCCCCCACTACGTAACCGAGCTGCTGACGGGTGCGCAGCTCGTGAAAGAAGGTGGAGGACATGATGTGGTTGGCCAGGGTGAAGCAGGCCAGATCCCGTGCCCGGGTGGTGCGCGACTGGTAGTAGACCAGCAGGGCCGAGTCTTCATGCTCACAGCCCTGTTCGCGAATGAGGGTGCCCCTGTCCTGAATGGAGATGAGCGGGCGGCGGGTCTCGGCACTGGGCTGGCTGTTGACGCCGAGGTGGCGCTCCAGCAGGGCGGCAAGCTCGAGGGCCTCGGCGGCGGTCCAGTCGCCGTGTACCAGGGTCTCTACGTGTACCTCGGCAAAGAGGCTCGCCACGAAGGCGGGCATCTCGCCCAGCTCGACGCTGCGCAGGTGGCGCAGCAACTGCTCGAACGGCGGGTTGTTGGGCTGCAGCAGGCTGGTGAGCTGGTTGAACAGCTGGGAGATGGGGCGCGCCTTGGACTGGTTGTCCCAGTTGCGGATGAGCTGCTCCTTGATTTCGGCAAATCGGGCCGGATCCGGGTAACCGAGGGTGCGGTTGCCGAGGATCATGTCGAGCAGCAGCGGCTGCTTGTCGGCAAAGCCGCTCAGGTTGATGGTAAAGCCGCCCTGGTGGGCATAGATCTGATAGCCGAGCCCCGCCAGCTCCGCCGGGTAGGTGAGGGCGTTGAGGTGGTCGGTGAGCAGCTCCACCGCGAGGCGTGCCATGGCGATGTGGCGCGGGCTCTTGACCGCATGCTCGCTGTCGATGGAGATGTAGAGGTTGCCCTTGGGCACGCTGAACTGATGCTCATGCAGGTGCCAGAGCCGAAAGCCGGGCCGATCGATGAGGCAGGCGGGCATGTCGGCGGCAAGCTCGGGCGTGCGCACGTCGAGCCGGTTGCTGATAAAGGGGTTGGGCAGCGGCAGGGCCAGCGCGGGATCCGGTTCGCTCTGCTGCCAGCGGATCTTCTCCGCCTCGGTGATGATGGAGACGCTGTAAGGGGTCTGATACCAGCGGGCCAGCCGGTCCGTGCCGAGCTCCGGCGCCGTGACGGTCATGCGCAGGTTGTGGGGGGTGAGCTTGGCGAGCAGGCGGCGAATGAGCGGCTCGTCGTATGCGCGCATCATGTAGTCGCCGTAGAGCAGGTCGTCGGGAGCGTAGCTGAACAGGTTCAACACCAGCCCGGAGACGGTGTCGAGTGCCCGGCCCCGCTCCTGGAAGCGGAAGGCTGATTCGAGCACGGTGCGCTTCTCGTCATAGCGCCAGGCTTCCACTCCGCCGCGCTCGATGAGCTTCAAGTAACCGAACAGGGCAGTCACTATCTCGTTGACGTGTTCGAGCCCGAGCGGGGTTAGCCCGAAGTTGACGCCAAAATCCTTGAAGTTGGCGCCGCTGATGCCACCGCCGGCGGAGAGCTGGTTGACCCAACCCTTCGCTTTCAGCAGAGAGAGCAGGCTGCCGTCTCCTTCGTAGCCGATGAGGTGGCTCAGGAAGGTGAGGGGCTTCTTGTCGTAATACTCATCCACGTTGGGCAACGGGAAGGTGAGCGCGAGCTTGCGGGTCTCCTTGACCGGGTTGATCTGGATGCGAATGCCCAGGTCATCGAGCCGGTAGAGGGGCATGTCTAGGGTCGGCGTTCCCAGATTGCGATTCAAAATGGGAGCGAAAAAGCGATCGCACCAACCCAGCTGGGTCTCGATGGTGGCTGGCGAGATCATCACCAGCGCCATGCGATCCGCGCTGTAGTGGGTTTCGTAAAACCGGATAAGGTCGGAGCGCAGATCCCGGCCGGGCAGATCGGCCAGGGTATCCAGGTTGCCCACCGAGAATTTGGCGAAGGGGTGGGCGGGATTGACCGTCTCCTTGTGCACCTGGTAGCTGCGGCGCACGTCGTCCTGCAGCTTGAGGCGGTATTCGGAGTCGACCGCGTTGCGCTCCTTGTCCACCCACTCGGGATCGAAGGTGGGGCAGATGAAGAACTGGGAGAAGCGATCCAGCCCTGCCTCGAAGAAGCCGTTGTCAATTTCGAAGAAGAAGTTGGTGAACTCGGTGCCGGTCCAGGCGTTGTTGCTGCCGCCATGACGGCTCATAAATTGCTGGTATTCACCAGGTTTGGGATAGGTGAAGGTGCCAAGGAACAGCATATGCTCAAGGAAATGAGCCATCCCCTGCCGGTCCGCCGGATCGTCGAAATGGCCGGTGTTGACGGCCAGGGAGGCGGCGGACTTGTCGGTGTCGGGATCGCAGATCAACAAGACCCTGAGCCGGTTCGCCAGCTCCAGATAGTGGTATTGCCGATGGTCGTTGGGACTGGCATATGGGCTCATTGGCGCGTGACTCTTGTTGGATTTATTTGAATTTAAACATGATTATCGACCCCGCTACCCGGTGAGGCAAACCCTTTTCTGAGAGGTAGCGCAATTGTTTCCCCCGGCATGGCGGGGTAAGATCCCCCCGCTATCAAAACAGGCCCGTTGGGCGAGGTTGTAATGAAAATCTACATCATGCGTCATGGCCAGGCTGGCATGAATGCGAAAACAGATGAACAGCGTCCACTGACCGAGCAGGGAATCGAAGAGTCCATCCACATGGCCCGCTGGCTGGCCCCCCAGCTTGGCGGCAAGCTGGATCGGGTGATCCACAGCAACTACCTGCGCGCCAGACAAACCTGGCAGAGCATATGCAGTGAATTACCCAAGGCAGGGGCCGTCGAAGAGAGCGGTGACATCACCCCTTACGGTGATCCGGCCTTTGTGGCAAGTTACCTCACTGCGCTTGCGGCCAAGCACGACAGCATCCTGATGGTGAGCCACCTGCCGCTGGTGGGATACCTGGTGCAGAGCCTCTGTCCGGCGGCCGGTGCCCCCATGTTTGCCACCTCGGGCCTGGCCTGTATCGAGTGGCAGGATGGCAAGGGGGTCTTGCTCTGGCTGGAAGGACCACATACAATACGCTAAAAGTTAATAAAAAGTTATAGATTGGTTTTTTGGGGAAGAGAGTTGCGATTTTTCCGGATTTTTATACAGATTTGACGGAATTATTTCGCAGAAGCTGCTGTCATACGGATACAACTGCAAGAGGTTGCAAACGATGAGAGTATTCAAGAAGTACCTGCCACTGATGGTGGCAAAACATGTCAAAACCTTCTTCAAGGGGCGGATTTACATCCACGGCAGAGGACGCTTCGACTTCCAGTCCGGCTTGCTGATGATGCCCACGTCGGCGGATATTCCCCACCGCCAGACCGTGGTCGAGGTCAACGCGTTGATCTCGAGACTGCACATGGATGCGGCGTGATAGCTTCGTCACCTCGCTGATCCGTATCATGCCCGCCACCGTGCGGGCATGATTGTTTTTGGGGCCATTCCGGCCTCTTTGGCGCTGTTCGGTTCCCCTTTTTGTCAGGCAATCCACCCCGGACGGCCTGGCGCGAGCGAGCCAAACTGCGGGCTGGTTTCTATCAGCTGGCGGCGCTGGCCCTGCTTGGCATGGTGCTCAACCAGACCTTCGGCTACTACGCGGCGCAGACCCTGGGGGCGACCGAAATTGGCCTGATGATGGGGCTCACCCCCTTGATGACTGTGCTGCTCAGCATCTGGCTGCTGCGGGAGCGTCCCACCTGGGGGGCGCTGCTAGGCGGCGTCATCTCCATCCTGGGGCTGGCCATTTTGCTGGGGCAGGGGGATCCCGCCCGCCTCTTTACCCAGGGCATCCGCATCGGCTCCGTCTACATGCTGCTGTCGGCGGGCACCTATGCGCTCTACAGCGTGCTGCTCAAGAAGTGGGATCTGGGGCTCGACAACTGGTCCATGCTCTACGGCCAGGTGCTGTGCAGTCTGCTGTTCCTCACCCCGTTTTATCTGCTGGTGGATGGACACTGGCCGGACGGGCGGGCGCTCTGGCTGATCCTCTATGCGGGGATCCCGACCTCAGCCCTGTCCCCCTGGCTCTGGATGCAGGGCATTGCTCTGCTCGGGGCAAGCCGCACCGCCATCTTCATGAACCTGTTGCCGGTGATGACAGCGGGCCTGGCCATCAGCTGGCTCGGCGAGAGATTGACCAGCTATCACCTGATCGGCGGTGGCATGACCCTGTTTGGGGTCTTGCTGGCCCAGCTGCTGGTGCAACCTGTGGTGCTGCGCCGGCGCAGGGTGGCGCTGGCCACCTGCCGGGAGGATTGAAAAAAAGACCGCCGAATGGCGGTCTTTTTTATGCGGGATAGCTAGCCTCACTGCGCGGTGAGGTAGAGGTCCTTCGAGTAGACCAGATCCTGCGGATTCTGGTAGGGGTAGCCCTTGATGTTGGGCTTGAGCAGGCGGGACTTGACGTAGAAGTAGACAGGCGCGATGGGGGCGTCGGCCTCGATCACCGCTTCCGCCTGTTGATAGAGGCGGTTGCGCTCGGCGCCATCCTGCGAGTCGTGGGCCTTGCTCAGCAGGGCGTCGTACTCCTTGTTGAACCACTTGCCGCTGTTGGCGCTGCTGCTGGAGGTCAGGATATCGAGGAAGGTGGACGCGTCGTTGTAGTCCCCGTTCCAGGAGTAGCGGCTGACCCCGAAATCCCCTTCGTTGAGGGCCGAGACCATGGTTTTCCACTCCATGTTGTTGAGCTTGGCCTGGACACCCAGGTTGTGCTTCCACATGGAGGAGATGGCCAGCGCTATCTTCTTGTGCCCCTCGTTGGTGTTGTAGAGGATGTCCACCGTCAGCGGCTTGTCCGGGCCGTAGCCCGCCTCGCCGAGCAACGCCTTGGCCTGCTTGATCCGCTCCTCCTTGCTCATCAGCTCGCTGGCCGGTCGCTTGAGCTCGAAGCCGTCGACGATGGGTGGCGTCAGGCTGAAGGCAGAGATCTGACCCTGTCCCAGGATCTTCTCGGTGATGGTGTCCCTGTCGATGGCAAGCGACAGCGCCTTGCGCACCTTGGGGTCATCGAACGGTTTGCGCTGGGTGTTGAACACGTAGTAGTAGGTGGCCAGGGTTGGCACGCTCACCAGCTCCTGCGGGCTCTGCTGCTTGAGCTGCTTGTACTGCTCGAGCGGGTAGCTGGTGTAGTGCAGCTCGCCGGCGCGGTAGCGGTTGTAGGCGGCGGTGTCGGAGACTATCTCCAGATAGAACACCTTGTTCAGCACCGTATTCTTGTTGTCCCAGTAATGGGGGTTGCGCTCGGCGATGAGGCGTTCGTTGGGGGTCCACTCCTTGAGCACGAAGGCCCCGTTGGAGACGATGTTGCCAGGCTTGACCCACTCATGACCGAACTTCTCGATGGTCGCCTTCGGCGCCGGGAAGGTGGTGTAGTGGGAGAGGGTCTTCAGGAAGAAGGGGACCGGGTTTTTCAGGGTGATCTGCAGGGTATGCTCATCGAGCGCCTTGATGCCCAGCGTATCCGGGCTCTGCTTGCCCTGGATGACCTCGGCGGCATTGGTGACACCGGTCAGCTCGATGAACCAGGCGTAGTTGGAGGCGTTCTTGGGATCCGCCGCCCGCTGCCAGCCATAGACGTAATCGGCCGCCGTCACCGGCTCGCCGTTGGACCACTTGGCATCGGGTCTGAGCTTGAAGGTGTAGACGGTGCCGGTGGGATCGAGCTGGTAACCCAGGGCGCCGGCAGGCTGCAGCTTGCCGTCCCCGTCCAGGGTGTAGAGCCCCTCGAACAGATCGTTGACGATTTCGCTGCCCGCGCTCTCTTCCACCATCTGGGGATCGATGGAGGCGGGTTCGGTACCTATGTTGCGGATGAAGGTTTGCTGTTCTGCGGGTAACAGCTTGGTACCGGCCGGTACCTGGGCCGCCAGGACGGGGAGTGCGAACAGAGCGGCCACCGTACCGGCAATGAGAGTCCTTTTCATTGAATATCCTTATGTTTTTTTGCTTCCAAAGCCTGGCCAGTGTGCGGGATTGATGGCGAGATCTCAAGAGGCAGGCCGGTCTCCTTTGGCATGCGCCCCAGATAGGGGGCAGAGCGGGGATCTTGGCGCCCTCATGGCAACATCTTAGTGATTTTTTGCCACGAATTAACATTCGAAAAGTTACCGATTGAAACCGGTTTATGGCGAGCGTCGGGCAGAAAAAATGGCGGGAATGTGCATTTATCAAGCGGCTTAATTCGCTGCAAAAACAAAAAACAGACGTTACATTAGGTTACAAAACAACGCTGCCGAGGATCGGCACTTTTTTTGCTGATGCTTGCAAACGTTTTCAATGCCAACGGAAACGATCTTAAAGGAACCATAATGCGAAACATGATCACCATGGGCGAGTTCATCGTCAAAAAGCAGGCGGATTATCCCACTGCGACCGGCGAGCTGACCTCTCTGCTCAGCTCCATTCGCCTGGCTGCCAAGGTGGTGAACCGGGAGATCAACAAGGCGGGGCTGGCGGACATCATCGGCTCCATGGGTGCTGAAAACGTGCAGGGCGAGGTGCAGCAGAAGCTGGACGTCTACGCCAACGAGCGCTTCAAGGCGGCGCTGGAAGCCCGTGGCGAAGTGTGCGGCATGGCCTCCGAAGAGGAAGAGGATTTCGTCTCCTTCGATTCCGAGCTCTCCCGTCACTCCAAGTACGTGGTGCTGATTGATCCCCTCGACGGCTCCTCCAACATCGACGTCAACGTCTCCGTCGGGACCATCTTCTCCATCTATCGCCGGGTCAGCAAGCCGGGTGCCGGCGTCACCCTGGAAGACTTCCTGCAGCCGGGCAACCGCCAGGTCGCCGCCGGTTACGTGGTCTATGGCTCCTCCACCATGCTGGTCTACACCACCGGTTTTGGCGTCAACGGCTTTACCTATGACCCCTCCATCGGCTGCTTCTGCCTCTCCCACGAGAACATCCGCATTCCGGAAGAGGGCAAGATCTACTCCATCAACGAGGGCAACTACATCAAGTTCCCGGACGGGGTGAAGAAGTACCTCAAATATTGCCAGGAGCGGGACGAGGCGACCCACCGTCCTTACACCTCCCGCTACATCGGCTCTCTGGTCTCCGATTTTCATCGCAACCTGCTCAAGGGTGGCATTTACATCTATCCGTCCGGCACCAACTCGCCGAACGGCAAGCTGCGTCTGCTCTATGAGTGCAACCCCATGGCGTTCCTGGTGGAGCAGGCGGGTGGCAGAGCCTCCGACGGCTTCAATCGCATCATGGATATCCAGCCCACCGCGCTGCACCAGCGCACCCCTTACTTCGTCGGATCTACCAAGATGGTGGAGCGGGCCGAGGCCTTCATGCGCGAATTTTCCTCCCATGAAAACCCGGCCGAGCAGTCTTGACGGTCAGCATCACGGGATAATAAAACGGGAGCCATATTGGCTCCCGTTTTATTTGGGTAAGCGGCTAGCCGCTCAAGGAATGCCACCTCAGGGACTGGCGTGGCTGGCGAGATCCGCCAGCAGACCGTCCACCAGTTTGAGGCGCATGGCCCGATCCTGGGTCGGCACCTGGAAGCGCAGCCGGGTCGGCCCGTCCATCTTGTAGATGCGCGGCTGCTCGGAGAGCAGCTTAACCAGATAGGCCGGGTTGACGCGGGTCTCCTGGGTAAAGTCCAGATAGCCGCCGCGCTCGCTCATCTCCACCCGGCGAATGCCCAGCGCCGTGGCGCGCTGGCGGAAGGCGGCCAGCTCCATCAAGGTCTTGGTTGGTTCCGGCAGCAGGCCGAAGCGGTCGATGAGCTCCACTTTGAGTTCGCGCAGCTCCTGCTCGTCCGCCGCACTGGCGATCCGCTTGTACATGGAGAGCCGCATGTTGACGTCCGGGATGTAGTCGTCCGGGAGCAAGGCGGGCAGGCGCAGCTCCACCTCGGTGTGCTGACTCATGAGTTGTTCGAGCGACGGCTCCTTGCCATGTTTGAGCGCCTCCACCGCCTGCTCCAGCATCTCCATGTAGAGGGTGAAGCCCACCGATTCGATCTGGCCGCTCTGATCGTCGCCCAGCAGCTCGCCGGCGCCGCGGATCTCCAGATCGTGGGTGGCCAGCGCAAAGCCGGCGCCGAGATCTTCCAGCGACGCGATGGCCTCCAGTCGCTTGGCCGCATCCTTGGTCATCAGCTTGGGATGGGGGGTGAGCAGGTAGGCATAGGCCTGGTGGTGGGAGCGGCCGACCCGGCCCCGCAGCTGGTGCAACTGAGCCAGGCCCAGATGATCCGCCCGGTCCATGATGATGGTGTTGGCACTTGGCACGTCGATGCCGGTCTCGATGATGGTGGTGCAGACCAGCAGGTTGAAGCGCTGGTGGTAGAAATCCGACATCACCCGCTCGAGCTCGCGCTCACGCATCTGGCCGTGGGCGATGCCGATGCGCGCCTCCGGCACCAGCTCGGCAAGATCCGCCGCGCACTTCTCGATGCTCTCCACGTCGTTGTGCAGGTAGTAGACCTGACCGCCACGCTTCAATTCCCGCAGCACCGCCTCGCGCACCACCGCCGGCTCATGCTGGCGCACGAAGGTCTTGATGGCCAGGCGCTTGGCGGGCGGGGTGGCGATGATGGAGAGATCCCGCATGCCCGACATCGCCATGTTGAGGGTACGCGGAATGGGGGTGGCGGTAAGGGTGAGGATATCCACGTCGGCGCGCAGCGCCTTGATCTTCTCCTTCTGGCGCACCCCGAAGCGATGCTCCTCGTCGACGATGAGCAGGCCGAGATCCTTGAAGGTGAGCTCGGCGCCCAGCAGCTTGTGGGTGCCGATGATGATGTCCACCTTGCCCTCGGCCATCTCCTTCATCACGGCGCTCTGCTCCTTGGCGGAGCGGAAGCGGCTCAGCACCTCGACCCGCACCGGCCAGTTGGCGAAGCGATCGCGGAAGTTGTCATAGTGCTGCTGGGCGAGCAGGGTGGTGGGCACCAGCACGGCCACCTGCTTGCCGCCGTGCACGGCCACAAAGGCCGCCCGCATCGCCACCTCGGTCTTGCCAAAGCCCACGTCGCCGCACACCAGCCGATCCATGCTCTTGGCCTGGCACATATCGCCAAGCACCGCATTGATGGCATTGAGCTGATCCTCGGTCTCCTCGAACGGGAAGCCGGCGGCAAACTGGCGATAGGCCTCGCGGTCGTGCTTGAAGGCAAAGCCGGCGCGGGCCGCGCGGTGGGCGTAGACATCGAGCAGCTCGGCCGCCACGTCGCGCACCTTCTCGGCCGCCTTGCGCCGCGCCTTGACCCAGGCCTCGCCGCCGAGCTTGTGGCTGGGCGGGTTGTCGGATCCTGTATAGCGGCTGATGAGGTGCAGGCTGGTGACCGGCACGAACAGCTTGTCGCCACCGGCGTATTCGAGGGTCAGAAACTCGGTGGGCAGGCCGCCGGCGTCGATGGTTTCCAGCCCCAGATAGCGGCCGACCCCGTGATCCAGATGCACCACCGGCTGACCCTGGGTCAGCTCGCCCAGGTTTCGGATCACCGCATCCGAGCTTAAGTTCTTGCTCTTCTCCCGTTGCCGTTTGCTGCGGATCTTGCCGCCCAGCAGTTCGGTCTCGGTGATGAGCGCCAGCTCCTCTTGCCCCGGCTCTCGCAGCAAGAAACCGCGTTCGAGCGGTGCCACCAGCAGGCCGTGGCGGGCCTTGCTGGTGATGAAGGCATCGAGCGAGGCGAACTCCTTGGGTTGCAGCGCGATGCGCGCCAGCAGATCCCCCAGCACCTCGCGCCGACCTTCGGACTCCACCGCAAACAGGGTGCGGCCGGCAAAGCCTTGCAGGAACTGGCTGAGGGCCAGCAGCGGCTGCTCCTTGCTGTGATCGAGCTGAAGATCCGGCAGCGCCGAGAGAGGGAGGTCGTGCTGGCCCGCATCGCCGGCGGTGGGGGCCTCCTGCAGCCGTACGGCCGCGTACTGACCCAGGGCGGCAAACAGCTGCTCCACCGGCAGGTAGATCTGCTGGGGCGGCAGCAGGGGACGGGTATTGTCCCAGCGCCTGTCTTCATAGCGCTGGCCGATGTCGTTCCAGAAGCGCTGGGCGGCGGGGTAGATCTCCCCCACGGTCAGCAGCAGGGTGTTGTCCGGCAGGTGATCAAACAGGCTGGCGGTCTGCTGGAAGAAGAGCGGCAGATAGTACTCGATACCTGCCGGCCAGCGTCCCTTGCTCACCTCCTGATAGATGGAGCCCTCGGCGCGGGAGATCTCGAACTGTTCGCGATACTGGCCGCGAAACAGCTCGATAGCGGCTTCATCGGTGGGAAACTCCCGGGCCGGCAACAGGCTGACGCTCTTGACCGGCTCGCTGGAGCGTTGGGTCTCGGGGTCGAACGGGCGGATGGAGTCCACCTCGTCGTCGAAAAAATCGATGCGATAGGGGCTGCTGCTGCCCATGGGGAAGAGATCGAGCAGGGAGCCGCGGGCGGCAAATTCGCCGTGCTCCAGCACCTGTTCTACCGCCACGTAACCTGCCTCGGCCAGGCGACCGCGCAGCTGCTGCAGGTTGAGGCGCTGGCCGCTCTTCACCATCAGGCTGTATTTGTCGAGATAGACCCGGGGCGCCGTGCGCAACATCAGGGTGGAGATGGGCACGATCAGCACGCCGCTGCTCATCTGCGGCAGCTTGTAGAGGGTCTCGAGCCGCTGGGAGATGATGTCCTGATGGGGGGAGAAGGTGTCGTAGGGCAGGGTCTCCCAATCCGGGAACAGCAGCACCGGGCAGCCCTTGTCGGCCAAGAGGTACTGCAGTTCCTGTTCGAGGCGCAGGGCACTCGGGGTATCGGCGGTCACCAGCAGGACGGGGCGCTGAGCCTCCTCGGTGAGGCGAGCGGCTATCAGCGAGAGGCTGCTGCCTGTCAGCTGGCCGAGCGTTGACTTTTGGCCCGCCTTGGCGGGCAAGGCGGGGAGCTTCATTGGCATCATTCGATTCTTTTAACGTTGACGGTCTTGCGCACGAAGTTTGAGTTGTTTGGACTGGATATGCAGGCTGGCGCGTACCAGCAGTTCGCGGTCATCCTCGCGGATCCGCACATAGTCGAGCACCACCTGGGTGCCGTGCTCGCTCGGTTCCTGATGCTTGACCTGGCCGTAGCAGTAGATGGCGGAGGCCTCTTCGCGCAGGAAGATCTTGAGCTGCACTATCTGGTGCAGGTGCGGTGCCTCGCCGTGGCCCTGGCGCGGGTGCAGATAGGTGAGCTGGCCGGCGCCAAAGCGCAGGGTGTGGAAGCGGTGCTCCGGGTGATCCTGCACCGACAGCACATAGCCCATGATCATGTCGATCTTGCGCGACTGCTGGTTGATGATCTCCACCAGATCGTGCATCGACTCACTCTGGTTGCGGAGCAGGCGACTGGTCACCATGTCGATGGAGCTGATGGAGGAGGCGATGCGAAAGGGTTCGGGCAGCTCGGCTTCCAGTGCCTCCAGCGAGGGCAGGTGAAAATCGCCGGGCATGGGGATCACATTGACCGGCGTGGCATGGGTGACACTGAAGAACTGTTCCTGCATGGAGGCTATCCCTTGTTGTCATAGACGGTTTCCCTTTATTATCCGGTATCTTATTTTGTTGGCAACGTAGATATCCTTGAAGACTGGACTTTTTCAGCCACTGTCGCTGGCCATCGGCCTGCGTTACGCAGGCTCGCGACGCAGCAATCGCTTCGTGTCATTTATCTCCCTGTTTTCCACTTTCGGCATTGCCATCGGGGTCGCGGCCCTGATGGTGGTCATCTCGGTGATGAACGGTTTTGAAGGGCAGCTCAAGGGGCGCATCCTCGGGGTGATCCCCCATGTGGTGGTGACCAGCCCGGCGGGGCGCATCGACGCCGCGCCGCAGGGGCTGCCGGACTTGGCCAGGTTGCCCCACGTGATCGCCCATGCCCCCATGCTCGACAGCGAAGGCATGTTGCAAAGCCCCGGTCAGCTCACTGGTGTGAGCGTGCAGGGGATCGATCCCGCCCAGTGGCCCAAGGATGACATCCTGCACGCCCAGATGCAGATGGGGCGTCTGGACAGCCTGCAAGCCGGCGAATACCACATAGTGCTGGGGCAGGGGGTGGCCAATCGTCTCAAGGTCTCCATGGGCGACCAGGTCCGTCTGATCCTGACCGAAGGCACCCGTTTCACCCCGTTTGGCCGGGTGCCGGCCCAGCGCCTCTTCACCGTCTCCGGCATCTTCGGGGTCGGCGCCGACGTGGACAGCCAGGTCGCCCTGATTGCGCTGGGGGATGCCCAGCGTCTGCTGCGTCTGCCTGCGGACAAGGTAGGCGGCATCCGCCTCTGGCTGGATGATCCCTTCGCCGCCGACGAGGTGGTGAAGACGGCGCTGCCTGACGGGCTGGAGTGGCAGGACTGGCGCCGCGAGCGCGGCGAGCTGTTCCAGGCGGTGGCCATGGAGAAGCGGATGATGGGGTTGATGCTGGTGCTGATCATCGCGGTCGCCACCTTCAACATCCTCTCCGCCCTGGTGATGGTGGTGACCGACAAGGAAGGGGAGGTGGCCATCCTGCGAACCATGGGCATGAGCGAGTCTGGCATCGTCAAGATCTTCATGGTGCTGGGGGCCTCCAGCGGCGTCATCGGCGCCCTGTTCGGGGGGCTGGCGGGGCTGGCACTCTCCATGGGGCTCAACCCCCTGCTCAATGCGGTGGGGCTCAACCTCTACATGACAGCCGGCGGCTCGGGCCTGCCGGTCATCGTCGAACCCGCCCAGGTCGTGACCATTTTGCTGGGCGCCGTGCTGCTCAGCTTCAGCGCCACCCTCTACCCGGCGGCCCGCGCGGCCCGGGTCAAACCGGCGGAGGCGCTGCGCTATGAATAATTCATCTTCTGTTGTTACTGGTGCAAGTGGAGCCCCCTTTATGAATCAATCCGTCTCCTGCGAGCCGCTGTTGCGCTGTCAGGCCCTCAACCATGTCTACAAAGAGGGCGATCTGGAGACCCAGGTACTCAAGGGTATCGATCTTAGCGTGGCGCCCGGCGAAATGCTGGCGGTGGTGGGTAGCTCGGGCTCCGGCAAGACCACCCTGCTGCACCTGATGGGGGCGCTCGACAACCCTTCCAGCGGCGCCGTGCTGTTCAAGGGGCAGGATATCCACCGCTGGGACAGCCGCACCCAGGCGAAGTTTCGCAACCAGGAGCTGGGGTTTGTCTACCAGTTCCACCACCTGCTCTCCGAATTCAGTGCGCTGGAAAATGCTGCCATGCCGCTGCTGATCGCCGGCGAGTCGGTGGCCAGCGCCACCGAGAAGGCGAGCAAGATGCTGGGGCGGGTAGGGCTCTCCCATCGTCTCAACCACAGACCGTCCGAGCTCTCCGGTGGTGAGCGCCAGCGGGTGGCCATCGCCCGCGCCCTGGTCAACGAACCCAGCCTGGTGCTGGCGGACGAGCCCACCGGCAACCTGGATCACGCCAGCGCCACCGCCGTCTATGAGCTGCTCTGCGAACTCAACCGTGAGCTCGGCACCGCGTTCGTGGTGGTGACCCACGACTTGAGCCTGGCGGCCAAGCTCCATCGCCGGGTGACCCTGGTGAGCGGCGTGATGGCGGAGGTCGCCTGATGTTCAAACCGCTGCCCCTGTTTCTGGGCCTGCGTTACAGCCGCTCCCGCCGTCGCAACGGCTTCATCGCCTTTATCTCCGCCTCCTCCCTCATCGGCATCGCCCTCGGGGTGATGGCGCTGATCCTGGGGCTTTCCGCCATGAACGGCTTTGAGCGGGAGCTCAAAAACCGGGTGCTCTCCGTGGTGCCCCACGGCGAGCTGATGGGGATGGAGGCGCCGCTCCCCAACTGGCCCAAACTGCGGGATTACCTGCTGGCCCAGCCCGGGGTGGAGGCTGCCGCCCCGGTGATCCGGCTCGACGGCCTGCTGGAGCACGGCAGCGCCCTCAAGGGGCTGCAGGTGCGCGCCGTGCTGCCAGAGCTCGAGGCCAATCTCTCCGATGCAGGCAACTACATGACGGGGCGTGGCCTGCGCGAACTGCAAGCCGGCGAGCACGGTCTCATCCTCGGCAAGACCATCGCCGACAAGCTGGGGGTCAAGATAGGGGACACGGTCACCCTGCTGCTGCCTCAGGGGGGCGATGCCACCGGCATCAAGAACCCGAAGCGGGAGACCCTCAAGGTGGTGGGGCTGCTCGAGATCGGCGGCCAGCTCGATGGGGTGCTCGGCTTCATGCATCTGGCCGATGCCCAGGCGATCACCGGCATGGGTAGCGCGGTAGAGGGCTTCAGTCTCAAGGTGAACGACGTGCTCAAGGCGCAGTCCATTACGGTGGCGGCCGCCCAGAAGTTTCCGCACTACGTCTACATCAGCAGCTGGATGAGCCGCCAGGGCTATCTCTATCAGGACATCCAGATGGTGCGCACCGTGATGTACGTGGTGATGCTGATGGTGGTGGCGGTGGCCTGTTTCAACATCGTCTCCACCCTGGTGATGGCGGTGAACGAGAAGCGCAGCGAGATCGCCATCTTGAAGACCATGGGGGCGAGCCCGGGCCAGATCCGGCTCACCTTCGTCATTCAGGGGATGGTGAACGGGGTGGCGGGCGCCCTGCTTGGCGCCCTGCTCGGTGGCCTGCTCTCCAGCAAGCTGACCCAGATCCTGAGCGCCATCGAAGGGGTGATCGGCCACCGTTTCCTCAATCCGGACATCTACTTCATCGACTTTCTGCCGACCGAGCTGCACATGCAGGACTTGCTCATCGTGACCGGCGCAGCCATCCTGATGAGCCTGGTGGCGACCCTTTACCCCGCCTGGCGGGCGAGCGGGCTGGTGCCGTCCCGCGAGCTGGGGCACTGATACGCGGCATCTTGTCTGCTGAGAAAAACGAAGGACCCGCCGGTGCAAACCGGCGGGTCCTTCTGTTTTGGGGGTATCTGGCTGGCTCAGTGGGCGTTGAGTTCATCCAGCGGCAGGGAGAAGCTCGCCACGAAGATGTCGATGAAGTAGCGCATCTCGTCGCTCATCCGGGCGGCCAGCATCTGCTCGAGGCGCTTGCGCGCAGGCTCGAACTCCCGGTTGCCGGCGTTGATCTCCTCCAGGCACTTGGTATAGGCGCAGAGGGTGTCGGCATCCTTCACCAACCTGGCCAGCTCGCCGTCCTGGGCACCCGAGTCCAGCAGCGGGCGAAAATCTTCGACCAGCTCCGGAGGCAACATGCCAAGCAGGCGCTGCTCGGCCGCCAGCTCAATCTTCTTGTATTCGCGGGCAATCTCGGGATTGAAGTACTTGACCGGGGTGGGCAGATCGCCGGTCAGCACCTCGCTGCTGTCGTGATAAAGGGCCATCACGGCGGCGCGATCGGCATCCACACTGCCGCCAAAGAGCCGGTTTTTGATGAGGCCGAGGGCGTGGGCCACCATGGCCACCTGCAGGCTGTGCTCGGCGATGTTCTCGGGTTGGATGTTGCGCATCAGCGGCCAGCGGTAGATGAGCTTCATACGGGCTAGATTGGCGAAGAAGTGGCTGGGCAGCATGGGGTACCTCAAAGATGGCAATGAAAAAAGGCAGACCCTAGTCTGCCCTTTTTTGCGGCTGTCGGCATCGCCCTTAACGAATATAGCGACCGGATTCGGCTTCCTGATTGGTGACGATCATCTGGCCGATGGGGGCCAGGCTGATGAGCGCCAGCTTGAGGTGCTGAATGCCGAACGGGATGCCGACGATGGTGACGAAGCAGGCCAGCGCCGAGGCGATGTGGCCGATGGCCAGCCAGATCCCGATCAGCACGAACCAGATGATGTTGCCAATCAGCCCCATGGTACCGGTGCCCATGTCGCTCATCCCCGTCATGGTCTTGCGGTTGACTGCCTGCTTGCCGAACGGGAAGAAGGTGAAGGTGCCGATGACGAAGCAGGCGCGTCCCCAGGGGATGCCGATGAGGGAGATGAAACAGAGCAGTCCGGCCAGCCACCAGGCCAGCCCCATGAAGACGCCTCCCAGTACGAACCAGAGCAGATTGAACAAGAAGCGGAAAAAGGCCATGTCGGTGACTCCAGACTTATCAAGATGGCTGCCACCATAACGAGCGATGGTCATGGACGCAATGGTTGAAGGGGCGGGGCGGACAATTTGGGTCGCAGCTTGCACGCCGCGGCCGGTCTGCCGGCTGATGAGATGAAAAAGTAGGCTCTTGCACGAAAAAAGGTGAGCAAGTGCAAATTCTTGCAGTCTGCATCCTTGAAGTCGGGCTCGGTTTTCCCCATATAAGGGGCAGTTTTGCGCGAATTGTGCCATTGCCAGCCCGGTTTGGGGACGTGTGGCTCGACTCGATCAAAGTGCGCCGCTATAATGTCGCGTCATATTTTCTCATCACAAAGACAGTCGTTGTCTTTATAAACAGGAAGACTCCGGGCTTTGCCCAGGGGCAATAAAGGGTCAGCACGCAGTGCTGAGTTGAACGAGGTAGAAGAATGCAAGTTTCTGTAGAGACAACCCAGGGTCTGGAACGCCGTCTTACCATCACCGTACCGGCCGCTACCGTTGACGCCGCCGTGCGCAAAGAATTGAACGGCCTGGCCAAAACCCGTCGCATCGACGGTTTCCGTCCTGGCAAGGCTCCGGTTGCCATCATCAAGAAAATGTTCGGCGCCATGGCTCATGCTCGCGTTGCTGACGAAATGATGCAGAGCAACTTCATCAAGGCCATCATCGACAACAAACTGAGCCCGGCCGGTGCCCCGACCATGGATCCGAAAGAGATCAAAGAAGGTCAGGATTTCGAATTCACCGCCACTTTCGAAGTGTATCCGGAGTTCGAAGTTGCTGGCCTCGAGACCATCAAGGTCGAGAAGCCGGTTGCTACCGTGAAGGATGAAGATCTGGCCAACATGATCGACACCCTGCGCAAGCAGCACGCTACCTGGAGTGAAGTGGACGCCGCCGCTGCCGATGGCATGCGTGTGACCATGGACTTCGTCGGTTCCATCGACGGTGAAGAGTTCGACGGCGGCAAGGCCGAAGGCTTCAACCTGGTACTGGGTGCCGGTCGCATGATCCCTGGCTTCGAAGACGCCATCATGGGCAAGAAAGCAGGCGACGAGTTCACCATCGACGTGACCTTCCCGGCTGACTACCACGCTGAAAACCTGAAAGGCAAAGCTGCCAAGTTCGCTTCCAAGCTGAACAAGGTGGAAGAGCAGATCCTGCCTGAGCTGACCGAAGAGTTCGTCAAGCGTTTCGGCATCGAGAGCGGCAGCGTTGAAGAGCTGAAAGCCGAAGTGCGCAAGAACATGGAGCGCGAACTGGCTCAAGCCCTGAAAAACAGTGTGAAAGAGCAGGTGCTGAACGGCCTGGTTGAAGCCAACCAGATCGATCTGCCGAAGGCTGCCGTTGCTCAGGAAATCGATGCCCTACGTCAGCAGGCGCTGCAGCGTTTCGGCGGCTTCCAGGGCGGCAACGCACCTGAACTGCCGGCCGAACTGTTCCAGGCCCAGGCCGAGCGTCGTGTACGCGTAGGTCTGCTGCTGGGCGACGTGATCCGTACCAACGAGATCAAGGCTGACGACGCCCGCGTCAACAGCATTATCGAATCCATGGCCACTGCCTACGAAGATCCGAAGGAAGTGATCGAGTACTACCAGAAGAACGAGCAGATGCTGAACGGCGTTCGCAACCTGGCGGTAGAAGATCAAGCCATCGACCTGATCCTCTCCAAGGCCCAGGTGACCGAGAAAGAAGTTGCATTTGACGAAGTGATCAACAAGTCCGGTGCCGCTGCCTAAGAACATTTGACTTAAGGTCAAGACTGTTAAGTATAATGGCTCGTGTGATCTCCACTCGGGCCATTTTATTTTAGGGACAATGCCTTATGTACAAGAACTATAACGATGTGACTGAATCCCCACGCAATGCGCTCATCCCGATGGTGGTAGAGCAAACCGCGAAAGGGGAGCGTTCCTACGACATCTATTCTCGTCTGCTGAAGGAGCGGGTGATCTTCCTGACCGGTCAGGTCGAAGATCACATGGCGAATCTGGTGGTGGCTCAGCTGTTGTTCCTGGAGTCCGAAAATCCGGATCAGGACATCAGCATCTACATCAACTCTCCGGGTGGGGCCGTCACGGCCGGTATGTCCATTTATGACACCATGCAGTTCATCAAGCCGGACGTCAGCACTGTGTGCATGGGGCAGGCCTGTTCCATGGGCGCCTTCCTGCTGGCCGGTGGTGCCAAGGGCAAGCGTTTCTGCCTGCCCAATGCCCGCGTGATGATCCACCAGCCGCTGGGCGGTTTCCAGGGCCAGGCATCTGATATCCAGATCCACGCCCAGGAGATCCTGAAGATCAAGAATACCCTGAACGAGCGTCTTGCCTTCCATACCGGACAGGACATGGCCACCATCGAGCGTGACACCGACCGTGACAACTTCATGTCCGCCGAGCAGGCCGTGGCCTATGGTCTGGTTGATGGTGTCCTGAGCCGCCGCGGCTGAGCCACGAGCTAGCCCGTACCATCATTGAGGACATCATCTGATTTGGTGATGCCCTCAATCGGCAGATCAGGCATGGGCAGGGTGTTCCGGACTGTTGTAAACTCAACAGGACAATCCATCCTCTATTGATAAAACGAGGTTGCTGAATGACAGAAAAACGCAAGGGTGAGGGTGATAAGCTGCTCTACTGCTCTTTTTGCGGCAAAAGCCAGCATGAAGTGCGCAAGCTGATCGCTGGCCCTTCCGTCTACATATGTGATGAGTGCGTCGAGTTGTGCAATGACATCATCCGCGAGGAGATCCGCGAGATCTCGCCCAAGCGCGATGGTAGCGAGCTGCCGACCCCTCATGAAATCCGCGCTCATCTGGATGACTATGTGATCGGGCAGGAGTACGCCAAGAAGGTGCTGGCGGTGGCCGTCTACAACCACTACAAGCGGCTGCGCAGCGGCAGTGAGTCCGGTGGTGTGGAGCTGGGCAAATCCAACATCCTGCTGATCGGTCCGACCGGCAGCGGCAAGACCCTGCTGGCCGAAACCCTGGCCCGTCTGCTGGACGTGCCGTTCACCATGGCCGACGCCACCACATTGACCGAAGCCGGTTACGTGGGTGAGGACGTGGAGAACATCATCCAGAAGCTGCTGCAAAAGTGCGACTACGACGTGGAGAAGGCCCAGCGCGGCATCGTCTACATCGACGAGATCGACAAGATCTCCCGCAAGTCGGACAACCCCTCTATCACCCGCGACGTGTCCGGGGAAGGGGTGCAGCAGGCCCTGCTCAAGCTGATCGAAGGGACCATCGCTTCCGTGCCGCCGCAAGGTGGTCGCAAGCACCCGCAGCAGGAGTTCTTGCAGGTCGATACCTCCAAGATCCTGTTCATCTGCGGTGGCGCCTTCGCCGGTCTGGACAAGGTGATCGAGCAGCGCTCCGTCAAGGGCACCGGCATCGGCTTTGGTGCCGAGGTCAAGTCCAAGAGCGCCAAGGCGACCCTGAGCGAGAGCTTTGCCAAGGTGGAGCCGGAAGATTTGATCAAATACGGTCTGATCCCCGAGTTCATCGGTCGTCTGCCGGTGGTCGCGACCCTGACCGAGCTGGACGAGGCTGCCCTCATTCAGATCCTGAAAGAGCCGAAGAACGCGCTGACCAAGCAGTATGCCGCGCTGTTCGATCTGGAAGGGGTGGAGCTGGAGTTCCGTGACGACGCCTTGAACGCCATCGCCCGCAAGGCGATGGAGCGCAAAACCGGCGCTCGCGGTCTACGTTCCATCGTGGAAGCCGTGCTGCTGGATACCATGTATGACCTGCCGTCGCTGGACGGTGTCAGCAAGGTGGTGATCGACGAGACCGTGATCAAGGGGGACTCCGCGCCCTTGATGATCTACGAAAATCCCGAGACCCAGGCCGCCGCATCAGAGTAAATGTCTGATTTTTAATCAAATGAAAGGGGCTTTTTGCCCCTTTCATGCTTTTTGCGGTTTCGGCGATTGAATCTCATCTAAGCGCCCCCATATACTCAGCCAAGCGCTTTGCCAACGGTATAACAAGCCGAGAGGACATATATGAACCTAGAGCGTTCAGAACGCATCGAGATTCCCGTCCTGCCTCTTCGTGACGTGGTGGTTTATCCCCACATGGTCATTCCACTCTTTGTGGGGCGGGAAAAATCCATTCGCTGTCTGGAAGCGGCCATGGAGCAGGACAAGAAAGTTCTGCTGGTGGCCCAGAAGGATGCGTCAACCGATGAGCCGACGGTGGAGGAGATCTTCTCCGTCGGGACAGTGGCCAATATTCTGCAGATGCTCAAGCTGCCCGACGGCACCGTCAAGGTGCTGGTGGAAGGGGGCCAGCGTGCCCGTCTTGAGCGGATGATCGACGACCGGGACTTCTTCGTTGGCGAGGCGCAGTACATCGCCTCCAAGGCGATCGACGAGAAGGACCAGGACGTGTTGGTACGTTCTGCCATCGGTCAGTTTGAAGGTTACATCAAGCTCAACAAGAAGATCCCGCCCGAGGTGCTCACCTCGATTTCGGCGATCGACGATGCGGCGCGCCTGGCCGACACCATGGCTGCCCACATGCCGCTCAAGCTCGAAGATAAGCAGAAGGTGCTGGAAATCGCCTCCGTGTCCGAGCGCATCGAGTTTCTGATGGCCATGATGGAGTCGGAGATCGACCTGCTGCAGGTCGAGAAGCGCATCCGCTCCCGGGTCAAGAAGCAGATGGAGAAGAGCCAGCGGGAGTACTACCTCAACGAGCAGATGAAGGCCATCCAGAAAGAGCTGGGTGAGCTGGAAGACAGTCCGGATGAGTTCGAGGCCCTCAATCGCAAGATTGAAGAGGCCGGCATGCCGGAAGATGCCCGTGAGAAGGCGCAGGCCGAGCTTGCCAAGCTGAAGATGATGTCCCCCATGTCGGCGGAAGCCACCGTGGTGCGCAGCTACGTCGACTGGATGGTGCAGGTGCCGTGGAAGGCGCGTTCCAAGGTCAAGAAAGACCTGGGTAAGGCGCAAGAGGTGCTGGATGCCGATCACTATGGCCTGGAGAAGGTCAAGGATCGCATCCTCGAGTATCTGGCGGTGCAGGCGCGGGTCAACAAGCTCAAGGGCCCCATCCTCTGTCTGGTTGGGCCTCCCGGTGTGGGCAAGACCTCGCTCGGTCAGTCCATCGCCAAGGCCACCGGTCGCAAATATGTGCGCATGGCGCTCGGCGGCGTGCGTGACGAGGCGGAGATCCGCGGTCATCGTCGTACCTACATCGGTTCCATGCCCGGCAAGCTCATCCAGAAGATGGCAAAAGTCGGCGTGAAGAACCCGCTGTTCCTGCTCGACGAGATCGACAAGATGAGTTCGGACATGCGCGGCGATCCCGCCTCCGCCCTGCTGGAAGTGCTGGATCCCGAGCAGAACAACAGCTTCAACGATCACTACCTGGAAGTAGATTATGACCTGTCGGACGTGATGTTCGTGGCCACCTCCAACTCCATGAACATCCCGGGTCCGCTGCTGGACCGGATGGAAGTGATACGTCTGTCCGGTTACACCGAAGACGAGAAGCTCAACATCGCCAAGCAGCACCTGGTCTCCAAGCAGATCCAGCGCAACGGCCTGAAAGAGTCCGAGATCACCATCGAGGATTCCGCCCTGGTCGGGGTGATCCGCTACTACACCCGCGAGGCGGGGGTGCGTAGCCTGGAGCGCGAGATCTCCAAGATTTGTCGCAAAGCGGTCAAGCGCATCCTGCTGGACAAGAGCATCAAGCATGTTCAGGTCAATCAGGCCAACCTCAAGGAGTTTCTCGGGGTACAGCGCTTTGACTACGGCAAGGCGACCGACCAGAACCAGGTGGGGCAGGTCTGTGGTCTGGCGTGGACCGAAGTGGGGGGCGATCTGCTCACCATCGAGACCACCAACATGCCGGGCAAGGGCAAGCTCACCTACACAGGTTCCCTCGGTGACGTGATGCAGGAGTCCATCCAGGCCGCCATGACGGTGGTGCGGGCCCGTGCCGAGAAGCTGCGCATCAATGCCGACTTCTACGAGAAGCGCGACATCCACGTGCACGTACCGGAAGGGGCCACCCCCAAAGACGGTCCTAGCGCCGGTATCGCCATGTGTACCGCCCTGGTCTCCAGCTTGACCGGTAATCCGGTTCGTGCTGATGTGGCCATGACGGGGGAAATCACCTTGCGCGGCGAAGTGCTGCCCATCGGCGGTCTCAAAGAGAAGCTGCTGGCGGCTCATCGTGGTGGCATCAAGCGTGTGCTGATCCCGAAAGAGAACGAGCGGGACCTCGAGGAGATCCCGGACAACGTCAAACAAGACCTTGAAATTCATCCGGTTCGCTGGATTGACGAGGTACTGGAACTGGCGTTGCAGGACAATCCACAAGGGTTTGAGCGCGTTTCTGTCGTATAAATGTTGATGCGCCGCAAATTTGGCGCATTCGGGCGGTGGTTAAGGCTTGCATGCTCCGGATAACGGAAGTAGCCTTGACCACCGATCGGGAACTCATGATGAGTCGCAAGGCGTGATGTGGCGCGGGTTTGCGCCAGATTGTCACTTGCAACTGATCAGGAGGCTTGCTATAAAACCTCCACTTGTTGTGGCCAGGGAAATCGGCGCCGCAGCGATGTTCGATAAAAGGGGAATATAAGAGTGAATAAATCTCAACTGATTGACAAGATTGCAGACGGTGCTGATATCTCCAAAGCCGCTGCTGGCCGTGCGCTGGATGCTTTCATTGACGCCGTCGGTGAAGCTCTGAAAGAGGGTGACCAGGTTGCTCTGGTTGGTTTCGGTACTTTCGCCGTGCGCGAACGTGCTGCCCGTTCTGGCCGTAACCCGCAAACTGGCGCGACCATCGAAATCGCCGCTGGTAAAGTTCCTGCCTTCAAAGCCGGTAAGGCCCTGAAAGACGCGGTCAACTAAGCCGGGCGCTGATTCTACATCGGCTACCGTCCTTGGTCACAGACCAGACAAGTGAGAGGGCTCTCCCTCATACTGATTGACCAAGGCGCATCGCAATCGGTGCGCCTTTTCATTATTTACGCCCATCGAGTTCGGGAGCATAAGTACAAACATGATGTTGGATAAACTACGCGAAGGGGCGCAGGGCAAGGTGGCCAAGGTTATCTTGGGCCTGATCATCCTCTCCTTTGCCTTGGCCGGTGTAGGTAGCTATCTGAACGGTCCGGCCCGTACCGCCCCCGCCACCGTCAACGGCACGGATATCACTGCCGCGGCACTGGAAAATGCCTACCGCAACGAGCGCGCCCGCATGGAGTCCCAAATGGGGGAGTCCTTCAATCAGCTGGCCGCCAATCCCGATTACATGAAACAGTTCCGTCGCGGCGTACTGGACCGTCTGATCGATCAGGCCCTGTTTGACAGCAAGGCCCGTGAACTGGGTCTGCGGGTCAGCGATGAGCAGATCAAGCAGGCCATCGTAGCCATGCCCGAGTTTGCCGAAGAGGGCAAGTTCAACAATGATCGCTACCTGCAGCTGATCCGCCGTGCCGGCATGACCCCCGAGATGTTCCGTGACTCCCTGCGCCAGGACATGGTGCGTCAGCAACTGATGGGCGCCCTGCTGGGCACCGAATTTGCGCTCAAGGGTGAAGCCGAGCAACTGGACAAGCTCTACAACCAGACTCGCGATCTGCGTCTGGTGCGTCTGGCCGCTTCCGCCTATCTGGGGGACGTGAAAGTCTCCGATGAAGAGGTAGAGCAGTACTACAAGGCCAACAGCAACCGCTTCATGAACGACGAGCAGGTCAAGGTCGACTATCTGCTGCTGGACGCCGCCACCCTTGGCAAAGACGTCAAGGTGAGCGAGCAGGATGCCCAGGACTACTACGATCAGCACCAGGATCTGTTCCAGCGTGCCGAGCGTCGCCACGTGGCTCACATCCTGATCCCGTTTGGCAAGGACGAGAAAGCCGCCGAGCAGAAGGCAGAAGCCGTACTGGCGAAAGCCAAGGCGGGTGACGACTTCGCCGCCCTGGCCAAGGCTGACTCTTCCGATACCTTCTCCGCCAAAAAAGGCGGCGAGCTGGATTGGTTCGAGAAAGGGGTGATGGATCCGGCCTTCGAGAAGGCGGCCTTTGCCCTGGCCAAGGCCGGCGATCTCTCCGCCGTCGTCAAGAGCCCGTTTGGCTTCCACGTCATCAAGCTGCTGGGGGTTGAACCGGCCCAGACCAAGCCGTTTGCCGATGTGAAGGCAGAGACCATCAGCCGTCTGCAGAGCGACAAGGCCAAGGAGCTGTTCTTTGCCGAGCAGCAGAAGATGGCCGACAGCAGCTTCGAGAACCCGGACTCGCTGGACTTGACCGCCGAGACCATGGGCCTCAAGGTGCAGTCCACCGGTTACTTCAGCCAGGCTGATGCACCGGCACCGCTCAACGATCCCAAGGCGCTCTCTGCGGCCTTCTCCGAGCAGCTGCGCGATGACAACACCAACTCCGACGTGATCGAGCTGGCTGACGGCAAGGCGCTGGTGATGCACATCACCGGTCACCAGCCGAAAGCGGCCAAGCCGCTGGCGGAGGTGAAAGAGCAGGTGATCGCCGCCATCAAGCACGACAAGGCCAGTGAAGTGGCCCGTGGCAAGGCGCAGGGTCTGCTGGACAAGCTCAAGGCCGGCGAGAACATCCAGCCCGAGTTGACGGCACTGGGTCTGAAGGTGGAGAGCCACGATGGCGTCGCCCGTTTCGCCCAGGATCTGGATCAGAACCTGGTGGCACAGGCCTTCCGCATGCCTCATCCGGTCGATGGCAAGCCGAGCGTCGAGCTGGTGACCGAAGCCAATGGCGACCGCGTGGTGGTGGCCCTGGACAAGGTGACCGTCGCCAAGGAGCCGTCCGGCATGGCCAAGCTGCTGCAAGGCCAGCTGGGTCAGGGCAAGGCTCAGGTGAGCTACAAGTCTCTCATCGACGAGCTGCGCAAGTCTGCCAAGATTGAGTACTTCACCGACGTGGAAGCCACGGTCGAATAAGTCGAGCCGATCCCAGTCGATATGAGAACGGCCCCTTGATGGGGCCGTTTTTTTATCTGCACGCGGCGGAAGGGGCGGGATGTGCTGATCCTTCTAGCCGAAGATAAGCTGCCTGGCGGAAGGTCAGTTGCGGGAGCCGAACCCTTGGCTCTTCTGGTCTGCATCCCAAGGGGGAGCCTTGCCAACAGGCATAAAAAAACCGGCACTCAGGTGCCGGTTTTCATTGACGGAATATGCGGGCAGGAGGCGGTTACACCACGCCTTGGGTGCGCAGGTAATCCTCGTAGGTGCCGCCGAAGTCGCGGATGCCATCTTCAGTCAGCTCCAGGATGCGGGTAGCCAGGGAGGAGACGAACTCACGGTCGTGGGAGACGAAGATCAGGGTGCCCTTGTACATCTCCAGCGCCAGGTTCAAGGATTCGATGGATTCCATGTCCAGGTGGTTGGTCGGCTCATCCATGATCAGGATGTTGGGGCGCTGCATCATCAGCTTGCCAAACAGCATGCGGCCCTGCTCACCACCTGACAGCACCTTGACCGGCTTCTTGATGTCGTCCTGGGAGAACAGCAGACGGCCCAGTACGGAGCGTACTGCCTGCTCGTCTTCGTTCTCCTGTTTCCACTGGGCCATCCAGTCGAACACGTTGAGATCGGTGTCGAAGTCCTCGGCGTGATCCTGGGCGTAGTAACCGATCTGGGCATTTTCGGACCACTTGATGGTGCCGGTATCCGGTGCCAGCGCGCCCACCAGGGTTTTGATCAGGGTGGATTTACCGATCCCGTTGGTACCCAGAATGGCGACCTTCTCGCCCACTTCCAGCATCATGTTGAGGCCCTTGAACAGCGGAGCCTCGCCATAGCCTTTGGATACGCCTTCGATCTCCAGGATGTTGCGGTAGAGCTTCTTCTCCTGCTCGAAGCGGATGAAGGGGTTCTGCCGGCTGGAGACCTTTACTTCCTCAATCTTGATCTTGTCGATCTGCTTGAGGCGGGAGGTGGCCTGGCTGGACTTGGAGGCGTTGGCGCTGAAACGCGACACGAAGGATTGCAGATCGGCGATCTGGGCCTTCTTCTTGGCGTTGTCGGCCAGCAGGCGCTCACGGGCCTGGGTGGCGGCCGTCATGTACTCGTCGTAGTTGCCCGGGTAGACGCGCAGCTCGCCGTAGTCCAGATCCGCCATGTGGGTGCAGACGGAGTTCAGGAAGTGACGGTCGTGAGAGATGATGATCATGGTGCTCTCGCGATCGTTGAGCACCTGCTCCAGCCAGCGAATGGTGTTGATGTCCAGGTTGTTGGTCGGTTCGTCCAAGAGCAGGATGTCGGGGTTGGAGAAGAGGGCCTGTGCCAGCAGCACCCGCAGTTTCCAGCCCGGTGCCACTTCGCTCATCGGGCCGTTGTGCTGTTCTATGGGGATGCCGGCACCCAGCAGCAGCTCGCCTGCGCGGGATTCGGCGGTATAGCCGTCATACTCGGCGACCAGGCCTTCCAGCTCGGCGGCCTTCATGTAGTCGTCGTCGGTCGCTTCCAGGTTGGCGTAGATGGCATCGCGCTCGGCGATGGCGGCCCACAGCTCGGTGTGCCCCATCATGACCACGTCCAGTACGCGCATCTCTTCGTAGGCGAACTGATCCTGACGCAGCTTACCGATGCGTTCGTTGACGTCCAGGCTCACATTACCGCCAGTGGGCTCCAGATCGCCGCCGAGGATCTTCATAAAGGTGGACTTGCCACAGCCGTTGGCACCGATAAGGCCGTAGCGGTTGCCGCCGCCAAACTTGACGCTGATGTTCTCAAACAGCGGCTTGGCGCCGAACTGCATGGTGATGTTGTTACTCGAAAGCACTGGAATGTCCCGGTTGGTCTGTCAAATGGCGCGCATTATGGCACAGATCCCCCGAAAGTTTTAGCAAGAACTGTGATCCGGGCCTATTGCAGAGGGGAGACAGAGGGGGGCTGTGCACTCGCGCACCCTGGCGGCGATGGCCGCGTCGTTCGGATTGCAACGGGCGCTAACTACTGCCTCTTTGCATGAAAAAAGCCGGCCCTGGGGCCGGCTTGCAACCGTCAATCGAAGGTTTAGTGGGAGCTGGCGCTGGCTGCCCCTAGTCCGGTCTGGGAGCGAACGAACTGCGGGAAGAACTTGGCGTGCTCGTCGAGCGCATTTTGCGACTTGTCGGTGACCGAGAACAGCCAGATCCCGACGAAGGCCACCGCCATGGAGAAGAGGGCGGGGTACTCGTAGGGGAAGATGGCCTGAGCATGGCCCAGCACCTTCACCCACACGGTCGGGCCCAGGATCATCAGGCTGACCGCGCTCACCAGCCCCAGCCAGCCGCCGTAGACGGCGCCACGAGTGGTCAGGCGAGACCAGAACATGGAGAGAAACAGCACCGGGAAGTTGCAGCTGGCGGCGATGGAGAAGGCGAGCCCCACCATGAAGGCGATGTTCTGCTTCTCGAACAGGATGCCGAGACCGATGGCGACCACTCCCAGCACCACAGTGGTGTACTTGGAGACGCGCAGCTCGTCGGCTTCGTTGGCCTTGCCCTTCTTGATGACGCTGGCATAGAGATCGTGGGAGACAGCAGAGGCACCGGCCAGGGTCAGCCCGGCCACCACCGCCAGGATGGTGGCAAACGCCACGGCGGAGATGAAGCCGAGGAACAGGCTGCCGCCTACCGCATCGGCCAGGTGGATGGCGGCCATGTTGGTGCCGCCCAGCAGGGCGCCGGTGGCGTCCTTGAAGTCCGGGTTGGTGCTGACCAACAGGATGGCGCCAAAGCCGATGATGAAGGTCAGGATGTAGAAGTAACCGATAAAGCCGGTGGCATAGAACACGCTCTTGCGCGCTTCCTTGGCGTCACTCACGGTGAAGAAACGCATCAGGATGTGGGGCAGGCCGGCGGTGCCGAACATCAGGGCCAGACCCAGCGAGATGGCGGAGATGGGATCGGCGACCAGGCCGCCCGGGCTCATGATGGCGATGCCCTTCTCGTGCACCTTGACCGCTTCACTGAACAGGGTGCCGATGTCGAAGTTGACCGACTTCATCACCATGATGGCCATGAAGCTGGCACCGGAGAGCAGCATCACCGCCTTGATGATCTGCACCCAGGTAGTGGCCAGCATGCCGCCGAACAGCACGTAGAGCACCATCAGAATGCCGACCAGCACCACGGCCACATGGTATTGCAGGCCGAACAGCAGCTCGATCAGCTTGCCTGCACCCACCATCTGGGCGATCAGGTAGAGGGCGACCACCACCAGCGAACCGCTGGCGGAGAGGGTGCGCACCTCGGTCTGCTTGAGACGGTAGGAGGCTACGTCGGCAAAGGTGTACTTGCCGAGGTTGCGCAGCCGCTCCGCGATCAGGAACAGGATGATGGGCCAGCCCACCAGAAAGCCGATGGAGTAAATCAGGCCATCGTAGCCGGAGGTGTAGACCAGCGCGGAGATGCCGAGGAAAGAGGCGGCGGACATGTAGTCACCGGCGATGGCCAGGCCATTCTGGAAGCCGGTGATGCGCCCGCCGGCGGCGTAGTAGTCGGAGGCCGAGCGGTTGCGCTTGGAGGCCCAGTAGGTGATGAACAGGGTGGCCGCCACGAAGATCACGAACATCACGATGGCCGAGATATTGAGCGGTTGGCGATGCACCTCGCCGGTCAGCGCATCGGCTGCCAGCAGGGGGGAGGAGGCCAGCGTGGCCAGCAACAGCAGAGACTTGCCTTTCATGATTTGGCTCCCTTGAGGATCTTCTGGTTCAGTTCGTCAAACTCGCCGTTGGCCCGAAACACATAGATGCCGGTCAACACGAAGGAGGAGAGGATGAGGCCGACGCCGACCGGGATACCGCGGGTAATGGTGGACCCTTCGCTCAAGGGGGTGCCCAGCCAGCCGGGGGCGAAGGCGATGAGCATGATGAAGGCCAGATAGAGCCCCAGCATCAGGATGGAGAGGGACCAGGCAAAGCGCTGGCGCTTGGCGACCAGCTCCTGGAAGTTGGGATCTTGCTGGATCCGAAGATACGGTTGCTGTTCCATTGCAGTGCTCCATGACATTGAGTGTCGACGGTGAATGAAGGGAGGTCCCTACCGAGCAGCAGGGCTGCTCATGTAAGCAAAATGTGAATCAAATGTTATTTGTAGACAATTAGACTTTGGGATAAGCCAGTGGCCCGCCCCGGGTGAGGCGCAAGAAGATGAGGGCGGCGGTGATGGCATCGCTCAGGGCGTCGTGGGCGGGCAGGGCCGGCAGGCCCAGGTGGCTGCTGATGGCGGCCAGATGCAGGTCGATGGCGGCATCGGGATAGCGGCGATAGAGGTGATCGTGGTAGAGCCGGCTCACCTCTATTCCCCGCTGCGCCAGGGTCAGTCCCCAGCATCGCTGGCAGGCGAGATTGAGGATCCGCAGGTCGTAGGCGATGTGATACCCCACCAGTTCGCGCGGGCCGATAAAGGCGAGCAGCAGGCGCAGCGCGGCCTCCAGCGTCATGCCCTGTTGCAGATCCTGATGGCGCAGACCGTGGATCACCACCGAATGTTCGCTCAGGCTGGCCGGCGCTTGCACCCGGATGGACAGCGCCTCGCCGGTCAGCACCCGGTTGCCCTGGATGCGCACCGCGCCGATGGCGACGATCTCGGCCTGGGCGGGATCCAGGCTGGTGGTCTCGAAGTCGAGGGCCACCCACTCGTCGGCGGGCGGGTCGGCATAGAGCGGGGCAAATGCCGGGTCTTTAACGCGGCGGCCATGCCAACGACGGCGCAGGCGGCTCAACATGGCTATTGCCTCAGACGAAAGTGCAAGGTGAGCCACTGCTGGAACTTCTTCACCTGATGCAGCGCCTGGCGCAGCAGATCCCGCTCGCCGTGGCTGAGATCATTGACCTGCACCCGGCTCTCCCCCTCCTTGAGCTGGCTGCGCAGCCGCAAGCGGACGAACAGCCTGAACGCCTCCGCCAGATTGTCGCCAAAGCCGGCGCTGAGCCGTCCGGCCGTCACCAGCGCTTCGATCCGTGCCAGGGTAGAGGTCTCCAGAATAGCGGCTTCCAGCGCCAGCATGCGAATGCCATGTACCAGCGGGAAGAGGCCGCCACGTTTCAGATCCAGCCCCTCCGGTGCCCGCTCCAGACGGCCAAACAGGGTGAGCGGTGCATGAAACGCCACCGCCGGTCGCACCATCTCCGCCAGCAGATCTCCCCGCTCGGCCAGCTGCTCGCGCAACTTGCGGGCGAGAGGAGGAAGCAGGGCGCGATCGCCGGCGATGGGGTGGGCATCGGCCAGGGTGGCGAGCCAGAGCAGGTCCGCTTCACTGGCCTCGACACAGGCCCGTTCGATCTCCTGCTGCCAGAGTGCGAGAGGCTTCACCCAGGCCGGATTGTTGACCATCACCCGGCCGGGGCAGGGCGGGTAGCCGAGCCGGGCCAGCAGATCGCTGAAGGCGACAAGGTCGGCCTGCTGGGTCGGCCAGTGCAGGTCGGCGGGCAGGATCAGTGCATTGTCCTGATCGGTTTTGAGGATCTGCTCGCCGCGCCCCTCCGAGCCCAGCATCAGCAGGCAGACCCGCTCCTGCACCGCGGGCGGGATCACCAGCGCAAAGGCCTTGGCGATCAGCTGCTCGTTGATGGTGGCGATGAGTTTCATCAAAAAGGCGGTGTGGATCCCCTGGCCGAACAGGGAGCGGGTCAGCTGTTGCTGCTCCCGGGCCACTGCCTCCAGCGCCGGCAGGGTGTCGGCGCGGGCGATGCGCAGGGTCAGCACATGGGAGTGGGTGGAGAAGAGACCTAGCACCTGGGTCAGGTGCAGGATCCCCGCTACCTCCTGCCCCTGCCAGACCACTAGCCGTTTGATGCGATGACGGGTCATCAGCAGCAGGGCGTCGAACAGATAGCTGTCCAGTGGCAGGCCGATGAGCGGGGTCGGATCCAGCACCGCCAGCGGCGTCGTCAGTGGCAGTCCCTTGAGGGTCAGGGCGTGCAGCAGGGTCTTGCGGGTCGCCAGACTCAGGCTGCCATCCGTGGCTGGATAGAGCAGGCAGTCGGTGCCCTTGGCCACCATGGCCTCGGTAGCGGCCAAGAGCGACAGGCGGCTGTCGACGATGAGTGCCGGCTGCAGATGGCCGGGCTCGATGCGGGTCAGGATGAACTCCGCCAGATTCTTCTGCCCCAGCTGGGCGCGCTGCTCCTGCTGTTGTTGCCGCTGTGCCAGGCTGGCGGTGAAGTAGCGGGCGAAGGCGGGGTTGCCCTCGCATAGCTCGATGAAGGTGGCTCTGGGGATCAGCTGGCAGAGCAGATCTTCCAGCGCACTGAACTGGTGGCGGCAGTGGCCGTCGAACTGGGCGCGCACGTCGAACAGGTCCCCCTCGCCATAGTCGCCAAACTGATGATGGGGGCTGGATTCTTCCACCGCCCCCTTGAGGACGAGATAGAGGCCGGGGGGCGCATCGCCCGCCTTGAGCACAGGCTGGCCGGCGCGAAAGTAGCAGATGGAGAGGTGCTGCTCGAGCCGTTGACGTTCCTCTTCGGTCAGGCAGTCAAACGGCGGGCGGGCAAAGTTGAACAGGCTGGTCATGGCAATCCTTGGCCGGTGGCGTCAAGCCAGTCTGACAAAGCGGCGCCTGACCAGCCAGCCGACTTTAGTCGCACGCGCCGTAGCTGAGGGAAACCGGGCTCCTCGCTGTACCTGGCGATAACACTCTGATAACGTGGTGGTATGACCAGTACGAACTCAGGAGAGGACAGGGGAAAATGGAAAAACCAAGGGTCAAATGCGAGGTCCGGGACGGCATCGCCGAGGTGATGCTGGCGCGGGGCGACAAGCTCAATGCGCTGGACAGAGCCATGTTCAGCGCCATCGACGGGGTACTCGAGCAGTTGCGCCAGCACAAGGGGTTGCGGGCGGTGATCCTGCACGGGGAGGGGCGGGCCTTTTGTGCCGGGCTGGATGTGAAATCCATGCTCAAGCAGCCGGTGGCGGCGCTCGAGATCTTAAAACGCGAGGCGGATGAAGCTACCAACCTGGCCCAGCGGGTAGCCTATGGCTGGCATCAGTTGCCGGTGCCGGTGATCGCCGTGACTCAGGGGGTCTGCTTTGGCGGCGGGTTGCAGATTGCGCTCGGCGCCGACTTTCGCTTCAGCACCCCCGATTGCCGTTTCTCGGTGATGGAGATCAAGTGGGGCATCATCCCCGACATGAGCGGTAGCGTCACCATGCGCAACCTGATGGGGGTGGACACCGCCATGGAGCTGGCCATGAGCGGGCGCGAGCTGCCAGCGCCGGAGGCCAAGTCTCTCGGGCTGGTGAGCCGGGTCTGCGACGATCCGCTGGCCCAGGCGCGGGAGTTCGCGATAACCCTCATCACCAAGTCGCCGGACGCGCTGGCGGGGATCAAGCAGCTCTACAACCAGGCCTGGGCCCGCAGCGATGAGGCAATGCTGAAAGAAGAGACCCGGTTGCAAAAGCAGATCCTGGGACGCCCCAACCAGTGGCGCGCCACCCTCAACAGCCTGTTTCGCTGGCGCCTGCCGTTCGGGCCGCGCCGCAACGCGCTCTGAGAGACAGGAATGAACAAAAGAAATGGCAGCCGAGGCTGCCATTTTTGTTGGGTGAGTCTTAAGCGATCAGGAGATCTTGCGATCCTGATCCGGCTCGAACGAGTGACCGGATTTCTCCTGTTCCAGGTTGTCTTCGGAGCGGTGACCAGACCAGTAGTCGGCGTTCTTGATGCCGAGCTTCTCCGGGTGGAACACCGGATCCAGCCCCTGGGCCTGCTGGGCCTCGTAGTCTTTCAGACAGGTGAAGGCGGTCTTTTGCAGCAGCAGGATGGCGATGATGTTGAGCCAGGCCATCAGGCCGACCCCGATGTCACCCATGCCCCAGGCCAGATCGGCCGTCTTGACGGTGCCGTAGACAGTGGCGGCCATCAGGGCAATCTTCAGCAGGAAGGTGAGCCAGGGGCGATTCATCTTGCGGTTGATGTAGGCGATGTTGGTCTCGGCGATGTAGTAGTAGGCAACGATGGTGGTGAACGCGAAGAAGAACAGCGCGATGGCCACGAACATGCTGCCAAAGCCAGGCATCATGCTCTCCATGGCGGTCTGCACATAGCCCGGGCCCGCAGCCACGCCGGCAATGCCGGTGTAGAGGGCCGCGCCATCCGGCCCCTGCACGTTGTAGAGGCCGGTGATGAGCAGCATGAAGCCGGTGGCGGAGCAGACGAACAGGGTGTCGATGTAGACGGAGAACGCCTGCACCAGGCCCTGCTTGGCCGGGTGGCTTACCGCGGCGGCGGAGGAGGCGTGCGGACCGGTACCCTGGCCTGCTTCGTTGGAGTAGACCCCGCGTTTGACCCCCCACATGATGGCCAGACCCAGAATGGCACCGAAGCCGGCATCCATCCCGAACGCGCTCTTCCAGATCAGCAGGATCACGCCCGGCAGCGCATGGATGTTGAGGGCGATGATGACGCAGGCGACGATGATGTAGCCCAGCGCCATGAAGGGCACCACGGTACTGGCGAAGCTGGCGATACGCTTGACGCCACCGAAGATGATGAAGCCGAGCAGCAGTGCCAGAGCGGCGGCGGTGACGTTCGGATCGATATCAAACGCGTTTTGCAGGCTGGCGCCGATGGAGTTGGCCTGCACCCCTGGCAGCAGCACGCCGCAGGCAAACACGGTGGCAATGGCGAAGGTCCAGGCGTACCACTTCATGCCGAGCCCTTTCTCGATGTAGAAGGCCGGGCCGCCGCGGTATTCGCCGTTGATCTTCTCCTTGTAGACCTGACCCAGGGTGGACTCCACGAAGGCGGAGCTGGCGCCGAGGAAGGCTACCATCCACATCCAGAACAGGGCGCCCGGGCCACCGAAGGTGATGGCGGTGGCGACCCCGGCGATGTTGCCGGTACCGACGCGACCGGCCAAGGTCATGGCCAGCGCCTGGAAGGAGGAGACCCCCGCATCCGTGCTCTTGCCATCAAACATCAAGCGGATCATCTCCTTGATGTGACGCAGTTGCAAAAAGCGGCTGCGCAGGGAGAAGTAGAGGCCTACCCCCAGACACAGGTAGATGAGCGCAGGGCTCCAAATCACACCATTGATGGCATTGACGATCTCATTCATGTACAACAACTCCTTTGTTGTGCTGTCTTGTTGGCGGGGTCTCTGCCCCGCTCCCTTAAATTTCAGGTGACCATGGGGTCACTCGTTATGATTGGGGGCCGGTTGGTGGCGGAAGTTTCCACTGGCCAGTCCGCGGGTTTTAACATATCGATTTGTGCAAGGGCTTCCTAGCGAAATATGTTGTCACCTTGTTAATTTGTGAATTGACATTAACAAATCGTGATGTGGTTGGACAAAATGCGGTGTCAACCCGGTATCATCTCCTCTTTCATCGGCATGCCCGTGGGGGAGAAGCAGAGCAAAATCGAGGCCAAGGATGCAAACAGAGAGAGAGACGGCGGTGATCCGCCCGGCCTGCGCCGGGGATGTGGCCGCCATGGCCGACTTGTTCGGCCAGCTGGGCTACCCGGTCAGCCCACAGGAGCTGGAGGACCGCTGGCTGATGCCGGATCCGGCCCGCGAGGTGCTGGTGGCCTGCCTGGATGAGAGGATCGCAGGCGTCTTGGTGTGGCACTGCCTGAACCCGCTGCACGTTGCACCAGAGTGGGGCCTGATCTCGGCGCTGGTTGTCGATGAGGGTGCAAGGGGAAGCGGAGTGGGGGCCGCCCTGTTGGCCGTGGCAGAGAGCCATGCACAGGCGCGGGGGTGCAGCCAGCTGGAGCTCTCCAGCAGCCTCAAGCGGGAAGGGGCCCATCGCTTCTATCTGGCGCAGGGGTATGTCGAGCGTCCGAAACGGTTTGTGAAAACAGTCTGATCAGCAAGAGGAGTCTGCGTGTTCTGGTCTCGCTTACGAAGTGTGTTTGGTGGTGCGTTCCGGCAAGATGAGCAGGGGCCGGATGCCCTGGAGTGGCAGCAGGCCCTGGCCGCAGTGCCCATTTTGCAGGGCTTTTCCCGGGAGGAGGAGCAGACCCTGATCGGGTTGGCGCAGCAGCTGCTGGCCCGCAAGACCCTCACCCAGATCGGGGTGACGCTTACCCCCCGCCAGCAGGCGGTGCTGGCCCTGCAGGCGGCGTTGCCCATTCTGCATCTGGGGCTCGACTGGTATCGGGGCTTTCACGAAATCATCCTGATCCCCGAGCCTGTGGTGCGCCGCCAGCAGGTACAGGACGAGTTCGGGCTGGTGAGCGAGGTGGAAGAGGAGAATGCCGGCGAATCCTGGCCCCAGGGGCCGCTGGTACTGGCCTGGAGCGAGCTACAGCAGGACGGTGACTGGGACGGCTTCAATCTGGTGATCCACGAGCTGACTCACAAGCTCGACATGTTGGGAGGGGAGGCCGACGGGGCGCCGCCGCTGCCGGCAGGCATGGATCCGCGCCAGTGGACGAGTGCGCTGCAGGCAGCATTCGATGCCATGCAGGCGCAGCTGGATCGCCATGAGCCTACCGCCATCGACCCTTACGCCGCCTCGCACCCGGCCGAGTTCTTTGCGGTGTGCAGCGAGTGCTTTTTTACCGATCCGCTGCGCCTGCGCGATACCTATCCGGCGGTGTACCAGCAGTTCACCCGCTTCTTCGGCCAGCAGCCGGCGACGCGTTTTCCGGCGACCCGACTGCTGGCGGGTGAGCCCGAGTATCACGGCTAGTCGGGTGAACCTGGCAAATCGCGCCCAACAAAAAGGCACCCCGCGGGGTGCCTTTTTCGTGACAGCTGTGTCGGCCGGGTGCTTAGGCAGCGGCTTTGAGCTGAACGGCGGCGGCTTTTTTGTGATCGCCGATCGGCAGCACGGTGCGGCCGAACTGCTCGTTGATCACGGTGGCCATGGCCAGGTAGATGGCGCTGGCGCCGCAGATGATGCCTTCGAAACCGGCGATGGTGCCGATCAGGGTGCTGCCGGTGAAGTCACGGGCGGCCAGCAGGAAGAACAGCACGGTCAGGGAGGCGAACACGAACTGCTTCACGCGCGGGTAGTTGACGGTCCCGATCAGCATGAACAGGGTGAACATGCCCCACATCAGCAGGTACCAGCCCATGTAGGCGTGCGGAGTGGCTTCGGCCAGACCCATGGTCGGCATCACCAGCAGGAACACCAGGCTCCACCAGAAGGTGCCGTAGGAGATGAAGGCAGTCACACCGAAGGTGTTGCCGCGCTTGTACTCCATGATACCGGCGATGATCTGGGCCAGACCGCCATAGCACAGGCCCATGGCCAGGATCATGGCGCTGATGGGGAAGAAACCTGCGTTATGGATGTTCAGCAGAATGGTGGTCATACCGAAACCCATCAGACCCAGAGGGGCAGGGTTGGCCAATTTTTCGCTCACGTGGCGTTCTCCAAAAATAGAGGTGGGGGTTGATAAAAGACGCGCGATTTTAGGCAGGCTCTTGGCCTCGGGCAAGAGGCGGAAGGGATGAAACAGTAAAAAAATAACGGAATCTTTTGCCAGGCTGACCATTCGTGCGATCCAGGTAGATGGCTGGTGAATGAATGGTGCGGACAAGGTTGAAAAGTTGTATTAAGTGGAACATTTCTGAAAGTTTCATACAGCTCGAGGCGATGGGCTGAGCCGCGCTGTCTACCGTATTTTCATCGCCAAGCCTGAGGACACCTGAGTCCAAAAAATATGCTCATATGCCATCAAGCAAGAGGCGTCAATGACCGGTTCAATACAAACGACCTGACTGCCTGTCCGCGGCTTCGGCATGGTTGAGCAAGGGGTATTGGCCGGGCGAGTGAGCTGACGAGGTGGATATCTGAAACAAAGGCTCAGGATGGGGGTGATAAAGTGTTGAACGCGAGCTTGGGTCCTGCAGTTGGCCTTATGCAGTGACGCAGATTGTTGCTGGATAGCCGAGAGAGCTGGCCGGATGAAGGGGGAAAGAAGGAACGCGGGGCATGTGTTTGGCAACAGGTCTCGAAAGGAGGGCTCAATCCCAAAGAAGAGGGGGAATGGCATCCCCCTCATCCTGCTGATGTCACCGGCTCAATCGTCCAGGGTCAGCACCACCTTGGCCTCCTTGTCGGCCTCCCTGACCTGGCTGTCCAGCACAAACAGCCGCTCCGGCGCGATCCCCTGGCGGTCTACCAGAAACTCCTTGGTGTTCTGGGCGCGGCGCATGGCCAGATTGCGCAGGGACTTGGCGGTGATGAGCTGCTGATCCCGCAGCAGGAGCACCGCCTGGGCGCGCAGGGCCGGACTCGCTTCATCGAGCTTCAGCCGATCGGCCAGCTCCCCGAGATCTTCGTTGAAGCGCGCCTCATAGGCCTCTGCCAGTGCCGATTGCATGGCGGGGTCCTGCTCCAGCAGATCGAGATCCACCGGGTTGCCGGTGATCTTGGCCAACACCCGCTCGAGCTTCTGGCGCTGCAATATGGGGCGCTCCTCGTTGAAGTTGACTTTGCCGCGAATGTTCATGCTGAGCTTGGGTCTGTCCTTGAGGGCCTGTGCCAGCTTGGTCAGCTTCTCCTGCTGGGTGGGGGTGAGATCCGGCTCACCAGGCAGGAAGGGCAGCTCGTCCAGATCCTCGCTGCCACCCGCCAGGGAGGCGAGCAGCGAGAAGGGGGAGGTGACCGCCTTGCGCAGGGTGTTGCCAAGCACGTCCCAGAAGATGTTGCCGAGGCTGAAGTCAGGCTGATCCAGATTGCCCTTTACCTTCAGGTTCATCTGGATGACGCCGTTGGCATCGCTCAGCAGGGCAACCGCCAGCCCCAGCGGCAGATCCTTGGCCTGCTCGCTCTTGACCTTTTCCCCCAGCTGCAGCTTCTTGATGGTGATGTCGTTGTCCCCCTCCAGCCGGTTGCCGTGCAACTGGTAGTTGAGCTTCATGGAGAGCTGGCCCTTGTCGATGGCGTAACCGGCGTAGGTGCTGGAGTAGGGGGTGAAGGTGGTGAGCTCCAGGTTGTTGAAGGTGACGGCCACGTCCAGCACCGGCTGCTCGATCAGCAGGTTGGTGCCGCCGCGAATGGTTACCGGGGCGTAGCGGTCCACCTTGCCGTTGAAGGCCAGCTCGGAGCGTTGGCCCGGGATGTTGCTGATGTGGCGACTCTGGCCACTGAGGGAGGCGATGTCCACCACGAATTCCGGGCTCAGGCTGCGATCGGCAAAGCGCAGGTTGCCCTGCTCGGTGCGCACCTGGGCGATGCTGACGCGAGGGGCCGGGCCGCTGCTGGCGGGCTTGGCCGTGGCCGGTTGCGGCAGCAGCAGTTGCTGCACGTTGGTGACCCTGTCCTCGTTGATCTCGATGCGGGCGAAGGGTTTGCGCAGCAGGATGTCGTCGATCTTCACCTGCTGGCTGATGCCGTCGTAGTGCAGGCCGCTCAGTTGCAGTTGCTCAATTTGCAGCAGGCGCTGGTTGTCGGCCCGATCCAGCACGTTGAGTCGATCGATATCGAGCCCGCCGCTCAGCTCCAGCTTGCTCAATGCCCCCTTGGCATCGGTGGCCAGCGCCAGCTTGGTGCGGCTGGCAAGCTGGCCGTCGCGCACACTGATGCGCAGCAGATCTTGCAGGTAGGGCTGGGCCCAGCTGAGCGGCAGACCCTGTTGTTTGATCTCGCCGTTGAGGCTGAATGGGGCGAGGGCGAGGTCGCCGTCAAAGTCCAGTTTTGCCTGGTTGTTGAGCGCCCCGCTCAAGGTGAGCGGGCTGCGCTGTCCGCTCTGACTGCCCAGCGGCCCCAGAGCCAGCGTCAGGGCGGAGAGCTCGCGCAGCAGCGGCTTGCCGCTGCTCGATTCGGTCAGCTTGAGCTGGCCCTGTTCGATGCGGGTCTGCTTGAGGCTCCAGCGCCAGGGTTTGGCAGGGGCGGCCGGTTTGGCGGCTTTACTGGTTTTGACCGGCGGCTGCGGGATCAGCAGGGTCGCCAGATCCAGCTGCTGGTTGGCATCGAGCACGGCACTGACGGTCGGGGCCTTGAGCGTCACCCGGTCGATCTGCAGCGCCTGCTTGTTGCCGTCGAGCTCGATGCCGGTCAGCGCCAGCTGCTTGAAGCGGGCAAATTCGCCGCCCTTGCGGCGCTGAAGCTGCCAGTCATTGAGGGTCAGCTTGCCCTTGGAGAGTTGCCAGCCCAGCCCCTGCTTGCCCTCGGCTATCTGGTAGGCAAGCTCGGCGTTGGCCTCGCCCCTGGCAAGCTTGATATCGAGATAGGGGGCCCAGAGCGGGGCGAAGGGGGCGAGGGCCAGTTTGCCCAGGCTGATCTTACCCTTGCCGGCGCCGCTCATGATGTCGAGCTCGCCGCTCGCCTTGAGTGGACTCTGCTTATTGAGGGTGGCTCCGAGCACGAAAGGGTTGGCGCGGCCCAGGGCGGTGGAGAAGGTCGGCAATTGCAGGTCGAGCCCGCTCAGGGTCAGGGTGGGCACCCAGCCGGGGCTGCTCTGCTTGCGGCTGTCCTGATAGGTGATGTGACCCTGCTCGGCCGCCAGCCGGTTGATCTGCACCAGCAGTGGGGCGCCGCTGTCGGTGGTCGCGGCGTCACCCGGTGCGAGCAGGCTGGCCAGCGCCTCGGTCAGGTTGAAGCGAGCGTCTTGGCCGTGATCCGCCAGTCGCACCAGATTGACCGTCGGCTTGACCAGCAGTGCCTCATCGAGGATCAGGGCGCGCTGGCGCCAGCTTTCCCCTATCAGGGGGGTGAGCTGCAAGCGATCGAAGGCGACGAGGGGCTGTTGCTGGTCATCGAACAGGGTGGTGGGGCCGATGGCGAGGGAGGGGTGGCGCAGGCCGACGTCTATCTCCCCCAGGGTCAGGTGCAGACCGTAGTGTTTGGCCAGCCAGGCCGGCAGGTGGCGCTGGGTGAGGGTGGGGGTTTGCCATAACAGAATGAGCAGAGAACAGAGCAGGGCGGCGCAGAAGTAGAGAGCGTAGCGCAGCAGGCGGGCACGCAGGGGCTTGGGCATGAGGGTCTCCAATTGATGCGCATAGGGTAACAAACTTTCAGGTCATTATCATGGTGCCACTTGATTCTGTACGCCGTACCTTGTCCAGAGGCTTGCCAGTTTTCCGCTCTTTTCAAGCGCATCCAGCCACAACTCCAGCTGCTGCACCGAGACTCTGCTATCCGGGCTGAGCAGGGCTCGCAGCGCGTATTGCTGATCCCATTTGTCAGATCGCAACAGTCGCGCGGCCTGTTCCGGCTGTTCTTGCTCGAACTGGTTGAGGTAGGAGAGGTTGATGATGGCCACCTCGCCGCGCCCCTTGAACAGCCCCTGCAGGGCGCTGACGTTGTCCTTGACCAAGGTGATGTTGAAGCGTCGCTTCATGTTGCCCGGTGTCGCGTCGAAGTCGGCGATGCCGTAGTGATAGCCGCTGACCCCGATCAGCTGGCGTCGCTCCAGATGATCAAAGAAGGATTGATCCCGCCCCGGCGCCTTGAGCGCAACATAGATCTCCCCACCCAGCAGCAGCGGACGGGTCATCAGCACCTCATCGGCATGCCAGTCCCAATGGATGTCTTCAAACAGGATCAGGGAGAAACGACCGAGGGCCAGCGCCTGGTAGCGGTGAGTGGCGGAGGTGGGCACGAAGACGAAACGCACGTCCCGCTGGATGTCGTTGAGCTGGGTGATAAGATCCAGGGTCAGGCCGTGATAGCCGTCGTTTGCATCCTTGATCACAAAGGGGGCATAGGGGTAGCCGCCGACCCGGATCACAGGGTGGCCCCATGCCACGCAGCAGAGCAGCAGCAACAACCAGCACCAGCGTTTCATCGGGGCTCCCGGGAGGGGGTAAATAACCCCAGATTCGGTTAATCTGCGCCAGTTTTCAAGCCGTTAAGGGAATTTACGCAGCGCTGCTCGGCCGCCTCCAGCTCGGCCATCACCATCTGGATATCCTCCAGCTGCTGGCGCAGGGAGTGGCGCTTGGTTTCGATGAGCTGGATCATGGAGTTGAGCTGGGTCTTGCTGGAGCGGTCGGTGTCATACATGTCGAACAGCTCGCGGATCTCCGCCAGGCTGAAGCCGAGGCGCTTGCCGCGCAGGGTCAGCTTGAGGCGGATCTTGTCCTTGTGACTGTAGATGCGGGTCTGCCCCTCCCGGGTCGGGGTGATGAGCCCCTCGTCCTCGTAGTAGCGGATGGTGCGCGGGGTGATGTCAAACTCGTGAGCCAGCTCGGAGATGCTGTAGGTCACCTCCTTGCCGGCGAGTCCGTGGGCGAGGGTATTGGGCATGGCGGGGCTCCTTAGTGCGGGGATGAGTGCGGGGATGGCTGGCACAGCCGCGTGCGCAGCCGCTCGGCGTTGGCGTGCAAGGCCCGGCCGACCCGCGAGCCGTTGGGGCGGCCGAGCTGCTCGCTCACCCACTGGCCGGTAGCGGCCAGCTTGTCGAGATCGACGCCTGTGCTCATGCCAAGGCCGTGCAGCAGATAGACCACCTCCTCCGAGGCGACGTTGCCGGAGGCGCCGGGGGCATAGGGGCAGCCGCCGAGCCCGGCCACCGAGCTGTCGATGGTGCGGATGCCGCGCTCCAGCGCCGGCAGCAGGTTGGCCAGCCCCTGGCCATAGGTGTCGTGAAAATGGACCGCCAGCCGGCCGGCCGGGATCTCGTGCAGCACCGCATCCAGCATGGGGGCCACGGTGCCCGGGGTGCCGACGCCTATGGTGTCGCCGAGCGATATCTCGTGGCAGCCCAGATCCAGCAGTCGCTCGGCCATGGCGGCGACCCGCTTGGGCCGGGTCGGGCCGTCGAACGGACAGGCGATGACGGTGGAGAGGTAGCCGCGCACCTTGATGCCGAGGCGGCGTGCCTCCTGCACCAGGGGGGCGAAGCGCACCAGCGACTCCTCCACGCTGATGCCGATGTTGGCCCGGGTAAAGCCGTCCGAGCAGGCGGTGAAGAGGCCTATCTCGTCGGCGCGGGCGGCGATGGCGGCCTGCAGCCCCTGCAGATTGGGCACCAGGGCGCCGTAACGGGTTGCAACCTTGCGCGGCAGGGCGTCGAACAGTGCGGCGGAATCCGCCATCTGCGGCACCTTTTTGGGCGACACGAAGGCGCCCACCTCGATGCGCTGCAGCCCGCTCTCGGCCAGCCGGGCGATGAGCTCCAGCCTCTGCACCAGCGAGAGGGTCGCGGCTTCATTTTGCAGGCCGTCCCGCGGCCCCATCTCCACCAGGCTGACCTTGTCGTCCCGGTTTTCCTGTGCTCGGTTCATGAGCGCACCTCCTGCTCGGTCTGCTCTTCGGCAAAGCGCACCAGCACGGCGCCCTGACTCACCTGTTCGCCCTGGCGGCACTGCAGCGCTTCGATCACCCCATCCCGGTCGGCCTTGAGGACGTGCTCCATCTTCATCGCCTCCAGCACCAGCAGGGGTTGCCCCTTGCTGACCGGCTGGCCGGCCTCGACCTGCAGCGCCACCACTATGCCGTGCATGGGGGCCAGGATGCCGGCGCCCACCTGGTGATCATGGTGCAGCTGATGATGCTGATCATCGGCCGAGAAGCGGATGCGCCTGCCCGCCAGTTGCAGCAGATAGTCGCCCTCGCCGAGGGACTGCAGCGGGTAGCGTTGCCAGTTGCCGGCCTGCTGCAGGCGAATATGATCCGGCCCAAGCTCGAAGGGGATCTGCTCGCCCTGCCAGAGCAGGGCGCCTGCCCGCTCGGTGAGGGTCAACACGCGGGCCTCCTCGTCGATGCGCACCGCTGCGCTGAAGCTGCGGGTGGGGCCGAGCCGAAAGCCTGTTGCCTGCTGCCAGGGGGAGGCATCGCGCTGGCGACTGGCGAGCCAGAGGGCGGCGAGCGGCCAGGCGATCGCCGGGACGGGCAGGGTGTCGGTGGGAATGGGCCACTGGGTGTGGTGGCGCATCGCCAGCACCTCGGGCTCTTCGCACAGGCGCAGCAAGAGCGGGCCGTTGTGCACCAAGGGGCCGAGTTCCAGCGCCGCCAGCGCGTCGGCCAGGGTGGCAAAGGCCTCGCTGCGGCTCGGTGCATGGGCGATCAGCTTGGCGATCATGGGGTCGTAATAGGGGCTCACCGCATCGCCGGCGCCGACGCCGGTATCGATGCGCACTCCCTTGGGCCAGCTGAGCCACTGGATGGGGCCGCTAGCGGGCAGAAAACCGGCGGCCACGTCCTCGGCGTAGAGGCGCGCCTCCACCGCGTGGCCGCGCAGCACCACTTCATCCTGGATGAGCGGCAGCGGCTTGCCTTCAGCCACCGCCAGCTGCCAGGCCACCAGATCCTGGCCGGTGATGGCCTCGGTGACCGGGTGCTCTACCTGCAGCCGGGTGTTCATCTCCATGAAGAAGAACTCCTCCCCGCACAGCAGAAATTCGATGGTGCCGGCTCCTCGATACTTGATGGCACGGGCGGCGGCGACGGCCGCCTCGCCCATGGCACGGCGCAGCGCCGGAGGAATGTCGGGGGCGGGGGCCTCCTCGATCACCTTCTGGTGGCGGCGCTGCAACGAGCAGTCCCGGTCCCCCAGATAGATGGCGTTGCCGAGGGTATCGGCAAACACCTGCACCTCCACGTGGCGGGCGCAGGCGAGATAGCGCTCCAGCAGCACATGGTCGTCACCGAAGGCAGAACTTGCCTCCCGCTTGACCGCCGCCAGGGCGTCGTCAAAGTCGGCCAGCTGATCGACCCGGCGCATCCCCTTGCCACCGCCGCCACTGGCCGCCTTGATAAGGAGCGGAAAGCCCACCTGGCTCGCCTGATCGCGCAAAAACTCCGGGTGCTGATCCGCGCCGTGATAACCGGGCAGCACCGGCACGCCGGCGGCCTGCATCAGCGCTTTGGCGCCGGACTTGTCGCCCATGGCGAGGATGGCGGCGCCGCTTGGGCCGATGAAGCGCAAGCCCCGCTGCTCGCAGGCGGCGGCAAAGTCGCTGTTCTCGGAGAGAAAACCGTAGCCCGGGTGGATGGCGTCGGCGTTCGCCAGCTGGGCGATACGCAGTACCTTGCCGGTGTCGAGGTAGCTCTCCCGGGCGGGGGCCGGCCCCAGATGCCAGGCTTCGTCGGCTTCGCGCACATGCATGGCGCTGGCGTCGGCGTCCGAGTAGAGGGCGATGGTGTGAATGCCGAGGCGCCGGGCGGTCTTGATGATCCGCACGGCGATTTCGCCACGATTGGCGATCAGCAGACGCTTAATTGGAGCGTGATGGGTCATGCTGGCTCCCTGTCGTTCAAGGCGCACAAGTGCGAAGCGTGTTGATCCACACGCCAGTTATATTGACCACAGCTGGCGATCAGCAGGTGCTTGATGGGGTGGTATTGAGTCATGTCTCATCCTTGAAACGGGGACGCCAGCTGGGGGAGCGTTTGTCGAAGAAGGCTTGCATCCCCTCCTGGGCTTCGAGACCGACCCGTACCCGGGCGATGGTCTCGACGGTTTTCTCTTCGTGCAGGCTGGCGCTGTGGCTCTCGAGGGCGGCCAGCAGCCGCTTGGTCTCTTTCATCGCCTCTGGCCCGTTGCGGCACAGACGCAGGGCCTGCGCGCGTCCTTCGGCCAGCAGCTGATCCGGCGGGCAGCGCCGGTGCGCCACGTTGAGGCGGCAGGCAGTGACCGCATCGAACGGGTCGGCGCTGAGCATCAGGGCACGGGCCTGGCGCATTCCCATGGCGCGCACCACGTAGGGGCTGATCACCGCAGGCACCAGCCCGAGGCTCACCTCGGAGAGGCAGAAGCGAGCGTCATCGGCGGCCAGCACCAGATCGCAGGCACAGACCAGGCCAAGCGCTCCGCCATAGGCGGCCCCCTGCACCAGCGCCACCGTGGGGAAAGGAAGCTCGTCCAGGGTTTGCATCAACCGGGCCAGTACCCGGGCGTCTTCCCGGTTGTGCTCGAAATCGGCATGGGCCTGGTTGCGCATCCAGTTAAGATCGGCGCCGGCGCAAAAATGCTTGCCCTCGGCCCGCAGCAGCAAGGCGTGGGGGCGGTCGGCGAGGGCCTGGCCGTGGGTGTGGGCCAGCTCGTCGAGGCAGTCGAGCAGCCCCAGCATGAGGTCGGCGTCGAAGGCGTTGTGGCGGGCCGGGCGCGACAGCACCAGCTCGGCCAGCGGGCCGTGTCGCTCCAGCCGAAAACCGGGCTGGACGTCGTGACTGAATGGATCGGACATGTGAACTCCTTACATCCGGAAGATGCCGTACTGTTCCGGGCCTGTCTCGGCCCCCTGACAGGCCGCCAGCGCCAACGCCAGCACGGTGCGACTCTGGGCCGGGTCGATGACGCCGTCATCCCACAACCGAGCGCTGGCGTAATAGGGGTGGCCCTGACGCTCGTACTGCTCGATCACCGGGGCGCGGATGGCGGCCGCCTCCTGCTCGCTCAGGCTCTTGCCCTCGGCGGTCAGCTTGTCCCGGCGCACCTGCACCAGCACTCCGGCCGCCTGCTCGCCGCCCATGACGGAGATACGGCTGTTGGGCCAGCTGAACAGAAAATCGGGGTCGTAGGCACGCCCGCACATGCCGTAGTTGCCGGCGCCAAAGCTGCCGCCGACGACCAGGGTGATCTTGGGCACCCGGCTGCAGGCCACCGCGGTGACCAGCTTGGCGCCGTGCTTGGCGATCCCTTCGCGCTCGGCTTGGCTTCCCACCATAAAGCCGGTGATGTTTTGCAAAAAGATCAGCGGGATGGCGCGCCGGTTGCAAAGCTGGATGAAGTGGGCCCCCTTCTGGGCGCTGTCGCTGTGCAGCACCCCGTTGTTGGCGAGGATCCCCACCGGCATGCCGCAGATCCGGGCAAAACCGGTCACCAGGGTGGTGCCGAACAGCGCCTTGAATTCGTCAAAGTCAGAGCCATCCACCAGTCGGGCGATCAGCTCCCGTGCGTCATAGGGGCGCTTGAGGCTGGTGCCCACCAGGCCGTAAAGCTCCTCGATGGGGTAGCAGGGGGGCTCGTAGCCGGGGTTGGTCTCTACCGGCTCATTGCCCAAGTGGGTCACCAGAGTGCGGGCGATGGCCAGGGCATGGGCATCGTCGCGGGCCATGTGATCCGCCACCCCGGAGTGGGCGCAGTGAACCTCGGCGCCGCCCAGGGCCTCGGCGCTGATCTCCTCGCCGGTGGCCGCCTTGACCAGCGGCGGGCCCGCCAGAAAGATGGTGGCCTGCTCCCTGACCATGATGGATTCGTCCGCCATGGCGGGCACGTAGGCACCACCGGCGGTGCAGAGCCCCATCACCACCGCCAGCTGCGGGATGTTCTGGGCCGACATGCGGGCCTGGTTGTAGAAGATGCGGCCAAAGTGATCCCGGTCGGGGAACACCTCGTCCTGCATCGGCAAGAAGGCGCCGCCGGAATCCACCAGATAGAGGCAGGGGAGGCGCAGCCGCTCAGCGATGGCTTGGGCACGCAGGTGCTTTTTCACCGTGAGCGGGTAGTAGGTGCCGCCCTTCACGGTGGCGTCATTCACCACCAGCATGCACAGGCGCCCAGAGACCCGGCCGATACCGGTGAGGATGCCGGCGGCGGGCACCGGCTCGTCATAGACCTGCCAGCCGGCCAGCGCCGAGAGCTCGAGAAAGGGGGAGCCCGGGTCTAACAACTGGTTGATGCGCTCGCGGGGCAGCAGCTTGCCGCGGGCCTGATGGCGGGCGTTGTTGGCCGCGCCGCCGCCCAAGGCTATCTCCTCCAGGCGGGCATTGAGATCGTCGACCAGGGCCTGCATGGCGGCCTGATTGGCTTCGTAGTCGGGACTGGCGGTGTCGAGACGGGAGTGGATCCTGCTCATGCATTATCCCCCATCAGCTCGCGACCGATGAGCCAGCGGCGGATCTCCGAGGTGCCGGCGCCTATCTCGTAGAGCTTGGCGTCCCGCAGCAGGCGGCCGGTGGGGTATTCGTTGATGTAGCCGTTGCCGCCGAGCAGCTGGATGGCATCGAGCGCCATTTGGGTGGCGTTTTCGGCGGCAAACAGGATGGCGGCGGCACAATCCTTGCGGCTGGTGCGGCCCTGATCGCAGGCGCTCGCCACCGAATAGACCAGCGCCCGGCTGCTGGCGAGGCGGGTATACATGTCGGCAAGCTTGCCCTGCACCAGCTGGAACTCACCGATGGCCTGGCCGAACTGCTTGCGCTCGCGCACATAGGGCAGCACCACGTCCATGCAGGCCTGCATGATGCCGAGCGGGCCGGCCGCCAGCACCACTCGCTCGTAATCGAGCCCGCTCATCAACACCTTGACCCCGCCGTGCAGGGGGCCCAGCAGGTTTTCCTGCGGCACCCGGCAGTTGTCGAACACCAGCTCGCAGGTGCTGGAGCCGCGCATGCCGAGCTTGTCGAGCTTCTGGGCGGTGGAAAAACCTGGGGTCCCCGCCTCGACGATAAAGGCAGAAATCCCTTTGGGCCCAGCGGCGGGATCCGTCTTGGCATAGATGACGAAGGTGTCGGCATCGGGCCCGTTGGTGATCCACATCTTGTTGCCGTTCAGCACGAAGTGATCCCCCTCGCGCACCGCAGTGAGGCGCATGCTCACCACGTCGGAGCCGGCGCCTGGCTCGCTCATGGCGAGCGCCCCCACATGCTCGCCGCCCACCAGCGGCGGCAGGTAGCGCGCTTTCTGCGCCGCCGTGCCGTGGCGGTGGATCTGGTTGATGCAGAGGTTGGAGTGGGCGCCGTAGGAGAGGCCGACCGAGGCGCTGGCGCGGCTCACCTGCTCCATCACCAGCACGTGGGCCAGATAGCCGAGGCTCACCCCGTCATACTCCTCCGCCACCGTGATGCCGTGCAGCCCCAGCTCACCCATCCGGGGCCAGAGATCGCGGGGGAAGATGTTGCTCTGATCGATGTCGCCGGCCCGCGGCGCGATCACTTTCTGGCAGAAGGCCTCGACCTGCTCGGTCAGGGCGCACAGGGTCTCGTCCATCACTGCATGCATCCTTGCTCTCCTCATATGAAGGGGGTGACAGCCTGGCGGCCGAGCTGAAACAGGGGGCCAAACTGGTCAGTCCATTTGTGATTTAAGTTTACGTTAGCGTAAACGTAAATTGATTGTTAGTCTAAGGTAAATTTGTTGCGCCATGATGGCAAGGGCGATTGCCCGGTCGTGATGGTCCCCGTCACAGGAGTGCTCATGGCCCGCCCGCAAACGGCCCATGATGTGCCAGCAAGGAGAGAGTGCCCATGAACAACCATCAGACCCGGTTCGGTGACGTGCCGCTGCACATCGGCGGGGAGGCGTACCCTTCCGCGAGCGAGCAGTGGATCGAGGTGACCGACCCGGCGGATCAGAGCCTGCTGGCGCGAGTGCCAAAGGCCACCTCGGCGGAAATTGCGCTGGCGGTGCGCACCGCTCACGACGCCTATCTGCTGTGGCGAGAGGTGCCGGCCTCCGAGCGGGCCCGGGTGATATTCAACTACCAGCATCTGTTGAAGACGCATCACGACGAGCTGGCGGCCCTGCTGGCTCAGGAGACCGGCAAGAACCTGGCGGATGCCAAAGGGGATGTGTGGCGCGGCATCGAGGTGGTGGAGCAGGCCTGCGCCATCGCCAGCCAGACCCTGGGGGAGACCATGGGCAACGTGGCCCGCCGGGTCGACGGCCACTCCTGGGTGCAGCCCCTCGGGGTCTGCCTTGGCATCACCCCCTTCAACTTTCCGGCCATGATCCCGCTCTGGATGTTCCCGCTGGCGGTGGCCTGCGGCAACGGCTTCGTGCTCAAGCCCTCCGAGCAGGATCCGCTCACCCCCATGCGCCTGGCCGAGCTGTTTGCCGAGGCAGGGGCCCCCAAGGGCATTCTGTCGGTGGTGCACGGCGGCGCCGAGCAGGTGGATGCGTTGCTGGCCCATCCCGACATCAAGGCGGTCAGCTTCGTCGGCTCGGCCCGGGTTGGCGGCCACGTCTATCGCAGCGCCACTTCCCAGCTCAAGCGGGCCCAGTGCTTTGTCGGTGCCAAGAACCACATGGTGATCATGCCGGATGCCAACAAGGCGCAGGTGCTGAGCAACCTGGTGGGGGCCGGGGTCGGCGCCGCCGGTCAGCGTTGCATGGCCATCAGCGTGGCGGTGTTCGTGGGCAGTGCCCGGGAGTGGATCCCCGAGCTTGCCGCCGAGTTCGCCAAGGTGAAGCCCGGTGTCTGGCACGATCCCGAAGCCGCCTACGGCCCCCTCATCAGCCCGGAGGCCAAAGTCAGGGTGGAGGGGCTTATCGAGGCGGGGATCGCCGAGGGGGCCGAGTGCCTGCTGGACGGCCGCTTCTGCGACGTGCCCGGCTACCCCGTGGGCAACTGGGTGGGGCCGACCCTGTTTCGCGGCGTGACCCCCGAGATGCGTATCTATAAGGAGGAGATCTTCGGGCCCGTGCTGGCCTGCCTCGAGGTGGCGAACCTCGATGAGGCGCTCGCCCTCATCAACGACAACCCCTACGGCAACGGCACCTCCATCTTCACCGGCTGCGGCGCTGCCGCCCGCAAGTTCCGTCACGAGGTGGCGGTGGGCCAGGTGGGGATCAACGTGCCCATCCCGGTGCCGCTGCCGTTCTTCTCCTTCACCGGCTGGCGTGGCTCCTTCTACGGTGATCTGCACGCCTACGGCAAGCAGGCGGTGCGTTTTTACACCGAGACCAAGACGGTGACCGAACGCTGGTTCGACGAAGACATCCCGACCGGCCCCAACATGACCATCCAACTGCGCTGACGGCAGGATGCCGCCCGGGTTGTCCGGGCGCCCCATTGACAGACACGGAACGACCGAACAAGTAAAAGGAAGCGAACAAGATGGATTTTAACCTGACCCCGGATCAGCAGGCCTATGTGGAGGCCGCCAGCGCTTTTGCCGAGGAGGCGCTCAAGCCCCACGCCGCGCGCTGGGACAAGGAACATGAATTTCCCGTCCCCACCATCAAGCAGGCGGCGGCGCTTGGCTTTTGCGGCCTCTACACCCCGGAGCAGTATGGCGGCCTCGGCCTGCCGAGACTCGATGCCAGCCTTATCTTCGAGCGCCTCGCCATGGGTTGCACCTCCACCACCGCCTATCTGACCATCCACAACATGGTGAGCTGGATGCTGGGCAGCTGGTTGCCTGCCGAGGTGGCCGAGGAGTGGGTACCGAGGCTGGCCAGCGGCGAGCTGCTGGGCTCTTATTGCCTCACCGAGCCAGGGGCCGGCTCCGACGCGGCGGCCCTCAAGACCCGCGCCGTGCGCGATGGCGAGGATTACGTCATCGACGGCAGCAAGGTGTTCATCTCGGGCGCCGGTAGCACAGACGTGCTGGTGGTGATGGCCCGCACCGGTGGCGAGGGGGCGAAGGGGATCTCCGCCTTCATGGTACCGGCCCAGAGCCTCGGCGTGAGTTACGGCAAGGCGGAGGAGAAGATGGGCTGGAACAGCCAGCCGACCCGTGAGGTGAATTTCAGCGCCGTGCGCATTCCCGCCCGTTACCGGCTGGGGCAGGAGGGCGAGGGGTTCAAGTTCGCCATGCAGGCGCTCGATGGCGGGCGCATCAACATCGCCACCTGTTCGGTCGGCACCGCCCAGCAGGCCCTCGACGATGCCCTGGCCCATGTGCAGCAGCGCCAGCAATTTGGCCACCCGATCAGCGAATTCCAGAGCGTGCAGTTTCGCCTGGCCGACATGGCCACCGAGCTCGCCGCCGCCCGGCTGCTGGTGCGTCAGGCGGCCGCGAGACTCGATGCCGGGGCGCCGGACAAGAGCGCCTGGTGCGCCATGGCCAAGCGCTTTGCCACCGACGTGGGTCACCGCATCTGCGACGACGCCCTGCAACTCTTTGGCGGCTATGGTTATATCCGCGAGTACCCGCTCGAGCGCTACCTGCGCGATACCCGGGTTCACCGCATTCTGGAGGGGACGAATGAAGTGATGCGGCTCATCATCGCCCGCCGACTGCTGGCCGAGCCCGGTCTGGCGCTGGAGTAGCGAGAGGGGGCCGCCCTGACGACGCGGTTGGCGTGACTCGTCGTCAGGCTTTGTGAGCCAGCCGCAGGTCGGCTCCATTCAACCCTGTCATCATGGGGCAGGTTTTTTGACAAGGACAACGCAATGACAAGGATCAGGCTCGAATATCACGGTCACGTGGCCTATATCACCCTCGACCATCCTCCCGCCAACACCTGGACGCTCGCCAGCCTGCAGGCTTTCCTGCAGATGATGGTGGAGCTCGATGGCCGCCCCGACGTGGTGGCGCTGGTGATCCGCGGGGCCGGAGACAAGTTCTTCTGCGCCGGCGCCGATCTCAACATGTTTGCCGACGGCAACCTGGAGCACGCCCGCGAAGTGGCCGAGGCCTTTGGCCGCGCCTTCGAGGCGCTGGCCCGCTTTCACGGGGTCAGCATCGCCGCCATCAACGGCTACGCCATGGGCGGGGGCCTCGAGGTAGCGCTGGCCTGCGACATCCGCATCGCCGAGCAGCAGGCCAAGCTGGGCCTGCCGGAGGCCTCGGTGGGCTTGCTGCCCTGCGCCGGCGGCACCCAGCGCCTCACCGAACTGGTGGGGCCGGGCTGGGCCAAGCGGATGATCCTCTGCGGCGAGAAGGTGAGCGCCACCCTGGCCTACGAGATGGGGTTGGTGGAGGAGGTAGTGAAGGAGGGGCACGCCTGGGAAGCGGCGCACCAGATGGCCCAGCTGGTGGAGCGCCAGAGCCCGAGCGCCCTGCGCGCCTGCAAGACCCTCATCAATCAGGGGCGCAGCGGCCATCGGGACGCGGCGCTGCCGCTGGAGCGCAGCCTGTTCCTCACCCTGTTTGACGATGCCAACCAGCGCGAAGGGGTGGCCGCCTTCCTCGAGAAGCGGGCCCCGCGCTGGCACTACGACCAACCCACGCCGTTGAAAAGGGAGTGAAGGATGAACGAGGTAATGATGGCGGCCCGCCGTGTCGCAGGGGCTGATACCCGGTCTGCGGAGGCCAGCCATGAGTGAGCCTGTGCGCATCGAGACCCACCCCACCGCGGATGGTCGCCACATCGGCATGCTGACCCTGGCCAGCCCCGCCTCCCTCAATGCCCTGAGCCTTGAGATGATCCAGTTGTTGCAGGGGGCGCTGACCCGCTGGGAGCAGGATCCGGCCATCGTCTGCGTGCTGCTGCAGGGGGCCGGCGAGAAGGCGTTTTGCGCCGGCGGCGACATCCGCTCTTTTTATTACCGCAAGCAGGAGGCGAGCGAGTCGGCACTGTTCGGCTATGCTCGCGACTTCTTCCTGCAGGAGTACCGGCTCGATCACCACATCCACTGCTACAGCAAGCCCCTCATCTGCGTGGCGGACGGCATCTGCATGGGGGGCGGCATCGGCCTCTTTGCCGGGGCCGGTTTTCGGGTGGTGACCGAGAAGAGCCTGTTCGCCATGCCGGAGGTGACCATCGGCCTCTACCCCGACGTGGGGGCCAGCTGGTTTTTGAGCCGCATGCCGGGCCGGCTCGGGCTCTGGCTCGGCCTCACCGGGGCCCGCTTCAACGGGGCGGACGCCATCGGCCTGGGTCTGGCGGATCACGCCATGGCGAGTCACGAGCGGGCGGAGCTGCCGGCGCGCCTCGCCGCCCTCGACTGGTCCGGCGCTGTCGACGCCAGCGAGCAGCTCGAGGGGCTGCTGGCCGGTTTGCAGCAATCTCTTGGCCAGACGCTGCCTGCCCCCGTGCTGCTACCCCACCAGGCCCGCATCGATGCGCTGTTGGCCGGTCGCTCCCTGCAAGGGGTGTTGGCACGCCTCGATGGGGCCGAGCTGGACGAACCGGCGCTGGCCCAGGCGCGGGCGACCTGCCAGAGCGGCAGCCCCATCAGTCGCGCCATTCTCTGGCGCCAGTTCTGGCAGGCTCGGCGCCAGTCGCTGGCCGAGGTGTTTGCCGACGAGCTGACCCTCTCGGTCAACTGCGTGCTCAGAGGGGACTTCGTGGAAGGGGTGCGGGCCCTGCTCATCGACAAGGACAAATCCCCCCGCTGGCAGGCCCCGCAGACTGGCGAGGCCTGGCTGGATGCCTTCTATCGCTGGCCCGAGGGGGACAACCCCTTGCGCCCCCGCTGACACGGGATCACACAAGGAACAGACCATGACAAGGATTGGATTTATCGGGCTTGGCAACATGGGGGGCCCCATGGCCGCCAACCTGGCCAGGGCGGGGCACACAGTGCAGGTGTTTGATCTGGTGGCCGAGAGCTTGGCCCGCGCCATCGAGGCTGGCTGCATCGCCGCTGGCGATGCCCGCGAGGCGGTGAGCGGCTGCGAGCTGGTGATCAGCATGCTGCCGGCGGGGGAGCATGTGCGCAGCCTCTGGCTTGGCGAGAGCGCCGGTGAGCGAGGCGGGCAGGATCTGCTGGCGGCCCTGCCGCACGGCGCCCTGGTCATCGACTGCTCCACCATAGACGTGGCCTCGGCCCGCCAGGTGGGGGCGGCGGCGCAGGCGCGCGGCATCCGTTTTCTCGATGCTCCGGTGTCGGGAGGGGTGGCCGGCGCGGCGGCGGGGACGCTGACCTTCATCGTCGGCGGCGAACAGGCGGATTTTGAAGCGGCCAGACCCGTGCTCGCCTGCATGGGGCAGAACCTGTTCCACGCCGGAGCGCTCGGCGCCGGCCAGATTGCCAAGATGTGCAACAACATGCTGCTCGCCATCCACATGGCGGGCACTGCCGAGGCGCTGGCGCTCGGGGTCAAGGAGGGGCTGGATCCGGCCGTGCTCTCCACCATCATGGGCAAGAGCTCGGGCAACAACTGGAGCCTGGAGCGTTACAACCCCTGGCCCGGGGTGATGGAGAACGTGCCGGCGTCGCGCAACTATCAGGGGGGCTTCATGACCCGGCTGATGGTCAAAGACCTGGGGCTCGCCATGGCCCTGGCCGAGCATGCCCACAGCGCCGTGCCCATGGGGGCGCTGGCCCGCAACCTGTTCAACCTGCACGCCACCAAGGGGCAGGGGGGCCGGGATTTTTCCAGCATCGTCGAACTCTATCTGGACAAGACAGAGCCGGGTTAAGGGCCGTTATCTACCTTTTTACCCGATAGCCTTTGACTCGATAGTCACCGGCCATCTCACCAGGAGCATTTATGGATATCAAACAAAAAGTCATCGCCATCACGGGGGCGGGCAGGGGGCTGGGTCGCGCCATCGCCCTGAGTCTGGCGGAGCAGGGGGCGCAGCTTGCGCTCATCGACGTCAACCGCACCGATCTGGAGGTGACCGAGGCGGAGGTGCGCAGCCGTGACGGCCGCTGCGCCCTGTTCGTCTGCAACGTGGCGAGCGAGCCGGAGGTCGAGTCGACCTTCGCCGCCATCAAGGATCAGTTCGGGGCCCTGCACTGCCTCGTCAACTGCGCCGGCATACTGCGCGACGGCATGCTGATCAAGGTGAAGGAGGGGTTGCTTGCGGAGAAGATGAGCCTGGCCCAGTGGCAGAGCGTCATCGACGTCAACCTCACCGGCACCTTCCTGTGCGGGCGCGAGGGGGCGGCGCTGATGGCCACCGGCGGGGAGGGGGGCGTCATCATCAACATCTCCTCCATCGCCCGCGCCGGCAACATGGGCCAGAGCAACTATGCCGCCAGCAAGGCAGGGGTGGCCTCCCTGGTGGTCACCTGGGGGAAGGAGCTGGCCCGCCACGGCATCCGGGTGATGGGCATCGCCCCCGGGGTGTTTGCCACCGACATGACGGCGGCGATGAAGCCCGAAGCCATGGCCCGCATGCAGCAGGCCATCCCGGTGGGGAGCCTCGGGCAGGCGGCGCAACTGGCCCAGACGGTGCATTTTATTCTCGCCAATGACTATCTGTCGGGGCGGATGATCGAGCTGGACGGCGGCTTGCGCCTCTAGATTCCAGCTCTCTTTTGCAGATGCCCCTGGCCCTCGGCGCAGGGGCATTTTTATTGAAACGTTTGTCAGCAGTCAGGTTTGCCGAGCTCGGCTGCAAGCTGCATTCTCATGCAGGTCTTATCCGCAAAAAGGGGGCTCAGGTCATGGAAAAATGTGAAATATCAACGGGTCTTTCTTAATTTGAACCAGCTCACAGGCCCCCGGGGTCAGTGCTGTAAAATTGCGCGCGGTCAAGGCGGTGCATGATTGACGGTACGAGGGATTGCGGTCGGAATAGTCATGCAATATAGTTGCCGCCTTTTTCACGGGGTACGGATTTCTAGCCCCTCCCATATTGCGCGCAGTATGAATACGGACGCTCTGCCGCCGCCTAATTAAACAGGATTGAGATGGACAAGAAACTGGGGCTTGGCGCCCTCATCTCGCTGGTGATCGGCTCCATGGTCGGTGCCGGGGTCTTCAGTCTGCCGCAAAACATCGCCGCTCATGCCAGTGCCGGGGCCGTCGCTTTGGGATGGGCCATCACAGGTATCGGCATGATCTGCCTCGCGCTTGTGTATCAGAACCTCTCCATGCGTCGCCCGGATCTCGATGGCGGCATCTTCAGCTATGCCAAGGCCGGTTTCGGCGATTTCATCGGCTTCAACGCTGCCTGGGGCTACTGGCTCTGCCAGCTGCTGGCCAACGTCTCCTACGCCATCGTGGTGTTCAGCGCCCTCAGCTACTTCTTCGATACACCGGACAACGTCATCTTCGGTGACGGCAACACCCCGGTGGCCATCACGCTCGCCTCCATCCTCATCTGGTCGGTACACGCCCTGGTGCTGCGCGGCATCCAGGTGGCGGCGCTGGTGAACATAGTCACCACCATCGCCAAGATGGTGCCCCTCATCGTCTTCTGCGTGGCCATCCTGCTCGCCTTCAACATGGATACCTTCACCCTGGACATCTGGGGTCAGGGCACCCCTGAGCTGGGCTCCGTGATGGATCAGGTCAAGTCCACCATGAAGGTGACGCTCTGGGTCTTCATCGGCATCGAGGGGGCCGTGGTGGTCTCCGCCCGTGCCCGCCATCGCAAGGATGTAGGCCGTGCCACCGTGCTGGCGCTGCTGGGGGCCCTGACGCTCTACGTCATGGTGACCCTGTTCTCGCTGGGGGTCATGAACCAGCCGCAACTGGCGGCCCTCAAGAACCCCTCCACCGCCATGATCCTGGAAGCCGTGGTCGGCCCCTGGGGCGCCTGGCTCATCAACATCGGCCTGGTCATCTCTGTGATGGGGGCCCTGCTGAGCTGGACCGTGCTGGCGGCGGAAGTGCCCTACATCGCGGGCAAGACCGGCGTCTTCCCCGGCTGGTTCGCCAAGGAGAACAAGAACGGTTCGCCGCAGGTGTCGCTCTGGTGCTCCACCTGCCTGGTACAGACCTTCCTCATCATCATCTACTTCCAGAGCAGCACCTATCTGGCGCTGGTCAACATCGCCACCTCGGCGGCGCTGGTGCCCTACGTCTTCTCCGGCGCCTACGGGCTGAAGCTGGCGCTGAAAGGGGAGACCTACGCAGGTCAGCCCCATCAGCGCAAGCGCGACCTGTTCCTGGCGCTGGTGGCGACCGTCTACGGCTGCTGGCTGGTCTATGCCGCCGGGGTCGAGTACCTGCTGCTGGTGGCGCTGCTCTACAGCCCCGGTATCTTCATCTACTGGAAGGCGCGCCAGCATCACGGGCTGCGCGGCCTCAACCGGCTGGAGCAGGGGATGACGGCGGCCCTGCTCGGTTGCGCCGTGCTGGCCTTCTACAAGGTGATGGACGGTACCATTCCCTTGAGTTAACCGGCACAATGAAGAGATGGCCCAAGGGCCATCTCTTTTTTTATGTGCTGCACACGACCTGGTGCGCGGCAGAGCCTCGGAAGGAATTTTTATGCTGTTTATGGGTTATCTGCTGCTGGGGGCATTCGCCGGCATGTTGGCGGGATTGTTCGGCATCGGCGGCGGTCTCATCATAGTGCCCGTGCTGGTGCTGAGCTTTCACGCCCAGGGCGTCGCCCCCGACATCATTACCCATCTGGCACTCGGCACCTCGCTGCCCACCATGATCTTCACCGGCTTCAGCTCCCTGCGCGCCCACCAGGAGGCCGGTGCGGTGGACTGGGTGATGATCCGCCGGCTTGGTGCCGGCATGCTGATCGGGGCCTGGCTCGGCGGCATGACCGCCAACCTGCTCAGCGCCAGCACCCTCAACATCATCATCGGCTGCTTTGCCTGGACCATGGCGCTGCAGATGGGGCTCAACCTCAAGCCCAAGGCGGAGCGTCATCTGCCGGGGGCGCTCGGCACCGGCATCGCCGGCACCGTGATCGGCTGGATGTCGGCACTGTTTGGCATCGGTGGCGGCTCGCTGACCGTGCCTTATCTGAGCTGGAACAGCGTGCCGATGCGCAACGCCGTGGCGGCCTCCGCCGCCTGCAGCATGCCCATCGCCCTGGCAGGCAGCCTCAGCTACCTCTACGCCGGCTGGGGCAACCCGGATCTGCCAGAGTGGAGCCTGGGTTACATCTATCTGCCGGCGCTGCTCGGCATAGTGCTCACCAGTACCCAGTTTGCCCGGGTGGGGGCCAAACTGGCGCACCGGCTCTCTCCCCAGCGGCTCAAGCAGGCGTTCGCCCTGTTGATGCTGCTGGTGGGTGCCAAATTCATGCTGTTTAGCTGAACCCTTGGCCAGATTGTTGAAAAATAAGGCGAACGGCACGAGCAAGGGCAGAAAGCCGTTGCATTGAGGGGCCAGTTTGCCTATTCTCCTCGCCGGTGGTCCTATTGGTCCTCTCGCATTGATAACCCGTCGACCTGGTCAGGACCGGAAGGTAGCAGCCAAGGCGGGGGACTCGAGTGCCGGGATGTGGCTGGTAGGGCCACCACTTGTTTTTGTAATTCAATAAGTTACAGCTAATAGCCCCCTTAAGACCTCTTGGTCATCCACTTGATGTGGATGAGTCTGGCGTCTTCATCCCATATTTCCGATTCTTTGCCGCAAGCTCTCAGGTGCGACCGCAAGGTGACCCTGGCGTCCAGCGCGAACGTCCCCCCTTGATCTTCCACGCAGTTCCCTTGGGATCATGTTTCCCTCAGTCACTGCCCGTGGCCTCTATTGCCATTGCATCCTCTTTGTTCTCACCACGCTACAACCCCTTTTTGAAAGAGAAGGGCTTGCCGTACGCCTACGGCCAGGCGCTGGAAAGTGTCAGACCGTCGGCAACCCCAGGCACTTGACTGGTGGCGCGTGAACCACTTGCTGGCCTGACGGGCAACGGCCAGCACTGGGGGATCAGGCCAGCTGCGTTCGCTTCTCGATCAGGAAATCCATCAGCGCCCGGATCTTGGCCGGCATCTGGACCCGCGACGGCACATAGAGATAAAACCCCGGGAAGGGGGGGCACCAGGGGGCGAGCACCCGCACCAGTGAGCCGTCACTCAGGTGCTGGCGCACCCGCAGATCCAGGTGTTTGACCAGCCCCACCCCCTGCAGGGCCGCCTGCAGCATGCTGTCGACGTCGTTGAACACGGCGTTGCCCTTGGGATCGACGATCTGGGTGTGCTGCTCCTCATCGGGGGAGGTAAACGACCAGCGGTCGATGGTGTTGCTGGAGGTGAAGCGGTAGGCCAGGCAGTTGTGCCGGGTGAGATCGCCCGGGGTCTGCGGCGTGCCATGCTGCCTGAGATAGTCGGGTGAGCCGACAATGGCCATGGTCAAAGGCGGAGTGATGGGCACCGCCACCACGTGTTCATCCAGGCTCTCCCCCAGGCGAATGCCGGCATCCATTCCGTCGGCGATGATGTTGGAAAAACCGTCCGCCATCACCAACTCCAGCCGCAATTTCGGATAGCGCGCCAGAAACTCTCCCATGTGTGGCTCGATCAGCAACCGTGCGGCGATGCGCGAGCTGTTGATGCGAATAAGGCCCGAGGGCTCAAGGTGGGAGTCATTAAGTTCGCTCACCACCCGCTCGATGGCCGTGAGCGAGGGTTGCAGCACGTCCAGCAGGCGCAGCCCTTCCTCGGTCAGCGACATGTCGCGGGTAGTGCGGTTGAGCAGCCGCACCTGTAGCTGTTGCTCCAGCCCTTTCAGGTGTTGGGAGAGGGCGGCGCGGGTCACCCCCATCTCGGTGGCGGCTTTGGTGAAGCTGCGGTGACGGGCGATGTGGGCAAACCACGTCAGTGACGCGACGAGTGAAGGTTCTATGGGCATTTGTTTAGCCTGGCTAATCAGTCATGTCTTGATAGGTACGTATATCTAGCTCAATAGACTTACTACTATGTGCTTGAAATCGCGTCAAGCATGACGCCCTGAACCTAACGGAGAGCCCGACCATGTCCCACGTCACCTTCCCCAATCGCAACGGCCAAGGCATCACCATGGCCGCCATCGTTCACTTCCCCGCCCATTTTGATGAGCACAAACAATACCCGGCGGTCGTAGTCTCCCACCCCGGCGGCGGGGTGAAGGAGCAGACCGCGGGCCTGTACGCCAGCAAGCTGGCCGAGCAGGGCCTCGTTGCCATCGCCTTTGACCGCTCCTATCAGGGCGAGAGCTCGGGCGAGCCGCGTCAGCTGGAGAATCCCCATGTCAGCAGCGAGGACGTCAGCGCCGTGGTGGACTACCTGACCACGCTGCCCTATGTCGACGAGAACCGGATCGGGGCCATGGGCATCTGCGCCGGCGCTGGCTACAGCGCCAATGCCGCCATCCAGGATCGCCGCATCAAGGCGCTCGGCATGGTCAGCGCGGTCAACATCGGCCAGATGTTCCGCAATGGCTGGGACAACAGCGTCAAGGATGCCGATGCCATGGGGTATCTGGCGTTCGGCTCCCAGGCCCGCACCGCAGATGCGGCAGGCAGCGGCTACGCCACCATCCCCTTGGCGCCCCTGCGTGAAGAGGATGCCCCCAACGAGGAGCTGCGCGAAGCCTGGGAGTACTACCATACCCCGCGCTGCGAGCACCCCAATGCGCCGGGCTTTGCCCTGACCCGCAACCTGAACCAGATCATCACCTACGACGCCTATCACAAGGCGGAGGCCTTCCTGACCCAGCCCATTCTGGCGGTGGCAGGAAGTGTGGCTGGCAGCAAGTGGATGAGCGATGACCTGCTGGCGCGCGCCGCGAGCACAGACAAGACCCTGCATGTGGTGGAGGGGGCCAATCACATGTCCCTCTACGATGTGCCCCGCCATGTCGACGAGGCCGTCGCCATGCTGGCCCCCTTCTTCCTGCGAACCCTGAACTAATCGGCCCGCGAGAGGGGGAGACCCCTCTCGCTTATCGAGGAGCATCATCATGAGCCATGTATTGAACCTGACCTATCAGAACCTGGGCTGGCAGACGGCGGCCGACCTCTACCTGCCGCCCGATTTCGACGAGCAAAAGCGCTACCCGGCCATCGTCAGCACCCACCCCATCGGCAGCTGCAAGGAGCAGACCGCCGGCAATGTCTACGCCAAAGGGCTGGCTGCGGCGGGGTTCGTGGTGCTGGTGCACGATGCCAGCTTCCAGGGTGCCAGCGGCGGTGAGCCGCGCTTTATCGAGGATCCGGCCATTCGGGTCTCCGACATCCGCTTCGCGGTGGATTACCTGCAATCCCTGCCTTATGTGGATAGCGATCGCATCGGCGCCATCGGTGTGTGCGGTGGGGGCGCCTACACCATCCATGCGGGCATCACGGATCACCGCCTCAAGGCGCTGGTCTCCATCACTGGGGTCAACTATGGCCGCCTGATCCGCGAAGGCTTCGCCCAGTTCAAGCCTCTTGAGCTGGCCCTGGGCATCGCCCGGATGCGCACGGCGCAGGCACAAGGGAGCGCCATGGAGCCCGCCGATCTGCTGCCGGCGTCAGTGGCAGCGGCCACCGCGGCAGGCATCACCGACATCGACGTGCTGGAGGCCACCGAGTACTACAAGACGGCGCGCGGTCAGCAGCCCCATGGCGCGACCCGCCAGCTGATGTCCTTCACCGGCGCCGCCATGGGGTGGGATGCCTTCCTCCATGCCGAGGTGCTGCTGACCCAGCCGCTGATGGTGGTCATCGGCGACAAGGCGGGGGGCTTTGGGGCCTATCGGGACGGCTGGGAGATCTACGGCCGCGCCGCCTCCACCGACAAGCACATTGTCGTGGCCGAAGGCTGGTCCCACTACGACCTCTACGATAAACCCGAGCCGGTGGCCATCGCCATGGCAAGCCTCGTGCCCTTCTTCCAGCGCACCCTGTGATCCCGCGGTGGGGGCATCCCCACCCATTCAAGCGACAAGGTAAACCGATATGCGAAACGTACTGATCCTCGGCGCCAGCGGCCAGATAGCCCGGTGGGTGGTCAAGGGGCTCGCCGGGCAGGGCGACATCCGCCAGACCCTGCTGCTGCGCGACCCAAAGAAGTTGAGCGGCCGTGAGCCGGCCAACGCCAGGGGGGTGATCGGCAGCGTGCTGGACAAGCCGCTGCTCAAGGAGGCGATGGCAGGACAAGAGATCGTCTACGCCAACCTCAGTGGCGACAACCTGGACAAGCAGGCCCAGGCGATCATCACCGCCATGCAAGCCGCCGGAGTGAAGCGCCTGGTCTTCGTGCTGTCGCTTGGGATCTACGACGAGGTGCCCGGCAAGTTCGGCCAGTGGAATCGCGGCATCATCGGCGAGGAGCTTAAACCCTACCGGCGTGCGGCGGACGCCATCGAGGCATCGGGGCTCGCTTACACCATCTTGCGCCCGGCCTGGCTGACCGATGAGGATGAGGTGGATTACGAGCTGACCGCCAAGGGCCAGCCTTTCCAGGGCACAGTGGTGTCGCGCAGGAGCGTGGGGGATCTCATCACCCGGATCCTGGTCTCGCCCGAGCTGCATCTGGGGGAGAACCTTGGCATCCACCAACCCGGCAGCGAGGGCGACAAGCCGTACTTCATGTAGGGGGGGGCGAGGGCGCTGGTCTGCGGTGCCGGGACGGGGGCGCGGGCGTCATGTCGCTTGCAGCGACGCCATGCCGGCCCGATGGGCCTGCTCCAGCTCATCCAGGTCGAGTACATAGGCGCGGTTGTCCGCGAGGCTGGCGATCGCCAGATCGATGAAGTGGCGTACCCGGGCGGGCTGGGCGGCGCGACTGCCGTAGTAGAGAAACAGGCCGAGCCGCTGGGTCATGTGCTCGAGCAGCAAGGGCACCAGGCGGCCGGCGCGGATATGCGCCGCCGCCGTCGGCCCGGCCAGCTGGCCGATGACGTCGCCAGCCAGCACGGCCCCCAGCTCCACCATCTCGTCGTTGGTGGAGAGCGCCGGGCGCACCGGATGCTCCTGCAGTTCGTCCCCCATCTTGACGTACCAGGGGATCAGGCGTCCGTTGCCGGCGTGGCGAAAGGCACTGCAGCGATGCAGGGCAAGGTCGTGCAGGGTGAGGGGCACGCCATATTTGCGCAGATACGCGGGGGCGGCGCAGATGATGAGCTGCATGGGGAACAGGCGGCGCGCGATCAGCCCCTCCTGGGGCGAGATGCCGATGCGCAGCCCCACATCGACCCGCTCCTCCACCCAGTTGCCGACCCTGTCATCGAGCCGGATATCCGGCTGCACATCGGGATAGCGGCGGCAGTACTCCTCCAGCAGCGGCCCTATGACCGTCTGCACCACGGAGCGCGGGCCCACTATTCGCAGCGGGCCGGCGAACTCCTCACGGGTCTGGCGCGCCGCCGTCAGGGCCTGCTGCAGGCCGAGCAGGGCAGGCTGCGCCGCCTCCAGAAATCGTTGCCCCTCTTCAGTCAGCGACATGCTGCGGGTGGTGCGATGAAACAGGCGTACCCCCAGATAGCTTTCCAGCTGCCCGAGCGCCTTGCTGGCGGCCTGGGGAGAGATCTGCTGGGCCTCGGCCGCCTTGCTGAGGCTGCCCAGCTCGGCCGTGTGTACGAAGGTGGTGATGGAGCGCAATTCGTTGATCATGGTCTGGCTCATGGATTTACATCATTTGGTTGTAACTGATTCCGTCATTTATCGTCTAGTTCGATGTTTATCCCATCTCTATAGTGCGTCCATCGACCGCGCCAGCCTTTAGCGCTTGACTCCCCTTCGGGTTGGTTGAGACAAGGGGCTGTGCATCCATGGTTACCAGGGCAGTTTCGGCTGCATTGTGAGAAAAGGAGCAAGCATGCAAACACGTCAATTGGGTCACAGCGGGCTGACGGTATCCGCCATCGGTCTGGGCTGCATGGGCTTGAGCTTTGGTTATGGCCCCGCCACCGACAAGGCGGAGGCGATCGCCCTTATCCGGCGCGCCCATGAGCTCGGGGTCACCTTCTTCGATACCGCCGAAGCCTATGGCCCGGGCGACAACGAGTTGCTGCTGGGGGAGGCGCTGGCCCCGTTTCGCGACAAGGTGGTGATCGCCACCAAGTTCGGCTTCAAGCACGGCAAGGTACCTGATGGGCTGGACAGCCGGCCGGAAAATATCCGCGCCGTGGCCGAGGCATCCCTGCGCCGGCTCAACACCGATGTCATCGATCTCTTCTATCAGCACCGCGTCGATCCCGAGGTGCCGATGGAGGAGGTGGCCGGCACAGTACAGGATCTGATCCGCGAGGGGAAAGTGCGCCACTTCGGTCTGTCCGAGGCTGGCGTCGATTCCATCCGCCGTGCCCACAAGGTGCAGCCGGTGGCGGCGCTGCAGAGCGAATACTCCCTCTGGTGGCGTGAGCCCGAGCAGACGATCCTGCCGCTGCTCGACGAGCTGGGGATAGGTTTCGTGCCGTTCAGCCCGCTTGGCAAGGGCTTTCTGACCGGGGCCATCAAGGCCGATACCCGCTTCGAGGCGAACGATTTTCGCAGCATAGTGCCGCGCTTTGCCGAGGAGGCCCGCGCCGCCAACCTGCGCCTGGTGGAGGTGCTGGGGGATCTGGCCGCCAGCAAGGGGGTGACGCCGGCGCAGATTGCGCTTGCCTGGCTGCTGGCCCAGCGGCCCTGGATCGTGCCCATTCCGGGCACCACCAAGCTGCACCGGCTGGAAGAGAACCTGGGGGCCGCCGCCATCAGGCTCGGCAGCAGCGAGCTGACCGACATTGACGCCGCCGTGGCAGGCATCGAGCTGGAAGGGGGGCGCTACCCGGCGCACCTGGGAAAACTGGTGGGGCGCTGAGGCGCCCTGTTTGAAAGCGAGCCGTGCAAGGCACCCGGCCACTGCCGCGTGTCTTGGCAACGCTCGCGTCGCCCCGGTTAGCCGGGGCCCTTATGTTGTTATGACTCACAGGAGCCGCGATGGCCGGTATTATCTCGTCTGTATTGCAATCGGGTCTGCCCGAACACCAGGACTCAACCCAGTATCGGGCGGGCCGGTTTCACAATCTGGTGGCGCCTCCCGCGCGCAGTGTCTGGAAAGAGGTCGGGATCTGGCGTGACTTCCTGTTTGGCAAGCCCGCCGGCACCCTGCCGGATCGCGCCATCCCGGTGCAGGCCATGACCCTTGCGGATGTCATGGCGGCTCCGGATTCCAGCGTCTGGCGGCTGGGTCACTCCAGCCTGCTGCTCAAATTGCGCGGCCAGTTCTGGTTGACCGATCCCGTCTTCAGCGAGCGCGCCTCACCGTTCTCATGGCTCGGTCCCAAACGCTGGCACGCCCCGCCCATGGCTCTTGAGGATCTGCCGCCCCTGGCCGGGGTGATCCTCTCCCACGATCACTATGACCACCTGGATCAGGCCACCATAGTGGCGCTGCAGGGGCGGGTGGCGCACTTCATCACCCCGCTCGGTGTCGGGGCCAGGCTCCGCGCCTGGGGCGTGCCGGCGCACAAGATCAGGGAGCTGGACTGGTGGCAGCAGACCCGGGTCGATGGCATTGAACTCATCGCCACGCCGGCCCAGCACTTCTCCGGCCGCGGCCTGAGCGATGGCAACCAGACTCTTTGGGCCTCCTGGGTCATTCGCAGCGATGAGTGCAAGCTGTTCTTCAGCGGCGACAGCGGCTATTTCGCCGGCTTCAAGGAGATAGGGGAGCGCCATGGCCCGTTTGACATGGCCTTCCTCGAGACGGGGGCCTACAACGAGCGCTGGGCCCATGTGCACATGTTTCCGGCCCAGACCGCACAGGCGTTTCACGATCTGCGCGCAACCTGGCTCTATCCCATCCACAACGGCACCTTCGATCTCGCCATGCACCCATGGGATGAGCCGCTGGAGCAGATCACCCGGCTGGCGGCCGAGCAGCAGATCCCGCTGACCACCCCCATGATGGGGGAACCGCTGACCTTGCAGGCCCCCCATGGCGGCAGCCCCTGGTGGCGGGAGTGAACCTGGGTCTGGCTCAAGCGTGAGAACGGGCGCCCATGGTGGGCGCCCGCATCGTCGAGCCAGCGCCTGCTACCTTCACGCCGCTGCGTTCTAGCGCACGGCGCCGCTTCAAGCCTGATTGCCCAGGGTCATGGTGCGCTTGCGCTGCTCGCGCACCAGGTGACGGTTGATCTCCCCCAGCAGCGTCTCCTTGCTGATGGGCTTGGTGATGTAGCCGTTCATGCCGTGAGACAGATAGTACTGCTTCGATTCGGGCATGGCATCCGCGGTCAGGGCGATGATGGGAATGTCGGCCCAGCTCTGGCGCGAGGCGCGAATATGGGTGCTGGCCGCCAGTCCGTCCATCACCGGCATCTGCACATCCATCAGCACGATGTCGAAGGTCTCTTGCGCCAGTCTGGCCAGCGCCTCTTCCCCCTGCAGCGCCAGCGTCACCCGATGACCGGCAGACGCGAGCATGGCACCGATGACCTTGCGATTGGTGGCGTTGTCGTCCACCAGCAAGATGCGATAGCTCTCCTGACTGATCGGCTTGCTGGGCAGGCTGGTCATCGACGGGGTGGTCGCCTGGGCAGGCCAGAGATAGGTAAAGGTGCTGCCGAACCCCTCGTGGCTCTCGACCGAGATGTCGCCCCCCATCAGGCGGGCGAGGTTGCGAGAGATCTCGAGGCCCAGCCCCGAGCCACCATATTGGCGGGTGATGGAGATGTCGGCCTGGGAGAAGCGCTGGAACAGGTTGCCCATCTGGTACTTGCTCATGCCGATGCCGGTGTCCTGAATCGCGATCCGAATCGAATGACGCTCCTTGTCCAGCGGCTGGCTGTCCACCCTGATGTTCACCTCGCCCTGGTGGGTGAACTTGATGGCGTTGCTGAGCAGGTTGAACAGGATCTGGCGCACCCGCAGGGGGTCCATCATCAACCATTCCGGCGTGTTGGGGGCCAGGGTCAGGCTGAGCTTGATCCCCTTCGCATCGCAATTGCTCTGCATCAGGGCCCGGATGTCCTCCAGCAGCTTGGGCAGATGGTGGGGCACGAGCTGCAGCTCGATGCGACCCTCTTCCAGTTTCGAGATATCCAGAATGTCGTTGAGCAGCCCCAGCAGATGGTTGGCTGACTCCCGGGCCGTCTCCAGGTACTCCCGCTCTCTGGGGGCCATGGTGCGATCCGCCAGCAGCGACAACATGCCGAGTATGCCGTTCATGGGGGTGCGGATCTCGTGGCTCATGTTGGCCAGAAAACTGCTTTTCGCCCGCTGACCCGCTTCGGCCTCGCGGTTGGCCCGCACCAGCTTCTCGTTGAGCTGCTGCATCAGCTTGTGCTGCAGGAACGAGATATTCATCTGCCGCCAGATGAGCAGGGCCAGCACGAACAGCAGGGCAAACTGCAGGGCCGCGATCAGGCTGGTGGTGATGATCTGCTGGCGGACCCCCTCGCGGCGGGCGACGTCGAGCAGGGTCGCCTGCTCGTTGACCTCCAGGGTCAGTTGGTGGAGCTGGGGGAGCAGGGAGGTCAGCTGTTGATCAAGTTGCTGATGGGCCGCCTGATCCAGCGGCTTGTGCTGGACCGGCCCGAGCCAGAGATCGGCCAGGGCGATGAAGCGGCGCATCTCCTTGCTGGCCTGCTGATAAATCTGGGTATGTTGCAGCAGGTTGCGATCCTTGCTCTCCAGCACCAGCTCAATCCGGCTGACCAGAATGTCGTATCTGAGCTGGAACTTGACCCGCGGCTCATTTTTCAGGGCATTTTGAAAGCGCAGCGCCTCGTTGTAGAGCTGGAAATAGTTCCACATGACGTTGTCTTCACCCTGACTGGTGCTGTGCTGCAGCTCCTCGAACTGCCGGTACTGGACGGTACCGATACCGGCAAACGCCAGCAACAGCACGCAGAGCACGACGAACAGGGAGCGCTGACTGGCTGCCATGGATTGCATGATGCGGTTCACTCCACCTTGATCTTGTTGATCTGCCAGATGGCACGGCCGTAATAGAGCTTGTTGCGAAGCTCGGGGTATTGATCAAACGGGTAGATCAGGAACAGGGGCCCCTTGTCACGCACCGACAGCGGCTTGCCATCGATGCTGCGGGCCAGGATCACCTGATACTGGGCGGCATCGCTGGTGGGCACCTGGATCGAGTAGTCGTTGAGCGCCGTGATGGTCAGCTGCTTGCCGCTGGCGCCCACCTTGGCCAGCAGATCGCTCAGACGGGGGCCGCGAAAGGTCTTCTCTTCGTCATACCAGGGGGTGTGAGTCTTGATCTCGTATTCGGGCAGTTGATCCAGCATGGCGGTGTCCCACAGGGCGTCCTGCTGGTAGTTGGGCTGGGTAATGGCGCCTTCCACCCTGAGCTGGGCGCTGTCGGGATCGGGAGTCGCCTGGGCGGTAGCGCAAAGAATGGCCAGCAGGGGAGCCATATAAAAATTGAGTCTCATAACCTTCCTCCATGGAACCGTGAGAAGCAGATGCCAGGGCAACGGCGGGCCTGGCATAGAGGCAAGGCAATAAGCGTGCCTGATAGTGGAAAGCGGCAGCTGGCGTGGCTTAGACGGGGGTGAAGAGGGGGTGAGAGTGCCTTTTCATCGCATTTTGCAATGAGAAGGATGAGCCATGTTGCAAATTGGCAAGGAATTCTCCCCTTGCCGTGGCCGATGTGCTTCTCTAGTTAAGGTGAAAAACAGGGTTTCTTTGGGTCTTTTTCTTGCCAGGCACGGCTCTTGCTTTACTGGGTATGGCATGGAACGAAACCGTCCTGGCATAGACAAGGAGCTTCAACATGGAAAGCATGACCTACACCCTTAACGACACTCAGGTTGTGGCATTGGAAAGCGAGTTTGATGCGATGGCCGTCAGTGAATTGCGCCCCTTATTTGAAAAGCTGTCGGAGTACACAGGTGATGTGCTGGCGGATCTGCGAGACGTGCACTTCATCGACTCCTCCGGGATCGGTGCCCTGGTGTTTCTCCACAAGCGGCTGGTGATGAACGGGCATCATCTGGAGATCATCTGTGGTCCGGGTCAGCCCCGCGATCTGCTGGACATGCTGCACATCAACCGGGTCATTCCCTGTCATGAGAACGTGAAAGCCTACATGCAGTCATCCGGCATGGTGGTGGCATCATGACGCACTGGCTTGTGCTCGGGATCTCGCTGCTGATGGCGGGTTGCGCGCAATGGCCATCCGAGGGCAAGGGGGGAATGGCCGAGCTGAGACCCACCTGGTTACCGTTAAATGAGGATGAACAACGCCTGCTGTCAGGTTATGATGAGCGTCAACAGAAGCTCGATCAGCAACTGGTCAGCCTGCAGCAGGCGGGTCTGCGCGACTGCATGCCGGCTGGGCTAAAACAGCTACAATCTCAACGAGTTGATATAGTACGGGATGTACATGGCCGACTCTGGGCCGACGTAGCCTGGCGTCAGGCCATGCTGGCCGAGTCGTTGAAGCAGGTGCGTTTGCAGCTGGAAAAGACCACCAGTGGGGGTTGTAGCCGGAGCTGGTCTGGACTTCCGTTGCGTCAGTGGAGGCAAACGTAACAATAAAAAGGATGTCTATGGATCGGGGCGCTATCAAGGGATTTATCGCGGTTGTTCTGTTTTTGTTTACCTGTCCGCTGCTGGCAAGCACCCTGCTGGCGCCGGGCGATCGGCTCTCAATCGTGCAGCCGGGGGAGGCCGCCTTCGACAAGCCCTTCCAGATCGACAAGCAGGGAGAAATCAAACTGCCCGAGGTGGGGACCGTGGTGGTGGGCGGCAAGACGCTCCCCCAGGCGGACGCCATCATTCGCACCGCCCTCAAGCCCGTCTACAATAACCTCTCCCAGCTGACCATCACCCTGTTGGAAAAGCGGCTGCTCATCAGCGTCATGGGTTATGTCAAAAAGCCCGGCAGCTATGATCTGGCGCCCGATGGCAACGTGCAGATGGCGCTGGATGCGGCCGGCGGCCTGGTGCCGGGGGCCCAGCTCAACAACATGCAGGTGCGCCGCGGCGACACCGTCTCCAGCTTCGACTACAAGCGCTATCTCGATACCGGCGATGCCGGTCTCTTGCCCCCGCTGCAATCCCTCGACGTGGTCTTCGTGCCCGCATCCCCCCTTATCGGCAACGTCCAGATCGACTTCGATGCCGCCACCCTGGCCGCCGGCGGGGATGGCGACACCGGCAAGGCAATCAAGGTGTTTGGCGAGGTGAACAGCCCGGGCGCTTTCAGCTTCAAGAGCGGCAACTCCATCGTCGATCTGCTGATGCGGGCCGGCGGGGTGACCCGCTTTGCCGGGGTGGAGCGGATCCGGGTGATCAACGGGGATGCCCCCGAGCTGTTCGATCTCAAGGCCTACCTCGATTCGGGCAACAACAAGCTGCTGCCGGCACTGGCCCCCGGCGCCACCATCTTCGTGCCCAAGGACGAGGAGCAGATCAAGCGCGGGGCGCGCACCATCTACATCATGGGGGAGGTGTTCAAGCCCGGCGCCTATGAGGGACGGGAGGGGGATACCTTCCTCGACATCCTGGCCAACGCCGGCGGACCGACCCGCTATGCCGAGAGCCGCCAGATCCGCTTGCTGCGCACCAATGGCGCGGTCGAACCCATCGATCTGCAGGCCTATACCGAGGGCATGCAGAAAAACCTGCCGCAGATAAGGCCGGGTGACGCCATCTTCGTGCCGGAAAAGACCGACATCAACGAGAAGTCCTGGTTGAAAGTGGCGCCGGGGCGGGCGGTGATGGTGATGGGGGCGGTGCGCATTCCCGGCCGCTATGAATGGTCTGACGAGATGTCGCTGCTCGATCTCATCGCCCATGCCGGCGGTCCCAACGAGCGGGCCGACATCGCCAAGGTGCAGATCCTGACCTCGGAGGGAGGGATGGCGACCCCGACCATCTTCGATCTCGACAAGTTTCTCCATCAGGGGGGGGCCCTTGGCAGCCTGCCCAGGATCCACGCCGGCTTCACCATCATGATCCCCGAGCTGCCCACCGATCCCAGCGACAACAAATCCCAGTGGGTACGCCAGTCGCCGGACAGCTCCATCTACATCTTCGGTCAGGTCGGCGCCCCCGGTCGCTACGCCTTCAACGAGGAGATGGGCTTTATCGACATCCTCTCGGCGGCAGACGGCCCGACCCAGGCGGCAGACCTGCGCAACGTGCGCATCGCCCATCGCAACGGCAGCACGGCGCGGGTGAGCAAACTGGATCTCTCCCTCTACTTCGAGACCGGCGACGAAACACTGTTGCCCAAGGTGCTGCCGGGGGATTCCATCTACCTGCCGGAGAAGAATCGCCCCTGGCTCGACGAGCCCAAGGAGAACACCATAAGGGTGCTGGGGGCCATCGCCCGGCCGGGCCGCTATCGCTTCAACTCCTCCATGACCCTGCTGGATCTGCTGGCGGAAGCCGGCGGGCCCACCAGCTCGGCCTACATCAAGAAGATCGTGGTGATCAACATGGCCGTCAGCGGCCAGGGGGATCAGGCCCGTACCTTCGATCTGGACGGCTTTGCCAAGGAGCCCGATTTCAGCAAGCTGCCGGTGCTCAGGGCAGGTGACACCGTCTTCATCCCCGACAGCAAGAGCAGCAACTGGGCCATCTTCATGGACGGGATGCGTGACATTCTTACCACCATCTCGGTGGTCGCCCTGGTGGGAACCCTGTAACGTGAGCATCCCGATCCAGTACCTGGAACTGGAGTCGCTCTACGCCTCGACCCTGGCGCGGGGGATCCGCTCCCTGGCGGTCACCTCGGCCGAGGGGGGCGAGGGGGTCAGCACCATCTGCGAGGCGCTGGCCCGGCGCGCCGAGGCTGACGGTCTCAAGACCCTGCTGGTGGATCTCAACCTCTATCACCCGGGCCGGCCCGCCGGCCAGGCCTGGGGGCCCAACGACGTGCCCGAGCCCCAGCACCAGGGCCACGCCCTGGCGGTGCTGCCGGCGCCGGGCAAGGATCTGATGGCCTTTCGCAACAAGGAGACCCTGCGCGCCCTGCTGGTGCGCTGGCTCGAGCACTATGATGTTGTGCTGTTCGATACCTCACCCCTCAACGCCCTCAACCGGGGCAATATCCCGGCGGATCAGGTGTGCGCCGCCTGCGAGGGAGCCCTGCTGGTGGTGCTGGCCGGCGTGACGCCGACCACCATGGTGCAGAGCGCGGTGGAGAAGCTGACCCGGGCCGAGGCCAATCTGCTGGGGGCCGTGTTCAACGACAGGGTCAATCCGGGGCTGGCCAGCGAGATCCTGCGCGAACTCAACCGGCTGCCGAGCAACCGGCTGACCGAGTGGCTCAAACGCTGGTGCCGACGCAGCATGCTGCTCAACTTCCGGATCTGAGGGAGACGATATGAAAGAGTGGTTGCGATCCGCCCCCGCCACCCTGCAGTCGGTACGCGAGCTGCGCGGCCGTCTGGCGCAAGGGTTGGCGCTGTTTCAGGTTGCCCCCGAGGAGCAGGCCAACTGGCTGCTCTGTTTCAGCGAGCTCGCCACCAATATCGTGCGCCATGGCGAGCCGCCGGCGAGCCAGCTCTGGCTCACCCTGCAGCAGGATGAGTCGGGCCTGAGTCTGCAACTGGATGACGACGGCGGGCCCCAGCCAACGCTGGCGGCCAACCCCCTGCCGGCAGAGCCGCAGGAGGGGGGCTATGGTCTGGCGCTGGTGCACAGCCTGTTTGAGGAAGTGAGCTTCAGTCACCAGCAGGGGCGCAACCGGGTGATCCTGCGGGCCCGGCACGCTCCTCGGCGGATGCCCATGGTGGCGGTGATCGACGATGACAAGGTGATGCGCACCCTGCTCACCGGCTATCTGCACGACCACTATCAGGTCGACAGCTTTGCCGATCCCCTGGCGGCCCTGCAGGCGCTGGGACGCCAGCCGCCGGATCTGGTGCTCTCCGACATCGAGATGGAGGGGATCGACGGCTTCGCCCTGCGCCAGCAGCTGATGAAGGATCCCAAGATGCGCGGGGTCCCCTTCATCTTTCTGACCGGCCACCATGATCAATGGACCCAGAGCCGGGCCGGCGCCCTTGGCATCGATGATTTTCTGATCAAGCCCATCACCAAGCAGGCGCTGCAGCTGGCGGTCGCCCGGGTGCTCAAGCGGTCGGCCCAGCTCAAGGCCCAGTGGGGGGATCAGCTGGATCAGCGGATGACCTCGGCCCTGCGCCCCCTGCTGCCGGCCAATCAGCTGCACGGCTATCAGCTGGCGCTGCAGACCCGCGCCGCCGCCGTGGGGGGCGGGGATTTCCTGCTGGTGAAGGAGCGGGTGCTGTGGCTTGGGGACGTGATGGGGCACGATGCCGAGGCCAAGTTCTTCGCCCACGCCTACGCGGGCTATCTGCGCGGTCTGCTGACTGCCCAGAGCGAGCAGCGATCCCCTGCCAGCCTGCTGACCACCCTCTCCACCGCCGTGCACAGCGATCCCCTGCTGGGGGCGACCCTGCTCACCACCCTCTGCATCGAGCTGGGGGAGGCGGGCCGCGTCCGCTGGGCCAGCGCCGGGCACCCGGCTCCCTGGCTCATCGGGGCGGACGGAATGCACCCGCTCGGCGTGACCGGCCCCTTGCCCGGTCTGCGGCCGGATCCCCACTTCGAGACCTGCGAGCATCAGCTGCAGCCGGGTGAGCGCCTGCTGTTCTGGACCGATGGCCTGCTGGAGAGCCGGGACCCCGCCGAGCGCCAGTTGTGGGAGGCGCAGCTGCAGCAGATCTGTCTCACCCCCGCACCCGGCCTGGAGCAGCTGGCCCTGGCCATCGCCACCTGGTTTGACGAGCGGGCCGACAAGGCCCCGGATGACATGACCCTGCTGCTGGTGGCATTTCCTGCCGACTGAGGCCCCCAAACTGCTGGCACACTCTATGCAAAACCCCCGCTGCAGGTGGCCCGACGCCACCAGAGGAGGTTGCCCATGTTGCCAACACATCAGGTCTGGCTCGCCATTGATGCCCGCCAGGTCGGCGGGATAGAGATCCACATCACCCACCTTGCCCGCGATCTGCTGGCGCGGGGTCTGAACACCACCATAGTGCTGGTGGCGGATCACGGTATGACCCCCTTTGTCACTCTGCTGAGGCAACAGGGGCTGCCATACCGGGTCTGTCGCAACAGCCGTGACTTCGTGCGGGTGCTGGCTGGCCAGCCCGGCTTCGTGCTGCTGCACACCCACGGCTACAAGGCCGGGATCCTGGGGCGTCTCACCGCCTGGTGCAGCGGCAAGCCCGTGGTCTCCACTTTTCACAGCGGGGATGACGGGGAGGGTTGGCTGAAACTCTACAGCTGGCTCGACCGGTTCACGGCCCGCTTTGCGAAGTGCATCGCAGTGAGCGAGCCCATCGCCCGCAGATTGCCTGTGCCGAGCACCGTCATCAGCAATTTTGTCCCCATGCCCTCAGCGCCCGTGGCGGTGGCGGGCAATCGCATCGCCTTCGTCGGTCGCCTCTCCGCCGAGAAAGGGCCCCAGGCGTTCTGCCAGCTGGCTGCCTTCTGCCCGGAGGGGAGCTTTCACCTCTATGGTGAGGGGCCGCTGATGGGGGATCTCAGCATGCAGTATGGAGATCGCGTCGAGTTTCACGGTTTTCGCCGGATGGCCGACGAGTGGCAGCATATCGATCTGCTCTGCATCACCTCCCGCTTCGAGGGGCTGCCGCTGGTGGCGCTGGAGGCCATGGCCCACGGCATTCCGGTCTGCGCCTTTGCGGTGGGGGGGCTGGTGTCGCTGATTGACCACAAGTCCAACGGCTGGCTGGTGGAGCCGGGCCAGGTGCAGGACATGGCGGCCATCGTCAACTACTGGCTGAGTCGCGACGAGCAGGCGCGGGGCGCCATGAGCCTGGCCGCCCGCCAGACCATCGCCCGGGGTTACAGCGTCAACCACAGGGTGAGCGACATCCTGGCTGTCTATGGCGGCTGATCCCGGGCCGCCGGCACACCGCCAGCAAGCGCAGCGAGTGGCCAGGCCACTCGCTTTTTTTATGGCTGTGAGCTGCGCCTTCGGTCAACCCCTCTCCCTGTCAGCCTCGCGCTCTCTGCTCTGCCTATCTGACGCTGGAGATGGTGCGGCTGGATGCCTCCTCAGTCCGTCAGACGCCTGACGAGGTGGCACAGCACAGGCTGCGCCAAGCCGCTTGCCCACGAGCACTTTGCTGAGGAAGCAGGCCGCGACCTCTGGCTCCCCCTGGCTGGGAGCCACTGCAGGCGCCGGGGGAAGGTTGCGACGCAAACCGCCCCGGGATGGCGAGGGGCGACGTTCTGGTAAGAGATGCGAGTGAGGGCAGCGTCGGCGCAGCTCGCTGTCGGCAAGAAGATGAAAAGGGGATGCAGGCCCGACAGGCTGGCGTGGTTGAAGGTGAAAAGAATCGGGCCACCGCCTAGGCAGTGGCCCGAAATCCGGCAGCAGGGTGAGGCTCAGCGCCCCTTCTTGCCCACCATGATGGCGACCGTCTTGCCGATGATCTGCATGTCCTGCAGCAGCCAGCGCCAGGGGTGGAGCAGGGTCACCGAGTAGGCGAGATCGAAGGCGAGCTTGCTGCGCACATCGTCCAGCGACTCGTCATAGCCCTGATTGACCTGGGCCAGCCCTGTGATGCCGGGGGCTATTTCATAGGTGCGCTCGATAAAGAAGGGCACCGCATCTTCCAGCCGGTTGGCGATGCCGGGGCGCTCCGGCCGCGGTCCGATGAGCGACATCTCCCCCTTGAGCACATTGAGGAACTGGGGCAGCTCGTCGAGCCGGGTCTTGCGCAGGAAGTTGCCGCTGCGGGTGATCCGGCTGTCGGCCTTGCCGCACCAGACCGGCCCCGTGCCCGCCTCGGCATCGGAGCGCATGGTGCGAAACTTGATCATGAAGAAGAGCTCGGTGTGGCTGGCGTGGCTGCGGCCAATGCGCAGCTGGCGAAAGAACACCGGGCCCGGGCTGTCGAGCCGTATGGCCAGCATGATGAGTGGCCACAGGGGCAGGGTCAGCAGCAGGCCGAGGCTGGCACCGGCCAGATCCATGATGCGCTTGAGCACCTGGGTCGCTTTGGGGATGGGGTGTTTCATGCTGCTCTCTCCTGTGAGGTGGGGCGGGTCAGCATCCGCAGGCCGTAGCGCAGGGAGCCGATGCCGTTGTACCAGTGTCCGAGTACCAGATAGTGGATCTTGCGAAACAGACCGGGCCAGTTGTGCAGCGGGGTGAGCTGGATCAGCAGCACCAGGGCGTAGCCCAGCAGTTGACCGGCCAGCAGCGCCGCGAACAGGGGCGAGTAAATGGCCAGCGGAATGGCGCACAGCCACAGCAGGGTCAGGCAGAGGGGCATGAGCACCCGCAAGCCCTTGCCACTGGCGAAGTTGAACGCCACCCAGCCGAATCTGGGGTGCAGCAGCGGCAGCAGACGCAGCAACTGCTGGGTGTTGCCGGCACCGATGCGCTTGCGGCGCTTGGACTCCAGCTGGGCATCGGAGACCTCCAGCTCAAGGGCGGCGCAGCGATTGTCATAGACCGCCTTGTAGCCCCTGGCGATGGCCTGCATCGGCAGGATGAAGTCGTCGTTGATGGTATCGGGCGCCAGCGGCGCCAGGCAGTCACTGCGCATCACGTAGAAGGCGCCGTGGGCCCCCAGCATGCTGCCAAGGGCGGATTCGCACAGCTTGATCTGGCTCTGATAGCGCCAGTAGCTGGCCTCACCCTGGGAGCCTGGCTGCCAGAAGCGATAGGCTTCGCCCACCACGCCGACGGCGGGATCCTGAAAGTGGGCGGCGGCCAGCAGCAGGCTGTCGATGGGCAGCAGGGCCGACACATCGCTGAAGGCGACCAGGGGGGTGTCAATCTGGGTCATCGCCTCGTTGAGCACGGCCACCTTGCCACGATTGCGCGGGTGCTCGAACAGCCGGATCTGCAGCTGCAGCAGGGCGGGATCCCCGAGCTGGCAGAGGGCAATGGCATAGCTGTCGTCGGTGCAGCCATCAAAATGCAGGTGCACCGCCAGCTTGTCGGCCGGGTAGTCGAGGCTGGCCAGATTCTGCAGCTTGGCCGCCAGGGTGGTCGCCTCGTTGTAGATGGGCATCACCAGGGTGATGGCGGGGAGCTGCTCATCGCCGACCTCGGTCCGAAAACCCCGTTGGTGCGGGGTCGGTTGGTGCTGGCGTGAGCAGGCCCGTTTGCCAACCCATTTGAGCAGCAGGGGGTAACCCACATGGTGGTACACCACCAGGGCTGCACACAGCCAGAACACGATCATGATCCATTCCATGGGAGGCTCCTTTTGCTGTCTCTTCGCGTGTCGATGGCATCGCCTCAGCGGGCGTACAGCGCCTGATAGGCTTGAGCCATCCGGCTCAGGCTGCCCTGTTCACAGACAAATTCCCGGGTGACGGTGCGCAGGCCACGAGAGTTGAGCAACCCCTGTGCCAGAAGTTGCGCCAGCAGAGCCGGATCTCGCGTCTCCAGCAGCTGACCGCTGGCCGGGCAGACGATATCGGCGGCGGCCCCCACCGCGCTCATCACCACCGGCACGCCGCAGGCCTGGGCCTCCAGCACGCACAATGGCATCCCCTCCGCCAGCGACGGCAGGCAGAAGAGGTCCAGCCCCTGATAGAAGCGGGGCATCTGCTCCACCAGACCGAGAAAGTACACCCGATGGGCAATCCCCAGCAGTCGGCACTGCTGCTGCAACGCATTTTGCAAACTGCCCACCCCGGCCAGTGCAAGATGCACCTCGGGGGAGAGCCGCGCCACGGCCTCCAGCAGCAGGTGGTGACCCTTGACCGTCTCAAGGCGAGCGGCGCAGCCGATGAGCCTCACCCCGAGGGGCAAGCCCAGTGCCTGACGCGCCAGCTCGGCGGGGCCGGGGACGAAGCGCCCCTCGTCGATGCCGTTGGGGATCACCTGGGCCTGGATGGCGCCGAGCCTCGCCTGCAGCTGGTGCGCCACCGGGGTGGCGTCTGCCACCAGGGTGGGCCGCAAGGTGCGCAGCCCCAGCCCCGCCAGCTGGCGCTGGCGGGGATCGTCGAGATACCAGGCGTCATGCTCGGTGTGGATAAGGCACGCCACCCGGGCCAGCCGGGCGGCCAGCCCGCCATAGAGCAGCGGGCCCAGATGGTGGGTGTGCACCGCCGCCGGGCGCAGTTGGCGCAGCAGGCGGATGAGGCGATAGAGGGTGGCAAGCGACCAGCCGGCGGGTTTGTCCAGACAGTGGATCCGCCCGGCGAACGGCCCCAGGGCGGGCCAGGCGGCGAGCAGCGCCTCCTTGCTCCCCTCCAGCGAGACAATGTGCATGGGCTGGTGGCACTCGTTGGCCTGGCTGAGGTTGAGCACCATGGTCTCCAGCCCCCCTGGCTGCAGGTGCTGAACGATTTGCACGATGGCGGTGCTGGCTGACCGGGTGGTGGTGGGCATGGCGCTCTCCTCACAGTTGTCGGCCCTTCCCGGGCCCTGAGCGGGACTATGCGAATCCTGTACCACAACGTCTGCCATGTTGGCCCGCTTGCTGGCATTACCCTTGCATTTCCTCCTCCATTCGTGGAATGCCATACCTGCCTTGAGGGGAGTGACGCCATGCCGGTCCAGTTCTACTACAACCTCTACATCATCCTCTTCGCCGCCTGGCGGCGCCGTTATCTCATCCTGATGCCGGCTCTGGTCATGCCGCTGGTGGGGGTGGGGATTGGCGTGCTCAGCCCCAAGGTGTACGAGAGCCGCACCACCTTCATGGTGCCGCAGGATTCCAACCAGACGCCGACCCTCAAGGATCTGATCACCCAGGAGAGCCTCAAGGATCGCTTCGCGGTGCTGGAGGCCATGCTGCGCAGTCGCTACGTGATGGACGGGGTGGCGCGGGACCGCAAGCTGGTGGATGACAACACCCCGCCCGCCAAGCGCGACGCCATCATGGACTGGCTCTCGGCGTCCGTCTCCATCCGTCTCATCGGGGACGAGGTGATCGAGCTGAAGGTCAAAGCCGATTCGGCCGAGAGCAGCGCCGGCCTGCTGGAGGCCGTCTCGCGCCGCTTCTTCTTCAACCTCTTGAACAAGGGGCGCCAGTCGGCCGAGTCCTCCGAGCGCTTCCTGCAAAGCCAGCTCGACAGCCGGCGCAGCGAGCTGCAGGGGGCCGAACAGCTGCTGGCGGATTTCAAGCGCGAGCATGCCAGCGCCCTGCCGGATCAGCAAAATGCCAACGCCGCCCGGCTCTACGGCCTGAAAGATCGCCACGCCGAGAGCCTGCTTCAGTTGCAGCAGGCCAAGACCCGGGTCGAGCAGCTCTCCCACGGCCAGGAGGGGGCCACGACCCGCAGTCTGGAGGAGAAGTTGCAGCAGATGCAAACCGAGCTGGCCCTGCTGCGGGTGCGCTACAGCGATCAGCACAGCGAGGTGCAGAGCCTGCGCTACCAGATTGAGCAGTTGCAGCAGGAGCTGGAACAGCAGAAGAGCCAACCCGGCGTGGCGGTCGGGCCCGAATGGGATCAGGCAAGGGCGCAGCTGGCCGAGGCCGAGCAGAATGCCGCCGCGCTGCAGGCCCAGCTCGACGATCTGAACAGGGTGGTGGCCTCCCAGGGCGAAACGGAGAGCCAGCTGGCGGAGCTGGAGCGCGATCTCGAGGTCAAGCGCTCCCTCTATCAGGATCTGCTGCTGCGCTACGAAAAGGCCAAGGTGACCGGGGCGCTCGGCAGCTTCGAGCCCGGCGAGCGGATCAAGGTGATCGACAGGCCCTTCGCCCCGAGCAAACCCAGCAACTACCCGCTCTGGCTGTTTCTGATCGCCGGCATGGTGGGGGGCCTGGGGCTCGGCTGCGGCCTGGCGCTGCTGATTGAACTGGCGGATACCAGCCTGCGCCGCACCGATCAGCTGGCAGCGCTTATCAAGGCGCCGGTGCTAAGCCGGATCCCCTATTGTGAGCCTGTGCATGCCCACAGCGGCCAGACGGCCCATGCCCAGCCGCCACTGGTGGAGGTGCCGGGTTGATATTTGCCGGCCGCCGTCAAGGCAGGCCACCACTCTGAACCCGAATATTTCTGATAAGGCCTCATGATGAGGCCTCTTTTATGTCACTCAGGCAGCTTCTTGACTGTGATTTATCATGGTGGTACAAGTGGAACCGCTGCCGATCATTGATAATACGCTTATAAATCAGAGGCTGGTTGGTAATTCGGCGATCTTATAAAGATATATTGATTGTAGTGACATATGGTAGGGCGGAGTTAGATGGAAGGCGTTACTAACACATTAATAGCGCCTTCCATCTAATTACTGTTATGTGTTTTATTAAAATTTGGAGTTTGAAAGCAGTATGAGTAATGAAGTATCTGTTGCTGAAATAGTTGTCGGTGAGGCAAGAATCAGCTTTGAAATTCCGACGAGTCTATACAATATAATTTCTGAACATGCTAAATCTGATGATTTGAAGTTATATAGTTACAATGCTGAGCGAATTATAGACATGCTTAGAAGTTTTGTGCCTGATGATAAAAAGCCGCCAACTCATCGTCAAGAGTCTTATGCAAAATCCATAGCGCAAGCACTAAAACTTGAATTAACGGATGAAACTCTGAGTTCTAGCGAATCTTGCAGTGAATTTTTAGATCTTTACTCCGAACAATATCAGCAATACAGAGAAAAGATAGCGGAGTTTCGTTACAGAAATAAGGCTTTAATATCTACTTCCAACCGAGTCGGTCGTTGGCAATCTGCTGCAGAATTAGTGGAGCAAGGTACGCCAATCGAGGATGTGGCTGAAACCTTTGGAGTAAAAGCACCAACAATAGAAAAATACATACTTCAACTTCGAGAATGGCAGGTGGCAGCAAGGCATGATGGAACATATGATATTGTTCAAAACTTGATTAGGCGACAAGCAAATGGTGAAGATATTTATGCTTTGTATGACGAAATTTTGTGCTAAAAACACATAACAAAGCATTTAAGAGTGATTCGCAACGCTTGGTAGTTTCGCTTCGCTCAAGTATAGCCAAGCGCTGCTCACACCTTAATGCGGCGTTAGGTGTAAGGAAAATATGATGAATCTTCCAGATGAAATTGATAGTTTGAGGGAGAGAGTTGTACAGGCTCTTGATCCAATTTTTTCTGCGGTTGAAAAAGGTACGAAAGCTGAGAAGAATTTTTTATTTATCGCAGAACGAACGGATGCGGGTAAGGCTTTGCCTCCTTATTACTTGGTGTATTTCTTATTTGTGGATCTTCTCGGTTACAAAAACTTAGGTCAATTCGAAAAAGTCTCTTGGTCTGTTCCAATTGATTACAACGGAACGGCCTATTTACTGGAACATAGAAAGTTAGGAATGGGGTTGTTCGCTTCAGACAAAAAGAATCAAGAATCTGAATGCCAAGAAATCGTTAAAAAAATCAAAAAGGCAATAAAAATTGCCCAGCCTTACTTTGAATGGATTGCCAGCGAAGCTGCCAAGAAATCAGAGCTAAATGTTATAAACCACAGTTTAAGGTTACATGATAGGTATTCATTTTTGGTTGAGGAGTCCAGAAAAAAGGCAGATGATGCGCTTTCTAGAAAAGATGAAATAATAAGAACGCAGCACTCCGAAAATTCCTGGAGTGTGCATATGCCCTACTATGAATTAAGGAAGGAGTCAGAATGGCTAGCCCTCTCAGCAATTGATGCGTTTTATAGTTTTACTGAGCACGTGTTCATTCATGCTGGAATTTTGAAAGGTCATTTATTAACCGGTGAAGATGTAGCAAATCTAGCTGACAAAGATTGGGCGACAAAATTTAAGGTTTGCCTCGATATCCAAGACCCTTCGATAAAACCACACTATGACAGATTGGTTACGATAAAAAGGCAAATAAGAAATTACATGGCTCATGGAGCATTTGGCAAAAATGGGGAGGCATTTCAAATCCACTCTGGGGTCGGTGCCGTACCTCTGCTTATGCCCCATCAGATTGGATGTTCGCGATTCTCTATGCAGAGCGGAACTGAATTTCAAGAGGAAGAAGCATTAAACGCTATCGAGGAATTCATGCAGTTCTATTGGGAGTCGAATACTTTCCCTGAGGTAATATACATAAAAAGTACTCTACCAAGCATCCTTACTTATGCCTCTGACACTACTTACAGTAATGCCATTGCATCAATTGAGGATATGAAAGGTTTTGTTGACTATCTGACGGAGGCTTATGATCGTGCTGCAAATATGGATTGGTGAGATTCACCTAAGAAGTAGCAATATGAGATGTTTTGGCAAGTTAAAGAAACATATTACAGAAAGGTGTCGAATGTCCTACTGACTTACGGTGGGTTAACTCAAGCGTTAGGTGTTTATGCATCCTGATATAGTAAAACTGTTGAAATGCATGAATGAAGCTATCGAGTTGCTTCAATCTGTAAAAGAAAAACATTGGAGCACATGGCTTGCTCATGATGCTGCGCTCATAGAAAGGCGGGATTTTAAAGGCGTTGAGCATTTACTCTCAGCCTTCGGTGGTATGGGAAGCCTAAATGATCTCGTTATTCATCCTATTAACGGGCATGAGGTGCAAGACTTTGCCGTAGATAAAACAAACAGAATATTACAAGAAATACTTGGTGAAATCTGGTCGTTGGCTAAGCAACTGTACAATGATGAATTACAGGCAAAATAACACCTAATCCCTATTCAATTCGGCCGACGTATTCGCCTGTTTTCGCCTTGCTGCCTGCCGGTTAAATTGAACGTTCAGGTCATAGCACCAGCAAAAAATCAGGGAGCATCAGCTCCCTAATCGCAACACACGGGTGATTAACTAGCCGATGGCAGGCATCCGTTGCCATCCGGCGTTCTGCTGATTGCGGCCTTGAGTACGGCGCTGATAGCGCCAGGCCAGCAGCAAGGGCATGCCGAGCAGCAGCTGGGCCGCCAGCGGGATCTCCTCGATGGGGGCCGCCAACGCCCCTTCCGGGATGATCCCCCCCTCAATCTCGGCCGCGAGTTTCAGCTCGAGGGCGCTGCCAAAATCGGCGAAGGTGGTGGCGTTGATGACGAAGGCATCCTCACCGCCGGCGATATTGTTCAGATACCAATCCTGCAGCACCCCATCGGGGTAGTCCTGGCCTATGGTGATGCCGTTGATGGTATCGATGCCGGAGGCGAGCAGCTGATCCCGTACCGTGGAGGTATCCAGCCCTGCGTTCTGGATCCCGTCACCTGAGACATCCATCACCTGGCGCGTGGCGGTAAAGTCGTTGGTATCGAACTGCAGGGCACCGAACTCCATGGCCGAGCCCGGCGCCGTCATCCCCGAATAGGGGCGTGTCAGGGCGTCCAGGGTGGCGGCAAACTCGTTGATGGAGGTCATGTCATAGAGGTAGAACCAGTCGGTCATCACCGCCTGCTGGGTCGAGCCGCTCCACATCACCATCTGCACGGCGATGGTGCCCAGCTTGCCGTCGCTGGTATCCAGGATGGCGTCTTGCACCGCCTGGCTGTAAAAGGCGTCCACATAGCCCTGCAACTGCAGGTTGAATTCGGATGCGCTGACGCTGCCCGACACATCCATCAGCAGTTGCAGCTCGGTATCCACTTCGGTCAAAGCGTAGGCGGGGGCGCTGACCAGCAGCATCCCCACCAGCCCTGCCAACGGTTTTAGTCTCATAACTCACTCCTTCTCCTTGGGGCCTGGCCCTGGTCCTCAGTGCCGATGGGGAGAATGAATAAAGCGTGCCACTTTGCAGGTATCAGCGGCAGGCATGAAATTTGCGGTCTTCGAACAGGATGAAAACGAACAAGTGCGGGGTGAGGCGATGGAGATCCGTCCCTGGCAGTGGGCGCCCAACTGGTTGCTGTTGGGGCTGGTCAATCAGTGGGCCATGGTGTGGCTCAATACGGGCCATTTCAACCTGCTGGTGGTGTTGCTGATTGCCATCTGGTGGCAAATTGCATCGCGGGTTGCGCCAGCCTGGCAACCTGGCCGCGCCGCTCTGCTGCTCTTCTCGCTGCTGCTGTTGATCCCGAGCGCCAGTTGCAAGGCGCTGGCCTGCCTGCTGCTGGCCGCGAGCCTGTGGCGGCGCCAGCAGCCTTGGGACGAGCGCGCCGCGCTGCACATAGTGGTGGCCTTCACCCTGGCCGTGTTGTGGGGGCAGCAGCTCTTTGCCCTCTGCTCCGGCCCCGTGCTGGCGCTTGATGCTTGGGGAGTGGGTCAGTGGCTGCAACTGCTGGGGTGGGAGACGGTGCAAAGCGGCAATCGCATCGAGCGGGTGGGGGGCCATGCCCTGATCGTGCTCAAGGGCTGCTCCTCGTTCTCCCAGCTCTATCTGGTGGCGCTGGCCTGGCTGGTCTCCTCCTGCTGGCTCGCCCCGGGGCGGGCGCTGCACCGTCAGCTGCCCCTGCTGGGGCTGGTCTTGCTGCTCTACATCGGCAGCAACCAGCTGCGGCTGGTGCTGATGAGCCTGGATCTGCGCTGGTACGGCTGGCTGCATACCGGCACGCTCGCCCAGCTCTACCAGTGGCTGGTGCTGTTGCTGCTAATGACACTGCTGTTTCGAAGGGGGCGCCATGTCACCACCGATTAGGGGTTATCTCTGGCTGATGCTGCTGGCACTGGCCTCCACCGGCGCCATGGGGTGGCGCTATCAGCACCGCCAACCGGTGGATGGCACGCGTCAGATGCTGCAGGAGCTCCGCCATCTCGGCTGGCTGCGACAGGGGGCCAGCCCCTTGCTGGGGGGCACCTATGTGGGCTATCGGCTGCGCCACCCAGATTGTGACGGGGTCTTGCAGGCGATAGCGGTGGCCCCGGATCGGGAGGCCATGTCGGTACGGCTCGCAGGCAAAGGCCAGCTGCAGGGGGTGATGTTTCAGGGGCAGTGGCACCCGGAGCCGCCACTGCTGGCCTATCGCCTCCATCAGGGCTGGCACAAGCTGTGGGGCGACGCACCGGCCCCCCTCTATCGGGTGGCGCTACCTGCAGCCTGTCTTGCCCTTATTGCGCCTGGCGAGCCTCGCTGAGGGGGCTCGCCGCGTCGACGGGCAACACCCGGATCAGCAGGCTGTTCGGGGCCAGCATGGGGTCGTAGCGCGGTTCGAGCTCGATGGCGCGGGCACTGAGCAGGCTGGCCAGCTTGCCAAGGCGGCTGCTGGCAAGGCGCGCACTCTCCAGCATGTCGGTCTGCGGCCCGGGGCCGCTGATAAGGGCTATCTTCGCCGGATCCCGCTGGCCGAGAAATTGGTGCAACTGCTGCTCCTGATCCGCCGCCAACATCACCGCTTCATCCTGATAAGTCAGCGACAGCTGGGCCTGCTCGGCCAACTGCTGCTGGCGCAGTTGCGCCAGCATGGGGAAGGGATCCTCGGTGGGCGTCTGGCGGGCACAGCCAGTGAGTAACAAAGAGGGTAGCAAAGAGGGCAGCAAGGAGAGCAGCAAGCCTGCGGCAAGCTTGATGTGGCGGGGACGACGCCCGGCACGCTGGCGCCCGTAAGCCTTTATGTGGGTGACGTTCTGATGCGGCATAAGCTGGCCAGTCAGGGGGATGAATTGGCTCCAGTTTGCAATGTTTTCAAGCGCTTGGCCAGTTGTTCAATCTCGCCGCGAAAGCTGGCCCAGCGGCTGGCGGGGAGTGCTTCGGCCTGCTGCCAGCGGGTGGGCACCGAATCGTGCAGCCGCTGCAGCAGCAGCGCCGCCTCCACCTGTTGGCGCGCCGCCTGCTCGAGCCAGGCGAGCCAGCGCAGATCCTCGATGCCCTGTTGCAGCAGCAATAGTTCGTAGGAGAGGCGATGAGCCTCGCAGGCCTGCGGACCCAGCAGCAGAAAATCGCTCTCGCGCCCGTCGGTGGGGTCGTAGGGCTGGGCGGTGGGCATGCGCCCGTGCCACTGCAGATAACCCTCGGCCCCGCTCTGCCAGAGGTAGAAGCCGGCGGCGCGCGGGGTGCCGAGGTTGTAAAACCAGGGGGCGGCCCCGGCGGCCCTCACCCGCTCCACATCGGCCTTGTCGGCGCCAAAGCCTGCGTTGACCAGGGCTATCTCCACCTCGGCCAGCAAGGGCGCCTGGGCGGGATGGTTGAAGTGACCGGCCCGCACCACGGCCGGATCCCGCCGCTTCATCTCGCGGGCCATGGCTTGAATGGCGGGCAGGGCGCCGAGATCGGGCTCGTCAAACAGGCTCCAGGCCAGGGGCGGCAGCCCCTGGGCGCGAAAGGCCACCTGGCGCTGCTGCCAGGCATCGAGCCGGCTGTTGGTGTCGCTGCCCCAGCGCTTGAGGGAGGCGTAGGCCAGCAGCGGCATGTGAAAACCAAGGCCGATGGCCTCCTCCTGGGTGGTACGCATCCCGGCTTCATCCTGGGGCAGGGCGGGGGCAACGCCGCTTATCCCAAGCCCGGCAAGCCGCTCCAGATCGCAGCGACTGGCGGCCAGCTGGGCGTTGGCCAGCTCCGGGCCCTGACCGAACCAGCCAAGGTAGGGGGGCGTGTCGAGGTAGATGCCGACCGGCTTGCTGGCGGCGGGCAGGATCAGGGGCAGCACCTCGACCTCTAACGGCAGTTGCACCAGCTGCTGGTGGCTGAGCAGCTGGATATTGCCCTGATAGCGCCCCGCCGGCGCATCCCGCGGGATGGGAAGATGCAGCACCAGGCGCCTTGGCACCCGGCGCTTGAGGGTGAGCCCCGCCACCCCCTCCACCAGCTCCTGATCCGAGGGGAGCAGCAGGGTGCCGCTCGCCTGGGGGCGCACCAGATGCCACTGGCTGTGGTAGGGGGTCAGCGGCAGGGTAACGCCGTTGGCCGCCGGCGGCTGGATCACCAGCAGGGGGGCGGCGTCATCCTCGGGCGTCTCGATGACGAACTCCAGCAGCAGCTGGCTGCCTTGGGCGGCCAGTACGGAAGTGGCTGGGGCTGCCGGGCTGGCCCTGGCACTCAAGGTCGGCTGCCCCGGCGCGATGGGGGTCAGGGTGAGGCGAGCGGGGGGCTCTGGCAGCGAATAGGGGGCCAGGGCCCACTTCTCCGTAAAGAGCTGGCGCTGCTTGGCCAGCACCAACCGGGTGGCTTCGGCCAGCGCAGGAGCGTCCGTCTTGGCGTCAGCCTGCTTGTCCGCCGCCGGATAGGGGGCCAGCAGCAGGCCGGCGAGAAATTTCGCATCCGGCGAATTGCCCCCCAGGGTGAGGGTGAGCGGGCCGCCCGGGTGCTCGAGCACCAGGCTGACCGGCCCCCCCTGACGGGCACCAAACAGCAGCCAGGGATCGGGATTGGGCAGCGCCTCCTGCTGCTGGCCGGCGAGGTAGCGCTGGGCCAGCCACTCGCCCGGCTGCCACCGCTCGGCCCAGACCGGCTCACCATCGATCAGCACGCTGCGCTCGAGGGGGTGGGGCAGGTACTCCCACTCGCCCGGATCGTCGAGCCAGAGGGTGAGCTGGTAGCGCCCCTTGGGAACCTCCAGCCTGACGCCGTCGAGGTTGCGCAGCCCGTCGCGGATCAGCGCATCGCCGGAGGGGCGCAAGATGGGGCTGGGGTGGCCCAGCAGACGCGGATCCCCCGGCGCCAGGGACTCGAAACCGGTGAAGCGGGGGGCATTGCTTGCCCCCAGATCGAGGGCAATGGTGCCGGCGGGCAGGGTCAGCCCGGGGGACCAGTACCAGCGTGTCAGGGTGAGCGGCGCCGCCCCGTCAGCCATAAAGAGATAGAGCTTGGTGAGCTGGTCGAGGGCCAGGGTCCTGGGCTGGGCGGTGCGCCAGTCGCTTAACGAAAAGCGCAGGGTAAAAGGGCCCGGGGGGATGATCCGCTCCAGATTGACCCGGCTGCGGTAGTTGACCGAAGCGGCGTCATCGACCCGCAGGATCAGGGTCTGGGGACTGGCCGCGGGATTGTGACCCTCGATCACCAGTTCATCATCCGCCCCGACGGCCCAAGGCAGGCGCTCGAAGGTGAGCCGCTGGGGCGTCTGCTCGCCGCTCAGTGGCAAGGGGGTGGGGCCATCAAGGCGGCTCGCCGCCAGCGCAGTGCTTACCATTATCAAGCAGAGGGCCGGCAGGCTGAGGGTGAGCAGGCCGAGTACTTGCAGCCAGAGCGTCTTGTGCAAACGCGCCGCCAGCCAGATCATCAGAGCAACCCCGCCAGCCAGTTTTTCAGCTCATCGGCCCTGTGATCCCAGCTCTGCTGCGCCACCGCCTGCTGGCGCTGCGCTTTTCCCTCGTGCCGGGTCAGCGCCTCCCACTCGTAGCGCTGAAACCAGTCCTGGGCGGGGGCGTCGAGGGCGGCGCGCTGGATGGCCTGGGCCAGGCTGTCGCCCGGGCGGGGCAGATGCACCAGCTGCCGATAGCCGTCCAGCGCCGGAAAATCGGTGCTGACCACGGGCCGGCCGGTCGCCAGATACTCGCGCAGTTTAAGCGGATTGCAGGCCCTGATCTGGGCATTGTCGACGAAGGGCAGCAGGCTCACCTGCCAGTGCTGGGCGTAGGCGGCCAGGGTGTGGTGTGGTCTGGGGCCGAGCAGGTGCACGTTCGGCAATCCTGCCAGCGGGCTCAAATCGGTTTGCTGTGGTCCTATCAGCACCAGATCCCAGTGGGGCAGGGCGCGGGCGGTCTCCGCCAGCAGGGGAACGTCTATCCAGTCGCTCAGGCTGCCGTAAAACCCGGCGATGGGGCGCCCGCTCGGCAGATCAGCCGGCCTGGGTTGGGGGGGCATGAAGAGGCCGAGATCCACCCCGTGGCTCAGCAGCCGGGTCTTGTGGGGGGGAAAGCGGCTGGCCAGCGCCGGACTGGCGGCCAGGATAAGGTCCGCTTTTTCTACCAGCCTGGCCTCGCAGCGGGCGATGGCGGCGTGATCTACCCCCGCCAGGGCCGAGAAGTCGTCGCCGCAGTAGTAGATCACCGCCCGCTCGCCGAGCTTGCCCACCAGATCAACGGCGCTTGGCAGGGAGATCCAGAGCAGGGGCTTGTCGAGCTCGGGCAGCTGGCGGCGGATCTGGGCCGCCAGCCAGTGGCCGTTGATCCGCCCCGCCAGCGGGCTGCCGGGCAGAGGCAGCGCCAGCGGCGGCATCACCTGGGGCGTCGGCCCGCTCTGGATGGTGGCTGCCTGCGCCTCGCCCTTGGCCGGGCGGCGCAGCACGGCCCCCAGCTTGCGGCCGAGCCGGCCGAGGTCGCGCACGTTGAGGCGGGGGCGGCGCAGGCCGATGGAGTTGACCCAGAGCACTCGATAGTCCGGCAGCAGGCGCTTGATGAGATGCTGGGTGCTGGAGGGGTGCTGACCCCAATCCTCCCCCAACACCACCAGCTGGGGCTGTGCGCTCGACGGTTTCATGGCTGTTTCTCCTCACTCAGGCGGCTGGCGGCACTCTCTGCCAGCGCGTCGCGGCAATCTTGTGCATCGAGGGGGCGCAGCACCCGGGCAGGCACCCCCGCGGCCAGCACCCCGGCGGGCAGGCTGTGGGTCACGATACTGCCGGCGGCGACCACGGTACCGGCCCCTATAGTGACCCCTGCCATCACCATGGCGCCGGTGCCGAGCCAGACATCGTTTTCGAGCACGATATCGCCGACCTGCTCGTCCCGATCCGGCAGTCCCCGGGCCCGCTCCTGGGCATCCAGCGGGTGGCCCGGGTAGCCCGCGAGAAAGGCGCGCCCGGCGATGCGCACGTTGTCGCCGAGCACCACCTGGCTGCCCACTGCTATGGTGGTCTGCCAGCCGATGCCGACATTGTTGCCAATCCTGAGAGCGGGCTCCTTGCTCGAGGGGCGGCCGCTGATGGTCATGGCGGCGCTGAGGCGACAATCCGCCCCGATGTCGATCGATACGGGCCCGCTGATAAAGGGGATGCCGCCGTAAAGGTAGAGGCGGGGGGCGGGGGTGCGCAGGCGGGACTGGAACAGCGGCGTCCACCAGAGGGTGCGGGTCAGGGTGGCGAGTGTCTGGCTTGCCTGCCGATAGAGGCGATAGAGCAGGCCGTGCAGGGGCGGGATGAGCGGGAAGCTCCAGCAGCGGGCCCCCTTGGCGAGGCGCCACAGCAGGCGGGCCAGCGGCGTCTCTCCCTGCTTGGCCCAGGTTTTCATCCGGTACAGGCTGATGCTGTTCATGGTGTGCTCTCCCTTGGCTCTGTTGCCGTCATGGCCGACCTGTCACTGTCGGCAACTAGCCGGGATCTAGCAGGGATCGGGCCAACTGACGCTCAGCATGCTGCCGGCTCACGCCGGCCGCCTGCCAGGGGGTTGGATGGCAAGGCGCTGTGCAAATTGCGCCGGCCGGGCTGCAAAACGCAAAAATCAGATTCATTTTGGGCCTGATGTGCGTTGCTGTGAAGGTCGAGAGCGCGACATGCAGGGCTGCACGGGGAATTGCACCGGCTGGCGTGCCCCTTGCATTGGCTGACCACAGATGACCCAAGATCCGTTGCCTGGTGGCTGGGAGGCCCTATGAGACTCGGAGTAAACCAGATAGCCATGCTCTATTACGCCGCCGGCCTCTTGTTGATGAAGGGGATCTCCCTACTGATGCTGCCGGTGCTGACCCACCTGCTGGCGCCCCGGGAGTATGGCCAGCTGGAAGTGCTCTTGACCATCATCAACCTGGGCTCCCTCATCCTGGGGTTCGGGCTGGTGGACGCCCTCTACCGCTTCGCCGGGATGGCGGCAGATGAGGGCGAGCGCAAGCAGGTGGTGGCGCGGGTGTTTGGCCTGGTCTGGATCATCGCCCTGGCCAGCCTGGTACTGCTCTGGTGGCTGGCGCCCCTGGTGCAGCAACTGCTGCCAACCGAAACCCGCCTTGCCGATGTGCGCTGGGTGCTCAGCGCCCTGCCGTTTGAGGGGGTGATCGGGGTGCCGCTGGCCTGGCTGCGGATGCGCAATCAGGCCCGCCTCTTCTTCGTGGCCACCGCCGGCAAGGCGGTGATCCAGTCCCTGCTGACCGCCTGGTGGCTCTGGCTTGGCTGGGGTGTGAGCGGGGTACTCGCCTCTGGCACCCTCACCTGTGTCGCGCTGGCGCTGCTGCTGAGCCTCTGGCAGTGGCGCGATGGTGGCATCCGCTTTGACTGGCAACACTATCGCCCCCTGCTGCGCTACGGCCTGCCGCTGGTGGTGAGCGGGCTGGCGGGCTTTGCCCTGAGCGGGCTGGATCGCTGGCTGCTGGCCGAGCACGTCGGCGAGGCCCTGCTGGCCTACTACGCGGTGGCGGGCAAGCTGGCGCTGGCGGTGGGGCTCTTGCTGCAGCCCTTCGCCCTCTGGTGGTATCCGCGCCGCTTCATGCTGCTCAAGGAGCCGGACGGCCTGCGTCTGAACGCCCACTACAGCGTGCTGGGCTCCGTGCTGGGATTTGCCACCGCCGGGGTGGTGGGGCTCACCGCCCCCCTGCTTATTCGCTGGCTCACCCCGGAGAGTTACCACGGAGCCATCGCCTATATCCCGCTGCTGGTGCTGGGGATGGCGGTGCGCAACGTCTCTGACCTGCTCAACGTCGGCTGCTTCAGCGGCGAAGAGAGCAAGGCCCAGATGGTTATCAATCTGGGATGCAGTTTGCTCGGCGTCCTTGGCTTTTTGCTCGCCATTCCGCATTTCGGGGTGGCCGGGGTGATCTGGACCCTGCTGCTGGTCTACCTGGTGCGCGCGCTCGCTTTCTATCTGGTGAGCCAGCGGTTGCTGCCCTTGCCATATCGCCTCTCGGCGCTGTGGGCGAGCGGTGCCGGCTCCCTTGCCATGATGTGGCTCGGTCAGTGGTGGGCAGAGCAATGGGCCGCCTGAGCCACGCCCTCTGGGGGCTGACCGCCACCCTGCTGGTGGCCGGGCTCTGGTGGCGGCTGCCGCACCCGCTGCTGCTGCCGGTGCTGGGGCTGGCCATTCCCGCCATCTGGTTTGCCCTGCGCTGGCCGTTTCTGATGGTGCTGGGGTTCGTTACCTTCTCGTTTTTCCGGCTGCACGAGGTGTTTCCCCAGCTCTATCCCCTCAAGATCCCGCTGCTCTTCTCGCTGGCGGCGATTGGTGCCCTGGTTTGGCACACCCTGCTGACCGGTCGCATCAGGCCCTACTGGAGCCAGCCCCTCAGCTGGTTGACCGCCTTTTTCATCGTCGTCTCCATCGGGGTGCTGTTTGCCAGCAACCGGGGGGAGGCGATCGCCACCTGGACCGGCAGCTACAGCAAGATCTACCTGATGACGCTGGCCACCGCCTGGCTGGTACGCAGGCCGGAGGACTTCGCCCTGGCGGTGCGGGCCTTCGTGGTGGCTGGCTGCATGGTGGCGCTGGTGGCGCTCTACAACAAGAGCAGCGGCATCGGGCTGGTGGAGGGGACCCGGGTCACCATAGGGCGCGAGCTTGGCTCGGTGCTGGGGGATCCCAACGATCTGGCGCTGGTGCTGCTGTTTCCCGCCGGCTTCTCCTTGAGCCTGCTGCTCAACCAGAACGGCCTGGCCGGGCGCATCCTGGGGGCGGTGGGGTTCGTGCTGGTGGCTGCCGCCATCATCGCCACTCAGAGCCGCGGCGGCCTGCTCGGGATCTGCGCGGTGAGCGGCATTTTTGCCTGGCAGCGGGTGCAGTCGAAAACCGTGCTGATCCTGTGCGGCACCCTGGCGCTGCTGGTGCTGTTCGCCGCTGCCGGGATAAGCGACAGGGCCTCTGGCGGGGCGGCGGAGAGCGGGGTGGATGCCTCGGCCATGGGCCGCCTCTACGCCTGGCAGGCCGCCTGGGGCATGGCGCTGGCCCATCCGATCATCGGGGTGGGGCTCTCCAACTTCTACTACAACTACTTCTTCTTCAGCCCCCACTGGGACGGCCTCAACCACGCGGTGCACTCCACCTGGTTCGGGGTGCTGGCGGAGACCGGCTTCGTGGGGCTGTTCATCTTCATCGGCATGGTGGTGGTCACCCTCTACCGGACCTGGCGCTGCTCACTGGATGGCATGCCTCCTGCAGTAGTGACTGCCATGCAGGGGGTGATGGCGAGCATGGTGGGGTTCGTCGTCTCGGGATCCTTCCTGACCCAGGGCTTTACCTGGCCCATCTATCTGGAGCTGTCGCTGGCGGTGGCAGCCATCAAATATGTCCGGCAGGCCAGAGAAACGGAAATGGCCATGGCCGAGACGAAGCGGGATAAACCAAACAAGGGAGCTGAGTCATGAGCGCAACCCCCATTTTGCTGGTGCATTACGGCGAGAACTGGATCCGTGGCAGCGAGCGCTGCCTGCTGGATCTGCTGGCCCACCTGGATCGCAGCCGCTTTGCCCCCCTGCTCTGGTGCAACAGCCAGCAGCTGGCAGAGGAGGCCGCCCTGCTCGGGGTGAAGGCGGTGGTCGAGCCCTTTGCCCTGCTGCTGGGCTGGCAGGCTCCCCGCTTCGATCTGGCCGCCCATCGGGCCCTGTGCCAGCGGGCGCAGGCGCTGATAAGCGAGCATGGCATCACTCTGGTGCACGCCAACAGCGCCGCCCCCTGCCAGTGGCTGGCCGGGGTGTGCCGCAAGATGAAGGTGCCCCTGGTGTGCCATCTGCACGCCCGTTATCAGCCCAGAGACAGGTTTACCCTCCGGGTGCATCAGGCCAACGTGCTGATCGGGGTGAGCCAGCCGGTGCTGGCCCCCTGGCGGGAAGATGGCTGCGAGCACAGACGGCTGGTTCACATCGCCAACGGGGTGGATGGGGTGCGGCTCAACCGTGACGCGCCTTGGCCCGTCAGCAGCCTGCCCGGGCTGCCTGAGGGAGAGCTGATCCTGGCCACCATAGGGTCGCTGATCAAGCGCAAGGGGGTGGACCTGCTGATCCGCTCCCTGGCAGAGCTCTGCGCTCAGGGGGGCAAGGCGCAGCTGCTGGTTGTCGGCAGCGGCCCCGAACTGGCCGCGCTCACGGCATTGGCCGCTGAACTGGGAGTGGCCGAGCGGGTGCACTTTCTCGGCGAGCGGCCTGACAGCGCCGCCATCCTGCGCGGCGGGGTGGATCTGCTGGTCTCCGGTGCCCGCGAGGAGGTGTTCGGCCTGACCCTGGCCGAGGCCGGCACCCTGGGGCTGCCGGTCAGTGCCTATCGGGTGGGGGGGATCCCCGAGGTGGTGGAACACACGGTTACGGGCCTTCTGGCCGATCCCGGTGATTGGCGCCAGATGGCTGCCCACTGGCAGCGGCTGGGCGATGCCGGATTGCGCTATCGGCTGGGGCGGGCGGGGCAATTGCGCGCCAGCCAGCTGTTCACGGTCAAACGCTATGTGGAGAAGGTGAGCGAGCTCTGGTCGGCGGCCCTCTCGGGGCGCTGGGACAATCCCGATCTCCCCCCCTACGGGCGCATGGTGCGCTGGCTCGGCCAGCGGCTGCTGGCCAGGGTGGGTCTTGCGGGGGAAGGGGGGCTGCTTGGCGGGCGCAGGGCGGCGATCGGGTCGGATGAAGGAGCACCATCATGAAGCCGCACCATGAGTCGACTGCTGGCAAGGCCGGGCAGGGGGAGACGCTGCTGGTGGTGGATCCCATCTCTTTTCGCGGCGGCTCCAAGGTGGCCACCGAGGTGATCCTGGCGGGGCTGGCCGACCGCCTGCCGGCCCTGGCGCTGCATGTCCTGACGCCGGACTTGGACTCCTGGCCCGGATGTCGTCACCATTCGCTCTGGGTGCCCGCCTTGCTGCGGGGGCGCGAGTCGGGCCTGGGGTATCTGCTCAAGCAGGGGTGGCAGAGCCTGATGATCCTCTGGCTGATATGGCGGCTGGGGGAGGTGCGCGGCCTGCTGGCGGCCTCCGGCCCCGGGGTGGATCTCTGCTGCTACTGGGCTGCCCGGATCGCGGGGATCCCGGTGGTGCAGCTTATTCACGGCCCGGTGGGCTGCTCCGGCATGTCGGCAAGGGCCCTGTGGCGCGCCAGCCAGGTCTTCTATCTGGAGGCCGCCCGCTCCTCGCTCTCGGCCCTGATCGCCCGCCTTGGCGAGCGTGACTTTCCGCCCCGCTGGCAGCCCTTCATCAACGGACTGTGCGAGGCGAGCTGGCCCACGGCCACGACCGGCGGAACCGGCATCTTGTGGGCCGCCTCCTTGCTCAAGTGGAAAGGGCTGGAGACCATGCTGGCGGCGCATCAGCAGTTTGCCGAGCCCCGTGCGCCGCTGACTGTCTGCTATCTGCAACCGCGAAACATACTGCAACCTTGCAGTGAACCCCAGCCAGATCTGCCCGATACCCGCTGGCATGAAAACCCCGGCAACCTTGACGAGATCAGGGCCGGCTGCGGCATCTTCGTCTCCACCAGCCATCAGGAGCCCTTCGGCCTCTCCATCCTGGAGGCCATGGCCGCCGGCCTGTGCGTGGTCATTCCGACAGATGGGGCCTGGTGGGATCGCCACCTGACCGACGGGGTTAACTGCCGCAAATATCAGCCGGACAGCGCCGATGAACTGGCGCGCGTGCTGGCGGCGCTGCAGGAGGCCCCCGCTGTGGCCATGGCCATAGGGGACAATGCCAGGCTGCATGCGGCGGCGCATTACAAGGCGAGCGAGACGGGCAGAGAGATGGTGGAGGGGCTGGCACGACTGCTTGAGCGGGCCGAGCCTGAGTGCGCCGCGAAGCGCCCTGGCCCGGCGCTGTAGCGGCGCGTCACTCGATCCTTCGCATCGCGGCCTTGCCCGGGCCTTGACCTTATGGCAGGTCCGGCTCGCTCATGCTGGCGACTGTCTGCCAGAAGGCGTCGATCAGCGGCCCCTTACTGTGGGGCGGGCGAATAAGGCCTATGGTCCAGCAGGCTTCCCCCTCGGTCAGCGGCAGGGTCAGCACGTCCGGGTGCTCTATGGTGGTGGAGGAGGGGACCAGGGTCCAGGCGATATCGGCGGCGGCGGTGGCAACGCCGGCGGCGAAGTCGTTGACGTACTGGATGTCGCGAAAACGCAGCCCGCTCTGGGCCAGGTAGTGCATCAGGTGATCGTAGAACGAGGGGGCCTTGTCCCGGCGCAGGATCGCCAGCGGTTTGTCCACCAGATCAGCCAGCTTGCTCACGCCGGCGTAACTGGCGGGCAGCACGGCGACAAAATGGGCCCGCACCACCGGCAGACACGGCCACCCCTTGGGGGCGGGCAGGCGGCAGAAGCCGAGATCCAGCTTGCCCTCGCTCAGTGCCAGCAACTGATGGTGGGTGGAGAGATCGTTGAGCTCTATGGTCACCTGGGGGCGTTCGGCCCGAAATTGCGCGATGGCGGCGGGCACCAGCAGCTTGGTGGCAACGCCGAAGCCGATGCGCAGGGTGCCGCTGTTGCCGGCCAGCACGTCGCGGGCGCTGCGTGCTAGCTGCTCGCTGGCCGCCACCAGGGCGCGGGCATCCTCATAGAGGGCGCGCCCCAGCACGGTGAGACGGGTGCTGCTTGCATTGCGCTCGAACAGCTCGCCGCCCAGCTCCTCTTCCAGCCGCCGGATCTGCTTGCTCAGCGCCGACTGGGTGACGTGCTGGCGCACCGCCGCCTGACCGAAGTGCAATACCTCCCCCAGGGTGACGAAGGCCTTCAGATCCCGCAACTCCATGTCGGCTCCTGTGATTCCTGTTAGGAATGTTGAATGGTTAAATTTGTCATTGGACGGAATTTTAGAACTGTTCGATGCTAATGCCAATTCCATTGGGCGCCGCCAGTCGGCGCGATAAAGGTGGCAGGTGCCACCGCCGCAGAAGGAGCAACCCCAGATGCATCACCACAAGTTCAACGACTTCCCGCAAGATTTTCTGTGGGGCGCCGCCTCCGCCGCCTATCAGGTGGAAGGGGGCTGGGACGCCGATGGCAAGGGGCCCTCGGTGTGGGATCTGTTCACCAAGCTGCCGGGCAAGACCTTTGAGGGGAGCAACGGCGACGTGGCGGTGGATCACTACCACCGCATGGAGGAGGACGTGGCGCTGATGGCCGAGATGGGGCTCAAGGCCTATCGCTTCTCGGTGAGCTGGCCGCGCATCTACCCGACTGGCCGTGGCGAGGTGAACGAGGCGGGGCTCGCCTTCTATGAAAAACTCATCGATACCCTGCTGGCCCACCAGATTGAGCCGGTGCTCACCCTCTATCACTGGGACCTGCCCCAGGCGCTGCAGGATGAATACGGCGGCTGGGAAGACAGACGCATCATCGCCGATTTCGAGCGCTACTGCGTGACCCTCTACCAGCGTTTTGCCGGCAAGGTGAAGTACTGGGTGTCGCTCAACGAGCAGAACTACAACCTGACCAACGCCTATCAGCTCGGCACCCATCCGCCCGCGGTGCAGGATCGCAAGCGCTTCTTTGCCGCCAACCACATCGCGTTTCTGGCCAACGCCCGGGTCATCAAGGCGTTTCGCCAGCACGTGCCGGGGGGACTGATCGGCCCAAGCTTTGCGTATTCTCCCGCCTATCCGGCCTCGTGCGATCCCAAAGACATGCTGGCTTACGAGAATGCCGAGGAGTTCACCAACCTCTGGTGGCTGGATGCCTACTGCTTCGGCCGCTACCCCCAGGCGGCGCTCGCCTATTTGCGGGAAACCGGCGAGGCGCCGGAGATCCTGCCGGGCGATCTCGAGCTGTTGCGGGAAGGAACCCCCGACTACATAGGCGTCAACTACTACTACACCCTGACCTATACCGACAACCCGCTCGGCGGCCAGACGATGCAGCGCATCAACACCACGGGCAAGAAGGGCACTACGCCGCCAAGCGGCATTCCCGGCCTCTACAAGACGGCCCCCAACCCGCACCTGGAGACCAGCAACTGGGACTGGGCCATCGATCCGACCGGGATGCGCATCGCCCTGCGCCGGCTCTCCTCCCGTTACGGCCTGCCGCTGATGATCACCGAGAACGGCCTCGGCGAGTTCGACAAGCTGGTAGAGGGAGATCGGGTGCACGACGACTACCGCATCGACTATCTGCGCAGCCACGTCAAGGCGTGCCAGGAGGCGCTGCAGGACGGGGTGGAGCTGCTGGGCTATTGCGCCTGGTCGTTCACCGACATCCTGAGCTGGCTCAACGGCTACCAGAAGCGCTACGGCTTCGTCTATGTTGAGCGGGACGAGCAGGGGGGCTCCCTGCGCCGGCTCAAGAAGGACAGCTTCTACTGGTACCAGACGGTGATAAGCTCGGGCGGCAAGACACTGTAACCAAATCCATCCCCTCGATGGCCCCGCCAACTGGCGGGGCCCGTTTTTTTTGTCCGTCTGCCGGGCCGACCCACGCCGCATCCAGGCATGGCACTTGCCGGATTGATCCAACTCATCTTCTTATCAATTAGCGTGTGCGGATGGCGGCTGCAAACCGGCGGGAGGGGCAATCTGGTTTAGATTCAATATGTTTACGCGGCCCCGAAGAGGGATCTATCACCTTGGCAGAGGTGGAAGCGCATCATGCACCACAACAGCTCTCATCCCCGCTGCGGCGGGCTGGTTGCCCAGCAGGTTGATCTGCGCCAGCTGGTATACGCCCTGTCGGCGTCGCTGGATTTGGTCGGCATCGGCGATGTGGCACACGGCAAGCGGGTCGGCATCATGGCCGCCGAGTGTGGCAAGGCACTGGGGGCCGGTGAGAGCGAGCAGGCCTGCCTGTTCGAGCTGGGGGTGCTGCACGACATCGGCGTCTCCTCCACCTTCATCCACAGCCATCTGGTCAGCGAGTTCGACTGGGAGTCTTCCCAGCGTCATTGCGAGGTCGGTTACGATCTGCTCAAGGATTTCCCGCCGCTGGCCCCGCTGGCGGAGCCCATCCGCTATCACCACACCCACTGGCATCAACTTGTTCGGCAGCAGGGGGTGACGGCCACGGTGCGGCGCCAGGCCAACCTCATCTTTCTGGTGGACCGGGTCGATGCCCTGGCGGCCCCGCATTATGGGGACGGCTCCCTGCTGATGCACACCCAGGAGATCCGGCAGCGGATCGAGGCGTGCGCCGGCGAGTTCTTCGACCCCGAGCTGGTGGCGGCCTTTTTGCGGGCCTCCCTGCCGGAGGCGTTCTGGCTGCAGCTGGAGGGGCGCGCCATCACCGACTACATGCGCGGCATGCTGAGCGAGCGGGAGCCCTGCCTCACCAGCAACGGCGAGCTTAAGCAGCTGGCGCGCATCTTTTCGGCCATCGTCGATGCCAAGAGCCCCTTCACCGTGGCCCACTCCCTCGGGGTGGCCAGGCTGGCGCGGCGGCTGGCCCAATGGATGGGGATTGAGGAGGGACGCTGCGAGCAGCTGGAGATCGCCGGGCTGCTGCACGATCTCGGCAAGCTGCGGGTACCCGACGAGATCCTCGACAAGGCGGGAAAACTCGATGAGCGGGAGCGGGCCATCATCAACACCCACAGCTTTGAAACCTATCAGATTTTGCGCCACATCGACGGCTTCGAGGAGATTGCCCTGTGGGCCTCCTATCACCACGAGGAGCCCAATGGCTGCGGCTACCCCTTCCACCTGACCGCCGAGGCGATGCCGCTGGAGGCGAGGATCTTGCGGGTGGCCGACATCTTCCAGGCCATGGTGCAGCACAGACCCTACCGGGCGGGGCTGAGCGCCGACGCGGCGCTCGCATTCTTGCAACAGCTGGCGAGCCAGGGGCGGGTCGATGTCGACGCCGTGGCTACCCTGGCGGCGCACCTGCCCGAGGCCCATCAGGCCGCCAGCGGTCAGACCCAGGCGGCCCAGAGAGTCCTCGGCGTCGGTGAGCGGACGCCTTAGAGGAACATGCCGCCGGAGGCCTCGATGCGCTGGGCATTGATCCAGCGGCTGTCGGGGGAGAGCAGGGCGGCGATGACGCCGCCGATGTCCTCCGGCTGGCCCACCCGACCCAGCGCCGTCTGGCTGGCGATGAAGTCGTTGACCGCCTGATTGTCCCGCACCACACCCCCGCCAAAATCGGTCTCGATGGCCCCCGGCGCCACCACGTTGACGGCGATGCCGCGCGGCCCCAGCTCCTTGGCCAGATAGCGGGTCAGCACCTCGACCCCTCCCTTCATGGCCGCATAGGCGGCATAACCGGGCAGCGCGAAGCGGGTCAGCCCGCTCGACAGGTTGAGGATGCGCCCGCCATCGCGCAGAAGCGGCAGCAACTGCTGAGTCAGAAAGAAGACCCCCTTGAGGTGAATGTTGAACAGGGTGTCGAACTGCTGCTCGCTGGTCTGCTCGATGCTGGCGTGAATGCCGATGCCGGCGTTGTTGACCAGAAAATCGAACCGATCCCGCTGCCACGCGCCCAGCTGCTCGCGCACCTGGCTGGCGAAGGCGGCAAAGCTGCTGCTGTCGGCCACATCGAGGGGCAGGGCATGGGCCCTGACGCCGAGGGCGGTCGCCTCGGCCACCACGGCCGCCGCTTCATCGGCCTGACTGCGATAGGTGATGATGAGGTCGATGCCGCGGGCGGCGAGGGCCAGCGCCGCCTGTTTGCCAAGGCCGCGGCTGGCGCCGGTGATGAGTGCGATGGGATGGGTCATGAGAGGACTCCTGTCTGTGGTCATGGGCTCGGGATGAGCCGGTGTGATCACTCTATTGCCCGTTGTTGATTGGATAAATAAGGCGATAATGAATGCACTGTTCCGATTAGCGAGACAATGGCGCCATGGATCAACTGGATGCGATGAGGATGTTTGTGCGGGTGGCGGAGCTGGAGAGCTTTACCCGCAGTGCCGAACAGTTAGGAGTCCCCAAGGCGACGCTCTCGGCGGCCATCCGCCGGCTGGAGGAGCAGATGGGTACCCGCTTGCTGCAGCGCACCACCCGGCGGGTGCAGCTGACCACGGATGGCCGGCTCTGTTACGCCCGTTGTCAGGATCTGCTGGCGGACATGGAGGAGTTCAACGGGCTGTTTCGCCAGCAGGGGAAGCTGAGCGGTCAGCTGCGGGTGGACATGCCGGGCCGGATGGCCCGCCATCTGGTGATGCCGGCGCTGCCCGCCTTTCTGGCGGCGCATCCCGCCTTGCAGTTGATGTTGAGCAGCACGGACCGGCGGGTCGACCTGGTGCGGGAGGGGTTTGACTGCGTGATCCGGGTCGGGGCGCTTGAGCCCTCCAGCCTGGTGGCGCGCCCCCTCGGCCACTACCGCCAGATCAACTGCGCCAGCGCCGCCTATCTGGCCCGCTACGGGACGCCCCGCAGCCTGAGCGAGCTGAGCGGCCATCGGCTGGTGCACTATGGCAGCAGCAGCGGGCCCAGAGAGAGCGGTTTCGAGTATCTGCAGGCAGACGGCTCGCGCGCCGTGCTGGCGATGAGCGGGGCGCTCACGGTGAACGACAGCGAATCCTATCTGGCGGCGGCGCTGGCCGGGCTTGGCATCATCCAGCAGCCGCGAGTCGGGGTGGAGCCACTGCTGGCCAGCGGCGAGCTGGTGGCCATCCTGCCAAAGTGGCAGGCGCCCCCGCTGCCCATTCACGCCCTCTATGCCCATCGCCGTCAGCTGGCCCCTAGGGTGCAGGCCTTCATCCAGTGGCTGAGCGGCATCCTGGCGTCAGCGCTGGGCCCCGACGGCCCGCGCGATGGCCTGGCGACGCTGGCAGGGATGGACGCAGCCGATTGATGGCTTGACGCTAATCCCCACCTGCGGCGGGTCTCTCTATGGCTGCCATCGACAATCCCGGTTTGGCGCCGGCCGGGTGGCTTGGCATAATGGCGCCCCACACGGGTTGGCCGCCCCTTTGCTGCGCGGCCAGACCCAGCAACAGTGCAGAGGAGATGTGATGAAATTTATCGGAGCCCACGTCAGTGCGGCCGGCGGGGTGGAAAACACCATCGCCCGCGCCCAGGCCATCGGGGCCAACGCCTTCGCCCTGTTTACCAAGAACCAGCGCCAGTGGCAGGCGGCGCCGCTCTCCGAGACCAGCATCCGCGCCTTCAAGCTGGCCTGCGAGAAGGGGGGCTTTCGCCCCGAGCAGATCCTGCCCCACGACAGCTACCTCATCAATCTGGGTCATCCCGACCCCGATGGCCTCGCCAAGTCCCGCGATGCCTTTCTGGATGAGATGAAGCGCTGTGAACAGCTGGGGCTTTGCTACCTCAATTTTCATCCGGGCAGCCACCTGAAGCAGATCCCGGAGGCGGCCAGCCTCAAGCTGGTGAGCGAATCCATCAACTGGGCGCTGGAGCGCAGCGAAGGAGTGACGGCGGTGATCGAGAACACCGCCGGCCAGGGCACCAACCTCGGCTGGTCGTTCGAGCACCTGGCCACCATCATCGACGGGGTGGAAGACAAGAGCCGGGTCGGCATCTGCTTTGACACCTGCCACGCCTTTGCCGCCGGCTACGATCTGCGCACCGCGGAGAGTTGTGCTGCCGTCTTTGCCGAGTTCGACCGGACGGTAGGCTTCCAGTACCTGAAGGGGATGCATATCAACGGTGCCAAGTGCACCTTCGGCAGCCGGGTCGATCGTCACCACAGCCTGCGCGAGGGGAACCTGGGGGAGGCGGTGTTCCATCACATCATGAATGATCATCGCTTCGACGGCATTCCGCTGATCCTGGAGACCATTGACGAGTCCATCTGGGGCGACGAGATCCGCTGGTTGCGCAGCCTGGCGCAGGCGTGATGATTGACCGGCAGAGCGCATAAGGAGACAAGGATGCAAGAGAGAACAAGCGAGCAGCCGCTGCGCTGGGGCGTTGCCGGCGCGGGGGCCATCGCCCGTCGTTTTTGTCAGGATGTGAACGGACACGCCAGTGGCAGCCGGGTGGTGGCGATCGCCGCCCGTGATCAGGGGCGGGCGCAGGCCTTTGCCGACGAGCAGGGCTTGCTCCACGCCCACGGCAGCTATCAGGCGCTGGCGGCGGATCCCCAGGTGGAGGCGGTCTACGTGGCGGTGATCCACCCGGAGCACGCCGCCCTGATCGAACTCATGCTGCTGGCGGGCAAGCACGTGCTGGTGGAAAAGCCGGCGGTGACTCGCGTCGCAGATTGGGATCGGCTGGTACGGCTCGCCGCCGAGCGGGACCTGCTGCTGATGGAGGCGATGAAGGTGATGTGCTTCCCCGCCATGCGCGAATTGCTGAGGTGGCTCATTGCACTGCCGGCCCCCGACAGGCTAAAGGCGGCCTTCGGCTCGGTGCAGACGCGGGACGGCAAGCTGTTCGATCCGGCGCTGGATGGCGGCGCCGCCTGGGATGTGGGGGTCTACCCGCTCTGGCTCTATGCCGCCCTCTGTCACCAGCTGGGGCTGGCGGCGGGTGAGCCCGAGGTCACGCTGTCTCGCCGTGAGGGCGAGGTGGATGAAGCCGCCCGCTTTGCTTTCGCCGGCCCGCTCAAGGCCGAGCTGGTTGCCTCCATCGTCGCGGATCTCGACAAGTCGGCCTGGTTGTCCGGGCCCGGCTGGGCGCTGGAGCTGGTGGGCAAGTGGTGGAATCCCCAGCAGATCGTCTGGCTTGGCGGCGCCCCCTTGCCGGCCTGGCCCCACGACATCGCGCTGCCGGTGGCGGGCGGTGGCATGCAGCACGAGGCGGATCACTTTGCCGCCTGCGTGAGGGCGGGCATGACCGACTCCCCCTGGGTGCCGCAGGCACTGACCAGACAGGTGCTGGGCTGGGTCGAGCGGGGATTGCTGCCTGCTGAATGCTGAGTCACAAGGCAGAATGACCAAGAGGGAGAGCCAGGGCTCTCCCTCTTCCATTGCTGCCGATACCCGGTGGCAAGTGCCATGCCGGGCAATATGCTGCTCGATCATCCCATTGACTCAGGTGCTGCGGATCTGGCTGGGCAACACATCCTCCTGGGCGCGGCAAAATTGCAGAAAGCGGCGCAGGGCGGCGGAGTGATACTTCTGCCGGTGCCAGATGAGGGAGAGCTGACGGGGGAAGCGACGGGCGAGGGGCAGGGCCACCAGACGACCCGCCTGCAGCCGATCCGACACCGCCAGGTGGGAGATGAAGGAGATGCCGAGCCCCTTCTCGACCGCCAGCATCACCGCCTCCAGGGTGTTGAGCTCGAGCCCCGCCTGCCAGCGCGGCAGCTCGGGCTGGATCTGCTGCTCGAACTGCTCGCGGCTGCCGGACTGGGGCTCGCGCAGCACCCAGGTTTCGTCGCTCAGCTGGGCGAGGGAGAGGTGATGGCGGCCGGCGAGGGGGTGAGCGGGCTGGGCCACGATCAGCATCTCGTCGTGGAGCCAGGGCTCGCTGACCAGATCCGGGTGGTGGTTCTCCCCCTCGATCAGCGCCAGATCCAGCTCGAAGTTGGCCAGCAGGTGGCAGAGCTGGTGGGTGTTGGTGATGGTGACCCTGGGCGGCTGTCCCAGCTCCTGCTTGCTGGTGGCGAGCAGGGCCGGCAGCAGGTAGTTGCCTATGGTCTGGCTGGCGCCCAGACGCAGCTGGCCGCTCGGTTCGGCATCCGGGCTGAACAGGGTCTCGATGTCCTGCATCCTGGTCAGCAGCTCTTCGGCCGCCGGTTGCAGCAGGCGCCCCTCGTTGTTGAGCTGCAGCCTGGGGTGAATGCGATCGAACAGCGGAGTGGCGAGCTGACGCTCCAGCTCCTGCAACGACTGGGAGACGGCGCCCTTGCTCAGACACAGTTCATTGGCGGCCAGCCCCAGATTGCCGTAACGGGCGATGGTGGCAAAGACCTTGAGTTGTTGCAGGGTCAGCTTCATGTTTGGAAATCCTGAACGATTGATTTAATTCATTTAGATATCGTAAACGATGGCCGCTCATTATCCTATGCCCATCGTCTCTCATATGAGGTTTCAGACATGATCGCAAGAACCCGTCAATCCTTGGCCGCTGCTCCGACCCCCATGGCAGGACTGGCGCTCGGGATCGCCAGTCTCGGTTGGTGCTGGGAAAATGCCGGTCACTTCGATGGCCGCCTGCAGTTGCTGGGCGCCGCCGTTGCCGCCGTGCTGCTGGTGATCCTGACCTTCAAGTTTCTGCTGCACCCGCGCCTGCTGTGGCAGGATCTGGCTCACCCCGTGGTCGGCAGCGTGGTGCCCACCTATGCCATGGGCACCATGGTGGTCTCCAAGGCGATCGGCATGCTCAACGCCGGTCTGGGGGAGGGGCTCTGGCTGTTTGCAGTGCTGCTGCACCTGGGGTTCCTGGCCACCTTCGTCTGGCATCGGGCCAAACAGTTTGAGATTCACCACATGGTGCCGAGCTGGTTCGTGCCGCCGGTGGGGATCATAGTCGCTGACGTCGCTTTTCCGGGCGGCCAGTATGCCGCGCTGGCCAACGGCCTGCTCTGGTTCGGCATGCTCTGCTACGGCCTGATGCTGCCGCTGATGCTCTATCGCCTCATCTTCAGCCATGAAGTGCCGGATGCCGCCAAACCGACCATTGCCATCCTGGCGGCGCCTGCCAGTCTGTCACTGGCCGGCTACCTGACCGTGAGCGAGCAACCGTCTTTGCTGCTGGTAGCCGTGCTGCTGGGGATCGCCGTGCTGATGACCGGCATCATCTATCTGGCCTTCATCAAGCTGCTGCGTCTGCCATTCTCACCGGGCTACGCCGCCTTCACCTTCCCGCTGGTGATCGGTGCCACCGCCCTGTTCAAGGTGAGCCATCTGGTCGAACAGTGGCCCCAGGCGGCCGAGTACGTCGAGCAGATCCGGCTGCTGGCCCATTTCGAACTGGGCGCCGCCACCCTGATAGTCGGTTACGTGGCCCTGCGCTACCTGATGTTCTTCCTGCCGCTGGGCAGCGACGAGCTGGCATCCGGCATGGTTCGTCGCTAGGAAATGGCCGCAAGAGTGCCGGGATAAGGGGTCCGGTGAGCAGGTCCGCGCAAGACGGACGCCACCGAACAGATGACGACAAGGCGCTCCACCTCGGGTGGGGCGCTTTTTTTATGGTCTTGCCTGCGCAAACCGGCCCGCTTCGCGTGCCCCGACCGGGGTGGCACCTTCGCCAAAGCCATGATGAATTTAACTGGTATTACCTGTCAGGATGAATACAATGCAGCTCCCTTTCCCATGCTTGACCCCATCCATGTCTTCCCATGATCCCGTGTTTGACTCTCGTTTCGAGACCCGATTCCTGCATCCGCGTTACTGGTTCAGCTGGCTGGCGCTTGGCGTCCTGATGCTGCTGGCCTTCGTGCCGGTGAGACTGCGCGATCGGCTGGCCGCCGCCCTGGCGCCGCTGGTGTTTCGCATCTCGAAAAAGCAGGTCTACATCGCCAGAACCAACCTGGCCCTCTGTTTCCCGCAAAAGAGCGAGGCCGAGCGCGATGCCATCCTGATGACCTCGATCCGGGTCGGCCTCAAGAGCCTGCTCGGCTTTGGCGAATTCTCGGTGCGCAGCCCCGCCTATCTGATGAAGCGGATGCGGGTCACTGGCTGGGAACATATCGAGGCGGAGCAGGCGGCCGGCAGACCGGTGATCTTGGTGGTGCCCCATAGCTGGCCGGTGGACGCGGCCGGTTACTACTTCACCCGACGCGGGGTGCCCATGTGCACCATGATGAAACGGGCGCGCAACCCGGTGTTCGACTGGCATCTGAACCGTGCTCGTGCCCGCAATGGCTGCCGCGTCTATGAGCGCAGCGCCGGCATCAAGGCGGTGATCCGCACCATCAAGGAGGGGAACAGCTTCTTCTACCTGCCGGATCAGGATCATGGTCGCGAGAAGAGCATCTTCGCTCCCTTCTTCGGTCAGCCCAAGGCAACCCTGCCGGCCCTGCCGCGACTGGTGCAGGTGAGCGGTGCCAAGGCGGTGCCGCTGCTGGCCTGCTATGACGAGGCGCACCACTGCTACCGGCTGGAGATAGACGCCCCCTTTGACAACTATCCCACCGACGATGTGATGGCCGACACCTGCCGGATGAACGACATGGTGCAGCAGCAGCTCAGCCGGGATCCGGGCCAGTACATGTGGTTTCTCAAGATCTTCGACACCCGCGAGGATCAGGTCGGGCTGGATGGCCGCTACGAGGCGGGGATCCAGCGGATCCGTCGCGGGTTGCAGCCGCTCTCCTGATGAGCAATTCCTTGTTGGTACTATGGCCCTGCGGGGCCATTTTTATTGCCCCTCTGCCGGCTGGCAGGGCGAGGCGTCGAGCCGGCGCCTGCCCCAACCGGGCCCGCGCCAGCCCAAAGTGGAAAATTTTGTCAGGATAATTAAAATAACCGTTTATTTTCTATGACTTGATGGCGGCCATGTCCTCACACGATCCGGTTTTCGACACCTCATTTCATCCCCGTCTGCTCCATCCGCGCTGGTGGGGCAGCTGGCTGGCGCTCGGCCTGCTCTGCCTGCTGGGGATGCTGCCCCATGGCCTGCGTGACCGGCTGGCCGACCGGCTGGCTCCCCCTCTGCTGCGTCTGTCCAGGAAGCAGGCCTATATCGCTGACACCAACCTCAAGATCTGCTTTCCCGAGCTTGACGAGGCGGGCCGTCAGGCCCTGTTGCTCAAATCGATCCGGGTGGGGCTCAAGACCTTCATGGGCTTTGCCGAGCTGACCCTGCGCAGCGCCGATCACCTGGCCAGCCGCATCAAGGTGCGCGGCTGGGAGCACATAGAAGCAGAGCAGGCCGCCGGCAGGCCGGTGATCCTGGTTGTGCCTCACACCTGGGCGGTGGACATGATAGGCCGCTACTTCGCCATCCGGGGCATGTCCATGTGCACCATGATGAAGAGCGCCAAGGATCAGGTCTTCGACTGGTACATCAACCGCGAGCGGGCCAAGGGGGGCAAGGTGTATGAGCGCAGTGCCGGCATCAAGCCGGCCATCAAGGCGATCCGCGGCGGCGCCAGCTTCTTCTACCTGCCGGATCAGGATCACGGCCGCGAGGCCAGCATTTTCGTGCCCTTCTTCGGCCACCCCAAGGCGACCCTGCCGGCCCTGCCCAAGCTGGTCAAGCTGACCGGCGCCAAGGCGGTGCCCATCCTCGCCTGCTATGACGAGGAGGAGGGCTGCTACCGGCTGGAGATCGAGGCCCCCTTCGATCCCTATCCCGGCACCGATCTGGAGGCCGACGTTCGCGCCATGAACGACATGGTGGAGCAGCAGCTGCGCCAGCATCCGGAGCAGTACATGTGGTTCCTCAAGATCTTCGAGACCATGGAGCATCCCCAGGGGCACGAGGGCTTCTACGAAGAGGGCATTAAGCGGATCCGCGGCGACCTGCCCCCCGAAAACTGACGCAATGGAAGGACCGGCGCCCGGGCGCCGGTGGCACGGCACAATCTGGAATAGGCAAGCGCACCGGAAGAGGCTATCTTCGGGGGCGCACACAGGGTGAAAGGGCGGGCATGAAAACTCCAAATCGAATCCAACCTCTGGTTGACGACGGCCTGGTTGACGAGGTGATCAGCCGGCTGATGAGCGGTAAAGAGGCCGATGTTTACGTGGTGCGCTGCGGCGACGAGATCCGCTGCGCCAAGGTGTACAAGGAGGCCGCCAAGCGCAGCTTCAAGCAGGCGGTGGTCTATCAGGAAGGGCGCCGGGTGCGTAGCAGCCGCGATGCCCGCGCCATGGAGAAGGGCTCCAAGTACGGCCGCAAGCAGCACGAAGAGGTGTGGCAGAACACCGAGGTGGATGCCCTGTTCAAGCTGGCCGCCGCCGGCGTGCGGGTGCCGCGGCCCTATGTCTGCCTCGACGGCGTGCTCTTGATGGAGCTGGTGACCGATGCCGATGGCAACGTGGCGCCCCGCCTCAACGACGTGGCCCTCAGCCGCGAACAGGCGCTGGCCGACCACGCCAGGGTGATCCGCTACGTGGTGCGCATGCTTTGCGCCGGCCTCATTCACGGCGACCTGTCGGAGTTCAACGTGCTGGTGGATGAAGAGGGGCCCGTCATCATCGATCTGCCCCAGGTGGTGGATGCCGCCGCCAACAACCAGGCGAAGGCCATGCTGGAGCGGGACGTCGACAACATGCGCAACTACTACGGCATGTATGCCCCCGAGCTGCTCAAGACCCGTTACGCCAGGGAGATGTGGGCCCTCTATGAAGATGGCAAGCTCACCCCCGACAGCGAACTGACCGGGTTGTTCGAAGAGAGCAACGAGCGGGTGGATCTTGACGCCGTACTGCACGAAATCGAGAGCGCCGAGGAGGAGGCCCTGGCCCGCCAGGCGCGGTTGAAGGCGGAGCAGGAGGAGGGCTACTGACGCCCAGGCCCTTGCAACCAAGAGACAACTGAGCGCCTGCGGGCGCTTTTTTTATGGCTGCGAGTCAACGGCGCCTTGCTGGCGGGCGGGGTGGGGCTGGATCTGGTAAAAGTTCACCCAGCAGCGATCGCCAGCATGGTAGCGGCGATCCAGCCATTGCCCGCCGGCGGCGGCAATGACCTTGAGGGAGGCGGGATTTGCCTCGTCACAGCTGATGATCACGGGTTCGCTCAGGACATGGCGTTGCAGCCAGCCGAGCAGGGTGCGGGCCACCCCTTCACCGCGGCGTGAGGGGCGGGTCTCGTATCCGATGTGGCCGAGCCACTGGCGGGTCGCCGGGTTGTCGCCGTGGCGCAGGCGCAAGGTGGCGAGGATCTCTTCCCCCTCGAGGGCAAAGTAGGTGGTGGTGGGCGGGTAGTCCGGCGGCAGGCGCTCGCCAGCGGCGTGGGCGAGCAGGTCCTGCAGCCACTGATCCGGGTCGAATTGCGCCACCTGATAGAGGGGCAGGCCGGCGGCGCCACACTCGGCCACGTAGCGGCGGTAGGCGGGGGCATCGGCAGGTTGCGCGGCCCGACACTCGATGACGGCTGTCACGGGTGCAGCTCTGCCGCTTGCAGCAGGCGTGGCTCGCTGTGGTGGGCCTCGCGGATGCAGGCGCGCATGCGCCCGCTCTGCTTGGCGGCATAGAGCGCCTGATCCGCCCGCAGATAGGCCTGCTCGAAGCTCTCTCCCGTCTGCAGCGAGGTCAGCCCCATGCTGAGGCCGATGGGGCCGCCCGCCAGCGGGCGGGTGGCCTCGGTGACCCCCTGCTGCAGGGCGTGGCAGTAGCCAGGCAGCGTCTGCGGCGTCTCCATCACCAGCAGCGCCAGCTCGTCGCCACCGAGGCGCCCGGCCAGTGCCGCCGGCGGCAGGCTCTCCCGGATCACCCGGCCCACCGCCCGCAGCATGGCATCGCCGGCGGGATGGCCGTGGTTGTCGTTGATCTGCTTGAAGTTGTCCAGATCGATCAGCAGCAGCTGCCAGGGGCGAGCGCTGCGGCAGGCCCGCGCCGCCAGCTGCTGTTCGAAATGGTGGCGGCTGTCCAGTCCGGTCAGGGCATCCTGGTTGGCGCGCCGCTCCAGCTCGCGCTGGGTGGCGAGCATGGCCTGCTGCTGGCGGGTGTGCACCAGGCTCAGCAGGATGAAGCTGCGGGCAATGGTAAAGAGCAGGCTGAGCAAGATCACCGGGCCGAGCAGGGGGTCGGTCAGGCTGGAGGCGGCCGACTCCGGCCACCACTGATGCTTGGCCATCCTGAGCAGCTGCAGGGCCAGTTGCAAGGCGAGCAGCAGGATGGCGAAGCGCAGCACCCGGTAGGCGGGGGCCAGCCGCTGGTAGCGCCAGAGCTGCCACAGCAGCAGGCCAATCTGCAGCGAGAGCACGCCGGAGAGGGTTATGATCCGGCTGTGCACATCGGCCAGCGGTTGCTGCGAGGCCACCAGGGCAAACAGCAGAAAGCCGGCGAGGGCGAGGAGCGGGCAGAGCCAGCCGAAGCGGTCGGCCTCGCGCCGGAAAAAGTGGCGCAGGCCCCGCTCATAGAGCAGCGGGGTGGCGATGATCAGCAGGTTGGTGAGCAGGATATTGGCAAGGGACGTCTCCCCCGTGAGGGGGCGCAGCAGCAGGCAGCCAAAGGCGGCGGCGATGGCCAGCTCGCTGGCCGACCAGTAGAGCAGGGCGCGCAGCGGTCGCTGGGTATGCCACAGGTAGGCAAAAATGGCCGCGACCCCGACGTGGGACAGGCTGACAAACAGCACCAGGCTCAGCAACTGGGCCGAGGAAAACAGACTCTGCATCAAGGGTATGGGCTCTTCCTGCCGGTAACGGCGCTGTGGTCTCAGGGCCGGGTGACTGGGGCGGATCACAGCATGAATTGTGCCGCTGAGCAATGGCTTGGATGGTCTGGGCAGGATAGTGCCAACACCACCAGTTGCCGGCGGCTGACACGATTAATCAGGGACGGGGAGTGACGAAGGGTCATCCCCCGCTCACGTCGACCTCAGTCGACCACCACCGGCAGCCGCATGACGGTGGCTTCCCGGCCGAGGTGGGCCAGCAGACGGCGCACGTCGTCGAGGCGAATAAGCAGGGTGGCGGTATTGACCAGCGGGTGGCACTGCACCCGCTCGGCCTGCCAGATAGTCTCATCCACCACCAGCTCCACCGCGCTTTCTCTGTCGCGTACCATGGCGAGCAGGGTGACCGAGCCCGGGGTGAGGCCAAGCACCGCCTCCAGTCGCTCGGGCGAGCCGAAGCTCAGCCGCTTGACCCCGAGGCGGGCGGCCAGCGCCTTGAGATCGATCCGGCTCTGCTCAGGGGTCACCACCAGAAACAGCCGTTCGCTCTTGGGGTCGCGCAGGAAGAGGTTCTTGGTCTTGGCGGCGGGCAGGTTGGGCAATAGCCGGCTGGCCTCCTCGCAGGTGAAGACGGGGGCGTGATCGATGCGCTGATAGGGAATGGCCAGCTGATCCAGCAGAGAATAAAGCGCCACCATGACCTCCTGATGTTGGCTGACGAGCGGGGTGAGTCGATGGGCGAACACCACTGCCACCGGCTGCGCGTGTCCGTCTGGCCGAGCATACCAGTTTGCGCCGCCCCTGGCAGCCTGCGTGGCAATGGCAGCCTGGCGTGCCAATTGCAGTAAAGCACTGTATGAACGTACAATGGTCCCACACCTATTTTGATCCCGATGACTGGCATGACCGACCACCCCCCCATCCCTCCCGTTACCCCGCCGCGCGACGGCTTTATCCTGACCCGTCACGGGCGGGATGTGCGCGGCCGCGGCGAGCAGCCGGAGCGCACCGAGATCGTGATGTGGCTCTGGAGCGAACAGGGGCCGGTGCGGGTGGTGGTGCCGGGGCAGGAGCCGGTCTTCTTCCTGCCGCAGAGCCATATGACGGAGGCGGCGGAGCTGTTCAAGGGGGCCGGGGTGAGCGGGCGGTTTCGCCGCCTGCCGATGCACACCTTCGACGGCCGCGCCGTGGTGGGCTGCTATTTTGCCACCCTGAGCGCCTTTCACCGAGCCATCGAGCTGCTGCTCATCCGCGGGCTGGAGCACTTCGAGGCGGATATCCGGCTGCCGGAGCGCTTTCTGATGGAGCGCTTCATCACCGCCGGCGTGCGCTTCGAGGGGCGGGCGCGCAAGAAGGGGGGCAAGCAGGGCTACTGGGAGGTGAACGAGGCGCGCTGCGCGCCCCAGGCGGTGACGCCGACCCTCTCCTGGGTGTCGCTGGACGTGGAGTGCGCCATGGACGGGGCCCTCTTCTCGGTGGGTCTCTATAGCGAACAGGATGCGCGAGTCATCATGATCGGCGTGCCGGAGGCCGATGCCGACAGCTGGGGTACCCAGGTCGAGTGGGTAGCGGACGAGAGCGCCCTGCTGAGTGCGCTGGAGCGCTGGTTTGTGCGGCACGACCCCGATCTGGTGATCGGCTGGAACGTGGTGAACTTCGACTTTCGCCTGCTGCTGCGCCGCGCCGAGCTCAACAAGCGGCGGCTGCGACTCGGCCGCGGCCACGAGCTCTGCTTCTGGCGCTCATCGCGCAACGACCCCCAGAGCGGCAGCGTCATCATCCCCGGGCGCATGGTGCTGGACGGCATCGACACCTTGAAGAGCGCCACCTGGCAGTTCCCCAGCTACAGCCTGGATGCGGTGGCGAGCGAGCTACTCGGCCGCGGCAAGGACATCGAGGACGTGGCCAACCGGGGGGAGAAGATCACCGAGCTGTTCCACTCCGACAAGGAGGCGCTGGCCCGCTACAACCTGGAAGATTGCAAGCTGGTGTGGGAGATCTTCGACTACTGCCACCTCATCCCCTTTGCCATCGAGCGCGCCTCTCTCACTGGCCTGGAGCTGGACCGGGTAGGGGGCTCTGTGGCGGCCTTCACCAATCTCTATCTGCCACGGCTGCACCGCGGCGGCTATGTGGCCCCCAACCTGCCCGCCGATGGGGGGCTCGCGAGCCCCGGCGGCTATGTGATGGACTCCAAACCTGGGCTCTATCGCCACGTACTGGTGCTCGATTTCAAGAGCCTCTATCCCAGCATTATCCGCACCTTCTGCATCGATCCCATGGGGCTCATCGAGGGGCTGCAGCATCCCGACCACGCCATCCCGGGTTTTCGCGGCGCCCTGTTCTCCCGCGAGCGCCACTTCCTGCCGGATCTCATCGCCACCCTGTGGGCGGCGCGGGATAGAGCCAAGGCGGCTCGCAACAAGGCGCTCTCCCAGGCCATCAAGATCATCATGAACTCCTTCTACGGGGTGCTGGGCTCGGGGGGCTGCCGCTTCTACGACCCGCGGCTTGCCTCCTCCATCACCTTGCGCGGTCACGGCATCATGCAGCAGACCCGGGAGTGGATCGAAGGGGAGGGTTTCGAGGTGATCTATGGCGACACCGACTCCACCTTCGTCCACCTGGGGCGCGAGACCAGCCCCTCCCAGGCGGACGAGATTGGCCGGCGATTGGCCCGCATGATCAACGACAACTGGACTGCGCTGATCAAGCGGGAGTTCGATTTGCCGAGCTATCTGGAGATCCAGTACGAGACCCACTATCGCCGCTTCCTGATGCCCACCATTCGCGGGCTGGAGAAGGGGAGCAAGAAGCGTTATGCGGGCTTGGTGGCAGGCCATCAGGCAGGTGAAGAGGAGCAGCTGGTGTTCAAGGGGCTCGAGTCTGTGCGCACCGACTGGACGCCCCTTGCCAAGGCGTTCCAGACCCGCCTCTACGAGATGGTGTTTCACGACCAGGATCCCAGCGGCTATGTGCGCACCATGGTGGACGAGACCCGCGCCGGCCTTCACGACGAGCTGCTGATTTATCGCAAGCGGCTGCGCCAAAAACTCGAGGAGTACCAGAAGAACGTGCCGCCCCACGTGCGGGCGGCGCGCCTGGCGGACGAGGAGAACCTGCGCCGCGGTCTGCCCCAGCGCTACCAGCACAGGGGCTCCATCGCCTACCTGGTGACCCTGAATGGCCCCGAGCCGCTCGAATACCGGCGCAGCGCCATCGACTACGAGCACTACATCGACAAGCAGCTCAAACCCATCGCCGATGCCATCCTCCCCTTTATCGGCGAGTCGTTCGAGCGGATCTGCGGCCAGCAGCTCGATCTCTTCTGACTGGGCAAGGAAACGCTGCGGCCATGGCACGACAATGGCCGCAGCGGGTCAAGAGGGGCTGATGAGAGGGGAAAGCATGGATCGTCAGAGAAGATAAATGCAAAAAGCCCGCTCGAGGAGCGGGCTTTTCAAATCTGGTGCGTCCTAGTGGATTCGAACCACCGACCCCCACCATGTCAAGGTGATGCTCTAACCAGCTGAGCTAAGGACGCAGGGTGCGCAAGGCGACTTTGTGTGATTGCAGGGGAGTGGTGGGTTTAATTGGATTCGAACCAACGACCCCTACCATGTCAAGGTAGTGCTCTAACCAACTGAGCTATAAACCATCATCATTCAAACTGTTATGGTGCGTCCTAGTGGATTCGAACCACCGACCCCCACCATGTCAAGGTGATGCTCTAACCAGCTGAGCTAAGGACGCATAACAGTGTTCCGGATGGTGCGTCCTAGTGGATTCGAACCACCGACCCCCACCATGTCAAGGTGGTGCTCTAACCAGCTGAGCTAAGGACGCATAACAGTGTTCCGGATGGTGCGTCCTAGTGGATTCGAACCACCGACCCCCACCATGTCAAGGTGGTGCTCTAACCAGCTGAGCTAAGGACGCATCGCGGAAAAGTGGTGGGTTTAATTGGATTCGAACCAACGACCCCTACCATGTCAAGGTAGTGCTCTAACCAACTGAGCTATAAACCCACTTCATAAACCGGATTGAAAACCCGTTTTATCCCGCCAGCACTGCTGGCGTGGTCGGCATACTACCCATGCCCCCCAAGGCTGTCAACAGGCCGCACGCACAAAGGAGACTGTTTGCCCAGTTCTTGCGCAGCCTGTTGATTTTGCAGGCGAGTTTCCCCTTATTGCGCCTTGGAGAGGGCGCTGCACGCCTCCGGGCTGGCAAAGCGGCCATAGATGTAGCGCAGCCGGGTACCCAGCATCAGGGCGGCGGAGGTGAGGCCGACGATGAAGCCGATCCAGAACCCCTGGGGTCCCATCTGCGGCACCACCCAGTCGGTCAGGCCCAGGATCATGCCGGTGGGCAGCCCCAGTCCCCAGTAGGCGACGATGGTGACGTAGAAGATCGCCTTGGTGTCCTTGTAACCGCGCAGGGCCGCGGCCGCCACCACCTGTACCGAGTCGGAGATCTGGTAGATGGCGGCGAAGAAGAGCAGGGTGGCCGCGAGGGTGATCACCTGCAGATCTTCGGTGTAGATGGTGGCGATCTGCTCGCGCAGCAGCACGGTGAGGGCTGCGGTGGCGGCGGCCACCGTCATACCCAGCATCAGGCCGGTGCGGGCGGCGACCCGGGCGTGATCAGGCAGCCCTTCGCCGATGCTGTGACCGACCCGGATGGTGACGCCCACCCCGATGGAGAGCGGCAGCATGAACACCAGGCTGGAGAAGTTGAGCGCTATCTGGTGGCTCGCCACCGTCTCCGCGCCGAACGGGGCCAGCATCAGGGCCACCACGGTAAACAGGGTCACCTCGCAGAAGATGGCCATGGCGATGGGGAAACCCAACCGGAACAGGCGCCAGATCCGGCTGCCATTGGGGCGCGCGAGCTGGGCGAACAGGTTAATCTCCTTGAAGTGGCGGGAGAGCTTCACATAGACGATCATCGCCAGCAGCATGGCCCACAGCACGATGGCGGTGGCCACGCCGCAGCCGACCCCGCCCAGTTTCGGCATGCCGAACAGGCCGTGGATGAAGATGGTGTTGGCCGGGATGTTGACCGCCAGCCCCACGAAGCCGATCACCATGGTCGGCATGGTGTGGGAGAGCCCCTCACTGAAGTTGCGCAGCACCTGGAACAGCACGAAGGCGGGCAGCCCCCACAGGATGGCGTGCAGGTAGCCGGTGGTCTTGGCGGCCATCACGGGATCCACCTCCATGAACTGCAGCGCCAGCGGGCTGAAATAGAGCGCCACCATGGCGATGGGGGTGACTATCAGCGCCAGCCAGAAGCCCTGGTGCACCGCCGGGCGCACCTCGTCCCGTTTGCGGGCGCCATTGAGCTGGGAGACGATGGGGGTGAGTGCCATGATGATGCCCTGCACCAGCAGGATCACCGGCAACCAGAAGCTGGAGGCCACCGACACGGCGGCCAGATCGACGGCGCTGACCTGTCCCGCCATCACGGTATCGACAAAGTTCATGGCGATCTGGGCCACCTGGGCGACCAGAATGGGGCTGGCTAGACGAACGAGTTGCCTCGCCTCGGACCAATAACGTTGCACTGACACCTCCGAGTGGATCAGATAAAGCGTAAAAGAGCGGGTATCGGGAAGAGCCTTTGCACTCCGGAAGCGGGAGTGCAAAGTGCGGGGGGGTCATTCTAGCCTGAAATTCATCCGGGACGAAACGATTGGTGCAAGCCCGGGATCAGGCGTCTTCGTGATCGCTGATCAGCAGGTTGGCGGCGGCGTAGGCAGCCTGCTCGCGCAGATCCGCCGGCACCCGCTCGTCCGATGCCACGGCGTTGAGCGCCCTGATGGTGGCGGCGATGGCCTGCGGCACATAGCCCTGCTCGCCGGAGCCAATCTGGTTGTAGGCGATGCGAATGGCCTCACAGCATTGATATACCTGCATTTTTGTTTCCTTGTCAGCACTTGGTTGAATGCCGTCACTATAGCGATCGGCCGCCTGCTTGTCAGCGGTTGCGCTTGTCTGGGGTACGCGGCGAGGTTACCCTGCCTTTTTTCGTAGCAGGAGACGAGACATGTTCACCGGCATAGTGCAGGGGACCGCCGAACTGGTGGCCATCGAAGAGCTGCCCAACTTTCGTACCCACGTGATCCGCATGCCGAGCCCGGCCTGGGGCGAGGGGCTGGCGCTGGGCGGCTCCGTGGCCCACAACGGCTGCTGCCTGACCGTCACCCGGGTCGAAGGAGATCTGGTCAGCTTCGATTTGATGCAGGAGACCCTGCGCCTCACCAACCTCGGCCAGCTGCAGCTGGGGGACAAGGTCAACGTGGAGCGGGCCGCCCGCTTTGGCGACGAGATTGGCGGCCACGCCATGTCCGGCCACATCATGGGCACCGCGCAGGTTATCTCGGTCATCGACACCCCCAACAACCGGCAGGTGTGGTATCGCCTGGCCCCAACGCTGATGAAATACGTGCTGACCAAGGGTTACATCGGCATCGATGGCATCAGCCTCACCGTGGGCGAGGTGCGCGGCTGCGAATTTTGCGTCAACCTGATCCCCGAAACCCTGGCCCGCACCAACCTCGGCTGGGTCAAGGCCGGCTGGCAGACCAACATCGAGATTGACCCCCAGACCCAGGCCATCGTCGACACGGTGGAGCGGGTGCTGGCGGCCCGCCAATAAGGCGCAGAGGCGGCCGCTTAGGCGAAAAGGAAAGCGGGGCCCAGTGGGCCCCGCTTTGTTTTGCGCTATCCCCTGTCAGGGCGACTCAGAACATTTGCTCGTCGTCAGCATCCACGAAGAGTTGCAGGCAGTCGCGCGCCTCATCCCGGTGCAGTCGCAGGTGGATGGGGTTGCAGCAGGCCATGCAATCCTCATAGAACTCCTGATCCCCCTGGCTGGCATCCAGCTCGACCCGGGTATGATGGCCACAATGGGGGCAGACGATGCGCTTGCTGGTGTACTCGATCATGATGACCTCCTCGGGCCCGTGGGCCGCCTCTCTCCCCAGATTCTAGCTGGATCGCACCTGCCTGACCGCGAGCAAGCGCACGATTATGACCGGGATCAAGGGAGGCAGGAGGTCAGTCCGCCAGAGCGTGGTTTATTTGACCCAGCTGGCCAGCATCTCGCAATTAAGCTCGGCCAGCGAGCGCAGCCGATGGTCGGCGATGGCCAAGCGTGGGTCACCCACCAATGCCGGGTACATGGGAACGATCTGCGCCTGCTGGTCGTTTACTTGACCCAGCTGGTCAGCATCTGGGCATCCAGCTCGGTGAGCGAGCGCAGCCGATGGTCGGCGATGGCCAAGCGTGGGTCACCCACCAATGCCGGGTACATGGGAACGATCTGCGCCTGCTGGTCGTTTACTTGACCCAGCTGGTCAGCATCTGGGCATCCAGCTCGGTGAGCGAGCGCAGCTGATGGTTGGCAATGGCCAGACGCGGGTCACCCACCAGCGCTGGATCCGGCACTATCAGCGCGGTCATGGAGGCCGCCTTGGCCGCCAGCAGACCGGTAAAGCTGTCCTCGATGGCGAGGCAATGCACCGGCTCGACTCCCAGCTTCTCGGCGGCGTGGATATAGACATCCGGGTGCGGCTTGCCAAAGCGCTCCACCTCGGCGGAGTGCACCGCCAGGAAGCGATCGCGAATGCCGAGCTTGCCGAGCACGGCCTCCACCATGGCAAAGGGGGAGGAGGTGGCCAGACCGATTTTAAGGCCTTGCGCCTCGATAAGGTCGAGTGCCTCCAGCACGCCAGCCTTGGCCTGACCTTCGGAGAGGATCAGGGCGTTGACCCGATCCAGGATGCGCTGCACCACCTCTTCCTGGCTGGTGCCGCTCCAGGGGCGCAACCGATACCAGTGGGCGACCAGCTGATCGATGCGCACGCCTATGGTCGATTCGCAATCTTCCACCGTGTGGGGATGGCCCAGTTCGGAGAAGACAGCCATCTGGGCTCGTTGCCAAAAGGGTTCCGAGTCGATCAGAACACCATCCATATCGAAGATCACGGCAGTTAACATCTTGTACTCCTGACATAGGTGAAGGGGGGATTATAAACAAGGTGCCTCAATGCAAAAGGGGCATTGCCATGCCCCTTGCGCTGGATCATGCTGGCAAACGTTTGATTTCGTGTGCCAAAAAGTGGGCTTAGAACAGCACCTTGACGCCGGCCGCAACCGCTTTGGCTTTTTCTACCGCCTCGTCGCACTGCTTGGCTCGCGTCAGTGCCACGCCGAGCCGGCGGCGACCGGCGATCTCCGGCTTGCCAAACAGCCGCAGCTGGGCACCTGGCACCAGAGCCAGCGCCTCGCCAATCCCCTGATAGCGGATGTCCTGGCTGTGACCTTCGCGCAGCACCACGGCGGAGGCGCTCGGCCCGTACTGGGTGATGGCCCCGATGGGCAGCCCCAGAATGGCGCGCACGTGCAGGGCGAACTCGGAGAGATCCTGGGAGATGAGGGTCACCATGCCGGTGTCGTGGGGGCGCGGTGAAACTTCGCTGAACCACACTTCGTCACCCTTGATGAAGAGCTCGACCCCGAACAGGCCGTAGCCGCCCAGCGCCTCGACCACCTTGGCCGCTACCTCCTTGGAGCGGGCCAGTGCCAGCTCACTCATGGCTTGCGGCTGCCAGGATTCGCGGTAGTCGCCATCTTCCTGGCGATGGCCGATGGGCTCGCAGAAGTGGATGCCGTCCACCGCGCGTACCGTGAGCAGGGTGATCTCGTACTCGAAGGGGACGAAGCCCTCGACGATCACCTTGCCGCGACCGGCGCGACCGCCCTCCTGGGCATAGGTCCAGCTCTCGTCGAGTTTGGCGAGATCGCGCAGCACGCTCTGCCCCTTGCCGGACGAGCTCATCACCGGCTTCACCACGCAGGGCAGGCCGATGGTCTCGACGGCGGCGACAAACTCCTCCTTGCTCTGGGCAAAGCGGTAGGGGGAGGTGGGCAAGCCCAGCGTTTCGGCGGCGAGGCGGCGGATCCCCTCCCGGTTCATGGTGAGCTGGGTGGCGCGGGCGTTCGGCACCACCTTGACCCCTTCCTGCTCCAGGGCGGCCAGGGTATCGGTGGCGATGGCTTCCAGCTCGGGGATGATCAGATCCGGTTTGACCTTGTTGACCAGGGCGCGCAGGGCGGCGCCGTCCAGCATGTCCAGCACATGAGCTCTGTGCGCCACCTGCATGGCGGGGGCATCGGCATAGCGGTCGGCGGCGATCACCTCGATGCCGAAGCGTTGCAGCTCGATGGCGACCTCCTTGCCAAGTTCGCCGGAGCCCAGCAGCAGGGCGCGGGTGGCGCCGGGGCGGGTAGCGGTTCCAAACATGTGATCTCTCCTGATGTCGTGGGTGACGGTTGATGAATGCTATTGCACGAATAGCGGGCAAAAAAAGAGGCACGCATGGCGTACCTCAGGAAACAGATTTGTGGGCGCGCTGCTCCAGATGGGTGAGCAGGGTGATGGCGCCGATGATGATGGCGGCTCCCAGCCACAATCGGCCGGGCGGCGCCCAGCCAAACACCAGCCAGCCGGCCAGCACGTTCATGGGCAGCTTGGCAAAATCAAAGGGTTGCACGAACGAGGCCTCGGCCACGCTGTAGGCGCGGGCGATGGACATCTGGGCCAGTGCCGACAGCACGCCGGAGGCGGCCACCAGCAGCCACTGGGTTTCGCTCGGCCATTGCCACTCCGGCAGCGCCAGCATGGCGTTGAACGGGGTGCTGAAGATGAGCAGGTAGACGACGATGGTGTGGGACGACTCGCTGGCCGCCTGATAACGCACCAGCAAGGAGTAGCCGGCCCAGAACAGGGCCGCCGCCACCGGCAGCAGGGAAGCCCAGCTGAAATCGTCGGTCCAGGGGGCCAGGATCAGCATGGCGCCGACAAAGCCGGCCAGGGTTGCCAGAATGCGGGCCCGGCTCACCTGCTCCTTGAGAAAGAGGGCTGACCCCAGAGTGGCGAACAGCGGCGAGGTCATCAGCAGCGCTATCCCCTGCCAGATGGGAACGGGGACCGCCAGCGCCCACAGCCAGAACTGGATGCCGACCACCGCCAGGGCAACCCGCAGCAGGTGCAGCCGCAGCTGGTTGGTCATCAGCGACTGGCGCAGGCCGTGGCGAATGAGCCAGGGCAGCAGACAGACCAGGGCAATCAGATATTGATGGAAGGCGACCTGGGTCGAGGGGAGGCCGAGCTTGAAGCTGACATACTGGCTCAGGCTGTTGACGGCGGCGAAGCAGAGGCCCGCTACCATCATCCAGACTGCACCGGCAAAGGGGGAGTGCCTGCGCGAGGGTGTCATGGGATCCGGGTCGCTGAAAAAAGTGCGGCGGATCATAACGGCAATCGTTTGTTCTGCCAAGCCTTGGCGGGACGGGAGAGAGGCGGCTGGCGAGAGAATGCACTACCATCAAATTTTTTGAATAAGTTGAGCATCTATTTTCGCTATCTGTATAGAAGCCCAATGTTTAGAGTGACCTCCATCGACAGCACCGCTGTTCAACCGACAACCTAATGGAGTTTCACCATGGCCAATATCCTCGTACTCAAGTCCAGCATCCTGGGCCAATATTCCCAATCCAACGCCCTGATCGACGGTTTCCTGGCCGACCATCAGTCCGACACCGTCACCGTGCGTGATCTGGCGGCCCTGAACCTGCCGGTACTGGATGGCGAGCTGGCGTCTGGCCTGCGCGGTGGTGAAAACCTCAACGAGCGTCAACTGGCCGTGCTGGCCCAGTCCGACGAGCTGATCGCCGAGCTCAAGGCGAGCGATCTGGTGGTGATTGCCGCCCCCATGTACAACTTCAACATCCCGACCCAGCTGAAAAACTGGATCGATCTGGTGGCCCGTGCCGGCGTGACCTTCCGTTACACCGAAACCGGTCCGGTCGGCCTGGTGGAAAACACCCGCGCCCTGGTGATCAGCCCCCGCGGCGGTATGCACGTCGGCAGCGCCACCGATCTGGTGACCCCCTACATGCGCACCGTGCTGGGCTTCATCGGCATCAAGGAGGTGGACTTCATCTATGCCGAAGGCATGGGCATGGGTCCGGATGCCCAGGCCAAGGGCATCGAGCAGGCCAAGGGCCAGCTGGAGACCCTGGCCCTCTGATCAAGAGAGCAACCAGCCATACGCCAGAAAGCAACAACGCAGCCCTCGGGCTGCGTTGTTTTTTTGGTGCCTGATCTGATGAAGCGGCCCGTCAGGTCAATCCCGCAGAAAGCGGCGACAGCCGCTGCCGACCATCAGGCAGACCACCACCAGGGAGCCCAGCAGCAGGGTGGTGAGCCACTGTTCGGCGCTGTCTGGCAGGCGGGGCGAGAGGAGGCTGATCATCAGCAAGGCACAGAGGGTGATCAGGCTGGCGGGACGGGTCAGAAACATCATGGGTCATCCTTGGCTACGGCTGGTGAAGAGAAGGCTAACCGCGGTCTGTGACAGCAAGATGTATCCATACCTCTTGCCGAAGGTCAGTTGACCGGGGTAGCCATCACCATAGCAGCTTTTGCCGCCGGAGCCAGCGGCATGGGCCGGGTTGTGATCCGGATCCCTATCTGAACTGCTTCTGATCTTCCTGATAGTGGAAATCGCCGCTGGCGAGCCGGGCGACCAGCGCCGCCTTGTCGAGATCCTGCGCCTTGCAGAGATCATCGAGATCATCGTAGCGATCACGCAGCTGCATGTTGACCAGGCTCAGCAGCATGTTGACGTCCATGGTGGCAAAGTTGTTCAGGTTCATGAGGGTCGCTCGTTATCCAGCAGGTGAAGTTGTTCGATGGCATCGCTGACGCTTTGCAGGTGCAGACGGATGGATTGGCGCGCCTCGGCCGGCAGGTAGTCGGTGAGGGTGTGCTGCCAGCTGCCCGCTTCGCTCTTGAGCTGCTGGAACAAGGTGAGCCCCGCCTGGGTGAAGGAGACCAGGCTGACCCGCTTGTCGTGCTCGCTGCTCTCGGTGAACAGGATCCCTTTTTCCACCAGCCGGTGAATTTCGCGGGAGATCCGTACCTTGTCCATCCCGCTTGCCTCCACCAGCTCTTTCTGGCTGATGGGGTAGTGGGGGCCGAGCACCATCATCAGGCGCCATTGAGGCACCGTCAGCTGATAGCGTTGCTGGTAAAACTGTTCGAAGGTATCGCGCACCATCTCGGCGGCGTGTACCAGCTGATAGGGGGGATAGTGGGCAAGCAGCTCTATGATCTTTGACATATGACATCCTGCTGTGACGGCTGCATCGGGTGCAGTTTCTCTTGATACTTTGACCTTGATGATACGTAACACAGGGCCGTTTGTCTGAACAAGTACCAGAGAAATGTGCGGTTGCGCACGTCATCCGCCGCAACCGGGTCTATTCGAAGCTGGTTTTACTGTCGCCGGCTCAGCCTTTGCGCAGCCAGAGCAGGGCGTTGTGCTTGAGCCAGGCCTCGCGGCTTTGCAGGGTGTAGAGCGCCGCTTCGTCACGGCTGCCCGCCTGCCAGCTGTGGGGCTCCTGTTTGGGCAGCTTGCGCTGGCCCAGCAGACAGGCCGGCACATGGGCGTTGGCCTTGATGGCGGCGGCCAGCAGCGGCTGCGCGGCCTCGGCGCCAGCGCAGACAAATGTCATCAGCGCCTTGTTGTAGAGCAGCCAGCTGGAGGCTTCATCAAAGCGCACCAGCAGAGCCTGCAGGGCCGACCAGTCCCCTTGCAGGGCATAGAGGCTGGAGAGGGGATAACGGCAACCCAGCTCGTCGGCCACACACAGCTCGAGCAGGGCCAGATACTCGCTGCGCGCCTGTTCCAGCTGGCCGAGGCGCAGCAGGCAGTCGGCCCGCCCGGCCCGGGCGGCCAGCAGCGGGCGCGCTTCGTGGGCACTCCAGCCATGGCCGGCAATCTGCTGCCAGAAGGCGGCGTCAAACAGCGGTTCGGCGTCGGCGATCACCTTGTCAAACCAGCCGAGGCGGCTGTGCGGATCGCGGCTGGCATCGGCCAGTTCAAACCACTGCTGCCACTGCTCGGCCTGCTGGCTGTCCAGCGCCTGCTCCGTGCTCGGCACGGCCTGATACTCATCTAATTGCAGCAGCTGGTTGAGGGCGGTCTTCATGTTCTGGCGCTGACGCTTGCAGAACTCCATGAAGGGGAGGTCACTGCCGGCGGCCGCGTGCAGCATCTGCGCCATGGGCTTGTCGCGAAACAGGCTCAGCTCGGCGGCCAGGCTGAAACGGTACTGGGTGGTCGGATCGTTCAGGTCCCTGGGCTTGGGCCAGGTGGCAAAGCCCTGGCTGAAGCCGTAACACCACTGACCGAGGGGGTGGCTCTGCTCGAACACCTGCTCCGGACTCTCGGTGGAGAGGCGGCACTGGCTCGGCAGGGCGAGCTGGGCCTCATCGGCCTGGGTTTCCAGCTCGGCGATCAGGTGGCGCAGCGCCTCGGCGCTTTTTTCATCCAGCTCGGCGTCATGGGGCAACAGACCGGCCAGCGGGGCCTGCCAGTCAGGGGCATCCGGCCCGACCAGGCGGGCACACAAAAAGCCGTGCAGCGCCGGGTAGGTCATGTCCTGCCCACTGTGGGTCTGGATCCATTGATTGAGATGACGGGTACGAGTGGATGGATTCATCGACAGTTCCTCTGGATTTTGACAGCGGCGAAGTCTACCCAAAAGTGGGGTTATTTGCAGCAAAAGGGCGGCTGACTGGCGATTATATGGACACGACCCGGCCAAAAGGCCCTGAAAATCACCCGCGAACAGGGCAAGGGACTAGGCCCTGTTACCGCTCTTGGGGTAACATGCGCGCCCATACAGGCAATGAAAAATTGGCCATCCGGACAATGAAAGAAGAGAACACCATGCTACAGATTGGCAAGATGAACACCCTTACCGTAGTCGAGCTCGAAGATCGGGGCGCCTGGCTGGCGGCTGGCGAAGAGTACGGCGAGCTGCTGCTGCCCAAGCGTCAACTGCCGGAAGGGGTGGCGGAAGGGGATGGCGTCAAGGTCTTCCTCTATCTGGATGCCGACTGCGAGCCGGTGATCACCACCGACAAGCCGTTTGCCATGGTGGACGACATCGTCGGCCTCAAGGTGGTCAATGCCAACAAGATTGGCGCCTTCCTCGACTGGGGCATGAAGAAGGATCTGTTCGTACCAAGCCGCGAGCAGAACAAGCCGATGCAGGTGGGCCATGTCTATCTGGTGCGGCTGATGCTCGATCACGAGGGGCGCATGGTGGGCACCAGCCGCCTCGAGCGGTTCCTGCGCACCGACAAGCCCCCCTTCAAGGCCGGTGACGAAGTGACTGCCCTGCCAGGCGAGCGCACGCCGCTCGGCATCAAGGCCATCGTCAATGGCGAGTACTCCGGCATGCTGTTCAAGAACGAGGTGTTCGGCCGGGTGACCACGGGCCGTCCGCTGACCGCCTGGGTCAAGCAGGTGCGTGATGACGGCAAGCTGGATCTGACCTTGCAAAAGCCGGGTGTGGCGCGGCTGGACGATGCCGGCGAGCAGATCCTGGCCCGCCTCAAGAAGCAGGGCGGCAGCCTGGCGGTGGGTGACAAGAGCGAACCCGAGCTCATCTACAAGCTGCTCGGCATGAGCAAGGGCACCTTCAAGAAGGCCATCGGCGGCCTCTACAAGCAGGGCAAGCTGGTCATCGATGACTACAGCATCACATTGACGGGCGACGATCAGCGCGAAGGCGGCGAATAAGTGCCGAGCCCCTGCGTCGGTGCGTGCCGGGCGAAAGACGGTCTCTGCCTTGGCTGCGGCCGTACCCTGACCGAGATTGGTCGCTGGTCCGCCATGGCGAGCGAGGCCCAGCTGGCGGTGATGGCGCAGCTGGATGGTACCACCAGCACCCATCACTGCCCCGGCTGCGGTGAACCGGCCTTTTGCGCCGTGTCGGCCGGTGCGACCATCGCTGAGTGCTGGTGCAGCCAGCTGCCGGCCCTGCCCATGGGGGAGGCCGATGCCTGCTGGTGCCGGCGCTGTCTGGCGAAGGCCATCGCGGCCCGGCCTTGAGCAATGATCACCGCAAAAGAAAAAGGCGCCGAGGGCGCCTTTTTCATGCCTGTTGCTGACGGTGCCAGCGCACGTGAACATCGTGCTCGTTGCTATGACGGGGCAGCAGGAAGGTGGCGAAAATCACCTCAAACTCCTCCTGATGGTCCAGCAGACCCACCCACACTTCGACCCAGCGCTCCATGTCCACCGGCACACCGAGTTCGGTTGACCAGTCGGCATTGGGCAGGGTCGCCTCGACGGCGCCACGCTGTTCGAACTCCAGGGTGATGTCGACGATTTGTTCGGGGGCCAGCATGTCTGCGGCCTGCTCAAGAAACTGATCATAGGCCCATTCGACCAGCTGATCCGGGGTACGCTGTTCCATGAAATCACTCCAGATACATCGAGGTTCGCTACTGTAACAATTATTGGCGGTGGCGGCCAGACCAGTGGGAAGGGGGCGCCAGCGCCGGGCAAGGCAGGCCGGAGTTGGGTATGGTTGAAGAGGGGCAGGGCAAGGGAGAGCGGGCATGAAACGGCGGACGAGACGGCAGCAGATCAAGCGGCGGCGGGAGACCTGGTGGTGGCACTACCTGCCGCTGCATCGGGGCACGGTGGGCGGGCACCTGGGGCCCTCCACCGACGAGGCCGGGCTCGCATCGTGAACAAGCCCGACACCCATCAGGCATCAGTCTGCCTGATGCACCTTGTTGAGGGTCACCTGCCCCAGCTGGCCCATCTGGCGACGGATCCAGGCCGAGCGCTGCTGGACGTAGGGCGAGGGGGGCTTGACCCGGTAGCGCCAGGGGTTGGGCAGGGCCGCCGCCAGCAGTGACGCCTCGTAGCGGGTAAGGCGTATCGCCGGCTTGCCAAAGTAGTGTCTGGCCGCGGCCTCGGCGCCGTAGATGCCGGGCCCGAACTCCACGATATTCAGGTACACCTCGAGGATGCGGGACTTGTCCCAGCCCAGCTCCATCAGCAGGGTGAACCAGGCCTCGATCCCCTTGCGCAGGAAGCTGCGATCGCTCCACATGAAGAGGTTCTTGGCGGTCTGCTGGCTGAGGGTGCTGGCGCCGCGCACCCGCTCGCTGTGCTGATTGTGCTTGAGCGCCGAGCTGATGGCATCCATGTCGAAGCCGTTGTGCTCGGCAAAGCGCTGATCTTCGGCGGCGATCACCGCCAGCTGCAGCTCGCGGGAGATCTGCTCGAGCGGCACCCAGTCGTGCTTCACCTCGGCCACCTTGGCAGGGGGAAACAGCGCCCGCTCGATGCGCCAGGTCCACATGGGCGGATCGATGAAGCGCAGCAGCGCCACCGAGACGATGGTGCTGAGCAGGGCTGCCAGCAGCAGCTTGCCGAGCCAGTTCAGCAGGCGCCGTGCCGGATTGGGCCGCACGGGCTCTGGCTCCGACTCCCAGATGTAGTGACTCGGATCATCGGGATCCGGAATTATTGGGGCAGCCATTCGATGTGGCAGAACTTCTCGTCAACACGGCGGGAGAGCAGCATGCGGGCGAACAGGTGCTCGTACTCTTCCTGCTCGTTGCCAAGGCCGATCCAGATCTCGGCGTACTCGGCGTCGCTGACCTCGAAGCCAACGTCCGCTTCCCAGTCATCGGCCGGATCGGTTTCCGCCAGCAGGCCGCGGTCGTTGAACTCCTGATTGAAGCGGGCGATCTCCTGCTCCGGCAGGTTGTCGGAGGCCAGCTCCATGAAGAGTTCGAGGGCGGTGTCGAGCAGTTCCTCGACGCTGTGCATTTCGTCATTCAAAGACATAAGCGGTCTGTTCCAGCTGATAAATAAAGAAAAACACCGACGGCCCGGCCGCACGGTGGCGCGCCGTATTCTAGCCGTCCCCCACGGGCTTGGCGAGTGTAGCAGCGCCCTTGACCCGGTTGCGGCAATAAAAAACCGGATCCTGGCAGCAGGATCCGGTCTTCATTGGGGGAAAGGGTCACGCATAGGGCGTCAGGCTCATCCCTTCTTGTCGTCGGCGAAGGTGATGTTGAGCTCGAGTACCGACAGCTCATCACTCTTCTTGTCGAGCTGGACCGTGATCTTGTCAGGGTCTATCTCCACATATTTGCGGATCACGTCGAGGATATCCTGCTTGAGCTGGGGCAGGTAATCCGGCCCCCCTCTGGATGAACGCTCGTGAGCCACGATGATCTGCAACCGCTCTTTGGCCAGTTGTGCGGTGCTCTGTTTCTTGTTGGAACGAAAATAATCCAATAATGACATGCTTAACTCCCGAACAGTCGGCTAAAGAAGCCCTTCTTCTCTTCTTCCAGAAAACGAAAATCCTTGGTGTCACCCAACAGGCGGGCAACGGCGTCCTCATAGGCCTGACCGGCATCGGACTCCTTGTCCAGGATGACGGGTTCGCCGGAGTTGGATGCGCGCAGCACCGCCTGGGACTCCGGGATCACCCCGAGCAGTTTGATGGCCAGGATCTCCTGTACGTCCTGTACGCTCAGCATGTCGCCGCGGTTGACGCGGGTCGGGCAGTAGCGGGTCAGCAGCAGGTGCTCCTTGATGGGGTCTTCGCCACGCTCGGCGCGACGGGACTTGGAGGCCAGGATGCCGAGGATGCGATCCGAGTCACGCACGGAGGAGACTTCCGGGTTGGTGGTGACAATAGCTTCATCGGCGAAGTAGAGCGCCATCAGGGCGCCGGCTTCGATCCCCGCCGGGGAGTCGCAGACGATGTAGTCGAACTGCATCTCGCTCAGCTGATCCAGGATCTTCTCGACCCCTTCGCGGGTGAGGGCATCCTTGTCCCGGGTCTGGGAGGCGGGCAGGATGAACAGGTTCTCGCAGCGCTTGTCCTTGATGAGGGCCTGGTTGAGGTTGGCCTCGCCATTGATGACGTTGACGAAGTCATACACCACGCGCCGCTCGCAGCCCATGATGAGGTCCAGGTTTCGCAGGCCAATGTCAAAATCGATGACCACTGTCTTGTGGCCACGCTGGGCTAAACCGGTACTCAGGGCCGCGCTGGTTGTGGTCTTGCCAACGCCACCTTTACCCGATGTAACGACTATGATTCGCGCCATTCTCGCTTCCTTGTAACTCTATTTGATACGGTCTATACGGAGTTGTTCGTTATCCAGCCGGACATGAACCGGCTGCTGGATGAGGCCGGCCGGCAATGCATCGCTGAGCTGGAAGGTGCCAGCGATGGAGAGCAGCTCGGCCTGCAGTTGCTGGCAATAAATCCGTGCCTGGGGGTTGCCCTTGGCGCCGGCAATGGCCCTGCCGCGCAGAGTGCCATAAATATGAATACTGTCGTCGGCGATGACTTCGGCGCCCGGGCTGACCGAGCCCAGCACCACCAGCGAGGTGCCGGCGGCATAGAGCTGCTGGCCGGAGCGAACCGGGCCCACATGCACCTTGCTCGCTATCACCGGTGCCGGCACGGGTTTCGCTTCTACGATGGGGGCCGGCGCCGGTTCTGGCTGGGGTTCGGCCTTGCGGCTCTTGCCGGAGGCCATCACCGCCAGCCCTGCCGCCTTGGCGGCCGTCTTCATCGCCTCGTTCTGGGCCCCCGTGATCCCGACCAGCACGAAGTCTTCCGATTCCACCAGCTCCTTGAGCTGTTCGAAGTCGGGGATCTCGGTGAGCCGTTCCACATTGATGACGAGGGGGGCACAATTAAAGAACTGGGGCGCCTGGGCCACTTTGGCCGCCAGCAACTGGCGGATCCGCTCAGGCTTGCCATCGCTGATATGCAACACAGAAATAGTGAAGGTGGTCCCTTTCAATTCGTTATCGCGCTCAACCATGAATCTTCCCCGAGACAGAGACGGTAATCCGTTATTGTTATTCAATTCCTGATGTTATAGTTTGCCATCCTCAGAGGCAATAAACCGGTTGGATTATATCAATTTCCATGTTGTGTGCAGTCTATAAAAGTCGCAAAAAAGCCGAGACCTATCTTTTTGTTGAAAGAAGAGAGGACTTTTCCCGCGTACCCGAGGTGCTGATGAGTACATTCGGCCGTCCCGAACTGGTATTGATGACCAAACTGGACCCAGCCAAGCCCTTGGGGATCGCCTCCACCAGCCGGGTGATGGAGGCGCTGCAGAGTCAGGGCTTCTATCTGCAGATGCCCCCTCCGCCGGAAAACCTGCTGGAACAGCACAAGGCTCAATTGAAGGCCGAACGGAAATGAAGAGGCGGCTGGCACTGCTGCTGATGGGGGGATTGTCGAGCCATCCGCTGCAGGCCAGCCCCGATTTTGACCATTATGTGACGGGCCTCAAACAGGAGGCCCTAGCCGCCGGGATCCAGCCCGCGACCATTGCTGCCGCCTTCGCCGATATTCATCTGATCGAGGTCGCCATTCGGCACGATAAAAATCAGCCGGAATTTAAACAGACCCTCGCCACTTATATTTCCAACGCGGTGCCGCAGTGGAAAGTCAATCAAGCCAAACGGCTATATCGTCAGTATTTGCCGCTGCTCACAAAAATAGGGGCGGAATATGATGTGCAACCCCGCTTTATTGTCGCCCTGTGGGGCATTGAAACCAATTTCGGCAAATTGACCGGTAAATATCCGCTGGTCTCGTCGCTGGCGACCCTGGCCTGGGAGGGGCGCCGTGAGGCCTTCTTCAAGGGGCAGCTGTTCGATGCCCTGCGCATGCTGGAAGAGGAGCCGATCACCCCGGCCGAGCTCAAGGGCTCCTGGGCCGGCGCCATGGGACAGGTGCAGTTCATGCCCTCTTCCTACCGCAAATACGCGGTCGACCAGGACGGTGACGGCAAGAAGGATCTGTGGGGGACGCCGGCGGATGTGTTTGGTTCGGCAGCCAATTATCTGCGCCAGAACGGCTGGCATGGGGATGAAACCTGGGGGCGCCGGGTGAGGGTGCCCGCCGGTCTGGATCCTGCGCTGGTCGGGCTTGAAGATACCCGAACGCTGTCGGCCTGGCAGGCCCTCGGGGTACGCAAAGCAGATGGCGGCGCCTTGCCCGCGGTGAAGATGCAGGCCTCGCTGGTGCAACCCGACGGGGCAGGGGGCGCTGCCTATCTCGCCTATCCCAATTATCGGGTGCTGCGCGACTGGAATCGCTCCCACTATTTCGTGGTGGCGGTGGGGACCCTGGCCGATCGCCTGGTGGAATAAGCCTGAGGTACTCTGGCCATCAATCTCGGCCGGGCAGCAGGATGGTCCCGGAAATTAGCGAGCCAGCCCCAGGGAAATGGCGCCATGAAGAAGGTGATGAGCGGGAAATAATGGGCAATAAAAAAGGCGGGAATTCCCGCCTTTTGCATTTGCCGTTATCTGCTTAGTCGCAGGCAACCTGCATCACCTTGATGGCCAGGCCACCACGGGAGGTTTCACGGTACTTGGAGTCCATGTCCTTGCCGGTGATGTACATGGTCTCGATCACCTTGTCCAGGGAGACGCGCGGCTTGGAGGTGCGACGCAGCGCCATGCGAGAGGCGTTGACCGCCTTCATGGCGGCGATGGCGTTGCGCTCGATGCAGGGCACCTGCACCTGACCGGCGACCGGGTCACAGGTCAGACCCAGGTTGTGCTCCATGCCGATCTCGGCGGCCTCACAGACGTGCTCCGGGCTGCCGCCCATCAGCTCGGTCAGGCCGGCGGCGGCCATGGAGCAGGAGACGCCCACCTCACCCTGGCAGCCCACTTCGGCGCCGGAGATGGAGGCGTTCATCTTGTAGAGCATGCCGACGGCCGCCGCAGCCAGATAGAAGCGGGTGTAGTCGTCACGGCCAACCGGCTGGATGAACTTGTCGTAGTAGGCCAGCACGGCCGGGATGATGCCGGCGGCGCCGTTGGTCGGCGCGGTGACCACACGGCCACCGGCCGCGTTCTCTTCACTCACCGCCAGGGCAAACATGTTGACCCAGTCGACGATGTTCATCGGATCGTTGGAGAGGTTCTCGTTGGTGGTCAGCTGGCGATATAGCGGCGCAGCACGACGCGGTACGCGCAGCGGGCCGGAGAGGACGCCCTCGGTGCGGCAGCCGCGCTCGATCCCTTCACGCATGGTGGTCCAGATCTTGCCGAGCTTCTTGTAGATCTCTTCCGGGGTGTTGAAGCACTTCTCGTTCTCCATCATCAGGGCGGAGATGGAGAGGCCGGTCTGGCTGCAGTGGGCGATGAGCTCGGCCGCGCTCTTGAACGGGTAGCTGACGGACATGTCGCCGCTGTCGCCCTTGCCGAAGTTCTCTTCGTCAACGATGAAACCACCGCCGATGGAGTAGTAGGTCTTGCTGTAGACGGCTTCATCTTCGATGAAGGCGGTCAGCTTCATGCCGTTTTCGTGCAGCGGCAGGGCTTCGTCATGGAACACCATGGCGTCGCGCGGGAAGCTGACGGTATGGCAGTGCAGGCCGATGGGCAGACGACCGGTCTGTTCGACGCGGGAGATGAACTCGGGGATGCCGTCGATATCGACATTTTCCGGCAGGTTGCCCGCCAGACCCATGATGATAGCGGTATCGGTGTGGTGACCTTTACCGGTCCAGGAGAGTGAGCCGTAGACATCGACCTGGATCCGGGTGATGTCACGGATCTTGCCGCCTGCACGCAGTTCATCCACGAACTGTTTGGCTGCCTTCATCGGGCCGACAGTGTGGGAAGAGGAGGGGCCAACACCGATTTTGAAGATATCAAAAACGCTGATCATGTAACAATTACCTCAGGATAGAAGGGGGCGCCATGCCCACTCGCAGAAACGGGGTGATCCATGGGACGAGGGCGTCGTCGCCGAGGTCAATGAACCAGATAACCACAGTGTAACGGCTCAAAGCCCAAAAAAAGTTGAAATAGATCTATTTTTGTTGAATCAGAGCGGCGAGTATAAAATTTATTTTGATGCTTATCCATTTTGTTAAGCGTTTGCCCATAAAAATACCCGACAATGCCGGGTATTTAGGAACCAAATGGAGCAAGTTACCGATTTTTAACACTCGGTAATGTTAACCGCCAGGCCACCGCGGGCCGTTTCCTTGTATTTGGTCTTCATGTCGTTGCCGGTTTCCCACATGGTTTTGATCACCTTGTCTAGCGACACCTTGTGCTCGCCGGTGCCTCGCAGGGCGAGGCGGGCGGCGTTGATCGCCTTGACCGCCCCCATGGCATTGCGCTCGATGCAGGGCACCTGCACTTGGCCGCCCACCGGATCGCAGGTGAGCCCCAGGTTGTGCTCCATGCCTATTTCGGCGGCGTTTTCGACAATCGCCGGGCTGCCGCCCAGGATCTCGGTCAATGCCCCCGCCGCCATGGAGCAGGCCACCCCCACTTCCCCCTGGCAGCCCACTTCCGCACCCGAGAGGGAGGCGTTTTTCTTGTAGAGGATGCCGATGGCGGCGGCGGTGAGGAAGTAGCTCAGCAGCAGTTCGTCATCCACCTTGCGCACGAAGCGATCGTAATAGTGCAGCACGGCGGGAATGATGCCGGCGGCACCGTTGGTGGGGGCGGTCACCACCCGGCCGCCGGCGGCGTTCTCCTCGTTGACGGCCAGCGCGAACAGATCCACCCACTCCATCACCATCAGCGGATCCTTGTTGAAATTGGTCTCGCAGCTGAGCTGGCGATAGAGGGCCGGCGCCCGCCGTTTCACCTTGAGCCCGCCGGGCAGCACCCCCTCGCTGCGACAGCCACGCTCGACGCAGCCCTGCATCGCCTGCCAGATCTTGCGCAAGCCCGCCTTGATCTCGGCCTCCGTGCGAAACACCTTCTCGTTGGCCAACATCAGGCCGGAGATGGAGAGGCCGCTCTCCTGGCAGTGGGCCAGCAGCTGGGCGCCGCTCTCGAACGGGTAGGGAACGGGGTGGGCCGCATCGAAGCGGGCGGCCTCCTCCTTGGCGTTGGCGAAGTGGCTCTCCTCGATGATGAAGCCGCCACCGATGGAGTAGTAGGTCTGCTCGAACAGCAGCTGTTCACCGGCGAAGGCGCGCAGGGTCATGCCGTTAGAGTGGGCGGGCAGGGTCTTGCGCCGGTTGAAGATGATGGCGCCGCTGCGGGCGAACTGGCTGGGCTGCTCCCCCGCCAGCCGCAGCGACTGGCTGCGCTCCACCTCGGCCAGGAAGGCGGGAATGGCCTCGATGTCCACCGACTCGGGTTCAAAACCGGCCAGCCCCAGGATGATGGCCTTGCCGGTGCCATGGCCCTTGCCGGTCTGGCCGAGGGAGCCGTAGCACTCCACTTCTACCCGTTCGGTCCGGGGCAGCAGCCCCTGTTGCTTGAGTGCGATGACAAAGGCGTAAGAGGCGCGCATCGGCCCCACGGTATGAGAAGAAGAGGGACCGATCCCGATGGAAAACAGGTCGAAGACACTGATCATGACACCACTCCGATTATGGGTTTCGTCTAAATATTGTAAATTTTTTGTAGTCGATGGAAAGCGGGAAAACCGAGGGGTGTGATGGCGGCACGCAAATGAGGGGGTCACGGCGAAGGGTTGCCGAAACGGGAAGGGGATCAGATGAAAAAGAGCGGACTCGGGTCCGCTCTCTTATCCACTTGGGCTGCAGCTTGTCTGCGGCTTAGTCGAGGAACTCGCACAGATAGGCGGTGGGGGTCTTCACTTCCAGCTTGAAGGAGGAGTGGCCGGCCACGTCGAAGGATTGGCCCTGCTCATAGGTGTGCCACTCATCTTCATCGGCCAGCTGGATGGTAAGGGCACCCTTGACCACCGTCATCCGCTCGGGGGCGGCGGTATTGAACTGGTAGTGACCCGCTTCCATCACACCGACGGTCGCTTTGTCCCCTTTTTGCTCGAAACCGATAGATTTTACATTTCCGTCAAAATATTCGTTAACTTTCAGCATGTTTTCATCCCTGTATGCACGTTTGCCAAGCCAAAATAGCACAATGTTTTGTCAGTTGTCATGATGAAAGCGGGAAAAATCGCCGTGTTCCTTTTGAATCTTAACTTTATTGCAAACTTATCAATAACTCCCGTTAACGATTTGGCGATTTCAAACAGCCAATAAATATGAGATAAAGCGCGCGCTCAGGAGAATGGACAGCTGTTCTTCCCCTGTTTGGTTGATTGCACTGGGAAAGTGTAAATAATTGCTACATAAAGGAACATTCTGTGTTAACAAAAGGACTCATTAAGAACGTTGGCTTCCAGGTCGTGGTTGCCATGGTGCTGGGGGCACTGGTGGGGGCGTTCATGGGTGAACAAGCCACCGTGTTCGCACCGCTCGGTACGCTCTTTATCCAGCTCATCAAGATGCTGGTGATCCCGCTGGTGGCGGTGGCCATCCTGTCGGGGGCAGCCAATCTGGGGGCCAGCCCGGCAGCAGGCAAGATTGGCGTCACCACGCTGGCCTTCTTCCTCGGCACCTCGGCGCTGGCGGTGCTGCTGGCCCTGGTGATGGGGCAGATCTTCAAACCCGGGATCGGGGTCGAGTTCGGCTCCATGGCCTCCATGTTCTCCGGTGACTATTCCGACAAGGGCGCCCTGCCCGATGCGGTTGCCACACTGCTCGGGATGATCCCGACCAACGTCTTCCAGTCGCTCAACGAAGCCAACATCCTGCAGATCCTGGTGTTCTGCATGTTCCTCGGCATCGCGCTGGCCAAGCAGCCCCGCGAGCGGGCCAAGCCGCTGGTCGATGGTTTGAACACCCTGGTGGATGCCTTCGTCTGGATGATCAACAAGGTGATGCTGATTGCGCCGCTCGGCGTGTTCGGCCTGATGGCCGACGCCATCGGCACCTACGGCTTCGACGTGCTGACCCTGGTGATCAAGCTGTTCGTGGTCTATCTGGCCGCCATCCTGATCTTCGGCTTCGTGGTCTATCCGCTGCTGGTCATGATCTTCTCCAACACCCCGGTGCGCAAGTACTTGTCGGCCATGAAGAAGCCGCAGATCGTCGCCTTCTCCACCGCCTCTTCCATGGCGACCCTGCCGGTCAACATGGAGACCTGCGAGAAAGAGCTGAAGGTGAGCAATGCCACGGCCTCCTTCGTGCTGCCGCTGGGTGCCACCATCAACATGAGCGGCAACGCCATCTATTACGGTCTGGTCGCCATCTTCTTCGCCCAGGTCTATCAGATCGATCTCTCCATGGGTGCCTGGGCCGCCATCATAGTGACCGCCACCCTGGGGGCCATCGGTCAGGCCGGTGTACCTGGCCCGAGCTTCCTGGTGGTCGCCGTGCTGCTGGCCGCCGGGATCCCCATCGAGGGACTGCCGCTGTTGTTTGCGCTGGATCGTCTGTTCGACATGATCCGTACCGCCCTCAACATCACCGGTGATGCGGCCTGCGCCGTCATCGTCGACCGCTACAGCCCGGATTACGATCCGGACCGCTGGAACAAATAATCCAGTTGCAATGAACAAGGGGCCCGCGGGCCCCTTTCTTTATGCTTGTCTGTTTGCCTCAGCCGAGCTGCTCCAGCGCCTGCTGGCAGCGCTGCTCGGCGGCGTCCAGCTCCAGCAGCACCATCTTGATGTCTTCCAGCTGCTGCTGCAGGGTATCCCGCTTGTCGGCCACCAGTCCAAGCATGGTCTGCAGCTGGGTACGGCTGCTCTTGTCCGCATCGTAGAGATCGAACAGATCGCGGATGTCCGCCAGGCTGAACCCCAGTCGCTTGCCGCGCAGGGTGAGCTTGAGCCGCACTCTGTCCTGACGGCTGTAGATCCGGGTCTGCCCCTGACGAGCTGGATTCAAAAGTCCCTGATCTTCATAAAAACGAATACTTCGGGTCGTAACATCAAATTCACGGGCCAGTTCGCTGATGCTGTAGGTCCGTTTGTCATCCTTGGTTCGGTTCATGGCGCTATCTTGACTGTCAATCCTGGCTGGCACCTTACCCAAACGTCAACTGCCCCGCAAGTCTTGTTCCCGCGACGGCAGCGGCATATGTTAGCTCAATGTAACAAGGAGAGTGCAATTGATGGATATCGTGATTGTTGCGGCCAAACGTACCCCCATGGGGGCCTTTCAAGGGGCCCTGGCCAACCTGAGCGCACCCGAACTGGGTGCCTGTGCCATTGCTGCAGCCATGGCGCAGGCCGGGCTCAAGGGGGAGCAGATCGATGAGGCTTATCTTGGCAACGTGCTGAGTGCCGGGGTCGGCCAGGCGCCCGCCCGTCAGGCGGTGTTGAAGGCGGGCCTGCCGGACAGCATCCCCTGCACCACGGTCAACAAGGTGTGTGGTTCCGGCATGAAGGCGGTGATGTTGGCGGCCGATGGGTTGCGACTCGGTGACACGAACGTGGTGATCGCCGGCGGGATGGAGAGCATGAGCCGTGCCCCTTATCTGCTCGACAAGGCGCGCAGCGGTTTTCGGATGGGGCACCAGAGCGTGCTCGATCACATGTTCCTCGACGGGCTGCAGGATGCCTACGAAGGTCAGCTGATGGGCCATTATGCCCAGTTGAGCGCGGATCGCGCCGGGCTGACCCGCTCCGACATGGATGCCTTTGCCATCACCTCGCTGGAGCGGGCACTGGCGGCCCAGCGCAGCGGCGCCTTTGCGGCGGAGCTGGCGCCGGTGAAGGCCGGAGAGACTCTGCTGTTGGCCGAGGATGAGCAGCCTGGCAAGGCGCGCCCCGAGAAGATCCCCCAGCTCAAGCCGGCTTTCAGCAAGACGGGCACCATCACGGCGGCCAATGCCAGCTCCATCTCGGACGGGGCGGCGGCGCTGATCCTGATGCGCTCCGACACCGCCGCGCAGCTCGGCGTGCCCGTGCTGGCACGACTGGTGGGTTATCAGAGCCACGCGGCCCTGCCTGCCGAGTTCACCAGCGCGCCCATCGGGGCCATCGAGGGCTTGTTGGCCAAGGTGGGCTGGCAGGTGGACGAAGTGGATCTGTTCGAGGTCAACGAGGCATTCGCCATGGTGAGCATGCTGGCCATGGCGGGCTGCAAGCTGCCCCATGACAAGGTGAACGTGAACGGCGGCGCCTGTGCCCTCGGTCATCCGCTGGGAGCGAGCGGCGCCCGGATCCTGGTGACCCTGATCCACGCCTTGCGCGAGCGTGGCCTCAAGCGCGGGATCGCCAGTCTGTGCATCGGGGGCGGGGAGGCGACCGCGGTCGCCATCGAGCTGGGTTAATCTGTCTCCGCCATCGCCTGGAGTTGCTGGTTGACCCAGGCGGTGGCGGTCAGATAGAGCTGACTGACCTTCTCTTCATTGAGCCCGAGCCGGGCCGTTCTGGCGGTGATCCGCTGCCAGTTCGCATTCTCGTAATCTTCGCAAAACGACAGGTAGAACCCCAGGTTGCCCTTGCGCTCGAGCAGGGCGACCCGGATCTCCTCGATCAGCGGAATGGTGCCGAGCAGCTTGTCCATCGGCTGCTCCATCAAGACGTCGAGCAGGGAGAAGAGGCCGGTGATGAAAGCCTGCTGGGCCTCCTGGGTCGGCGCATGGGTATGGGCCAGCAGCTCGCAGAAACGGGCCCGGATCATCGACATCTGATAGAGCTCGGCGCTCTTGCCCTGGCCGGCGCTGGTGGCGGCCACCAGGGTCACGAAGCGCTTGAGCTGGGTGTGGCCGAGATAGACCGCCGCCTGGCGAAAGGAGGAGATGGGGTTGGCGTGGCTCTTGAGGTGGTTGACGTAACGCAGCAGCTTGAGTGACAGGGAGATGTCCTGACTCAGCAACTGCTCGATGCGGTTGAGATCCGGCTCGGCCTGGTTGACCACGTTGAGCAACTGCATCACCACCACCTGGGCTGGCTCCATGGTGGCCTGCTTGACCATTTCGGGGCGGCTGAAGAAGAAGCCCTGGAACAGGTCGATACCGAGCCGCTTGGCCCGCTCGAACTCCGCTTTGTCTTCCACCTTCTCGGCCAGATAGGTGAGTTTGAGCTGTTGATGCTGCTGGATGAACACCTTGATCCGCAACAGGGAGGTGGTGCGCAGATCGAACTTGATAATGTGGATGTAGGGGAGGAAGCGCTCCCAGTCCGGCGACAGGGTGAAGTCATCGAGTGCCAGCTGATAGCCCAGCTCGTGCAGCTGCTTCACCTTGGCCAGCAGGGCGTCGTCGGGGGCGGCGTCTTCCAGGATCTCGATCACCACCTTCTCCGGCGGCAGGCATTCGGCCAGTCCTTCCAGCAGCAAGGAGTGGGGGAAGTTGATGAAGCAGGGGCGACCGCCGAGCAGCTGATCGATGTTCTGTTGCAGGAACTGCTCGGCTACCAGCCTGGCCGTGGCCTGCTGGGAGGAGATGGGAGGAAACACGTTATCCAGACTGTCGCGAAACAGCAGCTCATAGGCGTGGGTCTTCAACTCCCGATCCAGGATGGGCTGCCTTGCTACGTAGGAATACATGCATCTCTCCAGCGGGTGTACTGGATTGATTTTATTGTGAAGCAGAGCACTATGCCAGCGCGTGAAGGCCAGAAACGGTCAATAACTGGCATAGTGCTTGAATAGACGGGCCCAGGAGGCCCGCCGGATCAGAACAGGTAGTTGAGCTGCAGGCCGGCCAGCCAGGCGTCCCCTTCCGAGGTGCCCTGGAAGGTGGAGGTGGTCTGCGGGATGCCGGGTTTGAGCTGCATGGTTTCGCTCACGTCCACCTTCTTGCCGTCGATCAGGGTCACCCCCAGATCCAGCGAGAGGTTGCGATCGAACTGATAACCCACCCCGGCGCTGTACCAGACCCGATCCGAGTCGGGGATGGAGATGGTGCGGCGATCTGCCGGCACCGGGCTGCGGTCGTAGGCAAGGCCCGAGCGCAGTGTCCATTGCGGCGCCAGCTGGTAGGTCAGACCCAGCGCATAGCGCCAGCTGTCATTCCAGTGTTCGTCCTTGATGTGCATGACGCCGTGGTGGTCGAGCTCGGACTCCAGCTGTACGAACTTGCTCCAGTTGGTCCAGTTGATGCTCGAGTGCAGTGCCAGCGCCGGCGTCAGCTGATGGAACAGGGCCAGCTCGGCGGTGGCGGGCAGCGGCAGATCCAGGCTGCCGGTATCGGTGAAGGGCTGACCGTTCTGATCGATGCCGATGGCGTCGCCCGAGAGCTTCAGGGTCACGTCGTGGCGATAGGAGAGGCCGATGCGGGTCGCGTCCGACAGCTCCAGCAGGGTGCCCAGGTTCCAGCCCATGGCCCAGCCATCACCTTTGAGGTGCTTGGCGATCTGGTTGTTGGAGGGGAAGGTGCCGCCCACTTCCCCTTCGCCCCGAATGGCGGAGAGGCCGGCCCCGACGGACCAGACGCGGTTGACGCGATAGGCCAGCGAGGCGCCCAGATCCACGGTCTTGATGTCGGAGACGTTGCCGAAGTGGCCGGCATTGTAGTTGTCCGGCATCTTGACGCCGAGCCCGTAATAGGAGGTGGCGGCCAGCCCCAGGCGCCACTGATCGTTGAGCGGCACTATCAGGTAGGCGTTGGGCACCCAGGCATCATCGGCGATGTCGTGGGCCGCCGCATCCAGGTCGACCGGCCCTCTGGCGGTCGGCACCCGGGTGGTGCCCTCGATGTTGACATCGGGGTGCACGTAGATGAAGCCACCGGAGAAGGCCATGGTATCGAAACGGGTCATGGCGGCGGCGTTGCGGGAGAGCACGCTGGCATTGTCGGCGATGGCGGCTTCGCCCGCGAAGGCGCGGCCCATGCCGGTGGCGGATTGCTCGGCCAGCTGGAAACCTGCCGCCTGGGCCTGGCTCGACAGCACCAGCAGGGCGATGAGAGACGGCTTCATGATGGAGTGCATTGCATTGTCCTTGAAAGTGAACCTTGGGTTCGAACGTTTTTTTGATTGAATGCAGGATTTTATATGGTACGACCAGTAAGGCAACGGGCGCGGAGGCAGGTGGTTCAAAACGGGATTAAATGCTGGAGGATGTGCTGCTAATAGCTTGATAAAAAAAGAAAAGCGTACAGTTGTTTGCTACAGGTGTACGCTGAAAAAGGCAGTTAGCATAAAAAAAAAGCGCCCGCAGGCGCTCTGGTTAATTCGCTGATGATCAGAATTTCATGTTGAACTGAGCGGAAGCGAGGAAGGCGTTGCCGTGGGAGGTGCCTTTCCAGCGCAGGGCTTCGTTGCTTTCAACCAGCTTCTCGTTGACGTCCACTTTCTTGCCGTCCAGATAGGCCATGCCGAAATCGACGCTCATGTCCTTGTCGATGTGGTAGGTGGCACCGGCGCTATACCAAACGCGGTCGGAGTCCGGGATGCTCAGGCTGCGGTATTCCGGCTCGATCGGGGTGTTGTCGTAGGCAAAGCCGATACGCGCTTCCCAGGACGGGTTGACGTACCAGGTACCGCCCAGGGAGTAGCGGGTGGAGTCCTTGAACTTCTCAGGCTTGTAGAGGCAGACACCGGCACCGTCGGTGCTGTTGCACTGACCGCTGGTGGCCTTCAGCTCCTGGAAGGCGCTCCAGTCGGTCCAGTTGACGGAGTAGTGCACCGCAAACTGCTGGTTCAGACGGTGGTAACCGGCGAACTCGGCCTGGGCCGGCAGATCCAGCGGCAGCTCGCCACCGACGGTCTTGAAGCCGGAGGAGGTACCCTGGTAGTCACCCTTGAACTTCAGATCCACCTGGGAGCGGTAGGTCAGGGCGAAGCGGTTGTTTTCGTTGACTTCGAACATGGTGCCCACGTTCCAGCCGTAACCCCAGTCGTCACCCTTCAGGTGGCTGACGATGGTGTCCTTGCCGACACCCGGTACGCTGCTCAGCGGCGGCACGGCGGCCAGCACGCCGGCACGGCGGTTCAGTTCAGCCTTGGCATAGACCAGGTTCACACCGGCACCGAAAGTGAAGTGCTGGTTGACGCGGTAGGCGATGTTCGGGTTGATGTTGAAGGTCAGCAGTTCGGTGTTGCCGGCAATGGAGCCACCGTTGAAGTTCTCGGTGTACTCGGTCGACAGACCGTAGTTGGAGAACAGGCCGATGCCCCAGGCCCACTGATCGTTCAGCGGCTGGATGAAGTAGGTGGCGGGCACGAAGGCGCTCGGTGCGATGCCGCTCTCGCTGGCGCCGGCCATCTTGGCGGAACCTGCATAGATGTCACCATTTACATCCACGTCCGGCTTGATGTAGGTGCCGGATACGGAGAACGCCATCTTGTCAAACTGGGTCATGGCTGCCGGGTTGCGGGACAACACGGAGGCGTTGTCTGCCACGGCGGCTTCCCCGGCGTACGCACGGCCCAGACCGGAGGCTGAGTGTTCGTTCAGCTGAAACGCGGCGGCGAAGGTTTGGGTACTGGCCAGAGTGACGGCGGCAGCGATCAGGCTCTTTTTGAAAAAGGCAGTTGTCATAGTGTTCTCTCTTGTAGGCAGATTTTCTGTCAGCATCGGGGCTTTTTTGCCTCCGTATGTGACAAGATCTGTTGTTATTTCAGCTTCTTCCCATTCAATTCTGGCGTGATTCTATGGATCTGGTAGGAGGTAAGAAATCAGACCAGTGACAGCAGAATACATAAAAGTTTCTGGAGTGTTAATCATTTGTTTGAATGTGCCGCATAAATAGTCTCTTTTACCATTTATTGGATAAAAAACACGCACATAGGGCGATCTGCATCACAAAAATATTTTTCGGCACTTGCCGTGAATGAGCCGGAAATGGCGGCAAATCGTGGGGGATAAGGGCGGAAACGGGCAGCCAAGTTGTCTGGTCTGCCCGTTGGGTTGACCCGAGGTCGTTCGGGTCAGGATTGCGTTAACACCTGTTAAATCGACCAGTGCAGCCGGGATTCCAGCTGCTGCGCCACCGGTGCCAGCGGCTCTTCCATGTCACCGATCAGTACCATGTTGGCCCCCTTGAGTTGCAGGATCTCCCCCTTGAGCTGACCATCCTCGAAGGTGGGCTGCAGGGTGAGCGGCACATGCTTGGGCACCAGGAACAGGGTGACCGGGCCCATCTTGCCCTGCAGCACCATGTGCAGCGCCGGCCCCTGATAGAAGGAGCAGTGGTTGACATAGGTGATCTTCAGCCCCTGCATGCCCATCAGGGTGGCGCCATATTTCTCCATCTTGGCGTTGATGGTGCGCAGGCTCACCTGCTCGTCCACATCCTTGATGAAGGGCTCCTCGCCATAGACGTGGGCCATGGCGACCTGGGCCAGCGAGAGCTCGTCCGGGGTGGCCTGCGGCCAGCTCAGCCAGCGGGTGCTCATGCCGAGCAGGAAGGCGACCGAGGCGGCCATCGCCAGCGCACGCCAGTTGCTGTGCGGGCGCACCGGCAGGGGCACCACCTGCTCCTGATCTGCTTCCAGTGCCTGCCTGAGCAGGATGCGCTCGGCCAGGCCGGCCGGCACCTCGACCTCCATCGCCCGCTGCAGGCTGCGATCGAGCTGCTTCATCTCTTCCAGATGCTTGCGGTTGGCGGGGGAGCGCTGGGCCTGCTCGAGAAACGCGGGATCCTGCTCATGTGGATGGGCTATGGCCCGACGGCGAAATTCCAGCTCATCCATTGGTGTGTCCTCTCTGTTGGGTCGTTGACTCCATGGCCTCTTTGATCTGGTTGCGGGCCCGAAACAGGCGGGTCATGACGGTGTTCTTGTTGAGCCCCAGTTGCGCCGCGATCTCGTCGCCGCTGAAGCCTCCCAGCACCTGCAGCAGCAGGGGCTCCTGGTATTCTGCCGGCAGGCGGGCGATGTGGCGTCTGAGCCACTCGTTCTCCATCTCCTGCTCGCTGTGCAGCGCCTCCTGATCGCTCTGGGGGTGCTCGTCGAGATCGACGAGATCGAACTGCTTGCGCTCGAAGCGCCGGGCGTTCTCCCGCCGCAGTATGGTGATGAGCCAGGCCTTGGCGGCCTTGTTATCCACCAGGGTGTCTATCCCCTTCCAGGCGCGCAGGAAGGTCTCCTGCACCAGGTCTTCCGCCACTTGCGGATCCCGGCACAGCCAGTAGGCGTAGCGGTAGATGTCCCCGTGCAGGGCATGCACCAGGGCTTCGTATTTGGTTTGTTTGTCGGCCATACCTCCATAGACCGGAGAGGTCGTGGGATCCTTTCCGACCGTGGCGCCTTTTTTTCTGAAAAATCCTAAAGCCATCGCTGGGCTTCCTTATTTGAATGAAGGCCCGGATCCACCGATCCGGGCCAGTTGCCTGAGGCCATAGGCTATCGCAAAAGTTTCATGGCCGCATAGGGCCGCGGCAAAGCCGCGCCAGTCGTGCCCACTATGGCCAGCGGGGGAGACGGCGGCAAAACAGGCTCGCTCCAGGGCGGCGAAGTGGGGCGCAAGGGCGGGATCGCGGCGACAGGGCAGGGTGTCGAGACGAAGATGGGGCTGTGGCCAGCGCAGGGCGGCCCAGCCAAGCAGGTGTTGGCGGATCGGCTCGGCCTCGGTGCGGGCCAGCGCCCGCTGCAGGCGATAAAAGGCGTGCCAGCGCGGCCCGTGGCGCCAGCAGGCGCGCAGCAGTAGAGCCCAGATGACCCAGCGCAGGCTCTCGTCGTTCGGCCCATCCCGGGTCGGTTCCCCCTGCGCCCCTGCGGTGATGTGCAAGGGGACGGCGGGCAGGCGCGCGTATTCGATGCGCTTGTGTTGGGTGTTGAACCAGGCCAGTTCGATGGCGGGCAGCAGGTAGTCGCCGGGCTCGTCGACGGTCAGGGCCTGACGCCACTCGCGCTCGAAGCGCAGCGTCCCCTCGGCGAGATAGCGCTCCTGCTGCTGCTCTCCATCCGGTCTGGCCTGCACGCCGGTGGGCAGGGTTGTGCTCCCGAGCACTCTGGAGAGGGTGAGGCGACTGCCATCCCCCCCCTCCAGGGTGAGGGTCAGGGAGCGGATCACCGGTTCGCCCGCCCTGGCGCCGGTGGGGGGATCCAACCGCTGGCTCAGGGTGAGCCGGCTCGCCACCGGTTGCAGCGGGGGCTCGTCGATCTGCACGAACAGGGTGGCCGCCCGGGCCGAGAGGGGGTCGCTGCCGCCGTCATCCTGCGGCAAACGCCCCTGAAAGCGGGGGGACTCCAGCGGATGGCGCCCGGCTTCCCTGGCCTGCAGCAGCCAGCTGCGGGTCAGCCGGCCCGGCAGGCCGGGGCTCGCCGGGGGCTGCCACTGATCGTTGCCGAGACGACGGATGGTGAAGGCATCGCTGGCCGGCTCGGTGAGGTTGGGGGCCTCCATGTTGGCGGGCAGCCAGAGGCTGAGCTGATAGACAAAGGGCTGGCCTGGGTAGAGCGGCCCCTGTTGCAGCACCCGGGCCTGCAACTCGATGGGGGAGATGGCAGGGGCTGGCACCAGGCTGCCGCTCTCGGAGCGCGGCGGAAAGGGGATGGACGGGGTCTGCTCCGTCCCCAGCGACAGAGCCGGCACCTGCTGCTCTGCGTCGTCCAGCAGGTGCAGGGGGATCTGCCAGCGGGTCAGGTTTTGCTGTGGGGCCGTGACCCGGCTCATGGTCACCTTGCCCACCGCAAAGCGGCGCAGCAGGGGGGTGATGGCGAGTTCATCGCTCTGGCGCTCGCCGTCCGCTTCGATGATCAGCAGCCAGTCGCGGCGATCGGCACCCGGCAGCAGCTCGGCCCGGGGCGGGGCGGCAAAGAGCTGCGCCGGCAGCAGCCAGAGCAGCAGAAGGCAGAGCGCATGGCAAGGGGCAAAGAGGCGCGTCACCAGGGATCCTCCCCTCTTGTGGGGAGAAGGCCCTTGTCGGCCTCCTGCTCGCGCCTGCGCTGATCCTCCTTGCGCAGCCGCTGCTCCAGCAGCAGTACGGGGGGAGATGGAGGCAGCGGGACATCCGGGGTAGCGGCCTGTTCGGGGGGATCGACAGGCTTGGGATCCTGCGACTCTGGTGCTGCCGCGGGCGGCTGGGCGCGCAGCAGCGCCAGGTTGTAAAGCGCGTCTTCATGGTTGGGGACCAGTGCCAGCGCCGCCAGATAGGCCTGCTCGGCGGCGGCCAACTGGCCCAGCTGTACCAGGGCGTTGCCCCGGTTGTAGTGGGCTGTGGCGCTGTTGGCCCGGCCGTAGGCGGCAACGGCCCGGGCGTAGTCGCCGGCCCGATACCAGGCATTGCCCTGCCAGACGGGATCGGCAAAGGTGCGGGCCGCCTCCTGATAGCGCCCCTGCAAGAAGGCCTGCCAGGCCAGGTTGTCCCCGCCGGGAGGCATGCTGGCAAGCGCCGGATTGGCCTGCAGGGAGGGGGGCGTCAGCAAGAGTGTCCCCATTACCACCAGCCAGAGGCTGCCGATGCGGGCCAGCAGTGCCAGCGGCAGCAGGGGCAGCAGCAGCCAGGGGCCGAGATCCTGCGCCTGGTGCGCGCCTGTGGTCTGACTCATGGGCAGGGGGGCAAAGCGCGGCAATCCTTGCTGCAGCCACTGCAGCTGACCGCCGAGATCGTCGGCCAGCTGCTGCAGCGTTGCCACATCCGGGGCGGGCAGCTCGCGGCCAAGGCCGCCGCCCAGAGTGGCGGGCAGTTGACTGGGCTGGCCTGCGTTGACCAGCAGGATATCGAGACGGGCTTGCACTTCGGGGTGGCAAAAGAGGTTGCCTTGGCAGGGCCAGCTCGCCTTGATCCGCTCGGCCTGACGGGCGGTCAGGTCATCGGTGATCAGCAGCAGGCGGGCCTGCCGGCCGGCGGGGATCTGCTTGAGCGCCAGTGCCACGGCGCGCTCGGGCGTACTGCCCTGTCTTGGCATGATGGCCGGGCGCAGGTCTGGCAGCAGCAGGGCGATGGCCTGCTGATCCCGGGTGGGTGGCATGGCGAGGTAGGCATCCCCGGCAAACAGAATGAGGGCGATGGGATGGGCCGCTTCCTGCCGCTCCCTGTCGGCCAGCAGATCCTGCAGCAGCACCCGCACCCGGGTGGCTCGATCTGGCAACAGGTCGGTGGCCAGCATGGAGCGGGAGAGATCCAGCAGCCAGATGTCGAGGGCGGGGCTTGGCACGCTCAGGCTCTGCTGGCGCAGGGCCGGGCCGCTCAAGGCCAGGATCAGCGGCAGGCAGGCCAGCCAGAGCCAGGGGCGCTGGCGCCGCTGCCCCGGCAGCAGATAGGCCTGCATGGCGGGGGCCAGCAGCGGGGCCTGGCGGCGACGGCGCCACCCCTGCCACAGCCAGGGCAGCAGGGCCAGCAACCAGAGTGGGCGCAGCAGGGTGAGCTCCATCATGGGGCGCCTCGGGACGGCTGATCAGGCAAGGCCTTGCGAGTCAGCCGCACCGGCCAGCGCAAACGGGCTGGCCAGCTCAGCAGCAGCCAGGCCAGCGCCAGCGGCCAAGGGTAGAGCTCCACGTTGGGGCGATAACGGGTTTGCGCGGTGGCGACGGGTTCCAGGGTATCCAGCGCCTGATTGATGGCCTCGAGATCCCCCTGGGTGCGCGCGCGGAAGTAACGGCCATGGCCCACCTCGGCCAGTTGCTGCAAGAGGGCCTCGTCCAGCTCGGCGCTGGGATCGCTCTGGGCCGGGGCCAGCGCGGGGGCCATCGCCTCGGCAAAGGTATCCGGATCGGCGCCCACCCCCAGGGTATAGAGGCGAATGCCTGCGGCGGCGGCTCGTTTGGCTTCGCTGAGGGGATCGGCGCTGCCGGCGGTGTTGCGCCCGTCGGTGACCAGCAAGAGGGCGGTGGAGCGGTTGGGAGCCTTGTGTTGGCGAGCAAGCAGGATGGCCTCGCCCAGCGCGGTGGTGCGCCCCACCAGCTCGAAATCGAGCTCGCGGGTGAGGCCGAGCAGGGCGTTGGTCTCCTGGGTCAGAGGCGAGAGCAGGTAGGCGTGGTCGGCGAACACGATGAGGGCGATGCGATCGCCGGGGCGGGCGGCGATGAGCCTGTCTATCTGCTGGCGCACCGCGCTGAGCCGGTTTTTTTGCTCCCCGTCGTCCAGCATGTCCTGGGTGCGCATGCTGTCGGAGAGATCCACCGCCAGGATGAGATCCCGGCTGCTCTGATAGTTCACCTGAGGCGGCTCCTGCCACTGGGGGCGGCAGAGCGCCAGCACCAGGGCGCACCAGCACAGCGCCATCCGCCACAGGGGCTGGCTGGCATGGGGGCGCAGCAGAGGAAAGCCGGCATGGTTCAGCACGCCGGGGGCGTTTGCGCCGCTGGGGCGGGGCGGCAGGCCGAAGCGCACCAGCAGCGGCAGCACCAGCGCCAGGGCAAACCAGGGCCAGGCGAGGATCATGGCTGCCTCCGGATGTGCGCATCTCTTGTGCGGCTTCGCCAGCGAGTGCGCAGCGCCAGCAACCAGGCTGGCGGGCAGATGCAGTGACGTCCCCAGGCGAGGTAGGCCCGGCGCAGCGCTTGACGCTGCTGCGCATCCGGGCTCTGACCGCCGTAGAGCCAGGCAGACCAGTGCGGGGCCAGCTCGCGAAAACGGCTGCCCCCCAAAGAATTGAACCCCAGAGAATCGAGCCCCAAAGAATCAAGAAAGACGAGCCAGGGCTCGCCCTGCAGGGCAGCCGCCTCGGGCCAGCGGGGAAGCACGGCCTCGCGCATCACGGCCTGCAGCCTGGGTACCAGATCGGGGGCCTGCCAGTCGAGCTGCCGCCGCCAGCGGCGATAACGCAGCAGGCTCTGCACGCCGAGGATGATCAAGGTGCCGACCAGCAGGGCGATCAGCAGCCACCACCAGCCCAGCAGGCGGGGATCAGAGGCGAGCTGCAGCGGTGGGCCGGGATGAATGTCGCGCAGCTGCGCCGCCAGCGGGGAGGTGGGCACATTGCTGCCCGGCACGGCGCTGGCAAGCCAGTTCAGAATTGGCGGCATGCCCCCTCCTGCCACTGGCGTTGCAGCGGCTGGCCGTTGTCGAGTCGGTAGAGGCGCTGCACCAGCGGCAGCAGTTGCTGATGGCTCTGGCGGGCCAGCAGCTCGGCGGCTGCTTGATAGCGCAAGGCAAACCCGGGTTCGCCGGCCTCGAGCCAGCCGCTCTGCTGGCCGGCCCGCACCGCCAGACGGCCCTGGGCGGGCAGGGCCGCCTCCAGTGGATCGCGGATCTGCCAGCAATGAATGTCGTGGCGCCGACCGAGCAGCTGCAACTGGCGGCAGAGCGCCTCATCGAGAGGGCTGTGATCGGTGATCAGGGTCAATCTGGCGCCGTGGGGCAGGTTGAGCCGGGCCAGGGTATGGGCCAGGGCGTGGAGTGGCGGTGTGCGTGCCAGCCCCAGCCGGTAGTGGTGGCAGAGGGCCTCCAGCAGCGGCACCAGAGAGCCGCGCTGATGTTGCAGGTGTGTCTCCACGCCGTGGCAGATCAGGGTGTTGGCCTGCTTTTCCCCTTGCCAGAGCAGGGCGGCGGCCAGCTCGCAGCCCAGGCGTGCCTTGAGCTGGTGGCGTGAGCCGAAGTACATGGCCGGGGAGAGATCGAGCAGCAACCAGTGGGCCTGATCCTGTTCTTCGCTGTAGAGGCGGGTATAGGGGCGACCGAGGCGGGCGGTCACCCGCCAGTCGATGTGGCGCACCTCGTCGCCGGCCTGATAGGCGCGCAGCTCGCGAAAGGTGAGCCCCGGCGTGCGGCCAAGCCGCCCCTGCGCCACCGGTTGAATACGCGAGCGCGGCCCCTGCCGGGCCCACAGCCTGATCGCCAGCAACCTGGCAAGCGGCAGGGCGATATCGGGATGGGCGAGGGGATCGGCGGCGCTCGTCATGACAGCAGGGCCTGCGCAGAGGGTGCGAGCGAGCTCAGGGGCATGGGATCGCATCCAGCAGCAGGGTGATGAGCGCTTCGTTGTCGAGGTTGTCCGCCAGCGCCTGATAACTGGGAATGAGGCGATGGCGCAACACGGCCGGCGCCAGCTGCTGAATGTCTTCGGGCAGCACGAAATCCCGCCCGGCCAGCCAGGCCCTGGCGCGAGCCGCTCTGGCCAGACCTATGCTGGCCCTGGGGCTGGCGCCAACAGCGACCAGGGGTTCGAGCTCCGGACACAGGCCGCTGCCAGGGCGGGTGGCGCAGACCAGCTGCACCAGATAGTGTTCGAGGCGCCCCTGCATCTGCACCGCCTGCACCGCGCTGCGGGCCGCCAGCAGATCGGCCTGGCTCAGGGTGAGCGGCGGCGCCGGCAGGGTGTCGCCCTGGGCGTTTAACTGGAGGATGGCCAGCTCCATGGCGGGGCTCGGGTAGTCCACCAGCAGCTTGAGCAAGAAGCGATCGAGTTGGGCCTCCGGCAGGGGATAGGTCCCCTCCTGTTCTATGGGGTTTTGCGTGGCGGCCACCATAAAGAGGGGCGGCAGGCGCCAGCTCTTCTTGCCCACGGTGATCTGATGCTCGGCCATCGCCTCCAAGAGGGCGGATTGCACCTTGGCCGGCGCCCGGTTGATCTCGTCCGCCAGCACCAGATGGTTGAAGAGGGGGCCGGGCTGAAACACGAAGCTGGCATCCTGAGGGTGAAACACCTCGCTGCCGGTGAGATCGGCGGGCAGCAGATCGGGGGTGAACTGGATGCGGGCGAAGCGCCCCTCCACCGCGCCGGCCAGCGCCTTGACGGCCCGGGTCTTGGCAAGACCGGGGGCGCCCTCGATCAACACATGTCCTTCACATAACAGGGCGATCAGCAGCCCCTCGATGAGGGGGCCCTGTCCCAGAATCTGACTACCAAGATAGTCCCCAAGCTGTCTGAACTCGGCCGCTGCCATGCAATAAACCCGTTGTTTTCATAGAAGTTGATCTTTTTATACTCCAGTTGGCGCACAAGGGCGAGGGAGGGGGCCAAGATGGCGGCAATTTAGTTTCAATCAGCCGTATGAAATTTGTGAGTGGATTGTTAAGATGTGGCGCAATGAGGTCAGACCTCTCCCTTTAGTCTTCTCGTTTAACCAAGGAGCCAGGATGAAAGAGCCATTGAAACTGACGACTCGCCAGGGCGAACGGATTGCCGTCGTGGCGGGTTTGCGCACTCCCTTTGCCAAGCAGGCCACCGCCTTTCACGGCGTGCCTGCGGTGGATCTGGGCAAACTGGTGGTGAGCGAGATGCTCGCTCGCACCGATCTCGATCCCAAGCTCATCGACCAGCTGGTGTTTGGCCAGGTGGTACAGATGCCGGAAGCCCCCAACATCGCCCGCGAGATCGTGCTCGGCACCGGCATGAGCGTCAGCACCGATGCCTATAGCGTGTCGCGCGCCTGCGCCACCAGTTTCCAGGCCGTCGCCAACGTCACCGAATCCATCATGGCCGGCACGGTGGACATCGCCATCGCCGGCGGTGCCGATTCCTCCTCCGTGCTGCCCATCGGGGTGAGCAAGAAGCTGGCCCGCGCCCTGGTGGATCTCAACAAGGCGCGCAATCTGCAGCAGCGCTTCAATATCCTGCGCCAGCTGCGGGTCAAGGATCTGCTGCCGGTGCCGCCCGCCGTGGCCGAGTACTCCACCGGTCTCTCCATGGGCCAGACCGCCGAGCAGATGGCCAAGAGCCACCAGATCAGCCGCGAGGCGCAAGACGCGCTGGCGCACCGCTCCCACACCCTGGCCGCTCAGGCCTGGGCCGATGGCAAGTTGAGTGGCGAGGTGTTCACCGCTCACGTGCCCCCCTACAAGGCGCCGCTGGAGCGAGACAACAACATCCGTGAAAGCTCGGATCTGGCGAGCTACGCCAAGCTCAAGCCGGTGTTTGACCGGTTGCACGGCTCCGTCACCGCCGCCAACGCCACCCCGCTCACCGACGGCGCCGCCGCTGTGTTGCTGATGCGCGAAGGGCGGGCCCGCGAGCTCGGTCTCGAGCCGCTCGGTTATATCCGTAGTTTCGCGTTTTCTGCCATCGATGTGTGGCAGGACATGCTGATGGGCCCCTCCTACGCCACCCCGCTGGCGCTGGACCGCGCCGGCATCACGCTCAGCGATCTCACTCTGATCGACATGCACGAAGCCTTTGCCGCCCAGACCCTGGCCAACCTCAAGATGTTTGCAAGCCACGAGTTTGCCCAGAGCAAGTTGGGCCGTGATCAGGCCATCGGCGAAGTGGACATGGACAAATTCAACGTCCTCGGTGGCTCGCTGGCCTATGGTCACCCCTTTGCCGCGACCGGTGCGCGCATGATCACCCAGACCCTGCACGAGCTGCGGCGTCGGGGAGGAGGATTGGGGCTGAACACCGCCTGTGCGGCGGGCGGTCTCGGCGTGGCCATGGTGTTGGAGGTAGAGTGATGAGCGAGAAGACTTTTTCCCTGGCGGTGCGCCAGGATGGCATCGGCATTCTCACCATGGATGTGCCGGGCGAGAGCATGAATACCCTCAAAGCCGCCTTCGTGGACGAGATCCGCGCGGTGCTGGCCGAGGTGAAAGCCAATAAAGAGCTGATCGGCCTGGTGGTGGTCTCCGGCAAGAAGGACTCCTTCATCGCCGGCGCCGACATCAGCATGCTGGCGGCCTGTACCAGCGCCAAGGATGCCGAGACGCTGTCGCGGGAAGGGCAGGTAATCTTTGCCGAGATCGAGTCGCTGCCCATCCCGGTGATCGCCGCCATTCACGGCCCCTGCCTCGGTGGTGGGCTGGAGCTGGCGCTGGCCTGTCATGGTCGAGTGGTCACCGATCACGGCAAGACGGTGCTCGGCTTGCCCGAGGTGCAACTGGGCTTGCTGCCGGGTTCCGGCGGGACCCAGCGTCTGCCGCGCCTCATCGGGGTGGCTAAGGCGCTCGATCTGATGTTGACCGGCAAGCAGGTGCGGGCCAAGCAGGCCAGGAAACTGGGGCTGGTGGACGATGTGGTGCCCCCCTCCATCCTGCTGGAGGCCGCCATCAAGCTGGCCAAGAAGGGCAAGCCCCGCCACGAGCTCAAGCGGGATCTGCAGGGCAAGCTGCTGGAGACCAACAAGCTGGGCCGCAAGGTATTGTTCGATCAGGCCCGCAAGGGGGTGAAGGCGAAGACCCGCGGCAACTACCCGGCCCCTGAGCTGATCCTGGAGGTGGTGCGCATCGGAGTGGAAGAGGGGATGCAGGCCGGCCTTGCCGCCGAATCCCGCCACTTTGGCGAGCTGGTGATGACCAGCGAATCCGCCGCCCTGCGCTCCATCTTCTTCGCCACCACCGAGATGAAGAAGGAGGTCACCTATCAGGGGGCCGAGCCGCGCAAGGTGGGTCATGCCGCCGTGCTGGGCGGCGGTCTGATGGGGGGCGGCATCGCCTTCGTCACCGCCACCAAGGCGGGCGTACCGGTACGGATCAAGGACGTGGCCAGTGCCGGCATCGGCAACGCCATGCGCTACAGCTACGACATCCTGGCCAAGAAGCTCAAGCGTCGTCATATCCTGCGCAGCGAGCTTGAGAAGCAGATGAGCCTGCTCACCGGCACCCTCGACTACTCCGGTTTCCACCGGGTCGACATGGTGGTGGAAGCCGTGTTCGAAGATCTCGCCCTCAAGCACCAGATGGTGCAGGACGTGGAGCGCGAATGTGGCGAGCACACAGTGTTTGCCTCCAACACCTCCTCCCTGCCTATCCACCAGATCGCCTCGGCGGCGGCGCACCCGGAGCGGGTGGTGGGGCTGCACTACTTCAGCCCGGTGGACAAGATGCCGCTGGCGGAGATCATCCCCCACGCCGGCACCAGTGCCGAGACGGTTGCCTCCACCCTGGCCTTCGCCCGCGCCCAAGGCAAGACCCCCATCGTGGTCAAGGACGAGGCGGGCTTCTACGTCAACCGCATCCTGGCCCCCTACATGAACGAGGCAGCGCGCCTGGTGCTGGAAGGGGAGCCGGTGGAGGTGCTGGACGGTGCCCTGCTCGATTTCGGCTTCCCGGTGGGCCCCATCACCCTGCTGGACGAGGTGGGGATCGACGTGGGCGCCAAGATCTCCCCGATCCTCGAGAAAGAGCTGGGGGGCGAGCGCTTCCAGGCGCCGGCGGCCTTTGACAAGCTGCTGCAAAACGATCGCAAGGGGCGCAAGAACGGCAAGGGCTTCTACCTCTACGGCAAAACCGCCAAGGGCAAGAAGAAGGTGGACGACAGCGTCTACGGCGTCTTGGGCGTCAGCCCCCAGGCCAAACAGGCCAAGGCGGAGATCGCCGAGCGCTGCGTGCTGATGATGCTCAACGAAGCGGCCATGGCGCTCGACAGCGGCGTGGTGGCCTCGGCCCGCGATGGCGACATCGGCGCCATCTTCGGCATCGGCTTCCCGCCGTTCCTGGGGGGCCCGTTCCGCTACATGGACAGCCTTGGCATCGAGCACCTGGTGGCGCGTCTTGAGCACTACCAGAAACGCCATGGCGACCGCTTCGCCCCCTGCGATCGCCTCAAGGCGATGGCGGCCGAGCAGCAGCGCTTCTATTGAGGGTGCGCCGCTCGCGGCAACAGGCCAACCGACAAGGAGGCGACCCCGGGGTCGCCTCCTTCTTTTTGGCGCAGCGATGGGAGAGGAGAGGGCAGCAGGCTGACAACGGGTTGAATTGCGTCCATATTTTTCCTCGGCAAGGGATAAATTGTTGATCCAACGCAAAGTAGCCCCCTATTTATTACTTTGGTGGCATAGGACTCAGGCGCTGGTTGGGGTCAAATAGCATCATCAGGAACGGGGAATAACCCCGTCACGAAAGGGACACCCATTTCACTGGATGAAGGACACATAATGAGTCTGCTTGAACAAACCATCTGGACTGTATTGGGATACGGGGCCATGCCCTTTATCTTCCTGAGCGGGTTTGTAGCGGTGGCAGTGACCTGCTGCTTGCTGCTCAATGCCTTCGGGGTCAAGTCCGCCGAGAAGTGATCCGCTTCTTTCGTTCATACCGCCAAATGCCAGTCTTCGGACTGGCATTTGTTTTTTGAGCCTCTACAGGGCGTTATCTGCGCGAGCCGGGCCAAATCTGTGCTGCTTGAGGTCGAACCGGCCGCCGATTTTGATTACACTGGCGCGCAGTTTTTCGTTTCGGCCCGCTTCCCAAGGTATTCAAGGTTCTCTATGGCTCTCAAGGCAACCGTATTCAAGGCTCAGCTCAGCCTGTCCGACATGGATCGCAATCTCTATCAGGACTTCTCTCTCACCCTGGCCCGTCACCCCTCCGAGACCGACGAGCGGATGATGATCCGGCTGGCGGCCTTCGCCTGGCACGCCGCCGAGCGACTGGAGTTCACCAAGGGCCTCTCTGCCGATGACGAGCCCGAGCTCTGGCGCAAGAACTATTCCGACGAGATTGAACTCTGGGTAGAGCTCGGCCAGCCCGACGAGCGCCGTCTCAAGAAGGCGTGCAACCGCTCCCGTCATGTGGTGCTCTACCTCTACGGCGGCCGTGGCACCAGCGTCTGGTGGAAGCAGAACCAGGGCAAGCTCAGCCTGCACGACAACCTCACCGTGATTGAGCTCTCCGACAGCCAGACCCTGCCGCTGACCGAGATGGTGGAGCGCACCATGCAGCTCACCTGCACCATCTCCGACGGCCAGCTCTGGGTGAGCAACGGCCGCCAGGAAGTGACTCTGGATCCCGTGCTGCTGATGGGAACCCCCGCCCGCGAACTGTAAAGGACTCGCCCATGTTCAGCGCGCTGCTCAATATCGTCATTCCGGTGTTTGCGGTGGTGGGGCTTGGCGCCCTCTACGGCAGGTTGCGTCCGGGCGGCGCGCTGGGTTACGTCAACCGGGCCAATATCGAGCTGTTCACCCCGGCGCTGGTGTTCTCGGCGCTGGTCAAATACCCGCTGGATCTGATGGCCCACCTGTCGCTCATCGCGGCGGGGGCCCTGGTGATCCTGCTGCCGGGGCTGCTGCTCTCCCTGCTCAGGCTTAGCAGCATCAGTCGACCGGCCCTGATCCTGCCCGCCATGTTTCGCAACACCGGCAACCTCGGCATTCCGCTGATGGTGCTGGCCTTCGGCGAGCAGCAGCTGGGCGCCATCATCATATTGTTCGTGCTCTCCAACCTGCTCCACTTCTCGGTGGGCATGTTCATCCTCTCGGCCAACACCTCCCGCTGGATCTGGTTACGCAGCCCTGTGCTGTGGGCCGCCCTGGCGGGCCTGCTGGTGGCCAATCTGCACATTCCGCTGCCCGAGTACCTGGTGACCAGCGCCTCTCTGCTCGGCCAGATCTCGGTGCCCTTGATGCTGTTTGCCCTGGGTATCCGGCTGATGGAAGGGGAGCTGGATCACCTGGGGCTCGCCCTCAAGTGCAACCTGCTCTATCTGCTGGCCGGCGGTATCTCCCTGGGGCTGGCGGTCTGGCTGCTGCCGCTGCAACCGGCCTGGATCCCGCTTCTGATGCTGTCGGTGGCGCTGCCGCCGGCGGTGCTCAACTACATGTTGTGCGAGCAGTACCAGTGCCAGCCCGAGAAGGTGGCCAGTATCGTGCTCGGCGGCAATGCGCTCTCGGTGCTGGTGATCCCGCTGGCAGTCTGGCTGGCCCTGCATCTGGGCAACTGATCCGGCCCTTCTCGTCGTTTTAGCGCACACCGGATGATGTGGGCTGCCTGCTCCTTGGCTTTTCTCTTCCTCAGCCTGCGCCAGCTCTCACTCCGGGGAGCGGGGCGGGTGCAAGTTCCCTTTTCGTGATCCTCGGCGAAGTCGCTGCTGTCGAATTGGCATAGTATCTGGCCAGCATGAATCCCACCCGGGGTGGGAGCCAGGGGATTTACAACATGATGTCCGTCAGTAACCAATGTTTGTTGATGCAGATCCAGCCCACCATTTTGCGCTTTGCCAAGATGCTGGCCAGCGTGCTGCAACTGGAAGTGGAAATCGTGGACGCCAACATGGTGCGGGTGGCGGGAACCGGCCCTTACGGCAAGTTCTTCGGTCGCCAGCTGGAGGGGGACTCCCGCCTGTTGCGCTACGTCATCGAGCATCAGCGCGAGAAGATCGTCACCCACACCAGCGAGGATCCGGTCTGCGAGGGGTGCAGCTGCAAGGAGAGCTGCCGGGAGCGGGCCTTCCTCGGGGTGCCCATCATGGTGGAGGAGAACTGCATCGGGGTGATCAGCCTGGTGGCCTTCAACCCGGAGCAGCAGGCCCGCCTCAACAACAACCTGCAGGAGGTGTGCGACTATGTGCAGCACATCTCCAGCATCTTCGTCGCCAAGCTGCTCGACTCGCGCGGGCTGTCGGAGGGGGTCAACAAGGTCTTCCTGAGCCTGATGAACCACATGGATCAGGGCTGCCTGCTGCTCGACGAGAAGAGCCAGCTGCTCTACGCCAACGAGGTTGCGCTCAAACAGCTCAACTGCCAGCAGGAGGCGCTGCTGGGCTGCGAAATAGGGCTGCGCCCGCTCACCTTTGCCCAGCAGGGGCTGACTGGCCACCTGCAGCACATCGTCACCCTGGGGGATCGTCAGGAGCTGATCATCGGCCAGTTGCACCACGTACAGGGTCAGCAGCTGTTTCTGATGGCGTTTCACCAGTCCCACGGCACACCGAACCCGCCGCTGGAGCCAGACGAGGGAGTCAGCATGCTGATCGGGGAGAGCAAGCCGATGCGGGCCCTGAAAAAGCTGCTCCATCGCATCGCCCTGAGCCCCTCCAGCGTGCTGGTGTGCGGCGAGAGCGGCACCGGCAAGGAGGTGGTGGCCCGCGCCATTCACCGGCTCAGCCCTCGCCGCGACAAGCCCTTCATCGCCATCAACTGCGCCGCCATCCCCGAGCAGCTGCTTGAGAGCGAGCTGTTCGGCTACGTGAAGGGGGCCTTCACCGGCGCCTCCAGCACCGGCAAGCAGGGGCTGATCCAGGCCGCCCAGCAGGGCACCCTGTTTCTCGACGAGATAGGGGACATGCCGCTCACCATGCAGGCCAAGCTGCTGCGGGTGCTGGAGCTGCGGGAGGTAACCCCCATCGGCGCCAGCCGGCCGGTGCCGGTGGACATTCGCATCATAGCCGCGACCCACCAGCATCTGGAGCAGTACATCGCCGAGGGCAAGTTTCGCGAGGATCTCTTCTATCGCCTCAACGTCATTCCCATCCACCTGCCGCCCCTGCGCGAGCGGGAGGGGGACGTGGCGCTGCTGACCCACTACTTCCTCAACCTGCACACCAGCCGCATCGGCCTGCTGTATCCGGGGCTGAGCCCGGAGGTGATGGCTCTGCTCGAAGGCTACCGCTGGCCCGGCAACGTGCGCGAGCTCAGCAACCTCATCGAGTACCTGGTGAACGTGGTGCAGGCGGGGGAGGTGATCGAGAGCATCCTGCTGCCCCCCAACATCCTGCGCAACCAGCGCAGTGGGGCGGACGAGCCGCCTCGGAGCGCGGCGCAAATCGCGCCCATGCCGCTCTCGCCCGACCCTTATCCCCATGGTGTGCTGGCCGACCCTGCGCTCAGCCCTGCCGCTGGCAACCCGGCATCGGCTACGGGGGCGCCCTGGTCATCGCCAGAGGCAAGCCAGCCAGAGCCGGGGGCCGGCCAGGTCGAGCGCGGGTTGGCGCTGCCACTTGGTGAAAACGGGCTGGAGAACATGGAAAAGCAGATGATAGAGGAGACCCTGCTGCGCCTTGGCAACAAGAAGCTGGCCGCCCAGGCACTCGGGATTGGCATCGCCACCCTCTATCGCAAGATAAAGAAGTACGAGATAGCCGTGCAGGCCTGATCCCGCAGCAGGTCGCCTGGCGGCCCCGCTTGACCGCGCCGCGATCGACAATCGCGGCGTTATCATTATGAGAATGTGGCCCCGCTTTCTATCAATTGGCAGGCTCTGGTGATAGCCGGACTGATAATTATCAGGGCCGGCTTGGCCTTCTCTCACCCTATTCTCGCGCTATTTCAGCAGCGCTCAGTCATCAGCTTGAAAATAAGCAGACTTAACAGCCTTGGCGGGGCGATATATAGCCTCAGGCTGTGCGCCGGCTCACATTCAAGACGCCTTTTCTGGTTATTTCCCGCTTATTTATGCGTTGGCACGCTTATTGATTGCCCTTATTTGACGCTGACCGATGAACTCACCCAATGGCCCTTGTTTCGGTGACCTGTGAGTGGAAGGGGAGCAATGCATTTCTCATCAACAGATTGGGGCTAACGATGAAAGCAGTGAATCAGTTAATCAAAGAGATCAATGAACTCAAGTCCAACCTGCATGAAAAAGACTTCCTGCTGACCTGGGAGCAGACCCCTCAGGAGCTGGCGCTGGTGCTCAAACTGGCCGAGGCCCTCAAGGGACTGCGCGCCGAAAACATCGCCACCAAGCTGTTCAATACCGGTCTTGGCATCTCGGTGTTTCGCGACAACTCCACCCGTACCCGTTTCTCCTACGCCTCCGCCCTCAACCTGCTCGGCCTGACCCAGCAGGATCTGGACGAGGGCAAGTCCCAGATTGCCCACGGCGAGACCGTCCGTGAAACCGCCAACATGATCTCCTTCTGCGCCGATGCCATCGGCATTCGCGACGACATGTATCTGGGGGCCGGCAACGCCTACATGCGCGAAGTGGGCGCCGCACTGGACGAAGGTTTCGAGAAGGGGGTGCTGCCCCAGCGTCCGGCGCTGGTCAATCTGCAGTGCGACATTGATCACCCGACCCAGTCCATGGCTGATCTCGCCTGGTTGCAGGAGCACTTCGGCAGCCTCGAGAACCTCAAGGGCAAGAAGATCGCCATGACCTGGGCCTACTCCCCGAGCTACGGCAAGCCGCTCTCCGTGCCGCAGGGCATCATCGGCCTGATGACCCGCTTTGGCATGGACGTGACCCTGGCCCACCCGGAAGGGTATGACCTGATCCCGGACGTGATCGAAGTGGCCAAGGAGAATGCCAAGGCCTCCGGCGGCAGTTTCCGCCAGGTCACCTCCATGGCAGAGGCGTTCAAGGATGCCGACATCGTCTATCCCAAGTCCTGGGCTCCCTACAAGGTGATGGAACAGCGCACCGAGCTGCTGCGGGCCAACGATCACGCAGGCCTGAAAGAGCTGGAGCAGCATTGCCTGGCGCAAAACGCCAAGCACAAAGATTGGCACTGCACCGAAGAGATGATGGCCCTCACCAAGGGGGGCGAGGCGCTCTATATGCACTGCCTGCCGGCGGATATTTCCGGCGTCTCCTGCAAGGAAGGGGAAGTGAGTGAAGGGGTATTCGAGAAATACCGGATCGCCACTTATAAAGAGGCGAGCTGGAAGCCCTATATTATCGCCGCCATGATTGTCGCCCGTAAATTCTCGGCACCGGGCGCCGCCCTCGAAGGCTTGATAAAAGAGGCGCAAAAACGCGTCAAATAATGGCCTGGCCGGGCGGGAAATAAGTCCCGCCCGGCCGTCGTCATCACGCAATTATTGTCACGGGTTCTCTCCCCGGGGCGCTTTTCACTCGATGATCCCCGGCGAGATGACTCTTTGCGAGGTATTCATGTCCCAATTTTCCCTGAAGATGGAGATTGCCGATAACCGTTTCTTTACCGGTGAGTCGCTGCCCCTGTTTTCCCGTGCCGAGGCGCAAAAGGCCCGCGCCTTTCATAAAAAACTGGCCGGTTATGAGCCCACCCCCCTGTGCGATCTGACAGCGCTCGCCGCCTATATCGGGGTGAAGAACATCCTGGTGAAGGATGAGTCCAAACGCTTTGGCCTCAACGCCTTCAAGATGCTGGGTGGCGTTTACGCCATCGCCAACCTGCTCTGTGAAAAATATGGGGTGGCGGTGGAGGATTTCACCTTCGATCTCATCAAGCGCACCATCAAGGAGCCGATGACCTTCGCCACCACCACAGACGGCAATCACGGTCGTGGCGTCGCCTGGGCCGCCAAGCAGGTGGGCCAGCATGCGGTGGTCTACATGCCCAAGGGCTCGGCCCAGGAGCGGGTGGACCACATCCTGGCGCTGGGGGCCGAGTGCATCGTCACCGACATGAACTACGACGACACCGTGCGCCTCACCATGAAGATGGCCGAGGAGCGCGGCTGGTACATAGTGCAGGACACCGCCTGGGAGGGGTACACCAAGATCCCGACCTGGATCATGCAGGGCTACGCCACCCTGGCCGACGAAGCGGTCGAGCAGATGCAGGCCATGGGCATCCAACAGCCCACTCACGTGCTGCTGCAGGCCGGGGTCGGGGCGCTGGCGGGCGGCGTGCTCGGCTATCTGGTGGACTGCTTCGGGGCGAAGAACCTGCACAGCATAGTTATCGAGCCGGATCAGGCCGACTGCATCTACCGCTCCGGCGTGGCGGGGGAGATGGTCAACGTGGGGGGCGACATGCGCACCATCATGGCCGGTCTCGCCTGCGGCGAACCCAATCCCCTCGGCTGGCCGGTGCTGCGTGGCTGCACCACCCAGTTCATCTCCTGTCACGACAAGGTATCGGCGCTGGGTATGCGGGTGCTGGGCAATCCCCTTGGCAATGACCCTCGCATCATCTCCGGCGAGTCCGGCTCGCTCGGTACCGGCGTGCTGGCGGCAGTGCGTCACCACCCGGATCGCGCGGCGCTGATGGCCCGGCTGGGGCTCGATGAGCAGTCGGTGGTGCTGGTGATCAACACCGAAGGGGACACCGACGTGGCCCATTACCGGGAAGTGGTGTGGGAAGGCAAGCACCCTGCCTGCGGGTAATCCCGCCTGCAAATGAAAGAGGCACGAATTGAAAATGATGGTGCCCGGCGGGTGCCATGACGAGTAGTGGGCGGGAGGCGTACTCCTGTACCCCCAGGTTGGTTATGGAGAGACACAATGAGCAAGCAAATTCCGTTTGAAATGGTGTTGGAGAAGGCCTACCAGTACAAGGCCGAGATGACTCAGTTCCTACGCGACATGATCGCCATCCCGAGCGAGAGCTGCGATGAAGAGCGGGTGGTGCTGCGCATCAAGCAGGAGATGGAGAAGGTTGGCTTTGACAAGGTGGAGATCGACCCCATGGGCAACGTGCTGGGCTATATCGGCCACGGCCCGCACCTGATCGCCATGGATGCCCACATCGATACCGTGGGCGTCGGCAACATGGCCAACTGGACCTTCGACCCCTATGAGGGGATGGAGGATCACGAGATCATCGGTGGTCGCGGCGCCTCCGATCAGGAAGGGGGTATGGCCTCCATGGTCTATGCCGGCAAGATCATCAAGGATCTGGGGCTGGAAGACGAGTACACCCTGCTGGTGACCGGCACAGTGCAGGAGGAGGACTGCGACGGCCTCTGCTGGCAGTACATCATCGAGCAGAGCAAGATCCGCCCCGAGTTCGTGGTCAGTACCGAACCCACCGACTGCCAGATCTACCGTGGCCAGCGTGGCCGCATGGAGATCCGCGTGGAGGTGCAGGGGGTCAGCTGCCACGGCTCCGCACCGGAGCGCGGTGACAACGCCATCTTCAAGATGGGCCCGATCCTCGGCGAATTGCAGGAACTGAGTCACAACCTCGGCAACGACGACTTCCTCGGCAAGGGCACCCTGACCGTCTCCGAGATCTTCTTTACTTCGCCAAGCCGCTGCGCCGTGGCGGACAGCTGTGCCGTCTCCATCGACCGCCGCCTCACCTGGGGTGAGACCTGGCAAGGGGCGCTCGACGAGATCCGCGCCCTGCCTGCGGTGCAAGCCGCCGGTGCCGAGGTCTCCATGTACCAGTACGACCGTCCGGCCTACACCGGCCTGGTCTACCCGACCGAGTGCTACTTCCCGACCTGGAAGGTGGAAGAGGATCACATCACCGTCAAGACCCTCTCCAAGGCGTACACCCAACTGTTCAACAAGGCGCCGGTGGTGGACAAGTGGACCTTCTCGACCAACGGGGTCTCCATCATGGGTCGTCACGGCATCCCGGTCATCGGCTTTGGCCCGGGCAAAGAGCCGGAAGCCCACGCGCCGAACGAGAAGACCTGGAAGGAGCATCTGGTCAAGTGCGCCGCCATGTACGCCGTGATCCCCATGCTCTATCTGGCCGAGCTGGACAAGTAAGGGTCTGCCGGGCAGTGACTGCCATCACCGCCCGGCTGTTGCATGTGTGGCCAGTGCCCCGTCTTTCGCAGGCGGGGCCTTGCTGTTTGACGCGAGCTGATGTGCGAGGTGGTGAGGATGAAACGGCTGATCAAACACGGTGTGCTGGTCGATGCGCAGGGTGAATATCGTCAGGATCTGCTGATCGAGAACGGGGTGATCCTTGAGCGCGCCGCCGCTATCGAGCCCGATGGCGAGACCGAGCTGATCGATGCCAGCGGCTGCTACGTGATGCCGGGCGGCATCGACGTCCACACCCACTTCAACATCGATGTGGGGATTGCCCGCAGTTGCGATGATTTTTTCAGCGGTACCCGTGCCGCCGCCTGCGGTGGCACTACCACCATCGTCGATCACATGGGATTTGGCCCGGCGGGCTGCAACTTGCATCACCAGCTGGCCCGCTATCACGATTACGCCGCCGAGCAGGCGGTGATCGACTACAGCTTTCATGGCGTTGTCCAGCATGTGGATGACGCCATCCTCCACGAGATGGCCGCCATGGTGCAGGAGGAGGGGATCAGCAGCTTCAAGCTCTATCTTACCTACCAGTACAAGCTGGGGGATCACGACGTGCTGCGCGCCCTGGCCCGCCTCAAAGAGGTGGGGGCGCTTGCCACCGTTCACCCCGAGAATGACGCCGCCATTGCGGCGCGCCGGGCGGCCCTGCTGGCCGCCGGTCACCATGAACCCTGGTATCACCCGCAAAGCCGCCCGCTGGAGTGTGAGGCGGAGGCGATCGCCCGGATGATCAATCTGGCGGGGCTCGCTGGCAATGCGCCGCTCTATATCGTTCACCTCTCCAACGGCTTGGGGTTGGAGTATCTGAAACTGGCGCGCCGGCAGGGCCAGCCGGTCTGGGTGGAGACCTGCCCGCAATATCTGCTGCTCGATGAGCAGTGTTATTACCAGGAGAACGGGGTCGACTATCTGCTGAGTCCGCCGCTGCGTGGGCGCAGCGAGCAGGACAAGCTGTGGGTCGGCATCGCAGCTGGCGACATCGACACGGTGGCGACCGATCACTGCAACTTCTCCCACGTCCAGCGCATGACCCTCTCGGGCGGCGATTTCAGCCGCTGCCCCAACGGCTTGCCTGGGGTCGAAAACCGGATGCTGCTGCTGTTTGCCCACGGAGTGCTCGGCGGGCGCATCTCGCCGTCGCGCTTCGTGGCCCTCACCAGCGCCAACCCGGCGCGCCTGTTTGGCCTCTGGCCGCGCAAGGGCAACCTGCAACTTGGGTCTGACGCCGATCTGGTGCTGATGGATCCCCGTGGCGAGACACTGATCCGTCACGCCGCGCTACACGACAGCGGTGACTACAGCCCCTACGAGGGGATGCGCTGCCCCGGCCAGATCAGGCTGACCCTGAGTCGCGGCGAGATAGTCGCCCGCGATGGCGAGTTTCTGGGGCAACGCGGTCACGGCCGCTTTCTGGCCAGAGCGCCCTTTGACCCGGCCTTGGCACCGGAGCTGCACTGGCCTTGTCCCACAGTGGCAGGCTGACAATCCGTTCGAAACAGGCTAACCCGCAAACTTATGCGAACAACGAAAGGTGGGCCGGTATCGCGCCGGCTTGTCCCCTCACTGGAGATAACAAGATGAAACAGCGAATCGTACTGGCCCTTGGTGGCAATGCGCTGGGCAACAACCTGCCCGAGCAGATGAAGGCGGTGCAGAGCACGGCGGGAACCATTGCCGACCTGATCGCCCAGGGGCACGAGGTGGTGGTAACCCATGGCAACGGCCCGCAGGTGGGGATGATCCAGCAGGCGTTCGAGGTGGCGGCCCGCCACGATCCCAAGGCGCCTCATCTGCCCATGTCGGTCTGCGTGGCTCTGAGCCAGGGTTATATCGGCTATGACCTGCAAAACGCCCTGCGCGAGGCCCTGCTGGTGCGCGGCATCCACAAACCGGTGGCCACCCTGGTGACCCAGGTGGAGGTGGATAAAAACGATCCTGCCTTTCTCGACCCCAGCAAACCCATCGGTGGCTTCTTCAGCAAGGAGGAGGCCGAGGCGTTGATGGCCAAGGGCGAGCGGCTCAAAGAGGATGCCGGCCGTGGCTATCGCCGGGTGGTGGCATCCCCCAAACCCGTCGACATCATCGAGAAGGAGACCGTCTCTGCCATGCTGGCCGCTGGCCAGGTGGTGATCACCGTCGGTGGCGGCGGCATTCCGGTGCTGCGGGAGGGCAATCACCTGCGCGGTGCCAGTGCGGTGATCGACAAGGATTGGGCCAGTGCCAGGCTGGCGGAACTGATCGACGCCGACATGCTGATCATCCTTACCGCGGTGGAGAAGGTGGCCATCAACTTCGGCAAGCCCGAGGTGCAGTGGCTCGACACCCTGAGCGTGGCCGATGCCAACAGCTTTATCACCCAGGGGCAGTTTGCCAAGGGCTCCATGCTGCCCAAGGTGGAGGCGGCGCTCTCGTTCGCCACTTCCATGCCGGGACGCAAATCCCTGATCACCCTGCTGGAGAAGGCCGCCGACGGCATTGCCGGCAAGACCGGCACCCTGATAAGCCAGTAGGGGCGAGCAAGGTTGTAACCTGGGGGCCGTCGGCCCCCTTTCTGTTGGCCGGAGTCAGGGATTGGCAGAGGGAAAGCATGGGCCGGCCAGCTCTTATCCGCGGTGGGCAGGGGGACGGCAGAGGAGTAAGATGGCGCCCCGAATGGCGGACGTACCGACCGCAGCAGCACAAGGCAGCACAATGAATAGCAAGTTGAATATGGCGGCGCTGGGGGGATTGGTCCTGCTCACCGCCATCTGGAGTTACAGCTGGATCGTGATGAAGCAGGTGATGCTCTACGCGGGGGCGTTCGAGTTCACCGCCCTGCGCTGCCTGTGCGGATCCCTGGTGTTGCTGCTGGTACAGTGCCTGCGCGGCCGCCGTTATCTCAAACCCACCCCGTTTCGCTATACCCTCGCCATCGCCCTGTTCCAGACCTGCGGCATGGTGGGGTTGGCCCAGTGGGCGCTCATCAGCGGCGGGGCAGGCAAGGTGGCCATTCTGAGTTACACCATGCCGTTCTGGGTGGTGATCTTCGCGGCACTCTTTCTGGGGGAGCGGATGCGCAAGCTGCACTATCTGGCGGTCGGGGTGGCCGCCTGCGGCCTGCTGTTGGTGATCGAGCCCTGGCAGCTGCACCTGGATTCCATGAAGAGCGCGCTGCTGGGCATTGCCTCCGGCATCTGCTGGGGGATCAGCGCCATCATCGCCAAGCGGATGTATGCCCGCCACCCCGGGGTGGATCTGATGTCCCTCACCACCTGGCAGATGATCTACGCCACCCTGGTGATGGCGCTGGTGGCGGCGCTGGTGCCGGAGCGCCCCATCGACTGGCAGCCCTACGTGTTTGGTGCGCTCGCCTACAGCGCCATCTTCGCCACGGCGCTGGCCTGGAGCCTCTGGTTGTTCGTGCTGAAAAAGCTGCCGGCGGGGATCGCCGGGCTCAGCACATTGGCGGTGCCGGTGAGCGGCGTGCTGCTCTCCTGGTGGCTGCTCGGTGAAAACCCGGGGCCGGTGGAGGGGAGCGGCATCGGCCTTATCGTGCTGGCCTTGATCGTCATCAGCCGCAAGGGCAAACGGTCCCTGGTGTCGGTGGCGGGGGAGACCCGCATCAAGCACGGCTAAGTCTATTGTCGGCAACGAAATAAAAAGGGCCCGCCATCATGGCGGGCCCTTTGTGTTGGCACACAGCCTTATCTGCGCTGAGCCAGATGCATCATGGCCTCCAGCACGGCGCCGCCGATCGCCCGCGCCTTGTCAGAGACGGTAGTGGGATCGGCCCGCTCGCCCCTGGGGTCGATATCACCGATCTTGAAGCCGATGGTCACCTCGATGCCATCGCTGAGCAGCCCCCGCACCATGCCGGAGAGCGGCGCGATAATGGGGGCGTCCCCCACGTGGGCGATCACATCTCCCTCCTGCACCAGATCGCCGAGCTTGATCAGGCTCTTCATCACCCCGGCGACGGGGGCGCGCACCACCCGGCGGGCGGAGTGCCCCTCGATCACCCCGGGAATGCCGGTATTGGGCTGGGCAGGGCCCTGATAGATGACCCGGCCCAGATGGTGGCCGCGGTTGGTCTCAATGACCGCATCGCAGTCGCGACCCGCCTCAAAACCCGGGCCAAGGGCCACCGTGATGGGGGCCATCTCCCTGTGGGTGCCGAGATTCTGCTTGGCGAGGATGGCATCCACCAGATAGCGGGGCTTGAGTTCGGCAAGGGTCGTGCAGTCGGGGTCAACCAGCAGCGGTATGACGCCCAGATCCAGCTGCTCGAACGCCTGCTCGACGCTCTCCACCCGCTTGGCTCGCACTCCTTCGACGCGGGTTTCACCGTCGAACATCCCCTGGGCGAAGGCGACGGTGCGGCGGATCACTGTGGGTTTGTCGAGATCCAGCATCACCACCTTGAAACCGGCATGGTAGAGGCGCAGCGCCACCCCGGTGGCGATATCGCCGGAGCCACGCATCACCACCAGCTGATCCCGCTTGAGGCGCACGTCATCCTGCATCAGACCACCCGCTTTACCGTTTTTCACCTGCAGCAGCTCGGCGAGGATGCTGATGGCGATCTCCTCGGGGGTTTCGGCACCTATGTTGTAGCCGATGGGGGCGTGCAGCCGCTGCAGTTGCTCTTGGCTCACCCCTTGCTGGCGCAGGGCCTGGGTGAAGGTCTGCACCTTGCGCTTGCTGGCGAGCAGCCCCAGATAGGCGAGGGGACGGCTGATGAGCCGCTCCAGCGCCTCCTTGTCCTGGTGGTTGGTGGCGATGATGACGAAGTTGGCGGGCTCAATGGCCAGCGCCTCGATCACCGCGCTGATGGTGTCGGCCTGTTTGAGATGGGTACCGGCCGGGAAGCGATCTGGGCTGAGGCTCCCCTCGAAGCAATCCCCCACATGGATATCAAAGCCGAGCGGCGCCGCGGCATGGGCCAGTGCCCGGTTGACGTGGCCGGCGCCGATCAATACCAGACGTGGGCGCAGGCCGTAGACGTCGATATAGACCGACATGGCGCCGCCGCAATCCGAGCCCACCGCATGTTCGCCGTTGCGGGCCATCCGACCGTGGAAGATGCGCGGTTTGCGCTCGGCAATGGCGGCCATCGCTTCTTCGATCACCAGCCGCTCTATCATGCCGCCGCCTATGGTGCCGAGGATCCGGCCATCGGCCATCACCAGCATCTGGGCCTGATGGCGCGGGGTGGAGCCCCGGCTCTCGATGATCTGGGCCATGGCAAAGGGGGTGTTCTCCTGCTCCAGTCGGGCAGCGTGTGCAAACAGATTCATAAGGTACCTCGTATCATCCTTAACGGGTCAGCGACTGCGCGGCTTCGGGGGCAGGCCGACAGCAAACATGGTGAATGGCGCCGGGTTCACGCACGGCCCCCTGCCAGATGGCGTGGAGCTCGGGGTGGCGTTGCAGCAGGTTTATCAGGGCGGACAGCCACTGCTGCTCATTTTGATAATCGCCATTGATAAACCAGACTCGGCGCGCCCCGGGCGGGGTGCCCTTGAACGCCCCCTCGGGGTGGGCGATGAGCCGGTCAAACAGGGCCCAGTCGAGCCGTTCACCGGCCGTAATCCCACACAGGGCCTGGAACTCGGCCCAGCGGTGGATCTGCGCCGGGTCGGCGCTGGCACCCACCATGGCGCCGCCCACCATGGCGATCACCCAATCACTGTGCTGAGGAATGCAAGGTTCGTGCAAAGCGGGCGCTTTCAATAACTTGTGATGGGCGCCGTCCGCCTCCACCAGGATGATGTCGAAGCGTTGCTGCCCCTTGAGCAGATCGATCTGCTGGGGGCTCGGCCCCACCGCCTTGCCGCTGGCCCGATCGAGGTGGCTGAACAGCACCAGCTGCATCGGTTCATCGGGCAGCGCCTGGCAGCGGGTCAGCTGACGAATCGGGTCGGCCTCTATCAGCAGGGTGCGCCGAGAGGAGGGGGCGGGCAGAAACATCCGGGTGCTGGTGGTGAGCAGCACCTTCTTGCCCTGTTGATGGAAATAGTCGGCGAGCCAGAAGAGGGTGCTGGTTTTCCCCCCGGCGCCGCAAAGACTAATTAAAGTGGTACGCCCATCAATATTTTCGGTGAGCGGGTTTAATACACTCTCGATATTTGGCGAGGTGAGCAGAATGGGTGATGAAATAGCCATGGCGACGACCGATAAAAATAGAGGCGCGGTCAGTGAGAAGCACTGGCATTCGCGCGAGCGGTGCGACTGCCTAATTACGGCGGCCGGCCTCTCATCACGAATGGGCGCGTGGAAATTGATGCTACCGTATCGCCAGAGCACGATTCTTGATGAGAGTCTCAAAAATGCCCTGGTGCTGTGTGACCGGGTCATTCTGGTGGTGGGGCATCGCGCCGATGAGCTGATCAGCCGCTACGCCAGTCACCCCCGTATCCGGCTGGTGCACAACCATGATTATGCACATGGGCTCGGCAGCTCCATCCGCGCGGGGCTCGCCGCTTGTAGCAGCGAACACCTCTTCATAAGCCACGGCGATCTGCCCTGCATCCCCCCCGAGGTGTACCGCTCGCTCTGGCAGGCGCGGGGGGACGAGACCCTCTTTCCCTCCTATCAGGGGGAGGCGGGCCACCCCGTGCTGTTGCCCAGAGCCCTTGCCAGGGCGCTGGCGGCGGTGCCGGCACAGGGTTCGGTGCGCCGCTGGCTACTGGCGCACCGCCATCGTTTTATCGAGGTGCAGAGCGCCGCCATCCTGCAGGATGTGGACACCCCGGAGCGTTATCAGGCGCTGCTGGCAGACGAAGCATTCGAACGCTGAACGGGTCGGCTGGCAGAGGCTTGCCCGGCCTTGGTTTGCATATTTATCCCCTTGTCTAACCCGTTATCAGGGGCCGACAGCGACCGTTATCATCCTGGCCGGCCTGGTAATGGCGGTGGCCTCGCTCTTTATCAAACTGATAGCGCGCCGCGCCAAAGTGAGATCATTTTTAGCCATGAGGGCGGCGTTTTCATTATTTAAATTCGGTGTTGATAGCCACTCTCATTGTCGAAACTGGTATCGGCTTTCGATGTTTTATTAATTGGAGGTGCCTCACGTTTTTATGGCTGAAAAATAAAAAGATCCGGCGCTGGCCTGATTGTTGCTCTTGTCAGTTTCAAGGGGCTTTTTATGCGTGGTTGTGGATGGGCCCCATTTATTCACCCTGTCAATGAGCAGTGCCGCTGCAAGGAGATCAACATGGGCGATATTATGCGACCCGTTCCCTTCAAGAACCTTCTGGTCCGTATCTTCTCGGAATATAAAGCGAGTCAATCCATCTTCGGCATTCCCGCCGCGCAATTCTATCGCAAGCAGGACGAGCGCAAGATCAAGGTGTTCGGTGAAACCTGCGAGACCCCCATCGGCCCGGCAGCCGGCCCCCATACCCAGCTGGCCCAGAACATCGTCACCTCCTGGCTGACCGGCGGGCGCTTTATCGAGCTCAAGACGGTGCAGATCCTGGACCGTCTCGAACTGGAAAAGCCCTGCATCGATGCCGAAGACGAGTGCTTCAACACCGAGTGGTCCACCGAGTTCACCCTGCCCAAGGCCTTTGACGAGTACCTGAAGGCGTGGTTTGCCCTCTACCTGCTGGAGGAGGTGTTCGACCCGCGCCTCGACGGGGAGGCCAAGTCCTTCATCTTCAACATGAGCGTGGGTTACAACCTCGACGGCATCAAACAGCCACCGATGCAGCAGTTCATCCACAGTCTGATGGATGCAAGCCAAAGTCCGAAATTTGCCGAGTACCAGCAGGTGCTGCGCGAGCTGGTGGCCGACGAGCAGTTTATCGCCGAGCTGGGACTGGGGGCGCGGCGCGATCGCCTGCAACAGCTGGCGGACTGCATCCCGGCCACCCTGGTCCACGGTGTGACCCTCTCCACCATGCATGGCTGTCCACCCAACGAAATCGAGGCCATCTGCCGCTACATGCTGGAGGAGAAGGGGCTCAACACCTTCGTCAAACTCAACCCGACCCTGCTTGGCTACCCGCGGGTGCGCGAGATCCTCGATACCTGTGGTTTTGATTACATAGGTCTGAGCGAAGCATCGTTCGATCACGATCTCAAGCTGGATCAGGCCAAGGCGATGCTGACCCGATTGATGGCGCTGGGGGCCGAGAAGGGGCTCACCTTCGGGGTCAAGCTGACCAATACCCTCGGCACCATCAACCGCAAAGGGGCACTGCCCGGCGATGAGATGTACATGTCCGGCAGGGCGCTGTTCCCGCTCTCCATCAACGTGGCCGCCGTGCTGTCTCGTGCCTTCGATGGCAAACTGCCCATCTCCTATTCGGGCGGTGCCAGCAAGTTCAACATCAGCGATATCTTCGAGACTGGCATTCGTCCCATCACCATGGCCACCGACCTGCTCAAACCGGGTGGCTACCTGCGCCAGCTGGAGTGCCTCAACGAGATCGACGCCTCCGACAGTTGGGCCATGGCTCAGGTGGATGTCGCCAAGCTGGAGGCCCTGGCCGCCAAGGCGCTCACCATGGATTACACCCAGAAGGAGTGGAAGTCCGACGATCGCATTGAGGTGGGTGGCGGCCTGCCGCTGACCGACTGCTACGTGGCGCCCTGCGTCACCGCCTGCGCCGTGCATCAGGATATCCCCGAGTACATTCGTCTGATGGGCGAGGGGGAGTATGTGGCAGCTCTTGAGCTGATTTATCAGCGCAACGCCTTGCCTGCCATCACCGGCCATATCTGTGATCACCAGTGCCAGTACAACTGCACCCGTCTGGACTACGACAGCCCGCTCAATATCCGCGAGCTGAAAAAGGTAGCCCTCGAGTTGGGCTGGGAAGGTTACAAGGCCCGCTGGCACAAACCGGCAGGCAGCGGTGACAAGCACCCGGTTGCGGTGATTGGCGCCGGCCCGGCCGGTCTCTCCGCCGGTTACTTCCTGGCCCGCGCCGGTCACCCGGTCACCCTGTTCGAGCGCGAAGCGGATGCTGGTGGCGTGGTCAAGCACATCATCCCCGAGTTTCGCATTCCGGCGGAGCTGATCCAGCATGACATCGACTTTGTCGCCGCCCACGGGGTCAAGTTCGAGTTTGGCTGCGATCCGGCGCTCACCGTCGACAAGCTGCAGGAGCAGGGCTTTACCTATGTCTTCGTCGGCATCGGCGCCGACAAGAATGGCGGCATGCGCCTCGAAGGGGGACACGAGCGGATTTACAAGTCTTTTAACTTCCTGCGCAGCTTCAATCAGGGCAAGCCGCTGCCGCTGGGCCGCCATGTGGCTGTGGTTGGTGCCGGCAACACAGCCATGGATTGCGCGCGCGCCGCCCTCAAGGTGCCCGGTGTCAGCGATGTCACCGTGATCTACCGTCGCAGCGAGAAAGAGATGCCCGCCTATCGCGAGGAGTATCTGGAAGCGGTGGAGGATGGAGTGCGTTTTTGCTTCCTCACCAATCCGGAGCGTTTTGAGAAAGATGGCAAGCTTGTCGTGCGGATGATGGCGCTGGGGGAACCTGACGAGCAGGGTCGCCGCCGCCCGGTGCCCACCGAGCAGACTGAAGTGATGCAGATGGATGCCCTGATCACCGCCATCGGCGAGCAGCCTGACTGCGAGGTATTGAAAGCCATGGGCATTCCCCTTGGCAGCGATGGCTGGCCCGAGGTGGATGGCCAGACTGGCGAAACCAGCCGTCGCAACGTCTTCCTCATCGGCGACGTGCAAAGCGGCCCGTCCTCCATCGTCGGTGCCATCGGCGGTGCCCGCCGCGCCGCGGATCGGGTGCTGGCCCGCGAGCATATCGCCAGCCAGCAGCGTGACGTGACCACCCAGCCGTCGGGCAAGGACGAGATCTACCGCCGCAAGGGAAACATCGCCGTCACTATGGTGGACAAGGGCGAGCGCGATGCCTTCGTGGCGCAAGAGGCGCACCGTTGCCTCGAGTGCAATTACCTCTGCAGCAAGTGCGTGGATGTCTGCCCCAACCGGGCCAACGTCGCCATCGCGGTGCCGGGCTTCAAAGACGAGTTCCAGACCCTGCACCTGGATGCCTACTGCAACGAATGTGGCAACTGCGCCCAGTTCTGCCCCTGGCAGGGCAAGCCCTATCAGGACAAGGTCACCATCTTCAGCCTGCCCGAGGACTTCGACAACAGCCACAACCCCGGTTTTTATCTGGCTGACGGTGGCGAACTGCGGGTGCGTCAGGATGGTGAGACCTATCGCCTGACCATAGACGCCCAGAGCCAGATTTTGGATGCGCCAGCAGCCCTTGGCGACATGTGCCGGATCATCAGCCATGTCCATGCTCATCACCACTACCTGCTGGGGGCCGTCGAGGCCTGAGCGAACAACGAATAAGCGAAGGAGCCAACCATGTTTATTCTGAAGAACGTCACCGCTGTCCAGCTGGAGCCGACCCGGGTGCTGGAAGGGGTGGATATCGCCATCGAAGGATCGCTGATCAAAGCGGTGGGGCCCAATCTGCGGGCCCTCTACCCGCAGGCCACCTATCGGGAGATGGGGGGCAAGCTGGTGATGCCGGGCATCGTCTGTGCCCACAACCACTTCTACTCCGGCCTGTCGCGGGGGATCATGGCCAACATCGCCCCCTGCCCGGACTTTATCTCCACCCTGAAAAACCTCTGGTGGCGGCTCGATCGGGCGCTCGATGAGGAGTCCCTCTATTACAGCGGTCTCATCTGCTCGCTGGAAGCGATCAAGAGCGGCTGCAGCGCGGTGATCGACCACCACGCCTCACCCAACTTCATCAAGGGCTCCCTGAACGTGCTGCGCAAAGGGTTTGTGGAGGCGGGTCTGCGCGGCATGACCTGCTTCGAGACCACGGATCGCAACGGCGGCCTCGCCGAGCTGCAGGTCGGGGTGGAGGAGAACATATTGTTCGCCCAACAGATCGATGCGGCCAAGGCCAAGGGGAGCGAACCCTATCTGGTGGAGGCTCATATCGGTGCCCACGCCCCCTTCACCGTACCTGACGAGGGGCTGGCCATGCTGCGCGAAGCGCTGCAGGTCACCGGCCGCGGGCTGCATATCCATGTGGCGGAAGACCGCTACGACATGGCCCACGGCCACCACCACCATGGCAAGGAGCCCATCGCCCGGCTGGACGAGTTTGGCCTTGTCGACAGCAAGACCCTGATCGCCCACGGTATCTACCTGAGCCCGGCCGACATCGAACTGCTCAACAGCCGTGATGCCTTCCTGGTGCATAACGCCCGCTCCAACATGAACAACCACGTGGGCTACAACCTGCACCTGCCGGAATACCGCAACCTGGCGCTCGGCACCGACGGTATCGGCTCCGACATGCTCGAAGAGCTCAAGTTCGCCTACTTCAAGCACAAGGATGCCGGCGGGGCCCTGTGGCCCGACAGCTTTGCCCGCTTCCTCTGGAACGGCAACACCTTGCTTGAGCGCAACTTCGGCGCAAAATTTGGCCGTCTGGAGCCGGGTTACAAGGCCGACCTCACCATTTGCGACTACGCCGCACCGACCCCGCTGGCCCCGCGCAACCTCGGCGGCCATCTCGCCTTCGGCATGGGCTCATCCTCGGTCAACAGCGTGATGGTCGAGGGACGCATGGTTTATCAGGATCGCGAGTTCGCCTTTGACGTCGAGCCCCTTTATGAGCAGGCCAGCAAGGTGGCAAGCCGCTTGTGGCAACGAATGGACGCGCTGGCCTGAGGCCGCCCTCCGCACGTTTGGACTGGATTGCCCGCCCTGTGGATTTGCCCGGTGGCGGGCAGCAAGAGTAAGGACGACACATGATTGAGCAATTCTTCCGACCCGAGCAACTGGGTCAGGCTTTGGAACTCAAGGCCCGCTTTGGCAACGACGCCGTCTACATGGGGGGCGGCAGCAAGCTCAACGCCGCCCCGACCCGCACCGACAAGAAGGTCGCCATCTCGCTGGACAAGCTCGGGCTTGGCCAGATTGAGCAGCAGCACGGTCAGCTCCACATCGGCGCCACCGTCACCCTGCAAGCCCTCAAAGACGACCCCCGTACCCCGGCCGCCCTGTGCGAGGCGCTGGGGTTTGTCTACTCCCGCCATCTGCGCAATCAGGCCACCATTGGCGGCGAGCTTGCCTGCCAGCAGCAGGACTCCCCCCTGCTGCCGGTACTGCTGGTACTCGAAGCCGTGGTGGTGCTGGAGAACAACCAGCTGCAACCCATCGATGCCTACCTGGCCGGCCAGCGCAAGGAGCTGGTGCTGGGGGTGGTGCTGCCGGAGCCCGAGCTGCGCTGCGCGACTCGTCGCATCAGCCGCAACGCCGATGGTCTGGCGGTGATGACTGCCGCCGTGGCCCTCGACGCCCTTGGCGAGATGCGGGTCGCCCTGGCGGGTGTCACGCCGCAACCGATGCGTTTGCGGGATGTGGAGCGTCATGAGCTGCGGGATGCGGCGCTCGAAGCGGCCGTGAGCGCGCTGATTGCGCCGCGCGCGGATCTCGGTGGCAGTGTGGCCTACAAGCGCTATATCAGCGGCGTGGTAGTGGCGGATCTGCTGGTGGAGTGCCAGCAGCAGGAGGTACAGGCATGATGGAACTCAATTTCACCCTGAACGGTGCCCTGCGCACCGTCATCACCCCGGCTGGCGAGAATGCCCAGCGGGTGCTGTTCAACCAGTGCCGGATGCACTCGGTGCGCAACAGCGACGACGGCTTCGGCTTCGCCGGCTCCGACGCCATTCTCTTCAACGGCAAGGTGATCAACGCCTCCCTGCTGATCGCCGCCCAACTGGAGGGGGCGCAGGTGCGCACCGCAGAGTCGCTCGGCAGCTGGAACCAGCTCAGTCTGGTGCAGCAGGCCATGGTAGACGTGGGTGTGGTGCAGTCCGGCTACAACGATCCGGCTGCGGCGCTCATCGTCACCGACCTGCTTGATCGCCACCCCGAGCCCAGCCGTGATCAAATCGACGACGCCCTCTCGGGCCTGTTTCACCGGGATGGCGGCTACCAGCAGTTCTATCAGGCCATCGAGCTTGCCAGCTCGCGCCTCAAGGATCCCGATTACCTGTGCCAGATTGCCCCCGAGTTTCGTGACGACCTGCGCCATATCGGCAAGAGCTGCCCGAAAGTGGACGCTGCCAAGATGGTGCAGGCCAAGCCCTGCTACGTGGAGGACAGGGTCAGCGAGGATGCGCTGGTCATCAAGATGCTGCGAAGCCCCCATCCCCATGCGGTGATCACTAGGCTCGATGTGAGCCGCGCCGAAGCCATGCCGGGGGTGGTGCACGTCATCACTCACCTCAACTGCCCGGATGTCTACTACACCCCGGGTGGCCAGAGCGCCCCCGAGCCGTCACCGCTCGATCGCCGCATGTTTGGCCGCAAGCTGCGTCACGTCGGGGATCGGGTGGCCGCCGTGGTGGCCGAGAGCGAAGCCATCGCATTGGCGGCGCTCAAACTCATCGAGGTCGAGTATCAGGTGCTGCCGGCGGTCATGAACATAGGCGAGGCGATGGCCCCCAATGCGCCGCTGGTGCACGATGAGCCTATCGTCTATATGGCCGGTGCGCCAGCGGATCTCGAGCAGCAGAACGCCTGCTCGGTGCGTCGCGGCGACGAGCACATGATCATCAACTTCCCCATTGGTTCCCGCCCCCACGAGAACCTGGCCGCCAGTGTCCATGGCCAGATTGGCGATGTGGCCAAGGGCTTTGCCGAGGCGGACGAGATTGTCGAGCGCACCTACGAATCGACCCAGGCCCAGCAGTGCCCGACCGAGCCGCACATCTGCTTCACCTACATGGATGGGGATCGGCTGGTCATTCACGCCTCCACCCAGGTGCCGTGGCACGTGCGCCGTCAGGTGGCGCGCATCGTCGGCATGAAGCAGCATCAGGTGCACGTGATCAAAGAGCGGGTAGGGGGCGGCTTTGGCTCCAAGCAGGATATCCTGCTGGAAGAGGTGTGCGCCTGGGCGACCAAGGTGACCGGCCGTCCGGTCACCTTCCGCTACACCCGTGAAGAGGAGTTCATCAGCAACACCTCCCGCCACGTGGCCAAGGTGAAGGTGAAAGTGGGGGCCAAAAAAGATGGCACCATCACCGCCATCGACATGGATTTTCGCGCCAACACCGGCCCTTACGGCAACCACTCATTGACGGTGCCGAGCAACGGCCCGGCGCTTTCCCTGCCGCTCTATCCGTGCGAGAACGTGCGCTTTACCGTCAATACCTACTACAGCAACATCTGCCCGACCGGCGCCTATCAGGGTTATGGCGCGCCCAAGGGCAACTTCGCGCTGACCATGGCGATTGCCGAACTTGCCGAGAAACTGGGCATCGATCAGCTCGAGATGGTGGAGCACAACCGGGTACACGAAGGGGACATTCTCAAGGTGCTGGGGGCCATCGGCGAGGGCAAGATGCCTACCTCGGTGCCCCACGCGGCCAGCTGTGCCCTTGAGCTCATCCTCAAGCAGGGCCGCGAACTTATTGCCTGGGATAGTCCCAAACCCGCCGACGGGGATTGGCGCATCGGCCGTGGCGTCGCCATCATCATGCAAAAATCGGGGATCCCGGACATCGATCAGGCCAACTGCATGGTCAAGTTGGAATCGGACGGCACCTTTATCGTCCACTCCGGCGGTGCCGATATCGGCACCGGCCTCGATACCGTGGTGGCCAAGCTGACCGCCGAGGTGCTGCACTGCCCGCTCGGGGATGTGCACGTCATCTCAGGTGACACCGACCACGCCCTGTTCGACAAGGGGGCCTACGCCTCGTCAGGCACCTGTTTCTCCGGCAACGCGGCCAAGAAGGCGGCCGAGAACCTCAAGGAGAAGATCCTGTTCCACGGCGCCGCCATGCTGGGCGAGCCGGTAGCCGATGTTGAGCTGGCGTTTCCGGGCCTGGTACGCGGCAAGCTGGGGGAGGTGAGCCTCGCCAAGCTGGCCCACAAGGCGGAGACAGGTACCGGCTTCGGTATCCTGGTGGGCACCGCCAGCTACATCACGTCGGAGCTGGCCTTCCCGTACGGCGCCAACTTCGCCGAGGTGGCGGTCAACGTCAGAACCGGCGAGATCCGGCTCGACAAGTTCTACGCCCTGCTCGACTGCGGCACCCCCATCAACCCGGAGCTGGCGCTCGGCCAGATCTACGGGGCGACCATGCGGGCCATCGGCCACTCCCTGACCGAGGAGATCTGCTACGACGGCAAGGGCATTCCGCTGACCCGGGATCTGAAGAGCTATGGCGCGCCCAAGATCGGCGACATTCCGCGCGATTTTCGGGCCTTCCTAGTACCGAGTGACGACAAGGTCGGCCCTTACGGCGCCAAGTCCATCTCGGAGATCGGGGTCAACGGCGCGGCGCCCGCCATCGCCACCGCCATCCACGACGCCTGCGGTGTCTGGCTGCGCAAGTGGCACTTCACGCCGGAGCAGATCCTGCGCGAACTGGGCAAGCTGGAGCAACAAGCGTCGGCATAACAAAAGAAAAGGTGAGGGGCGGGCGCTGGCTCGCCCCCAGCACCTGACAGCGGAATGAGTACTCCGCCCATATTCTGTGTGATGGGACAATCAAGATGTCTAAAACAACACGCAAGCACTCGGACCTGATTTACGCGCTCGAAGACAAACCACCCTTTTACCAAACCCTGATGGGGGCCGTGACCCACCTGCTGGCCATCTTCGTGCCCATGGTGACGCCGGCCCTGATCGTGGGCGGGGCCCTTGGCCTCTCCACCGAGACCACCGCTTACCTGGTCTCCATGGCGATGATCGCCTCCGGCATCGGCACCTGGCTGCAGGTGAACCGTTACGGCCCCATCGGCTCGGGGCTGCTCTCCATCCAGTCGGTCAACTTCTCCTTCGTGACAGTGATGATCGCGCTGGGCAGCGCCATGAAAAAAGATGGCCTGCACGAGGAGCTGATCGTTTCGACCCTGCTCGGGGTCTCCTTCGTCGGCGCCTTCCTGGTGATGGGCTCCTCCTTCGTGCTGCCCTACCTCAAGCGGGTGATCACCCCGACCGTGAGCGGGGTGGTGGTGCTGATGATTGGCCTGAGCCTCATCAAGGTGGGGATCATCGACTTTGGCGGCGGCTTCTCCGCCATGAGCAGCGGCACCTTCGGCAAATACGAGAACATCGGCCTGGGGCTGCTGGTGCTCTGCGTCATCGTCGCCTTCAACTGCAGCAAGAGCCCGCTGCTTCGCATGAGCGGCATCGCCATCGGCCTGCTGGTGGGCTATGCGGTGGCCCTGATGCTCGGCATGGTGGATTTCTCCGCCCTTGAGAACCTGCCGCTCATCACTGTGCCCATCCCGTTCAAGTACGGTTTTTCCTTCGATCTGCACGCCTTCGTGCTGGCCGGCACCATCTATCTGTTGAGCGTGCTGGAGGCGGTGGGGGACATCACCGCCACCGCCATGGTCTCCCACCGGCAGATCCAGGGCCCCGAGTTTCAAAAACGGCTCTCCGGCGGCGTGCTGGCGGACGGCCTGGTGTCGGTGATCGCCTCGGCGCTCGGCTCCCTGCCGCTCACCACCTTTGCCCAGAACAACGGCGTCATCCAGATGACCGGGGTGGCCTCGCGCCACGTGGGCAAGTTCATCGCCGTCATCCTGGTGCTGCTCGGCCTCTTCCCGGTGGTGGGGCGCTTCTTCACCACCATCCCGTCCCCTGTAATGGGGGGCGCCATGGTCATCATGTTCTCCATGATCGCCATCGCCGGCGGGCGCATCATCATCAGTCACGGCTTCGATCGGCGCGAGACCCTGATCGTCGCCACCTCGCTCGGACTGGGGCTCGGGGTCTCCTACGACCCGAACGTCTTCAAGGTGCTGCCGGCGGGGATCTACATGCTGGTGGAGAACCCCATCTGCGCCGGCGGCATCACCGCCATCATCATGAACCTGGTACTGCCCCAGAGCCGCAGACGCCAGGCGGCCGCCAATGCCGCCGAGGCGGTGGAGCTGATCCAGCTGAGCGACAAGCCCGACACCCGTTTTGCCACCCGGCCCGCCTCGTCGGTCACCGCCCGCCAACAGGGGCTGGCGACGGACGAGGCCCAGGTGCGCGCCCCGCAAGTGGATCGCGGCTAACGAACAACAAGAGGGAATTGAGAGATGAAAAACGACAACTCCGTCAAGGCGGTGCGTGGCAGCTTCTTCGACATCACCCGGGTGGTGAGCCAGCCCGAGGAGATAGAGCCCAATGCCCGCCTCATCGAGGATGGCCTGCTGATCATCCGCAACGGCTGCATCGACTGGTTCGGCCAGTGGGAGGAGGGCCGTGATCGCATTCCGGCCCAGGTGCGGGTGCGGGATTATCGCGGCAAGATGATAGTGCCCGGCTTTGTCGACACCCACATCCACTACCCGCAAAGCGAGATGGTGGGGGCCTATGGCGAGCAGCTGCTGGAGTGGCTCAACCGCCATACCTTCCCGGCCGAGCGGCGCTACAACGATCTCGAGTATGCCCGCGAGATGTCCACCTTCTTCATCAAGCAGCTGCTGCGAAACGGCACCACCACGGCGCTGGTGTTTGGCACCGTCCACCCCGAGTCGGTGGATGCCCTATTCGAGGCGGCCAGTCGCATCAACATGCGGATGATCGCGGGCAAGGTGATGATGGATCGCAACGCGCCAGATTATCTGCTCGATACCGCCGAGAGCAGCTATGCGCAGAGCAAGGCGCTCATCGAGCGCTGGCACGGCAACGGCCGCTTGCTCTACGCCATCACGCCGCGCTTTGCCCCCACCTCGACCCCGGCGCAGCTGGCGATGGCGAGACGGCTGCGCGAAGAGTACCCGACCACCTATCTGCACACCCACCTGTGCGAAAACAAGGACGAGATAGCCTGGGTGAAATCCCTCTTCCCGGCGCATCAGGGCTATCTCGACGTCTATCACCAGCATGGGCTGACCGGTCACAACTGCGTGTTTGCCCACTGCGTCCATCTGGAAGAGCAGGAGTGGGATTGCCTGAAGGAGACCGGCTCCACCATCGCGTTTTGTCCCACCTCCAATCTGTATCTGGGTAGCGGTCTCTTCAAGCTGCACAAGGCGTGGCACAAGCAGGTGAAGGTGGGGATGGGCACCGACATCGGCGCCGGCACCACCTTCAACATGCTGCAGACCCTCAACGAGGCCTACAAGGTTATGCAACTGCAGGGCGAGCGCCTCTCGGCCTATCAGGCTTTCTACCTGGCGACCCTGGGCGGCGCCCATGCGCTCGGGCTGGACGAGCAGATCGGCAGCTTCGCGGTGGGCAAGGAGGCGGACTTCGTGGTGCTCGACCCGGTCGCCACCCCGCTGCAGCAGCTGCGCTACGACAACTCCACCACCTTGCGCGACAAGCTGTTCGTGCTGCTGACCCTGGGGGATGACAGATCCATCTACCGCACCTATGTGGATGGTCAGCTGGTGCACGAGCGGGGCTGATCCGGTTTTCAAAGCAGAGGGGCGGGCATGCTCGCCCCGGGAACACGGCAGCAGGGGCCAGCGTGGTGCCTGCGCCGCACGACAGGCGAGGCGCTTGCCCCGCCACAGCAGGTGAAATGGCCCGGTTTTTTTTAGACGGCAAGTCAAACGTTTGCCTTGTCTGCCAACCCCATGATGCCGGCGACCGTGGCAGCAGAGATCCACGGCACCGACCGCCATTTCGACACGACACATTCAGGGATGCAGGAAGGAGTCGGCCATGAGCCAGACAAACAGGATAAACGAGATGGACGGGGCAGTTGCGGACAAGGGGGCGGCGGCGGGACGACAGCCCGCCGGCGGCGCACTCGATCGCTACTTCATGATCAGCGAGCGAGGCAGCAACGTGCGCCAGGAGGTGCTGGCGGGGCTCACCACCTTCCTCGCCATGGTCTATTCGGTGATCGTGGTGCCCAGCATGCTCGGCAAGGCGGGCTTTCCCCCCGGCGCCGTGTTCGTGGCCACCTGTCTGGTAGCGGGTTTTGGTTCGCTGCTGATGGGGCTCTGGGCCAAGCTGCCGATGGCCATCGGCTGCGCCATCTCGCTCACCGCCTTTACCGCCTTCAGCCTGGTGCTGGGGCAGCAGATCTCCATCCCGGTGGCGCTCGGCGCCGTCTTTCTGATGGGGGTGCTGTTTACCGCCATCTCGGTGACCGGGGTGCGCAGCTGGATCCTCGACAACCTGCCGATGGGGATCGCCCACGGCACCGGTATCGGCATCGGGCTCTTCCTGCTGCTGATCGCCGCCAACGGGGTGGGGCTGGTGATCAAGAACCCGCTGGAGGGGCTGCCGGTGGCGCTGGGGGCCTTTACCTCCATGCCGGTCATCATGTCTCTCATCGGGCTGGCGGTCATCGTCGGGCTGGAGAAGCTTAAAGTTCCGGGCGGGATCCTCTTGGTGATCATCGCCATCTCCATTTTCGGCCTCATCTTCGATCCGGCGGTCAAGTACCAGGGGCTGTTCGCCATGCCGAGCCTCGCCGACGAGCAGGGCAACTCCCTCATCTTCAGCCTGGACGTTGTGGGGGCGCTTTCGCCGCTGGTGCTGCCAAGCGTGCTGGCGCTGGTGATGACGGCGGTGTTTGATGCCACCGGCACCATTCGCGCCGTGGCGGGGCAGGCCAACCTGCTGGACAAGGACGGCCACATCATCAACAGCGGCAAGGCGCTCAGCGCCGACTCCATCAGCAGCATCTTCTCCGGTCTGGTGGGGGCCGCGCCGGCCGCCGTCTACATCGAATCGGCGGCGGGCACGGCTGCTGGCGGCAAGACCGGCCTCACCGCCACCGTGGTGGGGGTCTTGTTCCTGCTGATGCTGTTCCTCTCGCCGCTCTCCTACCTGGTGCCGGCCTATGCCACCGCACCGGCGCTGATGTACGTGGGGCTGCTGATGCTGAGCAACGTCGCCAGACTCGACTTCGATGACTTTGTCGGGGCCATGTCCGGCCTGCTGTGCGCCGTCTTCATCGTGCTCACCTGCAACATCGTCACCGGCATCATGCTGGGCTTCAGCGCCCTGGTGATCGGCCGCATCTGTTCGAAGGAGTGGCGCAAGCTCAACGTCGGCACCGTCATCATCGCCCTGGCGCTGGTGCTCTTCTACGCCGGCGGCTGGGCCATCTAGTCCGCATCGCGTCCTTCTCTATCGCGGGGCCAGCCTCTCTTGGCCGGCCCCGCCCTTCAAACCTAACTCATACCATTTTGATAACGGGGCTTACCAGATTGATAACGCCGCCCGGCAATCGCGCTGCCGAGTCCTCCATGGGCTGCTGCCCCGGGGCCGGTCACGGCCATGACGGAGCGCCTGATGGGCGCCGGATGGGATCTTCTTCACACTTCTTCCCTTTGCTTACCGCCTTTGCCCTCCGGTTGGCCCGCCTTGCCGGAAACGGGCGCATATCTTGCTGTTTTTTATACCGGTTCTGATTTTTCTGCCTGACAAAGGACTTGCATATGTCCATAGGATTACCGCTCAAGCGGGTGGATGCCGAGGCCAAGGTGACCGGCAGCGCCCGCTACACCGACGACAACATCATGCTCGGCATGCGCCACGCCAAGTACGTGCGAAGCAACATCGCCCACGGCAAGGTGCTCTCCATCGACGCCAGCGAGGCGCTGGCCCTGCACGGGGTCGAAGCCGTGTTCACCCACGAGGATGTGCCTACCACCTGCTTTCGCACCGCCGGTCACGCCTGGTCCCTCGATGAGGCCAAGCGGGATGTGAAAGACCGCCGCCTGCTCACCGATCATGTGCGTCACTTCGGCGATGGCGTCGCCATAGTCGTGGCCCGCGATCCGCTGGTTGCCGAGAAGGCCGCCGCCCTGGTCAAGGTGACCTACGAGCCGCTGCCGGTGATGACGGATGCGGCCAGTGCCCTGGCCGAGGGGGCCTGTCCCATCCACCCGACCGGCAACCTGCTGCGCCAGAGCCAGATCCGGGCGGGTGAGCCGGAGCAGGCCATCGCCGCCGCCGACTTGCAGTTCAAGGGACACTACCAGACGCCGGTGGTGCAGCACTGTCATCTGGAGACGGTGACCTGCTACGCCTACATGGATCAGCCGGACCACATCATCGTCGTCACCAGCACCCAGATCCCCCAGATTGTGCGCAGCCGGGTGGCCAAGTCCCTCGGCCTGCCCTGGTCCAGCGTGCGGGTGATCAAGCCCTACATGGGCGGCGGTTTTGGCAACAAGCAGGATGTGCTGGAAGAGCCGATGGCGGCATTTTTGAGCTACAAGCTCGGTGGCGTGCCGGTCAAGGTGACCTTGAGCCGGGAGGAGTGTTTCTTTGCTTCTCGTACCCGCCACGGTTTTGCCATCGACGGCACCCTCGGCATCAGCCGGGATGGCGTGCTCAAGGGGTATCAGCTCGACGTGCTCTCCAACACCGGCGGCTATGCCTCCCACGGCCACTCCATCGCCAGCGCCGGCGCCAACAAAATAAGCTACCTCTATCCGCGCAGCGCCTTTGGCTATGATGCCAAAACCTTCTACAGTAACCTGCCCACCGCCGGTGCCATGCGCGGTTACGGCGCGCCCCAGGTGGTGTTTGCCCTCGAATGCATGCTGGAAGACGCCTGCGCCGAGCTGGGTCTGGATCCGCTCGAAGTGCGCATCGCCAACGTGGCCCGCGAAGGGGACGTCAATCAGGTCAACCAGAAGACCATCTACAGCGCGGGGCTCCCTGAGTGCCTGCGCCGTGGCGGCGAGCAGTTCGAGTGGGAACGGCTCAAGGCCGAGTGTCTGGCGCAGGATCCGGCGAGCCGGGTACGGCGCGGCATCGGGGTGGCCTGTTTCAGTTATGGATCCAACACCTATCCGGTGGGGGTCGAAATTGCCGGCGCCCGCATGCTGCTCAATCAGGATGGCACCGTCAATCTGCAGATCGGCGCCACCGAGATAGGGCAGGGGTCGGATACCGTGTTTGCCCAGATGGCGGCCCAGACCTTGGGCATTCCGTTTGAGCAGATCCGGGTCATTTCGACCCAGGATACCGACATCACCGCCTACGATCCGGGTTCGTTCGCCTCGCGCCAGAGCTATGTGGCGGCCCCCGCCATCCATCAGGCGGCGCTGCAGCTGCGGGCGCGCATCCTCTCGCTGGCGGCCCAGCTCTGCCATCAGGATATGGGATCGCTCGCTCTGATCGACGGTTACGTGGTGCTGGCCGGTGCGCCGGACAAGGTGCTCATCAGCGTCGCCGAGGTATCGGTCAACGCCTACTACCACCTCACCATCGGTGGCCAGATCACCTCCGAGGTCTCCCACAAGACCACCACCAACCCGCCGAGCTTTGGCTGCACCTTCGTCGATCTCAGTGTCGACATCGATCTCTGCAAGGTGACCATCAACCGTATTCTCAACCTGCACGATGCGGGCAAGATCCTCAACCCGCAGCTGGCAGAGGGGCAGGTGCACGGCGGCATGGGGATGGGGATCGGCTGGTCCCTGTTCGAGGAGATGATCATCGACGCCAAGAGCGGCGTGGTGCGCAACCCCAACCTGCTCGACTACAAGTTCCCCACCATGCTGGATTTGCCCGAACTTGAGTGCGACTTCGTGCAGACCTACGAGCCCCAGTCGGTCTATGGCCACAAATCCCTGGGGGAGCCACCCATCATCTCGCCGGGCCCGGCGATCCGTAACGCCATTCGCATGGCGACCGGTGTGGCCATCAACGAGCTGCCCATCACCCCCAAGACCCTGTTTCGGGCGTTTGTCGCGGCGGGTCTGATTGGCGAGGGATCAGGGGAGGAGCAACGCCATGTTTGATATTGCCCGTTATTACAAGGCCTGCAGCGTGGCCGAGGCGGTCGCTCTGCGTCAGGCTGACCCCGAGGCGCGCCTTCTGGCCGGTGGCACCGATGTGATGATCCAGCTCCATCACCTCAACGCCGCCTATCGCCATATCGTCGATATTCACGACTTGCCCGAGCTCAAAGGGGTGAGCGAGCTGCCTGATGGGTCGATCCGTATCGGCTCCGGTACCACCTTTACCGAGCTCATCGAAAACGAGCTGGTGCAGCGCCGCCTGCCGATGCTGGCCGAAGCGGCCGCCACCATAGCCGGTCCGCAGATCCGTAACGTCGCCACCTATGGCGGCAATATCTGCAACGGAGCCACCAGTGCCGATTCGGCGGCGCCGACTGTTGCGCTGGAAGCTGAGCTGGAGATCGCCGGACCCAATGGCACACGCCGCATTCCCATCGCCGGATTTCACACCGGCCCGGGCAAGGTGGCGCTGCAACCGGCGGAGATCCTGGTGGCGTTTCATTTCGCCCCGGATACTCATCCCCATGTGGGCTCCCACTACTTCAAATACGCCATGCGCGATGCCATGGACATCGCCACCATCGGCTGCGCCGCCTACTGCCAGATTGAGGATGGTCACTTCAAGAGTCTGCGGCTGGCCTATGGGGTGGCGGCACCGACACCGGTGCGCACGCCTCACGCGGAAGCCGCGGCCGAGGGCCAACCCCTGACTCGCGCCACACTGGCAGCGATTGCCGAGGCTGTGGTAGCCGATGTGGCGCCGCGATCCTCCTGGCGGGCAGAGAAGGAGTTTCGCCTGCACCTTATCAAAACCCTGGCGCAGCGGGTGGTCGCTTGCGCAGTCGAACGTGCCGGAGGCAAGATCCTATGATGCAACCGCAAAGCTGTCCCGCGGTGGAGATCCAGTGCGAGATCAACGGAAAACCCTACTCCTATGCGGTGTCGCCTACCATGTCGCTGCTTCACTTCCTGCGCGGGCAGGGGCTGATCAGCGTGAAAGAGGGGTGCAGTGTCGGTGAGTGCGGCGCCTGTACCGTGCGGGTGAATGGCACGGCTATCGACAGCTGCCTCTATCTGGCGGTGTGGGCTGATGGCAAATCCATTCGTACCGTGGAGGGAGAGCGCAAGGGGAACGAACTCTCCGACGTACAACAGGCCTTTATCGAGGAGGGGGCGGTGCAGTGCGGTTTTTGTACCCCTGGTCTCGTGATGGCGAGCGCCGCCCTGCTCGACAAGACCGAGCGCCGTCCGCTGACCGATGCGGAGATCCGCCGCGGGCTGTCGGGCAATCTCTGCCGTTGTACCGGCTACCAGAACGTGGTGCGGGCGGTGAAGAAGTGCTGCAAGGGGTGATGGGTTCACCCCTCGATTAGCCTCGCAAACCGTCGTTCGGCAGCGAGGTGACAGCGGCTGAAATAGGCCACGAGGGTTATTTTCACCCCGCCGGTCAAACACGCATCCCGTTATTTCGGGCGGGCACTGGGGAACAGGCATACTGCACTGCCGGGCTGTCAGCACAAATAATGAACAGCCTGGTCCGCGCAGCGGCCTGGAAATGGCAAGCGACTGTTTTTACGCACTATGTCAACTTGTGTCGCCATCTTGTGCGCCTCTTTTGCCTATTGGCGGCAGCAAATACCGGTGGGCGGGAAATAACGGAAAATAACGGCAAGGGGGCGGAAAAAAAGCCCCTTTTTCGTCACGTGACCGCAACATTTTTCTGTAATTGTTAGCCAGCTCGCGGCGGCCCTGCGCCGAAACGGGCAGAGTAGGCGCCGTGGTTGGCCGAGGCCGCCATGATGCGCAATCAGAATCGTAACAAGGTGCTGCGGCCCGCCTGGCGGGGCGCAAAACATAACGTCAAAAAGAAAAGGAAACTGGCATGTCAGGAAGACACTCTCTGGTAGCGCTGGCCGTCGGGCTGGCGCTGGCGGGACAGGCACAGGCACAACTGCTCATCAGCGAATACCTGGAAGGCTCGGGCAACAACAAGGCGGTGGAGCTGAGCAACCTCGGCAGCGACGCCGTCGATCTCTCCCAATACCGGTTGGCGCTCTACGCCAACGGCAAACCCATCAGCGAATCCCCCACCAACAGCCTGACGCTGCAAGGCACCCTGGCCCCGGGGGCCACCCTGGTGCTGGCCAACCCCTCCGCCAGCAGCGAGATCCTGGCCAAGGCGAACCGTACCAGCGGCAACCTGGTGTTCAACGGTGACGATGCCCTGGTGCTCTATCGCGGTAGCGAGATAATCGACAGTTTCGGCCAGGTGGGGGTGGATCCGGGCACGGCCTGGGTCTCCGGCAACGTCTCGACCCTGGACATGACCCTGCGCCGCAAGGCTACCGTCACCATCGGCCGCACTGATGCAACCGCCCCCTTCGATCCGGCGCTCGAATACGTGGCCGCCCCGAAAGATGACGCCAGTGGCCTGGGTTGCAGCGGCGATGGTCCCTGCGATGGCACCCAGCCGCCCGCCTTCGTCTGCCCGGTGGACAGCCTGGTGCCGGTGCCCGCCATCCAGGGCCCGGGCAACAGCAGCCCGCTGGTGCCGGCCGGCAAGTTTGAATCGGAGCAGGCCTATGCCACCCGCGGCGTGGTGACTCAGGTGGTCAGCGGCCTCTACAAGGGCTTCTTCATTCAGGATGAGCAGGGGGACGGCGATCCGGCCACCTCCGACGGCCTCTTCGTCTACAGCACCAAGGCCAACGCTGCCATCGTGCCGGGGGCCGAGGTGTGCGTCTCTGGCAAGGTGAAAGAGTATTTCAACCAGACCCAGCTTAACGCCGACGAGCTGGTGGTGACCCGGCCCGCTGGGGCCGTGCCGGCTGCGGTGGATCTGGTGCCGGTGGCGGGTGAGAGCCTGAGTCAGCTGCTGGAGCGTCACGAGGGGATGCAGGTGCGGCTGGTGCCTGGCTCCAGCCTGGTAGTGACCCGCAACTTCAGCTTCGATTACGACGGTAAGCGCAACAACCTGGTGCTCTCTTATGGCGCGCCGCTCATCAAGTCGACCCAGAAGTTTGCCGCCATGAGCCTGGAGGCGAGCAACTGGGCCCTGCGCAACCAGCAGAACCAGCTGGTGGTGGAGACCGATGCCAAGGCGCCGGATGGCGTGCTGCCCTGGTTCCCCGGTTTCAACGCCGAGGACGGTTACCTGCGCATCGGCGACAAGCTCAACGGGCTGGAGGGGGCGCTTGGCTACTCCTACAACCTGTTCCGGCTGGTGGCCAGCAACCACATCGACGCAAGCCAGATTGATCACAGCGGCTGGGATCGGGTGGAAACCCCTGAGCTCGCCGAGGCGGGGGATCTGCGGGTCGCCAGCTTCAACGTGCTCAACTTCTTCACCACTGTGGTGGGGGGCGATGCCAACCCCACCGGCAGCAACCGGGGCGCCTTGACGGTGGCGGAGTTCGAACTGCAACGTACCAAGATTGTCAGCGCCATCACCCGTCTCAACGCCGACGTGGTGGGGCTGATGGAGATAGAGAACAACGGCTACGGCGACAACTCCGCCATCGCCAACCTGGTGGCGGCCTTGAACGCGGCCCTGCCGGACGAGGCGGATCACTACCGCTGGATTGCCTCGCCGGATGGCAAGCCCATTGGCACCGATGCCATCACGGTGGGGCTTATCTACCGGCCCGCCAAGGTGACCCCGGAGGGGGCCGCCAGCCTCATCGCGCTGCCGGTGCAGCAGGCCGAGGCGGTGGATGCCAGCGGCAAGCCGGTCACCATCAACCAGGGGATGCGCGAGTCGCTGGTGCAGCGCTTCAGCTCGCCCAAGGGGGATGCGCCGCTGACCCTGGTGGTCAACCACCTCAAGTCCAAGGGCTCCGCCTGCTTCGAGGATTACCCCGACTACGCCACCGCCGATCCCCTCGATGGCCAGGGCCACTGCAATGCGCTGCGGGTCTCCGCCGCCAAGGTGCTGGGGGAGAGCCTCAAGGATTTGGCCGGGGATCTGCTGCTTATCGGCGACATGAACGCCTACGGCATGGAGGATCCCATCCGGGTGCTGACCGACTATGATCCGGCCGCCCAATCGCGCCAGATCATGAGCGCCTCCTTCACCACCTTGGCGGGCCAGCCCTTCGAGGAGAGCGGCAGCGCCCTTGGCAAGGGGTATGGCCTTGTCAACCTCAACACCCGCTTCCACGGCACCGACACCTACTCCTACAGCTATGAAGGGGAGCTCGGCAACCTGGATCACGCCCTGGCAAACCCGAGCCTCGCGGCCAAGGTGATCGGCATCGAGGATTGGCACATCAACTCCGCCGAGAGCAACTTCTTCGAGTACGGCAGCAAGTACAGCGGCCAGCTGGCGAAATCCGAAGGGCCCTTCAGCGCCTCGGATCACGATCCCGTGCTGGTGGCCATCCAGTACCCGCTGCCGCCAGCCGGGGTATTGAGCCTCGAGAGCGCCGCTGCCAGTGTGGAGGAGGGCAACACCCTGACCCTGAGCGTGGCGCGCCGCGACGGCAGCTATGGGGAGGCCAGCGTCAGCTATCGCATTGCCTACGGTAGCGCGGACGCAAGCGACGTGGCGCCGCTCACCGGCACCCTGCACTGGGCCGCTGGCCAGAGCGACAGCCAAACCATCAGCATCCCGGTGAAGAGCGACACCCTGCACGAGGGGGACGAGACCTTTACTCTGGAGCTGTTTGATGCGAGCGGCGCGACCCTGGGCGAGCAGCACCAGACCCTGGTGACCATCAAGGACAAGCTGGCGCCGTCCACCATCTCGCTGGCGCGCGCCAGCCTGACGGTGAACGAGGGGCAGTGGTTTGCCGAGATTCCGCTGGTGCGCAGCGGCGATTTGAGCAAGCCGGCCCGGGCCCGGGTGGCCCTTGACGGGATCACGGCGCGCTGGGGGCTGGATTTCCTGCCCTGGTTCGGTCAATCGGTGAGCTGGGCCGCGGGCGAGGGGGGCAGCAAGTCGGTCAAGGTGCTGATCATCGATGACTGGTTTGTCGAGCCCACCGAGCAGTTCAAGGTGAGCCTGGCGGCGCTGCAGGGTGGCCAGCCGGGCAACCTGCAGGAGACCCGGGTCGACATTCTGGACAACGACAAGTCCTGGTGGCCCTTCGGTCGCCACTGAAGATGACTTCTCAATATGAAAAGGGGCCTGCGGGCCCCTTTCTGTTGTTTTTGTTGTCGGCCAAGAGTGCCAAAAACAGCGAGGCCCATCACCAGGATGGGCCTCTGAGCTGGACCAGCTGACGGGATCAGCTGCCGCTCTGGGGACCGTCGATCACCAGCTTGCCATCCTTGACCGGGATGGTGGCGCCGGGGGCCTTGTTCATGCGGATCACCCCTTCCTGACCGGCGAGGCGGTAGGTGACGTCATAGCCCAGGGTGCGGGTGCTGCTCTCCTGCACCGTCTTGCAGCGCTGCTCAGTGGTGGTGTAGGTATCACCGGCCTGCATGTTGCCCTGCACCTGGTTGCCGGCATAACCACCCGCCACGGCGCCGGCGGCGGTCGCCACCTTCTTGCCGTTGCCGCCACCGAACTGGTTGCCGAGCACGCCGCCCAGCGCCGCGCCGACCACGGTACCCAGGATCTTGTGCTCGTCCTGCACCGGTTTGCGGTGGGTCACGGTGACGTTGCGACACTCCTGACGGGGGGTCTTGATGGTCTCTGTCACCGCTTTGCTGGCCAGCACTTCGGCGAACTGAGGCTGTGATGAAAACAGGGATCCGCTGGCGGCGGCTGACAAGGCCAGCGCAGAGGCCACACCGATCCCGACTCCTGCCAACATGGATTTGTTCATTTTCTCTTCTCCTCAAATGCATCACGGGATGCGTCTCTTGCTTGCGGTCATCTTGGCACAAGGGCAAGGAGGCACAAGGCAAAGCCCGTGCGGGCACGACAACCCCTGACTGCACCGAAAAGTGCCTCGCCAAAAAGGTGTCGGGCTTTGGCGACAAAGGTGCAGTGAAGGGAGAAAAAGCGATCTGCGAGTGGCATTTTGCGATTCAGCTGGGCCTATTTTCCCATTTTGCGCCAAGCTCCTGCCACCAGCCGGCTGGCGCAGTGGCAAACAAGGGGGGCCTTGCCGCCAACAAGGGCCAGTCAGGGTGTGCCAACCGCTTGATAAATCACTGTTGCCAGGATGGCTGGCGGCCGATAACAGATCACGGCAAGCATTATGCTTGCTCTGTTGGCAGAGAGGATAAATCGCGCGTCTCTGGCGGCCCGCAGCAATGTGAGCCGGCAGGTCGCCACCCGCAGTCAGGCCAGATTCGGCTGCGGTCATCCGGTCAGCAAGGGGGTTCATATGTCGATGCTGCCAAGATGGATACAACCGGCCGTGCAGGCCGGCATCATCACCCGGGAACAAGCCCAGCGGCTGCTGGACTCCCTCTATCAACCCCTCTGTGAGACGGCGCAGGAGCTGCCCGCCGACCTTGCCGACATCAGCCTCAAGCTCTTCTGTTTTCGCCAGCAGCACAGGGTGCGCCACTAGTTCCCCCAGATCTGCGCCCTGGGTAAGACATGACCCCCGCCGGGGCGGGGGCCATCTACCCTAGATCAGCATCACCTGCGCCACCAGCATCAGGGCGCCGAAGCCCAGCACGAAGCCCACCATGGGCAGCACGAACCTGACCCACTGGTTGAACTGGATGCCGAGCATCTGCAGGGTGACCAGCACCAGCCCGGTGGGGGCCAGAAACAGCATGGCGTATTGCCCCCAGTTGTAGGCCGACACCACGATATAGCGCGGGATCATCACGGTATCCGCCAGCGGCGCCATGATGGGCATGGCGAGCACCGCCAGCCCCGAGGAGGAGGGCACCACCAGCCCCAGCAGGGTGAACACCAGCATCTGGGCTACCGCAAACACGGCGCCGTGCATGCCGGCCACCAGACTGGAGGCGTAAGCCAGGATGGTGTCCGAGATCATCCCCTGATCCAGCACCAAGTTGACCCCCCGCGCCAGCCCGATGATGAGGGACACCGCCACCAGCTCGGACGCCCCCTGAGTGAAGGCCTCGACCGCCTCTTTCTCCTTGAGGCCGGAGATAAGGATGATGACGATGGCGACGGCCAGGAAGGAGGCCGCCATCTGCGGGAACCACCAGCCAGCCATGGAGACACCCCACACCATCAGGGGGAAGGCGAGGATGAACAGGGTCAGGATGATCTTGCGGCGCAGGGTGAAGGGGACCGCTTCATCGAGGGAGCCCTCTTTCAGGAAGCGGGCCCGAAAGCTCTCTCTGTCTTCATAGGTGTAGGAGAAGGCAGGGTTGGCCTTGATCTTCTTGCAGTACCAGTAGAGGTAACCGATCACCACCAGGGTGCCCACCAGACAGCCGACAGCGCGAAAGCTCAACCCCTCGGTAAAGGGGATGCCGGCGGCGTTGGAGGCGATCACCACCGAGAAGGGGTTGATGGTGGAGAAGGTGGTGCCCATGGAGGCGGCGAGGAAGATGGCCCCCACGCAGACGATGGCGTCATAGCCGAGCGCCAGAAAGATGGGTACCAGGATGGGATAGAAGGCGACCGCCTCCTCCTCCAGCCCGCAGGTGGTGCCCCCCAGCGCCATGACGAAGCAGACCAGCGCCACGAAAAGGAACTCGTTGCCCCGGGTCTTGCGCGACAGCGCCACCAGTCCGGCATTGAAGGCGCCGGTCTTGTTGATGACGCCGATAAGGCCCCCCAGCACCAGGATGAAGACGATGATGTCGGCCCCCTCTATGGTGCCCTTGACCATGCTCACTGCCACGTCGGAGAGCCCCTTCGGCGCCTGGGTCAGCCGCTCATAGGTACCGGGGATGGCGATGGGCTTGCGGATGGTGCCGTTGACGAACTGCTCCACCCCGATATTGATGTCGAGCCTGGTCAGCTCATCCTGAGTGGCGGGCACTCGCCGGGTTTCCCCTTGCGGCGTGTTGATGGTCAGCATATGGCTGGCGGCATTATAAGAGAGCTTGGCATAGGCGCCCGCCGGAATTATCCAGGTGAGGGCGATGGCCAACAACATGATCAAAAACAAGATGGTAAACGCGCTGGGAAATTGTCTGCGGGTCTGGGTATTCGGCTCGGCACACATAAAATGCTCCTCGATAAAGCAGGTTCGGGCTCGGCGGAATATCGGGTCGATAGGGTTCCTTCGTCATGCAGCGGGAGTGCGCAAACTCACTGGCTGTAGCGCATCGTATGGCGAGAAATCTGGCCTGATATTGAACATTCGGTAGATTGTTTCACCAAGAAACCATAACCCGTCGAGGGGAAGCATGAACAGCGCTGCGGGCCTGCTTTATGGAAGCCGTCACAAAATATATTTCATGAGGAATCTGTCATTAATTTATTGGCAATAAACCGATGCGCTTGCTTATGCCATAAATATCCAGGAGGTGGTGTTTCTAAATATATCGATATCGGCAAGCCTGCAACCAGATATGGCCAGCTTGCATGCCAACATCAGCATATTCATTATTTGCCGGGTTTTATGCTGAGGATATTGGCCGTCGATATTTGTCGCTGAAAAAACAGGCACCGACATGCAGCTCGGTCAGATTGGCGGCGCCGGCGCAGCGCCTCTAAGACGTTTTGCTAATACCTGTGGCCATTACCTCGCGCTAGGCTGTGATCCCCGATACGAGCAACCTCTGGCAGGACGCCAGAGGATGGTTGCCGGCGCTCCCGGGAGCGCACCGCTTTTGCTACCTGCGAGGAAGGAACCCGATGACAGAGCAGAACATCTATCAGCGCGATCTGGAAAAAAATCCCGCCAATTATGAGGCGCTGACCCCCATCAGCTTTCTGGGACGGGCCGCCCGGGTCTACCCCGACTATCCGGCGCTGATCCACGGCCCCCTGTGCCAGAGCTGGGCCCAGACCGAGCGACGCTGCCGCCAGCTGGCCTCGGCCCTTCGCCTGCGCGGCATCGGCGAGGGGGATACCGTCTCCATCGTCGCCCCCAATACCCCGGCCATGTTCGAGGCCCATTTCGGGGTGCCCATGAGCGGCGCCGTGCTCAACACCATCAACACCCGGCTCGATGCCGAGTCGATGGCCTTTATCTTCCAGCATGCCCAGAGCAAGGTGGTGCTGGTGGACCGGGAGTTTGGCGCCGTGGTGCGCAAGGCGCTGGCATTGATTGAACTCGCGCCGTTGCTCATCGCCATCGACGATCCCCTCTATCGGGAGGGGGAGCTGGTCAGCGAGCTCACCTATGAGGGGTTTCTTGCCGAGGGGAATGGGGATGAGCCCGGCTGGCTGCCGCAAGATGAGTGGCAGGCGATTTCGCTTAACTACACCTCCGGCACTACCGGCAACCCAAAGGGGGTGGTCTATCACCATCGCGGCGCCCACCTCAATGCAGTCAACAACGTGCTCTCCTGGGAGCTGCCCAAGCACAGCGTCTATCTCTGGACCTTGCCGATGTTTCACTGCAACGGTTGGTGCTTCCCCTGGACCCTGGCGGCGACGGCCGGGGTCAGCGTCTGCCTGCGCCATGTGCAGGCGGCAGCCATCTATGAGGCGCTGCACGAGCACAAGGTGACCCATTTTTGCGCCGCCCCCATCGTACTCAACATGCTCAACAACGCCGATCCGGCCCTCAAACGCGGGCTCGATCACCCCATCAAGGCGATGACGGCAGGGGCGGCGCCCCCCGCAACCGTGATCGCCGGCATGGAGGCGATGGGGATCGCCGTGACCCACGTCTACGGCCTCACTGAAACCTATGGTCCCTGCGTGCTGTGCGAGCCGCAAAGAAGCTGGCAGGGGCAAGATGCCACCACGTTGTCGCGTCTCAAGGCGCGCCAGGGGGTAGCCTCACCGCTGCAGGGGGAGATGCGGGTCATCAACCCGGTCAGCGGCGAGGCTGTCCCTCAGGATGGCAAGACCATGGGCGAAATCGTGCTGCGCGGCAATGTGGTGATGAAGGGCTATCTCAAGAACCCGGTCGCCAGCGCCGAGGCGATGGCGGAGGGGTGGTTTCGCAGCGGCGATCTGGCGGTGTGGCACCCGGACGGTTACGTGGAGATCAAGGACAGATCCAAGGACATCATCATCTCGGGCGGGGAGAACATCTCCAGCCTGGAGGTGGAAGATGTGCTCTATCGCCATCCCGATGTGGACGAGGTGGCGGTGATCGCCATGCCGGACGAGAAGTGGGGGGAGGTGCCCTGCGCCTTCGTCAAGCTCAAGGAGGGGCGCGAACTCAGCCAGGCCGAACTCATCGAGTTTTGCCGCGAACAGATGGCTCATTTCAAGGCCCCCAAGCGCATCATCTTTACCCCACTGCCGAAAACCTCCACCGGCAAGGTGCAGAAATTTATGCTGCGCCAGCAGCTGGGGTGACTCTGACGAGAGCGCCAAGTCAATCAACGGGCCTGCGGGCCCGTTTTGCTTTGTGAGATGCAGGAAGCAAGGTTTCGATGGTAGCGGTTGCCAGCCAACAATACGTGCCTTTCGGGCCCATCCCGGCTTACCATGCCGGTCATCTCCTGCCGGCCTGAGGATGCCCGTGAGAAAATCGGATCGACTGTTTCAATTGACCAACCTGCTGCGGGCTCACCAGCCTCTGACCGCCCGTGAGCTGGCAACGCGCCTGTGTGTCTCGGAGCGCACCATCTACCGCTATATGGACGACCTCTCTCTGGCTGGCATTCCCGTTTATGGTGAAGCCGGGCTGGGCTATCGGCTGAGCGAGGGGTTCGAGATGGCCCCCTTGCAGTTGAGCGCAGCCGAGCTGGAGGCCCTCATCACCGGGGTGAACCTGGTGGCGGTGCTGACCGGCAAGGGGATGGCCGATCCGGCCCGGGCCCTGCTCGCCAAGATAGAGGCCGCTTTGCCTGCACAGGGCACTCAGGTGGACTGCGACCCCGTGGTGCGGGTACCGGACTATCGCACGGCGCATCCGGTATACGCCCGCTGGGATCAGTTGCACGAGGCCATCACCGCCGGCCGCTGGCTGGAAATAGGTTATCAGGATGCCAAAGCCTGCAAGACGGGCCGCCACATCTATCCCCTCGGGCTCTTTTACTGGGGCGGATACTGGACGCTCGGCGCCTGGTGTGCGCTGCGTCAGGCCTACCGGGATTTCAGGGTGGATCGCATCGATACCCTGGCACAGTGCCGTCAGGGGGAAGGGGCACCTCTTGGCGTGACCCTGGCCGATTACCTCGCCCTGCGGCAGTCGGACGAGTTCACTCATGCGCGCAGTGGTGCCGAAACGGCAATTCAGGACTGACACAAGGCTGTCAGTAGCCCTTCGTTATGCTGTTTTCTCCAGACCATATACAACGGAGAGAACAAGATGATCATCAAGGGCGACATGCAAGGGGCAGGGGGCGTCGAGTTTGCCACTTTCAGGCTCAAGGAGGGGGTGACGGAGGCGGATTTGCTCGCCCTGGCACACAGGGTCGAGTCCGAATTTCTTGTCCAGCAGTCCGAGCTCATTGTGCACTGTCTGCTGCGCGGCGCCGACGGTGTCTATGCCGATCTGGTGATGGCCCCCAGCCAGTCACTGGTCGAAGCCTATTGCCAGCAGTGGTTGCACAATGCCGTGGCAGGGGAGTACCTGACTCTGCTGGATCCTGATTCGGTGAACATGAGCTTCTGGACCCGTATCGGCTGAAAGAGTGTGCGGCCTGCCGGCTCTCGTGCCGGTGCTGACCATTAAAGGAAACGGGCCCATCAGGGCCCGTTTGTGCTTCACCGGTTGGTCATCACTTGGTGTGGCGCTCATAAAGCCGCTGCACCACATCCTTCAAACCCAGTCCCTCGTTTTGCAGCAAGACGGTCAGGTGGTAGAGCAGATCGGCGGATTCGTTGATAAGTTCCTCCCGATCCTTGGCCATGGCGGCCAGCGCCACCTCCACACCCTCTTCACCCACCTTCTGGGCGATGCGCTTGGTGCCCTTGCCATAGAGGCTGGCGGTGTAGCTGGTGGCCGGATCCGCGCCTTTGCGTGCCGCCAGGATCTGCTCGAGCTCGGCCAGGAAGCCAAGGGGCGGCACGGGGTGGCCGTCGAAGCAGGAGGGATTGCCCAGATGGCAGGTGGGGCCGACGGGGTTGGCGGCGATCAGCAGGGAGTCCTGATCGCAGTCGGTGGTGATGGCGACCAGTTGGAGCACATGGCCCGAGCTCTCCCCCTTGGTCCAGAGGCGCTGCTTGCTGCGGCTGAAGAAGGTGACCTGGCCGGTCGCCAGGGTTTTTGCCAGGGCTTCCCGGGTCATAAAACCCTGCATCAGCACTTCGCCGCTGGCGGCATGCTGGACGATGGCGGGGATCATGCCGTCACATTTCGCCCAGTCCAGGCGCTCAGCCAGCGATGCGTCGTTGTTTACTGCTTGATTATTCACGGATGGCGACTCCTTCGGTTTTCAGCCAGCGTTTCAGTTCGGGAATGGGGATAAGGCCTTTGTGGAACACGGAGGCGGCCAGCGCCCCGTCCACGTCGGCGAGAGTGAAGGCATCGCGAAAGTGCTCCATGGCACCGGCGCCGCCGGAGGCGATGAGCGGCACTTTGCAGACGGCGCGCACCAGCTTGAGCTGCTCGAGATCATAGCCCTGGCGCATGCCGTCCTGGTTCATCACGTTCAGCACGATTTCACCGGCGCCACGCTTTTGCGCCTCCTCGACCCAGTCGAGGGTATGCCAGGCGGTGGTGCGGGTGCGGCTCTCGTCGCCGGTAAACTGCTTGACCTGATAGTGGCCGCTCTGCGCATCAAAATAGGAGTCGATGCCCACCACCACGCACTGCACGCCGAAGCGCTCGGCCAGTCGGGTGATGAGGGTGGGATCGGCCAGCGCCGGCGAGTTGATGGAAACCTTGTCGGCCCCGAATTCCAGGATCTGGCGGGCATCCTCGACACTCTTGATGCCACCGGCGACGCAGAAGGGGATATCGATGACCTCGGCCACCCGGCTCACCCAGCTCTTGTCCACCACCCGCTCATCGCTCGAGGCGGTGATGTCGTAAAACACCAGCTCGTCGGCCCCCTCGCTGGCGTAGCGGCGGGCCAGCTCGACGATGCCACCCATCACCTCGTGATTACGAAACTGCACTCCCTTGACCACAACGCCATCTTTGACGTCGAGGCAGGGGATAATACGCTTTGACAACATGCTCGTTGCTCCATGTAAAGCACTGTTAAAACTAACGTTGTTGCCAACGGGCCTTGGGGCCCGGCGGCGAGTGAAAAAATGTCAATGGCATGCTTTAACAGCGGGTTCCTGTACGGGAGAAAAGACCGGATCCGGACGGTGTTTTCACGCGGGGGAACACCACTATATGCACGACTTTATTCAGTGATTCAACCCTTTATCCGCCCTGTTGGCCCCCTGGGATCCCTTGCTGCCATCGGGCTGGCGTGCCAGGGGTTCCCCATGAGCATCATCCGTTGCCAGCAGTGCCCGCAGAGTGAGCAGGGCCCCATCAAAGTCGAACACCTTGAGCTGACGGGCCAGCGTCTCGCCCTGAGTGCCCAGCGTGAGCATCAGGGGGGCGGCATACTGCTCGAACAGCGGCAGCACGGCGGTGTCGCTTTGCAGCAGCAGCTCTTCCATCTGACGCAGCAGCGGTTGTTGCCACTGGCCGCCAAGGGGGGCCGAGGTGGCGGGGACCAGGCGCTCCTCCTCTCCCAGCAGGTTGAGCAGCTCAGAGAGGTGGCGCTCGATGGGCATCATCAGCTCGGCCGGGGCCAGGTTCCCTTTGGCAAGGGCCTGCTCCAGCTGCTGACAGAGCGCGGCCAGCTCGACCAGCCCCAGGGTGCTGGCCACCCCGCGCAAGGTGTGAACCAGCCGGGTGGCGGCGGGCTTGTCACCGGTTTGCAGCTGAGCGGCCAGCTGCTGCATGTCCAGACTGTGTTCACTGGCGAAGTGGCGCAGCAGGGTCACGTACTTGTTCTGGTTGCCCTGCAACACCGCCAGCCCCTGTTGCAGGTCGAGCCCGGGCACCCCTTGCAGGCGGGCGAGGGGGCCGATCAGCAGATCGTTGGCCCGGCGCTGATAACCAGGTTTGGCGGCTGAGCTGTTGGGCAGCCACTGTTGCAGCGCTGCAAACAGGCGGGTCGGGGTGACCGGTTTGGCGATGAAGTCGTTCATGCCGGCGGACTCGCAGGCCCTTCTGTCCTCTTCGAAGGCGCTGGCGGTGAGCGCCAGAATGGGCACCTTGTCCCAGCCCGGCAGCGCCCGGATGGCGCGGGTGGCGCTGTAGCCATCCATCAGCGGCATCTGTATGTCCATCAGGATGAGATCGAAGGGGTGCTGACTGACGCGCGCCAGCGCCTCCTGGCCGTTCACCGCCGTCTCTATGACCAGGCCGCTGTTGCCGAGCAGCTCCAGCACCACCTCGCGGTTGATGGCGTTGTCCTCCACCAGCAGCACCCTGGCATGGTTGGCGAAAAAGAGGGCCTGCTGCACCGTCTGCTCCAGCCGGGCGGGCTGTTGCGGCTCGCCCTGGCCTGCCGAGAGGCGGGCGGTAAACCAGAAGCAGCTGCCCTTGCCGAGGGTGCTGCTGACCCCCACATCCCCGCCCATCAGTGTGGCAAGCCGGCTGGTGATGGCGAGCCCCAGCCCGGTGCCGCCATATTTGCGGGTGGTGGAGACGTCCGCCTGCTCGAAGGCCTGGAACAGCTTCTCGGTCTGTTCCGGGCTGATGCCGATGCCGGTGTCCTCCACCTCGAAGCGCAGCAGATAGTCGCTGCCAAGCTGGCGCTCCGGTCGTACCCGCAGGGTGACCGAGCCCTGTTCGGTGAACTTGATGGCGTTGGCCGTGTAGTTGAGCAGCGCCTGGCGCAGACGGGTGATGTCGCCGTGCACCCAGGCCGGGGTGTCGCCGATGTCGACTATGAGCTCCGGTCGTACCCGCAGGGTGACCGAGCCCTGTTCGGTGAACTTGATGGCGTTGGCCGTGTAGTTGAGCAGCGCCTGGCGCAGACGGGTGATGTCGCCGTGCACCCAGGCCGGGGTGTCGCCGATGTCGACTATGATGGTGAGCCCCTTGGCGCGGGCCTGCTCGCTCATCAGGGCGCTGACGTTGTCCAGCATGGCGGTGAGGGAGAAGTCGCTCTGCTCCAGCGCCATCTTGCCGGCATCGATTTTGGAGAGATCCAGAATGTCGTTGATGATGGTGAGCAGGTGTTGGGCGGCGTTGTCGATCTTTTCCAGCCGCTCCTGCTGGGTGTGATCCGGCGTGTCGCGCTTGAGCAGATAGGTGAGCCCCAGAATGGCGTTCATGGGGGTGCGGATCTCGTGGCTCATGTTGGCCAGAAACGCACTCTTGGCGCGGTTGGCGCTCTCCGCCCGCTGATGGGCCTGGGCCAGTTGCAGGGTGCGCTCGTCAACCATCTCCTCCAGGTGATAGCGGTATTGATCCAGCTCCTCGCCGAGCTGCTTCTTCTCGGTAATGTCGGCCTGTACCGTCACGTAGTGGGTCACGACCCCGTTCTCCTGGCGGATGGGGGAGACGGTGGCCAGCACATGATAGTGGGAGCCGTCCTTGCGCTTGTTGATGAACTCGCCGTGCCAGCGCTGGCCGTGCTTGATGGCGTCCCACAGGGCAATATAGGTGGCCCTGGGGGTGAGGCCGGAGCGCAGCAGGGTCGGGGTCTGGCCGATCACTTCGCTCTGCTGGTAGCCGCTGGTGGTCAGGAAGGCGACGTTGACATACTCGATGCGGGCCTGGGTATCGGTGATGAAGACGCCGTCCGGGCTCTGCTCCAGCGCGAGCGACAGCTGGCGCAGCTGCTGCTCGGCCAGTTTGCGCTCTGTGATGTCCAGATGGATGCCGAGCAGGCGCAGCGGGCGCTGCTGGGCATCCCGATAGACGCTGCCCTTGCTGCTGAGCCAGCGCACCTCGCCGTTGGGCAGCAGGATCCGGAACTCGAGCTCCACCGGCTTGCCGCCGGCGGGGAGGTCTGCCAGCAGCTTGTCGATCCGTGGCTTGTCGTCCGGGTGCAGGCAGCGTTGCCAGGTGTGGATCTCGCTGAGTTGCTCGGCGCTGCGGCCATAGAGGCGGGCGCACTCGGGGGAGAAGTAGAGGCGACCGCTCTGGATGTTCCACTCCCAGATCCCGATGTGCGCCCCCTCCTGGGCCAGCAGCAACCGCTGTTCACTCTCGCGCAGGGCGCTGCTGGTGGTCTCGGCGCGGATGCGGGCGCTGATGGCGTCATCCATCAGATTGAGCGCCGCCAGTCGGGCACGGCGCTGGGTATCGAGCGCTATCTGCTGGTTGTGCAGCAACTGCTGCTCGGCCAGCTTGCGCTCCGTGATGTCCTGTACCGTGCCGTAAAGCTCGACTATGGTCCCCTCGCTGTCTCGAAGCGCCGCCCCCCGGGCGATGATCCAGGCGGGGTCGCCATGTTCGTGATACACCTCGGCATCGCACTCGTAGGGTTGACCATCCTGCAGGCAGCGCTCGACCGACTGGGCGATGGTTCGCCACCCCTCCTGGGTGAAATACTTCTTCACTTCGGGATAGATGGCAGGGGGCAGGGAGGGATCGCGGCCATAGATGCGGTAGATCTCCGGCGACCAGAAGTGGCTGTCATCGGCGATGTGCCAGCGCCAGTTGCCGATCTTGGCCAGGTGCTGGGATTCACGCAGGATCCCCTCGTTGCGGCGCAGGGCCTCCTCCGCCTCCTTGCGCTGCTGGTTGTCCTCGATCACCGAGATGAAGTAGTCGGGCTCCCCCTTGAGGTTTTTGACCAGCGCCACCGTCAGGGTGATCCAGAGGATCTCGCCCCCCTTGCGCAGGTAACGCTTCTCCAGAGTGTACTGCTGGCGTTCGCCGGCCAGCATCTGGGTCACATAGGTCTGGTCGATGAAGAGATCGTCCGGGTGGGTGATCTGCTGAAAGGTCATTCCCATCAGCTCGTCGGCCTGATAGCCCACCATGTCGCACAGCCGCTGGTTGACCCGCAGCCACTTGCCGTCGGGGGCGACCAGGGCAATGCCGACCGCCGCCTGTTCGAAGGTGGCTTGGAAGCGGGTTTCACTCTGTTGCAGACGGGACTGGATGCTGGCCAGCTCTTGCCAACGCTGGGTCTCCCGGCTGCGGGAGTGGTGCACCGCGGCGCTCAGCAGGCTGATGAGGATGCCGTTGACCTCCAGAATGCCCCACTGCACCAGATCCTGGCCGGAGCCGATGCGCAGCTCGTGGACCGGGAGCAACACGAAGTAGGCCGTGAGCAGGCCGCTCATCAGGGTGCAGAGCAGACCGGGCAACAGCCCCCCCAGCAGGGCACAGACGATGATGGGCAGCATGAACAGCACCAGCAGGGGGCGCTCGCCAAAGGCGATGGGCAGCTGGACCCGGATCTGCAGCATCAGGACGGGCAGCAGCAGTGCCAGCAGGCAGACGCCCCAGCGCTGTTTGGTGGGGCGAAGATGCCACAGCGAAGACCAGTTCATCATAGGGACTCTTCCGGCGGAGTGGGGGCCTGCGGGTAGGGGGGCTGCTCTCCGAGCTGGAGCGACAACTCATTGATCTTGTGCTTGAGGGCCAGCATGGCGAGCTCCCTGTCCACCATCACCTTGTTGAACCGCTCCAGCTCGTTGTTTTGCTGGCGCAGTTCGCTCGCCTGACGGGTCAGGGCCTGTTCGACCTGCTCCCGCTCCGTGATGTCCAGCAAGAGGCCGAGCACGGCGGGCTGGCCACGGTAGTCGACGCGCCGGCCGTACAGCTCCATCTCGATGTTCTGGTGATCGTGATGCAGGGCGGTGAAGCGGGTGTGGATCTCGCTGTCTTCCTGCTCGCAGCGCTGCAGCTGTTCGGCCACTCTGGCGCTGTCCTTGGCACTGGCCAGGGCTGGCAGGGAGCCAATCTTCAGCAGCGCCGCGGTCGAGCCGTAGCCGAACAGGCGGGCAAAACCTGGGTTGATGTAGCAGAGTTGACCCTGCTGGATGATGTAGATGCCGGCCAGGGATTGCTCCACCAGGGCGCGGAACAGCCCTTCACGCTCGCGCAGGCCCGCCTCTGCCCGCTTGAAGTCGGTGATGTCGCGGGAGATGCCAAAAATACCGATCACCTCGCCATCGCTGCCCTGCAGCGGCCCCTTGGTGGCGAGAAACACCCGCTCGCCGCCTGGCAGGGTCAGATACTCCTCCTGGGTCTGCACCCGGTTGCTGGCAATCACCTGGCGGCCAATCTCCATCAGCATGCGCGCCTGATCGGGAGGAAAGATGGCCGTGTCATCCTGGCCCAGCATCTCGCTGGCCGACTTGCCGACGAACTGGCTGGCTGCCCGGTTGAACAGGATGTACTTGCCCTCCAGATCCTTGGCGAAGATGGCGTCTTCCGAGCTGTCGGCGATGGCGGAGAGCAGTTGCAGCGCCTGCAGCCGGCCGGCCTGGGACTGGCGAACCTGCTCGGCCATCTGCAGCCGGGTGTGCTGGCGCAGCAGCACTATGCCCGCATTGGTAATGAAGAGGGCAAGCAGGCCGATGAGCCCGATCCAGATGCTCTCTTTCAATACCGCGCGGTTGAGCTCTGCCTCGTCTATCTTGGCCAGCAGGTACCAGTCGGTGCCCAGCACCGGACGGGCGGTGCCAAACACCGGCACGTTGCGATAGTCCCGGCCAAAGAAGATCGCTTTGTCCTGGGCGTCGTGATCATGGCGCAGGTACTGGGCCGCCAGCAGCTTCTTGCTGCTGGCCGGCAACTGCAGGGTGAGGGCCGAGTCCGGACGATAGCGGACGTCATTGATGAACTGGATCTGCTCGCCGTTGCGGCGAAACAGCAGGGCCTCGCCGCTGCTGTTCGGCACCGGCCAGGTCTTGAGAATGCTGTTGAGGGGCTCGCTGCTGCTGATCTGCAGCACGATCAGGGGGGGCTTGCCGTCGGTCACCGGCAGGGGAGCGACGAAATCGAGCCGGGCATGCCCTTGCTCGTCCAGGTAGGGGCCCACCCGGGTGATGCGCCCGGCGCTGACACTGGCCAGGGCATTGCGCAGCGCGCGGTTGAGACCGCTGGCCCCCTGCGTCTGCCACAGCACCTCGCCACTCGGCGCCAGCACGGTGGCGGCGCTGAAACGGCGGATGGAGAGAAACTCATCGAGCCTGGCCATCAGGTCGGCCTGGCCGGCATGGCTGGTCTGGGCTTCGCGATAGAGGGCGCCATAGAGCGGGTTTTCGAGCAGTATGTGGGCGTCGAATTCGCGGGAGTTGAGCCACTCGGTGATGCGCTTGCCTTTGAGGTCGGCGATGGTCTCGAGCCGGGTCGCCTCCTTGTCCTGGGTCAGATTGATGTTCTGGGCGATGGCCATGGCGGTCAGGGCGATGATGAGGCCATTGAACAGCACGAAGGGAAGCAGTTGGCGCCTCGATGGCGTGCTGCTGACGGTGGGCTGATCGATGCGCCGGCGCAGCATGGTGTAGAGCAGGGTGGCGGTGATGACAATGAACAGCCACCCCTTGATGGTACTGGCCAGTGCAAATTGCGCCGGGGTGCTGAACAGCCACTCCACCGCCTTGTCGGAGAGCAGGATCCACAGGCTCGCCACGGCGGCATAGGTGAGCACCACATTGAGCACATGGGCCCGGGTCAAGGGCGGCCGCTCAGCCATGAGGGACCTCGTTGTCGTCCTTGTATCGCTCGGCGATGGCGATGAACTCGTCGAAGTGGCTGTCAAAGGCGGTCACCACGTCCGGGTCGAAATGCTGGCCGCTGCCGGAGAGGATCAGGGCGCGCGCCTCGTCATAGGGCATGGCCGCCTTGTAGACCCGCACGTTGATGAGGGCGTCGAACACGTCCGCCAGCGCCATCAAGCGGGCCGAGAGTGGAATGGCGTCTCCCTTCAGACCGTCCGGATAGCCGCTGCCGTCCCACTTCTCGTGGTGCCAGTGGGCGATCTCCTTGGCCAGGGTGAGAAACACCAGCGGCTGATCGATGTCCCGTTCTGCCTCCTCGATGGCATCGCTGCCGAGCTTGGCGTGGGTGCGCATGATCTGCCACTCCTCTGGCGTCAGCTTGCCCGGTTTTAGCAGGATCTGATCAGGTATGCCCACCTTGCCGATGTCGTGCAGCGGGGCCGAGCGGCTCAGCAGGTCGATGTAGCGGGGGGTCAGGGTCTCGGCAAAGCGGGGATGGGTCGACAGCGCGCTGGCCAGCTGCCTGACATAGCCCTGGGTGCGCAGGATGTGATTGCCGGTTTCGGGATCGCGGATCTCCGCCAGATGGGCGAGGGCGCGGATGGAGACCTGCTGGGTCAGATCATTTTCCGCCATGCGCCGTGCCACTTCGGCCTCCAGCGCGGCATTCTGGTGCTGCAGACCGTCGCGGGCCTGCTTGGCCTCCAGCTGGGTGCGTACCCTGGCCTGGACGATGGCGGGTTTGATGGGTTTGGTGATGTAGTCGGCGGCTCCCAGCGACAGGCCGTACTCTTCGCTCTGGGGATCGGCGAGGGCGGTGAGCAACACGACCGGGATGCGGCTGGTTTGCCCGTTGAGACGCAACTGCTTGAGCACCTCGTAGCCGTCCATGCCAGGCATCATCACATCCAGCAGAATGAGGTCCGGTGTGATCTTGCCGGTGGCGATGCGCAGGCACTTCTCTCCACTCTGGGCCGCGAGCACCCGATAGGTGGAGGAGAGCAGGTCGGTCAGCACCATCAGATTCTCGGGGGAATCGTCGACAATCAGGATGGTGGCGGAGTGAGATGTAAACATAGATCCTCCGTGACGTTGTCTCAGTGAGTTCGAGTATAGAGTCAATTGTTACCAAGCAATAAGGACTTACCCCGATTTACCCCTTGCTGGAGAGGGCCCACAGGCGGGCCTTCACCAGTCAACGTCAGGAGGTTGTCTGCTGTGGCGGGATCAGCCGGCGCTGCCGTGACTGCCCCAGCAGGCGATGGCGTCCCCCACCGAGAACTTGCCCTCCAGCAGGGCGCGACCGAGGATGATCCCCTTGACCCCGGAGCCCTTGAGCGCCTCGATATCCTCGATGCCGCCAATGCCGCCGGAGGCCTGGAAACCGACGCTCGGGTAGCGGGCGCAGAGATCCCGGTAGAGCTCGACGTTGGTACCGGCCAGGGTGCCGTCACGGCTGATGTCGGTGCAGAGCACGTGCTTGAGCCCGGCGGGCAGGAAGCGCTCGATCAACGCCTCTATGGTTACCCCGCTGTTCTCCTGCCAGCCGGCTACCGCGATGTGACGGTTGCCCTGGGCGTCGATATTGACGTCCAGCGCCAGCACGATGCGCTCGGGGCCGTATTTCTCCATCCAGCTGGCCACCAGATCCGGCGATTTGACGGCGGTGGAGCCGATCACTACCCGACTGGCGCCGGCGGCCAGCAGATCCGCCACATCCTGCTCGCTGCGCACGCCGCCCCCCACCTGCACCGGCGCCTCGGTGGCCGACAGCAGCTGGGCGATGAGGGGGAGCTGGCGCGCCTTGGCATCCTTGGCACCGTCCAGATCCACCAGGTGCAGCTGCACCGCCCCCTGGGAGACATATTCATCGAAGCGGGCCTGCGGGCTGTCGCTGTAGGCGGTCTTCTGGCCGTAGTCGCCCTGATAGAGCCTCACGACTTGGCCGTTAATCAGATCAATGGCTGGGATAATCATCCTTGTTAAAGCTCCAGAAAGTTTTGCAGTAGGCGGGCACCGGCAGCGCCGGAGCGCTCCGGGTGGAATTGGGCGCCAAAGCAGTTGTCACGACCGACGATGGCGGTAAACGGCTGGCCGTAGTCGCAGGTGGCGATGGTGGCGTCGGTCACCTCCAGGGCGTAGGAGTGGACGAAGTAGAAGTAGCTGCCGCTCGGAATGCCCTTGAGCAGCGGGTGGCGCTCGTCGTGCTCCACCTGATTCCAGCCCATGTGAGGCAGGCGCAGGTTGCCCACCTCCATCAGCCGGATCTTGCCCGGGACTATGCCGAGGCAGTCGATAAGCCCGCCCTTGTCTTCGCCCTCACTCATGATCTCTTCGGAGGCTTCCGCCAGCATCTGCATGCCGAGACAAAAACCCAGCAGCGGCTGTTTGGCGGCGCGAATGAGTGGCACCAGATTGCGCTCGTTGAGGTTCTTCATGGCGGCCACGGCGGTGCCGACCCCGGGCAGGATCAGCTTGTCGGCCGCTTCGATGTCGGCCGCCTCGCGGGAGACCCGCGGTTGCACGCCGAGGCGCTCGAACGCCATCCTGACCGAGGCGAGGTTGGCACACCCCGTATCGATGATGACCAGCTTCTGCTTGTTCACTTCCATCACAGCACCCCCTTGCTGGAGGGGAGCTCGCTCCCTTCCACCCGAATGGCCTGGCGCAGGGCACGGCCAAAGCCCTTGAACAGCGCCTCCACCTGGTGGTGGGTGTTGCCGCTGCCCACCTTCATCTGCAATGTGATGGCCATGGCGTCCGAGAGGGAGCGAAAGAAGTGGGGCACCATCTCGGTGGCCATCTCACCCACGTTGTCGCGGCCAAAACCGCTCGGGCAGTCGAACACGAAGTAGGGGCGACCGCTCAAATCCAGCGCGGTGGCTACCTCCTGCTCGGTGAGCGGGGTCTCTTCATCCGCACGCGGGCGGCCATCGATCACCGCCTGCACCTCGTCCATCGCCAGCACGAAGCCGAAACGACCGATGCCGCGCTTGTTGCCAAGAGCCTGGCGCAGGGCCTGACCGAGCGCGAGGCCTACATCTTCCACCGTGTGGTGATCGTCGATGTGCAGATCGCCGCTGACCTTGAGCTTGAGCCTGAAACCGGCGTGGGTCGCTATCTGATCCAGCATGTGATCAAAGAAGCCGATGCCGGTTTCAATCTGGTTGCCGCCGCTCTTGTCTAAATCCACAGCCACCTGGATGCGGGTCTCCTTGGTATAGCGCTCCACCTCGGCAACTCGTCCTTTGGAGAGCAGCTGATCACGAATGGCGAGCCAGCCGTGATCTTGCGGGTGGTAGCGAATACCGCTGATGCCCATGTTCTCGGCAAGCTGCAGATCGGTCTGTCTGTCACCAATCACGAAGGAGTTGGCAAAGTCGATGCGACCCGAGGCGAGATACTCCTTCACCAGGCCGAGGTGGGGCTTGCGGCAGCTGCAGCCGTCGGTGGGGAAGTGAGGGCAGATCAGCACCTGCTCCCAGCTAACTCCTTGCGATTCGAACAGGTGCATCATCAGATCGTGGGGCGGCTGGAAGTTCTCCAGCGGCAGGCTGGCGGTGCCCAGCCCATCCTGGTTGGTCACCATCACCAGCACGTAACCGGCGGCCTGTAGCTCGCGCAGTACCGGGATCACCATGGGTTCGAAGCGCAGCTTGGCGAGGCTGTCCACCTGCTTGTCGGTCACCGGCTCTTCAATCAGGGTGCCGTCGCGGTCGATAAACAAAAACGGGGTCTTCATCGCTACATCCTTGTCTTACAAAGTGGGAGAGGGCAGGTCACGCAGCACGGCCAGCACGGCGTCCATCTCGCCCTGATAGCCGATGGTGACGCGAATGCTGTTGTCCAGGCCCGGCTTGCTGGAGAAGTCCCGCAAGATGATGCCGGCGGCCTTCATGGCGGCAAACACGCTGGCGCCATCCACAAAGCGCACCAGCACGAAGTTGCCCTTGTCCTCGAACACTTCCTTCACGCAGGCAAATCTTGCCAGCTCAGCCTTGAAGGCGGCCTTTTGCTTGTTGAGCTCCACCACGCGCTCGCGCATCAGCTCGAGCCCCATGGGGGAGAGGGCCTGGGCGGCTATCTGGGCGATGGGCTCGGGAATGGGATAAGGGGCGATCACCTTGGCCAGCATGGCGATCACCTCCGGGTTTGCCAGCGTAAAGCCGCAGCGGATCCCCGCCAGGGCAAAGGCCTTGGAGAGGGTGCGGGTCACCACCAGATTGGGGAAGCGAGCCAGCAGGTCCACCACGGAAGCCTCGGGGCAGAACTCGATATAGGCCTCGTCCACCACCACGATGGCGCGATCCTGCGCCTTCTCCAGCAGGGCGATGAGCCCGTCGCGACCTACCAGATCCCCGGTGGGGTTGTTGGGGGAGCAGAGGAACACCAGCTTCACGTCGCCGAGGCGATCGGCGATGGCGGGCCAGTCCGGCTGGCGGCTGGTGGTGAGCGGTTGCTCGACGATACCGACACCACAGGTCTCGGCGCTGATGGCGTACATGCCGTAGGTGGGGGGGCAGATGAGGATCTGATCCTGTCCCGCCTCGCAGAAGGTACGGATCAAGAGCTCGATGGCCTCGTCGGCGCCGCGGCTCACCAGTACCTGATCGGGATTGACCCCGGCGTAGGCGGCATACCCGTTCACCACCTCGGCCGGTTGGCACTCGGGGTAGCGGTTGAGACGACTCCCCTCGATGGTGAAGGGATAGGCCAGCGGGGCCTCGTTGGCGTTGAGCCAGACGTGGCCCTTGCCGCCGATGCGGCGGGCGGATTGATAGGGGGTGAGGGCCCGCACCACGCGGCGCGCCAAATTGGCAATGCTCATGACAAATCCTTCTGCTGTGCTGTTTGTTGGGGCGCGGCGGCCAGGGCGTTCAACCTGAGGGTGACGGCATTCTTGTGACCATCAAGCCCCTCGGCCTGGGCGATGCGCTCGACTATGGGACCAAGGCCCTGAATGCCGCGCTCGCTCAGCTCCTGCACCGTGTAGCGGCGCTGATAATCGGCGAGGCCAAGGCTCGAGCAGGTGCGGGCATAGCCGTAGGTGGGCAGAGTGTGGTTGGTGCCGCTGGCGTAATCGCCGACCGATTCCGGTGTCCATGCACCTAGGAAGATGGAGCCGGCATTCTCCAGCCGGTCCAGCAGCTCGCGCGGGGCGCGGGTTTGCACGATCAGGTGCTCCGGCGCGTAGGCGTTGGAGATGGCGCAGGCCTCGGCCAGATCGTCACAGAGGATCACCAGGCTTGAACCCAGCGCCTTGGCAGCGATGTCGCGCCGAGTCAGTTTGGCCAGCTGGCGCTTGATCTCGCCGTTGATGGCGTCGGCCAGCAGCGGTGAGGTGGTCACCAGCACCACCTGGCTGTCGGGGCCGTGCTCGGCCTGGGAGAGCAGATCCGCCGCCACGAAGGCCGGGTTGGCGCTCTCGTCGGCAATGACCAGCACCTCGGAGGGGCCGGCCGGCATGTCGATGGCGGCGCCGCGCCAGTCGCGCGACACCTGGCCCTTGGCTTCGGTCACATAGGCGTTGCCCGGGCCGAAGATCTTGTCCACCTTGGGGATCGTCTGCGTGCCGTAGGCCATGGCGGCGATGGCCTGGGCGCCGCCGATGGCGAACACCTTTTCGACCCCGCAGGCGCGGGCGGCAAACAGGATCTCGTCGCTGGCCGGGGACGGGGTGCAGAGCACCACTTCACGGCAACCGGCCAGGCGTGCCGGAATGGCCAGCATCATCACGGTGGAGGGGAGCGGCGCACTGCCGCCCGGCACATAGAGGCCGACCCGACTGATGGGCTGGGTGCGCAGTTCGCACACCACCCCGGGCTGGGTCTCGACCCGCACCACGGGTTGCGCTTGCGCGGCGTGGAAGGTGCGAATGTTGGCGATGGCCGCCTCGATGGCGCCCTTGATGTCGTCATCGAGGCGCTCGCAGGCGGCCTCGATTTCGGCATTGCTTACCTGCAGTTGCTGGCGCGGGGCACGTTCGAAACGCTGGCTCAGCTCGCGCAGGGCCTCATCGCCCCGGCTGCGTACCGAGCCGATGATCTCCCGTACCACGGCGCCGATGTCGGCTTCGTCACTCAGGGCGGGCCGGGTCAGCACGTCGGCCTGCTGGGCGGGGGAGAGGGTCTTCCAGATCAGGGTTTGCATGTGTCCATCCTTATTCCATCATCTTCTCGATGGGCAGCACCAGAATGGAGCTGGCACCCAGCGCCTTGAGCTGTTCCATGGTTTCCCAGAACAGGGTCTCGCTGGAGACGACGTGCAGCGCCACCTGATTGGTCTCGCCCGCCAGCTGCATGATGGTGGGACGTTCGGCGCCCGGCAGCAGATCGGTGATGGCGTCGAGCTTGTCCTTGTGGGCGTGCAGCATGATGTACTTGCTCTCGCGCGCCTGCTGCATCCCCTGAATGCGGGGCAGCAGGGTATCGATGATCTTCTGCTTGGCATCGGACAAGGGGTTGGGGGCCTGCACCAGTACCGCCTTGGAGCGGTAGATCACCTCCACCTCTTTGAGGCCGTTGGCCTCCAGGGTTGCGCCGGTGGAGACCAGATCGCAGATGGCATCGGCCAGGCCCGCGCGCGGTGCCACTTCCACCGACCCGCCCAGCATCACGCTCTTGAAGCCGAGCCCTTTCTCGTCGAAGAAGCGCTTGAGCAGCCCAGGGTAGGAGGTGGCGATGCGCTTGCCGGCTAGGCTCTCTGGCCCGGTGTAGTTGACGTCGTCCGGCACCGCCAGGGAGAGGCGGCAGCCGCCGAAGTCGAGCTGTTTGAGGGTCTTGACCGCAAAGGACTGGCCCTGGGAGGCACGGATGAGCTGCACCTCTTCCAGCACGTTTTCGCCGATGATGCCAAGGTCGACTACCCCTTCCATCACCAGCCCCGGGATGTCGTCATCGCGTACTCGCAGGATGTCGATGGGCATGTTCTCGACATGGGCGATGAGGCGCTGCTCGCGCAGGTTGATCTTGAGGCCGCAGCTCTTGAACAGGGCCTGGGAGTCCTGGCTCAGGCGACCGGATTTTTGCATGGCGATGCGCAGACGTTGTGTTTCCATTGCTCGATTTCCTTCTAGTCAAAAACGAAAAAACCCTCGGAAGTGGGTGCTTCCGAGGGTTTATGAATCTTGCGGTCCTTTTGGAAGTCACCAGTTAAGTGTCTTCCAGCAGTCAACCTCCTGAAAGACTATTCGGGATGATGGTGGTGGTGAGTCTTCAGGCTGGTGAACTGCATGTAATCAATCCTTTACAAATAAGATGTCGTAGTTGACGCCCGATTTAAACTACCTGCCTTGACGGAAAAAGCAACCGGAAAATGTGATTTGGTCGATTAAAGTTGAGAAAACGGTTTTATGGTCGATAACTAGACAAGGTGAGCCAGAGGAGGCGACATCATGCCCAGCCAGGACCTGTTATTCCCCATTCTGCCCAGGGCGCCGGCCGCGCCGAGCAGTGACGACATCAAGCGGGAAGTAACCCAGATCAGCCAGAAGCATCAGCTGCGCAAGACCAGTACCGACAACGGTGACTCCCAACAGCGCCAGCAGCCTTACCCCTCGGCCAAGCGTGATCAGGAAAAGCCTGAAGAGGACGATCACAAGCCGGATCCCGATCACCAGATCGATCTCTTCGTCTAGGGGCAGAAGTCAGTCCCGCTTTTGCCACCTTTTTGGCATAATGCCCCCTTTTGTTGCAGCGGGACGCCCCTTTGACCATCCAGACCCTGTTCAAGCCAGACGGCCCTCTGGCCAGCCATATCGACGGTTTTGTCGCCCGCGCCCCGCAACTGGAGATGGCCGAAGCGGTGGCAAGCGCCATCAAGTCACATGGTCGCTTGCTTGTGGAGGCGGGCACAGGTACCGGCAAAACTTACGCCTATCTGGTGCCGGCGCTGGAGTCCGGCAAGCGGGTGGTGATCAGCACCGGCTCCAAGAACCTGCAGGAGCAGCTCTTCTATCGAGACCTGCCGACCATCACCGGCGCACTCTCCTATACCCCGCCGGTGGCCCTGCTCAAGGGGCGCAGCAACTATCTTTGCATCGAGCGGATGAATCGGCTGCTCAGCGAATCCCACCTGCAAAAGCCCGAAGTGCTCAACGATCTGGTCAAGGTGAAGTCCTGGTCCACCGCCACCGACAACGGCGACGTGGGGGATATTCCAGGGCTGCAGGAGAACGCCGAGATCTTAGCGCACGTCACCAGCACCAATGAAAACTGCCTCGGCCGCGATTGCCCCTATTACGACGACTGCCATCTGGTGGTGGCCCGCCGCCGCGCCATGGATGCCCAGGTGGTGGTGATCAACCATCACCTCTTCTTCGCCGACATGGCGGTGAAAGACACCGGATTTGGCGAGCTGGTGCCAGAAGCGCAGGTCTATGTGTTTGACGAAGCGCACCAGCTGCCCGAGATCGCCACCAACTACTTCGGCAAGTCGGTGGGCAGCCGCACCATCCAGGATCTGGCGCAGGATATCCAGCTTGCCTATCGGGCCGAGGCCCACGACATGGGTCAGCTTGGCAAGGCGGCGGACAGGCTCGCCATCGCGAGCCAGGACTTGCGGCTCGCCTTCGGGGTGGACGGCGGTCGTGGCAACACCCGCGACATGTTGCGCCAACCGCTCTGGGGCCAGGCGCTGGCCCGCCTCAACGATGCACTCGGCCTGTGTTACGAGGTGCTGAAGCTGGCGCTGGGACGAGGGGAGCAGCTTGACCACTGTTTCGAGCGCATCAGCGAGCTGCGTACTCGCCTTGGCGAGGTGTTGGCGGTCAACCAGACCGGTTTCTCCTACTGGTATGATTGCTCGCGGCTCCATTTCACCCTCAATCTGACCCCGCTGTCGGTGGCCGAGCGCTTCGGCGCCGAGGTGCTGCGCCCCGAGGTGGCCTGGGTGTTTACCTCGGCCACGCTGACGGTGGACATGCGCTTTGATCACTTCAAGGCGGAGTTGGGGCTGGCCGGCAGCGCCGAGCTTATTCTCGACAGCCCGTTCGACTATGGCGAGCAGGCGCGCCTGTGTGTGCCGCGCTTCCTGCCCGAGCCCAATGCCTTTGGTCGGGGCGAGCAGCTGGCCAACCTGATGATCCCGCTCATCAACAAGACGCCGGGGGGCTGTTTCTTCCTCTGTACCAGTCATCAGGTGATGCGCCAGGTGGCCGAGGTGCTGCGCCGGGAGATCGGTCGCACCGTGTTGCTGCAGGGGGAGGACAACAAGCAGCGGCTGCTCAAGGAGTTCGTCGAGAATGGCCGCGCCGTGCTGGTGGCGACCAGCAGCTTCTGGGAGGGGATCGACGTGCGTGGCGCTGCGCTCTCCTGTGTTATCATCGACAAGCTGCCGTTTGCCAGCCCCGACGATCCGCTGCTGAAGGCGCGGGTGGATGATTGCAAGCTCAGGGGCGGTGATCCCTTCGCCGATATCCAGCTGCCCAAGGCGGTGATTGCCTTGAAGCAGGGGGTGGGGCGGCTCATTCGTGATCGCAGTGATCACGGCGTACTGGTCATCTGTGATCCCCGCATGGTCAACAAACCCTACGGCGCGACCTTTATCAAGAGCCTACCCGCGATTCCTCGGACCCGGGAGCTGGCCACCTTGGGCGGTTTTTTCGATCGCAAGAGCTGAATCTACCGAAGATGCTGCGCACCCGTGCACTGGCGAGGTGGTCACGCTACCGATAGGGGTCGAGGCGGCCCTCAATGCGCGCACCAGAATATGAAAACTGCTGGCAGAGCCTGCTTGCAGATTATGTAATTGACTGATTTTATAGAGATTGGAAAGCATGAACGAGTTGAAGATCCTGGCCGTAGATACCGCCACCGAAGCCTGCTCCGCCGCCTTGCTGGTGGGGGAGAAGGTATTCTCCCGCTGGGAAGAGGCGCCGCGGGATCACACCCGTAAAATCCTGCCCATGGTTCAGGCTGTGTTGGACGAGGCCGGGGTAACCTTGGACGAGCTCGATGCCATCGCCTTCGGCCGCGGTCCCGGCTCCTTTACCGGGGTACGGATCGGCATCGGCGTGGCACAGGGGCTGGCGCTGGGCGCAGGTGTACCGCTGATCGGTATCTCCACCCTGGCCGCCATGGCGCAGGGGGCTCATCGGCTGGACGGCGCCGAGCGGGTGTTGACCGCCATTGACGCGCGCATGGACGAGGTCTACTTCGGCCAATATGAGCTCATCGATGGCCGCATCCAGCTGGTGGGCGAAGAGATGGTGAGCGGCCCCGCCGCACTGGTGGCGTCCCGCGGCACGCTGCCGGGCAGCTTTACCCGCGTCGGTACCGGTTTTGAGACCTATGGTGAGACCCTCGCTGCGCTGGCCGACGAGCTGGTGGCGAGCCAGGTACGCTTCCCTGCGGCAGAGGACATGCTGCCGCTGGCCCGCAGCGCCTGGCTGGCCGGCGAGGCGGTGGCGGTCGAGCAGGCGACCCCGGTATATTTGCGTGACAAGGTGACCTGGAAGAAGCTGCCGGGTCGCGAATAAGGGCAGGAGTGGCAGACTTGTCGCTCATGCCGGTCGACACAGGCCCCATGCGGGCGGTTGAGAGGTCGGGCCCAGCCCGACTCAAGGAGAGTGACATGTTGAAGCGTGCAATGGTGATGGGGGCCGCAGGGCTCTTGCTCGGTGCCTGCAGCTCGGTCCCGCAAGAGCTGGCCTATGAGCCCGCCAACCAGCTGGTGGCCTACCAGCCGGCGCTTGCCGGCCTGGAAGGCAAGCCGGCCCGCTGGAGCGGCGTCATCTCGTCGGTACACAACAAGGCGGATCAGAGCGTCATCGAGGTGGTTTATCTGCCGCTCAAGTCCAACGGGGTGCCGGAGCAGACCGAACAGAGCCCGGGCCGTTTTCTGGCCATCATGCAGGGTTTTGTCGACCCGACCCTCTATGCCAAGGGGCGCAGCCTGACGGTGCTCGGCACCATAGCCCAGCCGGTGGACAGCCAGATTGGCGAGCACAAATACCGCTTCTCGGTGCTCAAGGTGACGGGCAGCAAGCTGTGGCCGCCGGTCAAGGAGGTGGAGGTTCGCTACATGGATCCCTACTTCTACGACCCCTTCTATGATCCCTACTGGCCGAGACGGCCGCTGCGCCGCTAGGAGCTAGGCATGAACACCTTGCTGCAAGAGCGCTTCCTGACCCTGGCCGACGGCCGCCGGGTTGCCTTGCTCGAGAGCCTGCCGGCGCAGGGGGACAAACCGCTGCTGCTTGCCCTGCATGGCTGGCTCGACAACAGCGCAAGCTTTGTGCCCCTGGCCCCCTATCTGACTCATTTTCACCTCGTCTGTGTCGATCTGCCGGGGCACGGTCGCTCGGATCACAAGAACACACCCTATGTCTTTGTCGACTGGCTGGACGATCTCTATCAGATCACCCAGGCGGCCGGCTGGTCGCGCTTTGCGCTGCTGGGTCACTCCCTCGGGGCGCTGATTGCCTCCGCCTATGCCGGGGTCTTCCCTGAGCAGGTGGAGCGGCTCATTCTGCTGGAGGGGCTCGGACCCCTCAGTCAGCCGGACGACGCCGTGCCGGAGCAGCTGCGCCGAGCCATCCTCAACCGCAGCCGAACCCGCGAGCGAGCCTCCCAGGGCTTTGCCTCCATCGACGAGGCGGTTGCGGCGCGTTGCAAGGTGGCGGACATCACCCCGAGTGCGGCACGCCTTATCTGCGAGCGGCAGCTGGAAGCCCGGGCAGGGCGCTGGCACTGGCGCAGCGATCCTCGTCTTAGGGATCTCTCCCCCATGCGCATGAGCGAGGGGCAGGCCCAGGCGCTGATCCGTGCCATTGCCTGTCCCGTGCTGTTTATCGCCGGCCGCGAGGGATTTGCCAGCCTGCAGGTACAGTGGGGAGAGCGTCATGCCGCCTTTACACGCATTGAACGGGTCGTTTTGGCGGGAAACCACCATTTTCATATGGAAAATTCGGCAGAGACCGCGGTTTGTATCGAAAAATTTTGTCAAATTCGGTAGAATCGACGGCTTTCAATAATTCCAGGTTTGTCTTCCCCCTCACATTTTTCTGTTGTTAATTCGCTGTTAATTGATGTTGCCCTATGTAAATATGGGCGGCATTAGAGTATGAGCTTAAAACAACTGCTTGAAATGGATGTGAACAGGGACGGAGGCAACACAGTGAGCGCACAGGTGCTAGTTATGCAGGAGAAGTTCGTGGAAAAAGTCTGGCTGAAGCGTTATCCAGAAGGGGTGCCCGCCGAGATCAATCCAGACCAATACAGCTCCCTGGTCGAGATGTTTGAAGAGTCGGTGAACGAGTTCGCCGACCAGCCTGCCTTCGTCAACATGGGGCAGACCATTACCTATCGTCGTCTTGAGGAGCAGTCCCGCGCCTTTGCCGCCTACCTGCAAAACGAGCTCAAGCTGAGCCAGGGTGACCGGGTCGCCGTGATGATGCCGAACCTGCTGCAGTACCCCATCGCCGTGTTCGGCATCCTGCGTGCCGGCATGATAGTGGTCAACGTCAACCCGCTCTATACCCCGCGCGAGCTGGAGCACCAGCTCAAGGACTCCGGCGCCAAGGCCATCGTCATCGTCTCCAACTTTGCCCACACCCTGGAAAAAGTGGTCTACGACACTCCGGTCAAGCACGTGATCTTGACCAGGATGGGGGACAACCTGGGGCTGGCCAAGGGGACCCTGGTCAATTTCGTGGTGAAATACGTCAAGAAGCTGGTGCCCAAGTACAATCTGCCCCACGCCAGCACCATGCGTCAGGCGCTGGCCAAGGGTCGTTATCTGCAGTACATCAAGCCCGAGATCAACAACGACGATCTCGCCTTCCTGCAGTACACCGGCGGCACCACCGGCCTCTCCAAGGGGGCCATGCTGACCCACCGCAACATGATCGCCAACGTGGAGCAGTGCCTCGGCGTCTATGGCCCTGTGCTGGAGCGGGGCAAGGAGTTCGTGGTCACCGCACTGCCGCTCTACCACGTCTTCGCGCTGACAGTTAACTGCCTGCTGTTCATGCGTCTGGGTGGCTACAACCTGCTGATCAGCAACCCGCGCGACATCCCGGGCTTTGTCAAAGAGATCAAGAAGTACCCCTTCACCTGCATCACCGGGGTCAACACCCTGTTCAACGCGCTGGTCAACAATGGCGAGTTCCAGAGCATGCCCTTTGACAAGCTCAAGCTCACCATCGGCGGCGGCATGGCGGTGCAGCGGGCGGTGGCCGAGCAGTGGAAGGCGTTGACCGACACTCCGCTGCTGGAAGGTTACGGCCTGACCGAGTGTTCACCCCTGGTGAGCGTCTGCCCCTACGATCTGGTGGACTACAACGGTTCTATCGGCCTGCCGGTCTGCTCCACCGACATCCGGCTGGTGGATGACAACGGTCAGGTGATCCACGAACTCGGCAAACCGGGGGAGATGCAGGTACGCGGCCCGCAGGTGATGAGCGGTTACTGGCAGCGTCCCGAGGCCACCGCCGAGGTGATGCAGGATGGCTGGCTCTGTACCGGCGATATCGCGGTGTGCGACGAGCAGGGCTTCTTCAAGATCGTCGATCGCAAGAAAGACATGATCCTGGTCTCCGGTTTCAACGTCTATCCGAACGAGATCGAAGACGTGGTGGCGCTCCACCCGAAAGTGCTGGAAGTGGCCGCCGTCGGCGTGCCGCACAAGGTCTCCGGCGAGCTGGTGAAGATCTTCGTGGTCAAGAAAGATCCAAAGCTGCTGGAAGACGAGATTATTGCGCACTGCCGCAAACATCTGACTGCCTATAAGGTCCCGAAACTGGTAGAATTTCGTGACGAACTTCCCAAGACCAATGTGGGCAAGATCCTGCGCCGCGTGCTGCGCGACGAGGAGATTGCCAAGCAGTAACCGGCGTGGCGCTGCCAAGCAGCATGCCGTCGTTATGCAAAACCGTGGGTCAGCCCACGGTTTTTTCTTTTGGCCCTGATCAACGCGCAGGCACAGATGCATTATCAACTCATTTCACAGCAAGCCGAACTGGATCAGTATCTCGCCTCCCTGGCCGACGTTCCCCTGGCCATCGATACTGAATTCGTCCGCACCCGTACCTATTACCCCCAGCTGGGCCTGTTCCAGATCTATGACGGCCACCAGCTGGCGCTGCTGGATCCCTTGACGCTGGATCTCTCCTCCCTCTGGCAGCGACTCGGTCGGGCAGGGCAGATCGCCATTTTGCACGCCTCCGGCGAAGATCTGGAGCTTATCCAGCATCAGGCGGGTCATCTGCCCAACCAGATGCACGACACCCAGCTGGCGGCAGCCTTTCTGGGCCACGGGGTCTCGGTGGGCTTCGGCGCCCTGGTCAACGAGTTTCTTGGCGTGACCCTGGAAAAGGATCAGGCCCGTACCGACTGGCTGGCTCGTCCGCTCACCCCCCGTCAGCTCGAGTATGCGGCGGCCGACGTCTTCTATCTGCTGCCCCTCTACGACAAGGTGATGGCGGCGCTGCGTGAAAGCGGCAAGTTCGCCTGGTTCGAGCAGGAGTGCCAAAACCACTCAGCCCGCAAGACCCAGAGCAGCGATCCCCGCCAGGCCTATCTCGACATCGTCAACGCCTGGCAGCTGGGGCGCCGCGAGCTGGCGATCCTGCGCGAGCTGGCCGCCTGGCGTCAGCAGGAGGCGGTGCGCCGGGATCTGGCCCTCAATTTCGTGGTCAAGGAGCTGCATCTGTTCAAGGTGGCGGAGCGCAAACCCACCTCCCTGCGCGATCTGAACGAGCTGGGGCTGGCCCCCATCGAGATCAAGATCCACGGCAAGCGGATGCTGGATATCGTGGCCGCAGCCCAGCAGAGCGATCCCGCCGGCTGGCCCGAGCCCATCCGCCGGCTGGTGGATTACCCCCAGTACAAGGCCGAGCTCAAGCGCATCAAGGGGATGGTGGAAGAGAAGGCCAAGGCCAGCAATATTCCGCCCGAACTGGTGGCGAGCAAGAAGATCATTCACCAGTACTTCACCTGGAGCTGGCGCATGAGCGACGAAGAGCGGGCCCGGGCCGACAAGCCCATGCTGCTGCAGGGCTGGCGCCATGAACTGGTTGGCCATCTGTTGGCTCAATGAGATAGTGCACAAGAGAACGGGCCCACTGGGCCCGTTTTTTCATCTGATGGGCGGCAACTGATAACGATAGCGGGCCAGGATCTGGGTGTATTCCGGGCTGGTGAGCAGCGCCTGGATGGCCTCGTCCAGCCGGTGCAGCTGGGCTGGCGTGGTGGTGCGCCGGCTCAGCATCAGATGTACCGGTGTGCGCTGGATATTGAGCAGGGGGGTGAGGTCATCGAGCGGGATACCGGCCAGGTTCATCTCCTGCAGCCCCATGGGATCGATGACCACTCCCTGAATGCGACCGGCCAGCAGCAGCTTGAGCAAGGGCTCCATCCGCAGGCGGGCCAGCAGCCGATCCTGCATCTGGGGCGATTGCATGAAGGTGCGAAAATCTGTGCCGTAATCAAAATCACGCATCATCCCTATGGTGAAATCCTGCCGTGGCAGCAGGTCCGAGAGCTGGGTGATCCCTTGCCAGCGAGCCCTGTCCTGACGGCGCACCAGCAACACTGTCTCTTCGTTGCGATAGGGCAGGCTGAAGCGGGCGTACCGCTCGCGCTCGGCGGTCTGGTTGGCGGACATGGTGAGCTGGATGGTGCCGAACTCCAGCTCGCGCAGTACGCGGGCCCAGGGCATCTCGCTGTAGCTGGCGCTAAAGCCGGCCCGGCTGAAGATGGCTTGCAGCAGGTCGATGTCCAGCCCCTGCAGCTGCTGCTGTTCGTCACGAAAGCTGAACGGGTGCCAGCTGGCCCAGCCCACCTGCAGTGACTCCTGCGCCCAGGCGGCGGTGCACAAACACCATAACAACAAGACTCTGTACACGGAGCTATCCCTGTTCAGCGTGGTTGTTGTTGATTATTGAATAGAAATGTCGGGCTGACCAGCCCGGGGGAAAGGATGCACGAAGGTGCATCCCTCAGAGCTCGTGGGCGTGGAATCCCTTGCGATAGCGGGCTTCGCAGCGCGGGCAGCGTTGCAGGGTCGGGTCCTGCTCCAGCCGTTCGATGGCCAGCGGTTCCTCGCAGTCGGAGCAGAGACCATAGAGGCCCAGATCCATCTGGCAGAGGGCGGCATCGATCCGCTTGAGCCGGGCCACGCTCTGCTCCACCTTGGGCAAGTCGAGGCGGCTGGTGAGATCGACCAGCTGATCCCGCTCGCAGTGATCCACCTGCTCCGCCCACTCGTCACGCCGACAGGCTTTGAGCTGACCGATCAGCTCTTCTCTTACTTGCGCCCAGTCAGTCAGCAGGCGATCACGCCACACGGCCAACTGAGCTTGCGTCATTTCACACACACTAGCCCCCAACGGACGAATAACAAATTGTGGGCAGTATAGGGAAGCGACAGGATTATCAAGATGATATGCGTCAAGTAAAGAACGGTTAGATCACAGTTTTCGCGGCCTGCAGCAGGGCGTCCCGAATGGGATGGGTCTCCTTGAGTACCCGGATCTCCTGAAACAACAGATCTGCCTCGGGATACTCCCGCTTGAGGTAGCTGAACCACTGCTTGATGCGACTCGGGTAGTAGTCGGCCTTCTCGCTGGCCAAATCCTGCTCGGTGTAGCTCACCATCAGCTGCAGCACCTCGGCCCAGCTCATGTGGGCACAGCCGGTCTTCATCACGTTGGCCAGGTTGGGCAACGAGATGGCGCCGCGGCCCACCATCAGGGCATCGCAGCCGGACACCCGGGCACAGGTGAGGGCATCGGCATGGTTCCAGATCTCGCCGTTGGCGGTGACCGGGATGGGCAGTGCGCGGCGAATGGCGTCCACATACTCCCAGTGAGCCGGCGCCTTGTAGCCTTCGCGCTTGGTGCGGGCGTGCACGGCCAGCTCGTTGGCCCCGGCCTGATGAACCGCCTGGGCGTTCTCCAGATAGAGATCCTTGTCATCGTAGCCGAGGCGGATCTTGGCGCTCACCGGCAGATGGGCCGGCACCGCTTCGCGCACTGCCTTGACGATGCGATAGACGGTCTCGGGCTCCTTGAGCAGCACGGCCCCTCCCTTGCTCTTGTTGACCGTGGGGGCGGGGCAGCCAAAGTTGAGATCGACGCCGGGGGAGCCAAGCTCGATGGCGCGCAGCGCGTTTTCGGCCAGCCATTCGGGGTGTTGGCCCAGCAGCTGTACCCGCACCGGCGTGCCGGCCCGGGTCTTGCCGTCCTGCTTGAGCTCGGGGCAGAGGCGATGGAACACCTTGGCCGGCAGCAGCTGATCGACCACCCGGATGAATTCGCTGACGCAGAGGTCGTAGTCGTTGACGGAGGTGAGCACCTCCCGCATCAAGTGATCCAGCACCCCCTGCATGGGGGCCAAAATAACGCGCATAACCGGTTCCGCAGGGCAAACAGAGAAAAAAGAGCGCAGATTGTAGTGGCAATGGCCGGGATTGTCAGCCGTTTGGCCACTCGATGAACCCAATCGACGGCCACCGCCTGGGCCAGGCTGTCAGCTTCCAGGCCAACTCTGTTAGGCTAAAGGCAGAGATACATTCAGAGGAGTACCCATGAAACGCTGGTGTTTGATGGCCCTGGGCTGGCTTGCCTTCGCCACCGGGATAGTCGGGATAGTCCTGCCCCTGCTGCCGACCACCCCCTTCATGCTGCTGGCGGCGGCGCTGTTTGCCCGCTCGTCCCCCCGCTTTCATCGCTGGCTGCTAAGCCATCCTTGGTTCGGGCCTCCCATTGCTGACTGGCAGCAGTATCGCGGCATTCGCCGCCATGCCAGGCGGCGCGCTATTTTCTTTATTCTGCTCTCCTTCTCGGTGTCGCTGGCGGTGGTGCCCCTGCTGTGGGTCAGGCTGCTGCTCATTGCCATAATGGTGATCCTGCTCACCTGGTTAATGCGGCTGCCGGTGCTGGAGCCAGTTGCAATGGAGAAGTGAAGTCCCTAAGCTATTGCGGCAATAATGCTATGGAGTCGGCCCGTCATTTTTGCGTGACGGGCCTTTTTATTTCCCGCTGGCGGGAAGCTGAGAGAAACGACCATCTGCGTCGAAAAACAAACGGTCAAACCATGAATCCGGAAACCCTGAAATTTATCGAAGCGAGCATCAAGACCATTCCCGACTATCCGAAGCCGGGCATCCTGTTTCGCGACATCACCAGCCTGATCGAGAATGCCGAGGCCTTCAAGGCCACCATCGAGCTGCTGGCCAATCACTATCGTGATCAAGGGATCACCAAGATTGTCGGTACCGAAGCGCGCGGCTTCATCTTCGGCGCGCCGGTAGCCTTCGCCATGGGTCTGGGCTTCGTGCCGGTTCGCAAGCCGGGCAAGTTGCCCCGCGCCGTCATCGAGGAGTCCTACGCCCTCGAATATGGCACCGACACCCTGCAACTGCACACCGACGCCATCGTGCCCGGTGACAAGGTGCTGGTGGTGGACGATCTGCTGGCCACCGGCGGCACCGTCGATGCCACCGTCAAGCTGATCCGCCGTGCCGGCGGTGAAGTGGCCGATGCCGCCTTCATCATCTCCCTGCCGTCGCTGGGTGGTGATGCCCGCCTGACCGCCGCCGGCGTCAAGGTGGTTTCCCTGGTCGAACTGCCGGGCGAATAAGCCGCCAGTCCGATCACGCAGACGGGCCTCGTCAGCCCGTTGCCTGCGTCCAAACCGGTGCCCGAGCGGGCATCGGTTTGAAATTCAAGCGATCCCTCCCGCCTCGGCCGATAGCCGATACAGCCCGCCCCGCATTTGTGTTAGCATCCAGCCTCAATGCCTTGTCATCCCTGCATCGAGATCTATGAGCTATCAGGTTCTGGCGCGTAAATGGCGCCCCCATACGTTTGAACAAGTGGTAGGCCAGCATCATGTGCTGACCGCCTTGACCAACGCCCTGGATCAGGGACGGCTGCATCACGCCTATCTGCTGAGCGGTACTCGCGGGGTCGGCAAGACCACCATTGCGCGCATCCTGGCCAAGAGCCTCAACTGCGAGCAGGGGATCAGCAGTCATCCGTGCGGCGTGTGCGACACCTGCCGCGAGATCGATCAGGGCAACTTCGTCGATCTGCTGGAGATAGACGCGGCGTCACGCACCAAGGTGGAAGATACCCGCGAGCTGCTCGACAACGTGCAGTACCGACCGGCCCGTGGCCGTTTCAAGGTCTATCTCATCGACGAAGTGCACATGTTGTCGCGCCACAGCTTCAACGCGCTGCTGAAAACCCTGGAAGAGCCGCCCCCCTATGTGAAGTTCCTGCTGGCCACCACGGATCCGCAAAAGCTGCCCATCACCATCCTCTCGCGCTGCCTGCAGTTTCATCTGAAGAGTCTGGATCAGACCCAGATCGCCAAGCAGCTCGAATGGGTGCTGGATCAGGAGGGACAACCCTTCGAGCCGCGCGCCCTGCTGGCCCTGGCCAAGGCGGCGGACGGCAGCATGCGCGATGCCCTGAGCCTGACCGATCAGGCGCTGGCCCACGGCAATGGCAGCGTGCGCACCGACAGCGTGCTGGCCATGCTGGGGACCCTGGATCACCGCCATCTGCATCAACTGCTGGAAGCTGTGCTGCGCCAGGATGCACCCGCCACCATGGCCAAGATCACCGAGATAGCGACCCTGGGCCCCGACTTTGATCAGCTCCATGCCGAGCTGGAAGGGCTGCTCCATCGCATCGCCATGGCGCAGCTGTTGCCGGCCACCGTGCAGGAGCAGGGGGCGGATGCCGATGCCCTGCTGCAGCTGGCCCAGGCCATGAGCCCGGAAGAGGTGCAGCTCTGCTATCAGATCGTGCTGGGGGGCCGCAAGGATCTGCCCTGGGCCCCCGATGGCCGCACCGCACTGGAGATGACCTGCCTGCGGATGCTGGCCTTCTCGCCCCGGCGCGAGGTGCTGCACCCCGCCAGCTTGACGGCGCTGCCTCCGGCACTCGGTGGCCTACCCGCCGCAGGTGCGAGGAGCCCAGCCCCCGCCTTGGGAAAGCCCGAGGGGGTTGAGCCACCCCCGGCCACCGACATGATGCCGCAGGCTCCGTCAGCCGACGCCGCGATTTCGCCTGCGCCGGTTACTTCTTCTGCATCGGTCGAGCACCAAGGGGCGCAGGAGGCCGGACAGGCCGCCCAGCCTCACTCACAGTTGGCTGACATGGCGGAGCCGGAAGGCGGCGCCGCGCTGGATCCGCTCTTTGCCGAGCAGGCGGAGCTGCTGCGTGAGGCCGAGCAGATGGGTTATGAAGCCGCGTCCGAACCTATTGCGCCCACGGCTCAGCCTGCCGCTGCCCAGCCCGCGTCCTCCGTACAAGGCGCCGTACCAACGAATGTGGCTGACGAAGTGGCTGACAGCGGGGAGGGGAGTGTCTCTTCAACGGTGGCCAGCATGCAAAGTCTGCTGGGCAAGCGCAATCTGCTGCGAAGCCGCCTGCGCGGCGAGCCGAGCGGCAATGCGGCGCCAGCCCGGGCGACGCCGGTCAAGCCGATGGCGGCCGCCAAACCGGCACCGATGGCACCGGCTGCGGCCATGCCGCCCTCGACGCCCCACTCCCCGAGTGCCCCCCGGGTGCAGGCAGCTGCCCAGGCGGCCCAGTCAGGTTACGATGAATTGCCGCCGCTCGATGCCTATGAAGAGAGCGGCAGCGACTACGAAGAGTATTTGAGTCAGGGTTTCAACGATGCGTTCGCCAGCGCCCCCTTGCCGGAGCGAACCACCCAGGTGATGCAGCCAGCGCCCGCCGCTCGTCCCCAGGCGGATGATCTGCCGCCCTGGGATCTGGATGGCAGTGCCGGCCGGCAGACGGTCGCTGCGCCGAGTGCGCCGGTCGCCGTTGCAACGCCCCCTGAGGCGACCATCAGCGAGCCTGCCGCCTCGGTCATGGAAACCATCGACTGGAACGAGCTGGAGAGCGACAACCAGCCGCAAGGGAGTGAGGAGGCGGCCAGATTGATCCCCTCTTCGCTGCTGGCCAATTGCGGCGACCATTGGGCCGAACTGATTGCCCGCACCGGTGTGGGTGGCCGCCTGCGCCAGCTGGCCATCAATTCAGTGATGGAGCAGCAGGGTGACAAGGTGCTGCTGACCCTCAAACCCGAGCAGCGCCATCTGGTGAGCGACAGGGCGCGCGCCGATCTGGCCGAGATCATCGGCCCCGAACTGGGGCTGGCGGTACAGGTGGACGTCACCCTGGGCGTGGTGCCAGAGCGGGAAACCCCGCTCGAGATTGAGCACCGCCTCTATCTCGGGGTGCGGGAGCAGGTCACCCGGGATCTGGAGCAGGATCCCAACGTGCAATTCTTGCAACAGCGGTTTGGCGCCATGCTGCACCACGACAGCATAGAGCCGCTGAGCAACTGATCACACCATCCGGGCCTGGTGCCCGGTTGAAAAACGGTTTGGCCGTCCCCACTTAGGACGGGTAAACCCACGGCCCGGCGCTGGATGCCGGATTTCAAGACGAGAGACGACATATGTTTGGTAAAGGTGGAATGGGGAACCTGATGAAACAGGCCCAACAGATGCAAGAGCGCATGCAGAAGATGCAAGAGCAGCTTGCCCAGATGGAAGTAGTCGGTGAAGCCGGCGCTGGCATGGTCAAGGTCACCATGGCCGGTAGCCACAGCGTGCGTCGCATCGAAATCGACCCGAGCCTGATGGAAGATGACAAAGAGATGCTGGAAGATCTGGTGGCTGCGGCCGTCAACGATGCCGTGCGTCGCGTCGAAGAGCAGAACAAGGCCAAGATGGGCGAGCTGACCGGCGGCATGCAACTGCCCCCCGGTTTCAAGATGCCCTTTTAAGGACTCATTTCCAGTCGCAGCAATAGGCTGCGCGTGATGGTCTGCCCGTCGGTCGTGATGGGGCACTTGCCCCGATTTCCCGGTCAACTCGCTCCGGTAACGCCGGAGCGTCGTTGCCGACCCATGGGCCAGGATGGGACAGGTGATTCCCTCCCGTTGTCAGCCAGTGGCTTGTGCAGCGATTCAAGGGCCTTCACCATCCGGATGCATCGCGAGTAGTCATGACGCAGCTGACACTTTCCCCGTGTCAGCTGCGTTTTTATGAGTAGGGGTCCACCCCTGTCACGCCTCCCACCACATCGAACCGGTGCAGGTTTTGTGCTCTCTGCTTGCATTCCTTCCGCCCCCTCTTGCTTCACTCTTTTTCCGCTCTCCAGTCCCCCGTTAGTGAGGGGAGGCCGATGCACCGCCACTGGCGGCGCGTGCCGACAAAAAAGAACGCCAGCCTCGCGGCTGGCGTTCTTTATACGGACCTGGCGGGTTATTTCAGGTCGAAACGGTCGTTGTTCATCACCTTGACCCAGGCCTTGACGAAGTCGCGTACGAACTTCTCCTTGCCATCTTGCTGGGCATAGACCTCGGCGTAGGCACGCAGCACCGAGTTGGAGCCAAACACCAGGTCAACCCGGGTGGCGGTCCACTTCACTGCGCCGCTCTGACGATCCACGATCTGGTAGCTGTTGCGGCCAGTCGGCTGCCAGCTATAAGCCATGTCGGTCAGGTTGACGAAGAAGTCGTTGCTGAGCACCCCGACCCGGTCGGTAAAGACGCCGTGGGCCGAGCCGCCGTGGTTGGTGCCAAGCACCCGCATACCGCCGACCAGCACTGTCATCTCGCGGGCGGTGAGCCCCAGCAACTGGGCACGGTCGAGCAGCATCTCTTCCGGCTGCACCTGGTAGTGCCCCTTCTGCCAGTTGCGAAAACCGTCGTGCACCGACTCCAGGAAGGCGAACGACTCGGCATCGGTCTGCTCGGCGCCGGCATCGCCGCGACCCGGCGCAAAGGGAACGACGATATCAACGCCGGCCAGCTTGGCCGCCTGCTCTACCGCTGCGCTGCCGCCCAGCACAATCAGGTCGGCGATGCTGACCGGCTTGTTCAGGGTGGCCTGCAGGGCGATCAGGGCGTTGAGCACCTTCTCGAGGCGAGCGGGCTCGTTGCCTTCCCACTCCTTCATCGGCGCAAGGCGGATACGAGCACCGTTGGCCCCACCGCGATAATCGGAGCCGCGGAAGGTGCGGGCACTGTCCCAGGCGGTGGCGATCAAATCGGCTGGCGCCACGCCACAGGCCAGCAGTTTGCCCTTGAGCTCGCTCACCTCCTGCTCGGAGAGCTGGTAATTCACCACCGGCACCGGATCCTGCCACACCATGACTTCGCTCGGTACCTCCGGCCCCAGGTAGCGGCTGCGCGGCCCCATGTCGCGGTGGGTCAGCTTGAACCAGGCGCGGGCAAAGGCGTCGGAGAAGAGGTCTTGATCCGCTGCGAAGCGCTCGGAGATCTCCCGGTAGACGGGGTCAAAGCGCAGTGCCATGTCTGCGTCCGTCATGATGGGGCTGCAGCGCAGGGAGGGGTCTTCCACGTCCACCGGGCGATCTTCCTCCTTGATGGCAATGGGCTCCCACTGCCAGGCACCGGCCGGGCTCTTCTTGAGCCACCAGTCGTGGCCCAGCAACATCTTGAAGTAGCCGTTGTCCCAGCGAGTCGGGTTGCTGGTCCAGGCGCCCTCGATCCCGCTGGTGACCGTGTCGCGGCCGATACCGCGGCTCTCGTGGTTGATCCAGCCAAGCCCCTGCTCGTGCAGCTCGGCGCCCTCCGGGGCCGGCCCCAATTTGGCAGCGCTGCCGTTGCCGTGGGCCTTGCCGACGGTGTGGCCACCTGCGGTGAGGGCGACGGTCTCTTCGTCATTCATCCCCATGCGGGCAAAGGTGACGCGCATGTCGTGGGCGGTTTTCAGGGGATCAGGGTTGCCATCCACCCCTTCCGGGTTGACGTAAATAAGCCCCATCATCACCGCGGCCAGCGGGTTCTCCAGATCCCGTTCACCACTGTAACGGCTCCCTTCGCTGCCGCTCGGCGCCAGCCACTCCTTCTCGGAGCCCCAGTAGACATCTTTTTCCGGATGCCAGATGTCCTCGCGGCCACCGGCAAAACCAAAGGTCTTGAGCCCCATGGATTCATAAGCGACGTTGCCCGCCAGGATCATCAGGTCGGCCCAGGAGATCTTGTTGCCGTATTTCTGTTTGATGGGCCACAGCAGGCGGCGCGCCTTGTCGAGGTTGCCGTTGTCTGGCCAGCTGTTGAGGGGGGCGAAGCGCTGGTTGCCGGTGTTGGCACCGCCACGGCCGTCGGTGGCGCGATAGCTGCCTGCGGAGTGCCAGGCCATGCGGATCATCAGGCCGCCGTAGTGCCCCCAGTCGGCCGGCCACCAGGGCTGGCTGTCGGTCATCAGGGCATGGAGGTCGGCCTTGAGGGCATCGTAATCGAGGCTGCTGAAGGCATCAGCATAATTGAAAGACTCATCCATCGGATTGGTCTTGCGGTCATGTTGGTGCAGGATGTCGAGGTTGAGGGCATTGGGCCACCAAACTTGAGGCTCCTGGCCGGCGGAAGTATTGGCTCCGTGTGCAAAAGGGCACTGACCGGCCCCATGAGTGTGTTTGTCCATTCACTATGTCCTCTTATTAACGTTATGACGGTGAAACAGTGCTCTTCGTTCCTAAGATCAATCTAACTCTGAAATAGCGTTACTGAACATAAGGTTAAAACTCTGACATTCATCGGCAATGACGATTGAAGATCAACTTTCATGCGACAGTTTCTGCTTGAACCCCCCGGCTCTCCTTGCACACAAGAGCGCCGGCGTGCAGACATGTGCGTCATCTCGGGCTGCCTGTCAGTATGACTAAATCGTGGAGACATAGATGATAGTTGAGCGTCGAACCGGCGCCTTGCCTCAGCCTGGTCATGGATGAGCGGGGGCGTGAAGAGTCTGCGCCTTATCGCAGGCCATCGGACCATGACTCTCTATTGAATGCTCAATGTCTGTAGCGTGAACCGAGGGCACTTGGTTGAATCGAATTGATGGCGGTGGGAGCTCTTCATTAAAAAGCCGGTCATGTTGATAGCTCGGGTAAACAATCATGGCCTGGTTTTCGGCTGTGACTCTTATTTGAAGGACATTGGCAAGGGAATATCGTGCAGGCGCGTCATGTTGACAGGCGTTGAGCACAGGTAAGCGCGTAAAAAGCAAAGAAGCCAGGAGTGCGACAGTCCTGGCTTCTTTGCTTTATGCTGCCTGATCTGGTGATGCAGGAGCAGGCTGTTCAGCTGGCGTTGGCAAATTGACTGGCCACCTTGAGCCGGTCTTGGCCATGATTCCTCGTCCGCCATTTGGTGAGGAACAGGAAAGCGTCAACATGAGCCAGTTTCAATTTCAATGGCCTTTCCCCGATGGCCGTGCAATTCATCAATGGTCGCAGCGCCCCTTGACCCAGTAGATGGCGCGGGCATCTCTGTCCACTCTGGGGTGCCCCGTGGCCAGCAACCGGTAGGTATGCCCGGCCAGCAAGCTGGCCAACTGGAAGTTCTTGTCGTCCTGATTGATGAGCAGGCTGGTGAAGATGGGGTCACGGCAAGTCAAGATGTCATGAAGCCGCGCCGTGTCGACGTTTTTGATCTGCCAGTCGCCGTACACCGAAAAGAGTCCCCGCTCGGTTTCACCAAAGTTCCAGCCGGCAATCCGGGCACGCTGCTCGATGGGGATCTTCAGCAAGAAACGCTCTGTATCGCCTTTCATCGCTTTGGCGGCATCAATGGCGGGGTAGGCCAGGGTAAATGCCAGCAAGAACATGATGCCGGATGCACTGGCCAGCAGGGTGGCTCCCTCAATTTCACGCCAGCGCCACAACTGTTCGGCCGCGAAAATAAGCAATACCGCCGCCAGCACATGACGCCAGCCGAGGGTGCTGATGACGGAAAGGGTCTGGTCGGGGATCTCCACCGGCAACAGCGGCAGGTAGAAAGGGGCCATGAGCAGGGCCAGAGCGAACAGGAACATGAACAGGGTCCAGCCACGGCCATAGCCATTCAGCCAGCGAGGCCAGCTGAGGCTCAGTTGCCCGATCATCAGGGCAAAGACCGGCATCAGCGGAAAGAGGTAGAGGGTCCGCTTGGTGGAGGCCACGCTGAGCAGCAGCAGGGTGCCCACTGTCCAGATGAGCAGGAACAGGCGGGAGACGCTCCACTGTTTCTGCCTGATGGTTTGCCAGCCCCAATAGAGCACGAGGGGCAGCCAGGGCAGGGTGTATTCTGCGATTCCTACAAGGTAGAAGAAGTATTCGCCGGACTTGATGTGGCCCAGTTCGGCAGAGCTGCCTGTCAACCTGCCCACCTGATTTTGCCAGAACCACTGTTGCCAGAGTGCGTCTCCCTCGGGATGCTGCCACAGGGTCAGCAGCCAGCCTGCGATGGGCATGACGAACAGCAGGCTCATGCCGAGGTGCTGCATCACGAAACGGCCTCCCTCGTTAGCGGCAAGATGACGCCTGAATGCCGGGATGAACAGTGCCAGCCAGCCAAAGAAGAGGGTGATGGGGCCGATGGGCCCCTTGACCAGAAAACAGAGGGAGAGACCGAGCCCTGCGAACCAGAGCATCCGAGATCGACCACCCAGGTACCATTCGGCGAAAGCCCACATGGTGAAGGCGACGAAAAAGGCGAGGCTGGTGTCTACCCGGATCCAGTGGCTGTTCATGATGAAGCCCTCCATGGTTCCCTGTGCAATGACCGACCAGAGCGCCGCAGTGCCGGAACCCAATACCCGCTTGGCCAGCAGGCCGGTGAACAGCAGTGTGCCCAGGGCCCAGAGGGCCCCCACCAGGCGCAACGTCACCGTAATGCCCAGGGTATCGTGCAGCAGGGCCAGCAAGGGGATGGCAAGAATGTAATAGAGCGGGGGTTTTTCGATAAAGCTGCTGCCGGCCAGGGTCGGGATGGCCAGCTCACGGCTGTTGAACATCTCCCAGGCGATGGCGGCTTCGCGAGGTTCGTCTGGCGTCCATAGCTGGTGGCCAAACTGACCCATCAGCACGATGACGAAGACCATGAGGAGCAAGGCTCCGAGATGAGTCTCGACTGCGGGTCTAGTGGGCAGCATGGGACCCTCCTGACCGCATGAATTGCGGTTGCCTGTCGACCCTGTCGAAAAATGCATGGCGATGATGTGTCATGACAATATCCATATTTAATCTGTGTCACCAAAAATAAGAGATCGGCAGTCAACTGTAGTATCACAGCCATGGGGGAATGATAATGAGGAAGTTGTTACCAAATATTGCCTGTAAAAATAAAAATGGGGTACAGCTGTTCTGCTGTCGGGTTGGTTCATCAACCTAAAAAACGGCTGCATTGAGGCCTGTGGCGGGGCTGACGTAGCTGTCACCGTGAGCCCGCAGGCGACATGACAGTCTTGATTCAAGGCTTGCCTTGGTCACGTTTGCCATACGGCTTTTTAAATGGATTTATATTGTTTATAAATTTTTCAAGCGGCCATCATGTGCCTTACCCATTGTTGTTCATTATTGGTGATGCTCAGACGGTATCAATTTGCCCATCGTTAATGGGCAGGGCATGCATTATTTTCAGTGTTGGAGAGGGGGTCGATAAATTAAATAAACAGGGAGGCAAGCCTCCCTGTTTAGGGTTTCAGCCAACGTGCTGATGCATGAGCCTCTTTGATCCTTCAAGCCAGCCAGCCGAGTGCAATGGCAAGGCGACCGCAAAGCGCAGCCAGCACAATGCCAAGCAGGGTACGCAGCAGCCAGATCACCACCAGTTGTCCCACACTCACCGGGATCCGGGTGGCCAGGATGCAGGGGATGGAGGCCGAGAAAAAGAGCACCGAGCTGACCGAGACCACGGCCGCGACATAGCGCACCAGCAAATCTGCATCCTTGAGCAGGATGGCCGGCAGGAACATCTCCGCCAGACCGGCCGAGAGTGCCTTGGCGGTAGCCAGCGGCTCTCCCAGATCGAGCAGCCAGGTGAGCGGCCAGAGCAGCCAGCCAATCAGATCGAACAGGGGGGTGTGCTGGGCCAGCAGCAGGCCCAGCAAACCGACCGACAGTATGGTCGGCACCACGGCGGCAGCCATGTGAAGACCGTCCCTGAGGTTGTCCCGCAGTTGGCTCAGCAAGGGCTCGGCCTGGCTGGATTGGGCGAGCCCGGCGGCCATGGCCGCTTGCCAGCGGCGTTGGCCGGCAGGCAAGGGTTCGTCGGTGTCGCCCTCATGAGCCATGGTGGCGATGGGAGGCACGCGCGCCAGGATGGCGGTGATGATGAAGGTGATGACCAGGGTGGACCAGAAGTAGAAATTCCACTGCGCCATCAGGCCAAGGGTCTTGGCCACGATGATCATGAAGGCGGCCGACACGGTGGAGAAGCCGGTGGCGATGATGACGGCTTCGCGCACCGTGTACTTGCCTGCCAGGAAAACCCGGTTGGTAATGAGCAGACCCACCGAGTAGCTGCCGACGAACGAGGCCACGGCATCGATGGCGGAGTGGCCTGGCGTGCGCCAGAGGGGGCGCATCACGGGCTGCATCAATACGCCGATAAGCTCCAGCAGACCGAAGCCAAGCAAAAAGGTGAGGGCCATGGCGCCGATGGGCACGATGAGGCCCACCGACATGGCCAGCTTGTCGAACAGAAAAGGCAGTCGATCCGGGGTCATCAACCAGGCCGGCCCGATCCCGGTGACATAGATCAAGGCCACTCCCAAGCCCAGCAGCTTGAACAGGCTCAATACCCTATCGATGGGGCGCGCACGCCAGCGGCCATCGAGCAAAGGCATCACGGCACCATACCCGATCAGCAGCAGGATGAGGCCGGTCGCCAGGGGGCGTTGGGTCATCACCAGGCCGGCCAGATGATCCACCACTATGGTGCTGCGCCCCCCCAGCTCGACCGGAATGAAGAAGATGGCGATGCCCAGCAGGCTGGTCAGCAGCAGCTTGATGCCTGCGCCTGGCTTCATGGGGGTTAACAGTAGGTTGTCCGATTCCATACCTGCTCCTTGCGGTGGGTGTCAGTCCGTGTGTTGGGTTGTTATTTGTATATACATTAAGTGTTTCAGGAGTGAATTAAACACAAAATTAACCAAAATGAAACACCTTGAGCGGCGACGACAGCGAGTAAGCGATGAGGTCGGCGGCAAAGGGAGTCGGTTGGATTTGATAAATGATCAGGGGCGCAGAGATCGGTCGGGCAGGGGGCCTGCATGGCCGAGGGCGAGAGGTGGCGGGCGCTTAGGCGTGGAGAGGCCCAGAATAACCAGGTCTGTGGAGTGACATAGTCGCGTTGATTGGCTCCCCTGGGCAACTTGTCGCAGCAAATGGCACGAGAGGGCTACTTTGTTGCACCATTGTCGCATCGACAGTGCCTGTGGCTTGCCACAGACAAGCACAACATCAGCGACAAAAATCATAAAAAACATTAACTTGGATTTAAGATTTTCGCTTTCGAGCGCTCTTATGTCGTTTCATCATTACTATTTATGGATCAGTTATAAAACCTTTGTTCATTTGACTACTTTTCGCGTTTCTCATTGCAGAGTAAGATGCCACTTCAATAAAAATAAGAAATTAGGAGTTCGGGTGTGAAGGCATTAGTAAAAGAAAGGGTATCGCCCTATATAAGCCAGTTATATGAGTGCGGTATTAATGATTCTGACATTAAGTTGGTGGTGGATCAGTTCCGCTCCGACGTGTCAGGCAGCTCGTCGCTGTTCTTGTTGCGGGATGATGACAAGAGCGACGGCATCAAGCTCTTTTCCAGTGGTTTGACCGAAGCCCAGCAGCAGTTCTATGTCCAGCACCATCGCCAGGATGTGTGGTTCAATCACTATCTGGACAAGGGCTGCCAGGGGATCGTCAGTGCCAACAGCCTCTCCAATTCGGCGGGTTTGCTGGCCAGTTTCGGCGCCCAGTTTGCGGCCGGCGGTGTCTGCCGGGTGAAGGGGCGGGGGCTGAGCAGCCTGTCTACCTATCGTGCGGCGACGCAGGATGATTTCAGCGCGCAGGAAATTTCTTCCCTTGGCGAAGTTTATTCTGGCCTGGCGGCCTGGAGCCAACATTATTGGAACCTGCTGGCCCTGGAAACCCAGAACTATCAGCTGCAACAGCTGGTAAAAAACCATAATAAACCCAGCGCCATCGTCGATGACAAAGGGCATATCCATTATTCCAACGTCGCCTTCAATCGTATTGCCGACGAGAACGTGGAACTGCGAGCGGGCAATGGTATTTTCTCGCTGCAAAATAAGGAGCAGCAGCGCCAGTTCAAAGAGATATTGAATGGCTTCGCCTATCTGCTGCCCGGTGCCAGCGCCTATATGTCCATTCCTCGTCAGCCCAATCTGCGGCCGTTGCTGATCCAGTGCACCCTGATGAGCGGTCTCAATCGCTTCGAGCGCTATGTGGAGGTGGTGCTGCGGGATCCCGAACACTCCTTCAACCCCGACATCGAAGCGCTGGCCAGCCTCTATCCGCTCACCATCGGCGAGAAAGAGCTGCTGGTGCTGATGAGCAAGGGCTACAGCAGCAACGACATCGCCGAGCTGCGTGGCGTCAAGGTGGAAACCGTGCGCTCGACCCTGAAAGGGGTGTTCAAGAAGACCGACTGCCACAGCCAGAACGAGCTGCTGCTGTTGCTGCAATCCATCTCCTGATCCATGCGAGCTATGCTTGGAGTGAGCCGGACATAGTGCCCGGCTCGCGCCTCCCGCCCGGGAGGCAGGTTGGGGGAACGCACGATGGAATCACTCAAGGCAAAGGATTACATGCAGACTCGTCCCATCACCTTCAGCGCGGAGATGATGGTGCAGGCGGCAGTGGAAAAGTTTCTCAACAGTCGCCAGCTTGGCGGCCCCGTGGTGGACGAACGGGGCCACCTGGTGGGTTGGGTCTCCGAGCAGGACTGTATCGCCGTCATGTTGAAAGAGGCCTATCACTGTGAACAGGTAGCCCAGGTCAGGGATGTGATGCGCAAGGAGGTGCTGGCCGTCGGCCCCGACACCAGCATCCTCGAGCTGGCCGAGATGATGATGGGACAAAAGCCCAAGATCTATCCGGTCGTGGAGGAGGGGCATCTGCTCGGGGTCATCAGCCGCCACGATGTGATGCAGGCCATCCACGCCCAGCTGGGGACCTGTTTCGTACACAAGGCTCGTGCCTGAGGACGCTGTTTTCACCTCGTCAGCACGTTGGCAGCACAGAGCAGGCACCATGCCTGCTCTTTTATTGCCGCATGGGGAATGCCGATGCCCGCTGTGATACAGGCTTCATCCTCCTCGGCGCCGCTTTAAGGCTTGCACCGTCCAGCCTCGCTCTTTAGGATCTCCCCCAGCTATCGATATGGCCCTTGATGGGCACTCTTTTAAGGAATTCGTACCTTGTCTCTCTCTATCGAGGCGCTGCGCCGCCGTCTATCTGCCTGCATGAACCTCGACGCCCGCCGTCTCTCCAGCCGTCTGCACGGGGCCAAGAAGCTGCCGGAAGCCAAGCAGGCCGCCGTACTCGAGACCATCGCTGCCGATCTGGATGTGGCCGAGGCGCGCTATCAATCCCGTCTGGCCGGTGTGCCCAGGGTCACCTATCCGGACAATCTGCCGGTCAGCCAGAAGCAGGCGGAGATCGCCAAGGCGATCAACGAACATCAGGTGGTGATCATCGCCGGGGAAACCGGCTCGGGCAAAACCACCCAGATCCCCAAGATCTGCCTGGCGCTGGGGCGCGGGGTGAAAGGCTTTATAGGCCACACCCAGCCGCGCCGTCTGGCGGCCCGTACCGTGGCGGCCCGTATTGCCGAAGAGATGGAGTCCGAGCTCGGTCACTACGTAGGCTACAAGGTGCGTTTTACCGATCAGGTGAGCGAGCAGACCCACATCAAGCTGATGACCGACGGTATCCTGCTGGCGGAGATCCAGAACGACCGGATGCTCACCCAGTACGACACCATCATCATCGATGAGGCCCACGAGCGCAGTCTCAACATCGACTTCATCCTGGGTTACTTAAAGCAGCTGCTGCCGAGGCGCCCCGATCTGAAGGTCATCATCACCTCGGCCACCATAGACCCGCAGCGTTTCTCCCGCCACTTCAACAAGGCGCCGGTGATCGAGGTGTCTGGCCGCACCTACCCGGTGGAGGTGCGCTACCGCCCGCTGTTTGTTGATAAAAAAAGCAGTGACAAGAGCGAAGGGCTGGAGGAGCGCGACGAGCTGCAGGGGATCTTCGATGCCGTCGAAGAGCTGGCCCGCGAGGGGCTCGGGGACATCCTCATCTTCATGAACGGCGAGCGGGAGATCCGCGATACCGCCGATGCCCTGCGCAAGCTCAACTTGCGCGACACCGAGGTACTGCCGCTCTACGCTCGCCTCTCCAACGCCGAGCAGAACAAGGTGTTCCAGCCCCACGCCGGGCGGCGCATCGTGCTGGCCACCAACGTGGCGGAGACCTCGCTGACGGTGCCGGGCATTCGTTACGTCATCGATCCGGGCACGGCCCGTATCAGCCGCTACTCCTGGCGTACCAAGGTGCAGCGCCTGCCCATCGAGCCAGTCTCCCAGGCCAGCGCCAACCAGCGTAAAGGGCGCTGCGGCCGGGTGGCGGACGGTATCTGTATCCGCCTCTACTCCGAGGAAGATTTCAACGGCCGTCCGGCCTTTACCGACCCCGAGATCCTGCGCACCAACCTGGCTTCCGTCATCCTGCAGATGCTGGCGCTCGGCCTTGGCAACATGGAGGCGTTCCCCTTCGTGGAGCCGCCGGAATCGCGCCATATCAAGGACGGCCTGACCCTCTTGAAAGAGCTGGAGGCGGTGCGCGAGCTGCCCGCCACCGGCGATCGCGAAGCCAAGCTGCAGCTGACCGAGACCGGTCGCCAGCTCTCGCGCATCCCCCTTGATCCCCGCCTGGCGAAGATGGTGATCAGCGCCGCGCAAACCGGCTGTTTGAGCGAGGTGATGGTGATCACCGCCGCCCTCAGCATTCAGGATCCCCGCGAGCGGCCCATGGAGAAGAAGCAGGCCGCCGACGAGCAGCACAGACGCTTTGAAGACAAGGATTCCGACTTCCTCGCCTTTGTGAACCTGTGGAACTACCTGAAAGAGCAGCAGGATGCCCTTGGCAGCAACCCGTTCCGCCGCATGTGCCAGAAGGAGTTTCTCTCCTACCTGCGGGTGCGCGAGTGGCAGGACATTCACTTCCAGCTGCGTCAGACGGTCAAAGAGCTGGGCTTTAAAGCCAACCAGGAGCCGGCGGATTTCAAGACGGTGCACTGCGCCCTGCTGACCGGCCTCTTGAGCCATATCGGCAACAAGGATCTGGAGAAGCCGGAGTTTTTGGGTGCCCGCAACGGCCGTTTCCATCTGTTCCCGGCCTCGGGCCTGTTCAAGAAGCCGCCCAAGTGGGTGATGGCCGCAGAATTGGTGGAGACCTCGCGTCTCTACGCCCGCATCAACGCCAAGATTGAACCCGAGTGGGTGGAGCCGCTGGCGGGCCACCTCATCAAGCTGCACCACAGCGACCCCCATTGGTCGAAGAAAAACGGCGCCGTCATGGCCAAGGAGAAGGTGACTCTCTATGGCCTGACCCTGGTTGCCGAGCGCACCATCAACTTCAGCCGCATCGATCCGGCCCTGTGTCGCGAGCTGTTTATCCGCCGCGCCCTGGTGGAGGGGGATTTCGAGACCCGCCACCGCTTCTTCAGTGACAACCGCAAGCTCCTGGCCGAGGTGGAGGCGCTGGAGCACAAATCCCGTCGGCGCGACATTCTGGTGGATGACGAGGACTTGTTCCGCTTCTACGATGCTCGCTTGCCGGAGGAGGTGATATCAAGCCGCCACTTCGACAAGTGGTGGAAAGAGGCGCAAAAGCAGGACGCCGAGCTGCTCAACTTCGAAAAAGAGATGCTGATGAAGGGGGACGCGGCCCACATCAGCGATCTCGACTACCCCAACTTCTGGCAGCAGGGGCGCCTCAAGCTCAAATTGACTTACCAGTTCGAACCGGGGGAGGCCGCCGATGGCGTGACCCTGCACATCCCGCTGCCGCTCCTGAATCAGGTGGAGGTGAAAGGGTTCGAGTGGTTGATCCCGGGGCTTCGTCACGAGCTCTTGGTGGCCCTCATCAAGTCGATGCCAAAGCCGATGCGCAAGAACTTCGTACCAGCCCCCAACTATGCCGATGCGCTGCTCGCCAGCATCAACCCCGAGCAGGGGCCGCTGCTGGATGAGATGGAGCGCCAGCTGCGCCGCATGACCGGCGTGACCGTGCCTCGCGAATCCTGGGACTGGGCTGCGGTACCCGATCACCTGAAACTCACCTTCCGGGTAGTGGACGACAAGCACAAGAAGGTGGCGGAAGGCAAAGACCTGGAGGCATTGAAAGAGTCCCTGCGCGGCAAGGTGCAGGAGACCTTGTCACAAGTGGCGGACGACGACATCGAGCAGTCAGGCCTCACCCTCTGGAGCTTTGGCGAGCTGCCGAAGGAGTACAGCCAAAAGCGCAGCGGGTTTGAGGTGAAGGCCTATCCGGCCCTAGTGGATCAGAAGGATTCGGTCGCCATCCAGCTGGTGGAGAGCCCGGTGGTGCAACAGCAGCTGATGTGGGCGGGCCAGCGCCGGCTGGTGCTGCTCAACGTGCCATCTCCCATCAAGTACCTGCAGGAGAAGCTGCCCAACAAGGCCAAGCTGGGGCTCTATTTCAACCCCTTTGGCAAGGTGGCGGAGCTTATCGATGACTGCATCGCCTGCGGCTGCGACAAGCTCATCGAGCAGCACGGCGGCATGGCCTGGGACGAGGCCGGTTTCGAGGCGCTCAAGGAGTATGTCCGTGCCGAGCTCAACGACGCCGTGGTGGAAGTGGCCAAGCAGGTGGAAGCCGTGCTGACCCTCTCCCATGAGATCAAGAAGCGACTCAAGGGCAAGATGCAGCTCGACACCGCCTTTGCCATGTCCGACATCCAGCAGCAGCTCGGCAACCTCATTCACAAGGGGTTCGTGACCGAGACCGGCTGGCAGCGGCTGCCGGATCTCTTGCGCTACCTGCGTGCCATCGAGCGGCGGCTGGAGAAGCTGGCCATCGATCCCAACCGGGATAGGGTCTACATGCTCAAGGTGCACAGCGTGGAGTCGGAATACAAGGCGCTGCTGGCCAAGATCCCCAAATCCCAGCTGGTGCCCACCGAGGTGGCCAACATCCGCTGGATGATCGAGGAGCTGCGGGTGTCGTTCTTTGCCCAGAATCTGGGTACCCCCTATCCGGTCTCCGATAAACGGGTGCTAAACGCCATCGCCCAGTGCTAATCTGCTGAGGAGAAAGGCCGCGGGTGCGCTACCGGCTGCCTGGACGCTAACGGAGGAGCAAGGATGCTTGGATTCTGGTTAGGGATGGCGATGGTCAACATCAGTGGCTATCAGCCCATTGCCGAGCAAACCTGGGTACAGTTGAACCCGGAGTACTACCCGCTGCATCGCACCCCGCCCGCCATGTTCGTGGCCTGGCGGGGCAATCAATTTCCCACCCTCGAGCTCAAGAAGAAGAAGGGACGCTGGCAGGTGCTGTTTCCGGCACGACTGGTGCCCCCCTTCGATCTGTTCGAGGGGGAGGCCGAGCTCTCCAAAGCTTATCTGGCAAGATTGCGGCGCATCGACGAAGCGGCCTACGGGCTGGCACCCATTACCCCGGCGGCCTATCAACCTCATCCGACACAAGGGGTAGCGACCCTGGCCGTGCCCTTCATAGCGGAATTTGCCGTGCCACCATCACCGGGCCAACCCAAGGCAAGTGAGCAAGGGGAACCCCTGCTGGCTGCCTTGTCGCAGCAGGCCAGCTGGCAGGCGCCTGCTACCCGGTTGGCGCAATTTGTGTCATCGCAGGGGGATGGTCAGGGGATGATGGTGCCTGTCAGCAGCACGCTGACGCTGGCGGCACCAGCGGCTGGCGGCAAGCGGGTCTGTCATCAGGTCGCCGCAGGGGAGACCCTCTGGCGCATCGCTGCCATGCTGGCCCAGAACGGGACCGTGACCGGGGTGGCGGGGGATACCTACAGCTATTTGCTGGCCATCGTCGACGACAACCAGGCGCTGATGGGTCAGGGCATCAAGGTGAAGGCGGGAGATACCCTCTACTGCCCGGCGCCACAGACGCTGGCCCGTTTCGATGCCCTGAGCCCGGCCCAGCGATTGCAGCGTTTTGCCAGATTGGAACAGGGACGCTGAGGTCTCTTGTCACTGCCCGGGGGCCGTGATAGTATTCGCGCTCGTTTTGCGAGGTGCCGACCGGTCGCAGTCTGCACCATAAATTCATCTAAAAGAGATACACACTATGTCTTTCGTATTCCAAGCTGAAGTCCGTTCTGACCTGGGGAAAGGTGCGAGCCGCCGCCTGCGTCACGCTGACCAAGTTCCTGCCATCGTTTACGGTGCAGGCAAAGAAGCCGTGTCCATCACCGTTGACCACAAGAAATTCATCCTGGCCCAAGAAAAGCCGGAATTCTATGAGTCCGTACTGACTCTGGTTATCAACGGCGAAGAAGTTAACGTAAAAGTGAAAGCTATCCAGCGTCACCCGGTACGTTACAAGCTGCTGCACCTGGACTTCGTTCGCGTCTAATCGACCACGAACGTTCCTGTGAAGAGGCCACCCAATCGGGTGGCCTCTTTGTTTTTACGGCATTTTTTCCCTATAAAAATAAAATACTCAACTAGTGCTGTTAGTCTTTACTTGTAGGCATGATTGACAGCAGGACACCAATTGTGGTGCTCTGACATATATAAAGTATTCGAACAAGTCCAATCACGGGGTGGTGTTGACCGTCATGAAGGGAATCATACGGGGATATTTCCTGCTGTTCTCACCCATTCTGGTGCTGGTCCTGGTGGGGGGATACCTGCTGGGGGACGCACTGGTGGAGCGCGAGCTCTATCGTGTTCGCAGTGATGAGAGCACCTTTCTGGCGCTCGCCAGCAGTCGTCTCGATGACGAGCTGGCGGTGCCGTTGCGCCATGTGCGCAGCATGTCTGAAGAGCCCATTCTGCTCGAGGCGGCGAGCCGCGGCGAGCGTGACACCATGGCTGCCCAGTTTACCATTCTGATGAACCGCAATCCTGACTATGCCCAGGTGCGCTGGTTGGCGCCGGACGGCATGGAGCGGGTGCGTATCGATCGTCAGGGTCAGCATCTGCAGCGTGTGGCCGACGACCAGCTGCAAAACAAAGGGGAGCGTTACTACTTTCGCGATGCCATGGCGCTGCCCTGGGAGCGGGTTTACGTCTCGCCGCTCGATCTCAACGTCGAACACGGGGTGATCGATCGCCCCTTCAATCCCATGATCCGCATCGCCAAGCGCATGCGTCTGGGGGGCCGCGATCTGGGCTTGCTGCTTATCAACGTGCAGGCCGCTCGCATGCTCAAGGAGTTCACCAACAGCAGTGGCAAGGCCGCCGATCACACCATGCTGCTCAACCAGGACGGTTATTGGCTGCGCAGCCCGGATCCGGCACAAGAGTGGGGGTTCATGCTCGAGCGCCCTGACCTCACCTTGAAGCAATCTTCTCCCCGGGCCTGGCAGGCATTCTGGGGCGCCTCGAGCGGCCAGGTTGAGCTGGCCGACGGGCTGTGGAGCTGGACCACCCTGTACCCGGCACTCAATCACGATCAGCTGATCTGGAAAGCCGCCTCCATGGTGCCACGCAGCGAGCTGCTGGCCATTCGCACTCATATCTGGGGGCTTATCTCGGCCAGCTGCGCCACCTTGCTGTTGCTGTTCGGTGCCGGGGTGGCCTCGCTGGTGCACAGTCGGCATCGAGAGCAGTTGGCGCAGCAGGAGGCGGCCAGGCTCGCGCGGGTCAAAGGGGATTTCATCGCCAACATGAGCCACGAGATCCGTACCCCCATGAACGCCATCATGGGGCTGACCTACCTGCTCGAGCAGGGAGGGCTCGACGATGGTCAGCGGGCCCTGGTGCGCAAGATCCACCAGGCCGGGCAGGCACTGCTCGGGATCATCAACGACATCCTCGATTTCTCCAAGATTGAGTCGGGCCGGCTAGAGCTCGAGCAGGTGCCATTCAGTCTGGAAGAGGTACTCGATCACGTGGCGGCCATCATGTCCACCTGCGTGGGCGAAAAACACCTCGAGCTGGTGGTGAGCAGTGCCCCCGAGCGGGCCACTCACCTGGTTGGGGATGCCCTGCGCCTCGAACAGGTGTTGCTCAACCTGACCGGCAACGCCATCAAGTTCACCGAGCGCGGGGAGGTGGAGGTCAAGGTCGAGCTGGAAGCCGAGCAAGACGGCACGGCTACCTTGCTGTTTCGGGTGCGCGACACCGGGATCGGCATTCCGCCCGAGCAGCAGGCCAACATCTTCAATGCCTTCTCCCAGGCCGACTCCTCCACCAGCCGCCGTTTTGGCGGAACCGGGCTTGGCCTGACCATCAGCCGCCGTTTGGTGAGCCTGATGGGGGGCGACATCGGTGTCACCAGCGAACTGGGCAAGGGGAGCGAATTCTGGTTCCGTGTCCGGCTGGCTCAGGTAGAGCGACCCGAAGTCTTCCACGAGCGGCTGCAGCACGTTTCGCTGCTTATCGCCGACGACAACCAGGTGACCCGCGATACCCTGTCGATGACGGTGGGCTCCCTCGGCTGGCAGTCACGGGTGGTGGAGTCGGGCGAGCAGGCCTTGCACCATCTGCTGCGCCAGGGGGAGCGTTTCGACGTGATCCTGCTCGACTGGATGATGCCGGGCATGGACGGGCTCGAGACCTGCGTGGCCATTCGCCGTGCCTTCGAACAGCAGGATCGCTCGCCGATCATCATCATGGCGACCGCTTATTCCCAGGAAGAGTTGATGCGCCGCCCCGGTTCGGAGCAGGTGGATCTGGTGCTGCACAAGCCGGTCACCGGCTCCAGTCTCTACAACGCGGTGGCGCGCCTCATTCACGAGAAGCGCGAACATGTGGAGCCGCTGGAAAGCGGTCAGCGCCATCAGCGCCTGCCGGACGTGCACATACTGCTGGTCGATGACAGCGACATCAACCTGGAGGTGGCAACCCGCTTGCTGCAGCGGGAGGGGGCCGTGGTGATCACCGCCATCGACGGGGAGCGGGCTTTGGCCTGCCTTGCCGACTCGGCGCAGCGCATCGATCTGGTGCTCATGGACGTGCAGATGCCGGTGATGGATGGCTACGAGGCGACCCGTCGTCTGCGCCAGCTGCCGGGACGGGAGGATATCCCCGTGCTGGCACTCACCGCCGGGGTGTTCAAGGATCAACGCGAAGCAGCGCTGGCCTCTGGCATGAACGACTTTATCGCCAAGCCGCTCGACGTGGAGCAGCTAATCGCAACCCTGCTGCGCTACCTGCCCGACAGTGTGGCGCCGCTCACGGTCAGCGACGCGCCGCCAGCCCAGGAGCCGGTGGCCGGCATCGACATCGATACCGGCCTGCGCAACTGGGGCGAGGCGTCGGTTTATCTCAAATACCTGCGGCGTTTTCGCGATGACTACATGACGGTCGGTACCGTGCTGCCGGGTTACATCGCCCAGCACGAGACGGACGCGGCCGCGAGCCTGACCCACAAGCTCAAGGGGGTGGCGGGCAGCCTGTCGCTCACCGATGTGGCGCGCATCAGTGCGGAATTGAACGAGGCCATCGAACAGGGGGGAGACACCAGTCAGCTCATCGCCCCCTTGCTCGAGGCGCTGGAGCGGGCGCAGCAGGCTATCGACATCTATGCCGGGCGTGAGCCAGGTGCTGTCAGCTCCCCGCTGGCGCAGGGGGAGGCGCAGGAGGTGTGCCTGCACGCTCTGCGTCAGGCCCTCATGAGCGAGGATCTGGAGCTGATCGAGCCTGCGCTGGGTCAGGCCAAGAGCTACTTGCCCGCTGAGCTGGTGAGCGAGATCAGTGCGGCCCTGGAGCTGTTCGACATCCAGCTTGCCACCTGCAAGCTGGAGGATTATCTGGAGAATCGGGAGGCACCTGGATCATGAATCGACCGCGTGTGCTGATCATCGACGACGAGCCGAGCAACCTCGGGCTGCTGCGACAAATCCTCAAGGAGGAGTACAGCCTCTTCTTCGCCAAGGGAGGCGAGGAGGGGCTGGCCGCCGTGGCGCGCCACGAACCTGCCCTGATCCTGCTTGACGTGCGCATGCCAGACATGGATGGCTACGAGGTGTGCCGCCGACTCAAGGCCGATCCGGCCCACGCCGGGATCCCGGTGCTGTTTATCACGGCGAGCGACAACGCAGACAGCGAGAGCCAGGGGTTCGAGGCGGGTGGGGTGGATTACATCTACAAGCCGGTCTGTCCGAGCACGGTGCGCGCCCGGGTGCGCAACCACCTCTCTCTGGTGCGCCTCGATCAGCTCGAGCACAGCTACCGTACCGCCATCGTGATGCTGAGCGAGGCGGGTCACTACAACGACACCGACACCGGGGTACATATCTGGCGCATGGCCGCCTACGCCCGCGCGCTGGCCAGTGCGGCGGGCTGGAGTCCGGAGCAGTCGGAGCTGCTGGAGCTGGCGGCCCCCATGCACGACATGGGCAAGATTGGGATCCCCGATCACATCCTCAAGAAGCCCGGTCCTCTCACCGAAGAGGAGTGGGTCATCATGCGCACCCACCCGCGCATCGGCTACGAGATCTTGAGCCGCTCAGACGCCCCCATCTTTCGGATGGCGGCGGAGATAGCCCTGCATCACCATGAGAAGTGGGATGGCTCGGGTTACCCCGCAGGGGAGACTGGCGAAGGGATCCCCGAGGCGTCGCGGATCGTGGCCATCGCCGATGTGTTTGATGCCCTGAGCGTGCGTCGCCCTTACAAGGAGCCCTGGCCGCTGGAGCAGGTGCTGGCCACGCTGCGTGACGGTGCCGGCCAGCATTTCGATCCCCGGCTGCTCGCACGTTTTCTCGAGATCATGCCGGAGATCTTGCGTCTCAAGAGCCAGTGGGACACCCGCGAGGAGCGGGAGATCACCAGATAGGTTGCGTCAGGTAGGGATTGCTTGCCTTCTCGCGACCGAACGTCGAGCTGGGGCCGTGCCCCGGAATGAAGACGATGTCGTCCCCCAGCGGCAGCAGGGTCTCGGTGATCGACTTGATCAGCGTCCCGTGATCCCCGCGCGGGAAGTCGGTCCGACCTATGCTGCCGGCAAACAGCACATCGCCCACCCAGGCAAGTTGCTCGGCCTGGCTGAGCAGCACCACATGGCCCGGGGTGTGACCCGGGCAGAAATAAACCTCCAACTCGCACTTGCCAACCTGCACCTTGTCACCCTGTTCGAGCCAGCTATCCGGTGTAAAGGCCGGAGTATGGGCAAAGCCGAACATCTGGCTCTGCTGGGGCAGCATGTCGAGCCAGAAGGCATCTTCCCTGTGGGGGCCTGTGATGGTGACGCCAGTTCTGTCGCGCAGCTCGGCGGCGGCGCCCACGTGATCCAGATGACCGTGGGTCAGCAGAATGTGGGTGAGGGTCAGCCCCCGTTTGGCGATGGCGGCCAGCAGCTTGTCCGCTTCTCCGCCCGGATCGATGAGGGCGGCCTGATGGGTCTCGTCGCACCAGATGAGGGAGCAGTTCTGGGCAAACTGGGTGACCGGGATCACCTCGAATTTCAACATATGGGGTCCTCTTGTACGGTGAAGATCAGGCGCGCTGCTGGGCAAAGAAATCGAGGCAGGCCTGCTTGTCACCCTGGAAGATGACGCGCTCGCGCTTGTTGCCAAGCTGGTAGAGATACATGGGGTCGTAGTAGCGGGTCAACAGCAGGGTGATCCAGGCCAGGTGCAGCTCGGTGTGGCCACTGCGGCCTTGCTCTTCGAGGGCCACTTGCATCAACTGATCCAGCTCGCGATGGGCCTGATCGCCGAGCCGGCGCTTGAGTCTGGCCAGGGCGTCGGTGAGGTAGGCGGCAAACAGCGGCCAGCCCTCTTCGGCGCCAAAACGCTCCTCATAACGCAGCCAGAGATCGTGTACATAGTCCTGGCGGATCTGCTCGGCGCGCTCCTCTTGCGGGACCTCGACCACCACCAGCGGGGCCTGGCTCATGGTGTCAAACAGCGAATTGGGCAGGCAGCAGCGGCCGATGAGGCGGCTTTCGTCTTCCACCACGAAACGCTGCTCCCCCTGCTGCCTACGTTTGAGCAGCTCGATGGCCATGTTGTTTTCAAAGTTGATGTTGCTGGGCTGGCCGCCGGGCAGCTGGCCAAAGGACGACCCCCTGTGGTGGGCGTGCCCCTCCAGATCCAGCGCCTGGGCCACCTTGGCCAGCATGTGGGTCTTGCCGGAGCCGGTCATGCCGGTCAGCACGCTCCAGTGGCACTCGGCTGCCGCCCCGTCGAGCGTGTCGATGAGGAAGCGACGCAGATCCTTGTAGCCACCGGCCACCCGCGGGCGGGTGACTCCCGCCTCATGCAGCCACTGCTGTACCGTTTGCGAGCGCAGACCGCCGCGAAAGCAGTAGAGCACGGCATCCGGCTGCCGGCGCAACTGGGCCAGCCAGCCCTCGAGGCGTTCGGCCCGCACCGCGCCACCGACCAGTTGATGACCCAGCGCGATGGCGGCCGCCTGACCCTGCTGCTTGAAGCAGGTACCGACCTGGGCCCGCTCATCATCCGTCATCAACGGCAGATTGGTCGAGCAGGGGAAGGCCCCCTCCTTGAACTCGATGGGGGCGCGCAGGTCGATGAGCGGAACGTCATCCAGAAAAATCCGGGCGTAATCCGTGGCCAGTGGCAGAGCACTCATTGGACAACCTCGATGAACTGGTTGCCGGTTTGGGCCTGCAGTTGGCCGATGGGGGAAAGGGTCAGCCCTGCCTGTGCGGCAATGGCGTGGAGCTCGGCTTCGCTTTCTTTACCGACGGCTACCAGCAGGCCGCCGCTGGTCTGCGGATCGCACAGGATGTTGCGGGTGCGATCGTCCATGGCGTCCAGCTTGGCGCCATAGGAGTCGAAGTTGCGCAGGGTACCGCCCGGTACGCAGCCCTCGCTCAGGTAGTAATCCACCTCGTCCAGCAGCGGCAGCGCCTTGAAGTCCAGACGGGCACTGACGCCAGAGCCTTCACACATCTCCAGCAGATGGCCGGCCAGACCAAAGCCGGTCACGTCGGTCATGGCGTGTACGCCGGGCAGTTCGGCAAAGCGCTGGCCAATCTTGTTGAGGGTGCACATGGCGTTGGGGGCCAGTTGCTCGTGCTCGGGTTTGAGCTTGCCCTTCTTCTGGGCGGTGGTGAGGATGCCGATGCCAAGGGGCTTGGTCAGATAGAGGGTGTCACCCACCTTGGCAGTGTCGTTCTGCTTGATGGCGTTGAGCGGCACGATACCGGTCACCGCGAGGCCGAAGATGGGCTCGGGGGCATCGATGCTGTGGCCGCCGGCCAGAGAAATTCCTGCTTCGTGGCACACCTGGCGGCCGCCGTCGATCACCTGTTGGGCCACTTCGGCCGGCAGGGTGTTGATGGGCCAGCCGAGGATGGCGATGGCGACGATGGGTTTGCCGCCCATGGCGTAGATGTCGCTGATGGCGTTGGTGGCGGCGATGCGGCCGAAGGTGAAGGGATCATCGACGATGGGCATGAAGAAGTCGGTGGTGGAGACGATGCCCTGACCGTTGCCGATATCGACTACGGCCGCGTCATCCTTGCTGCTGTTGCCGACCACCAGGGTCGGGTCGTCAAAGCCCGGGATCTGGCTCTTGAGAATGGTGTCGAGCACCTTGGGAGAGATTTTGCAGCCGCAGCCAGCGCCGTGGCTGTATTGGGTCAGACGAATGGAAGACATACTTTCCCCTTGTGTGTGCAAACGTGCGTGTACAAATGTGTACAAACAAAATAAGTGCAGCGGCTCTGCGGAGCCGTCAAATGGGTGCGCATGCGCGCGAAACTTGGGTGGCCCAGGCTGGCTGTGTGCGCAGCGATACAAGGCTTGCCGTGCAAGACAGCCTGGCAGGACGGGGGAGGAGGGGCGACATCGCGCCGGCGCAGCCCCGCCAAGGGCCACAGGACGGGTCATTATGCCACAAATGGCCGCTCTGGTTCGAACTGGAATTCACACAAAGCGCAGGGAATTGGCGGGTTTAGAGAAGGAGAGCCGCCCTTGCCATGACGCTGGCAAGGCTCTCCCCAAGGTAGCCCCGAAGGTGAGCCGTGCTGCTTTCGGGGCCATCTTGGTGAGGGACTTAGCCGGCTTGCTCCATCACTGGCTGGCGAGCCTTGCCGAGCCGGCGCAGGCGCCGTTGCAGCGGCCGCTCCAGCAGGGTGTAGCTCAGCGCCGAGAGACCGATCAGCACCGCCAGCATCAACAGGGTAGCCAGCACCCCCAGCAGGGGGTTGGTCTGGGCATACCACCACGCAGTGAACCCCGGCGCCAGATAGTGGACAAGCTCGCAGCCGGTGAGCAGCACCAGGGCGTGCAGCAGGTAGATGGAGTAGGAGAGATCCCCCAGCCAGTTGGTGACGCGGTTATCCAGCAGGCGCAGCAGCGGGCTCTGGCGATCGCCCTGGCAGGCGGCAATCCAGATCAGCAACACGTAGGCACTGATCAGCAGCAGGGTCAGCTGCGGCGTCATGGTGAACTGCATCAGCGCGAAGGGGAGCAGAAAGGCGATCAGCAGCGGCAGATCTTGCTGCATCATGGGCCACTGGCGGGCAGCCTTGACCTTCGGCAGCAGCCAGAGGCCGAGCACGAATTCACTCACCCCGCGCCCGATGGCCAGTGCCCCGCTGGTGACATCCAGGGTGCCCCGGCTGTGCACGATAAAGGCCAGCACCGTCAGGGCCAGCAAGGGGGCGAGGTTGCTCCAGCGGCTGCGGGTGACGGCGAGCGGGATGAGCAGCGGAAACAGCAGATAGCTAATCCACTCCACGCTCAGCGACCAGGCGGCGAAGTTCCAGGTCAATCCGTGATCGGTCACCACCTGCAGCAGCAACAGGCTGCTTGGCAGCGCCTCGGCCGGGGTAAAGGGTGAGCCGAAAGGAGGCATTCCTTCCCACTCCCACATCTTGAACAGGGGGCCGGCGTAGAAGGCAATCCCATGGCGGGCCTTGTAGAGCTCCCAGCCCACCAGCAGCAGCAGGGTCACCAGGTAGAGGGGATAAACCCGGGTCAGTCGCAGCCAGAGGAAGCGGCCATAACCGATGGTGCGGGGCGTGCGGGCGAAGGCCTCCCCGTAGACGTGGGCCAGCACCAGCCCGCTCAAAATAAAGAAGAGATCGACCCAGAGGTAGCCGTTCTCGATGAGTTGGGTGTGGCCGGCGATCGACTCCATCCACTGGGGAAAGAGCAGCAAGCGGGCGTGAAACAGCACCACCATCAGGGCAGCGATGCCCCGCAGCGGCGTCAACAGCGGCAATGATTGATTCATGACGGGATCCTTGATGATGTTCAGCTTGGCCTGACATCGATTTTTGTTGTGGTGCCGCTCATCAATGAGTCGGCTGCCCCGGCTTGGCGGCCACAGGCGGGATCACCCTACCTAAAAGAGAGCCATACGGGTGTGATTTTCGTCATGAATGCGCATTTATCATCCAAAAACCAGCAAGGTATGAGCGCGGCATCGGAAGTGGAGAAGGGATCTAGACTAGGTGAATCATCCATCCGCGTGCCAGGAGCATCCCGATGAAACTCTATGCCCATCCTTTCTCATCCTACAGCCAGAAGGTGCTGATCGCCCTCTACGAGAATGTCACCCCGTTCGAGTACCGGAATCTGGAAGAGCCGACGGCCAACGCCGAGCTTGCCACCCTCTGGCCGCTCAAGCGCTTCCCGGTGCTGCTCGATGACGGTCGCTGTATCCTCGAGAGCAGCACCATAGTGGCCCATCTGCAGGCGCACCACCCAGGCCCCGTCTGCCTGATCCCGCCTGGCGATGCGGGCCTGGAGGTGCATATGCTGGATCGCGTGTTCGACAACTATGTGATGACGCCGATGCAAAAAGTGGTGTTGGATATGCTGCGCCCGGCCGCTGATCGTGACCGCTATGGCGTAGTGGAGGCCCGCGAGCTGCTCGATCAGATCTACCTCTGGCTCGATCAGCGGCTGGAAGGGCGCCACTGGATTGCCGGCGCTGGCTTCACGCTGGCCGATTGCGCCGCCGCCCCCTCGCTCTTCTACGCCGACTGGGCCCACGAGATCCCCGCTGGATATGGCCGCCTGCGTGCCTATCGCGCCCGTCTGCTCAATCATCCTTCCATCGTGCGGGTAGTGGAGGAGGCCAGGCCATTTCGACACTACTTCCCGCTGGGCGCGCCGGCGCGTGATTAAATGGGATGATGTGTGCCGGGCGGGGTATTGCCGCTCCAGGCAATGTGCTAGGTGGGTAAGGGCATGGTGGGATCAACCGCAGGGAAAAACAGTGATATTCATTTAGGTGAGTGAGTATGCGTTTATGGTCGATGTTTTCCCTAGTGATTTTTAATGTTGGTGCGTAAAATTTCATGTTTTTGCATAAAACAAATGCCGGGCATGTCTCTGTTGGCGGGCTATGGATGCTACGACTGGGGCGAACTAGGTTAGCGATGCGGCAGCCCCGGAGTGAGGATGGCTGTAGTCAGTTGAAGAGGAGAGACAGGGGTACCCATCGCTGCTGGCGGCAACGTCGAGGGGAGGTTATCTCTTCGGCGGCGCATATAAAAAGCCCGCTACAATAGCGGGCTTTTTGATGGCTTGCCGAACCACTGCCCCGATCTGGAACCGGGGACAAGGGGGGCAGCGCTGGTCTGCTCGGCTTAGCGGGCGCGCACCACCAGTCCCTTGAGGTAGAAGCCTTCCGGATAGGCGGTACCTATGGGGTGATCGGAGGCCTGGGACAAGAGCTCCAGGATCTGGGCGTCGCGGCCGGCATCGAGCGCTGCGTCGGCGACGATCTTCTGGAACAGGCTCTGCTCCATCAGGCCGGAGCAGGAGTAGGTCAGCAGCACGCCACCCGGCGCCAGCAGCTGGAACGCCAGCATGTTGATGTCCTTGTAGCCGCGGCAGGCACCCAGCAGCTGGGCCTTGCTCTCGGCAAACTTGGGCGGATCCAGCACGATGACGTCAAACTTCTCGCCCTTCTCGCGGTATTCACGCAGCAGCTTGAACACGTCGTGACGGACAAACTGGGTGTTGCTGGTATCCAGCCCGTTCAGCTCGGCGTTCTGGCGGGCGATCTCCAGCGCATTCTGGGAGAGATCCACGTTGACCACCTCCTTGGCGCCGCCCTTGAGGGCATAAACGCCAAAACCACCGGTGTAGCAGAAGCAGTTGAGTACCCGCTTGCCTTCGGTGTACTTGGCGGCGGCCTGGCGGTTGTCACGCTGATCCAGATAGAAGCCGGTCTTGTGGCCGTTGCGAATGTCCACCAGGATCTTGACGCCGCCGTTTTCCTCGATCACCACCGGCTCGTTCGGGGTCTCACCATGGATGACGCCGGTGCGCTCTTTCAGACCTTCCTTCTTGCGCACCGCCACATCGGAGCGCTCATAGATGCTGCACTCGGGGTAGAGGGTGCGCAGCGCCTGGGTGATCAGCTCACGCTGGAACTCGGCGCCGGCGGAGAGGATCTGGCACACCAAAAAATCGGCGTAGCGGTCGATGGTCAAGCCCGGCAGGCCGTCGGACTCGGCAGCGCACAGGCGATAGCCGGTGAGGCCCTGACGCTTGATGAGCCCGTCACGGGACTCCTGGGCGTATTTCAGGCGACGGATGAAGAAGTCGAGATCGACGGTCTCATCCTTGTCGAAGGTCCAGACCCGGGCGCGGATCTGGGAGCTGCCGGACCAGGCGCCACGGGCGAGCCATTTGCCGTCATGGGTGAAGATCTCGACGGTATCGCCGTCAATGGGGTTGCCCTGAACCCGCTCGATCCCCTTGGAGAAGATCCAGGGGTGGCGACGCAGCAGGGATTTTTCGCGGCCTTTGACGAGATAGATGGAAGCGCTCATGGGAGTTGCCAGATGGTCAAAAGAAAAGGGGCCACATTCTATGTGGCCCGCTGGCAAAACTCAAACAACCTTGGCAGATAGCGCCAGGCTCTGGGAGTTTGTTGTTAAAAAAAATCAGATCTTTAGCCCTTTCAATGCCTGGGTCAGCTCGGTGGCGGTGGCCTTGAGGCCGGCGGTGCCGGCCACCGAGGCGCTGGCGGACGCTTCCACCTGGCCCGCTTCGTGGCGCACCTGATCCAGATTGCGGGTGATCTCCTCGGCCACCGAGCTCTGCTGTTCGCTCGAGGTGGCGATCTGGGTGCTCATCTCCAGCACCGCATCGCTGTGGTTGCTGAGCTTGTCGATGTCGAGCCCCACCTCGCTGATGAGCTGCTGGCTGCTGGCCGCCCGCTCCACCGTCTTCTCCATGATGTCGTTCAGCGCCCCGGTGCCGGCCTGCAGCTCTTCAATCATCTGCTGGATCTCCACCGTGGCCTGCTGGGTGCGGCTGGCCAGGGTGCGAACCTCATCGGCCACCACCGCGAAGCCGCGACCCTGCTCGCCGGCGCGGGCCGCCTCGATGGCAGCGTTGAGGGCCAGCAGGTTGGTCTGCTGGGAGATGGCGTTGATGACGTTGACCACTTCGTTGATGCGATTGGCATTGTGGGTCAGCCGCTCCACCGCGCCGGAGGCGTTGCCAATCTCGTCGGCCAGGGTGCGAATGGCGGTGATGGTGCGCGATACCCGGGAGGCGCCGTTGGCCGCCTCTTCGCTAGATTGGCGGGTCTGCTGCAGGGTGTCGTTGGCATTGCGGGCAACCTCGCGAATGGCGGCGGACATCTGCTCCATGGCGGCGGCCAGGGAGTCCATGTGCTGGCGCTGGGAGCGGGCCATGGTTTCGCCTTCGCTGGCATGATCGCGAAACTCGTCGGCGGCCATGGTCAGCGCCTCGGCGGACTCTTCCACCAGCTGTACTATCTTGTGCTGGCGGTCGGTGAAGCGGTCGATGCTGCCGGCCAGGATGGAGAACTCGTCGCGCACCGGGAAGAAGTTGAGGCGGAAGGTGAGATCGCCATCCGCCACTGTCTGCAGCGCCTTGTTGGTGGAGTAGAGCGCCCCCGACACGAAGGTCATCAGGTAGTGGGTCACCAGGGCCAGCAGGGCGGCCAGCACGGCTATGATGGTGAGGGTGGTTCCTTGGCCATCCCACAGGGAGTAGCGGGAGGCATCCAGGGTCCCGGTGACGACCCCGGCCTGACCGGCGCTGGCGCCGTATCGATAGATGTCGCCTTGCTGGGTCAACCCTGTGCTGCCGGTCGGGCTCAGCGTGAGCTCGGCGGGCAGGGTCAGGTCGGCGTGCTGGCTGGCCAGCTGGGCGCTCAGTTCGACCCGCTGCTTGAGCTGATCCAGGCGCAGTTGCATCTCCTGCTGATGGCCGTCTGCCAGCAGGTACCAGCTGATAAAGGCGATGAACAGCAGCGGGCACCAGAAGGTGATGAGAAATTTTTCGCTGATCGTGAGGTGAATGAGATAACGGTCAACCCACCGAAACTTTACTTCTTTCATAATGGTATTGCGTCCTGCAAGGGGATGAGAGTGTCGCGCTCATTATCGCCTTGGAGGGAAATTTCTTAAGGGGAAGGTGTGAGAAATGGGAGAGCAATCGTTTGTCGTGCGAGTGTGGGGCCTGGTGCAGGGGGTGGGGTTTCGTTACTTCACCCGGGAGCGGGCGCTGCAACTGGGGCTGCGAGGCCATGCCTACAACCTGGAAGATGGCTCGGTGGAGATCCTCATCTGCGGGCCGGAGCAGAGCGTGCAAATGATGCTGGGCTGGCTGGAGCGCGGCCCGCGTACCGCCGAGGTGACCCGGATGGAATATGAGGTGGCACCACCGCCCAAGGGGAGCGGCTTTCATACCAATTGAGCGCCTTGCCACGCCAATGATGCCGAACAGCCATAAAGAACGGGAGCCTTGCGGGCTCCCGTTTGCATTGACGCTCTTTTGTCCGCAGGTCAGCCTGCCTGGGCAGCGTCGGCGATGGCCTGGGTCTTGGCGAGCACCGCCTGCAGGGCGGGGCGCTTGGCCAGACGATCCCGATAGGCCGCGAGTTTGGGCGGAATGGTCTGCTCGAAGCGGGTGGCCCACATCAGGGTATGGGCCAGCAGCAGATCCGCGATGGTTACCTGCTCACCCAGCAGGTAACCCTGCTCGGGCACCCAGGATTCGGCGATGGCCGCCGCCTTGTCAAACTCCCATTTGGCGGTGGGGAAGATGGCCGGCAGGCGCTGGGCCTCGGGCAGGGCGAAGCGGTGTTTGCCGATGGTCCACAGTGGTTGCTCCAGTTCACAGGTGATGAAGCTGACCCACTGGGCGTGCAGCGCCGAGGCCTGGGTCCCTCTGGCCGGCAGCCAGTTCGGGCCATACACCTCGGCCAGGTACTGCATGATGGCGGCGGACTCGGTCAACACGAACTCCCCGTCCTTGAGCACCGGCATCTTGCCGCTCGGGTTGAGGGTCAAAAACCAATCACTGCGATTCTCGCCCTTGGCGAAGTCGAGAAACTGGAACTGCCATGCCACGTCCAGCTCTTCCAGTAACCAGGATACGCGCAGGGCTCGGCTGACGGGGGTGCCATATAAGGTGATCATGCTTGCTCCTTGCCTGATGAATGGGGCCATGGGCCCGAAGTGAATCGCCAGTCTAGGCAAATTGATCGGGAGCAACAAGCACCCAAGGGGGGAGGCAAGGCACAAAACGGCGCAATCAGCGGGAGAGGGGGAGGAGGAAAGAGAGAAAATAAAAGGGAGGCCCCAGGCCTCCCTTGTTACTAACGGCTGTGGCAGCGCTTATTTGACGCGCATGCCAGGCTGGGCACCTTCTTGCGGCTCCAGGATCCAGAGATCCTTGCCACCCGGGCCTGCGGCCAGCACCATGCCTTCAGACATGCCAAAGCGCATCTTGCGCGGGGCCAGGTTGGCCACCATCACGGTCAGCTTGCCTTCCAGATCTTCGGGGTTGTAGGCGGACTTGATGCCGGCAAACACCTGACGGGTCTCGCCGCCGATGTCCAGTTGCAGCTTGAGCAGCTTGTCCGCTTCCGGCACCGCTTCGGCCTTCGTGATCAGCGCCACGCGCAGGTCAATCTTGGCAAAATCGTCGTAGGCGATGGTTTCGCTGATGGGGTCATCAACCAGCGGACCGGTGGCTTTCGGTGCCTGCTCTTTGGCCAGATCCTCTTTGGAAGCCTCGATCATGGCTTCAATCTTGGCCGGCTCGATGCGGGAGAAGAGCGCCTTGAACGGGGCGACAGTGTGGTCGACCAGCGGGGCGGCGATACCATCCCAGCTGAGGGTCTCGGCCAGGAAGGCCTCGGCGCGCTCGGCCAGCAGCGGCATGACGGGCTTGAGGTAGGCCATCAGCACACGGAACAGGTTGATGCCGACGGAGCAGACTGCTTGCAGCTCGGCATCCGCCCCTTCCTGCTTGGCGATGACCCAGGGGGCCTTGTCGTCCACGTAGCGGTTGGCCTTGTCGGCCAGTGCCATGATCTCGCGGATGGCGCGGCTGAACTCGCGGCTCTCGTAGGCCTCGGCGATCACTGTGCGGGCATTGGCAAACTCGGCGTAGAGCTCAGGCTCGGCGCAGGTGGCGGCCAGCTTGCCGTCGAAGCGCTTGGCGATGAAGCCGGCGTTGCGAGAAGCGAGGTTGACCAGCTTGTTGACCACATCGGCGTTGACGCGCTGCACGAAGTCTTCGAGGTTCAAGTCCAGATCGTCGATGCGGCTGTTGAGCTTGGCGGCATAGTAGTAACGCAGGCACTCCGGATCCAGGTGGTTCAGATAGGTGGAGGCCTTGATGAAGGTGCCCTTGGACTTGGACATCTTGGCGCCGTTGACGGTCACGTAGCCGTGCACATTGACCTTGGTCGGCTTGCGGAAGCCCGCGCCTTCCAGCATGGATGGCCAGAACAGGCAGTGGAAGTAGGCGATGTCCTTGCCGATGAAGTGGTAGAGCTCGGCCTCGGAGTCCGCTTTCCAGTAGCTGTCGAAATCGATGTCACCGCGCTTGTTGCACAGGTTCTTGAAGGAGGCCATGTAACCGATGGGGGCATCCAGCCAGACGTAGAAGTACTTGCCCGGGGCGCCGGGAATTTCGAATCCGAAATAGGGGGCGTCACGGGTGATGTCCCACTGCTGCAGGCCGCTTTCAAACCACTCCTGCATCTTGTTGGCCATCTCTTCCTGAATGGCACCGGAGCCGCGCACCCAGTCGGCCAGCCAGGTTTCAAACTGCGGCAGGTCGAAGAAGAAGTGCTCGGAGTCCTTCATCACCGGAGTGGCGCCGGAGACGGCAGATTTCGGATCGATGAGCTCAGTCGGGCTGTAGGTGGCGCCGCAGCTGTCGCAGTTGTCGCCATACTGCTCCGGGGACTTGCACTTGGGGCAGGTCCCCTTGACGAAACGATCCGGCAGGAACATGGATTTTTCCGGATCGAACAGCTGGGAGATGGTGCGGCTCTTGATCTTGCCGCCGGCCTGCAGACGGCCGTAGATAAGCCCGGCCAGCTCGCGGTTCTCGTCGCTGTGGGTGGAGTGATAGTTGTCAAAACTGATGTTGAACCCGGCGAAGTCGGCCTGGTGCTCCTGGGAGACGGCCGCGATCATCTCTTCCGGGGTGATCCCCAGCTGTTGGGCCTTGAGCATGATCGGGGTGCCATGGGCATCGTCGGCACAGACAAAGTGCACCTGGTGACCGCGCATTCGCTGATAACGAACCCAGATATCGGCCTGGATGTGTTCCAGCATGTGGCCAAGATGGATGGAGCCATTGGCATAGGGAAGGGCGCAGGTTACCAGCATTGTACGAGGATCAGTTGCCATATAGTCGTTCTTGATGTGCTTGTTGGGATGATAGAGTGCCGTGCATGTTACCCGAATTGGGGGTAGCCTGCCTAGGGTTGTGGCTCGTCCTACCCGCCGGCGCACGCCGGTCGGCAAGCAGGCAAGCCACTGATTTGTGTGCGGTAACCGTTCACCTCAAGATAATGACAAGATAATGAGGAGTTAATGGTGATTGATTCAGTAAAACAGATCCTGGCCGAATTTAAGCCGACAGGGTGGAGCAAGGATCTGGTGGCTGCCGGCTTTGTACGCAGCATTGACAAACAGGGGTCGGCGCTCACCATCAAGCTGGTGCTGCCCTTCGCTGGCCACTCCCTGTTCGAGCAGATCCAGCAGGACTTCGATGCCCGGCTGCGCAGCGTCACCGGCGCGACCCGTATCGACTGGGTCGGCGAGATCGAGGTGGCCAGCATGCCGCGGGCGCAGGGGCTGGCGGCGGTGCAGGGCATTCGCAACATCATTGTGGTTGCCTCCGGCAAGGGCGGGGTGGGCAAGTCCACCACCGCCGTCAACCTGGCGCTGGCACTGCAAAAGGAGGGGGCGCGGGTCGCCATTCTGGATGCGGACATCTACGGTCCCTCCATTCCGACCATGACCGGAACCCTCAAGGAGCGTCCCGTCAGCCATGACGGCAAGCTGATGGAGCCGGTGATGGCCTGTGGCCTCAAGAGCAACAGCATCGGCTATCTGGTCTCCGAGCAGGATGCCACCATCTGGCGCGGCCCCATGGCGAGCAAGGCGCTGGCCCAGATCCTCCACGAGACCCGCTGGGGCGAGGTGGACTACCTGGTGGTGGACATGCCGCCGGGCACCGGTGACATCCAGCTCACCCTGGCCCAGCAGGTACCGACCACGGCAGCGGTGATCGTCACCACCCCTCAGGATGTGGCGCTGGCGGATGCCCGCAAGGGGGTAGCCATGTTCAACAAGGTCAATGTGCCCGTGCTCGGCATAGTCGAGAACATGAGTTATCACGTCTGCAGCGCCTGTGGTCATCATGAGGCGCTGTTCGGTACCGGCGGCGGCCAGAAGATGGCCGAGCAGTATCAGGTGGCGCTGCTGGGTCAGCTGCCACTGCACATCGACATCCGCAAACACATGGACGATGGCTGCCCGACCGTGTTCGGCGCACCGAAGGGGGAGCTGGCAGAGGCCTATCTGAAACTGGCCCGTCGGGTGGGGGCTGAACTCTATTTCAGCGGAAAACCGATTGCGACCCCCCTCTATACCATGGCGCTGGATGAATAATCGGCGGTCGGCCGTTTGGGGTGGATTTGAGGGTGGGCAGGGCTCACCCTTTTTTATATAATGGATCGGTTTAAACAATTCCCACTGCTCTTCTCTTTAGGTATTTTTCAATGTCTGATACTCAACATTCGTGTGTGATCATCGGTATTGCTGGTGCATCCGCGTCCGGCAAAAGTCTTATAGCCCAAACCATCTATGAAGAGCTGGTGGCCGAGCTGGGAGCCGGTCAAATTGGCGTGATCACCGAGGATTGCTACTATCGCGATCAGACCCACCTGACCATGGAAGAGCGGGTCAAGACCAACTATGACCACCCCAACGCACTGGATCACGACCTGCTGGTACAACACTTGAGCCAGCTGGTGCAGGGGGATGCCGTCAACATTCCCCAGTACTCCTATACCGAACACACCCGCATGAGCGATGTGACCCCCTTTGCCCCGCGCCGGGTGATCATTCTGGAAGGGATCCTGCTGCTGACCGACAGCCGCTTGCGCGATCTGATGGATGCCTCCATCTTCATGGATACCCCGCTCGACGTCTGCCTGCTGCGCCGCCTGGTGCGCGACGTGCAGGAACGCGGCCGGACCATGGATTCCGTGCTCAAGCAGTACCAGAAGACGGTGCGTCCCATGTTCCTGCAGTTTATCGAGCCTTCCAAGCAGTACGCGGACGTGATCGTACCCCGTGGCGGCAAGAACCGCATCGCCATCGACATGCTCAAGGCGCGGATCCGCCATATGTTGATTGGTTGAGAGATATCAAGCCGGGTGATGCCCGGCTTTTTTAAATGAACAATTTGTCAGGAGAGTCGCCCAATGCGTCTTTGTGATACCGATATCGAACGTCATCTGGATGAAGGCAAGATCGTCATTGAGCCAAGACCCGGTATTGAACGGATCAGTGGCGTCAGCGTCGACGTGCTGCTGGGCAACGAGTTTCGGGTGTTTCGCGATCACACCGCTCCCTATATTGATCTGAGCGGGCCGAGCAGCGAGATGGCCGATGCCATCGATCGGGTGATGAGCGACGAAATCCACATTCCCGATGGGGAAGCCTTCTATCTGCACCCGGGTCAGCTGGCGCTGGCGGTCACTTATGAATCGGTCACCCTGCCGGCGGATATCGTCGGCTGGCTCGATGGCCGTTCCTCCCTGGCTCGCCTGGGCCTCATGGTACATGTGACCGCACACCGCATTGATCCGGGCTGGTCCGGCCGCATCGTGCTGGAGTTCTATAACGGCGGCAAGCTGCCGCTGGCGCTGCGCCCCAAGATGAAGATAGGTGCGCTGAACTTCGAGATGCTCTCCGGTGTGGCGGCGCGTCCCTACAACAAGCGGGAAAACGCCAAGTACAAGAGCCAGCAGGGCGCAGTGGCCAGCCGCATCAACCAGGACTGATCTGGCCTGCGTGATCCTTGGCCGTCGACAAGAGACAATATGCTGAAGAAGGGCGCCCGCAACGGCGCCCTTATCCATGGTGGTGGCAACCAGCGTCGGCAGGGAAGTTGTCGGTTCCTTGTGCAATTTTCCCTTTTGGATCGGTCCAAGATTGACGCAACGCGCACCTGTGGAGGGGGATTGGAGTGGCCAGAAATGATGAATTATTCCCGTTTGGGGACTGTTTTTGTCAGGCAAGGTCTGTTTAATTAATCCAAGACAAGCCGCATGGTGACTGGCGCTAAGCTATTTTTTGGCTGAATGCTCTTTTTTTTTCTTACTGAAATATTTCAACAACGGGTATGGCGTTATCAGCCTTCTGGCATAATCCGCCGCAACTCATAAACAGGTTCGTTTTTTTATGTTTGAAATGTTTAGTGGTTTGGGTTTGTGGTGGTCAATCGGTTTGGTATTGGCCGTTTTTTTTGTGTTGGCCTATGAATTCATCAATGGCTTTCACGATACCGCCAACGCGGTAGCAACGGTCATCTATACCAAGGCGATGCCGGCTCATACGGCCGTGGTGGCCTCCGGTCTGTTCAACTTTGCCGGGGTCATGATGGGCGGGTTGGGGGTGGCCTATGCCATTGTTCACCTGCTGCCCATCGATCTGCTGCTCGGAATGGACTCTACCCAGGGTCTTATCATGGTGTTCTCCCTGCTGTTTTCCGCCATCGTGTGGAACCTGGGCACCTGGTTCTTCGGGATCCCCGCATCCAGCTCGCACACGTTGATCGGCTCCATCCTGGGGGTAGGCGGCGCCTATGCCTGGATCAACCATCAACCGCTGCAGGAAGGCATCAACGTCGGCAAAGCCATCGACATCATGCTCTCCCTCATCATCTCGCCCACCGTCGGTTTCATCATTGCGGCCATACTGCTGTTTGCCATGAAACGTGTCTGGCAGGGCAGCAAGATCCACAAAACACCGGAAGAGCGCCTGCTGGTGGATGGCAAGAAGCATCCGCCGTTCTGGGCTCGCCTCACGCTGGTAGCTTCTGCCATGGGGGTCAGCTTCGTGCACGGCTCCAACGATGGCCAGAAGGGTATCGGTCTGGTGATGCTGGTGCTGATCTGCATGGCTCCGGCCTACTTCGCGCTGGACATGAACAGCCGCTCCTACGATCTGGATCGCACCCAGGATGCCAACCAGCGCATCATGGAGATCTATCAGCGCAACCATGAGCTGGTTTCCAAGGTGGTGGACTTCAAGGTGCCGGCCCAGGCCCAGGAAGAGCTGATGACCCATTGCGCCGCCTCCGGTGCACTGCAGGCCATGGCCACCCTGGACAATCGTCTTGCCCAGGTGCGTACCTATGAAGAGATGGACCTGACCGATCGCCGTGAAGTACGTCGCCTGCTGCTGTGCATCGACGATACCGCCCGCAAGGTTTCCAAGCTGCCGCTGCCGGCCAAGGAGCTGACCGATCTCGCCAAATGGCGCAAGGATCTGACCGCGACCGCCGAATACGCGCCGACCTGGGTTATCGTCTCCATCGCCCTGGCACTTGGCTGCGGCACCATGGTGGGCTGGCGTCGTATCGTCTACACAGTAGGCGAGAAGATCGGATCCTCCGGCATGACCTATAGCCAGGGGATTGCAGCCCAGATCACGGCAGCTGCCTCCATCGGTATCGCCAGTCTGACCGGCATGCCGGTGTCCACCACCCATATTCTCTCCTCTGCGGTAGCGGGGACCATGGTGGCCAACAAGTCGGGCCTGCAGAGCCAGACCATCAAGACCATCCTGATGGCCTGGGTGCTGACCCTGCCGCTCACCATGCTGCTCTCCGGTGGTCTGTTCCTGATCAGCAACCATCTGTTCAGTTGAACCAGTTCCATCTGATTGTCAAAAGGGCCCCAAGGGCCCTTTTTTCATGTCTTCAAAACAAACACTCAGCCATACCTTCGTAGTTGACGAGGATGCCAATGCTCTCGTTATATGCCATCAAACTAAATATTTGAAAACAATGTAAACGACCTTCAAAGAAACCCGTCTACAAAGCGAGGGGATTTGACATCAACAAAAATGTGGCCCGTTAGACCAGTCACTCAAGTCATGGGGAGGCCAATCGGCGCGAGCAGCAGAGTTCAGATGATGTAACGAGGCAGTCAGATGTGCGTTGGTGAATATCCGATAGAAGAAATGGACAGTGTGCAACGCCATGAGCAATGTTCTGCTCCGCTATCACAGCGTCACTGCTTGGAAAGCCGGATGGAGTGGGGGAGCAAGGCGTGTTAATCGCGGTTTCAACTGACCATGTCTGCTGTCGTAAAACGACCGGGGTTTCAGATCATATGGATGTATCAGAAGCGTGAAGCCTGGATAGTGGGGTAGGGAAGCATGACGGGTAACCATCAGCAGTGCGAGAAGCCAGGGTTAGGTTTGCACAGAGTGGCATAAAGAAGATGAGCAGACGGTAATGGACCGGGTTGCAGGCGCTGCTCCTGGGTCAATACGAGCTACATAGAGAGATAAAAAAAGAGCCACACAGTGTGTGGCTCTTTTATCAGGCTAGCGGGTCAATCAGGGACGACCGGCCGGGCTGGTTGCAACGTTGACGGCGGCAGTACTGCCACCATGACGGCCGGAAGTGGCCACTTCGCTGCGCACCAAGGGTGCATACTCGACCGGCTCGCGTGCCGGCAGGGCAGGGGCGGCGGCCGGAGTTGCCATCGGGGCAGAGGCCTTGCGGGCACCAGCCAGCAGGCTGCCACCGCGCTTGACCTGCTTGGCAGCCGGGGCTGTGGTTGCGGGTTCAACCTTGGCAGTCTCTGCAACGACAACAGGTTCGGCCACAGCGGCAACCGGTTCAACGGTCGGTGCGGCAACGACGTCTGCAACTGCCGGGGCGGTTTCTACGGTCGCTTCCACCACCGGTTTGGTCTCGACAACCGGAGTCTCAACAGCCTGTACGGGCTCAACGACAGCCTCTGCCACGGTTTCCACTGCAACAGGCGCGGCTTCAACAGCAGCAATGACCGGTTCGGCCACCACGGGGGCGGTTTCGACGACGGTTGCTACCGGTTCAGCGGCGACAACGGCTTCGGCCTGCTCGCGGGCTTCTTCGGCGACGGCCTCGGCAACCACGTGCTCGGTCAGGGCAGAGGAGGCCTGCAGGGCAGCAGCAACGGCTTCAGCGCTCGGGATGGTGATCACGGGCACAGCCGGTTCTTCCACTTTGACCTGGGCTGCATCGGCTTGCGCGGCAGCAGTCAGAGTCGGTGCAGCGTCGGCAGTCTGCTCTTCATCGTCACGCTGGCTGCGAGCTTCTTCGTTGATGCGCTTGCGGCGTTGGCCTTCGATACGCTGATTGCGCGGAGTACGGCGGGAACGACGCTGGCCTTCTGCCTGCTCATCCTGTTGTTCAGTCGCGTCAACGGCATCGACGGCGGCAACCGGCGCTACATCGGCAGCGTGGGCAACAGCGGCGTCATCGGCAGGCGCATCGACGCGGATCTGCTTGCGCAGTTGGCGGCGTTCGCGGCGCTCGGCCACTTTCTGCTCTTTTTCCTGACGCTGTTCCACGTTGGTGGCAACGGCTTCTACGCTGTCCAGCGTGTCAACCACTACCTCGGCACGGGGTTCACGCGGAGCGCGGGGCTCACGAGCCTGACGCGGGGCACGGGGTTCGCGCTCCTGACGCGGCTCACGAGCCTCGCGAGGTTCACGTTCCATGCGCTGTTCGCGCACGTCACCACGGGCTTCACGTTCCTGACGTGGCTCACGCTCTTTGCGCGGGCGACGGTTGCGGCCTTCGCCGTTCTCGCGGCTGGCCACGCCTTCGCGCTTCTCGCCGGCATCGCCGTTGCGGCTGCTGCGGTTGTCGTCACGACGACCACGTTGACCACGGCTGCGGGATTCATCGCGCTGATGACGGTGACCGTCCTCTTTGCGAGCCTCGCGGGTTGCCGGTTTCTCGGCAGGCGCGGTGACCTCGGCGCTGTCAGCATTGCCGCCGAACAGGTTGGAGAGGCTCTTGAACAGCTTGCCGAACAGGCCCGGCTCTTCGGCAACCGGGGCTGCAACAGGGGCGGGGGCCGCCGGCGCAGCCGGTTGCGGTGCCTGGACGAAGCCTTGCAGCAGGGGCTGCTCGCGCTCGATGGTCTGGGCCTGTTTGGGCTGGTAGACCGGCTTGGCAATTTCGGTTTTCAGCTCGTAGCTGGCCGCTTCCGGGATCTCGTTCTGACGGATGCGGGTCACTTCGTAGTGCGGGGTTTCCAGGTGCTGGTTCGGAATGATGTAGACACGCACATCATTGCGTTGTTCCAGGCTGGCGATGGAGCTGCGCTTCTCGTTGAGCAGATAGGCGGCGACATCGACCGGCACCTGAGCATGCACCTGCTCAGTGTTGTCCTTCATCGCCTCTTCTTCGATGAGACGCAGGATGGACAGGGCCAGTGACTCGTTGTCACGGATCACACCCTGACCCTGGCAACGGGGGCAGATATGGCTGCTGGACTCGTTGAGGGAGGGACGCAGACGCTGACGAGACATCTCCAGCAGACCGAAACGGGAGATCCGGCCAAGCTGGATGCGGGCACGGTCCTGATGCACGGCTTCACGCAGACGGTTTTCCACTTCGCGCTGATGGCGAACCGGCGTCATGTCGATGAAGTCGATGACAATCAGACCACCCAGGTCACGCAGACGCAATTGACGAGCAATCTCGTCGGCCGCTTCCAGGTTGGTCTGCAGCGCAGTCTCTTCGATATCGCCGCCCTTGGTGGCGCGGGAGGAGTTGATATCGATGGAGGTCAGCGCTTCGGTCGGATCGATCACGATGCTGCCGCCGGAGGGCAGGCGCACTTCACGCTGGAAGGCAGACTCGATCTGGCTCTCAATCTGGAAGTGGTTGAACAGGGCAACTTCACCCTTGTACAGCTTCACGCGGTTGAGGAAATCGGGACGTACCAGCTCGATGTGCGACTTGGCGCGTTCGAAAATGACCGGGTTGTCGATCAGGATCTCGCCCACATCGCGGCGCAGGTAATCACGGATGGCACGCACGATGACGTTGCTTTCCTGATGGATCAGCACCGGCGCGGAGCGGCTCTGTGACGCCTTGTGGATGGAGTCCCAGTGGTTGAGCAAAACGTTCAGATCCCATTCCAGCTCTTCCGGGGACTTGCCCACACCGGCGGTACGCACGATGAGGCCCATGCCGTCCGGCACGGTCAGGCCGCTCAGGGCTTCTTTCAGTTCAGTCCGTTCATCGCCCTCGATGCGACGGGAGATACCGCCGGCACGGGGGTTGTTCGGCATCAGCACCAGGTAGCTGCCGGCCAGACTGATGAAGGTGGTGAGGGCTGCACCCTTGGTGCCACGCTCTTCCTTGTCGATCTGGACGATGACTTCCTGGCCTTCGCGGACCACTTCTTTGATGTTGGGACGACCCTGATAGGAGTAACCGGAGGGGAAGTAATTGCGGGCGATTTCCTTTAACGGCAGGAAACCGTGGCGCTCGGCGCCATAGTCGACAAAAGCAGCTTCGAGACTGGGTTCTACGCGGGTGATTTTGCCCTTGTAAATGTTCGCTTTCTTCTGCTCGTGTCCCGGACTTTCAATATCCAGATCGTAGAGCTGTTGTCCGTCAACCAGCGCTACGCGCAACTCTTCTTCCTGAGTCGCGTTGATTAGCATTCTTTTCATTGAGTTCTCGTTATTTTGTCATTTTGATTTCCTCCACAGGATCCTGCCGGCGCCGGCCTCGGGTCTTCAGCATACTGGGGCAACCTCCCGGTTGGGGTATGCATGAGGCGCAAACTAAGGGCACTCTGGTTCAGCCTTCTCGAGAAGGCATGAAAAGGATACCAGTGTGGAGACAAATAGGCGGTTCTGTTTGCGTTCTCCATGCGCTGTACCTCGCACCCGGGAACCGTCATGTTCTTGTATACACGGTGTTTCGGGATTGGGTGGCATAATTTTTGGCCACTTAGTACAAGGCTTGAACACAATGACAAAACCTTGTTTATTATCCCATTTAAATCACTTTTATAGCAAGGCGCCATTTTTCAACAAAGCATGCAGCCAAGGACCGTCGGCAGTGTTAAAATCCGCGCCATGACACAGATACAACAACAAGTGCAGCTGCTCACCATCGAAGCTGAGCATGACGGGCAGCGCATCGACAATTTTCTCAAGACTCAGCTAAAGGGCGTCCCCAAGAGCCTGATCTATCGCATCCTTCGCAAGGGGGAAGTGCGCGTCAACAAAAAGCGCATCAAACCGGAGTACAAACTCTGCGCCGGTGACGAGGTACGGGTACCCCCCGTGCGGGTCGCCGAAAAGAACGAATTGCCCTCGGCCAACCTCGGCAGCATCCAGCGTCTGGAGAGTCAGATCCTGTTTGAAGACGACGCCATGATCGTGCTCAACAAGCCGTCTGGCATGGCCGTTCACGGCGGCAGCGGGCTGAGCTTCGGGGTCATCGAAGGGCTGCGCGCCCTGCGCCCGGAAGCCCGTTTTCTCGAACTGGTGCATCGTCTCGATCGCGACACCTCCGGAGTACTGCTGGTCGCCAAGAAGCGCAGTGCCCTGCGCAGTCTGCACGAGCAGCTGCGGGTCAAGACCATGCGCAAACAGTACCTGGCGCTGGTACGTGGCCAGTGGCAACCCCACGTCAAGGTGGTCAATGCGCCGCTGCGCAAGAATGATCTGCAATCCGGCGAGCGGGTCGTGCGGGTCAGTGCAGATGGTAAGCCGTCTGAAACCCGGTTTCGCATTGCCCGTCAATTCGCCGAAGCAACCCTGGTCGAGTGCAGCCCGATCACCGGTCGTACCCACCAGATCCGGGTGCATACGCTGCATGCCGGCCACCCCATCGCGTGTGACGACAAGTATGGAGAAGCGGCATTTGACGAGAAAATGCGCAGCCAAGGCCTGAAACGGCTCTTCTTGCATGCCTGGCGGCTGACCTTCACCCACCCCGCCGATGGTCGCGAGATGCAGGTCGAAGCGCCCCTGTCGCCCGAGCTCGAGACCTTCCTCAACGGATTGGCGCGCTGATGCCACAGATCCGGCTCGCCATTTTCGACTGGGACGGTACCCTGATGGACTCGGTGGGCCGGATAGTGGCCTGCGTGGCTGCCGCCGCCCGTGACTGTGCCGAGCTGGTGCCCACTGCCACCGACACTCACCAGATCATCGGCCTCAGTCTGGAGGTCGGCATCCCCCGGCTGTTTTCCCTGGAGCAGGGCGGTGAGCGAGCCAATGCCCTGATCGCCCGCTATCGCCACCACTACCTGCACGATGCCACTCCCAGCCCCCTGTTTGCCGGGGCGAGGGAGCTGCTGCACGGCTGGCACGAGCAGGGCATTGCGCTGGCGGTGGCGACCGGCAAGTCACGGCGGGGATTGGACAGGGTACTGGATGAAACCGGATTGCGGCCACTCTTTGCCGCCACGCGCGGAGCGGATGAGGCCAATTCCAAGCCTGATCCCCTGATGTTGACCCAGATCCTGACCGAGCTGGCGCTGATCCCGTCACAGGCGGTGATGATAGGTGACTCCATCCACGACATGGCGATGGCCGAAGCGCTGGCCATGCCGCGCATCGGCGTAAGCTGGGGCGTGCACGACCGGGGGCGCCTGCAGGCCCACCATCCGCTGGCGGTGGTCGATACCATGGCGGAGCTGAGGGCGCTGCTGGGTTGATGACAAGTACCGGGATGCAATAAAAAACGGAAGCCAAGGCTTCCGTTTTTTATTGCCAACATTCTGCCTTCATCAGGGCAGAGAGAGGCCGTGGCGCTCCAGCAGTTCGATCAGTCCGATCAGCGGCAAGCCGATCAGCGCATTGGGATCGCGCCCTTCCAGAGCCTTGAACAGCACGATACCCATGCCTTCACACTTGAAGCTGCCGGCGCAGTCGAGGGGACGTTCGGCCTCCACATAGCGGCGGATGGCAGCCTCATCCAGCTGGCGAAAATGGACGGTGAAAGGCTCAACCAGCTGCTCGACCCGGCCGGAGGCCGCATCCAGTACGCACAGGCCGGTATAAAAGGTGACGCTGCGCCCCTGGGCCGCCATCAGCTGGGCTACCGCTTGTTCGACCGTTCCCGGTTTCCCTAGGATCCGGCCATCGCAGACGCACACCTGATCAGAACCGATGAGCAGCCCTTGATCATGAAGGCCGGCAATGGCGCTGGCCTTGGCATGGGCAAGGCGGGCCACCAGCGCTTGTGCCTCTTCACCTGGCAGCACAGATTCATCGACTTCGGGCGCGGCGCACTCAAAGGGGAGGCCCAGCTTTTCCAGCAAGGCTTTGCGGTAACGGGAGGTGGAAGCGAGGATCAGGGGGCGCGACATGGCAATCAGTTATCCAGGTTCAGAAACGGGCAGGCGCCGATGGTATCGCCATCGTGCGGCGCGGGCAAATGTCGCCGCCACTCTCTTTTCCAATATGTCGAGATTGGAAAACACCGCTATCGGCTTATTCATTCGGCCTGACGTTATAGTGCCCCTGTCGATGCTACCCATTCACTGAGGAGTCACCATGGGCCGTTACATGCTTTGCTGTTTTTTGATGATCACGCTCTACCCGGTAGGGATCGATCTCTATCTGGTGGCGTTGCCCAACATAGGTGCCAGCCTTCAGGCCAGCGAGGCTCAGCTGCACACCGCGTTTTCCCTCTATCTGTTTGGCATGGCCGCGACCGTCCCGCTGGCCGGCTTGCTGGCGGATCGCCACGGCCGCAGGCCAGTGATCCTGAGTGGGGCCGGCTTGTTTATGCTGGCGTCGCTACTGGCCGGCAGCGCCGACGACACTGCGCAGTTTCTGCTGGCGCGGGTGGGTCAGGGGGCAGGGGCTGGCGCGCTCTACATCATGACCTTTACCGTGCTGCGAGACGTGTTGCCACCGGCACGGCTGGCGGCCGTGCTGTCGGCAATCAATGGGGTCATCTGCGTGATCCCCGTGCTGGCGCCGCTGCTCGGCTATCTCATCCTGACCGGCTTCCCATGGCCCGCCATCTTTCAGGCCATGGCGCTGCTCGGCGGCGTGGTGCTGCTGATCAACCTGCTGGGGCTGAAAGAGAGCCTGCCGGCGCACCCTGAGCCACCCTCGAGCACGTCAGCAGCCCGCTTTGCCTTCTTGCGAGTGCCGCAGTTCCTCTGGATGTGCGTGCTGAGCAGTGCCGGCATGACCTGCATTCTGACCTATGTCAGCACTTCGCCCATGATCCTGATGACCCAGAGGGGGCTGGCAACCGCAGAGTATGCCCGCATCATGATGATCATGGCGATGATCAGCATGATCACCTCTTTCTTCGCCCCCTTGTTGCTGCGTCGGCTCCACAAGCACAACTTGCTTGCACTGGCCCACGGCGGGTTGGGGTTGGCGCTGCTGCTGATCCTGGCCTCTCATCTTGAAAGCTTCTGGGGCCTGTGGCTGCTACTGGCGGGCTTTGCCTTCACCTGCATCGGTTTTTCTGCGAGCTTCGGCCTCGCCATGGGCGAGGCACTGGCCAGTTGCCGTCACCAGATCGCGCTCGCCAGCGCCACCCTCTGTCTTGCCCAGATAACCGTGAGCGCCGGTTATATCTGGCTGATGGGGTGGCTTGGCTTTACATCCAGCACGCTGCTTGCCTGTGCCCTGCTCGGCGCCGTGTTACTCTATCTGCTCTTTCGCGCCCTGGGGCCGGCCTTCGACAGCGCCACCCATGGTACCCCGGTCATGGAGAATCCCTGAGCATGCGTCCTTTGATCGACCTCGATCTCAATTTGTTGGTGGTATTTCGGCTGTTGCTGCAAGAGCGCAGTGTCACCAAGGCTGCCAAGAAACTCAATGTCACGGCGCCTACCGTCAGCAAGGCGCTGGCGCGGCTGCGCGACTGGTTCGACGACCCGCTGTTCCTTCGCACTCAGCGGGGGCTGGAGCCCACCAATTTGTCGCTCACCTTGGAAGAAGAGCTCAAGGAGTGGTTCCAGCTATCGGGCAACATCGCCTCTCTCTGCGGCAATGCCATTCCGGCGGGGGCCGCGTTCAGGCTAGTGCTGGAGTCGCCCTTTTACATCAGCTTTCTCAATGATCTGCCCATGGTGATTTATGAAACCTATCGCAAATCAACCATCCGGATCATGAACTGGGACCATCACTCCCTCAACGACATCATCAATGGCGATGCCGATCTCGGCTTCTGTGCGAGGGAAACCCACCCCAGCTCGCTGGCCAGGGTCAACCGATTGCCCTATTACATCGATCACGAGGTGTTGTTCGAAGACAGGCCCATGGTGTTTTTGCGCAAGGATCACCCGCTGCTGGCCCGCACCTGGAACCTCGACAACTTCCTCGCCTATCCCCATGTCAGCGTGGTGTGGGAGGCGAGCGATGCCTGGGCGCTCGACAGCCTGCTGGATGATGAGGGGCTCAATCGGCAGGTGCCGATCCGGGTCTCCAGCTTCGAGCAGGCGCTGCACATCGCAGCCCAGTCAGACCACGAACTGATCGCGGTGGTGCCCTCCTATTGCGCCAGCTATGCCCGCCAGCACCACGACAATCTGATCTCCTTGCCGCTGCCGCTGGATGAAGCCCTCTACCGGCAACTCGACATCGCCTTCATCCTGCTCTGGCACAAGCGCAACAACCACAACACCAAGGTGCTGTGGCTGCGCGACGAGATCAAACGGCTCTACCACCAGCATATCGCGGCAACGGGCGCGGGTTAACCCTGACCTCTACCTCGCGGGACCAAAAAAACGGCTATAAGCATAGGAATGGGCAAGGCGGGGTCATGGATAATGAGAGTCGGGATATGGCTGTTGTGGCTGCTCTGTCTGCCCGTCTGGGGACAAGGCTGGCACCTGCAGGCAGGGGAGGAGGGCATACAGCTCTGGACCCGCCCTCATCCACCCGGCGCCTTTCTGGCCTTGCGACTGGAGATGTATGTGGCAGCGCACCCTGCGGCGTTGCTCGCGGTGCTGCGTGATACCGGTCGACATCAGGAGTGGCTGCCCCAAAGCCTGGAGGTGAGGGTGTTGGCCAAGCCCGCCCCCGATGAGGATATTGTCTATACCCGCCTCGCTGCCCCCTGGCCCGTACAGGATAGGGAGCTTATTACCCACTCCCGCCTGCAACGGCTGCCAGATTGCGGCCTGGTGCTGAGCGTCTGGGCGGCCCCCGATGCTCTGCCGCCTTATCCCGGCCGGGTGCGGATCCGCACCAGTGAAGGACGCTGGGAAGCGCTGCCTCAGCTAAACGGCACGACGCTGGTGCGCCTCGAAACCTATACCAACCCGGGCGACACGCTGCCCGCCTGGCTCGTCAATCCCATGGCTGCCGACGCTGCGCTGCAGAGTTTTCGCGCCATTCGCCGCCTGATGGAGGCCGCCCCGGTGGAGATCTGTGCCTGTCTTCATCAGCGACATGGTGGAAAGCATGGTGTTTGTGGCGCTACCCCTTGACTGCAGCAAGGTGGGGAAGGCAGGGCGAATTGGACAAGCAAGTGACGGCGGGACGGTCTGACAACTGTCTGGGGCCTGACGCACCAGCAAATCCGGCCAGGATCCGGTGTTGGATCCGCAGGTTTGTGGCATAATCAGGCACCGGTGAGCGCAAGTTCCGCCATGTGCGGGGGTTGTGAGGTTAAAATCATCGGCGGTAAGGACTTTTTCCTTTGACTATCAGTTGTTGGACCTATAATATTCGCGCCCTATGCAAAAGGTGAAGTTGCCCGTAAAGGTTGATCCAGTCCGTAGTGCCTCGAAGCTGCTCGATTATGTCGGGATAGTGGAAAAGTCGCAGATGCCCAGGCTGGAGGAATCAACCGCAGGCTTGCGGAGTGATATCGATGTATCGCTGCACTTTGGCAAAGATGTCCAGAAGTTGACCGTTATGAAAGGCACTGCCCATGCCAAGGTTGACCTGGTTTGCCAGCGTTGTGGAGAGACATTCGAGCATCTCTGTGAAGCTGAATTTATCTACACTCCGCTGTTCGAAAGAACAAACGAGGAAGAACTGCCGGAAGCTTATGAGCCCATTGAGTTGGACGAAAACGGCGAGATGGATCTTCATCAAATCCTGGAGGATGAACTCATCCTCTCGTTGCCGCAGGTGGCCATGCATTCTATGGATGCTTGCCCGCGCGGTAACATGGAGATGACCTGGGGTGAAATCGAACCTGCTGATGAGCGGCCGAATCCCTTTGCAGTTCTTGAAGAGCTTAAACGTAAGTGAATTTAGGAGTTAGCCTACAATGGCCGTACAACAGAACCGTAAAACCCGTGCCAAGCGTGGCATGCGTCGTTCCCACGATGCGCTGACCACCGCTGCCCTGACTGTTGATCAGACCAGTGGCGAAATCCATCGTCGTCACCACGTGACTGCCGATGGTTTCTACCGCGGTAAAAAGGTAATCGCTTAAGGATTGCCTTTGTCTACGCAAACTGTCGCGCTAGACATCATGGGGGGAGATATTGGCCCCTCGGAAACAGTGCCTGCCGCCGTGCAGGCACTGTCTCTTTTACCCCAGCTGAAATTGATCTTGGTCGGTGACCAGCACCAGACCATCCCCCTCCTGCAGCAACATGGCTTGCTCAATCACCCTCGTGTCCGTTTTGTACATGCCTCCCAGGTCGTTGGGATGGGCGACAAACCGATCGTGGCACTGCGCACCCTGAAAGACTCCTCCATGCGAGTCGTACTCAATCTGGTCAAGAGCGGCGAGGCCGATGCCTGCGTCAGCGCCGGCAACACAGGTGCACTGATGGCCATGGCCAAATGCGTGCTCAAATCCCTGCCCGGCGTCGACCGACCCGCACTCATCAAGGCGCTGCCCACCCTGTCCGGCAAACGCACCGTGATGCTGGATCTCGGCGCCAACGTCAGCTGCGATGCCGACACCCTGCTGCAGTTTGCCGTGATGGGGTCAGTGGTGGCTGAAAAGGTGGAGGGGGTTGCCACTCCCAGGGTGGCCCTGCTCAACGTGGGGGAGGAGGAGATCAAGGGGAACGATCTGGTGCGCCACAGTGCCGAACTGCTGCGCCAGTGCCAGGCGCTCAACTTCGTTGGCTTTGTTGAAGGGGATCGAATTTTTAGCGGCGATTGCGACGTGATCGTCTGCGACGGTTTTGTCGGCAACGTCGCCCTCAAGACGGCGGAGGGGGTGGTGCGGATGATGGCCCAACTGGCCGGATATCCCCGCAAGAAACGCAGTTTTCTTGGCCGTATCGCCGGATTTATGTTCAAACGACGTTTTTCTTACCTGAACCCCGACCAGTATAACGGTGCAAGTCTGTTAGGATTGCGCGGCATTGTGGTAAAAAGCCATGGGCGGGCCGAACGGCGTGCCCTGTGTAACGCGATCCTGCTGGCCGCGCAAGAGGCCAAGCATCAACTTCCATTGCAAATCGCAGATCGCCTTGAATCTGTCTTTTCCGACAGGGATCTATAAGAACTCTATGCATAGCAAAATTTTGGGTACTGGCAGCTATCTGCCGAACTCGGTACGCACCAACGCCGACCTCGAACAGATGGTAGAGACCAGTGACGAGTGGATTGTGGAGCGTACCGGGATCCGTGAACGCCGCATTGCCGGTGCCGATGAAACCGTTGCAACCCTGTCTCACCAGGCAGCCCTGCGCGCACTGGAGGCCGCGGGCCTGACGGCCGCCGATCTCGACATGATAGTGCTGGCCACCACCAGCGCCGAAAACGCCTTTCCGGCCGCCGCCTGTGAACTGCAGGGGCTGCTCGGGGTGCAAGGGATCCCGGCCTTCGACGTGGCGGCCGCCTGCGCCGGCTTTACGTATGCGCTCTCCATTGCCGATCAGTTCGTCAAATCCGGTGCCGCCCGCCACGTGCTGGTCGTCGGCGCCGATGTGCTGTCGCGCATGTGCGATCCCGAGGATCGTGGCACCATCATCCTGTTTGGGGATGGGGCAGGGGCCGTGGTGATCGGTGCGAGCGACACCCCCGGCATCCTCTCCACCCATCTGCATGCGGATGGTCGTTATGGCGAGCTGCTCAAGCTGCCGCAGCCCCGTCGCGGCATGCCGGGGGCCGAGCTCGAAGCCTACATGTACATGAAGGGCAATGATGTCTTCAAAGTCGCGGTCACCCGTCTGAGCGAAATCGTCACCGAGACCCTGGCCGCCGCCGGCATCGAGCCGAGCGAGCTGGACTGGCTGGTGCCCCATCAGGCCAACTTCCGCATCATCAGCGCCACCGCCAAGAAGCTTGGCATGGGGCTGGACAAGGTGGTGCTGACCCTCGACAAACACGGCAACACCTCTGCCGCCTCCGTGCCCATCGCCTTCGATGAAGGGGTGCGCGACGGCCGGATCAAACCGGGCCAGCTGGTCTTGCTGGAAGCCTTCGGCGGCGGTTTTGCCTGGGGCTCGGCGCTGGTTCGCCTCTGATCGTCAGCGGGATGGGACGAGCGTTTCATCCTGCCGTTCTCATTTTTCTCTTATTTAAAGGAATCAATGATGACCCAATTTGCCATTGCCTTCCCGGGACAGGGCTCCCAAACCGTCGGCATGCTGGCCGAGCTGGCCGAACAACATGCCGTGATCAAGGAGACCTTCGCCGAGGCGAGCCAGGTGCTGGGTTATGACCTGTTTGCCCTGGTAATGGAAGGTCCGGCCGAAGAGCTGAACAAAACCTGGCGTACCCAGCCTGCACTGCTGACCGCTTCTGTCGCGCTGTGGCGCCTGTGGCAACAGCAGGGTGGGGCAACCCCCGCCGTGATGGCAGGCCACAGTCTGGGTGAGTATTCCGCCCTGGTCTGCAGCGGCGCACTGGCCTTTACCGATGCGGTCAAACTGGTTGAGCTGCGTGGTCTGGCCATGCAGGAAGCCGTGCCGGAAGGCACCGGTGCCATGGCCGCCATCATCGGCCTGGACAACGACGCCATCGCCGCCAACTGCGAGAAAGCGGCTGAAGGGCAGGTGGTTTCCCCGGTCAACTTCAACTCCCCGGGCCAGGTGGTCATCGCCGGTCACAAAGAGGCCGTCGAGCGCGCCAACGTGCTGATGAAAGAGTCCGGTGCCAAGCGTGCGCTGCCGCTGCCGGTCTCCGTGCCCTCCCACTGCGCGCTGATGAAACCTGCCGCAGAAAAGCTGGCAGCTGCGCTGGACGGGATCGAGATCAAGGTTCCTGCCATCGCCGTCATCAATAATGTCGACGTATCCTGTGAGCAGGATCCGGCCGCCATCAAGCAGGCATTGGTGCGTCAGTTGTTCAGCCCGGTTCGTTGGACCGAGACTGTCGAGCGGATGGCCAACGAGGGGGTCACCCTCGAGGTCGAAATGGGACCGGGCAAGGTACTGACCGGGCTCGCCAAGCGCATCGACAAGCGCGTGGAAGGTATTCATGCCAACGATGCCGCCTCTTTCGAGCAGGCGCTGGCCCAGATCAAGTAAACAGGAGCAATGAATGAGCTTTACCGATAAGGTTGTGTTGGTGACCGGTGCCAGTCGTGGCATCGGCCGTGCGATTGCTGAAACTTTTGCGGCCCGTGGCGCCAAGGTAGTCGGCACGGCGACCAGCGAGAGCGGCGCCGAGGCAATCAGCGCCTATCTGGGTGAACAGGGTTGCGGCATGGCGCTGAACGTGACCAGCCAGGAATCCATCGAAGCCGTCTTCGCCGCCATCAAGGCGCGTTTTGGCGACATCGACATCCTGATCAACAACGCCGGGATCACCCGTGACAACCTGCTGATGCGGATGAAGGATGATGAGTGGAACGAGATCATCGACACCAACCTCACCTCCCTGTACCGTCTGAGCAAGCCGGTGCTGCGCGCCATGATGAAGAAGCGCAATGGCCGCATCATCAGCATCGGTTCTGTGGTCGGCACCATGGGCAATGCCGGTCAGGTCAACTACGCGGCCGCCAAGGCGGGCCTGGTGGGGTTCACCAAGTCGCTGGCCCGTGAAGTGGCCTCCCGCGGCATTACCGTGAACGCGGTTGCCCCCGGTTTCATCGAGACCGATATGACCAAGGCGCTCAATGAAGAGCAGCGTGCCGGCATCATGAGCCAGGTACCTGCCGCTCGTCTGGGCGATCCAAAAGAAATTGCCGCTGCTGTGGTATTCTTGGCATCGGATGATGCCGCCTACATCACTGGCGAAACCCTGCATGTTAATGGCGGGATGTACATGGTGTAATCAATTTGTCGTGAGATCTGTTCAAATTTGCGATAGTACGCCGAAGTTTGGCGAATTTCGTGGTTTGACCAGCGGCAAGCTACTTGCAAACTCACGTCAATTGAATAAACTACCCCAACCAGACGCAATAGCGTATTTTTAAAGGAAAATTCAGGTCATGAGCAACATCGAAGAACGCGTAAAGAAAATCATCATCGAACAACTGGGTGTTAAAGAAGAAGACGTTAAGAACGCTGCCTCCTTCGTCGACGACCTGGGCGCTGACTCTTTGGATACCGTTGAACTGGTAATGGCGCTGGAAGAAGAATTCGATACCGAAATTCCTGATGAAGAAGCCGAGAAGATCACCACTGTTCAAGCGGCTATCGACTACATCACCGCTAATCAGGAATAAGTTCCTGTTCTGAAAGAAGCGGCCCAAGGGCCGCTTCTTTTATGTTTACTCCTTTTCAAAACACCTCTCGGAGACTACCTCAGTGTCAAAACGCAGAGTCGTGGTGACCGGCTTGGGGATGCTTTCCCCGGTAGGCAACACTGCCGAATCCAGCTGGCAAGCCCTGCTCAACGGGCAGAGCGGCATTTCTCCCATCGAACACTTTGACGCCAGCGAGTTTGCGACCCGCTTCGCAGGCCAGGTCAAGGATTTCGATCCCGAGCAGTACGGTATCAACCGCAAAGAAGCTCGCAAGATGGATCTCTTCATCCAGTACGGCATCGCCGCAGGCGTGCAGGCGCTGGATGATGCCGGTCTCGTCATCAACGAGGAGAATGCCGAGCGCGTCGGTGTGGCGATCGGTTCCGGCATCGGTGGTCTGGGTCTGATTGAGCAGAACCACAGCAGCCTGGTCAACGGCGGTCCCCGCAAGCTGAGCCCCTTCTTCGTACCGTCCACCATCATCAATATGGTGTCCGGTCATCTCTCCATCATGAGAGGCCTGCAGGGTCCCAACATCGCCGTCACCACCGCCTGTACCACAGGCACCCATGCCATCGGCATGGCCGGTCGCATGATTGCCTACGGCGATGCGGACGTGATGGTCGCCGGCGGCGCCGAGAAAGCATCCACCCCGATGGGGATGGGCGGTTTTGCCGCCGCCAAGGCGCTCTCCAACCGCAACGACGAGCCCACCAAGGCCAGCCGTCCGTGGGATAAAGATCGCGACGGTTTCGTGCTGGGTGATGGCGCCGGGGTGCTGGTGCTGGAAGAGTACGAACACGCCAAGGCCCGTGGTGCCAAGATCTATGCCGAGCTGGTCGGTTTTGGCATGAGTGGTGATGCCTACCACATGACGGCGCCTCCCGCCGATGGCAACGGTGGCGCACGCGCCATGCAAAATGCCATCAAGGATGCCGGCATCGCCCCCGAGCAGGTGGGATACATCAACGCCCACGGCACCTCCACCCCGCTGGGTGACGTCGCCGAGCTGCGCGGCATGAAGGCCGTATTTGGCGAACATGCCAAATCCCTGATGGTCAGTTCCACCAAATCGATGACCGGTCACCTGCTGGGTGCCGCCGGCGCCATCGAGGCGATCATCACGGTACTGGCGCTGCGCGATCAGATGGCGCCGCCCACCATCAACCTGGACAACCCGGATGATGAGTGCGATCTGGATCTGGTGCCTCATGTTGCCAAGGCCGGCAACTTCGAATATGCCCTCTCCAATTCCTTCGGTTTTGGCGGCACCAATGGCTCACTGATCTTCAAACGCGTATAATTCGCCCTGGGCGGATAGTATGGGCCCGATACGTCAGTATCGGGCCTTTTTTATCGGAGGGATCCTTTTGCTGATCAATGGAATACCGACAGACAGCGTGTCCGCCATGGATCGTGGTCTGGCCTATGGGGATGGTCATTTCACCACCCTGTTGGTCAAGGATGGCCGACCCGTCTGGTGGCCGGCACACCTGACAAGGTTGCAGCAAGCGAGCGCCAGACTCGGTCTTGCCGAGCTGGACTGGCAACAACTTGGCGATGAAGTGGCCCAATTGGCCCGCGATCAAGCGCTGGCGGTGATCAAGGTGATGCTGACCCGCGGCAGCGGTGGCCGGGGCTATGATGGCACAGCCTGCCATGCACCGACCCGGATCCTGTCGCTGGCCGCTTACCCGGCTCACTACCCGACATGGCAGCAAGATGGCATTCCACTCTTGGTATGCCGGCAGCGGTTGGGGGATGCCCCCATGCTGGCAGGCCTCAAGACCCTCAACCGGCTGGAGCAGGTGCTGCTGAAAAGCGAACTTGCGGCCCGTTCCGGGGTCGAAGGTATAGTCTTGAACAGTCGGGGATTTCTGGTAGAAGGGGTCAGTGCCAATCTGTTTTGGCGCCGTGGCAGAACGGTGTTTACGCCGGATCTCTCCCACTGCGGCATAGACGGCATCATGCGGCGCCATGTGATGGCAATGCTAAAACAGATGAGCATTGAACTGCGTGTCGTGGAGGCTCCGCTGGAGTCACTGTGGCAGGCCGAAGAGGTATGGCTGACCAATACCCTGATGGGCATAGTGCCGGTCACCGGCATCGGGGAGACCCAATATGCCAGTCAGGAATTGATCCGCCGTTTACAGGAGCGTTTGGTCATTGAAGTTTAATCGGCTTTACACCCTGCTCGCGGGCGCGGCGCTGACTGTCGCCGCTGCCGGGGGCTATGTACATTACAAGTGGCAACAGGTGGAGACGCTCACCAACAAGGGACCGACCCGTCTCTTTACCGTCGAGAAGGGAGCCCATGCGGCGCGTCTGATCGCCGAACTGGGGGAGGGGGACACCAGCCCCTGGGCGGTGCGACTCTGGTTGCGCGGTCATCCCGAGCTGGTTGCCATCAAGTCCGGAACCTATGAGATCAAGGAAGGGGCACCGCTCAAGGATACCCTCTCCCTGTTTGCTTCCGGCAAGGAGTTTCACTTCAGCCTGACCTTCGTCGAAGGTTCCCGTTTCGAGGATTGGTTGAAGCAGCTGGCCAGCGCCCCTTATCTGGAACGGCTGACCGTCGAGTTGCCCGAGACCGATCTGGCTCAGGAGCTTGGCATCGAAAACGGCAAGCTGGAGGGGTGGTTCCTGCCGGAGACCTACGCCTATACCACTCATGCCAGCGATCTCTCCATTTTGCGCCGTGCCCATCAGGACATGGAAACCTTCCTGCAGCAGAGCTGGGAGAAGCGTCAGGCCAATCTACCCTACAAGACTCCCTACGAGGCGCTGATCATGGCCTCGATCATCGAAAAAGAGACGGGGATGCCGGAAGAGCGGGCGCGGATCGCCTCGGTGTTTGTCAATCGTCTGCGCCTTGGCATGAAGCTGCAGACTGATCCCACCGTCATCTACGGGGTGAAGGACAGGTATGACGGCAATATCCGCCGCAGCGACCTGACCGACGTGAACCCCTACAACACCTATGTGATCGACGGCTTGCCACCCACCCCCATCGCCATGCCGGGCAAGGCCTCCATCGAGGCGGCGCTCAATCCCCTGTCGACCGACTATCTCTATTTCGTCGCCAAGGGGGGCGGGGCCCACTATTTTTCCAAGACCCTCGATGAACACAATCGGGCGGTGCGTGAATACATTTTGAAGAAACCCTAATGTCTAAATTTATCGTGATTGAAGGACTGGAAGGCGCAGGGAAGAGCTCCGCGGTGCGCTACGTGACCGACTATCTGCATGCCCACGGCGTGGCGCGGATCGAGTGTACCCGCGAACCGGGCGGCACGCCGCTGGCGGAGCGTATGCGGGCCATCGTCAAAGAGGTACACGACGAGCGGCTCACCATCGAAGCCGAACTGCTGCTGATGTACGCCTCCCGGGTGCAACTGGTCGAGACACGCATCAAGCCAGCGCTGGCTGACGGCGTCTGGGTAGTGGGCGATCGCCACGATCTCTCCTCCCAGGCCTACCAAGGCGGTGGTCGTGGCATCGATGCCAACCTCATCGGCGCCATCAAGCGGGCCGTGCTCGGCGACTTCAAGCCGGATCTGACCCTCTATCTCGACATCGATCCCGCCATCGGCCTGCAGCGGGCCCGTCATCGCGGTGAGCTGGACCGGATCGAGCTTGAACAGCTCAGCTTCTTCGAGCGTACCCGCCAGCGCTATCTGGAACTGGCTGCCGCCGATGCGTCAGTCAAGGTGATCGACGCCGGCCAAGCGCCGGAGCAGGTCAAGGCGGCCATCGAGGCTGCATTGTCCCACTACCTGAAAGACGAGCCCTCATGTATCCCTGGTTGATCCCGGACTGGCATGCCTTGAGTCAGACTGCCGCCGCCGGCCGGCTGGGGCACGCCTGGCTGCTGCTGGGTGATCCCGGTCTTGGCAAGGAGCAACTTGCACAGCAGCTGGCCCGCCTGCACCTGTGCCATCAGCCTGATCGGGGCGAGCCTTGCGGTCATTGCCACTCCTGTCAGCTGTTTGAAAAGGGTCATCACCCGGATCTGGGCACCCTCACCACTGAGGGCAAGACCATAGGGGTCGAGGCCATCCGCGAGATCTGTGCACGTCTGCAGAATTCGGCCCAGCTTGGCCGAGGCAAGGTAGTTATCATCCCGGATGCAGAGCGCATGACCGAATCGGCCGCCAACGCCCTGCTCAAAACCCTGGAGGAGCCGGCTGGCGACAGCTTGCTGCTGCTGATCGCCTCCCAGGTTTCCCGCCTGCTGCCCACCATTCTCAGCCGTTGCCACAAGCATGTCTGCCAGTTGCCGGCGGAAGGGGAGACTCTGGCCTGGCTCGCCGAGCAGGGTCATCAGGCCACCCAGGCTCAGGTGCGGATCTGCCAGGGGGCTCCGCTGCGAGTGCTGGATTACTTGACGCAGCAGCAGGACACGGATCGCCGTGATCTGCTTGAGAGTTTTCTCGCACTCTCGCAAACACCCACCCGGACCAACCATGTGTGCAGCCTGCTGGCAAGCGATACCCAGGTCAGACTGCACTGGGTGCAGCTGTTCTTGTGCGATGCGCTCAAGACGCAGGCCGGTTGTGGCCCTCACCAGCTGGCCATGCCGGATCTGGCCGCGCTCAGTCAACAACTGGCGGAACGTCACTCCAGTGAAAAGCTGCTGGAGGCGGAGCAGCAGCTCGTTGGGCTCAAGGCGGCCTGCCAGCCCGGGCAGCTCTCCAACCCCACCATTCATTTGATGAACTGGCTCACTCGCTGGTTATAGATCCCAAAAGGTTTTGTATGTTACTCGTTGATTCCCATTGCCACCTCGATCGTCTGAGTTATGGCAGCAAGCAGACCGACATGGCCGATGTGCTGGCCAAGGCGGCCAGGCAGGACGTGGGATATTTTCTCTGTGTGAGCGTGACCCAGGCACAGTTCCCGACCATGCTGGAGGCGATAGCCCCTTACCCTCAGGTGTTTGCCTCCTGCGGCGTGCATCCCCTCAACCAGGAGCCTGGCGTCGATGCCGATTTGTTGTTGGCCCAGGCGGCGGATGAAAGGGTGGTAGCCATCGGCGAGACCGGGCTCGACTACTTCTATTCGCCGGAGAACAAGGAAGTACAGCAGGCTTCCTTCCGGGAGCATATCCGAGTGGCCCGCGCCCTGAACAAGCCCCTCATCATTCACACTCGCGATGCCCAGCAGGATACCCTGCAGATCATGCATGAGGAGGGGGCAGATCAGGTAGGCGGGGTGCTGCACTGTTTCACCGAGTCACTCGAAATGGCAGAGGCGGCCATGGCGATGGGCTTTTATATCTCCATCTCCGGCATCGCTACTTTCAAGAACGCGGCTGCGCTGCAATCTGTAGTCAAGGCGTTGCCACTGGAACGACTGCTGGTTGAAACCGACTCTCCCTATCTGGCGCCGGTTCCGCACCGGGGCAGGGAGAACGAGCCGGCCTTCGTACGCGACGTGGCCCAGTTCATCGCGGATCTGCGGCAAATGCCGCTGGCCGAATTGGCGCAGGCGACCAGTCAAAACTTCTTTGAATTGTTCAAGTTGGCAAAGCGATAACAAACAACGCCCCGCATAGCGGGGCGTTTTACTATAACAGTCTGCACTATCCATGGCCCATCCAAAAACGATCATTGTGGTTCGTTATCTCTCACTTCGTGTGATGGATGCTGATGAGGCAAAGCGCTCAACCCTGATAAAACGAAGCAAGAAGAACAGTGTGCTTGAGGAATAAATGAGGGGGCTGAAATAGGTTAAAAGCACTCCTCACAAGTATCGATAATATTCATTATCGATACTTGATAGATCTGCAAGATCCTGTAAGATCCAACGAAACTCCGCATTAAATCATAGAGTTAAGTGAACTACCCACGCATTTCAAACCCAGTTCAGCAGCCCTTGCAGAGCGTCTTCGATCCTCAGCTGAACAGCCGGGCCAGACGCTTCCTGCGCAGCGCCAAAGCCGACTCCACCCTCAATGCCTACCAGGCCGACACCCGTATCTTCGTGTTCTGGTGTCAGCTGCATGGGCTCGATCCGCTGCAGACTACCCATCATGACATCATGAACTTTCTGGCGGATCAGGCCGACGGCATCCTGGCCGATTGGGTCTGGCTGGACAAGGAAGAGGGGAAGGGGGAGCTGCGCAACGGCGATCCCCGCAAGCCAGCCACCCTGGTAAGACGGCTCGCCGGCATCCGTTATGCCTTCAAGCAGAAGGGGATCCACCCCATGCCGACCGAGCATGCGGAAATAAAGGAGATGATGCGGGGCATAGTGCGGCTCGGTGACAACCGCAAACGTAAAACGGGGGCGCTGACCCTGAAACCGCTGGCATGCGTGCTCGACGAAATCGACACCAGCAATCTGGCGGGACTGCGGGATTACACCCTGTTGTTGCTGATGTTCAGCGGTGCCTTGCGCCGCTCGGAGGCCGCAAGGATTGAGGTGGATGACCTCGACTTTGTGGGGCAGGGGATCCGCCTTCGGCTCAAGCCCAGCAAGCATCAGCTACATGAAACGGAGATCGCCCTGGTGCCCGGCAAACAATATTGCCCGGTGTCGGCACTGGCGCGCTGGCTCAAACAGAGCCGGATCCATGAGGGGGCCCTGTTTCGCCGCATGAATCGCTGGGGCCAGCTCATGCAGGAGCCGCTCGGCCCGCAAGGCATCAACCTGATGATCAAGCGGCGCACCGGTCAGGCCATCGACGATCTCCAGGTCAGCGGCCACAGTCTGCGCCGCGGCTTTATCACCTCGGCGGTGACCGCCGGCAAACCGATGAACAAGATCATCGAGGTCACCCGCCACAAGGACATCCGTACCTTGCAGGAGTATTTCGACGACGCTCACAAGTTCTCGGATCACGCCCTGGATGGTCTGCTGTAATATAACCGCGTCACTCTCTTTTTTATGTTAAATGATATCTTGTTGATCCAATGATATATTTGCAGCGTACTGGACCTCACCCCATCAAGAAGGGGAGAGTCAGGCTCTTCGGTGTTGGTCAGCGAATATTGAAGATTTGGTGAGAGATAACGGGCTGTAAAAATCAAAGTTGCAAGGTGATATGAGCCAGGAAATAGAAGTGAGCGGGGCGCAAGACAACGCCGAGCGGCAGCGCCAGCACGTGAAACGCAAACAGGAAACTCACAGCCGGTTGCAATGCTGGATCAGCAATCGCCATGCCGAGCGGTTGGCCATGTTGGGGCAGTTGCTCGAAGATAGCCAGGCATCCCTCATCGAACAGGCCATCGATCTGCTCTATCAGCAAGAGCTGCAGCATGAGCAGAAACAGAAACAGGACAGGGCGCAGATCGATGCACAAGCACCGGCGGAGATGCTCGAGTAAACGCGCCGGCAATTGAGGCAAAGATCGAGAAACCGGGACATAAAAAAAGCCAGGTACGAATTCCTTGTACCTGGCATAGGGGAATTGGCTCCTTGCAGAGCCGTGCGCTAACTGGTGTTCGGATTGCCTTTAAGCTTAGACAAGGCTCAAGGCTTTTCAAGATCCGCGCAAAGGTTCAACCGGAGTGTGGGTTTTCCTGCTCCGGCACAACTTGCTAGACGAACAGATTGTTGTCGCGCACCAGCTCGCGGGGCAGGGCATTCTTGACCCGGCTGCCCACCCATTTCCCCATGCCCAGGGTATGCCCCTGATAGCGGACGATCACCTCGCCAGTGCCGGCGGCTTGCTCCGGCCACACGTCCCGCCCCATCATGAACTCCCGCGCATTCGCTATATCGAGCTCGACGAATCCTTTGCTCGCGCCGTCGCCATAGGCCAGCGCCCACTCATGGGTCAGCCGATACCCTTTCTTGAAGGTCTCCGCCAGTTTCAGCCCGATACGATCGAAGCGCAGCTTGCCCTGCACCTGTTCGAACAGCTGGGGGAAGAGCCAGATCTCCTCGCTGCGGCCAAACAGATTTCCCTGTGGCACGACCCCGAAGGTGGCTTCAATCTCGCGCAGCATGGGCCCGGACTCCTTGGCCGGCAGCGGCAAGAAGGGGAATTTGCCGAGTTTGCCCGGTTTGAACATGGTGTTGGGCACTGAGTGGTGCTTGCGCAATCTGGCAACGAAAAAGCCTTCACTGTCGAAGATTTGGGGCCAAACGTGCAGGTATCCTTCCGGCGTGCAGGCCTGCTCTGCAGCGGGGAAGAGATCGGCCAGTGAGTCAAAGCTGAACGCATCGCCGAACTTGTCTTGCAGTGACTGACAGACGGTCTGGTTCTCCTGCAGGCTCAAGGTGCAGGTGGAGTAGACCAGTACGCCGCCCGGTTTGAGCGCATGAAAGGCGCTCTCCAGCAACCCTTGCTGCACCGCGGCAATCTCGTCGATGCTCTCGAGACTCCAGTTGCGCAAGGCGTCTTCGTCCTTGCGCACCGTGCCCTCGCCAGAACAGGGGGCATCGAGCAGGATGGCATCGAAGGTCTCCGGCAACCACTGGCCGAATACTTTCGCATCGAAATGGGTCATCCCTACATTGGTCACGCCGCAGCGCTGCAGATTGGCACTGAGCACCTTGAGCCGGCTGCTGGAGTATTCGTTGGCAACCAGCATGCCCTGGTTGTTCATCAAGGCTGCGATCTGGGTGGTCTTGGAGCCGGGGGCCGCCGCCGCGTCCAGCAACATGCCGTCGCGCCGGGTCTGCTCGCAGGCAAACAGGGCGGTGACCGGCAGCATGGAACTCGCCTCCTGAATGTAGAAGAGGCCGCTTAAATGCTCGGCGGTGTTGCCAAGGGGCACGCTCTCGTCTTCGCGACTGAGCCAGAAGCCGGTGTCGCACCAGGGCACGGGATCAAGCTGCCAACCGAGCGGTTGCATCCGCGCCACAAACGCCGCCACCGATATCTTCAAGGTATTGACCCGGATGCTGCGCCGCAGCGGTCGTCGACAACTGGCCACGAACTCATCCATGGAGAGGTGCGCCGGCATGATGGCTGCGATATGGCGCAAGAAGTGATCGGGAAGATAGGTGTTGTCGTGCACGGAGCCGTCTCGTTGACCGAAAATGAGGGGCGACATCTTATCACAAGGGCAGGAATATTCTGAAAGCGCAGCGGCTAAAAACAAGCCCGGCACAGTGCCGGGCTTGAGTGAGCGTGAGTGAGGGGAGCGATCAGGGCTGGATGCGGGGGCTCCACTCCTGCCACTCTTTCTCGGCCTTGGCATGCAGCGGGTAGCGGTGGCCGGCCTTGACGGTCGGCCCCATCTCTTTCTCCGGAGTGTTGAAGGCGATGCCGCCGGCGAGCAGGCTCTGCACCGTCTCCACCTCTATGGTGCCACCGGTCAGGCCGATATCCGCCTTGACCCCGGAGACGTTCCAGAAGCGGGTGTTGGCCCGCACCAGATGGGCGTACTCCTGCTCCACGTTGACGTCGATCAGCACCTCGCTGCCATCGCGGGCCAGCGCCACCTTGGTCACGCTGCCCACCACCATCTTGCGAAACAGCAATGGACTGCCGACGCTCAAACCGTTGACCGACGCGCTCTTGAGGGTGAGCGTCAGGCCGGCCGGGCCGCTCTGGCTGAGGGGGAAGCGCTCCTTGCCCGCCCCTTGGCCTGGCTGCGCCTCCACAAAGGCGCCCTTGATCAGGGTATCGAGGTGGGCCACGCCGCCCAGCCCCAGCTTGGCCTGCACCAGGGTAAAGCGGGCACCAGACTGCAGGAAGCGCGCGGCATACTGGCCATCCAGCTCGGCCTTGAAGATCACCTGGCCCAGGGTCGGCTCCAGCTCAATCTGTTCAATCTTGCCGATGTCGACCCCGCGGTAGCGGATCGGGCTGCCGACCCCGAGCCCCGGGTTGTTGTCGGCCACCAGGGAGAGGGTCCGTACCTTGGCCTTGGCCTGCTCCTTGCTGTCAAACAGCTGATGACTGCTGCGGCCTGTACCGAGCCGATCGAATTCGATGGCGCCGCGCAGCAGGGTGGCGAGATTCCCTACCTTGACCTGCACGCCATCCACCCGCACCCGGGTATCCAGCGCCGGTTTTTTCCAGAATTGCGGCTGCTGCTCGAGCAAGGGGGCATAGACACCGGCGATCTCGAGTTCGATCTCCACCCCCTCCTTGGCGGCGCGCAGCGCATTGACCTTGCCGGCCTCGAGCCCCAGATAGAGCACCGGGGAGCCGATACCGATGCCATCGGCTTGTTCAGCCTTCAACATCCAGCGACGGGGTTTGGCATCGCGGGTGCCGAGCAGGGCCAGCTCCTGGCTGGGATAGAGCCGGTTGACCCGCTCGCCAGAAAGGGCCTGCACCAGCTTGATGCCACCGCCAATCCAGGCGCTGGCCGGGCTGGTTTCCACCTTGATGCCGCTCAAGTCGGCATCGATCTGCAGCGGCGCCGCCCGATAGAAACGGGCCCGGTTGAGCAGATGCTGATACTGGCTCTGCACGACCAGAGCCACGCTGGCGTTGCCACCGCCATCCAGGGTGAGCTGGCTGATCTGGCCCACCTGCAAGCCCTTGTACCAGAGCGGCGCCCCTTCGTTGAGGCCGGCCAGATCATCGGCCTGCAGCACCAGCTTGATGCCGCCCGGTTGCTCCTTGCTGCTCAGGGTCATGGCCTTGACCCGCTCGCCCGCCACATAGTCGAGGCGAATGGCCGGGCCCGCCAGCAGGCGATCTGCATGCTTGATGCCGCCGGCGCCGAGGGAGACGCTCTCCCACACCAGACGACTGTTGCCGGTGATCCGAAATGCCTGCTCCGGGTTGATCAGTGCGCTCACCACCCGGCCCTTGTCGGTGAGGCGAATGGGGTCGATGCGGCCGATCTCGATGCCTTCAAACAGGATGGGCATCCCCTCCTTGATGGGCAGATCCCCCGCCTGGATGTCAATTCGCTCGCCGCGGGCCGCCTCGGCCAGCCCTTTGTAGAGGGTGAAGACCTGGCCTTTCTCCGGCTCCGGGGAGTCCTTGGGAGAGTCGAAGGCGATGCCGCCGCTCAGGATGGAGGTGAGGCTGCCGGCCTCCACATTGACCCCGGCCAGGCTGAAGGAGCCCTTGATACCGCTGATGTTCCAGAAGCGGGTGTCGGCCTTGATGAGGTGTTCAAAACGCGGCTCGATCACCAGATCCAGGATCACGTTCTGGTTCTCTTCGCCAAGGCGGGTGTTGATGACGCTGCCCACCTCGATGCCGCGAAAATAGAGCTTGGCGCCGATGCCGACCGAGCCGAGTGAATCGGCGGTCAGGTGCAGCATCCGCCCCTGGGCCTGATAACCGGGGGGAGGGCCGTCCAGCGCGTCGAACTCCTCCTGCAGCGGGTTGTTGTCCCGCCCGGGCTGCAGGTTGATGTAGTTGCCGGAGACCAAGGTATCGAGACCGGAGATCTCGGTGAGCGACGCCTTGGGGCTCACCAGCCAGAAGTCCGAGCCTTTGCGGATGAGCGGGCGGGCCCGGCTGTCAATCTTGGCCAGCACAGCTATCTTGCGGCCATCCTCGGCCAGCGCCAGCTCCTGCACCACCCCGATGGCGACCCCCTGGTAGCGCACCTGGGTCTTGCCCGGCAAGATGCCGTTGCCCTGGGCGAAATTGATGCGAATAAGCTGGCCGCTGCTGACAAACTGCTGGTAGATGAAGCCCCCCGCCAGCAACAGGGCGATAAAGGGCAGCAACCAGACGGGTGACAACCAGCGACGCTTCTCAATGACGGGTTCAGCCCCGATCATACCGACTCCTTAATTGGCTGAGATAAACAGCATTCAGATAGAAGAAAACAGGTTAACACTGCCGCGCCCTAACGGGCCGCCTTGTCCCACAGCAGGCGCGTGTCCAGCATGCGGGCCGACATCATGGTCAGCACCACCACACCGGCAAAGGCGGTGGCGCCGGGGCCGGCCCGCACGTTGAGCAGCACCCCGCGATCCACCAGGGCCACCATCAGCGAGATGACGAACAAGTCCAGCATGGACCAGCGGCCGATGAAGTCGATGATGCGATACATGATGAGCTGGCGTTTGCGCCGCACCGGCTTGCTGCGCTGCAGTTGCCAGCAAATCCAGCCCAGCCCCAGGATCTTGCCCACCGGCACTATGATGCTGGCGGTGAGGACTATGGTGGCAATCCCCGACATCTTGCTGCGATAGAGCATCATGATACCGCTGAAGATGGTGTCGGACTGCAACAATCCCTTGTTGTAGAAGTGGGTGATGGGCAGCAGGTTGGCGGGCAGCAGCATGAAGCTGGCCAGCGCCAGCAAGCCCCAGGACCAGGCCAGGGAGTGGGGAATGCGCACTTGCAGCCGGCTGTGGCAGCGGGGGCAGACGCTACCCGCCTGATAGCGCACCAGCAGGCCGCAGGTGTGGCAGCGGCAGAGCCCCAGTTCACGGGCGCTGGTCTGGGACATGGTCCGGCTCCTCCAGCGGTACCCGCTCCCAATAGGGGGCGGGGTCAAACAGGATCAGCAACGTCAGGTTGAGCAGCATCAGGATCCCCAGGCTGAGCAGGCCGCCGCCGAGACGCACATCGGCGATGTCGACCAGCTTGAACAGGGCGACCAGCAGGCTGACGATGTAGACCTCCAGCATGGCCCAGTGGCGAAACACCTCCACCGACTTCAGGGTCGGCGCCAGTATGTGCCAGCGTTTGGCAAGGCCCGAGGCCAACGCAAAGATCCCGAGCAGCAAGCCCACCGGCGCCAGTACGGCACACCAGAACACCAGCCCCGCCACCCAGATCTCGTGTTCGAGCAGCAGCACCAGGATCCCCTTGAGCAGGTTGGCGTCCGAATTGACACCGGCCAGGCGCAGGTAGATCAGCGGCTCGAAGAAGGCGGACGGGAGCAACAGGAAACCGGTGATGGTCAGCGCCATCAGCTGGGAGGGGCGAAATGCGTAGCGCCCGTACAGATGCTGATGACAGCGGGGGCAGTGGGCGTGGCGCCTCAGCGGCAATAACTTGCGTTCGATCAGCAAGTCGCAAGCCGGGCAGACGATCACGGGATTGGGATCCGACATTACGATTCAACCTGTTGAAGGAATTGGTGAAATTTACCCTAAAAGCCGCGTCCTGTCTTGCCTGGCAGGGGTCTGCCACGAAAGTATGATTGACGTTAACGTAAACGTGATATTAGATAGTCAAACCAGACAAGTGAAAGGAGTCATGATGTCCAGCCTTACCCCCTCGGCAGGTCTGCGCTTTCGCACTGCCCTCGCCAATGAACGCCCCCTGCAGATCGTCGGCACCATCAATGCCTACATGGCGCTGATGGCGGAGCGCAGCGGCTTTCAGGCCATTTACCTCTCAGGCGCCGGCGTGGCCAACGCCTCCTATGGCCTGCCGGATCTTGGCATGACCAGCCTGAACGACGTCTTGACCGACGCCGAACGCATCACGGCGGCGACCCGTGTGCCGCTTTTGGTCGACATCGACACCGGCTGGGGTGGGGCCTTCAACATCGCCCGCACCGTACGCGCCTTCGAGCGAGCCGGGGTAGCGGCCGTGCACATGGAAGATCAGGTCGCCCAGAAGCGCTGTGGCCACCGACCCAACAAGGCGGTGGTCTCGCAGGAGGAGATGTGTGATCGCATCAAGGCGGCGGTGGATGCCCGCGAGAACGACGAGTTCGTCATCATGGCCCGTACCGACGCACTGGCGGTGGAGGGGATTGGCCCGGCGCTGGAGCGCGCCGCCGCCTATGTGGCCGCCGGGGCAGACATGATCTTTGCCGAGGCGGTGACCGAGCTCGGCCAGTATGACCTGTTCAAGCAGGCGGCTGGGGTGCCAATTCTTGCCAACATGACCGAGTTCGGCAAAACCGAGCTGTTCGACAAGGAGGCGCTCGCCGCCCACGGCGTCGACATGGTGCTCTATCCCTTGAGTGCCAGCCGGGCAGCCAACCAGGCGGCCCTCAACGTCTATCAACACATTCGCCAGGATGGCCATCAGCGGGCCGTCGTCGACACCATGCAGACCCGGGAGTCGCTCTACGACTTCCTCGGTTATCACCACTACGAGCAGACGCTGGACCGTCTGTTTACATCCAGGGACTAGGAGGAAAAATGGGACAGCAAAAACCGTTGGGTGGCGCCGGCCTGCGTGGCCAAAGCGCGGGGGAGACCAGCATCTGCACCGTGGGCAAGAGCGGCACCGGGCTCACCTATCGCGGCTATGACATCCAGGAGCTGGCCGATGGCGCCCAGTTCGAAGAGGTCGCCTACCTGCTGCTCAAGGGCGAGCTGCCGGACGAGCAGCAGCTCGAGGATTACAAGCGAACCCTGCGCAGCCTGCGCACCCTGCCTGCCGCCTTGCTGGAAGTGCTCGAGCGCATTCCTGCCGACGCCCATCCCATGGATGTGCTGCGCACCGGCTGCTCCATGCTCGGCGATCTGGAGCCGGAGGGCGGCTTCGAGCATGAGCATGAGGTGGCGGATCGGCTGCTGGCCGCCTTCCCGGGCATTCTCCTTTACTGGTACAAGTTCAGCCACGACGGGGTGCGCATCGCCCTCGACACCGACGAGGAGTGCATCGGCGGCCACTTCCTGGCGCTGCTGCACCAGAAGGCGCCGAGCGAGCTGGAGCGCCGGGTGATGCACGTCTCCCTCATTCTCTACGCCGAGCATGAGTTCAACGCCTCCACCTTTGCGGCGCGGGTCTGCGCCTCGACGCTCTCCGACATGTTCTCCTGCGTCACCGCGGCCATCGGCACCCTGCGCGGCCCGCTGCACGGCGGCGCCAACGAAGCGGCCATGGCGATGATCGAACCCTGGCAGGATGAGGCCCAGGCGCGGCGCGAGCTGCAGGCCAAGCTGGCAGCCAAGGAGAAGATCATGGGCTTTGGCCACGCCGTCTATCGCACCTCGGATCCGCGCAACGTCATCATCAAGAACTGGTCGGCCAAGCTGGCCAAGGCGGTGGGCGATGACCGGCTCTATCGCGTCTCCTGCGAGGCGGAGAAAGTGATGTGGGAGGAGAAAGAGCTCTTCCCCAACGCCGACTTCTTCCACGCCAGCGCCTATCACTACATGGGGATCCCGACCAAGCTGTTCACTCCCATCTTCGTCTGCTCGCGGGTCACCGGCTGGTGCGCCCACGTGATGGAGCAGCGCGAACACAACCGGATCATCCGCCCGAGCGCCGATTACGTCGGCCCGGCGCCCCGGCATTTCGTCTCGCTGCAGCAGCGATAACCATGGGCGGCCCTGTCACCCCATTGCGTCACCCGACCCCGGCAACAGCGGGGTCGATGTGCGCAGGCGGGCGGGCAGGGCGCCGTTTCATCACCCCGTTTCATTCACTACAACGATAAGGAAATCACGATGTCCGCCAACGTCGACGTCAACCACAGACCAGACCCCGATCAGGTGCTGGTCGATATTGCCGATTACGTCTGCAATCACCCCATTACCAGCCAGGCCGCCCTCGATACCGCCCGTTACTGCCTGATGGATACCCTGGGCTGTGGCCTCTTGGCCCTGCGTTTTCCCGAGTGCACCAAACACCTTGGTCCCATCGTGCCCGGTACCCTGGTACCCCATGGTGCCCGGGTACCAGGTACCCAGCTTTGCCTCGACCCGGTCAAGGCCGCCTGGGATATCGGCGCCATCATCCGCTGGCTCGATTACAACGACACCTGGCTGGCCGCCGAGTGGGGTCACCCCTCCGACAACCTGGGGGGGATCCTCGCCACCGCCGACTGGCTCTCCCGTACCCGGGTGGCAGAAGGCAAGGCGCCGCTCACCATGAGCGATGTGTTGACGGCCATGGTGAAGGCCCACGAGATCCAGGGGGTACTGGCGCTGGAGAACTCCTTCAACCGGGTCGGTCTCGATCACGTGGTGCTGGTGAAGGTTGCCAGTACCGCCGTGGTGACCCACATGCTGGGGGGGACCCGCGATCAGGTGATCGATGCGGTCTCCCAGGCCTGGGTCGATGGCCAGAGCCTGCGTACCTACCGTCATGCCCCCAATGCCGGTTCGCGCAAGAGCTGGGCGGCGGGGGATGCCACCTCCCGCGCAGTGCGCCTCGCCCTTATCACCATGAGCGGCGAGATGGGCTATCCCGGCGCTCTGACGGCCCCCAAGTGGGGCTTCTACGACGTGCTGTTCAAGGGCAACCAGTTCGCCCTGCATCAGAGCTACGGCAGCTATGTGATGGAGAACGTGCTGTTCAAGATCTCTTACCCTGCCGAGTTCCACGCCCAGACGGCGGTGGAGTGTGCCATGAAGCTGCACGAGCAGGTGAAGGGGCGGCTGGACGAGATCGACCGCATCGAGCTCACCACCCATGAGTCGGCCATTCGCATCATCAGCAAGGTGGGCGCCCTCAACAACCCGGCCGACCGGGATCACTGCCTGCAGTACATGGTGGCGGTGCCGCTCATCTTCGGGCGCCTCATCGCCGAGGATTACGAGGACGCCGTGGCCGCCGATCCCCGCATCGATGGGCTGCGCGCCAAGATGGTGGTGCAGGAGGACAAGCGTTACAGCCGCGAGTATCTGGAAGCGGACAAGCGATCCATTGCCAACGCCATCCAGGTCTTCTTCAAGGACGGCACCCACACCGCCAAGGTGGAGGTGGAGTACCCGGTCGGCCATCGTCGCCGCCGCGAGGAGGGGATCCCGCTGCTGGTAGAGAAGTTCCGCCACAACCTGGCCACCCGCTTCCCGGCCAGACGGGCCGAGGCGATCCTGGCCCTCTGCCAGGATGGCAAGCAACTGGCCGCCACTCCGGTGCACGCCTTCATGGATCTGCTGGTGATCTGACCGCTATCCATCGGCACACATCAACAAACGAAAGCGGGCCACTCGGCCCGCTTTGTCATGTTTGACTGCATGTGTGCCTGCATGACTCCCAGGGTCAATCCAGCACTGTGTCATCACCCGTCAGCAACGCCTGCATGATCGCCGTCTCGCGGCTGGCGATGGCCTCGAGAAACTCGCTGGCCCGCCCCATGTGGTGACAGACCCGGTAACCCCGCTCGACAAAGGAGAAGAGCTCGCCCAACCCCGCCAGATGGGCCGGCCCCGATATCAGCTTCAAGGTTGCCCCGAGCAGCGGTTTTCTGGCCAGCCGGTCCAGGGTCATCCCCAGCTCGTTGACCAGTTGCAACTGATGACGGCGGCGCGCTTCTTCACCCACCTCCTGATAGGCGAGGGCATAACCCCTGGCGTTCAGTCGCGCCATGCTGCCGCTACGACGCAGCGCCACCACCATCAGGTAATCGAGCTCCTCGGAGAGGGCGTCGAGTTCAATGGCCTGCGCCAGCACCTTGAGGCCGGACTCCGGCAACAGTCGCTCGGCAGTCGGCATCACCCGCATCACGTCCGCATCGCGGCGGGCACAATCCCCCGGCCCGTAGAGGTCGGTCAGGAAAAACTGCGCAGCCGGGCCGTAGCGCTTGCTCTCCAGCAGATCGCGGTGAGTGCGCCCCAGCCGATCGGCCTGCCATTGGCGCAGTGCGTCCCTGTCTTGCTGATCCTGCGGGTGGGTGCGCATCTGCTCGCGCAAGGCGGCCACCTGGTTGAGCTGACGGTAGAGTCGCCCCAGGGTGCTTTCTTCATCCATGTGGTGGTCATCGGATGGTTGTTTCTCTTGGGTCATCTGCTGCTCTCTTGACCTGTGTTCTCTGGTGTATCCCATGGCCTGTGACGGATAAAACGGGCGGCCGGCGAGGGGCGGGAGTTACTCGTCACGAGCCGCCAGCCCAGTGTAACGCGGCGGCAACCCAGGCGGAATCGATGGAGCTTTTACTCGACAGCCTTTGTTAAGTGAGTCCCAAATATGTTGCAAATCACTTTCACTTGTTTGATTCATGTGTTTAATATCAGTAAATGTCGTCACCGCTCAGAGAGTTAGCATGTTTCTATACGATCCCCTTGCCGGCAGCAACCTATCGACCATCCAGGTCAGCCGTCAACACCCGCTCGGCCTCGCCGGCGCTCGGCTCGCCGCCGAAGCCATCGCCCAGGACATGAGCGAAGAGTACGAACTCGACTGCGAGTGGGAAGACGAGGAGGAGACCCGCTTGCTGTTTCGCGGCGCAGGGGTCAATGGCTCCCTCTGCCTCACCGAGGATACCCTGTCGCTGGAAGTGCGCCTCGGCTTGATGCTGTTACCGGTACGCAGCGTCCTGGAGCAGGAGATCCTCGAATATGTCGATCAGCGCCTGCCTTGTCCCGCGCGGCGATAACCAATCCAATAAAGACTGATCCAGCGCAATAAATAATGGTGAAATAGCGCGCCTTATATTCTTTTGGCGAAACAGTCGACCTGGAGATTATTATTCAGGCGGCATATCACAAGTCTTATTTTTAAATTTTACGGGGCAACAAGAGCCTCTGCTTTTGTCATGGATGGCTGGCGTGAATTAATCGCCGTGCAGTTTCACCAACATAAGAAAACATTGTTTGTTGCTTCCTATCTGGTCGCCGACGTCCAGAACGGAATGTGGCACAAATAATGCGAAACGATAGGGATAATACATGTCTGTGTGTGAACTCATCTCCTGTGTCGATACCGCCTGGCTGCGGATGGACAGGCCCAATAACTTGATGCAGATCGTCGGCGTGCTGATGTTCGACGGTCAGCTGGATGAAACCAGATTGCGCGAGAGCCTGCTGCACACCGTACGGGTACAGCCGCGCTTCGCGCAGAAAGCCTGCCTGGAAGGGGGAGAGTACTACTGGCGTACCGACCCCGATTTCGATCTCGACCTGCATCTCAAGCGGGTGATCCTGCCGGGCAAGGCCGGCAAGGCCGAGCTGGAGCGGCTGGTGGCCGACTTTGCCTCCACCCCCCTCAACCATCAGCGTCCGCTCTGGGAGATGCACCTGGTAGACACCTCCCTCGGCGGCCAGGCGCTGGTGGTGCGCTTTCATCACGCCATGGGGGACGGCTTCTCCCTGGTGCGGGCCATGCTCACCATGATGGACGAGAGCCCGGTTGCCGCTCCCAGACCGCAGCCCGAGCCGGTGGCCAACGACGACGGCGACGAAGAGCACGATCAGCAGGGCAGTCGCCTGCTGCGGGCCGGCCTCAAGCTGACCGGCACCCTCTGGTCCAAATACGTCGAGGTGCTGACCCACCCCACCAAGGCGATGGACTACCTCAAGACCAGCCGGGACGTGACCGCCGAGCTCTACACCATCGCCACCCTCTCCGATGATGCCGATACCCGGCTCAGGGGAGAGACCGGCTGCACCAAGCGGGTAGCCTGGTCAGAACAGATCCCGCTGCCGGACGTGAAGGCGGTGGGGCGGGTGCTCGGCTGCTCGGTCAACGACCTGCTGATCGCCGCCACCGCCGGGGCCTTTCGCCACTATCTGCTGGAGAAGGGCGACGAGGCCGACGTCGACATCCGGGCACTGGTGCCGGTCAACATGCGCGCTCCGGACGACAAGGGGGCCCTTGGCAACCGCTTCGGGCTGGTGGCCCTGGATCTGCCCCTCAACATCGAACATCCGCTGCAACGCCTCTATGCGGTGCGGGATCGGATGCAGGCGCTCAAATCTTCCCTGCAGCCGGCGGTGGTGCTCAACCTGCTGGAAGTGATGGGCATGGCCCCCAAGGCGGTGCAGCAACAGGCCATCGACATCCTCTCCGCCAAGGCCAGCGCCGTCATCACCAACGTGCCTGGCCCGCAGCAGACCCTCTATCTGGCCGGCGCCAGGTTGCGCCAGCCGCTGTTCTGGGTGCCCCAGGCCGGCGATATCGCGGTCGGCGTCTCCATCCTCTCCTATGACAACAAGGTGCAGGTGGGCCTGATCACCGACAAGAAGCGGGTGCCGGACCCGGATCTCATCGTCGAGCGCTTCGCGGTGGAGTTTGAGCAGTTGCTGCTGCTGGTGCTGATGGAGCCGGATCTGCTCTGCGACCCCGCCATGCTGGATCAGCTGCTGCACGGCTGATCCGCCGCGCTTCAAACGCAAGAGGCCAACCCGGGGGTTGGCCTCTTGTTTTATGAGTCTGGCGAATTACTCCTCCTCCAGCTCCTCACGGGCGGCTTCCACATCGAGCCGCTCCATGGCATCCAGCGGCTCGCACTCGGCAGCCTCGCCGTAGAGTGCCTCGGCCGCCGCCATCTTGCTCTTGCCGTGCATCATCACCATGGCGTTGGCGTACTCCATGCGGGCGATGGCTGAGTGGGGGATGATGGCCAGCGCCGCCTTGAAGTGACGCTCGGACTCATCCTTCTTGGCGCCGTAGGTGATACCGCCGATCATGGCGCCCAGCTTGTCGATGATCTCCGCATGCCAGGCACCGAAGGCGATATGGGCCTCCCCGTGGTCAGGCTCCAGCGCCAGCGCCTGCTCCAGGCTGCTCTTGATCTTGTCACCTATGCCGATGGAGAGTGCCTTGGAGACCGAGATCACCTGGCTGTAGCGACCCAGCGCCAGGGCGTGGAAGTACCAGGCGTTGACGTTGTCTGGCTGACGTTTTTGCAGCTTCTCGGCGTTGCTGGCGGCCAGCTCGAACGCTTCGCGCTTGGCATATTTGTCATCCAGCAGGTAGCTGGCGTGGATCACCAGCGCCTTGTTCGCCACGTTGAGGCCATCCTCGCCGGCGGCCAGCCCCAGGCTGACGGCCCGGGCGAAATCACCGGCGTGATAGGCGCGCCAGGCCTCCTGTACCTGTTCATCTTCGGGCCAGGGCTCGGCATCCCCCTGGTGCAGCCGCTCCCAGTGCTGCTCAAGGCGCTCCCCGGCATAGTCATAGGTGGCCTCCGGCCAGGGGAAGGGGGTGAAATCGAAGTTGGGCTGTGAAGTGGTCATATGATTCTCCCTGTTAAAAACACAATCAAAAAACACGGTTCGGTCAACCCGCCACGGTGGCGGGACGATAATGGCTGGCGATGGCATCGAGCGCGGCGCGGGCATCGGCTCGCAGCCTGGGGGCCACCAGTTCCATCACCTGAAAAACGCCGAGGGCGATGTCGGCATCGGCCCGCGGATGCAGCGCTCGCTGATAAGAGATCCAGAAGGTCCCCACCAGTGCAATGTTGGCGGCCAGCGCCGTCACCTGCGCTTCGTCGCCTTCTAGCAGACCGCTGCGCCAGAGGTGGTGACAGATGGCGGCGGCGGTGAGTTCCTTGCGCCGCAGCAGGGCCGAAAAGCGCTGCTCCACCTTGTGGTTGCCGTTCATCAGGGTGCTGATGTCGTAATAGAAAAAGCGGTACTTCCAGATGAGTTCGAACATCAGGTGCAAGAAGAACCAGATGTCCTCCGCCTCGTTCAACGGCGGGGTAATGGTGTCGAGCAGGTGGGCCATCTCCTGTTCGAACTCGCCGAACAGGGCGTTGACTATCTCCTCCTTGTTGTGAAAGTGGTAATAGAGGTTGCCCGGGCTCATCTCCAGCTCGGCCGCGATGGCGGTGGTGGTGACGGTCGGCTCGCCCAGCAGGTTGAACTGGGCTAGGGCGGTGGCCAGGATGCGATCCCTGGTACGCCGCTTGGGTTTGCGATCCATGCTACTCCTTCGGTTGACGCCGGCCCTTGTCGCCATAGCGACGGGTCAGCCAGTGCTGCAACTGGGTCAGTGAGGCATCCAGCGCCGCCACCGCACCGATGCCCGGGGTCAGCAGGGAGCGCTGCTCATCGGCCAGCGCGTCAAGATCCAGCTCCAGCCCGTGTCTGGCGAGGATGGGACCAAGCTCGGCCCGCCGCTGCCACAGATCCCGGCGGGTATGCTGGAAGGCGTGCTCGCACAGATGGCGCCGGTCCCGATAACTGAACACATTGGTGAAGAACATCTCGCCATCGGCCGGGGAGGGTTCGAACAGCAGGGCATCCGCCTCTGGGTACTGGTGCTTGTAGCGATCCATCCCCACGTGCATGCGCGAGTGGATGATGGCGCGAAACGTCTGGGCCAGTACCACCGGCAGACCGCTATCCACCAGCTTGGCGGGACGCTCGCTGGCCAGACCCGCATCAAAGGGCACCAGCGGGTTGATGCAGAACACCAGATCGGCCCCCTCCTGCAGCGCCACCGAGGCGTGCAGCGTCTTGATGAGCGCGCCGTCCACGTAGTAGCGACCATCGATGAGGGAGGGCGGGAACAGACCGGGCAAGGCGGCGGAGGCCTGCACCGCGGCGGAGATGGGCACCTGGTCGAGCCCTGGGCTGCCGAAGGCCACCGCCCGACCGGTGTCGAGTTCGGTGGCGATGACGAACAGCCGGCTGGTCAGCTCGCGAAAATCGTTGCTGCGACCTGGGCGCGAGAAGAACTGGGTCAGGATCCGATCCACCCCGCGGCTGTCGAACATGCCGGTGGGGATCGCCTTGGACAGCCCCTGCAGCGAGCCGAGCAGGCTCTTGTTCCAGGGGGAGGAGAGGTAGTCGGCCAGACACGCCAGCGCCAGCGGCGGCAGCGAGGTGAGCCGTTCAAAATACTCCCCGAAGGCGGGGCGCAGCAGGGTAGAGGGGTCGAAGAACTCGCCACTGTCGTCGCTCAGCAGGATCCGCACCAGCTTGTCGGGGGAGATGCCGTTGGCCAGCGCCGAGGCGATCACCGCCCCCGAACTCACCCCCACATAGATGTCAGCCTGCTCGAAACGCACTCCCTTGATGCTGTCGGCCAGGGCGGCGCAGGCACCGATCTCGTAGATCCCCCCCAGAGGTCCCCCCCCGGCGAGGGCAACCGCAATCGTGCTCATGATTTGCCTCCCTTATCACGCAAAACCGGCCCAGCAGAGGGCATGGGCCGGTGGATCATCAGTCAGAACAAGCCGGTCGGGATCAGAAGAGTGCGGTTTCACCCTTCTCCTTGATCTCCTTGGCCACGTTCTCTACTTCCGTTGCCAGCTCCTTGACCTCTTCCTTCACCTTGGCGACGGGAGCGGGTGCGGCGGCGGCTTTCTTGACCGGCGGCTTCTTGGCGACAACCGGCTTCTTGGCCGCTGCGGCAGCAGGTTTGGCCTCGTCAACCGGGGTAGTGTCGTCCTGGGCATCGATCAGCTGCTGCACCACTTCGGTCAGCTCGGCCATCCGTTTGGAGAGCTTGTCGATGTCCTTGCGGGTCGGGATGCCGAGGCTGGCGACGGCACGGGCCACGCGATCCTCGAATACCTGCTCCAGACGGCCCCAAGTACCGGCGGTCTTGTCGGTCATGGCCGCGATCTTCTCATCGGCGCTCTGACGGGTACGGGTTTGCAGGGCTTCCCCTTCCTGAACCAGGGCTTCAAAGATCTTGCCGCCTTCCTCTTGCGCCTTGGCATAGGCACCCAGGCCAGCCAGCCAGATCTGCTGGGTGGACTCTTTGATGGTGGAAGTGAGGTGGTTGTCGGTCACCGAACTTGCCAGTGCTTTCAATTTTTTGGCCATGACAGTCTCCTTACTCGTGATATAGATGATGGTAATGACAACAACCTTGGTATATTCGTTGTGGCATTACTTAACTTTCATCCTCAGTCTAGGGAGAAAAAATAGAGGGTTCTACCTAATAACGGAACAGGCAACCCTGGTAATTTTGGACTGGGTCACGAAGAATGATATTCGAATGAATATTTTCAGTAAAAGCGTGATATATCTAACAGCAACTAACAGCCCAATCAGTAAGGGATATAAATACCATGGATTATTTCATCACAGGTGGCAGCGGCTTCATCGGCCGCCGGCTGATTAAAAAATTGCTGCAGCGTCCAAATAGCCGGGTGCATTTCCTGATGCGGGCAGCCCATCTCGAGCGGGTACCCGACCTGCTGGCCTACTGGGGCGTTGGTGAGGATCGCGCCATTGCCGTGGTGGGCGACATGACCCACCCCTTGCTCGGCGTCGGCAACGGCGAACTGGAACCCCTCATCGGCAAGGTCGATCACTTTCTGCATCTCGCTGCCATCTATGATCTCAACGCCAAGGCGGGCATTCAGCAGCAGGTCAATGCCGAGGGCACCCGTCAGGCCCTGCAACTGGCAGAGCGGCTCAAGGTGCGCTGCTTCCATCACTGCAGCTCCATCGCGGTGGCCGGCCTGTTTGACGGCCTGTTCCGGGAAGACATGTTCGATGAGGCCGAACACCTCGACATGCCCTATTTCCAGACCAAGCACGAGGCCGAAGGGATAGTGCGCAAGGAGAGCACCATCCCTTGGCGCATCTACCGACCCGGCATCGTGGTCGGCGACGCCAATACCGGCGAGATGGACAAGGTGGACGGCCCCTATTACTTCTTCAAGACCATCCAGAAGCTGCGCCGCATGCTGCCACCCTGGATGCCCGCCATCGGGGTCGAAGGGGGGCGCATCAACCTGGTGCCGGTCAACTTCGTGGTGGATGCCATCGATCACATCGCCCACCTGGAAGGGGAGGACAACAAGGCGTTCCACCTGACCGATTCGCACCCCATGCGGGTCGGCGACATGCTGAGCACCTTCTCCCGGGCGGCCCATGCCCCCGAGCCGGCCATTCGCATCAATGCCGCCCTCTTCAGCTTCATTCCCCGCCATCTGATGACCATGCTGATGGCGCTGACCCCGGTGCGGCGCATTCGCGATGCGGCGATTGCCGATCTGGGGCTGCCCAAGGACATCTTCCGGCTCATCAACTATCCGACCCGTTTTGACAACCGCGAGGCCCAGCGGGTGCTGAAGGGGACCGGCATCGAAGTGCCGCCGCTGCACAGCTATGCCTGGCGCCTGTGGGACTACTGGGAGCGTCATCTCGACCCGGATCTGTTCATCGACCGCACCCTGCGCGGCCGGGTCGAGGGCAAGGTGGTGCTGATCACTGGTGCCACCTCCGGCATCGGCAAGGCCACCGCGAAGAAGCTGGCAGAGGCGGGGGCCAGGGTGCTGACCATCGCCCGGGACGAGCACAAGATTGCCGAAACCCAGGCCGAGTTTGCCGAACTGGGCTTGACCCTGCAGGTCTATCAAGGTGATCTTGCCGATCTGGCGCAGGGGGAGGCGATCACCCGGCAGATCGTGGCCGAGCATGGCGGCGTGGACATTCTGGTCAACAATGCCGGTCGCTCCATCCGCCGCGCCATCGAGGACTCCTTCGACCGTTTCCACGATCTGGAGCGCACCATGCAGCTCAACTACTTCGGCACCCTCAAGGTGATCATGGGGGTGCTGCCCACCATGATCGAGAAGAAGAAGGGGCACATCATCAACATCTCTTCCATCGGGGTGCTGACCAATGCGCCGCGCTTCTCCGCCTACGTCGCCTCCAAGTCGGCGCTGGATGCCTGGGTCCGTACCGCGGCCTCCGAGTTTGCCGACAAGGGGGTCAACTTCTCCATCATCAACATGCCGCTGGTGAAAACTCCCATGGTGGCGCCCACCAAGGTATATGAACAGGTGCCCATGATGACGCCGGAAGAGGCCGCCGATCTGGTGTGCGACACCATCATCAACAAGCACGTGCGCCTCGCCACCCGGCTCGGGGTGTTCGGCCAGGTGATCCATGCCCTGGCACCGCGGGTGGCCCAGGTGATCATGAACACCAGCTTCCGCACCTTCTCCGACCCCAAGGAGGGCAACGAGTCCAAGGCCTCGGCGGATCAGATGGCAGTCTCCACCCTGATCAAGGGGATCCACTTCTAGTGGTGATGACAACGAACTGATGTAGCAAAAACGGAAAGGGCCTGAGCAATCAGGCCCTTTTCATTTGCGGCTGCGGGCGGGAGAGCAGGGTCAGCAGCAGGGCCGTGGTGCGACGGGAGTAGAGCAAGGAGAGGTGGCCGAGGGCGGCGAGCTCCACGTCCTCCATGCCATCGAGACGCTGGCGGGACTGGGGCAGCACGAAGTTGTCGTGACTGGTGCGCACCGAGACGCCGGGTACGCAGAGCGGCACGGCGGCAAAGCGCTGCAACCAGCCGGAGCCTGGTTCCATCTCGCGGGCATTGTCGCCCAGCCCCAGGGTGGCGAGCTGGCTACCCTGATGAGGGGTGGCCAGGGTGATAAGCTGCGCCACCTTGTCACCACCCGCCACCGCCAGATAGTCGCGGCACACCAGTCCGCCCATGCTGTGACCGATCAGTACCAGTTGCGATGCGCCGGTGGCGACCAACACCTCGTCGATACGCCTGGCCAACAGCGGCACCATGTCGTCGAGATGGCCAAAGGGAGGAGTCAGGGTGACGGTTGCCACCGTGTGACCGGCGGCCTCCAGCCGTGCCCGCTGCACCCGCCAGATACCGCGACTGCAGCCATAACCGTGGATCAGCAGCAGGGGCAGGGGAGAGGGGGTCAACTTGTCGGGCGGCATTAACCAGCGCTCGAACGGCAGCAGCCAGGTGAAGGTCAGCAGGTAGGCCACTATCTCCCGCCCCACCATGGGCAGCCATGCTCGCCAGCCGATGGCAGGCACAGGATAGAAACGGGAAAAGCCCCAGGTCAGCAATACCACCAGGGTGCGCAACCCCAACAGGGCTACCACCACAAACATGATGGAGGGCGCCCAAGAGAGGCCGATGGCAAGGTGGGCGATGCTCCCAAGGAGCGTCGCCTCAACCAGCAGCAGTATCAGTAGTTGCTTTGTTATCGTCATGACCCAATCATCCGACCAGTTTGGCGTGGAAGTCAAATGACCCTTTCATCAATGTGACGGCCAACCCGCTCTCGGTCAGTCTCGGCTCAAACCTACCTGCCTGTGGCTATTTACAATACTGTATATCCATACATATACTTGTGTTCACCATCAGAAGGAGGACGCCACTATGGCCGTTGAGATCAAATATGTTGTGGTTCGTGGGGGAGTGGAAAAGATGACCTTTACCAGCAAGAAAGAGGCTGACGCCTATGACAAGCTGCTGGACACTGCCGATGAGTTGATGACGCTGCTGGCCGCGGCTCCCATTGCACTCGAGCCGGAACAGCAGGAGAGCCTGGCCTTCTATCTGGCCGAACAGCGGGATGCACTGCAGAGCGTATTGCGTGGTGGAAAGGGGCAGGGGAGCAACAAGGCAGAGAGCCAGGAAACCCAGAGTGAAGCAACCGAACCCAAAGGCAAGTCACTCAAGCGGGTTGCGTAGCAAGGCGTCTGGATAACAGGGTGAGGAAGGACAGGGAAAAGGGGCGAGCCGTCACGACCAAACACTTCCTTATTCAAAAAGATAGAATTAAAAGTCAATTTTCAGGCTATTTACCCCGAGAATTTTCTGACAAAAGTGCATATTCATTGAATGGGATAAGAATGTGTTCGCAGTGATTCCACGTGGTGACTGCATCCATGTTTCCTGACCATGTTCCCACCACCGATGATGCCGATAACCCCATTTATCGGCATTACCCTTGAGCAGGCCGCAAGCCAGAACCATTTCAAGCAAGACCATGACCACAACCATACTTCCACCCGCCATGCCGCTGTTCGATGGCTTGGCATACCTGGAGGCGGGCAACCCCCAGGTCAATCAGTACCTGGCCAACCTCAGCCTCACCGACGTACCCGATGCCGGGATCGTCTACGAGCTCGCCGTCGACTGGCTGCTGGAGCAACGCAACAACGAGAACAACTACAAGACCTATCGCAGCGAGCTGACCACGTTCTTGCACTGGTGCTTTGGCGAGATGCGCATCAGCCCAAAGGATCTGACCCGGCGCATCATGATGCGCTACCTCGATTATTGCCAGTCACCACCAGCGGCCCTGATTGCCTATCGCAATGTGGCGCAGTTCGTGCTCGACAAGGAGTGGGGAGAGCGCCTGCCCAATCCCCAGTGGCGACCCTTTCTTGGCAAACGGGAGCTGGGCCGCGAACTGCCGTACCGACTCAGTGAGCAAGCCATGAAGACCAAGCTCGCCATTCTGTCGGCCTTTTTCCAGTTTTTGATCCAGGAAGAGTACATGGACCGCAACCCGGCACTTCTGCTGCAACGGGTGAAGCGCACCGTACAGCAGGAGCCGGATGATCAGGGCCAGGCCTTCAGCGAGCTGCAGTGGTCCTATGTGATGCAGGCGGCCGATCGGCTGGCCACCGAGTCACCGGAGCAGCACGAGCGCAGCCGCTTTCTGATCAGCCTGATGTATGCCTGCTACCTGCGCATCTCCGAGGTGGCGGCAAGACCCGGTTTTACCCCCGTCATGGGGCAGTTTCGCCGCGACGGGAAAACCGGCGTCTGGGGTTATTACATTCCCCGCAGCAAGGGTGGCAAGCGCCGCACCGTGGCGGTCTCCCATGCCTTGCTGGAGGCCCTCAAACGCTACCGGACGTTTCTCGGTCTCTCGCCACTGCCGGTACCCGATGAACAGACGCCACTGTTTGTACGCCACAAGGCCGCAGCCCACGGCCGTGAACAAGGTGAGCTCAATGCCAACCTCGGCATCCGTCAGCTGCGCGAGCTGGTGATGGCCGTCATTCAGGCGGCCGCTACGCTGGCGGAACAGGATGGCTTTGCCCAGGATGCCGCAGAGATGCGCAACCTGACGCCGCACTCCATTCGCCATACCGGCATCACTCACGACATCAACCTCAATGGCCGACCCTTGTCCCATGTGCAGGCCGATGCCGGCCACGACAGCATCGACACCACCTCCAAATACCTGCACACCGGCAACAGCGAACGTCACGAGAGTGCCAATCACAAACCACTGGATCGGCTACATGAGTAAGTTCAACAGTGAGAGATAACAGAAAGGAAAAGATTCGTTCATGGCAAACCAATCCTGTGTTGTTGAACCAATCCAGGACACTCAATTGCTCCATGTTCACAACCGCGCATAATGTGGCCGCGGTATTATGTTGAGGGTTTTCCCCCTGCGATAATCCCGAAGGGGCAGGGGGACGCGACTAGGCAGGGACGTGGGACAGCTTGCTGGCATCGTCCCAACGCCGGAGCGCCCGCAACATAATCCGCATTTATGCGCAGTGACCATCAACATATAGCAAAAAGGGCCGCTGCGGCCCTTCCCATCATTTATTGTCCCACCACCACTTCAACGCATACCCCAGCGCAATTACCCCCACGGTCATCAGAATTTGCCAGCCATCCTTTCCGTACCAAGCTGGCTCAATAAACAGCGGGTCGCCAAATCGTCCCCCTGCCCAGTGTTTTAAGATCGGGGAGAAGACGATCACTGAGGTACCCAGGAAAATGGGCCAGCTGTCTTGTATCCTCCCTGGGTAATCTTGTGCCTGAAGGTAGAACGCACCGATCACCAATAGCGCCCATATGACCATTCTATACAACGCTTCCAAGGCTACCGACCATGGCACTTCAAATGTGGACATAACCCACCATGTCGCCAAGATCACCAGCCCGCCGCATATCACCAATGCCATTCCAATCGAGTCATCTGATTTTGAACTCATAACTAATTGCCTCTTATAGTAGTTAAAACAAGTGAGCTGTACATGCATACAGGTTCCTCACAGGTCTCATAATACACACGGATGACACGATGTAAACACCCAAAATATTTGTTTTAATTAGATTTTTTATTAAAAAATCGGCAGCCAATTAATAATAAATTTCCCGCCTTTTAAAAAAGAAAAGGGGGCTATAAAAGCCCCCCTGGTGGTGATGACTACTCATCGCCTTCACTATCTTTATAGTGGACTCTTGTCTCAAAATGGGACATCTGTGGTTTCAGAATATCGACTAAGGGGAGGGGGTATGGGATGACTACTTCAACCAGGAAAAGGCATCGCCTGACTTTCTGGTTGAGCGAGAAGATGTTGTGGGCGAGGGGGCTTTGGCGGATCAGTTGGCCAAGTTGGCCGACCTCTACATTGCCAAACAGCAGGGGAACCGGATGGCCGGTCTTGCTGACTTGGGTGAGGATCTTCTTAAGCTGGCCGAGACTGGCATTCGTGACGGCTCATCGTCATGTGCTGGATTGATGAAGGAGTTGTGCCGCAGAACCGGCTAAACACCGCCTTGTTATCTCTTACGATGATGCCGATAAATGGGGTTATCGGCGTCACAGGTAAACGCTATTGACAAAGGTTTTAGTATAAGTATGTACTGGATGGCAGGACATAAGCCAAAGTCATTCGGCGTCGGTCGGTGGCATGGAAAGCCTTCTCATATATCTTAAACTGGAGGCTTTATATGAAAACCCTAAAACAATCCATTCTGGATGCCTACGCAGCAATCGACTCAAATCGTTGCAGTGTTAATCCACGTATTAAGCAGCGAGCAGAGTCAGACCGCAAACTGCTCATAAGATTCGAAAATGAATGCCAAGGGCTCTGTTCGGGAAACCTTGAGCAAACTCCAGACGCGCTTATGGCGCAACTGCCTGATGAGAGACAAGATCGCCTTCAGGAGATGATCTTGTGGATCAAAACCAATCCATTCATCTCCATAAGATGGAGTGCTTAGCCTTTAAAGTGGACCCCAATCCATTTCACCTGGTGACGCGGCATTGGGGTCACACTGAGCCAACAGTTCTTCCAGTTGGCGCGAGCACGCTCCATATCATCAAACGCCGCAGTCAGCAGCGCCGGATCACCATCTTCAAGAGCGGCCTGCAGATAGGCAACCATATCGGCCTCAGTAGCCAAGCCGTCAGCCGCATCAAAACGGCTCCATTGTTCAGTTCTCTTCATTCCGTCCTCCTGCATTCGTCATTGCGCATAATGTACAGGGCATTATGTTTAGGGTCTGCCTTGCGAAATAATGCGCAGCATCGCAAGGCCGCGTCGCACACAGCACGTGGGACGCGCAGCGGCATCGTGATGGGTGCAGAGCGCCCGTAACATAATGGTCGTTATGCGCGGTATTCTCTGTGCGTTCACCACCCACCACTAGGCGTCACTGTTCTATAACCCTCACGTCAGTGAGAAAAAATAGAGAAGAGGCCTAGATCGCGCGAATTTTGGTAACTGTTACCATAAATCATGATAATATATGGGTGCTATTTACCAAATAGGGATATACATGAACGACAGCAATGATAGCAAAGAGGTAAATACTCTCTCCACGCCGCGCCGTCGTGGTAGACCCGCTACAGGGAATGCATTAACACCAGCGCAAAAACAAGCTGCCTATAGAGCTAGATTGCGTCAAAACTGTGTAACTGTAACATTTGACCGAGTAGCCATTGAGGCACTTGAATGTCATGTTAGAGCTCTCGTTTGTGGATATGACGCTCCAATTAAAAAAGAGCAATTGGATTCGATACTAGATTCGCTTCGCTATTCAACCCTTAGGCAGTTAATTTGATATTAAGGTAGCCACATGCAATTTTTGGATATATTCAAGAATGACCGTCCACAGTTAAAGCAATATTGGGCTTTGATGAAGGTTGCACCATTGGAACGCCTGCTACAGATGCAAAAAGGGCTTCTCTACATGAACAGCCTTGATTACTTCAGTAGCCTGAAAGGTGAAGATGGTTTGAAGGTCAGAAGTGACGAGATTGAATCGATATATGCTCAATTTCATGCTGGCACCTTAAAAAATGGCCATAGAATTGAAATGAGCCTGAATATTCCTGATTTTGGAGATTTTGATATCCCTCGTGGCACAAAGATATCTGTAGGTGTTCCATCATCAAAAAATGTTTTTCTGTACTGTATGACATGCATAGCAGACTCGAACATTGTTGATGATACTTATTACATGGATAGACGAATGACGAAGTTCGGGTCTCATACTCTTGTAATAAATAATTCAGCAGAGTTTTTCGCTAGGTATACAAAAGCCATCAATGACAACCCTCACATATATTTACACAAACATATGGATGGGGGGTGTGGTCTTATTGATTATATAAGAATGTCTAAACACAGCGGGAAAATAGGCCTTTTTATTAAGGACAAAGCTTATTCTTGGCAGAAGGAATATCGTTTTGTTCTTGGCGCAAAAGATGAGGCGTTAAATAAAAATGGTGCGTTAGAGTTAAATATTGGAGATATAAGTGACATCACCAATATTGTGAAGACTAAAGACTTCATAAATTCCCCAGGAAAGGTTACGAAAAGACCAGTTTATCGTGAGACTAACGGAACATATAAGTTTGTTGAATAAATGCAGTCCGCACGGGTGGTCATCTGTGCGACCACCCACGCCGGTCGGCCTGCCCAGCGGCAGAGAGCGCGACCCCGTAGGGGGCGAGGGGTGGGGTAGGGGGTCGGCGGTAGGGTCGGCGGTAGGTTCTGCGGGGGATGTTCTGATTGGGACGCCTATAATGTCCCAATCTTGTGCAGAATCCGCACCCACACCCGTAATTTGTTCTGCTTTTTAGGTTTTTGGATGGCCTCATCCAGTGTTTTGTACTTTTGATTGAACCCTCTTTTCCATTTGCATCCTGTTTGGTAGGATGTGTGCAGGGATTGGTCTAATCCCGCCCTCCTCGAGTTCGCCTTGGCCGACTACGAGGTTGTAGCTCCCTCCTCGGGACATGTTGCCCACCTGGGCCTATAGCACCCCTCGGGGTAAAAAATCGCGCGTTTCTGCGCCACCGTTCAGCCCGGCTCCTGACCCAGCCGGTGTGAGCCGGGATTTTTTATCGTGTGAGGCTGGGAGCTGCTGTAGGTGTCCGTATTCGTCGATTTCCTCAAAATTTTCATTCCGCTGGCGTATGACCAGCGTTATGCGATCGGCGCCACGTCGTCCTATGACGGGGTGCGCGATTGCATCCTCGACCACGATGATGGGCTCTGGCAGCTGGATTTCGCGGCGTTCTCAGAACTCACCGGCACCCCGCTGCAAGCTCGTCAGGTTCGTTTCGAATCCGGAAAAGCGAGTTACACCGACCTCACCTCCCACTGGGATTCCTACGCCTCCAGCGAGGCCTATCTGGCTGTACGCACTGTGCAGGCCCGTCACGCCATTGGTCTGTCCTCAGGCGTTGAGATCCAGTGCTCACCGGGCACTATCGCGCATATTCAAAATACCATCTCCGATATCCGTTCTGTCGAGCAGGCTGCCTGGATCATCCTCTCCGCCGCCGAGCAGGCGCTGCCCGACATCTGGCCGCATTTGCACCTCGAGGGCGCACTGGTGCTACGGGTCGACTGTACTGACGGCCTCTATGCCGAGACTCCCGCACAGGCCCAGCAGATCATCGACCGCTGCCGTCGTGTGGCCTATGGCCAGCGCAAATCGTCCGACACCGTGGGCTACAAAACATCCGTCTATTACGGAGAAACTTCCGAGCTGCATCGCGGTATTGCCTACCACAAAGGGCCGGAGCACATGAAAAAGGTCGCAGCTGCCGAAGCCGAGCTGCGCCGCTCTCCTACGTCGGTGATGTCCAAACGCCGCCTAGACTGCCTGAAAAACCCCGATCTTATCGCGCTGGCCGACCGGCAGGTCCGTCTCGAGGCCCGCTGGCTGAAACGGGGCGTTATCGACCACCTTACCCGCCTAGGTTGCACCCCCGAGGATGCCCCCTGGGATGGCCGCCTCCAAACGCTGATTGCGCAGGAACGGGCCTACAACGCCGAACACAACACCGAAAAATCTCTGAAAAAACACTCATTTATCGGCGCCTTCTGGGACTACACCTGGCACCCAGAGCTCGACGCCCTGACCGGGGGAGAGGAAGACATGGACCTTAACGACACGACCGCTATCGAGGCAAAACTTTTCGCTGTTTACCCCAGTCGGCAGGCCCGGGGAGTCCTCCAGTTTTATAAATTGCTGCTCCAGTACGGCTGGGCTGACCTGAAAGCGAGCCCCGATTTTTCCAAATCGACGTTCTGCAAACGCGTCCGCGACCTGGTTGCGCTAGGTGTGTCCCGCGCTCAGCTCCAGCAGCTGAACGGCACCGCCGAGAGCCGTATCGATGCCGGGGCCGTTATCCCGATGGTTCGCGTACTGAAACTCTCCCGCCTGGACGAACTACCCAGCTGGTTCACACCGACTCCGGCGGACTGGCAGCCATTCGACCCGACCACCCTGCGGGCCGTGGGCGATGGCATCCAGCCGGTGCGCACCCGCGTTCCGGTACCGGCGCCGGTGTTCCAGATGCCCGCTGACGAGGAGATCTCGACATTCCTCCAGCGCGGTGGGTCGTTCCCGGACGACCTCGACTGGGACAGTGCCGCCGGTCTGGCCGCCCAGGAGCGCCTGCGCCTGCCGTTTGCACCCTCGCCAACGGCAGAGCAGCGCGAAAAATTCCATCTACCGTCCCTGACCGGGGCGGGCACGCAACACCAGCTGCGGCTGGTCTAAAAACAGGACAAAACGATGACTCAAACAGCAGATTCTATCGGGGCCAGCGGCCTCTACCTGGTCGGTGAAATCGCAGGCGTAAAGCAGGACTCATTCCGCAACGGTGACAGCCAGCTCATCCGCCACACTGTCGGGATCCGGATCACCAGCGTTGACGCCTACGGTGGGGAGACCAGCGAGCTGGTCGAGGTCCGCCTGCCGCAGGCCTCGGTTGATGCGGGCCTTCCGCGCCAGCTGGATGGGCTGCGTGGCCAGATTTTGTCCCTGCCGGTCTGGGTGCAGGCGTACACCGGCAAAAGGGGCGCGGGATACGCGTTGATGCTGGACAGCAAACAGCAAATTCTGGGGCTCTGATGAGCCCGCTGAATGTCTTGCTCAGTCTCACACCTGAGCAGGGGATGGAACTGGCGGCCTCCGCGGCCGCTCTCTGAGGAACGGCCTGGGTGGTCCGGGTCGTCACTAAGGTACTGAAATAGAGGAATTTTTATGGAAGCTACAGCAGATATCGGTCAGCAACTGGTCACCGCCGCCACCTCCGCAATGCAGGGCGGCACCGGCGCCGTCGTGGGGGTCGGGGCAGTGATTCTTGGCCTCACCGCCGCAGTAAAATTGTTGCACGTCGTGAAATCGGCCCTCGGCCGCTGAGCCACAAAACAAGGCCCCTGCGGGGGCCTTTCTATTTAAGTAACAGTGACCATAAATAGAGGGACTTTCCATGGGGTTGATCGTGTTGGCTGCATTTATGGGGGCGTTATGGATCATTTTCGCCTGAGGCTGGCCACCGTTCTGGTCGGCCTGACGCTGACGGCTCCGGCCAGCGCTGCGCTGACCGTGCCGTTTGTCGATGGCCGCACCGGGACGATCGAGACGCTCAACCGCGTCGTCGACGGCAGGGCCTCAGCCCTGGTGCGCTGGACCGACTCCCTCGGGAACGTGCGCCGCAGTGCCGTCGCTCTCCGACCTGTCGCTGCCCAGGGCGGTGCACTGGCCACGCGAATTCTCGGCGGGCGGCTGGTCGCGTCCGCATCGATCGCGCTGCTGTTGGCTGAGGCGATGAGAGGGTCCCTGACCCAGATCTGGCCCGAGGTGCAGGTGCAGGATGGCGTCGCCATCCGCCCCAGCGCGATGCCGGCCTGGCAGCAGTGCGAGACCAATCTCGTTTCTATCGCCGATGCGGGCGGGGCAAAACACAATAGCTATGCGTATCTCCCCTGCTACTGGTGGGGCAGTGCCCCGACTCGACTCGTTCTCCGTCTGCCTCCCGCGTACCCGTGGAACCCTGACCCGACCTGGCTCAACCAGTACGGTGTCGGCAGCGACGCTCAGCGCGACGTTTGGTACGTTGAGGCCAGCAACCCCGCTGTTTCTGTACGTGGGCTGCGCGAGATCATCCGCCCTCAGCCTGAAAAACAGCTCGAGATGCCTGCCGTTAGCACCCCGCTGACCCCCGCCGAGCTGACCCAAGGACTGATGACCCCCGAGGTGATCGGGCCGCTCGCGCTCAACGATGTCCTCCCCGCCGAACTCTGGGAACCGCTGCGTGTAGAGGATCTCGAACAGGATCCCGACACCACCAAGCCGGATGGTGAGAACGAACTGCCACCGGATGTGGACATGACCGATGTCGACAGATCGGTCATTGATGTCCGGGCGTGGTTCACCCCCGACAGATGGGGGTGGCTGCCGCGCAGCTGCTCGCTGCCGGGCCCCATCACCCCGATAGATCGCTGGCCGGAGTGGAAGGTCGATTTCTCCCAGTACGAGCGTGATTTTTGTCCGCTCATCGGCGCCTATGTGGTGCCAGCATCCGACCTCACGGCGATCCTGATTTTTTTGTCCATCGTGCTGCGCGTGCGTACAGGAGGGGCCTGATATGTGGGCTGCATTAACCAGTACGGTGATCGGCAGCATCCTCGCCCGCGCCCTGCTGGCGCTGGGTGTGGGGATCGTCAGCATGATCGGATTCTCCGAACTGCTCACGTTGGCCATGACCCGGATCCAGGGCCTGTTCGGCGGCATTCCCGTCGACCTGCTGGCGTTGATGGGGTTCATGCACGTCGATGTTCCGATTTCCGCCTGATTTGCCGGTCAGGCGGCGGCGCTCGCGCTCTCCGCCGCAACTAGGTTCCTGCCTAAATAAAGTAACAGTGACCAAAATGTCGGAGATAACGAGATGATCACTCTCATTACTGGCACTCCTGGCTCGGGTAAAACACTCAGGTGCGTCGAACTCCTCGCCGAGCTGCGCAACAGTGATGACGCTAAAACCCGCAGCAGACTGATTTTTTCCAATGTCGCAGACCTGGCCCCCGAAATAGGCGCCGTGGCCGAGTTCGACCCGCTGAAATGGATGGACCTGCCCGAGGGGTCGTTCATCGTCGTCGACGAATGCCAGGATTTTTGGCCATCGCGTCCCAGTGGCTCCAAGCGGCCAGAGAGCGTCGCGGCTCTCAATACCCACCGTCACAAGGGGATAGATTTTCTGCTGTTGACTCAGCCTCCTGGCCTGATAGACCAAGATATCCGGGCGCTGGTCGGCAGACATCTACATGCCTACCGACCTCGGGCACAGGAGCATTCGGTCTGGTATGAATGGTCCTACTGCGAGGCGGCATGCCAACCGAAGCTCAAGCCGATCCCAGAAAAGCGAAAATTCAATAAACAGATTTTCTCACTGTATAAATCAACAGTAGAGAACACCCACAAGCCCCAGCCATGGTGGCCGATCATCAAAAAAACCCTGTTACCTCTGGGTGCGGTAGTCGGCGGCGTGGCCATGATGGTCGTCTCGTTCTCTGGGATGGCAGCCAAAAAGGGCCCCGCATCGGACGTCACCCAGGTGGAGACGGGGCAGGGGACCGAACTGCCGCTCTACCAAGAGGCCTCCGGCGCGGTGCCAACGCTGACCCCAGCGGCACCAGCTGCACCCGCGTTGCCGGTGCTGGCCTACCACGGCTGGCAACGATACGCTGGAAAAACTGATCTGCTGCTGTGTCAGGAGGGATCTGACGGGCGCTGTGAGGTCTCGCTGACCTGGGCCGATGTGCAGCACTGGAGAGAGGAGGGGGGCGATATCATCGTAATGGGCGGGCCCTCTGGCCCAGATTTATGGCGAATCACCGACCGGTCGTTATGGGTCGATGCGCTGGAGCAGGGGGTTCAGCTCGCCAAGCGCTGATGCCAACACCCCGGGCGCCGAAGGCGCCCCTAGGGCCAGACGGATGGCCGACGGGCGCTCGCGCACGGCGGGCAGGCGGCGGGCCCATAAACGCCCAAAATATGGTAACTGTGACCATAAATAGCTGGCAGCCCATTTCCCGCTCTGCACTGATGCCGATAACCCTATTTATCGGCATAATTTGTAAGGACTCTGTGAAGTTTGACCTTCAACATCTCCATTTTGACCTTCAACATCTCTAACGGAGCAGACTATGGGAAATTGGGACGATTTTAGCGATTCAACGGATCCCGTTGATCCGGAATTTCTGGCCGAACGTGAACCAGTCATAGCCGAGCATGTTTTTAGGGTCGCAACCCGTGAGGAGCTGCTGGCCAGAGGCTACGTCCTCAGCCTGGCCGAGTTGGGCTTGCCGGTATCACCAGAACTGGACGAGATCGTCAGCGTCCTGCAAACCCAGCGCGGTCCTGTGGCGCTGGCCGTGTGGTTCCAGTCGGCCAATGGCTGGCTGGGCAGTGCCAGACCGGCCGATGTGGTGCGGCGGATCAGCCCAGGGGAAATGTCCGACGTCCTGCATGCGGCACGCCGCGAGGTCTCGCCAATCGATCATGCCTAACAGAGCCATCCAACCCGGTGAGCAATTTTTAGGGCTGGCCGATGGCGCCTGCGCTCACCGATAAACCCCGGGCGCGGGCCTCACGTAAACAGCGTCGCCAGAAGTGCGCGCCACTGTGTGTGCTCCATTTCACCAGGTAACGACCGGACAGCCAGCAAATCGCCTCCAGCGGCAAATGGGCCAGCTCCTGTTGATGGGTGTACCAAAATGCCCGCCAGTCGTGGATGACCGCCACCCGGTCGACCAACTGCCAGCGGCAGACCCACAACGGGGTGTCCCGATGAACCAGCACCAACGCACCGGCCAACGGGAACACGTCGAACCACAACAACTGGTGGTCATCGGGCACAGTGATATCCAGCTGCCGAAACCGATGGCGCCGCAGTTGTGCCAACAGGTCGACACCGGCGGTTAACGCATCCAGCGAGAGTCGATCCTGTGGGCGACGGCTGTGTTTCATCGAGAAAACCTCCAAAACGTTCAAATTCACAACCGCGCATAATGCCGTGTTTAGTTAAATGCCCATCTGAAACCTGCCGATAAGCCAACCCACGCAATTTTGCTGGTTTATCAGGTATTTACTTGGATGGAACGAGAGTTGACCAAAAACTTCATTTTTCGTTGGTTTGAGTGCGGTTTATCGAAAGAGGAGACGGCAAATCTATGTTTCGTTTCTGTGAGACAGGTCACATATTGGGATAAGGGTACAGAGATCCCTCCTGTTTATAAACGGCTTATGCGGATGGCATCAGGGCGGGAGCTGCCCACGATTTTCAAAGCCTGGGAAGGTTGGAGAATGGCGAACGATTGCCTAATCTCACCGACCGGCGTGAGGTTCGATAGACGAAGGATTGAAGCCTTGGCCATCATCCAGGTGGAGCGGTCAGAGAGGCAGAAAGAGGCGTTCTACTGGAGGAAAAAATTGGGGATTGGATAACACTAGGGGGGCATAAGCCCCCCATTTTATTCACTCTTTCATGACCACCACCAGTGCCGCCTCCAGTCTATCCGTATAGGTAGGTTCAGCGAGACTGCCCGCAAGTGCTTCACCAATTGCATCGGCATAAGACGACAGATGATCCATATGATACCCAAGGTGGGTATAAGCTGAATTGGCAACCTGAGTCTTTATAAGCTCAAGAGCACAAGCAACAGCGATCAAACGCTTACGATCTGCAGGTGCGCTGTCATAGTCCAATTTAAAGAGACCATGATAAAGGCCGAAATACGAGGCAAAAGACGGTCCATTGTCCTGCACTACATCCACTGTATCAGCCATTTTAATCACCACTAGGTTATCGAGCGTTTGCCCACTAGTAAGGTTGGGGCGGACGAGGCCTAAAACAACCCAAGACGATTATTTTTTAGCCATCACGCTTGGTTTATGGACAAAACTCCCACAATATCAACAGTCAGATTTCATATGGCCCTCACAGGTGGAGCGTTTATGTCTTTAAATAATGGTGATCGGGTTCATTACAAGCATGCTAGCCTGAGTCAGCATCATAACCCATTGATGTACATTGAATTTATTGACGGTGACAAGCTTACGTGTAGTTACCTGGAACGTGACGGTTCTGACACCGGCGTGGTAAGAACCATCGTGCTACATATTGATTCGGTAGTGAAAGCATGACAGGGGCCCATTGGCCCCCACTTATGAAAAGTTATCTTGTGTGGCATGCGCTGCAACAGTGAGCACAACCATTGGCTTTTAGATAAATTCTCTTTGCGGCAGCGACTGCTCCAGAGCAAGACGGAAACTCACCAAGGAAGTGTCGATTTTCTGGCCAAGGAAGACTTCTACAAGTAGTCATATGGACTTCGTGATCACCGTTAGGTTGAGCCCTTTTGTTCAAGATATATGACGGCATGCTACCTCCTATCAGCCTGTGTTCCTAAGAATAGTATTGACTACAGCATAGTGGTTCAGAAGACTCTCGCTGGTGTATGAACTCTTGGCCTTTTTGGTCGTCTGGATATACTTGTAACGGCCTAATAGTAAATGCAAGATCCAACCACACCTGCATCGTAAGACAGTGGAGCTTAAATGGAGCCTAATCAGGTTCATGGCCAGCACACCGCCAGCATTTCCGGACAAGTTATCAAAAGCAAACTGATTGGCGCCTTCAATGCTGAAGGATGCGGTCATTGGGTGAACAGCGTCAAAGCCCTCATTGAAAGGCTTGAAGGACAGCCCTTTTGCTTGCTCATCGACACCAGAGACTACAAGGGAGGGACTGACGAAGCCCTCAGCATCGCCAATGACTTTAACGGCTGGCTCAACGATCAGAGGCTTGTCGCAAAAGCCCACGTCATCACCTCCCAAGTACTCCACGACATCGCGATCAAGCGTGTACCCAATATAAAGCACCAACATGTACAGACTTTCAAAAACACCCAGGATGCCTTGACTTGGCTAACTGAACAGTTAGAGCAGGCCAAGCAGTAGCAACGTGAATTCCCCCCGTATTACTACACGGGGGGCAAACCGACTGGTGCTGTGAGTGCAGCTTGTCTTCGACAGGAGGCATAGAAAGGCGCTGGACGTGCCCCATAGCCTTCGGCTGGGCACTCTAGCGGGGCAGTAAAGACGGTTTAGCAGGGAAGGGGGAGGCACAGCCTCACAGGAGCATTCCAAAGAAGTTTCGGCGAGCCTACCACCTTCCCGACAATGGGCCTCAGTGTGTCGCCTTATAGGGGCTCACGCCCCTGGGGTTCAGTGGCCGACCTGGAGAAAGGCGGCCACCGGCAGGAGAGGGGAGTTATGACCGGTCATCAGTATTTGCTGGCTTGTTACTGCCACCCGCAAAGAGGGTGGCATTGTATTTCCGGCGCAGAGCGTCCCCCTCGGGGTCACAGTACACGTCCACAGGCTGCCCCTGGTACTTTACTACCGCATGGCATGCACTCATGGGATCCACCCTGGCGAGCTCATCCGGCCAATCGTCCCTGTCGAGCGGCTGCACGTCATCGCCCTTGCGCAGCGAGAAGCAATACTCGACCCGATACTCGCCCAGGTGATCCTTTATCAGGACGTGACAGCTGATAATGAGCTGATGGCCGGCAAACGGCCCTACAGCAAGGACGCCAGCAGCAGACGCAGCAGGAGCGCCACCAGAACGTACATCAGCAACGGGCGAAGCACCCACCGCCCCAGCAGCCGGAACAGCGGCAGAAGCGGTTTCATCGGCCTTAGCAGGAGCATCAATATATTCAGGCTTGATGAAGCCAAAGAATACGCAGAGTCCCCAAATCGCCAGAATAAACAGAATTTTAGGGTCTCGAAATATCGAGCTGCCCGCGATTGTATCCGAGACCTTACCGGTTGTAGTCGAGTCATAAAGCTTGAAAACATACTTGGGCACCTTATTAAATGGCTTGGCTTGCAGTACGTCATTCATGGACGTACCGGAGTTATCAGAGAGGTGAAGCACCGTCTTATATCGACCACCAATCCCCAATATCGCCATATTGGTATGACGAATGGCCGTTTCGGCAGCTGCCCGGATTACCTGGTGCACCTTTTTGATGTTCGGGGTCGTAAATACAAAGTCCCAGTTATGATGACGGTGCATATCAAAGGCCACATCAATTGTCTCTGGCCGGCCATCGGCTTTGGCCACATCCGGCCCGCCAGGATAATCGAGCCGGTCCAAATCGCTTTGGCGCCAGGAAGGCGGGAATATTCTTTGCACTTCATCGACCAGGAAGAAAACCCCTTTGGGCGCCCAATGATAAAAGCGGGCGAGGTGATCCCGTCCTTCTTGGGATTCTGTCTCGATATAGGTGACCTGGAACTCGTCAGGCACTTCCTTTCCTAATACCTCTTTGCACCGCTCCGCGGTAAAGCCGCGCACGTTGGTAACGATATGACGGCCCGCCTTGATGGCCGGTATCACATCGGTATGAATCGCTCCTGACGATTTATAGGAGCCTGGGGCGCCGTGGTGGATCTTGATAGACATGCCTTACCACCCCAACATATTCAGCAAGAAACGGGTCACAAAGGCTTGCGTCAATATCGACAACCCTTTATCAACGTGCAAATAGAGCAAGATCCCCCTCATTTGAGAGGGCAGGTTATTAAAGGAGGAAGAGATCAGGTCGCTGAATTGCAGGTTAATCAGTATCTGCTTGGCAACGTCCCAGGAAAAGGTGAGCAGGAATATTTTGAACTCGACCCACTGAATAGCCAATTTAACAGTTATCCAGGCTGCAAACTGCACCGCCAGTTGATATATATCGTTGAAAAATCCATTGAAAAAATCACTCATCCATTCCATATATCACCTCTTAGCCACAATCATCAGCGCCAGAAAATAGAAGATGAACATCATGATGGCCGCTATCATTTCCCAATATCCCTCCACCTCGGGACAGACGGAATAAGAGCGGCCAAACATCGAGAACATATCAAAACACTTGGGCACCGCCGCCGACCCGCTCAGGCTATACCGGAACATATCGACCATATCTTCTTTAATACCGTTATGGGTATTCTTGAGTTGTTCCTTATGTTCCTGGAACTGCTTATTAATGGTTTCCAGGTCAAAGAAACAGTGCGCACCACCTTTACAGAGCTGGGATGTATATTCAGACCCTGTTACATGCAGCGGATTTTCTGCAGAGCCAGGCATTTGTGAGTAATCAATGCCTGGGCCATTATTGCCATTACCATTGCTGCCATTACCTGTGCCGCCGGTGCCATCACCACCATTTGTACCGCCATTTTGCAGGGCCTCAGCAATGGCCTTAATATTGCGGTTCATTTCAATGCTATTATTTCGCATATCTTGCATGGTGTAGGAATAAAGGTTGTGCATGTCGCTGGCGGATTCATGCACTCGGCCTTTCATCGACTCGATGTCATACTGCATTGTCCGCATAAGCCCATACATGGTGTTACCACCATAATTCTGAGCAAAATCAGGCCCAAAGAAATTATCCCGCAACTCTTTCAAAACACGATACTCACCCGTGCTTTGACCAAAGCCGTCTTGCGGATTAATCATGGCATTCTTTAATCCAAGGAACTCGTCATAGAACTTATGACCTAACGCCGTCTGCTCCCGGATACTGTTCTCCATGCCAACCTGACCATTATTAGTGGCCTTCATATAACGAAGAACATCTACCATTTTGCCATCAATATTTTGAGCTGATCGACTCGCACCCGCAGAGCTCGACATCAAGCTAGTAAAACCCGTTATCAAGGTATTATTCACCTGACGCAAGGCGTCCGTGGTCATTTCCTGCTTATCACCACCGACACGAATCCCGTTGGGCGGCAGATTGGGAATTACATCACCATTATTGCCGTTATTGCCATTGCTACCGTTACCATCGCCATCCGAGCCGCCATCCCCATCGGATCCACCACCCACCGAGCACTCCTGGCCGGTACTCTGAATCGGCCCCATGGTGCCGGCATCTGGGAATTGCACACAGACACCAGGACACCCGACAAAGCAGCCTCCCAGGGAGGAGCTTTCCCATTTCACGCAGAACGGCAGCGCAGTAGAAATCGGCACGTTAGACAGGCGGAGCCCGACAGGACAACCCGCCGAAGCCCCCAGCGGAAACAGCAATAAAAGCCAAGCGATGCGCACAGTACCCCCAATAAAAAAGGCGACCGGAGCCGCCTTTGTGTCATATCGAAAACGATGACCTGTAGCCTTCAACAAAGAACAGGAACCACAGCGTTCCGATGAGCAAAGACATGCTTAGGCTTTGCGCATCAGGCTGATCAGGATGCCCACGCCCACACAGGTGGCCACAACCAGCATGACCTTGGGAGAGGTTGCGGTCACGTCCGACTGGGTGGCGTCCAGGGCCTTGGCAGCGGCATCAGCAGCGGCTGTACCTTCGGCAAAGGCCGCACCGGTAGACAGGGAGCACACAGCAGCGATACAGCCATTACGGAAATAGTTTTTCATACTCGTTTATCCTCTTTTTGCACTTACGATGACACGGGCAATTGCGCCCAGTTTGAGGCCAGTGATCCAGATTAATAATCCGAAGCCAAAGGCCATCGACACAGTGGATACATCAAATTCAAACCAGCTCGATATATCCGTTAATTTGGCGTGCTCCTGGACAGTCAAGAGCACGTAATTACACGAATCCCCCTCAGCTAAGCGGGCATATCCTTCAGAGGTAATATCTAGACAAAGCATTATCGCGCCCTCGTCGTCGCTCGCTGCGCGCTCTCGCTCCTCCTCCTCGCGGCGCGGTGGTTATACCGGCTGCTTTTTGGTGGGTTGGAAGCCAACAACCACGTTGCGGGTCGGATTCTGGGGATCCGCTTCCAGGACAAGATCCACTGCCACCAATTTCGGGCAGTCGGCCAGCTCTTTAATGGTGGCGGCATCGTTGCGCAGGGCTAATTGGCGCACTTCATAGCCCCAGGAGGTGATATTGCACTCGGGCTTGTTCACGTTATTAGCCACTGCTAGGTATTCCACCTGGGCAAAGTCATAGGGAACCGGCGAGCCAGATTTACGGGAGACGCCATAGCCATGAGTAACGCGGGTAACCAAAATACCAGTCAGCAGAGACATATTATTTATCCTTTGAAGAACCATTGTTAGGTCGAAAATAATGGCAGCTCGTCCAGGTCAGGAGGAACTGGCATTCTTAACCGCGCTGGAATATCGGTTTCTTCCAGGTGCGCTGTTAATTGGTTAACAATCTTCTCAGGGGATAGCCCCTCGATGTTTGCTAACCAATTGACAAGGCGACCGGCCATTCTGGACATATTAAATACGGCGTTGTCCCTGGACGTTTTGAATTTATTCTTAAAGGTGGTCACTCGTACCGGTGTTATTTCTTCCTGGCAAACCGCATCCAGCCATTTGGCAAATTGCGGATACATCCCCGCAAAATAAGGGTCAGGGTTTACCAGGACATCCAGCGGGATGACTCTATCCTTATTGTGTAATTCGCCTTCGGCGCGTACCCAGTTTGGGAACTCGGCCGATTGCATCTGTTTGCCTTTCTCATATATCCGCGCACACTTGCCGTTGATACGGCTGCCCACGTAGAAAGAGCAACCCTTGCTCGGCACCATGCCGAAACGCTTGGCGATGCCCTTGGCCACCTCGGTGATCACGAACTCGCCCGATTCAATTTTCATCCAGGAAGGCGCACGGCCACGCTGCGGGTGAAACTCGCCGGCTTCGGCGCCGGCTATCGCGCCCTGGTAAGTGATGTGTTTGCCGCTGTAGTCATCCAGGGCAAGATCCACTCGAGTGATGCGCAGACCTGGCACGTGAGAGATAACGGAGTACAAAGCCTGGAAATCGAGGGCCGCACAACCCACGCCGGAAAAACTCACCATACAGCCATGGTTAGCCGCACCCCAACCAATCAGCCCGCAGGGCATCCCGTCACACAGCAGGTCAGCCGAGTTGGCGTAACCGTGCAGACCGGAGCGGCGAGGGCGCATGGTAAAGCGCGGCTCGGGGATAGGGACACCGATGCGGGTATTGAGTTCTTCCAGCCACAGCTCGATCTCGTTGCAGCAGAGGGCATCCAGGAACTGGACGCCGTAGCAGTCGATAAGGTCGTTATAGGCTTCCCAATACTTGGCACCCTCGACCACCTCGAACTGGGAGAACTTGAGCAGGTCAGCGCAGACGGCTTTTAGCTCCTGGCGCATGTCGGCGCGGGACTGGTAGCCGGAGTGCAGGGCACGTTCCATCATGTCGGTCATGGAAGGCGTCAGCACCGGGGCAGGGGCCTTGGCCACCCCCTTGAGACTCAACCGCTCAGTGGCCTTGTCAAAGACCCGTGCAGGGGCAGGGGAGGCGGCAGACTGCTGGCGCTCGGCTTTGTCATAGAGGCGCTCAGTCACCTTGTCGAAGCGGGTGAGGGGAGCGAACCCGACAGGGCGTTTCCACAGGTAGCGCAGGCCCTCGACCGGCTGGGCGGCAAAGGCGGCCTGAATGGCCTTGCTCTGGGTCTCGAAGCGCGGGATGGCCTTGAGCAAAGCGCCTTGCTTGGCCAGCTCGGTCATCTGGCGCAGTTCGGTCGGCGCCCAGGTAAACGACAGATAGTCGATCAGGGTTTTGTTGCCGATAACGCTATTTATCGGCATCACGGCGCTATGACCAGTCATCGAAAAACACTCCCTGGTCATAGAAGCCTTGCCATGTATCCTCGGTCACCTCGACCAGCTCAAAGGCGGTGTCGGGGTACGTCATGGACAGATAGATCCGCATCTCGTGCAGGTCGCGGAACATCTCGACCTGACCGGCCACACAGGCGGAGACATCGCCGGTAGGCTCTGCTTGCCAGTAGACCTTGCGCTCGGTGAGCGCCGGCAAATCCTGGTTTTGTGGGCTACAGTGGGTCATAGGTCGGTCAGATTTATTATGAACTGACTGGATTGAATCAGAACTAAATCTAACTAACAACGGGTGACTTTTAGCCCCAATAGGTGTGTTATATGCCCACTCGAAAAAGTCAGGAGACAGTCAAATGGACTCTAAAGCACTGATTCAGGCCTACATGAGAGCCAAAAACTTTAGCCAGTACCAGCAAGTCGCCGCAGAGCTAGGTTTTACCAAGTCGCACATCTCCAGCTTGACCACTGGCAAGGTGCAACTTACTGATGCCACTGCAAAAAGACTGGCCCAAGAAATCGGCCTGGACGTGCAGGAAGTCCTGTTAAGCCTGGCTGCTGTCAGAGAGACGGATCCCGAGCTGAAAAAGGCCTGGTACGACATCCTGGCGAAGTACACCAAAGGAGCCGGCACGGCTGTAGCCCTTGCGGCAGCGGTGTTTCTGGCCCCTAGCCACGGGCATGACCTAACCGCGCATAATGCATATTATGTTAAATGCAATATCTTGTTTCCTGTTACCACTTATTGAACTGTGTATAATGGCAACAATTGATCCTATCTCCGACCGGATGTCTTAAGTGGCTGAATTAACATCAGAACAATTAAAACCTGCTTTTGCGATTGAACAGTTTCCTGCCCTCAGCGAGCTCGAACCCATTCCGTTTGCCGCGCTGCAACCCAGGGCCATCTCCGGCATCAAGCGTCTCGCCAGTTTTGATGGCGACTGCCCGGTCATGCTGCTCAACGGTTTCCCCGGGGTCGACTATGAAGATGTCTGCCAGACGCTGATCGCCGCCTCTAATGGCAAGGATGGCGACCTGTTCGATCTCTGCTACACCGAAAACCTGAACAATCCGTTCAAACCCATCTGGCTGCGCCTGCAACCCGGTACCGGCATCGAGTTTTGTGAAATGGTCGGTGAACTGCTCAAGCTGATGAGCCACCATCTGGATGCCGAGCGTCTGGTCACCCGCATCATGCGCAAGCAGAACAATGATCCAAAGATCGATGACTTCCTCTCCGATCTGGCCGCCCATGTGGCACAGGGGCTCGAATTTCAGCACCCGGTCCTCATCAACCTGCTGATCCATCATGAGGAGCAGGAAGCCCCCGTGGTGTATGGCCGCGATCTCAACTGGGATACCCTGTTCGGCTCCATCAACTACCAGACCGAGCAAGGCTCCGTCTATGCCAACCAGCACCTGCTGGAACCGGGCCTGCTGCGTCAGGCCAACGGTGGCTACCTGATCCTGCAGCTGGATGAGCTGCTGGATCAGCCCCACCTCTGGTTCAAGCTCAAAAACGCGATGCAAAAAGGCGAGCTGGACTGGAACGCCTATCAGGAAGGCAAGACCCTCACCCCCTTCTTCACGCCGGAAGCCACCCCCATCAAGCTCAAGCTGATCCTGGTCGGTGACCGGCTCGATGTGGCCGAGTTCCAGATGCTGGACAGAGACATGTCGGAGCGCATCTTCCTGCGCGCGGACTTGGTCTCAGAGGTGAACATCGAAGAGGAGCTGCCTGACTATCTGCAATATCTGGCCTGGCTGCGCGAGCGCTGGAACCTGCTGGACTTCACGCCGGCCGCCCTCGCCGCCCTCTGCCGCCATGCCAGCCGGCTCTGTGATCATCAGGAGTGGCTCTCCCTCTCCGAGGTGCAGCTCTCAGCCATCATGCGCATGGCCGACAGCCTGGCACGTGAGCTGGAAGCGGACGTCGTCACCGACGAGCACATCCGCGGAGCACTGGAAGAGCAAGATTATCGGCTCAACTACCTGGTCGAGCAGTCCGATCAGGGGGTCATCGACGGTCAGATCCTGCTGCAGACCGATGGTGAGGAAGTGGGTCAGATCAACGGTCTCTCCGTCATTCAGGTCTCAGGGCACCCCTATGATTTCGGCGAGCCAGTGCGCCTCACCGCCACCGTGCATCTGGGGGATGGTGACGTGGCGGACATCGAACGCAAGGCGGAGCTGGCAGGTCATATCCACGCCAAGGCGATGATGATCATTCACGGTTATCTCTCCAACAAATTTGGTGCCGAAAACCCCTCCCCGCTGTCGGCCAACCTGGTGTTCGAGCAGTCCTACCATGAGATCGATGGTGACAGCGCGTCTCTGACCGGTCTGTGTGCCCTGCTCTCCGCCCTCGCCCGCCAGCCTATCTACCAGCACTTTGCGGTTACCGGCGCGGTCGACCAGTTTGGCAACGTGCAGGCCGTCGGCGGCGTCAACGAGAAGATCGAGGGCTTCTTCCGGGTGTGCAAGATCCACGGCCTCACCGGCAAACAGGGGATCCTGCTGCCCGGTACCAACGCCCAGCAGCTCAACCTCTCTGATGAAGTGATCGCGGCAGTAGAGGCCGGCCAGTTCCATATCCACCCGGTGGATCATGTGGAAGAGGCCATCGAGCTGCTGACTGGTTGTGTTGCAGGTGAGCCGGACATGCCGGATACCCTGTTTGGCCGCATCCAGCAGCGCCTGGATGAGCTCAACGGCACCGAGGCCGTCAAGGGGGGCGTGCTGCGCCGCCTGTTTGGCAGGCTGTTCGGGGTATAAACGAAGTGATCGGAGTTGTTTAGCGAACATCTGTACGCTAAATTGGCCCGGCTTTGACCCATTTTAAGGATAACCAGCGTGACCGTAGACAATTCCACCATTGATGCCCGCCTTTCCCTGTGTGAACAAGGCAAAGACTCGTTTACCCGTGAAGAGCTGCTCGCCTGCAGCCGTGGCGAGCTGTTTGGTGAGGGCAACAGCCAGCTGCCCGCCCCCAACATGTTGATGATGGATCGCATCGTCAAGATCAATGACCATGGTGGTGAGCACGGTAAAGGTGAGATCCTGGCAGAACTCGACATCACGCCGGATCTCTGGTTCTTCGATTGCCACTTCCCGGGTGATCCCGTCATGCCTGGCTGTCTCGGTCTGGATGCCATGTGGCAGCTGGTTGGTTTTTTCCTCGGCTGGAAAGGTGGCCCAGGCAAGGGTCGTGCGCTGGGGGTTGGCGAGGTGAAATTCACCGGTCAGATCCTGCCGACTGCCAAGAAAGTAACCTACAAGATTACCTTCAAGCGCGTCATCAATCGCAAGTTGGTGATGGGAATTGCCGATGGCGTGGTGGAAGTGGATGGTCGCCCCATCTACAGCGCCACCGACCTGAAAGTGGGCCTGTTCAAGGACACCACCGCATTCTGATGAGCTGACTGGCCACCTGGTCAGACCGCACAACGTAAAGGGGCCGCCATGGCCCCTTTCCTTTTTGCAATGTGTGATGAAGTACCGACTACTTCATGAAGAGGCCTGAGCCCCGCCCTTCCATGGCATCACGCCAACCACCAAGCCAGTGCCCACGTGCATCCAGGCATTGATACGGACACGCTTCTTTCTGTTTGCCGACCACGCCAGCCTGATAACCACGAGCACGAGCTCTTTCCAGACGGTCCCGTTTTTGTCTCTTCATCATCTACGACCCTCTTCCGTGGAACAAAAAAAGCGACCAATTTTTCATCGGTCGCTTTCATCTTTACCCCAGGGGGTTGGCAGGGTCAAACAAAAAATTTCATGCTATCCGCTCATTGTGACACAAGACACTGAACCGCATTAATTTTTAGTGACACAACTTTTTAGCGCTGGAAACGGCGCAGCCAGGCGAATGGCAGGGCCAGCAGAGTCAACCAGAACAGGCTGCCACCACCGCTGCCGCCATCCTGACCGGTCTGGTTGTTGACCGGTGCGTTGGCGACCACATAACCGGCCGGATCGTTGTTCTTGTAGTCGGTCACGACCGGTGCCAGCTTGACGCTGACCACGGTAGCGTTGGTGCGGTTGTTCAGATCGCTTTCGCTGTTGTAGCGATAGGCGGTCGCGGCCACAGTCCCATTCTCGCTGATGCCGCTGGCATAGGCGATGTGGTAGTAGTAACCGTTTTGGGCACACTGTTTGGCACCCGCATCATCCAGACCGCAGATGAGATCGTTCAGGTACCAGTTGTTGCCGGTCGCCGCGTTGAGCAGGAAGCCTTCCTGCATGCGGTTGGTGCCGTTGACCACGGGTTGGGTCTGATGACGGGAGTCACGCCAGCCAACCACCATGTTGTGGTTGTTGATGGCGGCCGCTTCCGAGCCGGAGCCGCTGAGCGGCTTGTCCTGCAGGGAGACCACGGCGTTGGTGGTCGGCGTGTTCAGGTTGAACACGAACATCTCGACCGGGCGGTTCTGGCCCTTGTTGATGCGATAGAGCTGGTTGCCGACCACATAACCGTTGTCGTTGACCCCCACGGCCCAGCTGTGTTGCAGCTTGGCGTCATCTTTACCGGGCTCGCCTTCTGCCAGCGGGATGATCTGGGTGGTGCCCACCTTGCTGCCATCCAGATCCAGTGTCCAGTAGGCGGCCAGGTTGCGGCCATCCAGGTAGTTGGTGCCGATCTCGCCGGTGGAGGAGTACCCTACCCCATACAGCGTGCCGTTGAATTTGCCCACGCCGAGCGCGGAAGCGGTCTGTACCACTTCGTTGCGGCCCCGGGCATACTCGTTGGCCTGCAGCAGCTTGTTGAAGGTACCGGTACTGTTGACCAGCCAGAAGCTCGCCTGGGTGTTGAGGCCCGGGCAGTAGCGGTAGTCACCGTACTGGCCGTCGTTGCCGGCAAAGCACCAGTTGTAGGTTTCGGAGTTGACGGCGATGTTCTTGCCGGTGGCGGCGGTACCGGTCACCAGATACTGGCCGTTGTCCAGCTTCTTGATGCTGGTCGGCACGCTCAGGCTGTGAGTGCCGGCGCCATCCTTCAGCTCGACGGGGTTGCCCTCCTCGACCACGGCAAAGGCGGTACGCACCTTGCCACTCATCTTGTAGCCCGCCCGGGTGCCGGGTACGTCACCCAGCGCGGTCACCAGACCGTCGGTCTCGCCCAGCTGCACGTAACCTACGTTGTTGCGCTGGTCGACACCATCGAGGAAGTCACGACGCCACTGGTAGGCGAAGTTGCTGTTGTCGTTCCAGAAGGAGTTGCAGACCGAGTTGGAGAGCATGCAGCCCTGCTCGAAGCGGAAGCGATCGACCAGGAAGTCGGCGAAGCGCACGGTCGAGAAGTGCTCGGCCATGTTGTTCTTGGTGTTGATCCCGATGAGCCCGTTGCCGTCGCCGCTGATACCGCTGGCGTAACCCTTGTCGGACGCATCGACAATGGTGAAAAAGGGACTTTGTGCCGCCTGGGCATTCAGGCTGGCGCTGACCAGAATGGCCAGCATGGATAATTGCTTTTTCATCTACTTCCTTAGTCCTGATGTTTCAACGCTTCCAACTCCTCCCAGCGGGAGAAGGCTTGTTCCAATGCCGCCTCTGCGGCATTCAGGGCATCCAGTTTGGTCTGGGTTTGTTCCGCAGGCAGGGAGAAGAAACCGGGGTGGTTGATCTCCGTCTGCAGGGCATCCAGCTCCGCCTCCAGCTGTTCCAACCGGGCTGGCAGATTATCCAGCTCCAGCTGCAACTTGTAAGAGAGTTTCTTCTGTTTTGCCGCGACCGGCGCCTGCGTCACGACAGGCTCTGGCGCCTTGCTCTGGGGCTGCTTCACCGCCTGCTGTGCGGCCAGCTGAGACTGCTGCTGGGCACGGGTGGCCATCATGTCGGCATAGCCCCCCACATAATCACTGATCCGCCCATCCCCTTCAAACAACCAGCAACCGGTCACGGTATTGTCGATGAAACGACGATCGTGGCTCACCAGCAGCAGGGTACCGGGATAGTCCGCCAACAGCTCTTCCAGCAGTTCCAGCGTTTCGACATCCAGGTCGTTGGTTGGTTCATCGAGGATCAGTAAATTACTGGGCTTCAAGAACAATTTGGCCAACAGTAAACGGTTTTTTTCGCCCCCTGACAAGGCTTTCACCGGGGTGCGTGCCCGTTTTGGCTCAAACAGGAAGTCCTGCAGGTAGCCGAGGATGTGGCGGGAGCGGCCGCGCACCATCACCTCCTGCTTGCCCTCGCCCACGTTGTCCACCACCGTCTTCTCGGGGTCGAGCTGTTCGCGGTACTGATCGAAATAGGCCACTTCCAGGTTGGTGCCCTGACGCACCGAGCCGCGGGTTGCCTCGAGCTGGCCAAGCAGCAGCTTGATCAGGGTCGACTTGCCACAGCCGTTGGGGCCGACCAGCGCAATCTTGTCGCCACGCAACACCTGCAGATCCAGCCCCTGAAACAGGGTGCGATCGCCAAAGTCGAGACCCAAGCCTTCACTTTCAAATACCAGCTTGCCGGAGCGGCCCGCCTCGTCCAGCTGCAGCTTGGCCTTGCCCTGCAGCTCACGGCGCTGGGTTCGCTCCATGCGCATCGCCTTGAGGGCTCGCACTCGTCCCTCGTTGCGGGTACGGCGGGCCTTGATCCCCTGGCGCACCCACACCTCTTCCTGGGCCAGCTTGCGATCGAACTCGGCATTTTTCAGCTCCTCGACCCGCAGCCACTCCTCCTTGCCCTGCAGGTACTCGTCGTAGTTGCCGGGCCAGGAGGTGATCACGCCGCGATCCAGATCGATGATCCGGGTCGCCAGCTTGTGGATGAACTCCCGGTCGTGGGAGATGAAGACGATGGCGCCGCGAAAATCCTTGAGAAACTCTTCCAGCCAGTTGATGGCATCGATGTCCAGGTGGTTGGTCGGCTCGTCCAGCAACAGCAGATCCGGATCGCAGGCCAGCGCGCGGGCCAGTGCCACCTTGCGCAGCCAACCGCCGGAGAGGCTGTCGAGGGTCACGTCGGGATCCAGACCGAGCAGGGTCAGCACCTGGTTGATGCGAGTCTCGAACTGCCAGCCGTTCTGGTAGTCGAGCTGCTCCTGCAACTGGCTCATCTTGCGAATGTTGGCATCGGAGGCATCGTGTGCCAGCTCCATGGAGATATGGTGATACTGCTTGAGCAGCTCCCCTACCCCGGCCAGCCCTTCGGCGGCGTAGTCAAACACGGTAAGCTCGCTCGAGGCGGGGGGATCCTGCTCGAGGCGGGTCACTTTCAAGTCTTGCTGCAGCACCAGACGACCGTCGTCCAGCGGCAGTTCGCCGGCGATCACCTTCATCAGGGTGGACTTGCCCGCCCCGTTGCGCCCCACCAGACAGAGGCGCTCGCCCCGCTCGATGGTGAGCTCGGCCTGGTCGAGCAGCGGAAAATCACTGAACGACAGGGAAGCGCCGTGCAATGTCAAAAGAGCCATTCTTGTTCCTTCTTGCTAATGAAAAAACGGGCGGCAGACTGAGTCTCCCCCCGTTTCATCGTCAAATCGCCCACTACTCCCGGGCGGCAAGCCACGCTTGCAGCTCCGCCAGGGTAAAGGGCCAACCCAGTTCACGCCCGGCCTCGTCGCGCACGACCGGAATGCGCACCCGGTAGGCCTCGAGCCAGTCGGCGTCATCCAGGATGTCGCAGCGGCGGGTCCTGCCGGCAAGGCCGGCCTGCTCCACCAGCCCCCAGGCCTGTTCGCACAGGTGGCAACCGTCGGTGTGAAACAGGGTCAGCATCAGCCCTGGGCCTCGGCATGGGTGATGATCCAGCAGTTGTGGATATGCTGGTTGCGCTCGAAATCCTTCGGCCGGGTCTTGCCGGTGATGTTCTGGGCCTTGAGACCGATGGCCTCGAGACCGGCCAGATCCATCTTGAAGTGGCGCTTGTTGTTGGAGAAGACCAGGGTGCCACCCGCAGCCAGCAGACGCTTGAGGTGCTGCATCAGCAACAGGTGATCGCGCTGCACGTCGAAGCTCTCGTCCATCCGCTTGGAGTTGGAGAAGGTGGGCGGATCGATGAAGATGAGGTCGTACTGTTCGTCCGCCTCGGAGAGCCACTTCAGGCAGTCCGCCTGCACGAACTTGTGTTCGCGGCCCACCAGCGAGTTGAGGCGCATGTTGTCCTGTGCCCAGTTCAGGTAGGTGCGCGACATGTCCACCGTGGTGGTTTCGCTGGCACCGCCCAGACCCGCGTGCACGGTGGCACTGCCGGTGTAGGCAAAGAGATTCAGGAAGCGCTTGCCACGGGCCATCTCGCCCAGCATGCGGCGGGTCTGACGGTGGTCGAGGAACAGGCCGGTGTCGAGATAGTCGTAGAGGTTGACCCACAGACGGGCACCGTACTCCTGCACCTCCATCCGGTGCTGCTCTTCGGAGAGCTTCTGGTACTGCTGTTTGCCTTCCTGACGCTCGCGCACCTTCAGGATCACCTTCTCGCCGTCCATGCCGGTCACCTTGATGGCGGCCTGTACCATGTCGAGCAGGCGCTGACGGGTCTTCTGGGCGGGAATGTCCTTGGGCGCCGCGTACTCCTGCACCACCAGATAGTCCTGATAGCGGTCGATGGCGGCGTTGTACTCCGGCAGATCGGCGTCGTAGAGACGGTAGCAGTCTAGGTTCTCTTTCTTCGCCCACTTCTCGAGGGCCTTCAGATTCTTGCGCAGACGGTTGGCAAAGTCCTGCGCCACCTCTTTTTGGGAGGCCACGGAGTCCAGCGCGATCTGGTAGTTGCGCAGCTGACACTCGAGCGCCCCGTTGAACAGGCGATATTGCTTGTCGGCGCGCAGGCGCAGACAGCTCAAAAGCTCGGGGGAGGCAGAAAGGATCGAGACCTTCCAGCCCTGGAAGCTGCGACGCAGGGCATCGCCAAGGGCCTGGTGCACCTCCAGCAGCGCCGGGAACTCACCGAGACGCTCGCCATAGGGCGGGTTGGAAATGAGCATGCCGACCTGACGGGTCTCCCCTTCCGCCGCCATGGGCAGCGGGTTTTCCAGGGCGGTCGCATCGGCCTGTTTGAAGGTGATGAGATGAGCCACGCCGGCGGCTTTGGCGTTGTCACGGGCTTTGAGCAGCACGCGGGAGTCGGCATCACAACCGAACAGCTTCACCTCGCAGCGCTGCATGCCGCGTTTGGCGCGCACTTGCGCCTCCATCATCAGGCTTTGCCACAGTTCGCTGTCATGCTGCAGCCAGCGATCGAAACCGAAGCGCTCGCGGCGCAGGGCCGGCGCCATGTCGGCGGCGATAAAGGCCGCTTCAATCAGCAGGGTACCGGAACCGCACATGGGGTCCATCATGGGCTCACCGGCCCAGCCGCTACGGGCGATCATGGCCGCGGCCAGGTTCTCTTTGAGCGGTGCCTCACCGGTGCCCTGACGATAGAAGCGCTGGTGCAGCGCGGGGCCTGACAAGTCCAGCGTGATATTGGCCTTGCCCTTGCCCAGATGGGCCATGATGCGAATGTCCGGGGATTTCTTGTCCACGTCCGGGCGCACATGACCACGCTTGGTGAAGCGATCGACGATGGCGTCCTTGATCTTGAGCGCGCCGTACTGGGTGTTGCGAATGGAGGCATTGGTACCGGTGAAATCCACCGCTATGGTGGCGGTGCCGGAGAAGTGCTCTTCCCAGGGAATGGTATGGGCGCCCAGATAGAGGTCCAGATCGTCGTTCATCTGGAACTCGGAGAGCACCAGCACGATGCGGGAGGCAAAACGGCTCCACAGACAGGCCTTGTAACCGATGGCCAGCTCGCCGCAGAAATGGACGCCGGCCACGGTCTCGCGGACCTGCTCTGCACCCAGATTGGTCAGCTCGACGGCCAACAGGTTTTCCAGCCCCTTGGGGCAGGTTGCAAAAAATTCTTTCATCACGCTCACGGGGAAGCCATAAAAATAGTGCCGCATTATACCTTAAGCGGCGATCCGGAGCAGCAAAAGCTTGGGCATGTCTGCATAAAGAACGCGCAGTTGACCCTGAGGCTGTGGTTGCGCCTGCACGGGATGAAGGCCGGTAATGGTGACATTGATGACAAGCGAGTGACTCCGTAACGACAGCACACGCAACGCCAATGCGAGTGATGGCACAAAAAGCAGTATCGGCTATTTTGCGAGCAAGTCTTGATCCGTTATCCGGATATATATTCCCCCTTGCCCTCTTCTAAATTGCCACATTTGACAGGAGTCAAACAAAACTCAAATCGTTATTATTCTTCACGACAGAGCAAGTCCTTTCTGTAAACCCCGTGCTTTGCCCTCCCGTTATCGTCCGTAAACGGGAGGGCTATTTTTTTACATCCCCTCCCCGTTTATGCCGACATTGCCCCGCCTGTCATATCTATCAGGTTTCAAGAGAAACTACAGGTTTTAGAATAGTCCCGTGTTGTTGATACAACAGCTTATTCCTCCTGTAGTGTGTGTTTGTCGCCCTCGCCTCGAATTGACGTGAGGGCATTTTTTCATATGAGCAGATAACGCGAAGAGAATAATGGGGCTGGTCAGGATGAGGCAGGATTAACAAGGGAGATACGTGATAGCGAGCCATTACAGGGTAAAAAACCAGTGCACCTCGCCAAGTTAACGATCAACCGACTTGGCGATATTGCGCCTGAGCAGCGGGTCTTGGGCTCATGCGATTGTTCATCACCTTGATGACGCCAAACCGGGGCAGTGTCTTGCTGGTGGTCAATATCAGATCGTCGGTCAGGTTCAAACAGACACTGGCCTGATCGCCGGCTTCAATCACCAGAAACTCCCCCTTGCCATGAGGCGTCCCCATGCACACCAGTGCACCGGTTTCCGGAGTGATAACCGGATGGGTTTCGCCAAAGAACCAGCTTTGTGGCATCAAGGGTTTGTAAAAGCGGCTGACGGCGATGGCATTGAGGACCAGCTGCACCTGATGGGGCACGCTCCACTCCAGTTCTGCCACCCTGTCCATCAGCTGATAATAGAGCGCGGCATCATCCACACAAAACGGCTGGGTGGTGAAGGAGCTAGGCACCAATTGCCGCCCTTTATATTCGGTGGCAAATATCATGCGATCGGATAAATCCAGCATCAGACGATCGTCATGAGCATCATAATGCCACTGCCAATTGTCATTGGGTTGGATACACATGGAGGTGCCCTTACTGGAAGTCGTTACTCGACTTTATTCCATGTCGAGAATTTCAGCAACTTTAAATAAAGGGCACCGATTTATTTCTTATATATGGGTCACAATCTCTTTGACCAGATCCGGGCCTTTATAAATAAAACCGCTATAAATCTGGACCAGACTGGCACCCGCTGCCAGCTTCTCGCGGGCCGCCATGGCGCTGTCGATGCCGCCGACCCCGATAATGGGCAGCGCACCATCCAGCGCCTTGGCCAGCTGGCGGATCACCTCGGTACTCTTGTGCTGCAGAGGACGACCGCTGAGTCCCCCCGCTTCACCGGCATGAGGCATGTCATAAATCATGTCGCGCTCGAGGGTAGTATTGGTGGCAATCACGCCATCGATGCCATTTTTTATCAAGGATGCGGCGACTTGATTAATTTCATCCGGGGTCAAGTCCGGGGCTATTTTAACGGCCAGCGGCACGTATTTCTTATATTGTGCGGCCAGCTCCTGCTGACGAACCTTGAGGGCGGCCAACAGTTCATCCAGTGCCTCGCCATATTGCAGCGAACGCAGCCCAGGGGTATTGGGGGAAGAGATATTGACGGCGATATAACCGGCGTGGTCATACACCTTGTCCATGCAGATCAGATAATCATCCTTGCCCTGCTCGATGGGGGTGTCCTTGTTCTTGCCGATATTGATGCCGATCACCCCCTGATATTTGGCCTGCTTGACCTGAGAGACCAGGTGGTCGACCCCTTTGTTGTTGAAACCCATCCGGTTGATGATCCCCTCGGCCGGAATGACCCGGAACAGACGGGGTTTGTCATTGCCGCTCTGGGGTCTGGGGGTGACGGTACCGACCTCGATAAAACCGAACCCCATGGCCCCGAAGGCATCGATACACTCACCGTCCTTGTCGAGCCCGGCCGCCAGCCCCACCGGATTGGCAAAAGAAAGCCCCATGACGGTGACGGGGCGTTTGGGCAGGGAGTGGCGGAAGAAACAATCGAGCGGTGTACCGAGAAGGCGGGGCAAATATTTGATGGAGAGATCGTGCGCCTGTTCCGGATTGAGCTTGAACAGGAAATGCCTGGCGAGAGGGTACAGCATGTTTGCTCCTTAAAAAAAGCCCCGGCAACTGGCCGGGGCTTTTGGGGTTATGCCGAGGTTCGGCAATTCAACTGGAGCAGGTTCAACTCTCGCAAGGCCACCGAGAACTTGGCGAACTCGTGAGTGCTGGTGGTCTTGAAGTCGGCCAACATGTGGGTCCAACGGGACAAGAGTTGCTCATGCTCCGAAATCCAGTCGGCCAGTATGGTAGCGCATTCTCCCTGATCTTTGCACCCTTCCAGTACCACGGAAGTGAGGCTGCGCTGTTGCCAGTCCAGATCTTCGCGGAACGAGGCCCGCGCCATCGCCTGCCAGTGGTTGCCCACCGGTTGATGGTTGATCTGTTCGAGGAACCAGTGCAGATCCAGCTTGGCACCGAGACGGTAGTAGACGTTGGCGACGCGCAGGATGTCGGTCTTGTGCTCCGCGGCAATCTGCGCCAGATCCAGGCTGGAGAAGAGACTGCTCATGTGGGCCACCTGACGGGCGATGGCTTGTGGCACCTGCTTGGCCACCAGGGCGGCGACCGCCTGCTGGTGCTCGGCCACTTCGCTCTCGTCCATCACCTCGTAGAGGTGCTCGGCCAGGGTCTCGAAGGCCGGACGGAAGAAGGCGATGTTCTCGCTGATGCTCCAACTGCGGTTGCGGGCGCGCAGGAACCAGCGGGTGGCGCGGCGCACGATGCGGCGGCTGTAGAACATCAGCTCGAGCTGGGTCTCGGCCCCCACCTGGTTGTCACAGGCTTCGATGTCGCGCCACAGGGCGTTGAGGCCGAATACCTCACGAGCCATGGCAAAGCAGCAAGCCACCTCGGCCAGGGAGGCGCCGGTCTCGTCCTTCATCCGGCTGGCGAAGTTGAGGCCCATGTCGTTGACCAGCATGTTGGCCACCCGGGTCGCGATGATCTCGCCGCGCAGCGGGTGCTGGGCAAGGGCCGCGCCGAACTGCTGCTGCAACTGGGCCGGGAAGCTGGTCACCAGCATGTTGGCGAGGAAGGGCTCGTCGGTTACCTCGGGGCAATTGAGCTGCTCTTTGAGCACCATCTTGCCGTAGGCCACCAGCACCGCCAGCTCGGGTCGGGTCAGCCCCTGCCCGGCAGCCATCCGCTCGGAGAGCTCCTCGTCGGAGGGCAGGAATTCCAGCGCCCGATCCAGCTTGCCTTCACGCTCCAGCCCCTGGATGAAACGTTGCTGCTCTTTGAGCTGCTCGGCACCGCGGAAACTGGTCACCGAGATGGACTGGGACTGGCGATAGGCGTTGGTGATAACGATTTGCGCCACGTCGTCGGTCATCTCATAGAGCATCTGGTTGCGCTGTTTGAGGGTCAGGTCACCGGCCGCCACCAGCTGGTTCAGCAGGATCTTGATGTTCACCTCGTTGTCGGAGCAATCCACCCCGCCCACGTTGTCGGTGAAGTCGGTGTTGATGCGTCCGCCCTGGCTGGCGTACTCCACCCGGCCCAGCTGGGTAAAGCCGAGGTTGCCGCCCTCGCCCACGATGCGGGCACGTAAGGAGCGACCATTGACCCGCAGCACGTCGTTACTGCGATCACCGACTTCGGCGTCGCTCTCGCGGGCGCTCTTCACATAGGTGCCGATGCCGCCATTCCAGAGCAAGTCCACATTCAGGCAGAGCAGGGCCTTGATCAGCTCGTTCGGGGCCATGCTGGCCTTGTCGGTGCCGAGCAGAGTCTGGATCTCGGGGCTCAGCTTGATGGACTTGGCCGAGCGCAGGAAGATGCCGCCCCCTGCCGAGATAAGTTCGCGGTTGTAGTCATCCCAGCTCGAACCAGGCAGCTCGAACAGGCGCTTGCGCTCGACGAAGCTCTTGGCCGCATTGGGGGTCGGATCGACGAAGATGTGCATGTGGTTGAAGGCGCCCACCAGCTGGGTGTGTTCGGAGAGCAGCATGCCGTTGCCGAACACGTCCCCCGCCATGTCGCCGATCCCGACGCAGGTGAAGTCGGTGATCTGGCAGTTGACGCCGATTTCGCGAAAATGCCGCTTGACCGACTCCCAGGCACCGCGGGCGGTGATGCCCATCTTCTTGTGGTCATAGCCGACCGAGCCGCCGGAGGCGAACGCATCCCCCAGCCAGTGGCCGTACTCCAGGCTTATCTCGTTGGCGATGTCGGAGAAGGTGGCGGTGCCCTTGTCGGCGGCCACTACCAGGTAGTAATCATCCTCGTCGTGACGCACCACGGATTTGGGCGGGATCACCTCGCCACCGATGATGTTGTCGGTCACGTCCAGCAGGCCGCGGATGAACAGGCGATAGCAGGCCTTGCCCTCCTCCTGGATGACGGCACGGGGCGCCCCCGCCGGCATCTGTTTGCAGTAGAAGCCGCCCTTGGCTCCCACCGGCACGATGACGGTGTTCTTCACCTGCTGGGCTTTTACCAGACCCAGCACTTCGGTACGGAAGTCCTCCTTGCGATCGGACCAGCGCAGACCGCCACGGGCCACCTTGCCCCAGCGCAGGTGCACCCCTTCCACCCGCGGCGAGTAGACGAAGATCTCGAACTTCGGCAGCGGCAACGGCATGTCGGTGATGCTGGAGGGGGCCAGCTTGAAGGAGACGTAGGGCTTGATGTTGCCCGCCTTGTCCAGCTGGTAGTAGTTGGTGCGCAGGGTAGCGTCGATCATCTCCACATAGCGGCGGATGATGCGATCGTCGTCCAGGTTGGCAACCTGATCGAGCTTGGCGGCGAGCTGCTCGTGCAGCTTGGCCTGTACCTTGGCGTCCTGCTTGCCGGCCGGATCCAGGCGCTGTTCGAACAGGGTAAACAGCAGTTGGGCGATATCCGGGTAGCGGGTCAGGGTCTCTTCGATATAGGACTGGCTGAAGGAGACGCCGGTCTGACGCATGTATTTGGCATAGGCGCGCAGCACGGATACCTGACGACCGGTGAGGCCGGCGCCCAGCACCAGCCGGTTGAAGCCGTCATCTTCCAGTTGCTTGTTCCAGATGGCCGCGAAGGCCTGCTGGAAGCGCTGTTGGCTCTGCTCCAGATCGAACGGCTGCTCCCCATGCAGCAGCATGGAGAAGTCGAGGATCCAGAAGATGTCGCCCGCCGGGGTGCGCACCTGATACGGGGTCTCACCGATGACCCGCAGCCCCATGTTTTCCAGCATGGGCAAGACGTCGGAGAGGTGGATGGGTTCGGTGCGGTGGAACAGCTTGAGGCGGACCCGGCGATCGTTCTCCTCCTCCTGGGCGCGGTAGAACAGCATGCCGAGCGGATTGGCCTCGTTCAGGTTGTCCAGCTCCATGATGTCGGCCACGGCGGAACCCGGCAGCACGTCTTCCTTGTAGGCACGGGGGAAGGCGGTGCTGAAACGACGGCGCAGTTCGTTGCCACGGGCTTCACCGTAGTGAGAGAGCAGCACGGAGTCCAGACGGTCATCCCAGCTGCGGGCCGCTTCAATCAGGTTGTTCTGTACTTCGTTCACATCCACATCCACGTTGTTGTTGTTGACCCGCACTATGTAGTGGGTCCGTGCCAGCACGCCCTCGGTGAAGTAGACGTTGAACTCCACCTCTTCGCTGCTGCCGAAATACTTCTGCAGGATCTGCTGGGTCTTGACCCGCAGCGCCGTGTTGTAGCGCTCCTTGGTGACATAGACCATGCAGGAGAAGAAGCGGCCGTAGACGTCGCGGCGCACGAACAGGCGCAGCATGTCGCGCTCCTGCATCTCCAGCACCCCGAGACCGGTGGCCAGCAGCTCCTCTTCGCGAGCCTGGATCAGCTCATCGCGCGGGTAGGTTTCCAGTACGTTCAGCAGCGCCTTGTAGGCATGGGAACCCTTCTCGTGACCGGAGGCGGCCATGATGCGCTCGAGGCGGTGGCTGATGAGCGGGATCTGGGTCGCGCTGGTGTTGTAGATGGAGGAGGCATACAGACCGATGAAGCGATCTTCGCCGATCACCTTGCCGTGCTCGTCGAAGCGCTTGATGCCGATGTAGTCCACATAGGCCGGGCGATGCACCCGTGATTTGCTGTTGGACTTGGTGAGGATCAGTAGGGAGGAGCTCAGGGCGGCGTGACGGGCACTGGCAGGCATGATGCCCAGGCGCTGCCCCTCATCCTTGATGGAGTTCTTCATCAGACCCAGGCTCGAATCCGGTTGCGGCAGGATCTCGTGATCCCCCTCCACCGCCTTGACGTCGTAGCGGCGATAGCCCATCAGGGTGAAGTTGTGAGCGGCCACCCATTTGAGGAAGGCGACGCAGGAGTCCACCTCGGCCTTGCTGACCGGGTGTTTGCGTTTGGGCAGCTCGTCGATGATCTCGTTCAGGCGTGCCAGCATGGGCTGCCAGTCACCGACCGCCAGGGCCACTTCACCGGCCACTGAGTTGAGCTCGGCGGTCAGCCCTTCCATCTGCTCCTCGCTGGTGAGGTGATCGATTTCGATGAGGAAGGCGGTCTCGACGGAGGTCTGTTCGGCCGTGTTGTCCAGATCCAGAATGGCGCTGATCTTGCCTTCACTGCCGCGAATGAGGTGCAGCGGCTGGTGCAGCATCATGTGCGCCGTGATGCCCCGGCGCTTGAGCGCCATGCGGATGGAATCCACCAGGAAGGGAGAGTCCTGCAGGATGATTTCGACGATGGTATGGGGAGACTGCCAGCCGTGGCGGGTCAGCTCGGGATTGTAGACCCGGATATAGGGCTCTGTGCTGGTGCGCTGGTTGAGCGCATTCCACAGGCTGAGCGCGGCGCCATAGAGATCGCTGTCATTGCGATCGTGCAGATCGGTGCTCGCCATGTTGCCGTAGAACTTGGCGACGAAGCACTCGACCAGGGAGGCACTCTTCTTGGGCAACTTCTGATGGATCAGGCTGAGAACGTTTTCGAGCAGAACTGAGGTAGGGGCGTCTTTCAATGCCATTTCTATATTCCTTATCGGACGACATTAACCACCGACACAGAGACATCCACCCTGGATGCCCACCGGTACAGAGTTGCTGCGAAGTGTAATGTCTTGGATCAAGGAAGGCGAGCAAAGGTGATAATGAGTTGTTAAAAACAAGGGACAGATCACGCCTTAAGCTGTGAAAAATTTTGCCGTTCTGGCAAAAAACAGAAAATCCCACTGGATGGTTACGGATTTACCGGATAGATAGTGACTGAAAGCAGTGAATTACGCGGAAATATGTTCAAGTTTTGTTAATTTATGCGTTCGAGGCTGATAAAGCGATAATCGTCCTGGGTTTTGAGGCGAAAGTAGCCATGTACCCCGCTGATGGCGACGAAGGGCCGGATTTTCTCAATGCCCAGTTCCAGGGTCAGCCCCTGCTCGCTGCGCACCACCAGCCGTTTGGCATGGCCCTGGTACATCAGCATGACCTCGTCATGGCTCAATGAGAGGCGAAAGGTAAACTGCTTCACGATGACTCCTCTGGTCGTGGTTGAAGACTCACGGTAAAGGGCGGGAGATGACTCCCCCGCCCGCTCGTGCTTACTGCTGCAGCGCCTTGCTCACCTTCTCGAACAAATCCCGCGCCAGCCCCTCGAGGTTGGCCAGACGGGTCAGCTCGGTGCGGATCAGCGCCTTGCGCCCCTCATCGAGCCGCTTGAACTGGATGAGCGGAGTGATGAGGCGGGATGCCACCTGCGGATTGACCTCGTTGAGCTCGATCAGCAGATCGGTCAGGAAGCGGTAACCGCGACCATCGCGCGCATGGAACTGCACCTGGTTGTTCATGGCAAAGCTGCCCACCAGCGCCCGCAGCCGGTTCGGGTTGCGAATGCTGAAGGTGGGGTGCGCCATCGCCTGCTTCACCTCTTCCAGCACGTCTTCCGCCGGCTTGGCACCCACCAGCCGCAGCCAGTTGTCCAGCACCAGTCCGTCCTTGGCCCACTTGCCCTCGAAGTCGGCCAAGAGCTCGGCGCGGCACGGCAGCAGATGACTGTTGGCCACCTGCAGCGCCGCCAGGGTGTCGGTCATGTTGTCGGCGGCGGCATATTGCTGGCGTACCAGCAGATCGGCGCTGCCGGCGTCGAGGGCCGCCAGATAGCCCAGCACGACCCCCTTGAGCGCCCGCTTGGCCATGTCGGCGTGCACCACCTGATAAGCCGGCAGGCGCAAACTCTCGTAGCAGGCCACCAGACGGGCCCCGAAGGCCTGGGCCAGCGAGGTCTGGATCTCGTTGCGCACCTGATGGATGGCATCGATGTCGGCCACCTCGAACAGCTCGGCCAGGGTCGCCTCGCCCGGCAGCGCCAGGATCTCCGCCTTGAGGGCGGGGTCGAGCCCTTCGTCGTCAAGGATGGCGACAAAGGCCGCCAGCAGGGTCCGGGAGACATCAACCCCCTGCCCTCGCTGAGTCCGGGCCACACCGTCGATCACCGCCTTGTTGATCAGCATCTGCGCCGCATCCCAACGGGCAAACTCGTTGCGGGCATGGGGCATCAGGAAAGCCAATGCCTCGTCGCTGTAGTCAAAATGCAGTTTGACCGGCGCCGAGAAGTCCCGCAGCAGGGAGGGCACCGGCTTGACCGATACCTTGTCGAACACGAAGGTCTGCTCCGCTTCCAGCACGTCCAGCACGTTGCCGATGGCCTTGCCCTGGTACTGCAGCGGGATGATGGCCCCCTGCTCGTCATAGAGTTCGATGTCGAGGGGGATATGCAGCGGCAGTTTCTGCGGCTGATCCTGGGTCGGCGGGGTGTGTTGGCTCACGTGCAGGCGATAGACGCCGCTGTCGGCATCGTACTCGTCGGTCACGGTGAGCTCGGGGGTACCGGACTGGCTGTACCAGCGTCGGAAGCGACCGAGATCCACCCCGGAGGCATCTTCCATCGCCTGCACGAAGTCATCGCAGGTGACCGCCTGACCGTCAAAGCGCTCGAAATAGAGGCGCATGCCCGCCTGGAAGGCCTCCTCGCCCAGCAGGGTGTGCAGCATGCGGATCACTTCCGAGCCCTTCTCGTAAACGGTCAGGGTGTAGAAGTTGTTCATCTCGATCACCACATCCGGGCGGATCGGGTGAGCCATGGGGCCGGCATCCTCGGCAAACTGCGGGCCGCGCACGGTGCGCACGTTGTTGATGCGATTGACCCCGCGCGAACCCAGATCGGAGGAGAACTCCTGATCCCGGAACACCGTCAACCCCTCTTTCAGGCTGAGCTGGAACCAGTCACGACAGGTGACGCGGTTGCCGGTCCAGTTGTGGAAGTATTCGTGGCCGATCACCCGCTCAATGCCGTGGTAGTCGCTGTCGGTGGCGGTGGCCGGGTTGGCCAGCACGAACTTGGAGTTGAAGATGTTGAGCCCCTTGTTCTCCATGGCGCCCATGTTGAAGAAGTCCACCGCCACGATCATGTAGATGTCGAGGTCGTACTCGAGGCCGAAGCGCTGCTCGTCCCAGCGCATGGAGTTGATGAGGCTCTCCATGGCGAAACCGGCTCTGTCCAGGTTGCCCTTGTCGACGAAGATCTCGAGGGCCACCTTGCGGCCGCTCTTGGTGGTGTAGTGGCTGCGCTCCACGTCGAAGTCCCCGGCCACCAGCGCAAACAGGTAGCTCGGTTTCGGGAAGGGATCCTGCCACTGCACGAAGTGGCGACCGTCACCCAGATCGCCGCTGTCGACCTTGTTGCCGTTGGAGAGCAGGAAAGGATACTTGGCCTTGTCGGCGGTGATGCGGGTGCTGTAGCGGGCCAAGATGTCGGGCCTGTCCATGTAATAGGTGATGCGTCGGAACCCTTCCGCCTCGCACTGGGTACAGTAGGCATCGCCGGACTTGTAGAGCCCTTCCAGCGCGGTGTTGGCGGCCGGGTTGATGTCGGTGACTATGGTCAGCACGCACTCGGCCGGCAGGTTGAACAGGGTCAGGCTGCTCTCCCCCTGCTCGTACTGGGTAAAGGCAACCCCGTCCACGCTGATGGCGTGCAGGACCAGCCCTTCGCCATCCAGCACCAGCGGCTCCTTGTGGTCGCCGTTGCGGCGCAGGCGGGAGATGGCGGTGACCCGGGTCTGCGGCTCCTGCAGCTGGAAATCGAGGTCGATGCTGTCGCACCAGTAGAGCGGCGCCTGGTAATCCTGGCGATATTTGGCCGTCATGGCCTGGGAGTGATCGGTCATTATTGTTTGCTTCCACGCTTGTTATTGACGTGTCAGAGGCTGTCATAACCGGTTGGCAGGGTCAAATAGTTTGCATTCAGGCAAAGGAAAGGGCGACCTAAGTCGCCCTTGTTGATTAATTGGCTGTCCCTGTTCAGCCGCGTTTGCTGAGCTTGGCCAGATCCGCCGTGATGTTGGCAGCCTCGACCAGATACTCGTCGGGTGCCTCAAAATCGGCAGGCAGATCGTCCAGGCTCTTCACCGTCGGCTTGCCCAGGCGAGTCAGGCGTTCGTTGGCGCGCTTGAGCGCCTTCTCGTCCTGCTTGGCCTGATCCGCCAGCCGCTCCGCCTCGTTCAAGGAGACCGACTTCTTGTCTTTCTCCTCCTTGTACTCGGCGATGTCCTGCATCACGTAGGCAAACTCCGGATCCTTGTTGATCCGCGCCTCGTGGGCCGCCTGCAGCTTGGGCAGCAAGCTGGCAAAGTTGCCGAGCTTGTCGTACTTGGCCGACGCTATCTTGTCCCACGGCAAGGCGTTGAACTCGCGGCTCTCGCCCGTCTCTTCCGGTGCCACCGCGGTGGGGAAGCTGATGTCCGGGGCGACACCCTTGTTCTGGGTGCTGCCACCGTTGATCCGGTAGAACTTGGCGATGGTGTACTGCACGTGACCCAGCGGCTGCTCGTAGAAGTCATAGACCTTGGCGAGGCTGCGATGCTGCTGCACCGTGCCCTTGCCGAACGAGTTCTCGCCGAGGATCAGGGCGCGGCCGTAATCCTGCATGGCGGCAGCGAAGATTTCGGAAGCCGAGGCGCTGTAGCGGTCGATCATCACCGACATGGGGCCGCCGTAGTAGACGTTGCCGTCGTCATCACCGTTGACGGTGATGCGGCCCATGTGATCCCGGATCTGCACCACAGGGCCGCTCGCGAAGAACAAGCCGCTCAGGGCAGAGGCCTCGGTCAGCGCACCGCCGCCGTTGCCGCGCAGATCGACGATCAGACCCTCGATCTTCTGCTTGTTGAGGCTGGAGAGCTCCTTGATCACGTCGTCGTGCAGGTTGACGTAGAAGCTCGGGATCTCGAGCACGCCGATCTTCTTGCCCTCGGCGGTGATCACCTTGGACTTGGCGGCCCTGTCTTCCAGACGCACCTTGTCACGTACCAGCTCGATCTGCTCGGTCTTGGCGCTGGCGCCCTTGCCGCGCTGGATCTCCAGCTTCACCTTGCTGCCCTTGGGCCCCTTGATGAGCTCGACCACGTCATCGAGACGCCAGCCGATCACGTCGACAATCTTGCCGTCGTCCTGCCCTACCCCGACGATCTTGTCGTCCGGTTTCAGGTGGTTGGACTTGGCGGCCGGGCCGCCGGGCACCAGGGAGCGAATGACGGTGAAGTCATCTTCGGCCTGCAGCACGGCACCAATCCCCTCCAGCGAGAGGTTCATCTCGGTGTTGAAACGATCGGCGCTGCGCGGAGACAGATAGCTGGTGTGCGGCTCGATGGCGCGAGCGAAGGAGTTCATGAAGAGCTGGAATACATCCTCGCTCTCGGTCTGGGACATCCGCTTGATGGCGTTGTTGTAACGCTTGCCGAGCAGCTCCTTGATCTCGGGCCACTCCTTGCCGCTGAGCTTGAGGCTCAGGGCATCGAACTTGACCCGCTGGCGCCACAACTCGTTGAGTTCGGCCTCGTCTTTCGGCCAGGCCGCCCCTTCCCGATCAAACACGTAGTTGTCGGGCTGGGTAAAATCGAAAGGAGTATCGAGCAGTTTGAGGGCGTATTCGAACCGCTCATAACGCCGCTGCTGACTCAGGTTGAACATCTCGTAAGCCGGCGCCAGCCGCCCTCTTTCGAGGTCGGTGTCAAAGCCGGTACGGTACTTTTCAAAACGGCTGATGTCAGAGGCCAGAAACAGGTTGCGGCTGTAATCCAGATTCTCCAGATACTTGTCAAAGATCACGGAGGAAAAGGCATCGTCCAGCTTGAACTGCTTGTAATGCGAGCGGGTAAACAGATTGGCAATTCGCTTGCTAGCCGTAGCATGTTGGCTCTCCTGAGCCAACACAGGCAAATCACTTTCCTTGAGCACCGGCTCGATGGCCTGTGCAAGCCCGGCAAGCGCCAGGCTACAGGCAACGAGGGAAAAACGAATTACGCCATGCTTCAACATTTGTCTCCTTAGAGAACCAGGTGCTCGAATTTGACCCGCAGCATCATGCCGGTCTGCAATTGAACCTGAACGTCATCCTTGGTCACTTCCTTGATGGTGGCCGGTACCGGCGACTTGCCCAGCACCACGCGCACGCCCTGCTCTACTTTCAGGGTAGCGGCATCCACCTTGACCAGCGGGGCCTCGTCAGCAACCGGAGCAGCCTTGGGAGCGGCTTTCGGCTTGCTGGACTTGGCGGCGGCATCGGCCTTGCGCGGGGCTGGGCGACGCGGCTGCTTGGCCTTCTCTTCTTTATTGTTGGTACGACGGCTGGCAAAGACGCGCTCTTTGCTCTCCTTCAGGGCTTGCTTGGCGTGCTCGATGTGCTCTTCGGTGAGCAGCTCGCCCGGGTTACCGTCCAGATCGACACGGGCCTGGCCGGCCTTGAGGCCATGCAGGTAACGCCAGCTGGAGGTGTATTGACGCAGAGCGGAGCGCAGCATGGTCTTGGAGACTCTGGCGTCGTCAGCAAGACGCTCGGCCAAATCCTGGAAGATGCCAATCTTGAGCGGCTTGGCCTCTCCTTCAGCGATGAAGCAGGCCGGGAATTTCTCGACCAGGTAGGCAACGATCTCTTTACTGTTCTTCAGCTTCTCAGTGTTTTCCATGTATAACCTTGGCTTTCATATAAACGCGCGGGCACGCCCGAGCACAACAAAGGCCCCATTATAGAGAGCTTGGGGCCTTTTGCGAACCATCAAGCAATGACTTAGAGCATGCTTTCCAAAATTTGCACCGTTTCTTCGAGGCCAATCCGGTCCTGCTCGTCAAAGCGGTTAAAGATTGGACTATCGATATCCAGTACGCCAATGATCTCGCCACGCCGGCGCAGCGGGATCACGATTTCGGCATTGCTGGCACCGTCGCAGGCGATATGCCCCTCAAACTGGTGCACGTCGTCGATGAGCTGGGTCTTGCCCTCGGCCACCGCCGTGCCGCATACCCCGCGCCCGACCGGAATGCGTACGCAGGCCGGCTTGCCCTGAAACGGGCCGAGCACCAGGGTCTCCCCCTGCAACAGGTAAAAGCCGACCCAGTTGATGTCGGTCAGCTCCTGATTGAGCAGGGCGGACAGGTTGGCCAGGTTGGCGATGAGATCCGGCTCTCCCTCCAGCAATGCCTGGGCCTGCTGGTTGAGCGTGCGATAAAACGCTTGTTTTTCAATCATGATTAAATGAACTTCACTCCCTGACAATCAGTGCAAGGTAACGCCCTGCCTGAAAAATTCAAATCAATTTTCACCTTGCCCCCTCCTTTTGCACCTCAGGAAGAGACCCTCAGCGAGCGACGGAGAGCGCCAGTTGCTGGCGCTGGCCATTGCTCCACTCGATATTGAGCAGCCAGACCATCATCGGCGAGGTGCAGGATCCCACCAGGGTCGTCCCTTGCCAGCCCTGGGCTGTGGCCTCAAAAGTGACCGGAATGGTCCCCATGAACATGTCCCGCCCCTCCAGCCACGCCTTCACCGGCGTGACGGCCGGATCGCCGCCCTGAAGCTGTATCACGAAGTCACGTTCGGCCTGGACCGGCAGCGAGGCGATGCGGGCGGTCAGCGGCTTATTCCCCGCCTGCAGGGGGCATGAGCTGTGGGACAGATCACAAATCTGATCTTTTTCCGAGCTAGCCATCGCCGTCTGCGCGCCATCGAACCAGGTTCGATAGGCAACCAAACCGAGCAAAATAGTCAACACGATCGCCAAATGGATAATTTTGCGTGAAGTGAGTCTCTCTTTCATGAAAAAACAACCTTGTAAGATGTCTGAAAAATGACATTTTCGTGATCTCGCGCAAGGTAAATAATTGAACAGGCGAGACCCAACGGAGCCAAATATATCACTGTTTATACTGTTATTTTACCTGTCAGTTCAGTATCATTCCCATTGAATTTTCATTTAGCTACTTTTTGCTTTTCCTTTTATTAACAGTTGTTAACAAGAGAAAAGGCAGTAGCCAATGAAGTCGGTCCACCTCACTGGACACAAAATCAAACAACAGCAGCATCGGAAGCGGAATACAACGATGAGCCATACAACTAACCATCCTGAGTACAACTACACCGTTGTTCGCCAGTTCACCGTCATGACGATTGTCTGGGGAATTGTCGGCATGTCGGTTGGCGTACTGATTGCAGCCCAGTTGATCTGGCCTGCCCTCAACTTTGATACTCCCTGGCTGACTTACAGTCGCCTTCGCCCTCTGCACACCAACGCGGTCATCTTCGCATTTGGCTGTAGCGCCCTGATGGCGACCTCCTTCTATGTGGTGCAACGCACCTGTCAAACCCGACTGTTTGGTGGCCCGCTGGCGACCTTCGTGTTCTGGGGCTGGCAGGCCATCATCCTTTCTGCCGCCATTTCGCTGCCGCTGGGATACACCACCTCCAAGGAGTACGCAGAGCTGGAATGGCCGATTGATATCGCCATCACCATCGTCTGGGTCGCCTATGCCGTGGTCTTCTTCGGCACCCTGGTCAAGCGCACCACCTCCCACATCTATGTGGCGAACTGGTTCTTCGGTGCCTTCATCATCACGGTGGCCGTGCTGCACATCGTCAACAACATGGAAGTGCCGCTTTCGGGCATGAAGTCCTACTCCATGTACTCCGGCGCCATGGATGCCATGGTGCAGTGGTGGTATGGCCACAACGCGGTAGGCTTCCTGCTGACTGCCGGCTTCCTCGGCATGATGTACTACTTCGTACCGAAACAGGCGGGTCGTCCGGTCTACTCCTACCGTCTCTCCATCGTTCACTTCTGGGCGCTGATCTCCCTCTACATCTGGGCCGGTCCGCACCACCTGCACTATACCGCCCTGCCTGACTGGGCACAGTCCCTCGGCATGGTGATGTCCCTGATCCTGTTCGTCCCCTCCTGGGGCGGCATGATCAACGGCATCATGACCCTTTCCGGTGCCTGGCACAAACTGCGTTACGATCCCATCCTGCGCTTCCTGATCGTGTCCCTGTCGTTCTACGGCATGTCCACCTTCGAAGGCCCCATGATGGCGATCAAGACCGTCAACGCCCTCTCCCACTACACCGACTGGACAATCGGTCACGTCCACTCCGGCGCGCTGGGCTGGGTTGCCATGGTATCCATCGGTGCCGTGTATCACCTGATCCCGAACCTGTTCGGCCAGGGCCGCATGTACAGCATCAAGCTCATCAACGTCCACTTCTGGCTGGCGACCGTGGGTACCGTGCTCTACATCGTCGCCATGTGGATTTCCGGTGTGATGCAGGGTCTGATGTGGCGTGCGGTCAACGACGACGGCACCCTGACCTACAGCTTCGTAGAAGCGCTGCAGGCCTCTTATCCCTTCTACTTCGTGCGCTTCCTGGGTGGCTGCTTCTTTGTCACCGGCATGTTGCTGATGGCCTACAACGCCTATCGCACCATCACTGCGCCCAAAGGTTCCCTGGAACCTGTCGCACAGCCAGCATGATTGAAGAGGTCAAAGCATGAGCAACAATAACCGTCACGAGATCTTTGAAAAGAGCGTTCCCATGCTGGTGGTCGGCATCATATTTGCCATCAGCCTGGGGGGCCTGGTGGAAATCACCCCGCTGTTCTTCCAGAAGCAGACCACTGAGCCGGTCGAGGGCCTCAAGCCCTACACCGCCCTGCAGATGGAAGGGCGCGACATCTTCATCCGCGAAGGCTGCACCGTTTGCCACAGCCAGATGATCCGTCCGTTCCGCGCCGAAACCGAGCGTTACGGCCACTACTCGGTCGCCGGTGAGAGCGTCTGGGAGCACCCCTTCCTGTGGGGCTCCAAACGTACCGGTCCGGATCTGGCCCGGGTTGGCGGTCGTTATTCCGACGACTGGCACCGTGCCCACCTGATCAACCCGCGCGACGTGGTGCCCGAGTCCAACATGCCCGCCTTCCCCTGGCTCGACACCAACGTGTTGACCGGTGAGCTGACCGGCAAGAAGCTGGCCCTGTTCCGCGATCACTTCGGCGTACCCTACACGGATGCCGACATTCAGGGGGCCGGTGAGGCCGTGAAGGGCAAGACCGAGCTGGATGCGCTGGTAGCCTATCTGCAATCACTGGGTCATGCCCTGAAATAAAGGAGTCAGGATATGGATTACGGCACTTTTCGCGGCCTGTATACCCTGCTGTTGATGGCCATCATGATCGGCATCATCGTCTGGGCCTACAGCAAGCGCCGCAAGACCTCCTTCGACGAGGCTGCCAATCTGGTATTTGCCGACGACGAGCAACCCAGTGCTGATAACAAGAACGCAGGAGCGAAACAATAATGAGCACTTTGTTTAGCATTTTTGTGACCGTCATCAGTCTGGGGACCATCCTCGGCTGCTTCTTGCTGCTGGTATGGTGCCTGCGCGACAAGATGGGCGTGGAAGAAGGCAAGTCCATGGGACACGCTTTCGACGGTATCGAAGAGATCAACAACCCGCTGCCGAAGTGGTGGACCTACATGTTCCTCTTCTTCATCGTCACCGGTCTGGTCTATCTGATTGCCTTCCCGGGCCTTGGCAACTTCAAGGGCGTGCTGGGCTGGCAGAGCTCCAACCAGGACGTACGCTCGCTGGCCGAATCCAAGGCTGCGGCGGCTTCCGCCAAGGCGGAAGGCCGTGCGGTGGAGTACGATCGCGAGCTCGTCAAGGCCGACGAGATCTACGGCGCCAAGTTCCGTGAGCTGGCCTATCAGGCCGATGGCAAGACCTATCGTGCCATCGAGGAGATCGCCGCCGATCCGGAAGCCCGCAAGGTGGGTCAGCGTCTGTTCCTGCAGAACTGCTCCCAGTGCCACGGCTCCGATGCCCGCGGCGGTCGCGGTTTCCCGAACCTGACCGACAGCGAATGGCAATGGGGCGGCGCGCCCGACCAGATCAAGACCACCATCATGGGCGGTCGTCAGGGCGTGATGGCAGCCTGGGGCGAGATCCTCGGCAAGGACGGGGTCCGCGAAGTGGCCTCCTACGTGCTGAGCCTCTCCGGTCGCAAGGTGGACATGGTGGAAGCCAAGAAGGGTGAAGCGCGCTTCACCATCTGCGCCGCCTGTCACGGTCCGGACGCCAAGGGCGGCATCGCCTTCGGGGCACCGGATCTCACCAACAACACCTGGCTCTACGGCGGTTCCCGTCAGGTGGTCGAGCAGACCATCACCCACGGCCGTCACGGCGTGATGCCGGCCTGGAAGGATATTCTGGGTGAAGACAAGGTGCACCTGCTCGCCTCCTACGTTTACAGCTTGTCCCACAACGACCAGCAAAATAAGCAGTAACATGTGATAAACACGTGATTACTCAGCAAAAAGCCTCGACTCTTCGAGGCTTTTTGTTATCTTGTGTTGACTGAAATCCCTCTGTTTCGTTAACCACTGGTTTCACGGTAGTAGCACTATGTCCCAACCCTGGTATCGCCAATTCTGGCCCTGGTTCATCATCGCCCTCCCGACCGCCGCCGTGATCGGCAGCATCAGCACGGCGATCATCGCCAGCAAGGATGGCGTCAACCTGGTGGCCGAAGACTATTACAAGCAAGGCAAAGAGATTAATCAGGATCTCAGCAAGTTTGATCGCTCCGAAGCCCTCAACATCCACATCGCGCTGGAGGTCAACGGCAACGAGCTGACCCTCAAGCCGCTGTCGGGGGATATCCCGGCCGGCCAGGCGCTCTACCTCTCCCTGTTTCACCCCACCCTCGCCGGCATGGACAGCGAGCACATGGTGACCGCCGACGGCAACGGCGTCTATCGCCTGCTGCTCGACAAGCCGCTCACCGGCAAGTGGCACGTGCGGGTGGATGCCTTCAACCACGAATGGCGGCTGCAAGAGACTGTCCAGCTCCCCACCAAGGCCCCCGTCGAACTCGATCCCAAAGGGCGCTGAGTCATGACTGGCCCGCTTCATCCTGACCTGCCGGCCCTGATCGGTGGTCACCGCTTTTCATCCGCAGATCCGGTGGTCTGCGACAATCTGCCATGACTGGCTGCTTTCACTGTGGTGAGCCGGTCCCCGCCGGCAGCCGCTATGCCCTCGAGATAAAAGGCATAGTCCAACCCATGTGCTGCCCCGGTTGTCAGGCGGTGGCGGAAACCATTCTCGAATGCGGCCTGGCCAGCTACTACGAGCACCGCACCGCCCCCGGCACCAAGGGCGAGCTGGTGCCCGAGGAGCTCGCCGCCCTCACCCACTACGATCTGGCCGAAGTGCAGCAGGACTTTGTCACCGACAGCGCCACCGGCAGCCACAAGGTGCGCGAGATCCAGCTGACGGTGGAAGGGCTGACCTGCGCCGCCTGTGCCTGGCTCATCGAACGCCATCTGGGCAACCTTGCCGGGCTGCACTACATCAACGTCAACACCACCACCCACAGAGCCCGCATCAAGTGGGACCCTGACCGGCTCTCGTTGAGCGACATACTCAAGGGCTTTGCCAAAATTGGCTATCGCGCCTACCCCTTCCAGACTCACCAGCAGGAAGCGCTCTACGCCAAAGAGGTGCGCAGCTACATGTTCCGGCTGGCACTGGCGGGGCTCGGCTCCATGCAGGTGATGATGTGCGCGGTGGCGCTCTACATGGACCTCTTCATCAGTGTCGAAGAGGAGTTCATGGTCTACTTCAAGTGGATAAGTCTGCTGCTCTCCACCCCCATCATGATCTACTCGGCCCAGCCCTTCTACGTGGGCGCCTGGCGCAGCCTCAGGCAGGGGCACCTCTCCATGGACGTGTCGGTGTCGCTGGCGCTGATCGGTGCCTTCGTCGCCTCCATGTGGGCCACCGTGTTCAATACCGGCGAGGTCTATTACGACTCCATCACCATGTTCGTCTTCTTCCTGCTGCTGGGGCGCTTCCTCGAGCTGCGGGCCAGACGCAAGGCATCCGAGTCGAGCTCCAACCTGGCGCGGCTGGTGCCCATCATGGCCACCCGGCTCGATGAGGATGGCGAACACGAGGTGGCGGCCAAGACGCTGCAGGTCGGCGACCGGGTGCGAGTGCTGGCGGGGGCCACCCTACCGGCGGACGGCATCATACTGCTTGGGCAGGCCAGTCTCAACGAATCCATGCTGACCGGCGAACAGCTGCCGCTGCTCAAGCAGGCGGGAGATGCCGTCTACGCCGGCACCATCAACACCGACGCCCCATTGGAGATCCGGGTCAGTCATCGTATCGAAGAGTCGCGCCTGGCCCAGATCATGCGGCTGCAGGATCATGCGCTGGACGACAAACCGGCCATCGCCCAGATGGCGGACGTGCTCTCCCGCCATTTCATTCTGGTGCTGCTGTTCATCGCCGCTGGCGTATGGACCTTCTGGCACTTCCATCAGCCGGAGCAGGCCTTCTGGGTCACCCTGGCGGTGCTGGTCGCCACCTGCCCCTGCGCCCTGTCGCTGGCCACTCCCACCGCGCTCACCTCGGCCACCGCCCGCCTGACCCGTGCCGGCATCCTGCTGCGCCGCGGCCACGTGCTGGACGTGCTGACCCGGGCCAACCGCATCGTGATGGACAAGACCGGCACCCTGACCACGGGCAACATCAGCCTGACCAGCACGGAGGCCCTGGGCAATCTCGACGAGGCGCGCTGCCTTGCCATCGCCCGCGCCCTGGAGGCCTATTCCGAACACCCCATCGCCCGCGCCTTTCGCAGCAACGCCGCAGACGACGCCGTGCTGCTGGCGGCCAGCAAGGTGACCCCCGTCATCGGACACGGTATCGAGGGGGTGATCGAGGGACGTCACTATCGCCTCGGCAGTGCCCGCTGGCTCGGCATCAGCGATGCCCAAGAAACACAAGCGGACGGGCTGGTCATCTATCTGGCCGACGAGGATCGGGCGCTCGCCCGTTTCCTGCTGACCGACACCCTGCGCCCGGATGCGAAAGCGCTGATCCAGGCCTTCAAGGCGGCCGGCCTCAAGACCACCATTCTCACCGGCGACAGCTCGGCCCAGGCCGACGAGGTAGCCCGCGAACTGGGGGTCGACGAGCTGGTCAAAGGCGTCACCCCGGATGGCAAGCTGGCCTATCTCAAGGAGCACGAAGCCCGCGGCGACATCAGCATCATGGTGGGAGATGGCATCAACGACGCCCCTGTGCTGGCCGGTGCCCACGCCTCCTTCGCCATGGCCGGCGGCACCGATCTGGCCAAGAACAGCGCCGACGCCATCTTGCTGGCCGACGATCTCTCCCGCCTGCTGGATGCCCGCGCCCTGGCGCTGCGCACCCGCAAGATCATCAAGGAGAACTTCGCCTGGTCCATCGGCTACAACCTGCTGGTGCTGCCGCTGGCGGCGAGCGGCTGGCTGCCCCCCTATGTGGCGGCGGCGGGCATGTCGCTCAGCTCCCTCATCGTGGTCACCAACTCCATGCGGCTCAACCGCTGAGCCGTGACCACAGGGACAGACAGGGTGAAGGGAGCGAGCCTTGCTCCCTTCACCATCAAATCGACGGGTCTGCGGCCACCAACGGGTGTACCATGACCCCTCTTATTGCAAGGTTTGCTGCATGAACATCATCTTCGTCCTCATCCCCATCGCCATCCTCTTCGTCATCATCGCCGGCGCCGTCTTCTTCTGGGCCATTCGCTCCGAGCAGTTTGAAGATCTCGACCGCCAGGGCTCCAACATCCTGTTCGACGAAGAGCAACCCGCCCCCAAACACACCGAGCACGAGCACAAAGATGACGGCCACCCTTGATCTGCTGGGCGCCCTGCTGGTGGGACTGGCCGGCGCCGGCCACTGCATCGGCATGTGCGGCGGCGTCTCCGCCGCCCTCTCCATGGCCATTCCTGCCGAGAAGCAGCACTTCTGGGGCCGGCTCGGTTACCTGCTCAACTACAACCTCGGCCGGATCCTGAGCTATGTGATTGCCGGCGCCCTGGTCGGGGGCTTGCTCGCCACCACCAGCGAGCTCGGCGCGGGCAAGCACGCCATCGCCGGCCTGCGGCTGGTGGCGGCCTTCCTGATGATTGCCCTCGGGCTCTATCTCGCCGGCTGGTGGCAGGGGGTGTTGCTGCTCGAGCGCATTGGCGCCAGGTTGTGGCCCCGCCTCAAGCCGCTGGCGGGCAGGTTCATCCCCTTCACCTCGGCCTGGCAGGCACTGCCGTTTGGCATGGTGTGGGGCTGGCTCCCCTGCGGGCTGGTCTACTCCATGCTGACCTGGAGCGCGGCGGCGGGATCGGCCGCTGGCGGCGCGCTGGTCATGCTCTTTTTCGGCCTCGGCACCCTGCCGACCCTGTTTGCGCTGGGGGGGCTGGCGGATCGGCTGCGCTACTGGCTGACCCTGCGCAGTTTGCGCCTTGGCGGGGCCCTGCTGCTCATCGCATACGGGCTGCATACCCTCTGGATCGGGATTGCATCCTTTTGAAACCCTATCCAAAACGGATGAGTTGATGGTAAACTTGTTTGATATAAATCAATTATTCGTATGAGCCTATGATCCCGGAAAAGAAACCTGGCAGACGTATTCAGAGCGGTGGCTGTGCAATTCATTGCCAGGATTGCAGCATCAGCCAGCTCTGCATTCCCTTCACTCTGAACGACAACGAGCTCGATCAGCTGGACAGCATTATCGAGCGCAAGAAGCCGATCCAGAAGGGTGAAGAGTTGTTCAAGGCCGGCGACGAGCTCAAATCGCTCTACGCCATCCGTTCCGGGACCATCAAGTCATACACCATCACCGAGCAGGGTGACGAGCAGATCACCGCCTTCCACCTGGCTGGCGATCTGGTAGGCTTTGACGCCATCCACAAGCAGGCGCACCCCTCCTTCGCCCAGGCGCTGGAAACCGCCATGGTGTGCGAGATCCCGTTCGACGTGCTCGACGATCTCTCCGGCAAGATGCCGAAGCTGCGCCAGCAGATCATGCGGCTGATGAGCAACGAGATCATGGGCGACCAGGAGATGATCCTGCTGCTCTCCAAGAAGAATGCCGAAGAGCGCCTTGCCGCCTTCCTGCACAACCTGTCGGTGCGCTTCTCCGAGCGCGGTTTCTCCGCCAAGGAGTTCCGTCTCTCCATGACCCGCGGCGACATCGGCAACTACCTCGGCCTCACCGTCGAAACCATCAGCCGTCTGCTGGGCCGTTTCCAGAAGTCAGGCCTCATCAGCGTCAAGGGCAAGTACATTACCGTGCTGGATCACGTCGCCCTCGGCGTCATGGCCGGTGCGACCCGCCCCCCCTGCGGCTAAGCCTCCTCTCTCCGGTGCCGGATCGGTTTACCCCGAAATTTGATCCGGCACACGTCCCCCCTTCTCCTCCTGAGCTAAGCTGTAATGGCTAAAGGTCTGCCATCATTGGTATTTTTGCCAAGGAGGAGGAGAACATGGTCAAGTACCGAAAAATCCTGGTGGTCATCAACCCGGAAGAAGAGCGGCAAATCGCCCTCGAACGTGCGGTCAAGGTCGCCGAGCTGGATGAAGGGGGGCAGCTGACCCTGTTACTCACCATTTACGACTTCTCGTATGAAATGACCGCCATGCTGTCGGTGGACGAGCGAGAAGAGATGCGCCACGGGGTGATTGCCCAGCGCCGTGAATGGCTCGACGACATACTCAAACCCTACCGTGCCCGTGGGCTGGACTGCGAGATCAAGGTGGTCTGGCACAACCGTCCCTTCGAATGCATCATTCAGGAAGTGCTGGAGCAGCGCCACGATCTGGTGGTCAAGGCGACTCACCACCACTCCTTCCTGCAAACCTTCATCTTCACCCCCACCGACTGGCACCTGCTACGCAAATGCCCCTGCCCCGTGCTGCTGGTGAAAGAGGGGCATTGGCAGCGGGGCGGCAACATCATCGCCGCCATCAATTGCTCCAGCGACGATCAGGATCAGAAACTGCTCAACGAGCGGATCACCGAAGAGGGGATCGCCATCGCCGAGCTGCTCGGCTCCAACCTCTATCTGGTCAACACCTACCCGGGTACCCCGGTCAACGTGGCCATCGAGCTGCCGGAGTTTGACCCCAACGCCTACAACGACGCCATTCGCAAACACCACGAGAGTCTGCTGCTGAGCCACGCCGACAAATACGGCATCGGCCATCTCTGGACACGGGTGGCAGAAGGCCTGCCCGAAGAGGTGCTGCCCGATCTCGCCGGCGAGCTGCAGGCCACCCTGATGATCATGGGGTGCGTCGGTCGCACCGGGCTCTCCGCCGCCCTGCTCGGCAACACCGCCGAACACGTGGTGGATCGCCTCGCCTGCGACATGCTGATCCTCAAGCCCGCCGACTACAGCTGCCCGGTCGATAGCCGCCGTCCAGCATAAGCCTTTCTTGCCCTCCCCCGGGACATGGCTATAATAAGCCGCTTATTTTTGTCCCGGGTTTCAGGTCATGCTAGAAGAGCTTAACGCCAAAGAAAAATACAGTTTCAACAAACTGCAGAAGCGCCTGCGGCGCAACGTAGGTCAGGCCATCGCCGACTTCAACATGATTGAAGAGGGTGACAAGGTCATGGTGTGCCTGTCCGGCGGCAAGGACAGCTTCGCCATGCTCGACATCCTGATGAGCCTGAAGGCCAGCGCCCCCATCCACTTCGATCTGGTGGCGGTCAACCTGGATCAGAAGCAGCCCGGCTTCCCCGAGCACGTGCTGCCCGAATACCTGAGCACCCTCGGCATCGACTTCAAGATCGTCGAAGAAGATACCTACGCCATCGTCAAGGAGAAGGTGCCGGAGGGCAAGACCACCTGCGCCCTCTGCTCCCGCCTGCGCCGCGGCATTCTCTACCGCACCGCCCAGGAGCTGGGTTGCACCAAGATTGCCCTGGGTCACCACCGCGACGACATCCTCGAGACCCTGTTCCTCAACATGTTCTACGGCGGCAAGCTCAAGTCCATGCCGCCCAAGCTGGTGAGCGACGATGGCAAGAACGTGGTGATCCGCCCGCTCGCCTACTGCAAGGAGAAGGACCTGGTGCGCTATGCCGAGGTCAAGGCCTTCCCCATCATCCCGTGCAACCTGTGCGGCTCCCAGGAGAACCTGCAGCGCCAGGCCATCAAGCAGATGATGCAGGAGTGGGATCGCCGCTTCCCGGGTCGTCTCGAGACCATGTTCACCGCCATTCAGGACGTGATCCCGAGCCACCTGCTCGATCACAAGCTGTTTGACTTCAAGAGCATCAACCGCGACTCCGGCATCATCGACGGCGGCGACAAGGCGTTTGATCCGCCCGAACTGCCCAAGGCACCGCTGCTGGACATCGATGAGATGGACATGCTGGACGTGATTGAGGTGCGCTAAGCCCTCACCATCACCAATGAAAAAAGGAGCGCCAGGTGCTCCTTTTTTATTTTTATACCGGCAAGCAAGCGGCCCGGGACCCATCAGCCCTTGTGCAGCCAGGGGGTCAGTCGCAGGATCTCTCCCTGCAGCTGCAGCTTGCCCTCGGCAAACTCCGCCAACTGGGCGTTGCTCAGCAGCAGTTGTCCCTCCTGCCAGGGCAGCGGCAGCTGGCGAGCCCCATCGATGAGGTAGGCGGTGCCGCTTGGCTGCACCAGACTGACCCTCACCCCCGTCATCTCGGGCAGGAAATACTTGCCGACCATGCCGGCCAGCTTCTCCAGCAGGCTCTGCATGTCATGCTGGCGCCCCGTCAGCTCGCTCACCTTGAGCTCCCACCGACTGTCTGCCGGCGGCGGCACATCGGCCATCACCTGCACCGACAGATCGCAGGCTGCATGAGGCTCGGTGAGCCCCACCACCACGCTTGCCTTGTCGAGATTCAGATCGTCGTCATAGGGCAGCCGCAATTCGCTATCGATGGTCACCTCGGCCGCCACGTCCCGATCCAGAGTCGAGACCCGGGCCGAGGTGAGTTGGCAGCGCCGGCCATTTTGCTGATCGGTCAGATAAAAACCCAGCCTGGCGTGGCCGAACTCCCCTTTGGCGAAGGTCTTCATCTGGCTGTAGAAGGTGCCGTACTGCAGCTCGAGGGAGGGCTGCGCCACTGCCAACATGGGCGCCATCAGCAGCGCGGCCGCCATCCCGTATCGATTGTTCATATGCCATCCTTTTGCATCACGCATCTGCACGCGCCGCTATCTGTTGCTGTTGTCTGACGCCCTGCATGCCCGTCAGGCGTTGAAATGATCGGGGCCCTGGCTCACCTCGGTCACTTCGACCGCCACCCCGCACAGATCCCGGTAGAGGATCCCCTTGCAGTTGAAATAGAGCGGCGCCACCCAGATAAGCCCCAGCCCCATGGGGATCAACGCCAGGAAGAAGAGCGCCATCATGACCCCGTGCAGCAGCACTATGCTGGGCCAGCCACGGGCAAACAGCTTGAGGGAGACCAGGATGGCCTGCGCCGGCGACAGGCCGCGCTCCAGCACCAGCGGCACGGTAAACACCAGCCCCATGCCGATCAGGGCCGACGGAATGAAGGCCAGCATCACCGGCAGGCCCACCAGCTCGAACAGCGGGCCGAACAGGCTGGTGATGAGGCTGCCGAGCAGGCTCAGGCTGCCAAGGCGCAGGAAGTGGCGAAAGAAGTCGAACACCTGGCTCGGCCGGGCACGCACCCCCACCGACTGCTGCAACCCCAGCATGTCGAGGGAAGAGGTCATGGGCGACATGATGACGGTGATGAGCAGGCTCAGCACCAGGGCCACGTCCATCCCCCCTTCCTGATTGACATAGGGGGCGAGCAGGGTGTTGCTCAACAGTATCCAGATGGCCGTTACCCCGACGATGGCCAGCAGCAGGCCGAACCCGGTGCGCCGCGTCTGTTGCCAGCTCTCCTGCAATACCCCTTTGAGGTCGAGACGATATCCCTGGCTCAGGGACTGTTCGAGGGAACCACCTATCCGCATTTTGTTACTCAATTGACTATCCAACATCCGAAAAACTGCTATTCAGGGAGCACATTATAGCGATTTGACCCGGTATGCGTAGCCGTTTTTCCCGCGCGGCTGTGCTCAAAAAGCCTTTGATTTCATCAGCCCCCATAGTCCAGGCCAGGATCCCCTCCTTGGCCGACGGCAACCGGGAGCGTAGGATGCCAGACGACAGTGCGGATTTTTTTGCGCGCCCCGACCCACCCGGGACAACAGGGGACACGCGCTTCACAAGGAGATGTTCATGTCTGATTTGACCCTCTATCTCGCGCCCGGCACCTGCGCCATGGCCGTGCGTATCGCCCTCACCGAAGCCGGAGCCCCTCACGTTGTCAAACGGCTGGATCTGGCGGCCGGTGAGCAGCGCTCCCCCGCCTATCTGGCCATCAACCCCAAGGGCCGAGTGCCGGCTCTCGTCACCGAGCACGGCGTGCTCACCGAGACGCCGGCCTTGCTGCTCTATGTGGCGCAGCGTTTTCCCAATGCCGGGCTGGCGCCGCTGGACGACCCCTTCCTGCTGGCCAGGATGCAGGAGGTGCACGGTTTTCTCGCCGCCACCGTGCACGTCGCCCACGCCCACGGCCGGCGTGGTAGCCGCTGGGCCGATGACCCGCAGGCCATCGCCGCCATGCAGGCCAAGGTGCCGCACAACATGCGCGAGGGCTTTGCCGAGATAGAGCGCCACTATCTGGCCGGCCCCTGGGTACTGGGGGAGCGCTTCAGCCTGGCCGACATTTACCTGTTCGTGGTGGCGAGCTGGCTCGAGGGCGACGGAGTGGCCATCAGCGAATTTCCCAAGGTAGCGGACCACTATCGGCGCATGCTGACACGCCCCGGCGTGCAGCATGGGCTCGCCCTCTAGTCCGCTCGTTGCGGGTGCCAGTGCTCTTCTGGCACCTGTTTTTCCCCGCTTTCCCCTCGCCATTGAGATCGTTTTCACATTTCTGCCATCTCTTGGTGGATCAAAACCGCCTGAGCGCCTATCTTTCACCCCCATGACGCAACCGGTTGCGTAACCGGTTGCCTAGCTAACATCAGATACGCGGGCATAGCCTGCCGAGGTGCTGTATGAAACGAGGCGTACTGCTCAATGCTCCCCTGAGTGCCCTGGTGGCACGGATGGGTCACACCGACGAGATCACCGTCTGCGATGCGGGCCTGCCTATCCCGGCCGGCCCGGAGCGTATCGATCTGGCGCTGATGGCGGGGACGCCGAGCCTTGAAACCGTGCTGACCGCCCTGCTCACCGACCTGGTGGTGGAGAAGGTGATCATGGCAAGCGAGATCAAGCAGATCAGCCCCGCCGCCCATCAGGCGCTGGTGGATCAGCTGGCGGCGCACGCCGCCGCCCAGGGCAAGCCCATCACCATCGAGTACTGCCTGCACGAAGCGTTCAAAGCTCGCTCCCACCAGAGCAAGGCCATCGTGCGCAGCGGCGAGGTGACCCCCTACGCCAACCTCATTCTCTGCGCCGGCGTGGCGTTTTAAATTCCCAAGGAAGCAGCTATGAGCAACGCCAATATGCTCCCCTCGCCCATTCTGGCGCTTTCCGGGATCGTCAAGACCTTCCCCGGGGTGCGCGCCCTCGATGAGGCGGGCCTCAAGGTCTATCCAGGCCAGGTGATGGCCCTGCTCGGCGAAAACGGCGCCGGCAAATCCACCCTGATGAAGGTACTGACCGGCATCTATCAGGCCGATGCGGGCACCATCAGTTATCGCGGCCAGCCGGTTCACTTCAAGGGGCCCCGCGACTCCCAGGATCAGGGGATCAGCATCATTCACCAGGAGCTGAACCTGCTGCCGGAGCTCTCCATTGCCGCCAACATCTTCCTCGGCCGCGAACCGCGCACCCGCTTTGGCAGCATCGATCACAAGCAGCTGCGCGAACGGGCAAGCACCCTGCTGGCACGACTTGGCGTCAAACACGGCCCGGATACCCGGCTCGGGAGTCTCTCCATCGGTGAACAACAGATGGTGGAGATCGCCAAGGCGCTGTCGTTTGATGCCAGCGTCATCATCATGGACGAACCTACCGATGCGCTGACCGACACCGAAACCGAGCAGCTGTTCGTGGTCATCCGCGAGCTGCGTGAGCAGGGCTGCGGCATCGTCTACATCTCCCATCGCTTGAAGGAGATCTTCGAAATCTGTGATCGGGTCACCGTGCTGCGCGACGGCAAGTGGATCGGCGAGCAGGCGGTGAGCGAGCTCGACGAAGACAGGATCATCGAGATGATGGTGGGTCGCCGGCTGGAAGAGCAGTACCCGCGTCTGGTGCGCGAGCTCGGTCCGGTCAGCCTGCAGGTCAAGGATCTGGCCGGCCCCGGCGTGCGCGGGGTGAGCTTCTCCCTGCGTCAGGGTGAAATTCTCGGCTTCAGCGGCCTGATGGGGTCCGGGCGTACCGAGCTGATGAAGCTCATCTACGGTGCCAGCCCCATCAGCACCGGTGACATTACCGTGGATGGCCACGCACTGGTCCCCAAGAGCCCGGCCGATGGTCTGGCCGCCGGCATCGCCTACATCTCCGAGGATCGCAAGGGCGACGGCCTGGTGCTGGAGCTGTCGGTGCGCGAAAACATGAGCTTGTGCGCCCTCGGCGAGTTCATCAGCCACGGCAAGATTGACGGTCAGGCCGAGCGCCAGGCGGTGGGCGACTATGTGCGTCTGTTCAACATCAAGACCCCCAGTCAGGATCAGCTGATAAAACTGCTCTCCGGCGGCAACCAGCAGAAGGTGGCCATCGCCAAGGGGCTGCTGACCAGGCCCAAGGTGCTGATCCTGGACGAGCCGACCCGCGGCGTCGACGTCGGCGCCAAGAAGGAGATCTATCAGCTCATCAACCAGTTCAAGAAGGAGGGGATGAGCATCATCCTGGTCTCCTCCGAAATGCCGGAAGTGCTCGGCATGAGTGATCGCATCATGGTGATGCACGAAGGGCGTATCAGCGCAGAGTTCAACACCCGCGACGCCAATCAGGAGAAGCTGATGGCGGCGGCAGTCGGTAAACAGTGGCAAGCAGAGCAAGAGGCATCCCAATGACAACCCAAACCCTTTCCCGCCGTGGCGTCATGAGCAAGGCGTGGTGGATCGAGAACAAATCCCTGGTCGCGCTGCTGGTCCTGATTGGTGTGGTCTCCTTCCTCAGCCCCAACTTCTTCACCGCCGACAACCTGCTCAACATCCTGCGCCAGACCTCGGTCAACGCCATCATGGCGGTCGGCATGACGCTGGTTATCCTCACCGCCGGTATCGATCTGTCGGTCGGCTCGGTACTGGCCCTGTGCGGCGCGCTGGCCGCCACCATGGTCGCCATGGAGCTGCCGATCTGGCTGGTGGTGCCCCTCACTCTGGGGGCCGGAGCCCTGCTGGGCGGCGTCAGCGGTCTCATCATTGCCAAGGGCAAGGTGCAGGCATTTATCGCCACCCTGGTCACCATGACCGCTCTGCGCGGCATCACCATGGTCTATACCGAGGGTCGTCCCATCTCCACCGGTTTCAGTGACGGCGCCGATCACTTCGCCTGGCTTGGTACCGGTTACCTGTTCGGTCTGCCGGTGCCCATCTGGCTGATGGCTATCGTCTTCCTGCTCGCATGGTTCATGCTCAACCACACCCGTCTCGGTCGCTACATCTACGCGCTGGGTGGCAACGAATCTGCTACCCGCCTCTCCGGTATCAATGTGGATCGGGTGAAGCTGGCGGTGTATGGTCTGTGCGGCGCGCTCTCGGCGCTGGCAGGGCTTATCGTTACCTCTCGTCTCTCCTCTGCCCAGCCGACGGCGGGCATGGGTTACGAGCTGGATGCCATCGCCGCAGTGGTGCTGGGTGGCACCAGCCTGATGGGCGGCAAGGGTCGCATCATGGGTACCCTGATCGGTGCGCTGATCATCGGCTTCCTGAACAACGCCCTCAACCTGCTCGACGTATCCTCCTATTACCAGATGATCGCCAAGGCCAGCGTGATCTTGCTTGCCGTGATGATCGATAACAAAAGCAATCGTTGATAAGACAAGCCACACACAAGGAATGAAATGATGAAAAAGCTCAATACCCTGCTCGCTGCCGCCATCATGTCCGTGCTGGGCACCGCCCAGGCCGCCGATCAAACCCTGGCCATGGTGGTTTCCACCCTCAATAACCCCTTCTTCGTCACCATGAAAGAGGGGGCCGAAGCCAAAGCCAAGGAGCTTGGCTACCAGCTGGTGGTACTGGACTCCCAGAATGACCCGGCCAAAGAGCTCTCCAACATGGAAGATCTCACCGTGCGCAAGGTCGGCGCCATCCTGATCAACCCCACCGACTCCGAAGCAGTCGGCAACGCTATCCGTCTGGCCAACCGCGCCAGCATTCCGGTACTGACCCTGGACCGCGGCGCTGCGCAGGGTGAGGTCAAGGCCCACATTGCCTCCGACAACGTGGCGGGCGGTAAGCTGGCCGGTGACTTCATCACCGAAAAACTGGGCACAGGTGCCAAGGTGATCCAGCTAGAAGGGATTGCCGGTACCTCCGCCGCCCGCGACCGTGGTGAAGGTTTTGCCTTGGCCGTGGCGGCCAACAAGCTGCAGGTACTGGCTTCCCAGCCTGCCGACTTTGACCGCACCAAGGGCCTGAACGTCATGGAAAACCTGCTGGCGGCCCACCCGACCGTTCAAGCTGTGTTCGCCCAGAACGACGAGATGGCGCTGGGTGCCATCCGCGCAGTACAAGCTGCCGGTAAAGAGGTAATGATCGTCGGCTTCGATGGCACTGACGATGGCAAAGCCGCCGTTGCCAAGGGTAAACTGGCCGCCACCGTGGCCCAGCAACCGGCTCTGATTGGTGCCATCGGCGTCGAGACTGCCGACAAGGTGCTGAAAGGTCAGCCGGTAGAGAAATCCATTCCGGTACCGCTGCAAGTGGTCAGCAAATAAATCACAAGGGGGAGGCTCGCCTCCCCTTTTTCCCTCAATTGCAGTGCCTCCCGGCTTGAGCTCACTCCGCCAAAGTGGTCAAGCCAAGATGCATCAGGAGTAGTCAACATGAATCGTCTCGTCGTTCTGGGCAGTGTCAATGCAGACCATGTGCTGCGCGTTCCCCACTTTCCTCGCCCGGGTGAAACCCTGACCGGCCACAGCTATCAGGTGGTGCCCGGTGGCAAGGGGGCCAATCAGGCGGTTGCTGCCGCCCGCCTTGGCGCCCCCGTCTCCTTTATCGCCCGCATCGGTGATGACGCCATCGGCCACCAGATGAAGAGCGGTTTTGCCAAAGATGGCATCGACGTCAGTGCCGTCGAGCTCGATCCCAAGCTCCCGACCGGTATCGCCATCATCTATGTGAGCGATGAGGGGGAGAACAGCATAGGTATCTCCGCCGAAGCGAACGGTGCCATCACCCCTGCCGTGGTGAAAAACCATGAAGCGATGATCGCCGATGCCCACACCCTGCTGTTGCAGCTGGAAGTGCCGCTGGAGAGCGTCCACGAAGCTGCCCGCCTGGCCCGCGCCCATAGCACCCGGGTGGTGCTCAACCCCGCCCCTGCCCGTCCGCTCTCAAGCGAGCTGCTGGCGCTGGTCGACCTTATCACCCCCAACCAGACCGAAGCCGAGCTGTTGACCGGCGTCAAAGTCATCGACGAAGCGAGCGCCCGCGAGGCGGCAGCCCGTTTCCATCAGATGGGGATTGCGGACGTGATGATCACCCTGGGGTCGCAGGGGGTCTATTGCAGCAACGCACAGCAACAACAGCTGATCCCGGGCTTTCGAGTCAAGGCGGTGGATACCACAGCCGCGGGCGATACCTTCAACGGCGCCCTGCTGGCAGCAGAACTGGCCGGTGCCGATTTCCACAGCGCGGTTCGCTTTGCCCACGGGGCTGCGGCGCTCTCCGTCACCCGATTCGGTGCCCAGAGTTCCATCCCGAGCAAGCAGGAGGTCGACACCTTCCTGCTTGAGCAGACTGCGCAGGGGCACTGATGGCCAATATCAAGGAGGTGGCGGCGCTGGCGGGGGTGTCGACCACCACCGTCTCCCACGTCATCAACGAGACCCGCTTCGTCGCCGAGGAGACCCGCGAGCGGGTTTTTGCGGCCATGCGCGAGCTCAACTATGCCCCGAGTCTGGTGGCCCGCAGCCTCAAGGTGAAGGAGACCAACAGTATCGGCATGCTGGTCACCACCTCCAGCAACCCCTTCTTTGCCGAGGTGGTGCGCGGGGTGGAGCGTTACTGCTTCGAGCAGGGCTACAACCTGATGCTGGGCAACACCGAGGGGCAAGCCGAGACGGCCCTCTCCTACCTCAAGATGATGCTGCGCAAGCGGGTCGACGGTCTGCTCATCATGTGCAGCGAGGGGCAGCAGGAGGTGTTCAACCAGCTCGACTGGCTCAAGAGCCTGCCGGTGGTGGTGATGGACTGGGGGATGGAGAGTGCCGACGTGGATCTCATCGCCGACAACTCCCATCGCGGCGGCTACCTGGCGACCCGCCATCTGATTGAGCTGGGCCACACCGCCATCGGCTGCATCACAGGCCCTCACAGCCGCGCCCCCGCCAACCAGCGCCAAGCTGGTTTTGAACAGGCGCTGCAGGAGGCAGGGCTCACTGTCAATCCTGACTGGATCCAGGAGGGGGATTTTGACTGCGCCAGCGGCCATCAGGCGATGACCCGTCTGCTGGCATTGCCCGAGCGCCCCACCGCCCTCTTTGTCTGCAACGACATGATGGCGATGGGGGCCATCAGTGCCGCTTATCAGGCGGGTCTGGTGATCCCGCGGGATCTCTCCATCGTCGGCTATGACAATGTGGCGCTGGCTGAATTTATGTCGCCGCCGCTCACCACCGTCAACCAGCCCAAAGAGGAGCTGGGACGCCTCGCCGTCACCCGCCTGCTGGCGCGGATCAACGGCGAAGCGGTGGAGAATCACCTGATCACCGTCGACCCGGACCTGGTGATCAGGCAATCCTGCGCCCCTCGCACCTGACGTTCAGGGGCAATAAACGAAACAAGGCGACCCCGAGGTCGCCTTGTGTCATTTTGTCTCTTGCCAGTGCAATACCGCTTTTTGCCCTCAGGCCAGCGACCGGGTCTCCCTGGCTGCCAGCACTTGCAGTGGCACCAGCCCCAATCGTCTAGCCAGAGGTTGCAATAACCCACCATCTTCATCACCCTGCGGCAGCCAGTAGCGGACAGGCCAGCCGGCTGCCAGCTGCGCCGAGGTGGTGCTGCCAATCTCTCTGAGCGCCAGAGTGCAACCCTGCTGGCGCAATCCCGCCAGCAAGGCACCATCCGGCTGCAGCGTCGGTACCAGCAACACCAGCGGCGTACGGGAAGCCTCCGGCAAATAGGCCTGTAGATGGGTCAGCTGGGCCTGATTGTCGAGCGGGACCAGCAGTGCCCGGCCATCGGCATACTGCGCCTCGTGCGCTTGCAGCACACGGGCCAACACGGGCCCAAGCACACCGCACTCCTGCAGCCAGCGCATGTGGCAAGGCACTCCCTGCTCACGCCACTCAAGCGCCAATTGCCACATCTCGTTGCCCTGTCCGTCCGTCAGCGCCTGCAATGCCACTCGCAGCGGCGCTGGCTCGCGCCCCGCCAACCACTCTCGCAGCTGATGAAGCTGCTGCTGACTCAACTGCAACTGCTGCAGCATGGCGGGCTCAAACCAGCGGATCGCCCCCTCCTGGCTACGCTTGGCCTGGTTGAGGGCCAGGATGGCCTGATCCAGCAACCGGGCGGAATCCTGTTGCTGCGCCTTGGCGACCCCGAGCCGACAGGCCAGATCGAAGCTGCACTCCCGGGTCACGAACTCGAAATGGAGCAGATCCACCAGCTCATGAATGGCGGTTTCCAGCGCATCATTCGCCTTGGTCAGCACCACGGCAAATTCATCTCCGCCGAGCCGGTAAGCGTGGCTGCCATGGGCCTGCTGCAGCTTGTTGGCCACCATCTGCAACAACCGATCACCGACCTGATAACCCAGCAGATCATTGACCTGCTTGAAGCGCTTGAGATCGAGCACCACCAAAGCGCTCACCTCGCCAGCATGCAGATCGCGAGAGAGCTGCTCCTGCAGGGCACGGCGGTTGCCAAGCTGGGTCAGGGGATCGAGCAAGGCAAGCCGGCGGTTCGCCAGATTGGCGCGAATGAGGGCAGCGACCAGAGCGCCACCGGTCAGTAGCAGGATCAGTTGCCAGATCTGCAGCCAGAACAGGCTGTTGCGGATTTGGCTGACCGAATGCTCCCGCTCCTGGCCCGAGAGGATCTGATCCCCTATCTGTTCGATGAGACGGGTCTGGCTGGCGATCGCCTCCTGCAAGCGGGCAAGCTCAGCCCCCTCGCGCAGCGCACCGGCCTCCATCTGGGGTTCGAGCTGCTTGATCTGCTCGAACAGGGTGGCCAGCACCTTGCCGAGCCCGTGCCGCTGGCGCATCTCGGCGGTTTCACTGCTGATGAGGAAGATGTCGAGCCGGTTCCACAGCAGATCGTAATCGAGGCTCAGGGTCTCCATCGTCACTCTGCCAGCCCGATAGAGCTGCAGCTCGTAGAGGAAACGCTGGGATTCGAGCATCACCTGGCTGATGTTCCAGTGAACATTGCGGTAGAAAGTATCGACCAGCTGCTCCTGCCGATGCTGCAGATAGAGGCTGCTGCCCGACGAGAGCAGAAACAGCAGCGACACCGCAACCAACAGCAGTTTGTGGCGGGACAGCCCCATCAATCGACGATCTCGATGCGGGTCACCTGCCACACCATGCAGTTATGAATGGCAGGCACGTCCAGCTTGGGATAGGTGGTGAACGGGATGAGCAGCCAGAGCGGCCCTTTGTTGCGCCGGGTCAGCGGTTTGCCGTCCTCCTGACGCACCAGGGTCAGCGGCACGCCGTCGAACAGGGCCAGATCCACCACCTGCTGATAGCCGTTGAGGGCCGAGACGGCGATCTTGCGAGCATCCGGGATCCCTTGCGCCGCCAGCACGGCTGACAGGGTCGGCCCGCGATAGTGGTGGGCGCCCTGAGTCCAGGGGGTAGTGGTGGTGAATTCGGTCTGTGGCAAGGCGGAGAGAGCCGCCTCATCGAGGTTCACCTGCTGGCCATCTGGCAGTATCAGGGTCATCAGGGGGATGGAGGCCGATGCACTGGCACTGGCCAGCACCAGGAGAAAAAAAGCGATCCATTGCTTGACTGCGGTCATGGTAATTTGCGCCAACTGCGTCCCATTTTTTGGCTGCCAGTGTGGCGATTTCACCGGTTCATTGCAACTGCGCTGATGCACAATAGCTAGGGGCCGCGCATCTCCATCCAGTTGTGCCCCTCGATCTGCGCCGGCTGATGTACTCCGCAGCGTTGCAGCAGCTCATCCACATAGGCCGGCACCAGCAGGGAAGCCGGACCGTAGCGCTTCTCGTCAAACTGGCTGCCCACTTCGCTCGGCTCCAGGTTGAGCTCTATGGTATGGGCTCCGTTCAATCCCGCTTCGTGCACGAAACCGGCCGCCGGATAGACGGCGCCAGAGGTGCCGATGGAGATGAAGAGATCGCACTGGGCCAGCGCGCCGTAGATGCGATCCAGCCCGAGCGGCATCTCGCCGAACCAGACCACGTGCGGGCGCAGCGGCTGGGGAAACTGGCAGCAGGTGCACAGCTCCTCCTGATGGAGATCGCCGCGCCACTCGATCACCTGGCCCGAGCCTGGGCAGCGCGCCTTGAGCAGCTCACCGTGCATGTGAATGAGGTTCTTGCTGCCGGCGCTCTCGTGCAGGTTGTCGATGTTCTGGGTCACCAGGGTGACGCAGCCCGGCAGCAGGCGCTCGAGCCGGGCCAGCGCATAGTGGGCCGGATTGGGGTGAATGTGGGGTTGCTGCAGCTGATGACGGCGAGAGTTGTAAAAGCCCTGCACCAGCTCCGGATCGCGGGCATAGCCCTCCGGCGTCGCCACGTCCTCCACCCTGTGCTCCTCCCACAGACCGTCACAGGCACGAAAGGTCTTGATGCCCGACTCGGCCGAGATCCCGGCACCGGTAAGAATGACGATGTGTTTCGCTGACTGCACCATGACTGACTCCCTCTGGCTAGCTCTCTGGCTGACCTTAGCACAGGGTGAAAAACCGGCCTATTCGCCCTTGGTCTTATGATGCGGCTACAGGGTGTCGAGCACGCTCAGATCGAGTCGCACGAACACCAGCTCCCGCCCCGTCACCAGGGTGAGCGGCAGGCCCAGCCCGCGCAGCAGCGCCAGCATGGGGCGATTCTGGGGCAGCACCTCCGCCGTCCATTCGCGGATCCCCTCGCCTCGCGCCAGCAAGGCCAGCGCCAGCAGGATGCGCCGCCCCGCCCCTCGGTGCTGGAAGTGATCGGCGACGATGCAGGAGAACTCGGCCCGATCCGGGTGCAACCGCCGCCGGATGGACTGGGCCTGGGCCAGCGGCCGCCCCTGACCGTCGGTCAGCAGCAGGCCGATCTGGTGTTCCCTGGGGTAATCGAGGAAGAAGGCGAGCTGCTCGTCGCTCAACCTCTGTTTGGCGCGCATGAAGCGCAGGTAGACGCTCTGCTCGCCGAGTTCGTCATAAGCCGCCCGGATGCGGGCGGGATCGGCCCCCGCCAGCTCCTGCAAACGGCAGGGAACGCCCCCGACCTCCATCATCAACGGCAGGTCGGCGCGGGTACGGGGATGAAGCCAGCCGGCCAGGAAACGCCGCAGCCGGGCTTCGTCCGGCGGCCAGCAGAGGTAGCGGGCCACCCTCTACCAGCGCCCCGCCATGCCGCGATCGCGCCACAGGTTGTGGTCGAGCAGGTTGAAGGGATCGTCCAGATAGAGGGCGATGCCAAGCTCTCTGGCTCGGTTGATGAAGCGCCCCAGCAGGGAGTCCGGGGTCATGGCCTCCAGGCTCGGCAGCAGGCTCTGCCCCAACAGCAGGTGCTGCAGCGGCATCCGCTCCAGCAAGTCGAACGGAATGTGCTGATCGTTGTCCAGCAGCAGGGCGAGCCGTGCCCCCGCCAGACTGGCCTGCAGCACCAGGGCAAAACGCTCCGCCTGGCTCAACAGGTGGTCGCGCCGGTGGATCAGCAGGGTGAGCTCGCCTGGCTCCCTGCCCCGCTGGACGAGCCACTCGCGCACCAGCTCCCAGCGCGGCGGCAAGCCGGTCACCGCCAGCCAGATGGGCAAGGGTGACGGAGGATCGGACAAGAGCCCGAGCAGCCCCTTCTCCTCCCCCTGCCAGGTGCGGATGGTACGGCGCAGTCCGCTCAGGCGACGCTGACGCTGCGGCCCCAGATAAAGCCCCTTGAGCAGGCTCAGCAGATCGTCGGCCAGCAGCGGCTTGGCCAGGGCCGCCAACACGTTGAACCCTGCATCGTGCAGCAGGCGGCGGGCGCCGTCGATCAGGGTCTGGTCGTGGGCGGAGAGCAGCACGATGGGCAGGCCGCTGTGCTGGTATTGGGGCTGGCTCATCAGCAGGCTGATGGCATCCTGATCCACCAGGCTGAGATCGCTCACCAGCAGCTTGATCTCGCCACCGGCCAGCGCCTTGATGCAGGCATTGCCATCCTGCACCCACTGACAGGGCAATCCCAGTCCCCTGATCTCCTGCTGGATGTGGGCCCCCTGAAACGGGTGATCCTCCAGCAGCAACACCTGGGTCTGGGCCAGCCACTCCTGCCACGCCAGATAGCGGCCATTGACCCCCGCCAGCCAGTCATCGGTGAGGCGATAGATCCCCTCCGCCTGCGCTGTCAATTGCGGCAGGTAGTCGGCACCAGCGTGGGAGTCGGGATCGAACAGGGCGATGGCGCCGGCGGCAAACAGACCTTCCCACTGCCAGCAGGCATCGGGCCGGGTGCGGCGCAGGGTGGCAAATTCCGGCAGTTCGACGGCTTTTGCCGCCCGATAGGCAACCCCGTCCAGGGCATAGATGGTCACGGGGTGGAACAGGCGCTCATCCGTCTCTTCCGAGTTCAGCAAGGCCAGTAACTCTTCATCTGTGATGATCATGTCAGAGCCTCTCACGTAGTCGCCGGCACACCTCGTCCAGAGCTTGCCGCAGCGGGGGTAGCAGGGGTTGCCGTGGATCCCGTTTCCACTGTTCAATCACCTGGACGAGCGGGGTCGCGCCCACCATTTTGGCGGCCCCCTTCATCTTGTGTAAAGCGGCTTCCAGTGCCATCTCGTCTGCTTGTGTGACACAGCGCTCAATGTCGGCCAGATCCTGGCCGGTCGCCTCCAGATAGAGGGAGATGAGCTCGGGGGTGAGCAGCGGCATCTGGGCTTCTGACCAAGAAGCAGGCGCTGCCGCCTTCTGCTCCGGGTTCGGCTCGGGTGCGGGGTCCCCCAGAGTGCGCAGCAGATTGGCGAGATCCTTGAGCAGCAGCGGCTTGTCCAGATGACCGCGACAACCGCAGCTGGCCAGCTGCGCCGCCGCCGGCTCGCTGAGATCGGCGGTGATCACGTAGGTGGGCAGATGTTGCCAGCGCGGGGTATCTCGCAGTCGGCGGCAGAGCTCGGCCCCGTCCATCACCGGCATCTGCAGATCAGTCAGCACCAGATCGACCGTCTCGTGCTGCAGCATGTCGAGCGCCAACTGGCCGTTGGCCGCGCTGATCACCTGAGCCCCCAGCTGGGTCAACTGCATGCTGATCAATACCCGGTTCACCTCGTGATCTTCAACCAGCAGCACTCGCATCCCCTGCCCCGGCAACGTGATCATGCCCTGGGCGGAGGGCACCAGCCGCGGCTGCAGCAGGCTGACTACAGAGCCCGGCACCCAGGGTTCGCCCTGCCAGTCCCAGTAGCGCAGCCCCTGTTCATCCTGGCGGGCGCTCAGTACCGGGCCGGCCGGATCGTCCGGCAGATCGAGCTCGCCGAGCCAGGGTAGCAGATAGTCCCGCTCCGCCCCGTCGAGCGCCACATGGACGCTGCTCACCCGCGGGCGCCAGCGCGGCATCTCCTGCAGCAACACCAGCGGCAATGCACAGGTGAAGCGGCTGCCGCCGGTCGTGCGCGGCTCGACTCGGATCTCGCCCCCCATCTGCTCCATCAGCTGGCGACAGATGGCAAGCCCGAGCCCGGTCCCCTGCGCCCGCGGCTGCCCCTCCTCCCCACCCTGTTCAAAGGGCAGGAACAGGCGCGGCAGCAGCTCGGCACTGATGCCGGGCCCCTCGTCATCCACCCCGCAGAGCAGCTGGGTGCCGTCCCGGCGGGCCCACAGCACCACCTCGCCACGGCTGCTGAACTTGATGGCATTGGCCAGCAGGTTGTGCAGTACCTGCTGCACCCGATGGGGATCCAGCTCCACCTGGGCGGGCAGCCGGTGATCCAGATCCAGCCGCAGTTGCAGCCGCTTGGAGCGGGCCTTGGACCAGTGCACGGCAGCCACATGCTCGCACAAGTCCACCAGATCGGTGGGCTGGGGCGAGAGCGCCAGCTGCCGGTTCTCGTTGCGGCTGAAATCGAGCACGTCGTTGAGCAGGCCCAGCAGCTCATCCCCTGCCTGCCTGACATGGGAGAGCGCAGAGTGCTGCTCGGCATTGAGGGGGGTGTGGCTGATCCACTCCAGCAGCCCCAGGATGGCGTTCATGGGGGTGCGAATTTCGTGGCTCACCGCCGCGAGGAAGCGGCCCTTGGCCAGCACGGCCTGCTCGGCCCGTTCATGGGAGGCCTGCAGCGCCTGCTCCTGCTCGACCCGCACCGTCACATCCTGCACCACCCCGTATACCCGCCACCCCTGCTCGGGCAGGCTGCGTCCCCGGCCGTAGAACTGCAGCCAGCGGGTACCCTTGAGCGGATGCTGGTAGCGCAGGGCATAGGAGAAGGGCTGGCCGGCCTGCAGCATCTCGCGCATGGGCTGCTGCATCTCGACCTTGTCCTGCGGCGCCAGCCGTCCCAGCGCCTCGCCCGGGTTGCGGCGGATCTGCTGGCTGGCCAGCCCCAGCAGCTCATAGCTGCCGCGGCTGATGAACTCCACCTGGCGGATCCCCTCCTCGTGCAGCAGGAACTGGATCACCACGCCGGGCACCGTGTTGGTCAACGCCCGCAGGCGCCGCTCGGCCTGGCGCAACAAGCGGGTGCGCTCGCGCAGGGCACTGATGTTGGAGAGCGCGATGAGATCCCCCGCCGGCGACTGCTTGCCGAGCTGGAGCGGGATCTGGGCGTAGGAGTAGACCTGATCGCCCAGCGCCATCTCCCCCTCGCTCTCCTGCAGCTGGGCCTGCGGCAAGTGCAGCTCCGCCAGGTAGCGGGCCTCCAGCCGCTTGGCCTGCTTGTTGCGCTTGATGATCTCGCCCTGATTGTCCCGCAGGAACACGGGCACCGGCAGCGCCTGGAACAGGGACTCCCGGAACTGGCTCTCCAGAGCCAGGGTCCGCTCCATCGCCTGGCGCTGACTCACCTCCCGGGCCAGCTGCTGGCGCGAGCGCCAGATCAGCCAGATGACACCGGCACTGATCAGCAGCGCCAGCAACACCGAACCCAGCCAGATCCCGTAGCTGACTCCGGCCTGCTGGGTCAGTACCAGCCGGTGCCAGCGCAGTTTGAGATCGTCATTCTGCTTGCCGGTGAGGGTCATCAGACTCTGCTCCATCACCCCGGCAAGCCTGGGGCTGTGCCGACTGATGGCAAACCCCAACCCGAAACGCTGCGGCAGCTCCCGCACCTCCAGCCCGTCCAGCTGGTTGTTGCGAAGCGGGTATTGCAGCTGATAGAGCTCGGCCAGCATGGCGTCGGCCGCGCCGCTCTGTACCGCCGCGATCCCCGCTGCCAGGGTGTCGCTCTTGCGCCAGTGATGAGTACCCTCCAGGCGGGTCAGCATCTCTTCGTCATAGAGGGTGGCGGGCACCACTATCCTGCCCTTCACCGCCGCCAGCGTCTCGAACGGCTGGGTCTTGCGGCTCACCAGGGCATAACGGCTGACCGCCATGATCCGGGTGAAGTCGAAGGCATCGGTCAGCGCCGGCGTCTCCAGCAGGCCGACCATCATGTCCGCCTCGCCGCTTTGCAGCTTGGCCAGCGCCTCTTCCCGGCTGGTAGTGGGGATCACGTGGAAGTTGAGCCCGGTCTGCTGGCTCACCAGCTTCAGCACGTCCGCACTCCACCCCTTGAGATCGCCCTGCTCGTCGAGGCCGCTGTAGGGCATCAGATCCGGGTTGACCACCAGCTTGATGGCGCTGGAGGTGCCGACCAGCCAGGCCTGCTCCTTGTCGGTGAAGTGAAGCGGGTTGATGTCCTGCTCCCCCTGCGCCAGGTAGCGGTCGAGATCCTGATAGAGGGAGCCCGGCGGCAGGTAGCGGATGGCGGTGTCGATCAGCTCGCGCAGCGCCGGTTTGTCCCGCATCATCAGCCGGTAGCTCACCACCAGCTCGTCGCTGCGCAGGCGCCTCAGCCGCAGCCCGGTGTCTGGGTATTCGCGCATCAGGTAACGCAGCTGCAGGTAGTCGCCGAGGTAGGCCGTCCCCTTGCCCGCCGCCAGCGCCGCGTACCAGTTGTCCGCCTCGGTCAGGGGCTGCTGGGTTGCATGGGGATAGAGGGCCCGCAGCACCTCGTTCGCCTGCCAGATGGGCGAGACCAGAAACCTGGCCTGCCCCAGCTCGCCGCGATAGAGGATGGCGGACTCGGCCTCCAGCATGGCACGACTGAGCGCCATCCCGGGCAGGGCCTCCAGGGAGGGGCCCACGTTGGGAATGAGATCGCAGCGCCCCTCCAACAATCCGCTGCGCACGGCAGACCAGTTGGGCAGCTTCTGGTAGATGAGCGGAAAGGGGAGCTGTTCGGCCAGCCGCTCCATCTGATCGACCAGCAGCCCTCCCGACTCATCGAGATAAGGCGGCCTGATGAGCGCCGGATAACAGATGGTCAGCGACTTGGTGGCATCGGCAAATGCCTTGGCGGTCGTGGAGAGAGGCAGATCCATCGCCTGCAGTGGCGCGGCCAGCAGCAGACCTAGCAAAAGACTGGTTTTTATCATGAAAAAGTAAAAGCCAGGCGGTTGCCTGGCTTTTTGTCACTCGTTGGGTTCAACATTTTCGACCCTGGCCTTGAGTTTCTGACCAGGGCGGAAGGTGACCACCCGCCGGGCGCTGATGGGAATATCTTCGCCGGTTTTCGGGTTACGTCCTGGACGCTGGTTCTTCTCACGAAGATCAAAGTTACCGAAGCCTGAAATCTTGACTTGTTCACCACGCTCAAGCGCTTGTCTGATCTCTTCAAAGAAGGCTTCCACCATATCTTTGGCTTCACGCTTGCTCATCCCGAGCTGGGTGAACAGGTGCTCTGCAATGTCGGCTTTGGTAAGCGCCATAGATCAATCCCTCAAGGATGCATTCAACTCTTCACCAAGGGCCCGCACGACATTGTCTACGGTCTCGGCAATCTCTTTCTCCTCCAGAGTGCGCTGGGTGTCTTGCAGAACAAGACTGATGGCCAGGCTCTTCTTGTCCTCGGCCATACCAGCACCCTGGTATACGTCAAACAAGTTTATTCCAACTACCTGATTTCCGCCAACTTTTTTAATTACTGCCAGCACATCGCCGGCCAGAACCGCAACATCAACCACCACGGCGATGTCACGACGGTTGGCCGGGAAGCGGGAAACTTCGGCTGCAACCGGCACCTTGGCCGGGGTCAGCTTGTCCAGCTCCAGCTCGAACATCACGGCGCGGCTCTTGAGGCCCAGCTTCTTCTCGAGGCTCGGGTGGATCACGCCGATGTGACCGATCACGGCACCATTGCGCAGGATCGCCGCGCTCTGGCCCGGGTGCAGCGCACTGTGTTCGGCACGCTCGAAGGTGAAGGTGGCGCCTTCGGCGGTCAAGTCCAGCACAGCTTCCAGATCCCCTTTCAGATCAAAGAAGTCGGCAGCGCGGCTCTTGATGTCCCAGTGCTCGTCGCTCTGGTTGCCGGTGATGATGCCGGCCAGCATGGGCTCCTGACGGATGCCGTTCTCGGCATTCTCGTCCTTGATGAAACGCAGGCCCTGCTCGAACAGGCGCACGCGCGGCTGCTGACGGTTCTGGTTGTAGACCACCGCCTGTACCAGACCCGGGAACAGAGAGACGCGCATGGCGGACATCTCGACCGAGATCGGGTTCGGCAGCACGATGGCATCGCTCTGCGGGAACAGGGTCTGCTGAGCCTTGGGATCGACGAAGCTGTAGGTGATCGCTTCCTGGAAGCCGCGATCGACCAGCAGGTCGCGCACCCGCTTCAGGGTCACCTGCCCTTCCGCCTGCTCTACCATCGCGAGCGATGCGGCGGGTTTGAGGTTCGGGATGTTGTTGTAGCCGTAGATGCGGGCCACTTCCTCGATGAGATCTTCCTCGATGGCGATATCGAAACGCCAGGAGGGAGCCAGCGCGGTCCAGCCGTCGGCGTCCACGGTCACCTGCATGCCGAGGCGAGTCAGGATCTCGACCACCTGCGCGTCCGCCACGCTGATGCCGATCACCTTGTCGAGCTTGGCACGACGCAGCTTGATGGGGGCCGCTTTGGGCAGATGCTCATCGGATTTGACCTCGATGACCGGACCTGCTTCACCGCCGCAGATATCCAGCAGCAGACGGGTGGCACGATCCATCACCTTGGCCTGCAGCTCAGGGTCGACGCCGCGCTCGAAGCGGTGGGAGGAGTCGGTGTGCAGACCGTAGGCACGGGCACGGCCGGTGATGGAGAGCGGCGCGAAGAAGGCGCACTCCAGCAGGATGTCGGTGGTGGTCTCGGAGACACCGGTGCGATTGCCGCCGAAGATGCCGGCCATGCAGGCAGGGCCCTTGGCATCGGCAATCACCAGAGTGGTCTCTTTGAGCTTCACTTCGTTGCCATCGAGCAGAGTCATCGGCTCGTCGGCCTTGGCGCGGCGCACCACCAGTTCCCCTTCAAGCGTCGCCAAGTCGAAGGCGTGCATCGGCTGGCCATATTCCAGCAGCAGGTAGTTGGTGATGTCGACGATGGCGTCGATGGAGCGGATACCGCCACGGCGCAGCTTCTCCTGCATCCAGAGCGGGCTCTGGGCGTGCAGGTTCAGCCCCTTGATGACACGACCGAGATAACGGGGGCAATCGGCCGGCGCTTCAACCCGGATCGGGAAGGTAGCGTCGATGGTGGCAGCAGCAGGGGTCCAGGTCGGCTCGACCACGTCAACGCTGTTGAGCACGCCGATTTCACGGGCCAGACCGGCGATGCCGAGGCAGTCGGCGCGGTTCGGGGTCAGATCCACGTCGATGCTGACGTCGTTGAGCGCCAGGTAGTCGCGGATATCGGTGCCGATGGGGGCGTCAAGCGGCAGCTCGATGATGCCATCGGCCTCGACGTCGATACCCAGCTCGCTGAAGGAGCAGAGCATGCCGTGGGACGGCTGGCCGCGCAGCTTGGCTTTCTTGATGGTGAAATCACCCGGCAGGGTCGCCCCGACCTTGGCCACGCAGACTTTGAGGCCGGCACGGCAGTTCGGTGCACCGCAGACGATGTCCAGCAGCTCTTCTTCGCCCACGTTGACCTTGGTCACCCGCAGCTTGTCGGCGTCCGGGTGCTGGGCGCACTCGACCACTTCACCCACCACCACGTTGTTGAACTGGCCGGCCACCGCTTCCACGGCGTCCACTTCCAGACCAGCCATGGTGATCTGCTCGGCCAGTGCGTTGTCACTCAACTCGGTGCGGACCCACTCCATCACCCAGGATTTACTGAATTTCATGTTCTCTCGCCCTTACTTGAACTGCTTGAGGAAGCGCAGGTCGTTTTCGAAGAAGGCACGCAGGTCGTTGACCCCGTAACGCAGCATGGTCAGGCGCTCAACGCCCATGCCGAAGGCAAAACCGGAGTATTTTTCCGGATCGATGCCGACCGAACGCAGCACGTTCGGGTGCACCATGCCGCAGCCCAGCACTTCCAGCCACTTGCCGTTCTTGCCCATCACGTCCACTTCGGCGCTCGGCTCGGTGAACGGGAAGTAGGAAGGACGGAAGCGAATGGTCAAGTCTTCCTCGAAGTAGTTGCGCAGGAAGTCATGCAGGATGCCCTTGAGCTCGGTGAAGCTGGCATGCTCGTCAACCAGCAGGCCTTCGACCTGGTGGAACATCGGGGTGTGGGTCATGTCGTAGTCGTTACGATAGACGCGGCCCGGCGCTATGATGCGGATCGGCGGCTGCTGATGCTCCATGGTGCGGATCTGCACGCCCGAGGTGTGGGTGCGCAGCATCAGATCAGGATTGAAGTAGAAGGTATCGTGATCGGTACGAGCCGGATGGTGCGCCGGGATATTCAGCGCATCGAAGTTGTGGAAGCCATCTTCAATCTCGGGACCACGGGCAACCTTGAAGCCCATCTCGCCAAACAGGCGCTCGATGCGCTCGATGGTGCGGGTCACCGGGTGCAGACCGCCATTCTCGATGCGACGGCCAGGCAGGCTGACGTCGATGGTCTCGGCGGCCAGCTTCTGGTTCAGCACGGCAACTTCGAGGGCTTCACGACGCCCATTTAAGGCATCCTGAACCTGCTGTTTGGCCTGGTTGATCACGGCGCCCGCGGCGGGACGCTCTTCAGCGGACAGGGCGCCCAGGCCCTTCATCTGCTCGGTAAAAAAGCCCTTTTTACCCAGATATTTGACCCGGATTTCGTCAAGGGCGGCGATGTCGCTTACGCCCTCAATTTCGGCCCTGGCTTGGCCGACTACTTCTTCAAGCTGTTGCATGTCTTCCTCGTCACCACTCCCGGTACAGGAGCCTTTAGGCTAAATAAGGTCAAGAGGGGAATAATACAAAAAAAGCCCCTTCACTGACCATAGTTAAGGTGCCCTTTTCTCCCTAGAAATCATTTTGTTATCAAGTAGGGCTTCGAGCCGGACCTGCTTCTTCTTTGCGATTGGATATACAATTTCAGTTTGATGGCATATGAAGCCATATGTATAGCTATCATGATGGTAGAGTCATCGCCGCCTGCAAGCGACAAATGACAGACAACAAAAAAGGAGGCCTGAGCCTCCTTTTAGCATTTATAACAGAACCGGATTAAACCAGAGCTGCTTTGGCCTTTTCAACCAGGGCGGTGAAAGCCAGCTTGTCGTGAACGGCGATATCGGACAGGATCTTGCGATCGATCTCGATGGAAGCCTTCTTCAGACCGTTGATCAGACGGCTGTAGGACAGACCGTTCTGACGGGCTGCTGCGTTGATACGAGCAATCCACAGTTGACGGAACTGACGCTTTTTCTGGCGACGGTCACGGTAGGCATACTGACCAGCTTTGGTTACCGCTTGTACCGCTACGCGGTAGACACGGGAACGGGCGCCGTAGTAACCCTTGGCGGCTTTCATTACTTTCTTGTGACGAGCGCGAGCGGTCACACCACGTTTAACTCTTGGCATTTTTCACATCCCCCCTTATGCGTACGGCAGACAAGCGACAACACGTTTGTGGTCGGCAGCGGAAACAAAGAACTTCGGTCCCAGCTGACGCTTACGCTTACTGCTCTTCTTGGTCAGGATGTGACGCAGGTGGTTGTGCTTGCACTTGAAGCGACCTGAGCCAGTCTTCTTGAAGCGCTTTGCGGCGCCCCGGTTGGTTTTCATCTTCGGCATTTCATACTCCGCATTGTGAGTGACAACAAAATCGCAAGGCGAACCGACTCATGGGGCTGGCCCCATGAGTCAATTTCTTGTGGGCCTTAAGATTTCTTCTTGGGTGCGAGGACCATCACAGCTTGACGGCCTTCGACTTTCGGGAACGATTCGACTACGGCCAGCTCTTCCAGGTCGTTCTTGACACGCTCCAGAACCTTGATACCAAGATCCTGGTGGGCCATTTCACGACCACGGAAGCGCAGGGTGACCTTTGCCTTGTCCCCGTCTTCCAGAAAGCGAACCAGGTTGCGTAGTTTTACCTGATAGTCGCCTTCGTCGGTGCCAGGACGGAATTTGATTTCCTTGACCTGGACGACTTTCTGCTTTTTCTTCTGTTCTTTGGTGGTTTTGCTCTTTTCGTAGAGGAATTTGCCGTAATCCATGATCCGGCAAACGGGCGGCTCAGCGTTCGGACTGATCTCGACCAGATCCACTCCGGCCTCAAGGGCCAAGTTCAGAGCATCCTGGATGGAGGTGATGCCAATGGCTTCACCATCCAGGCCAGTCAGACGAACTTCTTTCAGACGGATCTCTTCGTTGATCCGGTGAGCGCGGGCTTGCGGTTGCTTGCCCAGTTTTTTTCCGCCTTTTATAGCTTATTCCTCCACTTTCTTTTGTCCGCGGGTCTGAACTTCCTGGGTCAACAGAGCAATCAGCTCTTCAACAGGATAAGAGCCCAGGTCAGCCCCTTTACGGGTACGTACTGCAATCTTGCCAGCTTCTACTTCTTTATCGCCGCAGACCAGCATAAAAGGTACCCGCTTCAAAGTATGCTCGCGGATTTTAAAGCCAATCTTCTCATTTCTCAAGTCCGCTTTTGCGCGAAGGCCCGCATCATTCAATGCTTTGGCTACTTTCACCGCATAATCGGCCTGATTGTCGGTAATATTCATGACCACGGCCTGGGTAGGTGCCAACCAGGTCGGGAACAGTCCGGCGTACTCTTCGGTCAGGATCCCGATGAAACGCTCCAGCGAGCCCAGAATGGCGCGGTGGATCATCACGGGGACGTGACGTTCGTTGTCTTCGCCCACATAGGTGGCACCCAGACGGCCCGGCAGGGCAAAATCGAGCTGCACGGTACCACATTGCCAGGCACGGTCAAGGCAGTCATGCAGGGTGAATTCGATCTTGGGACCGTAGAAGGCCCCCTCGCCCGGCTGCAGGTCGTACTTCAGACCGTTCAGCACCAGCGCTTCGGCCAGTGCGGCCTCGGCGCGATCCCAGGCTTCGTCGGAGCCGATACGCTGTTCCGGACGAGTGGAGAGCTTGACCACGATGTTCTCGAAACCGAAGGTGCCGTAGACGTCGTAGACCATGCGGATGCACGCAGACACCTCTTCCATGATCTGCTCTTCGGTACAGAAGATGTGGGCATCATCCTGAGTGAAACCCCGTACCCGCATCAGGCCGTGCAGGGAGCCTGACGGCTCGTTGCGGTGGCAGGAGCCGAACTCGGCCATGCGCAGCGGCAGGTCGCGGTAGGATTTCAGACCCTGGTTGAAGATCTGCACGTGACCCGGGCAGTTCATCGGCTTGATGGCGTACTCGCGGTTCTCGGACTGGGTGGTGAACATGGCCTGGGCGTACTTCTCCCAGTGACCTGAACGCTCCCACAGCACGCGATCCATCATGAAGGGACCCTTCACTTCCTGATAGTCGTACTCTTTGAGCTTGCCGCGGATGAAGGTTTCCAGCTCGCGGAAGATGGTCCAGCCATCGTTGTGCCAGAACACCATGCCAGGCGCTTCTTCCTGCATGTGGTACAGGTCGAGCTGCTTGCCGATCTTGCGGTGGTCGCGCTTGGCGGCCTCTTCCAGACGCTGCAGATAGGCTTTGAGCTGCTTCTTGTCGGCCCAGGCGGTGCCGTAGATGCGCTGCAGCATTTTGTTGTTGGAGTCACCGCGCCAGTAGGCGCCGGACATCTTCTGCAACTTGAAGTGGTGGCAGTGACGCATGTTGGGCACGTGCGGGCCGCGACACATGTCGATGTACTCTTCGTGATGATAAAGACCTGGCTGGTCATCACGGGCAATGTTCTGATCCAGGATCTCGACCTTGTAAGTCTCGCCACGGGCTTCGAACACATCGCGTGCTTCCTGCCAGGAGACCTTCTTCTTGACGACGTCGTAATCCTTGGCGGCCAGCGCAAGCATGCGTTCTTCCAGGGCAGCCAGATCTTCATCGGTCAGGGTGCGGTCGAGATCGATGTCGTAGTAGAAACCATTGTCTATGACGGGACCGATGGCCATCTTGGTCTGGGGCCAGAGTTGCTTGATGGCATGACCCAGCAGGTGAGCACAGGAGTGGCGCAGAATGTCCAGACCTTCTTCGTCTTTGGCGGTGATGATGGCCAGGGAGGCATCGGCTTCGATCAGCTCGCAGGCATCCACCAGTTCACCGTTTACCCGACCGGCAATGCACGCCTTGGCGAGACCGGGACCGATGTCCGCGGCCACATCCATGACGGAAACGGCGTGGGCAAATTGACGTTGGCTGCCATCAGGCAGAGTAATGATTGGCATTGTGTGTTTCCTTATACAGTGGTGCCCCCTACCAAAGGGCACATGCGGGATGGAAAGATTCATTCAAAAATGGGTGATGTTCTGGCTCTCCACAGCACTTTGCGAAGACGCCCCGTGACGCAAACAACCCGTTCAACGTCGCAAGACAAACCAAAAACCGAACCATGCTACCAGAAGTAGGCGGGGCTGTATCGGGTTTGCTGAGATTTTCTACAACCAGATGAACCGCTTGGAGGTTATTCTCCTAGCAGAGGCTGCCAGTTGAAGTCGAACGTGGAGCTCCCCTCCTGGGCCAGTTCCAGCTCCTGCAGCACCTTGAGCGCCAGCTGGTTGCCCTGCCTGGCGGCCTGATAGAGCCACTCCTTGGCACGGGGCAAATCGACCCGCCCGCTGACCCCCATCAGATGCAGCACCCCCACCTTCAACATGGCGGGCACATCGCCGTTCCTGGCCGCCAGCTCCATCCAGTGAAATGCCTCGCGCAGATCCCGCTTCACCCCGGCACCCCGCAAATAGAGCTCCCCCAGCCGGTATTGGCCGAAGGCGTCCCCCGCCTGCGCCGCCTGACGATAGAGGCTGATGGCGCGATCCATATCCTGCTCGCTCCCCTGCCCCATTTCATGGCTCCAGCCCATCAGCGCCTGCGCCCGTGGCTGGCCCTGATCCGCCAGCGGCGACCAGATCCGGGTTGCCTCATCGAAGTGACCGGTGCGCCAGGCGCGGTTGGCCGAGGCCAGCTCCTGCTCGGTAGAGAGCGGGATCAGGCGCCAGATAACCAGCGCAATGACAGCGATGAAGAGCCAGCGGTAGGTGATGGGTGCCATGATGATTTCCGTGATCCAGTTCGCATTTCGTCTATGTAAACGAAATGTAGCGCCGCGATCAAGCAAGAGATCCTTTTGACATGCTTTTTATGGCGGGATAGGTCGGCAGAACTTGCATTCGGCAATGGGGGGCAGCATGATAGCTGTATATATAAACAGTGCTAGTGCAATGCGATGGCAGGACGAGGCAGTTCCCACAATGTTGATCACCGTTTCAGCGGCCAGCGGGTCGATGCGGTCGACGACGGCTGGGCCCAACCCGAGTGGGAAGCGGCATTCGCCGCCAGCGCTCCCCGCACCGAGGTGACGGAGATCAGCGCCCGCAGCATCATCAGTTACAACAGTTCCCCCGACGTTCCCTTCGGCCGCTCCATCAATCCCTATCAGGGGTGCGAACACGGTTGCATTTACTGTTATGCCAGACCGAGCCACGCCTATCTCGAGCTCTCCCCCGGCCTCGATTTCGAAACCCGGCTGTTCGCCAAGCTCAACGCCGCCGAGCTGCTGCGCCGGGAGTTTGCCAGACCCGCCTATCAGCCGCAGACCATAGTGCTGGGGGCCAATACCGACCCTTATCAGCCCATCGAGCACCACTATCGCCTCACCCGCCAGTTGCTGGAAGTGATGCTGGCCCATCGCCATCCGGTGGGGATCATCACCAAGAGCGCCATGATATTGCGCGACCTCGATCTGCTGACGGAGCTGGCCCAAGAGGGCCTCTGCCAGGTGATGGTGTCGGTCACCACCTTGAATGAAACCCTGCGGCGACAACTGGAGCCAAGAGCAAGCACGGGGGCCGGCCGGCTCAAGGTGGTGGAGAGACTGGCCCGCGCCGGCGTGCCGGTCGGCGTGCTGGCGGCCCCCATGATCCCGCGGCTCAACGAACCCGAGCTCGAGCAGATCATCAAGAGCGCCGCCGAGGCCGGCGCCCACTGCGCCGACTATATCCTGCTGCGACTGCCCCACGAGCTGGCACCGCTGTTCAGTGACTGGCTGGAACAATACTACCCAGGCCAGAAGGAGGCGATCCTCAACCAGCTGCGAGCCAGCCGGGACGGCGCCCTCAACAGTCCCGCCTTCGGGACCCGGATGCGGGGAGAAGGCCAGTTTGCCGATCTGCTGGCCCAGCGCTTTCGCTTGATCGCCAAGCGGCTCGGGCTCGGCAAGCGCCACTTTCAACTGCGCCAGGATGCCTTCATCCGCCCGGGCGAGCAGCTGCGGCTGTTTTAATTCCCGTCATGACGCCACCAGTGGGCATGACCAAGTCAGCTTCTGTGGCGCACTCCTGCAGCGCGCTCGCGGGCAATCAGCTCGACCGGCAGCCTCGCCGGTTCATGGGCCACTTCCAGCTCCTGTTCGTGCTGCGCCTCGTCCCTCCCGGCTTCGCCCCATACCCGGCTCCACCAGATCTCCCACATTACCCAGCTGGTCATAAGATACTCCTGTGCGGCAGAGGCCGCCGTTGTGATCGCCGACGCAGGCAAGATGCCCTGCCCCCATGACAGAGGCATGACGCCCCGATGACATCTCGGTTGCCGCTCTGGCAGCAGCCTGGCTGGGGCAGCTAACGGCGGGCATAAAAAAAGAGCGACCTGAAGGTCGCTCTTTCGTATCGGGAAAAGGGGGAACGATTATTCGTCGCCCGCCTCCCCTGCATCGACAGCACCGGTGTCTGCGGCGGTATCGGTGCCTTCAGACACCTCACCCTCGACGGCCAGTGCCTCGGTTTCCTCTTCGTCGCTCTCAGCAACACGCTGCAGGCCGACCACGGTTTCGTCTTCACCGGTACGGATCAGACGCACACCGCCGGTGTTGCGGCCGATGACGCTCACCTCGGCAACGCGAGTACGTACCAGGGTGCCGCCGTTGGTGATCAGCATGATCTGGTCGGTATCCTCGACCTGGATCGCATCGATCACCTTGCCGTTGCGCTCGTCCACCTTGATGGAGATAACGCCCTGGGTACCACGGCTCTTGGTCGGGTATTCGTCCAGCGCGGTACGCTTGCCGTAACCATTCTCGGTGGCGGTGAGGATGGCACCGTCGCCACGGGGCACGATGAGGGAGACCACCTTGTCACCGGCGCCGAGCTTGATGCCGCGCACACCGGCAGCAGTACGACCCATGGGGCGTACGCCCTTGAAGGTGCCCTTGCTTTCGGAGCCTTCGCCGTTGTCGCTGCCATCATCGTCGTTGCCGGCATCGTCGTCGGTTTCAACTTCGTCAGTGGCATCGGCATCGGCATCGGCGCGACCGCTGCCTTCCGCGAAGCGAACAACCTTGCCCGCATCGGAGAACAGCATGATCTCGTTGCTGCCATCGGTGATGTCCACCCCGATCAGCTCATCACCCTCTTTGAGGTTGATGGCGCGGATACCGGAGGAGAGCGGACGGCTGAAGTCGGACAGGCTGGTCTTCTTCACGGTACCGTTGGCAGTGGCGAAGAAGACGTACTTCTCGGCATCATACTCCTTGACCGGCAGAATGGCGGTGATGCGCTCACCCTCATCCAGCGGCAGCAGGTTGATGATCGGACGACCGCGGGCGCCACGGGACGCCTCCGGCAGTTGATACACCTTGAGCCAGTAGACCTTGCCACGGGTGGAGAAGCACAGAATGGTGTCGTGGGTGTTGGCCACCAGCAGACGCTCCACAAAGTCCTCTTCCTTGATCCGGGTGGCCGACTTGCCACGACCGCCGCGGCGCTGGGCCTCGTAGTCGGAGAGCGGCTGATACTTCACGTAACCCTGGTGAGACAGGGTAACGACCACGTCTTCCGGGGTGATCAGATCTTCGATGTTGATCTCGGCGCTGGACATGCTGATCTCGGTACGACGCTCGTCGCCATACTGCTCGCGCACGGCCAGCAGTTCGTCACGGATCACTTCCATCAACCGTACCGGGCTTGCCAGGATGAACAGCAGCTCGGCGATGAGATCCAGCAGAGATTGGTACTCTTCCAGGATCTTCTCGTGCTCGAGGCCGGTCAGCTTGTGCAGACGCAGGTCAAGGATGGCCTGGGCCTGCTGCTCGGTCAGGTAGTAGTGACCCTCGCGAATGCCGAACTCGGGCTCCAGCCACTCGGGGCGGGCCGCGTCGTCACCGGCTTTCTCCAGCATGGCAGCCACGTTGCCGAGCTCCCAGCCTTTGGCAACCAGGCCCGCTTTCGCATCGGCCGGGGTCGCACTGTGGCGAATGAGCTCGATCACCGGATCGATGTTGGCCAGGGCTACCGCCAGACCTTCCAGGATGTGGGCCCGATCCCGCGCCTTGCGCAGTTCGAACACGGTCCGGCGGGTCACCACTTCGCGGCGGTGCAGCAGGAACGCATCCAGGATCTCTTTGAGGTTCATCACCTTGGGCTGGTTGTTGTCCAGCGCCACCATGTTGATGCCGAAGGTGGTCTGCATCTGGGTGTGCTTGTAGAGATTGTTCAGCACAATCTCGCCGGACTCGCCGCGCTTGATCTCGATGACGATGCGCATGCCGTCCTTGTCGGACTCATCGCGCAGGGCACTGATGCCCTCGATCTTCTTCTCTTTGACCAGCTCGGCAATCTTCTCGATCAGGCGAGCCTTGTTCACCTGATAGGGGATCTCGTGGACGATGATGGTCTCGCGACTGGTCTTCTCGTCTACTTCCACCTCGGCCTTGGCGCGCACGTAGATGGAGCCACGACCGGTACGGTACGCCTGCACGATGCCGGAACGACCGTTGATGATGCCACCGGTGGGGAAATCCGGGCCGGTGATGTAGGTCATCAGCTCGTCGATGGTGAGGTCGCCGTTCTCGATCAACGCCAGACAGCCGTTGACTATCTCGGTGAGGTTGTGAGGCGGAATGTTGGTCGCCATGCCCACCGCAATACCGGAGGAGCCGTTGACCAGCAGGTTGGGAACCTTGGTGGGCATGACAGCCGGGATCATCTCGGTGCCGTCATAGTTCGGCACCCAGTCCACGGTCTCTTTGTCCAGATCGGCCAGCAGCTCGTGGGAGATGCGGGCCATCCGCACTTCGGTATAACGCATGGCCGCGGCGCTGTCGCCATCGACCGAACCGAAGTTGCCCTGACCGTCGACCAGCATGTAACGCATGGAGAAATCCTGCGCCATGCGGACGATGGTGTCATACACGGCACTGTCGCCGTGCGGGTGATATTTACCGATTACGTCACCGACCACACGGGCCGATTTTTTATAGGGCTTGTTCCAGTCGTTCCCCAGCTCGTTCATTGCATACAGAACGCGGCGGTGAACCGGTTTCAAGCCATCACGCACATCCGGCAGAGCTCGTCCTACGATCACGCTCATGGCGTAATCAAGATAGGAACTCTTGAGCTCTTCTTCGATGTTGACCGGCGTGATCTCTCTGGCCAGATCGCTCATAGAAAGCCTTAATCCCTAATTAGTTGTTCTTTGGCTTAAACAGCGCGACATGGTAACACACTGAGCCAAATATCTTAAGCCACAAATCCGGTAACAAGTCGGGCTGGTGTGACAAAGTCCGTCCGTTATAATGCCCGCCAGGACAATAGATTGCGCGCGCACTCCCCTGCCTGCGCGCCCTTGCCACAGGATCATCAAAAAATGCACAGTGATGCCAATGTCGATCTGACAGAAATCGCCAAATTCGAAGCCATCGCCTCCCGCTGGTGGGACATGGAGGGAGAGTTCAAGCCGCTGCATCAAATCAACCCGGTGCGCCTTGACTGGATCACCGACAAGAGTGGCGGCCTGTTTGGCAAGCGCATTCTCGACATCGGCTGCGGCGGCGGCATCCTCGCCGAGAGCATGGCTCGTCGGGGCGCCCAGGTCACCGGCATCGACATGGGCAAGGAGCCCCTGGGCGTCGCCCGCCTGCATGCCCTGGAAGCGGGGGTGGAGCTCGAGTATCGCCAGATCACCGCCGAGGCCCACGCCGACGAAGCCCCAGGTCAGTACGACGTGGTCACCTGCATGGAGATGCTGGAGCACGTGCCGGATCCTGCCTCCGTGCTGCGCGCCATCGCCACCCTGGTACGCCCGGGCGGCAAGGTGTTCGTCTCCACCATCAACCGCAACCCGAAAGCCTATCTGATGATGATCCTCGGCGCCGAGTACCTGATGAAGATGGTCCCCAAGGGCACCCACGATCACAAGAAGTTCATCACCCCGGCCGAACTGTGTCGCATGGGTGAGGCGGCAGGCCTGCTGGTACGGGACATGAGCGGCGTCCACTACGCGCCGCTCTCCAACAGCTTCAAGCTTGGTCGCAACGTCGACGTCAACTACATGGTGGCGTTCGAGCGCCCGGAGCAAGGCTGATGACGACTCACCCTGCTGCGCCCCTTGGCTGCGTGCTGTTCGATCTGGACGGCACCCTGCTCGATACCGCGCCGGATCTCGGCGCTGCCGTCAACCATGTGCTGATAAGCGAAGGCTTTGCGCCGCTCTCTGACGACATCATTCGTCAGACCACCTCTCACGGGGCCCTGGGGCTGCTCAGGGCCGGTCTTGGTGACGAGCTGCTGGAGGAGCTGGGCGCCACCCGCCTTCGCACCGCCCTGCTCGACTACTACGCGGCCAACCTCTGTGTCGGCACCCGCCCCTATGAAGGCATGGTGGATCTTATCGAGTGGCTCGACGAGAAAAAGCTGCCCTGGGGCATCGTCACCAACAAGCCGGGCTTTCTCACCGAGCCGCTGTTGGCGGCCCTGCCGGCGCTTGCCAGTTGCGGCGTCACCGTCAGCGCCGACACTCTGCCGGTGCGCAAGCCCGACCCCGCCCCCATGTTCTTTGCCTGCGAGCAACTTGGCGTCGCGGCCAGCCACTGCCTCTATGTGGGGGATCATGTGCGCGATATCGAGGCCGGCCGCAACGCCGGCATGCGTACCGCCGTCGCCGGCTGGGGTTACCTCAATGACGACGAGGATCCCGCCCAGTGGGGCGCAGATCTTCACTTTGATACCGTACAGGCCCTGCATCACTGGCTGCGCTACGAGCTGGATTAAGCCTTGCCCGCCTGAGCAGTCAGGCAAGGCTGCGGTGGATACATATAGAAGTGGATGATCAGGGGGAGCTCCACGCCTGGGTTCTCTTGGATAACGCAGCAGGTGGATAACACAAGAGATGGATATCAAACGCAGCTTTGCGACCATCCCTTGAGCTGAGCGGTGAAAATGACGCCCATCTGGTCACTCGATCGGCAAAACGGAGGATCGGCAATTGATCCTCCGTTTTGCCGGTTTGACAAGCAGTGCGGCAGCGGGATCGGACACCTTTTGACCCTTGCTGCACAAGGGATAATCAGGCTGAATTTGCTAGTAAAAACACCCCGTTTTCGCAAGCAAAAAAAGTTATTTAAATTTTCCATGTTCGATCATCAGACTTGCATTTACCGGATCGGACGGATGAAAACCCGTTCGCTGTGAGCGTCCACTAACTCCATCGACAACACCCACAATTTATCCACAGCAATTGCCTTATCCACAGATTGCAAAGCCGGGCAGACCTCACTATCTTGTAGCTCGAATTCAAAATAACACTATATCTTGTGATTCATCGCACAATAGGTACCCACCTCCATCGCCCTTCCCGGGCCGGAGGCCAACGCCGTGCGATGGTTTTTCGGGAATCAACTAAAGGTCATCAGCCAATGAACTTGTTTGTGACGAAGCGTAACGGCCACAAAGAACCCATCGATCTGGATAAAATTCACCGCGTGCTCGACTGGGCTGCCGAGGGTCTCGACAACGTGTCGGTCTCCCAGGTGGAACTCAAGTCCCACATCCAGTTCTATGACGGCATCCGTACCGCCGATATCCACGAAACCGTCATCAAGGCCGCTGCTGACCTGATCTCCGAGCAAAGCCCGGACTACCAGTACATGGCAGCCCGTCTGGCCATCTTCCACCTGCGCAAGAAGGCCTACGGCCAGTTCGAGCCGCCCCACCTCTACCAGCACGTCGCCAAGCTGGTGGACATGGGCAAGTACGACAAGCACCTGCTGGAAGACTACAGCCAGGCCGAGTTCGAGGAGCTGAACGCCCACCTCGACCACTGGCGCGACATGGACTTCTCCTACGCCGCGGTCAAGCAGCTGGAAGGCAAGTACCTGGTCCAGAACCGCGTCACCGGCGAAATTTACGAGAGCCCGCAGTTCCTCTACATCCTGGTAGCGGCCTGCCTCTTCTCCAAGTATCCGAAAGATACCCGTCTGGACTACATCAAGCGCTTCTATGATGCGGTCTCGACCTTCAAGATCTCGCTGCCGACTCCGATCATGAGCGGCGTGCGCACCCCGACCCGCCAGTTCAGCTCCTGCGTGCTGATCGAGTGCGACGACAGCCTGGATTCCATCAATGCTACCGCCAGCGCCATCGTGCGTTACGTCTCCCAGCGCGCCGGCATCGGCATCAACGCCGGTCGCATCCGGGGTCTGGGCAGCCCCATCCGTGGCGGTGAAGCGTTCCACACCGGCTGCATCCCCTTCTACAAGTACTTCCAGACTGCCGTGAAGTGCTGCTCCCAGGGCGGCGTGCGCGGCGGGGCGGCCACCCTGTTCTACCCGCTGTGGCACACCGAGGTGGAGAGCCTGCTGGTACTGAAGAACAACCGCGGCGTGGAAGAGAACCGGGTCCGTCACATGGACTACGGCGTGCAGATCAACAAGCTGATGTACCAGCGCCTGATCAAGGGTGGCGACATCACCCTGTTCTCCCCGTCCGATGCGCCGGGTCTGTACGATGCCTTCTTCGCGGATCAGGACAAGTTCGAAGAGCTCTACGTCAAGTACGAGCAGGATCCGAGCATTCGCAAGAAGACCCTCAAGGCGGTGGATCTCTTCTCCCTGATGATGCAGGAGCGCGCCGGCACCGGTCGCATCTACATCCAGAACGTGGACCACTGCAACACCCATAGCCCGTTCGATCCGAGCGTGGCGCCGGTGCGCCAGTCCAACCTCTGCCTCGAGATTGCACTGCCTACCAAGCCGCTCAACAACGTGGATGACGAGGATGGCGAGATCGCCCTGTGCACCCTCTCGGCCTTCAACCTGGGCGCCATCGAGAAGCTGGAAGATCTGGAAGAGATGGCCGAGCTGGCCGTGCGCGCCCTGGATGCCCTGCTCGACTATCAGGACTACCCGCTCAAGGCCGCCAAAAAGGGCAGCATGAACCGTCGCACCCTGGGGATCGGCGTCATCAACTACGCCTACTACCTGGCGAAGAACGGTGCCCGCTACTCCGACGGTTCTGGTCTGGCGCTGACTCACCGCACCTTCGAGGCGATCCAGTACTACCTGTTGAAGGCCTCCGTGCAGCTGGCCCGCGAGTTCGGCCCCTGCCCGGCCTTCAACGAAACCACCTATGCCCAGGGGATCCTGCCCATCGATACCTATAAAAAGGATCTGGACAACCTGTGCAACGAGCCGCTGCACCTGGACTGGGAAGCGCTGCGCGAAGAGATCCGCACCGTGGGCCTGCGCAACTCCACCCTGACCGCCCTGATGCCGAGCGAGACCTCCAGCCAGATCTCCAACGCCACCAACGGCATCGAGCCGCCGCGCGGCCTGGTCTCTGTCAAGGCCTCCAAGGACGGCATCCTCAAGCAGGTGGTGCCCGAGTATGACCGCCTGAAGGATCAATACGAACTGCTCTGGAAGCAACCGAGCGTCGATGGTTACCTGCAGCTGGTCGGTATCATGCAGAAGTTCGTGGATCAGGCAATCTCCGCCAACACCAACTATGATCCCGCCCGTTTCGAAGGCAACAAGGTACCGATGAAGCAGCTGCTCAAGGACTTGCTGACCGCCTACAAATACGGCCTCAAGACCCTGTACTATCACAACACCCGTGATGGTGCGGACGATGCCCAGACCGATCTGCAAGATGACGGTTGTGCCGGCGGCGCCTGCAAGATCTGATGAACCGGGCGGGAGCGACAAGCTCCCGCCCTCCTGTTTCCCCTACTTCGCGATATTCGACAACCATGGCCTATTCAACTTTCTGCCAGACCCAAAACGACCAGCTCAAGGAGCCGATGTTCTTCGGCCAGTCGGTCAACGTGGCCCGTTATGACCAGCAAAAACACGAAGTGTTCGAGCGCCTGATCGAGAAGCAGCTCTCCTTCTTCTGGCGCCCGGAAGAGGTGGACGTCTCCCACGACCGCATCGACTTCCAGGCCTTGCCGCCCCACGAGCAGCACATCTTCATCTCCAACCTGAAGTACCAGACCCTGCTGGACTCCATCCAGGGTCGCAGCCCCAACGTGGCGCTGCTGCCGCTGGTCTCCATCCCGGAGCTGGAAACCTGGATCGAGACCTGGGCCTTCTCGGAGACCATCCACTCGCGCTCCTACACCCATATCATCCGCAACATCGTCAACACCCCCGCCCAGGTGTTTGACGACATCGTCACCAACGAGCAGATCCTGAAGCGCGCCGGCTCCATCAGCCACTTCTACGACGATCTGATTGAAGCGACCGCGCTCTACCACCTGCACGGTGAAGGCACCCATCAGGTGGCCGGCCGCGAGGTATCCATTACCTTGCGCGAGCTCAAGAAGAAGCTCTACCTGTGCCTGATGAGCGTCAACGCACTGGAAGCGATCCGCTTCTACGTCAGCTTCGCCTGCTCCTTCGCCTTCGCCGAGCGTGAGCTGATGGAGGGCAACGCCAAGATCATCAAGATGATCGCCCGCGACGAAGCACTGCACCTGACCGGCACCCAGCACATGCTGAACCTGATGCGCAGCGGCCAGGACGACCCCGAGATGGCCGAGATCGCCCGCGAGTGCGAGCAGGCCTGCTTCGATCTGTTCAAGGAAGCCGCCATCCAGGAGAAGGAGTGGGCCGAGTACCTGTTCCAGGACGGCTCCATGATCGGCCTGAACAAGGACATCCTCTGCCAGTACGTGGAGTACATCACCAACCTGCGGATGGCCGCCGTTGGCCTGCAGCCGGCCTTTGCCGGCGCCAAGCAGAACCCGATCCCCTGGATCAACACCTGGCTCTCCTCCGACAACGTGCAGGTCGCCCCGCAGGAAGTGGAAGTGAGTTCCTACCTGGTGGGTCAGATCGACAGCGAAGTGAACGCCGAAGACCTGGGTGATTTCGAGCTGTGAGTGACGCCACCGGCACGCTGACCGAGCCCCTGCACGCCGCCCCCGCCAAGAGCGAGACGGGCGCACCGCAGGTACACACCCGGGATGGCGTGCTGCACGCCCACCCCGGCGAGAGCGTGCTGGAGACCCTGGAGCGTCACGGTCATCACGTGGAGTTCCAGTGCCGCAGCGGTTATTGCGGCGCCTGCCGTACGCCGCTGCTGGCAGGCAAGGTGCACTATGCCGCCGTGCCGCTCGCCTTTGTCTCGCAGGGAGAGTGCCTGCCCTGCTGTTGCAAGCCGGTGGGGGCCATCCGGCTCGACATCAAGAAGGGCTGAGACCGCCCTCTCTTGATATGTCCAAGCTCACCTCGCTAAACAAAAAGCCGCCGGATTGCTCCGGCGGCTTTTTTACATCCATCTCTATGCCTCGTGGGCGGGCGGCTGATGCACAACCGCCCCCACAAGACCTTACAGCCAGGGCGCGGCGGTCGGCCCATGGTGCAGGCCCAGTTTCCAGACCCGCCCGAAGTGCTTGTAGTGACCGGCCGCAACACCGGCCTTCTCGCCCATGCCGTGGTAGAGGTCGAGGTGACCCTTCTTCACCGCCCCGCCCACATCCAGCGCGATCAACAGCCGCAGCTGATGCTTGCCGGTCCAGTTGCCCTCTTTGTCCAGCAGCGGTACTTCCGCCAGGATCGGCGTACCCATCGGCAGCAGGGTCTTGTCGGCGGCCACCGCAGCCATCGGCAACAGCGGGATGCCGGCGGCCCCGATCACGTCGTTGGTGGGGCGACGCTCGAAGAAGACATAGGAGGGGTTCTGCTCCACCAGCTCCTTGACGCTCTCCTCCGGCTGACGGTTTGCCCACTCCTTGATGGCCTTCATGGACATCTGCTCCCTGGGTACCTCGCCGCGGTCGATCAGCACCCGTCCGATGCTGACGTAACCGTGACCGTTCTTGCCGCTGTAGCCGAGATATTGCAGCCTGTCGTCGTCACCATAGTGAACGAAGCCCGAACCCTGCACGTCCATCAGGAAGTTGTCGATGAGAGACTTGCTGTAGCCAAGCTCCAGCCCGCGGTTGGCCAGCGCCCCCTGATGGATCTGGGCCCGGGTCGGACAACGGCTGCCGCAGTTGGGCATGGCGTAGATGGGGTACTTGTATTTCGCATCCGGGCGGTGGCGCACCTCCAGCACCGGCGAGTAGTAACCGGTGAACAGCACGTTACCCATCCGATCCGAGCCCCCCAACTGGGCCAGGCTGATGCCGTAGCGGGTAATGTCGGCGGGATTGCCGCCGTTCGCCACCCAGCGGGAGAGCTGGTGATAGAGTTCGCCATAGCGGCGGGTCATCTTGCCGGAGCGCTCCAGCACCAGCCTGCTCTGGGGGCCGAACTTGCTGTAGTCGGCGCGCACGCGGCTGTTGACGCGCTCAACCCGCACCAGATCGTCGGGCAGCATGCCGTCCAGATACTGCTTGCCCAGATTTTCCGGCACCTCGCAGTTGAGAAAACATCTGGCATCGGGTTTGTTTTTGGGCACCTGGGCTTGCTCAGAGTTGCCCGCACAACCGGCCAACCCCAGCACAGCGGCGGTCAGCCAGTACGCGTGTTTATTCATATGTCCTCATATAACACCAAGCGTCATGTTCGGCGGGGAAGATGCCAAATTTGCAGGGGGAAAGCAAACGCCTTCAAGCCTGCGACGACGGATTTCTCCAAAGGGGATCTTCTGGGTTATAACAAGGTAACAAGGTGTGAGGGGCCATGGATGGAACAGCTCGAAATCTTCCCGCTGCAGAGCCCCTGCATCGGGGTCTGTGAAGTGAACAACAAGGGCTACTGCAAGGGGTGTTTGCGCAGCCGCGAAGAGCGTTTCAACTGGCTCACCATGACCCCGGCCCAGCAGCAGGAGGTGATGCGCCTGTGCCGAGGCCGCAAGGCGCGGGTGGAAGCCGCCCGCCGCAAAGCGCTGGAGGGGGCCCAGAACGAGCCGCAAGAGCAACCGGGTTGGGATTTCTAGTTTCTCCCCCTCCTCCTTTCACGACAAACATAAAAAAGCGGCCCGCAGGCCGCTTTTCTTTTTGACACTATGAGATGTTGCCGGATCGCAAGGCTTATGCCGTGGCCAGCTTGGCCTGCTCTTCACCGCGTTTGAGCATGGCGTAAGCCACCCCGGTCAGCAGCGACCCTGCCGCAATCGCCACGATATACATCATGACGTTGCTGATGGCGTTCGGGATGAACAGCACGAACAAACCGCCGTGGGGTGCCATCAGCTCGCAGCCGAACAGCATGGAGAGCGCACCGGTCAGGGCGCCGCCCGCCATGCAGGCAGGGATGACGCGCATCGGATCCTTGGCGGCAAACGGGATGGCCCCCTCGGAGATGAAGCACAGACCCAGTACGAAGGAGGCCTTGCCTGCTTCCTGCTCCGCCTTGATGAACTTGGTGCGGGCCAGGAAGGTGGCGATCCCCATCCCCAGTGCCGGCACCATGCCGGCGGCCATCACGGCTGCCATGGGGGCGTAGGTCTTGGAGGCCAGCAAGCCGACCCCGAAGGCGTAGGCCGCCTTGTTGACCGGGCCGCCCATGTCGAAGCACATCATGGCACCGATGATGACACCCAGCAGCACGGCGTTGGCAGAGCCCATGTTGTTGAGGAAGGTGGTCATGGCATTCATGATGCCGGCCACCGGGCCGCCCACCACGTAGATCATCACCAGGCCGGTAAACAGGCTGGCAAACAGCGGAATGATCAGAATGGGCTTGAGCGCTTCCAGGGTCACCGGCAGGCGCACCTTGTCGCTCAGGTACTTGGCGCTGTAACCGGCCAGGAAACCGGCGACTATGCCGCCAAGGAAACCGGCACCCAGCGAGCTTGCCAGCATGCCGCCGATCATGCCGGGAGCGAGACCCGGGCGGTCAGCGATGGAGTAGGCAATGTAGCCGGCCAGCACCGGGATCATCAGGGCGAAGGCGGAGCCGCCACCGATCTTCATCAGGGCGGCGGCCAGGGTGCCTTCCACCTTGAACGCCTCGATACCGAACACGAACGAGAGCGCGATGATGAGGCCGCCCGCCACCACCATGGGCAGCATGAAGGAGACCCCGGTCAGCAGATGCTTGTAGGGGCCGGCTTTTTCCTCTTTCTTGGGTTGGCTGGCACCGCTGTGGCGATAGGTCTTGGCCTCGTTCCAGGCCTTGTCGAGCTCGGCACGGGTTTTCTTGAGCGCCGCGCCCGTGCTGGTGCGATAGACCGGCTTGCCGTCGAAGCGAGCCATGTCCACTTCGATGTCGGTGGCGAGGAACACCAGGTCGGCGGATGCAATCTCCTCGGCAGTCAGGGCGTTCTGGGCACCGACCGAGCCTTGGGTCTCGACGCGGATCTGATGACCCAGCTGTTTGGCCATGGTCTCCAGCGCTTCTGCCGACATAAAGGTGTGAGCCACCCCGGTCGGACAGGCGGTCACCGCCACGATGCGCTTGCCAGCGGCGGCCGGTTTGGCGGCAGCATTGGCAACGGCGGGCGCGGCTTGATGGCGATAGACGCTGGCGCCGCTGACGGCGGCCTCCAGCAGTGCGGCCGGATCCTGCAGGGCGACATCCATGCTGCCCTGATAGACCCGCTTGCCGTCATAGGCGGCGAGATCCACCGGGGCGCTGGCGACAACCAGCACCAGCTCGGCCGCAGCAATCTGCTCTTTTGAGGGGATCTGGCGCGGTTGCACGCTGGAGCCGACGTCGAGGGTGAGCTCCCAGCCAGCCAGTTTGGCCTGCGGTTCTATCCGTTTTGCAGCGAGAAAGCTGGTGGCAATACCCGCCGGGCAAGCCGTAACCAAGATTGCTTTCATTGGGCATCTCCTGAGTTTTCCATTGAGGGGGTATGGCATTGAACCGGTGCCAGCGCATCCAGACGCTGTACGCGCACCTGTTCAAGCAAGGGGTTGAGCACACTGATATCGCTAAAGCCGACCGCCACCTGGCTGACCGCCAGCGCCGAGACGGCGGTGGCGAGGCGCAGGGTCTGCTCAGGCGTCCAGCCAAGGCTCAGACCATGGGCGAGACCAGCCACCAGGGAGTCGCCGGCACCGACCGTGCTGACCACCTGCATGCGCGGCGGAATCGCCTGCCAGACGGCATCCGGGGCAAACCAGATGAGGCCATCGGCGCCGTTGGAGATCACCACGTTGGGGATCCCGCTTGCCTGCAGCGCGCGGGCACACTCGGCCTGCTCGCTCAAGGTCTTGATGGGGCGGCCCGCCCACTGGCCGAGCTCTTCCAGATTGGGTTTGACCAGGGTCGGCGCCGCTTTGATCCCTTCGCTTAAGGCCGCGCCGCTGCAATCGAAGATCACCTGCTTGCCTTTGGCCTTGAGCAGGCGGATCAGATGGGCGCAGTAATCAGGGGCCACCCCTTTGGGCAGGCTGCCCGCCAGCACGAACCAGTCGGCGCGCGCTGCCAGCTCGTCGATGGCCTGCTCCAGCGCGCTCACTTCCCCTTGGTGGATGGTGAGCCCCGGCAGGTTGAGATCGGTGACCCGACCGGATTGCTCGGAGACCTTGACGTTGATGCGGGTGCTGCCCGCCACGCGCACGAAGTGATCGGCCAGGGCCCGCTCGGTAAACAGGGAGACGAAGCTCTGCTGGTTATCGGCGCCAAGCCAGCCGGTCACACCCACTTCGCGGCCCAAGTCCTTGAGCACCATGGCCACGTTGATCCCCTTGCCCGCCGCGCGCAGGTTGGCCTCGCTCACCAGGTTCACCTCGCCCAGGCTCATCGCCTCGAGACGGGTGGTGAGATCGAGCGCCGGGTTGAGGGTGATGGTCACTATGTCCATCAGTGCGCCCCCTCGCCCAGCCCGGCCGCAATGGCGGCGCCTATGCCCTTGAGGGCCGCTTCGGCATCCGGGCCTTCAACGCGAAACGCCAGACGGTGTCCACACTTGACGCCCAACCCGATGACTTTCATCAGGCTCTTGGCGGAGACCGCCTCGCCGCTGCCATCCAGATTCGCCACCCGAATGTCGGATTCATACTCCTTGGCCACCTTGACCAGCATGGCGCCGGGACGGGCGTGCAACCCGTGCGGATTGATGATGGTGAAGGTTCCACTAAGACCGCTCGCCGGGCCAGCTTGCAGCATGGCCAGCCCCTCGCTACCTGCCAAGGTGGCGAGCTGACCGGCAGCCGCCAGTTTGGCCAGGTTGTCGAGCTGCGCCAGATGGCCGCTATCTGCGGCGCACAGCAGCAGCAGGGCGCTGACCGGCAGATCCCCTGCGTTCAGTGCAGTGCTAGGCGTTGCCAACACCCAGCCAGCCTGGGCCGCTTGCACGCGGGCCAGCCAGATGCCCTCGCCCAGATAGGCCGGTTCGCTTGCCAGCAGGGCGTTCACCATGGCGGCATCGCCCCAGCCGGCGGATTTGGCGCGGGCGGCGGCGCCCAGCAGCAGCTGGTCGCGATCGTCCGCCGGGAAGTCGGCCAGGGCCAGGAACTGCACCTCTTTGGGCGCAGTGGCACCGGTCAGGATATTGATGATGGTGTCGGCATCGGTGGCCTCTTTCAATTGCGCTGCCGCCTGCTCGTCACCCAGCACGTGGGTGAGCTGGCGCAAAATGCCCAGATGTTCGTCGGATTTGGCGGCGATGCCGATGGCGACGTAGGCGATCTGCCCCTCGTCCCACTCGATCCCCTGCGGGAACTGGGCCACCATGACGCCTGTGCTCTTCACCAGATGCCGGGTGTCGGTGGTGCCGTGGGGAATGGCGATGCCGCTGCCAAGATAGGTGGCGTGCTGCGCCTCGCGGGCCAGCATGCCCTCCACGTACCCCGCCTCCACCAGACCGGCTTCGGTCAGTTTGCCTGCCAACAAGGCAATGGCTTCGGCCTTGGTCGCCACCGACTGCCCCAGCAGGATCTGCTGTCGCGCCAACTTCAACATAGAGATTCTCCATCAGGTGCCGGGCGGCCTGACCGTACCGGCTCATCAAACATAACCATTCGTACCACTCGCCTGCAGACAATAGACCGGATTGCATCCCTTCGCGGGTCATACCCGATTTTTATGCCCGGCCATCGATTGTCTGCTGACAAGCTGAATCGTTTCACTTAGACTCAGACTGAATCGTTTCAGCGAATTGATCAAGTACCCACAAAGAGTGCTTTTCAATGATATGATCCCGCGCACACTTTTCGGTGCCCTCACCAGGCAGTGCCCGTGGGCCTTGCAACTCAAACAGAGCCAATATGATGAAACTGGATGAAATCGCCGCCCTCGCCGGTGTCTCGCGCACCACGGCCAGCTATGTGATCAATGGCAAGGCCGATCAATACCGCATCAGTCAGGCCACCCGCGACAAGGTGATGGCGGTGGTCACCGCCCACAACTACCAGCCGGACAGCCGCGCCGCTTCCCTGCGTGGTGGCCAGACCAGAACCCTGGGCTTTATCCTGCCCGACCTCGAGAACGCCAGTTACGCCAAGCTCGCCAAACGGCTGGAGCAAGGGGCGCGGGTACAGGGTTATCAGCTGCTTATCGTCTGCTCGGAGGATGACCCCGCCACCGAGAAGGAGCTGGCCGAAATGCTGGCCAGCCGCCACGTGGATGCGCTGCTGGTGGCCAGTTGCCTGCCACCCGAAGATCCCTTCTACCTCGGCCTGCAGACGCGCGGCATCCAGGTGCTCGCCATCGACCGGGCCATGGCGGCCGACAAGTTCGTCACCGTGGCCAGCGAAAACCAGAAGGCGAGCTTTGATCTCACTGCCTCCCTGCTCTCGCCGGCAATCACGCACATCGCCTTGATCACCGCGCTGCCGGCACTCACGATCAGTCGTGAACGCAGAGCGGGCTTCGAGCAGGCCGTCGCCAGCCACAGCACGGCTTGCCATCTGTGTGAAGGGGCCCACTTCTCCCGCGCCGAAGGCTACCGCCTGATCAAGACGCTGCATCAACAGCTCGGCCAGCTGCCCCAGGCACTGGTCGCCACCTCCTACATCCTGATGGAGGGGGTGCTCGACTATCTGCTTGAGCAGGAGACCGACATGAGCCGGCTGGCCATGGCCACCTTCGGCGATGATCGCCTGCTCGATTTCCTCCCCTTTGGCATCAACTCCCTGCCCCAGCAGCACGATGCCCTCGCCAGCCAGGCGCTGGAGCTGGCCCTCAAGGCGATTGGCGGCGAATATCAGTGCGGCCTCCACTATGTGAGCCGCACCCTCAAACGCCGCCGCTGATCCCCTCTCCATGGCGCGCCGCTGCGGCCCCCCTCGCAGCGGCGCGTTTTTTCACCAGCCTAAAACCCTATCTGTCATCATTTATTTCCACATATTCTGCCAACCCAGTACAAAATCCGCTTTTTCAGGCTTGTTTCCACCATTTTGATCCGTTAACTTGGCAACCAACTTTTACAACCACAGGCTTTTCGTAACGATGGGTTCACTCCGATATTGCTAGCCTCCGGTTTCGACCCCGGAGGCGCCTTACACACCTTTGCCCGCTGCGCACCGCGCAGTTTCTCGATTCGGATGGACACCATGAACACCAAAACCCTGGGATGTACCCTGTTGATTGCCGGCACCACCATAGGCGCCGGCATGCTGGCCCTGCCGCTGGCCTCTTCGTCGCTCGGCGGCCCCGCCACCCTGCTGCTGATGATCGGCCTCTGGGCCCTGATGGCCTTTACCGCCATGCTGCAGGTGGAAGCCAGCCTCAGCACCGGCAAGTGGTACCTGCACCAGCTGGCGGATCACCTGCTCGGCCCCTGGGGCAAGCGCATCGCCTCCTTCTGCATTCTGATGCTGTTCTACTCGCTGGCCTCCGCCTACATCAGCGGCGGCAGCAGCCTGCTGGCCCAGGCGCTGGCCGATGCCGGCCTGCCCCTCAGCCAAGAGCAGGCGGCCTGGGCCTTTACCCTGCTGTTTGGCGGCATGGTCTGCATCGGCACCAAGCAGGTGGATTACCTCAACCGGCTGATGTTCACCGTCAAGCTGGTGATCATGGTGGCGGTGCTGGCGCTGCTGTTGCCGCGCACCGAAGGGCAGCACCTGCTCTCCCTGCCGCTGGGCCAGGGGCTGCTGCTGGCAGGTCTGCCGGTCATCTTCACCTCGTTCGGCTTTCACGGCTCCATCCCGAGCGTGATGCTCTACCTGGGGGACTGCCCCAAGCAGCTGCGCCGGGTCTTCGTGTGGGGCTCTGCCCTGCCGCTCATCCTCTACGTGCTGTGGCAGGTCGCCATCCTGGGTCTGCTGGGTCAACAGGCCCTGCTCCAGAGCGGTGGCGCGCTGGACAGCCTGCTGGCCAACGTCGGCAAGCTGGTGAGCTGGCCCGCCTTCAACCAGGCCATGCACCTGTTTGCCGATCTGGCGCTGGCCACCTCCTTCCTCGGGGTGACCCTGGGTCTGTTTGACTTCATGGCCAAAGTGACCCATCGCAAGGACAACTGGCAGGGTCGCACCCAGACCGGCCTCATCACCTTTGTGCCGCCCCTGCTGTTTGCCCTCTACTTCCCGCAGGGCTTCATCATGGCGCTCGGCTACGCTGCCATTGCGCTGGCGATACTGGCGGTACTGCTGCCGGTGGCCCTGGTGTGGCAGAGCCGCAAGCAGGCCGAGACGCACCACTACCGCGCCCCGGGTGGCGTGCTGGCCCTGGGCCTGGCCGGCGCCATGGGGGTGCTGATCGTCGGGGTGCAGGTGAGCGTCAGTATGGGACTGTTGCCGGCGCTCTAAGCCATAGCCGATATTGAATCCCCCAATGACAAGGCCCCGCCAACGGATGTTGACGGGGCCTTGTCATTTCCGCTGCGGCCGCAGCAGTGGCGCCTTCTCCCCGCAACAGTCAGGGCACTTCCCTGGCTTGGGCTGAGCCACCGCCAATACAGCAAATCCCTGCCAGAGTAGCAGGGCTTTTTGCACTCTTCAGCGGGACAAGTTGCGGGCCACAAGCCCAGCTTGTCCGCTGAGTTGGTTTAACGAGCCGAGACAGTGATGCTGGCCAGATCGATCAGATTGACCGGCCCGCCCCGCCCGCCGGCATCGTTGTAGGTATCGTTCGCCTTCAGATAGCTCATGTTATAGAAGTCGCTCACCAGGATGTCGTACTGCCCTGCCGGCACGTTCACGATGACAGGGGTCGAGTCTCGCAGCGGTTTGATCTCTCCCTCCTTCATCACATGGGGCATCTGCACAGTGCCGCCTGCCACCACCTGGCCCTTGCTGAGCACGGATATCCGCTTCACCCCGTTGGTCACCCCCAGATTGATGGCGTGCTGGGCATTGCTGTACTGCAGGCGAATGGCGCGCTGACCATCCAGTGTGACATTGCGCACCAGGAAGGTATCCTCCGGGCGGCCCCAATCTTTCAGATAGGGCATGGAGATGGCCGCATCGGCCGCCGTGAGAGTGCCGGTATGCGACACCGTGACGGAATCGACCGCGATGCGCCGGGTCTCTGGCTGGTAGCACACCGGCTTGGCATGATGGGAGCGGTTACCGGACTCGGGATAGATGGCCTCCGCGCTGTAGCAATAGGCCATGCCAGGTTGCAGCAGCAGGTCGTCGACCCACTCTCCCGCCGTCTCGAGTCCCTTGGCGACCAGCTTGCCATCGCGATACAGGTTATAACTGAGCGCCCCTTTATTGACGCTATCCTGCCATGTGACGACCAGCTTGCCAGCTTGCTCGGTCACTCCCAGCAGGGTGGGCTCGGTCGGTGCAAATACCTTGCGGTTTTCCACGTCCAGTGGTGCCACGTCCTCGATCAGGCGGATCCCCTGTTCATCGGCGATGCCGGCCCCCAACTGGACCTCGATCTGGTTGTTGGCAGCCAGCATATCCTCGCTGATCAACTCCCCCACGGGGGCACCGTTGAGCATGATGCCGCGCACCGGGTAGTAACTGCCCTCCTCCCCGACATCCGGAAGCAGCAGCTTGATCTCGATCTGCTTGCCACGGTAATTCAGCCCCTTGAGCACGGCCTCGGGTCTGGCGCCCATCAGCCTGTGCAGGTGACTGGTGACAAAGGGCGAGACACGGATCCCCTGCTCTTCCACGTTGTAGCCAAACAGGGTGTTGGTCACCATGCCGAGATAACCGCCAACGGACCAGAGCTGGCGCTGGGAGTTGATGACAGGCCCCGTCAAGTCGGGTTGAGCCAGATCCATCAGAGAGGGTTGGCCCGAGAGCCATTCCAGATTCTCCATGTTGGAGAGGTTGAGTGCGGCCCCGCGCATCATGGAGTCGACATGGCGATCGGCCACGGCCACGTTCTGCACCCTGGCCGCCGCCTTCAGCCCGTAGGCGGAGACAAAAGGCCAGATGGCACGGTTATGGTAGACCGGCATATCGGGCTGCTGCGGGAAATAGACAGGGGCACCATAAGGCCCAATGGGATAGCGGCTGACGATCTCCCTGGCCTGCGCCTCATCGGCAATGCCCGCCAGAATGGCAAGGGACTCCCCCAGCAGATCGAACTTGTAGGCCGGGCTTGGATCCGTAGCGGTATTGATCAGGCTGGCATACATCTTCTCATCTGCCAGCCAGAAGGCCCGATTGATGGCCTGCTTGAGCGCGGCGGCCCATTGGCTGTAGCGAGTCACCAGTTCATCCTGGCCCAGCTCGGCGGCCAGGTGTGCTGCCAGCATCAGACCCTGGTAGTGGAGGACATTGGTGGAGAGGGATTTGCTCATGCCGATGTGGGCGATATCGGTCTTGATCCACTTGGCATAGGTCTGGTCACGCCAGTCGAGGAAGGATTGCTCCCCACCATAGAGGCCATCGCCATGATCGAAGGCCGCCAGGCGATCGCTCTCAATGGTATTGCGCAGCCCCTCAAACGCCTCGGGCAGGAAGGCGCTGCGCTCCTCGGTGGGCAATGCCGCCAACACCTGCTCGGCCGCCAGCGCCCACCCCATGCGATCGGTGCTGATGGGCCAGCTGCCCCCCGTGCCCGTATCCTGAATGATCTGGCGCCCCTGCGGGATCAGGCCGTCGAGACCCTGCTTCAGCTCGGTTCTGAAATCGGAGAGCTTGAACTGCAGGGAGTTACGTGCCCGCTGCGGATCCAGCACTCCCAGCCCCAGATCGGTGGCGTAAGAGAGATCCCGCGTCCAGACATAATGCCACTTTGCCCCCGTTTCGAAGCAGTCGCAGGGGATCGCCTGACCGCCGCCGTAACTGCCATCCTTGACCTGGGACACGCTGTTTTGCCGCATCTCGTGTGTCGCCAGCGTAAACAAGGCGTCAAACACCATGTTGCCCGAACGCAGCCGGGGCAGATCGGCCTGCTCCTGATAGGTGGTGAAGCTATCCCCCGGATCCCGCAGCTCCTGGGTCGTCGACTGGGCATAGCTGCGATAGTCGGCCCCGGCCTGCTTGACCGAGAAGGTGGCAACCTCCTTGACCCCGGGTATATGGGTCTGGTATTCCCGCTTCTCGATAAGCTCATGCCCCTCATGAGGATTGATCAAGCGCAGATCCTCGTCCGTCGCGGCACTGATCAGCAACACTGGGGCCTTTTCATCCTCACTGGCATCAAGGACAAACTTGTAATATCCCGCCTGTGACACCGACAGGGATGCCAGCTGGCAACTGCTGTCACAGCGCTGCATCCTGGCGGGATCATTCAATGACAGGGGGGCGCTGGTACCAAAGCCGATCCCGTCCTGGGCAGAGGCCATCTTAATCTTGTGCTCCCCGGGAGCCAGCCTGGCCACCACCACATAGCGTTTGTCGCCCTGGTAGATCATCTGCAAGAGCGGTTCGAGATTGCCGTCTATGCCCTTCAGATAGAGGTTTTCAGCGTAATTGGGGTCATCACGCACCATGGTAAATTCGACGACGGGGGCCGCCAGATCGGCATTGGTCACCTTGACCTGAATATCGAGCAGCCCCTTTTCGGTCACCACCAAGCGATTGTTCTGTCCGTTATTCTGGTAGTACATGGGATAGCGCTGTTCGGGGAAGATGCTGGTCTCGTTGCGGCTATCGGCAGAAAAGTCAGGATATTTCGTCCATTCGGGGCCCGCGACCTTGAACGGTGACATGCCTGAATTCATCTTCAGGTTGTCCAGTCGATATATTCCATCTTTGAAGAGCAGTTTGAACTTCTCTTCACGATCCCAGCCGCTGAACTCCCCGACCAGATAGAGATCAAAATCCCAGGGAGCTTTCGCCTCAATAGTATTATTACTTGCAGATGAACTATTATCATTACAACCGGACAAGAGCATTCCGCCGCACAACAATGACACGGATAAAGCCAATGGATGGATTTTCATATATTCCCTTCGTTACTTTATTTATTATTTCGTTATTCTAATGACAGCCATAAGCTGTATTTTCCAGCCTACACCAGCAGGCCTTGAAAAACACATAGACGACCATAATGGCGGGATAGCCATCATCTATAACCAGGCTGCATTGCGTGATCCCATTCACAAAATAAACTCGGTTACCGGTCAACTCGAATAGAAAACAACGTGAGGAGACACACACAAAAACTGTTGCGGCGACACGGAGGCGATTGACAGTCACCCATGCTTGCACTAGCGTGGCGCTCCGCCTGATCCTGAACGTACGTTATTTCCCGTGGACAAACACCTCAGACAATTCATTGAAGTCGCGACCCACAAAAGCGTGAGTCTCGCCGCCAGGCACATGGGGCTGAGCCAGCCAACGCTGACCCACAACATGAAGAAACTGGAAGAGAGTCTGGGTACGCCCCTGCTCATCAGACAGGCTGGCGGTGTGGCGCTGACGGCAGCCGGCGAGTTGTTGCTGACCCAGGCCCGCATGATGCAACGGATCTACGATGACACCCTCAGACGACTCGCCATCCTGCGCGAGCGAGCAGCCCAGCCTCTGAGAGTGGGAACCGGCCACGCTTGGTGGCAGCATGTGCTGCAACCTGTCACCCTGCATTACCGCGCAGCCAACCCGTCTTGCGCCATCAATATCGAAGTCGGTAATCATCTGCGACTGCTGGACTTGCTCCTGGGCAATCATATCGACCTGTTCTTGGGGCATGAAATCCATGGTCTGGATAAACATTACAGCCTGATATTCATCCCGCTCTTTACCGCCAGTGATGCCGTATTTGTCAGAGCTGGACATCCCCTCTCAGGGAAAGTTTGCAGCAAGCAGGATCTGGTTTATTACCCCAGCCTGTTGATTACCACGGATGAACCTAAATATCTTCATCTGGTCGAGGATATGGCAATAAAAAAGCAAGAGCATGAAGAGATGCAGCTCAATGAAAAAATCATTTACAGCTCCAATTCATTGATGGCCGCCATCGATCTGGTGAATACCAGCAATGCGGTCATGCCGTATCCAGGCAGCATGGGAGAATACTTCTCAAAATTTGGCATCGTCCCACTCGAGATGGCGGAGGAATATAACAGAGGCACGGTTGGCATCTATATTTCCCGTGAGAAAATGGATGAGCCCAATATTCAAACGCTATGTCAACAGATCCAGACGCAGGTCGGCAAGCGTCGCCATTTACTTGCAGCCTGAGCCACCTCTTTTCATCCTGCTGCAAACCGCAGGCACAAAAAAACCCGCCAACTTGGCGGGGTTTTCTATTCAACCGTTGAGCGCGGGAGAGAAGCTCCCGAACCGCTTACTGGTTATGGGTAGAACGGCGCGGACGACGGGCCTGGGCCGGCTTGGCGGCGCCATCAGCCGGACGTTGACCACCCTGGGGCTTGGGCTTGCCGCCGTTGCCAGTGCGATTGCCACCACCGTTACCACCGGCGCCATTGCCGGAGCGACCGGCACCTTGACGCTGGCCTTGACCTTGCGGACGCGGCGCACGGCGCTGCTCGCTCGGATCGCGCGGCTCTTTGCGCAGCGGCGCACCGATGCCACGGCTTATGTTATCGAGCGTCTCGCGGGAGGCTTCGAAGCCCGCCACCTGCTCGCAGGGGATGCTCTGCTTGGTCAGCCGCTCGATGGCCTTGATGAGCTTGCCTTCGTCCGCCGCCACCAGGGAGATGGCGTGACCGGCGGCGCCGGCACGGCCGGTACGGCCGATACGGTGCACGTAATCTTCCGCCACGTTCGGAAGCTCGAAGTTGACCACCTGGGGCAGCTTGTCGATGTCGAGGCCGCGGGCAGCGATGTCGGTCGCCACCATGACGCGCACGCTGCCATCCTTGAAGCCGGACAGGGCGCGGGTACGAGCCCCCTGGCTCTTGTTGCCGTGGATGGCGGCGGCGCTGATGCCGTCTTTCTCAAGCTTCTCGGCAACCCGGTTGGCGATGTGCTTGGTACGGGTAAACACCAGCACCTGCTGCCAGTTGTTGCTGGAGATGAGGTGGCTCAGCAGGGCAATCTTGTTGGCCTTGTCGCACGGGTGCACCAGCTGCTCGATGCGCTCGGCGGTGCTGTTGCGCGGGGTCACTTCGATCACCGCCGGGTTGTCCAAGAGGCCAGTAGCCAGCTCGCGAATTTCGTCGGCGAAAGTGGCGGAGAAGAGCAGGTTCTGACGCTTTTTCGGCAACAGAGCCAGGATGCGGCGGATGTCGCGGATAAAGCCCATGTCGAGCATGCGGTCCGCTTCGTCCAGCACCAGGATCTCGACTTCATCGAACTTGACGGCGTTCTGGTTGTAAAGGTCCATCAGACGGCCCGGGCAGGCCACCAGCACGTCCAGACCACGGCGAGTCGCCATCATCTGCGGGTTGATGCTCACGCCGCCAAATACCACGTGGCTGCGGATCGGCAGGTGCTTGCCGTAGTTGCGCACGCTCTCGCCCACCTGGGCGGCTAGCTCGCGGGTCGGGGTCAGCACCAGGGCACGGATGCGATTCGGGGAGACCTTGCGCTTGCTCTCGGTCAAGCGTTGCAGCATCGGCAGGGTAAAACCTGCGGTCTTGCCGGTCCCGGTCTGGGCGGCGGCCATCAGATCACGGCCAGCCAGTACCGCCGGGATCGCTTGTTGCTGAATGGGAGACGGGGTGTCGTAGCCTTGCTCGGCAACGGCACGCAACAAGGGTTCGGCCAGACCGAGGGAAGTAAAACTCATAGTTACCTGCTAGGGATAGGGGCGCCGGGGATCCGTGATGGGGCTCCTCTGCTGAGCCGATGCCATCTCGCCAGATCCGGGCCTGTTGAGAACACAACGATTTCCCCGGGGAGCAGAGCAAAGGGGAAAGAATAGGGGCGCAGTCTAACGGAGTTATTGAGGAGAAACGAGAAAAATGTGATGTTCCTCCCAGCATGTTTGCCAAAAGCCGGTCACCGTCCCGCCGAGAAAAGCCGTTCAAGAACTCATTCGAATCAGGCTATGCTTGATGCCAGGCCACGGCGACGCCGCCGCGGCGATCCTGCAACAAGGAGGTTCAGGTTCATGCGTGTTCATTTTCTGCCTGCCGGCCGCTACTGGCTGCTTCTGCTGATGCTTGCCCTCACTCTGCCGCTGCAGGCCAACACCAGGTTGTCCGTCGCCTGGGGTCACTGGCCTCCGTTCAGCTACATCAATGCCCAGGGGACGCTGGATGGGCTGGACGTGAGCCTGACCCGCCAGATCCTGGCCCAGGCGGGGCTCACGCCCCGCTTTCGCAACCTGCCCTGGGCCCGGGCCCTGCATCTTATAGAGCAGCAGCAACTCGATCTCGCCATGGGGGCGCTCGATACGCCGGAGCGACGCGCCTTTGCCCGCTTCTCGGCCCCCTATCGGCGCAGCACCTTCGTGCTGCTGAGCAGCGATCCCATTCCGGGCCAGCGCGAGCCCTGGCAGGATGTGCAGAGCCTGCAGGGGCTCTGCCAGCAAAGCCAGCTGCGCCTTGGCAAGCTGCGCGGCACCCGGCCGACCCAGCTGATGGCATCCTGCCCGGCCTTGAAACAGGCGAGTGAATACAACAGCGACGATCGGTTGATCGATCTGCTGCTGGCCCGCCGCCTCGACGGCATCATCGTCGAGTGGCAATACGCCCGTTATCGGTTTCAGCAGCTGGGGGCCGACGGTTTTATCCACTGCCAGCTGCTGCTCCACCACCAGCCGGTCAGCCTGATGTTTGCCAACAGCGCCATCGATGACGACACCCTGGCCCGGGTCGATGCGGCGATCGCCAACCTGCCGCCGGCAAGCGGCAACCCCACCCCGCCCACCTGCCGGCTCGACAACCCGGCGGCCGACACGTCCCCCGGCCCAATCGCCAAGAGGGGATGAATGGCCATCAAAAAGGCGACCCTGAGGTCGCCTTTTCATTGTGCCTGTAAGTGTGCCACCCGTTCAGCCGAGTGCTGAACAGGCCGATCAGCGCAGCTGCGGGGTATGCGTCAGCACACCCTGGTTCTGGGCACGGTGGCGCAGCAGGTGATCCATCAACACCAGGGCCAGCATCGCCTCGGCGATGGGCACGGCGCGAATGCCGACGCAAGGATCGTGGCGACCCTTGGTGATCATCTCGATGGCCTCGCCTTCGGTATTGATCGTTTTGCCCGGCACCGTGATGCTGGAGGTGGGTTTGAGCGCCATGCTCACCACGATATCCTGACCCGACGAGATGCCGCCCAGAATGCCGCCCGCATGGTTGCTGGCAAAGCCGGCCGGGGTCATCTCGTCGCGATGCTCGGAGCCCTTCTGCTCCACCACCGCAAACCCGTCACCGATCTCCACCCCTTTCACCGCATTGATGCCCATCATGGCGTGGGCAATATCGGCGTCGAGGCGATCGAACACCGGCTCCCCCAGGCCCACCGGCACATTGCTGGCGATGACCTGCACCTTGGCACCGATGCTGTTGCCTTCTTTCTTCAGGTCGCGCATGTATTGGTCGAGCGCTTCCAGCTTGCCCGCATCGGGGAAGAAGAAGGGATTCTGCTCGATCTGCGCGGCGTCGAAGGCTTCGGCCTTGATGGGGCCGAGCTGGGAGAGAAAGCCGGTGATCTCGATGCCGTGCACCTGTTTCAGGTACTTCTTGGCAATGGCCCCCGCCGCCACCCGCATGGCGGTTTCACGGGCGGAGGAGCGACCGCCGCCGCGATAGTCGCGCTGGCCGTACTTCTGGTGATAGGTGTAATCGGCGTGGCCCGGACGGAACAAGTCCTTGATGTCGGAGTAGTCCTTGGAGCGCTGATCGGTGTTCTCGATCAAGAGACCGATGGAGGTGCCTGTGGTCTTGCCCTCGAACACCCCGGAGAGGATCTTCACCTCGTCCGGCTCGCGGCGCGGCGTGGTGTAGCGGGAGGTGCCGGGCTTGCGCCGGTCCAGATCCCCCTGCAGATCCGCCTCGCTTATCTCAAGCCCCGGCGGGCAGCCGTCGACCACGGCGCCCAGCGCCAGGCCGTGGCTCTCGCCGAAGGTGGTAACCCGAAAGAGTTGGCCGAAACTGTTCCCTGCCATGCTTGCTCCTGCTTAGCTCTTGTAAATCGCGAAATGGTCCTGGTACTGCACCAGCTCGGCACGGGTCATCACGAACACGCCGTGACCACCGTTCTCGAACTCCACCCAGGTGAAGGGCACGTCAGGGAACTGGGCTTCCAGATGGATCATGCTGTTGCCCACCTCGACCACCAGCACGCCATCGTCTTTCAGGAAATCGGCGGCATTGGCCAGCAGGCGCTTGGTGAGCTTGAGGCCGTCGGAGCCGGAGGCCAGTGCCAGCTCGGGTTCGTGGCGAAACTCGTCCGGCAGATCCGACATGTCTTCGGAATCCACGTAGGGCGGGTTGGAGACGATGAGATCGTACTTGTCGCCGACCGGCAGATCGCGGAACAGATCGGAGCGGATCGGAATGACCTGCTGCTCCAGTCCGTGATCGTTGATGTTGCGCTCGGCCACGTTGAGGGCGTCGACGCTGATGTCGATGGCATCCACTTCGGCTTCCGGGAACTCGTGGGCCATGATGATGGCGATGCAGCCGGAGCCGGTGCACAAGTCCATGATCCGGGTCGGTTCATCTTTCAGGAAGGGGGCGAAGCGGTTGGCCACCATCTCGGCGATAGGGGAGCGGGGAATGAGCACCCGCTCGTCCACGTAGAACTCCCAACCGGCATACCAGGCCTTGTTGGTCAGGTAGGGGGCGGGAATGCGCTCCTGCACACGGCGGATGATGAGCTCGGCGATGCGGTGCCGTTCGCTGGTGGTCAGGCGGGAGTGGCGCATGGCCGGATCCACGTCCGGCGGCAGATGTAGCGCGGGCAGTACCAGCTGCACGGCCTCATCCCAGGCGTTGTCGGTACCATGTCCGTAGAAGATCCCGGCGTCGTTGAAACGACTCATGGCCCAGCGCAACATGTCCTGGATGGTGTGCATCTCGGCAACCACCTCATCGATAAATATCTTGTCCAAATCCACCTCCAAGTCGAGTAATATCCGGCCCGAGAATTCTATACAGCGAGCAAGACGAGTACCTGATGAAAAAAACGCCCTCACCGACAGACGAGGAAACCCTGCTGTTCCGCGATGCGATAAAAGGTACCCGGAAAATCAAGCAAGATACCATAAGGGCCGAGTTACGCTCGGTCAAGCAGAAACGCGAAATGCGTGAGAGCCGCGAATCCCTTGGGGTTGACCACTATTTCAGCGATGAATACCAGCCCCATCTGGAAGAGGATGGACCGACCCGTTACGTGCGCGACGATGTGTCAAAATTCGAGCTGAAAAAGCTCAAACGCGGCAGCTATCCGCCGGAGATCTACCTGGACCTGCACGGCATGAACCAGCAGCAGGCCAAACAGGAGCTGGCGGCCCTGCTGACTCTCTGCCAAAAAGAGAACATTCACGTCGCCTCGGTGATGCACGGCATCGGCAAACATATCCTCAAGCAGCGCATTCCAAGCTGGCTGGCCCAGCATCCCAATGTGCAGGCGTTCCATCAGGCTCCCCGCGAATGGGGCGGTGACAGCGCCATCCTGGTGCTGCTGGATATCGAAGAGTAACGCCTTCGCGCCACCCGCCGGCAACGCCAGCGGTATGAGCCCCGCAATCAAGACTCAATAAAAAACCACCGACGTCTGGCGGTGGTTTTTTATTGGTACTGGCACCTCTCCCCTAGCCTGCCGCCTCCACGTAGCGCTTGAAGTTGTCGAGGATCCCCTGCCAGCCCGCCTGCTGCTGGGCCAGGGTGTGGCTCGACTCGGCATCGAAGGTCTCCTGCACCCGGGTGCCGCCCGCCTCGCTCGCAAACTGCACATCCACCTCGCGCCCGTCATCCATCAAGAACGAGAGGCGAGTCGGCGCCTCCACCCGGGTAAAGGTGCCGGTGAAATCAAAACCGGCGCTGCCATCCTTGGCGGCCATGTGATGGCAAAAGCGCCCACCCACCACCAGATCGACCCGGCTGCTGGTGGTGTGCCAGTCGCTGGAGGCCGCGTTCCACCTGGCGATGCAGTCTGGATCGTTCCAGGCCCACCAGACCGCCTCTATCTCCTGCTCGATATGTGCCTCGATGCTGATCTTCATCTCGCCCTCCCTGCTTCGTTGCGCTGACCAGACCGCTGCGCCGGATCCGGTGCCGTTTGTAGATGCCCGCAAGTAAAGCCCAATCCGGGCCGACCGGCCAGTTTGCCAGAGCGGACGCTCTGTGACCGGCCCCCTGCCCGGCTCCCGCCAACCGGGCATCAAAGCGGCCGCACTATACTGAATATCAATATGTTATTCGCCATGGAGGTTGCATGTTTACACAGGGTTCCCACGCCGATATCAAGTCCTCTCTCGATGCCATCGGTGCCGCCGTCGCGGTGTTTTCTCTCGACAAGGACGATCGCTTTACTCTCATCTCCGCCAACGACACCTTTGCCCAGGCCTTCGAGCTGGATGTGCTGGGTTGCATCGGCAAGCGCCTGGGCGAGATGTTTCCCCGCTACATCACCGGCAGCATAGAGCAGCCGATGCACGAGTGTGTGAGCCAGCAGACCGGGCTCGAGAGCGAGCTGCCCATCGACACCCTGTCGCGCACCAGCTGGTGGCGCTTTGTCATCTCCCCCATCATTCCCGAGCAGTCCCGCATCACCCGTATCATGGTCACCGCCATCGACATCACCGCCAAAAAGCAGCTGGAAGAGGCGCTCAAGATGAGCCGCAAGCGCTTCGAGGCGGTGGTCAACTCCGCCTATGACGGCATCATCAGCGTCAGCAGCGAGTCGCGCATCGAACTTATCAACACCGCCGCCTGCGAGATGTTCGGGGTAGACGAAAGCTACCTCGGCAAGCGGCTGGAAACCCTGCTGCCCCAGCGCTTTCGGGCCAACCACGACGGCTATTTCAAGGCGTTCAGCAACTCTCCCATCAACTCGCGCCCCATGCACGCCCGCGCCTCCGTGATGGGGCTGCGCCGCGACGGCAGCGAATTTCCGCTGGAAGTGACCATCGCCAAGATCAACCTGGGTCAGACCACCGAGATGACCGCCATCCTGCGGGACATCTCGGAGCGGGCCAAGCTGGTGGAGGAGCTCAAGGTGGCGGCCACCACGGATCCCCTCACCGGGATCGCCAACCGACGCCGCTTCGATGAACTGGTCAAGCTGGAGATGCAGCGCTGCCAGCGTTTCAGTCACACCATGAGCCTGCTGCTGATCGACATCGATCACTTCAAGCAGATCAACGACACCTATGGCCATCAACAGGGCGATCAGGCCATCTTGAGCCTGGTCAAGCGGGTTGCCAAACAGCTGCGGGAGGTGGACATGCTGGGCCGCTGGGGCGGCGAGGAGTTCATCGTGCTGCTGCCGGAAACCTCGCTGGAGCTGGCCTGGGCCAGTGCGGAGCGGATCCGCCTCGCCGTCGAGTCGCAGCTGCATCAGCTGGGCGCAGGCACCGAGGTGCCGCTCACCATCAGCATCGGCATCAGTGCCAGTCTGGGCCCGCAGGATACGGTGGAACGCATGGTGCGCCGGGCCGATACCGCCCTCTATCTGGCCAAGAAACAGGGGCGCAACTGCTCAAGGAAGGCGCTGCCAGATTCCCCCTGATAGGCGATGCCAAGCCTGATAGACAATCATCAGGCCTGGCGCCTTCCTCAATTCAAGGTAGCGAGACCATGTTCACTGCCCGGCCGGGCAAAGAGACGCAGCGGCCCGCCAGCGTCGTCACATGCCAGCGACACCTCCAGCAGGGCTCCGTTGGCCAGCTGCCACTCGAAGAAGTCGTCAAATCCCGCCACGGTCAGCGCCCGGATCACCTTGGCCACCACGCCGTGCGCCACCAGCAACACCCGCTCCTGATGGCAACTCTGCACTAGTTCCGCCAGTCCCTGCCCGGCCCGGGCAATGACTTCGTCCAGCGATTCGCCGCCAGGTGGCGCCTCGTCCCAGCGCCGGGTGATATTGCGTGCCCACAGCGCAGGGTAACGCGCCCGAGCCTCTTGCTGGGTCAGCCCCTCGAACACCCCGACATGGCGCTCGCGAAACGCGGGGGCAAGGATTACCGGCAACGCCAATTCACTCGCCACCAGGGCCGCGCTCTGCCGTGCCCGCAGCAAGGGGGAGCTCAGCAGCCGCTGAAACGGGGCCTGCGCCAAGGCCAGCGCCCTTGCCTGGGCGCTGATCTGGGCCACCCCAGTGTCGCTCAGACCGATATCCAGCGCCCCCTGATAGCGCCCCTCGGCATTGGCCTGAGTTTGCCCGTGGCGCATCACTACCAATTGCATGGTCTGTTCCTTTCATTGCGGCCGATGCTTACGCTACCTCGCCCCCATGCTCACGGCTTGGGTGCAAACTGCTCGAACACCTGCTGACCAGTCAGGGTAGGTGTCTCGTTTTTCAGCTCGTAAAAATCGGGCTTTTCATCGATGAAGATCTGGCTCGCCAGCTGGAAAGATTCGTTTTGAAACAGATCGGCCGGCACTATGTATTCATCCGTCGGCAACAGGTGATAGAAAAGGTGGGTGCCGCAGGTGGGACAAAATCCTCGCTCCGCCCACTCCGAGGAGCGATAGGCCACCGGGGTGAGCCCGCTAAAGTGCACCTCCTTGCCACAGTGCACCGCAAACAGCGGGCCGCCCGACCAGCGCCGACAGGTGCTGCAGTGACACACCCCCACCTCCTGCTGATCGCCGGCCGAGACCTCAATCCCACCACACAAACAATGTCCCTTCATCACTGCTCCTTGCATCTTGTTGTCGCTTGTCGTCGCTGACCTGATCGCGTCATTGCAGCCACTGCCGGATCAGATGAGTACCATGTTGCGCCCTCGTCGGCCACTGTCCCCATCACAAAACCGGCTGCGAGATGACTCACAAAGCCGGCGGCCAGCGCACCTGCAATGCAATCCGGTTGCCTTCCGGGCCCTGAAATTTGGCCGCCTTGATGCCCTCCCCGACCTCTGTCACCGGGATTTCAACATGCACGGCAATATTGAACATGGGGTTGCTCCCTGATGTTTACGCATTTGCGCGGTGATGCCTTATGACGGGATAGTGGCCAATTCTTTTAACTCTTGCATGTCGTCGCCCGATAAAATATCGGCTGGGTGAGGTATGCCTGATGGATAAAACAAGGGCCAGTTCAATAAGGCAACACATCATCAATACCCAGCTGAATAAAATTCAGCTAACAGCCCCCAAGATAAAAAATGAGTCAGTCCGATATAGATGACTGACTTCCTGCATCAGCATCAGTGGCTATCGGTTATTGTCCCCCTCATTGGGCCCTCATATAAGTGATAGGGGCCGGAGTATCGCCCTCTCTTGCCAAATTAAATGCAAGCTCAATTTTTCCATGTTGGATATGGAACAAGGGGGACAATATGTCCCCCGAATGGGCTGTAAAAATGTATCAACCGCCTAGCGAATTGATACTGGCCGCTTTGCTTTAATTCGCCGGCACCAGCACCCAGGGATCCCCCTTGCCCGGTTCATTGCCCTGGGTCCACCACTTGGCCTGATAGATGGCCCCCTTATAGCTCACCTGATTGCCCGCGGTATAGACCTTGCTGGCACTCCAGGCAGGTACATCGCCCACCGGGGGATCGGTCGGGTCAACCGGCGCAGGATCCAGCTTGGCCACCACCCGCACCTTGGGCCAGTTGGCGTGGGAGCCGTAGAAGTTGGTCACGCACTTCTCGTAATCTCCTGGCACCAGCGCCGAGTAGGCGGTCTGGAACCCCACCAGCTCACACTCGAACGAGTAGCCGCCGGGCCGATCCGGGTAATATTTCCAGTTGCCGTCCCAGTTGGTGTAGAGCACGTCGGTGGCGCCGTTGAGGTTGAGGCTGCCATAGGGAGTCTGCTGCCAGCAGGTGTTCTTCTCGTCGGCCTTGAGCGGGATCTCGTAATGCTTGGCCAGCCCTTCCCAGTAGCGGATGCGGTTGACCGGCTGACCCTTGTCCTTGTTCTGCTCGCCGCACTCGATGCCGCCGTTGATGACGTTGATGGTGGTGCCAAAGCCGTAGCCGATGCCTGCGGCGATCTCGCGCTGGGAGGGTACCCAGGTGCGGTCAATCACGTGCAGCATGGCGGGCTTGGGGGCCTGCGGAGTCAGGAAGAACCAGATGGCGGAGGCGAGGTTGAGCCAGGAGTCCGCCACCAGCCCGGGGTTGTTCAGCAGCACGGACGCATCGCCGTCAAACATCGCCTCGGAGAAGGCGCCGTAGTTGAAATGGTAAGAGAGCTGCTTGGCGCCGCGACCGAAATAACCCTGCCCTGTGCTGCAGGGCCACTTTTTGTTCTGCCAGTCGTTCTGGCCGCAGCCGGTGGTGTAGCCGGTCTGCCCCTCCGACCAGCCCATCTCGCGCACGTGCACCAGGGCCTGTTGCCACTCCTCCAGGGCCAGCGGGTTGTCGGAGATATTCTCCTTGGCCATGTGGCCACCGGTCTCCTGGGCAAAATGGGCAAAGGCGGTGATGATCGATTTTTTGCAGATAGCATCGGCATCACGGCCATCGGTATATTCACCGCAAAAAGCCGGGAATTTCCCGACCGCCCGCAAGAAGCGCTCATAGGTATATTCCGGCGCCGCCATCTGGGTTAAATAATCCCAGTCCGATTCGGTGAATACCCGCTCGACCCGTTTGACGTTATCCGGGTTGCTCGCTGCCCTTGGCTTGATGGCATCGACAATGGTATTGGAACGGGTCGCCAACGCCTTTGCCCAAATTCCGTACATGGGATTGGCCGTCTTGGATTTTTCAACCGCCGCCAGATCCGGCGCGGCAATCACATATCCACCAGCATTTTGTGGGTCAGGTTGAATATTCATGGCATGACTTGGCAATGCGCAGGCAGCCGCAACCAGCCAGGCACAATGTGTAGGCTTGAACATAACAGACAGTCCTTATGTCAGAATAACGTCGGGATAAGAGTCGCCTCGAGAGTAATATTATCAGCCACTAAATTCACGATGAAAATTAAGAATATTATCGGAACTGTGAGCCAATTCACCCTGCCGGCAGGCCGCCATAAAATGCATTGTGAACCGATGTTTTGACGCGGCGGCCGGACATATGTAAATAAACCGAAGAAAAATGAAAAAAGAGCGATAAAGCCGCTCTTTCAACGAAACAAACGCCCCAATCGGCGACCTTGAAGGGTAAACAGCAAGCCGCTGCAACAGACCCCGCACCGACGGGGCCCGCCGCTTATCTTTCTGGCGTGCGCACCGCGCGGATCAGGATATTGCGGGGGGTCATGGGCTTGTCGCAAAACTCCCCCACCTCCACCCGGTAGCCCTGCTCCTGCAGGAAGAGGGCGCGATCCAACACCAGCCAGAGCTCCAGCGGACGGCGAAACAGGTGACGCACCAGCTCCATGCGGGCGGCATCGCCATAACGCGCCTCCCCCTTTGCCAGAAACCCGGCGTAGTCGAGGCCGGCTGGCAACAGCAGCCCCTTTCGTTCGGCGGCCCAGCCACAGAAATCCTCGAAGGTACCGGTCAGCAGGCTCTTTTGCATGTTGGGCACCGGCAGGTACTCATCCACCCCGCGCACCTGGCGCTGCAGGCAGTCAAAGGCCAGCCGCCAGGCCACCTCCTGCTCGCGCAGGCGAGCGATGCGGGCGCCGCCGGTGACCGTCTCCTGCAGCGGCAACTTCAGGTCGCTCTTGGCAAGCTGCAGCGCACTGGCCTTGGCCGGGCCGGAGAGCGGGCGGTAGTGGCTGGTGCGGATCAGGTGATAACAGCAGGGGGAGAGGGTCACCCCCTCGGCACCGCGCGCCGCCACCTGTTCAATCAGATGGGTGTGCAGCTCGCCACAGGCGTGCAGCGCCATGGCGTGATGGGCCGGTGCAATCAGCTGGGCGGTTTCATCGGCGAAGGCATCGGCACAAACAAATGCCATCCGGGCGCCGTCACGGGCGGCCAGCTGGCGCCCCTCTTCGCACAGGGGCGCCTGCAGCTCCAGGCTCAGCACCTCGGCCTGACGGTGCAGGGAGACCAGCCGCCCCAGGTGGCCCTTGCCTGCACACCATTCCAGATAGGGGCCGCGATGGGCGGGCAGGCAGGCGGTGAAGGCTTCAATCTGGGCCTGCTTGCGCCCCGGCATGTACATCGCCATGGTCCGCTCGCACGGGATGGGGTCGCCCGTCAGGGTCGGCAACGCACTCAGGGCATGCAGCGCTGAACCCTGCGGGATCCAGGGGGCCAGCAGCTCGCACAGGGCGGGCGTGTCGCCATCGAGCAGCTCAATCTCGGCCAGCGACAGAGTATTGAGCCGCTCGGCCAGTGCCGGCGCCGTCTTGGCAAAGGCGAGGTCAAGGTGATGATAGGGTTGATATTGCCACCAGTGCCGGGCTTCGCTCAGCAGTCGATCCAGTTGTTGAAAACGTTGAGCCAGCACGCGCGCCCCTGTTCTGCCGTCAAAATGGAGGCTCATTCTAGCGATCCCGCGCCAAAAAGCACTCTCATCCATGCTGCGCCGGCGTGGTTGTGCCACTATCCCCCAGCTTCAGCACGGGCAAAGAGAGTCCCTTAGGTCCATTCCTCCGGCCCGCCATAGCCCTGCGGCGGGGCTTAGCCTGACAAAGAGCGGGGTTTTGTGGTATATTCCGCCCCTTCATTATCTTGGCCTGCCCAGCGCGGGCCATTTTACCAACGTGAATGGAACCAAAACATGACCATCAATGCCATCCTGCAAGCGCGCGCGGGCGCCAAGTGTGAACTGTGCGGTGCCGAGCAGGCGCTGACTGCCTTCGCGGTCCCCCACTCTCCGGCCAGCGATGATGATCACCGCGTTGCCCTGTGCGACACCTGCCGTGGCCAGCTGGAGCAGCCAGAAACCACAGTGGTCAACCACTGGCGTTGCCTGGGCGACAGCATGTGGAGCCAGGTACCTGCGGTACAGGTCATGGCGTGGCGCCAGCTGAAAAGCCTCTCCGCCCAGGGCGAGGTGTGGGCCCAGGACATGCTGGACATGATGTACATGGAAGACGAGACCAAGGCCTGGGCCGAAGCCGGCCTGGCCAGCGAGGATGACGACAGCGTACCGACCGTCGACTCCAACGGCGCCGTACTGGTCGAAGGTGACTCGGTGACCCTGATCAAGGATCTGGACGTCAAGGGAGCGGGTTTCACCGCCAAGCGCGGCACCCTGGTGAAGGGCATCCGCCTCACCAACAACCCGCTGCACATCGAAGGCAAGGTCAACGGCGTGCAGATCGTGCTGGTCGCCGCCTACCTGAAAAAGGCCTGATCACCCTCACGCACCGATACAAGAGCGCCCCGCGGGGCGCTTTTTTTATGGCCGCCGATTGCCCTGTAGCGACCCTGTTCAGGCTTCGTAGCGTCGCAGCACAAGGCCCTACGCCGGCATGCTGCCTGCCGTTATTTTGAGCGAAAGGTTGGTGTCATCAGCAACCCTGTGGCACTCTGGTGTTTCATGGACTGACCTACCCCCGACACCGCGAGTGTCATCATTGCAAAAGGAGCACGCCAGATGGCCAAAGTCAGCAAGAAAGAGATCAAGAAGAAGATCGCCACCCGCCTCGAGAAAATTGCCAAGCACGAGAGCAAGATCAAGAAGCTGAAGAAAGCCCTGAAATAAGGGCCGGCAAATAAAAAAACCGCCTGATGGCGGTTTTTTTATTTGCTGCCTTGCTCGCAAAACACCTCGAGTTGCCATGACTGCCAACCCCCGGCCAGCACCAATACTTCTTGCTCCAACCACAATCCGTTTGAGACTAGATGCGTCATGGCCTCTGCCAGCAGTCTGTCCTCCCCGCCGCTCACGGGTACTACCCCCCAGGGGATCTTGCCTCTGCTGATCGGTTGCCCTTCCAGGCGGCGGATCAAAGGACAAGCATAGTGATGAACATAGGCCATCAAGGTGTCTGGCAACCAGAGCGCCAACGGACGACGGAGGGCATGGGCCAGCTCGGTAGCAATATCCAATCCCCGCTGATCCAGATCACCAAAATGGGCCCAAGGCACAACCGCCGGTAGTAGCGGGATCACTTGCCGCGCCAGTCTGGTATTGCGGCCAGGCACATAAAGCAACAACTCCCCTGCTTGCAACGGGTAATCCACGAAGGCCCCCTTGTTCTCCACCGTGACTATCTGCTGTCCTTGCCACTCGATGCCCTGCAACTTGCAAAGACAACGCTCCGGCAAGACCAGCTCTCCCAATAGCGCCAACTGTGCCGTCATATCATGGCGCTGGCCGCTCTTATCAATGAGTAGCAATGGGCTCATGGTACGCAGCCGGACCACCTCATCCTGTGTCAAGGTTATGTCGATAGCATCATTATCTGGACCTATCCCGCTCTTGCTGTCCCCGTGCCAAAGGGCATGAAAACTGGCCAGGTTAAGGCGCGCAGGCAGGTTAGCCCCGAGAGCCCGTATGGTGTCACGCCTGTTTGGCATCACTGGTGCCACCTGTGCCAACTGTGCTGCTAGATAAGCTCGCCCAGCATCAGTCAGCACATAACGAGCCCCTCGCCCCACCGGCTTGACTCCGCCCACAGCCTGCAAGAGATCTCGCAATCCGCGGCCATGCTTGCTATCGAGTGAATACCCCTTCTCATCGCTGCCCTCCAGCAAGCGGGCACAGAGATCCTGTACCCTGCGCTCATCAAACAGTGACATCTTCGCCTCCCCATTTCGGTGCCATATGGAAAAGAAGTAGAGTGGATTTTGCTGCCCGCTGCCGTGACCTGACTCGCACCAAGGAAAGGTCACGCTCGTAGCCTTTAGGCGCACGAGGTAGTTTTCCTGCCAAGAACCGTCGGCGCGTTACTGGCAAACCCGGGGCAAAGGGCGCAAGCTGGTTGTCGTGCACGCTGTTCGCGGCCGGGCGGGAGTAGGCCGACAATATCTTCACAGGGGGCTCTCATGACGCAACCAACCGCACCACCACCCGCCACTTCCTGGCATCTTGCGGACATTCGCGAACTGACACGACTGTTCATTCAGGCCCTGCCTGCGACCATACAGCTCACCGAAGCCGTCCATCAGGCGGTCTTGAGCGGCATGGGCTTCAAGGGCGGGAGGAAGGAAAGACGGCAGGGATCACCGGGCTGGTTTATAAGGGGGTACATGGCGCCGCCAGCGCGTTGGGCAGCGGCCTCCATGCCCTGCTTGCCCGTCTGCCGCCAGCCCCGCCTTTGCAGCAAATACCCGACACGCCTGGCCGCGCCGCCCTGCTCGCCACCCTCAATGGCGTGATGGGGGACAAGCTGGTCGAGAGTCACAATGCTCTGGCCACCCCCATGACCCTGCGTTATCTCGGCAAGCCCCTGAGCTGGCAAACCCTGACGGCACAGCTGCCCCCTCGCGCACGGGTACTGCTGATGGTGCACGGGCTGTGCATGAACGATCTGCAGTGGCAGACCCGACATCAGGATGCGCCGGTCAATCACGGGGAGATGCTGGCCGAGGCGCTGGGTTACGTCCCCATCTATGTGCGCTACAACTCGGGCCTCTCCATCGTGCAGAACGGTCAAGCACTGGCCCGTCAGCTGGAACAACTGGCAGCCCATTGGCCCGGCGGCCTTGGCGAGATCAGCGTGCTGGCCTACAGCATGGGCGGGCTGGTGATCCGCAGCGCCTGTCACAACGCCGACATGGCCGCCCTGGCATGGCCGGCTCACCTTAAAAATCTGCTGTTTCTCGGCACGCCCCATCATGGCGCGCCGCTCGAATCAGTGGGCCACTGGCTGGAACGACTGCTGCCAGTGACGGCCTACAGCGAGCCGTTCGTCAGACTGGCACAGCTGCGCAGCGCCGGTATCAAGGATCTGCGCCACGGCAAGGTGATGGACTCATCCCCTGCCCAGAGTCCCCTTTCTTCCCCCTTGATCGATCCTCGTACGCCCTTGCCCCTGCCGGGCGGAGTCCGCTGTTTTGCCATTGCGGCCACCACGGCGGCCAAACGCAGTCTGCTGGCAGACCGGTTGATTGGTGATGGTCTGGTGCCCTTGCGCAGTGCCCTTGGCCTGCATGACGAGGCTCGCCACCAGCTTGCCTTCCTCCCCGCCCATACCATGATTGCCTATCGCACCAGTCACATGGCGCTGCTCGACAGCCCGCAGGTGGCTCGCCAGCTGCAGCACTGGCTACAGAGCGATCACCAGGAGCAGATCCCATCTGAGGAGCACGAGCCGCAATAGGCCAAAGCAGCCATGCAGGTTTCCCTCGACACAACGAAAAAACCGCCTGATGGCGGTTTTTTATTGTCTGGGTTACATCAGGCGGGCGCGGCCAAATACCCGGATTGAACTGCCGGGCTCGGGGGGGATCTCGGCGTGCAGGTGCGACGCCATCCCCATCTCCTCCCCTTGCAAGAGATCGATGATGCCACCGTGGGGCCAGTGCAGGTCTCGCAGGTAACCGGCAAAGGCCGCGGTGGCCGCACCGGTGGCGGGATCTTCATAGACACCGCCATAAGCAAAGGGGTTGCGGGTATGAAACAGCTGCTCGCGGGCGGCATGAACCAGCAAGATGGTGACCAGCCCCTCTTGCTGCATCAGGGCGCGCCCCGCGGCCATCTCGTAGTGCATGGCCGCCAGGGCCGTGCGGCTGTTGAGGGCCAGCACCAGGTGATCGGCGCCGCCATGGATAAGGGCCGGCGGAATGCGGGGATCCAGATCTGCCTGGGTATAACCAAACAGCGCCAACGCGGCGCTCACCAGTTCGGCAGGGGCTGGCTGGCTGCTGGTGGGGGGCGATTGCAGCGCCGCCTGCCACTCCCCTTCCCCATCCAGCCAGCTCGATACCGAAATGGTGGCCTGATTGAGCTGCAACCCATACTCACCAGGACCAACCCGGCGACCCAGCGCCACCCCAAGGGCAATGGTGGCATGGCCACAAAAAGGCACTTCGGCCAGTGGAGAGAAGTAACGCACCCGCCACTGCGGCGCCGTCGTCCCGGCCGTCCCATCGGCAATGGCGAGCGGCGCGGCAAAGGCCGTCTCTGAAAAACCCACCTCGGCGGCGATGCGCTGCATCTCCTCGGTAGCGGGCAGCTGAGCACCAAGCCAGACCCCAGCCGGGTTGCCTCCCGTCTCCCCAGAAGAGAAGGCGGCAATACGCACCAACTCGGGTTTCCACTGTGCTGCTGGCTCTGTCATGACTTGCTCCTGACGATGGCTGATAACCCTGGCCTGCCGACTGTGCTTGCACATACCGCAGGCCGCTTTCCATAAGATAGCGAGCCCGCCGTGGCCGGTAAATTAAATGGTACACGGGTGCCGCTTGGGCGCCGCAGAGCCGGGCGGCAGCAACTACCTTTGAGGCGTGTCTGTATAAGGTCCTGCAGTGGAGCACCCTATGTATTCTTACACCCTCAGCTTCAAGGAGGAGGTCGACAAGCTGACCGCCCCCGAACATGAGATCAACCTGCACAGCCCCGCCCAGGCCGGTGATTTCATCATCCTCTCCGATGGCAGCCGCCATCAGGTGATGTTCGTCACCCATCGCGCTCACTACAGCAGCCTCTACCTCGACAAGGGGGTCAGGATGCCGCAGGGCTAATACCGTCAGCCCGTTGCAGATGACTACCGCACAGGGCTGCGCGTTGAACGCTTGGAGTCTCAGAGTACCTTGATCACCGGCTGGTGCATGATGGCGACCTCGTTCTGATAGACCACCAGCTCACCCGGCGGCATGCCCTGCTCACCCAAAACGGTCACGGCGCACTCGTAGCGGTAAGGGCCGCTGGTGAATTGAAAGGTGTGGTTGCCTCCTGTGCCCTCCACCCTGACGGTGCCATTTTTCAGCACCAGATCCGGCTTGTCGCTGAGCACCTTGCCCTTGGTCCAGGAGGCGTAGCGATAGCGGCCATCCCCCAACTCGTCGATGCGAATGGTAAATTTCTCGGTCTGCCACATCAGCTCGGGGCGCTTGTACTCCCGCAGGCCGGGATAAAGATCACTTTTCTGTTTGGCGACAAGCTCAGCTTTCAGTTTTGCTGCCTGCGCCGTCTGATGATTGATACCGATCACCTTGCCATCGAAATCCAGCCACACCTCGCCACTGCCGAGCATGATGCCGCGCCAACCCATGGCCTGCCAATCCTGCCTGGCCCGGGAGCTGGTGATGCGCTTTAAAATGACCTCATCAAACACCTCGTCGAAACGGGCTAGCATCTCGGCCGGGCTCTTGATGGCGGGGATGGGATACTCTCGCTTGAAGGGGTACTTGATCTGACGGGCCAGCGCCTGCTGATCCCGCGCCTTGGCGGCATCGATCACCCGCTGTACCAAGGGCTGATACTCGGCGGCGAGCAGCGGCTCCTCGGCGTGGGCCGGCATCATAGCCAGCAGCCAGCCCAGCAGCGACACCAGTACCAGACTCCCCCAGCGAAGCGCCATTTTCCCCGGCGCTTTGCCTTTCTCACCAACAGCCCACTGCACCTTGTTCATCTCATCTCCTTCAGTGGCTTGCAGCCTGCCCTGTTCATATCGTCATTCAGGGCGCGGATGCGCTCCCACCGTCTTCGGCTCAGGTCGCTTGCCCAGTTTCAAGCCGGGTCCGGCAACCGGTATTCATAAAAATCTGTCTCGGCATGCTTGGGGTTTGGCCCAAGATATCGCCACCCGCAGCATCGATAGAAACGCAGCGCACGCAGGTTGAGGCGGCTGACTGACAGCACTGCCCGCCGGCAACCGGCCTGCTGCATTGTGTGGGCAACGTGTTGGAGCAGCAATGCGGCCAGGCCCTGTCCGCGCGCCTGCGGCGTCAAATAGATCAGGTGAACATAACCGCTATCCGGCTCGGATGAAGAGGTCCGAAATTCCAGCTGCCCTACTATTTCGCCACCGCGCCATACATGCAGATAATGCCACTCCCGGCTGGTCAGCCTCGTCGTCATCCTTTCCCGATAGCCCGCCAGGAACGCGTCAAATCCGTCGTCGCGATGGAAGCTGCACACATAGGCGTCCCGGCGCGCTGCCACACAAAACTCATAGTCACGGGCCAGATTGACCCTGTTGAACGCGAGGTTCATTCACCATCCTTGTCATAGCGCTTGCTTGTCATGGTCTGAACCGAGCTCAGGAGCATTGGATGACATCAGTCAAATGCATTCTCAGCATCTCTGATGGTGGAAGATATCAGTTTTTCGAAGATTTCCATTTGTCCGGCAGGAATAAGTTGAGACTGGATCAACCTGCGCTTCTCCGGACCAAAACACCGTTCGGCCACCCAGCCAATCAAATAAACCAAGGAGAGGCAGCCGCCTGCCGTTGCAATATTTCCTTGCACTACCAGGGGAGAGTCTTGAACATCTCCCCCCATCTCCAGCAACCGGGCTTTGGCTGCGGGGTTGGTTGTCAATTTCTTTCCCTTCAGCAAACCCAGTTCATGCAATATGAATGAACCTGCGCATATTGAGCCAATCAGCTGCCGCTGCGGCTCCAGTCGCAACGCGGACATGAACTCATGGTCCTGCAGCGCGGCAGGGATGCCACGCTGCCCGCTGGTGATCAGCACCACATCCTGATCACGGGCTTCCGTCACATGTCCATCCGCCTTTACGTTGATACCCAGTGCAGAGCCATGCTCCGGTTTGGTTCCCAGTATTTTCACCGACCAGCTATCTTTGCTTCTTCCAAGCAGGTCATACATCAAGAAAAAATCCACATCGGTGAAATCATCAAATAAAACAATACCAACCTTGTACATGGTTACCCCGTCATCCTGTGCAGATAATCAAATGGTTATGTAACGTGCCGCATGAAATATCGCGTCATGTCGCCTTGAAGTGCTTTTTTACCTTTTTCAACGCCATAGTGCGCTTGAGCGGCGAGAGATAATCGAGAAACAGATTTCCCTGCAGGTGATCGATCTCATGCTGCATCACGACGGCCAGGAAATCGCTGCTCTTTACCGTGATCGGGGCGCCATGACGATCCAGCGCCGACACCATCACTGTGCTGTAACGTTCGACGTCGGCGTAATAATCGGGAACGGAGAGACACCCCTCTTGGCCAAGCACCGGGTCAGTGCCGCTTGTCACTTGCGGATTGATCAATACCAGCGGCTGATCCCGTTTTTCCGACAGGTCGATGATGACGATGGCCTCCTTGCGCCCCACTTGCGTGGCGGCGAGACCAATACCATTGTCGGTGGCATAGAGGGTCTCCAGCAGGTCATCGATCAGGCCTTGCACGGCCGCAATATCCTCAACCCGCTCGGCCTTGACTCTCAACCTGGGGTCGGGAACCGTTAAAATATCCAGCCTTGCCATCAATACGCACCCTCAACCATGGGCAACCCATGACTCTTCTCTCGTTACCGGCCGGGACAAGGAGACGAACGCCGGCTCTTCCGCCACCACCTGATAACCGAGGCGCCGATAAAACCGCAGCGCCCCCTGATTGGCGGTAAAACTGGACAGGGTCACTCGCGCCCTCCCCTCACGTGCCGCTTCCCGTTGCAGCTGCGCCATGACGGCCGAACCAAGCTGCCGGCCCTGATGGCGAGGGAAGATGATCAGCAGATGGACGTGCAGCGCATTCTCGTATGGCTTGCAGCAGAGCAGGCCGACTCGCTCGCCCCCGACCAGGATCCACGAAAACCAGTGCGGCTGATATTCGCTGGTCAACCGCGCGCGCTGCATCTCGTCATCCCAGCCAAACACTGCCTCGACATAGGGAAAGATCCCCTCTTTGACGGCCGCAAAGCGCTGTTCACTCTCACTTGGCGGGATCCCTGCCAGTGTTATCTCCATTTCATCCCTCTGATCTGTTCGGCGCCATGACGACCAATGCCCCCATCACAGCCCCCGCGATGGTGACGATGCTGCGGGGTTTGGCCCCAATATTGATTTTCATTTGGGTATCTTACTAAACAATCTGGAGATGAAAAGGTTGCAGGTACAAACAGGTGGCATAAGTGTGATGAGACGTCCCTCGTCGGAGGATGGAGGAAAGCAAATCAAGGGGAAGATGACGGGGGATAGCGTCCGGTGCGGCACCGGGCATGGGAAGAAATCGGGCCAACCTTGGGCCCGATGGGTTTAAGGGAGGCTCACCTCCTCCATAAAAATCAGCCGCAGCGGCTCTGCCAGCAGTACCTCGGCCTGGACGGCAAAGGCCTGGAAATAGTCCGTCTGGCAGTGACTATCCAGCGCGGCCTGATTGACGAACGCTTCGCGCATATAGAAGGTGCCCGGCTCCTCCTGCAATTCAAACAACACGTAATCTAGGTTGCCCAGCTCGCGCCGCGTCGGCGCAATGAGCTTGAGCAGCTCGCGGCGCAGTTGCTCTCTCATGCCGGTGCGAGCCTTCAGCACGGCGATAGACACCAGTTTGTCTGTCTCTTTTTTCATCCATCCTTCTCCGTTTTACATCGTCAACACACTAGAGAGTGCAGCCTGGACAGCTATTTATAGTGCCGGATGCACCCCCATCAGAAGTTGCCCAGTGTAGGCAGGACGGAGGGGGCCATATAGGGGGGCAGAATGAACACAGTGTTCACCACGCCGTGCACAGAGGAACAAACGAGCGGGAGGGATCATTGCGCAAAGGGTGTCAACGTTACCCGCCAGGAGGCGGCACGGCTTGCAACCCCCTGGCTAAGGGCTAAGGGTCTGCAGACCAGGATTCAACATCAAGGCAATAGGTGGTGAAAGGGTGTTCGCCCTGGCGTGTTTTCCTCACCCAGATGGCCCGTCTGGCGAGGGAGCGGTAAGGCGGGCGGGTATCCAGCAGGTGAAAGAGGATCGTCCGATGGCCAAGCTCCCTCGCCCACCCCATCATCTCGTTGAAAATCGCCACGCCGCTTCCCCAGCCGGCCCTGGCGAGCACAATGGCAAGCTCCACCCCCTCGTCATCGGGCTGGATACCGCACCACCCCACCAGGGTGCCGTCGAGAAAGATGGCGCGCACGCGGCAACCTGGCCGGGCGTCGACTCCCAGCTTGTACGCCATCCAGTCGCGCACCCCGGCCACATCGAAAAGCGGGTGAGGGATCAGGTGCTTTCGCAGCGTCTCATCGTTGAGCAGCGGCAGAAAATCCTCTGCCCTGACAGCAGAAAAGGGGCTGAACACCATGGAGGTCTCTCTCATTGCGCGAAGAGGCGCCCCTAGTAGGGGCTGCCATCCTTGTGTCTGGCTGACCAGGCGCCATCGGCACCCTGTACCAGGGCCAGATCGTCATCGGGATAGTCGACGGTGTCCCCTGGCAGCCGGTCCCCCACCTCGAGATAGACGGCGTCCACTTCACCGTGGTTGAGCAACTGGTGGGCCAGGCCGCTGCCACCCTTGAAGCCGATGCACTCCCCTGGTGACATACGGTACTCCTCCTCCCCGTGGCGCAGGGTGGGATTGCCCGAGAGCACATAGACGAACTCGTCCTGCAGGCCGTGATGGTGTTTGAGCGCCGAGATGGCCCCCGGTGCCAGGGTCGTCAAATTGACCCCGAAATTGGTGAGGCCGAAATGATCCCCCAGCCTGCGCCGGGTGCGGTGCTTGACCAAGGAGGCAAAGGGCTCCGGATAAAGGGACTTTGCCTTGTGCTCGGGGATGGCCGCGCGCTTGTCAGTCATGTTCTGATCCTCCCTGTGAATGACGTCTCTCTTTATAACCTGCTCCTTAGCGGCAAAACATCAGCAGGGAGTTGAAGGAGTGTCTCGCACACCATGCCAAGAGAGAAGTCGACGATGTCGGGGCCCGGAGAAAGAGCTCCACAAGGGCAAAGGGGGAATCTTGCCGGGAACGCAGAGCGTGATGCCCCTCTATCATCTGGCCTATCTCGTCGACCCACTCCCTCTTGCACCGCGCCAGCAGATAGCGCTCGTCATCCGCCTCCGATAGGGCAAGGTAATAAGGCGTTTGGAACCACTACAGCAGGAAGAAGCCTTCGATCGTCATGCGAGCCTCACCATACAACTCCACGCGACCGTCATCCCGTACCAGACAACGCAATGTGCCCTTGCGCGCCCCCCCTTGCTGGGCAATTAGCTCTTTCTTTCCTGTTCGTGCTGCCCAGAACGGCGCCAAGAAGGTATGCGCAGAGCCGGTCACCGGATCTTCGTTGACGCCAACCTGAGGGCCAAACCAGCGAGAGACAAAATCGAAGCGTTCATCGGCCGCCGTCACAATGACACCGCGGGTATCAAACTGCACCAGCGTATTGAAATCCGGGGCCAGTCTGTCGATGATCTGCCTGTCATCCACCAGCACGATCAGATCATCAGATTGCCATACCCCAACGATCCCTTCTTCTATACCGAGTGAAGCCAACAATCCCGATGGAGGCGTTATCTGAGTCACCGCCTTGGCAGGAAAGTCCATGCAGTATTCATGGCCTGAGCGGGTCACGGTAAGAAGTCCGCTGCGGGTGTGAAAATGAATGCGCTCACCAGCATGGTCCAGCTTGTTAAAAAGCACCCAGGCCGCGGCCAGAGTCGCATGCCCACACAAATCGACTTCGACCCCCGGTGTAAACCAGCGCAAGTGATAACCATCCTCTGCCGGGATAAAGAAAGCAGTCTCGGACAAATTGTTTTCAATGGCGATTGCCTGGAGCACTTCATCATCCAGCCACGTCTCAAGAGGACATACCCCGGCCGGATTACCGCCAAAAGGCCGAGAGGTAAACGCATCCACTTGATAGAAGGGGATCTTTATCGAGCTACTACTCTTCATCGCATTTCTCCAGGTAGTTGTAAATCGTGTATCGCGTCACCCCCAACATTCTGGCGACATGGTTGACACTACCTTTTATCTTGAAAAACCCCATGCCATGAATGTCTGATACGACGCGCCTTCTGAAGTCAATCTTGTTCTCTGAGCCTGTCTGCCGATATCTCTGCAACACATCATCCAACGTCTGGATGGATATATTGCTCGTCCTGCCACCCAGCCCTTCTTCCATGCCGGCTGGCAGGAAAAGATAATCCAGATCGCGCTTCAATTGATTGACAGTTTCCATATCGACATTGATGCAAAATGCCACCAATGGAGTGCCACCCTCGCCGTAATAGATTGTCGATGCGCTATTCAAGCGCTTCCCGGAAGCCGTCTTGGAAACATAACCGCTGAATGTGCGGTGCCTGATATCGGATGAGGCCTCGAGCAGCCCCAAAAAGCCCATGTCATCATCCGGTCCGGATAACAGCGCATCCCCTTTCTTGCGGCCACTTACATGCCCATTGACGATGGCGATGATGGACGCCTCGGGTCTGGTCAGATCATGTAATACCGCTTCGGTATTGGCGGGAATAGTGGTTCTAAGGGTGTCAAGGGATGCCGTCAAGGCAGTGATCAGACTGCCATGTTTCATGTCCATGTGAATTCTCTCTCTATGAAGCGGTCGCCTGGACTTCAACTTCCACATCCAGCCCAAATGCCAGCGCGCTGCTAGTCACCGAGCGAGCCGGGAAGCCATTTGAAAACCAAGTGCGATACTCAGCGTTGAATTCGGCAAAGTGTTTCATGTCACTCAGCCACACTTGCACCCTGACGACCTGATCTAGGCTCACGCCCGCCCGTGTCAGCGTCCCGTCTATCGACTGCATAATCCGCCGGGTTTGCTCCGCAACCGAACCATACAGCGGCTCACCACTGGCAGTCATCGAAACCTGGCCAGAGAGGAAGACAAAACCGTTCGCCTTCACTGCATCGGCAAAGGGAAAAGGCTTGTCGGTGGCATATCGTTCAATGGTCATGACGCTCTCACTCCCTCATAAATGTTACTGCGCCTAAGATAGCATCAGGCCTCCCTTTTTTTTAAACTTTTTTTTGCAAATTCAACAAAAAACAGCAAAATACATTAAATATCAATATTTTGAGATTGTTGTCATCGTTTGTCGGAACAATATGCGAGGCAGGGTTAGGGTGAGACAGTCTTGAGATAAGGAGAAATGAATGTAAAGGGACAGGGGATATGGCTGAAGCATTACGAGAGTGAGCTGGGCTGGCGGGCTGTAGAACCTCCCGTCACAGTGATGGGGGCAGATTAGGCCGGCCATCTGGCGGGCTTAATCAAACCCGTCCCTGATGGAGCAGTCAGTACCATATGGATTTATGGCACTCCCCTTTTCAGATCGCTGGCTAATTCACTACCTCGACCCTGACCTTGATAAGCCCGGCGCGGGGATTGCCGATGGCGCTGAAGGCCGCCTTGGAGAGATCGATGATGCGCCCGCGCGGGAAATTGCCCCTGTCGTTGACCCTGACCACTACGCTCTTGCCGTTGGCGAGGTTGGTGACCCGCACCATGGCGCCGAAGGGCAACTCCATGTGGGCAGCGGTGTTGGCGTGGCGCTGGTAAGGCTCGCCGCTGGCGGTGCGCTTGTTGTGGTAGCGATCGGCGTAGTAGGAGGCAAGCCCCGTCTCGCTATAGCCGCGCCAGCTGCCGCCGTGGCTCTCGTCATAGCGACTGCTGCAGGCGGCCAGCAGCACAATGAGCGACAGCAGCAGCCCCTTTCGCAAAAATTGCCCCTTTTCAACCATGTGCCTTGTCCTTGCTCCCCTGCGGGGTTGTCGATGCCAATGAAGCGGTAGCGGGCATGAGCGAACCGGCGTGGTGCCGGCCAGCCATGGCCGCGCCGCTACTTTGCCACAGTTTCCAAACAAAACGGGAGGCCAAGCCTCCCGTTTTCATACCTCGTCCGTCAGCCTCTGTCAGGCGATGAGCTTGTCGTCGGCGAAGCCAAAGCCGCGCAGACCCACCACATGCACGTGTTCGTGCTTGCCCTGCACCTTGCGGATGAGCTTGTAGGTGGTGCCCTTCTCGGGGCTGATGTTCTCCGGCGCCGCGATAAGCAGCTGCATATCCTGCCGCTCGCACAGCTCGAACAGGGTGGCGATGGATTTGCCATCAAGCCGCGCCGCTTCGTCGAGGAACAACAGGCGGCAGGGGGCGATGTCCTTGCCGCGCAGACGGCGGGACTCCTCCTCCCAGCTGATCAGCACCATCAAGAGGATGGCCTGACCGGTACCGATCGCCTCGCCGGTGGAGAGCGCGCCGCTCTCGGCCCGCAGCCAGCCATCGGCCCCGCGCTGCACCTCGATCTCCAGCTCCAGGTAGTTGCGATAGTCGAGCAGCACGTCGCCCATCACCTGATAGCTGCGATCCCCCTGCTCCACTTGCGGGTTGAGGCGCTGGAACAGCTTGGCCATCGCCTCGGAGAAGCTGAGCTCCTTGTCGGCGAACAGATCGTTGTGCATGGCGGTCTGATCGGCAAGCGCCGTCAGCAAACGGGTGTGGGCCTCGCGAATATTGACGTTGAGGCGCACCCCGCGCACCAGACCGAAGGCAATGTTCTGCAGGCCCTGGTTGAGCACCCGGATGCGGTTCTGCTCGCGGCGGATGATGTTGGTGATCTTGGCCGCCACCTCGTGAGAGGAGAGCGACAGATGGGTTTCCCGCTGCTTGAGCTCGTCGGCCAGACGGGCCAGCTCGATCTCCATCTCTTCGATCGCTTCGACCGGATCATCGGAGCGGATGATGTCGTTGCGGATACGATCCTTGAGGTAACGGTAGACCTGCACGTAGAAGGCCACCTTCTGCTCGGTGCTGCGGTTGCCCTCGGAGAGACGCAGCGCATCGCGCAGGGCCTCATCGTGGGCCACCGCCACCCGCAGGGCGCCGAGGGCCTTGTCCGACATGGAGCGCAGCTCGTCGCTGTCAAGGTACGCCAGCTCGCGCTTGTTGAGGCGCTTCTCGACGTCAGTCTCCCGCGCCAGCCGCACCACCCGCGACCAGCTCGCCTTGTGACCCACCAGGGATTTGCGAGCGCCATAGTAATCCTTGCCTTCCAGCTTGAGACGACCGCCGAGAGATTCGATCTCGCGCTTGGTCACCTGCAGCTGGGCCTCGGCGCTGGTGCGACGGGAACGGGTGCGGATCAGCAGCTCTTCAATCTCTTTCTTGTGGGCGCGCGCCTTCTCTTCCATGTCGTCAGAGAGGGTCAGCCCCATGGCCGCCAGCTCCTGCTCGAACTCGGTCAGGGTCTGGCGCTTGGCCTCGACGCTGGAGTTGAGCGCGGTGCGCAGCTGCAGCGCCTCGGTATGGCGCTGGGCAATCTGCTTGTGCTGCTCGCCAGCGGTGCGGGCGGCAAGCTCGGCAGCTTTCAGCTTCTCTTTGAGTCGCTCGCTCATCTCGGAGGCCTTGCCCAGCAGGTCTTGCGCATCCTGATAGGCAAAGTGCGGCAGGCGGGCCACCAGCTGATCGAGGGCGTAGCAACGGCGCTTCTGCTCGGCCAGCAATTCGTTGGCTTCGTCAAACGCCGCCTGTAGGGCAGAGAGATCCTGCGGATCCTGACGCAGCACCTGCACCATGGTTTCCAGCTTCTCGAGCGACTTGCCGTGCTTGGCGATAAAGGCTTCGGCCTGTTTCAACGCTTCCACATCGGCGTGAGCCGCCTCGAGGCGGGCAGCCAGCTCTGTCTCGGCAAACAGGTGGGCAAAGGGCAGCATCCCCTGCACCAGCTGGATATGGCGGGTCAGCTGGGCGGCGGCCGCTTTGGCCTCGGTCAGCTGCTTGTTGCACTCGGCGATGGTCTCTTGCAGCTTGCGCTGCTCGGCCTGTTTGGCCTGCACTTCCGCTTCCGGGTCGGGGCGGAAGGCGATATCCAGATGCTGGCCGATAAAGTCGCGGAAGTGACCGTAGAGGCGGTGGTACTTCTGCTGCTCGAAGGCGGCCTTGGCGTAGCCCTCGATCAGCTCTTCGCGCTCAAGGTCGAGCTGCTCGATCCGCTTTTCCCGGGCGGCGCGGCCAAACAGCGGCAGCTCGGGGTAGCGGGAGAAGCGCACCTGACGCTTGCTGGTGCGCACCAGCACGGCGTCACCCAGCTCGTCGGCCTCCACCAGATCCTCGTCAAAGGAGTCGGGGTTGCCCTGGATGAGATAGATATCTTCCGGGCAATCTTCCAGCTTTTTCAGCCGCTCGATGGCGCCTTCGAGATCGAGCACCACCAGAGCGCTGCGAGCCGGGCCATAGAGTGCGGAGTAGTAAGGGGCATCGTCGATGGAGATGTCGTCGTAGACATCGGAGAGCAGCACGCCCCCCACCTGCTCGGCAATGCGGGCAAGGCGCGGATCTGCCTCGCCAGCCCCCAGCTGCAGGTTGCGAATTTGCAGCTCCAGCGCCTGTTTCTGCGCCGCGATGCGGTTGCTCTCCTGCTCGAACTCGCGCTCCTTGTCGAGCACGCTCTGCATGCCGGAAGAAAGTTCTTCGGCGGTGGCCAAGGCTAAGCCACTCTGCTCGCGCAGCTGCTCGAGCTTTTCGAAGGATTTCAGCCAGCGCGGGGCCAGCTTGGTCAGCTCCGCGATATCACGGCCAAGCTGGGCGCCCTGATGCTCGAGGCTGGCACGGCGCTGATTGACCTCGGCCTGCTGCTCGGCCAGCTCCTCCTGACGGGTACGCTGGGCCTCAAGAAACAACTCCAGCTCGTCTTGGCTGGCGATCAGCTGACCGGAGGCCTGCTGCAGCTCGTCACGCAAGCGCAGCAGCGCCTGCTGGCTTTCGCTCTCTTTCTCGAGGCGAGCCAGCGCGGCGCGCAGCCCCTGCCCCTGGGCGATGCGGGCCTTGTCTTCGATATGACGCTTGAGCAGCGCCTGGGCGGTAGGCCAGGCGGCCTCGCGCGCAGTCTCGGGGGCGATGCTCAAAAGCAGCGCCAGCGCCGCTTCGTGCTCGGCCACAGCCGCCTTGGCCAGCGCCAGCTGTTGCTCGGCTCCCAGCACCCGGCGGGTGAGACTCTGCTCGGCGGCGCGGAACTGGTGCAGGGTGTCGCTCGCCTGTTCGGCGGTCAGCCCCGGCAGCTCGCACTGCTCGCGGGCGTTTTCCAGGGCCTGCACCGCCTGACGGTACTGGATGGCGCGGGTCTGCTGAATATCCAGCGCCTGCTGATAGTCGGCCAGCTGGGTCTTGAGGCTGTCTACCTCGGCCTGGGCCAGCTCCTTGCGCTCCTCCACCTCCAGCAACTGGCTATGGATCTCTTCCACCACCGCCTGCTGCTGTTCTAGTTTGTCAGAGAGATCCGCCAGATCGGCGCGATACATCTCGATCTTTTTTTGCAGTGCCACGGCTGCCAGCACCTTGGCCAGGTGCTCGGCGGCGGACTCCAGCTCGTCGGTCAGCAGTTTCTCGCGGTTGGTGAGCTGCTCCACCTCGTCCGCCAGATAGATGGCACGCTGCTTCTCTTCGGCCAGCAGGCGACGCTTGCCGGCAAGCTCCTGGCGGGCCTTGAGGGCCAGCTCGGAGAGGCGGTTCTTCTCGGCGGCGTTGCGCACGTAATCCGCCGCCACATAGTGGGTGGTCTCGGTGATGAGGTTCTTGAAAAGATCCCGCTGGCCCTGGGTCTCTTTAATAGCCTCAAGGGTGCGGCGGTTCTCATAGATGGCCGCCTCCATGTCCTGGAATGCCTTGCGCACCCCGGAGTTCTCCGGCAGCAGGTATTCGCGCAAGGATCGGCTGATGGACGAAGAGATACCGCCATAGAGGGAGGCCTCGATCAGGCGGTAGAACTTGCCGCGATCCTTCTGATCTCGCAGCTTCTTCGGGGTGATGCCGAACTCGAACATGAAGTTGTGATAGTCGGTCACCGTATTGAACTTGGCGACCTTGATGGCGCCGAGCTCGGCCGCCGCCCCCTTCAGATCGGCGAAGGCACGTACCCGCCCCTTGCCGTCGTCGAGCTTCTCCAGCAGCAGATCGGTGGGCGCCAGATTGTCCGGCACATCCACCAGCGCAAACGGGGTGATGTTGACCTTGTTGTCACGGTTGGCCACCTGCTCCAGGTGCACGCCGACCCAGATCCGCTGCTCACGGCTGTTCATTACCTCCAGCAGCGAATAGCAGTGTCCGCGCTGCAGCTTGCCGTAGAGCCCCTTGTCACGGGAGGCGCTGGATGAGCCCGCCTCCGTGGTGTTGCGGAAGTGAAGCAGGGACTGGTCGGGGATGAGGGCCGCGATAAAGGCCGCCATGGTGGTGGACTTGCCCGCCCCGTTGCCGCCGGAGAGGGTGGTGACCAGCTGGTCAAGATCGAAGGTCCGGGCGAAGAAGCCGTTCCAGTTGACCATGGTCAGGGATTTGAACTTGCCTCGCACCTTTTATACCTCCAGATCCAGTTGTTCTTCATCGAGGTCCGCCTCGATGTCATCAAACAGCGAGTCGCTGCTCGGCATTTCGTCGTCGTGGAAGATGGCCTCCCCCTCCTGGATCATCCGCAGCTGCACGGCGCGCGGATCCTCATCGGAGCGCACGTCCGCGGCGAAGCGGAACACCGACTCGTTGACCCGGAATTTGTCGCTGTTGCCAAGGGCGGTGATCATGCCAAGGCGGCGCAGGCGGCGCATGGAGGTACGGATCTTCTCCAGCAGTTTCTTCTTGTCCAGATCGGTGCCACCGGAGCGGCTGTTGACCATCCGCAGCAGCTGCTTCTCGTCGGCCAGGCTCAACACCTCCTCCTGCAGTTCGCCCATGGCGAACACCCCTTCCGAGGCGAGGCGATCCGGGCTCAGGTAGAGGTAGCAGAGTACCTTGCCCACCAGCATGTCGAGCTCGGAAAGCACGGTGGTGCCGATGTCGGCGCTCGGGCGCGGGCGCAGGTAGAAGAAGCCTTCCGGCGCCTTGATGAGTTCGACCTGATAGCGGCCGTAGAAGATCTCCAGCTCCTGGTGATACTCCACCAGCGCCGAGTGCTGCTCGAATTCGTCGGCACTGATGTGGCGACCGGAGCGCAGGGCGGTGTCGATGCGCGGAAACAAGGGGTTGGCAATCGCCTCTGCGAGCCGCAGCGGCAAGGGAAATTCAGTATTGATCAATGACATAGGCCTGAACCTTGGATCCAGCTTGGTTAATGGGTTTCCATGCGGGCTGACGATGCAGCTGGTGCTCGCCGCTGGCATGGCCCAGGCGCACGGCCTGGTCGATCAAAAGACGCGCCACGTCGAAGTGAGCATGGGCCGGGTAGTCCAGCAGGTATTCGCGCAGCACGTCGGCGAGATCCAGCTGCTGACCCTGCTCGGGGTAGCGGGCCAGGTAGCGCTCGATGCGTTCGGCCAGCTCCTGGTTGATGTCTACCATCTCCATGTATTCCATCTCGAGGGGCACCTCGCCGGTCACCTCCTCGTCGTGGATGGCGATGGTCTCGTCGCGCAGCTCCAGCAGGCGGGGCTCTTCGGCCACCCGCAGCTGCCAATTGTGCTGATCGAAGTTGCGGATGGACTCGCGCAGCCGCTGACTGAAGGCGCGGTTCTTGTCCATGTCGATGGCGTTGCGGATGAACTTGTGGACGTGCCTGTCGTAGCGGGCCCACAGCTCGATACACTGCTGGCCCCAACTGGTGATGACATCAAGGCGCCCCTGCAGGGCGTGGGTCAGCTCCTCGACGTGGAACAGATCCTCGCGCCCCTGCGCCGCTTCCTGAATGTTGAGCAGCCCCGCCTGCAGGCGGTGGCCGGCGGCGTCCAGGGTATCCTGCAGCTCGCGCAGGGTCTGGCCGGTCTCGTGCAGCAGTTTTTCGCAGCTGTGGATGGCATCGACCCAGTTCTGGGTCAGCAGGGCCGCGATCTCGCTTTTGACCTGATTCTGCTGCTCATCCATGGCGCGCTGGGTGAGATCGATGCGTCCCAGCGTCTCTTCCAGGGAGAAGGTGAGGCGCGGCAGCACCTCGGCATCCCACTGCTCGCGGGTATTGGTCTCGAGCGCCGCCTTGCGGGCGGTGTCGAGCTCGGCCGCAAGGTGCTCGAGCAGGATGGAGAGCTTGATGGAGTCCACCTGGCGCTGATCCATGAAGAAGTCGACGATGCTCATGCCAAGACGCGACAGGCGATAGAGGCTCTCCCCCGCCACCATGTCGGTGTTGAAACGCGACAGCAGCTGCTGGCGAATGAGATCGTTGATGGCGTTGTTGGCGCGACCGGTGAGGGTCTCGTCCATCTGGCCGAAGGCGTTGCTGACGTAGCCGAAGGCATCGTGCAGGGCCGCTTCCGACAGGTCCGACTCATCTTCGGACAGAGTCTTGATTGCAATCAGAAAGGCCAGCCGGTCGGTGGGCAGGCTCAACGCCAGCCCCTCCTGCCTGACCCATCCCACCATCTCTGGCAGGGTACGGGATGTACTCATCATGACGTTGTCATCTCGTTGTTGTATTGGGCGCAAAGCCTTGCGCGCGGCTACATCCGGTAGCATCGAAAAAGGGGGCTCAACCGGCGGGTTTCTGCGCCATCACGTGGATATAGCGCCCCAGGGAGATAAACGGCTCCTGCCGGCAATATTGCTGCTCCATGGCCAGCAGATCGTCGAACTTCTCCAGCTGATCCTGCTTGTGGCGCATGTAATCGTGGATCACCCGCACCCCGGTCTTGCCGATTATCTTGAGCCCGCCCCGGCCAATCCAGTCATACACCTGCTCCGGCAGCTGGGGATTGGTGGGGGTCAGCGCCGTCTGCCGCTTCTTGCGAAGACCTAGGCGCACATAATCGAAATTGCCCACCACCAGGCTCTGGAACAGCAGGCCGTGGCGGTTGTAGAAAAGCAGCGACAGTATGCCCCCGGCATTGACGAAAGGGAACAGACCGAGCAAGGTCTGGCGCGGCTCGGCGAGCCACTCCAGCACCGCGTGACAGAGCACCAGATCGAAGGTGCCGGTCACATGTGCTTTAAGATCCTGAATGGGACAATGGATGAGACGGATTCTGTCTTCCAGCCCCTTCTCGGCGATTTGGCTGCGGGCCAGCGCCAGCATCTCGGCGGAGAGATCGCACAGCTCCACCTGATGGCCCATGGCCGCCAGCTTCTGGGCAAAGTAGCCAAACCCGCCGCCCGCATCCAGGATGCGCAGAGGCCGGTTGCCAAGGCGGGCCAGGCAGGCTTCGATGTCGCTCCAGACCACTGTGGTGCGGATGCGCCCCTTGGTGGAGTCATAAATGTTGCGGGCGAACTTGTCGGCCCGCCCGTCGAAACTCTGATCGTGCTTCAAGGAGAAACTCAACTATTGCGCCACAGGGTTGTGGCCATCCCAAAAAAGAGAGGTATTCTGTCACATCCCGAATTTGCTGAAAACTCAAGGAACTCTCTGCCGTGTTTGTGCTTAAAAAGTGGCTGGGTCAGCTGCTGATGCCGCTCCCCTTCTCCGTCACCCTGCTGTTGCTGGCGCTGCTGCTGCTCTGGTTCACCCGTTTTCAGAAAACCGGCAAGCTGCTGGCGACCCTGGCCCTGCTCATCGTCGCCCTGATGGGGATGCGGCCGGTGAGCTACCAGCTGGCCCGCCCGCTGGAGCAGACCTTCCCCCCCTTCGAGGTGAGCCAGCATCCGGACATCGAGGCCATCGTCGTGCTTGGCAACGGCCATGTGAGCGACCCGGCCGTCCCTGAGCGCAGCTGGCAGAACAACATCGCCTTGGCCCGCACTCTGGAGGGGGTACGGCTGGCCCAGGCTTATCCGCAGGCGGAGCTCATCTTCTCGGGCTATGTGTCGGGGGATCCTCTCTCGAACGCCGAGGTCAACGCCCGCATGGCGGCAAGCCTCGGCATCCCGCGCTCGCGGATGACGTTGTTTGAAAACAACAAAGACACCCACGACGAGGCGGTCAGCATCAGCCAGCATCTCAAGGGCAAGCGGGTGGCGCTGGTGAGCTCGGCCACCCACCTGCCGCGGGCCATGGCGCTCTATCAGGGTCAGGGACTCAATGCCGTGCCGGCCCCCACCGACTACACCGCCAAGCAGAGTCAGGTGGTGCAACCCCTCTACAGCTACCTGCCCAAGGGGCGCTATCTGATGTATTCCGAGGCTGCCATTCACGAATGGATTGGGGTATGGTGGGCCCGTCTGCGGGGTCAGGTCACCGATTGAGCGATCGAGCCTTTCATTCCTGATTTGGATCAGGAAAGCGAAAAAAAATTACGTCATTTGCCGCCGGGTCAGCTATCTTGGGCTCGGTTCAATTCATATAATGTCGCGCAATCAAATGCCTAGGAGATATAGAAGATGAGACAGCACCTGGTAATGGGTAACTGGAAACTGAACGGCACCAAGGCTTCCGTCGAAGCTCTGATCAAAGGACTGACCCCGGCGGCTGCCGCTCATCCTTCTGTACAAGTCGCCGTCTGCCCGCCGGTTATCTTTTTGGGTCTGGTTGAGCAGCTGACCGCCGGCAGCAAGATTGCCTACGGTGCCCAGAACGCCGACGTTCACGAGTCTGGCGCCTTCACCGGCGAGAACGCTCCGTCCATGCTCAAAGCCTTCGGTTGCACCTACTCCCTGGTCGGCCACAGCGAGCGTCGTACCCTGCACGCAGAGACCGACGATGTGGTTGCTGCCAAGTACGAAGCCATCCAGAAAGGCGGCCTGATCCCCGTGCTGTGCATCGGTGAGACTCTGGCCCAGTTCGAAGCCGGCACCACCAACTCCGTGGTCGAAACCCAGCTCAAAGCCGTGATCGATCGTTGCGGTATCGCCTCCTTCGAGAACGCCGTCGTGGCTTACGAGCCGGTATGGGCCATCGGCACCGGCAAGACCGCTACCCCGGAAATCGCACAGGCCGTGCACGCTCACATTCGCCAGTACCTGGCCGGGTTTGATGCCGCCGTGGCTGCCAAGGTACAGATCCTGTACGGAGGCTCCGTGACCGGTGCTACCGCTGCCGACCTGTTCGGTCAGCCGGACATCGACGGCGGCCTGGTGGGCGGTGCGTCCCTGAAAGTGGACGACTTCTCCCAGATCATCGCTGGCGCGGCCAAGTAATCGGCTGCCATGGAGGGGGCGCTTGCCCCCTCCTGCGTATCGCTTTTCCTATGGCAGCCAGCGCATCCCATATGAAAGCCGATATAGTAAAAGTGGCTTGTCTCATTTAACCCTTTCGTATTCGACAACTCAGATCCAGAGGCACTCATGACCAAACAAATCAAACGTATTGGTGTTTTGACCAGTGGTGGCGACGCACCGGGTATGAACGCAGCCATTCGCGCCGTGGTGCGCGCCGGCCTGCATCATGGCCTGGAAGTCTACGGCATCTATGATGGCTACCTCGGTCTGCACCAGGACCGTATCGTCAAGCTGGAGCGCCACAGTGTCTCCGACGTGGTCAACCGTGGCGGTACCTTCCTCGGCTCCGCCCGTTTCCCGGCCTTCAAAGATCCGAAAGTGCGCGCCGAAGCGATCGAAAACCTGAAAAAACACGGCATCGACGCCCTGGTGGTGATCGGCGGTGACGGCTCCTACATGGGTGCCAAGAAGCTGACCGAAGAGGGTTTCCCCTGCATCGGCCTGCCGGGCACCATCGACAACGACATCGCCGGTACCGACTTCACCATCGGCTTTGACACCGCCCTCAACGTGGTGGTGGATGCCATCGACCGTCTGCGCGACACCTGCAGCTCCCACCACCGCATCTCCGTGGTCGAGATCATGGGCCGCCACTGCGGCGACCTGGCCATGTCTGCCGCCGTCGCCGGCGGTGCCGAGTACGTGATCGTGCCGGAAGTGGCCTTCGACAAAGAGAAGCTGCTGCAACAGATCAAGGAAGGGGAAGCCAAAGGCAAGCGCCACGCCATCATCACCATCTGTGAGCATGTCACCGACGTGAACGCCCTGGCCAAGGATATCGAAGCCATGACAGGTCGCGAAACCCGCGCCACCATCCTGGGCCACATCCAGCGCGGTGGCTCCCCGACCGCCCGCGATCGCATCATGTCCAGCCGCATGGGTGCCTTCGCCGTCGAACAGCTGCTGGCCGGTCAGGGTGGTCGCTGCGTCGGTATTCAGGGCAACGAGATGGTGCACCACGACATCATCGACTGCATCGAGAACCTGAAGCGTCCGTTCAACCAGGAGCTCTACGATCTCTCCACCACCCTGTTCTAAGCCCCGCTTGTTCAGGCTGTTGTGACAAAAAACCCTCCGCTGGAGGGTTTTTTATTGGCGCGGGCCACCTGCCGGCACGCCCGCTCCCATTCCACCCTCTGGCCATGTCTGCCGTTATCCCCGCCCATGGCTCCCTGCCTTCCCCTCGCCTCTTCAGGCAGCCCGGTCAGGGCGATGCAGCCAGCAAGCCTCCCCACCTGCCATTGGCTCGCAGCGAAACACTGCACAGGGCCATCGCGACCTGTGCAGTCAGCTCACCCTCCTTGTCATCAAGTGGTCATGTACCTGCCATCAGCAGCCCCCATCGAGCCGCCAACATGCCGTGAAAAGAGTCGAACAGGGTCGGTTCAATGGTTGCACGACTCTCATCAACCGCAGGATTTCTGCAAATTTGCGAGCGTGCCGCCGCCAGAAGGTGGCGTCACGACAGGGAAAAATCCCCGGTGCACGACAAGAAATGCTGGGGGTAGGGAAAATGGTGCTGACAGCAGTCCAAACCATGCCAGACTCACCCCATCGCCAGCAAAACTGTCTGCTTTTGCCGACAAAATTTTAAAAAACCAAAAAAGCCTCATATAAGACCCTGCATAAAACGCAACAAGAATAAAAATAACACATTGATTTTATTAAACAAAAACACCATCAAATCCTGGTGAATGCCCAACACCCATCTCGAAGCTGATAAAACAGCCTTAGATTTATAAAAATGACGCTTTCGAGCGCTACGCGACAACTATGGCCACATAAACACACTTTACTATTGTTTTACTGCGCAATTGTGGTATCTTGGTTCCATCATCAGTCAGCCAAGGGAGACAATAATATGAAAGAGTTTGTGGTTACTGCCGTTTTCACCGTGTTTTTCACTCTGGTTGCCGTCTCTCTGCCGTCGCTGTCACAGCTTTGAGCCGGTTGGTTGCCCACTTCGTGATCCGCATGGGCAACGACAGGCACCAGTGCGCTGGTTAATTCACCGCATTCAGTCATTTTTGGTCGTTTCATCGAAAATGAGTGCAGACAAGGTGGTTAGCACCAGTCGGTGTATATAAACAGAGCTGTCGTGCCACGGCAGCGTAAACAGGGGGAGCCAGTGGCTCCCCCTGTTGCATTTGTGTCTGCGGGATTTACTCTTGCCCCCCTGCCCGTCACAATATCCGCTGGATTCGCCATGCAGGAATTACCATGACACAGGATGCGCTAAGCCATTGGCGTCGTGATCTTCATCGTCTGCCCGAAGCGGCCTGGTGTGAATTTCGTACCAGCTCCCTCATCGCTCACCACCTCAATGAACTCGGTTTCTCCATCATGCTGGGTGACAAGCTGCTGGCCAGCAATCTCATCATGGGACGCAACATCGACGTGCAGGCCCAGAAGGAGCGAGCCCTGCGCCAGGGCGCCCATCCGGACTGGCTGGGCCGGATCGAAGAGATAACGGGGGTGATGGGACTGTGGGACAGCGGCCGACCTGGCCCGACCCTGGCCTTTCGCTTCGACATCGACGCGGTGGAGGTCGAGGAGAGCCAGGATGAGCTGCATCCCCCCAGCCAGGAAGGTTGGCACTCGCGCAACCCCGGCTGGATGCACGCCTGTGCCCATGACGGCCATACCGCCATCGGGCTGGTGCTGGCCGAGCGCATCGCCGCCCTCGCCGATCGACTGAACGGCCGTATCAAGCTGTTCTTCCAGCCCGCTGAAGAGGGGTGTCGCGGCGGCAAGGCGCTGGCCGCCGGTGGCCAGCTCGACGACGTGGATGCCCTGCTGGCGCTGCACATCGGCATTCACGCCAACAGCGGCGAGCTGGTGGTCAATCCCACCGAGTTTCTCTGCTCCACCAAGTTCGACGTGGAGTTCATGGGGCGCGCCGCCCACGCGGGGCTCGAGCCCAACGCCGGCAGCAATGCGCTGGCGGCGGCCTGCATGGCCACTACCGCCATGCTCGGCATCGCCCGCCACCGCGACGGCATGACCCGCATCAACGTGGGCCAGCTCCATGCGGGCAGTGGCCGCAATGTGATCCCGGGCCATGCCCTGCTGCAGGGAGAGACCCGGGGCGCCACACCGGCCCTCAACGACTACATGTTCAGCCAGGTGCAGCAGATGGTGGAAGGGGCCGCCATGATGCAGGGTGCCACCTACCTCATTCGCAAGCAGGGCGAGGCCATCGGCATCGACAACAGCCCGACCCTGCTTGAGGAGATCATCCCGCTCGCTCAGGCGCTCAAGCTGGAGACCATTCACACCCGCCGCTTCGGCGCCAGCGAGGATGCCGGTTTTCTCATCGAGCGGGTGCAACGTAACGGCGGCCAGGCGGCCTACCTGATCCTGGGGGCCAATCTGGCGGCACCCCACCATCACCCGGAGTTCGACTTCGACGAAGCCGTGCTGGCGCCCGGCGTGGCCCTGCTGGAGTCCTGGTTGCTGGCCCGCCTCGGCCGCTAGCAAGAGCCGGAGACAAACAAGGCAGCCCGTGGGCTGCCTTGTTTTTTTCACTTCCCCTGCGCAGCAGAAGTTCCTATTCGCCCAGCACGATGGCCGAGAGGTGGGTGAAGTGGTGGATCTCGTGGGTCGCCTCGCTCGGACCATCCTGACGGGCCGGGTTGTACCAGCAGGTCGCCAGCCCCTGGGCCGCGGCGCCGGCAATATCGGTCTTGGGGTTGTCCCCCACCATCAGCACCCGCGCCGGACTCGGCTGACCCATCAGTGCCAGCGCGTGCTGGAAGATGGCCGGCGCCGGCTTGGTCACCTGCACCTCGTCCGAGATCACCAGCGGCTCGAACCAGGCCTGCCAGCCCAGCTTGTCTAGGCGCCCGCGCTGGGGCAGGCTGAAACCGTTGGTGATGATCCCCATCTTCACCTTGCTCTTCAGCGCCTGCAGAGTCTCCTCCACCCCCTCCAGCGGCACGCTCAAGGCGATGATCTGCTGCAGGAAGGTGTCGTTCATCGCCATCGGCGCTACGTCCACCTGCTCGGCAAAGAGGGAGAAACGGGTCTGTTGCAGGTGGACGGCATCGATCTCGCCGGAGTTGTACTGCTGCCAGAGCCGGTGGTTGAGGGCGTGGTACTCCGCCATCTTGGGCGGAGTCGGCGTCACGCCGTAAATGTGCAGTGTCTGCTCCAGCGCCTGAGCGACCGGGAAATCGACCAGGGTTTCATCCAGATCGAACAACACCCAGTCATAACTTGGTTCTTTCACGGGATCCCTTACTGTTCTGGTTGATCAAGTTCATTGCGCCGCCCCAGCGGGCCGGCCAGCAGTTCCAGCGTCAATCTGACCCCGAAACCAGTCACCTCGCTGCTGACTACGCCATTGCCGCCCTTGTTGCGAAAACCACTCAAGTCGAGGTGAAGCCAGGGGGTCTGGGCAGGCACGAAACGGCTGAGGAAACGGGCCGCATCGATGTGATCCGGCGAGGCGCCGGGCGCACACTGTAACAGATCGGCCCACTCGCTATCGAGGTTGTCGTCGTAATCCTCATCCAGCGGGAAGGGCCAGACTCGCTCACCGCTGCGCTGACCCAGGCTGATAAGCTCGCTCAGCCACTGGGGCCGGTTGGTGAAGGCGCCACTGTAGCGGCTGCCGAGCGCCCGCTTGCAGGCCCCGGTCAGGGTGGCGTAGTCGATCAGCAGATCCGGGTTGTCCTGCACCGCCATGCTGAGGGTGTCGGCCAGCACCATGCGTCCCTCGGCATCGGTATCCACCACCTCGATGGTGGTGCCATTGAGGGCGGTCACCACCTCCCCCGGCCGGTAGGCGAGCGGCCCTATGTGGTTCTCGGCGATGGCGAGCCAGCAGTGCACCTCGTAGGGCAGCCTGGCCCGGCTGATGGCGTGAAGCGTGCCCAGCGCCACCGCGCTGCCCCCCATGTCCAGATGCATGCCGTACATGCTGCCGGAAACCTTGAGGTTGTAGCCGCCCGAGTCGTGACAGATCCCCTTGCCCACCAGGGCCACTCGCCGCACCGCATTGGGTGGGCAATAGCTCAGCTTGACCATGGCGGCCTGGTTGTCTTCCGAGCCGCGCGCCACCGCGATGAAGGCACCGGCCCCCTGCTCGGCCAGCTGGGCCTGATCGTACTCATGCCACTGCCACCCCTCGCTCTGGGCCAGCTGACGTACCCATTCGCGGTAGCTGCGGGCGGTCAGATCGGAAGCGGGCGACACCGCCAGATGGCGGGCGATGCCGTTGCCCTCGGCCTCGGCATAGATCCGCGCCAGATCCAGCACGCAATTGGGAGAGACCGCGATCTGCTGGTAGCGCCAGGGATCTTCGCTGCGATGCTTGTGGCTTGGCAGCGGCACGTTGGCCGCCAGCAGGGTGGCCAGCGCCAGTTCGGCCAGGAGAGTGGTATCGGCCTCGTCAAACCCCTCCAGATGCAGCCCCAGTCGCTCAATCTTGAGCCCGGCCAGCGGCGCAACCCAGCTGCGCACCTGCTTGTAGAGGGCATGATCGCGCGCGGGACGGGCCGGCAGGAAGACCAGCAGTTGCAGGGTATTGTGCAGCACCAGGCTGTAGGGGGCTTTCTGCCCCAGCGCGATCTGGGCGCTGACGGCGGCAAGCTCGGGCAGGGCCAGCAGGCTCTCGCGCCGCTCTTCGGCGCAGATCAGCAAGTTGGCGGCCAGGCCATTGGTGAGGACGGCAGCAAGGCTGGCGTCGTGAATGTCGATCTGCGGCGGCAGATAGGTAAATGGTTGCATCATCGGGCAAGGCCCTCATCCATGAAGAGATACCAGAGATGATACCCAACAAAGCGGGGTCACAGCCAGATTGCACTTGAAAATCAATATCAAGCGTGAAAAGGAGACAAAGCAGAAAGACCGCGAAGGCGGCTGGATGACAAGCTAGAGGAACAAGGTAATAAAGAAGGGAAGTTGGTTGCGGGGGCCGGATTTGAACCGACGACCTTCGGGTTATGAGCCCGACGAGCTACCGAGCTGCTCCACCCCGCGTCCGAATTGTACTGCCACCACAAGAGGCAGAGCAGTTGCCCCTTGTTGTCTTCGTCTCCACCGCGCGGCATTGCCTGCCATGGACACAAATTAGTTGGTTGCGGGGGCCGGATTTGAACCGACGACCTTCGGGTTATGAGCCCGACGAGCTACCGAGCTGCTCCACCCCGCGTCCGAATTGTACTGCCACCACAAGAGGCAGAGCAGTTGCCTCTTGCTGTCTTCGTCTCCACCGCGCGGCATTGCCTGCCATGGACACAAATTAGTTGGTTGCGGGGGCCGGATTTGAACCGACGACCTTCGGGTTATGAGCCCGACGAGCTACCGAGCTGCTCCACCCCGCGTCCGAATTGTACTGCCACCACAAGAAGCAGAGCAGTTGCCCCTTGTTGTCTTCGTCTCCACCGCGCGGCATTGCCTGCCATGGACACAAATTAGTTGGTTGCGGGGGCCGGATTTGAACCGACGACCTTCGGGTTATGAGCCCGACGAGCTACCGAGCTGCTCCACCCCGCGTCCGAATTGTACTGCCACCACAAGAGACAGAGCAGTTGTCCCTTGCTGTCTTCGTCTCCACCGCAGAGCATTACCTGCCATGGATACAAATAGTTGGTTGCGGGGGCCGGATTTGAACCGACGACCTTCGGGTTATGAGCCCGACGAGCTACCGAGCTGCTCCACCCCGCGTCCGAATTGTACTGCCACCACAAGAGGCAGAGCAGATGCCCCTTGCTGTCTTCGTCTCCACCGCGCGGCATTGCCTGCCATGGAAACAAATAGTTGGTTGCGGGGGCCGGATTTGAACCGACGACCTTCGGGTTATGAGCCCGACGAGCTACCGAGCTGCTCCACCCCGCGTCCGAATTGTATTGCCACCACAAGAGACAGAGCAGTTGCCCCTTGCTGTCTTCGTCTCCACCGCAGAGCATTGCCTGCCATGGATACAAATAGTTGGTTGCGGGGGCCGGATTTGAACCGACGACCTTCGGGTTATGAGCCCGACGAGCTACCGAGCTGCTCCACCCCGCGTCCGTATTCTTTCGTTCAGGCTGAGCAGTAGCCTGTTCGAATTCTCTTGTTTATCAACACATTGTGAAACAAGGCTGATGCAAGAACTCAGATGGTTGCGGGGGCCAGATTTGAACTGACGACCTTCGGGTTATGAGCCCGACGAGCTACCGGGCTGCTCCACCCCGCGTCTGAGGTCGCCAATAATAGGCGCCGGCGCTCAGATTGCAAGTAAATATCCTAAAAAAACTTCATTCGTAGATTAAACCGGCATAAATCGCAGGAATTTGCAACAGAGCGCGGTTTTTTCAGGCAAGCAGCTTGTGGGCCAAGCTGGCGCACTACACTCAGATGGTTTGTAACTCCTCGTTTTGGGTAGGTTTATCATGCGTATCTCCGCCGGTCATTGCCGTCAATTGGGGGCCACACCCGAGCACGACGGCGTCAACTTCGCCATCTGGGCCCGTCTTGCCAGTCGGGTCGAACTGCTGCTGTTTGCCAGCGCCGACGATGCCACGCCGGAAGTGATCCCCCTCTCCCCCCGCCTCAACCGCACCGCCTACTACTGGCACATCCATATAGAGGGGATCGGGCTGGGTCAGCGCTACGCCTATCGCATCCAGGGCCCCTGGCGCCCCTACTACGGCACCCGCTTCGATGCCGACAAGGTGCTGCTGGACCCTTATGGCCGCAGCATCGAGCTGGGCGCCAACTACGATCGCTGGGCGGCGGCCCGCCCCGGCAGCAACCTGGCCTGCTGCGCCAAGAACCGGGTGGTGGATACCCGAAACTACGACTGGGAGGGGGACAAGCTGCCTGCCCACTCCCTCTCCCGCTCGGTGATCTACGAGCTGCACCTGGGGGGCTTTACCAAGTCGCCGGACTCGGGGGTCGACCCCGCCCTGCGTGGCACCTACCTCGGCCTTATCGAGAAGATCCCCTACCTGCAATCCCTCGGCGTCACCGCGGTCGAGCTGCTGCCGGTGTTCCAGTTCGATCCCCAGGATGCCCCCAGGGGGCTCTCCAACTACTGGGGCTACAGTCCCATGTCGTTCTTCGCCCCCCACGCCCAGTACGCCAGCGGCGATGATCCCCTCACCGAGTTTCGCGACATGGTCAAGGCGCTGCACCGCGCCAACATAGAAGTGATCCTGGACGTGGTCTACAACCACACCGCCGAGGGGGGCGATGATGGCCCCACCTTCTCCTTTCGCGGCATCGACAACGAGGCCTACTACATCCTCGATGCCAATCAGAAGGACACCAACTACTCGGGCTGCGGCAACACCTTCAACGGCGCCCACCCCGTGGTGCTGCGCATGATCATGGACAGCCTCCACTTCTGGCGACAGGAGATGCACGTGGACGGCTTTCGTTTCGACCTGGCGGCCATCCTGTCGCGGGACGAATCGGGCCAGCCCCAGGCCAATGCACCGACCCTGCGCACCATCGACACCGATCCCCGCATCGCCGACATCAAGCTCATCGCCGAGGCCTGGGATGCGGGGGGCCTCTATCAGGTGGGCAGCCTGGCCGGCGCCCGCTGGCGCGAGTGGAACGGCCAGTTCAGGGACGACGTGCGCCGCTTCCTGCGCGGGGATGACAACGCGGTGATGGCGTTCGTGGAGCGGCTGTGCGGCAGCCCGGACATCTACCACTACCACCACGCCGATCCGGAGAAGAGCATCAACTTCGTCACCTGCCACGACGGCTTCACCCTGTGGGACTGGACCAGCTACAACGGCAAGCACAACGAGGACAATGGCGAGCAGAACCGGGATGGCTGTGATCACAACTTCAGCTGGAACCACGGCCAGGAGGGGCCGAGCGAGGATCCCCAGATCAACGCCCTGCGCACTCGTCAGGCCAAGAACATGATGGTGGCCACCCTGCTCTCGGTGGGCTCCCCCATGCTGCTGATGGGGGATGAGGTGCTGCGCAGCCAGCACGGCAACAACAACGGCTACTGCCAGGACAACGCCACCTGCTGGATGCAGTGGCAGCCCGATGCCAGGGGGCAGGAGATGTTCCGCTTCATGAAGGAGCTGATCCAGTATCGCAAGCACCTGTTCCAGCGCCCGGAGCAGGAGAGCATGCCGCTGTCGCTGACCGAGATCCTGCGCCACAGCGAGATCTGCTGGCACGGGGTCAACGCCGCCCAGCCGGACTTCGGCCATCACTCCCACGCCATCGCCATGTCAGCCCTGTCGAGCGAAACCCGGCTGGCCCTCTACGTGCTGTTCAACGCCTACTGGGAGCCGCTCACCTTCAACCTGCCAAGCCCCCCCAAGGGGGTCGGTGGCTACTGGCGCCGGATCCTGGATACCGCCCTGCCCTCGCCCGAGGACATCAGCACCTTCGGCATGCCGCTCGAAGGGTTGACCCGGGAGTACCTGGCCCAGCCGCGCAGCAGCTGCCTCTTCATCTGCGGCGCCGACGACTTCTACTAGGGGCCGCGCGCGGCCAGCAAAAAGCCCACCCCGGTTGCCCGGGGTGGGCTTTTTCATGATGCCGGTCGGTCAGGCCAGCTGGTGCAGCACGCTGGTCGCTGCGATCTGGGCGATGATGAGGCCGCACAGGGCGGTGGAAACCACCACCGGCGCTGTCTCCTGCTGGCGATAGAGCGGGCTGAACCAGAGCAGCAGGGCGGCGATCAGCAGGGCCGCCTGGGTCAGTACGCCGGAGATCAGGGCATCGAGGCCGGCGCCGCTCCCCTGCCAGCCCACCAGCACCGCCAGCCAGAGCAGGCTCAGGATGGCGGCCACCAGCCCGGCCAGCGGCAACAGGGTGTTGAACGCCTGCAGACGGTGACGGGCCCGCAGCAGCATCAGATGGGCGAAGGCCGCCCCCAACAGCACCATCTGCAGCAGGCCGCCAAGCCAGCCCTGGATCTGCAGCAAGCCGATGCCATAGACCAGCAGCGGCACCGCCGGCAGCCAGAACAGGGTGGCCGGGATGGCGCGCTTGCCCTCCAGCCGGGATTGGGCCAGCGACAGCACAACTCCCAGGATCAGGGCGGCGCCGCCACTCCAGATCAGCCAGTCGGCCGCCTTGGCCTCCACCGCCAGCATCAGGGAGAGGCCGGTGATCACCCAGACCGAGAAGAGCTGGGTGGTGATCCGCGAGCGCTGGCCCGGGCAGAGATCACCGCGCCAGAGCACCAGGCCCAGGGCGATGAGGGCCCCCAGCGCCATCAGGCCGGTCAGGGGAAAGAGCCAAAAAGGGAGTTGGACGAACATGACGCCTCCAGCAGCAAGAATTCAGAACGCGCCGATGGCGCCGGATGAAGGGGCCGAGTATACCCAAAGCCGCCGCCATCCCCAATCCCTGCCGCGTATCAGCCTGCGACGAAGGGCTCAGCTCTGGCCACGGGCCAGCGCCACCACCCGGGCGAACATCTGGCGCAGCACCGGCGGGATGTGCTCGCCGCCGAGCCGCTCCGCCTCCTCCACCACCGCCAGCGCCATGCCCGGCTTGCTGCGATGGTGAATCGCCTTGTTGATGATGCGCCCGGCATTGAGGGTAGAGCGCCCCCCGACGCCAGCTTCACGCCGGAACACCGCCTCGAAGCCGTTGTGGTAGAGGTAGTGCTCTATGTCCGCCGCCGGCAACTGGGTCAGCCTGTCCCGCTCCCGCTCCCCCTTGAGCAGGGAGCGCGCCGAGGTGGCGTACTTGACCCCCGCCTCGTCGCCGTCGGTAAGCAGATGCCACTCGATGCCAAAGTCGCGCGCCACCTTGATAAGGGGTGACTGACCACACTGGGCGAACTCGATGATCCGCACCCCCTCCGCTCGCAGGCTGTAACCGCAGATCTGGGCGAGCTCGGAGAGCAACCAGATCTCGGTCTCCCCCTCCACCAGCAGCCAGCAGCGGGCAAACATCGACATGGGACGGTTGATGCGCACGTGGAAGGCAATCTTGCGCAGATCGTCGCTGCTGTAGCGCTCGCCCCCCAATTGATGACAGAGGATATCCTGCTGGCGGCGCACCAGCCGGCGGATCTGGTTGAGGGGCAACGAGGAGAGCAGATCCCCCGAATTGGTGGTGAGCAGCTTCTGCCCAGGCAGCTGTTCCAGCAGGCCCCAGGCCAGTGCCAGCATGGTGGGGTGCAGGCGGCTCTCCGGGTCTTCCAGGATCATGATGGGGCGCGCCCCCTGCTCCAGCTCCCGGTTGCCCCGCGCCTGCAGCAGGGTGGCCGCCATGCCCGCCATCGCCAGTTGCAGCGCCCGGTTGTCGGCATTGCGCAGCAGCGCCTGCAGATTGCCGGGGTTGCGCAGGGTCATGGGGCGATTGACGATCTCCCGCTGGCTGCGCGGCTTGTTCTTGATGGGGGCCAGCGCGTTGAAGTAGTGATCCATCAGCTGGCGTACCGCCTGCAGCGCCTCCTTGAGCTCGGGCTCGCCGATGCGCTGAGGCTCGTCGATCAGCTTGTCGGCCAGCTCGCTCAGCCGCAGCTCGGAGAGATCCCCCCACTGCAGGGTCTCCACCCCGCTTCGGGCGGTACGGGCATCTCGCAGCCGGAACACCGGGTTCATGGTGATGAGCAGGCAGACCAGCTCGTGGGCATTGTCGATGGCCAGGCTCTTGCCGATGCCATCGAGAAAGTCGTGGGTGGTGGTGACGGAGCCATCGCTCTGCAGCTCGGCACTGGCGCGGTAGTGAATGCGGTGAAACTTGTCCTTGTGCTTGATCCAAGCTGCGCCGAGGCGGGCCAATCGCTGGGAATGCAGGCACATCTGGGGCCTGTGCTCGCTGAAGGTGAGCACCAGTTGCAGGTGGCGGGCCGGCTCGAGCTCGGGATCTTCGGGCTGATGGAAGTCATCGCTGCTGAACTGGTAGGGCTCGGCATCCTGGCCCAGCAGACACCAGAGGGCGCGCAACAGGCTGGACTTGCCCCAGGCGTTCTCGCCGATGAGCACAGTGGTGTGGTCCAGCCCGAGCGAGAGGCGATTTATTCCGCGAAAACCTTTGACTTCAATGCGTTCCAGAAACATGCGGCCATATCCAGTCCATCCTGATGGCGCAATAGTGGCAAAGTTGTCGGGAAAATCCTATCGGGTCGTGGCGATTTTCAGCGGGAACTGTGAGGAACGAGAGGTTCGGGCGGGGTCGGTATGCCAAGGCGGCCCTGGGGGGCGTTCCAGTGGCTGAACCAGAGGTGGCGGGTGCGAGTCTGACGTTTGCGATGATTCAAGGGCATCTCCTGTGCGGGTTGAAGGAACGAGGCTCCCCCTCGTTGCCAACCAATCTGCCGCTTATCTGTGACAGGAGGATGACAGCTGGCTGCGCCACTGACCCGGGGTGAGACCAAACGCTTCGCGAAAGCGGTTGCCAAGGTGGGCCTGGGACGAGAAACCGCACTGGATGGCGATGCTGGCTAGGGAGTCGGCGCCGGCCAGCAGCTGCTTGGCCCGCTTGAGCCGCAGCCCCAGCAGGTAGCGATGGGGCGGACAGCCCAGGCTCTGGCCGAACATGCGGGCGAAGTGGTATTCGCTCAGACCCGCCTCCTGTGCCAACTCGGCCAGGGTGACAGGCTCCGCCAGATGGGCCAGCAGGTACTCCTGCACCCGCCGGATCACCGCCGGTGCCAACCCGCCACGCACCTCGGGCAGCGGCGGCGCCTCCCGGGTGTGGTGGCGATAGGCGTGCAGCATCAACATCCAGGCGCCGTGAGATAGCGCCATCCTGTCCACCTGGTGCTGCCAGTCCAGCTGCATCAGCTGGCCCTGCACCAGGCTGGCGGCCAGCGGATCGTCGATGAAGGTCTTGTCCTCCAGCAGCAGGTGGCGCCCCTCCTTGTCGCACACCTCTTCGGCGATGCGAGTCAGGTGGGCCGGGGTGAAGTAGAGGTGGAAAAAGCGAAACTCCTCGCGCACCAGCCACTCGGATCTGTGGTGATCCGGCATGATGCACACCTTGCCGGTGCCGCCGTGGCCACCCGGGCCGTCCAGCCGCTCGGTCTGCTCGCCCCCCTGCAGGTAGACGCTCAGGGTATGGTGGCCCGGCTTGTGGTAGCGGGTCTGATCGTAACAGTTGCGCCAGCTGGCGACGCCAAGGCCGGGTTCCAGCCAGCAGGCGTTCTCCAGTCGCGCGCCCGTGCTGACCAGTGCATCGAATACTCCCGCCGGCTTAGTCTGCAGCACCCGCTCTGTTCCTCTTGTTGCTTGTGGCCCCTGTGCGCCATCTTAACGCGGCGCGGCGGCAAAGGCTGCGGCTGCCCGTAAAAAACCGCAAGATGGTGTAAGCCCGCCGCCACCGCCCGCTGCATGCTGATCCCATGTCGTACTCATCTCACCGGATACCCCATGAACCTGATGCTCTATCTTGCCACCGTCCTTATCTGGGGCAGCACCTGGATCGCCATCGCCTGGCAGCTCGGCCCCATTCCCATCGAGGTCTCGGTGCTCTATCGCTTTGCCCTGGCGGCGCTGGCACTGTTTGCCCTGCTCACGGTGAGCGGCAAGTTCCCGCGCCTGCCCTGGGCGGGCCAGCGTTACGCCGCCCTGCTCGGCGCCCTGCTTTTTTCCACCAACTTTCTCTGCTTCTACCACGCCACCCTCTATATCCCGAGCGGCATGTCGGCGGTGATCTTCGCCAGCGCCAGTATCTTCAACGGCCTCAACCTCTGGCTGTTCGAGGGTAAAAGACCCGGCCTGCGCTGGTTGCAAGGATCCTTGCTGGGGCTCGTCGGCACCCTGCTGCTGTTCTGGCCCGTGCTGGCGGATGCGCAACTGGGTGCAAACGGCTGGAAGGGGCTGCTGTTTGCCTGCGGTGGCACCCTCTGTTTCTCGCTCGGCAACCTGGTCTCGGCCCGCGGCCAGCGCCAGGGCTATCACGTGCTGCAGATGGTGCCCTGGGGCATGGTCTACGGCGTGGCGCTGCTGCTGGGCTGGGTCACCCTGCTCGGTCAGTCGCTGACGCTGCCCACCGATCCGCGCTACCTGGCGGCCATGGTCTATCTGGCCATCTTCGGCTCCGTCATCGCCTTCACCGCCTACCTCACCCTGGTGGGGCGCATCGGCCCCAGCAAGGCGGCCTACGCCACCGTGCTGTTTCCGCTGGTGGCGCTGACCCTGTCCACCTTCTACGAGGGCTTCGTCTGGCAGCCGGTGTCAGTGGTCGGCGTGGTTGTGAGCTTCATCGGCAACCTGGTGATCTTCACCCCGCCCGTCAAGGCGTGGCGCTGGCCGCTGGCACGGGCTACAAACGGTACTTGCCCCTGATGCCACCAGCCCCTAAGGTAACCGCTTTCAACAGACGAGGACGGGAGAGAGCATGTTACTGGAAGGGCTGGAGACACTCTGCCTGCTGGCGAGCGAGGGCACCATGGCCAAGGTCGCAAGCCGCCTCTACATCAGCCAGTCGGCGGTCAGCAAGCGCATCGCCCAGCTGGAACAGCGCCTTGGCAAGAAGCTCATCGAGCCGGATGGGCGCCACACCCGCCTCACCCCCCAGGCCAGGGAGCTGCTCACCCGGGTGGCCCCGAGTCTGGCCGAGATGAAGGGGGTGCTGACGGACAGCCAGATCCTCACCGACCAGACCCCCCTGCCCGTCGCCTGCTCCGAGACCCTGCTGGCGGGCTACCTCGCCCGCTTTATGCACGACTATCTGGGGTGCGATCCACACATCGCCCTCTCCACCCACCACACGCCGGTGATCCTGGCCCGGGTGCGCGGCGGCGACGCCCTGCTCGGCATCTGCGCCGGGCGCCTGCCCCCCGGCCACGGCCTGTGCACCGAGCGGTTGCTGGAGGAGCCCTTCTATCTGGTGGGGGATGCCGTGCCTACGCACGAACACGACACCGATCGGCTGCTGCCCATCCTCACCATGGACCTGGACAACCCCTCCAACCGCTATCTGCGCGAGCCGCTGGCGGCCCTTGGCCTGACCCCGGCCATGGAGCTCGACTCCTACCTGGCGCTGATCGAGCTGGCCAAGGCGGGGATTGGCCCCGTGCTGCTGCCGGCCGGCCTGCTGGCCCTGGTGGGCGAGCAAGGGGCGCAGGCCCGTCCCCTGCCGGGGCTGGGGCGCCCGCTCCACCTGGTCTACCGGCCAAACAGCCTCAAGCGCGAGCGCATTGCCCGCCTGGTGCAGGCCCTGCAGGCCCATTTCCGGCAGCTGACCGCTCAGAGCTGAAAAACAAGAGGGCCCGATCCAGCGGATCGGGCCCTCTCTATGATCCCTTGTGCAAGGCGTCAGCCCAGCCAGGCAAAGAGCTCGGGATACTGGCTCCACACCAGCTTGACGGACATCAAGAGGGAGACGGTCACCAGCAGCGGCTTGATGAGCTTGACCCCCTTCTTGAGCACCAGCTTGGAGCCCATACGGGCCCCGATGAACTGCCCCAGCGCCATGCACAGGCCGACGCTCCACACCACCTTGCCCCCCAAGGTAAAGAACAGCAGGGAGGCGATGTTGGAGGTGAAGTTGAGCAGCTTGGTGTGAGCGGTGGCCCGCGCCATGCCAAAACCCGCCAGGGCCACGAAGCCGATGGCAAAGAACGACCCTGTGCCCGGCCCGAAGAAGCCGTCATAGAAACCCACGCCACCGCCCACCAGCAGGGCGAATGCCATGGGGGTGAGGCGGCGCTGGCTCTCCGCATCGCTCACCCGGGGGGAGAAGTAGAAGTAGCAGGCAAACGCCATCAGCAGGAAGGGCAGCAGCCGCTCCAGGATGGCGGCATCTATGGTCTGCACCGCCAAGGTGCCGATGGCCGCCCCGATGAAGGTGCAGATGACCGCCGGCCAGATGATGGCCCACTCCAGCAGCCCCTTGCGGGCATAGAACCAGGTGGCGGAGAAGGAGCCGAAACTGCTCTGCAGCTTGTTGGTGCCAAGCACCAGGGCCGGCGGCATGCCGGTGGCGAGCAGGGCGGGCACCGTCAGCAGGCCCCCGCCGCCGGCAATGGCATCGATGAAGCCGGCCACCAGGGCCACGCCAAACAGGGCAAGCAGGGTAAAGAGTTCCAGTTCCATCCATCGCCTCGCGAAATTGACCGGGGCCCGCAAAGGCCCGCACAGCGCAGGCTCGCCATGAGCCTGATAAACACCGCAGGTCGCTATCCTAATGGGGCTTGGCTCATGACGCCAACGAAACGGTGGCAGGCAATTGATTCCTGATTTTCATCAGTCAACCGCCCCATGGCGTGGCTGGCACGCGTGCGATCCCCTCGCCCGTCTTGATCAGGCCGCGTCGGGCGCGCAGCAGGTCACTCCATCGGCCTTGAGGTCGGCCAGCGCCTGCTGCAGATGGGCCTCATCCTCGCCGGGAGCCCGGCTGACCCGGCCCGCCATGTAGCGGCTGCTGAAGAGATTGAACCACAGCTGCAGCGCCTGTCCCGCCGCCAGCTCGCCGGCCACCTCCAGCACGCAGGCCGCCACCTCGGCGGTGCAGAGGTGCTCGTCGCAGTGGGCCACTCGCATGCCATAGGTGGAGAGCGCATCCGGTTTGATGGAGAGCACCGGAAAACCGTCCAGATAGGGGCTCTTGTTGAACATCTTGCGCGCCTCGGGCCAGGTGCCGTCCAGCAGGATGAAGAGCGGCTTCTTGCCGGGAACCGGGGTCACCACCGAAGTGAGCCGGGCCGGCTCCTTCTCGCAGGCTGGAAACACCACGTAGGGTTGCCAGGCGGGATCCGCCAGCAGGGCCAACAGCTCGGGATGGGGCTGGGTGCGCGACCAGAGAAACGCCCAGGTGGTCTGCGGCAGCACATCGGCGATGAGGCGCCCGGTATTGGAGGGCTTCATCGGTTCGCTGTCGTACATCAGCAGGCAGAAGCCGGCCTCCGCCTTGAGCTCGGGGCGCCACTCGCAGGCACACCAATCGTGGCGCAGCTGACAGGCTTCGCAGCGCGGCACACTGCCGCCACGGGCGAGAAAGGGTCGGGTCGAGACGCTCTTGCGCCAGATGCGCAGGCGATTGACGGCGTGATCGGGGATTGGCTTCATGGAACGCGGCTCTGACGGTGCCTGTGGCGGGACAAAAGGGGGCAGATTGTAACGGCGCGCCCTCTGCGCAGCAAGGCCCCCCATCTGGGGCAAGCCGGGATGCCACGCCTCTTTGATACTTGGTCGTCAGTCCATGCACCCACGCATGGGACACAGGAGGACGACGATGGCAGAACAAGACATTGCCCGCGAGCACGCCCTGGCCGAAGGCACTACCTTCACCTGGCACGAGCTCTATCTCCCCGATGCCGAGGCCGGGATCCGTTTCTACACCGAGGTGCTCGGCTGGGAGAGCCAGACCATGGCGATGGAGGGCGGTGACTACCCCATGCTGGTTGCCAATGGCAGGCCGATCGCCGGCGTGCAGTCTACCCGGGGCAATCCCGAGATGGCCGGCGTACCACCCCACTGGGCAACCTATCTCGCGGTGGATGACGTCGATGCCAGGGTGCTCAGGGTCAACCAGCACGGCGGCAGCGTGGTGGTGCCCGCCATGAACATCCCGGGGGTCGGGCGCATGGCCCTGATTGCGGATCCGCAAGGGGCGCACATCTGGCTGTTCACCCCTGACCCCATGTGACATCGCCCACCGCAACAACGACAGAGGGGCCCGCGGGCCCCTCTGTCACGTTCGGCAAACAGTCAGACCGCCTTGCGCAGGATCTGCTCCAGATAGTGCGCGAAGCTGTGGCCGTGATGCTCCAGCAGTTTCGGGAACATGGAGATGGAGGTCATGCCCGGGAAGGTGTTGATTTCGTTCAGCAGGATCTCGCCCTCTTCGGTCAGGAAGAAGTCGATGCGCGAGAGGTGAGTCAGTTTGAGCTGACGGAACGCCTTGAGGGCGTACTCGTGGATGGCATCGGCCTGGGCCTGGGTCAGCCCCTCGGCGCGCAGCGCGGTCTCGGTGTGGCTGGCGCTGCTGTACTTCTCTTCATAGGTGTAGAACTTGTCCTGCGGCACGCAGATCTCACCCGGGTAGGTAGCCACCAGCTCGTCGCCGTACTGGTAGACCGCCACTTCCAGCTCGCGCGGCTTGACCGCTTTTTCGATCAGTACCTGCTCGGAGTAACCGAAGGCATCGGCAATGCCCTTCACCAGATCCGCTTCGTTGCTGGCGGAGTAGCAGCCGACGGAAGAGCCCTGGGAGGCCGCCTTGATGAAGACCTTGCCCCACTTTGCCAGCGCCGCTTTCGCTTCGGTCAGGCTCGCCTCACCCTGCTCGGTCAGGAACAGATAAGGGGTGTTGGGGATGCCGAGGGCGGTGAGCCACAGCTTGGTGGTGATCTTGTTGAAGCACACCTTGCTCGCCTCGGCGTCGCAGCCCAGGTAAGGCAGGCCGGCCAGCTCGAGGAAGGATTGCAGATCGCCGGTCTCACCCGGGTAGCCGTGGATGCAGGGCACCACGTAATCCACCGGACGGGCCACGCTGTCGAAAGAGAGCAGCTTGTCCAGCCCCAGCTTGCACTCGCGGCCATCGGCGCTGAGCCAGCGGTCGGCAAACATCTCGACCCGGGTCACTTCCACGCCGGGCAGGAGAGAGAGCTGTTTTTCGAGGAAATTGGCACTGCGCAGCGAAACTTCGTGTTCGGAGCCACCGCCGCCACACAGCAGCAAGACATGGATGTTCTTCATTAGATGTGATCCCTTGGGAAAAGCGGCTTCGCCATCACCATTTAAAACCCAACCGCATTAAAACCGGACGAAGCCAGATACGAAGATAAGTGCGGGCCAGTGTAGCAAGGGAGATCGAGCCTTGTCAGCCGATGGGCGCCCCATCCGCCGACAAGAGCCATAAAAATTCCCGCCTGTGTCAGAAATTGGATGAAAAGAGCTCAGCGCGGCGGATCGAGCCGGCCATTGCCGCTGCCGTTGACCCGAAACCAGCCGGCGATGCTGTAACGCTCTTGGTTGGCAGGCAGCACCTCGTGGGGGAACTCTTCGGATAGAAACAGCACCAGTCGCCCGCCCCGGGGGGAGACGTCCATCAGAAACTGCTCGTCGTCACCGTACATGCGCAGCACCCCGCCCGCCTCTGGCTGCCAGTCGTTGTTCAAGTAAAACACCGAGGTGAGGCGGCGGTTGGAGCGCCCGGCGAAGGCGTCGCGATGGGTGGCATAGAAGTCACCGCTGCGGTAGCGGGCAAAGTGGGCCTCGTAGTCGAACAACCCCAGCATCAGCATCCGGTTGGCGGCTAGGCGCAGCGCCTCCATGCGGACCAGATAGTCGGCCACCGGCGCGCCGAGGGAGGCGTCGAGCCAGTGGATCTGATCCCGGCGAATGTCGCGGTTGTCCTGATGCAGGGTATCGCGGCCGATCCCCGCCGGTCGCCACTCGTCCGGCAGACAGGCCCTGAGGGCATCCACCTCGGCGGCGGTTAAAAAATCATCCACTATCACCCATCCCCGGGTGTATATGGCGTCCATGACGGCTTGATAGTCCAAGATTGACTCGCAACAAGTGGAAAGAGGGCGCTTTTTAGCGACTTCCCGGCCAAGACACAAACCGGTTTGCTTCTCTTGAGAAGTCCCACCATCAATACGCCATCCGGGCCGCCAAGACCCCCATTATCTCGGCGCGATTGCCACTCTGTGATCCGGCGCACTCAATCTGCTCCCACCAAGGGAGCACTCCGGCTTGCTCCCCGCCGCCGCCCCCGTTAACGTGGTGCAATGTGCCCTGAATGGGCCCCACTCAAAGGAGTCTTTCATGTCTTTGCCCGAACTCACCCTGCAACGCCTCGACGGCAGTGAACTGCCGCTCGCCTCCCTCGCGGGCCAGGTCATTCTGGTGGTCAACGTGGCCAGCCGCTGCGGCTTTACCCCTCAATACACGGGGCTGGAGGCACTCTATCGGGAGCTGGGGCCCGAGGGGCTGGTCATCCTGGGCTTCCCCTGCGATCAGTTCGGCCACCAGGAGCCGGGCGATGCCGAGGAGATCGCCCGTTTCTGCTCCCTCGACTACCCGGTCAGCTTCCCCATCATGGCCAAGTGCGAGGTCAACGGCGAACAGGCCCACCCCTTCTATCAGTGGCTCAAGAAGGAGAAACCGGGTCTGCTGGGGCTGGAGAACGTCAAGTGGAACTTCACCAAGTTCCTGATCGACCGGGACGGCCAGGTGGTGGACCGCTTTGCCCCCACCACCAAACCGGAAAACCTGGTCGCCCCCATCCGCGATCTGCTCTGATTGCCTGAACCTGCCTAATTGAGCGGCCGGTGCGACAGCTACTGCGCAGCGGCCGCGCTTTTGCTATATTACGCCCCCGTTATCACTTTCATCCCGTGGCCGACCCCGTGCGCCGGTCACCCGCTGAGCCCAAGGCTCACCAGAGGAGTCTCTCTCGAACATGTCATTCAACGAACTGGGTCTGTCCCCGCACATCCTGCGGGCCGTCAAGGAGCTGGGTTACGAACAGCCAACCCCCATCCAGCAGCAAGCCATTCCCGCCATTCTGGCCGGGCAGGACGTGCTCGGCGGCGCCCAGACAGGCACAGGCAAGACGGCCGGCTTCACCCTGCCCATGCTGCAGCGGCTGCTGGCCAACCATGGCCGTGGCCGCCGTCAGGTGCGGGCCCTGGTGCTGACCCCGACCCGTGAACTGGCCGCCCAGGTGGGTGAGAGCATCATCAAATATGCCCACCACCTGCCGTTTCGCACCCTGATCGCCTACGGCGGCGTCAGCATCAAGCCCAATCTGGACGCTATCAAGCTCGGCATCGACATCCTGGTGGCCACCCCGGGCCGCTTGCTGGATCTGCTGACCCAGGGTGCCCTGACCCTGACCGAGCTGGAAGTGCTGGTGCTGGATGAGGCGGATCGCATGCTCGACATGGGCTTCATCCACGACATTCGCCGCATCATGAAGGCGCTGCCGGCCGAACGGCAGACCCTGCTCTTCTCCGCCACTTTCTCGGACGACATCAAGGCGCTGGCGGACGATCTGCTCAACGACCCGACCCTGATCGAGGTCGACCCCAGCAACACCGCCGCCGAACAGGTGACCCAGCGCATCATCCAGGTCGACCGGGAACGCCGTCGCGAGCTGCTCTCCCACATGATCGGTCGCGGCAACTGGCAGCGGGTGCTGGTGTTCGTACGCACCAAGCAGATTGCCGACAGGCTCGCCCAGCAGATGCAAAAGGATGGCCTGGATACCGTCGCCATTCACGGCGACAAGAGCCAGGGTGCCCGCAACCGGGCGCTGGCGGATTTTCGCGAGGGCAAGGTGCGAGTGCTGGTGGCGACCGACATCGCAGCCCGGGGTCTGGACATCGATCAGCTGCCCCACGTGATCAACTTCGAGCTACCCCAGATGGCGGAGGATTACATCCACCGCATCGGCCGCACCGGCCGCGCCGGTCGTGGCGGTGAGGCCATCTCGCTGGTGAGCCAGGACGAGCTGGGTCAGCTCAAGGCCATCGAGGCGCTGATCGGCCAATCCCTCTCCGTCGAGATCCTGGACGGCTATGAGCCCAGCGGCAAACCGAGCCGGCAGACCCTGCCCGGCAGCAAGCCGGTACAAAATCCGCCGCGCGCCCGTGGCGCCGCCAATGCCAAGGGTGGCAAGGGCAAGCCCGCCGCCGGCAAAGGAAAGGGGGATGGTGCCAAGAAACCCGCCCCGGCGCGCAAGCGGGAAGTGGTGGGCGAGGATATCGGCTTTTCCCCCATGCGCCGCCTGCCGAAGGCCCAGCGCGACGACTATCAGGACAACTCCAACGAGGAGTAAGACACAGTCCTGAACCCGCCATAACAAAAAACCGCCCGAGGGCGGTTTTTTTCATGATGGCACCACCGGCCTGTCAGTGCCAGCGGTCGCAATGGACATGTGCAACAACGGATAGGGTCTGCCCTGCCCGTCCAGCGCCGAGCGGCCCACCACCTCGAAGCCCAGGCGGCGATAGAAGCCGAGCGCCGGTTCATTTTGCTCATTGACGTCCACCCGGGTCGCCCCCAGGCGGTCGATGGCATCGGCCACCAGCAGGCGACCCACCCCGCCTCCACGCAGGGCGGGGCCGATGAAGAGCATCTCGATATTGCCCTCGTGCACCCCGCAAAAGCCGGCGATCCCCTGCTCGCTGCGGGCGCAGGTGAGGGTCACGGCGTCAAAGCAATGTTCCAGGATGAGCTCGCGCAGGGTGGCTATCTCCTCCTCCGGCAAAAAGTGGTGAGTGGCGCGCACCGACGCCTCCCACAGCGCGATCAGGGACTGATAATCCCCACGCGATGCCTGCTCCAGTCTCATATCGTGCTCACTCAATCGCTTGATGGTTCGGGGCCTGTCCGGTCGTTGCCATGGCGTCGATCTGCTTGAGGACAAACCCCTTCTCGATGCCGGCCTTGAAGCCCAGCTTTTCATAGAGACGGTGGGCTTCATCGCGCCCCTCCCCCGACAGCAGCATCACCTTGTAGCAATCCTGCTGCCAGGCAAGCTCAAGCGCATGGGTCAGCAACAGCCGGCTGATGCCCCGGCGCCGAAACGCAGAGGCCGTCACCACGTGCTCCATGATGCCAAACGGCCGGCCACCGTTGGTCAGGGTCGCGACCACGCCAAGCTGGCAGGTGGCGGCCAGCTGGCCATCCACCTCCGCCACCAGCAGGTGAAGGTGCGGCTGAGTCAGCAGGGCCGTCAGCGCCGTGCGGGCAGCGTCCGGCGCAAGCGCGGGGTCATGGGGGCGCAACTCCCGATAGAGTGCCAGCAGGCCGGTCATATCCTGCAGGGTACAGCGCCTTATGAGCGTCATCCTTCCTTCTCCTTGAGCTACGAGGGAGGCGTCGTCACCCTGGACGAGGGTCGCAAACCTCGGGAGCACCATCCCTGCAAATCGGCAAATGTGCCTCAGCGGGTCTTGACCGCCTGCAGCAGTACCGACATGTCCGGTCCGAAGCGGCGAGCCCTGATGGCGTCGCGGATCGCCGCCTCGTCGTAGCGGCTGGCCGGATAAAGCAGCACGCAGGCGGTGTCGCCGGGCTTGAGGAAGTGGGTCTCACCAAACGGGGTATAGCGGGTGGCCCCGATGCTGATGAGGGCATGAGCCGGGCGCCCGGCCTGGGCCAGCAGCCCCTGGATGTGCTCGGCCGGCCCCTCGTCCTGCTGATGGTTGAACTTGTCGATGGCCCACGTCAGCAGCTGGCCGTGGAAGTAGCTGTAATCCACCGCCGCGCTGTCGACCCCGTAGGGGTGCAGCTCGCCGTCACGCTCCAGATAGCAGGCGATGCGGTAGTCATCGAGCTCACAGCCGGCGGCGAAGTGGGACAAGGGCAACAACGTGGGGGCCAGCCCCTTGCTCTCTTCGCCCCAGTTCTTCTTCTCGCTGATCTTTTTGGCGTTGGGACGGCGGATGGAGCAGTCGTTGTAGGCACCAAAGGCGCGCGGATGGATGGCCACCACCTGCTCCCCCGCGTACTCCAGCTCGCACCAGAGCGCCACTTCCGGCTCTATCTGCACCTTCTCATCGCCGCTCACCGCCGCTTCCGGCAAGAAGATGGCGTCGCCGCTCAAGGGGAAGACGCCGAGCTGGCCGGGGTGGCCCGGCACGTAGAAGGGGAACAGCGCCTTGGGGGCGCTGGTGTCGCGCACCACCACCGCCACGAAATCCGAGGCCTCGCCGGCCTGCTCCAGATGACCGGCGAAATTGCCCGCCACCCCGAGTCCGATAAACTTGCTCTCTGCTGTCACTTGCATCTTGCTCACCTGCATCTTGCCAAAGCGAAGGCAGCGGCCCGGCACGGGGCGGCTGCCGCAAACGTGGCGAGGATTAAAACACAGGGATCTGCCCTCGCCCAGCCTGCACGCCCCATCCTGTGCGCCAGCGCGAACTTTTGCCGGCCGCTCGGCGAGCTTGTGAACAACCGCCATGCCCGAACTCACTCGACCGTGTGCGGTGCCTGCCCTTGATCACGGCAACATGCGGCGCATTGATCAACCCTGCGCCCCGGAAACAGATAGTTTCCACATCCTGCCGCCTTGCCCCTTGGGCCCGCCCGCCAACTTTGCTAGGCTGCCCGCCATGCCAATCCACACACTCAAGGATGCCTGCCGATGTCAGCACAGCACTTTCAGGGTCGCTTCGAGGTCGAGTTCAAATACAGGCTCGGCGATGTCGAGGCCTTCACCACTGCCCTCGCCGCCCTCAATCCCGAGGTGATGCTGGAGCGCAACCAGGAGCAGGACACCTACTTCGACACGCCGGACCGCAGCCTGAGCGCGGCGGGCAAGAGCCTGCTGATCCGCGCCATGCACCCCTCCGGTATCCAGCTCTGGATCGTGAAGGGGCCCGAACCCGATCGCTGCGAGGCGGTCAACATCACCGACGCCGACAAGGCCATCAGCATGCTGCACACCCTGGGTTACCAGCCGATACTGACCCTGCGCAAGGTACGCAGCATCTATTTCGTCGGCCCGTTCCACGTCACCCTGGATCACCTAGCGGGGCTTGGCGATTTTGCCGAGCTGGCCATCATGACCGATGACGAGGCCCTGCTGCCGGGCTATCGCCAGCAACTGCTGGCCCTGGCCGCACAGCTCGGGCTGGACCCCGCACGGCTGGAAACCCGCTCCTACCGCACCCTGTGCGAACAAGCCACCACCCCATCACCAGAGAGACGTTCATGATCGACAAACTCGCCTGGCTGACCTTCAAGGATCAGCAACTGCTCTGTGCCCGCTCCCACGGCAAACACATCTACTACATTCCCGGCGGCAAGCGCGAAGCGGGAGAGAGCGACGAGGCGGCGCTGATGCGCGAAATCGAGGAGGAGCTGGCCGTGGCCCTCAAGCCCGACACCCTGGCGTTTGCCTGTGAGTTCAGCGCCCAGGCCGACGGCAAGCCAGAGGGGGTCAACGTCAGGCTGCGCTGCTACACCGGCGAGGCTGACGGCACGCCCGTCGCCTCGGCGGAGATCGCCGAGCTGCGCTGGCTCGACAGCCGCCATCTGGCCGAGATCTCCCCGGTTTCCCGGCTGCTGTTTGCCTGGCTGGTCGAACAGAAGCTTATGCGCTAGGGGAAACTGCCCGGGTGGCGTGATCGGGCGCACCCGACGAATGGCCACGACTTGAAATTGGCGGCGGAAACGGCGAGTCTAGCCAGTCATCCTGCCGCCGGTTCCGTTGTCGGCAGGCGCCGCGGCAGACCGGGCCGGCGGCGTGAACTTCGTTGACAAGGACTCCTGATGGACATAGTTGAGGTTGATACCACCCAGGGCATCAAGCCTGCCCTCATCACTTTGCTGCAAGACAGCGTGGCCAGTGGGGCCTCGGTGGGCTTTCTGCCGCCGCTGACCGAAGAGCAGGGGCTCGTCTATTGGCAGGGCATAGAGACGGAGCTGGCCGCGGGCAGCCGCCGGCTCTGGGTCGCTTTTGAGCAACACCAGCTGGTCGGTGCCCTCCAGCTCTCGCTGTGCACCAAGGCCAATGGCCGTCACCGCGCCGAGGTGGAAAAACTGATGGTACACAGTCTCCACCGTGGCCAGGGGGTCGGCCGTGCCCTGATGGCCAGCATGGAGCAAGGGGCCAAAGAGGCCGGCCGTAGCCTGCTGGTGCTCGACACCCGGGTGGGCGATGCCGCCTCCCGCCTCTATCACCAGTTGGGCTACCAGGAAGCGGGCCAGATCCCCGCCTTTGCCCGCAGTGCCGACGGCACCCTGGCGGCCACCCTCTTCTTCTACAAGCAGCTTTGAGCCGCGCACCACACCTCCACTGAACTGCCGCGCCCTCCCCATGGAGGGCGCGTTGTGTTGCCCAACACCTTGCCCTTCAAAAACAATCAAACAGGTCAGATGGATTAATTTTGTTCCAATTGCAGCCCCATTTGAGCGTCATTTCTCCTTCACCTCACGCCAGGCGAGGCGTATGGTGTGGCAGAAAGACCCGTTTGCATACCAACCGAGTACCGCTCACTGCCTTGAGGAATACTGCATGTCTATCCTGCCTCGTACCGTCACCTCCCCCAAAAAGTTCATCATCGGCCACGATCTGCTGCCCCAACTCCATGATCACGTAAAAGATTTCGGCGGCAATGCCCTGCTCGTCAGCGACGAGTTCATTCTGGAGCGGGTACGGGAAGAGGCGCTGGCCGGCCTGCTGCAGGCGGGCCTGAAAGGAGCGGTCGAGAAGTTCAACTACGAGTGCACCGACATCGAGATCCGCCGCCTGTGCGATCTTGCCGAACAGCAGGGGGCCAACGTCATCGTCGGCATCGGCGGCGGCAAGACCCTGGACGTCGCCAAGGCGGTGGCCTTCTATCTGTGCCGCCCGGTGGTGCTGTTTCCTACCATCGCCTCCACCGATGCCCCCTGCACCGCCCTCGCGGTGATCTACAACCCGGCCGGCGAGTTCGAGCGCTATCTGTTCCTGCCACAAAACCCGGACGTGGTGATCGCTGACACCGCCATCATAGCGGCGGCCCCCGCCCGCTTCTTCGCCGCCGGCGTGGGCGATGCACTCGCCACCTATTTCGAGGCCCGCGCCTGTTACCGGGCCGACGGTATCAATCTGGTGGGCAAGCGCCCCTCCCGCACCGGCCTCGGGCTGGCCCGGCTCTGCTACGAGCTGCTGGGGGAGAACATTGAGCTGGCGATGGACGCGGTGCGCCACCATGTCACCACCCCGGCGCTTGAGCAGACCATCGAGGCCACCATCTATCTGAGTGGCGTAGGCGCCGAGGCGGGCGGCCTGGCGGCGGCCCATGCGGTCAACAACGGCATGTCGGTGGTGCCAGATCTGCACCGGGCCCAGCATGGTGAGAAAGTGGTGTTCGGCCTGCTCACCCAGCTGGTGCTCGAACGCGCCCCCCAGGCCGAGCTCGACGAGGTGATGCGCATCATCCAGCTGGCCGGCCTGCCCATGACCCTGCAGGAGATGGGACTGAGCCAGTTTGTGGAGAGCGAGTGGCGCCAGGTTGCCAAGCTTGCCTGCGATCCCCTCGACACCATGGGCAACATGCCGATGAGCGTCAACGAACAGGATGTCTACCACGCCATGATCGCGGCCAATGCCATGGCCGAGCGCTACAGGGCCCGCCACCCACGCGCCTGATCGGCACTCAAGTAACGTCGTGATCAAACCGGCAAGGTCGGCCCCTGTGGCCGGCCTTGTCATTCCCCGTCCGACCTGCTGCAATGGCCCCTTTCCCCTTGGGACAAGGAGCCACCATGATATTGGAAGTCGCCCATCTGCAGGTCATCCCCGGTCAGGCTGCCGCCTTCGAGCTGGCATTTTCCCAGGCCCAACGGATCATCAGCACCATGCCGGGCTATGGCGGACACCAGCTCCAGCGCTCGCTGACTGATCCCCACCGCTATCTGCTGCTGGTCAACTGGCAGCGCCTCGAAGATCACACCCAGGGTTTTCGCGGCTCACCCCAGTACCAGCAGTGGAAGGCCCTGCTCCATCACTTCTACGATCCCTTTCCCACGGTCGAGCACTACCGGCAGGTCACGTTCGATGAGACAGAGTTGCGGGAACAGGCACACAGCCAGAGCTAAGGCGGATACCTGGTGCCAGGACCAAGATGACGGCTCAGGCGACATTACCTAGTCAAGTGTGCAACCAGATAAGCGGCGCAGAGGGGCTGTTAACTGAGAGATGAGGAAGGATGATCAGGGGGCCAAGCTGAGCGCGGATCATCCGCGCCCAGACTTAGCCAATGGTGGGAAGATCAGGCCAGCCGCTCGGCCCGCGCCTTGATCTCGGGGGTGGCAAAGGCCTCCTGAGCCGCGATCAATTGCAGCTCATAGGCGTCGACCTGCCAGGTGTGCAGCAGTACCGTATCCACCGCCGCATTGGTGCGCTCGAACGCGCTGACGGCATCGTAACCCGCCTGCAGATTGGCCAGCATCAGCGCGCTGATGAGATCCCCCACGCCCACCGGCTGGCGAGCAAACTCGTAGAGCGGACGAGCAATCAGATAATCCCCCTCGGGGGTAGCCAGCAGCATCTCGAAGCGGCCCGGCTCGCGGGCGGCGCGTCCAAGATGCTTGACCAGCACCATCTTCACCCCGCGCGCCAGCAACTGATGGGCGGCGGCCCGGGTCTGGGCCAGATCGGTCAGATGGACGTCGCACAGGGTCTCCAGCTCCAGCAGATTGGGGGCCATGACATCGGCCACCGGCAGCGCCTTCTCGGTCAAAAAGCGGGTCACCCCAGGGGCGACGATGCACCCTTTCTCCGGGTGGCCCATCACGGGATCGCAAAAATAGATGGCGGCAGGATTGGCGGCCTTGACCGCGGCCACCACCGTCAGGATCTCGTCCCCCTGCTCCGCCGAGCCGAGATAACCGCTCAGCACCGCATCGCAGTGTCCCAGCACCCCGATGTCCGAGAGCCCCATGCACAGGGCGCTGATATGCCCTGCAGGCATGGCCATTCCCTGCCAACCGGCCGCATATTGGGTATGGTTGGAGAACTGCACCGTGTTGATGGGCCATACCTCCATACCGAGACGGCGCATGGGGAATACGGCAGCGCTGTTGCCGGCACAGCCGAACACCACGTGGGACTGGATAGAGAGAATGCGTTTCATCGACATCACCGCAGAGAAGAGTCAGGGGAAAGGCGCAATATATCGGATGAAGATATTGAACTTCCACCCTTGATCAGCACAAACCCTTATTTGATCTGCTAAAGCCTCGAGGAGACACGCGTTGTCACCCACATCCCTCCCCCTCTTTACTGCCATGCTAAAGCCCGAGACAGCGGATGCCACCGGTGTGGTCTGAAATGATGATTAAACATTCTTGTTTGATGGCATATAAGCTTAATAAATCCGCTCTTTTTGTTGAACCGTGCGATGGCATGCGAACGGACAGATGGCCGGGTGCAGCCCAGGCCTCAGCAAGGCAGCAAGGCTCTGTGTTGGAAGGCGGCAACGGCATCGGCACAAGGGATGAGATCTCGGGCCGATCAAAGGCAGGATCGGGCTGGTCGGCCCGATCCGGTTTATCAGGGGCAAGCGAAGTGATAGACCCAACCCTCGTCCAAAGCCATCTCGGCGGGCGGCGGCACCAGAGCCGGCAACAGGGAGACGCTCCCCTTGGCGGCATATTGCAGCGCCATCAGGGCGCAGATGGCGGCATCGTAGCGATCGGTCCCCGCCGTCACATCGGCCGGCAGATGCGGCAGCAACTCGGCACGCACCGCCGATGCCTTGCCCCCCACCTTGGCAAGCGCGGGATAGACCTCCAGCACGGCGCGATCGGCCTGTGGTTGCTGCTTGGGCACCAGCTGCAAATCGGCCAATCGGGGCAGCATGGCGAGCGCCAGGGTCGCGTTGTTGCCGAGCCTGTCGAAGGTGGCCGAGAGCGGCTTCTTGCCATATTGCCGGTGCAGCCAGCGCTCGCAGTCCCGGTAGGCATAAGGGTTGTCTATTTCGCGCTGGGGCACGGCGCACTCGGTCGCCCTCCCCGCCAGCAGCTCGCCCAAGGCGCGAGGAAACGCCAGCGGCGCGTCTATCCCCAGCGCCAGCTGCGGACAAGCCAGCACCTGCAGCAGGTGGATCTCATCGTGCAGCGCCGGGCGCAACAAGGCATCCAGATCCGGCGCAACCCTCGAGCTCAGCCGAAACAGGGGCGATACGCCAAACCAGTGCAGCCGCTGCTCACGCGCCTGCCACCCCACCACGGCCACGGCCTGGGCACTGCCCTGCCAGCCTCTTACGTCCCAGCCGATGCCGATGGCATCCATGTGTTCCATTGTCATGCCAGTGTCACCTCTGCACGCTATCAATGCTGCACAGGGTAATGGCTGGCGCCTCTAAAGCAAGGCTGGCGGCGCGGCTTAGAAGGATTTCTTGAAATTGATCAGCGGCAAGATGGGGAAAACCCCGTTCTCGGCGTAGTTGGCGAGGCCGATCTGCAGGCCGTCCAGATGCTTGGTGGCGTTGATGAAGCCCAGCTGGAAAGTGGTGCGCTCGGCATAGTTGACGAAGCCGACGTTGGCCAGGGCATTGCCCTTGGCGATGTTGACGGCCCCCCAATTGAGACCCTGTACATTGTTGGTCAGGTTGACGAAGCCAAGGTTGACCCCCTTGTCCTGACCCTCGTGCCAGTTGAGTGCGTTGATCGCCACCCCGCCAAACTGGTGGCGTACCCGGCCGGCACCGAAAAAGACGCCAAGCTGCAGACCGGTGAATTGATCCACGTCGGAGAGGGCGAAAACCGGCAGATCGACTCCCTTAACCTGACCGGTGCGACCATAGAGAACAGAGGCTCTGGCCCCCTCGACCTGGTGAGACGCAGGCAGATTGACGCCGGGCAGGGAGAGCTGGACAGGGGTACTAGCGTGGGCGACGCCGCCAAGGGCCGCAGCCCCCAGGGCAAGCAACAGGCGGGCAGGTTTCATCGGTGCATTCCTCGAGGCTCAGGGAGTGCATCAGCCTACCAGCCCTGTGGCCCGGTAACGAGGTCGAAGCGAACTGGCTGCGTCACCCCTCGTCTGAATCCGGCCAATCAAACTGGACAGACCAGAGTCAACATTTCGCCAAAAATTAACATTTATATTATTTACATCAAGCCTCATTTGATAACACAATGCTTAAACGTACGTTTGAACAGAGCAAGCGATACGCAACGACTTGAGGATGTAGTCGCACAGTTGTAACCCAACCCGGGCCATAGGCCCTTTTGCAATACCTTCTGCCAACCACGGAGACGCGCGATGAATATGGACGTAATCAAGACCTTTACCGAGCAGATGCAAGGCTTTGCCGCCCCCCTCACCCGTTACAACCAGCTGCTGGCCAGCAACATCGAACAGTTGACCCGGCTGCAGCTGGCCTCCGCCAACGCCTATGCCGAGCTGGGGCTGAATCAGCTGCAGGCCGCCGGCAAGGTGCAGGATGCCCAGAGCCTGGCTGCCCTCGGCACCGTCCAGCTGGAGACCGCCAGCCAGCTCTCCCGCCAGATGCTGGACGACATCCAGAAGCTCAACGCCCTCGGCCAGCAGTTCAAGGACGATCTGGACGCCCTGACTGCCGACGGCATCAAAAAGAGCACGGGCAAGGCCTGATATCCCCCTGGCTGCCCGTTGCGGGCAGCCACATCTCCCCATGCTCCGTCACGACAGGCTCGCCCTGCGCCGGGGATGGGTGAAGGAGAGAACATGAGCCAATCATCTTACGGCCCGCTGTTCGAGGCCCTGGCCCACTACAACGACAAGCTGCTGGACATGGCCAAGGCGCAGACCGAGCGTACCGCCCAGGCCCTGCTGCAGACCAATCTCGACGATCTCGGCCAGGTGCTGGAACAGGGCAGCCAGCAGCCCTGGCAACTGATCAATGCCCAGATGAACTGGTGGCAGGATCAGCTCAAACTAATGCAACACACCCTGCTCAAGAGCGCAGGCCAGCAGAGCGAGCCGGTCATCGCCCCGGAGCGCAGCGATCGCCGCTTCAAGGCCGACGCCTGGAGCGAGCAGCCCATTTATGACTACCTCAAGCAATCCTATCTGCTGACCGCCAGACACCTACTGGACTCGGTGGATGCCCTCGAAGGGGTGCCCCAGAAGAGCCGGGAGCGGCTGCGTTTCTTTACCCGCCAGTACATCAACGCCATGGCACCCAGCAACTTTCTGGCTACCAATCCGGAGCTGCTCAAGCTCACCCTGGAGTCAGACGGCCAGAATCTGGTGCGCGGGCTGACCCTGCTGGCCGAAGATCTCGAGCGCAGCGCCGATCACCTCAACATCCGCCTGACCGACGAATCCGCCTTCGAGCTGGGTCGTGATCTCGCACTGACCCCGGGCCGGGTGGTGCAACGCACCGAGCTGTATGAGCTCATCCAGTACAGCCCGACCACGGAGACGGTGGCCAGAACGCCGGTGCTGATCGTGCCGCCCTTCATCAACAAGTACTACATCATGGACATGCGGCCCCAGAACTCCCTGGTGGCCTGGCTGGTTGCCCAGGGCCAGACGGTGTTCATGATCTCCTGGCGCAACCCGGGGCCGGCCCAGGCCGACATCGATCTCGACGACTACGTGGTGGACGGCGTCATCGCCGCGCTGGATGGCGTGGAAGCGGCCACCGGCGAGCGGGAAGTGCACGGCATCGGTTACTGTATCGGCGGTACCGCATTGTCACTCGCCATGGGCTGGCTGGCCGCCCGGCGCCAGAAGCAGCGGGTTCGCTCCGCCACCCTGTTCACCACTTTGCTCGACTTCTCCCAGCCGGGAGAGCTTGGCATCTTCATCCACGAGCCCATCATTGCGGCGCTGGAGGCCCAGAACGAGGCCAAAGGCATCATGGACGGGCGCCAGCTGGCGGTCTCCTTCAGCCTGCTGCGGGAGAACAGCCTCTACTGGAATTACTACATCGACAGCTATCTCAAGGGGCAGAGCCCGGTGGCGTTCGATCTGCTGCACTGGAACAGCGACAGCACCAACGTGGCGGGCAAGACCCACAACAGCCTGCTGCGCCGGCTCTATCTGGAAAACCAGCTGGTGAAGGGGGAACTCAAGATCCGCCACACCCGCATCGATCTCGCCAAGGTGAAGACCCCGGTGCTGCTGGTGTCGGCCATGGACGATCACATCGCCCTCTGGCAGGGCACCTGGCAGGGCATGAAGCTGTTCGGTGGCGAGCAGCGCTTCATCCTGGCCGAATCGGGCCACATCGCCGGCATCATCAATCCGCCGGATGCCAACAAGTACGGCTTCTGGCAGAACGACACCGAAGCCGCCAGCCCCGAGGCGTGGCTCGCCGGCGCGACCCACACCCCGGGTTCCTGGTGGCCGCAGATGGCAGCCTTCATCCAGAGCCGGGAAGAGGATCCCGCCCCCATCCCCGCCCGCATCCCGAGCGAAGGGCTGGAGGCGGCCCCCGGTGGCTACGTCAAGGTACGGCTCAACCCGGTCTTTGTGCCGACACCCGAGGAGGAGCCCGCATGAGCACACTCCCCTTCGAAGTGGGCCAGCAGGCCAGTCTGACCAAGCGGTTCGGGGCGGCAGAGGTCGCGGCCTTTGCCGGGCTGTCGGAGGATTTCAATCCGCTGCACCTGGATCCCGCCTTCGCCGCCACCACGCCGTTCGAGCGCCCCATCGTGCACGGCATGCTGCTGGCCAGCCTCTTCTCGGGGCTGCTGGGTCAGCAACTGCCGGGCAAGGGCACCGTCTATCTCGGTCAGAGCCTCGCCTTCAAGCAGCCGGTGTTTGTGGGGGATGAGGTGACGGCAGAGGTGGAGATCATCGCCCTGCGCAGCGACAAGCCCATCATCACCCTGGCCACCCGCATCCTGACTGCAACCGGCGCCATCGCCGTCAGCGGGGAAGCCGTGGTGAAGTTTGGCTAAAAGCGGTTTGCCCCATGATCTCAGTCAGCCCGGCCAGTGCCGGGCTGACTGCTATGGCGCGTTCCCCCAAAATGCTTTTGCAAGCCACTATTGCCCGCAGACAGCGCCCTTGCCCTTTCCTTGACGGCCCGAACTGCCTAGAATAATCGCCCTGCTGTTTCAGCCATTTATCCACGAGAGGATTTTCCATGGAGACGTTTCTGCTCGAAGGGCACCCCTTTATTGCCCTGTGTGACCTTATCAAACATCAGGGGTGGGCTGATTGTGGCGGCGCAGCCAAGGCGCTGATCGCCGACGGCCTGGTCGAGGTCAACGGTCAGGTGGAGACCCGCAAGCGCTGCAAGATAGTGGCCGGCCAGGTAGTCAACTTCAACGGCATGAAGGTCGTGGTGAAAGAGGGCGTCAGCCCGGAGATCCTCTGACCCGCCGCTCTGCCACCCAAGCGCTACCTGGCACAGTGGCCGAGCAGTGGTCAACTTCAACGGCATGAAGATGGTCGTGAAAGAGGGCGTCAGCCCCGAGAGCCTCTGAACCTTGCTTGAATAAGGGCGCCGACGCGCCCTTTGGCATTTAGCTGGCCTTGATGGAGAGGGTCAGCACGAAGCGCGCCATCGCCTCATCTCCGTTCAGTGACGGACAAGTGGCCACCACCTGGATGGGGCGGTTGATGCGTTGACCGCTGGCCAGCGACTCGTCGATCATGGCGTCGATCTCCTCCCCGGCCGCGCAGTCAAACTGCACATCCCCCTCGGGCCGCTTCAGAAACTCCCCCTGCACATCCTTGAAGGCGAAGTGCACCTTCTTGCGCCGCTGCCGTCCCTTCTCCATCACCAGCAGACCGCCCACCAGATCGGCGCCGGTGGCCAGCGCACCGAAATACATGCTGCCCAGGTGGTTGCGGGTGCGCCAGCCGAGCGGAATGCGGATGCGCAGCGCCTTGGCGCTCATCTCTTCGATGACGGGGGCACAAAAACCGATGACGGGAATGTAGCGCCAGGCAAAGAGCCGCAGCGCCAGGTTGGCCTTCAAACGTTGCAAATCCATATGCGAACTGATCCGATGAGTTGATGTAAACAACATGTTGCCAGCATGGCTGGCGTTCGACAAGGACGCGGATCACGCTGCCGCCATTTCTTCAGCCCAAAAAAAGAGGGAACCGCAACGGTTCCCTCTGCTCGTTCCTGTGGCTGTCAGGCCCGCTTCTCCTCGAGCCAGGCTCCCTGGCTCTGCATCTCGAACAGCTGGGCATAGTGGCCGCCCAACGCCATCAGCTCGCCATGGATGCCTCGCTCGTTCACCTGACCGCGGGAGAGCAGCAGGATCTCGTCTGCATCGACGATGGTCGAGAGGCGGTGGGCGATGGCGATGGTAGTGCGGCCACGGCGCGCCGCCGCCAGCGCCGAAGAGAGGGCCAGTTCGGTCTGGGAGTCCACGCTGGCGGTCGCCTCGTCCAGAATGAGGATGCGCGGATCTCCCACCAGGGCGCGGGCAAAGGAGAGCAGCTGGCGCTGGCCGGCGGAGAGGTTCTTGCCCCCCTCCTCCATCAGGGTGTTCAAGCCCTCCGGCAGGCTCAGCACGAACTCGGCCAGCTGCACCTCGGTCAGCGCCTGCCAGAGCTGCGCATCAAGGATGCCGTCGCGGCCAAGCCGCAGGTTTTCGGCCAGGGTGCCGACGAAGATGAAGGGATCCTGCTGTACCAGGCCGATGCTGCGGCGCACCGCCGAGAGCGACAGACTCGCCATCGGGTGATCATCGAAGCGGATGGTGCCCTGATCCAGCGGGTAGAAGCCCATCAGCAGGCTGATGATGGTGGACTTGCCGCTGCCGGTGTGGCCCACCAGCGCCAGCATCTGGCCGGGACGGGCAGCAAAGCTTACGTCGCGCAGCACCTGCTGCTCGCCATCGTAGGAGAAGCTCACCCGCTCGAAGCTCACCTGCCCCTTGAGCGGGCGCATCTCGCCCGCGGTGCTCTCGCGCGCTTCATCGAGCAGGGCAAAGACCCGCTCCCCGGCCACCATGGCTTGCTGCAACTGGTTGAGCTGGTTGGTCATCTCGATGAGCGGCTCGATCATCCGCCCCAGATAGCTGATGAAGGCGTAGAGCACCCCCACCTGGATGGCACCCTCCGCACTCAGTCCCTCGCGGGCAAACAGTGCCAACAGGCCGATCAGCACCATCATGTAGAAGAGATCGATGAGCGGGCGCAGCAAAATGCCGTTGATCTTGAGGCTCTTGAGGCGCGCGGCCCAGTGCTGCTGGTTCACCTCGGCAAAGGCGTTGGCGAAATGGCGCTCCTGCACCATGGCCTGAATGACCGGCATCCCCTGCAGCGACTCGTTGAGGCGGCTGTTGATGTCGGAGAGCAGGCTGCGGGTCGCCCGTACCACGGGCACGCTCAAGCGTTGATAGAGCCACATCACCCCGCCCACCGCCGGCAGCAGGCAGGCACACACCAGCATCAGCCGCAGATCCAGCAGCGCCATGGAGATGAGGATGCCGCACAGCAGCACCACCTTCTGTACCAAGAGCCCTATCACCTGCACATAGAGGTTCATGATCGCCTCGGTGTCGTTGGTGATGCGGGAGATGAGCGAGCCGGAGCGGTGCTGGTCAAAGTAGCGGGCCGGCAACCGGATGGCGGTGGCAAATACCTGCTCGCGCAGGCGCTGCACCACCGCCTGGGCGATGCGGTTGAAGCGCAGGGACTGCAGGTAGAAACCGGCCGCAGACAATACCTGCAGACCGAGATAACCGGCGGCAATGGCCGCGATGGCGGGCCACACCAGCTGGCGCGGCGCCAGATAGTCGTCGATGAACAGCTTGATGAGCAGGGGGCCGGCCACTTCGGCGCCGGTGGCCAGCAGCAGGCAGATCCCGGCCTGAATGAGCCAGCGCGGGTAACGGGCACAGTACCCGAGCAGTCGTTTGATGGTCGGGTTCACAGGCGCTCCTCCACGTATTGTTTCAGCAGCTGATGACGAGGCACCAGGCTGGCATACCAGCACTCAGGCTCAGCGCCACACCGAGTGAAGACGCACTTGATGAGTGGACTCACAGGCTCTCCTCCACGTCTTGCTCGAGACGTTGATAACGGACCATGTCCGCATACCAGCCGTTGTGGGCCATCAGGGCGCCGTGGCGACCCCGCTCACTGACATGGCCCTGCTCCAGCACCAGGATCTCGTCGGCCTGTTCCACCGCCGTCATCCGGTGGCTGACCAGGATCAGGGTCCGTTTGTGGGCCTTGAGGGCGTGCAGGATCTGCTGCTCGGTGTGGGCATCCACCGCCGAGAGGGCATCGTCCAGCACCAGGATGGGAGCCTCCAGCAGCAGGGCGCGGGCGATGGCGAGCCGCTGTTTCTGGCCGCCGGAGAGGGTCACCCCCTTCTCCCCCACTTCGGTCTCATAACCCTTGGGAAAGCGGCTGATGTCATCGTGCACGCAGGCGATGCGCGCCACCCGCTCAATCTCCTCCCGGCTGGCATCGGGGCGGCCGAGGGCGATGTTGGCGGCGATGGTGGTGGAGAAGAGGAACGGCTCCTGCGGCACATAGGCAAACTGGCTGCGCAGCTCACCCAGCGCCAGTTGTGAGATGGGTACCTCCCCCATGCAGATCTCCCCCGCGGTGGGGTTGGCCAGCCGCATCAGCAACTTGAGCAGGGAACTCTTGCCCGCCCCGGTGCGCCCGACGATCCCCAGCATGCCGCCGGCTTGCAGGGTGAACTCCACATTGCGCAGCAGGGTGCGCTGCTCGAGCTGGTAGCTGAGCGCCACGGCGCGCAGCGGAAAGGCCGAGGCCAGCGCCACCGGGTGAACCGGCTCTTCGATGTCGCTGCGCTCGGCCAGCAGGCTCTCGATCCGCGAATAGGCGGCGCTGCCGCGCTCGATGATGTTGAACAGCCAGGCGATGGCAAACATGGGCCAGATCAGCTGACCGAGGTACATGGTGAAGCTGGTGAGCTCCCCCAGGGTCAGCTCGTCACGCAGCACCAGGGCGCTGCCGCCGGCCACTGCGAGGAAGTAGGAGCAGCCGATGCACAGGTAAATCACGGGGTCGAACTTGGCATCGATACGGGCCACCGCCATGTTGCAGGCGCCCGCCTCCCGGGTCAGTTCGGCAAAACCGCGATCTTCAAGCGACTCCACCGCGTAGGACTTGAGCACCCGCACGCCGGAGAGCGCCTCCTGGGTCTTGTTGTTGAGCCGGGAAAAGGCCCCCTGCGCCGCCTTGAACTCCTTGTAGATCTGGGTGCCGAAGCGGTTCATGAAGAACGCCATCACCGGCAGCGGCAACAGGGAGAGCAAGGTCAGCTGCCAGGAGTACTGGCTGCACATGATGGAGAGCACCAGGATCCCGACGATCATGGAGTCCACCAGGGTCAACACCCCTTCCCCGGCGGTCATCTCCACCGCCTGGATGTCGTTGGTGGCGTGGGCCATCAGATCGCCGGTGCGGTGGCGCTGATAAAAGTCCGGGCTCATGCGGGTGAAGTGGCCAAAGAGCCGGTTGCGCAGCACATAGGCCAACCGGTAAGAGGCACCAAACAGCATGACCCGCCACACGTAGCGCAGTAGATAGATGAGCAGACCCAGGCCGAACAAGCCGGCCAGATAACCGGTCAGGGTGGCGCTGTCCAGCGACCCTTTGGCGATGCCATCCACCACCCAGCCCACCACCTTGGGCGGGATCACGGTCAACAGGGCCACCATCATCAACAGCGAGATGGCGACCAGGTAACGCTGCCACTGCTCTTTGAAGAACCAGCCCAGCCTTGCAAATACGCTCACGTAGATATCCTTTGTCGCGGCAGGCCGAGGCTGCCGCCCGTCATGGAAAGCCCAATGCAATCGCCCCCGGCTGGGGGCGATACGAGGAGGTCATGATAGCCTGAAGCAGAAGGCTTGAGAATTATTGCTATTTCACTTGTTACAACAAACGATCATCGCGCTGTTCAAAGGCACCATACGATGCTTCATGCTGCTCTCCGGTCAGCAGGAAGTGAGACACCTCCTCCCGGGTCAGACTGAAGACCTGCTGCAACTGCTCCAGATCCTGCTCGGTGAGCTCTTCCTGCTGGCGCAGTCGCCACTCCAGCTCGCCGGCGAGGATCTGCAGGCGGGAGGCGGAGATGTTGGCGGAAACCCCCTTGAGGGTATGCAGCAACCGGCAGGCGATGTCGGGCTGCTGGCGACGCAGGGCGGAGCGGATCTCCCACAGGTCGTCCTTGTGCTCCGACATGAACAGCTTGAACAGGATCTGCAGCGCCTCCTTGTCCTGCTCCAGCCGTCTGAGGGCATCCTCCAGATCCAGTACCCCCATCAGGTCGGGCGGCTTCACCTCCAGCGGCACCAACCGCTCGCCGCTGGCACTCTTCACCCACTGCAACAGGTTGTTGTAGAGATCGAGCTTGCTGACCGGCTTGGTGACATAGCCGTTCATCCCCACGCCGAGACAGCGTTCCCTGTCTCCCGGCATGGCGCTGGCCGTCAAGGCGATGATGGGCACATCGTGCTTGTCCACCATCTTGCGGATTTGACGGGTGGCATCCAGCCCGTCCAGCACCGGCATCTGCAAGTCCATCAGGATCACGTCGAACGGCTGCTCGGCCACCCGCTCGACCGCCTCCCGGCCGTTGCCCACCACGGTCACCAGGGCATCGACCCGGCGCAGATACTCGATGATGAGCTGCTGGTTGACCCTATTGTCCTCCGCCAGCAACACCCGGATACCTTGCAGCAGCTCACGAAAATGCTGCTGATCGCCCTGCACTTCGGCCTGACGGAACTGCTGATCGTGTGAACTGCCGTTGAGCAGCTCGTCCACCTTGGCCAGCAGGGCATTTTCGGTCATCGGCTTGGGCAGAAAATGGGTCAGCCCCATGCTCTCCATCCGCCCGTGCAGTCCCTCCTTGGCCCAGGCACTGGTCATCAGGATGGGCAGCCGGCGCCACTGGCTGTGCTGATACATCTCGAGCGCCAGATCCAGCCCATCCTCCTGCCCCATGCGCCAGTCGAGAATGGCCAGCCGGACGTTCTGCCCCTCTTCCCGCAGCACCTGACGCGCCCGCGAGAGGCTGTTGACCGCCATCACCCTGGCCCCTGCCCGGCCCAGGATATCCTTGGCCAGGTCAAGCACCAGCTCGTTGTCATCCATCACCAGCACCAGCGGCTGGTTTTCGAAGAAGACCCGCCGCCCGGAGACGCCATACACCGCCTTGGTCATGGGGATCTCGAACTGAAACACCGAGCCCGCACCCGGCTTGCTCTGCACCGTGATCCGTCCTCCCATCAGCTCCACCAGCCGCTGGGAGATGTTGAGGCCAAGCCCGGAGCCGCCATATTTGCGGGTGTTGCCCGCCTCCAGCTGGGTGAAGGGCTGGAACAGCTGGGCCTGTTTCTCCTCGGCAATGCCGATGCCGGTGTCGCGCACGCTGAAACGCACCTGCATGGGATGGGGGTTGACCAGGGTGATGGACACCTCCACCTCGCCCCGCTCGGTGAACTTGATGGCGTTGTTGACCAGATTGACCAGCACCTGACCGAGGCGCAGCGGATCGCCGCGCAGAAAGTCGGGCACCGCCGGCGACTTGTTGATGATGACCTCGACATGCTTGCGTTCGGCCAGATCGGCGAACATACCCGCCAGCGAGTCGATCTGCTCGCTGAGATCGAAGTCGATCTCCTCCAGCGTCAACTTGCCGGACTCCACCTTGGTCAGGTCCAGGATGTCGTTGATGAGCAGCAGCAAGGTATCCGATGAGGATTTGATCTTGCTGAGATAATCGCGCTGCTGTTGATCCAGCTCGGTCTGCAGCGCCAGCGAGCTGAAGCCGATGATGGCGTTCATGGGGGTGCGGATCTCGTGGCTCATGTTGGCCAGAAAGTCGCTCTTGGCCTGGGCCAGCAAACCGGTCTGACGCGACAACTCGCTCAGCTTCTGGTTGCGCCGCCACAGGGTCACCGCCACCAGTCCGAAGCAGAGCATGGCCCCCCCCAGCACCATCAGGTAGAAGCGACTCTTGAGAGAGGAGGCCTGCTCCATCTTGCTCTGTTTCCAGCGCGACAGCCCCTCCAGCTCGTGCATGTCGATGACCTGGTTGCGCAGCACGTGATATGCCACGACCTGATGACTGACATCCTCACTCAGCTGGGCCAACCCGACTACCTCGGGATAAGCGGGATAGGCTGTCTTGAGACGGCGCTGCAGGGCCTGCAACTGCTGTTGCTCGCCTTTGTCCCAGCTGCGTTTGAGGTAATTGCTGAGCTGGGCCAGCTCGGTCAGATCGATGGCCAGCGGCGCGTCCGCCGGCAGGGTCGCCAGCAAGCCGTTCAGCTGCTTTTGAAAGGGCTGTTCTATGTACTCGATCGCCATCTCCATGGAGTAGAGCTTGGCGAGATCAAGCAGATAGCTGTCGATATCGTGCAACAGCGATTGAGAGTGAGGATTGTCGGCCGAGTCGGGGTCGTTGCGCACCTGGCGTACGAAACTGTCGAGGTTGCTCGACAGCTGATTGAGACGCTGCTGTACATTGCCGTCGTTGGCCTTCTCGCGCCCCAGCAGATAGACGGTATCGGTATTGACCCGGTTGAGGATCAACTCCGCCGCCACGCTGAGCTCCGAGGCTTTCTGTTGCTGGCTGAGCAGTTGCCAGCAATAGCCGGAAAACGCCAGCAGCGATACGATGATCAGGCTAAGTACAACACGATTGACCCGTGTCACATTATTCATCCCGTCTCGATTCTCATGTCATGGCCATGCATCCACCGACATCACGTCGCTACGGGATCACTGGCTGTGAAAGATAATTGACTGCTATGTTACCGTTACTCTGCCCTGACAGTGCAATAAAGATGTTGCAGGGCTTATGCATACAGGAATCAATTATGTCATTTATCACTACCTATTGTAGCCATTGCTTCACCAGGAACCGCCTGCCCGAGGAGAAGCTGGATTCAAACGCGAAGTGTGGTCGCTGCAAGAGCGGACTGTTCGCCACCACCCCGGTCACCGGCCAGGAGCAGCAATTCGATACCCTGATCCAGTCCGACATCCCGGTCGTGGTCGACTTCTGGGCCAGCTGGTGTGGACCATGCCTTCAATTTTCACCTGTTTTTCAACAAGTTGCCAGTGAGCTTGAGCCAAAAATCCGCTTCGTCAAGGTCGATACCGAGCAACAGGCCGCCATTGCGGCCCGCTACGCCATTCGCAGTATTCCCACCCTGATGGTATTCAAGCAGGGCAAGATGCTGGCTCAGCGCAGCGGCTCCCTGCCCCCCAGTCTGTTCAAGGAGTGGCTTGCCTCCTTCCTGAACAGCCACAAATGATACCAATTTGTTTAATTTGTGTTTTATTTATGTTTTAACTTGTCTTGACTCTGTGAGTCTCGGCATGCTTTGACCAGATCCCCCTGTTTCAAACGGGGGGATGAATGTAATCTCGGCAACACAACAACAACCATAAATTAACCGAGAGAACGATATGCACACATCTGCAGTACCCTCTACTACCCCATCACGCTGGCTGGACGTCAAATCCGGGATCGTCATCCTGGATGTCCTGCTGCTCTGTGCCATGCTCGCCTGGCTGCCGTTTGACCCCAACGTCAACAAGGGGCTGGGGATACTGGTCTTCATCGCCATTCTCTGGCTGACCGAAGCAGTCAACATCACCATCACGGCCCTCTCCATCCCGGTACTCGCCACCCTGCTCGGGGTGTTTGACATGAGCAAGTCCCTGACGGATTTCGCCAACCCGGTGCTGTTTCTCTTCTTCGGCGGCTTCGCACTGGCTGCAGCCCTCTCCAAACAAGGGCTGGATACCCAGATCGCCGCCAAGGTGATGCAGCTTGCCAAGGGTCACCTTGGCTGGGCCGCCATCGTGCTCTTCACCATCACGGCCGCCCTCTCCATGTGGATCAGCAACACCGCCACCGCCGCCATGATGATGCCGCTGGCCCTCGGCATGCTCAAAGGCATCGACGCCCACAAGGAGCGTCGCACCCTGGTCTTCGTCCTGCTGGGGGTCGCCTACAGCGCCAGCATCGGCGGCATCGGCACCCTGGTGGGCAGCCCGCCCAACGCCATCGCGGCCGCCCAGATGGGGCTGGGTTTCACCGACTGGATGAAGTTCGGCATCCCTGTGGTGCTCATCTTCATGCCGGTGGGCATCGGCCTGCTGTATCTGGTGACGCGCCCCGACCTCTCCCATCAGGTCAGCACCGAGAAGGTGACCATCCAGTGGACCGGTCAACGCAAGATCACCCTGCTCATCTTCCTGACCACGGTGCTGCTGTGGATCGGCTCCCAACCCATCGCCAAGGCAATGGGGGGCATTCCCCAGTTCGATACCCTGATCGCCATGGGCGCCATTGTTGCCATTGCCATCAGCCGGGTGGCCAGCTGGGATGACATCAACCAGAACACCGACTGGGGCGTGCTGATGCTGTTCGGCGGTGGCCTCACCTTAAGCGCCATCCTGAAGCAGACCGGCGCCAACGCCTTCCTGGCGGAACACCTCTCCAACGGTCTGGCCACCATGCCGATCTTCATCATCCTGCTCTGCCTGGCCGCGTTCGTGGTGTTCCTGACCGAACTGGTCTCCAACACCGCCACCGCCGCCCTGCTGGTGCCGCTGTTTGCCGGGGTCGCCGAGGCGCTGGGGGTCTCCCCCATCGTTGTCTCCGTGCTGATCGCCGTCGGCGCCTCCTGCGCCTTCATGCTGCCGGTGGCCACCCCGCCCAACGCCATCGTGTTCGCCAGCGGTTACATCAAACAACGTGAGATGATGCGAGCCGGCCTGGTGCTGAACCTGGTCTTCACCGTCATTCTGACCATGCTCGCCTACTTCATGGGCGACATACTGCACTGACAAACCAGATACCAAGGCCCCTGACGGGGCCTTTTTTTATTGCCTCTCTCACCTGCCGACACTCGAGTGCGCACCTTTTTCTCCCGTCCTCAGCCCCCTCATTCGACGTCACACGTCCTCGAACACCAGAACCGCACGCAGAGGTGGCAATGGGCAGGCCGTTGGGTGTTGGGCTGTTTGCTTTTGTCCCGCGTTCACACAACCAACGCCGCCCACGCCCAATAAAAAAACCCCCGCATGGCGGGGGTTTGGGTTTGCTCTCTTGTCAGCAGATGCTGCAGGGCTTCAGGTTCCAGATCCGATCCACATAGTCCTGGATGGAGCGATCGGAGTTGAACTTGCCCATGGTGGCCGAGTTGATGATGGCCTTCTTGGCCCACAGTGCCGGATCCCGATACCAGGTATCGATCAGCTTGTGTGCTTCCGAGTAGGAGGCAAAATCGGCCAGCGTCAGGTAGGGATCACCCCCTTCCAGCAAGGAGCGCTTGATGGAGGAGAGCTCACCCGGACGACCTGGCGTGAAGTAGTCGGTATCAAACCAGTCCAGCACGGCTTTGAGCTCGGAGTTGGCGTAGTAGAAGTCATACGGGTTGTAACCGCGCCCCTTCAGTGCCTTCACCTCGTCCACATTCAGACCGAAGATGGCGCAGTTCTCGGCCCCCGCCTCTTCGGCGATCTCGATGTTGGCGCCGTCCAGGGTACCTATGGTGATGGCACCGTTCAGGGCCATCTTCATGTTGCCGGTACCAGAGGCTTCATAACCGGCAGTGGAGATCTGCTCGGAGACGTCGGCCGCCGGGATCAGCTTCTCGGCCAGGCTCACCCGGTAGTTCGGCATGAACACCACTTTCAGCTTGCCCTGAATGCGGGTGTCATTGTTGACCCGCTCCGCCAGCTTGTTGATGGCGTAGATGATGTCCTTGGCCAGCTTGTAACCGGGCGCCGCCTTGGAGCCGAAGATGAACACCCGCGGATGCATGTCGTAGTCGGGGTTGGCCAGCAGACGACGATAGAGCGCCATGATGTGGATGAGGTTCAGTTGCTGGCGCTTGTACTCGTGCAGACGCTTGATCTGGACGTCGAAGATCGCCTCGGCACTGACCTCGATACCGGTTTCCGCCTTGATGACCTTAACCAGCTTCTCCTTGTTGTGGCGCTTGATGGTCATGAACTGCTTCTGGAAGGCCTTGTCGTCGGCAAACTTGGTGACGCTGCGCAGCTTGTCCAGTTGCAGCGGCCACTCCTTGCCCACCACTTCGTTGTAGAGCTCGGCCAGTTCCGGGTTGCAGGCCAGCAGCCAGCGACGCGGGGTCACGCCGTTGGTGACGTTGCACATCTTCTCGGGCCACAGCTCGGCATACTCGGGGAAGAGATCTTCCTTCACCAGCTTGGAGTGGATCTCGGCCACGCCGTTCACCTTGGAGGAGCCGATGACACACAGGTTGCCCATACGCACCTTGCGCACCGCTCCCTCTTCGATAATGGAGAGCTTGGCCTTGATGGCGTCGTTGCCCGGCCACTTGGGCTCCACCAGCTCGCCCAGGAAACGGGCGTTGATTTCGTAAATGATTTCCAGATGGCGCGGCAGCACCTTCTCGAACAGGCTGACCGACCACTTCTCCAGCGCTTCCGGCAGCAGGGTGTGGTTGGTGTAGGAGAACACCTGGTAGCTGATGGCCCAGGCCGCTTCCCAGGTCAGCCCCTCTTCGTCCACCAGCACCCGCATCAGTTCGGGGATGGCGACGGTGGGGTGGGTATCGTTGAGCTGAATGGCGATCTGGGCGGCAAAGTTGCTGAAATCGGCGCCATGCACCCGCTTGTAGCGACGCATGATGTCCTTGATGGAGCAGGCACAGAAGAAGTACTGCTGGATCAGGCGCAGCTCTTTGCCCGCGTCGGTCTCGTCGTTCGGATAGAGCACCTTGGAGATGGTCTCGGCCTGGGCTTTTTCCGCCTGGGAGTCGATATAACCACCAGCGTTGAACACGTCCCAGTCAAAAAACTCGGAGGCGCGAGACTCCCACAGGCGCAGGATGTTGACGGTATGACCGCCAAAACCGACTACCGGAATATCCCAGGGCACCCCTTTGATCTTGCGACCGGCGTGCCACACCTTCTTGAGGCCGCCGTTGTCACCAAAGACGGTCTCCACGTAACCGTAGAGCGGGATCTCCTGCACCGATTCCGGGCGGCAGATCTCCCAAGGGTTGCCATATTCGCGCCAGGAGTCCGGACGCTCAATCTGACGGCCATCCTGAATTTCCTGACGGAACAGACCGTGCTCGTAGTGGATGCCATAGCCGACCGCCGGGTAGTTCAGGGTCGCCAGCGAATCGATGAAGCAGGCGGCCAGACGGCCCAGGCCGCCGTTGCCGAGTGCCATGTCGGGCTCTTGTTCACACAGATCGGTCAGTTCCAGACCGAGTTCGCCCAACGCCTCTTCGCAAATCTTGTACAGGGAGAGGTTGTGCAGGTTGTTGGAGGTCAGGCGCCCCATCAGGAATTCAGCAGAGAGATAGTGAATTGCACGAGTATCTTTCTTGAAGTGAGTCTGCTGAGTGCGGGTAAGGCGCTCGTACACCTGTTCGTTGACGGCGGCTGCGGTCGCTTTCCACCACGCTTCTGGCGAGGCTTTCTGTTCGCTTGTACCCAAGGTAGAACGCAGGTGACGCACGATACTCGCCTTGAGCTGATCTTTATCCAGTTGGAGATCCTGGTCTGTCTTCTTCTTGGTAGCCATAAACCATTTCCTTCGTTACAGAATAATAAATTGTTATCCCATCAGGGACCGGTGCTGTTGTTATCTGAGAATATGTTCCGGCGTGGGCATACTAGCTAAAGCCGCAGCTTGAAAAGTTAACGCAAGTCACACTTTAACGTATAAAAATGACAGTTCAAGTTTGAAAACCCTTTCCTGAAACCTGCAAATACAAACCCATCATTTCCTTTAAAATCAAAACCTTAAGTCTATATCGCAAATATAAATTCATGAATAGGTTTTCAACGATTGCCAAGCGCTGAAAATCCATGAAAATAACTGAAAATTCAGCGCACATTGAAAACGATTTCAATGTGCGCCATTCATGAAAAAATAGAACAGTGCCATTCGGGGAGTGTTCGCCGATCAACCGTGAGCCTTGAACTGGTTGCTCATGGGATCGTAGTGGTAGCCAATCTGCAACAGGCGGGTGGCAAGCTGGTCTTCCGTCATGTCGTAATAGGCCAGCAATTCCTCCAGCCCGTCGCACTCCAGGCGCAGCTTCTCATTGATGATCCCGAGCAGGATATTGGCATCCAGTCGTTGCAAGGTGCTGACGTCCATCCTCATCTCTCCTCTGTACAGGACATACTGTATAACCATGGGCGCCCCTGCCCGCTTTGTCCATAGCCTGAAAAACACCCACCTCAAGATTGAAGTTTATATATTTTAAAATCAATTAGTTAACTTCTTTCATTACCGTTCAGATCACATTTTTGGCCACAAACGGCTTGTCACTACTGCGAACAACAACTACTGTATGCGCATACAGCATGGTTATTCATACAGGAAAACATATGAGCCAGCCCATGAGCCACACCCTTGTCTCCGTCGCCAGCATGAGCACCCCCTGGCCCACTCGCCATCAGGGCAAGCAGGACGAATATCGCCACTCTGCGAGCCTCACCCGGGAGCCGCCGCTGCTCGATGAGCTGGTGCGCTTGAGCCAGGGTGACACGGGCTGGATCCTGCTCATTGCGCCACCCGGTCTGCCCGTGGCCAAGCAGTTGCAGGCACAGGGGATCAATCCGGCTCGGGTACTGGTGGTACACAGCCCCAAGATCAAGAATTGGCAATCCACGCTGGAGCAGAGTCTGGGCAACGGCCGCTGCGCCGCCGTGCTGACCTGGCTGCCGGAACAGGTCACGCTGGATCGGGCCAAGCTGAACACGTTGGGGCAACGCTGTGGCGTATTGACCCGTTTCTTCGAGCCAGTCGCCTCCTCTCCCGCTCATGGTGGCTCGCTGGTCTATGGCGGACAGGATGTTTATCTCAATCACTGATCCACCCAATCGCGTGAGAAGACATGCGGTTAGGTTGATTTGACAGCGGTTTTTGAATTGGGTGATGAATCGTTTGCCAATCACAGAGTAAAAAGAGCCCTTGCTACCAGACAACAGTGGCAAGGGTGAAGAGGCGCCAGCCAACTGGCGGACGTGGGATCCAGCGTTGACAGCCTTGTGCGCCACGCACAGAGAGCGTCAGTTGGCAGTTGGCAGTTGGCAGTTGGCAGTTGGCAGTTGGCAGTTCAAATTCGCACGACTGACACGCAGACGACAAGAAAAGGCGACCCTGGGGTCGCCTTCGTTTTGTTTGTTATGGCTGAGGCTGCATGACGGCCACATCCATGGCAGTCGCGCATCGCGCCCGTGCACTCAGGGCATAATGACCCGGCTCCATACCGCAGGTGAACAGCCCTCAGGCATCTTCAACTCACGCCAGCTTGCCATCGAGCTCGGCAATCTTGGCAGACCAGTAGGCCGGCCCGGTCTCGTGGATATTGTTGCCCTGGGAGTCGACCGCCACGGTTACCGGCATGTCCTCGACTTCGAACTCATAGATGGCTTCCATGCCCAGATCGGCGAAGGCCACCACCCGCGCCTTCTTGATGGCCTTGGCCACCAGATAGGCGGCACCACCGACGGCCATCAGATAGACGGCCTGGTGCTGCTTGATGCTCTCGACCGTCTTGGGGCCTCGCTCGGATTTACCGATCATGCCGATGAGGCCGGTTTCCCCCAGCATCATGTCGGTGAACTTGTCCATCCGGGTGGAAGTCGTCGGGCCGGCCGGACCGACCACTTCGTCACGCACGGCATCGACCGGCCCCACGTAATAGATGAAGCGGTTGGTGAAATCGACCCCTTCCGGCAGCCCCTCACCTTTTTTCAGCATGTCGGCTATGCGCTTGTGAGCGGCATCGCGACCGGTGAGGATCTTGCCGGAGAGCAGCACGGTATCTCCGCTCTTCCAGCTAGCGAGCTCTGCCTTGGTGATGCCGTCGACATTGACCCGGCGCACGTTGCCGCCGGCCGAGCGGGTGATCTCCGGCCAATCTTCCAGTTTCGGCGGGGTCAGCTCGGCCGGGCCGGAACCATCCAGCTCGAAGTGGACATGGCGGGTAGCCGCGCAGTTGGGGATCATCACCACCGGCTTGGAGGCGGCATGGGTCGGGGCGGACTTCACCTTCACGTCCAGCACGGTCGTGAGGCCGCCGAGGCCCTGGGCACCGATGCCGAGCTTGTTGACCTTGTCGTAGAGCTCGACCCGCAGCTTCTCCTCTGTGGTCTCGGGACCACGAGCGATCAGCTCCTGAATGTCGATGTGCTCCATCAGGGCCTCTTTGGCCAGCACCGCCGCTTTTTCGGCAGTACCGCCGATGCCGATGCCCAGCATGCCGGGCGGACACCAGCCGGCCCCCATGGTCGGCACTGTCTTGAGCACCCACTCGACGACGTCGTCGGAGGGGTTGAGCATCACCATCTTGGATTTGTTCTCGGAGCCGCCGCCCTTGGCCGCGATGCTCACTTCCACCTTGTTGCCCGGGATCATGTCGATGTGCACCACGGCCGGGGCGTTGTCTTTGGTGTTCTTGCGGCTGCCGGCGGGGTCAGCCAGCACGGAGGCTCGCAGCGGGTTGTCCGGATTGGTGTAGGCGCGGCGCGTCCCTTCATCCACCATCTCCTGCACCGTCATGTCGCTGTCCCACTGCACCTGCATGCCGATCTTGACGAAGCAGGTGACGATGCCGGTATCCTGGCAGAGCGGACGATGGCCTTCGGCAGACATGCGGGAGTTGATCAGGATCTGGGCCAGGGCATCCTTGGCGGCCGGGTTGATCTCCCGGTCATAGGCGGCCTTGGCGGCATGCACGAAATCAAGGGGGTGGTAGTAGGAGATGTACTGCAGGGCGTCGGCGATGGAATCGATAAAATCCTGTTTTTTAATGATGCTCATATCATCCTCACTGGTCCTTGTCTCCCGTGTTGGTTGGAGCAAGGGCTTCCATATGAGCCGTGCTTCGGTGGGGTGGTGCCAGGCGGTCTGCCTGTCTGCCCGATAAGACAACGGCGCGTTTTTTCTAAAAATTCCGACGCCTATGATACGCTTGCCACCCCCGTACCGGCTAGGGAGCAGGCTGCAAACTGTTGCCTGTGTAACAAAAAATGAAACCAACGCTGCATATCCACCATTTTGAACACCAGATGGCGCTCCATGCGCTGTTCGCCCGCCTTCACCACCTGCCCTGGGCCATGTTGCTGGGATCCGCCGGCCCGCTGGGTGCGGATAACCGCTTCGATATCATCACCGCCGATCCGCTGGCCACCCTGCAGACCGACGGGGCGCTGACCCGCATCGAGCAGGGAGAGCAACACGAGTCCAGTGAAGATGATCCGCTGACCCTGCTGGCCCGGTGCCAACGCGATCTGCTGGGAGAGATCACCACTCAAGCGCCCCCCCTGCCCTTCATCGGCGGGGCGCTCGGCCTGTTTGGCTATGATCTGGGTCGCCGCTTCGAGCGTCTGCCTAACCTGGCCGCCCGCGACGTCACCATCCCAGACATGGCGGTCGGCATCTATGACTGGGCCCTGCTGCGAGAGGTGGCAACGGGCAAATGGCAGCTGGTGCACTGGGGCGACGAGGCCGGCCTTGCCCGCCGGCTGCAGTGGCTGGAGGCACAACACGAGCTTGCCGCAGACCCCTTCGCTCTTGCAGGCGCTTGGCGCAGCAACATGAGCCGCGCCGAATATGGCGACAAATTTGCCCGGGTGCAGGCCTATCTGGCGGCAGGGGATTGCTATCAAATCAACCTGACCCAGCGTTTCAGCGCCCCCTATCGAGGTGACGAGTGGCAGGCTTACCAGGCGTTGTCACGGGCCAACCGCGCCCCCTTCTCGGCCTTCCTGCGCTTGCCGCAAGGGGCCATCCTGAGCCTCTCCCCCGAGCGTTTCCTGCTGCTCGACCAGCGCCACATCGAGACCAAGCCCATCAAGGGCACTCGCCCGCGGCTGACCGACCCTGCGCTGGATCAAGCCAGTGCCCGCGAGCTGGCGGAGGCCGACAAGGACAGATCGGAAAATCTGATGATCGTGGATCTGCTGCGCAACGACATCGGCCGGGTGAGCCGGCCCGGTTCGGTCAGCGTGCCCAGCCTGTTTGCGGTGGAATCCTTCCCGGCGGTGCACCACCTGGTCTCCACCATTCACGGCGAACTGGATGCCCGCTGGCAGGGCGTGGATCTGCTGCGCGCCTGCTTCCCCGGTGGCTCCATCACAGGCGCCCCCAAGATCCGGGCCATGGAGATCATCGAGGAGCTGGAGCCCCAGCGGCGCAACGCCTACTGCGGCAGCATCGGCTACCTCAGCCAGCATGGCCGGATGGACACCAGCATCTGCATCCGCACCCTGATCGCCGCACAGGGCCAACTCCACTGCTGGGCTGGCGGTGGCGTCATCGCCGACTCCGACGTGGACGACGAATATCAGGAAACCTATGACAAGGTGGCCCGCATCCTGCCGCTGCTGGACGCACTGCGTTGAAAACCTGACAAAATGATCTCAGCGACTTGAAGGAGTGAAGAAGAATCGAGATGGAACGAGCCGAACTGCTGACCCGCTTTTTGTTGCAACGCCCCGCCCCCGCCCACCGGCTGACGGTGGCCGGGCTCAAGCCCGCCGCCGTGCTGCTGCCGCTGGTTGAACGGGCCGACGGCCTGCAATTGCTGCTGACCCGGCGCAGTCCGCACCTGCGCCACCACGCGGGACAGATAAGCTTCCCCGGTGGCAGGCAGGATCCCGACGACCGGGACCTGATCCACACGGCGCTGCGGGAAACCCAGGAAGAGCTGGGCATAGTTCCGGCCCAAATAGAGGTGCTTGGCACCCTCGCTCCCCTCAACACCGTCTCGCAATATGACGTGCTGCCGGTGCTGGGACTGGTGGCGGCCGACTATCAGCTCACCCTGAGCCGGGACGAGGTCGACCAGGCCTTCGAAGTGCCGCTCAACCACCTGCTGGATCCGCGCCACCATATCGCCCTGACCATTCCCAGAGCCGATCACCTGCATACCATCTATTGGATCCCCTGGCAGGATCATTTTATCTGGGGTGCAACCGCCAGCATGATCCGCCAGCTGTCACGGCAACTCTCCATATAACATATTACCAACAAACACCTGTGCAATATTCATGCGTTAACACTAAAATAACGTGGTGTTTTATAAAAAATAATTGATTAATTCTTCTTTCGATCACATTTCCATAAAAGAGTGCGGTTTTCAGTCCCATAAAGGTGAATTTGATCAACATTTTTGATTAAAAAACCCGTATCCTTGCGCCGATCCTATAAAAACCACAATTCAGGGGTGAGACACATGTCTAATACTGTCACCGGCGCACAGGATGTTGCGACCTCACAGGAGCAAGGAACCCGCTCAGTCCAATCGCGTGGTTGGACCAAACAAGACACTCGCTGGGTAATCAGCCTGTTCGGCACCGCCGTCGGCGCCGGCATCCTGTTCCTGCCCATCAACGCCGGCATGGGCGGCTTCTGGCCGCTGGTGGTCATGGCGCTGCTGGTCGGCCCCATGACCTATCTGGCACACCGCGGCCTCGCCCGCTTCGTGCTCTCGTCAAGCAAACCCAATGCAGACATCACGGAAGTGGTGGAAGAGCACTTCGGCGTGGGTGCCGGCAAATTAATCACCCTGCTCTACTTCTTCGCCATCTACCCCATCGTGCTGATCTACGGGGTGGGCATCACCAATACTGTGGAAAGCTTCATGGTCAACCAGCTGCAGATGACGGCGCCGCCGCGCTGGATCCTCTCCATCGTGCTGATCATGGGCATGATGTCGGTGATGCTGGCTGGCGAGAAGCTGATGCTCAAAGTGACCGAGTTCCTGGTCTACCCGCTCATTGCCATCCTGGTGGGGATCTCCTTCTACCTGATCCCGGACTGGACCGGTGCCGCCCTCTCCCAGGTGCCGTCCGGCAAGGACTTTGCCATCACCCTGTGGCTGACCATCCCGGTGCTGGTGTTCTCCTTCAACCACAGCCCGGCGATCTCCAGCTTCTCCCTGGCCCAGCGCCGCGATCACGGCGAGCAGGCGGTCGAGAAGTCTGACGCCATCCTCAAGCGCACCGCGACCATCCTGCTCGGTTTCGTGATGTTCTTCGTCTTCTCCTGCGTGATGAGCCTGACCCCGGCACAGCTGGCCGAGGCCAAGTCCCAGAACATTGCCGTGCTCTCCTACCTGGCCAACCAGCACTCAAGCCCCATCATCTCTTACTTCGGTCCGCTGGTGGCGTTCGTGGCCATCGTCTCCTCCTTCTTCGGCCACTACCTGGGTGCCCGTGAAGGCCTGAAGGGGATGATCGTCCAGAACCTGCGCAAGTCCGGCAAGGAGCCGAACCACAAGAAGGTCGAGATCTTCATCATCGCCTTCTTCATCCTGACCCTGTGGGGCACCGCGGTGATCAACCCCTCCATCCTCGGCATGATCGAGTCGATGGGCGGTCCCATCATCGCCACCATCCTGTTCATCATGCCGATGTACGCCATCAAGCGCGTGCCGGCCATGGCGAAGTATCAGGGCCACATCAGCAATGCCTTCGTGGCCCTGATGGGGATGACTGCCATCTCCGCCATCCTTTACCAGCTGATCGGCTGACGCGGTCAGAGACCAGCAACAATGCCAGCCGGGTAACCGGCTGGCATTTTTTTATGGTGCAGGGCTGATTGCAGATCTTCGCGAGGCAAAAAGAGAGGCCCCCTTGAGAGCGAGTTAGCTGGCAAGCCAGCCACAACAATCCGGCCATGCCTGCTCACGTTTTCGCTCTGACGACCCACCCTGCTCGAGATGGTGTATCGAGCCGCCGTCAAGCCGATCAACTCACCCGAGACGGCAAAGCCCTCTCTCTTCCACGCTCGCCCCCCCTCCATCCCGACCCAGTGACGGCTACCGGGTTTCTGGTCGTGAAGCCTTCTTCTCTGCTTGCCGGGAGAGTTGCCAGGAGTCACGACAGCTACCCGCCCCATCCTAACAGCAATAAAAAAACGCCCTCAAATGAGGGCGTTGTCGTTGTGATGCGAAGATACGGCTATCAGGCTTCGCTGTTGGGCACCGGCGAGATGTCCAGCAGGGTCTCATCTTCGGCCATGCAGGCCGCGGCGGTGAACAGCACGTCGGTGGAGCTGTTGAGGGCCGTCTCTGCGGAGTCCTGCAGCACGCCGATGATGAAGCCGACCGCCACCACCTGCATGGCGATGTCGTTGCTGATGCCAAACAGGCTGCATGCCAGCGGGATCAGCAGCAGGGAGCCGCCGGCCACACCGGAGGCGCCGCAGGCACTGACGGTCGCAACCACGGAGAGCAGAATGGCCGTCGCCGGATCCACGTCCATCCCCAGGGTGTGGACCGCCGCCATGGAGAGCACGGTAATGGTGATGGCCGCACCGGCCATGTTGATGGTGGCCCCCAGCGGGATGGAGACCGCGTAGGTATCCTCCGGCAGACGCAGTTTTTCGCACAGCGTCATGTTGACCGGAATGTTGGCGGCTGAGCTGCGGGTGAAGAAGGCGGTGACGCCGCTCTCTTTCAGGCAGGTCAGCACCAGCGGATAGGGGTTGCGGCGGATCTTCCAGAACACGATGAGCGGGTTGACCACGAAGGCGATGAACAGCATGCAGCCGATCAGCACCACCAGCAGTTGGGCATAGCCAAACAGGGCCTCAAAACCGGTTTCCGCCAGGGTGGAGGCTACCAGACCCAGAATGCCGAGCGGTGCGCAGCGGATCACCGCTTTCACAATGGTGGAGACGCCGTGGGACAGGTCGGTGATCACCGCTTTGGTCCCTTCGCTGGCGTGGCGCATGGCGATGCCAAGGCCGATGGCCCAGGCCAGAATGCCGATGTAGTTGGCGTCCAGCAGCGCCTTGACCGGGTTGGTCACCACGTTGAACAGCAGGGTCTGCAGTACCTCGGTGATGCCGCCCGGCGGGGTGATCTCGGCACTGTTCGCCACCAGGTGCAGGTTGGTGGGGAACAGGAAGCTTGCAACCACGGCCACCGCAGCCGCCAGGAAAGTTCCCAGCAGATAGAGCAGCAGGATCGGCTTCATGTTGGTTTTTTGACCCTGCTTGTGGCCGATGATCGCCGCCATCACCAGTACGAAGACCAGCAGCGGCGCCACCGCCTTCAAGGCGCCGACGAACAGGCTGCCGAGCAGACCCGCCGCTTTGGCCCATTCCGGCATGAACATGGCAAGGAGGATACCGAAGACCAGACCGACCAGGATCTGGCTAACCAGGCTGGTGCTGTTGACCAGTCTTATGAGGGGGTGTTGTTGTGTCATCAAATAGTCCCTGAGCACCTAAGTGCGTGAATCATTAGTCCTGTTGGCAACCGCTACACCAGGCGACACCCATGTCACGGGCTGGCGTCGTCTGCCCCGGCAAGCCTTCTGTCGAGCCTGTCCGGAAACACACGGGGTTGCGGACAAGGAATATCCCATCTGCAGCCGCTTTTTTCCACAGAATCACTGAAAAATATCCGCTTCGCCTCACAAAAAATCTACAACACCGAGATAACACAATATCAACAACGCTCAAATGGATGCCATTTTCCCCCCCGATTGCCCTCCAGCCTCCACCCGGCGGTGGTATCATGACGGTTTTGCCGCGGAGCCTTTGCCATGATCTCATCCCTGTTGACCCGTCACTTTGGCTTCGATCGGTTGAGGCCGGGACAGGAAGAGGTGATCAGCCGGCTACTGGCGGGCAAGAACGCCGCCGCCATCTTCCCCACCGGCTCCGGCAAATCCCTCTGCTATCAGTTGCCGGCACTGGCCCTGCCCCACCTGACCCTGGTGATCTCCCCCCTGATCGCACTGATGCACGATCAGCTCGCCTTTTTGCGCAGCAAGGGGATCGCCGCCGCCACCCTCGACTCCAGCCTGACTGCGGAGGAGAGCCGCCGGGTGATGCAGCAGGCCAACGACGGCCAGCTCAAGATCCTGATGATCTCGGTGGAGCGCCTCAAGAACGAGCGCTTTCGTCGCTTCATCCAGCAGGTGCCGCTGTCAATGCTGGTGGTGGACGAGGCCCACTGTATTTCGGAATGGGGCCACAACTTTCGCCCCGACTACCTCAAGCTGCCTGACTATCGCCGTGAACTGGCCATTCCCCAGGTGCTGCTGCTGACGGCCACCGCCACCCCGGCCGTGATGGCCGACATGCAGGCCAAATTCGACATCGAGGATGACGGACTCATCGTCACCGGCTTTTATCGCGCCAACCTGGACCTGGCCGTCGTCCCCCTGCCCACCGAGGCGCGCGATGGCTGGCTGCATGGGGAACTGGCGCGCGATCCCGCCGCCCCCACCATCATCTACGTCACCCTGCAACACACCGCCGAAGCCTGTGCCGCCCAGTTGCAGCAGCGCGGGATCAGGGCCAGAGCCTATCATGCCGGGCTCGACGCCACCTTGCGCAGCCAGATCCAGCACGACTTCATGACCGGCAAGCTGGATTGCATCGTGGCCACCATCGCCTTTGGCATGGGCATCGACAAGGCCGATATTCGCCGGGTGATCCATTACGATCTGCCCAAGTCCATCGAAAACTACAGCCAGGAGATAGGCCGTGCCGGCCGCGACGGCCAGCCTTCCCGCTGCATCGTGCTGGCCAATCGCAGCCAGTTGCCGGTGCTGGAGAATTTCGTCTATGGCGACACTCCGGATCGCTCGGCCATCGTCGCGCTGCTCGAGATCCTGCTGCAAAGCGGCAGCGAGTGGGAATTCAGCCTGCTGCGTCTGTCCAATGAGACCAACATCCGCCAACTGCCTCTCAAGACCCTGCTGGTCTATCTGGAGATGGCGGGCATCATAGCCCCGGCCTACAGCTACTTTGCCGAGTACCGTTTCAAGTTCGTGCTGGAGAAAGCGGAGATCCTGGCCCGCTTCAATCCGGAGCGACGCCTGTTCCTGGAGCAGCTGTTCGCCTGCGCCCCGCAGGCCCGTAGCTGGTGCACCATGGACTTCGATGCGCTCTGGCAAGGCTATCAGGGGGAGCGGCACCGCGCGGCGGCGGCCTTGGACTACCTGCAGCAGCAGGGCTGGATCGAACTGGAAAGCAAGCAGATGACCGAGGTTTACCGGGTGCTGCGCCAGGAGATTGACGTAACTACCCTGGCCGATCAGCTGCACAACTTGTTTGAAAAGAAGGAACACAGCGAGCTGGCCCGTCTGCAGGCATTGCTGTGTTTCTTCACCTCAAGCAGTTGCCTGAGCCATGAACTGGCACGCTACTTTGCCGATCAGGCAGCACCTACTCATTGCGGGCACTGCTCTGTCTGTCGGGGCGAGGTGGCAGAGCTCCCTCCCTTGCCCGACCGGACACAGCCCAATGAACAGGGACTAAAAGCCTGGTGCGATCCCCTGGTGGCCCTGTGTCACACCCGGCATCCGCGCGTCCTGACCCGTTTTCTGTGCGGCATCGCCACGCCACTCACCACCCGGGTCAAGGCGAAAAGCCTGGCCGGATTTGGCCAGCTGGCATCCCACCCCTTCGCCGACGTCCTGGCGGCGGTTTCCCGCATTTATCCGCGCCACCACGATCACTAGCTCACCAGACAGCGTCGATTGCGCTGAAAAAATAAGACCCTCGCATTTGCGAGGGTCAAGCCAACGGAAACGTGCTTAAACAGAGCTTTGTATCTGCAACCAGCCACTCTCTTGCTAAAGCGCTGACTGCCCGACACAGGGCCAATCTAGAGCAGTCGCAATGTAGCGTCAATGTAAAAATTAGAGCTAAAACACCAAACAATTAACTTTACGTGCACGTAAACGTAATGCCATTTCTGCTGCGTGGCGCGCTCCCCCTTGCCCTGACTGCGCTTGCGGCAGCCGGCCAGGAACAATGCGGTGCAGTTTCCATTTTTTGACAAACATTTATTTTTTATGTCTTTGACATTTGCCTCACTATCATGGCAAAAATAATTTAACAGTCAGTAACATAGGTGTGTCACTGATTGCGCCTTCCCGCATCGGGTCGGGAAGTACCCTTGCAAATTTAAACCAATAGTTGGTGATGGATTACTGGGGGCTGTTGACTAGGCTTAATGAGGTAAACAGAACAAAAGTAGTGATCCACTCTTTTCAGGGTAAGCGACTATAACGAGGGCAAAGTTATGGGCATCTTCGAGCATTATCAACAGCGATATGAGAAAGCCAGGGAAGAGGAATACAGCATCCAGGAGTTCCTGGATATGTGTAAGCAGGACAAGTCCTGCTACGCCTCCGCCGCCGAACGTCTGCTGACCGCCATCGGTGAGCCTGAGATGGTCGACACCTCTGCCAATCCCAGACTCAGTCGTCTTTTTTCCAACCGCGTCGTGGCACGCTATCCCGCCTTCAAAGACTTCTACGGCATGGAAGAGGCCATCGAACAGATCGTCTCCTATCTCAAACACTCCGCCCAGGGGCTGGAAGAGAAGAAACAGATCCTCTATCTGCTGGGCCCGGTCGGCGGTGGTAAATCCTCGCTGGCAGAAAAACTCAAATCCCTGATGCAGAAGGTGCCTATCTATCGCATCAAGGGGTCACCGGTCAACGATCACCCCTTCTGCCTGTTCGACATTGAAGAAGATGGCGAGCTGCTGGAAAAAGAGTACGGCATCCCGCGCCGCTACCTGCGCCCTATCATGTCCCCCTGGGTCGCCAAGCGGCTGCACGAGTTTGGTGGCGACATCACCAAGTTCAAGGTGGAGAAGGTCAACCCCTCCATCCTCGACCAGATTGCCATCGCCAAGACAGAACCGGGCGATGACAACAACCAGGACATCTCCTCCCTGGTCGGCAAGGTGGACATCCGCATGCTGGAGCACTTCGCCCAGGATGACGCCGACGCTTACTCCTACTCGGGCGCGCTGTGCAAGGCGAACCAGGGGATCATGGAGTTCGTCGAGATGTTCAAGGCGCCCATCAAGGTGCTGCACCCGCTGCTGACCGCCACCCAGGAGGGGAACTACAACGGGACCGAGGGGCTCTCCGCCCTCCCCTTCGACGGAATCCTGCTGGCTCACTCCAACGAATCCGAGTGGCAGCAGTTCCGCAACAACAAGAACAACGAGGCGTTCCTCGACCGGGTCTACATCGTCAAGGTGCCTTACTGCCTGCGGGTGTCGGAAGAGGTGAAGATCTACGAGAAGCTGCTGGTCAACAGTGAGCTGACCGATGCCAAGTGTGCCCCGGGGACTCTGGAGCTGCTGGGTCAGTTCTCCGTGCTGTCGCGCCTCAAGGAGCCGGAAAACTCCAGCATCTACTCCAAGATGCGGGTCTATGATGGCGAGAGTCTCAAAGATACAGATCCCAAGGCGAAGAGTTATCAGGAGTACCGCGATTACGCCGGCGTCGACGAGGGGATGAATGGCCTCTCCACCCGCTTTGCGTTCAAGATCCTCTCCCGCGTCTTCAACTTCGATCACGCGGAAGTGGCGGCCAACCCGGTACACCTCTTCTATGTGCTGGAACAGCAGATCGAGCGCGAGCAGTTCCCGCAGGAGCTGCACGACCGCTACCTTGAATTCATCAAGGGCTATCTGACCCCGCGCTACGTGGAGTTCATCGGCAAGGAGATCCAGACCGCCTACCTCGAGTCCTACTCCGAGTACGGTCAGAACATCTTCGATCGCTACGTCACCTACGCCGATTTCTGGATCCAGGATCAGGAGTACCGTGACCCCGAGACCGGCCAGCTGTTTGACCGCGCCTCCCTCAACAGCGAGCTGGAGAAAATTGAAAAACCCGCCGGGATCAGCAACCCGAAGGATTTCCGCAACGAAATCGTCAACTTCGTGCTGCGTGCCCGCGCCAACAATGCAGGCCGTAACCCCAACTGGACCAGTTACGAGAAGCTGCGCACCGTGATCGAGAAGAAGATGTTCTCCAACACGGAAGAGCTGCTGCCGGTTATCTCCTTCAACAGCAAAACCTCGGCCGAGGAGCAGAAGAAGCACGATAACTTTGTCGAACGGATGATGGAGAAAGGCTACACCCGCAAACAGGTGCGTCTGCTCTCCGAGTGGTATCTCAGGGTACGCAAGTCATCCTGACCCTGACTGTTCAAGGGGGAGTTATGGCGCATTTTATCGACCGCAGGCTCAACGGCAAAAACAAAAGCGCTGTCAATCGGCAGCGCTTCATCCGCCGCTACAAGAAGCAGATCAAACAAGCGGTCTCTGATGCTGTCTCCAAGCGCAGCATTCAGGACGTGGATACCGGCGAGAGCATCAGCATCCCGACCAAGGACATCGGCGAGCCCCATTTCCATCAGGGGCAAGGCGGTAAACGGGAGATGGTGCACCCCGGCAACGATCAATTCGTCTCCGGCGACAAGATTGACCGCCCCAAGGGAGGAGGTGGCGGTCAGGGCTCCGGCGAGGGGCAGGCTTCCAATCAGGGAGAGGGGGCGGACGACTTCGTCTTCCAGATCTCCAAGGATGAGTATCTGGACCTGCTGTTTGAAGATCTGGAACTGCCGAGGCTGCAAAAGACCCAGCTCAATCAGCTGATGGAAGTCAAAACCTACCGGGCGGGTTACACCTCCAACGGGGTGCCCGCCAACATCAACGTGGTGCGTTCACTGCAAAACTCGCTGGCCCGCCGCATGGCGCTGCAGGCAGGCAAGAAACGCCAACTGCACGAACTGGAGGATCGTCTCGCCCTGTTGGCCGCCGATCCCACCGAACACTTTGCGGAGATGGCCCAGCTCGAAAAAGAGATCCGCGAGCTGAAGAGACGGATCGATGCGGTGCCCTTTATCGACACCTTCGATCTCAAGTTCAACAACTTCGTCAAACGGCCCGTGCCTTCCAGCCAGGCGGTGATGTTCTGCCTGATGGACGTGTCAGGCTCCATGGATCAGGCCACCAAGGAGATGGCCAAGCGTTTCTATATCCTGCTCTATCTGTTCCTGAGCCGGACCTACAAGAACGTCGAAGTGGTCTACATCCGTCACCACACCCAGGCCAAGGAAGTGGACGAGCACGAATTTTTCTACTCCCAGGAGACGGGCGGCACCATCGTCTCCAGTGCGCTCAAGATGATGAACGACATCATCAACGAACGTTACCCCGCCAACCAGTGGAACATCTACGCGGCACAGGCGTCAGATGGTGACAACTGGGCCGACGACTCGCCGCAGTGCCGGGAGATCTTGGTGCGGGACATCATGCCGCGGGTGCGGTACTACTCCTACATCGAGATCACCACCCGTGCTCACCAGACCCTGTGGCACGAGTATGAGTCGGTCGCCAGCCAGTTCCCCCACTTCGCGATGGAGCATATTCGCAAGGTCGAGGATATCTATCCGGTATTCCGGGAGCTGTTCAAGAAGCAAGCGGCTTGAGGGAGGTCATATGGTAGAAACCGCAAGAAAAGTAGCGCCGCTGGACGATGGCCCGGACTGGAACTTCGACCTGCTGGACATTTACCATCAAGAAATAGCCCGGGTCGCCAAATTCTATCGACTGGACACCTACCCCAACCAGATAGAGGTGATCACGGCGGAGCAGATGATGGATGCCTACTCCAGCGTCGGCATGCCCATCGGTTATCAGCACTGGTCATTCGGCAAGCGCTTCATCCACACCGAGCGCAACTACAAGCGTGGCCAGATGGGGCTGGCCTACGAGATCGTCATCAACTCGGATCCCTGCATCGCCTATCTGATGGAGGAGAACACCATGCCGATGCAGGCCCTGGTGATGGCCCACGCCTGCTACGGCCACAACTCCTTCTTCAAGAACAACTACCTGTTCAAGGCCTGGACCGATGCCTCTTCCATCATCGACTATCTGCTGTTTGCCAAGAACTACATCACCGAATGTGAAGAGAAGCACGGCATCGACGCGGTGGAGAAACTGCTCGACTCCTGCCATGCACTGATGAACTTCGGGGTGGATCGTTACAAGCGGCCTCAAAAGATCTCCATGGCCGAAGAGAAGCGACGCCAGAAGGCACGGGAAGACTATCTGCAGACCCAGGTCAACGAGCTGTGGCGCACCCTGCCCAAACAGCACAAGGCCTCCGGGGTGGAAGACAGACGCTATCCGGCCGAGCCACAGGAGAACATTCTCTATTTCATCGAGAAGAATGCCCCCCTGCTGGAGCCCTGGCAGCGCGAGATAGTGCGCATCGTGCGCAAGATCAGCCAGTACTTCTACCCGCAGAAACAGACCCAGGTAATGAACGAAGGGTGGGCCACCTTCTGGCACTACACCATCCTCAACCACCTCTATGATGAGGGCAAGATAAGCGATCGCTTCATGATCGAGGTGCTGCACAGCCACACCAACGTGGTCTATCAGCCCCCCTACAACAGTCGCTACTACTCGGGGATCAACCCCTACGCCCTCGGTTTTGCCATGTTCACCGATCTGCGCCGCATCTGCGAGCACCCGACCGAGGAGGACAGATACTGGTTCCCCGACTACGCCGGCAGCAACTGGGTAGAGACGCTGCATTTCGCCATGCAGAACTTCAAGGACGAGAGCTTCATCAGCCAGTTCCTGAGTCCCAAGGTGATGCGCGACATGAAGCTGTTCGCCATCGATGACGACGATCTGAAGAACTACCTGAAGGTCTCGGCCATCCACAATGACGAAGGCTATCGTCAGGTGCGCAATACCCTGTCAGCCCAGTACAACCTGAGCAATCTGGAGCCCAACATCCAGGTCTACAACGTGGCGGTGAAGGGGGATCGCTCCCTCACCCTGCGCTATGTGCCACACAACCGGATCCCGCTGGGTGACTCCCGTCACGAGGTGCTCAAGCATCTGCACCAGCTGTGGGGCTTCGACGTGATACTGGAGCAGGACAATGGCGAACTGCCTCCCGACATCATAGGGCGCTGTCCGGAGAAGAAGCCGGTCTGATCCCCTCACCTTGCAGCCATAAAAAAACGCGCCAATCGGCGCGTTTTTCTTGCATCAGAACAGGCTCAGTTGTCGCAGAGATTGCTCGGCATGTCCTGGCGCAGGCGGGTCCAGAGTTTGCCGGACTCGATGCCGTATTGGCGCACCGTCATGAACACGGCCTCGTGATTCTTGGTCTCGGCCAGGTTAAGCAGGGTCTTGTAGTAGGCATCCGCGGTTTCACGCGCCTGCTTGTCGGAGAAGTAGTAGCGGCCAACCCGGCTGTACAGTCCTTTGAAACCGTTCAGGATCAAGGCGTAGATGGGGTTGCCCGAGGCGAACGACAGCTGATGGTGCAACCGGTAATCAAAGTCGGCATAGGCTTCGGCGCTGTTCTCCACCTCGGCGGCGCCGCGCAGGATCTCGGCGGCCTGCTCCGGGTTGTTGCGGATCGCGCCACGAATGAAGATGGTGCAGATGTTGGTACGCGCCGACAGCAGCTGAGCCACCAGATCCGGTACCTTGTCCTGATCGAGGCGAGCCAGGGTCTCCAGAATGTTGAGTCCGGAGGTCTCCCAGAAGTTGTTCACCTTGGTCGGTTTGCCATGCTGGATGGTGAGCCAGCCATCGCGGGCCAGACGCTGCAGCACTTCACGCAAGGTGGTTCGGGTCACGCCAATCAGCTCGGACAGCTCGCGCTCGGCCGGCAAGATGGATCCTGGAGGAAAGCGATTGTTCCAGATGGACTCGATGATGTATTCCTCGGCAAACCCTGCGGGGCTCTGCGCTTTTATGACCATGTAGTGACTCTGTTGTAGTACGTAAAAAAGGCTCACGAATAATAGCAAAGCAGGGAGGGCTGGCAAGCAGAAGGTCAGTCCTCTGCTCACATCAGCGGGTAATTTTGTTAAAAAAATGTATTTAAGCCGGCAATAGGTGCCAGCCAACCCCTGGCTTGCCCATAAAACCACCATACTCATGGGCAAGCGCGACTATGTTATTTATAGTTAATGCTCTTTTTGATTAAAATCATGAGGAATCAATCTGATAAGGGACAACATCCGGATGTTCTGGTCGAGCCTGTCTTGACTGCATAGACGCAGATACCAACCACAAAACAGAGACCCATTATTATGCCAATCAGCTTAGGGCAAGCCTTTGCCAGGAACTTTCTGGGCAACGCCCCCCAGTGGTACAAGGCCGCTATTCTTCTATTCCTGCTGATCAACCCGATCGCCTTTTATCTCGATCCCTTCATGGCCGGCTGGCTGCTGGTCGTCGAGTTCATTTTCACCCTGGCCATGGCCCTCAAGTGCTATCCGCTGCAACCCGGCGGCCTGCTGGCCATCGAGGCAGTGCTGATCGGCATGACCTCGGCACAGCAGGTCAAACACGAACTGGTCGCCAATATCGAAGTGCTGCTGCTGCTTGTCTTTATGGTGGCCGGCATCTACTTCATGAAGCAGCTGTTGCTCTACGTGTTCACCAAGCTGCTGATCCGGATCCGCTCCAAAACGATGCTATCCCTGGCGTTTTGTCTGGTCTCCGCCTTCCTGTCAGCCTTCCTCGATGCCCTCACCGTGATTGCCGTGGTGATCAGCGTCGCCACCGGCTTCTACGCCATCTATCACAAGGTCTCCTCCGGCAAGGAGTTTGGCCACTCCCACGATTACACCGATGATGGCACCGTCAACGAGCTCAATCGTCAGCACCTGGATGACTTTCGCGCCTTCCTGCGCAGCCTGATGATGCATGCCGCCATCGGTACTGCCCTCGGTGGCGTCTGCACCCTGGTGGGAGAGCCCCAGAACCTGATCATCGGTGAACAGGCCGGCTGGAATTTCGTCGAATTCGCCATTCGCATGTCTCCGGTCACGGTTCCGGTGTTTATCTGCGGTCTGCTGACCTGCGTCCTGGTCGAAAAGTGTCGCTGGTTTGGCTATGGCGCCAAATTGCCGGACGCGGTACGTCGCATCATGGAGGATTACAACCGTTATGAAGAGGCCGAGCGCACCGCTCAGGACAAGGCCAAGCTGATCGTGCAGGCGGTGATCGCCCTCTGGCTCATTCTGGGGCTTGCCCTGCACCTGGCGGCGGTGGGTCTCATCGGTCTGTCGGTCATCGTACTGGCCACCTCCCTCACCGGCATCACCGAAGAACACTCCCTCGGCAAGGCATTCCAGGAGGCACTGCCCTTTACCGCCCTGCTGGCCGTCTTCTTCAGCGTGGTCGCCGTCATCATCGATCAGCAGCTGTTCAAGCCGGTGATCCAATGGGTACTGGCGGCCGAGCCGGACGCCCAGCTCGCGCTCTTCTATCTGGCCAACGGCCTGCTCTCCATGGTCAGTGACAACGTCTTCGTCGGCACCGTCTACATCAACGAGGTGAAGACCGCCCTGCTCAACAATGCCATCAGCCGCGAGCAGTTTGAGCTGCTGGCGGTGGCCATCAACACCGGCACCAATCTGCCGTCGGTAGCCACCCCCAACGGCCAGGCCGCCTTCCTGTTCATGCTGACGTCGGCACTGGCGCCGCTGCTGCGCCTCTCCTACGGCCGGATGGTGTGGATGGCGCTGCCCTATACCCTGGTGCTGGGTCTGGTGGGTTTCTTCTCGGTGGAGTTTCTGCTCGGCCCGCTCACCGACTGGTACTATCAGGCCGGCTGGCTGACGCTCGACAACGCCGCGCCTGCGGTACTGTCCGCACTCTACTGAGTGCCATGAGGGCCCGCCAGGGCCCTTTCTTTTTGGCCCCTGCTCTGCTCTAATTCAGCCACTGTTTTTTCTGTGAGATCAACCAGATGATAGAGTTTCTGCGACGTATAGCCGCCCATCGCCTGGCATGGGGCCTGCTTGCAGCCTCCGCCCTGTTCCTCGAGTTGAGCGCCCTCTTCTTCCAGCACGTGCTGGGTCTGCATCCCTGCGTCATGTGCATCTATGAGCGGCTTGCCACCCTCGGGGTCCTCATGGCGGCACTGCTCGGCATGGTGGCTCCGCAGAAATGGTATGTGCGCTGGAGCGCCCTGCTGATGTGGGGCGCCAGTGCCTTCTGGGGCCTGAAACTGGCGCTCAAGCATGTGGATTATCAGGTCAACCCCTCTCCCTTCAATGTCTGCGAAGGGTTTGTCGACTTCCCGAGCTGGGCACCGCTGGATCAGTGGATCCCCTGGATGTTCTTCCCGGATGGCGACTGCAGCGAGGTCAGCTGGCAGTTCCTGAGCTTCTCCATGCCCCAGTGGCTAGTGGCCATCTTCGCCGCCTACCTGCTGGTGTTCGTGGTGGTGGCCATCGGCAACCTGGTCAAGGGGCGCTGCTGCAACTAGGTCAAGCCAGCATCATCCGTCATGAAAAAGGGAGCCAGTGGCTCCCTTTTTTATGAAGATTGCGGGCGGCGTCTTGAGCTCTGATATCGTTCTTCAACGTCTAGCTCCCCTGCCAGCCATCCTGATGACCGCCTGCTTGCTCGCCGATTGGCCTTTCCTCCAGACTCATCAATGAGCCATCAGCAATCAGAACCATGCTCAAACAAAAAAGGGAGCCTGCGGCTCCCTCTCATGACACGGCCAACAAGGCTGACTCAGGAAGCCACCTTGCCGGCGTTGAGCTTGGCTTTCACCATGCCGATCACCATGGGCAGCAGCGAGATACCGATGATGCCGAAGATGAGCAGGGTAAAGTTCTGCCGCACCACCGGCAGGTTGCCGAAGAAGTGGCCGGCATAGACGAATGAAAGGACCCACAACAGACCACCCACCAGATTGAACGCCAGGAAGCGCGGATAGGTCATGGCCCCCATGCCCGCCACGAAGGGGGCGAAGGTGCGCACTATGGGCAGGAAGCGGGTGATGATGATGGTCTTGCCGCCGTGTCTGGCGTAGAAGGCGTGGGTCTTGTCCAGATAGTCCCGCCGGAAGATCTTGGAGTCCGGGTTGCGAAACAGCTGCTCGCCGAAGAAGTGACCTATGGTGTAGTTCACCACGTTGCCGAGCACGGCAGCGATGATCAACACGGCCGCCAGGGTGTGCACGTCCAGCACGCTGCCCACGGTGAGGGCACCGGCGGCAAACAGCAGGGAGTCACCCGGCAGGAAGGGGGTGACCACCAGTCCGGTCTCGCAGAAGATGATGAGAAACAGGATGGCGTAAACCCAGATACCATAGTTTTCAAACAGCTCTTTCAGATGCACGTCAACGTGCAGGATAAAGTCGATTGCAAAGAGGATCAGATCCATTTTTCCATACTCATGATGTGAACGGCGTGGAGTCTACGCCAATGCCAGGCAGGCCACAATCGCTGTGGGCTGCCTCCTGTGCTCGCCGCTTGGCGTCGCTCGAATGAAACCGTTTATCCCGCCTCAGCCTCCCCCCGACATCGCAAACCTGTCGTGCCCTGACCGCTCAGGAGGCGCTCTCCAGATCCTTGCGCACCGGCGCCGGCAGACGGCGCTCCCAGCCCCACAGGAGGAGCAACAGCAGGGTGGCATCATCGAGCCAGCCGACCAGCGGCACCAGGTCGGGCACCAGATCCACCGGGCTGATGCCGTAGAGCAGCACCAGGATCACCAACCCCCTGGCCCACCAGGGGGTGGCAGGATGGCGAAAGCCCTGATAGAGGCGACGCAGGCGCCGCCAGATGAGCCAGCGTCTGGCGCTCATGACTCGATCAGCTCGCCGCACAGCCGCTGGATCTGATCCCGCAGCGCCGCCGCTTGTTCGAACTCCAGATCCCGCGCATGCTGGAACATCTGCTCCTCCATTCGTTTGATCTCCTTGGCGATCTCGCTGGCGGAACGGGCGTGGTACTCCCCTTGCGGCTCGGCGGCCTTGCGGCTTCCCTTGCCGGCCTTGCCCGCGGTGCGGCTGCCCCCCATGTCCATCACATCGCCGATGGACTTGTTGAGCCCCTTCGGCGTGATGCCGTGCTCCAGGTTATGGGCGTGCTGCAGGGCGCGGCGCCGCTCGGTCTCTTCAATCGCCACCTTCATGGAGTTGGTGATGGTATCCCCGTAGAGGATCACCTTGCCGTTGAGGTTGCGCGCCGCCCGGCCTATGGTCTGGATAAGCGAACGGGTGGAGCGCAGAAAGCCCTCTTTATCAGCATCCAGGATGGCCACCAGGGAGACCTCCGGCATGTCGAGGCCTTCGCGCAGCAGGTTGATGCCCACCAGCACGTCGAATTTGCCCAGACGCAGGTCGCGGATGATCTCCACCCGTTCCACGGTATCGATGTCGGAGTGCAGATAGCGCACCCGCACCTCGTGATCCGCCAGGTATTCGGTCAAGTCCTCCGCCATCCGCTTGGTGAGAGTGGTGACCAGCACCCGCTCCTCCACCGCCACCCGCTTGCGGATCTCGGAGAGCAGATCGTCCACCTGGGTGCTGACCGGCCGCACTTCCACTTCGGGGTCAAGCAGACCGGTGGGGCGCACTACCTGCTGCACCACATCGCCGCCGGATTTGTCCAGCTCGTAGGGGCCCGGGGTCGCCGAGACGAACACCGTCTGCGGCATCAGCGCCTCGAACTCGTCGAACTTGAGCGGCCGGTTGTCCAGCGCCGACGGCAGCCGGAAGCCGTACTCCACCAGGGTCTCCTTGCGGGATCTGTCCCCTTTGAACATGGCGCCGATCTGCGGCACGGTAACGTGGGATTCGTCGATGATGAGCAGGCCGTCCCCCGGCAGATAGTCAAACAGGGTGGGCGGCGGTTCACCCGGCGCGCGGCCGGAGAGGTAGCGACTGTAGTTCTCGATGCCGGAGCAGTAGCCCAGCTCCTGCATCATCTCCATGTCGAACTGGGTGCGCTGGCTGATGCGCTGCTCTTCCACCAGCTTGTTGAGGGACAACAACTGCTCGCGTCGCCCCTTGAGCTCCTCCTTGATGTGCTCGATGGCCCCCAGGATGGTCTCGCGCGGGGTGGCGTAGTGGGTCTTGGGGTAGATGGTGTAGCGCACCACCGTCTGCTCGATGGCGCCGGTCAGCGGATCGAACAGGGAGAGCCGCTCCACCTCCTCGTCAAACAGCTCCACCCGCAGGGCCAGCTTGTCCGACTCGGCGGGGTAGATGTCCATCACCTCCCCCCGCACCCGGAAGGTGCCGCGCTGGAAGGCCATGTCGTTGCGGGTGTATTGCAGCTCGGCGAGGCGGCGCAATATGTCCCGCTGGTTGATCACGTCCCCCACTTTGAGGTGCAGCATCATGCTGAGGTAGGCTTGCGGATCCCCCAGGCCGTAGATGGCCGACACCGAGGCGACGATCACCACGTCGCGCCGCTCCAGCAGCGCCTTGGTGGCCGACAGCCGCATCTGCTCGATGTGATCGTTGATGGAGGCATCCTTCTCGATGAAGGTATCGGTGGTCGGCACATAGGCCTCGGGCTGGTAGTAGTCGTAATAAGAGACGAAATACTCCACCGCGTTGTCGGGGAAGAACTCCTTCATCTCCCCATAGAGCTGGGCCGCCAGGGTCTTGTTGGGAGCCAGGATCATGGTGGGACGGTTGAGGGTCGCGATGACGTTGGCCATGGTGAAGGTCTTGCCCGAGCCGGTCACCCCGAGCAGGGTCTGATGGGCGAGGCCAGACTCGATGCCGTCGAGCAGCTGGGCGATGGCCCTTGGCTGATCCCCGGCGGGTTGAAACTGGCTGGCCAGCTTGAATAACTTGCTCATGACGACTCCCGGCAAAAAATACGCAAGAGCAGAAGTGTACTCCGAGATGGGGTGGCCTGGGTATCCACTCTGGCAGCAGAAGCGGCTATTGACCTCGAAATGCGACCTCTGTATGATGCTCCTCCTTGCCTGATGTTCCCCCGTAGTTCAGTCGGTAGAACGGCGGACTGTTAATCCGTATGTCACTGGTTCAAGTCCAGTCGGGGGAGCCAACTCCTCACCATCTCGGTGCAAGTTATCCACTTTAGTGCTTTCCTCTACCAATTTTAATGCACAAGCCGCACCCTGCGGTGACCTCTCCCTTTTTCTCCCCCATCCGCCTCGACAGCGTTTTGTTCTGCTGCGCGTAACTATTTGATTTTTATAGAAACAATCTTTATCCGGTATTTTTTGAACAGCCATTGCAGCCCAGTATTGGCGCGGGCTACAGCCTGATCACCAAGTTTCATGAACAGGGTTATCCACAGTTTCTGTGGGTAAGTAGGCCAAAGCCAATGACGGCCTAGGCTGGCAGGCCATTGCCGGCAAGGCCGGCACGTTTGACTCGCCAACCTCATTTTCTGCTGTTTTTGCCGCGCCCCCCGAATGGGTCGCCAATGCCCCCATCAGATGCTTTTTACAGATATCTTTTCGCCATCCCGCCACAGATGGGTCACCCTGCACGGGCGGGCCACGACCAACCGCCAGACTCATCCCATCCCCATCAGTCAAAAATGCTGCCTGAGAGCCAAATCGACCGACCAAACAGCAGAGCGTAAAATTTCAAGCGGCCCCCAAAGACGAGGATCACAGATAGCAGGAATCACTAATTGACAGCGGGGCTGGCAGAGGGAAATAGAGGTCATTGCCGCAGGTGCCCCCCAGTTACCCTCATGACCCCGAGGACGGTGGCGGGTTAGTACCGATTAATGCGCCTTTGACGCTTCTTTATTGGTGAGGGATCCGGCACAATGTCGGCCCCACTTTTTTCCTCGGTTTTTCCGGGCATGACCATAGATTTCGTGACACTGCTACATCAAAGCGACTCCCTGCTGCTGTTCGTGGTACTGGCCTTCGGCCTGCTGCTCGGCAAAGTCAGGGTCGGCAACTTCCAGATAGGCAACACCATAGGCGTGTTGTTCACCGCCCTGCTGTTCGGCCAGATGGGCTTCGAATTCAGCACCACCACGGAGAACGTCGGCTTCATGCTGTTCATCTTCTGCGTGGGGATCGAAGCGGGGCCGCACTTCTTCAGCGTCTTCCTGCGCGACGGCATCCACTACATCACCCTGACCCTGGTGATCCTGCTGACCGCCCTCTTCCTTACCGTGGGACTGGCCAAGTTCTTCAACCTGGGGCCGGGCATGGCCGCCGGCATCCTGGCCGGTTCGCTTACCTCGACCCCGGCGCTGGTGGGGGCCCAGGATGCCCTGCGCAGCGGCCTGCTCAACCTCCCCCATCAGACCGACATGCAGTCGGTGCTCGACAACATGGGCATCGGCTATGCCCTGACTTACCTGGTAGGACTGGTGGGCCTGATGATGGTGGTGCGCTACCTCCCCTCGCTGGCACGGCTCGACCTCAACACCGAGGCGCAGAAGATCGCCCGCGAGCGCGGTCTCTCCGACAACGAGAGCCGCAAGACCTACCTGCCCATCATCCGCGCCTACCGGGTCGGCCCCGAGCTGGCGGCCTGGATCGGGGGTCGCACCCTGCGCGAGACCGGCATCTATCCTCACACCGGCTGCTACGTGGAGCGGATCCGCCGCAACGGCATCCTGGCGAGTCCGGATGGTGACGCCGTCATCCAGGAAGGGGACGAGATCGCCCTGGTGGGCTACCCCGAGAGTCACGAGAAGCTCGACGTCAACTACCGCAACGGCAAGGAGGTGTTCGACCGCAACCTGCTTGACCTGCAGATCGTCACCGAAGAGATAGTGGTGAAGAACGACGCGGTGGTGGGTCGCCACCTGGTGGAGCTCAACCTCACCGAGAAGGGCTGCTTCCTCAACCGGGTGGTGCGCTCCCAGATCGAGATGCCGTTCGATCGCAACATCATGCTGCAAAAGGGCGACGTGCTACAGATCAGCGGCGAGAAGCAGCGGGTCAAGCTGCTGGCCAACAAGATCGGCTTCATCAGCATTCACAGCCAGACCACGGATCTGGTGGCCTTTACCACCTTCTTCGTGCTGGGTCTGCTGATTGGCTCCGTCTCCCTGGTGTTCGGCCAGCTGGAGTTTGGCCTCGGCAACGCCGTCGGCCTGCTGCTGGCGGGGATCCTGATGGGCTACCTGCGCGCCAACCACCCCACGGTGGGCTATGTGCCGCCAGGCGCCCTGCGTCTGGCCAAGGATCTCGGCCTTGCCGTCTTCATGGTGAGCACCGGCCTCAAAGCCGGTGGCGGCATCCTGGATCACCTGAGCGAAGTGGGGATGGTGGTGCTCTTCTCCGGCATGCTGGTAACCACCTTGCCGGTGCTGGTGGGCTACCTGTTCGGCGTCTGGGTGCTGAAGATGAACCCGGCCCTGCTGCTCGGTGCCATCACCGGGGCCCGTACCTGCGCCCCGGCCATGGACGTGGTGAACGAGGCGGCCAACAGCTCCATCCCGGCGCTCGGCTATGCCGGCACCTATGCGGTGGCCAACGTCATGCTGACCCTGGCAGGCTCCTTCATCATCGGCTTCTGGTTCTAGCGCCGACCAAGTGTCGTCAAAGGGGAGCCACTGAGGCTCCCCTTTTTATTCTCTGCTCTGTTCCCCACTTCCCCGCTCGCCAGCCCCTTCATCGGATAGGGCCTATGGTGCTATCCACCCCCCGCCGAGCAAACCCAATGAGCTAAAGCCCCCATCCTCCACCGCTTACACTCAATGAAACAGACGAGGGCAGTATCATGACGCGGTTATGGATCCTCCTGTGCGGACTGCTGTGTGGCCCGCTGCAGGCCGCAACGCCAGCGCAGGCCGACGCCGAGCCGGCCGCACTGACGTTCAACAGCGACCAGCTGGCCCAGCCCCAGCTTGGCGATCTCGATGCCATGCTGGCACGGCGCTCCATCCGGGTGCTCACCACCTACAACAAGACAGGTTACTTCATCGACAAGGGGATACAGCGGGGCATCACCTACGACGCCTTCATGTCGCTGGAGAAGCGGCTCAACGAACAGCTGCGCAAGCAAAAGAACCTCAAGCGCCATCTCAAGCTGCACCTGATCTTCATCCCGGTGGCACGCGAAGCCCTGCTGGATGCCCTCATCGCGGGCAAGGGTGACATCGCCGCCGCCAACCTCACCATCACGGACAAGCGCAAGGAGCAGGGCGTGGCATTCACCGCCCCCCTGCTCGACAACGTGCGGGAGCTGCTCATCTCCGGTCCCCTCTCCCCCAAGGTGGAAAGTGCCGCCGACCTGGCCGGCCAGCGCATCTACGTGAGCCCCTCCTCCAGCTACTTCGAGAGCCTCATGGCCTACAACCAGGCACGCAAGGCGGCGGGAGAGCCGCTCATCGACATTCAGCCGGCCCCCGAGGCCCTGGAGGACGAAGATCTGGTGGAGATGGTCAACGCCGGCCTGCTCCCTTTCATCGTCATGGACGAGCACAAGGCGCGCTTCTGGCAGAAGATCTTTCCCGCCATCCGGATCCATGAACAGCCGGTGTTCCGGCAAGGGGGCGTCATCGCCTGGGCGGTGCGCAAGGAGAGCCCGCAACTGCTGGCCATGCTCAACGAACAGATCAAGGCGCTGCGCGGCAAGGCGACCGGGGACGAGCTCCTCGCCCGTTATCTCAAGCAGAACAAGTTCGTCAAAAGCGCCGCCGCCGAGGCCGAGCGCAAGAAGTTTCTGCAGGTGGTGGATCTGTTTCGCGCGTATGGCGAGAAATACGAGGTGGACTGGCTGCTGATGGCAGCCCAGGGTTACCAAGAGTCGGCCCTCAACCATCAGGCGCGCAGCCACGTCGGCGCCATCGGCATCATGCAGATCATGCCCGCCACCGGCAAGGGCCTGAGGGTGGGCGACATCCGCCAGCTTGAGCCCAACATCCACGGCGGCGTCAAATACATGCGCTGGATGATCGACCACTACTATGCGGACGAGCCCATGACCGCCCTCGACAAGGCGCTATTCTCGTTCGCCTCCTACAATGCCGGCCCCGCCCGGGTGGCACGGCTGCGCACCGAGGCCAAGAAACGAGGACTGGATCCCAACGTCTGGTTTCACAACGTCGAGTACGTGGCGGCGGAGAAGATAGGGCCCGAGACCGTCACCTACGTGGGCAACATCTACAAGTACTACATCGCCTACAAGCTGGTGGTGGAGCAGTTGCAGCGCAAGCAGCAGGCGAGCGAGTCCCTCAAGCAGCAGGGAGCCAGCGGCGACCAGGTCTCCGCCGCACCCGCATCACAGGGATAAGCCAGCCCCCTCTTTCGCGAGGCTCCCCTTCCGACGGGAAGCCTCGCGCCTTTTCAGCCGGCGGCGCAGTGCAGCCTGCCCCCTTCCGGCCTGCCATGAGCGAGCAGTTCTCCCTGTCGTGACCAGAATGAACAAAATGGCCACAACAGCCTTAATAGCCATTACGGTCAGATTGTTTTCCAGTCAGACATGATTAATTAACCTTCCCGCAACAATCACAAGGAGAGCACCATGTTGCAAGGAACCTTCAAGCGCACCCTGATCGGTAGCCTGCTCGCACTGAGCTTCGGCGCCCACGCCCAGATCAACGAAGTCCACTTCCTGATCCCGGGCGGTGCCGGCGGCGGCTGGGATACCACGGCCCGCGGCACCGGTGAAGTGCTGGCCAAGTCCGGTCTGGTCAAGACCGTCTCCTATCAGAACATGTCCGCCGGTGGCGGCGCCAAGGCCATCGCCCACCTCATCGAGACCTCGGCCCAGTCCGACAAGACTCTGATGGTCAACTCCACCCCCATCATCGTCAAATCCCTCTCCAAGGAGCTGCCCCAGTCCTTCCGTGATCTGACCCCGGTGGCCGCCATCATCGCCGACTACCAGGCGCTGGCGGTCAAGGCGGACTCCCCTTATCAGAACTGGGCCCAGCTGCTGGCCGCCTACGAGGAAAACCCGGCCAAGGTGAAGATCGCCGGTGGCTCCGCCCGTGGCAGCCTGGATCACCTGGTCGCCGCCCTGACCTTCAAGAACGCCGGTGCCGACGCCAGCAAGCTGCGCTACGTCGCCTACGATGCCGGCGGCAGCGCCATGGCCGCCGTGCTGGCCGGGGAGACCCAGGCCATCTCCACCGGCTTTGGCGAGGCGATGGAAGCGGTCAAGTCGGGCCAGATGCGGATCCTCGGGGTCACTTCCGACAAGCGCCTGCCGGGGGCGGAGCAGATCCCCACCTTCAGCGAGCAGAACAATCCCACCGTCTTCGCCAACTGGCGCGGTTACTTCGCCTCCCCCACCATCAGCCCGGAGAAATCCGCCGAGTTTGCCGCCCTGCTCAAGCAGATGTACGACAAGCCGGAGTGGGAAGTGGTCCGCAGCCGCAACAGCTGGACCAACCTCTACAAGTCGGGTCCCGAGTTCACCGCCTTCCTCGACGGCCAGGAGCAGCAGATCGGCGGCCTGATGCGCGAGCTCGGCTTCATCAAGTAACCCTCGTTGTCACATCGCAGGCGGGCGCAGGCCCGCCGCTCATGTTGGAGTCAAAAGATGAACATCACCAAGGAGCGACTGGGGGGTCTGCTGTTTCTGCTGCTCTCCCTCGCCTATGGCTATTACGCCACCGAGATACCGGGCTACCCCGGCGACGAATACGAACCCTTCACCGCCAGTACCCTGCCCTATGCCCTGGCCGGGATCGGGGCGCTGCTCTCCCTGCTGCTGGTGCTCTTTCCCGGGGGTGAGCCTCTGCGCCGGGAAGAGGGGGACTGGCGCCGGGTCTTCATCCTGCTCGGGCTCATGGTCATTTACGGACTGGGGCTCACCTGGTTTGGCTTCGTGCTCTCGACCATCGCCTTCCTGAGCGTGGGCATCCGGGTACTGGGTGAGCCCAGCCTGCGCTACGGCCTGATGATCAGCGTCCCCTTCTCCATCGGTTTCTGGGCCCTGCTCACCAAGGGGCTCCACGTCTATCTGGAGCCGGGTCGCCTGTTCACCCTGCTCGGTTTCTAAGGAGTCACCATGTTAGACGGAATCTTGCAAGGACTCGGCACCGCACTGCTGCCGGTCAACCTGATGATGGTGGTGCTTGGCTGCTTCATCGGCACCTTTATCGGCATGCTGCCGGGCTTGGGCCCGGTCACCGCCATCGCCCTGATGATCCCCATCACCTATGGCCTGGATCCCTCCTCCGGCATCATCCTGATGGCCGGCGTCTATTACGGCGCCATCTTCGGGGGCTCCACCTCCTCCATCCTGATCAACGCCCCCGGCTGCTCCGCCACCGTGGTCACCGCCTTCGACGGCTATCCGCTGGCCTGTAAGGGACAGGCGGGCAAGGCGCTGGCCATCGCCGCCTACGCCTCCTTCACCGGCGGCACCCTCTCCGCCATCATGCTGATGGTGGCGGCGCCCCTGCTGGCCAAAGTCTCCCTCTCCTTCCAGTCGGCGGACTACTTCGCCCTCATGGTGCTGGGGCTCTCCGCCGTGGCGGCCTTTGCCGGCAAGGGGCAGGTGCTCAAGGCGCTGATCATGGCGCTGTTCGGCATCATGATCTCCACCATCGGCATCGACCGCAGCGTCGGGGTAGACAGGTTCACCTTCGGCCTGCCGGACCTGCGTGACGGCTTCTCCTTCCTGCTGCTGGCCATGGCCACCTTTGCTCTGGCGGAGATCCTGATGGCGGTATTGCGCCCCGGCAAGGACAACAGCGAGGAAGAGGCCAGGCAGATGCAGCAGCTCGGCAGCCTCAAGCTGAGCAAGGAGGAGGTCAGGGAGATAGCGCCCCCCATCGCCCGCTCCTCGGTGCTGGGCTTTCTCATCGGCGTGCTGCCGGGGGCCGGCGCCACCATCGCCGCCTTCATGGCCTACGGCGCCGAGCGCAACATCGCCGGCAAGCAGCGCCAGGAGCAATTCGGTCAGGGCAGCCTGCGCGGTCTGGCCGCGCCGGAAGCGGCCAACAATGCCGCCTCCACCGGCTCCTTCGTGCCCCTGCTGACCCTGGGGATCCCGGGATCCGGCACCACGGCCCTCATCCTGGGCGCCCTGGTGGCCTACGGCATCCAGCCGGGCCCGCGTCTGTTCATGGAGCATCCGGACGTCTTCTGGTCGGTGATCATCTCCATGTACCTGGGCAACGTGGTGCTGTTGATCCTGAACCTCCCCCTCATCCCCTATCTGGCCAAGGTACTGGCGGTGCCGCGCCCCGTGCTGATCCCCATGGTGCTGCTGTTCTCCCTGACCGGGGTCTATCTGGTCTCCTTCAACACCATGGACATCCACGTGATGACCCTGGTGGCACTGATCGCCATCGGCCTGCGCCTGCTCACCTTCCCCATGGCGCCCATGCTGCTCGGCTTTATCCTGGGGGGCATGCTGGAGGACAACCTGCGCCGGGCCCTGGTGATCAACGACGGCAGCCTGAGCTTCCTGTGGGAGCGCCCCATCACCCTGGCCTTCACGGTGATCACCCTGACCATGCTGCTGTTACCGCTGTGGCAGTGGTGGCAGGCGCGCCGCGCACCGGCCGCCACACTGCAATCCGAACCAAGCTGAGTTCGCGGATCCCACACAGCAAAAGAGCGCCGACAGGCGCTCTTTTTATTGGCAAGACAGGATGGGGAGTTACGCCTGTCAGGGCTGGCGATAACGCCGCTCCGGCCGGCCGACGGTGCCGTACTCCAGCTCCGGACTCGCCAGTTGCTGGCCCACCAGAAACTCCAGATAGCGGCGCGCCGTGGTGCGGCTCACCCCGACCCGGCCACCGATCTCCTCGGCGCTGGCTCCTTGCTGGGTCAAGGCCGCCAGCACCCGCTGCAGGGTGAGGCCGTCGATCCCCTTGGGCAGGCCACCCGCCGCCACCTGCTGCAACGGCGTGCCAAACAGGGCGTCCACCGCCTGCTGATCGATGTCCGCCAGGGCCGCCAAGGCGGCGCGGCTCTGGCAATATTTGTCGAGGGTGTCGCGCAGCCGCTCGAACACCACGGGTTTCAAGATGAAATCCACCACACCGAGCCGCATCGCCTCCTGCAGGGCACCGGCCTCCCGCGCCGCGGTGAGCAGGATGACGTCCAGACTGGCCCCGGCCTGGCGCAGCTCGCGCAACAGGGCAAACCCCTCGCCATCGGGCAGCCAGACATCCAGCAGCACCAGATCGGGCTTGAGGATGGCGATCTGCTCCCTGGCATCGAACAGGGTGAGCGCCACCCCCAATACTTCGAAACCTGCCAGCCGCTGCACGAAACGGCGGTGGATCTCGGCGATGGCCGGATCGTCCTCGACGATCAGGATCTTGATCACTCACACCTCCTTGGGAATATAACAGACGACGCAACTTCCCTGCGCCGTGGCTTCAATGGTGATCTGCCCCTGCAGGGCATCCAGGGTCTTGCGCACCAGAGAGAGGCCGATGCCGTGATCAGGCTCCGCCTTGCTGCTCACCCCCCGCTCGAACAGCCGATCCGCCAGCGCAGGATCGATGCCGCCGGCCCCGTCTTCCACCTCCAGAATGAGATCCTGGCCGAGATCGCTCAGGGCCACCCGCACCGGCTGGTAGGGGGCGCCGTGGCGGCGGGTCGCCTCGAAGGCATTGTCGATGAGGTTGCCCAGTACCGTCACCAGCTGGGAGCCGCTGACGCGAAGGGGGATGTCGTGCAGGCGAGAATCCGGGTCCACCTCCAGCACCAGCCCCAGCTCGTGGGCCCTGTGGTACTTGCCAAGCAGCAGGCCGGCCACCTTGGGTTTGGCGATGGCGGTCATCAGGAAGTTGAGCAGGCTCTGCTCGGTGGCCGCCTCCCGCCCGATGAAGGCGAGCGCCTCGCCGGTGGCGCCCAGCTCGATGAGCCCGGCGATGGTGCCGAGCTGGTTGTGGTGCTCGTGGGTCTGCACCCGCAGCAGATCGCTGTAGGCCTGCACCTGGGAGAGCTGGGCACTGAGCTCTTCCAGCTCGTCCTTGCGCCGAAAGCTCGACACCGCGCCGATCAGCTTGCCGTCCCGCACCAGCGGCAACCGGTTGACGATGAGGGACTGGCCGTTGAGCACTATCTCCTCGTCAAACTGGGGGCGCGGATCCTGAATGAGGGAGAGCATGCGGCTCTCCGGCAGCAGCCGGGTAACCGGCTGGCCGATGGCGGCCCGGGCGGCGGCCTCGTCCAGACGCAGCAAGCGGATACCATTGGGGTTGAGGGAGGTGAGCCGCCCCTGCTCGTCGATGGTGAGGATCCCCTCACGCACGGTGCGCAGGGTGCAGTCGAGCTCGGCATAAAGGCGGCCGATCTGCTCGGGCTCGAAGCCAAGGATGGCACGTTTGTAACGGCGGGCCAGCCAGGCGGCGGCTAGGCTGTTGAGCAGCACGATGAGCAGGGTCATGGCAAGGCCGAAGCGCAGGAACCCCTGCAGATCCGCATCGATGTCGCGCACCAGATAACCGACCGACACCACGCCGATGATCCTGCCCATCTCGTCCCGGATGGGCCCCTTGCCGCGCACCGAGACCCCGAGCGACCCTTGAGCGCGGGAGATGTAGGCCTCCCCCTGCAGGGCCCGCTCGGGATCGTCCCCCATCATGGGCTGGCCGATGCGATCCGCATTGGGGTGCACCAGGCGGCGCGCCTGCTTGTCCCCGATGACGATGTAGCTGGCGCCGACCTCGGCACGGATCCGCTCCACCAGCACATTGAGGCGGGCGGTGTCGGCCCGCTTCACCCCGGCGATGACACCGGACTCTCGCGCCACCAGTCGCGCCACGTCGAGGGCCTGATCCCCCACCTCGCGGTAGCGCTGCTCGGACACATAGTAGTAACTGGCCCCGCTCAGCAGCACCAGCTGCAGCAGACTGACCAGACAGAGCATGAGCAGGATGCGTCCTTGCAACCCCAGCCTCATGCCTCCTTGTCGCCTCGCAACAAATCGAGCAGCAGGCTGCCGTCGCGCAGGGCCTTGTGCACCTGCACCGAGGTGGGCTTGGTGGGATCTTCATAGAAGTGGGTGGATTCGATCTGCAGCCGCACCAGGTATTCGGCCGGCAGTTGGCTGGCCAGCGACTGGTGCAGCATGGGGAACAGCAGCCGATCGGCGCGGGTGATCTCCCCCCCCAGCAGCAACTTGCCCGGATTGAGCAGACAGATGAGGTTGGAGAGCACCCGGGAGAGCCGCCCCGCCGCCTGATGGAGAATGTCCTGGCAGAGGCTGTTGCCCGCCAGCGCCAGCTCGCACAGCTCGCGAATGGTGACGCTCTCGGGCAGGTCGTGCTCCTGCATCCGCTCGCGCAGATCCCGGTATTGCGCCTCCAGCGCCTGATTGGTCACCAGGGTGCAGGCACACCCGAAGCCGCCGCAGTAGCAGCGCTGACCGTAGGGTTCGAGCTGCAGATGGCTGAGATCGCCGAGCAGCGCGTTCTCGCTCTCGATAAGCTGGCCGTTGACCACCATGCCGACCCCGATGTCGTTGTGCACGAACACCAGCACCGCATCGGCGCAGTTCTTGGCGGCGCCCCACTCACGCTCGGCCTGGATCCAGGTGCGCACGTCGCCGCTCACCAGCACCGGAACCGCGAAGGCCTCCTGCAGGGTCGGGCCGAGCGGCCAGTTGCGCAGATCGTAGAAGGGAAAGTGCTTGACCATGCCGGAGTGGCGCTCCACCTGCCCGGGCAGGCAGAGGGCGATGCAGGCCAGACGCAGCGCTTTTTTGGGCAAGAAGCCCTCGATGGCCCGCACCAGGCTGGCCAGCAGGTCGGCTCGCTCCCCTTCGCTGAACACATGGCGATGGCGAGCGAGGGAGCGACCGGCCAGATCGAACAGCGCCATGTCCACATAACCGCGCCCCAGGCGCATGGAGAGAAACTGGAAGCGGCGCTCGTTGATGCGCAGCAGGGTCTGGCGGCGACCGCGCCCCACCGAGCTCTCGCCGCAGGTGACCACCAGACCGCCGTCGAGCAGCTCGCGGGTGATCTTGGTGATGCTGGCAGGCGAGAGACCAGTCAGGCGGGAGAGATCGGTACGGGACAGCTCCTTGTGCTCCTCCAGGCTGGCGTAGACCAGGCCATAGTTGAGCTGACGGATCAAATCGATACTGCCTTTCACGATCTCATTCATAGGGTAAGGGGCAACAGCTGACACAGAGGGCGACAATTTTCACACATTATTGATCAATCCCCAAATAAAGTGCGGCCTGAACCGGGGGCCAGGCCGCATCTTGTGAGGGATATCCCCTCTTGTCACCCCATCAGTAGCGGAACTGGGAGACCAGCTTGCGCAGCTTGTCCCCGGTGCTGGCGAGATCGCGGGTGGTGCTGTTGGACTCGACCGCCGCATCGGTCAGCTCGCTGACGATCTGCTGAATGGCCACCAGGTTCTTGTTGATCTCCTCGGAGACCGCATGCTGCTCCTCGGCGGCGGTGGCGATCTGGATGTTCATGTCGTTGATGGTGCTGACCGCCATCACCATGCTGTCGAGGGAGGTGGCGATGTGGCTCGCCTCCTGCACCGTCTCCTGGCTGCGATCCTCGCTCGCCTGCATCACGTCAACCGCCTGTTTCACCCCGCCCTGCAGACGCTGCAGCATCTCGTTGATCTCCTTGGTGCTCTGCTGGGTGCGACCGGCGAGCGATCGGACTTCATCCGCCACCACCGCGAAGCCGCGTCCCTGCTCGCCGGCCCGGGCCGCCTCGATGGCGGCGTTGAGCGCCAGCAGGTTGGTCTGCTCGGCAATGCCGCGAATGACCTCAACCACGGATCCTATCTTGGCGGTCTCCTGCGCCAGCTGCTCGATGACGCCGGAGGCGGTGTGCACCTCGCCCACCAGCCGGTTGATGCTGTTGATGGCGGTGCCCACCACACCGCGGGCGGCATCGGATTCGCGCGCCGCATCGCTGGTGGCGGTGGCGGCGTTGGAGGCGCTGGCCGCCACTTCCTGGGCGGTGGAGCTCATCTCGGTCACCGCGGTAACCACCTGATCCGTCTCCCGGCTGTGGCCGTGCATCTGATGGTCATAGTGCTCGCTCAGGTGGTGCAGCTTCTCCACCGCGCTGAACAGATGGTTGCTGGTCTCCCCCACCTGGCTCACCACCGACTGGATCCGTGCCACGAAACGGTTGAAGGCGGTGGCCAGCTGACCAATCTCGTCGTGGCTCTGTACCTTGAGGCGCTGGGTCAGATCCCCCTCCCCGTCGGCGATGTCGTTGAGGGCCGATACCGCGTCCGCCAGCGGCCGGGTAACCCGGTTGCCGATCACCACGGTGGCGGCCAGGGTCACCCCCAGAATGACCAGGATCAGCAGCACGCTGCTCTGCAGCGAGTCACGCATGTTGCTCTCGCGTACGGTGCGCAGCGCCGCCAGCTCGTTGTCGATGTCGTCGATATAAAAACCGGTGCCGATGATCCACTGGTACTTGTCGAGTACCAGGTTGAAGGAGAGCTTGGGGGCGTCCCGACCGATGGAGGGCTTGGCGGTCCAGTATTCGGAGAAACCATCCCCCTGGCGCGCCGCCTTGACGATCTCCTGGATCAGCAGCTTGCCCTTGGCATCCTTGTCCTGCCAGCGGTTCTTGCCCTCCATCTCGGGACGGGGCGGCAAGAGTATCGCCGTGCCCTGAAAGTCGTAGACGAAGAAGTAGCCGTCGCTGCTGTAGCGCAGTGGACGCAGCATCTCGATCACCTGCTTGCGCACCGCCGGAGTGTCCGGCTGGCTGTAGACGGCATCGATGGCCGTCTTGGCCAGCATCAGATAGCTGCTGAGTAGTTCCTTGCGATCCTTGATCGCATTCTCCCGCGCCACCACCAGATCGGCTTCCAGATCACTCTTTGCAATCATGTAGTTGCTGAGATTGACCACCAGGGCCATCAGGAGCACGGGGACGGCTCCCAACAACAGGATTTTCTGCTTTAGCGTCATCTTTTACATCCTTGCAGCTGTTTTTATGAGTGTTCCGTTCCTACCAGACCAGTATAGGATGCTGGTCGACGGGGACCCGCTTTCGCTACAATCCCCGCCCTCTATCTCTATCGACTCAGATGGCCAGTCACATGAACAAATGCCCTTGCGGTTCAACTCTTTCTCTCGATTTGTGCTGTGGATCACTGCACCAGGGGGCCGCCCCCCAGACCCCGGAGCAGCTGATGCGCTCGCGTTACAGCGCCTTCGTGCTGGGATTGGGGGAGTACCTGGTGCACAGCTGGCACCCTGACTATCTGAACGGACTGACCGCGGAGCAGCTCTCCCAGACCGACACCCAATGGGACGGGCTCGAGATCCTCGCCAGCCAGGGCGGCCCCGCTGACACCCTCGGCATGGTGGAGTTCAAGGCCTGGTTCATGGAGGGTGAAGAGCGCCACTGCCTCCATGAGCGATCCCGTTTCGTGCGCCATCAGGGGCGCTGGGTCTACACCGACGGCGAGCAGGATCCGGCGCCGCTGCGGGTGGGACGCAACGACCCCTGTCCCTGTGGCAGCGGCAAGAAGTTCAAGAAGTGCTGCGGCTGAGCGCCGTGTCGACAGAGGGGGCCCAGCGGCCCCCTCTACTGTTATTAGAGTGTGACAATAATCACGATTTGCTCATTAACACCCCCACCAATGAGCGTTTGCGAACATTAACTTGGCCCATATCAAACATTTCTGCCCAGAGACAGGCCACACTGGCACCATCTGGAAGAGATGAGACGGGCAAGAATGAAAAGAATAACCACACAAGTCGTCATCATAGGGGGTGGCGCCACCGGAGCCGGCATCATGCGCGATTGCGCACTGCGCGGCATCGACTGCATCCTGCTTGAGCGGGACGATATCGCCGCCGGCACCACGGGCCGCAACCATGGCCTGCTTCACTCCGGCGCCCGCTACGCGGTGACGGATCAGGAGTCCGCCCGCGAGTGCATTCAGGAGAACCGCATCCTCAAGCGGATCGCCAGCCACTGCGTCGAGGACACCGGTGGCCTCTTCATCACCCTGCCGGAAGATGACATCAATTTTCAAACTACCTTCATGGACGCCTGCGCCCTGGCGGGCATCGACGCCCGCCAGCTGGATCCCGCCGATGCGCTGCGCCTCGAACCCAACGTCAACCCGGCGCTGATCGGTGCCATCCAGGTGCCGGACGGCACGGTGGACCCCTTCCGCCTGGCCGCCGCCAACGTGCTGGATGCCAAGGAGCACGGCGCCCGCATCTTCACCCACAGCAAGGTGCTTGGGCTCTTGCGCACCCAGGATAGGGTGCACGGGGTCAAGGCCATCAACACCCGCACCGGCGAAGCGTTCGAGGTGGAGTGCCAGGAGGTGATCAACGCCGCCGGCATCTGGGGCCAGCAGATCTGCGAATACGCCGATCTCGGCATCCGCATGTTCCCGGCCAAGGGTTCCCTGCTCATTATGGATTACCGCATCAACCAGCTGGTGCTCAACCGCTGCCGCAAACCGGCGGATGCGGACATCCTGGTGCCGGGCGATACCATCTCCCTCATCGGCACCACCTCGAGCCGCATCGATTACCACAAGATTGACCAGCTCACCGTCGAGCCCGAAGAGGTGGAGGTGCTGCTGCGCGAGGGGATAAAACTGGCCCCCATCATGGCCCGCACCCGATTGCTGCGCGCCTATGCCGGGGTTCGCCCGCTGGTGGCGGTGGATGGCGACGAGTCGGGCCGCAACATCAGCCGCGGCATAGTGCTGCTGGATCACGCCGAGCGGGACGGCCTGCAGGGCTTCAACACCATCACCGGCGGCAAGCTGATGACCTACCGGCTGATGGCCGAATGGGCCACCGATCTGCTGGCCAAGAAACTCGGCAACAGCAAGCCGTGCCGCACCGCCGAGCTGAGCCTGCCCGGCTCGCGGGATCCGGAGAAGGTCTCCGCCCCCGGTCTCTCGGTGCCGGCTGAAGGCTCGGCCCAGTACCGTCACGGCGAGCGGGTCATCGCCTTTTTCCGCGACAATCCCAAGGCCAACGCCCTCATCTGCGAGTGCGAGATGGTGACCGCGGGTGAAATCGAATACGCCCTGCGCGAGCTGGATGTGGACAACCTGGTGGATCTGCGCCGCCGTACTCGCCTCGGCATGGGCCCCTGTCAGGGGGAGCTGTGTGCCTATCGCGCCGCCGGCCTGATGCAGGAATACGGCAAGGCCGACGGCCGCCAAGCCTGCGTCATGCTGCGCCAGTTCCTGGAAGAGCGCTACAAGGGCACCCGCCCCGTGCTGTGGGGCGATGCCCTGCGCGAGGCCGAATTTACCTACTGGATCTACGAGGGGCTGTTCGGCCTTGGCGAGTGGACGGCCCCCCATCTGGTGGCCGAGCCGCCCTTCCCGCAGGACGCCAGCACCGCCAATCCCACCAAGGAGCGCAGCCATGAAATTTGACAGCATCGTTATCGGCGGCGGCATGGCAGGCCTCTCCGCGGCCCTGCGCCTAGCCGAGGCCGGCCAGAAGACCCTGCTGATGGCCTCCGGCCAGAGCGCCCTCCACTTCTCCTCCGGCTCGGTGGATCTGCTGGAGAGCGAGGGAGATCCCCGCACCGCCCTGCCCGCCTTCATGGCCGCCAACCCCGAGCACCCCTACAGCAAGGTGGGGCTGACCCATATCGCGGCCAGCCTCGATGATCTGCAACGTCACTGCGCCGCCCAGGGCTTGCCGCTGTTTCGCCAGGAGCGCAACCACCAGCGGCTGACCCCCATCGGCACCCTCAAAGCCACCTGGCTCTCCCCCGACACCTGTGCCTGCGTGACCGATGCACCGGCCCCCGACGCCATCCTGCTGGCCACCCTGGAGGGATTTCGCGACTTTCACCCCGAGCTCGCGGCCGCCAACCTGGCGACCCATGCGCGCTTCGCCCACTGCCGCATCCTGACCGGGGAAATTCGGCTGCCCCAGCTGGCCGAGTTCAGCCGCAATCCCCACGAGTTTCGCTCCGCCGACATCGCCCGCCTGTTTGACAAGCAGGGCAATGGCCAGCATGACCTGCTGACGGATCTGGCCCGCGAGATCAGCCGCATGGTGCAGGAGAGCGGTGAGCCGCGATGCCGCCACCTGGTGCTGCCCGCCTGCCTGTCGCTGGGGCTGGTCGGCCCGCGCCTGACGGAGCTGGAGCAGCGCACTGGCTGCATCATCAAGGAGGTGGCCACCATGCCGCCGTCGCTTATCGGCATGCGGATGCAGGAGGCCCTCAAGCGCCGCTTCATGGCCCTTGGCGGCACCTTCCTCACCAGCGAGCGGGTGCTGGGAGCCCGTTACGACGGCGATCGGGTCATCGGCGTGCACAGCCAGAATGGCGACGATCAACTCTTTGAAGCGGATAACTTTGTACTCGCCTCCGGCAGCTTCTTCAGCCGCGGGCTGGAGTCGCGCCTGCGCGGCATTCGTGAGCCCATCTTCAACGCCGACGTGCTGAGCCTGCCCGAGCGCGATGCCTGGGCCGGCCGCCGCCTGTTCGACCACCACCCCTTCATGGGCTTCGGGGTCAAGACCGACGACAAGCTCAGAGTGCTGCGTGGCGGCAAACCGCTCGTCAACCTCTACGGCGCCGGCAGTGTGCTGGCGCACTATGACCCCATAAAAGAAGGGTCAGGCTCAGGTGTCGCGGTTGCCACCGGCTGGCAGGCTGCCGGTCACATTTTGAGTTCAGCCCAATGATGATTTCGACCCATATCCCGTGCCTTCACACCCAACGGGAGGAGAACTGACATGCTACTGGATCATGCCAACCAAACCTTCGATCAGTGCATCAAATGCACCGTCTGTACCGCCTACTGCCCGGTGGCCAAGGCCAACCCGGCCTACCCAGGCCCCAAGCAGGCGGGCCCGGATGGGGAGCGGCTGCGCATCAAGAGCCCGGAGCTCTTTGACAGCGCCCTCAAGTACTGCACCAACTGCAAGCGCTGCGAGGTGGCCTGCCCGAGCGGAGTGCGCATCGGCGACATCATCGCCAAGGCCAAGCACCAGTACAGCGGCTTCAAGCCGGGGATCCGCGAGTTCGTGCTCTCCCACACCGACCTGATGGGCAGCATGTCCACCCTGATGGCCCCGGTGGTCAACTTCACCACCGGCCTCAAGCCGATGAAGCTGGTGCTGGACAAGGCGCTGGGGGTCTCCTCCCACCGCGACCTGCCCAAGTACTCCCAGGGCACCTTCCGCGGCTGGTACAAGAAGCAGAAAGCGAGTCAGGCCCGCTTCGAGCGCCAGATCGCCTACTTCCACGGCTGCTACGTCAACTACAACCACCCGCAGCTTGGCAAGGAGCTGGTGCAAGTGCTCAACGCCATGAACATCGGCGTCCAGTTGCTGGAGCGGGAGAAGTGCTGCGGCGTGCCGTTGATTGCCAACGGCTTCATGGACAAGGCCAAGCAGCAGGCGGCTTTCAACATCCAGCAGCTGGAGAACACCCTGCTCGGCAACGAGATGCCGCTCTTGGCCACCTCCTCCACCTGCGGCTTTACCCTGCGCGACGAATATCCCCACCTGCTGGAGCAGGACAACCACAAGGTGCGCGATCGCATCTCGCTGGTGACCCGCTTCCTGTGGAACGAGTTCTATCAGGGCAACAAGCCGGCGATGAAACCGCTCAATCTGCACATCGCCTACCACACCCCCTGCCACATGGAGAAGATGGGGGGCGTCATCTATACCCTCGAGCTGCTGCGCGCCATCCCCGGCGTCAAGGTGACCGTGCTGGACTCCCAGTGCTGCGGCATCGCCGGCACCTACGGCTTCAAGTCGGAGAACTACCAGACCAGCCAGACCATCGGCGAGGGGCTGTTTGATCAGATAAACCGGCTCAAGCCCGATCTGGTCATCACCGACTGCGAAACCTGCAAATGGCAGATCGAGATGAGCACGGCGTTCCGCTGCGAACACCCCATCCACCTGTTGGCCCAGGCACTGGCCTGATCCCCTTGTCACGCCCGGCCAGACGGCCCGCTCGGCAAAAAGGCCGACAAGCAAATACCAGATGGAAAAAGAGCCGGCAATTGCCGGCTCTTTTTACTGGATCATCGTTCGAATAGGCCATGGTATCCATGGACAATCCCCTGATTGAATCCGGCAATCAGGGGATCATCATGACTCCCTTTCCTGAATTTATTAATGCATATATATTCATTAGGAATTTTCTATCCCTAAATGAATACAGCTCGCGCCATTTGATGCACATTTCCTTGCCGGATGCGGGCTGGCGGGCAACTGTGCCCACTGTCGCCAGGCAGCGGCGTTAACAATGGTGCAATAAGTTGAGTTTCCTCATAATTTAACCGGGATCTCATTTCCGCTTGTTGCCGGCTCCGCCAATTGATCTAGCGCAATCCCGCCCCCGATAAATCATCATTCGTTTTACCCATTTGGTAATATCCAGCTCGAGCAATCGCATAAATACATGGGTTTTATTCACTAATAACAATTAATCGGCCTGCCTGCTCCTGCCTTGCGTGGGGGCTGATGCCCAGCTCCAGGATGGAACGGTCAGGCTTGGCAATGAGATCGATTTGGGAGTGATGATCGTGAGTTCACACAACAGACAGACCAGGCTGGGCCTCGCCGCCCTGCTGCTTACCACCTGCCTTGGCACCAGCGGCTGGGCACAAGCGGCCGACGAAGCTCAGCCCAAGGGCAAAGTAGAGGCGCGCAGCGAGCTGTTCGCCAAGGATCACGCCGATCAGTTCAGCAGCTGGAAGGCGACCGGCGAGAGCCGCGAGCGCACCGATGCCCTGGCCGAGGACCCCAACATGGTGGTGCTCTGGGCCGGCTACGCCTTCGCCAAGGATTACAACAAACCCCGCGGCCACTTCTATGCGCTGACCGACGTGCGGGAGACCCTGCGTACCGGCGCCCCCAAGAGCGCCGAGGATGGCCCCCTGCCCATGGCCTGCTGGAGCTGCAAAGGCCCGGACGTGGCCCGCGTCATCGACGAGAAGGGTGAGGATGGCTACTTCAAGGGGATGTGGGCAAAAGGTGGGCCGGAAATCGTCAACACCATCGGCTGCGCCGACTGCCACGACACCGCCTCGAAAGAGTTCAAGGAGGGCAAACCCGCCCTGCACCTCTCCCGTCCCTATGCCGACCGGGCCATGACCGCCATTGGCAAGCCGTTCAAGGAGCAGGGCCGGTTCGATCAGCAGTCCCAGGTGTGCGGTCAGTGCCACGTGGAGTACTACTTCACCGGCCCCACCAAGGCGGTGAAATTCCCCTGGGACAAGGGCACCACGGTGGAGCAGATGGAGCAGTATTACGACGAGATAGGCTTCGCCGACTGGACCCACGCCCTCTCCAAGACCCCCATGCTCAAAGCCCAGCACCCCGAGTACGAGACCTGGCGCGCCGGCATTCACGGCCAGAACAACGTCGCCTGCGTCGACTGCCACATGCCCAAGGTGCAGAACGAACAGGGCAAGGTCTACACGGATCACAAGGTGGGCAACCCCTTCGATCGCTTCGATCAGACCTGCCGCAACTGCCACACCCAGAACAAGGAGATGCTGCAAGGGGTGGTCAAGCAGCGCAAGGATGCCATTCACGATCTCAAGCTCAGGGTCGAGAAGCAGCTGGTGCACGCCCACTTTGAAGCCAAGACCGCCTGGGATGCCGGCGCCACCGAGGCCGAAATGAAGGACATCCTGCAGGACATCCGTCACGCCCAATGGCGCTGGGACTTCTCCATCGCCTCCCACGGGGTGCAGATGCACGCCCCGGAAGTGGCGCTGCGCATGCTGGGGACCGCCCTGGACAAGGCCGCCGATGCCCGCACCAAGCTGGCACGCCTGCTGGCCGCCAAGGGGCTCAGCCAGGAGATCGCCATTCCAGACATCTCCAGCAAGGAGAAGGCCCAGGCCGCTCTTGGCATGGACATGAAGCAGATGAACAGCGACAAGGCCCAGTTCCTCAAGACCACAGTCCCCGCCTGGGATGCCGAGGCCAAAGCGGCCGGACGGCTCGCACAATGACGAGGCAGGCGGGCCCGCAGTGTCGGGCCCGCCGCCGGATGGAGGCTTCCTATGGGTGATTTAACGATGGATTTCTTACGACTGATGCTGATGGCAGCCATGCTGCTGACCAGCCTGCAGGGCCAGGCCGCCGATGCGGCAACCGCCCCGGCACCGACTACACATGAAGTGGAATTTCTGCGCAGTGCCGACAAGGCCTGTACCGACTGCCACAAGGAGCAGGAGTACGGCATGCACGGCAAGCATGGCCAGGCGACCAACCCCAACAACCTGGCGCCGGTCACCTGCACCAACTGCCATGGTCAGCCCTCCCCCAAACACAGGGAAGGGGTCAAGGACGTGATGCGCTTTAGCGACAGCTTCAACAACAAACAGAGCACCGAGAGCTACCCCATCGCCGAGCAGAACGGGGTCTGCATGAGCTGTCACGAGCCCAAACCGCTGCGCGAGGCGCTCTGGGCCCACGACGTGCACGCCACCAAGCTCACCTGCACCAGCTGCCACCAGCTGCACCCGGCCAAGGAGCCCATGGTGGCAATTCCGGAGAAATCCCGCATCAAGCTCTGCGTCGACTGCCACAGCAAGCAGCATGAGGCCGTCAAGGCGGCCAAGGCGAACACCACCTCGGGCAAGGAGGCACAATGAGCTGCTCTCGCCGTCACTTCATGGCGGGGATGAGCGCGGGGGCCCTCATCATGATGACGGGGGCTGCTCGTGCCAACACCCGCTCCCTTGCCACCACCCTCGCCCACAGCCAGACCATCGACGGGGTACGCTTTGGCATGATCCACGACGAGACGGCCTGCATCGGCTGTACCGCCTGCATGGATGCCTGCCGGGAGGTGAATCAGGTGCCAGAGGGGGTCTCGCGCCTCGAGATCATCCGCTCCGGCCCCATCGGTGAATTTCCCGATGCCGAGTACCACTTCTTTCGCAAGTCCTGCCAGCACTGCGACAACGCCCCCTGCGTGCACGTCTGTCCCACCGGTGCCTCCCATATCCGCAAGGAAGATGGCATCGTCGACGTCAACCCGGATCTCTGCGTCGGCTGCATGTACTGTCTGGCTGCCTGCCCCTATCAGGTGCGCTTTATCAACCCTGTGACCAAGGTGGCCGACAAGTGCGACTTTTGCCGCAAGACCAACCTGGCTGCGGGCAAGGAGCCGGCGTGCGTGGAATCCTGCCCCACCAAGGCGCTGGTGTTCGGCAATCTGGATGACCCGGACAGCCCCATCGCCAAACGGCTGGTGAAGGAGACCACCTATCGCTACAAGCAGGCACTCGGCACCTCGCCCAAGATGTACCGCGTGCCCAAAGGGGAGATAAAGTCATGACCATGCAAGAGGCGTTTCACTTCCCCTCCCTCGTGTGGGGATTTGTCCGATCGCCATCTACCGCAGTAACAGAAGGAGGAATGGATCATGTTGCATGACGCATTTCACTTCCCTTCCCTCGTGTGGGACTGGCCCATCGCCATCTATCTCTTTCTGCTCGGCATCTCCGCCGGGGCCACCACCCTCTCGGTGCTGCTGCGCCGCAAGGGGGCCGGCAGCGAGAGCGGCATCATCAAGGCGACTGCCATTCTGGCGCCGGTGAGCGTGGTGCTGGGGTTACTGATCCTCATCTTCCACCTGGCCCGCCCCTGGACCTTCTGGAAGCTGATGTTCCACTACCAGTTCGACTCCGTGATGTCGATGGGGGTCATGCTGTTCCAGGTCTACATGGCGGTGCTGTTCGCCTGGCTGGCGGTGGTGTTTCGCTCCGAAATTGAGACCTTGCGTCGTCACCTGCTGCAAGAGAAGTTCGCCTTTGTGGATAATCTCATCGTTTGGCTCGCCCGCATCGAGCGGCTGCTGGCGCCGCTCTTGCTGCTGCTTGCCGTGCTCTTGGGGGCCTACACCGGCTTTCTGTTGTCGGCGCTCAAGACCTATCCGCTGTTGAACAACCCGGTACTGCCGGTGCTGTTCCTCATCTCAGGCGTCAGCTCTGGCATCGCCTCCACCATCTTGCTGGCGGTCACCCTGTTCAAGGAGAACCATCACAGCCTAGGGGTGAGCTTTGTCCATCGCTTCGAGCGGCCGGTGCTGGCAGTGGAGGTGTTGCTGCTGGTCTGCTTCTTTACCGGCCTCTACTTCGGTGGCGGCCAGAAGGAGGCCGCCATGTGGGCCGCCATCGGCAGCGGCTTCTGGGCTCAGGTGTTCTGGCTCGGGGTGGTGGGCATCGGCATGCTGCTGCCCCAGTTGCTGACCCTGCTAGCCCCCGCGCCGCTGCGGGCCAAAAACGGCTATCTGGTGCTGGTCTGCAGCCTGACTCTGGTGGGGATCCTGCTGCTGCGCTACTTCGTGCTATACGCCGGCCAGATGACAGTAATTTAAAGACATGATCACCAGCGCCAGCCGCCCTCCGGTGACTGGCGCTGACTTGTTGCGATGAGTTGTTGCGATTGGTTGTTGCCAGAGAGGTGGATGTTATCCCCCAGCGCCGGTACGGTGCAGACGCTGCGGCATAACATAGACGAATGATTGACTGGAGGTTGTGTGCTGGCGGAGCTCGGCTATCTCTCACTGTTGCTGGCGACCGGGCTCGCCCTGCTGCAAGGCACCCTGCCCTGGCTGGGATTGCGGCTCGCCTCACGCCCGCTGCTGGGCTGCGCAACACCGCTGGCCCTCCTGGTCGCGCTCCTGCTCGGGGCAGCCCTGCTGCTGCTCGCCAGCGGTTTTCGCCAGGATGACTTCACCCTGGTCTATGTGGCCCAGCACGCCAACAGCGCCCTGCCCCTTGGCTTCAAGCTGGCGGCCGTGTGGGGCGGCCACGAGGGCTCCATGCTCTTTTTCGTCTTTGCGCTGGGGCTGTGGGGCGCGCTGGTCGCCCTTTGCTCCAAACGGGTCGATCCGCTGATCACAACACGGGTATTGGCCATCATGGGGCTGATCGTCGGGCTGTTCGGCCTCTATACCCTGATCTTCTCCAGCCCGTTTGACCGCCAGTTCCCAGGGCCGCTGGAGGGGCGCGATCTCAACCCCATGCTGCAGGACATCGGCCTCATCATCCACCCGCCCCTGCTCTATCTCGGTTACGTCGGCTTTGCGGTCAACTTCGCCTTCGCCATGGCGGCGCTGCATTCGGGTCGGCTTGATGGCGCCGTGGCCCACTGGAGCCGCCCCTGGGCACTCGGCTCCTGGGTGTTTCTCACCGCCGGCATCGTGCTGGGCTCCTGGTGGGCCTATTACGAGCTCGGCTGGGGCGGCTGGTGGTTCTGGGATCCGGTGGAAAATGCCTCTCTCTTGCCCTGGCTGCTCGGCACCGCCCTGCTGCACGCCCTGGTGGTGTGCGAGAAGCGCGGCGCTTACGGCCACGCCGTGCTGCTGCTCTCCATCTTTACTTTCTCGCTGAGCCTGCTCGGCACCTTCGTGGTGCGCTCCGGGGTGCTCACCTCGGTGCACGCCTTTGCGGTGGACCCCAGCCGCGGCCTCACCCTCTTGTTGTTGCTCGGCTTGCTATTGACCTGCGCCCTCACCCTGTTTGCCCTGCGGGCGGACATTCGCGCCCCCTATGCCCGCTTTGGCTTGCTGTCAAAAGAGGGGCTGCTCGGCGCCGCCATCCTGCTGCTCAGCGTGGCCTGCGCCAGCGTGCTGCTCGGCACCTTCTACCCCATGGTGTTCCAGTCGCTCCATCTGGGCTCGCTCTCGGTGGGCGCCCCCTATTTCAATACCATCTTCGTGCCGCTGGCCCTCTGCCTGATGGCGCTGATGACCCAGCTGCCGCGCCTGCGCTGGCAGCATCTGGCAGCCCAGCGCCGCATCAGGGTGCTGCTCCCATGCCTGCTCGGCCTGCTGGGGGGCGCCTTGCTGAGCCTCGCCTATCCCGAGACGCTGCGGGCAAGCTGGCTGGGGCTTGCGGCCAACGTGCTGAGCCTCTGGCTGATGGCCAGCCTGCTGCTCCCGCTCTTGCAACCGATCGCCCTGCGCGAACTCACCCTCAATCGGCTTGGCAGCCTGCTGGCCCACCTCGGGGTGGCAGTGTGCGCCCTCGGCATTGCGCAGGTGAGTCACCACAGTCAGGAGGGGGGCGCGGTACTCGCCGCAGGCCAGCCCTATCGGCTCGGCGCCTTCGAGTTTCGCTATGAGGGGAGCGAGCCGCTCATCGGCCCTAACTACACCGCCGAGCGCATCACCTTGAGCGCGCATAAAGACGGTAAAGAGGTGGCGCGGCTGACGCCGGAGCGGCGCCACTACAGCGTGCGCACCATGAACATGAACGAGCCCGGGATCAAATGGGGAATGCTTGGCGATCTCTACGTGGTGCTTGGCGAGAAGATGGGGCCAGGCGCCTATGCCATGCGGCTGCACTACAAGCCGCTGGTGCGCTGGATCTGGCTCGGCGGCCTGTTGATGATGGCGGGTGGCGCCCTGCGCCTGCTCGCCCGCCGGCCGCTGCTGGCTAACCATCCTGCGCCAGCGACCGCCCCCTACCCTCGGCTCGAACAGGAGTCCTTATGAACGCCCGTCTGCGCCTGTTCGTGCCACTCATGCTCACCCTGGGGCTCGGTGCCCTGCTCTGGCTCGGCCTTGGCAACAACCCCTACAGCCAGGATGAGGCCGTCGCAGGGCGCACCCTGCCGGCCTGGCAGAGTGACGATCTGCTTGGTGGCGCCCCCATCTACACCGCGGCGCTCAAGGGGGAGCCCTTCGTGCTCAACGTCTGGGCCAGCTGGTGCCCCAACTGCCGCGCCGAGCATCCGCTGCTGGGTGAGCTGGCTAGCGCCGTGCCCCTCTACGGCCTCAACTACCGGGACAAGGGGAACGCCGCCCGCGCCTGGCTCACCGAGGCGGGCAACCCCTATCGCGCCGTGCTGGCCGACCCCGACGGCCGACTCGCGCTGGAGCTCGGCGTCTACGGCACGCCGGAGACCTATCTCTTTGCCGGCGACGGCACCCTGCTGACCCGCCACACGGGTGAGCTCACCCGGGAAGTCTGGCAACGCCAGTTTGCCCCCCTGCTGGCAAAGGCCCGCAGCAACACCGCCAGCCAGCCCGAAGTGGAGAGAGAAGTGGAGAAACAAGTGCAGGAGAGCAAGCAATGAGCCGTCTCGGCCACGCCCTGATCGCGCCACTCTTGCTGACATTGAGCCTCGGGGCCCTTGCCAGTGGGGTCGACACCTATGAGTTTCGCCACCCAGAGCGGCAGACCCGTGCTCAGGAATTGGCTCGCGCCCTGCGCTGCCCCCAGTGCCAGAACCAGAACCTGGTGGAGTCCAACTCCCCCATCGCCCGGGATCTGCGGCTCGAGGTCTACCGCTGGGTGGACGAGGGGCAGTCTGATGAGCAGGTGATCGCCCGCATGACAGAGCGCTTCGGCGATTTCGTGCGCTACGATCCCCCCTTCAAGCGCAGCACGGCGCTGCTGTGGGGCGGCCCCGCCCTCTTGCTGTTGTTGGCGCTCAGTCGCCTGCGCAGGAGCCTGCATCGCCGGCAACCGACCCGGGTGCCGCTTGTCGGCGACAGAGCCGAGGGGGCGCTCGCCCAGGACCCCAGGGCCGAGCTGAACCGGCTGATCATGGCCGAGCAGCAGGCGGGGCTTGCCCCCCACAGCCGCCTCTACCGGGAGCTGGAGCTGGCCCGTCTCGCCAACGCCACCCCCACCGCCGAGCAGGCCCTGCGCGACCGGCTGATAAGAGATAGCACCACCCGTCCGCAGCTTAGGCTGCGCTCCTGGGTACTACTTGGGGCCCTGCTGCTGGCGCTGATGGCCGGCATTTATGCCGGCACCGGCCGCTATCAGGCGTGGCAGGCTTATCAGTCGCGCCCCGATCCGCTGGCGGGATTGAGCCCGCGGGATCTGCAGGACAAGGAGCTGGGCGCCCTGCACCAGCGCCTGCAAGCCAACCCCGCCGATCTCGACGGCTGGGCGGCGCTCGGTCAGTTGTATTTGTATCGGGACGAGTACGCCAACGCCCTGCTCGCCTACCAGCGTCTCGCCCTGCAAGAAGGAGGCGCCAGCGCGGCGACCCAGGCCGCCCAGGCTACCGTGCTCTACTACCAGGCGGGCCAACAACTCACCCCCGAGGCGCAGCGCCTGCTGGGTAGCGCGCTCAAACAGGACAAGGGCGAGGTGAGCGCCCTGATGCTGCTCGCCTCCGATCACTTCCTGCACGGTCGCTACTCCCGGGCCATCGCCCTCTGGCAGCAGTTGCTGGACGAGGAGCGCCCCCGCATCAACCGGGCCGCGCTGATCGAGGCGATCCAGACCGCCCGTATGATGGGAGGCTGACCGCACGCGTGACCGAGGCTGAATGCCCCTGTCACGTTGGACCCGCAAAAACTCCGCCGGCAGGGAAATCACTTGCCAACCTCCCGTCGGCGGCCGAACAATAGGCGTCCATTGAACCTGTTATTAGAGCCTATCCCATGATCCCCATTCGCTGTAAAACCGTCTCCGGTGTCGCCCTCTCAACGATTGATGGTGAAACAAAGCTGCTGGTGATGAAACGCGTAAAGGGTGGTTTCTGGTGCCATGTGGCGGGCACGGTCGAGGCGGGGGAAACCGGCTGGCAGACCATTATTCGCGAATTTGGCGAGGAGACGGGTATCAGAGTTTGCGAGTTATACACAGCCCATTATCTGGAACAATTTTACGAAAGCGTTTCAAATACGGTGGAGGTAGTGCCGGTCTTTGTGGTCTATTGCCCGCCCAATCAGGTGGTCACCCTCAATGATGAGCACACCGAATATCGCTGGTGCACCTTGGCCGAGGCCAAGGCACTGGTGAGTTTCCCCGGCCAGCAGGCACTCTATGATCACCTCTGGCACTACTTTGTCGAAAACAGCCCCTCGGCGCTGATGCGGGTAGCCATGACGCCATAGCGCGTGAATGCCAGGAGCCCTCTCGTTATCTTCTTGATCCTGTGGTGATCCGTCGCCGGCCATGGCCGCCATCAGCACATGTAGCCGCCCCTGATCAGGCCGTTTTCAACAGAGATGATCACCAAGAATGAGTGAAGATAGGGACGCAGGCAATAGAGACCGCTAAAAGATCGATCATCTGACGGCAAGAGGGCGCCACCAGCCGCACACTGCAGCCATGTTTCTCACGCCGACCAACCCTATCATTACTCGTATGAAGCCGCCCATAGCGCTCATTACCGTTATTTCAAGGTGCGCCATCCCATAAAATTGAAATATCGGGCCATTAGACGTTGTGAAGCGTCAATTACCGTCATATAACTTAGCCAAATATCCCTGTCAGCCGTACGGTAGCGTCAAATCATGATTACTCGCCCTTTTCTTACCCTGTTGCTCGGTGCCTTCCTCGTTCCCGTCAGCATGGAGAGCGCTCAAGCCAATCCGTTTTCAGCCCAGTCCCACTCCCCCAACAGCTTTCTGGAGCAGCGCAACGATCTGGCGCTGAGCTCCGCCGCCTTCGTGGTGGCCAACCCGCGCACCGGTGAAGTGCTGTCGGAGCGCAACGCCAACCGGGTGATGCCGATAGCCTCCATCACCAAGCTGATGACGGCACTGGTGGTGCTCGATGCCAACCAGCGTCTCTCCGAGATGCTGACCGTTACCATGGCCGACGTGGACAGGCTCAAGGGCACCGGATCGCGACTGGCGGTGGGCTCGCGCCTGAGCCGAGCCGACATGCTGCATATCGCCCTGATGTCGTCGGAAAACCGCGCCGCCTCGGCGCTGGCCAGAAACTACCCGGGTGGCCAGCGCGCCTTCATCGAGGCGATGAATGCCAAGGCCCGCATGCTCGGCATGTGGAGCACCCAGTTCTCCGACAGTACCGGGCTCACCCCTCGCAACGTCTCCAGCGCCCACGATCTCGCCAAGCTGGTGGCGGCGGCATCCACCTATCCGCTCATTCGCCAGTACTCCTCCACCGAGGAGCGCATGGTGCGCAACGGCAAGCGTCAGCTGCACTACCTCAACTCCAACCGACTGGTGCGCGAAGGGAGCTGGCCCATCTCCCTCTCCAAGACCGGTTACATCCGCGAGGCGGGGCGCTGCCTGGTGATGGCCACCCAGATCAACCGCGAGCCGGTGATCATGGTGCTGCTCAACGCCGACACTCCCAACGCCCGGGTGGCCGATGCCAAGCGGATCAAATCCTGGCTGGAGACCTCCGGTCGTATGAGCCTGACCGCCCAGTCCAGCCCCCGGACCAAGCTGTTCAGCAGCCAGTAAGGCTCCCGGCGATCATCGTCAAAAAAGCCCCCGCATCCAGGTGCGGGGGCTTTTGTTGTTGAGCCTTGTGGCCAAGCCTGCTGGCTACGGCGCCGACGTGCTGGCGATCAGATCGGCTTGAGCCGCGCGGTGAAGTGACGTAGCAGCGGCGGCTCGTAGTCAAAGGTGAGCCCACGAATGTCGCTGGCCCGCGCTTTCACCGCGATCAGGCAGTCGGCCACGTAGTCCATGTGATCCCGGGTGTAGACCCGACGCGGAATGGTGAGTCGCAACAGCTCAAAGTCCGCCGCCTCCTGCTTGCCGGTGACGGGATCGCGCCCCAGCAGCAGGGAGCCTATCTCCACCCCGCGCACACCCCCTTCCAGATAGAGCTCGCAGGCGAGCGCATGGGCCGGGAACTGCCCGGCCGGAATATGGGGCAGCAGCTTCTTGGCGTCCACAAAGACCGCATGACCGCCGGTGGGAGTCTGGATGGGAATGCCTGCCTCGGCCAGCCGTTCGCCCAGATAAGCCACCTGACTGATGCGATAGGTGAGATACTCCTCATCCATCCCCTCGCGCAGGCCGATGGCGAGCGCCGCCATGTCCCGCCCGGCAAGGCCGCCATAGGTGACAAACCCCTCCATCGCCACGCAGCGCACCTGCACCGCGCGAAACAGGTCGAGATCCTCTTTAAAGCAGCAGAGCCCGCCGATATTGACCAGCCCGTCCTTCTTGGCCGACATGGTGAAGATGTCCCCCAGCGCAAACATCTGGCGCACTATCTCCTTGATGCTGCACTTGGCATAGGCCGGGTCCCGCTCCTTGATAAACCAGGCGTTCTCGGCAAAACGGGCGGCGTCGATCACCACCGGAATATAGTGGCGACGGGCCAGCTCGGCGACCGCCTCCATATTGGCCATGGAGACCGGCTGGCCACCGGCGCTGTTGCAGGTGACCGTGATGATGATGCCGGCCACGTTGGCGGCCCCCAGGGTTTCGATGGTGTCGCTCAGGCGAGGGAGATCAAAATCCCCCTTCCAAGCGTAGGGGGCCATGGTGTCGAGGGCTTTCGGGGTGAGCAGGTTGATGGCCCGCGCGCCGGCCAACTCCACGTGGGCCTTGGTGGTGTCGAAGTGGTAGTTGGAGATGAAGACCGGCGCCTTGCCCCGGCAGCGCTTGACCAGCTCCGGGAAGAGGATCTGCTCGGCCCCGCGCCCCTGGTGGGTGGGCATCACATGCTGGTAACCAAAGATCTCGCGCACCGTGCGCTCCAGCTCGACGAAGTTGCGGCTGCCCGCATAGGCCTCGTCCCCCATCATGATGCCCGCCCACTGACGATCGGACATGGCACCTGTGCCGCTGTCGGTCAGCAGATCGATGTAGACATCCTCGGCCAGCAGCAGGAAGGGGTTCCAGCCAGCGGCCTCGAGGGCGGCGCGGCGCTCGGCGCCAGTGGTCTGTTTGATGGGCTCGACCATCTTGATACGAAACGGTTCGGGTATACGACGCATAAAAGACTCCTCACCGGCGCAACGCCAGTGTGTTTGAAATTGGAATTGGTAAAGAGGCCGGGGCGATCAGGGTCGTCCGGCTGACAAATTCAAACGGCGGCTGCCGCCAATCAGCGGTGAGGAAAGTCGAGGGTCAGAATGGGATCCCGGGTGTACCAGTGGGCGAGCAGGCAAGCTGCCCGGGGCGTAGCTGTCACGATTGGCATCACTCCCCTCCATGTCGGTTGTAACCAGTCGGTGGCCAATAAGATCCATTGATGGATGCTGCTAGCAGGCAGCCTCGCCAAGTTAACAACTGGTTGTCATGCAAACAATCCGAGTGTCGACGGGTTGTGCGTCTGCTCACAAAGTGCCCACTTAGCGGACTCGATACCGGCGACAGTGATCCCCCCTGTGCCCCGCTTCGTTAAGCTGTTATCCCGGTGACTTGATCCTGTTCACGCCGCTCCTTGCCAACCATCGGAAGTCCCATGCATCGCAAAGCCCATCTGCCCGAGAAGATCTGCCCCGTCTGCCAGCGCCCCTTTAGCTGGCGGCGCAAGTGGGCAAATTGCTGGGAGGCTGTGCGCTACTGCAGCGAGCGCTGTCGCCGCGCTCGTCACCGCAGTCATCATCGCAGTCATCAAGATAATGGGGAACCAGCCTGATGGAGCTGCGCCTTGTGCTCGGCGATCAGCTCAACGCCGCTCACAGCTGGTTTCGCACGCCGGATCCGGCGGTCTGCAACCTGATGGCGGAGCTGCGCCAGGAGACCGACTACTGCCGCCACCACCGCCAGAAGGTGCTGGCCTTCTTTGCCGCCATGCGCGCCTTCGCGGCGGCCCTCGGCAAGGCGGGCCATCGCGTCTGTTACCTGACCCTCGATGAGAGCGCCCGCTGGCCCGACTTGCCCAGCTTGCTGGAGGCTCAGCTCGAAGCACATCAGGCCGACAGCTTTGCCTGGCAGAGCCCGGACGAGTGGCGCCTCGCAAGCCAGCTAAAAAGCTGGGCGGCAGGCCTGACCATCCCTGCCACCGAGGTGGAGAGCGAACATTTCCTCACCCCCCGCGATGGCTGGCAGCGCTACCCCCACAGCCGGATGGAATTCTTCTACCGCGCCCTGCGCAAACAATACAGGGTGCTGCTTGATGAGCGTGGCCAACCCCTTGGCGGGCGCTGGAATTTTGATGACGAGAATCGCGCCAAACTGCCGGCGAGCCAGCCCATCCCGGCGCCCCTCACCTTTGCCAACCAGGTGAGCGACATCGACGCCATGTTGACCCGCCACGGGGTCAGCACCATCGGCGAGGCGGATGCTAGCAGACTGCCCTGGCCCATCAGCCGGCGCCAGAGTCGCGAGCTGCTTGCCCATTTTCTGGCCCACTGCCTGCCGCACTTTGGCCGCTATCAGGATGCCCTGAGCGAGCGGGGCTGGAGCCTGTTTCATAGCCGCCTGTCGTTTTCCCTCAATAGCAAGATGCTCCACCCGCTTGAGGTGATCCGCGCCGCCGAAACCCACTGGCAGGCCAATCAGGCCGCCATTTCGCTCTCCCAGGTGGAGGGCTTTATCCGCCAGATCCTCGGCTGGCGCGAGTTCGTGCGCGCCCTCTACTGGGAGAAGATGCCCGACTATCGGCGTACCAATTTTCTCGGGGCCGAGCGGCCGCTACCCGGTTTCTTCTGGAGTGGAGAAACCAGGATGGCCTGCGTGCGTCACGCCATTGCCCAGTCTCTGGATCACGCCTACGCCCACCATATCCAGCGGCTGATGGTGACCGGCAACTTTGCCCTGCTGGCGGGGATCGCTCCCGACGAGGTGGATGCCTGGTATCTCGGCATCTATGTGGATGCCATCGAGTGGGTGGAGCTGCCCAACACCCGCGGCATGAGCCAGTTTGCCGATGGCGGCCTGATGGGCAGCAAGCCCTACGCCAGCAGCGGCGCCTATCTCGAGCGGATGGGCCACTACTGCAAGGGATGCCACTACCAGGTGAAGGCCCGCAGCGGCGACGGGAGTTGCCCCTTCAACAGCCTCTACTGGCATTTTTTATGGCGCAACCGGGACAAACTTGGCAGCAATCCTCGCCTCGCCCTGCCCTATGCCAACTGGGATGGCCAGGCCGCCGAACAGCAGCACGCCATCCTGGCGACGGCGGAGCAGTACCTGATCCAGCTGGAGCGGCTCTGACTGCCACATCTAATGCCAGCAAGTCCACAAATTTCAACATTGAAAACCAGTTAAATAATTGTAAATAGATATATATCCCAATTATATCTACACCAGTTGAATATCCTGTGGCGGCTGATTAATGTGAGGGCCCCAGTCAAGGAGAGACAAGATGGACATAGTGGTACTCGGTGGTGGCGTGGTCGGCGTGACCAGCGCCTGGTATCTGGCCAAGGCGGGTCACAAGGTGACCCTGCTGGAGCGGCGTGACGGGGTGGCCCTTGAAACCAGCCACGCCAATGCCGGCCAGATCTCCCCCGGTTACGCGGCCCCCTGGGCGGCCCCCGGCATTCCCCTCAAGGCCGCCAAGTGGCTGCTGCAAAAACATGCCCCCTTCACGGTGCGGCCGACCTCGGATCCCTTCCAGCTGCGCTGGATGCTGAAGATGTTTGCCAACTGCACCCCGGCAGCCTATGCGGTCAACAAGGGGCGCATGGTGCGGCTGGCCGAATACAGCCGCGACTGCATGAAGCTGCTGCGCGACGAGCTGGCGCTGGACTACGAGGGGCGCCAGCTCGGCACCCTGCAGCTGTTCCGCAGTCAGGCCCAGCTCGATGCCAGCAAACGCGACATCGAGGTGCTGGAAGAGTACGGCGTGCCCTATCAGTCCCTCGATGCCGCTGGGTGTGAAGGGGCAGAGCCGGCGCTGGCCCGGGTACGCGGCAAGATAGTGGGCGGTCTGCGCCTGCCGGGGGACGAGACCGGCGACTGCTTCCGCTTCACCAAGGCAATGGCTGCGGAAGCGCAGCGACTGGGGGTCAAATTCGTGTTCAACTGCGCTATCGACGAGATCGAGCTGGCGCAGGGACGCGCCGTGGCGGTGCGGGCCGGCGAGCAGCGCTTCAAGGCCGACGCCATCGTCTGTGCCCTCGGCAGCTATGCCACCGGCTTCCTGCGCCCGCTCGGGCTCGATCTGCCGGTCTACCCGGTCAAGGGCTACTCCCTCACCCTGCCGATGATCAACGCCGAGGCCGCGCCGCGCAGCACCGTGCTGGACGAAACCTACAAGGTGGCCATCACCCGTTTCGATGAGCGGATCCGGGTCGGCGGCATGGCGGAGCTGTCGGGCTACAACCTGGCCCTCAACCCGAAACGGCACGACACCCTGGCCATGGTGGTCGGTGATCTCTTCCCCGAGGGGGGCGACATCAGCCGCGCCGACTTCTGGACCGGGCTGCGCCCCATGACGCCGGACGGCACCCCGCTGGTGGGCCCAAGCCCCATCCCCGGGCTCTGGCTCAACACCGGCCATGGCACCCTGGGCTGGACCATGGCGGCAGGCTCGGGTCAGCTGCTGTGCGATCTCATCAGCGGCAGCGACACCGCCATCAGCGATGAAGGGCTCACCATGGCCCGCTACGGCTGAGCCTTGTCCCCCGTCTCTCTTATCCCAACGAGGGAGTGCCTGGTACTCCCTCTTGTTTTGACCTTGTTCGGTTTGTTCAGCCATGCAGTGCCTAGGCACAGACAACAAAAAGGCCCCGTGAGGGGCCTTTCTTATGGACTGACCGGCGCGCCGGTTTCGCCCTGCGCCGGATGCAGCGCCAGGTTGAACAGCGCTGCCACCATGTCCGACTGGGTCAGGATCCCCACCAGCTGCTCGCCATCCACCACCGGCATATGGTGCAGACCGCCATCGGAGAAGGCGCCCACCAGATCGTAGAGCGGCTGATCGTGGCGGGCGGTCGACACCTTGCGGGTCATCAGATCCGCGACCCGCAGCTCAGCCAACTCTGCCGCGCCTCGCGGCTGTTGCAGTAACCGGTCGATCAGCAGGTCGTGCAGAGTGATGATGCCGGTCAGCCTGCCGGCCCCGTCCACCACCGGCAGCGCCTTGACCTGATGGTGGGAGAGCCGTTGCCAGGCCGCCATGGCCGGCTGCTGCGCCTCTATCAGGATCAGATCCCGCGACATCACCTCCTGCACCCGCACCGTGCCCACCCTGGCCCGCAGGGCATGCAGCTGGGCCTCCTGCAGCAGCGCCTGCAGATCCTGGCGGCTGATGTCGAGCAGCTCGCCGTGCTTCTCCAGCGCAAAGTCGATGTCCGCCGCCTGGGTCGCCACCCGCTCGCTCGGCTGGGGATCGGCGGTCTGATGGCGGTTGGGCCGGGCCTGACCGCTGTTGGGGTAACGGCGCCCCAGCAGCCGGTTGTAGCAGAGCGCCAGCAGCAGCAACAACAGCGAATTGAGCAGCACCGGCAGCAGCACATAGCCGACCCCGAGCTGGCGGATCCCCTCGCCGCCGATGACCGCGGTCAACGCCACGGCGCCACCGGGGGGATGCAGGCTGCGGGTGAGCAACATGGCGGCGATGGCCAGCATCACGGCGAGGGCGGCGGCCTGCGCCGGATCCGCCACCAGGCTGGCACTCAGCACCCCCATCAGCGCCGAGACCCCGTTGCCCACCAGGATGGACCAGGGCTGGGCCAGCGGGCTGGCAGGCGCGGTAAACAACAGCACGGCGGAGGCCCCCATGGGGGCGATCAGCCAATGAACCTCAAGCCCCAGCCCCCAGCGGCACAAGAAGGCGGTGCCCAACAGCCCGACGAAGGCGCCAAGGGCGCCGTAACAACTCTCTTTGAGACTGGTATTGGTGGATACCGGAAAGAAATCCCTGAACTGCATGGGGCTCCTGCGAGGATAACATTCATTTCAAATGCGCGATTTTAACGACATACCGCTGGCAAATACCACCAGGAGATGCGATCTACTCCGCTCAGCCATCCCGCCCCAGGAAAACAGGAATCATACGGAAACGCCGCTGTTCCATCCGAGCACTCTGAAACTGTGACTCAGCAACAAATTCTTACAAAAAATGGCGTGCCCCCCTCATTTTTCTCTTTTCTTAACCTCGGCTTAAGAAATGTCGTGTCACCTTGAGGCCATATTCATGCACGGAGCCACTACTTATGAGCACTATCAGAGATGCCCTGCGCCGCTTCGACGGTCAGCGTCGCTGCTGGACCGCCGGGCTGGAGCGGGCCGCCCTCGCCTGGCTCGCGCGTCAAGGCCGACTGCCGGCAGCCAGCCAGCCTCCCCAGCGGATCCTGGTCATTCGCAGCACCTGCCGCATCGGCAACAACCTGTTTCTGCTGCCCTTCCTGCAAAAGGTACGCAGTGCCCACCCCCATGCCGAGATAGAGCTGGTGTGCATCGGCGGCCAGCTGCTCCCCTTCCTGGCCGATCTGCAACTGCAGCGCATTCACCCGGTCAGGTTGCAGGGCAAGCGGCTGCTGGCCTCCCTGTCGGTGCTGTGGCGACTGCGCCGTCAGCATTACGATCGGGTCTATGTGCCCTTTGCCTCCAGCACCGATCACCTCATCGCCGGCTGGGTAAAAGCCCGCGAGAAGCTGGGCTTTGACGATGCCAAGGGGGATGCCCTGTTCCCCCAGCCCCTCACTCCCAACGATCACTGCCACTACGCCCACCAGCCGCTGCAACTGCTCGGCATGCACGGTCATCTCGCCGATCAGATTGAGCTCGGCAGCTTGCTGCACAGCGCCAGCCCACGGCTGCTGGCGCTCAGGCAGGACTACCCGGAACGGCCGCTCATCGGCTTTTTCACCGGTGCCCGCAAGGGCAAGGGGCTCTCCCTGCCCCAGTGGCAACGACTGCTCGGGGATCTGCGCCGCCACTATCCCGCCGCCCTGCTGATCCAGCTCGAGGATCCCGCCGATCCCCAGCCCCAGCTCGGCGACGTGCAGGTCTCCCTCTCCAGCCTGAGCGAGCTGGCCCGCTTTGCCGGCGGCCTCTCCCTCTTCATCAGCGGTGACACCGGGCCATTGCACCTGGCCGCCGCCAGCGGCGTGCCCTGCCTCGGCCTCTTTACCCAGACCGATCCCGCCCGCTACGGCTGCCTCGGCGCCCAGCACCTCAATCTGGTGATCGGTGATCGCAATGCCATCCCCCTCGATCACCACTGGCTGGCCGAGGCACTGGCGCGGGAGCCCCAGCCGCAGCAGCTGCCGAGCGCCCCCTCGCCCGTCCCAAGCCCGGGGCTTGCCAGCGGCGCCTTTGTCGTCACCCTCTGAGGGGCTTCAACCAACAAAAAAGAGGGAAGGCTTGCGCCTTCCCTCGTTCGTTATGCCCGTACTCTCTTGTTGTTTGCTGATGCTCTTCAGGCCAGCTCGGCGCGCAGCGCCTTGGTGGCATCGACCATCACCTTGAGGGCGGCCTCGGTCTCTTCCCAGCCGCGGGTCTTGAGGCCGCAATCCGGGTTGACCCACAGCCGCTCGGCCGGGATCTGCTTGGCCGCCTTGCGCAGCAGGCCTTCAATCCAGCTCTGGCTCGGCACGTTCGGCGAGTGGATGTCATAGACGCCCGGGCCGATTTCGTTGGGGTAGTTGAAGCGCTCGAACGCTTCAAGCAGCTGCATCTGGCTGCGGCTGGTCTCGATGGTGATCACGTCCGCATCCAGCGCCGCCACCGCCTCGATGATGAGGTTGAAGTCGCTGTAACACATGTGGGTGTGGATCTGGGTGCTGTCCGCCACCGGGCTTGCGCTCAGACGGAAAGCCCGTACCGCCCAGTCGAGATAAGCCTGATGATCCTGCTTGCGCAGCGGCAGACCTTCACGGATCGCCGGCTCGTCGATCTGGATGATCTTGATGCCGGCAGCTTCGAGATCTGCCACCTCGTCACGAATGGCCAGGCCAATCTGCAGGGCGGACTGCTCGCGGCTCACGTCTTCGCGCGGGAAGGACCAGCAGAGGATGGTCACCGGGCCGGTCAGCATGCCCTTGACCGGCTTGTCGGTCAGGCTCTGGGCAAACTTCGTCCACTCAAGGGTCATGGGGGTCGGTCGGTCGATGTCACGGGTGATCACCGGCGGCTTGACGCAGCGCGAGCCATAGCTCTGTACCCAGCCGAAGCGGGTGATGGCAAAGCCGTCCAGCAGCTCACCGAAATACTCCACCATGTCGTTGCGCTCGGCTTCGCCGTGCACCAGCACGTCCAGCCCGATGGCCTCCTGGCGCAGGATGGCATCATTGATCTGGGCCTGAATGCCCGCCTCGTAGGCACTGTCGTCGATGCGACCGGCGCGCCAATCCTGGCGCAGCACCCGAATTTCCGAGGTCTGCGGGAAGGAGCCGATGGTGGTGGTCGGCAACAGCGGCAGCTTGAGATCCGAGCGCTGTGCCTCGGCCCGCACCGGGTAGGCGCTGTGGCGATCGAAATCGCTGTTGGTCAGGCTGGCGAGCCGTGACTGCACCGCCTTCTTGTGGACCCGGCTGTCGGACTCCCGATCCACGATGGGCTGGCTGTAGGCAGTGATTTTGTCCAGCTCCCCGCCATTGAGATGGTCAGCCAGCAACCCCAGCTCGTAGCATTTTTGCAGGGCGAAGGCGAACCAGCTGCGAGTCTGGGCATCCAGCTCCAATTCGAGGGTCAAGTCGACCGGGCTGTGCAGCAAGGAGCAGGAGGAGGCCACCCAGAGCCGCTCGCCAAGCTTATCCTTCAGCGATTTTAGAGTCGGTACCAGCTTGGCCAGGTTGGCACGCCAGACGTTGCGACCGTTGATGACCCCGGCCGAGATGACCCACTGGGCCGGCAGGTGCGGGACCAGGGTCTCCAGCTGCTCGGGCGCCGCCACCAGATCCAGGTGCAGGCCATCCACCTTCAGGCTGGTGATGATGTCGCGCTGATGGGCAACAGAGCCAAAATAGGTGGTGAGCAGCAGCTTGCAGGGGCCAGCCAGACGCTCGTAAGCGTTGAGATAGGCGAGACGCCACTCGTCCGGCAGGTCCAGCGCCAGCGCCGGCTCGTCGATCTGTACCCACTCCACCCCCTGGGCGGCCAGTTTCGCCAGGATCTCCTGATAGACGATGAGCAGACGGTCGAGCAGTTCGAGCCGGGAGAAGCCGCCCTCTTTCTCCTTGCCAAGCCAGAGGTAGGAGACAGGGCCCAGCAGCACCGCCTTGACCGGCAGCCCCAGCGCCTTGGCCTCTTCCACTTCGTCAAACAGCTGGCTCCAGCCCAGTTTGAAACGCTGGTCGCGGCTGAACTCAGGCACCAGGTAGTGGTAGTTGGTGTTGAACCACTTGGTCATCTCGGCGGCGGCGGCGGCCGGGCCGGTCGGCGCACGGCCACGGGCGACCCGGAACAGGGTATCGAGGTCGGTGTCGCCATGGCGGTGGCGGGCGGGGATGGCATCCACCAGCAGGCTGGTGCCGAGCACTTGATCGTACCAGGCGAAGTCACCCACCGGCAGCAGGGTCACACCGGCCTGTTGCTGGGCCTGCCAGTGACGCTCACGCAGGCTCTTGCCGGTGGCGATGAGTTCGGCCTGGCTGGTCTCGCCGCGCCAGTAGGATTCGAGGGCAAATTTCAGCTCGCGCTTGGCGCCGATACGGGGAAAGCCCAGGGTGTGTGCGCAGGTCATAGGTTCCATTCCTTATGCTCATTCATCTGATGGTGAACTGGATGATTTAGCCATCCAGATGTTTACACATCCAAAATGACAAGATAAGGTGGCGTTGGCTATTGAATCCTTTTCAACTGGCTCTCAAGAAATTCTCAAGGCGGGCAACAAGCCGCCGCCCAGGCACAACAAGGAGGGATACCATGGCGGTGTCAAGCAACCCGGGGATCGACATCAAGCACCTGAAAACGGTGAGCGCGCTGGCCGAGCAAGGCTCGCTGGCCGGTGCGGCGCTGACCCTCAACCTCACCCAGTCCGCCCTCTCCCACCAGCTAAAAGAGCTGGAGACCCGCCTCAATCTGGAGCTCTATCTGCGCAAGAGCCGCCCCCTGGTGCTGACTGCGGCCGGCAACCAGCTGCTGGGGCTGGCCCGCCAGGTGCTGCCGGCGCTGGCGCAGACCGAAAAACAGCTGCAGGCCCTGCACAGCGGCGATGCCGGTCGCCTCCACCTGGCGCTCGATTGCCACAGCTGCATCCAGTGGCTGCTGCCGCTGTTGCCCGCTTTTCGCCGCCAGTGGCCGGGGGTGGATCTGGAGGTGGAATCGGTGCCGGGCTTTGATGCCATCAGCGCCCTGCTCGGCGGCCAGCTCGACTTGCTGCTCACCTCGGACGTGCAGGCGCGCGGCGATCTCCACTTCGAGCCGCTGTTCGCCTTCGAGCTGGTGCTGGTGATGGCGCCGGACCACCCCCTCTGTGGGCAGCAGACCATCAAGCCTGAGGATCTGCGCCCCGAGGTGCTGCTGGTCTACCCGGTGGAGCGGGCGCGGATGGACGTGTTCAGCCGCTTCCTGCAGCCGGCCGGTATCGAACCCGCCCGCTGCAAGCCGGTGGACAACACCTCCGTGATGCTGCAGATGGCAGCCGCCGGCCTGGGTGTCGCCGCCCTGCCGCGCTGGGCCTGCGAGGAGTTCGTGCGGCAGGGGCTGCTCGAGGCGCGCCCGCTCGCCGAGGGGGTGCGCCGCCACATGTATGGCGCCGTGCGCGCCGCCGATCGGGATCAAGCCTGTTTGCAGAGCCTGTTCGAGCGCATTCGCAGCAAGATGGGCGACGCAAAAGCGCAGTAATCTACACGGCGAGGCGCAATAAAAAGCCGCCTTGGGGCGGCTTGTCATCACGCAGGGCTTCTTATTCAAGCACCCTCTTCACAGCTCGCCGCCCCCCGCCGCCGCGGGCAGTTGGCGCACAGCTCACCATCGCGGCGCTTGTAGTGCAGGCAGCAGCGCTGGCGCACATAACCGACCAAGCCGGCCGCTAGCGGCCAGGGCGCCGGCTGCCAGCCCGCCAGATGCTCGGCCGGCAGGCCGCAGGCGGCAAGCCAGTGCGGCGCATGGGCCGCCACCTCGGCGGGGCTTATCTCGTCAAAGAACGCGGGCACCCGCACCAGCGCCGCCAGCAGATCGTCCGCCAAGAGCGGCCGCACGAAACCGGGCCGCAGTCGCTGCACCTGCCCGAGCTGTGCGAACAGCGCCTGCCAATGGGCCTGCAGCCGCTCGCCCGCCGCCTTGATCAACACCTCCTGCTTCCCCTTGATCATGGGTTCGGCCGGCAGGGTAAAGCCCGATACCAGCCCATCCTGATAACCCTGGCCCAGCCTCTCCAGCGCCGGCACGGCCCGCAGCCGATAGACGGCCACCATGGCCAGATAGATGGATTGCCAGCAGAGCATGCCCCAGCTGCGGGTGAGCCAGTAGGCGGGGCCTGCCTCCGGATGGGCCAGCCGCCAATACTCGTGCAGTGCGGCCGCCACCTCGGCAGGCGTGGCCTGTTCGGTCGTCGTCAACAGCGCCGCAGCCTCGCCGGCAGCCACCAGCCGCCCCTTGAGGGACGGGATAAGCCCGGCAGCGGCGGCGAACAGGGCGCCGTGATCCGCCAGCGACTGCAGATCCGGCTCGCGCCGCGCATCCCGGCTGCGGACACGACGGCCGGCGCCGCTCATGGGGTGAGAGAGTCCCGGGCGCGGCCCGGGACGCAGGGTCAGAATACGTATTTGAGTCGCGCCTCCACGCTGCGCTCTGCCCCGAACCAGCAGTTGTTCTGGTCGTAGCAGGAGTAGTAGGTCTTGTTGAACAGGTTGCTGGCGCTGAGTGACACCTCCCCCCCTTGCAGGCGCTGGCTGAGTTGGGCCAGATCGTAGGAGGCGGCCATGTCCATCAGCAGGTAATCCGGCACCGTATCGGTGTTGGCGGCATCCAGCTGGGCCTCCCCCACGTAGCGCAGACCGGCTCCCAGGCGCGCTCCTGCCAGCGGGCCGGCCGGCAGGTAGTTGCTCCACAGCGAAGCCATTTGCTTGGGTACCCAGACCGGGGTCTTGCCCTGCAGGCTGGTGGTGTCGCGGGTGATCTCCATCTCCTGACGGGTATAGCTCAGCGCCAGATCCCAGCGGCTGGTGAGATCGAGTCGCCCCTCCAGCTCGACCCCCTTGGAGACCATCTCGCCGGTCTGCAGCTTGGGTCCGTAAACGTTGTCCGGATCCGTCACCAGGGCATTTTGCTTGGTGATGTGGAACGCCGAGAGAGTGGCTGTCTTGCTCATGTCCTCGGAGAGGAACTTGAGCCCCCCTTCCCACTGCCGGCCGGTGGCCGGTTTGAACGCCTGGCCCTGCTTGTCTGCCCCCGCCACCGGTTCGAAACTCTCGGCATAGCTCACATAGGGCGAGAGGCCGTGATCCAGCTCGTAGAGGGCACCGAGGCGCAGCGAGAGGTTGTCCTGATCAATCTGGGCCAGGGTGTTGCTCGCCGCCCCCTGATAGAGGGTCCGGCTGTCGGTGTCCATCCGGTAGCGGTCGTAGCGGGCGCCGCCGATGACCACCAGCCGATCGAGGCGCACCTGATCCTGCAGGTAGAGACCGCTCTGGTACTGGCGGATGGTGCGGTTGTCCTGATAGTTGAAGGCCAGATCTGCCGGCACTATCTGCTGGTGATTCGGGTTGAAGATGTCGATGGCGGGAGCGGAATAGTCGAGGGTATCCCGGTAGAGAATACGTGCATCCAGATACTGGTAATCGACCCCCAGCAGCAGGTTGTGCTGGGCCTTGCCGGTCTGCACCTTGCCCGCCAGCTGGTTGTCGATGACAAAGCCGCGGGACTCTTCATCGGTCAGGTAGGCGTTGCGGGCCAGGGTGCGGTTATCGGCCGCCAGTGCCGCGTTGTAGGTGTTCTGCTGGTTGGCCGAGGCATCCATGTAGCGGGCGTTTTGCAGCAGCTGCCAGTTGGCGTTGAAGTCGTGGCTCAGCTTGTAGCCGAGCAGGGTCACCTCCCGGCTGTAGTGATTCCAGTTTTCATCGCCAAGGAAGGTATCGCTACCCAGCTGGCCAAGCGGGTTGGATTTGACCGAGCCGCTGGCCGGCACAGTAGTGTAGATACCGGCTTGCGGGTCTTTCTGGTAATAGAGGTTGAGGTTCAGCAGGGTGCGGTCACTCAACTGCCAGTCGAGAGAGGGCGCCAGCACGTAGCGCTCCTCCTCTGAGGTCACCGCCTGGCCCTCTTTCTGACGGGCCAGCCCCACCAGCCGATAGGCAAACTGATCGTTGAGGGCGCCGGTGCTGTCGAGGGTCAGCTCCTTGAGGGTGCCCGTCCCGCTCGCCACGCTGACGCTGTGCCTGCTCTCCCGCTGGGGACGCTTGGCGATGAGGTTGACCATGCCGCCGGGGGGCATGCTGCCGTAGAGCACGGAGGTGGGCCCCTTGAACACTTCCAGCTGCTCGATGGCCACCGGATCGATCTGGGGCTGCAGGTTCCAGTCGTTGTACTGCAGCAGCAGGCCGTCGTAGAAGTTCTGGTAGTTGTCAAAGCCGCGGATGTTGAACAGATCCAGCCGGTTGACCGCCCCGCCCCGCAGCTCGGTGTTGACGCCGGGCACGTAGCGCAGCGCCTCGCTCACCGAGCTGACGCCGCGCTGTTCCAGGGTGTCCCCCTCCACCACCGAGATGGCCTGGGGCGTCTCCAGGGGGTCGAGCCGGGTCTTGGTCGCGGTGTTGCGATAGGTCTCGCCGAGCACGGTCAGGGTCTCGTCGGCCCGGGTCTGTGTCGGGCGCTCGGCAGCGGCTGCCTGCACAGGGCCAGCCAACAGGGCGGAGATAGTCGCGGCGACCAGGGTCAAAGGGGGGTGAGTGGCGTACATCTGATCCTCTAATGCAATGAGTTAATAGTAACAAATCTCATTTGCATTTTATTGGGTCATTTTGCCCTTGAATTAACAATTTGGGGCATGTTGGTGCTGAAGAGAGAGAAAATGCGGCCAGTTTGGCCCCATCCGGCAACCTCAACTGACAGCAGACACGCAGGCGATGTCGAATGGATAGCAAAGCTTGCCGCAACAAAAGGGGAAAGAGGGATAGCCGCGCCCGGCATCCGCCAGGCAAGGGAATAGCCGCCTCAGAGAGGGGCGACGGGCAGCCAGTACTCCATGCGGGCATCCGGCTGGTTGCCGTCAAAATCGGGGGCGTAACGCTCCAGCTCGAAGCCGTCCACCCCGCGATAGCCGGACCTCGGCAGCCAGTGCAGGATAAACCAGTTGAGGGTCTGCCCCAGCTGGCTGACGGGGCCCACGTGACTCAGCACCGCGTAGGTCTGGGCCGGCACTGGGAGGCCCGCCAGACCGTCTGGCAGGCTGGCCCCCTCCTCCATCACGCTGCCCGCCCAGTAGGGGAGCAACTCGCCGGCGCCAGAAACATCTACCACCCCCACCCGCTCCTGCCGGGGTGGCAAACCGCCCGCCGTGCGCAGGGCATGCCAGATGGCGGGCACCGTCTGCTGAAAGTCGGGGACTGCGGCAAACAGCCCGCGGATCTGCCCCGTCACCCCTTGCAGGACAAAGCCCGGCTGGCTCTCGATCCGCACCTGTACCAGCCTGGCAGGCATGGGCTGCGGCAAAGTCGCCCGCACCAGGGGGGTATGCAGCCCCAGCCGCAGGCCCCGCTTTCGATAGGCCAGCGGCGAGCAACCGAACTGCTGCTTGAAGGCGCGGCTGAAGCTCACCTCGGAGCCAAAACCGTAACAGAGCGCCAGATCCAGCACCCGCTGGCGACCAGACAACAGCGCCTCTGCCGCCTGGCTCAGCTTGAGTTCGCGCACATAGTGGGCCACCGTCAGCCCCGTCTCATGGAGGAACACCCGCTGCAACTGCCAGCGCGACCAGCAGCTCTGCTCCGCCAGCTCGGCCAGCGCCAGCGGCTGATCCAGGTTGGCGTGGATATAGTCGAGCACCCGCTCGATGCGGGTCAGCTGGCTGTGCGGCCGGGGCTCGGCCTCTGGGGCGGAAGAGAAGCTGGTCATGGCGAGATCGGATCTGGGCTGTCGGCAAGGCGCTGCGCGCAAGGGCCCCATTAAACATGGCCGCCACCTTGGCGGCAAGGGCTGGGCGATATGGTCACGTCCGCCCTCTTGCCAGGTGGCTCGAGTGCTGGTCCGTCAAGCCAGCTTGGCAGGCTGTCACAAAAGTGACGCGTTTGCCTGTCAGATTGTTTGAAAACAAATATATCAATTACCCCAAAAAGCCCATAAAGTCCTCGTTCGAATCTTTTATGCAGGGAGAGCCTAGATGAAGAAAGTTGCCTTGATCACCGGAGCCCGTGGCGGCATCGGATCCGCCATCACCACCGCCTTGCTGGCCCAGGGGTATCGCATCATCGCCACCCACTCCAGCGCCAACGGCGCGGCGGCGCACGACTGGTATGCAGAGCAGGGTTTTAGGCCGGATCAGGTGCGGCTGCTGGCGCTGGACGTGGCCGACACCGCCATGTGCCGCGAGGCCCTGGGCCGCTTGCTGCAGGATGAAGGGCGGGTGGACGTGCTGGTCAACAATGCCGGCATCACCCGGGACGGGGCCTTCAAGCGGATGACCCCGGAGCAGTGGTTCGAGGTGATCCACACCAACCTGTGCAGCCTCTACAACGTGACCCAGCCGCTGTTCGACGCCATGTGCGAGCAGCGTGATGCCCGCATCATCAACATCTCCTCGGTCAATGGCCAGAAGGGGCAGTTCGGCCAGGTCAACTACTCGGCCGCCAAGGCGGGCATGCTGGGCTTCACCAAGGCGCTGGCGGCAGAAGGAGCCCGCTTCGGGGTGACGGTCAACGCCATCGCCCCCGGCTACACCGCCACCCCCATGGTGGAGGCGATCCGCACCGACATCCTCGACAGCATCAAGGCCGACATCCCCATGCGCCGGCTGGCCAAGCCGGAAGAGATCGCCGCCGCCGTAGTGTTTCTTGCCAGCGAGGCGGGTGCCTATATCACCGGCGAGACCCTGGCCATCAACGGCGGTCTCTACATGAAGTGAGGCCGGGCCTGTTTTCACCGGCCTTGCATCGACAGAGGGCAGCCCGCGGGCTGCCCTCTTTGTTTGCTCCGGCCAACCGGAACGGCCTTCTTCCTTGCCCGGACTACGGACGTGTCGCCGCGGCCCCCACCGGTTCGGCGAAGTGGCTGCGCAGGGCTGCGATCACCCGGCGCACCTTCTCCGGGATCTCCCGCTGCGGGGTGATGGCGTGGATCTCCATGGGTGGCACCCGAAAGCCCGGCAGCAGTTCCAGCAGGCGGCCCGAGGCGAGATCTTCGGCGATCTCCCCCTCCGGCTGCAGCGACACCCCCTGCCCCGCCAGGGTGAACTGGCGCAGCGGCAACACGTTGTTGCACACCACCCGCGGCTTGGGTTTGACCCTGTGCCCCTGCCCCTTCTCGTCGAAGAAGGTCAGGCCGCCGCTCAGCATATCGGCGGCCAGCCAGTCGTGATCCAGCAGCGCCTCCGGGCTGCGCGGGGTGCCCTTGCGCGCCAGATAGGCGGGCGAGGCGCACAGCAGCATTCGGGTCTGGCCCAGCTTGCGCGCCACCAGGGTGGAGTCCGAGAGCGTGCCGACCCGCAGCGCCACGTCGATGCGCTCGGCGATCAGATCCCGCTTCTCGTCGTCGGCAATGATCTGGATGCACAGCCCGGGGTGTGCCTGCAGCAACGGCGAGAGCGCCCGCGCCAGCGGCTGGCCGGCCATCCCTACCGGGGCGGTGATCCGCACCTCCCCCAGCAGGCTGTCGCGCACCTCCGAGAGGCGCAGCTCGGTCTGGTTGAGGGTCTGCTGCAAAGACTGGCACCCCTGCCACACCACCTCCCCCGCCTCGGTCAGGTTGAGGCGGCGGGTGGAGCGGTGCAGCAGGGTGAGGCCGAGCAGGCTCTCCAGCTGGCTGATATGCTGACTGACGGCAGAGGGTGTCATGCCGAGTGCCTTGGCGGCGCCGGTCATGCTGCCCGCCTCGACCACGGCGGCGAAGATGGCGTAACGCTTGAGCTGTTCCATTATTAAATCCAGCTTATAAGTGAATGCAATTTACAACGGATTATTAAATCACATTCGGAGGCGTAGGATAGCCCCATTCCAACAGTGAAGGAGAATCTCCCATGAAAATTGCCCTGATCGGTGCCAGCGGTTTTGTCGGTACAGCCATCCTCAACGAAGCCGTCAGCCGCGGCCATCACGTCACCGCCATCGTGCGTGACGTGAGCAAGGTCGCCGCCCACCCGCAGGTCACCGCCGTGGCGGTGGATGCCCAGGACAGCCAGGCGCTGGCCAAGGTGCTCAAGGGGCACGATCGGGTGATCAGCGCCTACAACCCGGGCTGGACCACCCCGGACATCTACGACCAGTACCTCAAGGGGGCCAGCGCCATCGTGGCCGCCGCCGTCGCGGCCAACAGCTGGCTGCTGGTGGTCGGCGGGGCCGGCAGTCTGGAAATTGCCCCGGGCGTGCAACTGGTGGATACCCCGGAGTTCCCGGCCGAGTGGAAACAGGGGGCCCTTGCCGCCCGCGACGGCCTCACCGCCCTGCGCCGTGAAACCGCCCTCGACTGGCGTTTCGTCTCCCCCCCCGTGTTCCTGGAACCCGGCGAGAAGCGTGGCGGCTACCGGCTCGGTGCCGATCAGGTGCTGTTCAGCGGTGAACAACCGGCCGGGATCACGGTCAGCGATCTGGCCGATGGCGTGCTCAACGAAGCGGAAAAACCGGCCCACCTGCGCCAGCGCTTCACCCTGGGTTACTGAGCCTGACCTCGGCACCACACAGGGCTGCGCGCCCGTCACACAAAGGGAGGCATCAGCCTCCCTTTTTGCATCTCTGTATTTGGGAATCTCTGTGCTGGCAGCGATGCTCGCCTCTCTATTTGCCCAACTTGCCCAACTCGCACTCACATTGCGCTCAAGCCGGTACATGCCGAGTCAGGCCAACATGGGTGCCAAGCGCGCCGGTATATTGCCATTATCGCCGCTCAATCCGCAGCCACCCGGATGGGTGGCGAATTCTATTTCGATTTTTGTATATAACTAAGAATAATTTGTTGTTTCCGTCTTATAACTCCGAACAGTAGCATCTCCCTCAATCCAAATGGCGCCATCCCTGGCAACAGGGCGTTGGCCGGTTTATCGGTCAGGGCGTCGTCGTTTTCATGTCAGGTGTGCGGGTAGCCTCCCGCCCCTGGTCAGTGAGGAGGTGCACATGGAACATTCACCACTGCCGATCATCGATCTCGCCGCCCTCGATGGCGCCCCCGAGACCCGTCGCCAGATGTTGGCCACCCTTGGCCGGGCGGCCCGTGAGGTGGGCTTTTTCTATCTGATCGGCCATGGCCTGAGCGAGGAGGAACAGCAGGAAACCCTGGCGCTGGCGGCCCGCTTCTTCGCCCTGCCGCAGCAGGAGAAGCTGGCGGTGCAGATGGTGCACTCCCCCCACTTTCGTGGCCACAACCAGGTGGGGGCCGAACTCACCCGGGCGCGGCCGGATCTGCGCGAGCAGTTCGATATCATGAATGAAGAGGTCGCCCTCGATGCCGCCAGCCTGCAGCACCCCTGGCAGCGGCTTATCGGCCCTAACCAGTGGCCCGCGGCCCTGCCCGAGATGAAATCTCACCTGCTGGCGTGGCAGGAGAGGTTGAGCGCCATCAGCCTCACCCTGCTGGCCGCCTTCGCCGAGGTGCTGGAGCAACCAGCCGAGGTGTTTGACGAGAGCATTCGCGGCGCCCCCTATCAGCACATGAAGCTCATTCACTACCCGGGGCAAGCCGCAGGGGGCAGCGGTCAGGGGGTGGGTGCCCACAAGGATCCCGGCTACCTGACCCTGGTGATGCAGGATCATCACTCCGGGCTCGAGGTGGAAACAGCGAATGGCTGGATCTCGGCGCCGCCCCTGCCGGGCGCCCTGGTGGTCAACATCGGCGAGCTGCTGGAGCTCGCCTCCAACGGCTACCTCAAGGCCACCCTGCACCGGGTGGCAAGCCCGCCGCCCGGCGTCTCGCGCCTCTCCTGCGCCTTCTTCATGGCGGCGCGGCTGGATGCCACCGTGCCGCTACTCAGCCTCTCCCCCGCGCTGGCCGCGCTGGCGCTGGGGCCCGAGAGCGACCCGACCAACCCGCTCTTTTATCAGGTGGGGGAGAACGTACTCAAAGGGAGGCTGCGCTCCCACCCGGATGTGGCGGCCCGCCACTATGGCGTCGGCCCAGCCAATCCGCAGATGACAAACGGGCAAACTACAAAGCGCGAACGGCGCGAGCCACAACTCGCCTGACGCTGCCATACCTAATAGACGGGGGGCACCGCGGCGCCCCCTTCAAACGACACAAGCAGTTGGGCCACAGCCTGGCAATGACGGAGCAATACAATGAAATTCAAGACCATGAGCGTGCACAGCGGCCAGCGGATCGATCCCCAGACCGGCGCCCTCACCACCCCGCTCTACCAGAGCAGCACCTTCAGCTACTTCAACGCCCAGGCGGGCAAGGAGCGCTTCGCAGGTCAGGCCCCCGGCTTTATATACAGCCGTTTTGGCAACCCCACCACCGCCGAGCTGGAGCAGAAGCTGGCAGCGTTGGAAGGGGCCGACGAGGCGCTGGTGGTGGCGAGCGGCATGGCGGCGGTGAGCGCCATCATGTATGCCCTGGCCGACAGCGGCGATGAAGTGGCCTATATCGGCCCCCTCTACGGCGGTACCGATGCCTTCCTCAAGCAGACCTTCAGCCGCGCCGGCATCAAGGTCACCGCCTACGAGAGCGATCAGGATCTGCTGGCCAGCATCCGCCCCGCCACCAAGGTGGTACTGTTCGAAACCCTGACCAACCCCACCCTCAAGGTGGTGGATCCACGGCTGGTGGTGGAGGCGGCCCGCAAGGTGGGCGCCATCACGGTGTGTGACAACACCTTCCTCACTCCCTATCTGCTGCGCCCGCTCGAGCTTGGCATCGACATCGTCATGCACAGCGGCACCAAATACCTGGGCGGCCACGGCGACATCATCGCCGGGGTGGTGGCGGGCTCTCACGCGCTGATGAAGTCGATCCGCACCGTGGCCCTCAAGCACATCGGCTCCCCCATAGGCCCGCAGGAGGCCTACCTGCTGCAGCGCGGGGTCAAGACCCTGCCCCTGCGCATGGATGCCCACCTGCACAACGCCCAGCAGGTGGCCGACTTCCTGGCCACCCACCCGGCGGTGAAGAAGGTGATCTACCCGGGGCTTGCCAACCATCCGGGCCACGATGCCCTCGGCGCCTTCGCCAGCGGCTTTGGCGGCATGGTGAGCATCGAACTGGAAGGCGGGTTTGAGCGCTGCGCCACCCTGCTCGACAACCTGCAGCTGTTCGTGCAGGCGGTGAGCCTGGGGGATCTTGAGAGCCTGGCCTGCCATCCGGCCAGCACCACCCACGCTGCCATGGACGAGGCGAGCCGCCTCGCCGCCGGGGTCAATGACGACCTCATCCGCTTCAGCATCGGGGTGGAAGATGCCGACGATCTGATCGCCGATCTGGCCGCCGCCCTGGCCCTTATCTGACCGTTTGCCTCTTTTGAGCGCAAAAAAACAGCCCGCCCCCTGCCAGGGGGCGGGCTGTTTTGCTTGCGGCCGTCGCCCGATAGGGGCAACCCGCTAGGGAGAGAGGCGCTGCACCGGCCAGCCCAACCCGGCCAGCTCGGGGGCCAGCGTCTTGGCATCCCCCACCACCAGGATCACCATGTCGTCGGGATCGAGCCAGCGGCGGGCCAGCTCGCGCAGGGTAAAGGGGGAAAGCTGGCTCACCTGCTGCACCTGCTGCTCCACATAATCCTGCGGCCACCCTTTGAGCAGGATGGGTTGCATGTAGGCCACCTCCTGCGGCAGCGTCTCGTAGTCGAGCGCCTGGCCATTGAGCACCCGATCCCGCAGGGTACGCACCTCCAGCCGGGTCGGCCCCAGCCGCTGATACTTGTCGAGCTCCTGCAGGATCTGCCGCAGCGCCGCCCCGGTCACTGCGCTGCGCACGCTGCTTTGCAGCAGGAAATAACCCGCATCGACGTTGCCCTCGAAGGTGGAGCCGATAAAGTAGGTGTAACCCAGCTCCTCACGCAGCCGGATGTTCAACCGCTCGGCGAGGGAGACATTCATCAGCCGGGTCAGGTACTGCTCGCCGAAGGCATCCTCCGCCATGGCGCGCCGTCCCACCCGGATCTGGCTGAGCGCAGCCCCGGGATTGTCCAGCAGATAGATGGCCCGTTTGGCCTGCTGCCCACGCCACTCCAGAGAGCGCAGGGCCGCCGGCTGACCCGCTGGCTCGACTAGAAAGCCGAGGGCCTTCATCACCCGCTCCTGAGCCAGATCCCCGCTCACCACCACCTGGGCTTCCCCGCTGCGATGGACCGACTGATAAAAATGGCGCACATCGTCCAGGGTCAGCGCCCGCAGGCTGGCCACGGGATCCAGCGGCTTGTTCCCCTTGAGCAGGGCGCCGAACTGCCAGTCCGCCTGCCACTGGGGATCGCGAGCCAGCTGTTGCAGCCACTGGCTGTAGTCAAACTGGCTGCGCTCGAAATCGGCGCTGCGCATGGCGGGCTGCAGCACCAATTCCCGTACCAGCGCCAGCACCTCCTCGAAATGGGAGGTGAGCCCCTGGACCTCGATGGAGCTGCGCTCCTCACCATGTTCGAATCTGATGCTGGCTCCCAGCTGGCGCGCCCGCTCCTCGATGCTCGCCTCCTGCAGCTGTTCGCTGCCAAGGGAGAGCATGGCGTCAGTCAGGGTGGCGACCCCGCCCTTGCCCTGCGGCTCGGCCCGCTCACCGCCCGGCCAGTTGATGCTCATGGCAAAGGCCGGCACTTCGTCGCTGTAGTGACCGAGCAGAGAGACCCGCTCACCCAGCTTGGCATGCCACAGGGTCGGCATGGGCACCGGCAAGGCACCGCCACTGGCCGGCTCCTGGCGTCGATCCAGGGTCTCCTCGATCTGTCTGGGAGCCAGCGTCTGCTGCGGCCGGGCCAGCGGCAAGGGGGGCGGCTCGACGAAGTTGGGGTTGCCCGCCTGCCACTCGGGATGCTCGGCCGGCACCACGCTCAGCACCACCCTGGGCTTGTTCAACACATAGCGCGTCAATGCCCGCTGCAGATCGGCCGGCGTCACCCGGGCAAGGCGCTTGAGGTTGCGGTACTGGAAGTTGGGATCCTGAAACAGGGTATAACCTGTGCCCAGCTGCTCCACCTTGCCGGCCACGCTGTCCAGCGGCCAAATCCGTTTGGCGCGCAGGGCATTGACCGAGTGGGCCAGCTGCTCGCGGGTGACCCCGTCGCTGGCGAGCTGGCCGATGACCCGATCGATCTCCGCCTTGATGGGGCCAAGCTCGGCCCCTTTGGCCAGATTAGGAATGGCATGGATCATCAACTTGCATGCCAGCACATTGCATTCATGGCTGGCAAAGACGGAGACCAGCCTGCCGCTTTGCTGCAGCTCTCGCTGCAGAAGGCCGCTGGCCGAGCCCCCCAGCTGATCCGCCAGCAGATCGAGAGCCTCGACCCTGGGATCACTGGCAGAGACGGTCGGATAGGCCAGCACCAGCAGGGGTTCGGCCACCCGATCGGTCAGGGTGCGATAGCGGCTCTTCTTCAGCGTCACCGGATGCACCAGCGGCCGAGTCTGGGCCGGTGTGGCGGGCAAGGCCCCGAAATAGCGCTCGACCCAGGCCAGGGTCTGGGCCGGTTGAATGTCACCGCCGATCACCAAGGTGGCGTTGTTGGGCCCATACCAGCGCAGGAAGAATTGGCGCACATCCTCCAGGGTGAGGCGATCCAGATCCGCAGCCCGGCCAAACGGCGTGTTGAAGTAGGGATGATTGGGCGGGTAAAGCGTGCGATTCAGCGCCTCATAGAAGCGCCCATAGGGTTGATCTTCGACCAGGTTGGCGCGCTCGTTCTTGATGATGTCGCGCTGCACGTCCAGCTTCTGCTGATAGAGGGTATCAAGCAGAAACCCCATGCGATCTGCCTCCAGCCAGAGCACCTTCTCCAGCTGATTGGCCGGCAACGTCTGGAAATAGCGGGTCTGATCCTCCTGGGTCCAGCCGTTCACATCTTTTGATCCCATCTGTTGCAGCAGGCGGTTATGGCCCTCCTCCCCCACGTGAGCCGAGCCCTGAAACATCATGTGCTCGAACAGGTGGGCCAGCCCGGACTGGCCCGGCGCCTCTTCTTCCAGCCCCACCCGGTAGTGGACCGCCACGTGCACCAGGGGATCGGAGTGATCCTGGGTCAGGATCACCGTCAGGCCATTGTCGAGCCGATATTGCTGATAGGGCACGATCAAGGGATCGGCCACTTTTTTCTGCTCCTTGACCAGCACAGGGCCGGCCAAGGCCAAGACACTGAAGAAATAGAGCAAACTCCACACGACTCTCATGTAATTTCCCAATTCTCGAACCTGAACATTATTATGGGTCACCGTTGCTGCCCTTCATTGGTCTCGCAGCAAGGGGAAAACGGCGACGGCACGCCATGGGCGTAACGCGCACTATTGAGCATATAAGTATTATTTTCGCCCCCCACGGGGCTGCCGCGAGCCGGCCGCCACACCGCGTCGGATCACCTGGCGCCACGGCCTCATGGTATCGGCCTGGCCAGGCGGTCAGTGTAATCAATCAGGCTCGCACTGGATATCTTGAATGGATATTCATTTGTAACAAGGCATATATCCCGCCCATCCCGCGAGCCCACAGCCCCCTATTTTGTGGGACAGATGGAATAGAACGAGTCGGCTACCAGGGCAGCGGCGGGAATATATTTCCGGCACTGACTGCTCAGTCAGGAAATAATCGATGCGCCACAGTTAATATCTATTTAGTTAATAAGAGTGCCACTGCATTGCAAAACCAAGACCCCATGCCTTGCAGCGTCAATGGCATCGAGCCTGCCCTGTTCCTGCCAAAAAAAACAGGGGGCCTGAGCCCCCTGTCGTCGTTTCCGATTGCCATCACCCGCGGTCCAGCAGGATGTTGAGCATGCGGCGCAGCGGCTCGGCGGCGCCCCACAGCAGCTGGTCGCCCACGGTGAAGGCGGCCAGGTACTCCGGGCCCATGTTGAGCTTGCGCAGACGACCGACCGGGATGCTGAGGGTGCCGGTGACGGCAGCCGGGGTCAGCTCGCGGGCGGTGATGTCGCGATCGTTGGGGATCACCTTGACCCAGTCGTTGTGGGCGGCCAGCAGGGCTTCGATCTCGGCCAGCGGCACATCCTTTTTCAGCTTGATAGTGAAGGCCTGGCTGTGGCAGCGCAGGGCGCCGATGCGCACGCACAGACCATCCACCGGAATGGCGGCGTTTTCGATGCCCAGGATCTTGTTGGTCTCGGCCTGGCCCTTCCACTCTTCGCGGCTCTGGCCGTTGTCGAGCTTGGTGTCGATCCAGGGGATGAGGCCACCGGCCAGCGGCACGCCGAAGTTGTCCACCGGCAGGGTGCCGGAGCGGGTCTTCTCGGTGATCTTGCGCTCGATGTCGAGGATGGCGGAGGCGGGATCCGCCAGCTCCACCGCCACTTCATCGCGCAGCAGCCCCATCTGGGTGACCAGCTCGCGCATGTGGCGCGCACCGCCACCGGAGGCGGCCTGATAGGTGGCCACGCTCACCCACTCCACCAGATCGGCCTTGAACAGGCCACCCAGGGCCAGCAGCATCAGGCTGACGGTGCAGTTGCCACCGACGAAGGTCTTGATGCCGTTGTTCAGGGCATGCTCGATGACGTCGCCGTTGACCGGATCCAGGATGATGACCGCGTCCTTCTCCATGCGCAGGGAGGAAGCGGCATCAATCCAGTAACCCTGCCAGCCGGCGGCTTTCAGGCGCGGATAGACATCCTTGGTGTAGTCGCCGCCCTGGGCGGTGATGATGACGTCCTGTGCGGCCAGCGCCTCGATGTCGAAGGCATCCTGCAGGGTGCCGGCATCGACGCCGAAATTGGGGGCGGCCTCACCGGCCTGGGAGGTGGTGAAGAAGGTGGGCTGAATGCGGGCAAAATCCTTCTCTTCCTGCATCCGGCTCATCAACACCGAACCCACCATGCCACGCCAACCGACCAAACCTACTTTTTTCATAATGTCCTACCCTGGATAGCTGCTTATAGAAACCGATTGTGATAACCGTGATCCCTTGTCCGGCGCGGGCCGTTTACAAGGGATTCACAAAATATGGGTTGCGAAAAATGCGTCTGTCCACATTACGGATTGTGACGGCGGGCGCAAGTCGAATTGCGCAATATTCTGTGCCGTTCGCTGCAATATCCGTCAGCCTGGCCGACCTGCGGGCAGCCGGTTGGCATCCCGTCACTACTTGGGGCATCATTGAGACCGACCGGCAGCCCCGCTGCCCCTCGGGGACGACCCCGAGGCCTCCTGATACGCAGGGACGACCCTGCTTCCTGCGGAATCTGCCTTATGTCCTGGTTGCTCCTGCTGCTGGCCGGCCTGTTCGAGGTCGCCTGGGCCATCGGCCTCAAATACACCGACGGTTTCAGCCGTCCCCTCCCCACCCTGCTGACTCTCTCTGCCATGGGGGTGAGCGTGCTGCTGCTCGCCATGGCGGTCAAACAGCTGCCCCTTGGCACCGCCTACGCGGTCTGGACCGGCATCGGCGCGGTCGGCACCGTGCTGATGGGGATCTGGCTGTTCAACGAACCGGCCACCCTCGCCCGGGTGCTCTGCCTGCTGCTGATCATCGCCGGGATCCTGGGTCTGAAATTGATCGGATGAGCCGTGACCCTGGGCGGTTGAAAGGAGAGCAAAACGGGGCATGGGCCCCGTTTTTTGCCTGCCAAACGCGCCGACCCCTGCTATTATCTGCGGCCAAACATGAGCCAATAAAAATCAGGATATCGTGATGACCGACCACACTTTTATTCCCGGCAAGGACGCGGCGCTGGAAGACTCCATCGAACGCTTCCAGACCAAGCTGCAAGCCCTGGGGTTTGATATCGAAGAGGCCTCCTGGCTCAACCCCGTGCCCAACGTCTGGTCCGTGCACATCCGGGACAAGGAGTGCTCCCTCTGTTTCACCAACGGCAAGGGTGCCAGCAAGAAGGCGGCGCTCGCCTCCGCCCTTGGCGAATATTTCGAGCGTCTCTCCACCAACTACTTCTTCGCCGACTTCTATCTGGGCGAGCAGGTAGCGAACGGTGATTTCGTCCACTACCCGAACGAGAAGTGGTTCCCCATCGAGGGGGATCAGCTGCCCGCCGGTCTGCTCGACAGCTTCACCCGCAAGTTCTACAACCCGGACGGTGAAGTGACCGCCGACATGCTGGTGGACCTGCAATCCGGCAACGAGGAGCGCGGCATCGTCGCCCTGCCCTTCGAGCGCCAGTCCGATCACCAGACCGTCTACATCCCGATGAACATCATCGGCAACCTCTACGTCTCCAACGGCATGAGCGCCGGTAACACCAAGACCGAGGCCCGCACCCAGGGCTTGTCCGAGGTGTTCGAGCGCCACGTGAAGAACAAGATCATCGCAGAAGCGCTGAGCCTGCCGGAGATCCCGGCCGAGGTCATTGCCCGTTACCCCGGCATCAAGGCCTCCATCGAGGCGCTGGAAGCCGAAGGCTTCCCCATCTACAGCTTCGATGCGTCGCTCGGCGGTCGCTACCCGGTCATCTGCGTGGTGCTGCTCAACCCGAGCAACGGCACCTGCTTTGCTTCCTTCGGTGCCCACCCGCGCTTCGAAGTGGCCTTCGAGCGTACCGTCACCGAGCTGCTGCAGGGCCGCAGCCTCAAGGATCTGGATGTGTTCGTACCACCCTCGTTCGACAACGAGCAGGTGGCGGATCACCACAACCTGGAGACCCACTTCATCGACTCATCAGGCCTCATCAGCTGGGACCTGTTCAAGCAGGATGCGGACTTCGAGTTTGCCGACTGGGACTTCCGCGGCACCTCGCAGGAGGAGTTCGACCACCTGATCGGCATCTTCCACGAGCTGGAACAGCCGGTCTACATCGCCGACTACGAGCACCTGGGCGTCTACGCCTGCCGCATTCTGGTGCCCGGCATGTCCGACATCTATCCGGCCGAAGATCTGCTGCTGGCCAACAACACCATGGGTGCCCACCTGCGGGAGACCATACTGGCGCTGCCGGCGCTGGAGTGGGACGCGGAGCAGTACATGACGCTGTTCGACCAGCTGGATGAAGAGGGTCACGACGAGCGCACCCGGGTGCGCGAGCTGCTCGGCATCGCCGCCGCCAAGGGCACCGCCCTGCACACCCTGCGGGTAGGCGAGCTCAAAGCCATGCTGGCCCTGGCCGCCGGCGAACTCGACACGGCGCTCGATCTCATCGACTGGACCATGGAGTTCAACCAGTCGGTGTTCCCGGCCGATCGCGCCAACTACTATCGTGCCCTGCGCGCCTGCGTCGAGCTGTTCCTGGACGAGGATCGTGACCCCGAGCAGTACCGCGCCGTGTTTGCCCGCATGTATGGCGAGCAGACGCTGGCACAGGCCTGGGCCCACGCCAGCGGTGAAGCGCGCTTCCACGGACTGGCTGCCGCCGATCTCTCCCTCAGCCAGTTCCCGCTGCACCAGAAACTGCTGGCTGCCTACGAGAAGCTGCAGAAGGCCAAACGAGCCCATTCATGGGGTTGATGTGGTAACATTCCGAAGGGGCCCTGATGGCCCCTTCTGTTTTATGGTCAGCCAAGTGGCCATTTGTTATTCAAAGATGAAATAAAAAACAAAAAATACCTCTTAGGGGGTTGCCAACAAGGAGTAGCGAGTGCTGGGGAGACGCAAAGATGCCTTGCCGGCACACTTTTTCAGGGATGAAAAATAAATTGTTTAAAATCATGACATTAAAAAAACCACGTTTCTGTTTCAGCTGAAACCTGGTGTAAAGAATCGCTGCCGGGGGATTCAAATATTTGTAGTAAAATTACATTCACAATCTGCAATTCTTGATCGGAGTCAATTTTGACGATCTGGCCCTTTGTTATGATTTCCACAGGCAAAACATCAGGTACATGAGAATTGAAAGCAGAATCTCCCTTTGATTGTCTCAAGCCAGAAGCCATCGCTGCACTGGCAGAAGATATAACCTATGCCAAGGCCACCAAGCCCGCATACAAGGTCATCCCCCTGGCCATCACAGCTGGCGCCTTCATCGCCATCGCTTTCGTCTTCTACATCACAGTCACCACCGGTGCCGGCAATGTGGCTTGGGGCCTCAGCAAGCTGGTCGGCGGTCTCTGTTTCGCTCTTGGCCTGATCCTCTGCGTGCTGCTCGGCGCCGAGCTGTTCACCTCCACCACCCTCACCCTGGTGGCCAAGGCAGCCAACCGCATCACCTGGGCCCAACTGTTCAAGAACTGGGGACTGGTCTACTTCGGCAACCTCATCGGCGGTCTCATCATCGTCGGCCTCATCATCATGTCGGCCGAATACATGGCGGCAGATGGTCAGTGGGGCCTGAACGCCCTCAAGGTGGCCCAGCACAAGATCCACCACACCTTCTTCGAAGCCGTGGCGCTTGGCATCCTCTGCAACCTCATGGTGTGTCTCGCCGTGTGGATGGCGTTCGGCGCCCGCAGTGCCACCGACAAGGTGATGGTCATGCTGCTCCCCGTCGCCATGTTCGTGGCCTCCGGTTTTGAGCACAGCATCGCAAACATGTTTATGATCCCGGTCGGCATCGCCATTCACAGCGTCGCGGGCCCGGAATTCTGGCAGGCCATCGGCCAGGATCCGGCGACCTTTGCCGACCTGACCGTATCCAACTTCGTCCTGCACAACCTCATTCCTGTCACCATAGGTAATATCATTGGTGGTGGCGTCATGGTTGGGCTGACTTACTGGTTTATCTTCCGTCGCCATCATTAAGGATGGCGGCAGACACATAAATACCTTGAGAGGTAATGAAAATGGCAGAACTTAACGAACAGTTCCAAAAAGCATGGGAAGGCTTCGCGGCCGGTGAATGGCAGACCTCTGTCAACACCCGTGACTTCATCCAGAAGAACTACACCCCGTATGAAGGTGACGAGTCCTTCCTGGCTGGCGCGACCGAAGCTACCACCAAGCTGTGGGACAAGGTCATGGAAGGCATCAAGATCGAGAACCGCACCCACGCGCCGGTCGATTTTGATACCGACCTGCCCTCCACCATTACCGCTCACGATGCCGGCTATATCGATCAGAGCCTGGAGCAAATCGTTGGTCTGCAGACCGACAAGCCGCTCAAGCGCGCCATCATCGCCAACGGCGGCATCAAGATGGTCAAGACCTCTTGCGAAGTGTACGGTCGTCAGCTTGACCCCATGGTCGAGAAGATCTTCACCGAGTACCGCAAGACTCACAACCAGGGCGTGTTTGACGTCTACACCAAAGACATCCTGAACTGCCGCAAGTCCGGCGTCATCACCGGTCTGCCGGATGCCTACGGCCGTGGCCGTATCATCGGTGACTACCGTCGTGTTGCCCTGTACGGTATCGACTTCCTGATGGCCGACAAACTGGCCCAGTTCAAGTCCCTGCAGGCTGACCTGGAAAACGGTGTCAACCTGGAAGCCACCATCCGTCTGCGCGAAGAGATCTCCGAGCAGCACCGTGCCCTGGCCCAGATGAAGGTGATGGCTGCCAAATATGGTTGCGACATCTCCGTTCCGGCCAAGACCGCCAAAGAAGCCGTACAGTGGACCTACTTCGCCTACCTGGCGGCGGTCAAGTCCCAGAACGGCGCGGCCATGTCCTTCGGTCGTACCTCCAGCTTCCTGGACATCTACATCGAGCGTGACCTGCAAAAAGGCCTGATCACCGAGCAAGAGGCCCAGGAGCTGATGGACCACATGGTCATGAAGCTGCGTATGGTTCGCTTCCTGCGTACCCCGGAATACGATTCACTGTTCTCCGGCGACCCGATGTGGGCTACCGAGACCCTGGCTGGTATGGGCGTTGATGGCCGTACCCTGGTCACCAAGAACAGCTTCCGTATGCTGAACACCCTGTACACCATGGGCCCGTCCCCTGAGCCGAACCTGACCATCCTGTGGTCCGAGAAGCTGCCGGTCGGTTTCAAGAAGTACTGCGCCAAGGTATCCATCGAGACCTCTTCCGTTCAGTACGAGAACGACGACCTGATGCGTCCGGACTTCAACAACGATGACTATGCCATCGCTTGCTGTGTGTCCCCGATGATCGTCGGCAAACAGATGCAGTTCTTCGGTGCTCGTGCCAACCTGGCCAAGACCATGCTGTACGCCATCAACGGCGGTATGGACGAGAAGATGAAGCTGCAGGTGGGTCCGAAGACCGACATGATCACCTCCGAGTACCTCGAGTACAACGACGTGATGGATCGTCTGGATCACTTCATGGACTGGCTGGCCAAGCAATACGTTGCCGCGCTGAACATCATCCACTACATGCACGACAAGTACAGCTACGAAGCCTCTCTGATGGCGCTGCACGACCGTGACGTCTATCGCACCATGGCTTGCGGCATCGCCGGTCTGTCCGTTGCGGCTGACTCCCTGTCTGCCATCAAGTACGCCAAGGTCAAGCCGGTTCGTGACGAAGATGGCGTGGCCATCGACTTCGAAATCGAAGGCGAGTACCCGCAGTTCGGTAACAACGACGCTCGCGTCGATGACATCGCCTGCGACCTGGTCGAGCGCTTCATGAAGAAAATTCAGAAGCTGAACACCTACCGTGGTGCCGTGGCTACCCAGTCCGTGCTGACCATCACCTCCAACGTGGTGTACGGCAAGAAGACCGGTAACACTCCGGATGGTCGTCGCGCCGGTGCGCCGTTCGGCCCGGGTGCCAACCCGATGCACGGTCGTGACCAGAAAGGTGCCGTTGCTTCCCTGACTTCCGTCGCCAAGCTGCCGTTCGCTTACGCCAAAGATGGTATCTCCTATACCTTCTCCATCGTGCCGAACGCGCTGGGTAAAGACATGGAAGCCCAGAAAGCCAACCTGGCCGGTCTGATGGATGGTTACTTCCACCACGAGTCCAACCTGGAAGGTGGTCAGCACCTGAACGTCAACGTGATGAACCGTGAAATGCTGCTGGACGCCATGGAAAACCCGGAAAAATATCCGCAGTTGACCATCCGCGTATCCGGTTATGCCGTTCGCTTCAACTCTTTGACCAAAGAGCAACAGCAAGACGTCATCACCCGAACCTTCACCGCCTCTCTGTAATAGAGTCTCGGTGAACAAAAACCGGCGCCCAGGCGCCGGTTTTTTTATGCCTGATAGTCAGGGAGCATAGACCTGAAAACCTGCCGGCAAGGCCGGCACTCCCCTCCTCTCTCCCGCCTTGTTCAGGGCCGCTCACCCGCAGTCAGACGGCGGTTGATATCGGCGATGACCGGGGCGATATCCGCCAGGGTATCGATCACATAGTGTGCCCCCGCCGCCCGCAGTTTGGCCTCCGCAGGTCTACGCCGGGCAGCGATCTCCGCCTCGCTCATGGCGGCAAACTCGTCCCAGGTGGCACCAAATTCGTTGCCGGAAACCGACAATCCCACCGTCCACATGCCAGCGTTCAACCCTTCGCTGATACCCGGCACGGCGTCATCCACCTTGATACAGCGATGCACTGCGCTTACTCCCAGCTCAATTACGTTGGCCAGCGCCATCCAGGGGCCGGGGCGACCACCGGCCTTGAAATCGTCGGTGGCGACCCAGTGATCCGGCCGATAGCCGTGATAGGCCGCGGCTGGTACCAGCGCCTCCATCACCGGACGGGGGTAACCGGAGCAGGAGCCAATTTGCATCCCCTGCCCCCGCAGTGCGTCCAGCACCGGCAGCACACCTGGGATGGGGGCAGCAAAGCGGGTCACGGCGGCAATCTGCAGCGGCATAAAGGTGTGATAGAGGTGGTCCACCTCGGCGTGGCTCATGGGGTGGCCAAAGCGGGCCTGCCAGCGCGCATCCACCGAGGGCAGACGGCCCAGCGCGGCGATATGATCCCACTTGCCCAACCCCATGGGCTGGCGCGCCTCATCCAGAGTAACGGGGAAGTCATAGGCACGGGCAAAGGCCTCGACGAAGATGGAAGTGGGGGCGAAGGAGCCGAAGTCGACGACGGTACCGGCCCAGTCGAGGATCAGCGCCTCTACGTCAGTGGTCGGGTCTACAGCAATTTGCAAATCAGTCATGGTGATGTTCCTGTTTCGGTGAAGACGCGATCTCGCCAAGGGCTCGATCGAGAATGGTGATGGCGCGTACCAGATCGGCGCGAGCGATATTGAGCGGCGGCGAGAGCTGGATGACATTGCCCTGAGAGACCTTGAAGCTGAGCCCCAGCTCCAGACAGCGGTAGAGCAGCCGCTCGGCGGCCTGGCTATTGCGGGTGCGACTCTGGTGCTCGACCACCAGATCGAGCGCCCACAAAAGACCGATACCGCGCACCTGGCCGATCAGCGGGTGACGCTCAGCCAACTTGCCAAGCTCTGCCGCCATAAAGCGGCCATCCTCCTGCGCTTTTGCAAGCAACCCCTCTTCACGGATGGTAGCGATGGTCGCGAGCGCCGCCGCGCAGCCGATGGGGCTCTTCTCGTGGGTGTAGTGACCGAGCGAAATAGCTGCCGCCTGATTGAAACGGTCGCGGGTGATGAGCGCCGCAAACGGTACCACCCCGCCCCCCAGCCCCTTACCCAGACAGATGATGTCGGGCTCGATGCCAAACTCTTCGAAGCTGAACCAGTGCCCAGTGCGGCCCAAGGCATTGGGGATCTCGTCGACGATCAACAGCACCTTGTGGCGATCGCAGATCTCCCGCACCCGCTGCCAGTAGGCTTTTGAGGGCACCTGTACGTCGGTGTTGCGGATGGGTTCGGCGATAAAGGCGCCGATGCCTCCCTCCTTCTCGATGACGTACTCCAGATAATCGGCGTAGTGCAGGTCATCTCCTTCCCCGCGATACCAGACGCCGCGATAACGGGTGGGCGGCGGGATGCGCTCCACTCCGGCCATCAAGGGGCCCATACCGGCGCGAAAACAGGCTTCACCGCCGACCGAGATTGCATCGAGGGAGGCGCCGTGAAAGGCATCCCACAGGGACACCACCTTGCTGTTGCCGGTGATAAAGCGGGCGAGCTTCAGGGCAATCCCCACCACTTCGCTGCCGCCGGGGGCGAACAGCACCCGGTTGAGATCGCCCGGGGCCAGTTCGGCCAGAGTACGGGCGCAGTCGATGGCGACCTGATGGGTGTAGCGGCGGGGTGCAAACGGCAGATCGGCGAGTTGCTGCTGCACCGCGGCCACCACCCTGGGGTGGCCGTGGCCCAGCTGATGGACGCTGTTACCGTGAAAATCGAGGTAACGCGCTCCCGATACGCTGGTCAGCCAGCTCCCCTGCGCGCGCTCAAGCAGATCGAGACAGGGGGTGGAGAGCGCCTGATGGAGGAAGTAACGGCTATCCTCCGCCAATCCGGCCTGTACATCTTCGCTCTGATCTGCCCACCAACGCGCCCGCCCCTCGCCGAGGTTGATATCCCCTTCGCTGTCGGCGCGGCCGCTGCCGTGCAGCTTATGGTCATGCAAATCGCGGCCACGCAGATCACGACCCTGAGCCAGCATGCTGGTCATTGCGCGTCCCCTTGCCAGTAACAGGCGCTGGCCATGGCGGCGAGCAGCTCGCGCACCCGCTCCGGGGTCACGTCGCCGATATTGCCGATACGGAAGCAATCGGCCTGGGAGACCTTGCCCGGATAGATGACAAAGCCCTGCGCCTTGAGCCGCAGGTAGAAGTCGGCGAAGCGGTAGTCAGGGTGGGCCGGAGAGTAGAAGGCGGTGATGATGGGAGATTGCCACTGCTCGAGCAGCAGCGGTGCAAAGCCTAGAGCGGCCATCCCCGCCACCAGCGTGCGCTGATTCTCGCGGTAGCGCTGATGACGGGCTTCAATGCCCCCCTCCTCGTCCAGCTCGCGCAGGGCCTGGGCAAAGGCGAGCACGGTATGGGTGGGCGAGGTGAAGCGCCACTTGCCCCCCTGCTGCTCCATGGTCTGCCACTGGGCATGCAGGTCGAGGGAGACAGAGCGGGCACGACCGGCGCAGGCCGCCAGCGCAGCGCGGCGAGCGATGACGAAGCCAAAGCCCGGTACCCCCTGAATGCACTTGTTGGCAGAGCTGATGAGAAACTCGATGCCAAGGCGCCCCATGTCGATTGGGATACCACCAAAGCTGCTCATGGCATCGACGATCAGGCGAATGCCGCGGCGCTGGCAGAGCACAGCCACCTCCTCAAGGGGGTTGAGCATGCCGGTGGTGGTCTCGCAGTGCACCATGGCCAGATGGGTGATCTCGGGGTGGCGCACCAGCATCGCCTCGATGGCGGCGGGTTCGGGGCGGGTGGTCTCGCCGCAATCGAGCTCGTGGTGGTGCAGGCCAAGGCAGCGGGCCATCTCCCCCATGCGGGCACCGTAGGCGCCGTTGTTGATGATCAGCAGACTCTCGTCGGCGCCGATCGCCGAGCCCAGCACGCTCTCCACCACATAGCTGCCGCTTCCCTGCAACAGCACGGCGCTGTAGTCGTTTTCATACTCCGGGCCGGTGGCGAGGCGCACCAGCTCGCGGCGGATGGGCTCCACCACACCCTGGTTGTAGTCCGCATCCCAGGTGCAGCTGTCTTGCAGCATGGCGGCGCGCACCGTGGCTGTAGTCGAGAGGGGGCCCGGGGTCAGCAGCAGGTAATCGACGGCGGCGGGGGCCGCAGGAATATGGGTCATGACTTCGCTCCTTTTTGGTATATACCAGAATGAGCGCATTGTGGGTAACTGCCCCGCCAAGGTCAAAGGGGCGGCGCTACGTGCAACAAAAAATTCATTTTCAGCGCCGGAATCGCGATAATCTAGGAAGCCTGAACAACAGGGCCAACACTGGTATCTACCAATGCATGTTGACGCCGCCGTTTAACGACCGGGCAGATAACCAGCCCTGCGCCCAGCCCATTGCACAACTCATTGCACAACCAGGGATTTTCATGAGCAAACCGCAATATCTGCAGATCAAGGATGCCCTCGCCAACCAGATCCTGGCGGGGGGCCTGGCCCCCAACGACAAGCTCCCCTCCGAGCGCCTGCTAGGGGAACTCTACGGCACCACAAGGGTCACCATCCGCGAGGCGCTGGTGCAGCTGGAGGCGAACGGCCTTATCTATCGGGAGGATCGCCGCGGCTGGTTCGTCACTCCGCCGCGTTTCAGCCTCAACCCCAGACGCACCTCCAACTTTCACCAGATAGTGCGCGAGCAAGGGGGCGAGCCGCGCACCAAACTGCTGGAAAAAAGCCGCCAGGCAGTGCCGCCCGCGTTGATGGCGCAGTTGCAGCTCAAGCCGTTCGACAGCCTGTTTCTGCTCAAACGGCTGCGCTATGCCAACGGGCGCGCCATCTGCTACTGCGAGAACCACTGCCTGCCCGAGCGGGTACCGGGCCTGCTGGAGCTGGATCTCAACGGCAGCCTGACCGAGATCTATCAGGCCCATTACGATCTCCACTACGCCCGCATGCAGGTACGTTTCTTCCCCACCGCCCTGCCGGACGAGGTGGCCAAGGCGCTGGGGGCCACCGCCGGTCTGCCCGCCCTGCGCCTCGAGCGACTCAACTTCGATCAGCACGGCCGGGTGCTCGACTTCGATCTGGAGTACTGGCGCCACGACAGTCTGGAGATCGAGGTGGATACCCAGGATTAGTCGCGGACAAATCAGGAACGGCAAAACGTCACGGAGCCGTCACGGTCACGTCATAAAGATCCCCTAGCCTCTCTCTCGACCAATCTGGTTTATACCAAGCCAACTTATATGGAGAAGAGGATGAAACAGGGAACCCATCTGCTTGCCGCCGCCGTGCTGGCTGCCACGACAGCCCCGGCACTGGCCGCGACCGATCTCACCGTCTACACCGCCTTCGAACCGGAGCAGCTCAGCGAGCTGAAAACCGCGTTCGAGCGCCAGCATCCGGATATCAACATCAAGTGGGTGCGTGACTCCACCGGCGTGGTCACCGCCCGCTTGCTGGCAGAAAAAGCCCAGCCCAAGGCGGATGTGGTGTGGGGACTGGCAGCCACCAGCCTGATGCAGCTCGATCAGCAGCAGATGCTCAATGCCTATGCACCGAAAGGTCTGGATAAGCTCGACAGCCGCTTTCGCGACAGCAAGGCCGAGCCGCACTGGATCGGTCTGGACGCCTTCTTCAGCGCCATCTGCTTCAACAAGGTAGAGGCGGAGAAACAGGGGATCCCGGCCCCCACCAGCTGGGCCGACCTCACCAAGCCCATCTACAAGGGCAAGGTGATCATGCCCAACCCCAGCTCCTCCGGCACCGGTTACCTGAGCGTTGCTGGCTGGCTGCAGACCATGGGCGAGCAGCAGGGCTGGCAATTTATGAACGGCCTGCACCAGAACATCGACCGTTACACCCACTCGGGCTCCGCCCCCTGCAAGCTGGCCGCCAGCGGCGAGACGGTGATCGGTATCTCCTTCGACTTCCCGGCCACCAGCCTCAAGGCCAAGGGAGCCCCCATCGAGGTGGTGTTCCCGAAAGAGGGGTCGGGCTGGGATATGGAAGCTGCCGCCATCATCAAGGGCACCCCCAAGCTGGATGCCGCCAAACAGCTGCTCGACTTTGCCGCCACCGGACAGGCCAACGCCCTCTACAACAAGTCGTTCGCCGTGGTTGCCATCCCGGATGTGGCCAAGCCCAGAGCCGGCTATCCCGCCAACATCAAGGGCCAGATGATCGACAACGACTTTGGCTGGGCTGCCCGCGAGCGCAACACCATTCTGGCCCAGTGGAGCGCCAGCTTCGACGGCAAGACCGAAGCCAAACAGTAAGCGTGAAGAGCGGTGGTTTGTTCACGCCAGACACACCTCTGCCAATAAACTGCCAGTCGAAGGCCAACAGGTGTTGGCCTTCGCTTTTTGGTTTTAACTTCCCGAGTTTGTATTGCCTTCAATTAGCGACGCTTCGCCCATCCACACAGGGCCTAGCCACTTGCTGGCGACCCGATCTCATTTGACTGTCATCAATCTGTCATCCCCCGATCACCTGACCGTCACACTTCACCCGCAAACTGGTATATACCAAATCAGTAGCGAGTCGAACCATGACCCAGCCCTATCTGGACATTCAACATCTCAACAAGCAGTTCGGTGCTTTTCAGGCCCTCAAAGGGATCTCTCTGACCATTGAGCCGGGGGAGTTTATCTGCTTTCTCGGCCCCTCCGGCTGCGGCAAGACCACCCTGCTCAGAGCCATCGCCGGGCTGGATCTGCCGGACAGCGGCGAGATCTGGCAAGGGGGGCGCAATATTTCCCGCCTGCCGCCCGAGCAGCGCGATTTTGGCATCGTGTTTCAATCCTACGCCCTCTTCCCCAACCTGACGGTGGCCCAGAACATCGCCTTCGGCCTTGAGAATCAGGGGCTGGCGCGGGATCTCATCAAGGAGCGGGTGGACCACTGGCTGGGGCTGGTGGGTCTCACTGCCCAGTCCCACAAATACCCGAGCCAGATCTCCGGCGGCCAGCAGCAGCGGGTGGCGCTGGCCCGGGCGCTCGCCCTCTCCCCCGGCCTGCTGCTGCTCGACGAACCCCTCAGCGCGCTGGATGCGCTGGTGCGCACCCACCTTCGCAGCGAGATCCGCGCCCTGCAGCAGCGCCTTGGCATCACCACCATCATGGTGACCCACGATCAGGAAGAGGCGCTGACCATGGCCGATCGCATCGTGGTGATGGAGGGTGGCCGCATCGTGCAGGTGGGCACCCCGCAGGAGATCTACCACCAGCCTGCCAGCCGTTTCGTGGCAAGCTTTGTCGGCACCATGAACTTCCTCGAGACCCTGGTGCTGAGTACCACTCAGGTGCGCCTCAACGATCAGCCACTGACACTGGCCAACCGGGCTGCGGCCGGCAGCAAATTGCAGGTGGCGATCCGCCCCGAGGCTATCACCCTGAGTGCGCCGAGCGAACCGTATCTTGGGCAACACGGCATCGACGCGCAGATTGAACAGGTGGAGTTTCTCGGCGCCGCCCAGCGCCTTATCTGCACCGCCGACACCTATCTGGGCCCGCAGCAGATCCTGGTGGAGCGCCCCACCCACGAGTTGCTGCGTCACGAACAGGGTGGCTGGCGCAGCGGCATGCGCTGCTCGCTGCACTGGCCTGCCGGGGCGATGCAGCTGTTTGAAGGAGAGCGCCCATGACAACCCCCCTTGCGACCTCCTCCCTGTTGCCGCCAGCGACCGCCCGGCAAGACTCTCGTTGGCAGCGGATCTGTCGCGGCTGGAGCCGGGATCAGCTGCTGCAACTGTTCCTGCTTGCGCTCGGCATCGCCCTGCTCACTGGCGGTCTGCTGCTGCCGCTGCTCACCATGCTGCAAAAGAGTCTGCAGGATGAGAACGGCCTCTGGGTGGGCCTTGCCAACTTCAGCGCCTACTTCGACGCCCCTCATCTGGGGCGCACCATCGGCAACACCCTCTGGCTCGGGGGGCTGATCACCGCGCTGGTGGTGACCATCGCCTTTGGCTACGCCTATGCCCTCACCCGCACCTGCATGCCGGGCAAGCCTCTGTTTCGCCTCATCGGCCTTATTCCGCTGTTGATGCCCTCCCTGCTGCCCGCCATCAGTCTGGTCTACTGGTTTGGCAATCAGGGAGTTGCCAAGGGGCTGCTCGGCGGCGAGAGCATCTACGGCCCCATCGGCATCGTCATCGGTCTGGGTTTCTGGTGCTTCCCTCACGCCCTGATGATCCTTATCACGGCGCTCGGTCAGAGCGACGCCCGCCTCTATGAAGCCTCCCGGGTGCTCGGCAGCAGCGGCTGGCGCACCTTTGTCACCGTCACCCTGCCTACCGCCCGTTATGGCCTGCTCAGCGCCGCCATCGCCGTCTTCACCCTCACCATCTGCGACTTCGGGGTGGCCAAGGTGATTGGCGGCCAGTACAGCGTGCTGGCCACCGACATCTACCGGCAGGTGATCGGGATGCAGAACTTCTCGCTGGGCGCCGTGGCCAGCGTCACCCTGCTGCTGCCGGCACTGTTGAGCTTTGCCTTGGAGCACAGGGTACGCAGCAAGATGCAGGAGCAGAGCAGCACCAAGGCGGTGCCCTATCGCCCCAAACCCCATCGGCTGCGGGATCTGCTGGCGCTCGGTTGGTGCTCGCTCTGGGCCCTGCTGTTTCTGGCGCTGGTGGGGATGGCGGTTTACGGCTCGCTGGTACAGTTCTGGCCCTACAACCTCGCTCTGACGCTGGATCACTACGCCTTTGACAGCAACAGCGTCTACGGCTGGCAGCCCTTTACCAACACCCTGCAGCTGGGCCTCTATACCGCGCTGATCGGCACCGTGCTGGTGATGGTGCTGGCCTGGGCACAGGAGAAGGGGCGCCACTTTGCATGGCTTCGCCAGTTGCTGCATCTGCTCGCCATGCTGTCGCTGGCGGTGCCCGGCATGGTGCTGGGGCTGGGTTACATCTTCTTTTTCAACGGCAATCCGCTCTTTGGCACTCTCTATGGCACTCTGCCGCTGATGGTGCTCTCCTGCGTCATCCACTACTACACCGTGGGTCATATGACGGCGCTGACCAGCCTCAAGCAGTTGCCCAAGGAGCTGGAGCTGGTGGCCATCTCATTGCGCATTCCGCTCTGGAAGGCGTTCTGGCGAGTCACCCTGCCCGCCTCCCTGCCCGCAGTGCTGGAGATCTTCATCTATCTGTTCGTCAACGCCATGACCACCACCTCGGCGGTGATCTTCCTCTATTCGAGCGACAGCGTGCTCGCCTCCATCGCCGTGCTGAACATGGAGGATTCCGGCGACACCGCTGCGGCCGCCGCCATGGCCACCCTGATCCTGCTGGCCGCCGCCACCGTCAAGCTGCTCCAGATCTTTTTGAGCCGCGCCCTGCTGGATCGCACCCAGCGCTGGCGCCACCCATAACCTTGTCGAGGAGTCATCATGTCCACTCTCCCCTTCTGGCTGGCCGAGGCGATTGCCGCCGAACAGCCCGCGCCGCCCACGCCCCTAGTCGGCCACCACGAGGCCGATATCTGCATCGTCGGTGGCGGCTTTACCGGGCTGTGGAGCGCCATCGCCCTGAAACAGGCCGAGCCACACTTGCGCATCCTGGTGCTGGAAAAAGATCGCTGCGGCAGCGGCGCCTCCGGGCGCAACGGCGGCTGCCTGCTCACCTGGTCGGCCAAATACCTGACCTTAAAGCGCCTCTTTGGCAAGCAGCAGGCCGCCTGGCTGGTGCAAAGATCCGAACAGGCGGTACACGAGATCGCCCGCTTCTGCGAAACGCACCACATAGAGGCAGAGCTGAGGGTCGAGGGCACCTGCTACACCGCCACCAGCGAGGCGCAGCGCGGCTTGATGGAGCCGGTATTGCAGGAACTCAAGCGAGCCGGCCTTAACCAGTGGCAGGCGATTGAAGAGGGTGAACTGGCGAGCCAGAGCGGCTCCCACGTTCATCTGGAGGGGCTCTACAGCCCCCACGCCGGTTCGGTGCAACCGGCACTGCTGGTGCGCGGCCTGCTGCGGGTGGCGCGGGAACTGGGGGTCGAGGTTTATGAACACTCCCCCATGCAGCGCCTTGAGGCGGGTCAGCCGGCGCGAGTGCAAACACCGCAAGGTAAGGTGCGTGCCCGCAAGGTGGTGCTGGCCCTCAACAGCGCCATGGCGGCGCACTTTCGCGAGTTTCGCCGCAGCATCGTGCTGGTCTCCTCCGATATGGTGATCACCGACCCCGCGCCGGATGCACTGGCCGCCCAGCAGCTTGCGCACGGCCGCTCCGTAGTGGATGGCCGCACCTTTGTCCACTACTACCGCTCAACACCGCAAGGGCGGCTGATGCTGGGCAAGGGGGGCAACACCTTCGCCTTTGCCAACCGCCATCTGGCCGAGTTCGATGCGCCCAGCCGCTATCTTGCCCCCCTCACCCGCACCCTGCGCCGCTTCTTTCCGGCGCTCAAGGAGGTGCCCATCGCCGCCAGCTGGTGCGGCGCCTCCGACCGCTCGGTGGATGGCCTTCCCTTCTTCGGCCACTGGCGAGGGCAGCCCAACGTTGTCTACGGCCTCGGCTATTCCGGCAACGGGGTGGCGCAGAGCTGGATGGGCGGCCAAATCCTGGCGGCCCTGGTGTGCGATGAAGTGCGGGAGGAGGACAAGCCGTGGCGCGACTGCGCGCTGGTGAGCGGCCCGCGCGGCTATTTTCCGCCCGAGCCGTTTCGTTGGCTGGGGGCCATGGTGGTGCGCAACGCCATCCGGCGCAAGGAGCGGGCGGAAGATGAAAACCGTCCGGTTGCCTGGTATGACAAGCAGCTGGCCAAACTCGCCGATGCGGCGGGCAAGGCGGACAAATAGGCGCCTTCGCCCAGCGCTTTGGAAAGCACCAGAAAGCCGAAGGGGCAGGAGAGTGATGACTCCCCTGCCCCTTCGCAGTTGGTACGGCTCGCGGCTGGCCGGATAGACAGGCTGGCGTTAGCTGGCCCAGGTAATGATGTGATCGATCCAGTCGCCGGCATCCACCTCGTGCACCACCTTGCCGCGCACCGACTGGCCGGCCTGGTGCATGGCGCTGCGGCTGCCGGTGATAAGGGGATGCCACTCAGGCAGGCTCTGCCCCTCCGCCAGCAGGCGGTAGGCGCAGGTCGACGGCAGCCAGTCATATTCGGCAATCTTGTCGTGGGTGATCTGCAGGCAGTCCGGCTCTTTCTTAAAGCGGTTGCCGTAGTCGGAGCACTGGCAGGTCTTGGTATTGAGCAGGTTGCAGGCCACGTTGGTGAACACCAGCTCCTCGGTGTCCTCGTCGATCAGCTTGTTCAGGCAGCACTTGCCACAGCCGTCGCACAGGGACTCCCACTCCGTCATGGTCATCTGTTGCAGACTCTTCGCCTGCCAAAAGGGGGCGTTCTGCACGGGTTCTGTTTGCTGCGCGTTTTGCTGCATGAAGATAGGCTCACTCAATACACTGACAAGCGCGTGGTTATACGCCCTATGGCCCGATTTTTCAAGGTTGAGAACTATCTACAGTAAGTATTGGGCTTCGCTCGATGCAGCCCAATGTGCGGGATACACCAGATCAGGTGGATAACCTCGACGGCTATTTCTCAGATTTCGACATTGATTTATTGATCTTCAGCAGGTTTTTATTCCTCGTCAGTTTCTCACTCTTGCCATGTCAGTTAACATACACCAATTGGCAACCAAAGCCTCACCAAATATTTTTATTCTGAGACCGTGGCATTGCCTGACAAAATAGGAGGTAACTTGATAATCCCTTTGCTAACTTCAATTCAGGTCTAGCTTCAGATGATTAGTTAAAAAGTTAGCCGCCAAACTATTAATATAATTATTTTTTAAATGGGTGGTGAGGTGAAAAATGAATAAGCAGACAAAAATATTATTGTGGTCTTCTTTTTTAGTGCTGCTATTACCAATACTAGCTTATATGTATCGATTTGGCTTAGGGCTTTGGGAGATGCCAAATGAATGGGCTGACTTAGGTAGTTATGTAGGTGGCATCTATACACCTATTCTTTCATTGATCACATTGGCGGTTATCTCGGTACAGATTTTTATACAAAATCAGCAATTTCAGCACTCTTTGATCCAGCACCAGGAGGAGCAGATCAAGGAATATCTAGCAGCCTTAGAAGATGCTCTAGATATGGATACTGGTGATGGCAGCTCCCGAGACTTCCTAGTTGATATGTTGAAAGACGTATCAAAAGAAGATGTTAAAAACATCCCGATAGAATTAGTAATGAATTTCAATCAATTTAATCATAGAATTTACTCTATGTGGAGCGAGGTAATAAAGTGTCTTGTTATTCTTGAGCGGATATCAAATCAAAACCTATATAATAAGGTTGTTTTTTCTTCAAACAAAAATAAAATAATTGCTTACCTAAATCCCCAGTCATGTAGAATGCTTGATCGCTATCACTATGTTTTTATAACTAAGTGTCAAGAGTTAGGGTTGCCATTTGACGTAAACCCGGCATGTAAATATTACTATTCAGATCTTAACGCTAGAGCTCAAGGTTTGTAGGGTAAGCACTTTCGAAAATATAAATAATAAAAATGCCGCCCCAAGGGGCGGCATTTTGCTATCAGAGATAACAGGCTAAAGGAATTACCAGCCGGTTACTTCACGCAGGGCCTTGCCGATATCGGCCAGGGAGCGCACGGTTTTCACGCCGGCATCTTCCAGGGCGGCAAATTTCTCGGCCGCGGTGCCTTTACCACCGGCGATGATGGCGCCCGCATGACCCATGCGCTTGCCAGCCGGAGCGGTGACACCCGCAATGTAGGAGACCACCGGCTTGGTGACGTGGGCTTTGATGTAGGCCGCCGCGTCTTCCTCGGCGTTGCCGCCGATCTCGCCGATCATCACGATGGCTTCGGTCTGCGGGTCATTCTGGAACATCTCCAGGATATCGATGAAGTTGGAACCCGGGATGGGGTCGCCACCGATACCGACGCAGGTGGACTGGCCGAAGCCCTCGTCCGTGGTCTGCTTGACCGCTTCGTAGGTCAGGGTGCCGGAGCGGGAGACGATGCCCACCTTGCCCGGCTTGTGGATGTGGCCAGGCATGATGCCGATCTTGCACTCACCCGGGGTGATGACGCCCGGGCAGTTGGGGCCGATCATGCGCACGCCGGTCTCCTGCAGCTTCACCTTGACGTCCAGCATGTCCAGGGTCGGGATGCCTTCGGTGATGGTGACGATGAGCTTGATGCCGGCATCGATGGCTTCCAGGATGGCGTCCTTGCAGAACGGGGCCGGCACATAGATGACGGAGGCGGTGGCGCCAGTGGCTTCCACGGCGTCACGGACGGTGTTGAATACCGGCAGACCCAGGTGGGTGGTGCCGCCCTTGCCCGGGGAGACGCCGCCGACCATCTGGGTACCGTAGGCAATGGCCTGTTCGGAGTGGAAAGTGCCCTGACCGCCGGTAAAGCCCTGGCAGATCACCTTGGTGTCTTTGTTGATCAGAACGCTCATTATTTGGCCTCCGCTGCTTTTACCACTTGCTGAGCTGCGTCAGTCAGACTCGTTGCGGCGATGATATTGAGGCCGCTGTCGGCCAGTTTACGGGCACCCAGTTCGGCGTTGTTGCCTTCCAGACGCACCACCACGGGCACTTTCACCCCCACTTCCTTCACGGCACCGATAATGCCTTCCGCGATCATGTCGCAGCGCACGATGCCACCGAAGATGTTGACCAGCACGGCTTGAACCTTGCTGTCGGACAGGATGATCTTGAACGCCTCGGTCACCCGCTCCTTGGTGGCGCCGCCGCCGACGTCCAAGAAGTTGGCCGGTGAGCCGCCGTGCAGGTTGACGATGTCCATGGTGCCCATGGCCAGGCCCGCGCCGTTGACCATGCAGCCGATGTTGCCATCCAGCGCCACGTAGTTCAGCTCCCACTGGGCGGCGTGCGCTTCGCGGGGGTCATCCTGGGACGAGTCATGCATCTCGCGCAGCTTGGGCTGGCGGTACAGGGCGTTGGCGTCGATGTTGATCTTGCCGTCCAGGCAGTGCAGGTTGCCCTTGTCGGTGATGACCAGCGGGTTGATTTCCAGCAGGGCGAAGTCGCAGTCCAGGAACATCTGGCCCAGACCCATGAAGATCTTGGTGAACTGCTTGATCTGATCGCCGACCAGACCCAGTTTGAAGGCCAGCTCGCGGGCTTGATAAGGCTGCGGGCCTACCAGCGGATCGATGGCGGCTTTGTGAATGAGTTCCGGGGTTTCGTGGGCGACTTTTTCGATCTCCACGCCACCTTCGGTAGAGGCCATGAAGACCACGCGACGGCTGCCACGGTCAACCACGGCGCCCAGGTAGAGCTCCTTGGCGATGTCGGTGCAAGATTCCACCAGGATCTTGGTGACCGGCTGACCGTTGGCGTCAGTCTGATAGGTCACCAGGTTCTTGCCGAGCCAGTTCTGGGCGAAGGCGCGGATCTCGTCCTTGCTCTTGGCCAGCTTGACGCCGCCCGCTTTACCGCGGCCACCGGCGTGGACCTGGCACTTGACGACCCAGGTGTTGCCGCCAATCTTGTCGGCCGCTTCGGCCGCTTCCTGCGGGGTGGCACAGGCATAACCTTCGGAGACCGGCAGGCCATACTCGGCAAACAGCTGTTTTGCCTGATATTCATGCAGATTCATAGATGCTCTATCCGTGTTGTAGGTATTTCCGTCCGGGGCTCGTGTTTCTCAATCCCCTGTGAAAGAGGCCAGGGTGGCCCCTCGTTATCTTTCTAATTTCACTTTCACTCAGACGTTCCGTCAGGGCCGCGAGGGCCCCCGCTTGCCGCCGGGCGACAGACCCGGCGGCAAGCTTGTGGCGCGGCTTGGCAAGCCCACAGGCTTGCCACTCCGGCCGATTTCTTTAGACGTCCAGCAGCAGACGGGTCGGATCTTCCAGCAGCTCCTTGATGGAGACCAGGAAGCCCACCGACTCGCGGCCGTCGATGATGCGGTGATCGTAGGAGAGCGCCAGGTACATCATCGGCAGGATCTCGACCTTGCCGTCGACGGCCATGGGGCGGTCCTGGATCTTGTGCATGCCCAGAATGGCGCTCTGGGGCGGGTTGATGATCGGGGTGGACATCAAGGAGCCGAACACGCCACCGTTGGTGATGGTGAAGTTGCCGCCGGTCAGTTCGTCCACGGTCAGCTTGCCGTCACGGCCCTTGCCGGCCAGATCCTTGATGGCCTTCTCGATGTCGGCCAGGCTCATGCTGTCGCAGTCGCGCAGCACCGGGGTCACCAGACCACGGGGGGTGGAGACGGCGATGCTGACGTCGAAGTAGTTGTGGTAGACGATGTCGTCACCGTCCAGCGCCGCGTTCACTTCCGGGTAGCGCTTGAGGGATTCCACCACCGCCTTCACGTAGAAGGACATGAAACCGAGCTTGATGCCGTGCTTCTTCTCGAAGATCTCGCCGTACTGCTTGCGCAGCTTCATGATGGGCGCCATGTTGATCTCGTTGAAGGTGGTCAGCATGGCGGTGGTGTTCTTGGCCTCCAGCAGACGCTCGGCGATACGCTTGCGCAGACGGGTCATGGGCACGCGCTTTTCAGTGCGACCGGCCAGCGGGGCGACCGGCGCAGCCGGAGCCGCAGCGGCAACCGGCGCGGCGGCAGGCTTGCTGCCACCCTTGATGAAGGCTTCCACGTCTTCCTTGGTGACGCGACCGCCCTTGCCGGTACCGGTCAGCTTGGCAACGTCGATGTCATGCTCGGCCACCAGGCGGCGCACGGAGGGGCTCAGGCCATCGGCGGCGTCATCGGCTACCGCTTCCACCGGCTTCTCCTTGGTCTCTTCACCGGCCACCGGGGCAGGCTTGAGCATGGCAATCAGCTGACGGGAGAGCACGGTGGCCCCTTCGCTTTGCAGGATGTCGCCCAGCACGCCGGCTTCCGGCGCCGGCACTTCCAGCACGACCTTGTCGGTCTCGATGTCAACCAGCACTTCGTCACGGGCAACCAGATCACCCGGCTTCTTGTGCCAGGTCGCGATGGTGGCATCCGCCACTGATTCCGGCAGGTCCGGTACTTTGATCTCGATAGTCATCTAATCAGTTCCTTGTTTACTTCTTGGCCAGCGGGCTTGTTCTTGGTCGAAGAGGACGCTCCCGGGGAGCGCCCTCTCCTTCACAACTCGTTATTCCAGGGTAAGTGCGTCTTCCACCAGGGCTTTTTGCTGCTTGGCGTGGACGGACATGTAACCGACGGCCGGCGAGGCCGAGGCCGGACGACCGGCATAACGCAGACGGGCATGGCTTGGCAGCACGCTGTCGTAGTGATGACGGGTGCAGTACCAGGCGCCCTGGTTCTGCGGCTCTTCCTGACACCAGACAAAATCGGTGACGTGGGCGTAGTCGGCCAGGATGGCGCGCACTTCCTCTTCCGGGAAGGGGTAGAGCTGCTCGATCCGCACCAGGGCCACGTCTTGCTGCTCGGCCTTGCGACGGGCATCGAGCAGGTCGTAGTAGACCTTGCCGGAGCAGAACACCACGCGCTTGACGCCCTTCGGATCCAGCGCATCGATCTCGCCGATGGCGTTCTGGAAGGTGCCTTCGGCCAGCTCTTCGAGCTTGCTCACCGCCAGCGGGTGGCGCAGCAGGGATTTGGGCGTCATCACGATGAGCGGACGGCGCATCGGGCGCACTACCTGACGGCGCAGCATGTGGAACACCTGGGCCGGGTTGGATGGTACGCACACCTGCATGTTGTGCTGGGCGCACATCTGCAGATAGCGCTCCAGACGGGCGGAGGAGTGCTCCGGACCCTGCCCCTCGTAACCGTGCGGCAGCAGCATGGTCAGGCCGCACATCCGGCCCCACTTCTGCTCGCCGGAGGAGAGGAACTGATCCACCACCACCTGGGCACAGTTGGCGAAGTCGCCGAACTGGGCTTCCCAGATGGTGAGGCCGGCCGGCTCGGCGCTGGCGTAGCCATATTCAAACGCCAGTACCGCGTTCTCGGTCAGCACCGAGTCGTACACCTCGAACGGGCCTTGCTCGTCGTGCAGGTTGCACAGCGGGGTGTAGGTGCTGGCATCGGTCTGGTTGTGCAGCACTGCGTGGCGATGGAAGAAGGTGCCGCGGCCGGAGTCTTCCCCGGTGAAGCGGATGCGGGAACCCTTGTCCACCAGGGTGGCGTAGGCCAGGGTCTCGGCAAAGCCCCAGTCCACCAGCTTCTCGCCGGCGGCCATCAGGCGGCGGTCTTCGTAGATCTTCTCGACCTGGCGCTGCAGCACGTGGGTGGCCGGATACTGGCTCACCCGCTCGCCGAGGGCCTTCAGGTGATCCATCGGCACAGTGCTGTCATAGGCCATGGCCCAGTCGTGGCCCAGGTAGGGGGTCCAGTCGACGGAGTGCAGCTCCATCGGGCGCCACTCCTTGCTCACCCGCTCACCGCGATCCAGGGTGTCGCGATACTCGTTGACCAGGGTGGTGGCCAGCTCCTGGCTGATGACGCCATCCGCCACCAGCTGATCGGCGTAGATCTTGCGCGGGGTCGGGTGCTGCTTGATCTTCTGGTACATCAAGGGCTGGGTGGCACTCGGCTCATCGGCCTCGTTGTGGCCGTGACGACGGTAGCAGACCAGCTCGATCACCACGTCGCGCTTGAAGGTGTTGCGGTAATCCAGCGCAATCTGGGTCACCAGCACCACGGCTTCCGGATCGTCACCGTTGACGTGCAGCACGGGGGCCTGCACCGCCTTGGCGATGTCGGTGCAATATTCGGTGGAGCGCAGGTCACGAATATAGGAGGTGGTGAAGCCCACCTGGTTGTTGATGACGATGCGCACCGTCCCGCCGACGCCATAGGCACGGGTCTGGGACATGTTGAAGGTCTCGGCCACCACGCCCTGACCGGCCATGGCCGAGTCACCGTGAATGGTGATGGGCAGCACGGTCGAGCCGTCCTTGTCACCACGGCGGTCCATGCGAGCACGCACGGAGCCGATGACCACGGGGTTGACGATCTCGAGGTGAGACGGGTTGAAGGCGAGCGCCAGGTGGACGTTGCCGCCCGGGGTGGCGAAGTCGGACGAGAAGCCCATGTGGTACTTCACGTCACCCGTGCCCCAGGATTCGCCGTGCTTGCCGGCAAACTCGTCGAACAGGTCCTGGGCGCGCTTGCCCAGCACGTTGATCAGCACGTTGAGACGGCCGCGGTGGGCCATGCCGATGACGGCCTCTTTGCAGCCCTGCTCACCGGCGCGGCGGATCAATTCTTTGAGCATGGGTACCATGGCATCGCCCCCTTCCAGGGAGAAACGCTTGGCCCCCGGGAACTTGGCGCCCAGGTATTTTTCCAGCCCTTCGGCGGCGGTCAGGCTCTCGAGGAAACGGGTCTTCTCTTCGAGGGTATAGGTCCCCTTCCCTTCGATGGATTCGAGCCTGTCTTGCAGCCAGCGCTTCTCCTCGGTGGAGGTGAGGTGCATGTAGTCGGCGCCGATGCTGCCGCAATAGGTCTTTTTCAGCGAGGCATAGAGATCGGAGAGCACCATGGTCTCGCGACCGATGGCGTAGGAGCCCACGTTGAAGGTGGCCTCCATGTCCGCGCCTTGCAGGTTGTGAAACGCAGGGTCCAGTTCGGCAACGGTTTCACGCGCCCACAGGCCGAGCGGATCCAGATTGGCGTTTTGATGGCCGCGGAAGCGGAAGGCGTTGATCAGCTGCAGTACCCGCACCTGCTTGGCATCCACTTGCGGATCGGAGACGGGGGCACTGTAACGGGAGGGCTCCTTGGCCAGGCGACGGAAATAATCGCGGACCCGGGAATGGGGTTGTTCTATCGCATGGCCATTGACCTGAGGCAGCGAGCTAAACAGGCTGCGCCACTCTTCGGCTACGGATTCGGGGTCTTCCAGGAAGGATTCGTACAAATCCTCGATATAGCTTGCATTCGCACCAGCCAGGTGAGATGACTCCAACCAGGCCTTCATCACGCCGTTATGCATTTCTATCCCTTGTACATCTTGTTCACTGCAGCGCAGCTTGTAGGGGTCAAATAGCCATCCAGGCTGGATGGCTATCCAGAGGTCGGGCCTGGCGCGTGACGCCCTGGCCCTGATATCAAACAGCCCGGTTGAGCAGCATCGACTTGATGTGGCCGATGGCCTTGGTCGGGTTCAATCCCTTGGGACAGACGTTCACGCAGTTCATGATGCCGTGGCAACGGAACACACTGAAGGCGTCATCCAGATTACCCAGTCGCTCGGTCGCGGCGGTGTCGCGGCTGTCCGCCAGCCAGCGGTAGGCGGCGAGCAGCCCGGCCGGGCCGATGAACTTGTCCGGGTTCCACCAGAAGGAGGGGCAAGAGGTGGAGCAGCAGGCACAGAGTATGCACTCGTACAGGCCATCCAGCTTGGCGCGCTCTTCGGGGGATTGCAGGTGCTCACGCACGGGCGGCAATTTTTCGTCGTTGATGAGGAAGGGTTTGACCTTCTCCCACTGGGTGTAGAACTGGGTCATGTCGATCACCAGATCGCGGATCACCGGCAGGCCTGGCAAGGGGCGGATAACGACGTTATTGCCCTTCTTCAGCAGATCGGAGAGCGGGGTGATGCAGGCAAGACCGTTCTTGCCATTCATGTTGAGACCGTCTGATCCACAAACCCCTTCGCGGCAGGAGCGGCGGAAGGCGAGCGTGGGATCCAGCTCCTTGAGCTGGATCAGTGCGTCGAGCACCATCATGTCGGAACCTTCAGGAATATCAAGACGATATTCCTTCATATGGGGGACGTTATCAACATCCGGATTGTATCTGTAGACAGAGAATGTGACGTTCATTGTGCTTGGCTCCGCAATCAGTAAGTCCGGACCTTGGGCGGGAACGCCTCACGGGTCTTGGGTGACATGTTGACAGCGCGACGGGTCATGGACTCGGTGTCCGGATGATAAAGGCTGTGGCACAGCCAGCTCTCATCGTCACGCTCCGGGAAATCGAAGCGGCTGTGGGCGCCCCGGCTCTCGGTACGGAAGTTGGCGGCCACCGCGGTGGCATAGGCGGTCTCCATCAGGTTGTCCAGCTCCAGGCACTCGATGCGCTGGGTGTTGAACTCCCTGGAGGTGTCGTCCAGACGGGCGTTCTTGAGGCGCTCGCGGATGAGTTTCAGCTCGGCCAGCCCTTCCGCCATGGCATCCCCTTCGCGGAACACGGAGAAGTTGTTCTGCATGCAGCGCTGCAGATCCTTGCGGATCTGGGCCGGGTCTTCACCGTTACGGTTGCTTTCCCAGCGGTTGAGGCGCTCGAGCGCCTTGGCGATGTCGGCTTCGGTGGCTTCCACGCCGTGCTCCATCGAGCCCAGGGTCTCCACCAGGTGCATGCCGGCGGCACGACCAAACACCACCAGATCCAGCAGGGAGTTGCCGCCCAGACGGTTGGCGCCGTGCACGGAGACGCAGGCGATCTCGCCCACCGCGAACAGACCGACCACCGGCACGTCGTTGCCATCCTTGTCTTGGGTCAGGCACTGGCCGTTCACGCTGGTCGGCACGCCGCCCATCATGTAGTGGCAGGTCGGGATGATGGGGATGGGTTCCTTGACCGGATCCACGTGGGCGAAGGTGCGAGAGAGCTCGCAGATGCCCGGCAGACGGGATTCCAGTACCTCTTTGCCGAGGTGATCCAGCTTGAGCTTGATGTGCGGGCCCCAGGGACCGTCGCAGCCACGGCCTTCGCGGATCTCGATCATGATGGAACGGGCCACCACGTCGCGACCGGCCAGGTCCTTGGCGTTCGGCGCATAACGCTCCATGAAGCGCTCGCCGTCTTTGTTCAGCAGGTAGCCGCCTTCACCGCGGCAACCTTCGGTGACCAGTACCCCTGCCCCGGCGATGCCGGTGGGGTGGAACTGCCAGAACTCCATGTCCTGCACGCCGACCCCGGCACGCAGCGCCATGCCGACACCGTCACCGGTGTTGATGTGGGCGTTGGTGGTGGACTGGTAGATGCGACCGGCGCCGCCAGTGGCGAGTACGGTGGCCTTGGCCTTGAAGTAGACGACTTCACCGCTCTCCATGTCGATGGCGGTACAGCCGACGATGTGGCCGTCCTGGTTCTTCACCAGATCCAGCGCATACCACTCGGAGAAGACGGTGGTCTTGTTCTTGACGTTTTGCTGATACAGGGTGTGCAGCAGGGCGTGGCCGGTACGGTCGGCAGCCGCCGCGGTACGGGCAGCCTGCTCGCCACCAAAGTTCTTGGACTGACCGCCAAACGGACGCTGATAGACACGGCCGTTGTCGAAGCGGGAGAAGGGCAGACCCATGTTCTCCAGCTCATAGACGGCCTCGGGGCCTGTCTTGCACATGTACTCGATGGCTTCCTGATCACCGATGTAATCGGAGCCTTTCACTGTGTCATACATGTGCCACTGCCAGTTGTCGTCGTGGGCGTTGCCCAGCGCAACCGTGATGCCGCCCTGGGCGGAAACCGTGTGGGAACGAGTCGGGAAAACCTTGGAAAGCAGTGCGCAGCTCTTGCCGGATTGGGCAATCTGCAGCGCGGCGCGCATGCCGGCACCGCCGGCGCCGATCACGACCGCATCAAATTCACGAGTTGGAATAGTCACCTTACACACCCCACAGCACGACGAAGCCCGTCATCAGATAGACAAACAGCACCACCACCAGTGCAAACTGCAGCGCACCGCGCAGCCCGACCGGCTTGATATAGTCGGTCAGCACCTGCCACAGACCGATCCAGGCATGGATCAGCACACACAGCAGCGCCAACAGGGTGAACACCTTGGTGAAGGTTTTCGCGAAGAAACCGGTCCACACCTCGTAGGTGATGTCATTGCACGCAACGAAACCCACCAGATAGAGGACATAACAGGTCATGATGAGGGCGGTGGCGCGGATCAGGATGTAATCGTGAACACCGCTGCGCCCGAATGTTGCAGAATTGGTTACCATACCAGAACCCCCGCCAATACCGCCAAAATCGCAGTGATCACGAAGGCCACACGGGCACTTTGATTACCGGATTCCAGCTCTTCCCAATAGCCCATGTCCATGACCAGGTGACGCAGCCCGCCCACAATGTGGTAAGCCAGCGCGGTCAGGATCCCCCACAGCACGAATTTGACCAGGAAGTTGTCCATGATGGACACCACGGTCTCAAATCCTTCGGGAGAGGCGAGTGAAGTACCAAGCATCCACAGCAAGATTGAGAGCGCCACAAAGGTGATGACCCCTGAGACACGATGCAAGATGGAAGCGATGGCGGTGACAGGAAAGCTGATCGTCTGTAGGTCGAGGTTTACAGGTCTCTGTTTATTTTTCACGGCTTTGCCCACTCAGCTCCATTGAGCACGTTAGTTATTGTTTTTTCACGCTTATGAGGGCATGGAGTGGCATTTGTTAGGTTTTTGTTACCAAAACAACTCGGGAAAGCCAAAAACGACATTTTCAATATCACATCTGGCTTTGCGAAAGCGTTTCAAACACCGACAGCCATCACCCACGAGGCGCAGTATATCGGCGGGCTTAACCAATGACAATCAATTAGCTACAAAGAAAACCCAAAACCGTAAACCAGATCTCACAACTGATTTAACAAAACATTAATGATCATCCAGCAAAATTGACAACAGGCCTGAACTCTGTTTCAAATAAGGCGCTCCAGCCGCCCTGGTACGGGTCAGAACCTTTGCCAGCGTCATCAAACTCGTAATAAAGTAGAGCTGGAATCAAATTATAAAAGAGCAAAGGAGACGTGCTATGGCTGATAAGATAGCCACCCTACATCTGCCCGGCAAAGACCCGGTAGAACTCCCGATCCTGTCAGGAACTGTCGGACCTGACGTGATCGATGTCAGAAAGCTGGGCGCGCAAGGGTACTTCACCTTCGACCCCGGTTTCATGGCCACCGGTTCTTGCAAATCATCCATCACTTACATAGATGGCGATCAGGGTGTCTTGCTGCACCGTGGTTACCCCATCGCCCAGTTGGCCACCCAGGCCAGCTACCTCGAAGTCTGCTACATCCTGCTGTACGGCGAGGCGCCCACCAAGGCGCAATACACGGAATTCGAACGTCTGGTCACCCGCCACACCATGGTGCATGAGCAGATCGCCTTCTTCTTCCGCGGCTTCCGCCGCGACGCTCACCCCATGGCCGTCATGTGCGGCGTGGTCAGCGCGCTTTCCGCCTTCTATCACGACGCCCTCGACATCAACAACGAAGAGCACCGCGAGATCTGCGCCTTCCGTCTGCTCTCCAAGATGCCGACCCTGGCCGCCATGTGCTACAAGTACTCCATCGGCCAGCCGTTCATGCAGCCGCGCAATGCCCTCTCCTATGCCGGCAACTTCCTGCACATGATGTTTGGCGTGCCGACCGAAGAGTACAAGGTCAACCCCATCGTCGAACGCGCCATGGACCGCATCTTCACCCTGCATGCGGATCACGAGCAGAACGCCTCCACCTCCACCGTGCGTCTGGCCGGCTCGTCCGGTGCCAACCCGTTCGCCTGTATCGCCGCGGGGATCGCCTCCCTGTGGGGACCGGCCCACGGCGGTGCCAACGAAGCCTGCCTCAAGATGCTCGAGGAGATCGGCTCCGTGGATCGCATCCCCGAGTACATCGCCAAGGCCAAGGACAAGAACGATCCGTTCCGTCTGATGGGCTTCGGTCACCGGGTCTACAAAAACCACGACCCCCGTGCCACCGTGATGCGCGAAACCTGTCACGAGGTACTGACCGAGCTGCAGATCAAGGATCCGCTGCTGGACGTGGCCATGGAGCTGGAGCGCATCGCGCTGTCCGACCCCTACTTCATCGAGAAGAAGCTCTACCCGAACGTGGACTTCTACTCCGGCATCATCATGAAGGCCATCGGCATCCCCATGTCCATGTTCACCGTGATCTTCGCCATCTCTCGTACCATCGGCTGGATTGCCCACTGGAACGAAATGCACTCGGATCCGGATCAGAAGATTGGCCGTCCGCGCCAGCTCTACACCGGTCAGCCGCAGCGCGAGTTCACTCCGCTCGACCAGCGTTGAGTCGCAGGTTTCAGATATTTTGTTACAAAGGCGGTCATTGACCGCCTTTTCATTTGCCGCTCTAATGCCCCCCTTTTAGCCAAGGAGTCCATCATGAGACCATTATTCATCAGCGCCGGCGCCGCCCTGCTGCTCAGCGCCTGCCAGAGCGCCCCTGCCCCGACCGCCGGCGAGACTCTCTACGTCAACAGTCAGCTGGTGCACTGCGTCGGTGTCGGCCCCATGCAGTGCATGCAGGTGCGCAGCGACGAGCAGCAGCCCTGGACCCTGTTTTATCAGCAGATCGAAGGCTTCCAGTTCGAACCCGGCTACCGCTACCAGCTGAGCGTCAGCAAGGAGCAGCTCACCGATGTGCCGGCAGATGCCCCTTCCCTGCGCTACCAGCTCATCAAGGTCGTCAGCAAACAGGCGGCGCGCTGATCAAAAAAGGCATCATTTGAAGATGCCTGTTCAGTTGGTGACCCGCTTCTGGTAGGCTGGCTGACGCATTCACTATTTAATCAGCGTTTTCGGGCAGTCATGCCCTGCCACTATGATCAAGATCCGCACGACCCTGGCCAACGATTGGCCCGCCATCATGGCCATTCAGGATGAGTGTTATCACCAGCTGGATCCTGAACCCATCGACGTCATGAGCAACAAGGCCGAACTGGCGCCCGACTGCTGCTGGGTCGCCGAATATCAGGGCCAGGTGCTGGGTTACCTGCTCTGCCACCCCTGGCGCGCCCACCAGCCACCGCCCCTCTCCGTGTCCATGCAGCGCCTGGCCGGCAACGACGAGTTCTATCTGCATGATCTCGCCGTCTCCAGACAGGCTCGCGGCAAGGGGATCGGCCAGCGTCTGCTCGCCACCGCCCTCGCGTTTGCCACCGACGAAGGGTTCGAGCACGCCGGTCTGGTGGCGGTACAGGATGCGCCAGCCTTCTGGCGCAAGCAGGGGTTCAAGCCTGCCAGCACCCAGAAATCCCTGGCCGAATATGGCGAGGGCGCCACCTACATGCGACTGCCGCTGCAGGCGCGGGCTTGACGAACACCCAATAAAAAAGGCGCCTTGCGGCGCCTTTTTTGCAACTCATGACGGGCTCATCAAGCCTTGTACTTGCTGAACACCAGGGAGGCGTTGGTACCGCCAAAGCCGAAGCTGTTGGACATGACGGTGTTGAGCTCGGCCTCTTCGTACTCGCGCACGATGGGCAGACCTTCAGCCTTCTCGTCCAGGGTCTCGATGTTGATGCTGGGGGCGATGAAGCCGTGTTCCATCATCAGCAGGGAGTAGACAGCCTCGTGCACGCCGGCGGCGCCCAGCGCATGGCCGGTCATCGCCTTGGTGGCAGAGATCTTGGGACCGTTGGCACCAAACAGGGTCTGGATAGCTTCCAGCTCTTTGGTATCACCGACCGGGGTAGAGGTGCCGTGGGTGTTGATGTAGTCAACCTTGCCAACACCTTGCATCGCCATCTTCATGCAGCGCACCGCGCCTTCACCGCTCGGGGCGACCATGTCGTAACCGTCGGAAGTGGCGCCGTAGCCGGTCAGCTCGGCATAGATGTGAGCACCACGAGCCAGCGCGTGCTCCAGCTCTTCGATCACCAGGATGCCGCCGCCACCGGAGATGACGAAACCATCGCGGTTCGCATCATAGGTACGGGACGCCTTTTCCGGCGTGTCGTTGTATTTGGTAGACAGCGCGCCCATGGCGTCAAACTGGATGGTAGAAGACCAGTCCAGTTCTTCACCGCCACCGGCAAAGACCACATCCTGTTTGCCAAGCTGGATCAGCTCCATGGCGTGACCGATGCAGTGAGCGGAGGTCGCGCAGGCGGAGCTGATGGAGTAGTTCACGCCCTTGATCTGGAACGGGGTCGCCAGGCAGGCAGAGGTGGTGGAGGACATGGTGCGTGGCACCATGTAGGGACCCACACGCTTGACCCCTTTCTCGCGAGCGATGTCCACAGACTCGGAGGTGTTCTTGCCGGAAGCACCACCCGAACCGACCACCAGGCCGGTACGCTCGTTGGAGACCTGGTCTTCCGCCAGGCCGGCATCTTCAATGGCCTGCTGCATGGAGAGGTAGGCGTAGGCCGCGGCGTCACCCATGAAACGCATGACTTTACGGTCGATCAGTTCAGACGGATCGAGTTTGATGTTACCCCAGACACGGCTGCGCAGGTTGTGCTGCTCGAACTGCTCGGAATAGGTGATGCCAGATTTGCCTGCTTTCAGGGAGGCCAGCACTTCTTCCTTGTTGTTGCCGATACTGGAGATGACGCCGATACCGGTGATCACTGCTCTTCTCATTAATTCATCTCGTCTGGAAAAACTGGCACCGAGTCTACCCGCTTTCGGCTGCCAAACTGGTCTGCTTTCACGTAGAATGCCCGCGATTTTGTGACGCGAGCCGAGGAAAACGTGAGTCAAACATCCTTACATCATGCCCGATTGGACTGGAATGAAGCGGGAACTCCAGTCTCCAGTGAGTTCGGGGATGTGTACTTTTCCAATGATAACGGTCTAAGTGAAACCCGCTACGTCTTTTTGCAGCAAAATCGGCTGCCAGCGCGATTTTCGCACCACGATAGTGACATTTTCGTGATAGGTGAGACAGGTTTCGGCACAGGTCTTAACTTTCTGGCGACAATGGCCGCCTTTCTGGAACAGGCGCCCCAAACCGGCAACGGTTCCCGGCTGCACTTCATCAGTTTCGAAAAGTACCCGCTCACCCAGGCCGATCTGCGCAAGGCGCTGGCGGCCTGGCCCGAGCTTGCCCACCTGAGCCAGGATCTGATTGCCCAGTGGCCGCTGCCGGTCAGCGGCTGTCATCGCCTCATCTTTGCCGGCGGCCGCATCCGGCTCGATCTCTGGCTTGGCGACATCAAGGAGATGCTGCCCCAGGTGCCCCACCCGGCAACGGGGCTGGTGGATGCCTGGTATCTGGATGGCTTCTCGCCGGCCAAGAATCCCGAAATGTGGACCCAGGATCTGTTTGACGGCCTCGCCCGCCTCGCCCGCCCCAGTGCGACCCTCTCCACCTTTACCTGCGCCGGTTTCGTGCGCCGCGGCCTGATTGCCGCCGGCTTTGCCATGCAGAAGGTGAAAGGGCACGGCAGCAAGCGGGAGATGCTGGCGGGCGAGCGCGCAGACAAGCAGCCGCAGCAGACCATAGCCCCCTGCTATGTTCGTCCGGCCGGGCGGGCGGGGGAGGTGCTCATCATCGGCGGTGGCATCGCCTCGGCCATGATGGCGCTCTCGCTGGTGGAGCGGGGCCGCAAGGTCACCCTCTTGTGTCAGGATGACGAGCCGGCCGGCGGCGCCTCCGGCAATCGCCAGGGGGCGCTCTATCCGCTGCTCAACGGTGAGCACGATGCACTGTCGCGCTTCTATTCGCTGGCCTTCGGCTTTGCCAGAAGTCGACTGCTGGCCCTGGCCGAGCGCCATCCCGTCGCCTTTTCCCTGTGCGGCGTCACCCAGCTCGGTTATGACGACAAGTCCACCGCCAAGCTGACCAAGATGGCGCAAGGCCCCTTCCCGCCCGAGCTGATGCAGGTGCTTTCCGAGCCAGAGGTCGAGCAGGTGGTCGGCCTGCCTTGCGGCCACGGCGGCGTCAGCTATCCGCAGGGGGGCTGGCTCTGCCCGGCTGATCTCACCCGCGCCGCCATCAAGGAGGCGCAGGCCGGCGGGCTGCTTGAGGTGCTCTTAAATACCCGGGTCGCTACCGTGACCGAACAGGCGGATGGCTGGCAAGTCGAAAGCTGTGAAGGTCGCCGCTGGCAGAGCCCCACCCTGGTGGTGGCCGCCGGACACCAGTTGCCGGCACTCATCCCCTTTGCCGAGTTGCCGCTCTATCCGGTGCGCGGCCAGGTGAGCCATGTGCCCACCTCCGCCAGCCTGAGCCAGCTCAATACCGTGCTCTGTTATGACGGCTACCTCACCCCAGCCAACGAAGGCCAACACTGCATCGGCGCCAGCTATGGCCGCAACCAGACCGAGCTCGCGTTTCGCGCCGAGGAGCAGACCCAGAACCAGGCGCGCCTGCAGGCCTGCCTGCCGCAACAGCGCTGGCCTGCCGAGGTGGACGTGAGCGGCAACCAGGCCCGGGTAGGCGTGCGCAGTGCCAGCCGGGATCATCTGCCGTTGGCGGGGCCGGTCGCCAGATTGGCGGCGCTGGCGGATCACAATCTGAAGGCGCCCGTTGATCAACAGAGTCCATTGCCCCTCTACCCCGGCCTCTATGTGCTGGGGGCGCTCGGCTCACGGGGTCTGTGCTCGGCGCCCCTCTGCGGCGAGCTGCTCGCCAGCGAGATCTGCGGCGATCCGCTGCCGCTGGCCGCCGATCTGCTGGAGGCGCTCCATCCGGCCCGCTACTGGGTACGCAAGCTGCTCAAGGGCAAGCCGTTGCAGTAAGCCTCAGGTGCTCAGCTGAAGGCTCGGCAAGGCGCAACAAAACGGGCTCCCCAAGGGAGCCCGTTTTTCATGGATGGTATGTGGCGTCAGATGCCCTTAGGCCAGTTGAGCCCCAGCTTGCGGCCATGGTCGGTCTGCTGCTGCAACTGGGCAAAACGCTCGCGCAAGCTGGCCAGTCCCCCCTGCCCACGCTGCCAGGCCTGATACTGCAGGGCGGCGCAGTCACGCTCCACCGGCAGCTGGGCCAGCTGGATGCCAAGCTGGCTCACGCTCTCCAGCAAGATGTCCTTGTGGCGGCTCTCATAATCGAACATGGCGGCCACCAGCTTGTCCCACTTCTGGCGCTCGGCGACGGAGGCCTTGGCCTTGTCCATCCAGTTCGGCACCATCACCTTGATGCGGGTGGTGACCTTGACCTGCTCCAACTCGCAGCGCTGCGCCCCGGGGCTGGTCTGCAACTGCCAGGAGAGTTGATAGCTGGCCATGCCGATGTGGCCATTGGCCTGGGCTGTGCCCGCATTGGTCATCTGGCGGGCCAGGCTCGCCACATCCGGCCCGGAAACCCGATAAAACTGGAAGTCTACCTTGATGTCAGGCACCGCCTTGATGCCGGTGTAATGGGAACTCTCGGCCCCTGCGGTGGCGGCGAACAACATCAGTGCCACCATGAAAAGTTTGCTGACCATTCCCATCTCTGCTGCCTTGACCTCGTTGCTGGCGGGGTTGTTATTTTAATTAATAATCAACGCATTAATATTCAAAGCAGGAGATTAACCGCGATCCCCGCGACTGTCACCTACTCCCATCACAAAGCCTAAGTGTCAGCTTGACAAGTCGCAACCCCGCGCCCGTATTGATTTGCAAGCGAGATCACAAGTGATGCGCTACATCATGGTGGGTTACCCCTTATTGGATAATAATCGCCGAGTTTTATGTCGATGCATTTCGGGATTGGCCAGATTAACCTCCAAGTTGACGCCAATAATGCATCCACTCCCATTCGTACTCAGGAACTCACTCTATGATGGAACTCCTTATTGGTACCCTGGTCACTCTTGCCGTGGGCCGCTACATCTTCAAGGGCTACTCGGCCACCGGGGTGCTGCTCAGCGGCGGCCTGCTGCTGCTGGCGATCACCGCCCTGATGGGCAAGGCGGTGCTGCCCGCCAGCGTCACCTCCACCGGGCACGTGGCCACCGACGTGTTCGAATACGTGCGCTTCCTGCTGGTGGACCGGGGCGGCGGCCTTGGCATGCTGATCATGGTGCTGTGCGGCTTCGCCGGCTACATGAGCCACATCGGGGCCAACACCATTTTGGTGAAGCTCGCGAGCAAGCCGCTCGGCGTCATCAAGTCCCCCTATATCCTGCTGGTGGCCGCCTACCTGGTGGCCTGCGCCATGTCGCTGGCGGTAAGCTCCGCCACCGGCCTGGGCGTCCTCTTGATGGCCACCCTGTTCCCGCTGATGGTCAACATGGGGATCTCCCGCGGCGCCGCGGCGGCGGTGTGCGCCTCGCCGGCCGCCATCATCCTGGCCCCCACCTCGGGGGACGTGGTGATGGCCGCCCAGGCCGCCAACATGGAGCTCATCGAATTTGCCTTCAAGCTGACCCTGCCCATCTCGCTGGTGGCCATCGCCGCCATGGCGGTGACCCACTTCTTCTGGCAACGCTATCTGGATCAGAAGGCCGGCGAGCACAACGCCGCCGTCGCCCCGAGCGATCTCATCACCGACGCGCCCGGTTTCTACGCCATCCTGCCCTTCACCCCCATCATCGGGGTGCTGCTGTTTGACGGCAAACTGGGGCCCAAGCTCGACATCGTCACCATCATCGTCATCTGCCTGGTGCTGGCCGCCCTGCTGGAGCTGGTACGCAAGCGCAACGGCAAAGAGCTGCTGGACGGGCTGCAGGTGTGCTGGCGCAGCATGGCCGACGCCTTCGCCGGCGTGGTGATGCTGCTGGTGGGGGCCGGGGTGTTTGCCCAGGGCCTGATGGGGCTCGGCTTCATCGCCAACCTCCTGGATCTGGCCCAGAGCTTTGGCACCGGCGGCATCGTCATCATGCTGGTGCTGGTGGTCATCACCACCCTGGCCGCCTTTACCACGGGCTCCGGCAACGCCCCCTTCTACGCCTTCGTGGAGCTCATTCCCCACCTGGCCACCAGCCTCGGCGTCAACCCCGCCTATCTGGTGATCCCCATGCTGCAGGCCTCCAACCTCGGCCGCACCATCTCGCCGGTCTCCGGAGTGGTGGTCGCCTGTGCGGGGATGGGCAATCTCTCTCCGTTCGAGGTGGTCAAACGTACCTCGCTGCCGGTGGCCGTCGGCCTGGTGGTGGTGATCCTGGCCACCCAGATCATGGTGCCCGCCTGACGTGGTCGAGGCTCCCTGAGCGGCTGCCCCGCCTCTATCTCGCGCTACCAGCCCGGCCTGCCGCCGGGCTGGTATCTTCCCCCGCCATTGGAGTAGACTCGGTGCTCTTTTTTCTCTAAGGAGGACCGAGATGAGTATTACGGTTCAACTTGCCCATTTCAGTGACTGCCACTCCCATTTCGATGGCGCCCCCATGCGCTTCGCCCCCGCAGGCGAGTCCGAGTGGCGCACCCAGTGCGGCGGCTATGCCCGTATCCTGACCCGGCTCAACGCCCTGCGCCGGCAGGCGGACGAGGCGGGCCAGCCCTGTCTGTTTCTGCACGGTGGCGACACCTTCCAGGGCTCGCTCTATTTCAACCGCTTCAAGGGGCGGGCCAACGCCGATCTGCTGAGCCTGCTGCGACCGGACGCCATGGTGATCGGCAATCACGAGTTCGATCTCGGCAACGGTCCTCTGGTGGAGTTCCTGCGCCAGCTCGATTTTCCGGTGCTGGCCGCCAACCTCGACAGCAGCCAGGAGCCGCCCGATACCCCACTCCCCCTGCGCGGCCTGCCCAATCTGCACGATGTCAGCCGCCCCTGGCAGCGGCGCCTGCTCGGCGGCGTGCCCTTCGCCCTGCTTGGCATCACCTTGCCGCAGATGGCCGCCATCGCCAACCCGGATGCCCACACCCGCTTCCACGGCATCGAGCAGACCCTGCAAACCGCGCTGGCAGAGATCAAGGCCGCCGGCATTCAGCACATCATCCTGCTCAGCCACTTGGGGCTCGAGCAGGACAAACGGCTGGCCGAGCGTTTCCCCGAGCTCAGCCTCATCATCGGCGGCCACACCCACAGCCTGCTGGGGGAGCTGGCACCGCTCGGGCTCGACAGCGAAGGCAGCTACCCGCTGATGGTGAACGGGGTGGCCGTCCTGCACGCCGCCCACAGCGCCCTCTGCCTCGGGGTGTGCGAGCTGACCTTTGACGAGCGCGGCCGGGTAGCGCGCAGCCGCGGCCAGCTGGAGTGGCTGCCCTGGCAGCCCTGGCCCTTTGCCGGCAATCCGCCGGCCGGGCTCACCTTCTGCGACCCCGACCCCGAACTGGAACAGCATCTGGCCAGGCGCTACCGGCCCGAGCTGGAGACCATGACCCAGCGCATCGTGACCCTCCTTGACGAGCCGCTGCACCACCAGCGGCTGCCCGATGCCAATCTACCGGCCGGCAGCCAGGTCGCCCCCCTGGTGGCGAGCGCCATGCTGGCCAGCGCCCGCGAGCAGGTCGGTCAGGTGGACTTCGCCCTACACAACGCCGGCGGGGTGCGCTGCTCCCTCGAACCCGGGCCGCTCAGCGAAGCGGACATCGCCGGCCGCCTGCTGCCCTTCGCCATCCCGCTCACCCTCTATCGGGTGCACGGTCACGAATTGGCCGAGGCGCTGGAGGGGGCCATCGACAACGCCACCAACAACGGGGTGACGGGCAATGGCAGCGGCAGCTTCCCCTACACCGCCGGAGTGCGCTTCTGTTATCAGGCGGATCAGCCCAAGGGGCGCCGGATCACCCGGCTGGAGTGGGAGCGTGCGCCTGATGAGTGGCAAGCGGTCGACGCCGACGCCGTCTATCGGGGGGTCTCCAGCGCCTACACCGCCTCCGGCAAGGAGGGCTACACAGCGCTGGCCCGCACCCTGACCCAGCACAATCAGGAGCTCGGCATCACCCTGGCGGATGCCTTCATTCGCTGGGCCCGCTATCTGCCGGCGCTCACCGCCATGCCGGCGCGGGTGGAGTATCAGGGGCCGACCGCCGGCTGATCCCCCTCCAGCCGGGGCGAAAGCCGGACTCGGCTTCGCCCTTTGTCCCCGTACGCCATAAAACGTGCCGCCTTCATGTCGTAAAGCGGCACTTTTGCAAATTATTTCAAGCACATTCCCCTGGCCCATTGCATCGTGTGGTCAGGCTCGGCAAGATAGGCCCGCTTTCGAGACTTCCCAGCAGGAACAGGTCACCCATGAATCATGCCATCCGTTTTACTCCTCCTCGCGTCAATCCGGGCCTGCGGCCGCTGGTGATCCTGCTCACCGGTTTGCTGGCCTTGCTGTTCTGCCTGCGCAACCCGCTGTTCCACGGCATGGCGCCGGGCTTCGACGCCTCGCTGTTTGCCGTGATGGGCAAGATGTGGAGCGAGGGGGGCGTGCTCTATCGGGACATGATCGACATCAAGGGCCCCATGATCTTCGCCCTCGACGCCTTCGGCTACGGCCTCGGCGGCTTCTTCGGGATCTGGCTGCTGGAATGGGCGCTCTGCTGGCTGGGACTGATGGCCAGCTGGCAGGCCTTCGGTCAGCTCGGCCTCTCATTGCGGGCCCGACTCGGCAGCATGCTGGCGGTGCTGGCGCTCTACGGCACCCGCTATTACTACGGCAACATGACCGAGGACTGGACCTTCCATCTGGCTCTCATCGCCCAGTGGGCCTTCATCACCATGTTGCTGGACAAGCGCTGCAGCTGGGGACCGGCGCTGGTGGCCGCGCTCACCTTTGCCATCGTCGCCTGGATGCGCACCAACAACGGCGCCTTCTGGGGGGCCTGGTATCTGGTGCTGTTCTGCCACTGGTGCCTGCGCGAGCAGTGGCGCTGCGCCCTCTCCCTGCTCTGCTCCAGCCTGCTGGGGCTGGCGCTCGTCGGCGGTCCACTGCTGGCCTACTTCCAGCACCACAACCTGCTGGCCGAGTTCAAGTACTACGCCTTCGACATCTTCTTCGAGGGGAGCTACGGCAACGGCTTCTCGCCGGATGTGGGCAGCGTCGGCCTGCTGCGTACCGGCCTCATCATGCTGCTGCCCGCCTTCATCGTGCTGATGATGAGCCGTCGTCAGGAGTGGTACCTGCCGGTGCTGTGCGCCACCCTGTTTGGGGTCATCTTCACCCTGATCGCCAACTCGGTCTCCGGCCACGTGTTCGATCACTACGACGTGCTCTATCTGCAGCTGGCCCTGCTGCCGCTGGCCTGCCTGCTGGATCGCAGCGAACAGCAGGCCGATGCCCTCGGTCTGCTCTGCATCTCGCTGGTAGTGCTGACCGCCAGCTGGCTGCTGGCCCAGCAGCTCGGCTACGGCTGGAGCACCAAAGAGTGGTCACTGGAACGGGTACGTGAAGTGCTTGGCAACAGCCTGCTGTGGGCCCTGCCGGTGCTCATTCTGGTGCCCTTGTGGCGCGCCTGGGACGTGCGCAGTGCCACCCCCTGGCTCGCTTCGCTGGCCATGTTGGCCCTGATGCTCAACAACGCCTGGGAAGGCAGCCAGAAAGGCAGGCCCTTCAACCCGCCGGCCCAGGTACGGGTCGACCGGATCCTGGCCGAGACCACCCCTGCCGACAAGATCTGGGTGGATGGCATCCAGCCCCAATATTACCTCTGGACCGATCGCCAGCCGGCCTCCGCCTACCTCTTCTTCGCCAACGTCAACCCGCCCTATGACGTGCGTGAGCGGGTGCTGGCCGACCTCAAACGCCAGAGTCCCAAGTTCATCATCGCCAAGCCAGATCGGGTGGCCGATGAGCTCAAGAAGCCAAGCTCCCCCTCCAGCCTCGCCTTCTATCAATACCTGGTGAGCCAGTATGAAGAGGTGGAGCCGGGTCTCTATCGCAGGCGCTGAGCCCCCTTGAGCGAACAGGGCCGTCATCCCGCGATGACGGCCTTTTCATTGCGGTGAGGCAGGCCCGGCCCGAAACGGTAGGCAAGCGGCGACGCGCTGACTACAATGGCGCTCTTTTGATGTATTGAGTAATGCAGACATGGCGGAACTGACCTATCTCGGTGGCTACCCCGAGCCCCTCAAGGCCCAGGTGCAACAGCTGATCGCGGCGGGCAAGCTCGGGGAGGTGCTGGCCAGGCGCTATCCTGAGACCCACCTCATCCAGAGCGACAAGGCGCTGCTCGCCTACACCATGGAGCTGAAGAACCGCTACCTGAAGAGCTCGGCGCCGCTTTCCAAGGTGATCTTCGACGGCAAGATCAACGTGATCAAGGATGCCCTCGGACTGCACACCTATGTGAGCCGGGTGCAGGGCAGCAAGCTCAAGGCCAAGAACGAGATCCGCATCGCCGCCCTGTTCAAGGAGGCCCACCCGGCCTTCCTGAAGATGATCGTGGTGCATGAGCTGGCCCACCTGAAAGAGAAGGATCACAACAAGAGCTTCTATCAGCTCTGTCAGCATATGGAGCCGGACTATCATCAACTGGAGTTTGATCTGAGGCTCTGGCTCACCTGGCGCGATCTCGAACGTGCCGCACGCTGACCCATCGCAGGTTTCAAGGAGGAGACATGACCCCGTTGCGCCGACCACTTGCCCGCTGGTTGATGGCGGCACTCTTGCTGAGCCCTTCCCTCTCGGCGGCTGAACGCTGGCAGAGCGATGCCTATCTCACCGCAAGCTTCTTTGAGATCGCCATGAAGCGGGAGTACGGCCACGAACAGAACGTGCGCTTCTCCCGCTGGGAGCAGCCCATCCGGCTCAAGCTGGTCAACGAGTTTGGCGACAAGGCGCTGCAAAGCGAAGTGGTCAGGGTGCAGAGCCAGCATCTGGCCGGCATCATAGGCCGCCCCATTACGCTGGTAGACGAGCGGCCCAACATCACCCTGATCATGACCGAACGCGCCAAGATGGCGAGCTGGGCCAAGCGCACCATGGGGCAGGATGCCTCCGTCAAGACGGCGCTCAAGGAGGGGCTCTGCATGGCCAACTTCACCACCAATACCCGCCGCGAGATGGCCCGCGCCACCATCATCATTCCGGTGGATTACAGCCGGGCCAAGGGGCGCTTCCTCGACTGCGTGGTGGAGGAGCTCACCCAGGTGATGGGGCTGCCCAACGATTCGGACAAGGTGTTTCCCTCCATCTTCAACGACAACAGCATCGACAGCTTTCCGACCGGGCTCGATTACGTGCTGCTCAAGCTCGCCTATCACCCGGCCCTGCAGGCCGGCATGACGGCCAGCGAAGTGCGCGCCGCTCTGCCCATCGCCCTCAAGGCGCTGCGGGCCAGCGGTGACATTGCCCAGGCCGATCAGCGGGTACAGGTCAACAGCCTCAAACGCTGGGCCGGGCTCTAACGCTTGCTGCCTGTTCTGAGTTCTGAGGATTAAGGGCAGAGAGCACGACAAGCACGGGCTCCATACCGCGAAAACAAAAAACGCAGCCGTGGCTGCGTTTTTTCTGTCTATCCAATTTTCATATGCTCGACGCCCGCCTCGCCTGGCTCAGGAGGCTGCACTCTCCGACATCCAGCTGTCGGCGTTCTCCCACACCTCCTGCACCATGGCTTCCGCCAGCTCCTTTTCCTCCTTGCTGGCCCGGCTGACCGTCAACGCCATGGCACTGCCGGGGGCGACGCGAACATGCAGATCGGGGAATTTCTCGCCCAGCTGCTTGAGCAACTCCTGGCGCAGCGCCTCCATGGTCGAGGTGGGCACCTGATGTTTCTTGTCGATGATGATTTCCAGACGCATAGGATACTTCTCCATGATTTTTACTGTATTTTTATACAGTAAAAATCAAAAGTAAAGAGGGCGCCAGCGGCTGACCAAAAACTCTTTCCTGCCAGACCCTCTCCTTTGATGCAATTGGCTGCCTATTCAAGCGGTCAACCGAGCAAACGGCGCAACGCAGCAACTTCACTCTCCTCGCTCAACCCTGATGCCATGCAAAAAGTTGTTGATATTGATTCTCAACGGAGGCATGATTTTGTTGTTATAACATAACAATCAATCACACAGAGCGAACCATCATGCGTCCAGACATTCATCCCGAGTACCGTCAGGTTCTGTTCCACGACCTGACCGCCAACACCTATTTTCTGGTGGGTTCCACCCTCAAGACCGATCGCACCAAGCAGTGGGAAGACGGCAACACCTACCCCTATGTAACGCTGGATGTCTCCAGTGCGTCACACCCCTTCTATACCGGCAAGCAGAAGCAGGTCAGCAAGGAGGGTCAGGTCGCCCGCTTCGGCCAGCGTTTCGGTCAGTTCTTCAACAAAGGAAAAGCGCAGTCATGAAAGTCCTCTCTTCCCTCAAATCAGCCAAGTCGCGCCACCCCGATTGCCAGATCGTCCGCCGCCGCGGCAAGCTGTTCGTGATCTGCAAGAGCAACCCCAGGTTCAAGGCCCGTCAGCGCTGATCCACAGCATCATAAAACAAGGCCCTCATAAGAGGGCCTTGTCCATTTATCACCCCGGCATCACGCCGAATCTGCCGCTGTTGAAGTCATCGATGGCCTGCACTATCTCCTCATGGCTGTTCATCACGAAGGGGCCGTGCCCCACGATAGGCTCCTCGATGGGCTCGCCGCTCAGCAGCAACACAGTGGCGTCACTGTTTGCCTCGATCAGCACCTGCCGCCCTGCCCGGTCCAGCACCACCATCTGCGCCTCCCGGGCGATGGCACTACCGTTGGCCTGCACCGAACCCTTCAACACGATAAGCGCGCCGGTCCAGCCTTCGGGCAACTCGAGTGTGCTGACGCTGCCCTGCACCAGCCGCAGATCCCAGACATGCAGCGGACTGAAGGTATGGGCCGGGCCACGGCCCCCCTCAAACTCGCCGGCGATGACCCGTACCGACCCCGCGTCGTCGGCAAGCGCCACCGTCGGAATGTCGCGCGCCAGGATGGGCTGGTAACCGGGCAGCGTCATCTTGTGCCGGCTCGGCAGATTCACCCACAACTGCACCATCTCGAGCTCACCGCCCGACGCGCTGAAGGCCGGGGCGTGAAACTCCTCGTGCAAGATACCCGCGCCGGCGGTCATCCACTGCACGTCACCCGGGCCTATCACGCCGCCCCGACCGGTCGAATCCCGGTGCGCCACTTCGCCCTTGTAGACGATGGTCACCGTCTCGAAACCGCGATGGGGATGTTCACCCACTCCGCGCGGCCGACTGCTCGGCGTGAAGTTGGCCGGGCCGGCATAGTCGAGCAGCAGAAACGGGCTCAACTGCTTGCCGTGGCTGCTGTAGGAGAAGAGGGAGCGGACGGGAAAGCCGTCGCCCACCCAGTGAGGACGGGGGGCGCTGTAAACGCCGAGGATCTTTTTCATCTGTCGCTCCTGACATATCCGGTGGAATTGAACACTGGAGACAGCATAGTTTCGAAACGAACAGGTGGATAGACTGCTAAATTAGGCATCAGCGTCCTATTTTTGGAACGATGGGAGTACCCTATGCAGGATCTGAACGATCTCTACTACTTCGTCCAGGTGGTGGATCACGGCGGTTTTGCCCCCGCTGGCCGCGCCATCGGCATGCCCAAATCCCGCCTCAGCCGCCGGATAGCACAGCTCGAAGAGCGGCTCGGCGTGCGGCTGATCCAGCGCTCGACCCGCCAGTTTGCGGTGACCGAGCTGGGCCGTACCTATTACGAACACTGCAAGGGGATGCTGGTGGAGGCCGAGGCGGCGCAGGCTGCCATCGAGATGACCCGAACCGAGCCCTGTGGTCTCATCCGCATAAGCTGCCCCATCGCCTTGCTGCATACCCATATCGGCCCCATGCTGGCGGATTTCATGGCCCGTCACCCGCAGATCAGAGTCGAGCTGGAAGGGACCAATCGGCGGGTCGACCCCATCGCCGAAGGAGTCGATGTGGCGATCCGGGTCAGACCGCCACCGCTGCAGGACAGCGAACTGGTGATCCGGACACTGGCGCAGCGTCGCCAGTGCCTGGTGGCCAGCCCGGCACTGATAGCACAACGGGGCTTGCCTGCCGCGCCGGCGGATCTGTACGGCTGGCCCAGCATGGGGCTGGGGGCGCCACGGCTGCACTATGTCTGGTCGCTGTTCGGGCCGCAGGGGGCCCATGTCGAGCTCGCCCACCAACCCCGTTTCGTCACCACCGATATGGTGGCCCTGCGCAGTGCCGCGCTGGCCGGTATCGGCGTGGTGCAGTTGCCACTGTTGATGGTGCGGGAGCAGCTCGATGCCGGCACCCTGGTCAAGGTGGTGCCTGCCTGGGAGCCGAAGCCCGAACTCATCCACGCCGTGTTCCCCTCCCGGCGCGGCCTGCTCCCCTCTGTACGGGCGCTGATCGACTATCTGGTGGCTCGATTCGCCGCCATCGACGAGGAGTAACCTGCCATGCCCGGCCGCGATCACCAGGCCGGGCATCCATCCTCGATGTCCGGCACACTGGCGGGCGCGGCCAGAAGAAACCGTTGAGACATGCCTTTGTCTTAGAAGATCATGGCGTTGCTCATCTCACCGGGCTGGCCAACCTGCCGCGGCCAATAAACAGCCAACCACGACGACTGCCCTTCGCTCTGCCTGCGCTATGGTTTACCATGCAGGCAACCGAGGTGCATGGCACCCCCACCCAGGCGCCAGGCGCCGCCGTCATCGGATATCCCTCTCGAGCAACATGAGCAAAACAGCACACGCCGGCAGCGAGCCAACTTTTTTCTTCCACGATTACGAGACCTTCGGCATCAGCCCAGCCAAGGACAGACCGGCGCAGTTTGCCGGCATTCGCACCGACGCCGATTTCAACCTCATCGGCGAGCCGCTGGTCATCTATTGCAAACCGCCGGCGGACTATTTGCCGGAGCCGGAGGCGTGCCTGATCACCGGCATCACGCCGCAAAAAGCGATGAAGGACGGCCTGTGCGAGGCGGATTTCATCCGCCAGATCCACGAGCAGTTCGCCACCCCGGGTACCTGCGTGCTGGGTTACAACAGCATCCGCTTCGATGACGAGGTGACCCGCTACACCCTCTATCGCAACTTCTATGACCCCTATGCCTACGCCTGGCAAAACGGCAACTCCCGCTGGGATATTCTCGACATGCTGCGGGCCTGCTACGCCCTGCGTCCGGAGGGGATAGAGTGGGCGTTTGACGAAGAGGGCAAACCAAGCTTCAAGCTGGAGAAGCTGACGGTGGCCAACGGCGTGGCCCACGCCAACGCCCACGATGCGCTCTCGGACGTGCTGGCCACCATCGAGATGGCCAAGCTGGTGAAAAAGGCCCAGCCCAAGCTGTTCGATTATCTCTTTGATCTTCGCAACAAGAACAAGGTGAAGGCCCTCATCGACGTGGTGACCATGAAGCCGCTGGTACACATCTCCGGCATGTTCTCCCCCTGGCAGGGGTGCGCAAGCTGGGTGTCGCCGCTCGCCTGGCACCCCAGCAACCAGAACGCGGTGATCATGGTGGATCTGACCCGCGACCCCACCCCGCTCATCGAACTCACCAGCGAGGAGATACGCGAGCGCCTCTACACCAAGAAAGAGGAGCTGGGGGATCTTGCCGGCATTCCGGTGAAGCTGGTGCACATCAACAAATGCCCTGTGCTGGCGCCGGCCGCCACCCTGACGCCGGAGCGCGCCGACCAGCTTGGCATCGACCGGGCTCAGTGCCGCAAGAGCCTGGATCTGCTGCGCGCCCACCCCGAAGTGCGGGAAAAACTGGTGGAGGTATTCAATCAGGAGTTTGCCGGCAACAATGATGGCGATCCGGATACCCAGCTCTACGCCGGCTTCTTCGGTCACGGCGACAAGTCCACCATGGATCTGGTGCGCGCCACCCCGGCGGACCTGCTGGGCGAGCGGGAGTTTGCCTTCACGGATCCACGGCTGCCGGAGATGCTGTTCCGCTACCGCGCCCGCAACTGGCCGCACACCTTGAGCGAAACGGAGCAGAAGCGCTGGCGCCTGCACTGCAGCGACTACTTCAGCCGCCGTCTGCCCGACTATGTGCCACGCCTCGAGGCGCTGGCCGAGCAGAATCAGGGGAACGATCGGAACTTTTCCATCCTCAAGAGCCTCTATCACTACCTCGAAAATCTGTGAGATGTGACCCGCCTCACGGTTAAATGACTGTACGCTCCCCCGCCCCGCGACATAATGGGAAGGGGAGCAAAGACTCCTGATGTTTCAATTATTTGTGCGCTAACATTGCACTAACGGCCGGTTGGCCTATCGACCCTTGGGGATGCCTCATCTGATGCGTTCAGGATTATCCGGTTTTGGTTTGCTCATCTGCGCCCTGCTGCCATCGACCAGCATGGCGGGTGTGCGCTTTGATATCCCCGACTACCTGCTGCAGTTGCCGCAACAGACCTACGAGCTGATCGAGAGCAACTTCAGTCGCCTCTATCGGCAGACCGACTTCACCCCCCAGATCACCAACAGCTATTTCAACCGCTCCGATCTCTACAACTTCGTCGGCGTGCCGCTGGCCATCACTCCCCAGGCCGGTTTTCAGCTGGAGGTCTTCGGCCAGCTCTACAACCGCGCCTCCCAGAGCTATGTGCACATGAGCCAGGACATGTCGCTCTATCGGATGATCCGGGCCGACATGATGGGCAACACCAACGACGAGGTAGCCCTCGGCATGGGGCTCGGCATTCCGCTCACGGCGCAGCTCACCTTCAAGGCCCTGCTCTCCAGCAACGAGATCCCGGGCTATGGCGCCGCCAACTACGCCATCGGCTTCGAGTGGCGTTACTGACTCCGCTATAGCAGCTCCTTTCAGAATAAATTCAGGCTCCCACGGGAGCCTGAATCATGAGTGCCAGACCGCTCAGCGGTAGCGGATCACCCGCCCCTCGCCCCCCTGCAGGGTGAGCGCAGTACCGATTGCCGCCTCATCCCAGAAATCCTCGCCACCCGCCGGCAGCAAAAACTCCTGAGGCTGCGCCTCCCAGTTGAAAAGACAGAGCAGGGTACCGCCCTCGGGCAGGCTCACCTCGCCGCAGGCAAAGTCCATCGACTCGAAACGGGCGCAAGGGGCCCGCGCCGCGCAGAGCTCGAGCAGCTTGCGCAGCTGCGCCGCCTGTTCCTCGTCGAGATCTTGCAGCCTGTCCCCGGCCAGCATCATGCCGCCGCTTGCCACCAGCGCCGCCAGATGAAAGCAGTACTCGGCAGGGCTCGCCTGCTGGCTCGGCAGATCCCGCAGGCAGATGCAGTCGGGGTCGAGGGCCCAGAGCTTGTCATTTTGCCAGGCGCGGCAGAAGGCCTCGCGGGCGATCTGGCGATAACGCTGGCCGTGGCGCTCCACGTCATCGCTCACCCGCATGCCGTGCACCAGACCAAGGCTTGGCCAGATGGGCGCATTGCAACCGAGCAGGAAGGCCCCCTCGCCCGCCCCGCGCAGGATGGCGGCCATGCCGCGCCGGTAGGCCTCGACCCGGGTGGCAGCCGGGTCGTGGAAGCAACCGCCGTGGATGGCCCCCCAGAAGTTGGCATCGAGCTTGAAGTAGTGGATGCCCCACTGCTCGCGCAGGGTGCGGAACACCCGCTCGAGGTGAGCCTGCACCTCGGGGTGGGTGCCATCCAGCACGTACCAGGGGGTACAGCGCCAGCCGCCGTAGGTAACCCGCTCGGAGGGTAGCGGCAGCCCGTCCTCCCCCTTCACAAACCAGTCGGGGTGATCCTGAAACACCTGGGAGCCGGGCTCGGCGATAAAGGGGGCCACCCAGAGCGCCGGCTCGCAGCCAGCGTCTTTGATCTCGGCGGCCAGGGACGCCACCCCCTGCTCGAACTTGGCCGACGGGGTGAGCCAGTCGCCCATTTTGGCCTGATAACCGTCGTCAATCTGCACGTAGCGCAGGGCCGGGAAACGCTCGGCACGCACCTGCAGGTTCTCGCGAATGTCGGCGGCGCTCACGTCCGCATAGTAGTGGTACCAGGAGCACCAGCCGCTGGGACGCTCCCCGACCTGGCCGATCAGCGAGCCATGCTCGGCCTCGATCCGCTGCGCCAGTTCGGCCAGCAGCGCCTCCCGATCTTTTCCCTCGAGGCAGAGCAGCGCCTCGCTCTGCCAGAACTGGCCGGCCGGGAGCGCACGCCCCTCGCCGTTCATCAGGATCTGCAGCCGGCCATCGGGGTAGAGCCGAAACTCCCCGCCAAAGCGCTGGCAGCTGGCAAAGGCGAGCAGCAGCCAGCCCCTGTCGTGCTCCACCAGCAGCAGGTTGTGCACCGTGTGATAGCCCTGATCGTCGGTGATCCGATAGACGCCAGCATCGGGGCAGCGGCCGACCGGTTGCGGCGCTTGCCAGCTGCCCATGGTCTGGGCCAGCATCTGGAAGCCTTCGCCGTAGATGGCGCTAGCAGGCGAGAGGCCGAGCTTGCCGTCAAACAGCGTCCAGTGCCCGATCCGGGCCTCGCCGCTGCCGGTGTTGTCGAGCCGCACCCGGCACAGGGGGCCTTCCCACTGGCGGGTTTGCAGCAACGAAGGGGGGAGATGGTGGTCGTCCGCCAGCTGACGCAGGCGGGACAAGAGAGATGTCATGGCGACTCCTTGTGGTTCGAAAAGGGTTCTGTCTGAAAATCTTCAATGAAATCAGCCTCAAACGAACTAATTTCAGCTGTTATTGTTTTAATGCCGCGACCCTGTCTCTCTGGTAGACTGGCGTATTCCTTACTTCACCGTTACCAAGATGGGGCTCCTGTGATCGCGCAACGTGCCTTGCTGTACCTTCGTGACTTTCTGGTCATCGTCGCCTGCCTGCTGGCGGGCAAAGCCCTGGCAGCCATCCTGCCGTTCGCCTTTCCCGGCAGCATCATCGGCATGCTGCTGCTGTTCGTGCTGCTCTCCCTGCAACTGGTGAAACTGCACTGGGTCGAGCAGGGCGCCGGCCTGCTGCTGCGCCACATGGGGGTCTTGTTCGTGCCGGTGGCGGTCGGGCTGGTGGCCTGGCTGGAGCCGCTGCGCCAATCCTTCGGTCTCATCATGCTCTGTATCGTGCTCGGGATCGTGCTGATCCTCGGCACCGTCGGCCGTCTCTACCAGAGGATGAACAGATGATCTTCTGGCTGGCCATTCCCTTGACCCTGGCACTCTATTTCGCCACCCGGGCCCTCTATCGCAAGCTGCCCTGGCCCATCATCAACCCGGTGCTGGTACCCACCGCCGTCATCATCGGCCTGCTGCTCTGGCTCGATCTGCCGCTGGAACAGTACGAGAGCGGCACCCGCCCCATCACGGCGCTGCTGGAGCCGGCGGTGGTGGCGCTGGCGCTGCCCCTCTATCAGCAGGCCCGCCAGATCCAGGCTAGGCTCAAGCCCATCCTGATCTGTACCCTGAGCTCGGTCCTGATCTCGGTCTGCACTACCCTGGCGGTCGGTCATTTCATGGGGGCCGATCCGGCACTGCTGGCCTCGCTCGCCACCAAATCCATCACCACCCCGCTCGCCATGAGCGTCAGCCAGTCCCTCGGCGGCATTCCCGCCATCGCCGCCGCAGTGGTGGTGGTGGTCGGGATCGTCGGCGCCCTGGTCGGCTTCCCCCTGCTCAAACTGATGCGGGTCACCGACCCCGAAGCCCAGGGGCTGGCCATGGGCGCCTGCGCCCACGCCATCGGCACCGCCACCTCCGCCGAGCAGGGCATCACCCAGGGCGCCTTTGCCTCGCTGGCCATGGTGGTATGCGGCATCCTCACCGCCGCCGTGGCGCCCCTGCTGTTTGCCATTTACCACTGGTTGAGCTGAAGCGCACCCTTTTCCGCTGCGGCGGGCCTGCGGGCCCGCCGATGTGCGACCTGCCGCACAATTTGCACAAGACAAACGTTTCCATTAACATCCCCCTCCGTTTGCCCGTCAGGGCGTGAGCACGCTCACACATTTAGCCGAGCTTGCTCCCTACAATGGCCCCCCAATTGGCCTTTGAGGACACACTATGCATCCCCGTTTTGCCAAGCCACTCGATACCCTGTCCGCTCCGCTCAAGGCAGCTCTGCTGCCCATGCTGGGCGATGATTTCCAGGCCCGCTTCACCGCCAATCAGGTCGCCACTCTGAAAGCTGCTACCGGTCTTGACGATCGCGCCCTGCGCCTGGCCCTGCTGCCGCTGGCCGCCGCCTGCTCGGTCGCCCCCATCTCCAAGTTCTTCGTCGGTGCCATCGCCTGCGGCCTGAGCGGCAACTGGTATTTCGGCGCCAACATGGAGTTCGCCGGCCAGGGACTGTTCCACTCGGTGCATGCCGAGCAGTCCGCCATCTCCAACGCCTGGCTGGGCGGCGAGACCGGCATCTCCGAGATCACCGTCAACTACACCCCCTGCGGTCACTGCCGCCAGTTCATGAATGAGCTGAGCACCGCCAAGACCCTCAAGGTCTCCCTGCCGGACGACTTGAGCGCGCTGCAATCCTTCCTGCCCCACTCGTTCGGCCCGGCTGATCTGGACATCACGGACGCCCTGATGAGCCCGCAGTCCCACGACGAGCTCCAGCTTGAGAGCGAGGATCCGCTGTGGCAGGCCGCGCTGGCCGCTGCCCGCCAGAGCTACGCCCCCTACAGCCAGGGCTATGCCGCGGTAGCGCTGCAGTTCGCCGACGGGCGCATCTTCTGTGGCCGCTACGCCGAGAACGCCGCCTTCAACCCCAGCCTGCCGCCGATGCAGATGGCCTGCGCCCATGCGGTGCTGGGCGGCGAGGATCTCGCCAACATCCGCCGCGCCGTGCTGCTGGAGAGCAAGGATGGCCAGATCAGCCAGCAGGACTCCGCCCGCGCCACCCTCAAGGCGCTCGGTTCGGTCGAACTGGAGTATCAGGCGGTCTGATCGGCCATGGCCTGAAACAACAAGGGGAGCCAGTGGCTCCCCTTGTTGTTTTGTGGTGATCAGCTGATCCCCCGTCAGGACTCCCAGACGATGCTCTGGGAAGAGGACCAGGCGTCACCCAGGTTCGCGTACTTCTGCTCCAGCAGGTGGCGGCGGATCTTCATGGTGGGCGTCAGCACCCCGTTCTCGATGTTCCAGGGGCTCTTCACCACCAGGATGCCGCGAATCTTGGCATGGGACTCCAGCTGCTCGTTGACCCGGTTGCGGGCCGCCTCCAGCTGGGCATTGACCTGATTGCGATCCCCCTTCATGGCGTGTTCAGCCAGCTGTACCAGCGCCACCGGCTGCGGCATGCCGTAGCCGATCACGCACAGCTGCTCGATGATGGGCTCCTGGCCCAGCAGCCCTTCGATGGGCACCGGCGCCACATACTTGCCCTTGGCGGTCTTGAACACGTCCTTCATGCGGCCGGTGATGGTGAGGTAGCCCTCCCGATCCAGCTTGCCCATGTCGCCGGTGTGCAGCCAGCCTTCTTCATCGATGGCCTCGCGGCTGTGCTCGGGATCCTTGTAGTAGCCCAGCATCATGCCCTCGCAGCGACAGAGGATCTCCCCCTCGTCTGAGATCTTGATGTTGACCCCGATCCCCGCCTTGCCGACCGTGCCTATCTTGTCGGCCCTAAACGGGTAGTTGATGGTGGAGTAGGCGTGGTTTTCGGTCATGCCCCAGGCTTCGGTCACCTGAAGGCCGATGCTCAGGTACCACTCAAGCAGGGCCGGCGACACCGGCGCCGAGCCGCAGCCAAGCACCCGCGCCTGATCCAGCCCCAACCCCTTTTGCAGCTTGCGTTTGATGAGGCCCGAGACGAAGGGGATCTTGAGCAGCAGCGCCAGCTTCTGCTGGGGCAGCTTCTCGAGGATCTTGATACGGAACATGGCCCACAGCCGCGGCACCGAGATGAACACGGTGGGACGGCAGCGTTTGACGTCCTCGATGAAGGTATCGAGGGACTCGGGGAAGGCGATGGTGGCGCCGCCGTAGAGGCTGCCGCCGTAGATGTAAACCCGCTCTGTGATGTGGGCGAGCGGCAGATAGGAGAAACCGCGGTCGGACTGGGTCAGGCCCACGGTCTCCACCAGCTTCTCGCACGACCAGGCGTAACGTTCGACGCTCAGCATGGCCCCTTTCGGCTTGCCGGTGCTGCCGGAGGTGTAGACCAGGCTCAGCAGGGCGTCCGGCGCCTGCACCGGGCTGTCCGGGATCGGCTCGTGGCGATCCAGCAGTTCATCCCACTGGTGGGCCGCCGGCATGGTGTCATAGGGAAAGGCAATGCGCAGCAGATCGGCAGGCACCCCCGCCTCCTGGCTCTTCCAGTCATCGAGCTTGCCGACGAAAATGGCCTTGGCCTCGCTGTGGCGCAGCACGTATTCGATGGTGTCGACGTTGGCGGTGGGGTAGATGGGCACGCTCACGTACTGCCCCATCTGCATGGCGAGATCGGCGATGAACCACTGGGCGCAGTTCTTGGAAAGCAGTGCCACCTTGTCGCCGGCCACCAGCCCCAGTTGACGCAGTGCCGTCACCATGCGGCGGGCCTCGTCGGCCACTTCGCCCCAGGTGAAGTCCACGTATTCTCGGTTGATGGTTTGACGCAGATAGACTCTGTCAGGAGACTGCCGCTCCCAGTGATAGAGCATTTCGAGCGGCAGTTTATTGGCAATACGCGAGGAGGAAGCCATAGTTTAATCCCTGAAACAAAAGGCGAAACTTATTATTAACCTTTCACTAACCTCAGGGAAGAATAAACTTAAACTTCTGTTTGAACTGTGTAACCGATCAAGCTTCTGCCTGTTGTTGCAAACGAATCCACATCGCCTGCACCAGCTTCTCATCCTCTTCCGAGAGTTCACCCTGCAAAATGGCCTCGTTCAGGCTGCGCAGCACATAGCTCTTTACATCCCGCACCAGGGTCTTGCCTTCCAGCTCGGCCCGCGCCACCGCCAGCGAGATGTGGCCGCGCAGGTAGCCCCCGGCAAACAGCTCGTCATCGGTCGCCGTGGCCACCATGCTGTCTATCAGTCCCAACAACTTGTGCTCAAATTCATGAATCGTCATTTAACGCAGCCTCATTTTCCGGGATTGCCGGCAAAATAATTCGGGGGAGTGGAACCGCGATCCGGTTGATCGCGGCTCTCTGGCGCCAGGCCAGCCGCATCCTTGATGTCCTATTCCGGGTTGGCCACCGGGTAGATGACCTGATCCTTGTATCCCGTGGTGATCCGCAGATAACCACTTAACGACCGGTTCAGCGCCGGATCATCGGTATCCACCAGCAGCGGACGGCCAGCGAGGGCTGCCAGCTTGGCTTTGGTGGCCAGGACCTGGATCTGGTCCCGCCCGACGGCCCGGATCACCTCTGGACTCAGTTGCTGATTTCCGCGCCCGAACAGATGTCCCTGACCGCCGATCAGGGTGATGATCAGCCGGCAGCGACGACCGCGGATCCGGGTCAGGATCTCGGCGGCGCAGAGATCCTGCCCGATAAGCTGGCCATTTTCCACCAGATCCACACCGAGCAGGGTATTTTCCAGACCCAGCTCCGCCATGCAGGCCGCCACCGTGCTGCCGGAGCCCATCAGATAGAGGGTATCGGGCTCCATCTGCTCGACCACACCGGCGGCGATGTCCGCCAGCACCAGCTCTTCGGACTCCCGTCCCCCCTGCTTGACCGCCTGCACGTAGCGCAGATCGCCGGGCACCTGCAGCTGGCCATAGTGGCGGGCGCGCACCTTGCCGGCGCGAAACGCCTCCTCGTCGATGTCCATCACCTCGGCATCTACCAGGCTCAGCAGTTCGCCTGCGATCATTCTGGCCGCCACCCGGCCGCTGGCGGCGGGGGTCACCCCGTACACCCCGGAGTGGATCTTGCAGCCAGCCGGAATGCCCAGCACATGGCACGACTCCCCCACCGCCGCACAGATGTCCCGCGCCGTGCCGTCACCGCCGGCAAACAGCAGCAGATCGACGCCGGCCTTGCGCAGCGCCAGCGCCGCCGCGCGGGTATCGGCCGCCGTGGTGGGCACAGTGGCGGGCTGGTAGACGATGCGACAGGGCAGACCGAGCTCGCTGGCAAGCCCGGCTCCCATCTCCCCCGCCACCGTCAGCAGCTCGAAGCGCTCCGCCAGTTCACACAGTGGCAGCAGCGCCTGACGAGCCCGCTCGCAAGCCTTGGGCACGGCGCCACGGGCCAGCGCCTCGGCCACCATGCCGTCACTGCCCTTGAGACCGACCGCGCCACCGATGCCGGCGACCGGATTGATGATGAGTCCTAAACGAAACATATGTCCCTCCCGTTGGATGGTCGCCATTTTTATCTTTTCCAGCCACTGGGACAAGCCATAACCCCCTGCTAGAATGCGCGGTTTCAACCCTCAACCAAAGTTCAACCAAGGTTTCATCATGCTGGAATGGGTTCTGGACCCCTCTGCCTGGGTCGCGCTCGCCACCCTGACCCTGCTCGAGATCGTGCTCGGCATCGACAACATCATCTTCATCTCCATTCTGGTCGGCCGTCTGCCGGAAGCCCAGCGCCAGAAGGCGCGGATCCTGGGGCTGGCGCTCGCCATGGGCACCCGCATCCTGCTGCTGCTATCGCTCGCCTGGGTGATGCGCCTCACCGAGCCGCTGTTCACCGTGCTGGGCGAAGCCATCTCGGGCCGCGATCTCATCCTGTTGCTGGGGGGCCTGTTCCTCATCGGCAAGAGTGCCCATGAGATCCACGCTACCCTGGAGGGGGCCGCCGAACCCGAGAGCGTGAGCACGGCCGCCTCCGGCTTCATCAGCACCCTGATCCAGATCGCCATCCTCGACATCGTCTTCAGCCTGGACTCGGTCATCACGGCGGTGGGCATGGCGGATCACGTGCCGGTCATGGTGCTGGCCATCATGATCGCCGTCTTCATCATGATGTTCGCCGCCAAGGCCATCGGCGACTTCGTCGACAACCACCCCACCATCAAGATGCTGGCCCTCTCCTTCCTCACCCTGGTGGGCTTTGCGCTGATGGCCGAGGGGATGGACCTGCACATTCCGAAGGGCTACATCTACTTCGCCATGGCCTTCTCGCTGACGGTGGAGATGATCAACATCCGCCTGCGCAGTCACCACGACCGCGAGAAGTTCAAGCAGCAATAACGGCGAGCCACAAAAAAGAGCGCCTGATGGCGCTCTTTTTGTATCTACACAACCGTGTCATTCATTGCTGATGACAATCGCCACGCGGCGGTTCTCGGCCCGACCGGCAGCCGTCTTGTTGTCGGCTATCGGATCGCGCTCGCCACGGCCCCGGATGTCCAGGTTGGCCTGCGGCATGCCGACCGAAACCAGCACGTCGGCCACCGACTGCGCCCGCTTGTAGGAGAGCTGATCGTTATAGTCCGCCGCCCCGTTGGAGTCGGTATGACCATCGATCCGCGCCCGGTTCAAGCCCACTTCCAGCAGCGTCGTCCCCAGTTTTTCCACCACGACGCGCGTCTTGGGGGTCAGGGCATCCGCGTTGTTGGCAAACAGCACACGGTTGGAGAAGTCCAGAGTCCAACCCTCGTCGGTCAGGCGAAAGCCTTGCTCCTTGAGTACGGCGATCTGCTCTGCCGTGAGGCCGTGGGGAGCACTCTGGCAACCCATCAGCACGCTCAGCAGTAGACCGATCAAGCCGGTTTTCATCAGGACATGGATCTTCATTGTTATTTTTCCTCAGCAGAGACATCAAATTCCAGCTGATCATGGAGTGCAAGCTCCCGACGCAGCCGTTTGGCTTGGTACATGGCATGGTCCGCCTGCTGCAGCAGATCGGCGGCACTCTGCCCCTGATCCGGATACAGCGCGACGCCAATGCTGACGGCCGCCACCAGCTGGCTGCCGTCCCCCAGTACCACGGGGTCCGCCATGGCCTGCTGGATGCGGGCAACCACATCCTCCGCCTCCTCCACCAGGGAGAGGGGGGTGAGCAGGATGGCAAACTCGTCGCCCCCCAGACGGCATACCAGATCCATCGGCCGCAGCTGATGTTGTACCCGTCTGGCCAGCGCGATCAGCACGTCATCCCCGGCGGCATGGCCCAGGGTGTCGTTGATCTGCTTGAAGCGATCACAATCGAGGTAGAGCAGCGCGAAGCGCTCGTCATGCAGCCGGCCCGTGGTGACCGCCTGATCCAGACGAGCCTCAAACAGAGCACGATTGGGCAAGCCGGTCAAGGCATCGTGGGTGGCCTGGTGCAGCAGGCTGGCATTCTCCCGCCGCTGGTGGGCCTGCCAGGCCTCCAGTTCGTCGAGCAGGGAGTTGAAATCCTGACCGAGCTCGTGCAGCTCGGCGATGTTGGCCTCCGGCACCCGCATGGCGAGGATCCGCTGGCGACTCACGCTGTGGGCCACCTGGGCCAGCTCCTTGAGTGGCGCCGTGAGGGAGTGTTGCATCCGGTGCGCCACATAGAGGGCCCCCAGAGTGCTGAGCACCAGGCAGAGCAGCATGGCCAGCAGGGTTTGCAGCAGGAACAACAGCAGATACTGGCCGTGCCCCACCAGGTGGATGTGAGCGATCTCCATGCCCCCCCGCATCATGGGCTGATCCACCGGCCCCGGCAGGATGATCCGCGCCAGATACTGCTCAAGGCCGGACCAGGGGGTACTCATGGCCCGGCTCCAGCTCGCCAGCAGCTGGCCGCTCGGCAGATAGATGCTGGCCTGCGCCACGTCTTCGTGCGTGAGGATGGCCTCCAGCGCCTCCCGGGCCGCCTCCTCGTCGTGGAACACCACGGCCGCTTCGCTGGTATAACCGATGGCGCGGGCGACCAGCTCCAGATTGTGATCCGCATAGAGCCGCAGCGCCAGCAGGGCGATGCCGGTCAGCAGCAGACCGGCCATGCAGACCGCCGTCAGGGACGTCACCAGGTGGGTGCGTCCCAGACTCTGTCGCAAGGTGAGGCGCTGGGAGGGAGGGCGGAACAGACCTATCATGACCCCCCCTCATCGGCCTTGGCCAGTTTGAGCACCGCCGGATGCACCCGCACTCCGCTCCTGGCCAGGGCATCCAGATTGACCCTGAACCGGATCCGCTCCTTGCCGATCTGCAGGCAGAAGACGGCGTCGGCCACGCACTCGGAGCTGGACTCGCTGATGCTGAGGATGGGGTAGCCACGCAGCCGCTCGAACAGCGGCAAGCGCCGCTCGGAGGAGAGCACCCCCAGATAGAGCACGTCGCACTGGGGGCCGATCGCCTCGTCATCGATCTCGTAGCGATGGACGCTGACCGGCCGGCCGTTGGCCTGCTGCTTGATGGAAAAGAGTGCGGTGGCGTACTCCGTCGGCGCCGCCACGCACAGGCGCAGCTCGCTGGGTTCATTCGGCCAGCGGGTATAGCTGAGAATGTCGAGCACGGTCTGGCGTACCTGCTCGGACCGCAGCTCGGCCGCGGTGAGCGGGGGCGACTCGCCGGAGAGGGCCAGCGAGCAAAACAGGGGCGCCAGCCAGACCAGGATCCTGAACAGTGAAAAAGTGTGCATCATGCCTGCGCTTACACCCGCCTCAGCAACCACACAGGGCACAGGCCCGAAGGGGGTGAGCCGGCAGGAGATAGTATGGAACTTGTCAGCAGCATGACAAGGCGCAGCCCGCAGAGCAAGGGGCTGACCGGACTGGCGTCACAATAATGAAGAGGGCCCACCCCGGCGTGAGCCCTGCGATAAGTTACATTCATGGGGTTACTTCTTGCTGATCCCGTATTCCCGCAGTTTGTTGGCGATGGCGGTGTGCGACACCCCCAGCCGTTTGGCCAGCTGACGGGTGGAGGGGAACGCCGGGTAGAGCCGCTCCAGCAGCCTGCTCTCGAAGCGTTTCACCGCCTCGTCCAGCCCCCCTTCGAACCACTCGTCGATGAGCGGCATGGCATCGGCCGCCACCGGCAAGTCCACGTGCTCAGGGCCGATCTCGTCCCCTTCCAGCAAGGTCATGGCGCGATAGAGGCAGTTGCGCAGCTGGCGCACGTTGCCGGGCCAGCGATAGGCGGTCAGGTACTCGGCCATGTTGCGGGTAAAGCGCGGGCGCGGACGCTGCAGTTCGCTGGCAAAACGGGAGACGAACTGCTGGGCCAGCGCCATGATGTCCGCCTTGCGCTCACGCAGCGGCGGCAGCGCCAGACTCAGCACGTTGAGGCGGTAGTAGAGATCTTCCCGGAACTTGCCCTCGTGCACCAGATCCAGCAGCTGCTTCTGGGTAGTGCAGATGAAGCGCACATTGACCTTCACCTCCTGCTCGTCGCCGACCCGGCGGAACACACCGTCCTGCAGCACCCGCAGGAACTTGGTCTGCAGATGGGGCGACATGTCGCCGATTTCGTCCAGCATCAGGGTGCCACCGCTCGCCAGCTCCAGTACCCCGCGCTTGCCCTCAGTGTTGTTGCCAAAGGCGCCGGGGGCGTAACCGAACAGCTCGCTCTCGGCCACGTTGTCCGGCATGGCCGCGCAGTTGAGCGCCATGAAGGGATGGCTGGAGCGCAGACTGGCACCGTGGCAGGCGCGGGCCAGCAACTCCTTGCCGGTGCCGGTCTCGCCGACGATCAGCAGCGGCGCATCCTGCATCGCCAGCTTGCTCGCCTGGGCCAGCACCTGTTTCATCTTCTGGCTCTCGGCCTGCAGGTGCTCAAAGCCCCCCACTTCCACCGCGTGGAGCGCGCTGAAGTGCATGCCGACCCGGCGGGCGGACTTGAGCACCACCACGGCGCCAGCCAGGGCCTGCTTGCCCTTCTCCTCGGCCACGAACAGCGGCATCAGATCCGCCAGATACTCCTCGCCGCCGATGCTGAGCTTGCAGGTCTGCGGGCGGATCTCGCTCGCCTCCAGCCAGCGGCTGAAGGAGAAGCCCTTGACCAGGGAGCCGAGCGCCGCGCCGCGCACCTCCTCCACCGGCAGGGCCAGAGTGGTGAGGGCGGACTGGTTGGCCTGGGTCACCTTGCCCTTGGCATCGAGGGAGAAGACCAGATCCGGTAGCGCCTTGAGCAGCGCCTCAATCTCATGGTGCTCCCGCTCGGAGGGCATGTAGGGGATGGTCTTGACGTCATAGACGCCGGGAATGCGGCGGATCTCCGGCATCAGGTGCTGGAAATCACGAAACTCCAGCTCGGGAAAGTTGAGATAGATGATGCCTGAGGTATCGATTTCGATGCCGCGCAGATCGATGTTGTGCTCCACCAGGCGGTCGAGCAGTTCCCGGGTCAGGCCCAGGCGGTCTTCACAGCTGACTTCAAGACGCATTCGGGACACACTTCCTAGCTAACTCTATGAATGACCGGATAATACAGACTCGATCCCGCCAGTGCGAGCGCCAGCCCATAAAAATGCGGGCCCGCCCCGTTTTCACCGGGCAGGCCCGCGTCATCTACAGGCGTTTATTTGAGCGACTTGTCGATTAGTAATGGCCTCTTCACTTCAGCAGCTCATCCGTGCGCGCCGCCATGATGAAGTCGTTGCGGTGCAAGCCGCCTATCTTGTGGGTCCACCAGCTGGCGGTCACCATCTCGCCCACTCGGTGAGTGAGGGCGTCTTCACTTCAGCAGCTCATCCGTACGCGCCGCCATGATGAAGTCGTTGCGGTGCAAGCCGCCAATTTTGTGGGTCCACCAGCTGACGGTTACCTTGCCCCATTCGGTGAGGATGGCCGGATGATGAAACTCCGCCTCCGCCAGTTCACCCAGCCGGTTGGTGAAGGCGAGCGCCTCCTTGAAGTTGCGGAAGGTGAATTCGCGCCGCAGCTGCAGCTCACCTTTTACCACCAGCGGCTGCCAGTCGGGGATGAGGCGCATCAGTTCGCTCAGCTCCTGCTCGCTCACCTTGGGGGCATCGGCGCGGCACGCTTCACACTGCTGGCTGGCCAGTTCGGACATGGGACTCTCCTTGTGTATCGATGAAAAGGGGTGATCAACACCGGCGGACGGCTCAGCTCGCCTGCTTGCCGCCGGCCGGTGCAAAACGGGGTGGACGCAGCCCCATGCGGCGCGCCTCGGCCACCATGGCCATGATGTCCTGCTCCGCCAGACGATAGAGCTCATCAAGCTCGGGCAGCACGAAATAGGTGGGCTGCATGATGTCGATGCGATACGGGGTGCGCAGCACCTCGATGGGATCAAAGGGTTGCAGCACAGGTTGGCTGCCGAGGGCATAGGCGGTCTCGCCGATGGAGGAGAGAATGCCGCCACCGTAGATGCGAAGCCCCTCCGCCGTGGCCAGCAGGCCAAACTCCACCGTGAACCAGTAGAGCCGCGCCAGAAAGACCCGATCCTCCTTGCCAGCCCGCTGGCCGAGCTGGCCATAGACATGGGTGAAGTGGGCGAAGGCGGGGTTGGTCAGCATGGCGCAATGGCCGAAGATCTCGTGAAAGATGTCGGGCTCCTGCAGGTAATCGAGCTCGTCCCGGCGGCGAATAAAGGTGGCCACCGGAAACTGGCGGTTGGCCAGCAGGGCAAAGAAGCGGTCAAAGGAGATGAGCGCCGGCACCGCCGCCACCGACCAGCCGGTGGCCGGTTGCAGCACGGCGTTGATCTGGGCCAGCTGGGGGATCCGATCCCGGGGCAGGTCGAGCCGCGCCAGCCCGGCCTGGTACTCGTCACAGGCCTTGCCCTCAAGCGCCGCCAACTGGCGTGCGATCAGGATCTGCCAGGTGCCGTGCTCCTCGTCCGAGTAGTGGATCCTGCCCGATTCGTCCGGCTGGTGGGCGGTGTAGAGACTTGCCATGGGTGACTCCATCCTCTGGGTTGCAACCCGCCATCCGGGCGGTGTGGCGCCATTGCGCGATGGGATCACTGTAACGGTTTGCCCCCCAAAAAAGCAGCCGACCCTGGGGTCGGCTGTCGCGGACAATTGTAAATAATTTGTGACAACCACAATCGAGCCCCTGGCCTGGTGCTCACCCCTTGTTGAGGTAGCCCGCCAGCTGACCGATCAGCCGCTTGCGCAGCTCGCCGAGCCTGGGTTTCTCGTCCGCACACCAGGGCAGCGGGCGGCACGCCTCTATGGTGCGCAGGCCGAGCCGGGCGGTGAGCAGCCCGGCCCCCACCCCTTGCGCGGCGCGGGCGGAGAGCTTGGCGGTGAGCTCGGCCCCCAGCAAATCCATCCCCACCTCGGTCACCAGCTCGGTGGCACCGGCGTAGAGCATGTTGCGAAATACCTGACGGATGAGGCGAATGCGGCTCCAGTAGCCGAGCTCGATGGCGTAGACATCGGCGATGTCCTCGATCATCCGCAGGTTGCGCCACAGCATCAGCATCATGTCGACGGTGGCGAGCGGGCTCAGGGCCACCAGCACGGCGGCCTCCCCCGACCATTTGGCCACCCGCGCCTGGGCCAGCTTGTCGCGCTCACCGAGCACCAGCTGGCTGTAGAGGGTCAACACCTCCCGATCGTTGTGGCTCTCGTCGAGCTGGGCCAGCCAGGTTTGATATCCCTCGCGCCCCTTGTCGCCGCTGCGCTCGGCCAGCCCTTCGCAAAACCCCTGCCCCTGACCGACCCCCTGATGGGCCAGCAGATCCTCGGCCCGCGAGCGCACATCCTGGCGCCGCTTGAGGGTGCGCAGGCGCAGCCATTCGCGCCCCACCACCCCGGCGGTGCCCGCCGCCACCAGTGCCGAGGCCGCCAACCAGGCACCACCCCAGAGCGGGGTGGTGAGAAACTGCTCGTAGAGAAAGGCGCCGTACTGGCCCAGAGAGAGCAGGCCGACCGCTCCCAGCCCCCAGGCCAGCAGCCGATGACGGCGGCGCGGCTTGATGACGAGGGCACTCTCCACCTCGGTGAGCTCTTCCAGCTCATCGAGGCGCTCGAAGCTCGCCTCCTCCAGTCGCTGGGCGGGTGCCGGCGCTCGCTGGTCGTCAGCTGTCGTCAAGGTGGGCTCCAGGATCACCTTGCCCTGCAGCGGCGGCTGCGCTTTTGTCTGATCGTTCATCGCTTCTCCTGAAAACCGTCTTCTGGGTGCGGCGACGGAAACAACCCCGGCCGCACACCCTTATTCGAGGTGATCCCCGAGCAGAAACTCCAGCGCCGCATCGAGCCGGATATGGGGCAGCGCCTGATGGGCGCTCATGGGCAGCGGGCGAAAAGCCTGAAAATCAAAGCCCTGATTGTTCCACCACTGCGCAGGCGGGATATGGGATGGCACCTCACCCGGAAACAGCAACAGCGGCTCACCCGAGAGGCTGGTGCCACGGATGGCGGGGAACTCGCGGCCATCGGCCATCCCCTTGCCCATCTCGGTCGCCTTGATGGCGGCCAGCGCCAGACACTCGGTGGCAATCCCCTCAAAACGGGCCTGGCCACGGCCGCTGCGCACCAGATGCTGCAGCAGGGAGACCATGGGAGCGTGCTGCTCGGGGGTGACGTGATCGGCCTTGCTCGCCACGAACAGCAGCTTGTCGATGCGCGGTGAGAAGAGCCGCCGCCACCAGTTGCTCTTGCCGTAGGCAAAGCTCTCCATGATGCGGGCGATGGCCTGCTGCATGTCGCCAAAGCTGGCAGCCCCGGCGTTGAGGGGCTGCAGGCAATCCACCAGCACGATCTGGCGATCGAAACCGGCGAAGTGCTGCTCATAAAAACCCTGCACCAGATGCTGCTTGTACTGCTCGAAGCGCTGCTTGAGGGTGGCGTAGAGGGTCCCCTCGGCGGGCTCGCCGGCAGGCTTCTCCCACACCCAGGGCACGAACTGCAGCATGGGGGCGCCGGCATACTCCCCCGGCAGCACGAAGCGACCGGGCTGGATCAGGTGCAGCCCCAGCTCACGCTTGCAGGCGTGCAGGTAATCGGTGTAGCGCTCGGCGAGCTGGGCCACCGGCCGCTCCTCGAAGCCCTGCTCCGCCTGCCATGCGGGTGCCAGCCAGCCGGCGGCCAGGGTCTGCAGCTCGGGGCGGCGCAGCTGCTCGCGCACCTGCTCGCTCCACTGCTCGTAGCTCATCTCCAGCAGCGGTAAGTCGAGCAGCCACTCCCCGGGGTAGTCCACCAGATCCACGTAGAGGGTAGAGATCTCCCCCAAGTGTTTGCGCAGCGGATGACGGGTGCGATAGCGAATTTCGAGGCGTACCTCGGCCACCCCGCGGGTCGGCTCGGGCCAGGCCGGCGGATCGCCAAACAGAGAGTCGAGGCCACGCTCGTAGGGGAAGGTGGGAATGTGGGCATTTTGCTGGGGTACCCGGCGAGCGCCGAGGATGCGCCCCTGGCGCAGGGCATCCCACAGGGGCAGCCGGCCATCGATGGCCGCGTGTTCCAGCTGGTTGACCAGCGCCGTGATGAAGGCGGTCTTGCCGCTGCGAGAGAGGCCGGTGACCGCCAGCCGGATGTGGCGATCCCGGACCCGGTTCACCACGTCGCTTGCCTTGTGCTGCAGGCGATTGAATTGCTGTTCCAGTTTATTGAGTATCAAGGCTTGTTCTGTTCTCCCGTAGCTGCCCGGCGAAGCGGGTGGCAGGCAGCACCACCCTCGTCATGATCCCCGCCCGCCTCCCCTGTCATCAGAGGCAAATCCAGGCCGGCGGGACCATCGTACCGCTCAGGCTTTACAAGTTGCGAAACTCCCGCTGCAGGGTGAACTCCTTGGAGGTCACCAGCTTCTCGATGCGCTGCACCCTGGGCTCCAGCGCATCCAGCTCCTGGCCGATGCGGGCAAGGGCCTGATGAGGCGTGACACCTGCCTGCCAGCTGCGAGCCTTCATCCGCACCTCGGCAAAGTCGGCATCCTCTTGGGCGTAGAGGGTGACCGGCTTCTTGTCGAGCAGAAACCAGGCGGCGACGTAGGCGGTGAAGGTGATGAAACCGGCGAAGATGAGGCCGCTGATGGCCAGCAGCCGCACGATCCAGGTCTCCACCCCGAAGTACTCTGCCAGACCGGCACAGACCCCGGCTATCTTGCCGCGCTGTGGATCCCGGTACAGATTGCGACCTTCACGACTGATGCTGCTCATACCTTGTTCCTCCAACCCGGGACTTCCGCATCCAGAATCGACTCCAGGGCGCCGACCCGCTCCTGCATCTTCTCGGCACGCACCAGCAGGCCCTGCAGCTGTTCACGCTCGCCATCGGCAAGACCGGCGCCAATGCGCCCCTTGGCGCGGTAGTGCAGCACCAGCCAGATGGGGGCCACCACTACCATGAAGACCACCATGGGAACCATCAACACACCCAGCAGATCTTCCATCTGTTACTCTCCCTGTTTCGGCGTGGTGTCGCTCTGGCCCAGTTTCTGGCGCATGGCTTCCAGCTCTTTGCTTATCTGATCGTCGGCTTCCAGCTCGGCAAACTGCTGGGCCAGCGCCTTGTCGGACTGCCCCAGATCGGCACGGGCCTCCATCTCGTCGATGCGGCGCTCCATGCGTTCGAACTTGCTCACCACCGCCTGGCTGTCGCCACGGGCAACCTGGCTCTGCACGTTGAGACGGCTGCTGGCCGCTTCGGTGCGAATGGCCATCGCCTTCTGGCGGGCACGGGCATCTTCCAGCTTGGCTTCCAGCTGACGGATCTCCTCCCCCAGCTTCTCGATGCCGCTGTCCACCGCCTGCTGCTCACGCAACAGGGAGTCGGCCAGCTCGGCCTGCTTCTTCTTCTCGATGAGCGCGGCACGGGCCAGATCTTCCCGCTCCTTGCTCAGGGCCAGCTCGGCCTTGCCCTGCCACTCGGCGACCCGCTCCTGATGGCGGGCGACCTGGCGGCCGATCTCTTTCTGGTTGGCGAGGAAGCGGGCCAGGTTGGAGCGCTCCTTCACCAATTCGTCTTCCATCTCCTGGATGATCAGGCGCACCATCTTCTGGGGATCTTCTGCTTTGTCGAGCAGGGCCGTCAGGTTGGAATTGATGATGTCGGCCAGGCGGGAAAAAATACTCATGATTGTACTCCTGTGGTTGGCATACGTTGTTTCTCCATTGACAATGGCAACTTGTGTGCCAATCTGGAACAGAATTTAACTTGTTGATTTATATGGGGCTGCTCGATCGCATTTCAAGAGGCGCCACACAAGTAATGATTAGAATCACCAACTTTTGGTAAGATTGACCAGCTTTCACCGACTCACGGGGATGACTATGACCACGGCCACGGAAAGCCTGTTGGGGGAATCCAACGCATTTCTCGAGATCATTGAGCAGGCCTCCCGCCTGGCGCCGCTGCGCAAGCCCGTGCTGATCATCGGCGAACGGGGTACCGGCAAGGAGCTGATCGCCCACCGCCTACATTATCTCTCGGCGCGCTGGGATCAAAGCTTTGTCACCGTCAACTGCGCCACCCTGAGCGAGAGCCTGCTGGAGACCGAGTTGTTCGGCCACGAGGCGGGCTCCTTCACCGGCGCCGCCAAGCGTCACCAGGGTCGCTTCGAGCGGGCCGATGGCGGCACCCTCTTCCTTGACGAGCTGGCCACCACCAGCGCCCGGGTGCAGGAAAAACTGCTGCGGGTCATCGAGTACGGCGAGTTCGAACGGGTGGGTGGCGCCAAGGCGCTCAAGGTGGATGTGCGGCTGGTGTGCGCCACCAACGAGGATCTGCCGGCGCTGGCCGACAAGGGGCAATTTCGCCACGATCTGCTCGACCGGCTCGCCTTCGACGTCATCACCCTGCCCCCTCTGCGGGAGCGGCGCGACGATATTCTGATGCTGGCGGAGCACTTCGCCCACGGCATGACCAGGGAGCTCGGCTATCCGCTGTTTGCCGGCTTCTCGCGCAAGGCGACCCAGCTGCTGCTGGACTACCCCTGGCCAGGCAACGTGCGGGAGCTGAAAAACGTGGTGGAGCGCAGCATCTACCGCCAGGGCAACCCCCAGTTGCCGCTGGCCGAGCTGGTGCTCAACCCGTTCGATTCCCCCTGGCGGCCCTTGGCTCGCACCGACACCGCCGTGGCGCTGCCGAGCGAGGCGCAACCGGCGCCCCTTGCGGCCGCTGCCGCCCTGCCGCTGGACCTCAAACAGGCGGTGGCGGGCTACGAGATTAATTTACTCAAGCAAGCACTGCAGCAATCCCAGTATAATCAGCGCAAAGCCGCCCAACTGCTGGCCCTGAGCTATCACCAGTTCCGCGGTATGCTGCGCAAATACCAGCTGCTGGACAGTGACAACGATGCGGATTAATAACCCGGGCAGCCCGTGCCAGAGCGGCTTCCACCCCTTGCCGGCCCCATCGCCGGCAACTTCGTATAAAAACATGGTTCGACAATGAGAATGCTCAAACCCCTGCTGCTTGGTGTGCTGGTGCTGCTCACCGGTTGTCACAAACAGGATGACGCGTCCAGAACGGGACTCATCTATTGTGCGGAAGGCTCGCCCCAGACCTTCAATCCCCAGGTCTCCAACTCGGGGGTGACCCTGGATGCCAGCTCGCGCCCCCTTTATGACCGCCTGCTGGAGGTGAACCCCAACACCCTGGCGCTCGAAGGCGGGCTCGCCACCCGCTGGCAGGTGAGCGAGGATGGCCTCTCCTATACCCTGACCCTGCGCCAGGGGGTGACCTTTCACCACACGCCCTGGTTCAACCCCTCCCGCCCCCTCAACGCCGACGACGTGGTGTTCACCTGGCAGCGGCTGCTCAACAAGCTGCACCCCTATCACGAGGTGTCCGGCGGCGAGTACCCCTACTTCTACAGCCTGGGGCTGGATCAGCTGATCAAACGGGTCTACCGGAAGGGAGCCGATAAAGTCGTGTTCGAGCTCAACCGGCCGGATGCCTCCTTCCTTGCCACCCTGGCCAGCGACTACGCCATCGTGCTCTCCGCCGAGTATGCCGAGCAGTTGCAAAAGGCCGGCACCCCGGGGCTCATCGACAGCCGCCCGGTGGGCACAGGGCCGTTCAGCTTCAAGGAGTATCGCCACAACGAATACGTGCGCTACCTGCGTCACCCCGGTTACTGGGGCGGCGAGGCCAAGATTGAACAGCTCATCTACGACATCACTCCCAAATCCTCCAAGCGGCTGGCCAAGCTGCTGACCGGCGAGTGCGATGTGATGAGCACCCCCTCCGCCAGCCAGCTGTCGGTGATCGACAAGGATCCTGACCTCAGCCTGGCGGTACAGTCCGGCATGAACGTCGCCTTCCTCGCCCTCAACACCCGCAAGGCACCGTTCAACAAGGTGCAAGTGCGCCAGGCCATCGCCAGCGCCATCAACATCGACAACCTGCTGCAGGCGGTCTATTTCGAGACGGGTCAGCCCGCCAACAGCCTGCTGCCGCCGCTCTCCTGGGGTTACAACCCCTCCCTGCCGATGCGCCAGCCGGATCTCAAGCGGGCGCGCCAACTGCTCAAGGAGGCGGGACTGGCGCAAGGCTTCGAGATGCAGGTGCTGGTGCAGCCGGGCTCGCGCGCCTACAACCCGGATGCCCTCAAGACTGCCCAGCTGATGCGAAGCGATCTGGCCAAGATCGGCATCAAGCTCAAAATCGTGCAACAGGAGTGGCCGGTCATCGAGGCCCGCCTCGCCCAGGGTCAGTACGACAGTCTGCTCAGCGGCTGGATTGCCGACAACGCCGACCCGGACAACTTCTTTCGCCAGCTGCTGAGCTGCGCCGCCGTCGAGCGCGGCAACAACTACAGCCGCTGGTGCAGCCCGGCGTTTGATCAGCTGCTGGACGACGCGGTGACCACGCCCCAGCTGGCGTTCCGGCTGCGCAACTACTATTACGCCCAGACCCTGCTCAACGAACAGATGCCGCTCATTCCGCTGGCCCATGCCCTGCGTACCCAGGTCAGCCGCAGCGACATCGAGGGGCTCTCCCTGATGCCCTTTGGCGGCACCGTCTTCAACCAGGCCTATCGGGAGTAAGCATGTTTCTCTATATCCTGCGTCGCATCAATCTGCTGCTCATCACCCTGCTGGCGCTGACCTTCGTCGCCTACCTGCTGGACGTGCGCCTCATCGGCCAGCAGGCCAGCTTCTGGAGCGGTTACCCCGACTTCCTGCGCCGCATTCTGGACGGGGATCTGGGGCTCTCCAGCGTCTCCGGCCTGCCGGTGCTGGACGAGATCCGTCACTACTTCCCCGCCACCCTGATCCTCTGCGGGGCGGCCTTCGCCATCTCGCTGCTGGTGGGCATTCCGCTCGGCACCCTGGCGGCCCTCTCCCAGGGCAAGCCGCTCGATCTCACCATCATGACCGCCGGCCTCATCGGTTACGCGGTGCCAGTGTTCTGGCTGGCGCTGCTGGTGGTGATGTTCTTCTCGCTGGAGCTGGGCTGGCTGCCCGCCTCCGGCCAGATCAGCCTGCTCTATGACGTGCCCTCCATCACCGGCATCGCCCTCATCGACGTCTTGATGAGCCACGAGCCCTGGCGCCAGGCCGCCCTGCACGACGCCCTGCGCCACCTGATCCTGCCCTCGCTGGTGCTGGCGGTGGTGCCCACTACCGAGGTGATCCGCCACGTGCGCAGCTCCCTCATCGACGTGATGAAGCAGAACTACATCAAAGCGGCGGCCAGCCGCGGTCTCTCCCGCCGCCAGATCGTCTGGCGCCACGGTCTCAAGAATGCCCTGCCGCCGGTGCTGCCGCTGCTGGGCCTGCAGCTGGGCAGCGTGCTCACCTCCGCCATGATCACCGAGGTGGTGTTCGAGTGGCACGGCATCGGCCGCTGGCTCATCAACAGCATCGCCCTGCAGGACTACGCCGCCATCCGCGGCGCCACCCTGGTGGTGGCCAGCTTCGTCATCTTCATCAGCGTCAGCACCGAGCTGCTCACCACCATCATCTACCCGGCGCGGCGCAAAGAACTCTATGCAAAACAAGACTGAACGTGCTCATGGCATGACCCGGAGCCAGGAATCCTATGCAAGACAAGACTAGCCTCTACCCCGAGCTCAAGATCCTCTCGCCGCTGGAGCAGACCTGGGCCTCCTATCGCCGCAATCCGCTGGCGATGGCAGGACTCTGGTGCTTCGTGATCCTGCTGCTCATCACCCTGCTCGGCCCGCTGGTGGTGCCCTACGGCATCGACGAGCAGCACAGCTCCCGCCTGCTGCTGGCCCCCTCCTGGGCCAACAGCGGCAACATCGACTACTTCCTCGGCACCGACGATCTGGGCCGCGACATCCTCTCCCGGCTGGTGGTGGGCGCCAGGCTCACCTTTGGCAACGCCCTGCTGGTGGTGGTGATCGCCATGGTGGTGGGCACCGCCATCGGCATCCTCGGCGGCATGAGCAAGGGGCTCAAGTCGAGCGTGCTGCACCACCTGCTCGATACCCTGCTCTCCATCCCCTCCCTGCTGCTGGCCATCATCATGGTGGCCATTCTGGGGCCGGGTCTGTTCAACACCCTGATCGCCATCACCCTGGCGCTGATCCCTCCCTTCATCCGGGCCACCTACAACGCGGTCCACACCGAGATGCAGAAGGAGTACATCATCGCCAGCCGGCTCGACGGCTCGCCCCCCTTGCGGATCATGCGCCTCGCCATTTTGCCGAACATCGTCGAGACCCTGGTGGCCCAGACCACCCGCACCCTGTCGGCGGCCATCCTCGACATCTCGGCGGTGGGTTTTCTCGGCCTCGGTGCCCAGTCACCGCAACCTGAGTGGGGCGCCATGCTGGCGGACTCCAGCGATCTCATCTATCTCGCCCCCTGGACCGTGACCCTGCCGGGCATGGCCATCCTGTTCAGCGTGCTGGTCACCAATCTAGTAGGTGAAGGCATTCGCGAAGCACTCAAAGAGGGGAATGACTGATGCCGCTGCTCGACATACGCAACCTCACCATCGAGATCGACACTCCGCAGGGCAAAGTCAAGGCGGTGGACAAGGTGAGCCTGACCCTGGCCGAGGGGGAGATCCGCGGCCTGGTGGGAGAATCCGGCTCCGGCAAGAGCCTGGTGGCCAAGGTGATCGTCGGCATCCAGAAGGACAACTGGACGGTGCGCGCCGACCGGATGCGCTTCAACGACATGGACCTGCTGACCATGGCGCCCCGCGAGCGGCGCCGCATCATGGGCCGCGAGATCGCCATGATCTTCCAGGACCCCATCAGCTGTCTCGACCCCTCCGAGGAGATCGGCACCCAGCTGGAAGAGGCGATCCCCACCGACTCGTTCGAGGGGCAGTTCTGGCAGCGCTTCCAGTGGCGCAAGAAGAAGGCCATCGCCTTGCTGCACCGGGTCGGCGTCAAGGATCATCGCAAGGTGATGCGGGCCTACCCTCACGAGCTGTCGGACGGCATGTGCCAGAAGGTGATGATCGCCATGGCGATTGCCAACCAGCCGCGCCTGCTGGTGGCGGACGAGCCCACCAGCGCCATGGAGTCCACCACCCATTCCCAGATCCTGCGGCTGCTGGACAAGATGAACAAGCTGGGCAACACCACCATCCTAATCATCAGCAACGACATCGCCGCCATCGCCAACCTGACCGACACCATCAACGTGATGTATTGCGGCCAGATGGTGGAGGTGGGCACCCGGGAGCAGATCCTGGAAACCCCGCACCACCCCTACACCGATGCGCTGCTCAAGTCGATCCCCGACTTTGACAAGCTGGTGCGCCACAAGTCGCGCCTCGAGACCCTGCCCGGCGTCATTCCGCCGCTGCAGCACTTGCCCATCGGTTGCCGGCTCGGCCCCCGTTGCCCTTACGCCCAGAAGCAGTGCGTGCAGACGCCGCTGATGAGCAAGATCAAGGGGCACCAGTTCAGCTGCCACTTCCCGCTGAACATGGAAGAGCCCAAGAAGTGACGTCAATTTCGTATCGGTGTGTGACAGCGAGCCCTGTCACCAAGGAGTCAGGACAGTGATCGAACCCTCTCTGCTGCAGGTCAGGGGCCTGTGCAAGACCTATCAGAACCGCACCGGCCTGTTTCGACGCCGGGCGGTGGAAGCCATCAAGCCGCTCTCTTTTGATCTCGAGGTGGGCCAGACCCTGGCCATCGTCGGCGAGGCCGGCTCCGGCAAGAGCACCCTGGCCCGCATTCTGGCGGGCATGATAGAGCCGAGCGGTGGCGAGATCGCCATCGAGGGGCAGCCGATGATCCATGGCGACTATCAGACCCGCTGCAAGCTGCTGCGGATGATCTTCCAGGACCCCAACTCCTCCCTCAATCGCAAGATCCGGGTCGGCCAGATCCTGGAGACACCGCTGCGCCTCAACACCGAGATGACCGAGGAGGAGCGCCGCGACAAGGTGATACAGACCCTGCGCATGGTGGGCATGCTGGCGGATCACGCCCTCTTCTACCCGCAGATGCTCTCCGCCGGCCAGCAGCAACGGGTGGCGCTGGCGCGGGCGCTGATCCTCAACCCCAAGATAGTGGTAGCTGACGAGGCGCTCTCTACCCTGGATATCTCGGTGCGCTCCCAGATCATCAACCTGCTGCTGGAGATGCAGGAGACCATGGGGCTCAGCTATGTGCTGGTGGCCAACGATCTGGGGGTGGTGAGCCACATCAGCGACGAGGTGCTGGTGATGCACGAAGGGCGGGTGGTGGAGCGCGGCAAGACCCTCAAGGTGTTCGCCGATCCCCAGCACGAGGTGACCCGCCGCCTCATCCAGAACTACGACAACGAATACCGCCGCTGAGCCCTGCCCGGCGGCCTGCCACCGGCCCTTCCCCGCTGTTTCCGCTGCCCCGAAAATGAGACAAAAAAATCCCGGCTCAGGGGCCGGGAATTGCGCTCAAAAGTAAATGCGTCGCTCGTAGTAGGAACGCTGCAATGGTAGGCAGCCCCCTTCGCGTCAACAACTGTCAGATCTGACAGGAAGACCGCTATGGAACCTGAACTGCGGATCCGGCGAGCGGATCAGCTCCGCCTCCAGCTGGCCGAAGAAGGCCACCCGCTCGCTGATGTCCTCCCCCGCATATTGCTCGGCCAGCGCCAGATAATCCTGATAGTGGCGCGCCTCTGAGCGCAGCAGGGAGACGTAGAAGCGACCCAGCTCCTCGTCCAGATGGGGAGCCAGCTTGGCAAAACGCTCGCAGGAGCGCGCCTCGATATAGGCGCCTATGATCAGCTTGTCGACTATGGTGGCGGGCTCGTGGGTGCGCACGTGCTGCATCAGGTTACGCGCATAGCGGGAGGCGGTCACCGGGCCGTAGGGGATGTCGCGGGCGGCCATCAGCTCCAGCACCTGCTCGAAGTGGTGCAGCTCCTCCTGAATGAGCCGCACCATGGGAAACAGCAGCGGATTGCGAGAGAGCTCCTCGAACACGGTGCGATCGGTCTCTCCCATGGTCCGCTTGCCCAGGATCTCGGCCTTCTCCGGAATGGCGTCCAGCTCCCGATAGAACTCCAGCTTGGGCAGCAGATGGCGCTTGCCCTTGGGCAGGCAGTAGCGGCGCACCAGGCTGTGGGCGGTGAGCGCAGCCTTGTTTTCGCAGTTGGCGTGATCGATGAGCAGGGTCGGCAGCTGGGCGGGATCCCGCGCCATCTCGATCCACGCATCCGGGGTCTCGCAGTGCAAAAACTGGCGCACGGGGGCTAGCAGGTCATCCATCTGAACTCTCGTCTGGTCGGGTTGATACGGCGGCGGCCCATGCTAGCGGATCCCGCCGCCACTGCCCATAGCTGCGGCTACAAACGCTGCTTTTTCAAGCAGATGCAGGCCCTTTTCGGCAAGCGGAAACAACAATGGGGGCCTTGGCCCCCATCTCGTTGCAACACCTCAGCGTGGAAAACGTTTAACTGCCTTCGTTAAAAATTTCCAAGTTGCTGGTGCCTTCCTGCCACTCGCGCACCGCCTTGTTGTCATCGCTGCGCATGGCGTTGAGGTGGTCGAGGTAGGACTGATCCACGTCGGAGGTGACGTAGTGGCCGTTGAACACCGAAGTCTCGAAGTGACGCAGCTCGGGGTTGATCTCCCGCACCGCCGCTTCCAGATCTTCCAGATCCTGGAAGATGAGGCCATCGGCGCCGATGAGCTTGCACACCTCTTCCACTTCCCGGCCGTGGGCGATCAGCTCGTTGGCGGTGGGCATGTCGATGCCATAGACGTTGGGGAAGCGAATTTCCGGTGCCGCCGAGGCGAAGTAGACCTTGGCCGCTCCCGCTTCACGGGCCATCTGGATGATCTGCTCGGAGGTGGTACCGCGCACTATGGAGTCATCCACCAGCAACACCTTCTTGCCCTTGAACTCGGAGCTGATGGCGTTGAGCTTGCGACGCACCGACTTCTTGCGCTGGGTCTGGCCCGGCATGATGAAGGTACGGCCGATGTAGCGGTTCTTCACGAAGCCCTGACGGTACGGCAGATCCAGGGTGTGGGCGATTTCCAACGCCACGTCGCAGGAGGTCTCGGGGATGGGGATGACCACGTCCACGTCGAGATCTTCCCACTCGCGGGCGATCTTCTGACCCAGCTTGCGACCCATGTTGAGGCGAGCGGCATAGACCGACACCTTGTCGATGCACGAATCAGGGCGAGCGAAGTAGACGTACTCGAAGATGCAGGAGCTCATTTGCGGGTTCTCCGCACACTGCTCGGAGAAGAGCTGGCCCTGCTCGGTGATGTAGATGGCCTCGCCCGGGGCGATGTCGCGCACCGTCTCGAAACCGATGGCATCGAGCGCCACGCTCTCGGAGGCGAGCATGTACTCCACCTGCCCCTGCTCGTCGACCCGGCGACCCAGGATCAGCGGGCGAATGCCGTTGGGATCGCGAAAGCCGATGAGGCCGTGGCCGATCACCAGGGAGACCACCGCATAGGCGCCGCGGATCTGCTGATGTACCTTGCGCACTGCAGCGAAGATGTCCTCCGGTTGCAGGGCCATCTTGTCGCAGCGATCCAGTTCGTGGGCCAGCACGTTCAGCAGCACTTCGGAATCCGAGGTGGTGTTGATGTGGCGGCGGGCCACCTTGAACTGCTGCTCCTTGAGCTCCTTGGCGTTGGTGAGGTTGCCGTTGTGGGCCAGCACCATGCCGTAGGGAGAGTTCACGTAAAAAGGCTGGGCTTCAGCGGCACTGGAGCTGCCTGCGGTGGGATATCTGACATGTCCTATGCCGATATGCCCTTTCAGGCGCTGCATGTGACGCACTTCAAACACGTCCTTCACCAGGCCGTTGGCCTTGCGTTGCCGGAAGTTTCCACTGTCAATGGTCACGATCCCGGCGGCATCCTGTCCCCTGTGCTGCAACACCGTCAAGGCGTCGTAGAGGGCCTGATTGACGGGGGTGGTGCCAACTATACCGACAATACCACACATGTCTTTGCTACCTCGAAGTCACTATACCTGTTTAAGAAAACTCGATGAGTTCAGCATGAACCCGAAGAACCACTGGATGACCGGCTTGAACTCGGGCACCAGCTTGGATGCCACCCACCAGTCGCTCTGGGAGAGGCTGGTGAAGGTATCCATGAAAAAAAGCAGGGCACTGACGATCAGTACCCCGCGAATTGCGCCAAAACAGATGCCGAGCACCCGGTCGGTGCCGGACAGCCCCGTCTTGTCTACCAACAGGCCCACCACGTAGTTGACCACGCTGCCCAGGATCAGGGTCGCCACGAACAGGGCGGCGATGGCCAGGCCATTGCGCACCAGGGGATCGCTGAACGAGGTGAAATAGACGGCGAGATCGGGATAGAAATGGCTGGCGATGAAGAAGGCGACGAACCAGGTGACGAGAGACATGGCCTCCTTGACGAAGCCGCGCACCAGGCTGATGAGAGCAGAGAAACCGACGATGCCGATGATGGCGTAATCAATCCAGACCATAGAAAAAGATGTCCTGCGAAATTGCGGCGCAGTCTAACAAAAACGATTGCGCAATGCTTGATAAAATTGTGTTACATGTTCAAAGAGGCGCTGGCAACGCAGATTTATTCACGATTAAAACGGTTGACCGGCGCCAGAATGCACAACGCCATGGCATGCCATGGCGTTGTCGTCTGCAATGAGCGCTTACCCGATGTGGGTCAGGCCGCCCATGTAGGATTGCAGCGCAGCCGGGATGGCGATGCGGCCATCTTCCTGCTGGTAGTTCTCCAGCACCGCCACCAGGGTGCGACCCACCGCCAGGCCAGAGCCGTTCAGGGTGTGCAGCAGCTGCGGCTTGCCGTCGATGCGCACGCGAGCCTGCATGCGGCGTGCCTGGAAGTCGGTGCAGTTGGAGACGGAGGAGATCTCGCGATAGGTGTTCTGGGCCGGCAGCCACACTTCCAGATCGTAGGTCTTGGCAGCGCAGAAGCCCATGTCACCGGTAGAGAGTGCCATCACGCGATACGGCAGCTCCAGCAGTTGCAGTACCTTCTCGGCGTGACCCACCATCTCTTCCAGCGCGTCCCAGGATTTTTCCGGGTGTACCAGCTGTACCATCTCGACCTTGTCGAACTGGTGCATGCGGATGAGACCGCGGGTGTCACGGCCGTAGGAGCCCGCTTCGGAGCGGAAGCAGGGGCTGTGGGCGGTCATCTTGATGGGCAGTTCCTGCTCGTCGAAGATCTCGTCGCGGGCCATGTTGGTGAGCGGCACTTCGGAGGTCGGGATCAGGGAGAACTTGCGTACCTTGCCCTCTTCTTCCCCTTCCCCTTCGATGCCGGTATTGAAGAGATCCTGAGAGAACTTGGGCAGCTGACCGGTGCCGTACAGGCTGTCCGGGTTGACCAGATAGGGCACGTAGCACTCGGTGTAACCGTGCTGCAGGGTGTGCAGGTCCAGCATGAACTGGGCCAGAGCGCGGTGCAGGCGGGCAATCTGGCCCTTCATCACCACGAAACGGGAACCGGAGAGTTTGACGCCGTTCTTGAAGTCGACGCCCTTGGCCGCTTCACCCAGATCGATGTGATCGCGTACCTGGAAGCTGAACTCGCGCGGGGTACCCCAGCGGCGCACTTCTACGTTGTCGTTCTCGTCACGACCGACCGGAGTGGTGTCGCTCGGCAGGTTGGGGATGGCGTCGGCGATGGTCTTCAGCTCGGCCAGCAGGGCATCCAGCTCGACCTTGCTGGTCTCGAGCTCTTCGTTGATCTTGGAAACGATGGCCTTGAGGGGGGCAACATCTTCGCCGCGACGGGCAGCCTCACCGATGGATTTGGAGCGGGCGTTGCGCTCGGCCTGCAGCTCCTGGGTACGGGACTGCAGATCCTTGCGTTTCTCTTCCAGAGCATTGACAGCCGCTACGTCCAGAGCGTAGCCACGTGTCGCCAGACGAGCGGCGGCATCGTCGATGTCGCTGCGCAGATATTTGGGATCCAGCATGGTTTACCTACTTTTTTAAAATGGGATCTGGGCCTGAGTCATCATGACGGGCTGGGAAACAGATCCGGAAGTTAACATCGGTTGGCACACCCCTGTCGTCTTTTTGCATCGGGCCAACAAGAGCAAGCCTTCGAAATCAAGAAGATGGCACCAGGCCAAGACAAGCGGGGTCAGAGGGGCAGTGTATCAGACCGCCCCCCCGCCCGAACAGGGACTATTGCGCCCGTTTTGCCCTGTTTTCCGGGGGATGACGACCTGGATCAAATCGGCTGACCAATTAACGTGCAATCGGCCCGAATTGGTCAGGCAGAGGCACGGCCACTCCCCTGCCCCGGCCGGTTATTTCTCCCGCTGACGCGGGCTCTGCTTGTCCAGTTCGTGCAGGTAGTCGAGCTTCTGGCCGATCTGCTTCTCAAGGCCGCGATCGGTGGGCTGATAGTACTGCTTGCCAGCCAGCTCAGGCGGGAAGTACTGCTCGCCGGCGGCATAGGCGCCCGGCTCGTCGTGGGCATAGCGATACTCGGCGCCGTAGCCCAGCTCGCTCATCAGCCTGGTCGGCGCGTTGCGCAGGTGCGGCGGCACCTCGAAGTCCGGCAGGTTCTTGGCATCGTGAAGCGCCGCCTTCCAGGCGGTATAGACCGCATTGCTCTTGGGGGCGCAGGCGAGATAGACGATCGCCTGGGCGATGGCCCGCTCCCCTTCCGCCGGGCCGATGCGATGGAAGCAATCCCAGGCCGAGAGCGCCACCTGCATGGCACGGGGATCGGCGTTGCCCACGTCTTCCGAGGCAATCGCCAGCAGCCGGCGCGCAATATAGAGCGGATCGCAACCGGCGCTCACCATGCGGGCATACCAGTAGAGCGCCGCATCCGGTGCCGAGCCGCGAATGGACTTGTGCACCGCCGAGATGAGGTCGTAGAAGTGATCGCCCCCCTTGTCGAAGCGCGCCACGTGCTCCCCCACCACGGCGGCGAGCAGGCTGCTGTCGATCACCCGCGCCCCGGCACTGTCGGTTTCGGCCATGTCGGCCAACAGCTCCAGATAGTTGAGGGACTTGCGCCCGTCCCCGTCCACGGCTTTCGCCAGCGCCTCCTTCACCCCGGGGGCGAAGGCGAGGCTCGGGTCGTTGAGGCCACGGGGGTCCTGCAGCGCCTGATCGATCATGGCGAGGATATCCTGCACCTCCAGCCGTTTGAGCAGATAGACCCGGGCCCGGGAGAGCAGCGCGTTGTTGAGTTCGAACGAGGGGTTCTCGGTGGTGGCGCCGATGAAGGTGATGGTGCCGTCTTCGATGTGGGGCAGGAACACATCCTGCTGGCTCTTGTTGAAGCGGTGCACCTCGTCCACGAAGAGGATGGTGCGCACCCCGCGCCAGCTGTTCTCCTTGGCCTTGTCGATGGCGGCGCGGATCTCCTTGATGCCGGAGGTGACCGCCGAGAGCCGCTCCACCTCGGCCTGGCAGTAGTGGGCAACCAGTTCTGCCAGCGTGGTCTTGCCGGTGCCGGGAGGGCCCCACAGGATCATGGAGTGGCAGTGGCCCGCCAGGATCGCCTTGCGCAGCGGTTTGTCGGGCCCGAGGATATGTTGCTGACCTATGTACTGCTCGAGGGTTTGCGGCCGCATCCGGGCCGCCAGCGGACGAAAGTCCGACGAGAAATCCAGCGATAAATTGCTCATCTGCATTGACCGTCAGGAAGGGTGCAGGCCGCCGTTGCCGGGCGGCCTGCCAATAAAGCCAGCGCCTGCTTGCGCATCAGCGTTGATCGTCCAGTGCGACCCCCGCAGGCGTCTTGAAGACAAATTCGTTGCCCTTGAGCGCCGGCTTGCGGTTGAAGTTGCTCAGGGTGAACTCGCTCCACTGCCCCTGGGCCTCTTTCACGTCGAAGCGATTGATGTTGTTCTGGCGGTCGAAGGTAATGCGAAAGGAGGCGATCAGCTCATCCTGACTGCGGCTGGTGACGGTATAGACGTCCCCCTGCTGGGTCACGTCGTAGTTCTTCCAGAGCGCATCGTCGTTGCCGGCGATCAGCACGAAGGGGGTGTTGAGCACCGCATCCTTCATCTTGAGCGCGGTGACCTGCTCGACGAAGGGATCGTAGATCCAGACATCCTTGCCATCGGCCACGATCAGGCTCTCGTCCGGCGTAGTGGTGTGCCAGTTGAAACGGTTGGGACGCTGCACCAGCAGGGTGCCGCCGGCACGCTGCAGCTCCTTGCCCTTGCTGTCATAGACCACCTGGGCAAACTTGGCGGAGAAGAGGCTCACTCCCGCCAGTTTCTGCTTGAGATCGCTGGCCGCATCGGCCCACGCCTGGCTGCTGGCCACCAGCAGTACTGTGCCCATCAACAGTTGTTTTTTCATCACGCTTTTCATAACGGCTATCTCGATAAAAGGCCACGCCCGCAGAGGGCATGGCCAGGATGATAGAGGGGTGAGCCTTAGTCCCGCACCGGCGGTGGGGCCAGCACGTCGCGCTGACCATTGCCGCCCGGGGCGCTGACGATGCCCTGGTTTTCCATCTGCTCGATGAGACGGGCCGCCCGGTTGTAACCAATCTTGAACTTGCGCTGCACGCTGGAGGTGGAACCGCGGCGCGACTCCACCACGAAGGCCACCGCCTCGTCGAACAGGGGGTCGAGCTCTTCGTCGTCACCACCGCCATATTCGCCGCTGCCGCCCTCGCCGCCCGACTCACCGGAGAGGATCTCCTCGATGTAGTTCGGCTCACCGCGCAGTTTCCAGTCCGCCACCACCTTGTGCACCTCGTGGTCATCGACGAAGGCGCCGTGCACCCGGGTCGGGTTGGAGGTACCGGCCGGCATGTAGAGCATGTCGCCCATGCCGAGCAGGGATTCGGCGCCGCCCTGATCGATGATGGTACGGGAGTCGATCTTGCTCGATACCTGGAACGAGATACGGGTCGGGATGTTGGCCTTGATGAGACCGGTAATGACATCCACCGACGGACGCTGGGTCGCCAGGATCAGGTGGATACCGGCCGCCCGCGCCTTCTGGGCGATACGGGCGATCAGCTCCTCCACCTTCTTGCCGACGATCATCATCATGTCGGCAAACTCGTCCACCACCACGACTATGTGGGGCAGTTTTTCCAGCTCAGGCGGCATCTGATCCATGGAGTCACCCGGACGCCACAGCGGATCCAGCAGGGGTTCCCCCTCCTCGATGGCCGCCAGCACCTTGTCGTTGTAGCCCTTGAGGTTGCGCACCCCGACCGCCGACATCAACTTGTAGCGACGCTCCATCTCGCCCACGCACCAGCGCAGGGCGTTGGCGGCGTCCTTCATGTCGGTCACCACCTCGGTCAGCAGATGGGGGATCCCCTCGTAGACCGACAGCTCCAGCATCTTGGGGTCGATCATGATGAAGCGCAGATCGTCCGGCGTCGACTTGTAGAGCATGGAGATGATCATGGTGTTCACCCCCACCGACTTACCGGAACCTGTGGTACCGGCCACCAGCAGGTGGGGCATCTTGGCGAGGTTCACCACCACGGGTTCGCCGGCGATGTCCTGACCCAGCCCCATGGTGAGCGGGTTGCGGCTGCCAGAGAACGCCTCGCAGTCGAGGGTTTCGCGCAGGTAGACGGTCTGACGCACCCGGTTGGGTAGCTCGATCCCCACATAAGTCTTGCCCGGGATCACCTCCACCACCCGCACGCTGCTGGCCGACAGAGAGCGGGCCAGATCGCGGGAGAGGTTGGTGATCTTGCTCGCCTTCATGCCGGGCGCCAGATCCAGCTCGAAGCGGGTGATGACGGGGCCCGGATAGACGCCCACCACCTTGGCCTGCACGTTGTAGTCGGCGAGTTTCGCCTCCACCAGCCGGCCCATGCGCTCCAGCTCGTCCTTGCTCATCATCTGGGTCTTGGCGGGCGGACGGTCCAGCAGCTCGATGCTCGGCAAGGGGGGCAGCCCTGGTTGCAGACGGCGCTTGGGCTTGCCAGGAGTAGGGGCAGCCGGTGCAGGCGCCTCCTCATCCCCTTCGGCCCAGGGCAAGTCGAGATCATCGTCCTCGTCATCGGCCGTCACCAGCGCGGGCTGACGACGGGCGCCGGCCGCGGCGGTCCGCTTGGTGCGGGTAACCGGCGCAGGCGCGTCATCATCGTCGTCGTCAAACTGCGGATCGAACTGGAAGGTATCTTCGTCGAGCTCGGGCAGCCACTCCTCGGACTTGGCCTTCTGGCCCTTGGCGGCCACCTTCTCCTTCGGACGACGGGTCCAGCCGGTGTGCGGCTCATCCTCCTCGTCGTCACCCAGCTCGATGGCACCCACGCCCCCTTCCAGCAGGGGATCCGGCCCCTCGTAACGGGGCTGGCGCCAGCCACCGGTGAGCCAGCGGCCCAGGGTGGCAGGAAAGTGATAAACGGCGCTGACCGAGCCGGTGCAGGCGGCGCCGATCCGCTCGACGATGGTGAGCCAGGACCAGCCGGTAAACAGGGTGATGCCGGTGGCCACGAAGCAGAGCAGCAGCAGGTTGGCCCCGACGCCGCCAAACAGCGGCACCACGGCGGAGGAGATGACGTCCCCCACCAGACCGCCGGCGGAGAAATTCTGCAGATCGTTGAAGTTCATGCTGGCGATGGCGGACATGCCGAGCACGGTCAGGATGAAACCGACGATGCGCACCGACAGGGTAAGGTAGTCCACATCGAGCAGGCGGCTCGGGCGCCAGAACAGGCTCCAGCCAAGCAGCACGACCAAGGGGGGCACCAGGTAGGAGAAAGCCCCGAAGGTAAACATGGTGATATCGGCGAGCCAGGCCCCCGCGCTGCCGGCGAGGTTCTTCACCTCCCCTTGCCAGGAGGTCTGGGACCAACCAGGATCGGCGGGGTGGTAGGACAACAGGGCAAGCAAGAGATAGGCAGCCATCAGGGTGATGGCGATCAAGACGGCTTCGAAGATCCGTTGTGTACCTGATAAAGGAGTAAACAGCTTTTTATCGGCCAAACTCCGGCTCCTTTCTGAAAACATGTAATGCAGGGGGATAAGGGGGCCTAGTATCCCTGAAAAGCCCACCGGTTGTCAGCCAGTGCCCGATGTGCCGACCGTATTCACAACCGGCACGATAAGAAGAAACGAGCGGACCGGCCGCTCGTTTCTGAATGTCGTGACTTGTCGCAAGGCTGGCAAGCCACAGCATAACCCAACTCAACGGGTGCTGATCACCAGCCGACTGCTCTGTTTGACCTCTTCCATCACCACGTAGGTGCGGGTGTCGTTGACGCCGGGCAGACGCAGCAGGGTTTCCCCCAGCAGGCGGCGGTAGGCCGACATGTCGCTGACTCGAGTCTTGAGCAGATAGTCGAAATCGCCGGAGACCAGATGGCACTCCTGGATCTCTTCGAGTACCTGAACAGCCTTGTTGAACTGTTCAAATACATCCGGGGCACCGCGATTGAGGGTGATTTCCACGAATACCAGCAGAGACGCATCCAGATAATGAGGGTTCAGAATGGCGGCATATCCTTCGATATACCCTTGTCGCTCGAGGCGACGAACCCGTTCCAGACACGGTGTGGGACTCAGGCCAACACGTTTGGACAACTCAACGTTCGAAATTCTGCCATCCTTTTGCAGCTCATTCAGAATGTTGCGGTCAATCCTGTCCAAATCCTTTAGCCGACTCTTAGCTTCCATCATTTATTCCATCCTTTGGCTATTTTTTGGTAAGAATCACCAGTCATTTTATAATTATGGTCACAAATCCTGTCAATACCTGAATATGCTAGGCGCAAATGTTGCGGAAAATAACTGCAACATAAAACACCAATCGATAGTCGAGGGATAGCATGATTATCGGTGTACCTGAAGAAATAAAAAACCATGAATACCGCTTAGGCATGGTTCTGGCCAGTGTACGTTAACTAACAGCACGAAACCATACCGTTTTCGCCCAAAGCGGCGCAGGAAGCGGCAATGAGTTTGCCAATGCAGATTATCACGCTGCCACTGCTGCTATTTTGTCCTGTATTGCCGAGCTTTTCGTCAGTGCAGAGTCACCACAACGATCAGCCAAGGCCGCCAAGCCAGCTGCCTCCCCCTCGTGTTTCCCTCCTTTCTATAGATATGCACCTCACCGCTCCAGCGTGTTTTGCATCCGATGTGCCATAACGAGAGCGTTTCTTCGGCAAGAGAGCCCAGGCCCGTCCCCTAAGCAGCACCGCCGAAGCGACCCTCGCAGACAACTGGGCCTCTTGGTGAGCCCCATCGAAGCCAAATTGCCCCACCCACGGCGGGCCCCACTGCGCCAGAAGCTGTCAATCCTGGCGAGCTTGTCTCCATGTGAGCGGGGTCCGGTTCACTTGTGCCTGCAATCAGGACGCACGAGCACCACTCCTCTTGTTGTCGGCCGTGGGGCCACCAGGTACAGCTCGCCCGGGCCCATGACGACCGCCAGGGACAACCCGTGACAAACAACCCGTGACAAGAGAGCGCTTCCCCTTCATGAAGGGCCTTGAGGCCGATTGATGCAATCGACGCACTGGCCTTTGACCCCATATCACGAATTACCTACAATCGCGCAAACTCATCACGTCTCGGAAATCACATCATGAGCCAAGTCACTCATAGCAAACTGCTGATCCTGGGCTCCGGCCCGGCTGGTTACACCGCAGCTGTCTACGCCGCCCGTGCCAACCTCAATCCGCTGCTCATCACCGGCATGCAGCAAGGCGGTCAGCTGACTACCACCACCGAAGTGGAGAACTGGCCCGGTGACCCCGAGGGTCTGACCGGTCCGGCCCTGATGGAGCGCATGAAAGAGCATGCGGAGAAGTTCGATACCCGCATCCTGTTCGATCACATCAATGAAGTGGAGCTGACCCAGCGTCCGTTCCGCCTCAAGGGCGACAACGGCGAATACACCTGTGATGCGCTGATCATCGCGACCGGCGCCTCCGCCAAGTACCTGGGCCTGCCTTCCGAAGAGGCCTTCAAGGGCCGTGGCGTCTCCGCCTGCGCCACCTGTGACGGCTTCTTCTATCGCAATCAGGAAGTGGCCGTGGTCGGCGGCGGCAACACCGCCGTGGAAGAGGCACTCTATCTGGCCAACATCGCCAAGAAGGTGCACCTTATCCATCGCCGCGACGAGTTCCGCGCCGAGAAGATCCTGATCAAGCGCCTGCACGACAAGGTTGCCAGCGGCAACATCGTGCTGCACACCCACCAGACCCTGGACGAAGTGCTGGGTGACGACATGGGCGTGACCGGTGTCCGTCTGCGCAACACCCAGAACGACACCACCACCGACCTGCCACTGATGGGCGTCTTCATCGCTATCGGTCACCAGCCCAACACCCAGATCTTCGCCGACCAGCTGGAGATGCAGAACGGCTATCTGAAGGTGCGTGGCGGCCTGGACGGCTTTGCCACCCAGACCAGCATCGAAGGGGTATTTGCCGCCGGTGACGTGGCTGACCACACCTACCGTCAAGCCATCACCTCCGCCGGTACCGGCTGTATGGCCGCCCTCGATGCAGAGCGTTATCTGGACGCGCAATAAGCACAAGGGATATAAAAGGCATGCCGCAAGGCATGCCTTTTTGCTTTAAGGAGCCGGATGAAACAGAAAATATTGATTGTCGAGGATAGTCTGACTATTCGTCGCATGCTGATCCAGGCCATTGCCCAGCAAACCGGGCTGGAAATCGATGCGTTCGAAACCCTGGAAGGGGCCCGACACTGCCGGGGAGAAGAGTATGTGGTTGCCCTGGTGGATCTCACCTTGCCGGATGCCCCCAGCGGAGAAGCGGTCAAGGTATTGCTGGAGCGCGGCCTGCCGGTGGTGATCCTCACCGCCGACATCAGCGAGGATAAACGGGAAGCTTGGCTTGAGGCCGGGGTGCTCGATTACGTGATGAAAGATTCACGTCACTCCCTGCAGTATGCCGTCAGCCTGGTCCATCGCCTCTACCTCAACCAGCGCATCGAAGTGCTGGTGGTCGATGATTCCCGTACCTCCCGCCACCGCACCATGGCCCAGCTGCGCAAGCAACTGCTGCAGGTGCACGAGGCGAGCCACGCCCGTGAAGCGCTGGCCCAGCTCGAGCAGAACCCGGCCATCCGGCTGGTACTGGTCGACTACTATATGCCAGAAATTGACGGGATCAGCTTGGTACGCATGTTGCGCGAGCGCTACAGCAAGCAGCAGCTCGCCATCATAGGGATCTCGGTGTCGGACAAACGCGGCCTCTCCGCCCGCTACCTCAAACAGGGTGCCAACGACTTCCTCAACCAGCCGTTCGAGCCGGAAGAGCTGCAGTGCCGGGTCAGCCACAATCTGGAGGCGCTGGAACAGTTCAACAGCATCCAGGAGTCGGCCAATCGTGACTACCTGACCGGGCTCTACAACCGGCGCTACTGGTTCAACGAGGGTCAAAAATGGTTCGAGGAACACCAGCGCCAGGAGACGCCGCTTGCACTGTGCGTGCTCGATGTAGATCACTTCAAGCAGGTCAACGATCACTGGGGTCACGCCATCGGCGATCAGCTGTTGTGTCACCTCACCCGTCTGCTCACCCAGTTCTTCCCCGATGCCATGATCGCCCGCTTTGGCGGCGAGGAGTTTGCCCTGATGGTGCCTCACTGCACCGTGCCCGTGCTGCTCAAGCGGCTGGAAGGGTTGCGCCAGCAGATGCGCCAGCAACCGCTGTCACGGGAAACGCCGCTGTTCGTTCGCGCCAGTTTCGGGGTGATCCAGGTCGGGCGCGTCTCCATGGACGAGGCATTGAGCGAAGCGGATCGCCTGCTCTATCAGGCCAAGAACACCGGTCGTGACAAGATAGTGTCTCAAGGCTCAGCGGCCTGATCGCACCATCCCGGATGCTCGTCGTGTAGTACCGCCCGACCGCAGCCCCTCCCCGGGCACACGTCGGGTTCCCCTCCTGTTACCTCCCCGTCATGCCACAGCCCTGCTCAGTAGGTCTTGTCGACCCGCACGCCATCGTCGAAATAGAGGATGCGCACCTTGTCACCGTTCATGAATACCATGGCCGGATCGTAATCCTGAATGACGTTGACCAGCCCGTTCTGTTCGTTGCGAATGAGCAGTTCCACCAGCTTGTTCTCCACCACTGTGCCGCCGGATTGATACTGCTGCGCCGCAGCGGCGCCCGCCAGAGCCCCGACGGCAGTGGCGATTTCCCGACCATGGCCGCCACCGAACTGGTTGCCAAGCAGACCACCCAGCACGGCGCCGCCCAGGGTTTTCCAGCCTGAACGCTCGGACTCCAGGATCTGACGCTGGGTGATGTTGCGCACCGTTTCAACCTGGCCAAACACCACCTGATTCACGGGCCTGGCGGTATTGCGCTCGTAGACCTGGGCCCAGGCGGGCGCAGTGACAAAGCAGAACAAGCTGGATACTATCAGGATAATGGCCTTCATCTATGAACCTCGTTGCCTTATGTCTCGCTATCTTACCCAATTGGATGATGAGCTGTGCTGGTTTCCCGACCCCGAGCACGCCCTGGATGAACCCAACGGCCTGCTGGCGATCGGTGGCGATCTCTCCCCCGCCCGTTTGCTGGCAGCTTACCACAAGGGGATCTTCCCGTGGAACGAACCCCACCAGCCGCTGCTGTGGTGGTCACCCGATCCCAGAGGCGTTGTACTGCCGACGCAACTGCACATCGGCCGCAGCCTGCGCAAATTTATCCGCCGAACCCCATTCGATATTTCCATCGATCGCGCCTTTAATGAGGTGATAGCGGCCTGCGCCGCGCCCCGTCGCAGTGCCAGTGGAACCTGGATAAGCACACCCATGATCGACGCCTATCGACAACTGCACCGCCTTGGCCATGCCCACTCCGTCGAGATTTGGCAGGATGGCCGGCTGCAGGCCGGCCTCTACGGCCTCTCCCTCGGCCGGGTGTTCTGTGGCGAGTCCATGTTCAGTCGCATCGACAACGGCGCCAAGCTGGCCATGGTAGCCCTCTGCCAGCACTTTGCTAGGCATGGCGGGGCCCTGATCGATTGCCAGATGCAGAACGACTTTCTGGCCACCATGGGAATAGAGGAGTGGCCGAGAAGCAAATTCCTGACGACGCTGACCCAGCTGAGTCGGCAACCACTGGCGGCCGGCTGCTGGCAGGCGGGGAGCATGACACTATGACCGAAGAAGTGATCCTCAAGGTAGGACTGACCCCCAAGCATCAATGCAGCTATCTGGGTCATGAACAGGAACAGCTGCTGGTATTGATGGATCACAGCCTGCTCAACGCCAGCGGTTACGAGCGCCTGCTGACGGCCGGCTTCCGCCGCAGTGGCAACGACATCTATCGCCCCCACTGCCCGGCCTGCAATGCCTGCCAGTCACTGCGCATCCACAGCGAACGCTTCGTGCCCAGCCGCAGCCAGAAGCGGATCCGCCAGCTCAACCGGGATATCGAGCTGGTGCTGAGCTACGATGACAAGCCCGAATACTATCAGCTCTATGAGCGCTACATTCGCGAACGCCACCATGACGGCAGCATGTATCCCCCCAGCCGCACCCAGTACAAGGGGTTTCTCCATTGCGACTGGATGCCTCCCCTCTATCTGGAAATGCGCAAGGATAATCGGCTGATCGGGGTTGCAACTACGGATCTGCTGCCCCATTCCCTGAGCGCCATGTACACCTTCTTCGACCCGGCCCATGCCGATCGCTCACTCGGTACCTTTGCCATTCTGAGCCAGTTGGAACTGGCCAGGCGTACAGGCCGCAGCTGGCTGTATCTGGGCTACCTGGTGGAGGAGTGCCGCAAGATGAATTACAAGAGCCAGTACCTGCCTCATGAGCGTCTGATACAGGGAGAATGGAAAAATATCGACAGCAAGCCCGAGTAAACTTTACACATAGCCTTAAATCCGGCATGATCCAGCGGATTTTTGTTGTGGCTTATCAAGAGGATTCAATGGCTAAAGAAGACAGTATTGAGATGCAGGGCACTATTCTCGAAACCCTGCCCAATACCATGTTCCGTGTGGAACTGGAAAATGGTCACGTGGTTATCGCTCATATTTCCGGCAAGATGCGCAAAAACTACATCCGTATCCTGACTGGAGACAAAGTAACGGTAGCTCTGACTCCGTACGATCTCTCCAAGGGACGTATTGTTTTCCGCTCTCGCTAAGCCAGGAATTCAGCAAAAAACCCCAACCTTTCGGTTGGGGTTTTTTGTGGTCTTTCAACTGTTCAATGCTTAGTGGGAAACGGCTTCAACATTGACCTGATAGTCAAAGCTGAGGCTGTCATTTATCAACTCAACCTTCACAACCCCCCCATCGACCAGCGCCCCGAACAGGATCTCGTTGGCCAGGGGTTTCTTGAGGTGTTCCTGGATAACCCGCCCCATGGGTCTTGCCCCCATGGCCCTGTCATATCCTTTCTCGGCCAACCAGTGGCGGACACCCTCGGACACTTCAAGGGATACCCCTTTCGCATCCAGCTGAACCTGCAACTCGACGATGAACTTGTCGACCACCTGATGGATGATCTGCATGTCCAGATGGTTGAACCAGATGATGTGATCAAGCCGGTTGCGAAACTCCGGACTGAACGTCTTGTTGATCACCGCCATAGCATCGTGGCTCATATCCTGCTGCTGGAAGCCGATTGACTTGCGCTGGGTCTCCTGTACCCCCGCGTTGGTGGTCATCACCAAGATCACGTTGCGAAAATCCGCCTTGCGCCCGTTGTTGTCAGTCAGGGTGCCGTTGTCCATCACCTGCAACAGCAGATTGAACACGTCCGGATGCGCTTTTTCGATCTCGTCCAGCAGCACCACTGAGTGCGGATGCTTGAGAACAGAGTCGGTCAGCAGGCCCCCCTGCTCGAACCCCACATAACCGGGAGGCGCCCCGATCAGGCGAGAAACGGTGTGGCGCTCCATGTACTCGGACATATCAAAGCGCAGCACCTCGACGCCAAGCGCCTTGCCGAGCTGCTGGGTGACCTCGGTCTTGCCTACCCCGGTCGGGCCGGCAAACAGGAAGCAGCCCACTGGGCGACGCTCGTTGCCCAGCCCCGAGCGGGAGAGGCGAATGGAGTCTGTCAGCACCTCGATGGCTTTGTCTTGACCAAAGACCACCATCTTGAGATTGCGCTCCAGATTCTTCAGCACTTCCTTGTCGGAAGAGGAGACTGATTTCTCCGGGATGCGGGCAATCTTGGCGACAATGGTTTCGATCTCCTGCACATTGATCACTTTCTTGCGCTTGCTCACCGGCAGCAAGCGTTGACCCGCCCCGGCCTCGTCGATCACGTCGATCGCCTTGTCCGGCAGGTGGCGGTCATTGATGTACTTGGCGGAGAGCTCCACCGCGGCACGGATGGCCTTGACGGTGTAACGTACCCCGTGGTGCGCCTCATAGCGGCTCTTGAGGCCCATCAGGATGCGGGTAGTGTCATCCACGCTGGGCTCGACGATGTCGATCTTCTGGAAGCGACGCGCCAGGGCGCGGTCTTTTTCAAAGATCTGGGAGTATTCCTGGTAGGTGGTAGAGCCGACGCAGCGCAGCAAGCCATTGGAGAGCAGTGGCTTGATGAGGTTGGCCGCATCCAGCTGACCACCGGAGGCAGCCCCCGCCCCAATGATGGTGTGGATCTCGTCGATGAACAGGATGGCCCCTTCCTGACGCTCGATCTGCTTGAGCAGCACCTTGAGGCGCTTCTCGAAGTCACCGCGATATTTGGTCCCCGCCAGCAGCGACCCCATATCCAGGGAGTAGATGGTACTGCCCGCAATCACCTCGGGCACATCACCCTTGACGATACGATAGGCCAGCCCTTCCGCGATGGCTGTCTTGCCCACCCCGGCTTCGCCCACCAGCAAGGGGTTGTTCTTGCGACGGCGGCAGAGCACCTGAATCGTACGGTTGAGCTCCTGGTCGCGCCCGATGAGGGGATCGATACGCCCTTCCAGTACCAGCTGATTGAGGTTGGTGGCAAAGCTCTCAATCTGGGCAGCAGAGACCTCATCGTCAGACTCGACGTTGTTGTTGCTGTTGTCCGGTTTGCTGTCTTTACGTACCCCATGGGAGAGGAAGTTGACCACATCCAGCCGGCTGATCTCGGCCTTTTTCAGGAAGTAAGCAGCTTGGGACTCCTGCTCGCTGAAGATGGCAACCAGCACGTTGGCTCCACTGACCTCGGTGTTGCCGGAGGACTGAACGTGGAACACGGCGCGTTGCAGCACTCGCTGGAAGCCCAGTGTGGGCTGGGTCTCGCGGTCTTCATCATCACGGGGAATAAGCGGGGTTGTTTGACTGATGAATGCGCTGATCTCTTTGCGCATCTGCTCCACGTCAGCACCACAAGAACTCAGCGCCTCATTGGCTGAGCTGTTATCCAGCAGGGCTAACAACAGGTGCTCGACGGTCATGAATTCGTGGCGCTCGTCACGGGCCAGTTTGAAAGCCTCGTTCAGCGTCTTTTCTAGATCTTTACTCAACATAGGCACCTCCCCTAGTACAGCAACAATGTGGTGTCGTCATCGCCATCAAGTCATCAGATTCAAGCCTTTTCCATGGTACAGAGCAGTGGATGTTCGTTGTTACGTGCATAGGTGTTGACCTGGACCACTTTGGTTTCAGCAATCTCAGCGGTGAATGTGCCACAGACTCCCTTACCACTATAATGCACGCTCAGCATCACCTGAGTGGCCTTGTCCAAATCCATACCAAAGAACTTTTGCAGCACCTCCACCACGAACTCCATCGGTGTGTAGTCGTCGTTGTTCAGAACGACCTTGTACATGGGTGGCGGTTGCAGCTTGGTTTTCTCTGCCTCTGCAATCTCTTCATTAGCAAAGAGTTCTTTCTGCTTGCTCATAGTCGCGCTTTGGTACCTCTAGATTACTACCGCCTAACACAAGATTGGTCAATAGACTTGTTAACCAGATCACATCAGTTGTTAACAACTCCTTGACTCGCTCAAAAGTTAGACTAGATTGGTTACTTGCTAATCGGCGCCCGTCTGCTATGGGCTATGTTACTAGTTATAAAGGGCTGGCGCAGGTTACTCAACGACTTCAAGGTAATCAATAAAAGGATGTAGATGTATGGCAACCGGAACAGTCAAGTGGTTTAACAACGCAAAAGGATTTGGGTTTATCTGTCCGGAAGGAGGTGGCGAGGATATTTTCGCCCACTACTCCACGATACAAATGGAAGGCTACAAGACGTTGAAAGCAGGTCAAGCAGTCAACTTCGAGCTGCAGCAGGGGCCGAAAGGCAATCATGCCTCTGTCATTGTGCCAAACGAAGCACAGAACATGTAAGAGTCGAACTGGATAAATAAAAAAACCGGCAACCTTGCGGCTTGCCGGTTTTTTTATTGCTGCGAGCCAGAGGAGAAGTGCATTCTCCTGGCGGGTCAGTCAGGCAAAGATCATTTTGCGTTGTCGTGATAGTCCTGACAGGCGCTCAGGGTGTTTTCCATCAGGCTGGCTACCGTCATGGGGCCTACTCCACCCGGTACGGGCGTGATGAAGGATGCGTGGTTGCGGGCAGTCTCAAACTCCACGTCACCGACCAAAGAGCCATCCGCCAACCGATTGATACCCACGTCGATCACCAGTGCCCCCGGCTTGACCCACTCACCCGGGATGAAATTGGGTTTGCCAACGGCGACCACCAGCAGGTCGGCACGGCGAACCTGCTCTTCCAGATCCTGAGTGAAACGGTGGCAGGTAGTGGTAGTGCAACCGGCCAACAGCAGCTCCAGCGTCATCGGCCGGCCAACGATGTTGGACGCACCGACCACCACCGCATGCAAGCCGTGTGTCTTGACCCCGGTCGTTTCAATCAAGGTCATGATGCCCTTGGGCGTGCAGGGACGCAGTGCCGGAATACGCTGTGCCAGCCGACCCACGTTGTAGGGGTGGAAACCATCCACATCCTTGTCAGGACGAATACGCTCCAATACCTGAGTCGTATCGCAGTGAGCCGGCAAGGGGAGCTGCACCAGAATACCGTCAACGTCTGCGTCTTCATTCAGTTTATCGATCAGTGCCAGCAACTCTTCCTGGCTTGCCGTCGCATCCAGATCGTAAGAGCGGGAGATAAAGCCCACCTCTTCACAGGCACGCCGCTTGCTGCCGACATAGACCTGAGAGGCAGGATCTACCCCGACCAGGATCACCGCCAGACCCGGCGCCCGTTTTCCTTGTGCCAACCGCTGTTGGACTTGCGCTGCGACCTGATTGCGAATCGTTTGCGCAACCTGTTTTCCATCAATGATTTTGGCAGACATCGTTCTTCACTCACCATGTGTTCAACTGCCGCGCATTGTCGCATTTTTTTGCCACGGGTGTTAGCGGCTCTCGCATGGAGGGCAATAAGTAGGCATTTGAATTCATTGGTGGAAAAATTCGTTGACGCTGGCTTTCCCGCTTGGGTATGATGCCGGCCCGTTGCCCAGTACAGCCGCTGTCGCTATGCTGGAGACGAGATTTTCGGTGATTAGCGCAGCCCGGTAGCGCATCTGGTTTGGGACCAGAGGGTCAAAGGTTCGAATCCTTTATCACCGACCAGGTTTTTCGACATGCCGCCAGGCTTGTCGAGGCAATGCGCCCTTAGCTCAGTCGGATAGAGCAACGGCCTTCTAAGCCGTGGGTCGCAGGTTCGAATCCTGCAGGGCGCGCCATTGATGATATGCATCTCCCCGATGCAAGCATTGATGGTTATCTTCAGTGGTGGCTGTAGCTCAGTTGGTAGAGTCCCGGATTGTGATTCCGGTTGTCGTGGGTTCGAGCCCCATCAGCCACCCCAATATCTCCTTTCAAAATATATCCCGTATTATCTATTTAAATCCAGTATAAGTAACCCTCTCCTCTTGCGTTCTGATGGTTGTCTGCAAAATGTCTTTAATGGGTCTCACGGACGCTCACTCCAAAAGGTATCAGCATCGGAGCAGGCGGTATCTAGTAACCGCATCGCCCCTTGCAGGTATCAAGGGGAGAACAACTTGGTATGAGTCGGTGGTACTGATGTAGTCAGACCTGGAGCTATATTTGGAGCACTACTAACCAGAGGCAACATCAGAGCAAAACAATAGAATGATAACCTCCCCTCCTAGCACATATCCAAGAAGGTTCTGAAATTGATACCGAAAGAAGCGCACACTAGAGTAACGTAAACAAGACACCGGTTTGAGACCGGTGTCAGATGATTACTAGATTTATACATACTAGACCAATACTAATGACCTACACAACTGACTACTTTCCTCCAAAATTAATATCCGAGCATAATAAAGAACCGTTTACCTCTTTATTTTTTTCATTTATATAAACAACTTCACAAAGATGATTACGATTATCACTATAAAGATAATTAATAAAATCCCCCTTAATCAGGTATGACGCAGTTACCTTTCCACCTCTATAAATATATGCTTTTCTAGAATTAACCTTGGTAGGATTAAACTTCATACACGAACCATCATTTTCCTCATATTTAGCGCCAACTAGAAAAATATTTCCATTTCTGCTCACCTCAGTCTCAAAGGATATTGTTTTTTCATTTCCATTATAAACTACCCAAGGAGATTTTCTATAGCGTTTACAGCTACCCCCAGAGATAACTACATACTCATAATCACCAGCAATAAGAGACTCTTTACTTTCATACACCTTATTTAAAGTAGTATTTTTATCTCGATATGAGACGATGGAAAGATAATTGTTTTTACCACTAATAAGACGGGATGTATCAATATCACCAATCTGTCTAGAAATTTTGTCAGAAAATGAGGCTATATAACTCTCAACATTTCCATACCCATTCACTATCTTTTTTTCTAGACCGCAAAACCCTGTTTTATCATAAAGTCCGCTCTTATTACTTTTAAAGTCTATGTAAATACAATCAATGTAGAAATCATTATCATGATATATTAATGTCGCATAAGATGAAAAACTATCCAATGAGTTACTATCATTGACAATAGCCGGTTTACCATTAAATAAGTCGAACCACCGCTCTGAATTACCAAAGCTATTTTCATCAAAATCAAACGATTTTTTTACCTCACCATTCATTACATAAACTTCACCATCATCCTTACTATACTTTATTTCATGAGATGAAGCCCCAAAAGATACAAAAAGCAATAATAATATACGCAACATATCAGAATTCCTTTGAAACTATAGATGTTACTTCTAACAGTGATTGAAATTTTCCTGCATAAGATGCAATCAATGCAGCAGCATCATTGCCATTTATTATTTTTCTTGCAGAAACATAGTTCATCGATGACTCATTGATATAATCATCCAACGATGAACCAGTAAAAATCCCTTCCTCCATTCCCCATATCATAATCGAAACTGCATAGTCAAAATCGGCAGCCTTTTCAGGGAAGTTAACAAAATCAACACCAATATTGTCTTTTGCTCTCTGATAATTTTTTTTCCATGTAAGATGAACACAGCCTCGGCCTCTATATTTATACCCATCACCTTCTACTGTGTTTCCATTTAATATTGCTCGCTCTCTACGCTTAGGCGTATCAGCTAATATTGGGTCATATTTATCAAAATAGCTAACTGAACCTACTTCAGGTTTCTCACTAAAGTACTCACCGGAAACAAAATGGTATGTCTCATGCCTAGCAGTTGCTAGCATATAAGCGAGCCGATAAAGATTAGCCTTGTACAAACTATTATTTGCATAGTAGTTATTAATATTGACTATAAGCTTTCGGAGGTTTTTTTCAGACTGAGAAGATAGGGCCGGAGTTCCAGCTGAAAAACTCATATGCATTTCTTTATATTTCAAAACAAATTCATCGACATTTATCAACCTATCAAATCCCTCCTCCTTTATAACCATCGTCATTGGTGAAAAATGCCAGACCTCCTTATCAAGCTTTAACTTGGCAGCACTCTGCATCCACTCCAGCTTATCGATACGCTGTTTCTCATGGTCAACCAATAAATCAAAATCAGGCAAGCCAATCTTGCTCATTAGTTTATCTAGCCACAGATAACTGCTGGCTGATGATTTTTCATACCACTCACTGTGATGCTTGACGATTAGCTTCTGAAGTTTTTCTGCATTGCTGCTGTTTTGCAGGGCCGCCCGTATCTCTTCGCTGCTAAGTTCACCATTGCCATCGGAATCGAAGCTCTTGACCAGATCGGTGAAAAAGGCCGGAGGGGTATCGGGATCCAGATAGCCATCGGAGCCTGAACCATCGACCTTTTTAAAACCAATCTTCAGCCAGTCGTGCTGGCTTAACAGTTCGACTTGCTCTTTCTTGACATACTTTCCTGACGAAGAACAGACCCACTCCTGCTTGGCGGCATCTATCTCAAGCTTTGGAGATTCAACCAGTTCTTCCTGGCTCTTGTCACCGGTTGCCACCCAAATATCTTTATCTTCCTGCTTTTTCTTTTCGTATAAGAAGAGTTCCGCCGGGACTTTGGCATAGGTAGTGCCGCCTTTTGTTCCAGCCTTGTTGGCCAGCACATCGTCAAGACGGGGATCCTGGGTGAAGACTTCAAGATGGACTTGATGCTTGCTCTTTTTGCCTCCAATCAGAGAGCCAGGCGTTTCTACCAGGCCGAGATAGCCTATGGTCTCACCTGCGACAATAGCCACGGGAGATGGCAACACATAGAGTTCGCCAAGATGGGAGGGAGGAAGCGTATTTGCCTTGATATATTTGTCTTCGACGCATACCCAGGCGACACCACAACTACTTGGCACACCGTCCACACTCGGCGTCACATATTTGCATCTGGCCATCTTGCGCGCCTTGTCACCATCCCAATGGAATTCGAGTTGGTGTGCATCATACTGCAACTTGGTACCGGCAGGCAGAGAAACACTTTTCTTTCCCACCACCGGACGACCTGTAGGCCCATCAACTCCAGGATCCGCACGGCCAACCATATTAGTCAGCAGTTCCGCCTCTATCTGATCGAATAGCCAAGTAGGCAGGTTGGGTTTAATCACCTCAACAGCGGCCGGACTATTGGCGATCCAGACCGAACTCCCTTGACTGACCACAACACCGGCCTTCTCAGCCTCTTTCATCTGGGTATTGGACAGCTGACTCTTGATGATCACCTTGATGAAGTCATACACCTTGCCCCCGACATTCCCCTTTTGGGATGGCACACTGCTGTCCATTTCCAGCTCGGTATCCTTGGGCAAGGTGAAACGAGGCAAAGCGGCATCAACACGCTGCTGCTCGGCATCGGGATTGGCATGGGGAACGGAATTTCGCGCGTTCCAACCCTTTTTCAGCACCAGCTTCTCGGTACTTTGGTACTGACCCCAAGGCAGCAGATGCATATAGAGCGAGTAGAAGGTGAACTCATTTTTCGCCTTGGTCTCTGCATTCACTTCACAATATTCATGCTGTACCAGGCAGAAGCAGTTGGAATAACGCAAGGACTCCCCCTGAAATTCAGAAGTCAGGTAATCCTTCATCATCCGGAAGGCCACCACCTTGCCATCGACCATGGCTCTGACAGGGTACTTATCCTTGCACCAAGGGGCACTCTTGTCGCTGATATGAATGCCGCCATGCCATTTGTTGTGATTGCCAAGAAGATAGTGACCCGATTGCTCGCCATTGATCAGCGCCGTCAGCGCCTTGGCATCTTTGAACTCTTCCCCTTTGGCTGTGAGGATGGGAAATGCAAACTTCATGCTGTTTCCTTATTCAGAAAAGAGGTAAAACGCACCGGGCTTCTCTTCTTTCAAGAGCGCTTCCATCGCCTTCTCGGTGGGGATAGCCTTGACCAGTTCAACCGGTTCGGGAGCTTTGACAACTTCTACTCCCTTGGGCACCACGGGAGCCTTGCCCCCCCAGCCAGAGCCAGAACCTGCGCTGCCGCCGGCATTGAGCTTGATGGCGGGGCCCACCAGCTTGATGCCGCTCGGGTCAACTTTGACAAAGCTGCCGCCTCCCTTGAGGGTGATTTCAGAACACGCTTCCAGCACCAGCTTGTCGCCCACCTTGATATGCACTTCCTGCCCGGCTTCCACCAGCAGGGATTGCCCCAACTTCTGGTGCAAACTGGCATCCACCGTCAGCGAGTAGTCGGCTTTTATCTGGTCACGCTTCTCGCCCTCCACCGTCAGGTGGTCATTGGCCTTGATGCGGGTCACCCGCTCATTGTCGATATCGGTGTGCTGGTCGTGCTTGATGTGCCAAGCGGCATCATTCTCGATAAGCAGGTTCAGGTCTTTCTGACCGTGGATATACATCTCTTCCTGCCCCGCCTGGTCTTCAAAGCGCAGCTCGTTGAAGCCCTCCCCCTGGTGGCTCTCGGTGCGCAGCACGGTGCGAGTCTTGTTGGCCGGCAACTCGTAGGGCGACCGGTTGGTGGCGTGATAGGTGCGACCGGTGACGATGGGCTGGTCCGGGTCCCCTTCCAGGAAACTCACGATGACCTCGTGGCCGATGCGCGGGATGGCCATCATGCCGTATTGACCACCGGCCCAGCCTTGCGAGACTCGCACCCAGCAGGAGCTCTGGTCGTTGGAGCTGCCATATCTGTCCCACGGGAATTGCAGCTTCACCCGGCCATGCTCGTCGCAGTAAATCTCCTCCCCTTCGGGCCCCACCACCATGGCGATTTGCGGGCCATCCACCATCGGCTTGTGGGGCGCCTCGGGGCTACCGATGCGCGCCCGCCAGGTGGCGCTGGCTTTCACCACCCCGAATTCGTTGTGATAGACGGTGGGGCCGCTGCCCCCCTCCTCTTCCAGCGCCTGCGGCTGCAAGCCGGTGTGCTGGATGCGCACGATTTGCCAGTCGGTATTGAGGCTGCCATTGGGGTGTTCCGTGAGTGAAAACGTCTGCCCCGGCTGCAAAGCTGCACTGTTGGACTTAGCCTTGCCCGCCACTGCGTCGTTGCGCAGCGCATCCAGCCGGTGCTGGGCAAAGGCCTTGCCGCTGCCATCCTGCTTGTAACGGCCCGGGAAATCGAAGTGCTGGTAAGTATCGCGCTGGTGGGTCAGCTCAGCTCCCACCTTCTTGTGGGAGAGGCCGTAGGCCGGGGTCTTGAAGCTGTAGTCTTTGAGCTCCACATCCGAGGGGCGCACCGCCTCCCGGTAGTGGAACTGGCGTACATAGGGCCCCTGCTCCAGAGAGTGGTTGCCGAGGTTGAAGAAGAGCTCGGGGCCAGCGGTCAGGGCGGCCGCGTCGTCGGCAAAGACGATGCGGTGCTTGCCCGCCTCGAATTCATGGAAGTAGAACATCCCCTCTTCGGCGGCGAGGCGGTTCACGAAATCGAGGTCGGTTTCACGATACTGAACGCAGTATTCCCGCTTGGCGTGCTCGTTTTTCAGCGCAAAGGCGTAGTCGGTGATGCCGTGTTCTTGCAACAGGATGGAGAGGATTTCATCGGGCTTTTGCGCCTGGAAGATGCGGGAGTTCTGGCGAAGTGACAGCCGCCACAGAGCCGGCTGCACCATGAGCTGATAGCGGGTGCGGCGAAAACCGCTGTCACCCTGCGCGAAGTCACTGACCACCCCGCACACCCGACGCTGCAGTTCGCCGTTGTACCAGACCAGCAGCTCGCACGGCTGGTCCAGCACGGCGCCAAAGTCGATGTCGGGCTGGGCACTCGCCAGCTCCAGGCGCAGGATGAACGGCCGGTTGAGCGCTTCATCCAGCGCAAACTCGGCCACCACGAAAGTGCTCTCGGGCAGGGCCCCTACCTTGACGGTAAATTGTAATCCTGTGCTGTCTGCCATGAAGCGCTCCTTAACCTGCCTGTCCACTGCCCGAACCAATCACCACACCGCCGCAGCCGACGGCGGTGCCGGTCACGGCGATGGGCTTGCCGTTGACCAGCACAGAGCCGACCCCGCCCGAGATGCTGCGCGGATGGGGTGGATTGTTGGGTTTGTCGTGGGGGGCCAGCGGATCACCCTGGCGGGCCACCGGCTTGCCATCGAGGAACACATCGGGGCTGGCGGCAATCACGGGGGATGGGTGGAAACCCTCGTGGTCGGTGCCGATGTCACCGAGCAATGCAATAGAAGGACACATCTGGATTCTCCGTGGGGCAACCATGGTGCAAGCGCAGCCTGGTGCAGAGACAGTTGAGACGGCGACCCAGCAGCCTCCATGCCATGGCAAAGTCGCCCACAATCACATTAAAAATCAGTCAATTACGATTCAGGCTCGCGTCATCTGACCAATCTGCTGCAATCCATTGCGCAAGACAGGGCAAGTTTCCCGGCAAACCTTGCCTTGCCAGTCAAACTCACTACAGCTTGCGCAACTTCTTGCTCATAACAGCACGTTCAGCTACCGGAAGCGCCCTGTTGCAGCTGATAGAGGCGGATGTTGAGCGCTTTCAGATCATTTTCCAGGCTTTTTAGCTCCGCTGCCGTGATGGGCTCCTGGGAGGCTTTTCTCGCCTCCAGTTCACCGAGGCGCAAACTGAACGGGATGTTCTGCATCAGGTTCTTCTGCACTTCGTAGAGCTGCGATTTGAGGTAGGAGATGGTCACCGTCTTGCGCTGGCGCTCCAGCTCCAGCAGCTGATCGAGCAGGGCATCCACCCCGGCGCGGGCATCCAGGTAGGTGGGCACGCTGATGACGTCCCCCTGCTGGCTACCAAGCTGCGTCTGCCACTGCTTGTCCAGCGCCTTGACCGCCAGTGAGTCGGGATAGAGCATCTGCAACGAGTTGCGCAGCCCCTCGCCGTAGCGATACCAGTAGAGCGGCGACGTCTGCTCGAGCCGGGTCAACTGGTTCTGGTAGCGGGCCACCAGATCGCTCTCCATGTTCTGCAGGGTCTGCTCCCCCAGCACGATGCGCGCCTGGCGAATGTCGTCGTAGCTGAGGGCTCGGGGCAGCTCGGCGGCCGGCTGTACCAGGCGCTGGGCCGCCACGGTTTTCTCCTGCTGATGTTGCTGCCAGCCGAGCCAGCCCATCACTGGCAGGGCGCAGCTGAGCAGGCCACAGCCAAACCAGAACCAGGCGGGACGCTGCCGGCGGTGCTGCTCAATCTTCAGCACGGTGGGCTTGACCTGCCCCTTCTCGCGCCCCACCAGAATGCTGCCCTGGGGCAGGTGCGGGGTCGATGCCGAGACCGTGCCACCGTGATCACTCTCCATGTCGGACTTAAAGAACACCATGGGCGGGATCTGCAGATCCTCCTTGAGGCCCGGCTCGTCGGAGACGATGACGATCTCGGTCTCATCGAACAGGTGGGTATACCCCTCGATGAAGTGCACCAGGTTTTCAACTCGGGGAATGCGGCTCAGATCCGCATTGTGCAGCTTCTCGCTGATGAGCTGCAGCGCCCGCTCGCAGCGATAGATCAGCCGCTTGTCCTCGTGGCTGATCTGGTACTGGCGAATGACGTCGCTGATACGGGCGATGAACCAGTCGAGCATCTCGATGCGAGCCCGCTCCTGATGGACCGGCGGCCAGAAGCTCTCCCACTGGGTGACGATGAGGTTGGCGAGAAACTCGCACCCTTCGGTAAAACCGCTCAGCCCCTGCAGACGCGAACGGGCCAGGGTGAAGTAGATTGCGGTCTGCAGATCCACCCCGTGTTTTTCGAAGATGAGGCTGGCCAGCTGATGGATCCGCTGCCAGTCCACCTCAGGGCGCGAAGCGTGGCTGAGCTTGTTGATCTCGGCCCGCAGCGCCTCGTACTCCGGCAACATCCTGGGGTCGCGCCCCACTTTCAGGGCCTGCTGACCTTGTTGATTCTGTGACATATGGACTTCCAACGCAGGAAGGGGGCACAGCGTGCCCCCGACGCGATCAATAGAGGGATTCGGGCAGTCTGAACTGGCTGAACAGGCCGCCGGTGAAGGGGTTTTGCGCGCTGTCGGTGTAGACGCGATAGGTCATGGCCCCCTGATCCACCGGGAAGCGCACATCGAAGGTGGCGTCATTGACCTGGGTCAGCTCCCCCTTGTCCATCAGGCGGAACATAGCCCAGGGGCCGACGAAGCCTTCACTGCGCGGTGAACGCTCGCGGGCGGCCGGCACCAGGGTGATCTTGCTCTCGGCCCCGTCGCGCATGGTGTTGGGCCACACCAGCGGGATCTTGGTACGACGGCCGTGGGCGTATTCCAGCAGTTGGCCGTCCAGGTTCAGCACGCTGCGCCGCTTGTTGGCGGTGAGCTCAATGGGCTCGAGGGCGAACTGCACCTCCAGGTTGCCCTGCTGACTGAAGAAGATCTGACGGATGCGGGCCGCACGGTCCAGCTGCTTGACCAGCTCGGCCTGGATGGGCGAGCTGAACTCCCCTTCCATCAGACCGCTCTCCACCATGGGTTTGAGGTTGACCTGATAGAAGCTGTCCAGCGTCCCGCCCGGCGCAAAGAAGCGCTCCATCTCGGAGAGGGGAACGTCCTTGCTCGAGCTCGGATCAAACGGATAACGGCCGGCCAGCTGGCTGTTGAAGGGGGCCAGCACCTTGTCCTGCCACTCCTGGTTGAGGGAGGACATGGCCAGGTCGATCACCAGTCGGGAGCTCTGCTCGGAGAGCTGACCCACCCAGCGATCGAGCGGGGCCGGCAGGCTGCGGGCATATTGCTGCAGCGCGAACACCGGATCGGCGTACTTGTTGGTCATGCGCAGCTGCACCGCTTTCAAGGCGGACTGGCCCGGCTCGGTGGCGTTGACGATGAGCTCCAGGTAGTGCTGCAGCTCCACCAGCTTCTGGTTGACCTCCTGAATGAGCGGTCCCTGCTCACCACGTCCAGCCAATACTCCATTAGTGGCCATAAAGGGGCGACCGATGCGGGCGCTGATGGCCTGGGCCGGGTCCCCTTCCATGTCGGAGATCTTGCGAATGCGGGTGTTGTCATCCAGCGAGGCCAGCACTCGCTGGAACGGCTGATCGTTGCCGGTGATGGCGGCGAGCACGTCCAGCGCCTGCTCCGGGTTCTCCAGGGTCTGCACGTCCAGATTGGTCAGCAGTTTTTGCCATTGGTTGACGTAATCGGTGACGTAACGGTCGTTGACCTGACGGGTGATCTCCTTGCGATCCGCCTCGCTCAGCTGGCTCAGCTTGCGCTGGCCCAGCACCCAGGCATCCATCGCGGTGAGATCGATGAGGGCCTTGTCTTGTTTGAGGAAGAAGTCGTTGAAACCGGGCCAGGTCAGCAGGCGCGGCACCTGGCCGGCGTTGTCGCTGCGCAGGGCAAACACTGTGTCGAAGGTGGGGCCCACCTCGTCACGGACGTTGAGATCCGGCGGCAGCACATCGCCCGCTTTCACCACCAGATTCTGGTAGACCCGCTGATACATGGGCAGCTTGCCGAGCTCGCGCTGGGCACCGTAGACCGGCTCCTTGAACGGCACGAAGGCGGTGATGGCGGCCTGATCCCGCTCAGCCCTGGCGCCATACCAGTTGGTGTGGTCGAGGGCATAGTCCAGGTGCCCCATCAGCTGCTCCTGCACCGCACCCTGCCCCGGGAAGGCCTTCTGCCAACGGCTCGCCATGTACTGCGCCACCAGCTCCTTGTTGCGACCGGACGCATCATCCAGCATCCGCATCACCCGCAAAATGGCGAGCTTCTCTTCGCTGCCGGCAGGCGCCTGGTTGAGATCGGCCAGCAATCCCTGCATCTGGGCCGGCAGGAAGCGCAGGCTCAACAGTTGCAGGTAGGAACCCTCCACATAAGGACCAATTTCGTCCCCCTGGTAGAGGCCGAGGTCGGCCACCAGCGGCATGCGCTCGCGGTAGTTGCCAAAGGAGAGGGTCGCCTCGCGAATGAGGTTGAGGCGCGGCAGCTGGCTCACCCCGAAGGCGTGGGCGTCGGCCACCTCGTTGGTCTCCATGAAGGCCTGGGCCTTGGTCAATACGTTGCGACCCGCCTCCTCGTTGACCCGGTAGAAGTAGTGCCAGCCACCGATGAGGGCGGCCGAGAAGAGCGACAGGCAGCCAATGCCAATGGCCATGCGGCGACGGCGATAGAGGGTGTGCAGCCGGTTCTCGCCGGCCAGATGGGCCTCCGGGAAGATGATGGAGGAGAAGAGCTGGCGCACGAAATAGGTGTTCGACTCCCCGCGCAGGGCCGAGTGGATGGGCTCTGGCAGGTTGTAGCGACGGGAGGCCGCCTGGGCAAACGCATCGAACGGCACCCCCTGCTGATAGACGGAGCTGACATAAACCCCGCGCACCAACAGTGGCTTGCTCTCCTCGATGGCCAGAGTCTCGGCCAGCAGGCTGGTCACGTAATCCTTGAGCCCCGCCAGCTGGCGAACGAACGAGAACAGCGCGTTGCGCTGGGCAGCATCGAGCCGGCTCAGCATCAGCTCGGGCAGATTCTGGTTGAGGTTGTCCACCCACTGATCCCAGAACAGGGCCAGATCCTGCTGCCAGTCTGCGCCCGGCTTAAAAGTCACCCCCAGCACGGCCTCGCGGGCCTCCTTGTCGAGCTGCTGGTAGATCACGTCAAAGCCGCGCAGCAGATCGAGCTTGGTGAAGGTGACATAGAGCGGCAACCGGGTATTCATGGTGGCCGACACCTCCTGCAAGCGCGAGCGCATCAGCTGGGCATAGGCCTTGCGCTCGGCCACGCTGGCGTGGGAGAGCCAGGCCAGATCCACGGTCAGCACCAGGCCGTTGAGGGGCTGGCGACGGCGGTGTTCATTGAGCCAGCCAAGCAGGTGCAGCCAGAGCCGCTCATGCTTGCGGGCCTGCGGATCCAGTTCGGCTTCGCTTTGGGAGAGCAGCACCCCGGCGGGATCCAGCATCACTGCCTGTTCCCCCAGCCAGCAATCCACCAGCTGATCCTGTGCCACGTCGCGCAGTTCGGTGTCGAGTCTCGGGTTGAGCTTGTTGGCCGGGTTGGCGCGGTGAATGAGGCTGCTCTTGCCGCTGCCGGGCAGCCCCAGCACCAGATACCAGGGCATGGCGTAGAGCGCCCCCTTGCCCAGATGGGTATTCAGCGCCTGCAGCCAGCGATCGAGGAACAGCGCCTGCCTGTCGATGAGCCCCTTGACCGGATCCTGCTCCAGCACCTGTTCGTGCTGACGCTCGGCCTTGAGCTGCTGCATCTTGCGCCACACCCGCCAGGAGACTACCCCCAGCAGCAGCCAGAGCCAGAGCAGGGTGAACACCACCCGCCCCCACAGCGGCTCGAACGGCTTGGCGCCGCGCAGCTCGAGACGAGGGCCCAGCCACCACACCAGGATGAGGGCGAGCACCCAGAGCACAGCACCGAGCAGGGGCCAGGAGGGTTTCAATTTCGGCAGCTGTTGCCGCAGAAAAGTAAAAATGGTTTTGAACATAAAATGTGATCCAACTCCAACTCAATGACTCATTTCGGCACTCATTTCGACAACGGCGCCGCCAGGCTCTCCAGGCGGTTGACCAGCCCGGGCTCCCAGTGCGACAACCCGAGGCGACTGGCCTCTTGCCACAAGTGTTGATAGTGCTGGCGCGCAAGCGCCTCCATGCCTTCCTGCGCCAACAGCTCCGCCTGCACCAGCAAGGCGTGGAAGCGATCTCTTGGCTCTTTCAACTGCGCAATCCGCTCATCGAGCAAGGCGAGCGCCGCTGCAACCCCCTGCTCGCCGTGACGCTGGGCGACCTCCTCGGCCAGCCCAGCTTCGCCACTGCCGGCACTGCCGCCCTTGGCCGGTTGCAGCCAGCGGCTGCACTCGGGGGAGAGAAACGGCGAGCCGTCGCTGAAGGCGAGCTCCCGCAGGGCCGGCAGGCGCTGCAGAAAAGCGCCGAGCTCCTCGGCGATCGCTAGGGCCACCGCTCCGAAACCGAGCTTTTGGGCCACTTCGGCCGAAAGCCTGTGCCCCTCGAACCAGTAAGGAGCCAGGGTCAGGCTCTGCTCGATGCGCTGCCAGAGCCCCTGATCAGGGGCGTTCATGGCGGCGCGGTACTCGTCCACCATGTCCGCCGACATGGGCGCCAGCGGGGTTTTATTGCCCGCCCCGCTCATGGGGACCGCCGTGATCCCGGCCCAGACGGCATGACGGCGCAGCCGATAGCCCACAGCCACCTCCGGCTGGCGCTCGATCAGGAGCTCAGCCACCTTGAGCTGGGTCTGGCGCCAGGCGCGATCGTTGGAACTGTCGACGTCGATGCCGGCACTGCCACCACCGCCGCTGAGCACCATGGCGCCGGCACCGCTGGCGGTCGACGCCACCGAGGCCGGGGAGCCCGTTGCCGCCGCGCCGCTGCTCTGAGGCTGCCCAGCAGCATCAGCCTGCGCCTGTGCCACCTGCTGGCGCTGGGCCCGCTTCAGCCCCATCACCAGCGGGTCGAGCAGCTCCCCCTTGTCGGGACACTGCGCCAGCCAGACCCGCTCCAGCTGCTCGGCCTGGGCCAGCAACTGGGCCAGCTCGGCTGCCGAGGCGCTCTCGCAGATGCGCGGCAGGGCCCCTTCGAAGCGCTTGACGATCTGCACCATCAGCCGCTGTTTCTGGCTGGCATTGCCGGGCCAGGCCAGCAGCCAGTAAGCCTGGATCCAGGCCTCCAGCAGGCTGATCGCCGCTCCCAGCGGGGTCGCCTTGGCCGGGTGCTGCAGACAGCGCAGCAACTGGGCCAGCACCCGCATGTCCTTGGTGCGGCTCTCCAGCAAGCCGAGGCAGGCCTCGGCCACCGCATTGAGATCGACCTGGCTGTGAGCGAGGGATCCCAGCTTGACCAGCTCGGTCTCCACATAGTCCCAGCGCGGCTCGTCGGCCAGCACCGCGCCTCTTATCTGTTCATCCGGCAGGCTGGTGAGCAGGCGTGCACACCAGGGGTGTTGATAGCTCATCTTCCCCCCCTACCAGCGGCACTGCTGACGCAGCGGTGCCAGCGCCTCTTTCAGGCCGCTCAAATCGACCCGCAAGAGGGCACCGTTGTCGGCCCGCACCTGCAGCTCGCGATGGCCCAGCCAGCGTTTGAGCTCCTCGATGGCGGGCAGACCGCGGCCATATTCCAGCAACAGACCCTGATCCCGAATAAACCAGCTCTGGGAGCCGGCACTCGGCTGACCATCCAGCTCGACCTGCACCTTCTCGCCGCTCCAGGGCTGATCCAGCCGCAGCCGGATATGGGTGATGCTGTCGACGCAGCCGATGGAGAGCGTCGCGCCGCGCAGCGCCGGACGGGTGAGGGTTTCACTGCCACTGCCGGCGTCACTTTGCAGCAGGAAGGGCGCACTCGCTGGCGTGCGGGCCTGCTCCTGGGCCCAGATGGCCTGCCAGGCCGCCGATTTGGGGGAATCCCCTTCGGTGGCACTGGCCGCGCCATTGCCGATGGCGTCGTAGCAGGCGAGTCGCACCAGCGGCGAGGGCTCTTGCCGGCAGGCCTGCCAGCGCGCCATGTCCAGCGGTGCCTCAGCCGCACTGGTGGCCAGCAGCAGAGGCAATAGGGCGATGAGGCTCATCAGTTCACCTCCAGTTTCTGGCACTTGTGATCCAGGGTGCGCTTGGGAATGTTGAGACTCTCGGCCACCAGCATCCGGTTGCCGTGGAAGTGGCGCAGCCGCGCCTCGATGACGGAGGCCTCGTACTGCTGCATGGCCCGGCGCAGATCGCGGATGTGGTTGTAGTCGTCCATGTAGCCGGGCAGCTCGACGCAGACCCGTTCGCGCAGCTCTGGCGGCAGCGCCTCCAGCCCCACCTCCTCCCCGGAGCGGGTATGGGCGCAGGCTACCTCCAGCAGATTGCGCAGCTCGCGCACGTTGCCGGGGAAGTCATAGGTCTGCAGCTGTTTCAAGAACTTGCGCTGCAAGCCGGCGAGCGTCTTGCCATCCTGGGCGGCAAACTGGGCCATGAAGTGCTGGCACAAGAGCGGCACATCATCCATGTGTTCGCGCAGGGGGGCGATCAGCAGCAGGCACTGGCAGAGGCGGTGGTAGAGGTCGGCCCGAAACCGCCCCTCCTCCACATGACGGGTGAGCGGCTGATGGGTGGCGGCGATGAGGCGAAAATCGGAGTGATATTCCTGCTCGGCCCCGAGCGGCCGGTAACTGCGGGTTTCCAGCACCCGCAGCAGCTTGGCCTGCATGGCGGCGGGCATATCCCCCACTTCGTCCAGAAACAGGGTGCCGCCGTTGGCCTGGGCCACCAGCCCGGTCTTGTTGGCAAGGGCGCCGGAGAAGGCCCCCTTCTGGTAGCCGAACAGCTCGCTCTCGATGAGGTTCTCCGGGATGGCGGCGCAGTTGATGGCGACAAAGGGCTTGTTGGCGCGATCGGAGCACTGGTGCACCAGCCGTGCCACCACCTCCTTGCCGCTGCCGGTCTCCCCCTGGATCAGCACGGTCAGCTTGTGCTGGCCAGCCTGATTGATCTGCTCGCGCAGCCCGCGGATCACCGCCGACTGGCCGACCAGCTGATCGCCGAGCAGCTTCTCGTGCTGACGCAGCCGCTCCCCCTCTCCCTTCATTTGGCGCAGGGAGTCGCGCAGTACCCCCTGATCCCGTCGGCTGCGGCCGAGATCGCGAATGAGGGTGAGCTGGTTGCAAAAGACCTGGGAGAGCTGGGCCAGCTCGGGGCCGTCGGCCCAGGCCCGCAGCACCTCCCCCTCATCCATCAGGGCCAGCACGGCAAACGGCTTGCCGTTGCCATCCAGCAGCGGATAGGCGTGCAGGCCGCACTGCTGGCCAAGGTCGGCCAGCAGTGCGCGAAAACCGGCGTGCTCGATGCGGGCACCGCCATAGAGGGAGTCCCAGGTGCGGGATTGGGCCTTGTGCAGCACATAGGCAAGCGGATGGGAAAAATCGTCCACCGCCAGCCCCAGCGTCACTTCCTTCCCCCTGACCCAGCCTTTGCACTCCAGCTGGCGGCCGCTCACATCCAGCATGCCGAGCAGCAGCCCCTTGGGTTGGAAGCTGGAATGAAGGGTCGAGCTCCACCAGTGGCACAGATGCGGCTCATCGCGCTGGGCAGTGAGGGCCAGGGCAAATGCGAGGGCTTGCTCCATACTCAAGCCCCCACCTCGGCCACGAACTGGTGATCGGCCACGGAAAAGTGGACGCGCTTGATGGGTTCACCGGCCGAGAGGCGCTGCAGCAGTTGCAGGGAGACCGGCGGCAGCAGGGCACCGTCGATGACGGATTCCAGCATGCGGGCGCCGTTCTCGCTGCGATTGGCCCGCAGCAGGATCTCCTCGGCCACCTCATCGTCCAGCACCACCTCGGCGCCGAAGCGCTCCTTGAGCAGCTTGACCAACCGGTTGAGCTTGCCGCCGACGATCTGCACCAGCGTGTCGTGACCGAGCGGCAGATAGGGGATCACCTCCATGCGCGCCAGCAGCGCCGGCTTGAAGAAGGCGGCGAGCTCCGGATAGAGGGCATCCAGCAGCACGTCGGGCTGCTCGGCGTGATCGACTATGGTCTGGAAACCGAGGTTGGAGGTGAGGAAGAAGACCACGTTCTTGCAGTCGATGATGCGCCCTTCCCCGTCCGCCAGCTCGCCCTTGTCGAACGCCTGATAGAAGAGGTTGAGCACGTCCGGGTGAGCCTTCTCCACCTCGTCCAGCAGCACCACGGAATAAGGCTTCTGCCGAATCGCCTCGGTCAGCACGCCCCCCTCACCGAAACCGACGTAGCCGGGCGGCGAGCCGATGAGGCGCGAAACGGTGTGCTTCTCCTGATACTCGGACATGTTGATGGTGGTCAGATACTGGCGGCCACCGAACATCAGCTCGGCAATCTGCAGCACGGTTTCGGTCTTGCCGACCCCGCTCGGTCCCACCAGCAGGAAGGCGCCCAGCGGACGGCCGGGACGACGCAGGTCGGCGCGCGCGGTCAGCAGGTGCTTGTGCAGGTGGGCCACCGCCACATCCTGCCCCTTGATGAGCTCGCCGAGGTATTCCGGCAGACGGGTCACCACATCGAGCTCCCCTTGCGAGATGCGATTGAGCGGCACCCCGGTCCACTCGGCGATGACGGCGGCAATCTGGGTCTTGTCGACGTGGGCGGAGACCAGCACTTGCCCCTGCTGCAACTCGGCCAGCTCGCGCTCGAGGGTGGCCAGCTGCTCGGCAGCGGCCTGCGGATCGAGGGGCGCATCGGCGAGATCCAGCGCCTCTCTGGCCAGCATCTCATCCTGCTGATCGGCCAGCAGGGCTGCGCGCAGCTCGACAATCTGGTGCACCAGCCCCTGCTGCTGCTGCCAGCGGGCCTCCTGCTCGGCCAGTTCTTCGCGGCAAGCCTGCTGGGCCGCCTTCAGTTCGGCCAGGCGCTCTGCGTTGTCACCGAGGCCGATCAGGCTCTGGCGCTCCAGCTGGCGGATCTCCAGCTCGCGCTGGCGCAGCGCGTTTTGCAGGTGGCTGACCGCGCGCGGCGGCGTGGTGAGATTGATGGCCACCCGGGCACAGGCGGTGTCGAGCACGTCAATAGCCTTGTCCGGCAACTGACGGCCGGAGATGTAGCGGGCGGAGAGCTGGGCGGCGGCCTGCAGCGCCTCCTCGTCGATCAGCACCCCGTGGGCCTTCTCGTAGATGCTGCGCAGGCCGCGCAGGATCACGGTGGCCTCGTCGGCATCGGGCTCACCGACCTTCACCAGCTGGAAGCGGCGCGACAGGGCCGCGTCTTTTTCCACGTATTTCTTGTACTCGCCCCAGGTGGTGGCGGCGATGGTGCGCAGCTCGCCCCGGGCCAGCGCCGGCTTGATGAGGTTGGAGACATCCAGCCCGCCGGCCTGGTTGCCGGCCCCGATCAGGGTGTGCGCCTCGTCGATGAAGAGGATGACTGGTTGCACGGCGCCCTTGACCTCCTGCATCACCCCCTTGAAGCGTTTCTCGAACTCCCCCTTGACCGAGGCGCCGGCCTGCATGGCGCCGAGATCCAGCGTCATCAGCTCGACCCCGCGCAGCTTCTCGGGCACCTGACCCGCCACCATGCGCAGGGCCAGCCCCTCGATGAGGGCGCTCTTGCCGACCCCGGCCTCCCCCACGACTATGGGGTTGTTCTTGCGACGACGGGAGAGGATGTCGATCATCAGGTCGATTTCGTGATCCCGGCAGAGCACGGGATCCAGGCTGCCCTGGCGGGCCTGTTCGGTCACGTTGACGGTAAAACGGGCCAGCAGGCTGGCATCGGCCGGCAGAGCGGCCTGGGCCGTCTTGCCGCCCGGGGCTGTGATCACTTGCGTCTCGGCGGACTCCTTGACCCACTCATCAAACTGCTGGCGCAGTAGCTCGCGATTGACCTTGGCAAGCAGGCGGGTCACCGAGCCCGGCAGATAACGCTGGGGGGTCATCAGCAGCACCAACAGCATGACGCCGCTGCGCAGCTGGGCATGTTGCAGCTCGGCAGAGGCGAGCAGCCAGCTGTCTTGCAGCCACTCCACCAGCATGGGCGAGAAGGAGGGGTAACACTGGCCATAGCTGCCATCGGCAGCGGACGGCTGCAGCAGGGTCTTGAGCTCTTCCACCTCCACCTCTGCCACCTTCAGGATCTGGCGCACGTCGCTCAGCGGGGTTTCCAGCATCTTGAGCAGCAGGTGCTCGATGCGGATCTCGGCCCCCTGGTGATTGACACAGAGGGCCGCAGCCTCCTCCAGCATGTGACGGCAGATGGGGTTGAGTCTTTCCACCAGTACCGGTAGCTCTATACGAATCAAGGCGTGCTCTCCTTAAGTATTTATTTTAATAATTCGCCCAGTTGACGCAGTACGTCCTGGGTCTGGTTATTGAGTTGATGGTGATAGAGGCCGAAGATCAGCGCCAGGATCAGCGCCCCGCCCATGAACAGGCTGCGCAGGGAAACCTGCTTGCGCAGCTGATAGCGGGAGGCCTGCTGCCCCAGATCGAGGTGAAACACGCTGGGCGCCTCGCCACCAGCCTCGGGCGCCAACTGCTTTTGCAGCTGGCGCACGATACGCTCGAACTCTTCCCGTCCCTGGCTCATCACCTTGTAGCGCCCCTCGAAACCGAGGCAGAGGCACAGGTAGATGAACTCCAGAATGTCGCGGTAGCGCACCGGGTCTTCCTGCAGGCGCGCCAGCAGCACGAACACCTTCTCGCCGCCCCAGGTCTCGTTGTGGAAGCGGGCCAGCAGGGAGTGCTGGGACCACTCGCTCTGGCTGCCCCAGTCGCGCCCCATCACGGCCTCGTCGATGAAGGTGCAGAGGATGTAGCGAAACGACAGCACCACCCCGTTCTCGTACCCCTGGGCCATCAGCTCCTGTTCGATGGCCTGGATTTCGGTCACCACCCGCTGATAGAGCTCGGGCACCCGGTCGTAGCGCGACAGCAGGCGCACCCGCTGCACCAGCCCCAGCAAGGGGGTCACCGCGTCGATCATCGGGTTGATGCTCTGGCCGCGCAGGCGGAACCAGTAGTCCGAATCCATGTCCAGCTGCTCGGCGTGATCGAACAGCAGGTCGCTGAGTTGCTCGTTCTTGATAATGTCCGTGGTCATCTCTGCTTATTCCTTGGTGCGATCACTGGCTGCGAATGGCCCAGAGCTGCATGTCGAGCTCGGGGAAGTCGCCGGCGATGTGGAAGGCAAGGGTGTTGCTGACCGCCAGCATCTGCCAGGCCGGGCTCTGCCGGTCGAGCTGGAAGTAGCTGTAACCGGCGTGATAGGGCAGCTGGCGCGGCGCCACCGGCAGCGGCAGCAGCGGGATGCCGGGCAGTTGCAGGCTGATGAGCTCGCGGATCTTGTCGCTGGAGGCCACCTTGGTCTGCTGCAGCAGCTGCTTGCGCAACTGCTCCTGCGGCATGCGGGCGCGCACCGCCAGCACGAAGTCGGCGCTTTTCATCAGCTCGCTTTCGTTCACCATGGCCACCATGATGCCGTACTGGTGCTTGCGCAGCTGGATGGAGACGGCACGCGGCGACAGCACGGTACTGAGCGCCTGGCGCAAGGCCAGCATCACCGGCTCGAAGCTCACCTGCTGATCGTCGTGACGATAGGCCGGGAACTCCGGCGGTAGGCGGGACTCGTCAGTGAAGGTCATCAGCTCGCCGCACAGTTGCACCAGCGACTCGTGCAGCCGCTCCGGGTGCAGGGTACCCAGGCGCGCCAGATGGGAGAGCTGGGGCTGGGCCCGGTTCAGGAGCTGTAACATCATGAACTCGGCCACGTCGGCCACCCCTTGCTGACCGGGCGCCGCGATCCGCTGGGAGAGGCTGCGGGCCCGCTCGGCCACGAGACCGGCCGACTCGCCGAGGAAGCGCTTGAGGGTCGGGATGGCGGAGACGCTGATGCTGCAGGGCATGAAGTTGGGATCCAGCACCAGACCGCCGTCCGGACGTTTGTCCAGAATGCGGGCAATCGCCAAGGAGGCGTAGGCGCTGCGATCTTCACGCTCCAGCATCAGCCGCAGGCTGACCCGCCCCACTTCGAGGGAGACCACGTCCCCCCCTTCGCTGTGCAGGTCGCGCACGTCGTGGCGATGGGCCTGCAGGCGGGTAGCCACCTGGCCGCCCTGCCCCACCTCGTTGACGCCGCTTACCGAGAGCGGCAGCGCCAGATAGACCTTCTGGTTGGCCACCGAGGCATCGGTGATCTCCAGCGGGGTCGGCAACATGTCGTCGTTGGGGATGTTGAACACGGTTCCGTCCGGCAGGATACCGGTGGCCCCTACCAGGGCGATGCGACCAAAGCCCAGGTAATCCTCGTTGATGGCGAGCGACTGCAAGCCGTAGAAATAGTCGGACAGCGCGCTCAGGCGAGCGTGCAGTGCGTAGTCCGAATGCCTTTGTTGTTGCTGGAAGTGCTGGGGCTTGATGAAGAGCCCCTCACGCCAGATAACCCGATTTCGACTCGACATGGTTATTCTTCTTTTTGCAGTTCCACTTCATCCAGGCGCAGGTGCACCAGGATTTGATAAGCCGCGCCCTTGCTCTTGATCTTGATGACCTTGCGCCACTCGGCACTGTCCGGGTCGGCGTAGCGTGCGATCACGCCGATGTAACGGGTCTTCTCGTCGAGCTTGACGGGGGGCAGGTATTTGAACTGGCCCGGCAGCAGGGTGTAGTCCTGATGGTCAAGGTAGTTCTTGCCAAGGGCCTTCTCGACATCTGCCGTCACCTGGTCGTAGTCGGTGGCGAGCAGCTTGGAATCCTCGGCCAGCAGCACCACCTGAAACTCGATGGGCGCCGCCTCCCCGCTCTCGTTGGGGTTGACGTCAGGCTCCGCCAGCAGGCTCAGCCCCAGGGTGGAGGGTTGACTGTCATTGCTGCCCACCTGGATATCCGGGTTCATGGCGACGTCGGCCATCTTGCCCATGGTGGTACAGCCAGCCAGGGCCAGCAGAGCCGCCCCCAGCATCAGCGCACGTATCATCAAATCAGTCCCTGTTGCTGACGCACGGCCTGGTCATAGGCCTGGGCATACACCTGATGGAACAGCTTGTCGAACCCCTGCTGGCGGGCGGAGGTGAGCTCGCGGTAGTAGTGCTGGTACATGTTCCAGGCCCAGCCTTCATCGGTCATGCCCGGCGCGCCGCTGCGGCGGTATTGTTCGAACCGGCCGATCAGCGCCTCGGGCGAGAAGGCTTGCAGAATACTGTCCAGCGCCGCGCCGATGGCCTGCTGGTTCGCCACGTGGTGAATACGCACGTTGTGCAGGCTCTCGGTCACCGCCGCCGGCGCGCTCAGGTGGACCGGGCTCTTCTGCTCGGCAAACAGCACCGCCAGGGTCTCGTCATAGTCAAGACCCAGGCGCAGCGGGTTGTCCTCGATGGGGCGCAGATGCTTGTCCGCCAGCGCCGCCTGTTCGGTTTGCAACTGCAGCAACCCCTCCACCATGGCCCGCACCGTCTTGCCCATCTCTTCGAGCATGTCGTGGGCCTGCTGAGTGTCCTGCAGTTGCAAGGGCTGACCCAGGCCACGCATCAGCGGGGTCAGGGCCACGTGATCGACGCCGTCCAGCGACAGCTGATAATCGGGGTGGTTCTCGATGCTGGGCATATCCAGAAATTCTTGGTTCATGGTGTTCTCGACAGCAGAAAAGGGGGCAAGGGGGGGAACGTCCACATCCGGCTGTGAACGCGGTGAAGCCTGCAGGCGACTATCCGCCAGCGGGCCATCCGTCGGCACGCCAGCTGTTGGCAAGCCATCCATCAACGAATTTGGGGTCCGGCGCTCCTGTTGCAGTGCCAGCAGGGGATCGGCCGCCAAGGTGCGCGGATCATCGGCCCGGGCGGCGGGCTCATCACCGGTCAGCCACTCGTCGAGCTGCTCGGTGGCACGATTGCCCAGCACCTGCTGCAGGCTCTGCTCCGGGGTGATGGCCCCCAGGTAGGTACGCAGCCGGAACGGGCCGACGATGAGCTCGTCCCCCTGTTCCAGATGCACCTTGCGGGCCCGCCCGATGGGTGAGGTGGCGCCATTGATGTAGGTCTGGCCGCTCAGATCGCACAGGCAGAAGCGACCGTCGTTGAGCTCGATGCGGGCGTGGGCGGGCAGCACGGCCCCCAACCTGTCCCGCAGCTGCCAGTCATCCTGCTCGGAGGCGCCCAGGGTCCCCCCCATCTCGTCGAAGCGGTACTGCACCTGCTGGCTGCCGTCGAGCTGTTCGCTGTTGAGCACCACCAGGGAAAGTTGCTGGTTAAAATCGTCCACGGTTACTCCTGCACTGATCTCTGTACTTAAATGTTCTGCGCAGCTTATTTCTGCACTTATTCCTGCACACAAATGGTCACAAACGGATCGCTCGGCGGTTGGCCGAGAAAGGTACTCCACCCCAGGCGGGCACTCTGCTCTTCACCGAGTCTCAGTCCCTTCGCCTGCTCCTGGCCGAAACCAAGCCGTAGATCCCAGGCCAGCTGATCGCGCAGGATGAAGGAGACGAAGGTCACCAGGGCGTGGAAGTGCTCCCCGTTCGGCAGAAAGCCGAGAAACTGGCCAAAACTCAGGTTGTTGATCTTCAACAAGAACTTGCCAGCACAGTCGTTCACCTTGTCGCCGATGACAAAGTCATCCCCCAGGGTGGCGCAGGCACCGCCGAGGCGGTTTTGCTGATCCTGATGAATAGGCACCTTGCGCCACTGCCAGGCGCTCACCTCCACGTCCGCCAGATCGAAACAGTGGGCCACCAGACCAGCCACCACCTCGGGGGAGCGGCTGGGGCTGGCCAGCATGCCCGCATAGGAGAGCATCTTGGCCCGGTTGACCGGCAGGCTCTGGCAGACCGCCTCGTTGCCAAGCCCCACCAGGGCGAACATCAGGCGGGAGAAACCATCCTCGCCGTTGTCCTGAAACCGGACGTGGTAGCGATACTTGCGCCAGATCCGGTGCAGCAGGGTCAGCAGACGGTGATGGAAGAAGTCCAGGAACAGGCCGAGCTTCTGCTCCCCCTGGGCGTACTCCCATGCCAGCGAGTCGAGGTAATAGCCGGGCATCGGCGACTGGCTGCCATGCAGGCCGAGAAAAGCCACCTCCAGCTCGTGTCGGCCCTGTCCGTCCCGGCCAATCTGCAACACGTCGCTGGTAGGGAACCCCAGGGAGGCGGTCGCCTTGAAGCGGATGTTCTCGTCACCGGGCAGGTAGTCGAGCCCTCGCTCCTGATCGGTACCATCCAGCCGGTTGAGCAGCTCAACCAGCTGGAAGAAGTTGAAGCGGGGCGCGTCCTTGCCGGACGTCACATCAGGGAGTGCTGACCGATCTGGACTGGCCACTGATAGCGCTCCTTGTTGTCGAGATTGACCACCTCAAGCAGGTGGAAAGCGTTGACGCTGGCGTACAGCGAGAAGAAGTGGGCCAGCACGGTGCTGAACAGATAGAGCTCCCCTTCGCTGCCAAAGGCGGACTGGCGGATAGAAAGCACCGACTTGAGCCCCCGCACCGGCATGCCGCGTACCAGCCGGTCCACCGGTTTGGTTTCGATCTCCTCGATCCCCGCCAGCCGCTTGCGCGAGGCCTGCTCTGCCTGCTTGTCGTGCAGCGCCGGAAAATCGTAGGTGCGCAGCACCTGCACCAGGGCATCGCGGCGCAACAGGGAGACATAGTTGAGCGACAGGTTGGAGATCAGCGTCCAGTGCAGACTGCCGTCCAGCGCCGGGCGCAGCGGCCGGGTCGGCCGGATCAGGTTGCGGAAAGTGGCAAACGAGGGTGAACTGCCGGTTGGCACGCAGACGCTGCCCACCTTGAGGCGGGCGGCGCGGGAGCGGTTGGTGCAGGTGAGCGTCACCGAGATGGATTCATCCAGTTCGACCGTGGTGGTTTCATCCCCGCGCACGAACGAGAGGCTGTGCTCGAAACCATCCCCGCTCACCGCCTCCTTGACCCGCACCCGGTAGTAGAGCGCCAGCCGCTGCTTGGCCCGCTCTATCTGGTGCTGGAAGCTCTCGAACGGCTGATAGATGCGCGGCGTGCCGCGGGAGCGGCCGAGGTTCCCCTCGACCCAGCCTTCCACCTGATCCACCGAGAAGATCTCGAAGCCGTCGGCGTGGCGATAGCTCGCCTTGAGGGGGTACTCCGCCTGACGACCGTTGAGGTTGACCGGCTCGCTGTCGTGCTGGAACAGGTTGATGGCCGGCACGCAGTTGAGCATGAAGGAGTCGGGACGGATCTTGAGCTCCGCCGGCAGCGGCCGGTCGAAGCAGAAGTGCACCTTGAATTCGCTCACCGGCAACGGCTGTTTGGGCCAGTCGCCACCGGCGAGTTCGAAGAAGAGGAAGCTTTCCGGGAAGCAGAAATACTCCTGCAGGATCCGGTAGCCGGAATAGACGTTGTTCGGATAGGGCAAGAGCGCATCACCGCGCTCGAAGCCGACCGGTTTGAGGGCCTTGGCCTCCTGACGAAAGCGCTTGCCGTCGATCTCAAGCTCGATATGGGAGAGCTGGTTGGAGAGCCAGAAGTAGAGCTCATAGGCGGTGTAGCTGTCGCCACCGAGAAAGAAGCGCAGCTTGTCCAGCTGCAACTCGCTGAGCGGCAGAGGGGCATGCAGGGCGATATCGAGCGAGATGGTGGAGAGATCGTTGCCGCTCTGGGCGGCAATATGACGGATATCGGCCGGATAGACCCAGGTATCGTGACAGGTCTGGAAATGGCAGGTCACCTCGTCCATGGGCAGGCTGTCGAGCTGGCAGCCTTGCCTGACCAGCGCCGGCTGGGCGATGGCCCCCGGAATGACCGAAAACTGCATGATGGTCATGCTGGGCACGGGACGCAGGTAGTTGGGCCAGAGCATGTTGAGCAGACCGTGGGTCAGCTCGGGAAACTCATCCTCAATCTTGGCGCGCAGGTTGCCCGTGAGGAAGGCGAATCCCTCCAGCAGGCGCTCCACGTCCGGATCGCTATTTTGCTCCGACAGAAAGCGGGTGAGCTCGGGATGGCTATCTGCAAATTCGCGCCCTTGCAGGCGCAAAAATGCCAGTTCATCCCTGAAGTAATGTTCCAGCGACATTGATCAGACCATGCGGTAGTGACGATGACTGTCCATATGGACGTTGAACGAGGTAACTTGCTCGATATGCTCCAGCCGCACGTGGGCCGTCACCTGAAACGACATCTCAAGCGGACTCGCCTGATGGTCGGGTGAACGGACATCCACATGCACGATCCGCGGTTCATAACGACGGATGCATTGCCGGATCGCCTCCCGGATCCGCCCCTTGATGTCGGCACTGCCCTGGGTGGCATCGTTGAAATCGATGACCCCGAGGTCAGGTGCGCTGCGACAATTGCCGGGACGGGTGTTGAGTACCTGTTCGAGCTGCCGTTTAACAGACGCGATCAGTTCCTCAGACTCCGTACGGGGGGAGGAGCCAAGCCCCTCCCCCCTGATGCGATCAAACAGACTGGCCGCATTTCCTCTATCCCAGGAAGAGAGATGCGGCATCGGGCCTTATTCCTTGTCCAGACGACCTACCAGAGAGAGCTCGAAGCTCGCCCCCATGTACTTGAAGTGCGGGCGCACCGACATGGCAACCTGATACCAGCCCGGCTCCCCTTCCACGTCCAGCACCTTGATCTGGGCGGCACGCAGCGGGCGGCGACTGCGCACCTCTGCCGGCGGGTTTTCCTGGTCTGCAACAAACTGCCGGATCCAGCTGTTCAGCTCACGCTCCAGATCCTGACGTTCCTTCCAGGAGCCGATCTGCTCGCGCTGCAGCACTTTGATGTAGTGCGCCAAGCGGTTGATGATGAACATGTAGGGCAGCTGGGTACCCAGCTTGTAGTTGGTTTCCGCCTCCCGGCCTTCCTTGGTATTCGGGAATACCTTGGGTTTTTGCACCGAGTTAGCGGAGAAGAAGGCGGCGTTGTCGCTGTCTTTGCGCATGGTCAGGGTGATGAAGCCCTCTTCCGACAGCTCGTATTCACGACGATCGGTGATGAGCACCTCGGTCGGTATCTTCGCCTGCAGCTGACCCATGGCTTCATAGACGTGTACCGGCAGATCGTGGATGGCACCACCACTCTGCGGGCCTATGATGTTTGGGCACCAGCGATACTTGGCGAAACTGTCGGTCAGGGAGGTGCCCATCAGATAGGCGGTGTTGCCCCACAGATAGTGGTCGTGATCCGAGCTGATATCTTCCTGATAGTTGAAGCCCTTGATGGGGTTCTCGGTCGGATCGTAGGGCAGACGTGCCAGGAAGCGCGGTGCGGTCAGCCCCAGATAGCGGGCATCTTCCGATTCACGCAACGCACGCCACTTGGTGTAGGCCGGACCTTCGAAGACTGACTTGAGATCCTTGATGGAGGGCAGATCGGTAAAGCTGTCGACCCCGAAGAAGGCGGGTGCGACGGAAGAGATGAAGGGGGCATGGGACATGGCCCCTACCGCGCTGACATACTGCATCAGCTTGATGTCGGGAGAGCTGTGGGTGAAGGCGTAATCACCGATCACGGCCCCCACCGGCTGGCCACCAAACTGGCCATATCCGCTGGAATAAACATGTTTGTAGAGACCGGACTGGGTGATTTCGGGTGAAAACTCGAAATCTTCCAGCAGCTCTTCCTTGGTGGCATGCAGCACCTGGATCTTGATGTTCTCGCGAAAATCGGTGCGATCCACCAAAAGCTTGAGGGAGCGCCAGGAGGACTCCATCTCCTGCAGCTCCTTGGCATGCAGGATCACGTCCATCTGCTTGCCGAGCTTCTTGTCGAGCTCGACAATCATGCTGTCCACCAAGGCCTTGTTGACCGGACTGCTGGCAGTGCCGCTATCCAGGATGTTGGCAATCAGGGCAGCTACTCCCTGCTTGGCGACACTGTAACCCTCATCCACCGGGGTGATGCGAGCCTGCGCCATGATTTCGTCCAGCAAGGACGAGGAGGCGGCACTCGCCCCCGCTTGAACCTGTTCTTCGACCAAAGACATGTTTTTTCCTTTTCTCGTCAATCAATCCAACCCGGCGATCACTCGGCAGGTTTAATCAAATCCAGCTCTTTGAGCAGTTGCTCACGCGCTTCATCACTGGACAACAGCTCCTGCAAACGATTGCGGAAGGCGGGGATATTGCCGAGCGGCCCCTTCAAGGCAACCAGGGCCTCACGCAGCTCCAGCAGCTTGCGCAGCTCGGGCACCTGCTGGGCCACGCTGTCAGGGGTGAAGTCTTCCAGAGACTGGATCTTGATCGAAACCGGCAACTCGTCCTGGCTGTTTTCCTCCAGGCGATTGGGAACGGAAAAATTCAGTTCCAGTGCAGATTCTTTCATGACGGAAGAGAAATTATTCTTGTCGATGGAGACGGTCTGACGCTCCTCGATGGGGGGGTCTTCGGTGCGTCCCTTCATGTTGCCGACCACCATCATGGTCAAGGGAAGTTCTACTTCTCCCTGTTGACCTCCGGTCGACGGTACATATTTGATATTAATACGTTCCTTGGGTGCAACAGTGGCCCCATCAATATTTTTTCCCATGCTCTAAATACCAAGTTGTGGGTCTATCCAGACCCAAAAGCTTATAGCCGGTGGTTTAGCCAACAACTGTCAAAAATGACAGTTGACGCTATTGCCGGTTGGCAAGAGACCAATCCACTGGCCAACAGATATGCGTTCGACCAAAAAGAGCAACAGCTCTAATTATCAAAAGCACAATACCCACTTGTTTATTCATAACAACCCGAAGTGCCTCTACTCTATCGTTAGAGGTCATATTGGCTTAAATGCCATTTATAATTAATGGTATATTTATAGATGAGCCACCGTCAATGAAATATCCGTGAAAAAGAAACTACAAAAATAAAAAACCAATTAAAACAACGGTTTAACTGCAACCACTTAAATCTTGAAAGGTGAGGATTGATATATTAACAAAAAACAAACTTATAACTTTCAACTGTTATGACACCCCATCACGCCAAACTCCAGCTGTTATGCGTCAATTATTGACTGATTGAGTCAAGATAGTAATGCGCCAGGTTATGACGCAAGAAAGAAGAAAAGAATTGTTCATACATGAAAACATGATAAAGGTTGTTTTCATCTACGCGACTAACAGATGAATAAGTTAATAAGAGTTCTATTTTATCAACCTCACATGAAAAACGCTAACCCTCTAAAAAATAATAAATTTGATCAGCCAGGCTGATGATAATTCTGACTAGATTGCTGCAAGAACCAATGCTGCGCCAATTTCTGTCCGACACTTTTCTCTTTTTCCGTCATGCCTTTCTCCAGCTCATCACGCGCTTTGGCTGACTCTTGATTACCCTCGGTTGCAGCCAACAGATACCATGCATAAGCATGCACTCTATTGCGTGGAGCTCCCAACCCCTGCTCACGCATGATCCCCATGCGATATTGGGCCAATCGGTGCCGGGCATTGGCCGCCAGCCGATACTGTTTGAGTGCTTGCGGGTAGTCTTCCTTGCCACCCAACCCGAGCCGCAGCATCTCGCCATAGGCGTAACGCGCATCGACATTGCCCTGTGCTGCCGCCAGTGCAAAATAGTGGCGAGCAGTCACCAGGTCCCCTTGCTCTTGCTGCCATTGAGCCAATGCAAACTGAGCCTGACTGAATCCCCCTTCTGCGGCACGCGTCAACCAATACTCTCGTTCTGCGGCACCACTCTGCTGCAAGCTCAATTGATATTCGGCCTCATGGGAGCCACTTCCTGCCGCCAGCTCCAGCCAATAGCGGCCAAGTGCAAGATCCTGGTGAACCTGTTTGCCGACCAGATAGGCCTGCCCCAGCCACAACTGGGCCGGTGCAGAGCCCGCATTGGCGGCTCGCTGATAAAGGCTGAATGCCTCTTCAGAAGGCGCCTTGCGGGCCAGCACCAACAAGGCATCCGGCTGTTGCTGCGCGGCTGCTTTCTCATACCAGTGCAAAGCAAGATCGGAGCGCTTGCTCACCCCTTTCCCTTGCTCATAGCGAGCACCAAGCTGATATTGAGCATCGCGATTACCCTGCTCCGCGGCCTTCTCCAGCCACTTGACGGCATCTTCATCGGCCCCAGCCTGGCCTGCATACCACTGCCCCAGAACCAACTGGGCATTCGCATGATCGCGCTTGGCTGCCTGCTCGAACCAGTCGAGGCACTCACTGACCAGCTTGTCCTTGTGCCGTTGCCGGCAATCCTGACCCAACTGATAGCTGGCTTCGGCATTGCCCAACTTGGCTGATTTTTGCCACCATTGCGTGGCCAGCATCGGGTTCTTTGGTTCCCCCAACCCTGCCTGATACCAACTCCCTACTTGCAGGGCTGCCTTTCCCCGCAGTCCGGCATCAGCCGCCAACGGACCGACTTGATCGGCGGCCTGCTTCATCCAGCGCATCGCCTGCGGGTAATCGGGCTTGGCCACCAAACGATTGGCCAATTCATATTGGGCCTTGCCCTGCCCTTGTTGTGCGGCTTGCAAGAGTTCGGATTCCGTCTGTGACGTCGTGGTTGTACAAGCGGCCAGCCAATGGCTCGCCAGCACCAAGCATAATGTGCGGTATGTCATCATTGATATCTGCGACTAATTAAGATGGGAGGGAGAACTGCATACATGACATTTTCTAACTACTTTCTGTATTTACTATTTCACGTTGGCTCTGTTTCAATAAATACCGGTATAGGGCTTTTTCGGTTGATACAAGGCGCTATTGTTCGTTCACATGGTCCAGCTTGACCAGATGCAGACCCAGCTTGCGCCCCTCGTTTAACAGTTTATCGAGAACATCCGTTCGACAAATAAATCCTGTATATTGATCTGCATCTATATCCCAAAGCACGACTTCATATCCTCGCGCTTGCAGCCATAAGTCATAAAGCACCAACAGGCGCCAAACCGATGTATCCTCACCCGGTTCGGAGCAAATAAAATGTTCCTTGATACCGTGAATATCCGCCAATGCGTTGCCCTGCAACTCAACTTTCTCAACGTCTCGCCAGTCAATATTGAGACACACCCAATGCTCATCAGAGTTGAATTCAACAAGTGCTGACACAATGCCACCCTGTAGCTCATCGGTATGGGTATTCATCAGCGCGTTCAATCTGCCGACTCTGATCTCTTCAGGCAGAGGGGATAGTAAAATTGATAGAAGCCATTTCTTTCTTCGTCTTTCGACATAGACCATGGGAATCAACAGGGGTGACAAGATAATGACGGATAGGAGCAGAAATAGTTTTTTTATCGCCTTCACATTTCTTTCTCGATTTTTTCATACAGAGTCAAGGGCGCCAAGCAATACCCCGCAGCATCAAATGATGCTCGGTTCACAATGTATCGATCACGCGAGCTATGCATGATCGATACACTGCGGACTACTCCTGTATCCAGAACAACATGTCATCCTTGTTGACATGAGATTGGGAAGGTAAGCGCTGCCCTTTGCGAAGCTGCCACTGCTCATCGGTCAGGTTGCAGCGCCAGTTGCCATCCTGCTCCACCACGGAACCCGGCATGGCAATGGGGTGTTGGACCACGCGCAATGCCTGCCATTTCTCTGCAATACCATTGGCTCTGGCATAATCGACCAGATCCTTGGGGTAATAACGCATGTCTCGATAGCTGCTGTCATCCAGCTCATAAAGCAGGGTGACCAGCGCCGCTTCAAAAGCCCAATAGCCAAAGTAGATAGCATGCTTTGCCTTGTGCCTGTCGTGCCAATAGCACTCTTTACACCCCTTGTACCATCCTTTGAGATATTGCTTGATGCTCGCCTGACGCTCACCCTTGGTGGGATTCACACCATCTCCCTTGATGGCATCGAATAGGGGACGATACACCTCGGGAATATAGGACTCTGGGCCTCGAGGAAAACCAGGATAGCCCAAGCGGGCCAACAGTACGCTCCACAGCGGGTCGTCGTCCCCTTCCGGATTCTTACTGATATAACGCACCAACTCGGGCAATATCTCATCCTGGCCATAGAGGATGCTTAATGAGAGCATCCAGAGCAGATATTGATAGGCATCTTGCTCCCAGTAATAAAACTGTTCATCTGGAAACTCTTTTTTATGGCGTAAAAACTCTTTAGTGACGACGCCTAGCTGAGCAATAACCTCTTCATGAGAGACTCCGCCAGAATAAAGCAAGATCAGATGTTCAAGATTATCCATAAACATGCCCGCACTGGCACCAGAACGAGTAGGCAATCCTGCTGGGTCACTCCAGCGTTCATGGTGAGGATCATTTATCCAACTCCACCACTCCTGGTCAAAATAGAGCGATTCTTTGTAGTCTTCTAGCTGAACCAAGAAGAAATCCTCAGATAATAGTGGATCTCGACGCTGCTCAATAAACGAACTCATTCTCTACTCCTACTTGACCGGGATAGTACCGATAGCATCGGCATTCTTATTCAACTTGGTGATCTGAATCACCTCACCAGACTCATCGACGATCATCAACCAAGATTCATATTTTTGTTTTCTGATATCCGCCAATAGCTTTTTATCTGCTATTTCATCCGGTAATCGCCTTTCTATCCACAAATTGCTCATCTGCTTGCCCGACCCCTTGGTCATCGACAACAACTGGGTGCTCTTGGTGCCATCCTCGTCGATATACTCCCCCCCTGCCGTCCGAAACTTGGTCTCGGTCACCACGTAGGGAGGCGGAGGATTGGTGTTCTTGTAGATACCATCGATGCCCCGCCCTCTGGGCTTGTCATTCAGGCTACGTACCCGGCGATGTTCTGGCAACAGGTTCTCGAACTTGTGATTTGCCATCCAATTGTCGCTGATGATCTCGCCATAAATCCCTTTCTTCGAGCGGCTCAGGATCTTGAGCTCCACTTTGACCACATCATCCGGCAGCGGGTGGATAACGGTACCACCGGGCATGGCCTTGTAACCAGGGGCATGCTTGACCGCCTCTTTCTCCAATCCAGCGGCTATCTCATCGAGGGACTTGAGCACGGGCCCCATGGCGACAGGCAGCATCTGACCCGCCTGTGACTGCATCTGCAACACCAAACGCTGGGATTGCTCAAGCCAGATCCTGACTGAAGCAGGAGCCAATCCCTTTATCTTGCCGATCAAGCTGGTCAGCGACTTGACGGCATCGTTCAGATAACCCAGCAACACACTGACCGCAATCTGTCCCCTCAACCCACGGATCTGACCGGCAAATTCTTTTAGCACTTTGTCGAGACGCGAGATACCCAGCACTTTCTTGACCTTGGGATCACTGAGAAACGTCAGCACGGGCGCCATTGCAGGTCTGATCGCCTTGGTGGCATCCCCACCCGCCTTGCGGACAAACAGGAAGATGATTTTCAACACCCCCTTGAGGGCTGAACCCAGCGACGGGATCAGCCCTATCAGGGTAAAGCTGAGGAAAACCCACTTATCCGGCTGCTTGGGATCACGGGAAATATCCCGGGCATTGGCAATCAGATCGCGACAATCCAGCACCTGGTCAACTACGGGAATTAGACCCAGCACCGCATTGGCGGCGATCTGTCCTGCGCTTTGATTGGGGTTGAAATCCCCCTGCAGGGCCTCCCAGATCCACTGCAGGCTGGAGGCAATCCCTTTTTTGACGGCCTCAGCACTTTGTTTGACATAGGCAGCCCCACCGGAAACAGCCTGATCCAGGTGGTCATAGAGCTGCTCAAACAGATCGTTACCGAACATATCAGCCCTCGTCGCTCAGACTGTCGAGATGGCCGGTGAGGGCCGAGATGGATTCACGGGGCAGATCGACAAAATTGTCCTGCAGGTCATAGGTCACTGAAGCGGTGCCAGCAGGCACATCCTCGAGCAGCGCCATGCCATCACCATCCAGCGTGCCTTCCCGCACCGACCCATCGCTCAATACGGCCTTGTAGGGAGTGCCCGCCAGCGGCATCAGCTCGGAGTCGAGGTGATAGAACTTCATCCAGCGCGTGTGAGGGCTATCCAACATACCCTCAATACTCTTGGGTACCTTGCCAGCCCAACCGGATCCAGAGCCTGCATTGCCACCCGAGTTCATCTTGATGGTGGGTCCCACGAGGGTCACACCACCTCCATCGACCTTGATAAAGCAGCCGCCGACCTTGACGGTAATTTCAGAGCCGGCTTCCAGCACCACCTTGGCACCGGCCTTGACGTGCACCTCTTGCCCCGCCTGGGTTAGCCAGCTGTCACCCAGTTTTTGGTGCATGGAGGCATCCACCGTCAGCGAATAGTCAGCCTTGATATGATCCCGCTTCTCTCCTTCAACGGTCAGATGATCGTTGCCAAGACTGGGCGGAGCCCCCTGCTCACCCGGCACCTTTCTGATACGAGTCACCCGCTCGTTGTCGATATCGGTGTGCTGGTCGTGTTTGATATGCCAGGCCGCATCGTTCTCTATCAACACGTTCAGATCTTTCTGACCGTGGATATAGATCTCTTCCTGCCCCGCCTGGTCTTCAAAGCGCAGCTCGTTGAAGCCCTCGCCCTGGTGGGTCTCGGTGCGCAGCACGGTTCGGGTCTTGTTGGCAGGCAGCTCGTAGGGCGGGCGGTTGGTGGCGTGGTAGGTGCGACCAGTCACGATAGGCTGGTCCGGGTCCCCCTCCAGAAACGAGACAATGACCTCGTGGCCAATGCGCGGGATGGCCATCATGCCGTACTGACCGCCGGCCCAGCCTTGCGAGACTCGCACCCAGCAGGAGCTCTGGTCGTTGGAGCTGCCATATCTGTCCCACGGGAATTGCAGTTTCACCCGGCCGTGTTCGTCGCAGTAAATCTCCTCCCCTTCGGGCCCCACCACCACGGCAATTTGCGGGCCATCCACCATCGGTTTGTGAGGGGCCTCCGGGCTGCCGATGCGCGCCCGCCAGGTGGTGTTCGCCTTCACCACGCCAAATTCGTTGTGATAGACGGTCGGGCCGCTGCCACCCTCCTCTTCCAGCGCCTGCGGCTGCAAGCCGGTATGCTGGATGTGCACAATTTGCCAGTCGGTGTTGAGGCTGCCGTTGGGGTGTTCGGTGAGTGAAAACGTCTGGCCCGGCAGCAAGGCCGCGCTGTTCGACTTGCCGCTGCCCGCCACCGCATCGTTGCGCAGCGCATCCAGCCGGTGCTGGGCAAACGCCTTGCCGCTGCCATCCTGCTTGTAGCGACCCGGGTAGTCGAAGTGCTGGTAGGTATCCCGTTGATGCTCGAGCTCTGCGCCCTGCTTTTTGTGGGAGAGGCCATAAGCCGGGGTCTTGAAGCTGTAGTCTTTGAGCTCCACATCCGAGGAGCGCACCGCCTCCCGGTAGTGGAATTGGCGGACATAGGGGCCTTGCTCAAGGGAACGGTTGCCGAGGTTGAAGAAGAGCTCCGGGCCTTGAGTCAATGCCGCCGCGTCGTCGGCAAACACGATGCGGTGCTTGCCCGCTTCAAACTCGTGGAAGTAGAACATCCCCTCTTCGGCGGCGAGGCGGTTCACGAAATCGAGGTCGCTCTCCCGGTACTGAACGCAGTATTCCCGCTTGGCATGCTCGTTTTTCAGGGCAAAGGCGTAGTCGGTGATGCCGTGCTCTTGCAACAGGATGGAGAGGATTTCATCGGGCTTCTGCGCCTGGAAGATGCGGGAGTTCTGGCGCAAAGAGAGACGCCACAGCGCCGGCTGCACCATGAGCTGATAGCGGGTGCGGCGAAAGCCGCTGTCACCCTGCGCGAAGTCACTGACCACCCCGCAGACCCGGCGCTGCAGCTCGCCGTTGTACCACACCAGCAACTCGCAGGGCTGGTCCAGCACGTCGCCAAAGTCGATGTCGGGCTGGGCGCTTGCCAGCTCAAGGCGCAGGTTGAACGGCCGGTTGAGCGCTTCATCCAGCGCAAACTCGGCCACCACGAAGGTGCTCTCGGGCAGGGCCCCCACCTTGACGGTAAATTGTAATCCTGTGCTGTCTGCCATCGTTGCTCGCCCCTGAGATATCGTGCAGCCCCATCAGGCGGGGCACTTCAAGCCGTGTGAGAGATCCGCCTTCGCCCTGGTTTTTCTGACACCATGGCTACCGCACGCCCTTGACGGCGTGCGGCAAGACGTAAACTCGGATTTTTTTCTTGTGCCCCCTCACCTCAAGCAAACGGGCAAAAGAAAAAACGCGTGTATTGAAACGAAGCGGGAAATGCCAGAAACGGCAAAAGGGCACCGCAAGCAGTGCCCTTTGACTGAGAATTACGCTTCGATCGGCGCGCGCCAGTCGTCCGCACCGGAGGTGCCGGCAACGGTGTGCTCCCAATCGATCTTGCGATAGGCCATGGAGACCTGGATCAGCTGGGTGAAGTCAGACTTCGCCGGATCCTGGCAGTGTGGCATCTGGCAGTCGATGTCGACGATGGTGGCGTCGGTCAGCACGGTAGAGAAGAAGTGCTCCTGCTTGCCCTCGACGGAGGTGCGGTACCACTTCAGGGTCACTTTCGGCAGCATCTCGCCGGAAGCCAGCGCGTTGTACATCAGCGGCACGGCCTTGTTCAGCGCAACGGTGAACTTGAACGGCTTGTGGACACGCTGACCAGCAGGCTGACCGGATTGCGGATCGGTCGGTACGGTGACGACGTGCTGGAACTCTTGCACCAGCATCTCGTCTTCGTGGCCCTGCACGAAGATGTTGCCGACGGAATCGGAGGTGAAAGCACCGGCGGTGATGTTGCCCTGAGTTTTACCTTCGATGCTGATATAACATGGAGTTGGCATGGAATTGCTCCTGATTGGTTGAACGGTAATGACACTCGACCGAATCCGTTAGCAGTGACCATGCCAATTAATTTTATTGTTTTAAAACAATAGTTTGAGTCAATTACCAATCAAGCCATTATCGCAATAACGCAACAAGTTGCGCATTCAACATATTCATCCAGACAAAGTTGCACATACAGAATAAGAAACTAAAAATCCCGCAATGCATTGCGCAAATCAGAACTTATTTCAACCTGATAACCCGCACGGGTGTGATGGTAACTGAGCTGTACGTTGACAATGGGAAACACTGGGGGCCCGGCTGCCCGTCGAGACAACCTGGCTATGGATGATGGAGAAACTGTGAAGACAGCAGGAGACGACAACCTATCCCGCAAAGCAAAAAACCGACCATCGGGTCGGTTTTAACATCTGAGGATGGGTCGGGATTGACTCGCGCCGTCCCTAGCGCTCGCCCTGCGGGCGACCTCTGGCCGTCCATGCGGGCTATCCTGCCCGCCTGTCGAACCAGGATCCGAACCGAGCCGCCCATCATCGAATAAAGCAAAATGCCCCGTCGCAAGACGGGGCATTTTGCTTTATTTGGCGGTGAGGGAGGGATGATTCGCCACTGCGTGGCTCACCCCTTCGGGGCGGCCTGCGGCCGTTCATCGCAGCAAGCTGCTCTGCTCGAACCCGGCGAGGGTTCTCACCCTCCCTCTTCGACATGAGCGGATAATTCTTCCCCAAAGCAAAAAAACCGACCATCAGGTCGGTTCTTTAAAATTTGGCGGTGAGGGAGGGATTCGAACCCTCGATACGTTGCCGTATACACACTTTCCAGGCGTGCTCCTTCAGCCACTCGGACACCTCACCAAATTTTTACTTCTTGAAGTGGCTTTCGGAGCACGCTGCGCGTGCATCTTGCCGACTTCGTCGGTGGGCAGCCTCTCGGTCACCTCACCAAATTTTGGTCTGTTGTTTAACGTGCTCAGCCAGCACCTAGTTCGTTGCGCCGTTGCGCTGGAACGGGGCGTAATTTAGGGGAAAGCCCCGCCGGCGTCAACGGCTTTTTGCATCAGGCGAACCGTTCGAACATTTAACGCACAAATCAGTGCACAGACTCCGGTGCAACCTGGATCTCCGGCAGATTCAGGAAGCCCAACCGCTCGCATTCGGAGACCACTTCATGGGTCGCGGCTATGGTGCTTTCCACAAACAGCAGGAACTGCTCGACGGAGAGCCCCGCCTTGGTAAAGACGGTATGCCCTACCACCAGCCGCGGCAGGTTGTCATCGATGATGTCGAGGAACACCTTGAGCGACGGGTACTGCATGTTGAGGCGCCCCAGCTCGGCCACCAGCGGCAGCAAAGCGGAGGGACGCACCTCCAGCTCGGATGAAAACAGCACCCCTTCCTCTTCGACGAAGATCCGGCTCTCCTGGATGCCCTCGACGGACTGCAGGGAGACGATGTGGATACCATGGCACTGATCACAGACATAGTGCTCGATACGAGCCTGCTGCAACCAACGCATTATCATTTCGGAGCTGGGGATATTCATCATTTCCACGACACAATTGGGATCAAGGGGCGCAGTCTAAACCAATTTTCAGGCAACCAAAAGCGCACTGGCCGGATAAGCACGGCCCTCGCTTCTTTTTGGCAAGCAGCCTGCATATACTCAGCCCATTCCAGCGCCACACTCGCCCCACAGGGGGCTAAATGACCATCCAAGAAAAGTACCGTCTGCATCTGAAGTCCCTCTCGGATGAACTCTTGATCCTGCAAAAGCCCATCCGCATTCTGGATGCCATCAAATGGCCCCGTCACCTGCAGGCCGACTTTCTGGCCAGCGGAGGGCGCACGCTGCCGGCCGTCGACAAGGCCTTCTATGATGGCCTTCCCCTCGGCTTCGATCCCCGCAACAAGTACCTGGAGCTCAAGGAGCTGCGGGACAGGATCCGGCGCCGGCTCGGTCCCCAGGATGAGCTTGGCCGCATCCTGCAGGAGACGGTGGATCAATACATGGTGGTCATCGAGATGCTGCGCCAGCGCGGGCAACCGGACTTTCTGCGCTACAGCCGGCTGCTCTACGGCTCGGCCGGCGATCACCTGCGCGGCGATCGCAAGACCCTCAAGGAGCTGGGGGCCAGGCTGTGCGACATCTTCTCCCTGCCCGGCGCCCGCCACCTGGTGCGCCCCTACCCCAAGGAGTTCGAGGGGGAAGCGGCGGTGGCCAGGTTGCAGGGCAAGCTGTCGAACTACTTCAGTGACGGCACAGTACAGGTCAAGCTGAGCGATGGCATCGTCTCCGATGCCGCGGCCGGCGGCGATTACATCAAGCTCAACTCCCACGCCTGCTTCTCCGAGCTCGACCTGCAAGTGCTGGAGGTCCATGAGGGCTGGGTGCATGTGGGCACAACCCTCAACGGGCGTCAGCAACCCTATGCCACCTGGCTCAGTGCCGGCTCGCCGCGCATCACTGCCTGTCAGGAGGGGTTGGCGGTGCTGATAGAGACCCTCACCTTCAGCTCCTTTCCGGACAGGGCCAAGCGCATCTCGGATCGGGTGATGGCCATCGATATGGCGGAGCGCGGCGCCGACTTCATCGAGGTGTTCCGCCATTTCGTCGGCCAAGGTGCCAGCGAGCACGACGCCTACAAGATCACCCAGCGGGTGTTTCGCGGCGGCATGGTCGAGGGGGGCGCCTGCTTCACCAAGGATCTCTCCTACGTGAAGGGTTATGTGGAGACGGTCAACTTCATCCGCAGCGCCGTGCTGGAGGGGGTCCCCGAGATCCTGCCCATGCTGTTTGTCGGCAAGGTGACCCTGGACGACATCCCGGTGCTCTATCAGCACTACCTGGAGGGGCTTATCGACGCTCCGCGCTATCTGCCCCCCATGTTTCGCGATCTCACCGGTCTCTACGTCTGGTTCGGCTTCGCCTCCGGCATGTCGCTGGTGGATATCGGCCGGGTACAGCAGCACTTTCGCCAGCTGTTCCACCGCCTGCCGGTGGCCGATCCCATCATCGCCCCGGTCGATATCGAGATCGACTGAACCGCCAGAAACAAGCAAGGCGCCAGATTGGCGCCTTGCTTGTTCATGTTATCCCCATCAGCCGCGGGTTATTTGAAGGCCCGCCCTTCCAGGTAGTGCTTGCGGCACAGGGAGACATAGCGATCGTTGCCGCCGATCTCCACCTGCTCGCCATCTCGCATCACCTGGCCTGCTTCGTTGACCCGGGAGTTCATGTGCGCCTTGTTGCCGCACCAGCAGATGCTTTTGAGCTCCTCGAACTTGTCGGCCAGACAGAGCAGGTGATAGGAGCCGGGAAACAGCTCGCCGCGAAAATCGGTCTTGAGGCCGTAGGCGATCACCGGAATGTCCTGCTCGTCGACGATACGGGCCAGCTGATAGACCTGCTCCCTGGTCAGGAACTGGGCCTCATCGACGATGAACACATCGATACGCTTCTCGGCATGACGGGCTTTCACCATCTCGAACAGATCACAGCGCTCTCTGAACACTTCGACTTTCAGCTCCAACCCCACCCGGGCGCTGATCACCCCGACCCCGAAGCGGTCGTCGATGGCGGGTGTCATGGCCAAGGGATGCATGCCCCGCTCCAGATAGTTGAAGTGCGCCTGAATGAGCTGGGTCGATTTGCCTGAATTCATGGTGGCAAACTTGTAGTGCAGTGAAGCCATGATACTGTTCCGAAACTGAATTTATGGGGCGCATGCTAACCAAAGCCCCTAACAAAACCAAGGGGCCTTGCGGCCCCTTGTACGTTTTAAGCAACAGCCAGGTCCGCCTGGGACCTTGCCTTGCGCAAATGGTAGCTGGAGAAGATGACGAACCAGAGGGCGCTCACGCTGAAACCCGCCAGCACCGAGTGCATCAGCCCCATCACCAGATAACCGAGGGCGGCGCCGAAGGCGATGGCCAGGGCATAGGGCAGCTGGGTCATCACGTGATCGATGTGATGGCAGCCGGCACCGGTGGCCGACAGGATACTGGTGCTGGAGATGGGCGAGCTGTGATCCCCGAACACCGACCCCGCCAGCACGGCGGCCAGCATCGGCAACATCAGGGCCGCATCGCTGGCAGCCGCCATGTCACCCGCCAGCGGCAGCATGATGCCGAAGGTGCCCCAGCTGGTGCCGGTGGCAAACGCCATGGCGCAGGAGAGCACGAACACCACGGCCGGCAGCACTTCCACCGGCAGATTGCCGTTGGCCAGGGAGGCCAGGTACTTGCCGGTCTCCACATCGCGCACCACGGCGCCAATGGTCCAGGCAAACAGCAGGATGTTGATGGCCGGCAGCATGGCCATCACCCCTTGCGGCGCGGCCTTGAGCCAGTTCTTGGCACCGAGCTTCAGACGCATGGCCAGACCGATGGAAACCACCAGGCTGCACAGGGCGCCGTAGACCAGGGAGGAACCCACGTTGGTATTTTCGAACGAACCGAGCACGCTGAACGGCTCGCCATTGGCGGCCAGCACGGCAGCGCCGGAGTCGATCATGAAGTAGACGGTGGCCGCGGTCAGGGTCAGGATCGGCAGCACCATGTCGATCATGCCGCCGTTGCTCTCCTCCGGGCTCTCCATGTCCAGACCGATGGGGCGGCCTTTGGACTCATCCCACAGCTTGCCTTCCAGCGCCCACTGCTCGTGCTGGCGCATCGGACCGATATCCAGCTGAAACGCGATCACCACCAGCACCATGATGAGGGTAAACACCGCATAGAGGTTCATCGGGATCATCTCGACGAAGGCTGAGATGGGGCTCTGCCCGGTGATGCCGTGAGCCGTCATGATGCCGCCCACCAGGGCGATGATGTAGGCCCCCCAGGAGGAGATGGGCATCAGCACGCAGACCGGCGCCGCGGTGGAGTCCAGCAAGTAGGCCAGCTTGGCGCGGGAGATCTGGAAGCGGTCGGTGACCGGACGGCAGATGGCCCCCACCGACAGGCTGTGGAAGAAGTCGTCGATGAAGAAAGCAAACACCATCATGCCGGTAAGCGCCTTGGCCCCCTTGCGGGTCCTGGCACGCTTGGCGGCCCACTCGGCAAACGCCCGGGTCGCGCCGGAGACGCTCATCAGGCTGATGAGGCCGCCCAGCAGCAGCATGAACAGCAGCATATTGATGTTGTCACGGTTGAGCGCCCCGTCGACCCAGAAGATCTTGAGCACTGTGTTCAGCATGTAATGCAGGGAGTCGAGGGGAGAAAACTGGTTCAGCAGCAGGCTGCCGGTAACGATACCGACGCCCAGCGACAGCAGCACACGGCGGGTGAGGATCGCCAGTGCGACGGCCAGCAGAGGGGGAATGATTGACCAACCGGAGTCGGCGTAGTGAACGATGTCCATGATCTCTTTGCACCTAAAGACAGCAGGTGGAGATCTACCGAGAGGATAAAGAAACAAAACCCATGGGGAGGTAATACTCCTCAGCCCCTTCAGGTAGCGCTCCATAGTGGATGACTATGGCAGTCCTGCACCTATTAGATGCAGAACCAGCAGCCCGGTATGATGGCCTGGCCACTTCGGCGCTGACTCCTTTCCTTGTGCATCATCGGCATCACCCTCCGCACAAGTAGTCATAGGCAGCGCGCCTCTACTTAAAGGTATTCGAGGCACATTTTATCGTGCCGACACGTTATAGCAAGTTTTTTGATTAAATCCCCAAACAAGCCAGATCAAAAGGGCAAAGAGGTAGTCAAATGGTGCAAACATTATGATTTTGTCGCTATTTTCATCTACTTGGAACTCAGTCGAGTATGCCACTGGCCAATATTGCTGAATCGGGCCTGAATTCAATTGCATTACTTAATTCCAGGCATGAATTTATTAATTCGACTCGCTTGACTTAATCCCGAACGGCCGTATAAATTAGCCAAAATAACTATTTTTATTTAATTCACTCTTTTGCTCGCGTGGTGAACACTATGAACGAATTTTTGAAAGTACTGCTGAATATCCGTAGCCTGCGCGCCGCTTGCCGTGAGCTGACGCTGGAACAATTGGAAGAAGGCCTGGAAAAGCTCTCCGCGATCGTCGGCGAACGCCAGCAGGATGAAGCCGCCGAGCGTCAGGCTCGTGAAGAACATCAGCGCAAAATTAATGAATATGCCGAAATGCTGAAAGCCGCCGGTATTGATCCGGCAGAACTGGTTGGCACAGTCGCAGCCGAACCGGCCAAGGCGACCAAGAGCAAACGTGCCCCTCGTCCGGCCAAATATCGCTATATGGACAACGGCGTGGAAAAAACCTGGACCGGTCAGGGTCGCATGCCGTCCGTGATTGCCAAGGCGGTCGCCGAAGGTAAATCCGTCGAAGACTTTGCCATCTGATAAAGCAGAATAGGCTCAATAAAAAAACCTCGCCTTGCGAGGTTTTTTATTGCCTGCGGCCTGCCGTCAGCCCCGCTCTGCCGCCTTGACCCAGAGCACTTCGGGCGTCGCGGTACAGGCCAGCAGGTAGCGGGCAATGGTGAAGAACCAGTCACTCAGCCTGTTCATGTAGGGCAGAATGGCCGGGTTGAGCTGCTCGCTGCGGCCCAAAGTCAGCAGCAGACGCTCGCAGCGCCGGGTCAGGGTGCGCACCACATGGGCTTGCGCCGCCGCCCGGGAGCCGCTGGGCAGAATGAAATTGCGCAGCAGCGGCAAATTGGCGCTGTAGGCATCGATCTGTTGTTCCAGTCGCAGGGTCCACTCGTTATTCACCTGCCAGATGGCGGCCTCCTGAGCGTCACTGGAAAATGCCAGTTCCCCGCCAAGATCGAACAATTCCTGTTGCAGCAATAACAGGTCTGCCAATAATCCGGTTTCCGCTGCGGGCACCTCGGCAATAAGAAGACCTATATGAGAATTTAATTCATCGATATAGCCATAGGTTTCTACACGCATATCGTCTTTGGCCAATTGCACGCCATCGGCCAGCCGAGTCATGCCCTTGTCGCCCTGCCTCGTATATATCCTCATACCGACATCCTGTTAATAATGGGAACAATCATGGATTCCAGCCCGTTGAGCTTGATTTCATAGGCAAGCGCCAGCGTTTGACCGAGTGATCCGGCCGGGAAACCGGTACGGGCCAGCCACACCAGATAAGGCTCCGGAATATCGATGATGCGCCGCCCCCGATATTTGCCGTACGGCATCTTGTTGGCCAGCGACAGCAAGACCCGCTCGTCGGACAACCACTCCATTTCAATCGATATCCAGATATTTGTGGGTCTGGATGGAGAGTCGCCAATTGCGGGCAATGCAGGTTGCCATGGCCAGCTGGGTCGCCCTGGGTTTCTGGCTGATGGGTTGCAGTGCAATCACCACGTCGTCGCGCAGACGAGCGGTGGCCAGCAGCGCATCCAGCTCCTCCACGTGGCGCTCGGTGGCCACCGGATGCTTGATCTCGTTGGCGCGCTCGAGGGCAGAGACCAGCACCGGCAACCCACCCTTCATATTGATCTTGGGGGATACGGTGACCCAGGTCTGCTCATGGGTCTTGATCTCGCTGGTACCACTGGTTTCAATCTGCACCTGATAGCCTGCCGCAATGAGGGCGGTAGAGAGATCCTGCAGGTCATAGAGGCAGGGTTCGCCTCCGGTGATCACCACGTGACGCGCCTGATAACCAAGTTGCTGGAAGCTGGCCAGGATCTGCTCCGTGCTCATCTTGCTCCAGCCATCGGATTCGTTGGAGCAGTCGAGCACCGCCTGCACGCCCACTTCACGAGCAGGATCGACCACCCAGGTATGACGGGTATCGCACCAGGGGCATCCCACCGGGCAACCCTGCAGGCGAACGAAAATGGCGGGCAGGCCGGTGAAGACCCCCTCCCCCTGGATGGTCTGGAATATCTCGTTGATTGGGTAGTGCATCTTGGTCACGGCTGGTTGCAAAAGTCGCGGATTATACCCCAAGCATGGCCGAGACGCAGGCTCAGCATCCGCTTTTCTCACCGAGCCCGGTTTTTTGATGCAGACGCGCCACCACGCCCGCCTTGTCGGCCAGATACTGCTGCAGGCCGCGGCTGCGCAGATCGCAGGCCGGACAGGCGCCGCAACCATCGCCGGCAATGCCGTTGTAGCAGGTGAGCGTCTGCTGGCGCACGGTATCGAGGTGGCCGTAGTGGTCCGCCAGCGCCCAGGTCTCGGCCTTGTCGAGCCACATCAGCGGGGTCTCGAAGCGGATGGCGCGATCCAGCCCCAGCGAGACGGCCTGATTGAGCGCCTTGACGAACTCGTCGCGGCAATCGGGGTAACCGGAGAAATCGGTCTCGCACACCCCGGTGATCACCGCCTCGGCGCCCACCTGATAGGCGTAGATGGCGGCCAGGGTCAAAAACAGGATGTTGCGGCCCGGCACGAAGGTATTGGGCAGGCCATTCTCCTGCAGCTCGAAGCTCACCGGGATCTCGTCCCGGGTCAGGGCCGAGATGGCAAGCTCCCCCAGCATGGTCACGTCCATCACCTTGTGGGCGGCGATGCCGAGCCGGTTGGCCAGACGGCGCGCCGTCTCTATCTCTTCACTATGGCGCTGGCCATAATCAAAGGTGATGGCGTGCACCTCGTCATAACGGGACAAGGCCTGGACCAGGCAGGTGGTGCTGTCCTGACCACCACTGAATACCACGACGGCTTTTTTCACGTATGTCACTCCTCTGGGCAGTTCAACTGCGTCGGCCCTGGGCAAAATCATGCCACTGCCGGTTCAAATGGGTAAAAAGGGTCATCAGCGGGGCGAAGCGATCGGGTGCGCCCTCCCACTGGGACAACAGATGGTAGCCCGCTTCCAGGGTCGAGAGCGCCTCTGGAAACGGCTTCTTGCGAATGGAGTACTGTCCCGCGACGGCATCCAGCCCAATTCGCGGCAACTGCTGCAACTCGGGGTTGCTGTGCAGCATCCGGTAGGCCTTGCGCCAGGTGCCATCGAGCAGCAGAAAACAGACTCGGCGAGCCGGCTCGGCCGTCTCCCGTTCTCGCACCTCGGCAAGGGTGATGGCCTCCTCATCCGGCCACAGCAGATAACACTGCAGCGCGGGATCGGCCAACAAGGCCGCCAGCTCGGGGACGTCGGCCACCTGTTCACCCACATGCAGACGGGCCTGCGCCAGCGAGGCGGCCAAGAGGACGGCAGTCCCCTTGGGATGACCCACCTCCCCCGGATGCTGCAGGATGTGCAGGGGCGCATGGGGTGAAACCGGTCGAATATAATCGCACAGACAGGCTTTGAGGGCTCTGGTGCAACGTGTACAGTATCGACTCTTGTTGTCGTCGGACTGTTTCATGTTGTCAGAAAAATCAGGATTGCTCTGGGTCATCACGCTTTCACTCGCCAGTTTGCTGCTCTTTTTCACCGTGCCAAATCACCAGCTCTCCTTCGATCGCACCCTGATAGCCCAGGGTGAAGGGTGGCGCATCATAACAGGCAATCTGGCCCACACCAATCTGTGGCACCTACTGCTCAACCTGAGCGGGCTGTGCGTGCTCTACAGCCTGTTTCGCGAATACCTGACAGGCTGTCGCCTGCCGCTGCTGCTGCTGCTGCTGGGGAGCGCCGTCGGGCTCGGCATCTGGTGGTGGTGTCCGCAGACCCAGTGGTACATGGGGCTGTCGGGAGCGCTGCACGGCCTGTTCGTGTGGGGCGCGCTGCAGGATATTCGCTATCGCCGCCACTCCGGCTGGTTGATGCTGGCAGGGGTAGCGATCAAGCTTGGGGTGGATTTCTACAGTGCGGGGGAAAGTCCGGTGTCCGCCCTCATCGGGGCCAGGGTACACATTGAATCACATCTGATTGGCTCGGGCGCCGGCCTGTTGCTCGGCCTGCTGCCGGTCACCTTGCGCCCCCACGCCGTCAAGGAGTGAGCCTGCACCGGATGCAATGCCGGCCCCATCGGGCCGGCATTCTCTTTTTTTATCAGCGACCCGCCAGCTCTGCGTTGATGCCGGCCAGCATGGCGGCAGGATCGGCCGCCTGGGTGATGGGGCGGCCAATCACCAGATAGTCGGCACCCGCCTCCACCGCCGCCAGCGGCGTCATGACCCGGCGCTGATCCCCGGCGGCCGAACCGGTGGGGCGGATCCCCGGCGTCACCAACTTGAATTCGTCACCGAGCAGCGCCTTGAGCTCACGCGCTTCGTTGGCGGAGCAGACCACCCCGTCCAACCCGGCGTCCCTGGTCAATTTGGCCAGCCGGATCACCTGCTCAGCCGGCGTCACATCAAGACCCAGCGGCGCCATGTCGGACTGCTCCATGCTGGTCAGCACGGTCACCCCGATAAGCAACGGCGCCTTGTCACCATAAGGCAGCAGCGCCTCCTTGGCGGCCCGCATCATCCGCTCGCCACCGCTGGCGTGCACGTTCACCATCCAGACGCCGAGTTCGGCACTGGCGGCGACTGCCTTGGCGACGGTGTTGGGAATGTCGTGAAACTTCAGATCCAGAAAGACATCGAACCCCTTGGCAACCAGCTGACGCACGAACTGGGGGCCAAACAGGGTAAACATCTCCTTGCCTACCTTGAGACGGCACTGGGCCGGGGAGATACGTTCAATGAAGGCGAAGGCATCGGCCTCGTGCTGATAATCCAGCGCAACCAGTACTTTGGGATCTAGCATCTCACTTCCTATCGATGGTTATGCGCCGTCCGGAGCGAGTCCGGCCCGGCCTGAAAAAACCAGGCCGCAGGGGCCTGGTTAATGACATTGTTGTGGCTCTTACTCCCCGTCCAGACCGCGGATCGGCTTGATGGCTCCCCACTGGCGGCAGGAGGGGCACTGCCAGAACAGGGAGTGGGTGGCAAACCCGCACTGCCGGCACTTGTGGGTGGACTTGATCTTGATCTGCTCGTCGACCAGCGCCTTGAGCATGGTCAGGCTCTCCTTGGCCTGCCCCTCTTCAGCACCACGCAACTGCAGCGCCATCAGGTGCTGGAAGCCGCGCAGCGACGGCGTGCGCCGCAGCTGGCGCAGCACCAGCTCGGAGGCTGCCTCGCGCCCGTTGTGGCGCTCTACATAATCGGCCAGCCGCAAGGTGACCGGGAAGCCGGCCCTCGCCTCCTGGGCCTGGCCGAGCAGCTCGGGGATACGCGCCTCCTCGCCGCACAGCTCCAGGCTCTCACACAGGGGTTCCAGCACTTCGCTCGCGAAATCGATGTCCTGGGTCAGCACCCGCTCAAACTCGCGGGCCGCCTGGCGGGGATCGCCCTCCCCCTTGGCCAGCCAGCCGAGGCCGAGCGAGGCACGCACACAGTTGCCATCGGCAGTCAGGGCCTTGCGAAAACGCAGCTGGGCCTGCTTGCGATTCTCTTCGCGCAGGGCCATGTCGGCCAGCTCGCACTGGTAATGGGCAATGGTGGGAGCCAGCTTCTTGCCCTGGAATTTTTGCAGCCGCTCGCTCACCGCGATCGCCTTCTCCCAATCACGCAACTGCTGATATATAAGCTGCAACTGGGCCAGCGCCGTCTCCTCATAGTCCCCGTCTTCGGTGAGCTCGAGCCACAACTTCTCGGCCCGATCGAGCAGGCCGGCGGCGAGGAAGTCCCGCGCCAGCTCCTGCAGGGCGAGCTGACGCTGCTCCATGGTGAGCTGGCGGGTAATGAGGTTCTGGTGGATCTTAATGGCCCGGTCTACCTCACCCCGTTGACGGAACAGGTTGCCGAGAGAGAGGTGGGTTTCGATGGTCTCGCTGTCCACTTCCAGCAGCTGGATAAAGAGATCCACCGCCTTGTCGGATTCGTCGGACAGCAAATAATTGAGACCCGCCACATACTGGCGGGAAAACTGGTTACTCTGTTTCTGGGTGTCCTGGCGAACACTCCTGCGCCCCATATACCAGCCGTAGCCGGCGGCAATGGGCAACAGCAGGAAAAGCAGTTCAAGCATCGAGGGACATTATTCCTTGGCAGCCGTTCGGGCCAGCTCCAATTCACGGGATTGACGGCGCATGGTGCGATTGAGGGTGCGATTTTGCATCTTGAGGCGCAAGAACAGCAAACCGAAGACCAGCCAGCCCAGCAGGAAGCCACCACCAAAGAAGAATCCCAGCAACATGGAGAGCGAGAACTCCCCTTGGGCAATCAGATAATTGAACTGCACCAGCTGGCCATTTTGCGAACCGATGGCCAGCGTCAGGATAAACACCAGCACCAGTGGAATGAGGGCCAAGATACGCTTCATAGGAGCTCCCTGTCAGTAGCTAATGAGAGGCTGATTATCCTTAAAATCACCGGCAGACTCTAGAGCGAATGGGAAAAGACTTGGCAAAACCGGACAATTGCCACAATAGAAACCGTAAAAACAAAAAAGGCATACCCAGGTATGCCATTTTCTGCATTATTCGATGATGTTCACGCGCTCGCGTAACTCTTTGCCGGGCTTGAAATGCGGAACATATTTCCCGGTCAATTCAACCTTGTCCCCGGTCTTGGGGTTGCGGCCCACACGGGGTGCACGATAGTGCAGTGAAAAACTTCCAAATCCGCGGATTTCAATCCGGTCGCCGTTTTGCAAAGTCGACGCCATCTGCTCAAGGATCTCCTTGATGGCGGCTTCGACATCTTTGGCCGGCATATGCATGCGGCTGGCAGCCAATTGTTCGATGAGATCTGATTTGGTCATAACGTTAAATCTCCTTCCCCGATCACATGCAATATTCATTACGCCAAGATAAAAAAGGGCGGCGTGACACGCCGCCCTTTTCTTGCATCAAGGATTATTCACCCTTGGCGGCTTTGAACGCTTCAGCCATGGCATTGCTGAACACAACTTCTTCTTGTTGGTTCAGGTTGTCGATGGCAACACGCTCGTCAGCCTCGTCCTTGGCACGGACAGACAGGCTCACGGTGCGGTTCTTGCGATCAACGCCCATGAATTTAGCTTCAACTTCGTCACCAACAGACAGCACCAGAGTGGCGTCTTCTACGCGGTCACGAGCAGCGTCGGAGGCACGCAAGTAGCCTTCTACGCCGTCAGCCAGTTCGATCACGGCACCCTTGGCATCAACCTCGGTAACCTTACCCTTCACAATAGCACCTTTCTTGTTGTCAGACAGGTACTTATTGAACGGATCTTCTTCGATCTGCTTGACGCCCAGGGAGATGCGCTCACGCTCCGGGTCAACTTGCAGAACAACGGCTTCGATTTCGTCGCCTTTCTTGAATTCACGAACTGCTTCTTCACCCTGGTTGTTCCAGGAGATGTCAGACAGGTGAACCAGGCCGTCAATGCCGCCGTCCAGACCGATGAAGATACCGAAGTCAGTGATGGACTTGATCTTGCCGGAAACACGGTCGCCCTTGGCGTGGGTTTCGGCAAACAGCTGCCACGGGTTGGATTTGCACTGCTTCAGACCCAGGGAGATACGACGACGCTCTTCGTCGATGTCCAGAACCATCACGTCAACCACGTCGCCAACGTTAACAACCTTGGACGGGTGGATGTTCTTGTTGGTCCAATCCATCTCGGATACGTGTACCAGGCCTTCAACGCCCTCTTCGATTTCAACGAAGCAGCCGTAGTCGGTCAGGTTGGTCACGCGGCCAGACAGACGGGTGGTCTCCGGGTAACGCTTGGCGATAGCAACCCAGGGATCTTCGCCCAGCTGCTTCAGACCCAGGGATACACGGGTACGCTCGCGGTCGAACTTCAGAACCTTGACTGCGATCTCGTCGCCAACATTGACGATTTCGGAAGGATGCTTAACGCGCTTCCACGCCATGTCGGTGATGTGCAGCAGGCCGTCAACACCGCCCAGATCTACGAATGCACCGTAGTCGGTCAGGTTCTTGACGATACCCTTAACTTCTTGACCTTCTTGCAGGTTAGCCAGCAGGCTTTCGCGCTCGGAGGTGTTCTCGGTCTCGATCACGGCACGACGGGAAACAACAACGTTGTTGCGCTTCTGGTCCAGCTTGATGACTTTGAACTCGAGTTCTTTGTTTTCCAGGTGAGCGGTGTCACGGATCGGACGCACGTCAACCAGAGAACCCGGCAGGAAGGCACGGATGCCGTTCAGTTCAACGGTGAAACCACCCTTGACCTTGCCGTTGATGATACCGATAACGGTAGCTTGCTCTTCGTAAGCTTTTTCAAGCTGCAGCCAGGCTTCGTGGCGCTTGGCTTTTTCGCGGGACAGCTTGGTTTCGCCGAAACCATCTTCGATAGAGTCCAGAGCCACGTCAACGGAGTCGCCTACGTTGATTTCCAGCTCGCCCATGGCGTTCTTGAATTCTTCAGCCGGGATAGCGGACTCGGATTTCAGACCGGCGTCAACCAGTACGAAACCATTTTCGATAGCAACGACAGTACCCTTGACGATGGAACCTTGACGGGTTTCAACGGCATTCAGGGACTCTTCAAAGAGTTGAGCAAAAGATTCGATCATTGTTTATGTCACAAATGAAACATCCACTTGTCATCCAGCACAAGCGGGGTTGTTTTAAATAATCTGCGCCATCCATAGTGCAGACGACCGGATGTCAGCTTGCGCTGGCATCGCCGAGTTGTTGCTCCGCATAGGCGAGCACCGTTGCCAGCACTTCGTCTATGGACATGGCGGTTGAATCCACCACGAGAGCATCTTCTGCCGGTTTCAGGGGGGCAACGGCGCGATTTCTGTCGCGATCGTCACGTTCCCGAATCTCGGTTAAAAGACGCTCAAAGTTAACATCAAAGCCCTTATCTTGCAACTGCTTATAGCGGCGAGCCGCCCGTTCTTCGGCGCTGGCGTCGAGGAAAATCTTCACTTCCGCCTCGGGGAAAACCACGGTGCCCATGTCGCGACCGTCGGCGATGAGGCCGGGGGCCTGGCGAAAAGCGCGCTGACGGCGCAGCAGGGCTTCGCGCACCCGCGGGAAGGCGGCAATCTTGCTCGCGGCATTGCCCACTTCCTCGGTACGAATGGTACGGGAAACATCCTCTCCTTCCAGCACGACCTTCACCTGCTCGGCATCGACCTGGAACTGCACGTCCAGATTGGCGGCCAGGGGGACCAGCGCGGCTTCGGAATCGAGCTCGACATCGTGATGCAAGGCCGCCAGGGCCAGCACCCGGTAGATGGCGCCGGAGTCGAGCAGGTGCCAACCCAGTTTTTCCGCCAGCAACTGGCACAGGGTGCCCTTGCCGGCACCACTTGGGCCATCAATTGTCATCACGGGGGCCATCTGCGGCATAACGTCTCTCCTGCACACTTGTTGCACACATCCCGGGAGGGATGGGGTAATGGGCGCCGATTATACCCAAATGTGCCGAGCCTGGCAGTCGCCAGCACACACAATTGCGCAAAACCGGTCGCAACTGTCCTCTTTGTGTACAACGGGGCAAGCCATTAAACAGTGCAAGGTTTTGTTCTTATGGTTGTTCCGGACAAGGCGCGCTAAACTGGCCGCCCTTTTTTAAGCAGCTGTAGTAAGGAGCAACCTATGAGCAGCGTTACCCTCGTGGCCAAATCCAAGTTGCCAACCCCCTGGGGCACCTTCACGCTGGTCGGCTTTCAGGAAACCGGCACCGGCAAGGATCACGCCGCGCTGGTGATGGGCGATATCACGGGTGATGATCCGGTGCTGGGCCGAATTCACTCCGAGTGCCTGACCGGCGATGCCCTGTTCAGTCTGCGTTGCGACTGCGGCTTCCAGCTGCAAGCCGCACTGGAAAACATCGCCAAGGCGGGCCGTGGCGTCTTGCTGTACGTGCGTCAGGAAGGACGCGGCATCGGCCTGCTCAACAAGATCCGGGCCTATCATCTGCAGGATCAGGGCGCCGACACCGTTGAAGCCAACGTGGCGCTCGGCTTTGCCGCCGACATGCGCGACTACACCATCTGCGCCGACATGCTCAAGCAGCTGGAGGTGAAATCCCTCAAGCTGATGACCAACAACCCGCGCAAGATGAAGGCGATGGAATCCTTCGGCATTCCGGTGGCGGAGCGGGTGCCCCTGCAGGAAGGGCGCAATCCCCACAACGAGTTCTACCTCTCGACCAAGGCCAGCAAGCTGGATCACATGTTCAAGAAGTGATCCCGCCTCGCCGCTCGTTGCCATGAAAAACGCCTCCCATCGGGAGGCGTTTTTTGTTGCTCTCGTATCGCCGCGGCGCTAGCGGATGGGCAGCTCGATATCGGCAAACATGGCATCCACGTCATCGCTGGAGCGCAGGGCAATGGCACGCTCCACCACGTCCCGGGTCAGATGCGGGGCAAAACGGGTCATGAAGTCATACATGTAGGTACGCAGGAAGGAGCCCTTGCGAAAGCCGATCTTGGTGGTGCTGTGGGCAAACAGGTGGCTGGCATCGAGGGCCACCAGATCGGTATCGACCTGGGGATCCAGCGCCATGGTCGCCATCACGCCGATCCCCACCCCCAGCCGGACATAGGTCTTGATCACGTCCGCATCGGTGGCGGTGAAGACGATGTTGGGCTCGAAACCGGCCCGGTTGAAGGCAGTATCGAGCTCGGAGCGGCCGGTAAAGCCGAACACATAGGTCACCAACGGGAAGCGGGCGATGTCGGCAATGGAGAGCTTGCCGACCTGGGTCAGCGGGTGGCCCTTGGGGACGATCACGCTGCGGTTCCAGTGATAACAGGGCAGCATGATGAGATCTTCGTACAGGTGCAGCGCCTCGGTGGCGATGGCAAAGTCGGCCTGCCCCTTGACCACGGCTTCGCTGATCTGGGTCGGCGTGCCCTGATGCATGTGCAGAGAGACCTTGGGAAAGCGCTTGATGAAGCCTTTTATCACGTCAGGCAGTGCATAACGGGCCTGGGTGTGGGTCGTCGCGATATGGAGCGTGCCCTGTTCGGGATGAGTGTGCTGACTCGCCACCGACTTGATGCTCTCCACCTTACCCAGGATCTCGTTGGCAATCTTGATCACGTCCCGTCCAGCCGGGGTGATCTGGGTCAGGTGTTTGCCGCTGCGCTCGAAAATCTGGATCCCCAGCTCATCTTCCAGCATGCGCACCTGCTTGCTGATCCCTGGCTGAGAGGTGTAGAGACTCTCTGCCGTTGCCGACACGTTCAGTCTGTGGTTGGCAACCTCAACGATATAACGCAATTGTTGGAGTTTCATGATGTTAGGCTCTAAAGGCGACTTGAACTAATACTAACAAACTTTTGCCTGATAGCCTTTCCTTCTTGGCCATTTATGGCTGTGCCTGCGCCAGCAGAAAATCCCGCAAGGCCCGGTTGGCCATGGAGAGCGGATCCCCCCGCCGCCACGCCACGCAGAGATCGAGAAAGATCGGGGGTACGAACGGGATCCCGGTCAGGTCCGGCTCTTCGTCCAGCGCCATCCGCAAGAAGGTGGTCACCGCAAAGCCCTGCTTCACCACCGCCTTGAGCAGCGGGATGAGGTTGCTCTCAAAGGCGATGTCGGGCTCGCAGCCCAGTCCCTGAGCCAGCGCTTCCATGTGCTCGCGGTGATAGAAACCGCGGCGAAACATCGCCAGCTCCTGGCTGAAGAACTCGCTCAGCGACACACTCCTGGCCTGACGCAACGGATGCTCCTCCCCCACCACCATCAGCATCTCTTCACGCAGCAGCTGGGCCCCTTCCAGCGCCGGCGGCAGATCGCTGGTGATGAGGATGGCGAGATCCAGCGAACCGTCCACCATCCGGCTCAACAGCTCGCGGGTACCCGCCTCCTCCACCCGGATCTTGAGGCCGGGGTAGCGGTGCTTGAAAGCCATCAGGATCGGCGGGAAGTAATAGGAGCCCATCATGTAGGGGATGCCGATGCGTACTTCTCCGCGCTCCAGTCCCTTGAGTTCGGCCATCTCGGCCTCGGCCTGGTGCATCTGACGCAGCAGGCGCTCGGCATGGCGGCAGAGCACCTCCCCTTCCGGGGTGAGCCGCACGTTGCGATCCTGACGGTCGAACAGGCGCAGCTCGAGCTGCTGCTCCAGCTTGGCTATGGCCATGCTGATGGCGGGCTGTGCCACGTGCAACCCGTTGGCCGCCTTGGTAAAGGAGCCGGCATCCCGCACCGCCAGCAGATAGGTGAGCTGTTTGAGGTCCATATCAATTTGGTTTATCAGATGGATAACTTAAATATATTATATTTATGCTCTGGCGCGCACTAACCTGCAACAAAGCTGTCAGGACAATTGCATATGATCGAAGTCGGTAGTCGTGAATGGATCCGCGCCACCCTGGCCCTCAGCCTGGGCTCCTTCCTGGTGTTTCTCAATCTCTATCAAACCCACCCCCTGCTGCCGCTGCTGGCCGAGGTATTTTCCGTCAGCTCGCTGTCGGCCGGCTGGACCCTGGCCGGCTGCACCGCAGGGCTCGCCGTCTCGCTGCTCGTCTGCGCCCGGCTGGCGGATCGCTTCGGCCGGCGCCGGATCATGCTGTGGAGCCTGGCCGGCGCCATCCTGATCTCCCTGCTCATTAGCCTGGTCAGCCAGTTTGAACAGCTGTTGCTGTTGCGGATCCTGCAGGGTGTGCTGCTGGCGGGGCTGCCCGCCACCGCCATCGCCTACATGGGGGAAGAGTTCAGCAAGCGGGCCCTGCTCTCCGCCGTCGGGGTCTACATCGCCGCCAACTCGCTGGGGGGCATCGCCGGTCGGGTGGTCGGCGGCCTGCTGGCCGGCTGGTTTGGCGACTGGCAGCACACCTTTCTCGGCATCGGCCTCATCAGCCTGGCCCTGCTGCCCCTCGTCATCTGGCTGCTGCCGGCCCAGACCCGTTTCGTGCCCGTCATCGCCAAGCCGGGCCAGTTTCGCCAGGCCATCGCCAGCCACCTCGGCAACCCGCTGCTGGTGGGGGCCTATCTCATCGGCGGCCTCAACTTCATGGTGTTTCTGAACCAATACAGCTACCTCACCTTCCTGCTGGCCAGCCCCCCCTTCTCCATGCCGACCCAGTGGCTCGGCATGCTATTTCTGACCTATCTGTCGGGGACGGTGGCCTCCTCCCTCAGCGGGCGCTGCGCCCATCGCTGGGGGGCACAACGTCTGCTGCTGGTCGGCATAGCCCTGATGGCGCTCGGCAGTGCCCTGCTGCTGTGCGGCTCGCTCGGGGCCATCCTGTCCGGTCTGCTCATCTCGAGTTTCGGCTTTTTTCTGGCCCACGCCTGTGCCAGCGCCTGGGTCGGCCAGCACGTGGAGCACAACCGGGCGCTCGCCTCATCGCTCTATCTGGTGGGTTACTATCTGGGGGCAAGTCTGGGAGGACTTTATCTTCACCCCTTCTGGGAGCAGGGAGGACTCGGGGGATTGGTGCTCGGCATCGAGCTGGTACTGGTCATCACGGCGGGATTGAGCCTCTGGCTCGGCCATTTGAAGGGACGCCCCGCCCGCCCCCGCATCTGTCATCCCTGACACCATTCCTGATACCAGACGGGGCCAGTCAAGCGGCCCCGTCTCATCAAGCCTGGTCGTAGTAGCCGGCAGGCACCGGCACCACGGCGCCGCTCACCAGCTCTTCTTCAATCACCTCGGCCAAGGTGCGCAGATGAAATTTGATCTGCCCAGAGGCCAGCATCACCGCCACGTCGGGATTGCGTTCATCATTCAGGTTGCCGGTCTTGAAGGCCACCTCGGGATGGGCCGTCAGCAAGGCGTCCAGCGAAGGCACCACCAGCTCGATATGTTCCAGCCCGGCCTGATGGCTGCGACCGGGTTTGGGCGCCGCCAGCTCGATGCAGGGCACGCTGCCGTGGGCATGGGGCACAGGTTGATGCAGGCGGTAGGTGGCGATGGGCCGTCCGCCGATCATCCCCTCCACCAGCAGGTCGCCATGGGTTGCCAGCAGCCCCTTCAGGGTCTGGTACTCCACCAGGGTGGCGGCCCGATAGCAGAGGTGGTCGACCTCGATGGCGGCGGGATGAATGGCAAGTGCGTCCAGCTCGGTCAACAGCTGGCAAACAAATGGGGCCATCGGCCCCAGTGTGGTATCGAGTGGATGTGACATGATCACCATTTCTTCTTGGGTTGGAACAAGACGTCCAGTTCGTCCGCCTCTTTGTCCTTGATGTTTTGCAGCTCTTTTTCGCTGTGCTCTTGGAGATGGGCGTCGAGTCCGGCCAGCCCCTGGCGCATGTCCTCTTCCCGCGCCATCAGGTAGGGATCTTTATCCGCGACGCTGGCAAGGGCAGAGAGCCCCTTGGTGTAGAGCTGGCGACAGGTGCCGTATTGCCCCTGGATCTGGGCATCCATGGCTCGCTTCACCAGGTTGGCGATGTTGACCTTGAGCTGCATCAGCTCGAGGCGGCGATCCTCCTGGGCAAAGCCCTGCGGATCTATCTTGCCCTTGTTGTGTTCGACCCGCAGCACGGCCCGCATCTTCTTGACCAGCTGCAACATCTGGATGGCCTGACGATCCGATTCGGGGGTCTTGAAATGCCCCTCATCCTGGCTGCTGTAGTTCTCCTGCACGTTCTTGATCTGGGTCTGCACGTCGACAATGCGCTGCTTGATCTGGGCATTGGGCATCACCAGGGCGATGGCGCGATAGGCATCGAGGATCCTGTGCTGCAACAGCAGCACTATGTTCTTGGAGAAGGGCACCAGGTTGACGTTGAGCAGCATCTCTTCGGTTTCATCCACCACCGACTTGTAGCGGGCGATGGCGTGACGCTTGTCGGCCTCTGCCTTCTGCTTATATTGCTGCATCACGTTATAGGCGATGACCAGAAACAGGAGTGCGCCAATAGACAGCAATACCAAGGTTAAAATCATAGGAAGTCCAAACTCCTGTCCCAATTCAATTGCGTGATCCTACAACAGCTTACCTAGTTAAGGTAGTCCGCACCGCAAGGCTTGCCCCCGATTTGTGCCGCAAGGTGGGCACAAACACGGGGGAAAACCGGGATCACGCGGCGCTGGCGACACCGCCATTACCCCTTAGTATCGCCCATCGGGCTCATTACTTGAGGCTGAAGCCCCGGGATCGCAGGAAATCCTGCATGAAGGGCCGCGCCTCCTTGCCAAGAATGCCCCGGATCTGGCCGCTCCAGCTCTGCTGCTTGTTGTTGCTGCTGCGGGACTGGTAATAAGCCTCGATCTGTCGGTCATAGCTGGCAAGCAGCTCCCGATCCAGTTCGGCCTGATAGCGGTTTTCATGCACCACCAGGGCGCGGGGCAAGCGTGGTTTTTGCTCAGGCGCCTGAGCCGGATGGCCGAGACAGAGGCCGAACAGCGGGATCACCTGATGCGGCAGACCCACCGCCTCGCTCACCGCAGCCGGGTTGTTGCGGATCCCGCCGATATAGACACCGCCAAGCCCCATGGATTGGGCTGCCAGCAGGGCATTCTGGGCCATCAAGGCACCGTCGATGGCGCCGATCAGCAACTGCTCGACAAAGCCGGTCTGGGCGTCCGGCACCACCTCGCAGTGACGATGATAATCGGCGCAAAAGAGCAGGAACTCGGCGGCCTGGGCCACATAGGCTTGATGCCCCGCCAGTTCGGCAAGCTGGCTGCGCAGGGCCTTGTCGGTCACCCGGATAATGCTGTTGGCCTGCAGAAAACTGGAGCTGGAGGCGGCCTGGGCCGCACTCAGGATCTGGTCGAGCTGGGCCTCGCTGATGGGCTCGGCGGTGAATTGACGAATGGAGCGATGGGCAAGAATAAGGTCGAGAGTCGGGTTCATGTTGCCTCCATATGAAGAAGCCCACACTTTACCCAAAAACAGCGGGGGGCCCAAGGCCCCCCGCGCTCGCGTCACAGCACGACCGGCTAACCGGCCAGCGGATAGTTGCCCGCCTTGCAGCTGACCACGAAGCCGCTCTCTTCCACCTGCGCCACCGACATTGGCTTGCTGAACAAAAACCCCTGAAACACGTGGCAGCCCTGGGTGCGCAGGGCGGCCAGTTCGTGTTCGTCCTCCACCCCTTCGGCCATGATGCCAAGGCCCAGGCTGGTGGCCATGGCGACGGTGGCCCGGATCACCGGCAGGTTGAGCCCCACCACGAAGGAGCGATCCAGCTTGATGGTGTCGATGGGCAGCCGGTTGAGATAGGCCAGCGACGAGTAGCCGGTGCCAAAGTCATCGATGGCAATCTTGATCCCCTGCTCGCTCAGGCCATCGAGGATCTCGATGCACCCCTTCATGTCCAGCATCAATACCGTCTCGGTCAGCTCCAGCGTGAGCAGGCCGGCATCCACGCCAAACTCCTTGAGCTGCTGGGCCACCAGCTCCGGCAGGGAGGACGAGAGCTGAAAGCCGGAGAGATTGACCGACACCGGCACGCTCACCCGCCACTCCTTCTGCCAGTGGGCCATCTGGGCCAGCGCCGTCGACAACACCCAGCCACCTATCTCGCGAATAAGCCCCATCTCTTCCGCCAGCGGGATGAACTCCACCGGCGAGACATGGCCCAGTACGGGATTGTGCCAGCGCAGCAGCGCCTCGTACCCAAGCAACCTGCCTTTTGCCACATCCACCTGGGGTTGGTAGCAGAGACTGAGCTCCCCCCGCCCGATGGCCTTGGCCAGGAACTGCTTCAGGGTCAGCTTGCGATGCAGGGTCTGCTGCATGCTGGGGGTGAAACGCTGCCAGCGCAGCCGCCCCATCTGCTTGGCCTGGTACATGGCCATGTCGGCGCGGGTGATGAGGTTGTCGCCGTCGTCCGCATCATCCGGATAGATGGCGATGCCGATGCTGCCGCCGATGGTCACCTCGGGCACCCCGCTCAGCTGCAACGGCTTGGTCATCTGGGAGAGCATGAGATCGGCCACCTCCTGCGCCCGATCGCTGGAGTGGCTGAGCGGCACCAGCGCGGTAAATTCGTCGCCACCGAGCCGGGCCAGCTCCACATCGCGCGGACAGATCTGCTTGAGCCGGCCGGCGACGCGCTCCAGCAGCCGGTCACCGGCCTTGTGGCCGTAGTTGTCGTTGACCAGCTTGAAGTTGTCCAGATCCATGAACACCAGGGCGAAACGCCCGCCCAGCCCGCAATAGGCTTCCAGCGATTTCATCAGCCCATAACGGTTGAGCAGACCGGTCAGCGAGTCGTGCCAGGCCAGGTGGCGATGCTCCAGCTCCTCCAGCTTGCGGTCGGTGATGTCACGCATGGTGAGCAGGATCTGGGCCCCCTGCTGGATGTGACGAAACTGGTACTGAAACCAGCGCATCCCCTTGAGGGTGCGGCACTCCCCCTCGGCCACCACTTCATCGAGCCGGGAGAGCTTCTGGTAGAAAGCGTCGTCATTGCCGGAGAAGAGCTGGGAGAGGTGATGTACCTCATCACCGAAGCACATCTCGAAGTGGTGATTGCCGCTCTCGAGCCGCCCCAGGTTGTCAAACAGGCAGGCCAAGGTATCGCCGGTGGCGAGGGAGGACTCCTGATAGAGGGTGTCGGCATCGATGACCGCCTCGGTCATCATCATCAGCCGCCCCGCCAGCTGGATGCCGGAGAGGCGCAGATAAACCTGTTTTTTGACCCCCTTTGGGGAGAGGGTCCACCACTCGCTGTAGCTACGCCCCTGCTGAAAGTCCCCGAGGTAGCGCTGCAACAGCAGATCGATGGCCTGTGCCATGTCGGCCGAGAAATCGCGCGACTGCAGTTCGTCCAGCGAGCTGGCTTCCCACACATTCAAGGCGGCGCGATTGGCCCAATAGATATGGTGATGCCGGATGTCATACACCCAGATTGGGGTATGCAACACATCCATCCCGTTCAATAACCGTTCGTCTAGCGTATTCATCTAATATGGTGATTCATGGTATGTGATCACTGGGAAACCCAGCGGCGGAGAGCCCTCCCGGGCAACCGATGCTGGTACAAAATCGGATCCAGCCCATAATGGAAACAAGCATGCGCAAGGGGCTGACTTCATATGAAAACGCTACATGTGAAACCCATGGTCAGGAAAAACGGACTCACGTTGGTATTGTTGGGCATCATAGTAAGCATTGCTATGATTTTTATACTTTTTTTACTCGGTGAACAACCACTAATCCCCCCGGTCTCCGGCCTGTTGGCGGGTCTGATGATGATCTTTATCGGCTCATTGAAGCTGGTCGAGCCCCATTTCAGCCTGTCGCTCTGTCACGATTGTCTGCAATATCACCACAAATACGGCGGTTGGATCCTGAAATGGAGAAATATTCAGCGAATCGACCAGCCACGCATTCATCTGGGCTGGGATCTCGTCCCCCTGCCCTACATAGGTTTGAAGATCAAAGATTACGACGATTTTTTGACATTGATCACACCCAGATTGGCAGTGCGCCTGCTGACCGAGCAGCGTGGCGTCCTGTTGCAGGCACTGCGCAGTGAGCAACCCGAATGCATCGGCGGGGGCTGCGGCGACCCTTTTCAGGGGGAAGGCTTGCTGGAAGAGAGTCACTTTCGCTCCCCCTCCGGTCAACGCTATGAGGGGGTGATCGCCATGCTGGCCAACCGCATGACCCGGCTGCGCGATCTGCTCGGCTACGATCTGCTGGTACCGGACAACAGCCTGGACCGGGATCCGGCCGAATTTGTCCGACTTTTGCACCAGTATCAGCGGGAGTCGAATCTAATCCAGATCAATTAAACGCCGGATTGAGCTTGCCAAGGCTGGCCGCACTTCTTAAGGTCACTGCCTTGTTACACCCAGAACACCGCTTATGAAGTACATCGAAGAGTTCTATCTGTTCGTCAAGGTGGTACAAGAGGGAGGCTTCTCCCACGCGGCCGCCGCACTGGGCATGCCCACCGGCACCATCAGTCGACGTATTTCTCAGCTGGAAGAGCAGCTCGGCTGCTCCTTGCTACACAGATCCACCCGCAAACTCCGCCTGACCGATGAAGGACTGCGCTACTACGAGCGCCTGTGCACCCCGCTCGGTGAAATCGAGCAGGCCACCGGCGAGATCCAGGGCAAAGAGGCCGACCTCAACGGCGTGATCCGCCTGGCGGCCCCCATCGCCCTCTCCAACACCATCCTGGTCGACATGCTGGCGGACTTTGGCCTGCGCTACCCCGAGGTGCAGTTCGACATCACCCAGACCAACGATCATCAACACCTGTTCGACAACGATCGGGATCTGGTGTTTTTCAACGGCGAGCTCCCCCAGTCCCTGCCCAATGCGCTCTGCCTCGGCCACATCGAATACGGCCTGTTTGCCTCCCCCCTCTATCTGGAGAAGATGGGCACCCCCTCCCATCCGGGCCAGCTGGAGGAGCATGCGCTCATCTACTGCTGGCCCCATCAGCACTGGCAACTGACCGACCGGGAGGAGCAGACGGTGCAGATCAAGCGGGCCGCCAGGCTCACCGTCAACCAGACCCAGGCCGCCGTTCGCGCGGCCAGACGGCACCTGGGGATCGTCAACGCCCCGCTCCATTACGTACACCCTTTCCTGCAGGATGAGCAGCTGGTCGCGGTGCTGCCCGACTGGAAAACCGGCAACCGCCCCTTCTACATGTTGCGTTGCCAGCCTCAGTTTGCCCCGTTGCGTGTTAAGATGTTCGCTGATTTTGTTGAAAAATATTCAGCACGCTACCGGAGCCTGCAGTGGGACAACCAATTTTCACCGGCGACCAGCCTGTCTCATTGCATCTGACCGTTGGCGGGCCACACTTATAGCAATCCTCGTTGACCAGGCCGGCCTAACACTATGAATGTATTGATATGTGATGACTCAGGATTCGCCCGTAAACAGCTGGCCCGCGCCCTCCCCGCCGACTGGGACGTGACGCTCCACTACGCCGCCAACGGGCTGGAAGGGATAGAGCAGGTTCTGATGGGGCATGGGGATCTGATCTTTCTGGATCTGACCATGCCGGAGATGGACGGCTACGGCGTACTGGAGACCCTCAAGCGCGAAGGGCTGCGCAACAAGGTGATCGTGGTCTCAGGTGACATCCAGCCGGAAGCCTATCAGCGGGTGATGGGGCTGGGGGCGCTCGACTTCATCAAGAAACCGGCCGCCCCGGAGACCCTCTGCGCCCTGTTGAAGCAGCATGATCTGTGGCAGGCCAAGGGCAGCGCCGTACCGGAAGCCGCCAGCCCCGCAGCTCAGGCGCAGGTCGATGCCGGCAGCGTCGATACCGGCATCAAGATCAGCCCCGAAGTGCGCGATGCCTATCAGGAGCTCGCCAACGTCTCCATGGGTCAGGCCGCCGACCTGCTGGCCCGCCTGCTCAACGCCTTCGTGGTGCTGCCCATCCCCAACGTCAACGTGCTGGAGGTATCCGAGCTGCACATGGCCCTCTCGGCCGCCGCCGACTCGGACACCCTCTCCGCCGTCTGCCAGGGCTTCATTGGCGCCGGCATCGCCGGCGAGGCGCTGATCCTGTTTCACGACTCCAGCTTCAAGGATCTGGCCCGGCTGATGAACCATCAGGGCACGCTCGATCGCAACGCCGAGCTGGAGCTCTTGATGGACACCGCCAACGTGCTGATCGGCGCCTTCCTGCGCGGCTACGCCAGCCAGCTCGATACCCCCTTCAGTCAGGGTCACCCCGTGGTGCTCGGCCAGCACAGGCCCATCAACGAGCTCATCAACACCAACAAGAGTCGCTGGCGCCGCACGCTGGCCATCGAGATCAACTACCGGGTCCAGGATTACGCGGTGCAGTGCGATCTGCTGCTGCTGTTTACCGAAGATTCCATCGCCACCATGAACAACAAAATCATGCACATGCTCTAGGAGTGACCATGGAAATCCGTGAATTTCATTGGCTGATGAACATAGTCCAGAACCTGGACGTGGGGCTGGTCGTGCTCGACAAGGAGTACAGGGTGCTGGTGTGGAACGGCTTCATGGAGAGCCACAGCGGCCGGCTGGCCGGCGAGGTGCGCGATGGCGTGCTGTTCGACCTCTTCCCCGACGTGGATCGCGCCTGGTTCGAGCGCAAGGCCAACATGGTGTTCAAGCTCAACAACCGCGCCTTCAGCACTTGGGAGCAGAAACCCTATCTGCTGCGCTTCTCCAACTACCGCCCCATCACCGGCTCAGCGCCCCACATGTTCCAGAACCTGACGCTGGTGCCGCTGGCCGACTTCGGCGGCCAGGTGACCCACATCGCCGTGATGATCTACGACGCCACCGACGAGGCCATGCTGATGAGCGGCCAGCGCCAGGCATGAAGACACTTTGCAGCACAATGAAAACAGGGCGCCTTGGCGCCCTGTTTTGTTGTGAGGCGCTCAGCGGGCCCCGAGGTACTCGGTGAAGGCGTCGATCACCTCGTCGATGTCGTCATCGGTGATCTGCAGATGGGTCACCAGCCGCATCTCGCCGTAACCGGAGAAGAGGATCCCCCGCTCCTTCATGAAGGCAAGCAGGGGGCCGCTCTGCTCTTTTGCCAGCTGCAGGAAGACCATGTTGGTCTGCACCTGGGCCAGATCCAGGGTGATGCCGGGCAAGGCAGCCAACCCCTCGGCCAGGCGTCTGGCCCGGCGGTGATCGTCCGCCAGGCGGGCGACGTGCTGTTCGAGGGCAAACAGACCGGCCTGGGCCAGGATCCCCGCCTGACGCATGCCGCCCCCCAGCATCTTGCGCAGCCGTCTGGCGCGGGCAATGAAGGCGCGAGAGCCCACCAGCAGCGACCCCACCGGCGCCCCCAGCCCCTTGGAGAGGCAGATGGAGATGCTGTCAAAGGGAGCGGCCAGTTCGTGTACCCCGTGACCATTCGCCACGGCGGCGTTGAACAGACGCGCCCCGTCCAGATGCAGCTGTAGCCCACGTTCGTCGACGAACTCGCGCATCGCCTGCAGGTAGTGAAGTGGCAGCACCTTGCCATTGTGAGTGTTTTCGAGGCAGACCAGCCGGGTCTGCACAAAATGGGCATCGTCAGGGGCGATGGCCGCGGCCACATCGGCCACCGCCAGCGAACCGTCAGCCTGCATGGGCACCGCCTGCAGTGCGACCGAGCCCATCACGGCACTCCCCTGGGCTTCATAACGATAGATGTGGGCCCCTTGACCCACGATGGCCCCCTCCCCGCGCTGACAATGGCTCATTACCGCCAGCAGGTTGGACATGGTGCCGGAGGGAACAAACAGCGCGGCCTCCTTGCCCAGCAGCTCGGCCCCGCGGGCCTCCAGTGCATTGACGCCGGGATCTTCCCCGTAGACATCATCCCCCACCTCGGCATGCAGCATGCTCTGGCGCATGGCATCCGTGGGCTGGGTGACCGTATCACTTCGTAAATCGATATAGCGCATGACATCCCTCCTGAAGCTGGAGCATGACGTTAGCCAGCCATGGCTGGCTTGGCAAGCGGACCGTTTCCGGAATGTGAAGCCGGTGACGGCTTACCAGGGCAGCGGCTGGCCCTGCAGGTCGAGGAAGCTGCCGGACTGGGTCGGCGACAACTGGTTGAGAAGATCAAGCAGACGCGGCGCCACCTGCGCCGGATCCTGCAGGGTCTCGGTCGCCAGCTCATGCAGGAAGGGTTGATTCATGGGGGTATCCATCAGCCCGGGATGGACGGTGATCACCCCGGCGGCGGGAAAGCGTTCGCGCCACTCGTGGGCCAGCGTTTTCGCCCCCATGTTGAGCGCCGCCTTGCTCATCCGGTAGCTGTAACGGCTGCCCGTCTCGTTGGCGCCGAGGCTGCCGGCCAGATCAGAAAGAGAGCAAAGCCAGAGGCGGGCATCCGGCGTCATGCGCCGGCTCAGGCAGGCGGCCAGAGCCAGGTGCGGCCAGGCATTGGCCAGCAGGCTGTCGCACAGCCACCTGGGGTTGACCTCCTCCACCCGCCGCTCCGGCATGAAGTTGATGTCGTGCAGCAGACCTATGGTGTTGATCACCACGCTCGGCAACGCCGCCGTGTCATAGAGGGTGAACAGGGCATCGAAGGAGAGGGCGTCCACCTCCTGCAACGGGAAATAACAGGCGGGATCCACCCCTTTTGGCAGTTGCCGGCCAGCCAGCACCAGCTCCTCGCCGCGAGCGGACAACTCATGTGCCAGTGCCGTGCCCAAGCCGCCGCTGCCCAAGATCAGATAGCCCATCGCCCTCTCCCCGCTGCCCTCATCTGTTTAGAGGGTATCAGAATAATCCCTGTCCGTAGCCGGGCCATCCCCATCCGGGCTTATGCCTCATGCAGGTGCCTGCCAAATTCGCGGGCCCGCGCCAGATCGAGAAACCCGTCAGCCTGCTTGTGGCTGCGCAAGAACTGGTAATAGGCGAGCAGGATCACCTGTGCGTCTGCTTCCGGCAGCGACAATCCGGGCTTCTGTTCCTGCAACAGGCTGCCGGCCGCCTCCAGGGCTTCCCGATCCACCACCTCCGCCTGCCGATAGAGGTAGCCACAGCCGGTGGCGAGCCACTCCAGCGAGCAGTTGGCGGCCATGGCAATCTGGTTCGCCTTGCCAAGCCCGGGTTCAGCCCCCTTCAGATATTTGCGGATCAGGGCTTCGCTCAACCCCACCTTGCGGGCAAAGGCGCTGACGCTGCCCGTTCCGATCAAGCTCTGCAAGCGTTCGGCAAAACCGTCCATTTCCTCTCCCTCAGAACCAAAGTTCGAATTAACAAAAGCCGCATTATTGCCTTGCCAACCAGAAGAGACCAAGATGCGGGCAGCATCTTTTTACCCCTATGAGCCAAGGAGCCTCCATGTCCGTATCTCGCCTCCCCCTCCACCCCGAGGGCCCGACCTTCTCCCGTCTCATCATGGGCTACTGGCGCCTGATGGAGTGGCAGCTCTCCCCGAGCGCCCTGCTGGATCTGATGAAGTACCACCTGGATCTGGGGGTCACCACCATCGATCACGCCGACATCTATGGCGGCTATCAGTGCGAGCAGGCCTTCGGCGAGGCGCTGCGCCTTGACCCCTTCCTGCGCAACCGGATAGAGATCGTCAGCAAGTGCGGCATCGCCCTCACCGCCAAGCCGGAGCACGCGCTGAATCACTACAACACCGGCAAGGCGCACATCATCGCCAGCGCCGAGGCCTCCCTGCAAAAGCTCGGCACCGATCACCTGGATCTGCTGCTGATCCACCGCCCGGATCCCCTGATGGATGCCGACGAGGTAGCCGACGCCTTCATCACCCTCAAGCAGGCGGGCAAGATCAAGCATGCCGGCGTTTCCAACTTCACAGCCCGTCAGTTCGAGCTGCTGCAGTCACGCCTGCCCTTCCCGCTGGTGACCAACCAGCTGGAGATCTCGCCGCTCAATCAGAGCACCACCCTGGACGGCACCCTGGATCAGTGCCAGCAGCTGCGCATCAAGCCGATGGCCTGGTCCTGCCTCGGGGGGGGACGCCTGTTCCAGGCCCCCGAATATGCCCCGCTGCGCGCCGAGCTCGAGCAGATCCGCCATGAGGTGGGCGCCGAGCAGATCGAGCAGGTGGTCTATGCCTGGGTCATGATGCTGCCAAGCCAGCCACTGCCGCTGATAGGCTCCGGCAAGCGGGAGCGTATCGCCGCCGCCGTGGCCTCCCAGTCCATCGTCCTCAGCCGTCAGCAGTGGTTCCGCATCCGCAAGGCGGCGCTCGGCTACGACGTGCCCTGATTTATCCGGCAAACGCCAGAAACAAAAACGGCATGGGGAAACCCATGCCGTTTTGCGTTATCGAGGCAGCTCAGCGATGACGCTGGGGGCGACCACGTGGTGCATCTGTCTTCGGTTTGGCCTGGTTGACCGTAATGGTACGGCCACCAATCTCGGTGCCATGCAAACCGGCGATGGCTTTTTCGGCCTCGCCATTGACAGGCATTTCAATGAAGCCAAACCCCTTGGACTGACCGGTATCGCGATCGATGATAATATCGACCTTGTCTACCTGCCCAAATTGGCTGAACACGCTTTTCAGTTCGTCGGCCGTCATCCGGTACGACAGATTACCTACGTAAATCTTCATGCCATCCACTCTCGATTCAAGGTGCCTTCTCTATCCAATCACCAACACAAAGGTAAGGGCACACCCCCCATGCCGGACCTGCCGGGACGTCGTGTCCGGGCACTTCCCCGCTCCGTTTACTCAACTCATTGATCTGTTGGGCGAACAGAGCGGACAAGATCAATTCGAGTCACTGGCAGTATCTGAGCTTTGGCAAGGATTGTCGAGAAAATAGTCAGCTCATATGGGGAGCAGGGCATCCAGCAGCCCCTGCAGCGTACGCCGGCCATGCCAGGCCCGCTTAAAGCCGAAACGATAGATACCGGGTGCCACGGCGTGGGTTCCCTCACGGCCGAGCCCCATCAGCGCGGTGGCGGCGGCCAGCTGTTCTTCATCGAGCGCCAGATCCAGGCTGAAGGCCAGCCACTGACCATCGTGGCCCACCTTGCGATCCCGCTCGACCCCGACCAATGCCGCCCTGGGCAGCGCCAGCGCCTGATCGTTGCTGCCATTGAGCAGATAAAGGTGGGTTTCGTCCCAGGCCAGCTCCGCCAGCCGCCAGCGCTGCCAGCTGCGAGGCAGCACCATCATCATCAGCACGATACCGCCGAACACCAGCCCGACCCAGGGCAGCAGCCCCATCTGCGGGTAACCCAGAGCGATGGCGGCCAGCACGGTGAGCAGGCTCGCCAGCAGCAAAACCGCCATCACCGGATAGAAACGGCGGGCGGGGGGCATCAGCCAGACCAGCCCCGTTTTGTTCACCAGCTCACTGACCTTCATTCATCTCTCCTTGTCCATAGACGCTTGGACGCGCCATTTTTGTCGCGCATTGTGCGCGAGCCACCCCGCAGGATGCAACCCGCGCCGCCAGCTGGATGACGGCTTCGCCGCACTCTTGATATGATTCCCCCATCTGAGTCCATTTGCACGCTTGTCGGGAGTCTCATGCTTGCCACCACCCTGCTCTTCATGGCCAGTGCCTTTCTTGCCGAACCTCACCCCCGCCAGGCCGAAGCCATTGGCGGCTACGCCGCCGGCTGCCTCAAGAACGGGGTAGCGCTGCCGCTGAGCGGCCCCGGCTATCAGGTGATCCGCACCAAGCGACTGCGCTACTACGGCCACCCCGAGCTCATCGCCTACCTCACCACCCTGGCCAACCAGACCCGCATGGCCGGCATGCCGGATCTCTACATCGCCGATCTCGCCATGGCCCGCGGCGGCCCGTTCACCTCCGGCCATCGCAGCCATCAGACCGGCCTCGATGCCGACATCTGGTTTCGCATGGCCAACCAGCCCATCTCCCGCTGGGAGCAGGATGCCCCCAAGGAGTGGGCGCTGATCGACGAACCCAGCTACCGGGTGCTGCCCGGACGCTTCGGCCCTCAGCAGCTCAATCTGCTGCGCCTGGCGGCCAGCAAGCCCGAGGTGGCCCGCATCTTCATCAACCCTGTGCTCAAGGCCGAGGTATGCAAACGGGCGGCCGATGAGCCCTGGGTCGGCAAGCTGCGTCCCTGGGTCGGCCACTTCAGCCACTTTCATGTGCGCCTGCGCTGCCCGGCCGACAGCCCGGATTGCCAACCCCAGGCCCCGATCCCGCCCAGCAACGGCTGCGGTGCCGAGCTGGCCTCCTGGCTCAAGGACAAGCCGCAGTTGCCCAAGGTTTCGATGGCTTATCACAAACCCAGGCTGCCCGCCCGTTGTGGCGGTTGACCACAAGCTGGTATGGTGAACCGTTATCTGTAAAAAATATCAATGGAGAACAACAAGATGGGCACTTCACTCTGGCAACGGGCAACCCGCGCCCTGTTGACCCTGACGCTGCTGCTGGGCCTGACCGGTTGCGGCATGAACAACATTCCCACCCTGGATGAGCAGGTCAAGGCGAGCTGGGGCCAGGTCGAGAACCAGTATCAGCGCCGCGCCGATCTGGTCCCCAATCTGGTGGCCACCGTCAAGGGCTACGCCAGCCACGAGCAGGAGACCCTCAAGGCGGTGACCGATGCCAGAGCCCGGGTCGGCAGCCTGCAGGTGAGCGATCCCGCCCAGCTCAAGGAGTTTGAAGCGGCCCAGAACCAGCTCTCCGGCGCCCTCTCACGCTTGATGGTGGTGGTCGAGCGCTATCCCGAGCTCAAGGCCGATCAGCAGTTCCTCACCCTGCAGGCCCAACTAGAAGGCACCGAGAACCGCATCTCGGTGGCCAGGCGCGACTACATAGAGGCGGTGCGCCAGTTCAATACCGAGATCCGCACCTTCCCGGGCGTCATCTGGTCCAAGCTGCTCTACTCGGATCTGGAGGCCAAACCCACGTTCAGCGCCAAGTCCGGTGCCGATGAGGCGCCCAAGGTCAGCTTCCAATGAACCTCGTGATCCGTGCCCTGCTGCCCTGTCTGCTGCTGTGGACGGCGGTGGTGTCCGCCGCCCCCACCTTCCCCGCCCTGAGCGGACGGGTGGTGGACGAGGCCAACCTGATGTCCCGCAAGCAGGCCCACCAGCTCACCCAGCAGCTGGCGGCGTTCGAGAAGCGCAGCGGTATCCAGCTGGTGGTGGTCTCTATCGACACGCTGGCGGGTGACACCATCGAAGAGTACGGCTATCAGCTCGGCCGCCACTGGGAGATCGGTCAGAAAGGCAAAGACAACGGCGTACTGCTCTTGATCGCCCAGGATGAGCGCAAGGTGCGCATCGAAGTGGGCTACGGACTGGAAGGAGCCCTGCCCGACGCCATCGCCGCCAACATCATCCAGACCCGGATCCTGCCCGCGTTCAAACGCGGCGACATGGTGGCCGGGGTGGTCGCAGGCAGCCAGGCGATCATGCAGGCCTTGGCGGGCGAGTACAAACCGGTAGACAACGCCAGCAAGGACAAGCTGGGCGGCCCCTGGCTGTTCATCCTGATGGTGATTGTGATGATCGTGCTGCACAACCTGCGTGGCGGTGGCGGCGGTGGTGGTCGAGGTGGCCGGCGCCGCGCCGCTTACCTCGCCGGTGGCTTCGGTGCCGGTCGCTCCGGCGGCGGCTTTGGTGGTGGCGGTGGTTTCAGCGGAGGGGGCGGCAGTTTTGGCGGCGGCGGCGCCTCCGGTGGTTGGTAACAGGGATTAAGAGACGACACATGATTTCGAAACAGTTCTTTCACACGTTGCAGGCCAGGGTCAAACAGGCGGAGCAAGCAACCGATGCCGAGCTGGTGACCGTGCTGGCCCCCGCCAGCGACGGCTATCGCTACATCCCCACCCTGTGGGCGGCCCTGCTGGCCATGCTGACACCCCTGCTGGTGTTCGAGCTCGGCTTCTGGCTCGGCTGGTACGAGATCCTGCTGGTGCAGTGGTCGGTCTGGCTGGTACTGAGCATCCTGTTCCACTGGACCCCCATCAAGATGTACCTGATCCCGAAACAGGTGCGCCAGCACAGGGCCGCCCTGATGGCACGCCTGCAATTTGTCGAGCAGGGACTGCACCGCACCCGGGATCGGCTCGGGGTGCTGATCTTCGTCTCGGTGGCCGAGCACTACGTGGAGATCCTGGTGGATGACGGCATCGCCCAGCACATCGATAACGCCCAGTGGCAGGAGATCATCGATGACTTCACCCGCCGGGTGCGCAACAAGGAGGTGGAACAGGGTTTCCTCGAGTGCATCGAGCGGACCAGCGCCATTCTGACCGACGCCTTCCCCGCCACCCGGGACCAGAACGAGCTGCCGGACAGCCTGATCATCCTCGACAAGCCCTGAACAGGATTAAAAAACCGGCATTCTGTTCAAGGGATAGGCATTCGATAAAGATTATGAAAAATAAGGGGAAAAGTGGTTGACCCCGGCAGCCCTTTCCCCTAAATTACGCCCCGTTCCAGCGCAACGACGCAACGAACGAGGTGCTGGTTGAGCACGTTAAACAACAGACCAAAATTTGGTGAGGTGTCCGAGTGGCTGAAGGAGCACGCCTGGAAAGTGTGTATACGGCAACGTATCGAGGGTTCGAATCCCTCCCTCACCGCCAAATAAAACAAAAGGGCCTGTCGAAAGACAGGCCCTTTTGTTTTATCCGGTGACGGGCGGCTTGGTTCGGGCCCTGGTTCGACAGGCGGGCAGGACAGCCTGCCTGGACGGCCAGAGGCCGCCCGCAGGGCGAGCGCCAGGGACGGTGCGAGTCAATCCCGACCCATCCTCTGATGTTAAAACCGACCTGATGGTCGGTTTTTTGCTTTGGGGAAGAATTATCAGCTCATGTCGAAGAGGGAGGGTGAGAACCCTCGCTGGGTTCGAGCAGAGCAGCTTGCTGCGATGAACGGCCGCAGGCCGCCCCGAAGGGGTGAGCCACGCAGTGGCGAATCATCCCTCCCTCACCGCCAAATGTTAAAGAACCGACCTGATGGTCGGTTTTTTGCTTTCAGACTCTGACGAAAGCGGCCCTCTCACCCAGCGTCGAGCAGGCCGGCAGCCACTCTCTATCCTCCAGGCAGTCCTGCTGGCTATGACCCGCCCCATGGCGTACCGATCTCATCGCCCATTTGAACGGCCAACCTGATGGCTGATTGTGGCATTCCGCCGCCAGCCAGCCTCTGCAGCCAAGCGCCTCAAACGCAAGACCACAGCAGCGCCAAATTCCCTCTGCTGGCAGCAACGTCCACCTTGGTGGCACACCCCTTTCCATCCGGAAAACACCTCTCCCAAGCGGCAGCTGACGCTGACGCGCGTTATTGCTCACCGATTGGATATCATTTTGAAAAACTGATACTTAAGTAGCTACACTAGCCATTATCAATCTTCAGGGATGCGTAATAAATGAGCTTAATCGGCCTGGTTCTGGCATTGATCGCCATTCTGGGCGGCAACATGATCGAGGGCGGCCACCCCAGCGCCCTGCTCGATCTGCCCGCCTTCCTCATCGTGATCGGCGGTACTATCGGTGCCGCTCTGACCCAGTTCCCCTTCTCCGTCGTCGGCAGCACCCTCAAGCGTTTCAAGTGGTTGCTGACCCCTCTCAAACTCGACATGCAGGAGCAGGCCGAGTTGTTGGAGAACCTGGCGGGCAACGCCAGGCGCAGCGGCATGCTGGCCCTGGAAGGGATGATCGACGACATCAAGGATCCCTTCCTGCAAAAGGGGGTACAGATGATGGTCGACGGTTACGAGAAGACCAAGATCCACGAGGTGCTGGAAAACGAGATCGAGTTCGAGCAGGAGGACCTCGAGCAGACCGTCAAGTTTTATGAGGCCATGGGGGGTTATTGCCCGACCATGGGGATCGTGGGGGCAGTATTTGGCCTCATTCACGCCATGGGCCTGCTGGATGCCCCGGACAAGCTGGGGGGCGCCATTGCGGTGGCCTTCATCGCCACCATCTACGGGGTTTCGGCCGCCAACCTCATCTTCCTGCCCTTCGGTAACCGCTACAAAGCCTTTGCCCACCAGATCCGCCACTACAAGGAGATGACCCTGACCGGCATCCTCTGCATCGTGGACGGCGAATCCCAACAACGTCTGCAAGTCACCCTCGAACCCTACTTAGGAGGCCATGGTGGCAAAAAAGAAAAAGGCTGAGGCGCCGGAGAACCACGAACGCTGGCTGGTCTCCTATGCCGACTTCATGACACTGCTGTTTGCCCTGTTCGTGGTGCTCTACTCCTTCGCGATGGCCAAGCAGTCTGAAACCCGGGTGCTGATCCAGGGCTTTATCGAGTCGCTGGGTAAAATAGGCCTGATCTCCCCGCCTGCGGGTTCACCGGTCATGCAAGGGGGGACCGGCATTCTTGAGCCGGAATCCAAGACCACCCCGAGCAGCCCCGAGAAGGAGACGGTGCTGGAGAAAGATGCCCCCGCGGCGGCCTCGGATCCCTTCAACGAGACCATAGGCGCCGCGGAAAAGCCGAGCGCGACGGAGTCCTGGCCCCACAAGACCCAGGAGCAGGAGTGGGTGCAGGTCACCAAGAAGAAGCTGGAGCAGCAGCTCAAGGCACAGATCGAATCCAAGGATCTGGAGGTGGAACAGCTCGGCAGCCAGCTGGTGATCCGCATCGGTGAAAAGGCGCTGTTCCCGGCCGATTCCGCCTTCCTGCAGCCCCAGTTCATTCCGCTGGTCAACAAGATCGCCGGCATTCTGGCGGATATCCCGGGCAAGGTGGTGGTGACCGGCCACACCGACAACACCCAGGCGCCGGTGGAGCTCTATCGCAGCAACTGGGAGCTGTCGGTGCTGCGCTCGGCTTCCATCGTGCACACCCTGCTCACCAATCCCAAGCTCGATGCCTCCCGGATCATCGCACAGGGGGTGGCCGATGCCCAGCCCCGCTACCCCAACGACACCCCGGAACACCGGCAGGCCAATCGCCGGGTCGAGATCACCCTCTCCCAGGGCAAGGCTGCCGAAGAGTCCCTCCCCGTCCTCAAGCCCTGATCCAGCAGACCCCGCCAAGCGGGGTCTCGTTTTTCTCGATTAGTTTATTTTTCGAACTACCCTGCGATTTTCCCCCCATCACAAAAGCGAGTGAAAATGATTCTCAAATAGGAACATTGACCCCGCTTGCAAAATACGATTTTCCTCCCGCTGATTAATAATTAATCCACTGAAATGACATGTAAATCAGTATCGAAGTGGCATAATACGTAACATCCTTGTTAAGTCTCGTGATTAATTTGGTTAGGGAAAACTCCTATGTTTGCTGATATTGCTGTCCAGCATTGGGCTTTTGCTGTCTATGTAGTTGGGGCCATCTGTATCTGCCTGATCATGATCGGCCTGGCTGCCCTGCTGGGAGGCCGCGCCTACGGCCGAGCCAAGAACAAACCCTTCGAATCAGGAGTAGACTCCGTGGGCAATGCCCGTCTGCGCTTCTCCGCCAAGTTCTATCTGGTTGCCATGTTCTTCGTCATCTTCGACGTGGAGGCGCTCTATCTCTTTGCCTGGTCCGTCTCCGTTCGGGAGAGCGGCTGGGTCGGCTTCATCGAGGCCACCATCTTCATCTCCTTGCTGCTGGTAGGACTCATCTACCTGTGGCGCATCGGCGCCCTCGACTGGGCACCGAAAAAACGCGTCCTGACCGACAAGAAGCCAGACTGAATTACTGATTATCCCTTTGAGGTTGCACCATGAAGTACACCCTGACCCGGATTGACCCGGATGCGCCGGTTGAGCGCTACCCCCAGGAACAGCGCCAGACCGTCGAGGATCCCCTGGCTCAAGAGGCCTCACGCGGCATCATGATCGGGCGCCTCGAAGAGGTGCTGCAGGACACGGTCAACTGGGGCCGCAAGAACTCCCTCTGGCCCTACAACTTCGGCATCTCCTGCTGCTACGTGGAGATGTGTACCGCCTTCACCTCCCCTCATGACGTGGCCCGCTTCGGCGCCGAAGTCATCCGGGCCTCACCGCGCCAGGCCGATTTCATGGTCATCGCCGGTACCCCCTTCATCAAGATGGCCCCGGTCATCCAGCGCCTGTACGAACAGCTGCTCGAACCCAAGTGGGTCATCTCCATGGGGGCCTGCGCCAACTCGGGCGGCATGTATGACATCTACTCGGTCGTTCAGGGCGTGGACAAGTTCCTGCCGGTCGACGTCTATATCCCGGGCTGCCCGCCCCGTCCCGAGGCATTCCTGCAGGCCTTGATGCTGCTGCAGGACTCCATCGGCAAGGAGCGCCGTCCGCTCTCCTGGGTGGTGGGCGATCAGGGCATCTATCGCCCCCAGATGCCTGCCGAGAAGGACCGCAAGCGTGGCGAGCGGATCAACGTCACCAACCTGCGCACGCCGGATGAGATCTGACCATGAAACTGACTCGAGAATTTCCCAGCAACTACGCCATGGCCCAGTGGCAACCGAGTGATCACAAAGACGCTCAGGTGGTCGGCGAGCTGTTTGCCCATTTCGGTGCCGAACGCTTCACCATCCAGAATACCCGCACCGGCGTGCCGGTGGTCTGGCTCTCCCGCGAGCTGCTGCTGGATGTCATGGGCTTCCTGCGCAAGCTCCCCTCCCCGTTCGTGATGCTGTTCGATCTCAGCGCCACCGACGAGCGGATGCGCAGCCATCGCCACGACCTGCCCGACAGCGACTTCACCGTCTTCTATCACCTCATTTCCATCGATCGCAACGCCGACCTGATGCTGAAGGTGCCGCTCAAGGAGGGTGACCTGACGCTGCCCACCGTCAGCCGCCACTTCCCCAACGCCAACTGGTATGAACGGGAAGTGTGGGATCTGATGGGCATCAACTTCGACGGTCACCCGCACCTGACCCGCATCATGATGCCCAAGAGCTGGCAGGGTCACCCGCTGCGCAAGGATTATCCGGCGCGCGCCACCGAATTTGATCCCTTCATGCTCGATGCCGCCAAGCAGGACATGGAGCAGGGCAACCTGATGTTCAAGCCGGAAGAGTGGGGCATGAGCCGCGGCAACGAGAACGAGGACTACATGTTCTTGAACCTGGGCCCCAACCACCCCTCCGCCCACGGCGCCTTCCGCCTGGTACTGCAGCTCGATGGCGAGGAGATCCGCGACTGCGTGCCCGACATCGGTTATCACCACCGCGGTGCCGAGAAGATGGGCGAGCGCCAGTCCTGGCACAGCTATATCCCCTACACCGATCGGGTCGAGTACCTGGGCGGCGTGATGAACAACCTGCCCTACGTGCTGGCGGTCGAGAAGCTGGCCGGCATCAAGGTGCCACAGCGGGTCGACATGATCCGGGTGATGCTGGCTGAGCTGTTCCGCATCCAGAGTCACCTGCTGTTCATCGGTACCTATATTCAGGACGTGGGCGCCATGACCCCGGTCTTCTTCACCTTCACCGACCGGCAGCGGATTTACACCATCATCGAAGCCATCACCGGCGCCCGCATGCATCCGGCCTGGTTCCGCATCGGCGGCGTGGCCCACGATCTGCCCGTCGGCTGGCAGCGACTGGTGCAGGAGAACCTGCTGAGCTGGCTGCCCAAGCGGCTGATGGACTATGAGAAGGCCGCCATGCGCAACAGCATACTGCGTGGCCGCACCATCGGCGTCGCCGCCTACACCACCGAACAGGCGCTGGCCTGGGGCACCACGGGCGGCGGTCTGCGCGCCACCGGCCTCAACTTCGACGTGCGCAAGTGGCGTCCCTACTCCGGCTACGATCAGTTCGAATTCGAGGTACCGGTCGGTGCCAACGGCGATGCCTACGATCGCGCCCTGGTGCGTATCGAGGAGATGCGCCAGAGCATGCGCATCATAGAGCAGTGCATGAAGAACATGCCGGAGGGGCCGTTCAAGGCGGATCACCCGCTCACCACGCCGCCGCCCAAAGAGCGCACCCTGCAGGACATCGAGACCCTGATCACCCACTTCCTGCAAGTGTCGTGGGGCCCGGTCATGCCGGCCGCCGAGTCCTTCCAGATGATCGAGGCGACCAAGGGGATCAACAGTTATTACCTGACCAGCGACGGCTCCACCATGAGCTACCGGACCCGGATCCGCACCCCGAGCTTTGCTCACCTGCAACAGATCCCTTCGGTGATCCGTGGCCAGATGGTGTCGGACCTCATCGTCTATCTGGGCAGTATCGATTTCGTTATGTCGGATGTGGACCGTTGAGTAACGGCTGTTACCAAGCGCCGTTACACGACAACAAGAACAAGCCACAAAAGGTTATGCCATGAGCCAGCAATGTCAGTGCCAACACAATCCGTCCCCGCAGGGACAGAGTTCATGCCAGGGCAAGGGGAACAATTTCATCCTGAGCCAGGCAGAACGCGATGCCATCGAGCATGAGAAACACCACTACGAAGATCCCCGTGCCGCCAGTATCGAAGCGCTCAAGATAGTGCAGCAGGCCCGCGGCTGGGTTCCTGACGGTGCCATCCACGCCATCGCCGCCGAGCTCGGTATCCCCGCCAGCGACGTGGAGGGGGTCGCCACCTTCTACAGCCAGATCTTCCGCCAGCCGGTCGGTCGCCACATCATCCGCGTCTGCGACAGCATGGTCTGCTACATCAACGGCCATGAGCAACTGCTGGCCGGCCTGAAAGAGGTGATGAACCTGGCCCCCGGCCAGACCTCCGCCGACGGCCGCTTCACCCTGCTGCCGGTCTGCTGCCTCGGCAACTGCGACAAGGGGCCGGCGCTGATGATCGACGATGACACCTACGGTGGGCTCGACGCCGTCAGCCTGCTCAAGACCCTGGAGGCTTACCCATGAGTCTGGCATCCCTTGGTACCGCCAACCGCATCGCCCGCGCCGCCGAGACCCATCCCCTCACCTGGCGGCTGCGCGACGACGGCCAGCCGGTCTGGCTGGATGAATACCAGAGCAAGCAGGGTTACGATGCGGCCCGCAAGGCGCTGGGCCAGATGAGCCCTGATGAAATCGTCGGCACCGTCAAGGATGCCGGCCTCAAGGGTCGCGGCGGCGCCGGCTTCTCCACCGGCGTGAAGTGGGGCCTGATGCCCAAAGACGAGAGCATGAACATCCGTTACCTGCTCTGCAACGCCGACGAGATGGAGCCGAACACCTACAAGGATCGGCTGTTGATGGAGCAACTGCCCCACCTGCTGATCGAGGGGATGATCATCTCGGCCAAGGCCCTCAAGGCCTACCGTGGCTACATCTTCCTGCGCGGCGAGTACGTCGATGCCGCCACCAACCTGCGCCGGGCGGTAGAAGAGGCCAAGGCCGCCGGTCTGCTTGGCAAGAACATCCAGGGCTCGGGCTTTGACTTCGAGCTGTTCGTCCACACCGGCGCCGGCCGTTACATCTGCGGCGAAGAGACGGCGCTCATCAACTCCCTGGAAGGGCGCCGCGCCAACCCGCGCGCCAAACCCCCCTTCCCCGCCGTTTCCGGCGTCTGGGGCAAGCCCACCTGCGTCAACAACGTCGAGACCCTGTGCAACGTGCCCGCCATCATCGGCAACGGTGTGGCCTGGTATCAGGGGCTGGCGCTGCCGGGTTCGGAAGATCACGGCACCAAGCTGATGGGCTTCTCCGGCAAGGTCAACAACCCCGGCCTGTGGGAGCTGCCGTTTGGCATCACCGCCCGCGAGCTGTTCGAGAACTACGCCGGCGGCATGAAGCCCGGCTATCGCCTGAAAGCCTGGCAACCGGGCGGCGCCGGTACCGGCTTCCTGCTGCCCGAGCACCTGGATGCCCAGATGTACGCCGGCGGTATCGGCAAGGTCGGCACCCGGATGGGCACGGGTCTCGCCATGGCGGTGGATGACAGCATCAACATGGTCTCCCTGCTGCGCAACATGGAAGAGTTCTTCGCCCGCGAGTCCTGTGGCTGGTGCACCCCCTGTCGCGACGGCCTGCCCTGGAGCGTCAAGCTGTTGCGCGCGCTGGAGCGGGGCGAGGGTCAGCCAGGGGATCTCGCCACCCTGGAGCAGCTGGTCAGCTTCCTCGGCCCAGGCAAGACCTTCTGTGCCCATGCCCCTGGCGCCATCGAGCCGCTGGGCAGTGCGATGAAGTATTTCCGCTCCGAATTCGAGGCCGGCGTCAAGGCGCCTCAGGATAGTCACAAGCAGCTCAAGGGTATCCAGCCCAATCTGCTGGGCGAGCGCTGGTAAGGCGCCCAGTGCGCCCGCAGAACCGGCGCGAGCCACAGAATTTATCTCATTGAAGTCAGGGAAGTTGTATGGCCACCATTCATGTAGACGGTAAAGAGTTCGAGGTAGACGGGGCAGATAACCTGCTGCAAGCCTGTCTCTCCCTTGGGCTGGACGTCCCCTATTTTTGCTGGCACCCGGCGCTCGGTAGCGTCGGCGCCTGCCGCCAGTGTGCAGTGAAGCAGTATCAGAATGCCGACGACAAGCGCGGCCGCCTGGTCATGTCCTGCATGACCCCCTCCACCGATGGCACCTATATCTCCATCGAGGACGAAGAGGCGAAGGAGTTTCGCAAGACGGTGGTGGAGTGGCAGATGACCAACCACCCCCACGACTGCCCGGTGTGTGAAGAGGGTGGCGCCTGCCACCTGCAGGACATGACGGTGATGACCGGCCACAACAGCCGCCGTTACCGCTTCACCAAACGCACCCACCAGAATCAGGATCTGGGCCCCTTCATCAACCACGAGATGAACCGCTGCATCGCCTGCTATCGCTGCGTCCGTTACTACAAGGATTACGCCGGCGGCGAGGATCTCGGGGTCTACGGCGCCCACGACAACGTCTACTTCGGCCGGGTCGAGGATGGCACCCTGGAGAGCGAGTTTTCCGGCAACCTGGTGGAGGTCTGCCCCACCGGCGTGTTCACCGACAAGACCCACTCCGAGCGCTACAACCGTAAGTGGGACATGCAGTTCGCCCCCAGCATCTGCCAGGGGTGCTCGGTCGGCTGCAACATCAGCCCGGGTGAGCGTTATGGCGAGCTGCGCCGCATCGAAAACCGCTATCACGGCGCCCTGAACCACTACTTCCTGTGCGACCGCGGCCGCTTCGGCTACGGCCACGTCAATCTGACCGACCGCCCGCGCCAGCCCCTGCTGCAGGATAGCAGTGACAGGCTGGCCATCACGGTGGACGGTGCCCTGAACCGGGCCGCCGACGCCCTGCGCACCGCCAGTGGCGTCATCGGCATCGGCTCGCCGCGGGCGTCGCTTGAGAGCAACTTCGCCCTGCGCGAACTGGTGGGCGCCGCCAACTTCTACAGCGGCGTCGAGCAAAGCGAATGGGAATGCCTGCAGAAGATGCTGCAGATCCTGCAGCACGGCGGCGTACGCACCCCGAGCCTGCGCGACATGGAAGAGGCCGACGCCGTGCTGGTGCTCGGCGAAGATGTCACCCAGACCGCCGCCCGCATCGCCCTAGCCCTGCGTCAGGCAGTCAAGGGCAAGGGCCGTGAAATCGCCCGCAAGCTGAAGGTTGATCTGTGGCAGGTCGCCGCGGTGCAGACCCTGGCCCAGAACGAGCGCTACCCGCTGCTGATCACCAGTCTCGACACCACCCGACTGGACGACGTGGCGAGCGGCACCCTGCACGCCCCCCACGCGGATCAGGCGCGCCTCGGCTTCGCCATCGCCCATCTGCTCGATGGCAGCGCCCCTGCCCTGACCGATCTCGCCCCCGAACAGCAGGCCCTGGCCGCCAGCTGGGCCGCGCTGCTCGGCAACGCCAGGAAGCCGCTCATCATCGCCGGCACCGGTGCCCGCAGCCAGGCGCTGCTCGAGGCGGCCAGCAACATCGCCCGCGCCCTCAAGGGCCGTGGCCAGGCCGTGGAGCTCGCTCTGGTCGCTCAGGAGAGCAACAGCCTGGGGCTGGCCATGCTGGCCGGCAATGCCGCCCCGCTGGAAGCCGCCCTCGAGCGCATCGAAAGAGAAGAGAAGCTCGCGCTGGTGATGCTCGAGAACGATCTCTACCGCCGCGCACCGCGCAGCCGCGTCGATGCCGCCATCGACCGCCTGCAGCACCTGCTGGTGGTCGACCATCAGGACACCGGCACCGCCCAGAAGGCGAACCTGGTACTGCCTGCCGCCAGCTTTGCCGAAGGCGACGGTACCCTCATCAACATGGAAGGTCGCGCGCAGCGCTTCTTCCAGGTCTATGCCCCCGCCTTCTACGACGCCGACATCCAGGTGCGCGAGAGCTGGCGCTGGTTGGCCGCCCTGCAAGGGGCGCTGGATCGCAAACCGCTGCGCTGGAACACCTTCGACGAGGTGAGCAGTGCCTGCGCCGCCAGCGCCCCACTGCTGACCAGCATGCGCGAAGCCGCGCCCAACGCGGGTCTGCGCATCCGCGGCATGAAGCTCGCCCGCGAGCCGCACCGCTACAGTGGCCGTACCTCCATGCTGGCGGATCAGAACGTGAGCGAGCCCAGAGTCGCCCAGGATCCCGACTCCCCCTTCAACTTCTCCATGGAAGGCTACGCCGGTGCCCGCCAGCCGCTGCAACAGGTGCCGTTTGCCTGGGCGCCGGGCTGGAACTCCCCCTCCGCCTGGAACAAGTTCCAGGATGAAGTAGGTGGCAACCTGCGCGCCGGGGATCCCGGTCGCCGTCTGCTGGAAGCGGGCGAGGAGAGCCTCGGCTGGTTCGACACCATTCCCGCCCCGTTCAGTGCCAAAGAGGCGCTGCAGGTGGTGAGCTATGACCAGCTGTTTGGCGGCGAAGAGCTCTCTGCCAGAAGCCCGGTCATCCAGGCCCGCATGAGCGAGCCCGTACTGGTGCTGAACCCGGCCGACGCCAACCGTCTTGCCCTCAGTGCCGGCAGCCAGGTCGCCTTCTCCTGGGGGGGCCACCACTGGCGGTTGACCCTGCGTCTGAGCGAGCATCTGGCTGCCGGTCTGGTAGGCCTGCCGCTTGGTGTCAGCGGTCTGCCGACCGCCCTACACCAGCAATATCTCGCCAACCTGCAGGAGGCCATCGCATGAGCGACTCTCTAATCGATCTGTTGCTGGAGATCGGCAAGGCATTGATCGTGCTGGTGGGGATCGTGGGGGCCGGCGCCTTCATGAGCTTCATCGAGCGCCGTCTGCTGGCGTTGTGGCAGGATCGTTACGGCCCCAACCGGGTAGGCCCCTTCGGCCTGCTGCAGCTGGCGGCCGACATGATCAAGATGTTCTTCAAGGAGGACTGGATCCCGCCGTTCGCCGATCGGCGGATCTTCGTGCTGGCCCCCATCATCGCCTTTACCGCCTTCATTCTGGCGTTTGCGGTGGTGCCGATCACCCCCACCTGGGGCGTGGCGGATCTCAACGTGGGGCTGCTCTACATCCTGGCCATCGCGGGGCTGGCGGTCTATGCCGTGCTGTTCGCCGGCTGGTCGAGCAACAACAAGTACTCCTTGCTCGGCAGCCTGCGCGCCTCGGCCCAGACCCTCTCCTACGAGGTGTTCCTCGGCCTCTCCTTGATGGGCATCGTCATCCAGACCGGCAGCTTCAACCTGCGGGATATAGTGGAAGCCCAGGCAGGACTGTGGAACATCATCCCCCAGTTCCTGGGCTTCATCACCTTCCTGTTTGCTGGCGTCGCCGTCACCCACCGCCATCCGTTTGACCAACCGGAAGCCGAGCAGGAGCTCGCCGACGGTTATCACATCGAGTATGCGGGCATGAAGTGGGGTCTCTTCTTCGTGGGCGAGTACATCGGCATCGTGCTGATCTCTTCGCTCATCGTGACCCTGTTCTTCGGTGGCTGGCACGGCCCCTGGCTGCCGCCCTTCATCTGGTTTGCCCTGAAGACCGCCTGCTTCATGGTGTTCTTCATCCTGCTGCGGGCCTCTCTGCCCCGCCCGCGCTTTGACCAGGTGATGTCGTTTGGCTGGAAAGTCTGCCTGCCGCTGACCCTGCTCAACATGTTGGTCACCGGCGCCGTGGTGCTGATGAATGCGCAGTGAGGCCGCGATGGACAGAATAATTGTGATGCCGTTTGGCTGGAACGTCTGCTTGCCCGCCGCCCTGCATCCCGCTTGGGATGCAGCCGGTGCGGGCTGTGGTGCTGATGAATGTGCAGTGAGGCACGACTATGAAAATTATTAACATCATCAAGGGTGTCGGCACCCAGTTACGCAGCCTGGGCATGGTGTTCTCCCATGCCTGGCGCCCCCGCGAGACCCTCAACTACCCGGAGCAGGCCGTCTATGCGGCGCCCCGCTATCGCGGCCGCATCGTGCTGACCCGCGATCCGGACGGCGACGAGCGCTGCGTGGCCTGCAACCTGTGTGCGGTGGCCTGCCCGGTCGGCTGCATCTCGCTGCAAAAATCCGAGCGGGAAGATGGTCGCTGGTACCCTGAGTTCTTTCGCATCAACTTCTCCCGCTGCATCTTCTGCGGCCTGTGCGAAGAGGCCTGCCCCACCACCGCCATCCAGCTGACGCCGGATTTCGAGATGGGCGAGTACCGCCGCCAGGATCTGGTGTACGAGAAGGAAGATCTGCTGATCAGCGGCCCCGGCAAGTACCCGGACTACAACTTCTATCGCATGAGCGGGATGGCCATCGACGGCAAGCCGAAAGGGGATGCCGAGAACGAAGCCAAGCCCATCGATGTCAAGAGCCTGCTGCCCTGAGGAGTCAATCATGGAACTGGCATTCTATGCCGCGGCCCTGGTCGCCATTTACAGCACGCTGCGGGTGATCAGCACCAGCAATCCGATGCACGCGCTGCTCAATCTCATCATCTCCCTCATCGCCGTGGCCATGATCTTCTTCTGCCTGGGCGCCGCCTTCGCGGGCGCCCTGCAGGTGATCGTCTACGCGGGCGCCATCATGGTGCTGTTCGTGTTCGTGGTGATGATGCTGAACCTGGGCTCGGCCCAGGATCAGGAGAAGCACTGGCTCACTCCCACCACCTGGGTGGGCCCGGGCCTGCTTTCGCTCATTCTGCTGGGTTTTCTGGCCTACGGCATTCTCGGGGTCACCGGCGGTGAACTCGGTCTGACCGACGTCAGTGCCAAAGCGGTCGGCATCGCCCTGTTCGGTCCTTACGTGCTGGCGGTGGAGCTCGCCTCCATCCTGCTGCTGGCGGGTCTGGTCACCGCCTATCACCTTGGCCGCGAAGACAAGAGCGGCGAGGTACTCTCGGTGCCCCGCACCCCGGCCCGTCCATCACAAGAAGGAGGTCAGCAATGAATGGCATCCCCATGGAGCACGGACTGCTGCTCGCCGCCGTGCTGTTCTGCATCGGCTTGTGCGGCCTGCTGATCCGCCGCAACTTGCTGTTTATCCTCATGAGTATCGAGATCATGATGAACGCCTCGGCACTGGCATTCGTGGTAGCTGGCAGCCGCTGGGCCCAGGCCGATGGCCAGATCATGTACATACTGGTGATTTCTCTGGCGGCAGCGGAGGCCAGTATCGGCCTCGCCCTGTTACTGCTGCTCTATCGTCGTTACCACACCCTCAACGTGGACACTGTGAGCGAGATGCGCGGATGAGCCTCCTATACCTGACTTTTCTGTTTCCGCTGCTGGGATGGCTGGTGCTGGCCTTCTCCCTCGGTCGTTTCGGCGAGCGCACCTCGGCGCTCATCGGCGTCGGCAGCATAGGGTTGTCGGCCCTCACTACCCTGTGGGTCGGCATCGATTTTCTCAACACCATGCCGGCGGGCGGCGTCTATACCCAGACCCTGTGGCAGTGGATCTCGGTGGGCAGCTTCAGCCCCAGCTTCCGCCTGGCACTGGACGGCCTGTCGCTGACCATGCTGGGCGTGGTGACCGGGGTGGGCTTCTTCATCCACCTGTTCGCCTCCTGGTACATGCGCGGGGAAGAGGGTTATTCCCGCTTCTTCACCTACACCAACCTCTTCATCGCCAGTATGCTGTTCCTGGTGCTGGCCGATGACCTGCTGTTCGTGTATCTGGGCTGGGAAGGGGTGGGGCTGTGCAGCTACCTGCTGATCGGCTTCTATTACAAGGATCGCAACAACGGCGCCGCCGCCCTCAAGGCGTTCGTGGTGACCCGGGTCGGCGACGTCTTCCTCGCCATCGGCCTGTTCATCCTCTATCGCGAGCTCGGCACCCTCAACATCCATGAGCTGCTGGTGCGCGCCCCCACCCTGTTTGCCGAAGGCTCCCCCGCCCTGTCGCTGGCCTGCCTGATGCTGCTCGGCGGAGCCGTCGGCAAATCGGCCCAGCTGCCGCTGCAGACCTGGCTGGCGGATGCCATGGCGGGCCCGACCCCGGTCTCGGCACTGATCCACGCGGCCACCATGGTGACCGCCGGTGTCTATCTCATCGCCCGTACCCACGGTCTGTTCTTGCTGGCCCCCGAGATCCTGCATCTGGTGGCGCTGGTCGGGGCCATTACCCTGGTGCTGGCAGGCTTTGCCGCCCTGGTGCAAACCGACATCAAGCGGATCCTGGCCTATTCCACCATGAGCCAGATCGGCTACATGTTCCTGGCCCTCGGCGTTGGTGCCTGGGAAGGGGCCATCTTCCACCTGATGACCCACGCCTTCTTCAAGGCGCTCTTGTTCCTCTCCGCCGGTGCCGTGATCGTCGCGACCCACCACGAGCAGAACATCTTCAAGATGGGGGGCTTGCGCAAGAGCCTGCCGCTGGTCTATGCCTGCTTCTTGGTAGGGGGCTCGGCCCTGGCCGCGCTGCCGCTGGTGACCGCCGGTTTCTACAGTAAAGACGCCATCCTGTGGCAGGTGCAGGCCAGTGGCCAGAGCGCCCTGCTGTGGGCTGGCCTTGGCGGTGCCTTCCTCACCTCCCTCTACACCTTCCGCCTCATCTTCATCGCCTTCCACGGTAAGGCGAAGACCGAGGCTCATCCTGGCCACGGTCTGGCCCACCAGCTGCCACTGCTGGTGCTGATGGTGCTCTCCACCGGCATCGGCGCCCTGATCGTGCCGCCGCTGGCGGGGGTACTGCCGACGGGTCCGGGGGATCACATCGAAGAGGGGCGCCACGCGTTGGAGATCACCTCCGCCGTCATCGCCATCGCCGGCATTGCCCTGGCCGCCTTCCTGTTCCTGGGCGAGCGCCGCCTGGCCAGCAGCGTGGCCAACAGCGCGCCGGGCAAGTTGCTCAGCACTCTCTGGTTCAATGCCTGGGGCTTTGACTGGCTTTACGATCAGCTGTGGGTCAAGCCGTATCTGCTGGCGACCCGGCTGCTCGGCAAGGATCCGCTGGACTGGATGATGAACCTGCCGGCCTGGCTGGCACTGAGTGGCCACCAGCTGTTGGCCTGGACCGTTTCCGGCAAGTTGCGCTGGTATGCAGCCTCCATGGGGATGGGCGCCGCCCTGATCCTGGCCCTGCTGCTGCTCGGCTGATCCCGTGATGCAGCCCCTGAACTCGCAGCAAGCCCACGGGCCTGCACAGTGACTAGAACATAGACGAGAGCTGATATCGTGACCTTACTCTGGATCTTGTTAATACCCTTCATCGGCGGTCTGCTCTGTTGGCAGACCGAGCGATTCGGCGAGTACTTCGTACGCTGGGTCGCCCTGCTGTCGATGAGCGCCTGCCTGCTGCTCGCCTGCGCCATCTGGTGGAGCGGTGACTTCACCCTGTCAGCCCAGGGCGGCGTACCCGTCTGGGCTGCCGAACTGCAACTGCCCTGGATCCCCCGCTTTGGCATCTCGCTGCACCTGGCGGTGGATGGCTTGTCGCTGTTGATGGTGATCCTCACCTGCTTCATCGGCGTGCTGGCCATTCTCTGTTCCTGGAAGGAGATAGTGCAGCGCATCGGCTTCTTCCACCTCAACCTGCTGTGGATTTTGGGTGGCGTGCTCGGCGTCTTCATGGCGCTGGACCTGTTCCTCTTCTTCTTCTTCTGGGAGATGATGCTGGTACCGATGTACTTCCTGATTGCGCTGTGGGGCCACTCGGTCACCGACGGCAAATCCCGGATCAACGCCGCCACCAAGTTCTTCATCTACACCCAAGTCAGCGGCCTCATCATGCTGGTCGCCATCCTGGGCCTGGTGCTGACTCACCACGGCGCCACCGGCGTGTTCACCTTCAACTATCAGGAGTTGCTGAACACTCCGATGAGCGAGGGGGTGCAGTGGCTGCTGATGCTGGGCTTCTTCATCGCCTTCGCCGTCAAGATGCCGCTGGTACCGCTGCACGGCTGGCTGCCGGATGCCCACAGCCAGGCGCCGACCGCGGGTTCCGTGGACCTGGCAGGGATCCTGCTCAAAACCGCCGCCTACGGTCTGCTGCGCTTCGCCTTGCCGCTCTTCCCCGAGGCGTCCGCCGAATTTGCCCCCTACGCCATGGTGCTGGGACTCATCGGCATCGTCTACGGCGCCATCGTGGCGTTCGCCCAGACCGACATCAAGCGGCTGGTGGCCTACACCAGCATCTCCCACATGGGCTTCGTGATGATCGCCATCTATTCGGGCAGCGAGCTGGCCCTGCAGGGCGCCGTGGTACAGATGATCGCCCACGGTCTCTCCGCCGCCGGCCTCTTCATCCTGTGCGGTCAGCTCTACGAGCGTCTGCACACCCGGGACCTGCGTCTGATGGGCGGGCTGTGGGGTCGTCTGCGCTACCTGCCCGGCGTGATGTTGTTCTTCTCGGTCGCCTCTCTGGGGATGCCGGGCACCGGCAACTTCGTCGGCGAATTCCTGATCCTCATCGGCAGCTTCCAGGTTGCCCCCGTGCTCACCATCATCGCCACCTTTGGGCTGGTACTGGCTTCGGTCTACTCCCTCATCATGCTGCAGCGCGCCTGCTTCGGTACCCCCAAGGACGAGAGCGTGCTCAAGGGGCTCGACAGCCGCGAGCTGGTGATGATGATGACCATCGCCGGTCTTTTGGTGCTGCTCGGTGTCTATCCCCAACCTGTGCTCGACACCGCGGGCAACAGCCTTCTGAGCGTGCTGCACTGGTACGCCCTGCCCTTCGCAGGAGCATTGCAATGAGAGTGACCGCTGTTAAACCGCTGGCCCTGTTGCCTTCCTTGTCCACTACAGGAGCACTGCAATGACCTTCACCGCTTCGCAACTGCTGGCCCTGCTGCCCCTGTTGCTGACAACCGGGGCCATGGTGGCCCTGATGCTGGCCATCGCCTGGAAACGGTGCGATGACACCGCCTTCGTGGTCACCATCGCCGGTCTCAATCTGGCGCTCTTCTCCCTGCCCATCGTGATGGCGCAAGGCGATCAGGGGGTCACCCCGCTGCTGCAGATCGATGGCTACGCCGTCTTCTACATGGGGCTGGTGCTCATCGGCGCCCTGGCCACCTGTACCTTCGGCCGCTCCTGGCTCAAGGGTTATCCGGACAACCGGGAAGAGTTCTACCTGCTGCTGCTGATCGCCACCGCCGGTGGCCTGGTGCTGGCGGGCTCCCGTCACCTCGCCTCCCTGTTCATCGGGATCGAGATGCTGACCCTGCCGATGTTCGGTCTGGTGGGCTACGCCTATCGCGAGCGCCACTCGCTGGAGGCCAGCATCAAGTACATGGTGCTCTCCGCCGCCGCCACCGCCTTCCTGCTGTTCGGCATGGCGCTGCTCTATGCCCAGGCCGGCAGCCTGAGCTTCAGCGATCTGGGGCTGACCCTGGCCACCACCCCGGCCCACCACCCGCTGCTGATGGGCGGTCTGGGTCTGATGCTGGTCGGCTTTGCCTTCAAGCTCTCTCTGGCACCGTTCCACCTCTGGACCCCGGACGTGTACGAAGGGGCGCCGGCGCCGGTGGCCACCTTCCTCGCCACCGTCAGCAAGATCGCCGTGTTCTGCGTGCTGCTGCGCTTCTACCTGGCGGTGCCCGCCGCCGCGGATCCCATGATCCACTGGCTGCTGGCCGCCATGGCGGTGGTCTCCATCGTCATCGGCAACCTGCTGGCCCTGCTGCAGACCAACATCAAGCGGATGATGGGTTACTCCTCCATCTCCCACTTCGGTTACCTGCTGGCGGTGATCGTGGCGAGCCGTCTCGGCCAGATGCCGGTGGAAGCGGCCGGCGTCTATCTGCTGATGTACCTGTTCACCAGCCTGGGGGCCTTCGGCGTCATCAGCATGATGTCCAGCCCCTATCGCGGCAAGGATGCGGACTCCCTGCACAGCTACCGCGGCCTGTTCTGGCGTCGTCCCTACCTGACCGCCGTGCTGACCGTGATGATGCTCTCGCTGGCCGGTATCCCCATGACGCTGGGCTTCATCGGCAAGTTCTACCTCATCGGGGTGACCGTCGATGCCAAGCTGTGGTGGCTCTCCGGCGCCATCGTGCTCGGCAGTGCGCTGGGTCTCTATTACTACCTGCGGGTCATGGTCACCCTCTACCTGCGCGAACCCGGCATGCAGCTGCGCGACGCCAAGGGGGATTGGGCCATCACCTCCGGAGGTCTGGTGGTATTGCTCTCCGCCGCGCTGGTGGTGGCACTGGGTCTCTATCCCCAGCCGGTCATCAGCCTGGTGCAGGGCTTCCAGAACGTGGTGCTGCACTGATTTCACTCCACTTCAAAAACCGGCCCAGGTGGCCGGTTTTTTTATCTGCCCAAAACTGGATGCCTGACCAGCCATCTCAAATTTATCTGCCTTTATAACGGCTTATAAGCGCTTATCGGAAACGACCGGGTATCCACCTCGCCCGCCTTGCTGATATATTGGCCATTGGCAGGAAAGGAGTTCCGAGGGATGATGCAGCCCGCTTTTCTTTCATTCGATACGCAGCCACTGGCCGATGCACTGCAGCCCTATCGCGGCCAGCGGCTCGATCTCTTGCTGGCCGAGCAGGATGCCGGGCACGTGGCCGAGTTGCAGCAGCAGTGCCGGCGGCTCGATATTCAGCTCAGCGGCGCACTCTTTCCCCGCCTCATCAGCCGCCACGGCTTTCATGAGCACGGTGCCTGGCTGCTGCCGCGCCCGGCCTCCCACGCTCCTCTGCTCATCCCGCTCGATCCCGCCGCCAGCACAGACCTGCAAGTCAGCACCCTTTGCGATGCGCTGCTCCCCCAGCTTGCGCAGTGGCCAGAGGCCGCGGGCGTACCGACCCTCTTTCTGACCTTTGATGCCATGATCCCCAACATCGCCTCCCTCCTTGAGGGGATCTATCTGCATCTCGCGGACAGGGTCAATTATGCCGGCGTCAATGCCGGCAGCGGCCAGTTCCGCCCCATGCCCTGCCTGTTCGACAACCACAGATTGCTGGCGCAGGCGGTCTGCTGCACCCTGCTGCCCCACCACAGCTACCCGCTGCTCGAGCACGGCTATCAGCTCACCGCCCAGCCCATGCTGGCCACCAGCAGCGAGGGCAACAAGATTGCCTTCATCGACTGGGAGCCGGCCTTCAGTCGCTACCAGTCCCTGGTCCAGCAACAGTTCCAGCAGCGCCTGACGCCGGATCAGTTCTACCAGTACGGCGTCCACCTGCCGCTCGGGCTGCTGCGGGCCAACGGCGACGTCATCGTGCGCATCCCGGTCGCCGTCACCGAAGAGGGGGCCCTGCTCTGCGTCGGGGAGGTGCCGGATCACAGCATCCTCACCCTGCTCAAGGCGCCGCAGAGCCCGACCGCCCACGCCATCGAGCTGGCCGAAAAGCTGAGCCGGCACGGCGCCCCTGAACGCCTCGAGATCTACTACTGCGCCGGCCGTCAGCAGCACTTCGGCGAGCAGAGCACGCTGGAGCTGAAGACCCTCTTCAGCCACAGCGGTGCCCACGAGCTGGTGGGCGCCCTTTCCCTCGGCGAGATTGGCAGCCTGCGACCGGGGGAGTATCCGCTGTTTCACAACGGTGCCATTCTCTGCAACGGGGAGGGACGGCGATGAACAACGACCACGCCATGGCCATCGTCTGCGATCTTGCTCTCTGCATCGGTCGCGAGGTCACTCTGGACGCCCTGTTGACCAAGGTGCTGCAGCGTTTTCTGTTTCACTGTGCCTGCCCGGTCGGGCTGGTGCTGCAGCAGTTGCCACAGGGTGAGTACAAGATCATCAAGGCGATTGGGGATGAGCAGCTGGTCAGCCATCAGGGGGAGCCGCTCGCGCTGCCCCACTGGGTCGGCGACGGCGAGCAGTGCATCCTGCGCGCCCCGCTGCCGCTGCCCGCTGCACGCCCCTACCCCTTTGCCTACCGGCTGCGGATCGAGGGGGGTTACCTGATGCTGCTGCTCTCCCCCAACCCGGAGCAGCAGGGGGAGCGGCTCTGTCACCTGTTCAGCCCCATCCTCGGCAACCTGGCCCGCGCCATCCAGCTGTGCCGGGACAGCGAGCAGCTGGCGCTGCGCCAGCAGGCGGAGCTGGTCGACATGCAGCGCTTCAACGAATCCCTGCTCAAGGCAATTCCCATTCCGGTGTTTTACAAGGATGTCGAGGGGCATTTCATCAGCTGCAACCCGACCTTCACCCAGATCACCGGCATCAGCAAGGCCGAGCTGCAGGGCAAGCGGGTGGACGAGCTCCTCCCCCCCGAGATGGCCGACGAATACACCCAGCGCGACCTGGAAGTGCTGCGCAGCAGGCAGCCGCAATATTTCGAGCACACCCTGTTTGACCGGGAGGGCCGCCGCTATCAGGTGCTCAACTTCAAGGATCTCTTCTACGACCATCAGGGCGAGGTGGCCGGCATCATAGGCGCGCTGGTCGACATCACCCACATCAAGGAGAGCGAGCAGCAACAACGTACCCTGCTGTTCCAGACCATAGCGGCGCTCTCCTCCGCCATCGCCCACAAGGATCCCAGCACCGCGGGCCACGAGCGGCGCGTGCACGATCTGGCGCTGGCCATCGGCCAGCATCTGCAACTCGTGCAGGATCGGCTGGATGGACTGGGCCTCGCCGCCATGGTGCACAACATCGGCCTGCTGCAGATCCCGGCGGAGATCCTCACCCGCCCCCGCGAATTGCGGGAGGTGGAGTTCGAGCTCATCAAGCTGCACCCGCAGGCGGGCTGTGAAATTCTGCAGCAGATAGACTTCCCCTGGCCCATCGCCACCATAGTGCAGCAGCACCATGAGAACATGGACGGCAGTGGCTATCCGCAGGGATTGCAGGGGGATGCCATCTGCCTGGAGGCGCGCATCATCCGGGTGGCCGACTCCCTGGCGGCCATGACGGCCCACCGTCCGTTTCGGCGGGCCCTCTCCTTCACCGATGCCTTCGCCGAGCTGACCCGCTATGCCGGTGTCCACTACGACGAACAGGTGGTCAGCGCCTGCTTCGCCGTCTGGCAGGCGGGCTACCGCTTCGCCCCCCTTTGACCGAGGCTGGATGACGATGAGTTCAAGACCCGCACCGCCCTTTACCCCGCTGTCCACGGCCGCCCTGCTTGGTCAGGTGATGGATCAGCTGCCCTACCGGGTGCTGCTCAAGGATACCCGCTCCCTCTTCATCGCCTGCAACCGGCTGCTGGCAGACGATCTCGCTCTCAGCCCGGCCGAACTGGTCGGCAAGTGCGATGCCGACTTCTTCCCGGCCGAGCTGGCCCAGCGCTATCGGGACGACGATCTCAGGGTCATGGCCAGCGGCACCACCCAGCGCCACGAGGAGCCTTATCTCAAGGGAGGCGAGGCCCGCTGGCTCAGCACCACCAAGTTTCCCCTGTTCGACGAGCTGGGTCAGGTGGTCGGCGTCGGGGTCTTCTTCGATGACATCACCGAGAAGAAGCAGCAGCAGGAGCGGCTGCAACAGTACACCTGGACCCTGGAGGCCATCGGCCGTGCCCATCACGCCATGCTCAGGCCGGACGACGAGCAGACGCTGCTGCAGGAGATCTGCGACGCCATCACCTTCGACGGCCGTTTCCCCCTCGTCACCGTGCTGCAGGAAAAACCTGACCAGCACACCCTGCAGGTGCTGGCGCAGGCGGGCAACGCAACCTGGTTTGCCAGCGACGAGTGGCTGACCCGGGATCCCGCCCTGCACCAGGCCATCAGCACAGAGATGCCGTGCAACGAGGCGCTCCCCTGCGAGCTGGTACATCATTCGGCCACCCTGCGCGCCCGCCTGCTGCTGCCGCTGCAGTGGCACACCGGCGGGCGTGGCGGCCTGCTCATTCACAGCGAGCAGGCCCGCCCCTTCACCGACGAGGAGGTGCACCTTTTCAGCCAGCTGGCGGACTACCTTGCCTATGGCCTGCAGGCCCGCAGCACCCAGCAGGCCTACCTCACCGCCCAGCGCGACAAGATGCTGCATGCCCGCCAGCTGGAGCTGGCGCTGGAAGATGCCCTCGGCGCCATAGCCGCCGTGCTGGAGCAGCGCGATCCCTACACCGCCGGCCACCAGAAGCACGTCGCCACCCTGGCGCTGGCCATCGGTCGCGAGCTGCAGCTCGATGAGAAGCGATTGCGGGGACTCTATCTGGGGGCCATGGTGCACGACATCGGCAAGATCCAGGTACCGGTCGACATCCTCACCAAGCCGGGGCGGCTCACGCCCCAGGAGTTCAACCTGGTCAAGGAGCACCCGGGCGCCGGCTATCAGGTGCTCAAGGATATCGCCCTGCCCTGGCCCATCGCCCAGATGATCCACCAGCACCACGAGTACATCGACGGCTCCGGCTACCCGGCCGGGCTCAAGGGCGAGCAGATCCTGCTGGAGGCCCGCATCCTCACGGTGGCCGACATAGTGGAGTCCATGTCCTCCGATCGCCCCTACCGCGCCGCCCTCGGCATTCCCCAGGCCAGGGCCCATATCATCCAGCTGCGCGGCACCCGGCTGGATGAAGCCGTCGTGGACGCCTGCCTGCGCATTCTCGATCGCGGTGACTTCATCCCCCACGAACTGGGTCACGGCCGCCCCTAGCGGGAAGGTCGCCATAAAAAAACCGGCCGCAGGGGCCGGTTTTTGTTTGCGTCGCAGGCTTAGCCCAGACGAACCCGGGCATTGCGGAACATCCGCATCCAGGCGCCATCCTCGCCCCAGTTGTCCGGGTGCCAGGAGTTGGCGACGGTGCGGAACACCCGCTCCGGGTGCGGCATCATGATGGTGGCGCGTCCGTCGGTGGTGGTCACGGCGGTGATACCGTTCGGCGAGCCGTTCGGGTTGGCCGGGTACTGCTCGGTCACCTGACCGCGGTTGTCGACGAAACGCAGCCCCACCAGGCCGCTGGCTTGCAACGCCGCCAGGTGGGCGGCATCGCGCACCTCCACTCGCCCTTCCCCGTGGGAGACGGCGATCGGCATCATGGAGCCTGCCATGCCGGCGAAGAAGGCGGACGGGGAGTCCTGTACTTCCACCAGGCTGAAGCGGGCCTCGAAGCGCTCGGAGCGGTTGCGCACGAAGCGCGGCCACAGATCGGCGCCCGGGATGAGCTCGCGCAGGTTGGACATCATCTGGCAACCGTTGCAGACACCCAAGGAGAGGGTGTCGCCACGCTCGAAGAAGCGCTGGAACTGCTCGCGGGCGCCCTCGTTGAACAGGATGGACTTGGCCCAGCCCTCGCCCGCCCCCAGCACGTCGCCGTAGGAGAAGCCGCCACAGGCCACCAGGGTCTGGAACTGCTCCAGCTTGATACGGCCTTCGAGGATGTCGCTCATATGCACGTCGACGGCGGTGAAGCCGGCGCGGTCAAACGCCGCCGCCATCTCCACGTGGGAGTTGACCCCCTGCTCGCGCAGCACCGCCAGACGGGGGGAGACCCCGCGGGCAATGTAGGGTGCAGCCACGTCCTCGGCCGGGTTGTAGCTGAGCTTGGCCTGCAGGCCAGGATCTGTGGCGTCCTGACGGGCGGCATGCTCCTGATCCGCGCACTCTGGGTTGTCGCGCAGACGCTGCATCTGCCAGCTGGTCTCGCCCCAGATGGTACGCAAGGCAGTGCGGCTGGCGCGATAGACCTCCTGACCGGCCCGCTGCAGGGTGATGAGATCCCCCTCGCGCACCGTGCCGAGCACGTGGGAGCAGGCCGCCAGACCGTGACCGGCCAGCAGGGTCATCACCGCTTCCTTGTCTTCACGACGCACCTGGATGACGGCCCCCAGCTCTTCGTTGAACAGGGCCGGCAACAGCTCGCCGCCGATGCGATCCAGTTGCAGGTCGAGGCCGCAGTGACCGGCGAAGGCCATCTCCACCAGGGTGACGAAGAGGCCGCCATCGGAGCGATCGTGGTAGGCAATCAGCTTGCGATCGGCCACCAGCACCTGGATGGCGTTGAAGAAGCCCTTGAGCTGGATCGGGTTGTCCAGATCCGGCGCCTTGTCGCCCAGCTGGCGATAGACCTGGGCCAGGGCGGAGGCGCCGAGGCGCTGCTTGCCGTTGCCAAGGTCGATGAGGATAAGGTCGGTTTCACCGAGATCGCTGCGCAGTTGCGGGGTGACGGTGTTGCGCACGTCTTCGACCCGAGCAAAGGCAGAGATGAGCAGGGAGAGCGGCGAGGTGACGCTTTGCTCCTTGCCATCCTGCTGCCAGCGGGTCTTCATGGACATGGAGTCCTTGCCCACCGGGATGGTGATGCCAAGGGCCGGGCAGAGCTCCTCGCCCACCGCCTTGACCGCCTCGTAGAGGCCGGCATCTTCGCCCGGGTGACCGGCTGCGGCCATCCAGTTGGCGGAGAGCTTGACCCGCTTGAGCGACCCGATGTGGGCCGGCGCCAGGTTGGTCAGGGCCTCGGCCACCGCCATACGGGCGGAGGCGGCGTGGGAGAGCAGCGCCACCGGGGTGCGCTCACCCATGGACATGGCTTCGCCATGGTAGCTGTCGTAGGTGGCGGCGGTGACGGCGCAGTCGGCCACCGGGATCTGCCAGGGACCGACCATCTGGTCGCGGTTGACCAGACCGGTCACGCTGCGATCGCCGATGGTGATGAGGAAGGATTTCTCCGCCACGGTGGGCAGACGCAATACCCGCTCGGCGGCGTCGCCGAGGGTGATGCCATCCAGTTGCAGTGCCTTGCCCTGGGCGGGCAGGCTCGCTACGTCGCGGTGCATCTTGGGGGTCTTGCCCAGCAGCACGTCCAGCGGCAGATCGATGGGGTGGTTGTCAAAGTGCTGGTCGGAGAGGGTCAGGTGTTTCTCTTCGGTGGCGCTGCCGATGACGGCATAGGGTGCACGCTCACGCTCGCACAGCGCCTTGAACAGCGGCAGCTTCTCTTTGGCCACCGCCAGTACGTAGCGCTCCTGGGATTCGTTGCACCAGATCTCCAGCGGGCTCATGCCCGGCTCGTCGTTCGGAATGGCGCGCAGGTCGAAACGACCGCCGCGATCGCCGTCGCTCACCAGCTCCGGCATGGCGTTGGAGAGGCCACCGGCCCCCACGTCGTGAATGAAGACGATGGGGTTGTCGTCCCCCAGTTGCCAGCAGCGGTCGATCACCTCCTGGCAGCGGCGCTCCATCTCGGGGTTGTCACGCTGCACCGAGGCGAAGTCGAGATCTTCCGCCGACTGACCGGAGGCCATGGAGGATGCGGCGCCGCCGCCCAGACCGATGTTCATGGCCGGGCCACCCAGCACGATGAGGGCCGCCCCTACCGGGATCTCCCCTTTCTGGACGTGCTCGCTGCGGATGTTGCCGATGCCGCCCGCCAGCATGATGGGTTTGTGGTAGCCGCGCACCTCGACGCCATTGTGGCTCGGCACCTCCTCTTCGAAGGTACGGAAGTAACCGAGAATGGCCGGACGGCCAAACTCGTTGTTGAAGGCGGCGCCGCCAAGCGGCCCCTCCTGCATGATGTCAAAGGCGCTGACGATGCGGCTCGGCTTGCCGAAATCCTGCTCCCAGGGCTGTTCGAAACCGGGGATGCGCAGGTTGGAGACGGAGAAGCCCACCAGGCCCGCCTTGGGCTTGGCGCCACGGCCTGTCGCACCCTCGTCGCGGATTTCGCCGCCGGAGCCGGTAGCGGCGCCGGGGAAGGGGGAGATGGCGGTCGGGTGGTTGTGGGTCTCCACCTTCATCAGGATGTCGACCTGCTCTTGGTGGTACTGGTATTCGCCGTTGGCGGGGCTCGGGAAGAAGCGGCCACCCTGGCTCCCTTCCATCACGGCGGCGTTGTCTTTATAGGCAGACAGGACATGATCCGGCGTCTGCTCGAAAGTGTTCTTGATCATCTTGAACAGCGACTTGGGCTGCTGCTCACCGTCGATGGTCCAGTCGGCGTTGAAGATCTTGTGGCGGCAGTGCTCGGAGTTTGCCTGGGCAAACATGTAGAGCTCGATGTCGTTGGGATTGCGACCCAGCCGGGTGAAGTTCTCCACCAGATAGTCGATTTCGTCGTCGGCCAGCGCCAGACCCAGTGCCACGTTGGCCTCGGCCAGGGCGGCGCGGCCACCGGCCAGCACGTCCACCTGGGTAAAGGGGCGCGGCTCCTGATGGGCAAACAGGGCGGCGGCCTCGTTCATCTCGCCAAACACCGTCTCCATCATGCGGTCGTGCAGCACGGCGGCCACGTCGGCGCGCTGGGCAGCGCTCAGCTCACCCTTGGCCTGCACGTAATAGGCGATGCCGCGCTCGAGCCGCTTGACCTGGGTCAGGCCGCAGTTGTGGGCGATGTCGGTTGCTTTGGAAGACCAGGGGGAGATAGTGCCGGGGCGGGGGGTAACGAGAAACAGCTGACCGCTGGGGGTGTGTTCGGGGATTGTCGGGCCGTAGCGCAGGAGCTGGCCCAAGGTCGCTCGCTCCGGGGGCGACAGCGGGCTCGAGAGCTCGGCGAAGTGCACATATTCGGCATAGACATCCTCTATCTCTACTCCTCTCTCCTGTTTCATCTGCGCGAAGCGTTGCAGCAGTTTTTGGACACGAAACTCAGACAGTGCGGGGGCACCACGCAAGATATCCATATGACCTTTCTCACCAAGTGTTGAAGTGGGGGGGAATTGAGACGCGCGTATTATAGGGATCAGGCCGACGGCGGACAAACGTTTTTCTTGTTTTGCCAAGTGTGACTCGGTCCACACTCTCTGGTATAAAGGTGCCTCTTTTTTGACAAATGCCGATTTTTTCAACAAGGGTACTCACCTACTTGCGCTGCATTTTTCGACTGTTTATCGGGCTGATGTTGCTGCTGACCCTGGTCGGTTGCGACTTCTACACCCCCTCCAGCCAGCTGGAGCAGATCCGCCAGCGGGGCGAGATCCGGGTTGGCACCATCTACGGCCCCACCTCTTATTACCAGCGTGACGACACCGCCCAGGGGTTCGATTACGAGCTGGCGAAAAGCTATGCCGACTGGCTGGGGGTCAAGCTGACCATAGTGCCGGTCTACTCCACCGCCGAGCTGGTGGACCTGCTCAAGAAGGGCAAGCTCGATCTGGCCGCGGCCGCCATCGTCATCACCCCGGAGCGGCGCCAGCTGTTTCGCTTCGGCCCCGGCTTCTACCAGGTCTCGCCCAAGCTGGTCTATCGCAACGGCTCCCCCAAGCCCAGGGACATCGGCGATCTCAAGGGCAACATAGTGGTGCCTGCCGGTTCCACCGGGGAGGATCTGCTCAAGGAGCTGGCCAAGCAGCACCCCAACCTCAAGTGGAGCACCAACCGGGACGCCGACGTGGAGGAGCTGCTCAAGCAGGTGGCCGACGGCAAGATTGACTACACGGTAGTGCAGGATACCGTGCTGGCCCGTACCCAGCGCTACTACCCCGAACTCACCGAGGGGATGACGCTCGCCAAGAACCAGACCGTGGCCTGGGCCATGACCAAGCTGCCGGACGACAGCCTCTACGCCAGCATCATCGACTTCTTCGGCCAGCGCTTCATGGACGGCGCCATCGCCAAGCTCGACGAGAAGTACTTCGGCCACGTGCAGAATTTCGACTTCGTCGACACCCGCACCTTCCTGCAGCGGGCCAAGAGCCTGCTGCCCAAGTATCAGGATCTGTTCAAGACCCACGCCAACGTGGTGGACTGGCGCCTGCTGGCCGCCATCAGCTATCAGGAGTCCCACTGGGATCCGGAGGCCCGTTCCTACACAGGGGTGCGTGGCATGATGATGCTGACCGAGCCCACCGCCAAGGCGATGGGGGTCAACAACCGGCTGCACCCGGAGGAGAGCATCAAGGGTGGCGCCCGTTATCTCGAGCAGATGATGGCGAAGGTGCCCGCCTCGGTGCCCGATGACGAGAAGGTGTGGTTTGCCCTCACCGCCTACAACATCGGCTACGGCCACATGATGGATGCCCGCCGCCTGACCAAGGAGCTCGGCAAGAATCCGGACGCCTGGAGCGACGTGAAAGAGGTGCTGCCGCTGCTGCAGCAGTCGCGCTGGCATCGCAAGGTGCGCTACGGCTATGCCCGCGGCGGCGAGGCGCGCAACTACGTCAACAACGTGCGCCAGTACTACCAGAGCCTGCTCTGGCTCGACAACGAGCAGCAGAAAGCCCATCGCCGCGAAGAGCTGGATGAGGATGACAGCAGCGAGCCGACCAGTGCCGAACGTCCCACCGTCATTGCCGAAGTGGTCAAACAGATCACCCTGCGCTGATCCCTGTTGACAGGTTTGTTTTTCGGGTGGTTTCTCTGTTACCATCCGACCACACCGGAGCCTATCCGAATCTGTTTTTATCGCGCTATTTCATCCACTTGCACTCGGATGACAGCACTTTCAGATAGGCTCCCATCATCACCCAAGGCCGGGATGGCCACCCCATGGGAGGAGACCAAGATGCGAGCTCGCAGAAGAACGACACTGGTCAAAAAGACAAGGTGCGGCTGGAGCCCCAGACGCAAGCTCAAGCTCAACGAGATCAAACGCAAGATATGGCGGCGAAACCGCTCCTTCACCTTGCTGATAGCAGAGCACACAGCATAAACCCGGCATTCGCCGGGTTTTTTATTGCCTCAATTCCCTGTCAGCGGGCTCACCTCGAAGAGCACTGCCCGCTTCGACACCAGGCTGTTGCAGTGGTTGCAGAAGTAATCCACCGCACCGCAAGCCTTGAGCCGCTCCAGCTCCTGCCGGCAGGTCGGGCAGAGCGCCCGGATCTGGTAACGGGCCTGGCACTGACCACAGGTGGTCTCGCGGCTGCGGCTGTCCAGCTCGCCCTGGCAGGCAGGGCAGACAAGTTGACTCATGGTTGACTCCTTGCAAAGTGAATGTGCACTGGGCGGCCCCACTGCACATTCCCCTCCCCTTCAATAGACCACTAGAAAAGCGGCTGCCGGTGAGGGCAGCCGCTGGGCCTTATTTCTTGGCTTTGGCCTTGAGCAGGCGCTTGCGCTGGCGCTCCTGGCTCAGGGTCAGGGTGTTCTTCTTGCCCTCGAACGGGTTGACCGACTCCTGGAACTCGACCCGAACCGGCGTCCCCATGATTTTCAACGACTTGCGGAAGTAGTTGATGAGGTAGCGCTTGTAGGAGTCCGGCAGGTCGTTGAGCTGGTTGCCGTGGATCACGATGCGCGGCGGGTTGTAGCCACCGGCGTGGGCGTACTTCAGCTTGACCCGGCGACCGTTCACCATGGGCGGCTGGTGGTCTTCCTGGGCCATCTGCATGATACGGGTCAGCATGGCGGTGCTGGTACGGCGGGTGGCGGACTGGTAGGCCTCCTGGATGGATTCGAACAGGTGGCCGACGCCGCTGCCGTGCAGGGCGGAGATGAAGTGCACGCGGGCGAAGTCGATGAAGCCCAGACGGCGATCGAGCTCGTTCTTGACGTCCTCTTTCACCTTCTGATCCAGACCGTCCCACTTGTTCACTACCAGTACCACGGAGCGGCCGGTGTTGAGCACGAAACCGAGGATGCTCAAGTCCTGATCGGTGATGGTCTCCTGGGCGTCGATCACCAGCAGGCAGACGTTGGCATCTTCAATCGCCTTGAGGGTCTTGATGACGGAGAACTTCTCCACCGTCTCGTGCACCTTGCCGCGACGACGCACGCCGGCGGTGTCGATGATGACGTACTTCTGCTCGTCGCGCTCCATCGGGATGTAGACGGAGTCGCGGGTGGTGCCCGGCATGTCATAGACGATGACCCGATCTTCACCCAGCATGCGGTTGGTCAGGGTCGACTTGCCGACGTTGGGACGACCGACGATGGCGAACTTGATGGGCAGGTCGGCGAACGGGGTCTCCTTGGTGTCTTCCTTGGTGTCGAGTTCACCGGCAGCCACCATGCGCAGCAGGGCCTCTTCGTCGAAGTCTTCCTCTTCTTCATCCAGCTCGGCTTCTTCGCCGGCGGCTTCGACCAGGGTCTCCAGATGGGGGGCCAGCGCCAGCTCAAGCAGGCTCAATACGCCGCGACCGTGGGCAGCCGCCATCTGGTAGACCTCGCCCAGGGCCAGACCGTAGAACTCGGAGACGGCGGAGTCACCGTCGATACCGTCGGTCTTGTTGGCCACCAGAAACACCTTCTTGTGGGTCTTGCGCAGGTGCTCGGCGATGGCCTGATCCGCCGCGGTCAGACCGGCGCGGGCATCCACCATGAACAGCACCACATCGGCCTCTTCGATGGCCAGCAGGGACTGCTCGGCCATCTTCAGCTCGATCCCCTCTTCGGTGCCGTCGATACCACCGGTATCCACCACGATAAATTCCAGCTCGCCCAGCTTCGCCTGGCCATATTTGCGGTCCCGGGTCAGACCGGGGAAGTCGGCCACCAGGGCGTCCCGGGTACGGGTCAGGCGGTTAAACAGGGTGGATTTCCCCACGTTGGGGCGGCCCACCAGGGCTACTACAGGAGTCATAAAAGCCTCATTCTCAAGACGACAAAGGCTCCGGGTCCGAAGACCAGGAGCCGGATATTCACATTATCGGGCGATCAGGGACGCTTGACAGCGTACAGCTTGCCGCCACGGCTCTGCACATACAGGGTGTCACCGTCCACCAGGGGGGCGGCGTACAGACCACTGCTGTCGAGCTGCTGCATGGCCTTGATGGACCCGTCGGTCCGATCCAGCCAATACAGGTAACCTTCCACATCGCCGACCACCACATAGTCACCCATGATGACGGGGGCGGTCACGGTGCGGTTTTCCAGCTGGGTGTTGGACCACAGCTCGAGACCGTTGCGACGGTCGACCGCAAACAGATGGCTGCGGCTGTCGGTCAGCACGATGGCATTGCCGGTCACCGCCATGTCGCGGTAGCCGGAATACTTGCGCTTCCACACTTCGTCGCCGCTCATCAGCTTGCGCGCCATCAACTGGCCATTATACGCGATGGCATAGAGCTCATCGCCGGCGATGAGCGGCGTGGCATCCACGTCCACCATGCGATCGAGCTCGGTGGCGCCGCGCGGGTCGGCCACCTTGGACTGGCGCACCGGCTGGCCGTTGCTCAGCAGGGCGATGCCCACCTTGCCATCGGCGCGGCCGTACAGCACGGCGCCGTTGGTGATGATGGGGGCACCGGCGCTACGCAGGGTCAGCGGCGGCTGCTCTTCCGCCAGGGTCCACTGCAGCTTGCCCTCGTCGGTATCAAGCGCCACCAGGCGACCCGAGGTGGTCAGTACCACCACCCGGCCATCCTCGACGGCGGGGCTCGCCACCACTTCACCCGGTACCGTGGTCTGCCACAGCACTTCCCCGTTCTCTTCGTTCAGGGCGTAGACCACCCCGTTCTCGGAGCCCAGGAACAGCTTGCCGTAGCGGGAAACCAGGCCACCGGAGAGGCGGGCGCTGCGCTTGTCGGCGTTGATTGGCAGATCCGCCAGATCGACGCTCCACAGCTCCTTGCCGCTTTCGCGGTCAAAGGCGGTGACGTCACCGTCGCGGGCCGCCGCATAGATGCGCTCCTCTTCCACCACCGGCTTGAGCTGGGAGTAGAAGTCACCGATACCGTCACCCACCGAGGAGGACCAGGCGGTATCGGCCGTGAACGCGGATTCGACCTTGGGCAGCGGAGCCATGGGGTTGAGATCCTCTTCCGAACTGAACAGGGAGCAACCCTGCAGGGCGAAGGAGACCGCAGCCCCCAACGCCACCATCTTGAACAGATTACGCATCCGGAGCCTCACCCGTGGTCACCGCTGGCAACGCCAGATCGTCCATCTTCAGCTTGAGCTCGGCGCTGCTCTGCAGACCGCCGGCATCGGCCGCCGCCTGATAGGCATCGCGAGCCTCTTCGCTCTTGCCCTGCTTTTGCAGGATGTCGCCGCGCACTTCGGCCACCTGGGCCTTGAAGGCGTCGTTGTTGATCTTGCCAAGCTGGGCCAGCGCTTCATCGGCCTTGCCCTGATCGTTCAGCACCCGGGCCAGACGCAGGGCGGCGATGGGACGAATGCTCTCGTCACCGCTGGTGGCAACCTGGGTCAGCTGCTCGGCCGCCAGATCCAGCTTGTCCGCCTTGACCGCGGCCGCCGCCAGTTGCAGCGCCGCCAGCTCGGCGTAGGAGTCGCCCTTGTGGGCGCTGATGAAGCTTTGTGCCTGCTCGAAGCCGGCCGCGTCCCCCTTGGCCAGCTGGGCGCTCATCTCGTTGTAAGCCTGGGAGGCGGCTTCCTGGGTGGTCTGCTGATGCTCGTTGTAGTAGCGCCAGCCAAAGAGTCCAACCAGACCGATAACAGTTCCTGCGATCACCGAGGTTCCGTTCTCTTTCCACCAGTTCTTGATGACCTCAACCTGTTGTTCTTCGGTGGTATAAACTTCCACAGCTTACTCTCCTTTCGCTGCCAGCAGGGCAATGGCGGCGTCGACCGTGACGGTCTGTTGCTCGGCCTGGCCACGCAGATATTTGATGGTGATCTCCCCGTTTTGCACCTCGGTCTCGCCAAGGATCAGGGCAATGGCCGCGCCGCTCTTGTCGGCACGCTTGAGTTGTTTCTTGAAGTTGCCGCCGCCGCAGTGGCTCATCAGGCGCAAATCAGGCAGGGCATCGCGCAGCCGCTCGGCCAGCTGGAAACCGGCCTGTTCAGTGCCCTCACCCACCATGCAGAGATAGACATCCACCGCCGGGCGGATGTCGGCATTGAGTTCGAGGGTTTCCAGCATCAGCACCAGACGCTCCATGCCCATGGCAAAACCCACCGCCGGAGTCGGCTGACCGCCCAGCTGCTCCACCAGGCCGTCGTAGCGGCCACCGGCACAGACGGTGCCCTGGGCACCCAGGCTGTTGGTGACCCACTCGAACACGGTGAGGTTGTAGTAGTCGAGGCCGCGCACCAGACGCTCGTTCACCTCGTACTTGATGCCGGCAGACTCGAGCAGGCGCTTGAGCCCCTCGAAGTGGGCCAGGCTCTCTTCGCCCAGGTGATCAAACAGACGCGGCGCGCCCACCAGGATGGCTTGTACCTTCTCGTCCTTGGAGTCGAGCACCCGCAGCGGGTTGCTGTACATGCGGCGCTGGCTCTCTTCGTCCAGCTCGCTCTTGTACTGCTCCAGGTAGGCGACCAGCGCATCGCGGTAGGCGGCACGCTCGCTGCTCTGACCGAGGGTGTTGAGCTGCAGGGTCACGTGTTCGCTGATGCCGAACAGACGCCACAGGCGGTGAGTCAGCATGATGAGCTCGGCATCGATGTCCGGCCCGTTGATGCCAAACAGCTCGACCCCGAACTGGTGGAACTGGCGATAACGGCCCTTCTGGGGACGCTCGTGACGGAACATGGGGCCCATGTACCACATCCGGCGTTCCTGGTTGTAAAGCAGACCGTGCTCGATACCGGCACGCACGCAGCTGGCGGTCCCTTCCGGACGCAGGCTCAGGCTGTCGCCGTTGCGGTCTTCAAAGGTGTACATCTCTTTTTCGACCACGTCGGTCACTTCACCGATGGCGCGCTTGAACAGATGGGTCTGCTCGACAATCGGCATGCGCACTTCGCTGTAGCCATAACTGGCCACGACCTGGCGCAGGATCTGTTCTACTTTCTGCCATACCGGGCTCTGCTCCGGCAGGCAATCATTCATACCGCGAATAGCTTGGATCTGTTTTGCCACGTTGATACTCGAGAAAAAGAGGTAAAATTTGGCCGCATTATAGGGATTTTCGACCCCGAGGTAAAATCAGGGTGTTCCAATGCGGGATGTAAAATCAGCAACCTAAAGACAGGGCCACCCTGAGTGGCCCTTGATTGCTCAACCCTCGTCCACCTGGATCTGGTTGGCCGGATCCAGCATGGCGGCCCGGGCGCGAATGCGGCGCTCCAGGGTCGGAATGAGGTCCTTGTTGTCGAGCCGGTCGACCCGCTGGCCCCCTTCATAGAAGGCGCTCTTGTTGGCCGCGCCGGCGAGGCCAAGATCGGAGACCAGCGCCTCCCCCGGACCGTTCACCACGCAGCCGATGATGGAAACATCCATCGGGGTGATGATGTCTTCGAGCCGCTCTTCCAGCGCATTGACGGTGCCGATGACGTCGAACTCCTGGCGGGAGCAGGAGGGACAGGCGATGAAGTTGATGCCGCGGGAACGGATGCGCAGGGACTTGAGGATGTCAAAGCCCACCTTGATCTCTTCCACCGGATCGGCCGCCAGCGAGATGCGCAGGGTATCGCCGATGCCTTCGCTCAGCAGCATGCCCAGACCGATGGCAGACTTCACCGCGCCGGCGCGAAAACCACCCGCTTCTGTGATGCCCAGATGCAGCGGCTGCTCGATCTGCTTGGCCAGCAGGCGATAGGCGCCGACCGCCAGGAAGACGTCGGAAGCCTTGACGCTCACCTTGAAATTGTCGAAGTTCAGGCGATCCAGATAGTCCACGTGGCGCATGGCCGACTCGAGCAGCGCCTCGGGGGTGGGTTCGCCATATTTTTCCTGGATGTCCCGCTCCAGCGAGCCGCCGTTGACGCCGATGCGGATTGGGATGTTGTAGTGGCGGGCACAGTCCACCACGGCGCGCACCCGCTCCTCGTTGCCGATGTTGCCCGGGTTGATGCGCAGGCAATCGGCGCCGTATTCAGCCACTTTGAGGGCGATGCGGTAGTCGAAGTGGATGTCGGCCACGATGGGGATGCGGGTCTGCTGCTTGATGAGCTTGAACGCTTCCGCCGCCTCCATGGTGGGGACGGAGACCCGGACTATGTCGGCACCGACCCGCTCGATCCGCTGGATCTGCTCGACGGTGGCGGCCACGTCCGTGGTCTTGGTGTTGGTCATGGTCTGTACCGTGATGGGGGCATCGCCCCCGACCGGTACGTTGCCGACCATGATCTGCCTGGATTTACGACGAATGATGGGAGATTCGTGAGCGGACATGGCGGACAGATTACTCCTGCGGCAGTGAGAGGCGAGCAGTCCGGCCGTTGTTGTAACGGCTCATGTCGATGGACTTGCCCTTGTATTCGATATTGATGGCCATGGGCGCACCAATGATGAATTTGAGCGGCTCGGGTCCTTCCAGTACCAGTTCGTCATTGGCCTTCTTGAGGCCGCTGAACAGGGTCTTGCCATTGGCATCCTTGACGTCCAGCCAGCAGTCGGCGGTGAAGCTCATCTTGAGCTGGGGCACCTTGGCAGGCTCGCTCGCGGCGGTGTCGTCAGCCGATTGCGTGGCGGCAGCGGCAGAAGTCTCGGCAGTGCTGGTCGCCACGGCGCTGCTGGCATCCGCCGGCAGAGTGGTTGCAGCGGCATCGCTCACCACCGGGGCTACGGCAGCGTCTGCAGCGGCGGACGCGGCAGGAGCCAGTACCGGCTCGGCAACATCGACGGCCGGAGTGGCGCTCGGCATATTGGTGTTGCGGGCTGCGCCCATTTCGGTCGCGGCCAGGGCCTCGTCACCGGCGGAGCGACGCGCCGTGCTCTGCCACCACCAGACGACGGAGAGGGCGATCAGCACCAGGATCACCAGCCAGGTCACCACCTTGAGGCGACTGTCATTGGCCTGCTGGCGGGAGCGGCGGGAGAAGCTCTGCATGTCGATGTTGTCGGGCGGCGTCAGGCCCAGCTTGTCATAAGCGGCGAGGATGGTCTCTTCCGGAATACCGACCAGCTTGGCATAGGTGCGCAGATAGCCGCGGATGAAGGTATGGGAGGTATGTTTGTCATACGTATCCGATTCAATCGCGGCAATCAGGGTCAGACGAAGGTGAATGCGGGACGCAACCTGTTCTCGCGTCCAGCCGAGCTGTTCACGGGCGTTGCGCAGCAGCTGGCCTGGGCCAACTGCCTGGGAGTCGTCTTGGAAATCGTGTGGCTGTTCAGTAGTCATTGGCTAAGTAACGCTTGGCTTGTTGCGAAGTGGGATATTGCCTTACCAGCTCAGTCCCGAATTGGTGAAGTAGTGCCGGTTTGTCCATGGCCTGCGCCAGCCGCAATCTCAACCAGAGACTGTTCTCGTTCTCGTCCGATACATCGGCAAAACGGGCGAGATAGGCCTGCACATCAGGCAGCTTGCCATCTTTCATGGAAAGCTCCGCCATGTCCAGCAATAACCTTGGATTGCGGGGATTATACCCCAAGGCCAAGCGATAGTACTCGCTTGCTTTATCATTTCTGCGATTTTGCGCGGCGCAAAGTGCCGCGTTTTCATAGGTATCGGCGATCTTGATGTAGTTCGGCTGGCTGACGGCCTGCAGGAAGGCTTTCTCAGCCTCGTCGAAACGACCGCGATTGCAAAGGAAGGCGCCATAGTTGTTCATCGCGTCAGCATTGGACGGATCCACGGCAAGGGCTTTCTGGTAACTGGCTTCGGCTGCCTTGTAATCTTGCACCTGCTGGTAGAAGTAGGCAAAACCGATGTAAACCTGAGGATTGGCGGCGTCGTACTGGAGGGCGCGATCAAGGTTGAACTTGGCCTGCTCGGCGTTGCCCTGCTGCAGATACTGGATGCCCAAATCCAGACGGGTCTGGGCTGCCGCCTTGAGGTCGGGACCAACCTCACGCTGGGTAGAATTCTGGCCAGCGTAAGTGGTCTCGGTAACACAGCCTGGCAGCGCACAGAGCGCTGCCACTACGATCAATGTACGTGTATCCATTCCCTGACTATACAATGGCTTAGCAAGTTAAACCATTTTGACGGAAATCCCATCCTGTTGCATCCGATTTTTCATGGTGCGCTTGGTGCGATCGATCACCTCCCCCACCAGCTGGCCGCAGGCGGCATCGATGTCGTCACCACGGGTCTTGCGGACGATGACGGTGAAGCCGTACTCCATCAGCACCTTGGAGAAACGGTCGATGCGGCTGTTGCTCGGCTTGCCGTAGGGGTTGCCAGGGAAGGGGTTGAACGGGATCAGGTTGATCTTGCTCGGGGTGTCCTTGAGCACCTTGGCCAGCTCGTGGGCATGCTGCATGTCGTCATTGATGTGATCGAGCAGCACATACTCCACCGTGACCCGGCCGCCGTTGGCGTTGGACTTGCCGAGGTAGCGACGCACACCGGCCAGGAAGGCTTCGATGTTGTACTTGTCGTTGATCGGCATGATCTCGGAGCGCAGCTTGTCGTTGGGGGCGTGCAGGGAGATGGCCAGCGCCACGTCGATCTGGTCGCCCAGCATGTCCAGCGCCGGCACCACGCCGGAGGTGGAGATGGTGACCCGGCGCTTGGAGATGCCGTAGCCGTAGTCATCCATCATCAGGCGCATGGCCGGCACCACGTTGGCGAGGTTGAGCAGCGGCTCGCCCATGCCCATCATCACCACGTTGGTGATGGGACGCTTGCCGCCGACGATCTTGGCGGCGCGCCACACCTGACCGATGATCTCGGAGACTTTCAGGTTGCGGTTGAAGCCCTGCTGGGCGGTGGAGCAGAACTTGCACTCCAGGGCGCAGCCCACCTGGGAGGAGACACACAGGGTCGCCCGATCGTCCTCGGGGATGTAGACGGTCTCCACCTCCTGGCCGCCGACCTGCAGCGCCCACTTGATGGTACCGTCGGAGGAGCGCTGTTCGCGGCTCACTTCCGGCGCCCGGATCTCGGCGATCTCCTTGAGACGCTCGCGCAGCACCTTGTTGACGTTGTTCATCTGATCGAAATCATCACAACCAAAGTGATAAATCCACTTCATTACCTGATCTGCCCGGAACGGCTTCTCGCCCAGTTCGACGAAGAAGGCACGCATGGCATCCCGATCGAGATCCAGCAGGTTGGTTTTTGTTTCGCTCATCAAGGGCCTCAGCTCACACACTTCATAAATTATCGGCTGACCTACGTCAGGGGGCGGCATTGTACAAATTATGGGTCCGGCTTTCCACCTGGAGAATAAGGGGATATTGACCGAATGACCAAAAAACAAAAGGGAGCCGAGGCTCCCTTGAGATTCTGCTGACGAAAATCAACCGCGCGGGCAGATCTCGGCGTCAGAGAAGAAGTAGGCGATTTCACGAGCGGCAGAGGCCGGCGCATCGGAGCCGTGCACGGCGTTGCGATCGATGCTCTCGGCGTAGCAGGCGCGCAGGGTGCCGGCCAGGGCCTCTTTCGGGTTGGTGGCGCCCATGATTTCACGGTGACGACGGATGGCTTCTTCGCCTTCCAGCACCTGGATCATGACGGGGCCGGAGGTCATGAAGCTGACCAGACCGTCATAGAAAGGCTTGCCCTGGTGCTCGGCGTAGAAACCGGCGGCTTGTTCGCTGCTCATGTGCAGCATCTTGGCGGCGATGACTTTCAGGCCAGCGCTCTCGAAACGGTTGTAGATGGCACCGATCAGGTTCTTGCTGACGGCGTCCGGCTTGATGATGGAGAAGGTACGTTCGATGGCCATTGAGATCTTTCCTTAACTACAGAGATTTATTGTTAGAATCCATGTTCGGCGGCGATTATACGTAAACAAAAACCGAAATAACACACAGAAAAGCAACTTTTTATTAAACAATTCCATCCCTAAAACAACATCACCACTCATCTTGGCCCAGGCCGGCAGGAAAAAATGTGCGCTTGCGCACGATCACCATGCTAACCCCCTGAAACATTGGCTATTGCCCATCTTCTGCAATATGGGAAAGGGCACCCGCAGGTGCCCTTGATGTGGTTCTCTCAGCGGGTTTCCGCCAGCAGGGTGTGGGCGATGGTGCGCATCCCCAGGGTATTGGCCCCCGGAGCCCACAGATTGTCGCCGTTGTCGCTGAAGCAGGCAGCGAGATCCACGTGCAACCAGCCTCGCCCTTCGTTGCCCACGAAGCGGGAGAGGAAGCCGGCCGCATTGGAGGCGCCGCCCGGGCCACCGCCCGGCACGGGGCGGCTGTTGGCGGTGTCAGCATAGTGGGACGGACACTGCTGGCTGTGCCAGGGCTCCAGCGGCAGCGGCCAGGCAGGCTCCTGCTCGGCATCCGCATAGGCCATGACGCGGCTCACCAGCCCCTTGTCGAGGCCAAACAGCGCGTTGTAGCGTCCGCCCAGCGCCATCACCGCCGCGCCGGTCAAGGTGGCGGCGTCGATGACCAGCGGCGCGCCGGATTCGCCGGCCAGTTGCAGACCGTCGGCCAGCACCAGGCGCCCCTCGGCGTCGGTGTTGACTATCTCCACCGTGGTGCCGTTCTTGTAGGTGAGGATGTCACCCAGTTTGTAGGCGTGACCCGAGACCAGGTTCTCGGCGCAGCAGAGGATGAGCTTCACCCGCTTGTCGAGGCCGCGCAGGATGGCCAGCGCCAGCGCGCCGGTGACGATGGCGGCGCCGCCCATGTCGTGCTTCATGGTGAGCATGCCCTGGGAGGTCTTCATGGAGTAGCCGCCGGAGTCGAAGGTGATCCCCTTGCCCACCAGGGCCGCGGCCACCGGGGCCTTGGGATCCCGGCCTGGATTGAAGTCCAGCTCCAGCATCACGGGCTCGCGCTCGCTGCCACGACCGACCTGGTAGAGACCGACCCAGCCCGCCTGTTGCAGCGCCTCCCCTTTGAGGATGCGATGGCTGATCTTGTCGGGGGCCAGCTCGGTGAGGAAGGCGGCGGCTTCGACCGCTAGCTCCAGCGGCCCCAGCTGCTCGGGGGTGGCATTGGTCATCTCTCGCACCCAGCGCCCGCACAGCCAGCGCGCCTCCAGCTCCTCCCTGTCCTCCTCGGACGAGGTGGCCCACTGCAGCGCCACTTCCGCCTTGGGTGTCTGCAGCCCCTGGGCAAAGGCCCATTGCTGCTCGCGCTCCCAGTGACCGGCCAGCACCACCTGCTGGATCCCCTGGCTGCACAGGCGCCGCGCCGCCTGCTGGATGTCCAGCAAGGGGGTGGCGGTCACCAGATGGATCACCATGCCATCGGCGCGGTGAGAGAGCAGCGCCCCCTCCCCCCACTCGGCCGGCGCAAATTCTCGGCTCAACCAGACGTTCATGCGCCCACCTCCTGCAACCAGCGGGCAATCGTGCGCAGACCGTGGCCCTTGGCACCGGTCGCCCACAGATCGTTACCCGATTTTTGATAGGAGGCGGCCAAGTCCAGGTGTACCCAGCCCTTGCCTTCATCACGCACGAAGCGCGACAAGAAGGCGGCTGCCGTGGTGGCGCCGGCGGTCCCTTCGGCAGAGGCCACGTTGCCCAGCTCGGCAAAGGCGGAGGTGAGCTGGCCCGCGTGCCAGGGCTCCAGCGGCAGCGCCCAGGCCTGCTCGTTTTCGGCTTTGGCGGCCGCCAGCGCACGCACCTGCTCGACCTCATCGAGGGCGAACACGGCGTTGTAGTCGCGACCCAGCGCAGTCTTGGCGGCGCCGGTCAGGGTAGCGGCGTCGAGGATATAGGCTGCCCCGCTTTCGCTGGCGGCCAGCAGGCCATCGGCCAGCACCAGACGGCCTTCCGCGTCGGTGTTCTGGATCTCGACCGAGATGCCGTTGCGATAGGTGAGGATGTCGCCGAGCTTGAAGGCGTGGCCGGAGACCAGGTTCTCGGCGCAGCAGAGGATCAGCTTGACCCGTTTGTCGAGGCCGCGGCTGATGGCCAGCGCCAGCGCGCCGGTCACCATGGCGGCGCCACCCATGTCGGATTTCATCGGCAGCATGTTGTCGGAGGACTTCATGGAGTAGCCACCGGAATCGAAGGTGATCCCCTTGCCCACCAGGGCCGCCAGCACGGGAGCGTTGGCATCCCCGGTCGGGTTGTAGTCGAGCTCGAGCAGCACGGGCTCGCGCTCGCTGCCACGGCCCACCGACCAGATCCCGATGTGACCGGCCTCCTGCAGCGCCTCCCCGGCGGTAATGCGGGCGGTCACCTTGTCACCGGCGAGGCTGCGAATGAGCAGCAGGGCGGACTCCGCCAGGCTCATGGGATAGATCTCCTGCGGGCAGCCGTTGGTCACCTCGCGCACCCAGCGAGCCGCCTTGAGCAGGGCTTCCAGCTCACGGGCCTCCTGCGCTGACTGCTCACCAAAGTCGAGCTCGCGCACGCCCTTGGCGGCGTAAAAGCCCTGGGCGAAGGCGTAGCGACGCTCCCGATCCCAGCCCTCACCCACCAGCTTGACGCGCTTGATGCCGCTCGACTCGAGGCGTCTGGCCCCACGCTGGATGGCGCGCAGCGCCTCCTTCTCCTGGCCGCCGCTGCCCAGATGGAGATGGGCTTCGTCGCCGTTGAAACTGAGCAGGGCACCCTCGCCCCAGTGGGCGGCGGCAGCCTGGGAAGACAACCGTACGTTCATCATGTCAGCCATGTTCTCTTGCTTCCTTTTTATTGGCACTTTCATCAACGAATAGGGAGATCGCGGGCACAAAAAAGGCCGCGCCCTCAAGGGTCACGGCCTTCACCATATCATTACTGCACCACGAGATGCTGCACGCGCAATTCACTCATGTGTAATTAAGGGGTCATCAGTGGCGCTCAGACGCCAGATTCAGGGTGTACTTGGGCAGTTCCACCACCAGATCCTCGTCCGCCAGTCTGGCCTGGCAGCTGAGACGGGATTCCGGCTCCAGTCCCCACGCCTTGTCCAGCATGTCGTCTTCCAGCTCGTCGCTCGGCTCGAGGGAGTCGAACCCTTCCCGCACCACACAGTGGCAGGTGGTGCAGGCGCAGGACTTCTCGCAGGCGTGTTCGATCTCGATGCCGTTGCGCAGCGCGATGTCCAGAATGGTTTCACCGGTCGCGCCTTCGAGGGCCGCACCGTCCGGACAGAGCTCGGGATGGGGCAGAATAATCAGTTTTGGCATATTACACCTTGTTGACGTTTTGTCCGGTCAGCACCTTGCGGATGGAGGCATCCATCCGGCGGGCTGCAAATTCGCCACTGGCAGCGTCCGCCGCCTCGATGGCCTCTTTGATCTGGTTGGTGGTACCCGTGCTGCGCATGGTCAGCAGATGGGCGATGGCAGCATCCAGCTCGGCCCGCTCGGCGGCGCTCAACAGCGCCTCGCCATCGGTGGCCAGGGCGGCGTTGAGGCTCTCGACCACCCGGTCGGCCTCGACCTGCTGCTCCGCCAGCATGCGGGCGTCCATGTCCTGCTGGGCATTGGCGATGGAGGCGCTCAGCATGTTGAGGATGTCGTCTTCCCCCAGCCCGTAGGAGGGCTTGACCTGGATCTCGGCCTGCACGCCGGAGGATTTCTCCATGGCGCTGACCGACAGCAGACCGTCCGCATCCACCTGGAAGGTGACGCGAATATGGGCCGCCCCCGCCGCCATGGGCGGAATGCCGGTCAGGGTGAAGCGGGCCAGCGAGCGGCAATCCGCCACCAGCTCCCGCTCGCCCTGCACCACGTGGATCGCCATCGCAGTCTGGCCATCCTTGAAGGTGGTGAACTCCTGGGCGCGGGCCACCGGAATGGTGGTGTTGCGCGGGATCACCTTTTCGGCGAGGCCGCCCATGGTCTCAAGACCCAGAGAGAGCGGAATGACGTCCAGCAGCAGCATCTCGGCATCGGGCTTGTTGCCCACCAGGATGTCGGCCTGGATGGCGGCACCGATGGCCACCACCTTGTCGGGGTCGATGCTGGTCAAGGGGGGACGCTGGAAGAACTCCCCCACCAGCTCGCGCACCAGCGGTACCCGGGTTGAACCGCCGACCATCACCACTTCCAGCACCTCTTCCTGTTCGAGACCCGCATCGCGCAGGGCGCGGCGACAGGCCAGCAGAGTGCGCTTGACCAGTGGCTGGATCAGCTCGTCAAACTGGCCGCGGGTGACGGAGCCCTGCCAGCCGGCAAAGGCGCAGGCAACGGCATCGGCATCGGTCAGGCCGTGCTTGACGGCGGCGGCGGCGTCCAGCAGCTCGCGCTGGGTACGGGCATCGAGCTGACCGGACAATCCGGCTTGCTCTTTGAGCCAGTCCGCCAGCAGGTGGTCGAAATCATCGCCACCGAGGGCCGAGTCACCGCCGGTGGCCATCACCTCAAACACCCCGCGATGCAGACGCAGAATGGAGATGTCGAAGGTACCGCCACCCAGGTCATAGACGGCGATCACCCCTTCCTGACCGGAGTCGAGGCCATAGGCGATGGCGGCGGCGGTCGGTTCATTGAGCAGGCGCAGCACGTGCAGACCGGCCAGTCTGGCCGCATCCTTGGTGCCCTGACGCTGGGCGTCGTCGAAATAGGCGGGCACTGTGATCACCACGCCGTCAAGATCGCCACCGAGGGCGGCGGCGCCCCGCTCGGCCAGTTTTTTCAGGATCTCGGCCGAGACCTGCACCGGGTTGACCAACCCCTGACGGGTTTGCAGCTGCGGCATGCCGTTGTCGGCCGCCACGAATTCGTAGGGCTGCTGGCGGGTATCGATGTCGGCCAGCGCCTTGCCCATCATCCGCTTGGCGGAGACGATGGTGTTGTGGGGATCGAGGGCGGCCTCGCGCTTGGCATCGAAGCCGACCCGGATGGTATCGGCCTGGTAATGCACGACGGAGGGCAGCAGATCACGCCCCTGCTCGTCACAGAGGGTGTCGGCCTGACCGCTGCGCACGGCGGCGACCAGCGAGTTGGTAGTGCCAAGGTCGATGCCGACGGCACGCTTGTGCTGATGAGGTGCGGCGCTCTGGCCGGGCTCGGCGATTTGCAGTAATGCCATGGGTAATCAAACTTCCAGCGTTAAAGGATCAAGACTCGAACAGGGAGTCTTCGAATCGTTCCAGCTCCTCGAGGAGCTTGTCGACAAACTTGAGCTTGCGAACACAGTCAGCGGCCTTCTGATCATCGCCGGTGGCGAGGCTCAGGGTCAGCTGCTGCATCAACTGCTGGTGATCATGCCTGATCTCCTGGCGAAAATCCTTGATGGTCCGCTCAGGGTCGGCTTCGCCTTTCAGATCGGCCAGCCGCTCGCGCCACTCCAGTTGCTGCATCAGGAAAGCGGGATCTTGCAGCGTCTGTTGCTCGCCGCGGATATCGGTACCACGCAGGGAGAGCAGGTACTCGGCTCGGCGCAGGGGCGCCTTGAGGGTAGTGAAGGCATCGTTGATCTGGGCGGCACGTTGCACCGCGGCCAGCTGTTCCCGCTCGGGAGCCGTGGCAAAACGATCGGGATGGAACTGGGTTTGCAACTGACGGTAGGTATCCGCCAACTGACGGGTATCGAGCTCGAAGCCTTCCACCAGCCCAAACAGCTCGAAATGATTCATGCAGACCTCTTAGACCCTGATGCGACCGCCGTCCTGCTCGCCCTCGGCAAACGGGACGGCGTGGTTGAACTGGCCGTGGCCGGCCGGTTCAACGCATGCGCAATCAGGTGTAGCAAACATCTCAGACACTGAAGCTTTCGCCGCAACCACACTCGCCCTTGGCGTTGGGGTTGTTGAACTGGAAGCCCTCGTTGAGGCCCTCCTTGACGAAGTCCAGCTGGGTACCATCCAGGTGGATCAGGCTCTTGGCATCGACGATGATCTTGACGCCGTCCTGCTCGAATACCTGATCTTCATCCGCCAGCTCGTCGACAAATTCGAGCACGTAGGCAAGACCGGAACAGCCGGTGGTCTTGACGCCGAGGCGCAGGCCGATGCCCTTGCCCCGGTTGGCCAGAAAAGAGGAAACCCGTGCCGCTGCGGCATCTGTCATGGTAATGGCCATACTGCGCTCCTGACCTTAGAGACCTTTCTTCTGCTTGTAATCGGCGATGGCGGCCTTGATGGCATCCTCGGCCAGAATGGAGCAGTGGATCTTCACCGGCGGCAGCGCCAGCTCTTCGGCGATGTCGGTGTTCTTGATGCCGGCTGCTTCGTCCAGGGTCTTGCCCTTGACCCACTCGGTCACCAGGGAGCTGGAGGCGATGGCGGAGCCACAACCATAGGTCTTGAACTTGGCATCTTCGATGATGCCGTCGTCGCTGATCTTCAGCTGCAGCTTCATCACGTCACCACAGGCCGGCGCACCGACCATGCCGGTAGCGATGCTGGGATCGTTCTTGTCGAAGCCACCTACGTTACGGGGGTTCTCGTAGTGGTCGATTACTTTTTCACTGTAAGCCATATCTAACTCCTGCTAATTCCGTTGTTCACCAAACACTTGCTCTCTTGGCAAGGATCAGTGATGAGCCCATTCGACCGTGTTCAGATCGACGCCGTCCTTGTACATCTCCCACAGGGGAGACATCTCGCGCAGACGACCGATGGAGTCACGGATAAGCTTGATTGCGTAATCAATCTCTTCTTCGGTGGTGAAGCGACCCATGCTGAAACGGATGGAGCTGTGCGCCAGCTCGTCGTTCAGGCCCAGGGCGCGCAGCACGTAGGAGGGCTCCAGGCTGGCCGAGGTACAGGCAGAACCGGAAGAGACCGCCAGATCCTTGAGCGCCATGATCAGGGATTCCCCTTCCACATAGGCGAAGCTGACGTTGAGGTTGCCCGGCACGCGCTGTTCCAGGTCACCGTTGATGTAGACCTCTTCGATATCCTTGATGCCGTCCCACAGACGCTGACGCAGGGCCATGATGCGCTCACCTTCGCTCACCATCTCTTCTTTGGCGATGCGGAAGGCTTCGCCCATGCCGACGATCTGGTGGGTCGGCAGGGTGCCGGAACGCATGCCGCGCTCGTGGCCGCCACCGTGCATCTGGGCTTCCAGGCGCACACGCGGCTTGCGGCGCACGTAGAGGGCACCAATGCCTTTCGGGCCATATACCTTGTGAGCAGACATGGAGAGCAGGTCAACCTTGAGCGCTTCCACGTCCACCGGAATTTTACCCACGCTCTGTACTGCATCCACGTGCAGCAGGATCTTGCGGGAGCGGCACAGCTCGCCGATGGCGGCGATGTTCTGCACCACGCCGATCTCGTTGTTGACGTGCATGATGCTGACCAGGATGGTGTCGTCACGCAGGGCGCCTTCGATCTGCTCCAGAGTGAACAGGCCGTTGGGCATCGGCTCGAGGTAGGTCACCTCATAGCCTTCGCGCTCCAGCTGGCGGCAGGTATCCAGTACCGCCTTGTGTTCGGTCTTGGAGGTAACGATGTGCTTGCCCTTGCCGGCGTAGAAGTGGGCGACGCCCTTGATGGCCAGGTTGTTGGACTCGGTGGCGCCGGAGGTGAAGACGATCTCGCGCGGGTCGGCACCGATCAGCTCTGCCACTTGATTACGGGCCAGGTCGACCGCCTCTTCGGCTTGCCAGCCGAAACGGTGGGAACGGGAAGCTGGATTGCCGAACAGGCCATCCATGGTGAGACACTGCATCATTTTTTCTGCGACACGCGGGTCCACCGGACAGGTTGCCGAATAATCAAGGTAAATAGGCAGTTTCATGTTTTTCTCCGTTACAGCCTAGGTCATACATCGACCGGCTGTGGAAAGCACGTTTGTTTATAGTTGGACTTTCAAGCTCACATCGCCGCGTTCTGCCCGATCAACCAGGGACAACACGGTTTTCATCTGTTCGTCTTGCTTGCCGGCAATACGGCGCACATCCGCCTGATCAACCAGCTCGGCCAGGGTGATATCCCCCAGGAAGCTGGAGATCCGCTCGCTCAGGTCACGCCACAAGGAGTGAGTAAGACACTGGGTGCCGCCGTGGCAGCCGCCCTTGCCGAGGCACTTGGTGGCATCCACCGATTCATCCACCGCGGTGATCACCTGACCGACCGAGATGGCATTCGGGGCCAGACCGAGGCGATAGCCGCCACCGGGGCCACGCACGCTGCTTACCAGGCCATGCTTGCGCAGGCGGGCAAACAGTTGCTCCAGATAGGACAAGGAGATGCCCTGGCGCTCTGAAATATCAGCCAGGGGCACGGGCCCCTGCTCTGCATGCAACGCCACGTCGAGCATGGCAGTCACAGCGTAACGTCCTTTTGAGGTCAGTCTCATATGCCTTACCGTCTTGCGAACCAATCAATATGGGCATATGGTCACATACCCGACTAAATCAGTCAAGTATATGGTTGAGCAATTCAGTCGGGTTTAATCCTGCGGCCTGGGTTTTTGCACCGAGGTCAGAATGCCGCGCAGAATGTTGAGCTCCACCGCCTCCGGACGCGCCCGGTTGAACAGGCGGCGCAGCTTGTTCATCACCTGACCCGGGTGGTCATCGGTGATGAAACCGGTCTTGAGCAGCGTCTGCTCCAGATGCTGATAGAAGCCTTCCAGCTGCTCGGCACTGGGGTACTCCACTGCCATCCCGCTGTCGCCTGCTTGCTCTTGCTGCTGCAACCAGTGCATGCGCACCTCATAGCAGAGGGTTTGCACCGCCATGGCCAGATTGAGGGAGCTGTACTCGGGATTGGCCGGGATGGCCACATGGTAGTGGCACTTTTGCAACTCGTCGTTGGTGAGGCCGGTACGTTCACGGCCAAACACCAGCGCCACCGGATGCTGCATCCCCTCGGCCACCAGCTTCTCGCCCGCTTCGCGGGGATCCAGCATGGGCCAGCTCAGGGTGCGGGAACGGGCACTGGTACCGATCACCAGGCCGCAGTCGGCGATGGCTTCATCCAGCGTCGCCACGATACGGGCATTGGCCAGGATGTCGCTGGCACCGGCAGCCAATGCATTGGCATTGCCATCAGGCAGGGCTTGCGGATCAACCAGCACCATCTGACTCAAGCCCATGGTCTTCATGGCGCGTGCCGCAGACCCCATGTTGCCGGTGTGAGAGGTGTTTACCAACACGATACGAATCTGATCCAACATGCCCAGTCAATCTTCAGTCAAAAATGGCGCGCAATTGTAACATAGCCAATCGCTATTTTGGCACCGTAAATGGCGCTCCATTTCACAACTATCGCGCCGGTTTGTAGAACAAAGCGGCATGAGGCGGGCACAAGGGCAGGCTAAACTTGGAGGATGGGAAGGTGAAAGAGAGGAGACCACATGTGCCCGCGCTGGCTTTATGAGAAGCTGCCGGCCTGCTATCTGCTGGCAGCCATCGGCATCATCGCTCTCAGCCACTCCCCGCTGCTCTGGCTGGCGGGAGGCCTGCTGTTTGTCGCCGGGGCCGCCAGCTGGATGATGCGCTCCAGCTATCGGCGCACCGATCTGGTCATCTTCCCAAACAAGGTCTGGCTGCAGCCGGAGTGGCTCTACGAGGCCCAACCTTTCCTCTGGCTGGTGCTGGGGCTGCTACTGTCACGCCAGCAAGGCGCCGGTGCCCTGCTGGCGTTGCTGCCCTGCCTCTGGGCCCTGCGCTGCCTGTGGGCCCGCAACCACTATCGCCATCATGCCGAGGGGCTAGCCTCACAGCTGAGACGCCACCCCACCCGCCGGCGCAGAATGCGCCTCTTGCGCTGAGCTGGCCTTGGCCTGCTCGATAAAGGTGGCGAGATCCATCAGCGGATAGCGCACCAGGCTCGGCAACCCGTCCAGATCCAGGCTGTCCATCAGGTTTTTTACCTCCAGTCCCAGCTCGGTATTTCCTTCAATCTTCAGCTTGCGCTGGAAGAAGAGGGAGTCGGGGTCTTCCTTGCGACCGGCAATCAAGATGAGATCGTTGCTGCTGCCGCTGAAGCAGACATCGGCCTGTTCACAGTGACGGGCCACCACCAGCTTGCCCTCCTGCTCGCTGATGAACCAGCAGAGCTCGAGATCCGATACCTCGACCTTGAGCCACTTGCCGGCCAGAAATGCAAAGTCGCCATCGGCGATGGCCTCCTTGAAGACGCTGGCGAGCAGGCGCTCCATCAGATGCTGTTGCAGGGCAAAGGGCACCAGCTTGAGGGGATGGCGCAAGAAGCGGGGGGCCTGTTCGACCAGGCGATGCTGCAGTTGTTTGAACACGATGAACTCCCAGTTTTTTGCGCATTCAAACACAGGGTCGGCGCCATGATCCTGTTGGAAATCAAACTTGTGCCCACTTACCTCAAGAAGGGTAAAGCCACACAAAGCTGCCTCAGGTCAAAAAGTGGAAGGACGCCGGTGAATACAATCGGGCCACTTTTTTGCATTTTTGCCCTCTCGGAGCGTACCGATGGAATTACTCTGTCCGGCAGGCAGTCTGCCGGCACTGAAAACAGCCGTGGATAACGGGGCCGATGCCGTCTATATCGGCTTCAAGGATGACACCAACGCCCGCCATTTCGCCGGGCTCAACTTCACCGACAGCAAGCTGGAGAAAGCGGTCGACTACGTGCATCAACATGGCCGCAAGCTGCACATCGCCATCAACACCTTCGCCCACCCGGGCTCCGATGCCCGCTGGCAGCAGGCGGTGGACAAGGGCGCCGCACTGGGAGCCGATGCCCTGATCATCGCCGATCTCGCCGTGCTCGATTATGCCAGCCGCCGCTACCCGGATCTGGAGCTGCACGTCTCGGTGCAGGCCAGCGCCACCAACGCCGCCGCCATCCGCTTCTACCAGCAGCACTTCAACGTCGGACGAGTGGTATTGCCGCGCGTGCTCTCTATGCACCAGGTGAAACAGCTGGCCCGCGAGACCGACGTCGGCCTCGAAGTGTTCGCCTTCGGCAGCCTCTGCATCATGGCGGAGGGGCGCTGCTACCTCTCCTCCTACATGACCGGCGAGAGCCCCAACACCGTCGGTGCCTGTTCACCGGCCAAGTTCGTGCGCTGGGAAGAGACCCCAAGCGGCCTCGAGTCTCGCCTCAACGAGGTGCTGATCGACCGTTACGGCCCGGGGGAGAACGCCGGCTACCCGACCCTGTGCAAGGGGCGCTTCGAGGTAGACGGTCAGACCTACCACGCGCTGGAGGAGCCCACCAGCCTCAACACCCTGGGCCTCTTGCCCGAGCTGTTCCAGACCGGCATCCAGTCGGTCAAGATCGAGGGGCGCCAGCGCAGCCCCGCCTACGTGGAGCAGGTGACCCGGGTCTGGCGCGCCGCCATCGACGCCTATCAGGCCAACCCCGAGGCCTATCGGGTCAAGGCCGAGTGGGATGCCCAGCTCGCCCGCGTCTCCGAGGGGAGCCAGACCACCCTCGGTGCCTATCATCGCCAGTGGCAATAAGGAGCCCTGTTCATGAAATTCTCTCTCGGCCCCCTGCTCTTCTACTGGCCCAAGACCGACACCCAGGCCTTCTATCAGGCGGTCGCCCAAAGCCAGGCCGACATCGTCTATCTGGGGGAAACCGTCTGCAGCAAGCGCCGCGAACTGAAAGCGGATGACTGGATTGCCCTCGCCCGCCAGGTGGCCGGCTCCGGCAAGCAGGCGGTGCTCTCCACCTTGGCGCTCATCTCCGCCCCTTCCGAGCTCAAGGAGGTCCAGCGGCTGGTCGACAACGGCGAGCTGATGATCGAGGCCAACGATCTGGGCGCGGTCCAGCTCGCCAGCGAGGCCGGGCTGCCGTTCGTCTGCGGCCCCGCCATCAACGCCTACAACGCTGACGTGCTGCGCATGCTGCTCAAACAGGGGATGCAGCGCTGGGTGATGCCGGTGGAGCTGTCGCGCGACTGGCTGGTGCAGCTCAATCAGGATCTCGGCAACGCCCGCCAGCAGTTCGAGGTGGAGGTGTTCGCCTACGGCCACCTGCCGCTCGCCTACTCGGCGCGCTGTTTCACCGCACGTTCACTCGATCGGCCCAAGGACAACTGTGAACTGGCCTGCATCGACTACCCCATCGGCCGGCTCGCCAGCAGCCGCGAGGGGCAGAAAGTGTTCAACCTCAACGGCATCCAGACCCAGTCCGGTTACTGCTACAACCTGGGCAACGATCTGGCCGGGATGGAAGGACTGGTGGATGTGGTACGGCTCTCCCCCGAGGGGTTGGATACCCTGACGATGCTGGATCGCTTCAAGGCCAACGAACGGGGTCAGGCCCCCCTGCCCCTGCAACAGGAGCGGGACTGCAACGGCTACTGGCGCCAGATCCCCGGCATGATGCTGGCGCAGTAATTGCGCCCTTACTGGCGGGCACGGTGGTCACTGGCCGATGCCGATGCAATGGCGCCGTAAAACCTGACACTCAAACAGCAAAAAGGCCTCGCTATGAGGCCTTTTCCATATCGTTCAAAGCAGTGACAGTCAGCAAGCTCAGGATGCCTGCTTGCTGCTCTTGCCCTGGGCACTCTGGGCGCCGGGCGGCAGGGGTTTGCGCGCCATCAGCTCCAGCTCGAGCAGGGCATATCTGTGCTCGATGAAGTCATACACGTTGTTGGCCAGCGCCAGCTTGAAGTAGCTGATGGCCTCCTTGCGATTGCCCCTGGCCAGCTCGAACTTGCCGAGGTAGAAGTAGGTTTCGCACAGGCGCTCGGCGAGCTCCCGGTTGTCCTTCACCCCTTTCACCACGTTGCCCATCAACTGGGTAGAGTTGAGTTCGCCGGTATAGAGGCGCACCAGATCCCAGTTCCAGGCGTCGTCGTCATACTTGTTGAGCCGCTCGCGCATCCGGCTCATGGCGGCCGGCGCATTGAGCTTCTGCTCGGCCAGATAGAGCCAGATCACCCGGTAGGGATCTTCCGGCTGCGCCTCGTAGAAGCGCTTCATATCGGCCGCGGCCAGCTCGGGGCGATTGCCGTAATAGAGCGCAATACCACGGTTCAGATAGGCATAGTCATAATCGGGAGCCAGCTCGAGGGCGGAATCAAATGCCTCGTAGGCTTCGTCATAATTCTGCTGTTGCACCAGATAGACGCCGATGAAGTTGTAGGCTTCGGCGAAATCCGGCTTCTCCCGCAGGGCGCGGTTGAAATCCAGCCGCGCCAGAGAGCGCAAGCCTACCCGGTCAAACACGACAGCACGCTCATAAAACAGTTCGGCCCGTTGCTCGGTGGTCAATTCCATCTCACTGAGCATCTGCCCGAGTCGCGCCAACGCCAACTCGCTCTGGTAAGAGACCTGCAGGGGGGTCGCCAATACCAGTGAAGCGGGTTGCGGCTTGGGAACTTGAGGCGTTTGAACCTGACTGCTACTGCTGCAACCCCACATGGGGAGCAGCAACAGGATACCAAGGAGGTATCCAATCCCTTTCCTGACGTTCAATGAACACTCCGACGCTTACGCTTGACCCGGCATATGGTAAAGGTCAACCGACACTTTGTCATGTGGCTGAGCCTCTCTCCCTCAAATAAATCAGGATTCGACAGGGTATCCGGCATCACACCAGCCCCGAAAGCCACCATCCACGCTGACCACCCGGCCGTAGCCCATCTTCTGCAGGTTCTCCGCCACCAGAATGGAGCGAAAACCGCCACCACAATAGAGGTAGAGCTCGGTGTCGGGATCCGGATAACGGGTCTCGATATCCCGCTCGATCACCCCGCGCCCGAGGTAGGTAGCGCCCGGCAGATGGCCCCTGGCCCACTCGCTCTCTTCCCGCACGTCGACCAGGTGAAAGGTACGCCCCTCATCCTGCCAGCGCTTGATCTGGTGCACGTCGGTCTCCTGCACATGAGGGCGGATGGCCTCTACCAGCGCCAGAAAACGGGGATTGTGTTGCATGGCTTGCTCCTTGCCTCTTGGCCAATGGCCGTGGGTGAAACCGTCATAATGGCTCACCCGGATGATAAGAGAAAGGGCGCCTCATGGCGCCCTTGTCATTTACGGCAGGATCTCTTGCTGATCCGCCCCCTCTTTCTCCACCTGGGTCGGCAGCATGTGCTCCCGCTTGACCCCGAAGAACATCGCGAACGAGCTCGCCACATAGATGGAGGAGTAGGTACCAAACGCCACACCGATCACCATGGCCACCGAGAAACCGTGGATCAGAGGACCGCCCTTGAGCAGCAGCGCCAGCACCACCACGAAGGTCAGGCCGGAGGTGATGATGGTCCGGCTCAGGGTCTCTGTCATGGAGAGATCCAGGATGTACTCGGTATCCCCCTTGCGCACCTTGCGAAAGTTCTCCCGCAAGCGGTCGAACACTACGATGGTGTCGTTCAGGGAGTAACCCACGAGGGTCATCAAGGCCGCCAGCACGGTCAGGTCGAACTCGTACTGGAAGTAGGCGAAGACGCCCAGGGTGATCACCACGTCGTGCACCAGGGAGAGGATGCCGCCCATGGCCAGACGCCACTCGAAGCGTACCGCCACGTAGATCATGATGCAGATGATGGAGGCCAGCATGGCCAGCGCACCGTCCGTCGCCAGCTCGTCACCCACGGAGGGGCCGACGAACTCCACGCGCTTGAGCACGGCGCCCTGATCGATCACCTTGGCGGCCGCCAGCACCTCGTTGCCCTGCTGCTCCACCTTGACCCCCTCTTTCGGGGTCAGGCGCACCAGCACGTCACGGCTGGAGCCGAAGTGTTGCAGGGTCGCCCCTTCAATCTTCTGCTCGTCCAGCACCTCGTGCATCTTCTCCAGGCTCACCGACTGCTGGAAGCCCACCTCGATGGTGGTGCCGCCGGTAAAGTCCAGACCCCAGTTCAGACCCCGATCGAACAGGAAGAACAGGGAGATCACCATCAGCAGGGTAGAGAAGACCACACCCGGCTTGGCAAAGCGCATGAAGGGGATGGGCTTTTCAAAATGTAGAATCTGAAACATGTCTCTTCCTTAGATCGGCAGCTTGTCGAGGCGCCGACCACCCCAGGCCAGGTTGATGATGGCGCGGGATACCGTGATGGCGGTAAACATGGACGCACTCAGACCAATCCCCAGCGTCAGGGCGAAGCCCTTGATGGCGCCGGTACCGATACCGAACAGGATCACACAGGTGATGAGCGAGGTGATGTTGGAGTCGGCGATGGTCGAGAATGCCCGATCAAAGCCCAGGTGGATCGCCTGCTGCACGCCGCGGCCGTTGCGGATCTCTTCACGAATGCGCTCGTAGATCAGCACGTTGGCGTCCACCGCCATGCCCAGCGTCAGCACGATACCGGCGATGCCCGGCAGGGTCATGGTGGCCCCCGGGATCATCGACATGATACCGACGATCAGCACCAGGTTCATGGAGAGAGCAATGTTGGCCACCCAACCGAAGGCACGGTAGTAGATCCCCATGAACAGCACGATCACCAGCATGGCCCAGCCGATGGCTTCCATACCGCTGTCGATGTTCTGCTGACCCAGGCTCGGGCCAATGGTGCGCTCTTCCACGATCTGGATCGGGGCGATCAGCGCACCGGCACGCAGCAGCAGCGCCAGGTTGTGGGCTTCGTTGGCGTTGTCGATGCCGGTGATGCGGAACTGGCTGCCAAGGCGCGACTGGATGGTGGCGACGTTGATCACCTCCTCCTGCTTGCGGAACTTGCGCTTGCCGTCCGGACCCGGCTGACCGACCGGCTTGTATTCGATGAATACGGTGGCCATGCCCTTGCCAACGTTGTCCTTGGTAAAGTTGGCCATCTTGTTGCCACCCTGGCCATCGAGCTTGATGTTGACCTGGGGACGGCTGTATTCGTCGAAACCGGACTGGGCACCCACGATGTGGTCACCGGTCAGGATGATGCGCTTTTGCAGCACCACCGGACGACCGTTGCGATCGTTGTAGACCTTGGAGCTCGGCGGTACGCGACCGTCGGCCGCAGCCTGGATGTCGGCGGTCTCATCGACCATGTGGAATTCCAGGGTCGCGGTCGCGCCCAGGATCTCCTTGGCACGGGCGGTGTCCTGGATACCAGGCAGTTCCACCACGATGCGCTCGGCACCCTGCTGTTGTACCAGCGGCTCGGCGACACCCAGTTCGTTCACCCGGTTGCGGATGATGGTGATGTTCTGCTCGAGGGCGTACTTCTTCACCTCCTTGACCTTGGCTTCACTTAAGGAGGCCAGCAGGACGAACTCGTCCCCCTTCTGCTCGGTGGTAAAGGTGAGATCCGGGTTCTGACGACGCAGGAAGGAGACCGCCTTGCTCTGGTCGGCTTCGTCGCGGAAGACCACCTGCACCTGATCACCGACCCGGCGCACGCCGGAGTAACGGATCTTCTGGGTACGCAGCTCGGAGCGGAAATCCTGCACCATCTGCTCCTGCTGCTTGGCCAGCGCTTCGGCCATGTCCACTTCCATCAGGAAGTGCACGCCGCCACGCAGGTCCAGACCCAGCTTGAGCGGGTTGGCACCGATGGCTTCGAGCCAGGCAGGGGTGGAAGGCGCCAGGTTGAGTGCGGTAATGAAGTTGTCACCCAGCTTGTTGGCGACCAGATCGCGCGCCTTGAGCTGCTCTTCGGTGTTCTTGAAACGAATCAGAATGAAGCCGTGTTCGAACGCCGCATGCTTGACCGGGATCTTCGCCTCGTCGAGGGTCGCTTTCACCAGGTCAAGGGTATCAAGCTTGACTTCGGCACCCCGGCTGGCAGAGATCTGCAAGGCCGGGTCTTCGCCGTAAAGATTGGGGGCTGCATATAGAAAACCGATGGCGATCACCACGATCACCATCAGGTATTTCCACAGCGGATAGCGATTTAACACGCTGTGCTCCTCGGGAGATTAGAGGGACTGGATAGAACCCTTGGGCAGAACGGCAGAGACGAAATCACGCTTGATGGTGACCTGGGTCTGATCGTTCAGGGACAGCACAATGTATTCGCTGTCGGCGGAAACCTTGGCGATCTTGCCGACCAGGCCGCCGGAAGTGAGCACTTCGTCACCCTTGGAGAGGGAGCTCATCAGGTTGCGGTGATCCTTGGCACGCTTGGCCTGGGGACGATAGATCATGAAGTAGAAGATGAGACCGAACACGGCCAGCATGATGATCATTTCCATGCCACCACCCTGTGCCGCCGGAGCCGCGCCTTCTGCATATGCCTTGGAGATAATGCTCATTTAACAACCTCTTATTGATGTAAATTTGATAACTAGCTTATAAATCGTTGTTATTTCACGTCATTTTCAGCTAACGGAGGCACGGGCTTCCCTTGCCGACGGTAAAACTCAGTTACAAAGTCGTCTAATTTACCCTGCTCGATCGCGTCCCGCAAACCCTGCATCACACGCTGGTAATAACGCAGGTTGTGAATGGTGTTCAGACGGGCACCGAGGATCTCGTTGCACTTGTCCAGATGGTACAGATAACTGCGGGTGTAGTTCTTGCAGGTGTAGCAGTCGCAGTCGGCATCCAGGGTGCTGGTGTCCTCGCGATACTTGGCGTTGCGGATCTTGACCACCCCGTCGGTGGTGAACAGATGACCGTTGCGGGCGTTGCGGGTCGGCATCACACAGTCGAACATGTCGATGCCACGGCGCACCCCTTCCACCAGATCTTCCGGCTTACCCACCCCCATCAAGTAGCGTGGCTTGTCGGCCGGAATTTTCGGGCAGACGTGCTCGAGGATGCGATGCATGTCCTCTTTGGGCTCACCCACCGCCAGACCGCCGACCGCGTAGCCGTCGAAGCCGATCTCCAAGAGACCTGCCAGCGACACATCCCGCAGATCTTCGTACACGGAGCCCTGGATGATGCCGAACAGGGCGTTCTTGTTGCCCAGCGCATCGAACTTGTCGCGGGAGCGCTTGCCCCAGCGCAGGGACATCTCCATGGACTTGCGCGCCTCTTCGTAAGTGGCCGGGTACGGCGTGCACTCGTCGAAGATCATCACGATGTCGGAGCCCAGATCATACTGGATCTCCATGGATTTCTCGGGATCGAGGAAGATCTTCTCACCGTTGATGGGGTGACGGAAGTGCACCCCCGCCTCGGTGATCTTGCGGATGTGCCCCAGGCTGAACACCTGGAAACCGCCGGAGTCGGTCAGGATCGGGCCCTGCCAGTTCATGAAGTCATGCAGATCGCCGTGGGCGCGCATCACTTCCTGGCCCGGACGCAGCCAGAGGTGGAAGGTGTTGCCAAGCAGGATCTGGGCGCCAGTTTCACGTACCTCTTCCGGGGTCATCCCCTTGACGGTGCCGTAGGTGCCGACCGGCATGAAGGCCGGGGTCTGCACGGTGCCGCGCTCGAATACCAGCTGACCGCGACGGGCACGGCCGTCGGTGGTTTTCAGTTCAAATTTCATTGCTACCTCGGTTTCAGTCAGAGAAACAGTCTGACAAATAGTAGGGCCGCACCGGCCCGGTACAAGAAGCCGGCCGGGATCCTGACGATCAGGTCCTGAACGGCTTCTGAAGGGCAGCCGCTTAAGCTGCTGCCCGGCGACGGGTGACGAACATGGCGTCCCCGTAGCTGAAGAAACGATACTGCTCGGCCACGGCGGCCTGGTAGGCGGCCATCACGTTGTCATAGCCGGCAAAGGCGCTGACCAGCATGATCAGGGTCGACTCGGGCAGATGGAAATTGGTGACCATGGCATCGACCACCTGGAACTGGTAACCCGGGAAGATGAAGATGTCGGTGTCGCTGAAAAACGGCGCCAGCGGCTTGCCCTGGGCCAGGGTCACCTTGGCCGCGCTCTCGAGCGAACGTACCGAGGTGGTCCCCACCGCAATCACCCGGCCACCGCGGGCACGGGTCGCCGCGATGGCGTCCACCACCTCCTGCGGCACTTCGGCGTATTCCGAGTGCATGTGGTGATCTTCAATCTTGTCCACCCGTACCGGCTGGAAGGTGCCCGCCCCCACGTGCAGGGTGACGAAGGCCGTTTCCACCCCCTTGGCACGAATTTTCTCCAGCAGCGGCTCGTCGAAGTGCAGGCCGGCGGTCGGCGCCGCCACGGCGCCCGGCTTCTGGTTGTAGACGGTCTGGTAGCGCTCCTTGTCGGCATCCTCGTCGGGACGATCGATATAGGGGGGCAGCGGCATGTGGCCGATGGCTTCCAGGATCTCCAGCACCGGGCGCGGATCGAGGAAGTGGATCTCGAACAGGGCGTCGTGACGGGCGCGCATCTCGGCCTCGACGGGCACGCCGTCGGCACCGGCATCCAGGATCAGGCGGGTACCTGGCTTGGGCGACTTGGAAGAGCGCACGTGCGCCAGCACGCTGTGCTCGTCCAGGATGCGCTCCACCAGCACCTCCAGCTTGCCGCCGCTGGCCTTCTGGCCAAACATGCGCGCGGGGATGACCCGGGTGTTGTTGAACACCAGCAGATCACCGGGGTTGAGCTGGTCCAGCACATCGACAAATTGACCGTGGCGCAGGGCGCCGGTTTGACCGTCGAGCTGCAGCAGACGACTGGCGGTACGCTCCGCCATCGGATAGCGGGCAATCAGCTCGTCTGGCAGATCAAAATGAAAATCGGATACTTGCATCTTTCACCTCGGGGGAATCGGCGGCTAGTCTAGTTATCCCCCTCTTGCAAGGCAACCCAAAAGACCAAAAACCCAAGAGAGACAAGGGATAGCGAGCAATTATGTGAAGCAGGGCCAGTTAAGAAACCTTTAAGGTTTTGTATTGACCCTGATCATGTTTTGCCGAAGGGGGCTGGGCTAGGGTGAAAGCAGATACACAAGGAGGCCCACCATGATGACCCTATCCGAGATCATGACTGAACACCCCTTCACCCTGGGTCCGGAAAACAGCGTCAAACAGGCGATGGACCTGATGCAGCAGGAGCGGATCCGCCACATCCCCATCGTTGACGACCACCATCATCTGCTGGGCCTAGTCACCCTCTCCGATATCCTGGCCACCCGCGAATCCAAGCTGCTGCTGATCAATCCGGAGCGGGAGGCGGAGTTCACCGACAGCGTGCAGCTCGACGAGATCATGACCCGCCAGGTGGCGAGCGTGGATCCCCATGCCGGCATCAAGGAGGCGGCCCTCTATCTGCAGCGCCACAAATATGGCTGCCTGCCGGTACTCAAAGGGCACAAGCTGGTAGGCATAGTCACCGAGTCGGACTTCATTGCCGTGGCCATCAATCTGCTGGAGCTGATGGAAGAGCAAGAGCCATCTGATGACTTTTGATCTGTGCATCATGTAATTAAATTACAATAAAAGCGTTTTCAGCCTGAATTATCGGCATAAATAGTGAAACACTTTCATTTTGACTGAAAAATTACACCATCAACTTGCTTTGTGATCTGCATCACATTATCATGACCGCCATGCAATAGTTGCCGAGGGGGAGACGAGGGATTGTGCACCCATCCTCTTCCTCTCATTTGTCTGCAAGTTTGCACACCCCGTAGTTAGTCTTTGCTGTAAAGCTTTTGTTTATATAGCCATTCCTTGTTTGATGACCCGGCCTTGTCCTTGCGACGACGCCGGGATTTTTTTATCCGCGTTTTACCCCCTCCCCTTCACCTGGCACGCTCGCGCCGCCCGTTCGCTCACCCCCGACGCCCCTCTGTGCCATGACTTGGCCGGCACTCTCCCCTCTCCCCCTTGAAAAGCCGAGGTCGCGCACAGATGTTGAATCTCGACAAGGAGTTATCTCTGCATGCTGGCGATATTCATGTTAGGTACAGCAGAGGTGGTTTATCTAATAAGTCGATTTAAGTGATTCAAAATTGCGGCTTTGACCGATTAGGAAAAGCCCCTATGATGACTCCATTGAAAGTTAAACGCCTCGTCTGGCACGACTCTTCACTACCGGACGAGCACATGTACATCACCAAGGAGCAAATACATGTCTACCTACATCAACACTGAAATCAAGCCGTTCAACGCTACCGCCTACCACAATGGCAAATTCGTTCAGGTGTCTGACGCTGACCTGAAAGGCAAGTGGTCCGTGGTGTTCTTCTACCCGGCTGATTTCACCTTCGTCTGCCCGACCGAGCTGGGCGACCTGGCTGACAACTACGCCGAATTCCAGAAGCTGGGCGTTGAGATCTACGCCGTCTCCACTGACACCCACTTCACCCACAAGGCCTGGCACGACACTTCTGACACCATCCAGAAGATCCAGTACCCGATGATCGGCGACCCCACCGGCACCATCACCCGCAACTTCGGCGTGATGATCGAAGAAGCCGGTCTGGCTGACCGCGGTACTTTCGTCATCGACCCGCAGGGCATCATCCAGATCGTTGAAATCAACGCTGGCGGCATCGGCCGTGACGCCCTGGAGCTGCTGCGCAAGGTCAAGGCTGCCCAGTACGTTGCCGCTCACCCGGGTGAAGTGTGCCCGGCCAAGTGGAAAGAAGGCGACGCCACCCTGGCCCCGTCCCTGGATCTGGTAGGCAAAATCTAAGCCTCCCCGCTCTGAAGACCGGCCCGTTCAAGGGCCGGTTTTGTTTACGGACCTCAGAACAGGCGCCGGTCTGCTTTCTGGCCTGACAAAACGCCGACCCGCATTCAACAAGAAGGAATTCGACCATGTTAGATACCAACCTCAAACAACAACTCAACGGTTACTTGCAGTACATCGTCAATCCCATCGAGATCAGCGTGTCCGGCAACGACAGCGACAAATCCGCCGAACTGCTGGCATTGGCCAGCGAGATCGCCGAGATGTCCCCCAAAATTACCCAGACCTCTGGCACCAATGCCCGCAAGCCTTCCATGAGCGTCGCGCCGAAGGGCCAAGCCCCGCGCGTTCATTTTGCCGGCATCCCCATGGGTCATGAATTCACCTCCCTGGTGCTTGCCCTGCTGCAAAGTGGCGGTCACCCCTCCAAGGCCGATGCGGCCGTGCAGGAGCAGATCCGCAATCTGAAGGGCGAGTTCCACTTCGAGACCTATATTTCGCTCTCTTGCCACAACTGCCCGGACGTGGTGCAGGCCCTCAACCTGATGGCGACCCTGAACCCCGGCATCACCCACACCATGATCGACGGCGCCCTGTTCCAGGACGAGGTCAACGAGCGCCAGATCATGGCGGTACCGAACGTCTACCTGAACGGTCAGCCGTTCAGCCAGGGCCGCATTTCGCTCGAAGAGATCGTCGCCAAGCTCGACACCGGCGCCGCCGAACGCAAGGCTGAAGAACTCAACGAAAAAGCCCCCTACGACGTGCTGGTTGTCGGTGGTGGCCCGGCCGGCGCCGCAGCGGCCATCTATGCCGCCCGCAAAGGCATTCGCACCGCCATCGTCGCCGAGCGTTTCGGTGGCCAGGTGATGGACACCGTCGGCATCGAGAACTTCATCTCCGTGCCCTACACCGAAGGCCCCAAGCTGGCCGCCAGCCTGGAGCAGCACGTCAAGCAGTACGGCGTGGAAGTGATCACCGAGCAGCGCGCCGCCGCCATCAGCCGTGATGGCTACGTCAACGTGGATCTCGCCTCCGGCGCCACCTTGAAGAGCCGCGCCGTGATCCTGGCGACCGGTGCCCGCTGGCGCGACCTGAACGTGCCGGGCGAGCTCGAGTACCGCACCAAGGGCGTGGCTTACTGCCCGCACTGTGACGGCCCCTTCTTCAAGGGCAAGCGGGTTGCGGTGATCGGTGGCGGCAACTCCGGCATCGAGGCGGCCATCGATCTGGCTGGCATCGTCGAACACGTCACCGTAGTGGAGTTCGCCGACACCCTGCGTGCCGACGAAGTGCTGCAGAAGAAAGCCCGCTCCATGAGCAACATCGACATCATCATGAGCGCCCGTACCACCGAGGTGATCGGTGACGGCAGCAAGGTGGTGGGCATGGATTACGAAGATCGCACCACAGGCGAGATCAAGCATCTGGCGGTGGCGGGTATCTTCGTCCAGATCGGTCTGGTGCCGAACACCGAGTTCCTCAAAGGGAGCGAAGTGGCTCTGACCCGCTTCGGCGAAATAGAGATCGACACCAAGGGCGCCACCTCCCTGCCCGGCGTCTATGCCGCAGGGGACGCCACCACTGTGCCGTTCAAGCAGATCATCATCTCCATGGGCGCAGGGGCGACCGCCGCGCTGGGGGCGTTTGATTACCTCATTCGCAACCCGGCGCCGGAAGCCGCTGCGACCAAGGCCGACGCCGTGACCGCCTGATAGCGACCTGATGGACAAAAAGCCGACTCACAGAGTCGGCTTTTTTTATTGGTGCGAAAAGGCTCAGCCGGCTTTCGACGGTTGGCCCTCATCCGGCCCGGGCGTGGCGTAGCTGGCGGGCACCGCCTCCCCGTCCAGATCCGTTCTCGGTTCCAGCTCCGCCGTCATGGGGGTATTGGGCGGCACCGGCATGAAGACCTGGTGCTCGGCCAAGGGGATGGGTGCCCGCTGCCGCCTGCGCCAGCCGAGATAACCCGCCAGCAGCAGACCGCAGAGGGCAAAGTAGACGAACAGCCCCTCTGGCCCGAACTGCGCCATGACAAACGGCGCCAACAGCGGCCCGGTCATGGCCCCCAAGCTGTAGGCAAGCAGCAACCCCTGATTGGCCCCCAGCACCTGATCCGGGCGCAGCTCGTCACAGGAGTGGCTGAGGCTCAGGGGATAGATGGAGAACGCCATCCCCCCCAGCAGAAACACCAGGCCCCCCTCGGCGGGGCCGCGCCAGGCATCCGGCAGCAGCACCATCAACAGAGCCAGCAGCGCCAAAACGGCGCCGAGCAGCAGGATCACCCCCCGCCTGTCGTAGCGATCGGAGAGGCGACCGATGGGGTACTGCAGGCACATGCCCCCCAGGATCACCAGCGCCATCATCTCCGCCACCTGGGAGAGGGACGAGCCGCTGTCGGTGAAATAGAGCGGCAACAGGCCATAGATGGCCCCCAGCACCAGACCGGAGGTAAAGCTGCTGCCCATTCCCGCCGGAGTGAGCCGCACCAGCTCCAAGACGCCGACCGGCTGGGGCGCCACCATGGCAGGGGTCGCCACCCGGGAGATGGCGAGCGGGATCACCGACAGGGTCGCCGCCATGGCGCACAGGGCAAACGGGGTCAGCACCATGGGATCCACCCACTTGAGCAGCAGCTGTCCCAGCGCCAGGGAGCCGTAGAGCAGGATCATGTAGAGGGACATCAGCCGGCCCCGGTTGGCCGGGGTGCTGGAGACCAGCATCCAGGACTCCAGCACCACGAACAGACCGCCGGTGGCAAAGCCACCCACCAGCCGCAGCGCCGCCCAGCTGAGCGGCTCCACCACCATGCCGTGCAGCAGAAACAGAAAGCAGAGCAGGGAGGCATAGGCCGCATAGGCCCGGATATGGCCCACCCGGATGATGAGGCGGGCGTTGACGAAGGCCCCCAGCACCAGACCGCCGAAATAGGCGGCCGAGACCAGGCCGATGGCTTGGGCCGATACCTGCTCGGCAGAGAGGCGCACCGTCAGCAGGATGTTGAACATGCCGTGACCCAGAATGAAGATCACCAGACTGGTCAGGGGTGAGAGGAACCTTGCGAGTGTCATGGGGTCTCCCTGGTTGGCGCAATTGTGCGCAAAACAGTCATGGTACCGTTTGCTTCCCGCTCGCTTCAACCCTGCGGGATCAGTCAACTCATGACACGCAGGGCCCGCACCGGACAACTAGAATGGGAATACAGTCCATTCACCCCAGCCCCAGCAAACAGGAACGCCTTCATGTCTGCGAGCCTATCCAAATATCCGATCGCCCCCGAGTTCGAGATCCCGGACTCCCTGCGTCTCTCCTGGCAGAAGACCGTCAACCTGATGGCTGAGCTGTTTCACGTGCCGGCCGGGCTCATCATGCGGGTACACCCTCGCGAGATAGAAGTGTTCATCACCAGCCAGACGCCGGACAACTGCTATCCGGCCGGGGCCCGCGAACACCTCGACTCCGGCCTCTATTGCGAACGGGTCATGGATACCCGCCAGGAGCTTCTGGTACCCAATGCCCTCAAGGATCCCGAATGGCAACACAATCCGGACATCAAAGTCGGCATGATCTCCTATTGCGGTCTGCCGCTCTGCTGGCCCGATGGCAGACTCTTCGGCACCATCTGCGTGCTGAGCCGGGAGGAGAACGACTACGGCGGCCTCTACCGGCAACTGCTCCTGCAGTTTCGTGATTCGGTGCAGCAGGGGATGCACACCCTCTACGACAATATTCGTCTGCAGGAGACGCAAGAAGAGCTGGAGCAACACAAGTCGCAGTTGACCCACACCCTCGACAGTCTGAAAAAAACCCAGGAGGAGCTCATCCACACCGAAACCCTGGCGGCGCTGGGGGCCATGGTGGCCGGCATCTCCCATGAGCTGAACACCCCCATCGGCAACGCCCTGATCGCCACCACGGCCCTGCAGGAGCAAACCCGGCAGCTAGCCGCCCAGCTGGGGGCTCAGACTATCCGTCGCACCACGCTGGAGGAGTTTGTGCACGCCAGCCAGGAGATGAGCGAACTGGCCCTGCAGGCCATCACCCAGTCGGCCAAGCTGATCAGCAGCTTCAAGCAGGTGGCCATCGAGCAGACCTCGGAGAGCCGGCGCAGCTTCGATCTCAGGCGCCTCATCGACGACAACCTGGCCAACCTCAAGGCCGGTCCCGGGTTTGATCAGGTCGTGCTGCACAATATCATCGACGAGGAGCTGCTCTGCGACAGCTACCCGGGCCCCTTCAGCCAGGTGCTGCTCAACCTGATCCACAACGCCCTCCTCCATGGCATCGGGGATCGCCAGGATGGACGCATCGAGATCCGGGCCCATCAGGACCAACAGTCCATCCACCTGGAGGTGCTGGACAACGGTCGCGGCATGGCACCCAACGTACTGGCCCACATCTTCGATCCCTTCTTTACCACCACCCTGGGCAAGGGGGGCTCCGGACTGGGGCTCTCCATCTGCCGCCGCATCGCCACCTCGGTGCTGGGTGGCGGTCTGACGGCTCGCTCGGCGCCGGGCAAAGGCAGCTGCTTTACCCTCTCCTTTCCCCGTATCGCCCCTGGCCGCGTCTGAGGGGCAGAACTCAGCCCCCTCTCGCAGAGTGAATCGAGTTGCGATGCCGGCCAACACAAGGGCGGCGGTGAGGTCTATCCTTGCTGATGTCCACCAGTGAGGTAATCAAGATGAAACCAGCCCTGTTTCTGTTAACCCTGCTCTTTACCGGCAGCGTGCTCGCCTTTCACTGTCCCGCCGACATGAAGAAGATTGACGATGCCCTGGCCAAGTCCCCGCCTTTGAGCACCGAACAACTGGCACAGGTGAAGAAACTGCGTGCCGAAGGCGAAGCGCTGCACAATGCGGGCAAGCATCAGGAATCCGTCGATACCCTGGCCAAGGCGATGGCCATGCTGGGCCTGAACAAGGGTTAGCCCGGCGGCAACCCACTGGCAGCGAGCCGATTGCACTGCCCCCTTGCGGCCCCTCGTCCCCGATGCGAGGGGCCGCTTTTATCTGACCCGGCTACACACGACCGCTGTAGAGCAGGGTGTTGTAGTTGAAGGCAATCACACCGTTGACGGCGTGGCGCTCAAACTCCCGGGCAATCAGCGCCGTCAACTCGGTATGGGCCTGCGAACCGGCCACCGGGGCATAGGAGGAGGAGTTTAGCCGCCCCAGCACCCCGTCGAGATCGAACAGCTGACGGTTGGCAAAGCGCTCGAGCCGGTAAACTCCCTCGAAGAAGGCGGCAAAATCCGCCTCCCCTAGGTTGCGATGATTGACCTCCTCATAGTCCCCCGAATAGGTGCGCAGCCCCGCCTCGTAGGCCTTGAGAAACGGGGTGTCAGTCAGCCTGTCGTTCCAGATAAGGGCCACTCTGCCACCTGGCTTTAGCAGCCGCCGACACTCCTGCTTGAAGGCAGGACGATCGAACCAGTGAAACGCCTGGGCCACCGTGATGAGATCCACACAGCCATCCGGCAGACCGGTGACCTCGGCCCGGCCGTCAGACCAGCCGACATTGGCAACCCCGGCCAGCAACTGCTGCGCCGCCTCGCGCATCTCCTGATTCGGCTCCACTGCCCAGACCCGCGCCACCCGAGGGGCCAGCAGCGCCGTCAGGATGCCGGTGCCCGCTCCTATGTCGGCCACCTGGCTAGCGGGTCCCATGGCCAGTTCATCGGCCAGAAAGTCCAGCATGGCCGGCGGGTAGCCGGGGCGGTATTTCACATAAGCCTCAACGCGAGCTGAAAATCGTTCGGTATTGTCCATTCCTCTCTCCTGCCATGTCGCCACCTGATGGCGCTGCTGCGCTGCTTTCCAGCGCCTCCATACCTATGCATCTCGTGGTCATCCGGTCGCCGCGGGCACAGACCCATGCCCCCTTCTGAGCGGGTGGCACATCATCTATCTGACCAGATTGACCTGTCATGGCGTCGGAATAAAGAGGCGCCTCACCCTTTTCCTGCCACGCCTGCCACGCACAGCTCGATCGCGCAGGCCTGCTCGGCAACATGAGATCGCCATCACACTCTGCACACGGCACAACTGACATTCAGGTTATTAGTCGGCAGTTAAGTAATAAGCTGGGGCTTGCCGCGTCATTCTTCGCATGGGGCCCCCGGGCTCAACGGGCCGCCGTGTCATGAATGCTCAAGTCGTTCGGCCAACGAGGTTTTTTTCTGAGCCTACACGGAGCGAAAAGATGCAACTAGGGAAAATATCGGCGGCGGTGAGCATGATCCTCTCTGCCGGCGTCATGGCAAAAACGGATAAACCGAACATAGTGGTCATCTTCGGTGACGACATCGGCTGGCAGAACGTCAGCGCCTATGGCATGGGCACCATGGGTTACACCACCCCCAACATCGACCGGATCGCCAAGGAGGGGATCAAGTTCACCGATCACTACGCCCAGCCGAGTTCGACGGCGGGCCGCGCCGCCTTCCTGACCGGCCAGTACCCCATTCGCTCCGGCATGACGAGGTGGCCATGCCAGGTGGCGCCCTGGGCCTGAAGAAAGAGTCCCCGTCTCTGGCCGAAGTGCTCAAAGCCGTCGGCTACAAGACCGGCCAGTTCGGCAAGAACCACCTGGGGGATCACAACTTTGCCCTGCCGACCGTCCACGGCTTCGACGAATTCTTCGGCAACCTCTATCACCTCAATACCCAGGAAGAACACGAGCAACGGGATTACCAGAATTTTGCCAAGCAGTATTCAGGCTCGCTCGAGGCGTACAGCAAGAAGTTCGGTACCCGCGGCGTCCTGCACTGCTATGCCACCGAGACCGAAGACAAGACGGTTGACCCGCGTTTCGGCGAAGTCGGCAAACAGAAGTGCACCGATACCGGCCCGCTGGGTCAGGAGCGGATGAAGGAGTTCGACCGCGCCGAGATGATCCCGGCCGCCCTCAAGTTCATCGACGGCTCGATCAAGGAAGACAAGCCCTTCTTCACCTGGGTCAACACCAGCCGCATGCACCTCTATACCCGTCTCAACGACAAGTGGCGCTACGCAGCCGAGCAGTACACCAGCGAATACGACTACCATGGCAGCGGCATGATGCAGCACGACAGCGACATCGGCTATCTGCTCGACGAGCTGGAAAAACGGGGGCTGAAAGAGAACACCATCGTCATCTATACCACCGACAACGGTCCGGAACACTCCTCCTGGCCTTATGGCGCCACCACGCCGTTCCGCGGCGAGAAGATGACCACCTATGAGGGGGGCGTCCGGGTGCCCATGATGGCGCGCTGGCGGCCCAGATCCCGGCGGGTGGCGTGCTCAACGGCATCCAGGGTCACCAGGATCTCTTCACCACCCTGGCGGCGGCAGCGGGTGTCCCCGACGTCAACAAGAAGATGATGGACGAGAAGAAGCAGTACATAGATGGCGTCAACAACCTCGCCTACTGGGAAGGCAAGAGCAAGGAGTCGGCTCGCGACTCCATCTTCTACTACTTCGAGGACAAGCTCTCTGCGGTGCGAGTCGGCCCCTGGAAGTTCCACTTCGCGGTGGCCGAGAACTACTATGACAACCTCACCCCGCTCACCAAACCCAAGCTCTACAACCTGAGGGCCGATCCGTTCGAGAGTTACGACTCCGTCGATGCCAACGGCCACCTGCTGCAGAAGACGTCCTGGTTGCTGGCACCGGTCAGCGAGATGGTGAACCAGCATGTCAACACCCTGGTCCAGTATCCGCCGGTTCAGGGGGGCACCACCTTCGACATGGCCAAGATGATCCAGGAAGCCATGCAGAAAACCCAGCAGTAAGCGACACGGCGGAGGATTATCCCTCCGCCATCTTTTTCATGCGGCAGAGCTGGGCACCTCGTCAGGCATCCACCCCGGACCGACCTCGCCCGCCGCCACCAGCAGAGTAACGATGAACAAGATCCGGACCCGTGACACCACGCACCTGGACGTCACCCCGCTCAAAACCGCCAGCCGTGACAGCAGCGGCGCCTATGCCCGCCGCTTCCATGTCATGGCCAAACCGGGGGGCTCCAAGTGCAACATTGATTGCCAATATTGCTTCTACCTGCACAAGGAAGATCTGCTCCATCAACCGAGACAACCCAGGATGGATGAAGAGACGCTGGAGATCTTCATCCGCAGCTACATAGAGGGGCAGGATGGCGACGAGATCGTCTTCTCCTGGCAGGGCGGTGAACCGACCCTGCTCGGCATCGACTACTTTCGCCGGATAGTGGCGCTGCAGCAACAGCATTGCCCGCCTGGGGTCAGCATCCGCAACGACCTGCAGACCAACGGCATCCTGCTCAATGACGAGTGGTGCCGGTTTCTCAAGGAGCACGGCTTTCTGGTCGGCCTCTCCATCGACGGGCCCCGCGCACTGCACGACAAATACCGGGTGACCCGCAGCGGCAAACCCACCTTCGATCTGGTGATGGCGGCGGCCGCGTTGCTGCGCCAGCATCAGGTTCCCTTCAATGCCCTGACCGTCATCAACCGGCACAATGCGAAATATCCCCTCGAGGTGTATCGCTTTCTGACCCGGGAGCTGGGGGCCAGCTACATCCAGTTCACCCCCTGCGTCGAGGCCAGCGACTTCAAACGCACGGCCCCGCAATTCTGGAACGACAGCATGTTGCCCCTGGTTGGCAGCGAGCTGAGCAAACCCGGTCACCCCATGTCGATCGTCACGGACTGGTCGGTGGATCCCGATGACTGGGGCACCTTTCTGGCAACCGTGTTCGAGGAGTGGGTCAACAACGACCTGGGGCGCGTGCTGGTCAATCTGTTCGAAACCGCCGTGGCACAGACCATGGGATACCCCTCCCAGCTCTGCGTCACCGCCGAGTTTTGCGGCAAGGCGCTGGCCATCGAGCACGATGGCAGCGTCTTCTCCTGCGATCACTTCGTCTATCCGGAGTACCGGCTGGGGGATATCAAACAACGCCCCTTGAGCCACATGGCCTTCTCCACCCGCCAGGAGGCCTTTGGCATGTCCAAGCGGGACAGCCTGCCCGAATATTGCCGCCAGTGCCCCTACCTGACGCTCTGCTGGGGCGAATGCCCCAAGAATCGTCTGATCAGGGCCCCGGATGGCGAGCTTGGCCTGAACTACCTCTGCCCCGGGATCAAGCACTTCTTCGACTACGCCGCCCCCATACTGGCAGGCATAGCCCAGGTGTTGACGACGCAGCAGCAGAGCAGATAAGCCGGCAGGCCCTGGTTCCGAGTCTGCCAAATGCCCATAAAAAAATCCGAAACCCGCCAACGGGTTTCGGATTTTGACACCTTGATAGCTCTGCTCAGCCCTATTGCCCGACCAGGCCCTGCCGATGCAGGGCCTTTTTTACCAGGTCACGCTGAGCAGCTGCGCTTACTTGGCGTAGTCCTCGGTCGGGATGCAGGAGCAGAACAGGTTGCGATCGCCGTAGACGTCGTCGATGCGGTTGACCGATGGCCACAGCTTGGCGGCACGCACGGCGTCGGACGGGAACACCGCCTCGGCGCGGCTGTAGCCACGATTCCACTCAGCGTCCATCACGTCATCCTGGGTATGCGGGGCATGGACCAGGGGGTTGTCGGTGAGACTCCAGTGGCCGTCCTGCACCTTGGCGATCTCGGCACGGATGGCGGTCATCGCCTCCACGAAGCGGTCCAGCTCGCGCTTGGATTCCGACTCGGTCGGTTCGACCATCAGGGTGCCCGCTACCGGGAAGCTCATGGTCGGCGCGTGGAAGCCGTAGTCCATCAGGCGCTTGGCCACATCCATCTCGCTGATGCCGGACGCTTCTTTGAGCGGGCGGATATCCAGGATGCACTCGTGGGCCACTCGACCGTTGCGACCGGAGTAGAGCACGGGGAAGGATTCACCCAGCTTCTTGGCCAGGTAGTTGGCGTTGAGGATGGCCACCTGAGTGGATTTCTTCAGCCCCTCGTCCCCCAGCATGGCGATGTACATCCAGCTGATGGGCAGGATGCTGGCCGAGCCGAACGGTGCCGCCGACACGGCGCCGTTGTTGCGGCTCTCCTTGTCGGTCTTGACCACGGCGTGACCGGCCACGAACGGCGCCAGGTGTTTCTTCACGCCGATGGGGCCCATGCCCGGGCCGCCACCGCCGTGAGGAATGGCGAAGGTCTTGTGCAGGTTGAGGTGGGAAACGTCCGCCCCGATAAAGCCTGGCGCCGTCAGCCCGACTTGCGCGTTCATGTTGGCGCCGTCGAGGTAAACCTGACCACCGTGCTGGTGAACGATGTCGCACACCTCCTTGATGGTCTCCTCGTACACCCCGTGGGTGGAGGGGTAGGTCACCATCAGACAGGAGAGCTGATCCCCCGCCTCGGCGGCCTTGGCGCGCAGATCGTCCAGATCCACGTTGCCCGACTTGTCACAGGCGGTGACGATGACCCGCAGGCCTGCCATCTGGGCGGAGGCCGGGTTGGTGCCGTGGGCGGACGCCGGGATGAGGCAGATGTCGCGATGCCCCTCGCCGCGGGACTCGTGGTACTTCTTGATGGCCAAGAGGCCCGCGTATTCGCCCTGGGCGCCGGAGTTGGGCTGCATGCAGACCGCATCGTAACCGGTCACCTTCACCAGCCAGTTCTCGAGGTCGGCCAGCAGCAGCTGATAACCCTTGGCCTGGGCCAGCGGGGCGAATGGGTGCAGCTTGCCAAACTCGGGCCAGGTCACCGGGATCATCTCGGCAGTGGCATTGAGCTTCATGGTGCAGGAGCCGAGCGAAATCATGGCGTAGTTGAGGGCCAGATCTTTGGCTTCGAGACGGTGGATGTAGCGCAGCATCTCGGTCTCGGAGTGGTACTTGTTGAACACCTCGTGGGTCAGCACGGCGTCGGTGCGCAGCAGATCCTGCGGGATGGCGTGATGGGCCTGGGCCGCCTTGTCGAGGACCTCGATGTCCAGACCGTGCCCTGTGCCCAGGAACAGTTCAAACAGCTCGGCCACATCGCCACGGGTGGTGGTCTCGGAGAGGGAGACACCCACCGCACCATCCAGATCCGCGCGCAGGTTGATGCCGAGCCCCTCGGCCTTGGCGATCAGCGCAGCCTTCTCGGCGGTCTGCACGGTCAGGGTATCGAACCAGCTGGCATGCTTGAGGGCCACACCCTTGGCCTTGAGGCCGAGCGCCAGAATGGTGGTCAGACGGTGCACGCGGGAAGCGATGGTTTTCAGTCCCACCGGGCCGTGGTAGACGGCGTAGAAGCTCGCCATGTTGGCCAGCAGCACCTGAGCAGTACAGATGTTGGAGTTGGCCTTCTCGCGGCGGATATGCTGCTCGCGGGTCTGCATCGCCATGCGCAGCGCGGCCTTGCCGCGGGCATCCTTGGAGACACCGATGATGCGACCCGGCATGGAGCGCTTGTAGGCATCACGGGTGGCGAAGAAGGCGGCGTGGGGGCCACCGTAGCCCATGGGCACGCCGAAGCGCTGGGCCGAGCCCAGCACCACGTCGGCCCCCAGCTCGCCCGGGGATTTGAGCAGCAGGAGCGACAAGATGTCGGCACTGACGCAGGCCAGCCCTTTCTGGGCCTGCACCGCGGCGATAAGCGCCCGCAGATCTTTCACTTCCCCCGTGGTGGTGGGGTACTGGAACAGGGCACCGAACACCTCTTCGGCGCAGGCCTGCTCGGCCGGGCCGACTGCCACGTCAAAGCCGAAGTGGACCGCCCGCTCCTTGACCACGTCGATCACCTGCGGGTGCACGTCGTCGGCCACGAAGAAGAGGTGGGATTTGGACTTGGCCATCCGCTTGGCCAGCGCCATCGCCTCGGCGGCGGCGGTCGCCTCATCCAGCAGGGAGGCGCTGGCCAGATCCATGCCGGTGAGATCCAGGGTCAGCTGCTGGAAGTTGAGCAGGGCTTCGAGACGGCCCTGTGCCAGCTCGGGCTGGTACGGGGTATAGGCGGTATACCAGCCTGGATTTTCCAGCACGTTGCGCAGGATGACGTGGGGCACGTGGGTGTCGTGATAGCCCATGCCGATGTAGCTCTTGGCCACCTTGTTCTGGGCAGCATAGCCCTTGAGCTTGGCCAGCGCTTCCACTTCGGTCATGGAGGCACCGATGCCGAGCGGATCCGGCCGGCGAATGGCGGCGGGGACCGTCTGCTCAATCAGATCGTCCAGGCTCTCGGCGCCCACCACGGCCAGCAGGGCGCGCAGATCTTCCTCACCCGGCCCGATGTGACGGCGGATGAAATCGGTTTTTTGCTCGAGTTCAAACAGTGACTGGGTCATTTCCCTATTCCTGATAAAAAGTCCTGATAACTAAGTGCCTGACAGCCGGCCTCGGCCGGCTTCACTCATGTTCGGGTGGCAGGGTGGCCCCTGCCGGCACCGGATGTCGCTCATAGCGACAGGGGGTCGTCTTGTGGCTGCCCGGTTTGCCGCGGGCAAACCGGGACGGACGACTTCACCCTCGCCGGTCGGCCTCCTGGCCGACGGGCATGCATACAAACGGGCCCTGCGCGATTGGCAGGGCCCGGGGGCATTACTCTTCGTCCACCACGTTCTGGTAGCCTTCGGCATCCAGCAGGTTGGCAAGCTCGCCCGCGTCATCCAGCTTGATGCGGAACAGCCAGCCGGCACCGTAGGGGTCGGAGTTGACCAGCTCGGGGCTGCCTTCCAGCTCTTCGTTGACGGCCAGGATCTCGCCGCTCACCGGGCTGTAGATGTCAGAGGCGGCCTTGACCGACTCGGCCACGGCGCAGTCATCACCGGCACTAACCTGCTTGCCCACTTCCGGCAAATCGACGAACACCATGTCACCCAGCAGCTCCTGGGCGTGCTCGGTGATACCGACCACGGCCTCGCCGTTGGCTTCGACACGGATCCACTCGTGGGAGGTGGCATATTTCAGTTCGCTCGGGATATGGCTCATTTGTGCTTCCTTTATTCACTTGGATCACTTGTCCCCGGCGCGTTCGACAGGCGTTGCCGGGGCAAGGGGGTCTGGCGAAGGGTAGCCCCTTCGCCGCAATGGGGTCGTTACACCAGCTTCTGGCCGTTGCGCACGAAAGCCGGCTTGGTCACTTTCACGGTGACCAGCTTTTTGCGGATCTCCACCGAGGCCTGCTCGCCGATATCACGGGGCACCCGCGCCAGGGCAATACTGTAGCCCAGAGTGGGCGAGAAAGAGCCGGAGGTGATCACACCTTCCCGCTCTTCTCCACCGGCGGTGGTGAAGGTGACCGGCATGCCGCTGCGCAGCACGCCCTTCTCTTCCATCACCAGGCCCACCAGCTTGGGCTGGCTGCCGGCGGCTTTCTGGGCTTCCAGCGCGGCGCGGCCGATGAACTGGCGATCGCTGGGTTCCCAGGCGATGGTCCAGGCCATGTTGGCGGCCAACGGAGAGACGGTTTCGTCCATGTCCTGACCGTAGAGGTTCATGCCGGCCTCGAGGCGCAGGGTGTCACGGGCACCCAGGCCGCAGGGGGCCACGCCGTTGTCCAGCAGCGCCTGCCACAGATCGCACGCCTGCTCTTGCGGCACCACGATCTCGTAGCCGTCTTCACCTGTGTAGCCGGTGGTGGCGATGAAGAGCTCGCCGGCCTGCACACCGAAGAAGGGCTTCATGCCTTCCACAGCGGCATTTTGCTCGGCGCTGAACACCTTGGCCGCCTTGGCCTTGGCGTTGGGGCCCTGCACCGCGATCATGGCGAGCTCTGGACGCTCGGTCACGGTCACCCCGAAGTCCTGGGCATGGTGGCGGATCCAGGCCAGATCCTTCTCGCGGGTGGCAGAGTTGACCACCAGGCGGTAGAAGGTCTCGCCAAGGTAATAGGTGATGAGGTCGTCGATGACACCGCCTTCCGGGGTCAGCATGCCACTGTAGAGGGCCTTGCCGAAGAGGGTGAGCTTGGCCACGTCGTTGGCCAGCAGGTGTTGCAGGAAGGCTTTGACCCGCTCGCCGGTCAAATCGACGATGGTCATGTGGGAGACGTCGAACATGCCGGCATCGGTGCGCACCTGATGGTGCTCTTCCAGCTGTGAGCCGTAGTTGATGGGCATTTCCCAACCGTGAAAGTCCACCATCTTGGCGCCGGCTTCCAGGTGCTTGGGATGCAGTACTGTAGTCTGGATCATCGCTGTGTTTCCTTAAGCGTTCGCGACAACACTCACGATCCGCCCTGCCCGGCCGCCCTCCGGCGGTTCACCGGGGTCGCAGCAAGAGCAGAGAGTGCCTGAGTCTGTGCTCGTTCCGGCCCGCAAGGCCGGAGTGATTCCTTGAACGCAGCGGATTATATGCCAAGCGGACGCGCATGCCGCTCAAAAAAAACTAATCCACCGCCAGTCAACAGACTCCAGACACTAAGGTAAAAACAGTGATAAAAACAGACCAAACTCGGCAATGACGATATTAAATTTCGATTTTTACCGTTTCGTCACAATTTGGAGAAAAACGTTTCGCTGCCAGCCCAGATTAAAGGCTGATGCCCAAACCGGGTCATCAGCCTCCTCACATTAGTTTTGTTGTGAAAACACCCGAGTATTATTAGTTTTTTTCACCCTTGGCCAGCGCGGGTAGCTCCCCCTCCAGCCCCATGGCGGCCCGGATCACGCTTTGCTTGAGCGGCGTCAACAGGTCGAAGGCGCACAGGCCCGCCCCGCGCACCAGCTTCTTGAGCGGGTTGGCACCGGCAAACAGCCGCTTGAGCCCCTCCATCGCAGCCAGCATGCTGGCCGCCTCGCTCTTGCGCCAGCGCTCGTAGCCGCGCAGGTTGGCGAGCAGACCGATATCCTTGCCCGCCGCCTGATTGCGCAGGATCTGCTCGGCCAGGGCGGCGGCGTCCAGCAGCCCCAGGTTGACCCCCTGCCCCGCCAGCGGGTGTATGGTGTGAGCGGCATCCCCCACCAGCACCAACCGTTCGCGGGCAAAGTCGCGGGCATAGCGGGCGGTGAGCGGGATGGCGCTGCGCGCCCCTTCCACCTGGCACAGGCCGAGGCGGCCGTCGAACGCGGTGGTGAGCTGGCGGTTGAACTGCTCGTCGTCGCACTGACAGAGCGCCTCGGCACGAGCGGCCGGCAGCGACCAGACGATGGAGCAGAGATCCGGTTGCCACAGGGGCAGGAAGGCGAGCGGCCCCTCGGGGGTGAAGATCTGACGCGCCACCGCTTCGTGTGGCTCGGCACAACGCACCGTCGCCACCAGGGCATGGTGGCCGTAATCCCAGCTGGTGAGCGGAATGTCGGCCTGCCGACGGACCCAGGAGTGGGCACCATCGGCCGCCACCACCAGTTTGGCCGACAGCGCGCGGCCATCTTCCAACAGCAGCAGGGAGCCCGCCTCGCCGCTTTGCAGGCTGCTCGCCCGGGCCGGGCTCAGCAGCTGGATGTTGTTGGCCCCCTCGATAGCGTCCAGCAGCGCCAGCTGGATGACCCGGTTCTCGACGATGTGGCCAAGCTCAGGCTGACGCAGGCTGGCGGCATCGAAGGCAATCCGGCCAAAGCTGTCCTGCTCCCACACCTCCATCTGCACGTAGGGCTGCAGGCGGCGGGCCTCAATGCCGCGCCAGGCCCCCACCTGCTGCAGGATGCGCTGGCTGGCCAGACTCAGGGCGCTGACCCGGTTGTCCGGCGCCTCGTCAAGCGCGGGGGTCGGCAACTGGCCCTCGACCACGGCCACCTTGAGCGCACTCCCCTTGAGCGCGGCGGCGAGCCCCAGGCCCACCATGCCGCCCCCCACAATCACCACATCCACGTTTTGCATCTGCATCGTTTTATATCCTTTCAGGGCTGATCGCCGGGATCAGCGAGGGCACGCCCGCAGGCTGACCCCTTCAATACGCAAGCTGTGACCCGTCTCAGGGGCGGCACAGGTCGGCAACAAAGCCCAGGGTGCGGGAGGCCAGCGGTGCCTTGAGGCAAGCCAGCCGCCCCATCAGGGAGAGCGCCAGGTTGCGGCCCGCCACCAGCGGGTCGTGCTCATTGGAGAAGAGCTGGGCCAGCGAGGAGGTGAGCCAGACCGTCTGCGCCTGATCCCCCTTGCGCTGCTGCCAGTAACCGTTTAGCACCTTGAAGCTGCCGATATCCTCCCCCGCCGCCAGGGCCTGACCGACGGCGCGGGTGAGCAGGTCCAAATCGCGCATGCCGAGGTTGAAGCCCTGGCCGGCGATGGGGTGCAGCAGATGGGCGGCGTTGCCCACCAGCACGGTGCGCTGCGCCAGCGGGTAGTCAGCCACCGTCAGCACCAGCGGATAGACGTGGCGCTGGCCGGTTTGCAGGAAGCGACCGAGGCGCCAGCCGAAGGCCTGCTGCAGGCGGGCCAGAAAGGCGGCGTCATCGAGCGCCATCAAGGCCAGCGCCTCATCCCGCGCCACGCTCCAGACCAGGGAGGAGAGCCCCCCCTGCATCGGCAGCAGGGCCAGCGGCCCCCCTTGGGTAAAGCGCTCGAATGCCTGGCCGGCCGGATCCTCGGCCGTCTTGACGGTGGCGATGATGGCGCTCTGGCCGTAGTCGTGACGGCTCACCGCCAGCTTGCACTGCTGGCGCACGAAGGAGTTGCCGCCATCGGCCGCCACCAGCAGACGGGTCTGATAACGCTCGCCGTCCGCCAAAGTCAGGTTCACCCCCTCCGTCAGCGGCTCCACCCGTTCGAGCTGGGCCGGGCACAGCATGCGGATCTGCGGGCAGGCGGCGATCGCCTGTTGCAACTCGATGCCCGCCGCCGACAGCTCGATCACCTGGCCGAGGGCAGACAGGCCATACTCGGCGGCCGTCAATCCGGCCTGGCCGAAGTGGCCCCGATCCGACACATGAATGCGGGTGATGGGGCTGCAATGGGGGGCAAAACGGGGCCAGAGCCCGTGCCGGGTCAGCGCCTCGCAGGTGCCGGCGGAGAGCGCGATGGCGCGGGCATCGAAGCCGGGGTGTGCATTGAGCTCGGGGGCGCTCGCCTCCAGCAGCAGGATCTGCAGGGGCTTGGGCCCTGGCAGGGCCGCGAGGGAGAGCGCCAGCACGGCGCCGCTCATTCCACCACCGACGATGGCCACATCGACGTGGTTCAGATCAGATTGAGACATGAGATCAGGGGAAAAGCTGAAAACGTGAGGGCATGCTAACACAAAGCGTGGGGTCGGGATGCGAAGCCACGGGCAAAAAAGTGCAGTCCCTGTCGTTACTTGCCTCATCACGGCCGGCCGGCGCGGGCAACATCCAGATGTAAAAAGAGCACCACCAGGCGCTCTTTTTCGGACTTGCTCGACTCAGTGCAGGGTCGGTGGGGTGCTCGGAGCATCCGGCCGCTTGCCGAACTCCTCGAACGCCATCATGACCCCGAGGCGCACGTGCTCGTAGAGCACCAGGAAGGAGGCTTCGTTCTCTTCATCTTCCTGATCGAACTCGGCGGAGACCTGGGTGATGCTGGCGATGTCCTGGATCATCTCCTGCAGCTCTTCGGAGGCCTTGGAGAGCTCCTGCTGCACCACGCCGAAACCGGCCAGAAAGGCCTGGGACCAGTCCACCAGCGAATCGATGCGCTCGTCGAGCGGCGCTTCGTCGCTTGGCAGCAGCAGCTCGACCCCTTTCTGGGCCATCAGGCTCTCGATCACCTCATGATAGAGATCGGTCATCACCTGGCGCACCGGGGCCGGCAGACCGAAACCGTCGTTGACCAGATCGTTGAAATGGGGCAGCCAGCTCTTGTCGTCCAGGGCCACACCACCGCACACCAGACCGCAGATCACGCCATGGGCCTCTACAGCCGTTGCCATCAGCTCGTGCTGTTCCATCAGGTCGGCCACGGCCGCGTATTTCAGGGGGTTCGTTTTGCTCATCGAAGATCCGCTCAAAGTTCAGGCAAATATGCAGAATTAATGGTCAGGATCCTAGCATTCTCCCCCTTCCAGAGCCAGCAAGGCCTTGAAACTTCTGCATCTGCGCTATATAGTCCCGCCCAGTTGTCCACGTGGATAAAGGCGGAATGACACTCCGCCGTATTGAGGAAGGCATGAGCACAGAGGCCGTAGAAATCGTCATTTTGGGACGTCCCTACAAGGTATCCTGTCCCCTGGGACAGCAGGATGCCCTGCGCCAGGCCGCCGACCAGCTGACTGATAAACTCATCGAGCTGCGTCAACGCTCCAAGGTCTCCAGCAATGAACAGCTGGCGGTGATGGCAGCACTCAATTTCTGCCATGAGCTCTGTCTTGAAAAAGACAAGAATCACCAATACTCTGAGACCATGGACAAGCGGATCAAGATGCTGCAACGCACCATCGAAGCGGCCTTGATCGAGCACGGACAATATGGCGAATCCAGCGACGAAGGCGTACAACCCTAACTCGCAACGTTTTTGAAATTCCCTGGGGTGTTTGTCAGCCGGTTCAAGTCCCCGAGCCGATATTCATACCAAACAGGGGATCTGCCTTCTGGCTATTGCGCATGCTCGGCACGACCGAGAAGCCTGCGGTCAGATCCGATCCCCGCCTTGAACCGACGGTTCAAGGGCCCAAACCGGCAACGGCATCTCCGGGGTACCAACAGCAAAAAGCCCGTCACCAACGTGACGGGCTTTTTCTTTGCCTGCGCGGCAGTCCCCTCCCCCAGCAGTTTCAGTCATCCGGCATATCAGCCCCCAGCGGCGGCCCATAAAAAACCCGCCAACTCGGGCGGGTCTTTTCACATCATCCGGCTCACACGGCCATCTGCTCGTGGGGCGAACCGTGGTGGCGCAACCAGAGGAAGCTCAGCGCCACGATCAGCACCATCAGTGTCATGATGGCGCCCAGGGTTACCTGCCCCTCCATCGGGAAGCAAGCCGCCAGCAGGGTCACGATGCCGGCCCCCAGGTTCTGCATGCCACCGAGGATGGCACCGGCGGTGCCCGCCTGGCCCGGGAAGGGTTCGATGGCGCAGGAGGTGGCTGTCGGATAGAGGATACCGCTGCCGATGAAGTAGACGGCAGCCCCACCCACCAGGGAAGCGGCACTCACTATCCCGAACAGACCGGGCAGCAGGATGATGAGTGACCCCAGCGCCAGGAAGGCGATGCCAAGGCGCATCAGCTTGCCCTGGCTCAGGCGAAAACTCAGCTTGGCGGAGAGCCAGGCACCGAACAGATAGCCGGGCAGCGGCAGCACGAACAGCACGCTGACGGTACGGGCACTCAGCTTGAGCACGTCGCCCAGCAGCACGCCGGCGGCCGCTTCAAACACCGCCAGACCGGCGAAGGTCGCCATCAGGCAGAGCAGGTTGCCCTGAAAACGCGGGTTGCCGAGCACGTGGCGATAGGCGGCACCGACTCGCAGCGGCTGCTGACGGGCCTCCTCTGGCAAGGTTTCGACGAACCAGGCCAGTATGGCCAGGGTCGCCACGGCGCCAAAGCCGAACAGGAACCAGTAGCCCGCACGCCAGTTGAACAACTCGGTCAGCCAGCCACCCAGCACGGGGGCCAGCAGCGGGGAGAAGATCACCCCCATGCTCACCAGGCTGTTGGCCCGGTTGAGCTCGGCACCGGTGTAGCGGTCGCGCATCAGGGTACGGCTCATGGCGCCGCCGGCCCCGGTCCCCAGCCCCTGGATGAAGCTGCCCGCCAGCAGCGCCATGAAACTAGGGATCAGCTGGATGGTCAGGGTACCCACCAGGAACACCATCATGCCGATGATGATGATGGGGCGACGGCCGATGCGATCCGACAAGGGACCGTAGACAAATTGGGAAAGGCCGTACGGGATCAGGTAGCAGGCCATCACCGCCTGCAGCTGGCCGGAGGCCACGTTGAAGTCCCCCGCCATCATGGGAATGGAGGGCACGTAGAGGGTCTGGGTCATCTGGCCCACAGCGACCATCAGAATGGTCAGAAAAAACAGCGGATAAAAACTGTGCCGATACATATCTCAGTCCCGAAAAATCATCGAAAAGCTGCCCGCCTCTGGCAGAAAACCGCAGAGGGGATCCAACAAACAGGGTCAATCAAAGGTGAAAACTCAAGGCGGAGAACCCGCACCGGCCGGGAGCAGGACACTCCCATGGCTTGCCGTCATCTTAGTGATTCAGATCACGAAAAACGAACGAATCTTTATAATCAGCTTTCCTTAGTTTTTCTAATGTGACGGGGTTTTAGGCCCCGTCAACGATAAAAATCAACGCGTTACCATCTGCTGGGCCTGCTTGACCAGATCTTCCGGCTTCTCGTTGCGCGGTGGAATGGTGATCCCCTTCTGGCAGGCCGGCTTGTCAGCCATCCGGTCCATCCAGGCCTGCAGATGGGGCAGCCCCTCGATGGAGATACCGCTCCAGTCATAGATACGCACCCAGGGCCAGGTGGCGATGTCGGCGATGCTGTACTCGTCGGCCAGATACTCGTGCTGGGCCAGATGGCTGTCGAGCACCTCGAACAGGCGGCGCCCCTCCTTTTGATAGCGTTCGATGGCGGCCGGGATCTTCTCCGGGAAATAGCGATAGAAGACGTTGGCCTGCCCCATCATGGGCCCGATCCCACCCATCTGGAACATCAACCACTGAATGGCCTGGGAGCGGCGCTTGGGATCCGCCGGCAGCAGCTTGCCCGCCTTCTCGGCCAGATAGAGAAGAATGGCACCCGACTCGAACACCGCGAAGTCCCCGTTGTCCCGATCGACGATGGCTGGAATGCGACCGTTGGGGTTGATGGTCAGAAACTCGGGTTTCTTCTGATCCAGCGCCGACAGGTCGAGCGCAATGACACGGTAGGGCAAGCCCAGCTCTTCAAGGGCAATCGCCACCTTGAAGCCGTTTGGGGTGGCTGCGGTATAAAAATCGATCATCATGGACTCCTTGTGATTCACACATTGGCACAGGACGGATAGGGCCTCGCCCATGTCGGCCAGAAAAACGCAGCGGGATGAACAACATGGACATCCCCCGGCCTGAACATGACGAAGCGGCACAATACCGGTCAGTTATGACAAATATTGTGCCGCTTGAACAGCCCGGCGCAGGGAAGGAAGAGCCTAGTTGCACAGCCCCATGGGTTGACGCTGGCGCAGCAGAATGAGGCGGGAAAGCAGCGGGAAGTAGGACTCCAGCTTGTTCAGCAGCACCCGGCTGCAGGCGGGATCGGCAAGTTCAGACTCTTCCAGCACGATGCCGTTGGAGACGAAATAGAAGCGCGGGTCCCGCACATCCGGCCCCTGAATGGTGAGGGTACCGTCTCCCTTGCGCATCAGCAGCGGCAACACCGGCAACCCGAAGGTGTCGCTGTTGCGCTGCCAGGCAAACTCGGGCCAGGCCGCATCCCCGTCCAGCAGCAGGATGGCCGCCTCTTCCTTGCCTGGTTGCCAGTGGGATGGCTGGGTAATGGTTAGCTCGTTGAAGTAGTCGCCGTATCCGGTCGAGTTCCGCAAGGCGGCCAGCAAACCCTGGGTGGAGGTTGCCGACGGTTTTTGACTCACTAATGACAAATTCATGATCCACGTCCCTATGCTCAAGGCAACCTGTTATTCGGCTGCTGCCCATAAGACTAGACCAAAAAGAGCCTATATTGGAGCCGTCAGATCTGGCAGTCGCCAAGGCCGGAGCGATAACGTATAACAGTTGCCATTGTCGAAAAGACTGGTATGATACCGCGTCCTTTTATTCCCCCGTTCTTTAACATCCAGTGGTGAACCTATGCATCCGATGCTGAATATCGCCGTGCGCGCTGCGCGCAACGCCGGTCAAGTAGTAGTAAAAGCCTTTTCTCAACCCGAGAACATCGAGGTTATCCAGAAGGGCAGCAATGACTTCGTGACCAACGTTGACCGTGAAGCCGAAGCGGCCATCATTCACACCATCAAAAAATCTTACCCGGAACACAGCATCGTGGCTGAAGAGTCTGGTGAGATTGCCGGTACCAATCCGGACTACCAATGGATCATTGACCCACTGGATGGCACGACCAACCTGGTCAAAGGCATTCCGCACTTTGCCGTCTCCATCGCCCTGCGCGTCAAGGGCAAGACCGAACAAGCCGTGATCTACGATCCGATCCGTGACGAGCTGTTCACTGCCACCCGTGGCAGCGGCGCCCAGCTGAATGGCTACCGCATCCGTGTCGGCAAGGCCAAAGAGCTGGCCGGCACCATCCTGGCCACCGGTTTCCCGTTCAAGCAGAAGCACCACATCGAGCCGTACCTGAAGATGTTCCAGAGCATGTTCATCGAGTGTGCCGACATCCGTCGTGCCGGCTCCGCCGCGCTGGACCTGGCCTATGTAGCCGCCGGTCGCGTCGACGGTTTCTGGGAAATCGGCCTCAAGCCCTGGGACACCGCTGCCGGTGAGCTGCTGGCCAAAGAGGCCGGCGCCATCGTCACCGACTTCGTCGGTGGTCACAACTACGAGAACTCCGGCAACATCGTCGTGGCCAACCCGCGCGTCCTGAAAGAGATGCTGGGCAAGATCCGCGAAGAGCTGCCGGAATCCCTGGCCAAGTAAGCCAGCACTACCCGCACTCATCAAAACCCGGCTCAGGCCGGGTTTTTTTATGACCTTTTCATGACCATCAGCCCATCGACGCTGACAAGTAAATCCCTGCCAGTACTCATTACCATCGCTCCTCTGCCCCTCATGGCCAGCGCTGTCCCGACTGGCGAGCTCGCTGAACCTCACTGTCGCCTTGTGCAGCGCCAATCCCAGCCGCAGGCCAAGAGCCGTGACTCATGCCTTGAAATGACGGACCAACAAAAACAGTCAACCCGGCCGAAGCCGGGTTGACTGTTTGCCTGCAGCAACATGCCATGAGACGGCACCCTGTCTGGTGCCGATACAGCTATTACGCCAGGCGGAAGCGGCCTATGGTCTGACGCAGACCTGCAGCCAGCTGGCTCAGCTCCAGGCAGGCACGGGCGGTATGATCGGCTCCAACGGCGACCTCGTTGGAGGATTCGTTGATCCGCTCCACGTTGCGACCCAGCTCATCGGAGACCGCGTCCTGCTCGCCGCAGGCACTGGCGATCTGAATGGCCATGTCGGCAATCTGGGCGACCGCCTCCTCGATTTGCTGGATGCCGTCGCTGGTCTGCTCGCTCTGCTCCACGCACTGGCGGATCATCTCGCAGCTCTGGCCGGTCACCTCTTTGGCCTGGTTGGCACGTGCCTGCAGGGTTTCGATGATGGCGACGATCTCGCCGGTGGACGCCTGGGTGCGACCCGCCAGGGTACGTACCTCGTCGGCAACCACTGCAAAGCCGCGGCCCTGCTCGCCGGCACGGGCCGCCTCGATGGCGGCGTTGAGCGCCAGCAGGTTGGTCTGATCGGCGATGCCGCGGATCACGTCAACTACCACGTTGATCTGGGCGGATTCGCGCTCCAGTTCGGTGACCAGGGTACCGGCCTGTTCAATCTCTTCGGCAACCCGGGTGATGGCCATCAGCGAGCTCTGCACATCCTGATTGCCGCGGCGCGCCAGGGCATTGGCGGAGCTGGCCGACTCGGACGCAGTCTCGGTGTTGCCCGCCACATCGGCCACGGTGGCCTTCATCTGGGCCATGGCGGTAGCGACCAGCGAGATCTCCTGCTGCTGGCTCTGGATCCCCTGTGCCGACTGCTCAGAGACGGCGCTCACCTCTTCGATGGCGGCCCCCAGCTGAGTCACAGCGGCCACCACTTCTTCAATCAGGCCACGCAGGTTGTCCTGCATCTTGAGAGACGCCTTGGCCAGCATGCCCAGCTCGTCACGACCGATGTGCTGGCGATCCAGCTGATGGGTCAGATCGCCGGCGGCGATGGCGTTGGCCTGGGCCACCACGGCCTGCAGCGGCAGGCAGATCTGGCGGGTCAGGAACCAGGTCATAGCCACCATGAACAACAGCAGGCTGCCGATGCTCACCATGGCAAAACTGGTCACCATGTTGACGCTGTCAAGCAGGCTGCCGCGGTTCTCTTTGACGAAACCAAGGTTCACTTCCACCAGGCCGTTGACCGCCTGCTCCAGCTCGCCATAAATGGGGTTGGACTGGAACAGCTGCACCTTGGCCTGCTCCAGCTGGCCCTGTGCCAGCAGTTGATCCACCAGATTGACCGAGTTCAGGTAGCGTTGCCACGCCTGCTTGGCGCCGTTGAACACCTGACGCTCATGGGCGGCACCGACCGTGGCCTCATAGCCCCGGAAGGCCTGCTCGACTTTCTGGACGTTGGCCTGGATGCGGCCGCGACGCGCCTGCAGATCGGTGGCGTCATCCACCATCAGCAGGGCAAACTGGGCACGGCGCACGTAGGATACGTCGTAGAGCAGGTTCTCGACCGAGAGCACGCTCGGCAGGGTGGAGTCGGTAAAATTCAGCACGCGATCGCGCACGCCGCGCAACTCGCTGGAGAGAAAAATTCCGAATATCACGTTGACGGCGGCAATGACCGCAAAGACCACGGCAATCTTTTTGCCGATAGACAGATTTTTGTAAAACATGGTGGCTGGTGATCCTCGACTGCTGACAAGCAGGTGCACAGTGGCGATCACATCCGTATGAACTGGTAACCCGGGCTTTCCTGACGGGAGATGGGACGTTGCGAAAGACCAAGGGAAGGGTGGGTTTCGCGAGGGCGGCACTTTACCACAAACCTGCCTACTCCTTCACCAGCTTTCGCCACAACAAAGCAAGTTGTTTTTCCATACAACCGGATCTTCGTCACAAACTATTCAAGACGACCACATCATTTCAAATAGTTAGCCGATGAATGCAATCGATGCACCGGCATAGACAAGTCTGGCCCGGCTCGCTGTAATGCAAGAGTCCCCGGATGGCGCAGCGCCATTCCTGCCGTCAAGCAAGAGAGGTGATCTTCATGGATAACGCGTCGGCCCTGCCCCTTTCCTCTTGGTCAGCCCAGCTGCGCGAGCAGCTGCGGGCACGCCCGGTGATCGCCATCGGCCTGTTCGTTGCTTTAGCGGCCGTCGTGCTGTTGCTGCTGCAAAGCCTGGTGATGCTGGCCGCCGGCGACATCAGCCCCGGCGTTCGCTACGGCCTTATCGGTGGCCTGGCCGGCTTTGCCGCCACCGCACTTGGTGCCCTGCCCGCCCTTTTTCTGCGCTCGGTTCCGCAACGGGTGGAAGACAGCATGCTGGGCTTTGCCGCCGGCATGATGCTGGCAGCCAGCGCCTTCTCCCTGCTGCTGCCGGGGCTCGAGGCGGCAGAGGGGATCACCGGCAACGGCTTTCTCGCCGCTGCCGTGGTGGTAGTCGGCATGACCCTCGGGGTACTCCTGATGCTGGGGCTCGATCAATTCACCCCCCATGAACACGACAAGACAGGCCCCTGCGGCCCCGGTCACGAGAGCTGCTCCCGGGTCTGGCTGTTCGTGTTTGCCATCGCCCTGCACAACCTGCCGGAGGGGATGGCCATCGGGGTGAGCTTCTCGCAGGGGGACATGTCGGTGGGCCTGCCGCTCACCACCGCCATCGCGTTGCAGGACATTCCGGAAGGGCTGGCGGTGGCACTCGCCATGTGCGCCGCCGGTTTTCGCCCCGGCATGGCCGTGCTGGTTGCCATCGGCAGCGGCCTGCTCGAACCGCTCGGGGCCCTGCTCGGCGTCGGTCTCTCCAGCGGGATGGCCATCGCCTATCCCATCGGCCTCGGGCTGGCCGCCGGCGCCATGCTGTTCGTGGTCTCCCACGAGGTGATCCCCGAGACTCACCGCAACGGCCACCAGACCCACGCCACCCTGGGCCTGATGGCCGGGTTTGCGCTGATGATGACCCTGGATACGGCACTTGGTTGATAAGGTTCTGATATATGGCGTAATGTTTCAGCACTAGCGCCGAGACATCCGCAGGCACCGCCGCATTTCCCCACACATCGAGGGCCAGCATGACATGATATTCCGGGTGATGGTGCTGGGTTGTCTGCTGGCAGTCACTCACCGGGCCGTCAACGCCACCGAGATTTATCGCACGGCGGCGCAGCCAGAGTCCGCTCCCAAATACACCCTGATGGCGGATGGCCGCATCGGGGGGCTCTGCGTCGAACTGTTTCGATTGATGGAGCAACAGGAGCCTGCCCTGCGCATCGAGGGGGATCAGCACTTTATCCCCCTCAAGCGGCTGGAAAAACGGGTGCGCTTCGGCCAGCTCGACTTCCTCTGCGGCGTGGGTGACAACCCGGTCCGCCGCAACCACTTCCTCTATCTGCAGCCCCCCATCTTCACCGTACGCTACCACCTGGCGGTGCGCAGCGACGACCCGATCGAGATCCGCCACTGGGACGACGTCAGGGCCCTGGGTAATGCGGGGATCATCCTCGTCAATCACGGCAGTGGCGCCATCGAACGGCTGCAGGCCATACAGGGGCTCATCATCGACAGCGGCGGGGGCAGCAGCGCCGCCAACTACGACAAGCTGCTGATGAAGCGCGGACGCTTCGTCTACTATCGCTCACCCGGTATCGAAGCCGATCTGCAGCGCCATCACCTGAGCGACCAGATCCGCATCCTCCCCGTCGCCATGGAGACCATCCCCTTCTACATCCTGTTTTACCAGCGCACCTCCCCTGCCCGCCTGGCCCTGTTTACCAGCACCCTGCAACGGTTGGCGGACCGCGGCGAGCTCGCCAGATTGGCCGAGCGCTACCCTTGAGTGGACCTTCCCACCCGCCAGCATCGGAATGCTCGGCGCCATCGCCAACTTTTGTTATGATCCACAACAACTTATTCGGCCAACTGGCCATCAAGACGAGGTGAGTGATGAAAGTAGGTATTATCGGCGCCATGGAACAGGAAGTGGCCCTGCTGCGCAGCCAGATGAGCAACCCGACCACCCTGCAACTGGGCGGCTGCGAGTTCTATCAGGGCACCCTGGCAGGCAGGGAGGTGATCCTGACCCGCTCCGGCATCGGTAAAGTCGCCGCCAGCGTCGCCACCAGCCTGCTGCTGGAAAAATTCTCCCCCGACTGCGTCATCAACACCGGCTCTGCCGGCGGCTTTGCCCAGGACCTGCACATCGGTGACGTGGTGATCGCCAGCGAGATGCGCTTCCACGATGTCGACGTGACCGCCTTTGGCTACGAGATGGGCCAGATGGCGCAGCAGCCTGCCGCCTTCCCCTGCGACGAGAAGCTCATCGCCGTCGCCCAGGCCTGCATTGCCGAACAAGGCAAGCATCAAACCAAGGTCGGCCTCATCTGCACCGGCGATCAGTTCATGTGCAAGCCCGACGCCATCGCCAAAGCCCGTGCCGACTTCCCGCAGATGCTGGCGGTCGAGATGGAAGGGGCCGCCATCGGCCAGGTGTGCCACATGTTCAAGGTGCCCTATCTGGTGGTGCGTGCCATGTCCGACATCGCCGGCAAGGAACAGGTTGAATCCTTCGATGCCTTCATCGAGGTGGCCGGCAAGCACTCTGCCGAAGTGATCATCAAGATGCTCGGCAAGCTGTGATCACACTCACCACACTGGAACAGATGGCCGCCACTCCGGCGGCCATTTTGCTCGGGGCCGCCCTGCTGGAGGCCATCGTACCCTGGCCGGCCCACTATCGGCTCTCCGCCGTCGTGCCCCTGCTGACCCGGCTGGGTCACAAGGTGTGTCGCCCCGATGGCGCCCCCGGTCAGCAATTGCAGGCCGGTCTGCTGGCCATGCTGATTGTCTGGCTGCCGTGCGCCGCCGGACTCTGGGCGGTGCGCAATCTCTCGCTCTCGGAGCCGCTGTTCGACCTGCTGTTTCTGCTGCTGATGCTGGAATCGCGCCCGTTGCGGGAACTGGCCCGTGCCACTCGCGCGCTGACAGACCAGGATACCTTGGTGGTGGCCCGGCTGCAGGCGGCCCCCTGGCTCAGACGCGATACCGGCAAGCTATCTCTGATGGGGCTTGCCAAGGCGGTCAGCGAAAGCTGCGCCCTGCGACTGATAGGACAATGGGCCGGCCCTCTGCTGGGGTTCGCCCTGGCGGGGGTGCAGGGGGCCCTGTTGTGGCGCCTCGCCCAGCTGATGAACCAGGGCTGGAGCCCGAAACTGCCAGCCTTTGCCCACTTTGGCCGGGCCGCCGCCGTGCTCTACCAGGCCCTGTGTACCCCTGCCATCTTGTTGCTGGCGCTGCCCTTGTGCCTGACCCAGCTGCGCAAGCTGGCCAGCCGGTTGCGTACAGCCATGCTCTGGCCCTACCCCGCCATGGGAATACTGCTGGCGCTGCTCTCCGGCTCGCTGGGCTGCAAGCTCGGTGGCCCCCGTTACTATCAGGGCAGCTTGTTCCGTTTTCCCGTGTTTGACGCCGCCGCCGAGCCGGAGGCCGGTACCGCCCTGCACCTGCTCAACCGCCTGCAACAAGCCGGTTGGGGCTGGCTGGCGCTGGCATTGCTGCTCACTGTGCTGGAGCACCTGCATGGCTAGATGGCTCACCCTGCTCTGCCTGTTGTGCATGTCGCCAGCCCTGCTGGCCGGGACGCCTGCACGCATCGTCAGCCTCACCCCCCACCTGACCGAACTGCTGTTTGCCATCGGCGCAGGGGATCGCATCGTGGCCACCGACGATGCCTCCGATTATCCGCCCGAGGTCAAGCGCCTGCCCCAGGTGGCCAACTACCGCAGTATCAATCTGGAAGCCCTGCTGGCCCAGAAACCCGACCTGATCGTCGCCTGGCGCTCCGCCCAGTCTCGCATGCTGGCCCCCATCGAGCAGCTGGGGATCCCGGTGTTCTATTCAGAACCGACCGACTTTGCCTCCCTCGCCACCGAGATGCGGGTCTTGGGAAAAACATTGAGGGTGGAACAAACCGCCAATGCCGAGGCCGATGCCTATCTCGCCCGCCTGGCTGCCCTTGGCCAGCGCTACGGCAAACCCAAGCATATCAAGGTGTTCTACCAGCTCTGGTATCCACCGCTCACCAGCGTCAGCGGCAATGCCTGGCCCGCCCAGGCCATCGAGTTGTGTGGCGGGGATAACCTGATGGCGGATGCCCGCACTCCTTATCCCCAGGTCAGCCTGGAGCAGGTGATCAAGGCCAATCCGGCGTTGATCCTGGCAGGGAGTCAAGACGCTGACGCCCTGCGCCACTGGCAACAGTGGCCCATGGTGGATGCCGTTCGCCACCAGCGTCTGCAACTCATCAACTCGGATGAGCTGCACCGTTTCACCCCAAGAGCACTCAATGCGGTGGAACAGATATGTCAAGCAATCCAGACCTGCATGCAAACTCGCGATTCTTCCTGATAGCTAACTCTGATTAGGACATAACGATTTGCCGGCTTGAGACCCCTATCATTCACACTGTTTTGTGAAAAACAGTCAACATTATTCCAAAATGCGGGTATTCTTCTTGTTGGAATATAATGAATCTACTGTTTGTATGACTAGATGCCACAATAAAATGTTACTATTCACAGGCAGTACCAGCTCGTTTGGACAAACATTGGTCAAAACAGCACAGAAACTTTATAAACATAAACGGAAATAACCATTATTCAATCTCGTGACGAACTGAAGTCGCTCGAAGTAACGCGGAATCCCAACAACTCCTCAATGTATTTTATTGGTGATCTAAGAGATAATAGCCGGCTCACCAAGTCAATGTGTTGCATCTATTATGTGGTCCATGCAGTAGCTTTGCAACAGGTTACAGCTGCTGAATACAACCCAGTAGAGTGCATCAAAACCAATGTTCATATTGCTGAAAACTCATCTAGGACGCAAACCCAATCCATTCCTACGGCGCCACTGCCGGCATCCAATAAATCCTTCATGACAGCAAACTATATTACAATTATACATTATAATCCTACCAGTTTTGTCATAACCCACTATGGCGATATGGTCAGTTATAGTTGTTCTATCGCCCCATTATTTCAAAGAAGATGGGCTAGTGCGAAGATACTTTACCCACCATCAATTAGAAAAATGACCCGCGCCTATATCACCTTGCATCAAGGGATATACTTCATGTTGAATAATTCTGATCGCATGAAGGTGGAAGAATTTTTGTTCCAAAATTGCCATTGGTCCGTATCTCGGATCTTACCAGTGCTACGGCGCCAAACCTGTCACATAAGATCATCGATATTCATTCCGAGGAAAATTTCACCAAATAATGTTCCCAAATGGGGGCCATTATTACGCGTTCGAGTTCGACGACTTCTTCGTAATTGGTCCGACCATCAACTTCAATAATTGTAACAATGTGGACTGTCCCCACCCTAGTAGACGATCCAGCCCTAGAGTTTTAGCATAAGAGGGGCGTATGGGCACTCCACGATTTACACCTGAATTTTAAATAAAAAGCCGTGCGTTAGATAACTGCTCTTGGTTATTCAATGAGTAGAAATCTATGACTTGCTGGAGATTTCTGCACACAGTTTTTATAAATGGCTGAGGGCCATCAAACCGGATAATAGTGAGTAGCATGCTCGAGACTTACTGGAAGAAAAGAGTGAGGTCCTGAGGCTATGGGTACAGTTAAAATGCACCAAAGAAAAGTGGAATATACTGAAAAGGTCGCTCAGAAATTTACAAGAGAGCCCGACTGAAGTATCGTTTTATTAGCGAGCACGCTCTGTATGGGGTGTCATGACAATGTGTCTGGTAATAAATGTCGCTTGGGCTTATTTTTATACATAGCAGCACCATTCGATGCTATTCACGTGTTCAAAACAACCTGCCCCCAGAAACACTCATTCGTGACCCACACACTTTAGGCCGCCGTGTATGGCTATCGCTAGATTGATGGCAACCTGAATGAGTACGGCAAAACCTGTGGTAAAAACGGGTGGGATAGCTTATGCAAATAAATCAGATCACAACGGTTTTCGGCTATAAATCGCCACGTAGGGTATCCCGTAGATCTTCCACCGCTGCACCTAATTGTATACAGCGATAAGTTATTTTTATATGGGTAAATCAGGTTTGGTTACCAATACCACCTATATCCGCACTTGATTTGGCTGGCTGTATCTGGCTATAGTTATAGATATTTTCACTTGTAAAATGGTGGTCTGGTGGATAAAACAGATCCTTTCACGCGAGTTCGCGTTGGGTGCACAGCTGATGGCCGAATGACAGCGTAAACCAGACAGCAAGGTCATCGTGCACTCTGGGGCCAGAGTAACTAATATGATAGTGACGACTAGCAGCCTTTCTGCCAGGCCAACAACCTAGCACCAATTATGAGCCGACGTGACAGCTGGACAATGCGGTAGCTGAATCGATCTTCAGTTTGCAGAAAAAAGATCGCATTAGAAATGCCGCTACCGTACTGATAATATCTTAGATTACATTGAAATTTTCTTAACGGGGTTCTAAGGTACAACCACGTTAGTTGCTGTCAGCCGGGAGGCCTTTGAACAGGTCTCGTCGTGAGGATAGGATGTATCTACCGTTGTGAGGTAAACCCATCCTTATTCAGTACTATACTATTCTGAACAGCAACTTAGGTATCAAACCAGCAGATTATATGTCGTTAGAACTGTCAGTCATGCTTAAAAACATTCAAGCCTGTAAAATAATTATCATCGACATTTTCAAAAGCATTACAATATAGGTCGCAAGCCTCAACAAAAAAAGAATCTAATATTTTTAACGCCTGCTCAACCTTCTCCTTAAATAGGCTATCCTCAACCTCAATGATAATTAGCATTAGTGTAATCATATTGGCATAAAAATAATTCAATGAACCAATTAGCACTCTGTATATGTGTCTTTCTCTGGTACGCCCAATATAATACAAATAATCATGGTGTTTTTGCATCAATGATAATATATCATTGAAATCTCTAGATACATCATTCCAGTCCTTTCTGAACATATCCATCAAATCAATAAATAATGGTTTATTTAGTAGGATGTCAAAATCTAGATTGCTGGCATCAAACTTGATAAACCCACAATCAAAAATATTATCAACTATCTTCTTTTTATCTATTTTTCTTGAATGAAGGTTAAGCATTTCCGCATGAAGAGGAATTGCTCCATCAATATATATCCCATCGCTACAATTCATACACATAGTATTTTTAAATTCACTAATGAGTTGGGACATTCTGTATGCTGAAAGAGAAAACAACCTATTGGTATAGGCTACACCGCCAAAATTTGCAGGGGATAAAAATGCATCTTCTACATGTGATTTAATTTTACTTTCTTTTTTATCATTATAGTATAGACTTAATAGCGAGTGATGGGTTTCTATATTTTTATAGCCATTGTCAATACCAAACAAGTATACATTTTTAAACCCTAACAACAAGGCATAATTTAAACCTGAATTACCAACAAAAGGATTGGAATAATCTAGAGTATCATATTTCTGTTCTGATAAAGCCGATAAGTATGTATAAATAGGCTCATCTGCTTTAAAAGCTAAGCCTGTTTTTCTAAAAAACTTCTTACAATCTGGATGAATGACATCAACACTTAAGAAAGCCATCTCACGCAAGTAGTTTCGTGCATTCATTATGTCTAGAAAGTCAGCTGAACTTTTGGTTCTTTCAACTGCAACATATATATCAGCCTGAATTCCTTCTTTATAAAGTGCACTAACTGCAGAACCACATGCAATAATAATTACTTGATCTGATAGATTTTTAATAAAATTTATGTTTTTATCTAAAGAAGGTCCATTCCCAACAACAAAAGCTGGTATATCTTTCAAAAAAGACATATCTCTTTCTTTTTTTAAGAAAAAATCTTCATTTAATAGATGGATACGACTGTGAGCCAATGAATATATATTGTCATCGAAGAACCCCCACCCACTCCTGAGTAAGTGAAACTCCTTCTCAACCCTAGCAACCAATTTGTTTATTTTATCTGAATTGTAATGTGCGAACGAAAAATATGCTGATGACCAAAATGCGCCTTTACTACTCAGGGCATTAATCATATCTCCTACAAGGAGGTTCTCATCAACACCTAGGAATATATGCAAACTTATTGATTCCCTACTCATGAAATCAAGAAGAGCACTCCAGTCAAAACAAAAAAGAGAAGCATAAAATATATCTAAGTCAGGCTCAAAAGCAAAAAGATTTTTTATCTTAAACTTTTCATACAAATATCCAAGCTGATAACCAAGGCCTATACCATACATGACTACCATTGGTATATCAAAGCCAACAAACTTATTTAAAGTCATATCACAGCGTGTTATATCTGGTTTCAAATCAGCAATGGCATTGTTATATTTAATATGTATACGACCACCAACGAACCAGTCCTTTACAAAATTAACGCATTGTAACTTATTGTGTTGAAATATATATTTAACTTGTTCCTCAGCATCTTTAAATGGCTCATTACCATAGAGAGCCTTATTTTCTGATAACCAGAGAACATTTGGCTCTCCATTTTCAGTACAAAAAAATCGAAATGCACGTTCGGGTACATAATCTTTGAAAAAATTATATATATCTGGCATGTATTTTTCTAATGCCATCATATTCAGTTCATAACGAACTGGTAGTACATCGAGCATAGCAGCTTCCTGCTCTTTCTGGCGCTCGAGACGGGTTAACTCACTTTCTATTTCATTAATTTTTTTATTAAAATCCATCATAGATCACTAACCTAGATTCAGCTTGTAAAGATCAGATGCTCGACCTGCTTTTGAAATTTTCAACAAAGCAGCTTCAGTCTGGTTCTTAGTATTTTCTACTTGTTTATAGATAGATTGAAATTCTAACAATGCTTGCTGCTGCTCTATGTCAATCACAAGTTCTAATTTAGCATTCTGAAAAAAATCATTAAACATTTCTAGGTAACGATCAATTAACAACTCAGCTGCATTAACTTCCCCATTTTCCAATAAGGTCAGCAACTCTCGACCTACTGTCATTAATTCAGGGAAACGGTTATAGCTCATTTTGTCTACCAATATGTTGTTGAGCTAAAGCCTTTTCACGCATCTCGACAGGTATAGCATCCCAACCGCTTTTAATGGTCAGCATCAGGTTCATCACCTCGTCGATGGCGGCCATGTCCATGTCGCGACTGGCATCCATCATCCGTACCTTCATATAGTCATACAGAGCAAAAAGATCCTCTGGAACTTTACCATAAGAAAGATCCAGAGAGTCCTGTAAACCGTTGATGATGGCCATGGTCTTGGAGATGGACTGGGACTTGGCCTCGAAATCACGACGTTCGATGGCACCACGGGCCTGGGCAAGACGCTCGAGGCAACCCTGCATCAACAGCTGGATCACCCGGTAGGGATCCGCCACCGCCAGCTCGGACTGCAGATTCTGGGTGGTGTAAGCCTTGATATTTTTCCGATACATAAGAGGCACGGCTCCTGACTACGTATTAATTCGTTTTGGTATTGAGCAGATTCAGATAAGAGGCCGACTTGTTCATCTTAGCCAGCATACTGTCCAGGCTGCCATAACGGGCCCGCAAGGTCTCCTGATACTTGGTCAGCTGGGCGGTAATATCCGACTCCTTGCGGCTTACTTCGCGCAGATCGGTATTGAGCGAATCTTCCCGTTTGGCCAACAGGCCACCGGTCTTGGAGTAGGTTTCCAGCTGGCTGGCCAGCTTGCCTGCAACCCCATCCTTGCCGCCAAACACAGCAACCACCTGATCAAAGTTCTTGTCGATGGCCTCGCTGAACTTGGTATCGTCGATAGACAATACCCCCTTGTTATCCATCTTGATACCCATCTGGAAAATCGTTGAATAGGTTGAGGATTTTTGTGAGGGCTCGTTGATAGCACCGCCCATCATGTTGATCACTGCGCGTGTTGTCGCATCACCAGCCAGCGCTCCACCATCATTTTGGTTTTTTCCAGCCACGATAGAGCTACGTTTGCCCAACTCATTACTCTTCTTCACCAGCGCGTTGTAACCATCGACAAAGCTTTTGACCATATCTTTGATACCGGCCTTGTCAGTGCTAATGTCAACCTTGTTCGAGCTGTAGGTCTTGACCGGATTGCCACCTACATCGGTAGAGGTCGTGCTATCCGACTCTCTGAGCACGGTCAGTTTGAGCCCGACTATGGTGCCATCAAAGGTATTGGTCGCACTCGTCAGGGCGTTGCCATCTACCTTGATCTTGGCATCCTGAGCGCTCTGGCTTTGGGTCAACTTGGACACCAGGTTGTCGGTCAACTCGGTGGTGCTGCCGGTGATCTGCAGATCCTTGCCGTCGCCGCTGACCCCGGAGTCGATCATCAGCTTGGATTTACCATCTGAGGTATTCATGATGTTGACGCTCAGACCGAAGTTGTCTGCGTCATTGTTGATGCGCTTTCGGATGGATTGCAACGAATCGCCAGCTTTGACGTCGACATCGAACATTTTATCGCCAGCCTTGAACGTCAGTTTCCCGTCCTGGGTGATGAGGGGGGTCGTCGACGAGTCGAAGGTACCGTCAAATTTACTGGACTTCGCCAATTGTTCGACACTGATGTCATATTGACCGTTGGAGGCCCCCGCCTTGCTCTCCACCTTGAGCACGGGTTTGTCCTTGTCCTGGGTAATGTTGATGGATCGCTTGTTGAACGCATCATCCTTCGCCATGGCCTGCAGAGTGGTCACGAACGAGGCGATGGCAGACTTCAGCTGCCCCACACCAGAGAGAGTGATTTGAGTGTTGGTCTTCTTGGTGGTGATGGGCTGCATCAGTTGTGCCTTTTTGGCATCGACACTGGCAGCAATCACTGACTCCAAATCGAGTCCGGAGCCGGCACCGGCAGACGTAATGGTGGGCATACTCTCTCTCCTCTTAATTTTTTCGTATCAGATCTCGTTATCGAGCAGCAGCCCGACCCGCGAACCGCCGCCGGATACATCACCCTCACGCAGATCCTTGATCCGCTTGCTGATGGCCAGCAGCTCCTCACTCGGGATCTGCCGGATCATTGACTTGGTCTCGGCGTCCATCACCTTGATGACCACCTGATCCAGATCATTCTCAACACTGAAATTGACAGTCCAACCTTGCAACTTGCTGAACTCCTGCAAGTTTTGGACCTCATTTTCAATATCGGCATTGGATACACCCTGTTTGGCGATTTTTTCACCACCCAGAGCATCCTGCTGTCTTTTCACATCCTGTTGTGCCGTCACCCGCTGCTCTTCCGTCGTGCCAGATAGCACTTGAGCGGCCGATTGGCCGCTCTTGCTACTTGACTGAAGAGAAGAAGGAGTGACCGATGACGGGATCCCAATTTCATTGGCCATATCGTCGCTCCTTTTACTTTCTCATCACTGCTTTTCTGTTAGCCCAGCAGGGACAGAGCAGATTGCGGTCTTTGGTTGGCTTGCGCCAGGATGCTGGACGCTGCCTGTTGCAGAATGTTCTGCTTGGTCAGATTGGCTGTCTCGGTCGCAAAGTCTGCGTCACGGATACGAGAACGTGCAGCGCTCAGGTTCTCGGACACATTGGACTGGTTGCGAATGGTCGAATCAAACCTATTCTGAATCGCACCAAGCTCTGCCCTCTTTGAGTCCACAGCTTTAATCATGTAATCCAAGTTAGCCATTGATTTCTGTGCATTTAAGGCGCTTGTTATAGATTTAATATCAGTAAAAGACACATTGCCCGTAGTGGCTTTTGTCACTTTAAAAGCATCATTAGTCGTTGTGTCAGCAACCACTGTTGCTTTGCCTGTTGTCCCACCAGCGATGCCACTTAGAGTAAACGCAAATTTATCTAATCGAAATGAAATGGTTTGACCAGCATCAGCACCAACTTGAAACGTGCCTTTATATTTACCATCAAGTAAATTTTGACCGCCAAAAGTTGTATCTTTGGAGATACGATTTATCTCTGTATTTAATTGCTTATATTCAGCTTGTAATGCTACTCGATCATCCGAGTTGTTGGAGCTGTTGGCCGATTGTTGTGATAACGTACGCATACGTTGCAACATGTTGGTAATCTCATCCATTGCACCCTCTGCCGTTTGCGCAACAGAGATACCATCATTCGCGTTACGGTTACCCTGATCTAACCCGTTGACTTGTGAAGTCAAGCGGTTAGAGATCTGCAAACCAGCAGCATCGTCCTTGGCTGTATTGATACGCAGACCGGAAGCCAGTCTGGTATAGGACGTATCCAGGGACTTGTTGGTGTTCATCAAGTTACGCTGGGCGTTCAGTGATGAAGTATTCGTGTTGATATACATGGCCATAAAATATTCTCCCGAAGAACATGCGACTGCGGGTTGCGCCGCCAAAGCGGCGTCCCACCGTTAGAAGAACAGGTTGAACGAGCCTGATTCTTCTGGCGGGTGTCTGTTTGAACGAACAGGCCACCCGCAGTAGTGCAAACGTTGGATTCCGAACACCCCTCGATTGCTTCATCTTAGTTAGCGGCAACATTCACATAAGCTTTAGGAAAATTGTTGCCTAAAGCGGCAAGTTTTATCCGGCAAGCGGCAAGATGGTGGCAAGCCGTCCCCAGTGCTCGGGAGTGCGCCCTAACGCTGGTGCGAAGGAGATGAAATCAGAATGTTGGCACAGTTTGTGCTTTCTATGGTGGAGTGGCGTCAATTTGACGGCACAATAAAAAGAGGCCGGTAAACCGGCCTAAAACGAGCATACGCTCAGGAGAATATGACCAAGCGTGACAGAACTGAACAACTGGACAACACTTGGCATTGCATAATACATAAGTAGTAGAGAAGCATTTCTCTCACGATAGAACAGAGTGCGACCCGAACACCCCTTTGTTCCATCTCTTGACCAGGGCGGCCTGAACAACCGCCCTGTTTTCTTTTGTTAGCCTTGTAGTAAGGAAAGTGCAGACTGCGGCCGCTGGTTCGCCTGAGACAGTATGGTCGAGGCTGCCTGCTGCAAAATGTTCTGCTTGGTCAAGTTGGCAGTTTCAGTGGCAAAGTCAGCATCACGGATACGTGAGCGCGCAGCGCTGACATTCTCAGACACGTTAGCCTGATTACGAATGGTAGAATCAAAACGATTTTGTACTGCGCCCAAGTCAGCCCTTTTACTATCAACTGCTTTAATCATAAAGTCTAGGTTAGCCATTGATTTTTGTGCATTTAATGAGCTGGTAATTGACTTGATATCACTAAAATTTACATTCCCTGTAGTTGATTTAGTTACCTTGAAAGCATCACTAGTGGTCGTATCAGCAACTACTGTTGCTTTACCTGTAGTACCACCAGCAATTCCACTTAGCGAGAATGCGAATTTGTCTAGTCTAAAAGAAATAGTTTGCCCAGCATCCGCACCGACTTGAAAAGTGCCCTTGTACTTACCATCGAGTAAATTTTGACCACCAAACGTTGTGTCTTTTGCAATACGGTTAATTTCTGTATTCAGTTGTTTATACTCAGCCTGTAATGCCACTCGGTCATCCGAATTGTTGGAGCCATTGGCGGATTGCTGGGACAGGGTACGCATTCGTTGCAGCATAGAGGTGATTTCCTCCATGGCGCCTTCGGCGGTCTGGGCGACGGAGATACCGTCGTTGGCGTTGCGGTTGCCCTGATCCAGACCATTGATCTGGGAGGTCAAACGGTTGGAAATCTGCAGACCGGCGGCATCGTCTTTGGCGCTGTTGATGCGCAGACCGGATGCCAGACGGGTGTAGGATGTATCCAGAGATTTGTTGGTGTTCATCAGGTTACGCTGAGCGTTAAGCGATGAAACGTTCGTATTGATATAAAGACCCATGACTATTCTCCTAAGCTATTAAATTTACTATTTAATTTGCTCGAACTTTATTGTCTTTCCTGTTCGATGCTTCTTATTTAACGGCCTCTTTTTCGATGTCTTTAGCATTATTTTCAACGCTTCATCGCATTAACGCCGCTTACCCTATATATCGGCATGTTCCGGCTGAACTTGAGGAAAAAAGTACCCTGTTTTGCTCACTGGGTTCATCGGGCTTGCGACAACGGGCCGGGCGCAGGGCTACATCCACCTCCCCTGCAACATGACGCTGCTCAGATGCATCGCGCTGGCTGGCGCCAGCGCGGCCGAGAAAAACTTGGTCTGGCTCCCACTTCTTGCAGGCAGCCATTGGTCAGACGCCGCAATCCCCCCTAAAATCGCGGCCCCATCAACAATTGGACGTGAGTTGTTCTCCATGCAGACACTGGTTGAGCAGATTGTTTACATCAGCGACATGTTTGGTACTGCGGTATTCGCGTTTTCGGGCGTACTGGTGGCGGGCCGTCTCAGGATGGACGGTTTTGGCGTCATGGTGTTGGCGGCGGTCACCGCCATCGGCGGCGGCACCATCCGCGACATGATCCTGGGGGCCACCCCGGTCTTCTGGGTACGGGACCCCCTCTACATCTGGGTGGTGATCGCCACGGCACTGATCGGCATGTGGATGGTCAAGCTGCCCCGTCGCATGCCCTGGTACGTGTTGCCGGTCGCCGACGCCTTCGGGCTGGCGCTCTTTACCGTGATCGGGGCACAAAAAGCCCTCAACTTTGGTACATCGGGGCTGATCGCCGTATTGATGGGCACCATGACAGGGGTGGCTGGCGGCATGATCAGGGACGTGCTGGCCCGGGAGGTGCCCATGGTGCTGCAAAAGGAGATCTATGCCACCGCCTGCATCCTGGGGGGCATCCTCTATACCCTGGCGCTGGAGATAGACGTGGATCGGGTGACCGCCATGCTCATCTGCATGACGGCGGTGTTTGGTTTACGGGTGGCCGCCATCTACTGGCATCTGTCACTGCCTACCTTCTCGCTGCAGCGCAATTGACCTCACAACCGGCGTCAGGTCGCACTCCCGGCCCGGTTGCGTTGAACCAAGCAGGCTTTTCTGTTGTCATAGGATGCAGTGTTGTAAGCCGGAATCCCTCATGCAAAAACTTGGACTCATCGCATCACTGTTACTGATGAATGTGGCAACGGCGCAGGCTGAAGCCCAGGTACTGTTTGGTCGGCTCGCGTCCACCCCGGTGCAGCAGTTCAACCAGCAGATCCGTCAGGCAAGCACCGCCCAGCAGAGCTGGGTCAATGACTATCGTGAAGTGGCCCTGCGTTTCGTCGGCCACAGCGACATACCCAGTCGCATCCAGGCGCAGCAGCTGGACAACGATCTGGTACTTTCGGTCGCCCTCGATGGCACCAAGAGCGACATGATCTACATCCTGACCCTGTTTCGCAGCAACAACCTGTGGCAGATGCGCCAGGCGGAAATGGGATGGCGCTGCCAGGGGCAGTCCACCTTTACCCCGGTCCCCTGCCCTTGAGCCTCAACCTGCAAGTGAAATAAAAAAATCCGGCACATTGGCCGGATTTTTTTATGCACGCTTGAACGTCACCTTACGGACGGTACACCTTGACGTTGGCAAAGCCCTTCTCTTTCAGGTAGAGCGCCTGCAGCTTGCTCATCACGCCGCGATCGCAGTAGAGCAGGTAGGTCTTCTCTTTCGGCAGATCGCCAAAGGCGGTGGCCAGCTTGAAGAAGGGAATATGCATGACCTCACGCCCTTCCACCAGCAACGGCTTCTCGTCGTGCTCATCCATGGAGCGGATATCGAGGATCACCTCGTTGTCGCCGCTCTCGGCGGTGGTCTCCACTTCCTGCACCTCGGCGGCGGTCTCTTCACCGATGCGACGAATGTCGAGGTAACGGGCCTCGGCCACCACCTTGTCCAGAATGGCGAAGTCGAAGTTGCCCTCTTCCTCTTCAATGCGGGCCAGATCGGCCTTCACGGTCGGCTTCTTGGAGATGACGCCGCAGTACTCCGGCATGGTCTCGGCGAACTCCAGGGTACCGATGCGGCGCGCTTCGCTGATGATGTCCGGCTTGTCCCAGGTGATGAGCGGGCGCAGGATCACCTTGTCGGTCACCCGGTCGATGACATTCAGGTTGGTGAGGGTCTGGCTGGAGACCTGACCCACGCACTCGCCGGTCACCAGCGCCGGGATCTGGAACTCGTCGGCCACCTTGGCGGCGGCGCGCATCATCATCCGCTTGAGCACCACGCCCATCTGGCCGTTGTCGATCTTCTCGAGGATCTCGGCCACCACCGGCTCGAAGTCCACCGCGGTGAAACGCACCCGGTGGGATGAGCCGAAACGGTTCCACAGGTGATAGGCCACCTGCTTGACGCCGATCTCGTGAGCGGCCCCACCCAGATTGAAGAAGCAGTAGTGCACCCGGCAGCCGCGCTTGATGAACTGGAAGGAGGCCACGCCCGAGTCAAAACCGCCGGAGATGAGGCTCAGCACATCTTCCTGGGTGGCGATGGGCATGCCACTCAGCCCCTGGTGGATGGCGCTGACGATGAACAGCTCTTCGCCGTCGATCTCGAGGTTGATCTTCACATCCGGGTTCTTGAGGCGCACGCCGTTGCTCACGCAGTGCTGGTTCAGGCCACCGCCCACGTAGCGCTCCACTTCGAGGGAGGAGAACTCGTGCTTGCCGTGGCGCTTGGCGCGCACGCAGAAGGTCTTGCCCTCGAGCTGGTCACCCCACACGGCTTTCACCTGCTCGAAGATGTCGTGCAGGTCGGTAAACTTGCTGGCTTGCACCTCGAGGAAGGCCTGAATGCCGGGAATGCAGGCCAGGGCTTCGATGGCCTGTTCACGGAATTGGTCATTGCGGGAGCTCACGATCAGCTTGTCCCAATCCATCCGCACCCGGGCATCGTCGTCGAAGCGGCGCAGGACATTGCGGATATTGCCCTGCAGGATCTTGATAAAGCGCTGGCGAACCGACTTGCTCTTGATGGTGATTTCCGGGAACAGCTTGATAATGAACTTCATGGTAATGACTCGGGTGACCTTGATTTAAGGGCGCGAATTATATCAGAACTTTGTGGCCAGCGCCTACTGGATGAGCGTTTGCTCACATTCCCCCACGCAATGTTTGCCGCAGCGAGGCAATCTTGCGTATATTCCCGAACCTGCGCCCTGGCAACATTCCTGACCACAGACCCATTCGATGAAGACCTACATCTACTACCCCGGCATGGAAGTGCGCGACGAGCTGTGGCTCAAGTTTGCCCTGCTCTATCTGGAGCGGCTCGCCTTCGTCTTCACCGTCAGTGAGAAGAGCGGCCTCACCGCCCTGCTGCAAACCCTCGAGCAGGAGACGGATCTGCTGGCAGAGCGGCCGGATGCCGCCTTCTTTGCCGCCATCACCCCCCAGATAGAGAGTCAGATTGCCGGCCTTGTCGCCCCCGACTTCGTGCGTCACAAGGTGTTTGGCAACAAGGAGCTGATCGGGCGCTGGCGCACGCCGGCCAACCACGACTGTTTCTGCCCGGCCCAGGCGGGGCTGGAGCGGCTGCACGGCTTTTGCCTGGCCCACGGTTTTGCCAGCCGGGAGGAGGGCGGGTTCAGGATGGCGCGCCGCTTTGCCAACCTGCTCTCCATGCGGCTCGCCCGCGAGTGGGCGCTCGCCAATGAGGGGGCCCTCATCACCGATCACGACTATCTGGACCGGCTGCTCCACCTGCTCGAATCGCGCTATCACAACCGCGGTGGCCAGGATTGCTTCCATCTGGAGATCCCGCTGCAAGTGCCCACTCACTTGGCCGACATCCCGTTTGCAGAGCTGATCGCCCTGCGCAGTCGCAGCGGCTTTCGCCAGCAGCTGGCCGAGTTTAATCAGGCGCTCGATGCCCTGCTCGCCATGCTGGGCAGCGGCTACGCCGAGCCAGCTGTACTGACCCGCTTCGAGCAGGCGCAGCAGGGGCTCAACCAGCTGCTGGGGCCGCAGACCCAGAGCCTGCCGCTCACTACGCTCGTCAGTACCGGCCTGCCCGCCATGGCGATGATCCATCGCCTCAAGGCGAGCCATCCGGACAGCAAGCTGGTGTTTCACTCCATCAAGAAGAGCCACTTCCACCAGCGCAAGAGTCAGCACTTCTTCACCCGGTTGGGTCAGGTCAAGCCCTGACTCCGCGGCGCCCTATGGGGAAATCGACAATCCGCTGACGGCATCGGAGCCATCCCCCGATGTCGTCAATATTCTGACACACCAAAGAGAGGCGCCTCCCCTCAGGAGGGATTCTCCAGCCGAAACTCGATGCGATCGCTGTTGCCCGCCTCATCCACCACCACCAGCTGGTAGCGACCCGCCTCACTCAGCACCTGATCCCCGTCCCAACGCAGCCGCTGGCCGTTGAGAAACCAGGCCGGCTTGCCGACACCGCCCAGCACTTTGGGCTGCAGCCGATAGCGCTGGCTGCGAACAAGGTTACCCTCCCCCAGCGCCAAGATGCGAATGGGGGCCTGCAGCTCGGCGCTCTGCCCCTCCCCCTTGCAACCACTCGCCAGCAGCGCCTGGCGCCGCTCGCCAGGCACCCGCCACGGCTCCAGCGACAATGGCCAGAGCGCCCGAAAACCGGATTGCGCCGCATCCTGACAGCGGCTCAGAGTGGGTTTTCCCTGAACGGTCAACGCAACCTGGCGCAGCGGCGAAGGCCAATCCATGGGATCCGGCAAGGTGGGGGGATCGCGCCCTTCCAGCAGCCAGGCGCTCTGGCGCTGCAGACAGGCCTCAGGCAGGGTCGCGCTCGCCTTGCGCCCCAGCGGCCAGCAAACTTCGGCCTCGCTCACCGTGTTGGGTTGTGCCGGCAGGGGACTGTTGTCAGCCAGCCGCGAGTAGACCGAGAGCAGCAGCGGCACCGCCGCGCTCTGGCCGTAAAAGCCGGGCATAGGGGTACCATCCGGGCGCCCCAACCAGACGCCTATGGTCCAGCGACCGGAGACCCCCATCGCCCAGCTGTCACGATAGCCATAGCTGGTGCCGGTCTTCCAGGCCAGTCGGTTGACCCGGCCAGTCGCCTCGCTGGCAAAGGGCTGGTCCGCCCGCCCCTGCGCGCTCAATATTTGCCAGATGATCCAGGCCGCTCCAGGGCTCAGCAAGGGGCGTGACACCGCCTGCTGCCCCGCCAGCCAAACCGGCATTGCCACCTGTCCCTGCCGGGTCAGTGCGCTGTAGAGGGCCACCAGTTGCTCGAGCCGAATGCCCGCCGCCCCGAGCGCAATGGCCGGATTGGGCTTGTCAGAGAGCGCCAGCCGCACCCCAGCGTTGTCGAGGCGGCTGACCAGCTTGTCCGGCCCCAGCGCCTCCAGCACCTGCACCGCCGGCACGTTGAGGGATTGCTGCAGCGCCTGGGCCAGCGTTACCGGCCCCTGAAAGGCGCCGGAAAAATTGGCGGGGCGATAGTCAGATCCCAGCCTTGGCGCATCGGAGAGCAGGGAGGCCGAGTGCACCAGCCCCTCGTCCATGGCCAGGCCGTAGATAAAGGGTTTCAGCGTAGAGCCGGGAGAGCGGATCGCCTGCACCATGTCGAGGTAACCGTGGCGGCGCAAATTGCCATACTCGGCGCTGCCCACATAGGCACGCACCGCCATGGTTTTGTTATCTACCAACAGCAACGCCGCAGAGGTCTGCTCGGGGAAGCGGCGGATATAGCTCGCCACCCGTCCCTCCAGCCAGCGCTGCAGATCGCCATCGATGGTGGTATGCACCAGCGCCCCGGCCTGATTGTCGGCGGCAAGGCGGGCAAACAGCGGCGCCTCCATCGGCGTGAAGTGACCGCGAGCCAGCACCGGCTCGATACGTCCCTCCAGCCACACCTGTTCGGGCCAGACACCCTGCGCTACCAGTCGCTGCATCACCTTGTCACGGGCGGTGCGGGCCCGCTCGGGATGCCGGTCCGGCCGGTTGCGGCTGGGAGCCTGCGGCAACACCGCCAACAGCGCCGCCTCGGCATGGGTCAGCCTGGCGGCGCTCTTGCCGAGATAGGCAAAACTTGCCGCCTGCACCCCCTCCAGATTGCCGCCAAACGGCGCCCGGTTGAGGTAGACGGTGAGCAGGGTGCGCTTGTCGTAGTGCCACTCCAGTTGCAGCGCTCGGACCATCTGGCGCAACTTGCCGGGCACACTCCTGTGGTAGGGCTCGATAAGGCGGGCCACCTGCATGGTGAGGGTCGAGCCGCCCGACACGGCCCGCCCGTAACGCAGCCACTGCCAGACCCCGCGCACCATGGCCACCGGATTGACCCCGGGATGATGCCAGAAGTAGCGATCCTCGTAGCCCAGCAGCGCCTCGATATAGCGGGGGGAGACCTGCTCCAGGGTCACGGGGTAGCGCCACACCCCGCTGGTGTCGGCAAAGGCGCGCAGCGGTCGCCCCTTCATGTCGAGCACCACCCGTGCGTAGGCAGGGTCGAGCGGTGGCGGCGGGAAAATGCGATCCAGCGCCAGCAATGACAGGAGCAGTGCTACAACTCCCAGCACCGAAAAGCGCAGCCAGCGCGGCAGACAGCCCAGCCAGTGACGGCAAACGCGGCCACCGTGACACAGTCGCAGCCAGCCGCGCCGCCAGAAAGTGAGCGGGCGAACCCGCTCAAGGGAGGGGTCGTTGCCCAGAGAGCGTCTGCGACCCATCAAGCGCCAGCTACTCAGAAATCGTTACCTCATGGATATCCTCACCCACGGCCCTGAGCTCGGGGCGGTACATATCCTCCACCTGGGTCGGCGGCACCTGATAGCGACCCGGCGTCACCGCCCGCATCAGGTAGACCAGCTGCTGGTTGCTCCCCTCGCTCAGATCCAGCGCTGCCGTGTAGCGGTCATCGCGAAACTCCTGATGCTTGAGATAGTCGTTCCACTCGCTCTGCCACGCCGGTTTCCCCTCGATGGAGAGCTCTTCCAGCTTGATGCTGTTGCCAAGGGCCGGGTTCTCCAGCTCGAAGCCAGCGGGCACCATCTCCACCAGCAGGGCATCGGGCACCGCCGATTCACTGCTGACGTTGAGCCGCACCACCACCAGATCGCCGACCTTCACCTTGGTCGGGTCAAAACGCTGACCGTCGCTGTTGAACCAGCTGCGTGTCACGCTTATCCCCTGACTCAACCTGGTAGGAGCCTGTTCGGGGTAACCGACCAGAGTGCGCTGCACATAGAGGGATCCCTTGCCCTCATTGGTGACGGTACTCGCCGCCAGCGCCTCGGGGGCACCCTGCTGCTGCGGAGCCGAACCGCTCAGGGATCCACTGCCAAGAGAGGAAGTCACCTTGGCCTGCCAGTCGACGGCCGGATCGAAACGGGCGAGTCGCAGCAGGGCGAGCCGCTCCTGAGTGCTGAGCCACTGACGGTGAGCCAGGGTATCGGCCACCTTGGCGCTGAGATCAGGCCAGCGCTCCGCAGCCAGCTTGTGCTGGCGCAGCAGGGAGAGCTCAAGGGCTTCATCACGCAGCGGTGAGCCGTAATCCCCCAGATAGTCGTCACCACGCTCGGTCGCCAATGCTCGACTGAGGGCCTTGGCGGCGTTCTGCTCATCCCCCATGGCCGAGAGGGCCAGGGAGAGGTGGAGCAGCGGCAAACCGGAGCGGGCGTGATCGGCCTGCTGCTCCCAGACAAGGCGCAGGGTAGCGAGCGGCGCCTTGCCTACTCGGGCCAGCACATAGGCACTGTAAGCCTGATAGGCCAGCCGGCTGTGCTCGGGGGAGCTGCTCCAGCGCTCGCCGTACTGGCTGTCGGTGAGATAGCTTTGCAGCCGGTTCAGCGCCTGATTGAGCATCGCCTCCGGCACTGCGTCGCCCGCTTCCTTGCGCGCCAGCAGGTAGTCGGCGGCATAGGCGGTGAGCCACTGCTCCTCGTCGGAGCGGCCATCCCACAGGCCAAAGCCGCCGCTTGGCAGTTGCAACCGCTGCAGCCGCTGCAGCAGAGCGCGTTGCACATCCGCCTCGCTCGCTGCTTGCTTGCCCTCTGAGGGTTTGCTCCAGGTGGCCCGCTCATCCGCCGTGGTCAGCAAGTAAGGCCAGGCCCGCGACAAGGTCTGCTCCAGACAGGCGTAGGGGTAGTCGGCCAGCGCCTGCCACTGGGCAGCCGGATCCCAGGGCGGAGTGCCGGAGAGGCTGAGCAGCCCCTGCAGGTTAGCGCGATCCAGCCCAGCCAGCTCAGCTGGCGCAAAACTCATCTGCTGACCGGGAGCCAGCATCTGGTAGCGCTGGCGAGTCTCGGCCGGCCAGGGGGAGCGTAGCGGCAGATACCAGTCGCGACTTATCGCAAAACCCTTGCCGCTGGCCGCCAACTGCAGGCTTGCCACGCCGCTTGCCCCGGTCACGGTGAGCGGCAGGGTCAGCCACTGCTCCTCGCCGTTTTTGAGGGACAGCATGCTAGGCAGCTCGCCGTTTGTCTTGAGCCCGCCATTGAGGGTCCAGGCCAGGGAGAGGGTCTGATCCTCGCCGCTCATGTTGCGCAGCTGTACCAGCGCCCGGGTCTCATCCCCTCTGGCGCCAAAGCGCGGCCAGCCGATCTCGGCCACCAAGGGCGCTACTACCCTGACGGCGCGCTCGGCCTCGCCGACCTGCTGTTCGTTCCAGGCCAGCGCCATCAGCGCCAGCTCGCCATTGAAGTTGGGCAGATCGAGCGGGATCACCGCCTTACCCTGCTCGTCAAAACTCACCTCGCCGCTCCACAGTGCGGCGATCTCGACCCTGCTCTCCAGCGCGCCGCCCTTTTTCAGCGGCGCCCTATCACCCCCGTAGTTGAGGCGGGCCAGCTTGCCATCCTGCGGCGGGATCACCTGGCCGTAGTTGTCGAACAAATCCTGGGCGAAGCGCTTGCGGCCAAAGAAGATCTCGAACGGGTCGAGGGGTTGATAATCGCTGATATTGAGCACACCCCGATCCACCGCCGCCAGCACCACCCGCCCCTGACTGTTGGGGGTGGAGGTGGCTGTCACCTCCAGTCGGGTAAGCGGCACCGCTTTATCCGGCGCACTCAGGGTGAGCGGCAGACGGCGCGCTTCCCGATCCAGGGTGAGCGGCACCAGGCCGACCGAGCGCAGGCTCTGCCCCTGCTGCTTGCCGACCGGTTTGGAGGCACTGTCTGGCGCGGCGATCTGGGCCGAGATATGCAGGTCATGGCGCTGCCACTCGGGGCTGACCGGGATCTCGAACTCGCCGCGGGCATCCTTGGCATCGCCACCCTCCCCCTTGAGCTCGATGCGCTGCCACCAGCGCAGGCCGTCGCCATCTTCCACCAACAAGAGCCCCTTGCCGGGGCGCGGCGCCACCAACGTCACTTTGGCCTTGTCACCCGCCTGGTAGGCGCGCTTGTCGAGGGTGATGGCAATCTTGTCGGGCCGCGCCTGCTCGCCACCGCCGCCCCAGGCGTAACTGCCGATCTCCACCCGCAGGCTCGATTGATGGCCCTGACTGTTCTCCACCTCCAACCGATACCAGCCCGCCGCCAGTGGCAGCGTGAGCGGGGTCGGCCCCTTGCCATCCAGCTGCAGGGTCTGCTCCTGCTCCAGATAAGGCTGGCTGTTGAACTCGTATTTCCACCCCTCCCCATCGGCGTAGTGCCAGTAGTAGTCGCGGTACTCGTTGATGAGGCGCACCTTCACCGCCCCCGCCACCGGTTGACCTTGCTCATCGAGGTTGAGGATCTGGAAGGGGAGCGGCTTGCCCCCTTCCACCCGATCCGCCACAAAATCAGCCTTGAGCGCCGGCCACTGGCTGCCCGCGGGCCAACCATACTGGGTACGGCTGCGGTTGACGGCGCGACCACCAGGCTCAGACAAGGAAACCCGATAAGCCACCTCCAGCGGCCCGAGGGCGCGCACCCCATCGAGTTCATCAGCAAGCGAAAAAGTCCCCTGCCCCTGCACATCGAGGGTGATGTTGAGGGGCTCCAGATCCTTGGCCTGCTCGGCGAGCAGCACGTCACCCAGAGTAAACTCCTGCCACTGGGTAAAGGGCATGGTGGCGCGGCTGATTTTTACCTCCGCCTTGGCCTTGGTGGCACTGGCTGGCGCGCCGTAGAGATAGTCCCCCTGCAGCGGCAGCGTCAGGGCAGCGTCCAGATCCGTGACGTCCCCATCCGGCCCCTTGCCAAGCTGCAGTTTCAGCCGTTCCGGCAAAAACTCCTCCACCAGGAAAGGCCACTCGAAGCGGCTGCCGGCAGAGGTCTTGAGGTTGATGGTCCAGCGCCCGAGCGGGGCATCATCCGGCAGGCGCAGGCCGTAGTGGGCCGCGCCCAAATTGTCCGGCAGCAGCCGCTTTTGTTCGAGCAGCTGGCCGTCCGGCTGTTTCACCTCCAGCTCCACCGCCATCCCCGGCAGCAGCTGGCCATCCTGCCCTTTTAGCAGGATCTCGCTGTCGAGCCGTTCGCCGGGGCGATAGAGATCGCGCCCGCTGAACAGATAGAGCTGCTGGGCCTGCCAGGGTTGGGTGCCGAGATCGAAGGTGGAGAGATCGAGCGCCGCCCCATCGAGGCGCAGCACCGCCAGATGGTTGCCCTGCTCGGCCAGCAGCAGACGCGCCCCCTGCACCTGATCGAAGCGGCGATGGCCCTGTGGATCGGTGGTTTGCACCTGCAGCCGGTTGCCCTTCTGATCGAGCAGAGAGAGTTGCACATCCTTGAGCGGGTCGGCGCTGGCCAACGAGCTCACGAACACCTCCAGCTGATCGCGATAACGGCGGGCACTGAGCCCCATGTCACTCACCGCGAAATAGGTGGTCTCCTTGCGCCAGTCGTAGTTGCCAAGAGGCGACATCACCGCAAAGTAGACGCCAGCCTCAGCCAGCTGCGGCTCCTTCACATTGATGAGGCGGGTCTCGCGCCGGTTGGCATCGAGTTCCAGGGCGTAGCGGCCGCTGAACACCCGCTTGGCCCGCTTGGTGATCTGCTCGAGCTCCCAGTTGCCCATGCCGGCACCGGGGCGATACTCGGCCAGGAAACGGGGCAGATACTCGGCATCGACCCGGAAGAAGTCGATATTGACCTCGTCCACGTTGACCGCGCTGATGGGCAGGCGCAGCTCGTCGCGCAGCGGCAATACCATGCCGCTGGCGGTAAACGAAGCCCCCGCCTCCAGCGGACGGGTCTTGAGGGTCCAGCGCTGGGGGGATGGGCCCAGCCCCGCCTTGAGGCTCACCTCGTAACTTTTATCGGGCTGGACGTTCGGGAAATAGAGGGTGCGGCCATCGTCGGCCAGGATCCACTCCCCCTGCAGCTGCTTGCCTCCTTCATTGACCGATAGCCAGCTCTGCCAATTGGCCTTGGGCGCCAATTGGCCGGAGAAGACCAGCGCCAGCGCCGGGGCATCGCGGTATTGGCGGGCATTCGCCTGCACTACGGCGCTTGGTGTGCCCGCTTCCTGCTGCGTGGCAGCCGCTTGCGTGGTCGGCTCATTGGCGACAGGCTTGTCGGGGCCGCAGCCGCTCAGCAGCAGCGCCGTGAGCCCCGCCAGCAGCAGGGCCGGCCAGCGGCATCCGGGGACGGCCACCTGTTGTGGTGAGGAACAAGAGAAGCGAGGGTGAGAGTCGACGCGGCGCATAAATGTCATCCCTGATTGGCTCGCTGCCAGTGCAGCGCAATAGCCAACAGGATAAGGGATCAGGCTCGCTTGACACAAAACTCATTGCGTTAAAACGCCGCCGGCCCCCGCCAGATGCAACAGCGCCGACCCTGGGGTCGGCGCTCGCTTGCGGCTGGGGCGGGTTACTCCATCACCGCCATCTGCCAGGTCTTGAAACCGCCGGAAAGGTTCTTGACCTTGAAGCCGTGCTGGCTCAGCAGACGACAGGCCACGTGGCCGCGCAAGCCCACCTGGCAGCTGATGAGCAGCTCTTTGTCCCTGGGCAGTTCATGAAGGCGGCTGCGCAGCTCATCCAGCGGAATGTGCATCGCCCCCGGAATGCGACCCAGCTTGTCGAGCTCGGGGCCATTTCGCACATCCAGCACCTGCTGATGGGGGTGACGGGCCTCAACCTCGGCGGCATGACAGAGCAGGGTATCCCCCTTCAAGTGGTTGCTGGCCACAAAGCCCGCCATGTTGATCACGTCCTTGGCCGAGCCGAAGGGCGGTGCATAGGTGAGCTCCAGATCCTGCAGGTCAAACACGGTGAGACCGGCGCGCTGGGCCACCGCCAGCACGTCGATGCGCTTGTCGACCCCGTCCTTGCCGATGGCCTGGGCGCCATAAATCTTGCCATCGGGGGCAAACAGCAGCTTGAGGCTGACCGGGTGGGCACCTGGGTAGTAACCGGCGTGGCTGCCCGGGTGGACATAGGCCTTCTCGAACGGCAACCCCAGCTGCAGCAGCCGCTTCTCGCTCAGGCCAGTGCTGGCCACCGCCAGATCGAACAACTTGCAGATGGCGGTACCCTGGGTCTTCTTGTAGGTTTCGGCGCGGCCCAGCATGTTGTCGGCGGCGATACGCCCCTGCCGGTTGGCAGGCCCCGCCAGCGGGATCAGCACCGACTCGCCGGTGACGAAGTCGGTCTCCTCCACCGCATCCCCCACCGCATAGATGAAGGGATCCGAGGTGCGCATGGCGGCATCCACCTTGATGCCGCCGCGGGGCCCCAGCTCCAGCCCCGCCTTGGCGGCGAGCAGGGTCTCGGGCTTGACGCCGATGGCCAGGATCAGCAGGCCGGTATCGAGCCGGGAGCCATCGCTCAGGGTCAGTCGCAGCCCGCCCCGTTGTTCAGTGGCCACGGCAGCGGTTTTTTCCGCTAGCACATCCAGACTCTCGATGGCGGAGAGGCCGGTGCGCAGGCGCAGGTCTATCCCCTCCTCCCGGATGCGGGCATGGAGCATGTTGGCCATCTCCTTATCCACCGGTGCCATCACCTGATCGGAGAGCTCCAGCAAAGTGACGTCCAGCTTGCGCTGGTGCAGCGCCTCCATCATCTCCAGCCCGATGAAACCGCCCCCCACCACGGTGACGTGGCGCGGCTGATCGTGCGCCAGCGCCGCCAGAATGCGATCCATGTCGGGAATATTGCGCAGGGTGTGCACACCCGGGCTGTCGATGCCGGGGAAGGGAGGCCGGATGGGGGCCGCGCCCGGGCTCAGCAACAACACGTCGTAGGCTTCGCGCCGCTCTTCACCGGTCAGCAGGTTGCGCACCAGCAGGCTCTTGCCGGCCTTGTCTATCTCGATGACGTCGTGAAAGACCCGCACATCCACGTTGAAGCGGCGTTTGAAGCTTTGGGGGGTCTGCAACAGCAGGGCATCCCGGTTGGGGATGTCACCACCGATGTGATAAGGCAGCCCGCAGTTGGCGAAGCTGACGAACTCGCCCCGCTCGAACATCACAATTTCCGCCTCTTCGCTCAGACGGCGGGCTCTGGCGGCGGCAGACGCGCCCCCCGCTACCCCGCCTACAATCAGGATCCGTTTCATCAGCAAGACTCCAGTCAACGACAAATTGACATTAAATTAGTATTTTCTAATTTAGATTTCAATGAAATTTTGTTTGCACCGATTTTGCAGTATTCTTGCCACCCGACAGTCGTTCAACAGGATGTTATCAGTTCATGTCGTCAACCGCGCTCAGTCATCTCTCTTCTGCCAACCAGACACCGCTGTTCTTTCGTCTGGACGTGCGCAGCCAACGGCTGGTCGCGTTGACCGATGTGATGCAAACCCCGCTCTACTGGCTCGATGAGCCAAGGGGCCCCTGGCCGGCCCAGCTGCCGGATGCGCTGCGCCTGCCTATCGAACAGTTGCTGGCCAGCGGCCATGGCGGCAAGCTGGTGCTGCGCTTTGCCGGCCAGCAGTGGCACATTGCCCTCTCCCACGAACAAGACGCCTTCTGGCTCATCTGCCTGCAGACCCTGCGCCAGGAGCCGGTGGCCGACCTGGCGCTGCAACTGCCGCGCCTGAGCCAGATGGCGAGCCAGCAGCAGTTTGCCGCCATGCTGGAGGCCCTCAAGGAGAGCCTGGGGGCCGATCGCCTCATCCTCTGGCACTATCAGGCCAACGGCCCCCTCGGCAGCGAGCAGCTGACCCCGGTCTTTACCCTGGGGGCCGACGAGGTAGCCGCCATTCGCGGCGACAGTCGCTACATCCGTGCCCTGCGCACCCGCAAGTCCCTGAGCTTTTCGGAAGCCGCGCACCAGCCCATGCTGAGTCAGCACTACTATCTGGCCAATGCCGGGGTGAGCTCGCGTCTGGACGGTGCCTTGCTTGAGCAGGAAAAACTCATCGGCGTGCTGAGCCTCGAATACCTCAACGCCACCCCGCTGAGCGAAGAGATGCTGCAACTGGTGCGTCACAGCGCCCAGCTGCTCGGCCACTGGCAACCGGTGCCGGAACCGGTCCAGCCCGCCGTGCTGACGCTGCCTGCCGAGCTCACCCTGCTGACCGGCATCGCTTACTGCCGCGCCCTGGTGAGCTGGGCCATGGGCATCAGCGGCGCGCGCATCGGCTGGATCGGCGAGTACCAGCCCCGCGGCCAGGATCTCTGGATGATCCCGCGCTGCGTTCTGGAGGGGGAGACCTTCTCGGTGCTCAAGCCCATCCAGATGGACCCGGGGCCTGGCCAGGAGCTGTTCCAGCACGGCCAGGCTGTCTATGTGGAAGACCTGCCCCTGCGCTATCCCCAGGCCAGCCAGTTGCTGGCACTCAATGCCCCCGTTTATGTCGGCATTCCGCTGCACGGCTCGCAGGGCGCCCCCATCGGCCAGCTCACTCTGCTGCTCGATGCGCCACTGGCCGACCCCATGCCGCTGCTCGACGCCCTCAGCAGCCAGCACGAGCGGGCCGCCGTCGAGTTGCAACGATTGGCCGCCGACGATGCGCTGCGGCTGGCCGAGGTGGCCTTCAACACCCACGACGGTCTGCTGGTGATGGATCACAAGGGGATCATCCTCAAGGTCAACCGCTCCTTTGGTCGCATCACCGGCTTTGCCGACGATGAGATGATCGGCCAGCATATCGTCCGGCTCAGGCCCACCTACTATGGCGATCACCTGGCGCAGGATGTGCGCGAGGCGGTGGCGGCCCAGGAGTTCTGGATGGGCGAAGAGCGCTGCCTGCACAAGGATGGCCACCTCTTTCCGGTGCGGCTGATGGTGAGCGGGGTGCAGGATGAGCACGGCGAGATCAGCCACTATGTCTGCAGCTTCTACGACATCAGCCAGGAAAAGGAGGCCGCGCGCCACATCGAGCAGCTCGCCTACTACGACGATCTGTGCGGCCTCTACAACCGCCGCAGCCTCAACGACATCATGCAACGCACCCTGCAGGAGGCCAGCGGCCAGTGGGGCGCCCTGCTGCTGGTGGATCTGGACAACTTCAAGTCGATCAACGACTCCCTCGGCCATGCCTGCGGCGATCTGCTGCTGCAGGCGGTGGTGGAGCGGCTCAAGACCCTGCCCCAGGACAACCTGGTGCTGGCCCGTATCTCGGGGGACGAGTTCGCCCTGCTGTTCAGCGCCCTGGGCCAGGGTTATGTCACCGCCAAGATCCTGGCAGAACACTTCGCCCGCGAGCTGATGGGGCTGTTTCGCATCCCGTTCGACATTGCGGATCACAAGCTGCACTGCAGCGCCTCGGTGGGGATCAGCCTCTTCTCCAGCGAGGACAAGGATCACCTGGTGCTGATGCAGCAGGCCGACACCGCCACCCACATGGCCAAGCGATCCGGCCAGGGCAACTATGTGTTCTTCAGCGAGGCGATGGCAGAGAAAGAGAAGAGCAAGCTGGCGCTCAACAACCAGCTGCGCGACGCCCTGCGCCACCACGAGCTGCAACTGCACTACCAGCCGCAATACCGGGTCGACAACGGTGCGCTCTCCGGCATAGAGGCGCTGCTGCGCTGGCAGCGCAGCGACGGCAGCATGGTGCCGCCGGCGGAGTTCATCCCCATCGCCGAGGAGACCAGCCTCATCCAGGACATCGGCTACTGGGTGATGAAGACCGCCTGCGCCCAGTACAGCTTCTGGCTCAACCGCGGGCTGGCCATTCCCCATCTGTCGGTCAACGTCAGCGCCCGCCAGTTCCACACTGCAGGCTTCGTGCAGCAGGTGGAATACATATTGCGCGATACCGGGGTGCCCCCCTCCCGCCTGCTGCTGGAGGTGACCGAATCCGTGGTGCTGGAGAACCGGCTGGAGAGCATCGCCAGGATGCGCCAGCTCAAGGAGCTCGGCATCCTGCTCTCCATCGATGATTTCGGCACCGGCTACTCGTCGCTCGCCTATCTGCGTGATCTGCCGGCGGACGAGGTGAAGCTCGACAGAAGCTTCATTCAGACCCTGGTGCACAGCGAGCAGGACAAGGCCATCGTCAAGGCGATCCTGGAACTGGCCAAGGTTTTTCGTTTTACCGTCACCGCCGAAGGGGTGGAGGACGAAGAGCAGCTCGCCATCCTCAAAGCCCTCGGCTGCCAGCATTATCAAGGCTTCCTGACCAGCAGGCCGCTCACCGCCAAAGCCCTCGAGAGCCTGCTGTGTGCCCCGGCTCCGGGCTAAACATGTAGGATTTATAGGGCTTTATGTAATAAAATAACGGCCTGCTCGAATCATTGGAGTCGTCTATGTCTGTCATTAATCGGATCCCTGCTGTCGAAGTCAGCGGCACCGCCGCTGAAACCAGTGTGACCACCGATACATCCGGGGTCATTGGCCGGATCCATTCCGTTGAAACCTGCGGCACCGTCGATGGCCCCGGAATACGCTTCATCGTGTTCATGCAGGGCTGCCTGATGCGCTGCAAGTACTGTCACAACCGCGACACCTGGGATACCCAGGGCGGCCGCGAGGTGACAGTGCCGGAGTTGATGAGCGACATCACCAGCTATCGCCACTTCATGAATGCCTCGGGTGGCGGCGTCACCGCCTCCGGTGGCGAAGCCATGCTGCAGCAAAATTTCATCGCCGAACTGTTCGCCGCCTGCAAGGAGAAGGGCATCCACACCTGCCTCGATACCAACGGCTTCGTCCGCCACTACGACGAACAGCTCGACAAGGTGCTCGACAATACCGATCTGGTGCTGCTCGACATCAAGCAGATCAACGACGACAAGCACATTCCGCTGACCCACGTCAGCAACAAGTACACCCTGGAGTTTGCCCGCTACCTGGCCGCCAAGGGCAAGACCATGTGGATCCGCTACGTGGTAGTGCCGACCTGGTCGGACGATGACGAGAGCGCCGAAGGGCTCGGCCAGTTCATCGCCGAGCTGGGAGAGTGCGTCGAGAAGGTGGAACTGCTGCCCTATCACGAACTCGGCAAGCACAAGTGGGACGTACTGGGCGACACCTATGATCTCACCGGGATCAAGCCGCCCAGCAAGGAGACCATGGACCGCGTCCAGGGCATCCTCGCCAAGTACCACAACAACGTCAAATACTGATAGCTCAGGGGCTGGCCGGGAAAACGCCGGCCCCTTTCACATCGGGCCTCGCCCACCTGCATGCCGTCACCGGACAAGGATCTGCCATGAGTGAAGGACAAGCCGCCGCCCTGCTGCTCTGGGTACTGCTGCTCACATTCAGCCTGCGTGGCACCTTGCTGCGCACCCTCCACGACAATCCGCTCTACCAGCACCTCTGCCTTGGCGGCGCCATCGTGCTGGTGCCGCTCTGGACCCTGCGGGCCGGCCTGCACGAAGGACTGGAGGTGCACTTTCTCGGCCTCACCAGCCTGACCCTGCTGCTGGGCTGGCGCCTCGCCCTGCTCGCCCCCTGCCTCACCCTGCTGGTCCTCTCTTACTTCGGGGTCATCCCCCTGGCCGACATCGGCTGGCAGGCCCTCATCGGCGTGGCCCTGCCGGTCGCCACCACCTGGCTGCTGTTTCTGGCCAGCTGGGCCTGGCTGCCGCGCCACCTGTTCGTCTATCTGTTCGTGGTGGCCTTTCTTGGCGGCGCCCTTTCCATCTCGGTCAAGGTGGTGGCCAGCGCCCTGCTGATGGGTCTGAGCGACACCTACCCCTGGCACACCATCAGCGCCGATTACCTCTCCATCTGGCCACTGCTGCTCTTCCCCGAAGCCCTGCTCAACGGCATGACCATGACCCTGCTCGCCATCTACCGCCCCCACTGGGTCAACACCTTCTTCGACCGGGAATACCTGGGCCGCTGAGGGACACGCAGCGACAAAAAAGCCCGCGATTGCGGTTTTTTTTTATGGGCGTTACACGGTGCGGGGGCGCAGGTGGGCGTGCCAGCGGGCTTCCCACTTCTTGAACAGCCAGACGATGACGAATGTCAGCAGCATGTAGAGCAGGCCGGCGGTCAGGAACGCCTCGAACGGGCTGTAGTAGCGGGAGTTGATGATCCGCGCGGCGCCGGTCAGATCGACGATGGTGATGATGCCCGCCACCGCCGAGCCCTGCAGCATGAAGATCACCTCGTTGCTGTAGGCCGGCAGTGCCCGGCGAAACGAGTTGGGCAGAATGATGCGGGTGAGGGTCTGCCAGCGGGTCATGCCGAAGGCGTTGGCCGCCTCAATCTGCCCCTTGGGCATGTTGAGCACGGCGCCGCGCACGATTTCGGCGGTGTAGGCCCCGGTGTTCAGGGTGAACGCCAGCAGGGCGCAGAACCAGGCTTCGGCAAACAGATCCCAGGCGACGCTGTTTTTCAGCCACTCCCACTGGGCGGCGCCGTAGTAGATGATGAAAAGCTGCACCAAGAGCGGGGTGCCGCGAAAGAAGTAGATGTAAGCCCAGATCGGCCCCTTGATCAGCCAGTTGCGGCTGTTGCGCAGGATGCCGAGCGGCACCGCCAGCATCAGCCCGAGGATCAGGGAGGCGGCCACCAGCAGTACCGTGGTGTAGAGACCCTGCCAGTAGGTGGGCCATTCGCTGAGAATGATTGAGAAATCCATGGCTTACCTCGTCTTTATCGCATAGTGACGCTCGGCCCATTTCAGTGCCGAGGTGGAGACCGCAGTGAAGATCAGGAAGATCAGGGCCACCGCCATGTAGAAGGTGAAGGGCAGCTGGGTCGAGCCCGCCGCCAGGGACGCTTTGCGCACCATGTCATCGAGCCCGATGATGGAGACCAGCGCCGTGGTTTTCAGCAAGACCAGCCAGTTGTTGCCAAAGCCCGGCAGGGCGTGGCGCATCATCTGGGGAAACAGGATGCGACGAAACACCTGGGTTGCCCGCATGCCGAAGGCGCGGGCCGCTTCCAGCTCGCCCTTGTCCACTGCAAGGATGGCGCCGCGGAAGGTCTCGGTCATGTAGGCGCCGAAGATGAAGCCGATGGTGGCCACCCCGGCCGCAAACGGGCTGATGTCGATGTAATCGGGCAGCAGGGAGACCCACTCCTGGTTGGGGTTGCTCGCCAGCAGGTAGTTGTTGTAGGTCTCGTTGACCCAGGTACAGAGGTTGTTGATGAGCACCTGACCGCCGAAGAACAGCAGCATCATCAGCACCAGATCGGGGATGCCGCGGATGACGGTGGTGTAGGCGGTGGCAAAGCCGCGGGCCCACTTGTAGGGAGAGAGCTTGGCCAGCGCCCCCAGCATGCCGAGCACCAGCGCCAGCAGCAGGGAGGCCAGCGCCACCTCCAGGGTGACCCAGGCCCCCTCCAGCAGGGAGGTTTCGTATCCTTTCAAATCAAACATATGCAGTTCCATCGCAACTAAGCGGGCCCATCACTCCCTGGCGAGAGACGACGGGCCCGATGACTACAGACGAGGGTCAACCTGTCGCTATTGTGCGTGTCACGCCCTGGCTCCTGTCTCTGGCAGCGAGCCTTGGGGGTTATTCGCCGTAGACGTCGAAGTCGAAGTACTTGTCGTTGATCGCCTTGTACTTGCCGTTGGCACGCAGCGCCAGGATGGCGGCGTTGAATTTCTCTTTCAGATCCTTGTCGGCCTTGCGCACCGCGATGCCGGCGCCTTCACCAAACCACTTGGGATCGGTCAGTTTCGGGCCCACGAACTCGAACGCATCGCCGCCCTCTTTCTTGAGCAGACCGTCGCTGATGGCGGCGGAGTCGGCCAGCACGTAGTCGACGCGGCCGGATTTCAGGTCGAGATAGGCCTCATCGGCGGTACCGTAACGCTTGATGGTGGCGTTGGGGAAGTTGTCGGTAATAAAGGTGTCCATGGAGGTGGCACGCTGCACCGCCACTGTCTTGCCATCCATGAAGGCCTTCTCCAGTTTCACCTCGGTGCCTTTCTTGGCGGCGAAGCGGGCCGGAATGTGCTGGTACTTCTGGGTGAAGTCCACCTTCTTCTTGCGCTCTTCGGTGATGTCCATGGTGGCGATGATGGCGTCATATTTGCGCGACAGCAGCGCCGGAATGATGCCGTCCCAGTCCTGCTTGACCAGGGTGCACTTCACCTTCATCTCCTCGCACAGGGCGTTGGCGATGTCGATGTCAAAACCTTTCACCTCGCCGCTCGGCTCGGTCCAGGAGAAGGGGGGGTAGGCACCTTCGACACCGATCCGCACCTCTTTCCACTCCTTGGCCATCAGGCTGCCGGAGGACAGGGCAGTAACCATGGCAGTCGCCAGCATCAGCTTGTTCATGTATCTCTCCTTGATAAAGTCATCGACTGTTGCAATTGCAGATTGTTGGGCTCAGCTCCGTCCATCAATAGATGGAGGAGATGAATTGCTTGAACCGTTCGGACTTGGGATGGGCGAAGATCTCCTTGGGATTGCCCTCCTCCTCCACGCGGCCCTGGTGCAAAAACATTACCTTGTTCGACACATCGCGGGCAAACGACATCTCATGGGTCACCACCAGCATGGTGCGCCCCTCTTCGGCCAGCTCGCGCATCAGGCCGAGTACTTCGCCCACCAGCTCGGGGTCGAGCGCCGAAGTGGGTTCGTCAAACAGCATCACCTCGGGTTCCACCGCCAGGGCCCGGGCGATGGCCGCCCGCTGCTGCTGGCCGCCGGAGAGGTGACCCGGGTAGTAGTCGCGCCGCTCCCACAGCCCTACCCGGTTGAGCAGGTGTTCCGCCTTGGCAATGGCCTCGGCGCGGGGCACCTTGAGTACCTGGATCGGCACCTCGATGATGTTCTGCATGATGGTCATGTGTGACCAGAGGTTGAAGCTTTGAAACACCATGGCCAGCCGGCTGCGAATGCGCTCCACCTGCCGCATGTCTTCCGGCAGACGTTCACCGGTGCGGTTGGTTTTCATGCGAATAAGCTCGCCATGGAGGGAAACCGTGCCGGAAGAGGGTGTTTCCAGCAGATTGATACAGCGAAGAAAGGTCGACTTCCCCGAACCTGAGGAGCCGATAAGGGAGATGACATCCCCCTTGTGGGCGGTCATATCGATGCCCTTGAGCACTTCGTGGGTGCCGAAATACTTGTGCAGATCACGAACTTCCAGTGCGGCAACGTCGCTCATCCATTACAACCTTGTCTGTCCCTAGACGCCGCTGGGGCGTGACTCACGCCATCGCTAATTTAACAAAAAGTTAACCGATGGCAACCTTCAGCGAAAATATCACTCGGATAGTCAAAAAACAATACAGAACCGAGGTCTTTGGTGTTTTGTCTGTATTTTTATTGGCCAAACAGGTATTTTTCAGCACTTTGTCTGCATAAAATGCTAATCACCCCGGTTCGATGACACCGCCTTTTTATACCCGCAGCGCACTACTGGCAAGAAAATTCCGCCCATCATGCCATAAGGCAGCCGAAGTGGCTTTATTCATCCACCCCGCCCTCGCATCCCGTTGAAAAATCGCCGACTCGCGCCGTTTTGGGGTTGCACCAGTGTGGGTAGATGCCCCGAAACGGGGCCTCGTTTCATACCAAAAACATAACAAATCGATAAAAAAGTTCCGGATGAGGCAGGCAAACACACAAATATGTGACACAGGGCCAATAAGTGATGATAAGGTGTCATTTTTGTCAGTTTTTGTGATCGAGGCCCCGATGTTGCTCAATGTGTTGCTGATCCTGCTGCCGCTCGTGATCGGCTATCTGGTACCCCTCTCCTCCGCCCGTTTGATCAAGCTGGTCAATCAATCGCTGGGCAAGATGGTCTATCTCATCTTGTTCCTGATGGGGTTGGGGCTCGCCTACGTGGAGAACCTGGGCAGTAACCTGGCGGTGATCTTCAAGGTGGCCGGCGTCATGCTCGCCGCCATTACCCTGTGCAACCTGCTGGCCCTCTGGTGGCTGGACCGGCGTTCCCCCCCTACGCATGAAGCCAGCGATGGCCAGATGCCGAGCAAGCTGCACCTGTTGTGGGAGTCGCTGCAGCTCTGCTTCGTGGTGCTGGGCGGCGTCTTGCTGGGGCTGCTGGTGGACCTGCGCGCCCTGCCCATCGACAAGTGGAGCGAGTGGGCGCTGATGCTGCTGCTGTTTCTCATCGGGGTACAGATGCGCAACTCCGGCATGCGGCTGCGCCAGATCCTGCTCAACCCCTGGGGCATGAAGATCGCCGCCACCGTCATCGTCAGCAGCTGGCTCGGCAGCCTGCTGGCTGCCCAGTTGCTCGGCATGCCGCTGGCCCACGGCCTGGCCCTGAGTTCCAGCTTCGGCTGGTATTCGCTCTCCGGCATCCTGGTGGCCGACAAGCTGGGGCCGGTACTGGGCTCCGCCGCCTTCATCAACGATCTGGGGCGCGAGCTCATCGCCATCCTGATCATTCCGGTGCTGATGCGCCGCCACCCCTCCGCCGCCATCGGTTATGGCGGCGCCACGGCCCTCGACTTCACCCTGCCGGTGATCCAGAAATCCGGCGGCATCCAGGTGGTGCCGGTGGCCATCGTTTCCGGCTTTATCCTGAGCCTGCTCGGCCCCATCCTGATCCTGGGCTTCCTGGCCATCTGATCTCGACCCGCTTACTGGCCCACGGTCAACAACAACAAGCCCGGCACTGCTGCCGGGCTTGTTGTTTAAAAGAGGGGTGGCCTGACCTCACGGATTCCCCATCAATTACGATATTCAGCTGCGCCAGCGGCCGCCGCTCATCACCCGCTCGATGGTGAGCGTGTCGGGGTCGATCAGCAGCAGATCCGCATCCTGCCCCACCGCCAGCGTGCCCTTGGTCGCCAGCCCCAGCGCCCTGGCCGGATTGGCCGTCACCACCGCCAGCGCCACCTCCAACGCGACCCCCTTGTCGCAACTCTCCACCAGCGCCTGCCACAGGCTGTCTATCTGGCCGCAGCGCAGCTCGATGAGACGCCCCTCGCCGTCGAAGCGCGGCAGGCTGGCGTTCGCGTCCGAGCTGAAGCTGATACGATCGGCGGGCACCCCGGCCGCCAGCAGCGCCACCAGGGCGTCGGATGCCAGCCGCTCGCCATCGTCCAGCAAGTCCGGGAAGCTCGAGGTGGTGAGATCGACCCAGCCGCCGGCCCGCCCCCACTCGATGGCCTCGGCAAACAGCCAGGGATTGCGGTTGCAGTGGGTGGGGTAGAGCTGGCGCAGCGGGATGTCGGTGCCATCGCGCAGGGCCCGCAGCGGTGCCAGCGCCCCGCGCCCGTCCCCCAGATGAAAGAAGCTGACCCCGCTCTTGCCCGCGAGCAACCCGGCCACCCGCGCCTCGCTCACCAGGCGGGCCAGCTCGTGGTGGGTCGGCGCGCTGGATCTGTGATCGCTGATGGCCACCTCCCCCACCCCCAGCACCTCAGGGATGAGCATGATGTCGGACTCCACCGTACCGGTGAGGGTCTTGACCGGCAGATGGTAGGAGCCGGTATACATGAAGGCGCTCACCCCGGCGGCGCGAAACTCGCGCACCTTGCCGAGCACCTGGGCCGGGCTGCGGGTCAGGCTGTCGGTGCCAAGCGCCGCCACCAGGGTGGTAACCCCGGCGCTCAGCGCCTCCCTTGCCGAGAGCTCCGGCGTGCGAAAACCAAAGCCCCCCTCGCCGCCACCGCCGGTGATGTGGGCCAGCGGATCCACCAACCCGGGCACCAGATAGCGGCCGCGAGCGTCCACCCGCGTCAGCGGCCAGTCGGCGGGGACAGACAATCCCTGCCCGAGCCAGGCGATGCGGCCATCGGCCACCAGCAGATCCTGGCGGCCAAGCGGGGTCGGGCCATAGAGTTCGGCGCCCTCGATCAGGGTCAACATGTGCATGCTCCTCGTGATGTTGATGTGCGCCGTAAAATGGCGGTCATGCCGCACTCTACCCAGCCGGCGGTCAGGGAGGGAAGCACTTCCTCACGGCCAGGCGGCCGTTTTCATAGGCAAGGGCCGCCGGATCCGCTAGGCTCAGCGGCAATCTCTTTGGCTGGTTCCCCCTTCATGAACTATCTGGCTCATCTGCATCTGGCAGCCCATACCCACAGCTCCCTCACCGGCAACCTGCTGGGGGATTTCGTCAAGGGTGCCCTGCCCACCGGCCTCGCCGCACCATTTGACGAGGGGATCTGGCTGCACCGCAAGATAGACGCCTTCACCGATGGCCACCCCGAACACAGGGCGGCGGTGGCCTGCTTCGAGGCACCCTGGCGCCGCTTTGGCGGCATCCTGGTGGACATGCTCTACGACCACTGGCTCAGCCTGCACTGGCCGCAGTTTCATGACGAGGCCCTGCCCCGTTTCCTGCAGCAGAGTTACCGGCACCTTCTGGCAGATGCAACCCAGCTGCCGGAGGGTCTGCCCCTACCCCTCAAGCGGATGGCAGAGCAGGACTGGATCGCCTCCTATCAGCGCAAAGAGGGACTGGCGCAGGCCCTCAACGGCATAGGTCGCCGGCTGCGCCGCCCGCAGCCTCTGGGAGAAGCGCTCACGACCCTGGACGCGACCCGCTGGCAGCAGTGCGAAGAGGGCTTTCTGCGCTTCTATCCTCAGCTGATGCAGTTCAGCGTGCAGCAGCTGGTCCACTATCGTGGCGGGGATGAACGGCCGCAGCCATGAGTTCCCCGCGAAATGACGGCAAGCACACTCTCTTTCGCTCCCCGTACTTCACGGGAGCGTATCTCCGGTTGAGCTGGGGTAAGGAATATTTGCTTGGCAGTGACCCTTGATGGAAAAGATTTCATTCATTGAATATATATTTTCATATATTGCTCTGGCTGCAACAAATCAACGCCAATGAAGGCTCCACATAAATGATGCCACACCAGTTCTGACTGACATTATTTTCATATAAAAACGCCTGTCGAATACCGCTGCTATTATCCACGGCCTCCAGAATAATAAAAAAGTCATTGACTAGCCAGCATTAATTATTACCCTCACGGTAATGGATATGCTTAATTTAAAACCCGCTGACATATTCATTGCGAGAATAATATTCTCGATATCTGTCAATTGTAAGATTTTACAATAGCGATTAAAACCTGGAGAATTATGATAATGGAGATCAGGCATTCAACATTATGGATGGCCGTCAGTGCCATGCTTCCATTGATGGCGCATGCAGCCACCCCGCTGGATATAGATGCTCGCTGGAAACAGGAAGCCGTCATTACCCACCCGGATCATGCGCGCTACCCAAATACGGCAGCGGCAATTCAACAACAGCGCAAAAATATTTTTGACTGGCGCACCCAACATCTGCAAGTTGGCATGTCTTCGATAAGCGGAGAAGATGAGCTGATGACCAGCCCATTCTATATCTGCGAAATAGAATCGCTCTACAATATTCCGGGTGGCGCAGCCATCACCTCGGATATCATGGGCCCGGGTAATCAGCTTCCTCCCGCCACAAGCTGCACCAGGCGGGTAGCCAGAACCATCGCAGACAAAATACCCGACATGGACCCAAATAGCGGTTGGGAGCTCCTCAAATTCAATCTTGGCTACAAGATGCAGCATTATGCCAATGCGAAGTCCGTCTGGTCTGCCGATGGAGATGATGCATTTTCAACCAATCAATATCCCTATCTCATCCTCTACAACCGGATGACGGCAAAACTGCGGGTGATGGGATATTTCCCCGGTTACACCATAGGCACCGGCGTTGCGGTGACGCTCTCCACCACTGGCAAATCCAAGCTCTTTGACAGCAACCAGAGCGCGGATGCCCGATTCTACTCCAGCAGCAAGACCGGCTTTGGCGCCATCAATAACGCGCAGGATGGTGGCTGGGGGGTGACCGACTTCCAGGTGAATCTGGATCCCTGTTCCGCCGGTTCAGATGAAATTGACTTGAACATCAAAATCAGTCCAAAAGCGATCGCCAATGTTGAACTGTATGGGCATGCCACCGGTATCTCGCAGAATATCACCGACGAGGGTATCGGCGATCCGGCGGCCTATCTGATGGATGTCTCGGGTAGCTTGAGCGACAACCTGGAACAGGCCGGCAATTATACCGTCAGCAATCTCTCCGACCTGCAGAATGTCTTCGGCGGCATCAACGACTCCGCCACCTCCAATGCCGTGGCCAGCGATGCCCTGGGTGCCGCAGGCGACTTTCTGGGCGGCATGATGGAGCTGGCCCCGGGGGGAAGCAGTGTAACGGCAGGCTTCAAGGCACTGGCCGGCACCCTGTCTGGCGTGGGAGCCATCTTCGGAACACAGGCGGCGGCCGTGCCCGGCTACAGCCCAATCATTCCACAAATCTCCTTCTCGGAGGTGTATTTGCGGGGTGAAACGACCTCCTCAGATCCTGGCATCACGGTCAAACTGAAAATGCCGGGCAGTTTGTCCACCGTCTGGCAAGATTTTGGCGAAAATGGTGCCAGTGATATCTCGTTCCCGCTCTATGATGAGCCCATGGGCTTGTTCACCCTGTTGACCACCCCGAAGGTCCGTGTCGACAAGACCTATAGCGATCGCTCCAGCTCCCAGGGATACAAGCTGGTCACCACCTTCATCCCCTCCAACGTCGTGCTGGCAAGCAATGCCAAGTCGGGCTTGACCATGAGTGGCTGGAACACGACCGAGAATACCGGCATCAATCTCACCGGGAGATTGAAGATCAAATATCTGGTCAGTGCTGATGTCACCCCGCAGTTAACCAACCTTCACGATATAGACGGCAATAATGACAGCTTCTCCTATGCCGCTATGTCTACCAATGGCAGCAGTTCCAAGCTGTATACCGTAGTCACCGATGACGTGCCCTTGATGTATTTGTACGACCGCTTGAACAGCAAGCGCCCGAGCATTTCATTCAAGGGGGGAAAAGGGGTTGTGGATAGCATCTCCCTGATCGTCACGGCGAAGAATAATTCCGCCACCCTCCATGACAACATCTTGAATAAAGACATTGCCATGGTGAATAAAACGGACGCCGAGGGGAAATTCGTTCCCTATTATTTGACCATGAAAGAGTATCCCGCCACCTTGAGTTATACCAAGGACACGCTGGATCCGGATAGCGATGCCAAGCGCCTGATAAATTCAGGACAACTGGGCAATGTGACGCTGACTCCCAAGCAAGGTCTTGATATTCGTCTCGGTGCACCATCAAGTCAGGTCACCATAAAGAACTATTGCGCTGCAGAAGGGGAATATAACAAGCCCCATGAGGTCAGAAGCGATGGCACCTATGCCATCTATGCCGATGAAGACATGGCCTATTATACCTATGATCCCAAACAAGTCAGTCAGTCTCAAAACAACTACCTGACTCTCGGCGCCGATGGTGCTTACAATCCTGCCATGACCTGGGGATTTCTCTCATTCAACCTGGGTGAATACGTCGCCAAATATGGCAACAGAAAACCGAGCTCGGTTTCATTGAGAATTGAACAGAACGATCCCGGCACCGTATATATTTCCAGTTACTGGAGTTACTACTTCTTCAGCGCCAACGCCTCAACCTGGGCGATGCGACAAAACAGCTGGAAAGAGTACCGGCCCAAGTTCAGCGATCAAATCACCTACTCCAGTGAACAGGTGGCCTGGGTTGATGTCACTGACTTGTTCAATGCCGCCCTGGACAGGGCAAAAACGGGGAATGGCGATACCTATGAACAGCCAAGATTAAGCTTCGTGCTTGATACTGGTTATAATGTTCCCGGCCATCAATATGTCTATACCTCTGAAGCAACCCCGGTCAAATCGCCCCAGCTGACCATTAATTTCTAAGCGAACGGCAAGCGTAGCCAAGGCCCCTCAGGCCATAAAAAAAGTCCCTGCCAAGGCAGGGACTTTTCATTTGGATGCGCGCTCTGCATTGTGGTCGCAGCGACAGCCCGTGTTCCCCTGCAAGCCGGGGTAGAAACCCAGCGGGTCAGCTGTCGGCATGCTTTTTCTTGCGAATGCTCAGCCCCAGCTCGCGGCCACGCAGGCGGGCGTAATAGATGGTGCCGATGAAGGCGAGCACGGTGAACAGCAGCTCCACCACCGCCAGCCACCGCTCCCCCTCATCCGTGGTGATCAGGGTCAGGGCGTGCAGGAAGTAGGGCATCAGCACGAAGTTGCCCCAGGCGTGGGTGTAGGGGTTGCCCTGCACAATCCCCTTGAGCGGGAACAGCAGCGGCACCGTCCAGATCACCGGCAGCAGCCAGGGATTGAGGTCGGGGTGGGGCGAGAGCCACAGATGCCACAGCAGCACCCAGCCCAGCAGGCCAAAGAAGCCTACCAGGGTCAGCAAACGGGCGAAGCGGGTGCTCACTTGAGGATCTCCAGCACCTGCTCGGGCGGGCGGCCGATGCGGGCCTGGCCGTTCTTGATGACGATGGGGCGCTCGATGAGCTTGGGATACTGATGCATGGCGCGAATGAGGGCGTCACCGCTCACCTCGCCAAGACCCAGCTCCTTGTAGAGATCTTCCTTGGTGCGCATCAGTTGACGCGGATCGCTGAACCCCAGCTGGCTCAGCAGGGTGCGGATCTCCTCCTCGCTCGGGGCCTGCTCCAGATAGAGCACCACAGCCGGGGCGATCCCGTGTTGTTCCAGCAAGGCCAGGGTTTCACGGCTCTTGGAGCAGCGCGGATTGTGGTAGATTTGGGTCTCGCTCATGATAACTCCCTGATTAATCGCAAGATGGGACAAGAAACGGCGCTATTGTAGGGGAAACTGATGGTCAGGGTAAGCGCGAGAGTGCAGGAATTGAAACGAATTTGTTGGCTGATTGTGGCCGGCCTGCTGACGGCCTGCAGCCCGGCGCCCCAGTTCACCGACAGCGAGAACCTGCCGGTGGCCCTGGCCGACTTTGCCGGCAAGCCGCTGTTGGTCAACTACTTCGCCCCCTGGTGCGCCCCCTGCCTGCGGGAGCTGCCGCTGCTGGAGGCGCTGGCGCGGGAGGGAGAGATCGCCGTGGTGATGATCAACTACGACCCGACCACACCGGCCGAGCTTCGCAAACTGGCCGGGCAGTACCACATCAGGGTGCCGCTGCTCATCCCCCGGCAGGAGGCGAGCCTCCCCTTCCCTCGCCCCGCCGGGCTGCCCACCAGCTATCTGCTCGATGGCAAAGGGAACCTCCTGCAGAGCCTGGTGGGGGAGCTCACCCCATCGCAGCTCGACGCCCTCAGGGCTTCCGTCAAGCCGGCTGGCCACTGAGCCTGACCCCTTGCCGCCGGCCGCTCTGTTTCCCCGCCTTCCCCCCTGTTGTTGCCCATCGGCCACCTGCATCAACGACAAGGGCGCACCCTGGTGCGCCCTTGTCGTGCGTGAGAGCCGCTGGCCCGTCAGCCCTTGAGGCTGTCGAGATCCTTCTTGGCCCGCTCCAGCTCGGTGATCCGTGCCTCCAGTCTGGCCAGGGTCAACTTGTCGTTGGTGGTGCCACGCGCCACGATCAGCTCGTCGATGGCCGCCTGGTAGTCACCGCGCAGGGAGAGCATCTCGGCGCGCGCCATGTGCAACTCGGTCATCCTGCCCGCCTTGCGATAGGCATCGGAGAGCAGGCTCCAGGCCAGGTTGTTCTCTTCGTGCTCACGGGCATAGGGGTCGAGAATGGCGATGGACTTCTTGTAGTTGCCCCCTTCCAGATAAGCGTTGCCGAGGTTCACCACCACCACCTCGTTGTCCGGCATGCGGGTGCGGAACTTCTCGAGCCGGGCGATGGCCTGGGCGCTGCGCCCCTTGGCCAGGTCGATGTCGGTGAGGGCGTCCACCACGAACAGATCTTCCGGGTGGCGGGTCGCCAGCTCCTGCATCAGGGCGTCGGCCTCGTCGGTGCGCTTGAGCTGCAGCAGCGCCAGCGCCTTGCCGTAGATGGCCGCATCCTTGAGCGGGTAGTCCCCCTTCTGCAACCGGTTGTCGAAATAGGTGAGCAGGGCCTGCGGGCTCTCGGTGCCAAAACGCACCTGGATGCGCACCTTGGCCAGCCAGAAGTCGAGGCTCGGTGGCAGATTGCGACGGCCATAACTGCCCGCCCGGGCGCGCGCCTCGCTGATCCGGGTCTCCGGCAGCGGGTGAGTCAGCAGCATCTCAGGCGGCTTGCTGGCGTAGCGATACTCGGCCGCCAGCTTCTGGAAAAAGTTGGCCATGCCCATGGGATCGAAACCGGCGTCATACAGCGTTTTCATGCCGATCCGGTCCGCTTCGTATTCGTTGTCGCGGGTGTAGTTGATGGCCGACTGCATGGAGAGACCCAGCGTGGTCTGCAGCGCGGCGATCCCGGCGGTGGGGTTGATCACCGCCAGCGCAATGGAGCCCACCAGCCCGGCCAGGGTCATGGCGGAGCTGCTCGCCTGCGCTTCCATATAGCGGGCGATGTGGCGCTGGGTCACGTGGGTGATTTCGTGGGCCAGTACCGAGGCGAGCTCGCTCTCGCTGTCGGCATAGAGAAACAGGCCGGTGTGCACCTTGACCCGCCCGCCGAGGAAGGCGGCCGCGTTGATGCTGGGGTCGTTGATGAGGAAGAAGGTGAACGGGAAGCGCACCCCGTCGGCGTTGGAGAGCAGCCGCTGGCCCAGATCGTCGATGTACTGGCTCAACACGGGATCATCTATGATCGGCAAACCGGCCCGGGCAAAGCGCATGAAGGCGTTGCCGTAGCGCACCTCCTGCTCGATGGGCAGGGCGGCCACCCCGGCGGTGCCGATATCGGGAAGCTGGTTGCTGGCCTGGGCATGGAAAGTGGCGCCCATCAGGGAAGCCAGCAGGGGGAGCGATGCCATCAGGGGGGAAAAGCGTGCCACGTTATCTCTATCTCCAATCAGACCCTACCGGGACACCGGCAGAATACCCTTGCCCATCAAGGGCTACAAGCGTTGTTTCGCGCTCTCATCACGGCCATAATAGCCGCCATCACGCGCGATGGAGCCTCCATGGAATACCTCGACCTGACCCCCTGGCGTTGCCCCGAGCCGCTGATCCGGCTCAAGCTCTGGTTGCGAGAGGCCAAAACCGGTCAAGCCCTCGCCATCCGGCTGGCCGATGCCGGCTCCCGGCAGGACATTCCCGCCTATCTGCAGCGCCAGGGTCACCCCTTCACCTTGCAGGAAGCGCCGGACAATACCCTCTCTTTGCAGTTGGTGGTCGGGGCCAGGCACCACAGCCAGCCCCAGTAACGTAAAGGATGTCGCCATGTTAGAAGTCATCAAGCGCTGGTATCAGACCCGTTTCTCCGATCCCGATGCCGTCACCCTGTTTCTGCTGCTGGCGGCCTGTTTCGCCGTGCTCTGGCTGTTTGGCGATCTGCTGGCGCCACTGTTGGTCGCACTGGTGATGGCCTACCTGCTGGAGTGGCCGGTGAGCCGGCTGCAGCGGGCCGGACTCTCCCGCACCCTGGCCACCAGCCTCATCCTGCTGCTGTTCATCGCCCTCACCGCCATGGCGTTTCTCGGCCTCATCCCGACCCTGGCAAGCCAGGGGCTGAACCTGGCCAAGGAGTCTCCGGCCATGCTCTCCCATGCTCAGGACTATGTGCGCACCCTGCCGGAGCAGTACCCCGAGCTGGTCGATGTCAGCCTGGTGGAGACCGTCATCGACAACATGCGCCAGCGTATCCTGAGCGGGGGCGAGCAGCTGGTGACCGCCTCCCTCGGCTCCCTCATCAACGTGGTGGCCATCCTCATCTACGCCATCCTGGTGCCCTTGATGGTCTTCTTCATGCTCAAGGACAAAGAGATATTGATGGGGGGGCTGCGCCGCTTCCTGCCGCGCAACCGCACCCTGGTCAACCGGGTCTGGGTGGAGATGAACGAGCAGATCCTCAACTACATCCGTGGCAAGGTGATCGAGATCCTCATCGTCGGGGTCGCGACCTATATCCCATTCGCCCTGATGGGGCTGCGCTACTCGGCGCTGTTGGCGGTAGCGGTGGGCTTCTCGGTGCTGATCCCCTATATAGGCGCCGCCGCGGTGACGGTGCCGGTGGCCATGGTGGCCCTGTTCCAGTGGGGGCTGACCCCGGAGTTCACCTGGCTGATGGTGGCCTATCTGGTGATCCAGGCCCTCGACGGCAATCTGCTGGTACCTCTGCTCTTCTCCGAGGCGGTCAACCTGCATCCGGTGGCCATCATAGTTGCCGTGCTGGTGTTTGGCGGCCTGTGGGGCTTCTGGGGGGTCTTCTTCGCCATCCCCCTCGCCACCCTGGTCAAGGCGGTGCTCAATGCCTGGCCCAAGCGCGAAGAGCTGCCCGCCGTGCCCAAATAATGCGATAGTCGTGCCTGGCCATCGATGACAACGGAGTGTCCATGAAGATATTGCAAATGCTCACACGGACGGGGCTGGCGGCCCTGCTCCTGACCACCCTGCCGGCCCGGGCCGATCTCGATATCGGGGCGCTCAGCGCCTTCTCCAGCGACAGCCCCGACAGCCCCATCCCCAAGGGGTTGGTGCTGGGTGGGGCCGTCATCGGCGGTCAGGCCCGCTACCAGCACCAGGATGACACCCTGCTGCCGATCCCGGGTGCCCTCTACTTTGGCGACAACCTCATGTATCTGGGGGATCGGGCCCGCTACTACCTGAGCCGCAATGGCGGCCTCTCCACCTACGCCTTCGGCCGGATGCGCTTTGGCAATCTGGATCCGGACGATGATCCCTTCCTGCACGGCCTCGACAAGCGCAAGGGTGAGTTCGAGGCCGGGATCGGGGCCGATCTCATCACCCCCTATGCCCTCTGGAGCGTGCGGGCCACCAGCGACGTGACCGGCACCAGCAATGGCCAGGAGCTGATGCTGTGGGCCAACTTCCCCATCATCCGCGGCCCGCTGCTGCTGATGCCGGGGGCCGGCGTCATGCTGCGCAGCCACAACCTCGCCAACTACTACTTCGGCGGTGTCTCGCAAGATGAAGCGAGGGCGGACAGGCCGGCGTGGAACACCGGCACCACCCTCTCCCCCATGGTCTCCCTCATCGGCAGCTATCGCTTCAACGCCAACTGGATCGGCGGCTTTGGCATCAACTACGAGCGCTATGACGGCGACATCGCGGACAGCCCCCTCGTCCAGCATCAGGGGGAGCTCTATGCCGGGCTGGGGCTCGGCTATATCTGGTAACTCCCCGGCCATCCCTGCACCAAAGAGAAAAGGAGCCCATGGCTCCTTTTCTTGTTATCCGGCAGAGAACACTGTCACAGGTGGGCCAGAAACTCGGCCAGCGCGCCGTTGACGAAGGCGGGGTTCTCCAGCGAGGCGATGTGGCCGGCCGCCGGGATCTCCTTGAACGGGCAGCCCAGCACCTCGGCCATCAGGTAGCCTTCCAGCACAGGGCGGGCCTTGTCCTGGCAACCCGTCATCACCAGCGCGGGCAGCCTCATCTCTTCCAGCCACTCGATGCGATCTTCGCGGGTCACGAAGCTGCGGCCCACCGCCACCATGGCGGCCACCTTGTCGGCCGGCCAGGCGGCGAGACGCGCCTTGAAACCGCTCATCAGGGCGGCATCCGGCTGGTCGGCAAAAAACAGCGGCGCCACCTGCTCGACGATGGGAGCCGGGATGGTGCCAAGCTGCTCGATCATGGCCAGCATGCCGAGATAGCGCTCGCAGGTGATCTGGGGCTCGAGGCCGACGAAGCTGTCCATCAGCACCAGCCCCTTGAGGCGCGCGGGCGCCATGCGCGCCAGCTCCACGCCCCACATGCCGCCGATGGAGAGCCCCACCAGTACGAACTCGTCGATGCCGAGCGCATCGAGCAGGGCCAGGTGGTCGCGGGCCAGGGTCGCCAGGGTGCAGCCCCCCTCTGGCAGCGCATCGGAATCACCGTGGCCCCACAGCTCGGGCACGATGCAACGGTACTGCCCCTTGAGGGCCTCGACCTGGGGCGCCCACATGGCGCTGTCCCACAGGTAGCTGTGACCAAACAGCACGACCGGGCCCTGCCCCTCGTCCAGATAGGCCATCTGGCGGCCTGCTATCTCCATAACTTGCTTCATGTTTTCTCCTGTTGCCAACAGCCGGTGATGAGACGGCAGTGCACATCGCCATCACTGGCGTCATGTTTTTTATTGCCCGCCGGCGGCTCGTGAGGCGGCAGTGTAACACGACCCCCTTGGCAGTGACGCCCGCCTGGTGCAATCTGGAAAGGACTCAATAAGGAGACAATCATGCCGAAGGACAAGAGCAAGAAGCGCCCGCGCCTGGACAAGAAGACCTACGAGCACCACCTGGCCCATCTGCAGGAGGAGCTGGTCAAACTGCAGGAGTGGGTCAAGCAGGAGGGGCTGAAGGTGGTGGTGCTGTTCGAGGGGCGCGACGCCGCCGGCAAGGGGGGCGTCATCAAGGCGATCACCGAGCCCCTCAACCCCCGGGTCTGCCGGGTCACCGCCCTGCCAGCACCCTCTGACCGGGAGCGCTCCCAGTGGTACTTTCAGCGCTACGTGACCCACCTGCCCGCCGCCGGCGAGATGGTGCTGTTCGACCGCTCCTGGTACAACCGGGCCGGGGTCGAGCGGGTGATGGGCTTTTGCAGCGACAACGAGTATCGCGAGTTCCTGCGCGCCTGCCCCGAGTTCGAGCGGATGCTGACTCGCTCAGGGATCACCCTCATCAAGTACTGGTTCTCGGTCAGTGACGAAGAACAGGAGAAGCGCTTCAAGGAACGCATCAACACCCCCATCAAACGCTGGAAGTTCAGCCCGATGGATCTGCAGTCCCGCTCCCGCTGGGTGGAGTACTCCCGCGCCAAGGACGACATGTTCACCTACACGGATACCGAGGATTGCCCCTGGTTCGTGGTGGAGGCAGACGACAAGCGCCGAGCCCGCCTCAACTGCATCTCTCACCTGCTGGGCAAGGTGCCCTACGAGGCGATCCACTACGAGCCCATCACCCTCCCCCCCATCAACACCGAAGGCTACGAGCGCCCGCCGCTCACCAGCCAGCACTTTGTGCCGGACATCACAGCCGCGCTCGAGGCCTGATCCCTGCCACCTCGCCTGCCGTGCTCGCCAAACGGCAGGCAATAAAAAGCCGGTCTTGCGACCGGCAAAAAGGCATTGAATATAAAGAAAAGGAAACCTCGGCAGCCGCCCCTTGTCAGGTGCGGATGTATTTGGCCGTGCGCGGGAAGGCTTGCTCCTTGGCATCGAACAGGTAGCAGGCCTCGGCCGGAATGCCGACGCTGTACTGCTGGCCGGTGGCCACGTCCACGTCGGAGCTCGCCTTGACGGTGAAGTCGTGGCCCGCCACGTCCATGTAGACGAAGGATTCGGCCCCCAGGTGTTCAGCCACCTGCACCACCCCGCTCACGCGGCTGTCGGCATGGGCGTGATCAAGCGGCACCAGGTGCTCGGGGCGAATGCCCAGCTCCACTTTGTCGCCAACCGCGCCGCGGCGGGCATCGACCCGCACCCGCACGCTGTCGCCTGTGGTCAGCTTGACCAGGCACTCCTGCTCGCCAATCTCCACCAGCTCGCCGGCCAGGAAGTTCATCTTGGGAGAGCCGATGAAGCCCGCCACGAACTTGTTGTCCGGGTTGTGGTAGAGCTCGAGCGGGGTGCCGAACTGTTCCAGGTTGGTGGTCGCATCCGCCTTGAGCGGGCTCAGCACCACGATGCGGTTGGCCAGGGTCATGGCCTCCACCTGGTCGTGGGTCACGTAGATGATGGTGGAGTTGAGCTCCTTGTGCAGCTTGGCGATCTCGATGCGCATCTTGACCCGCAGGGCGGCGTCGAGGTTCGACAGGGGTTCGTCAAACAGGAACACCTGCGGCTGCTGCACTATGCTGCGGCCGATGGCGACCCGCTGGCGCTGACCGCCGGAGAGGGCCTTGGGCTTGCGGTCCAGCAGCGGCTCGAGACCCAGGATCTCGGCGGCGCGCATCACCCGCTTGTGGATGTTCTCCTTGTCCATCTTCTTGAGCTTGAGGCCAAAGGCCATGTTCTCGTAGATGTTCATGTGCGGATAGAGGGCGTAGGACTGGAACACCATGCCCACGTTGCGCTCCACTGGCGGCACGTCGTTCATGTAGCGCCCGCCGATGGTCAGCTCGCCGCTGGTGATGTCTTCCAGACCGGCGATCATCCGCAGCAAGGTGGACTTGCCGCAACCGGACGGGCCGACGAAGACGATGAACTCCCCTTCCTTGATGGCCAGGTTGATATTGCGCAGGGTGTCCTTGTGGACAGCCGGGTCGTAATTTTTGCGAACGTTGTTGAGTACTACTTCAGCCATGTCGAGCTCCGCTCTTGAATCTTTGCAAATCGTGATGGCGGGGGGAGTCGGCTCCCCCGGCCATGAACCGTTAACCTTTCACGCCGCCGGCAGTGAGACCACCCACCAGCCAGCGCTGGGCGAGCAGGAAGACGACCGTGATGGGGAAGCCCGACAGCACGGCGGCCGCGGCGAAGTCACCCCACAGGTAGTTCTGCGGATAGAGGTACTGCTGGGCCCCGACCGCCAGGGTCAGGTTGTTCACATCCTGCAGCAGGATAGAGGCCATGGGCACCTCGGTAATGGAACCGATGAAGGCCAGGATGAACACCACCGCCAGGATGGGCACCGACAGCGGCAGCAGGATCAACCGGAACGCCTGCCACGGGGTGGCACCGTCGATGGCCGCCGCCTCCTCCAGGGAGGAGTCGATGGTCTCGAAGTAGCCCTTGATGGTCCAGACGTGCAGGGCGATGCCGCCCATGTAAGCCAGGATCAGGCCGCCGTGGGTGTTGAGACCCAGCCAGGGGATGTAGTCACCAATCTTGTTGAACAGCGCATAGATGGCCACCAGTGCCAGCACCGCCGGGAACATCTGGAAAATCAGCATGCCCTGCAGGATGGTGGACTTGCCACGGAACCGCAGGCGGGCGAAGGCGTAGGCACAGGTGGTGGAGAGCACCACTATCATCAGGGCGGTGATGCCCGCGATCTTGATGGAGTTCCACAACCAGGTCAGCACCGGGAACGGCGGCGGCGTGATGCTGCCGTCGGCGTTGGTGATGGACATGCCCAGCGCCAGCTTCCAGTGATCCAGGGTCGGGTTGGAGGGGATGATCTCCCCTACCGCGAAGTTGCCGTTTCTAAACGAGATGGCGATGACCATGATCAGCGGGAAGATGATCAGTGCCAGGAAGCCCCACATCACCAGGTGGGTTGCCCACACCCGGTATTTGACTGATTTGGGTTGTACGATTGCCATGTTGAAGCCTCCTTACAGTTGCTTGTCGGCTTTGGACAATTTCAGGTTGAGCAAGGCCAGCGCACCCACGATGAGGAAGATGGCGGTGGCGATGGCACTGGCCAGACCGTAGTCCTGACCACCCGAGCCCTGGAACGCGATCCGGTAGGTGTAGCTCACCAGCAGGTCGGTGGTCCCGGCCGGGGTGCTGGCGCCAATGATGTCCGGCGCGCCGTTGGTCAACAACTGGATGAGCACGAAGTTGTTGAAGTTGAACGCGAACGAGGCAATCAACAGGGGTGTCAGCGGCTTCATCAAGAGCGGTACTGTGATCTTGAAGAAGTTCTGCACCGGACCGGCACCGTCCATGGCGGACGCCTCATAGAGATCTTCCGGAATGGCTTTGAGCAGGCCCATGCAGAGGATCATCATGTAGGGGTAGCCAAGCCAGGTGTTGACGATGAGGATCATCACCTTGGCCAGGAAGGGGTTGGTATACCAGTCCGGCTTGATGCCGAACGCCGCTTCCAGGAACAGGTTGATCTCGCCGAAGTTCTGGTTGAACAAACCCTTGAACACCAGGATGGAGATGAACGCCGGGATGGCATAGGGCAGGATCAGCATGACCCGGTAGAAGCCGCGCCCCTTGAGAGACTCCCACTGCACCAGACAGGCCAGCACCATGCCGATGGCCAGGGTGAAGCCCACCGAACAGGCGGAGAAGATCACGGTCCAGACGAAGATCTGCAGGAACGGCGCCTGGATGCCCGGATCGGTGACGATGCGGGCGAAGTTCTTCCAGCCCACGCTCACCACGAAACCGGGCGCCACGCTCTTGCCGACAAACTGGCCCTGCTCGTCGATGTATTGATAGAAGCCGGTGTCGCCGTTGGGCAGCATCAGCTCGCCGCTCTGGTTGTCACGCAGCAGGTTGCTGTCTTTTATCACCACCCCGGACTTGAGCACGGCACCGTCCAGCAGACGGGTGTACTGCTGTTTCTGGGCGGCGAACTTGCGCAGGCTGCTCAGGGTCAGGTGGGTTCCGCCATCCGGCAGCACCAGATCGAGTGCGCTCAGGTGGGTGCGGTGGTCGACGATGGCCCGGATGGGCGCCACCTGGTCCACGGCCTCACCGGCCAGGGGTTGCAGCTGAACAACCTGTACCTTGTCATGAACCCTGCCTTCGCGGACAGCCAGTTCACGGGCCTTGTTGTTCATCAGGGTAACGGGTTGACTGATAAAGGATTGGTCGTCCTGTTTCAGCAGCAGCTGAAACTGATTGTTCTCACCACCCAGGAGGGTGAAATCGAATTCACCGCCCGCCACCTTATAGGTTTTTTTCAGATGGTAATCCCGCGCCTGCTCGATGGAGAGCAGGTTGGATCCCGAATAGTTGGTGAAGGCGATGCCGATCGTGTAGGCAAGAGGGAAGATGATAAAAACAACCATGCCAGCCACACCGGGGAAGATATAGCGGTGGGCATAGGTCTTCTTGTTCATGAAGACATACAGACCGACGGAGACCACCACCAGATCAAGCAGAGCGAATACCCACTCACCGCTGGCGTACATCATCACGGCTGCATAACCGTTGAGGATGGCTACCAGGGCAGCAATGGTCCACTTAAGCCAGGTGTGCTTATCCTTCGGACCGGCATAGGATTCGATAGAAGGTACTACTTCCATGCCAATTAACCTTTATAACGCCAAGAGAGATTTGAGAGAGTGGGAGGCCGTTGCGGCCTCCCGGGTAGTGCGTGCTTACTGAACGATACGCTTGGCAGCGGTATCCAGGGCTTCGTCAACGCTCTGACGGCCGGAGGTCACGTTCTTGAGGGCAGTTTCGAAGGAGGACCAGAAACGGCTCATTTCAGGCACGGACGGCATCGGCTCGCCATTCTGGGCGTTCACCATGGTGGCCTTGATGTGCGGATCCGCTTCCAGGGTCTTCTGGAAGGACTTCAGCGCCACGGCGCCCAGCGGCTTGTCGGCGTTGACCGGAGCCAGACCGGCGTCGGTCAGCAGGTAGTTTTCCAGGAACTCGATGGCCAGATCCTTGTTCGGGCTGGCGGCGTTGATGGTGGCACCCAGCACGCCGACGAAGGCCTTGGCCGGTTTACCCTTCAGGGTCGGCAGGGAGGCGACGCCGTACTTGATGCCGCTCTTGTCCAGGTTGCTCCAGGCCCAGGGACCGTTGATCATCATGGCCACTTCGCCCTTGTTGAACTTGGCGTCCATCACACCGTAGTCGATGCCTTTTTCCAGGTGACCGGACTTGATCATCTCGGAGATGTAGCCGACACCGGCCTTGGCACCCGCGTTGTTCACGCCGGTGTCTTTCACGTCATAACCGGTAGCGGTCTTCTTGAAGGCGTAGCCACCGTTGGCAGCTACCAGCGGGTAGCTGAAGTAGGGGGTGTCATAGGCCCACATGATGGCGCGCTTGCCGCTCTTCTTCAGGGTCTCGTCAATCTTGGCGATCTCTTCGAAGGTCTTCGGCGGCTCCGGCAGCAGATCCTTGTTGTAGATCAGGCTGACGGCTTCGACGGCAACCGGATAACCGTAGGTCTTGCCATCAACGGTCATGGCATCCCAGGCGAACTGTTCAAACTTGGCTTTGGTGGCGGCATTCGGGGTCACGGGGACCAGCAGACCGGCCTTGACCCACTCACCGTAACGGTCGTGAGCCCAGAAGAAGATGTCCGGGCCGTTGCCGGTGGCAGCGGCTTGCTGGAATTTCACTTCCACCTGATCAGGGTGAGCAACCGTCACCTTGATGCCGGTTTCGGCTTCAAATTTCTTACCTACTTCGGCCAGACCATTGTATCCCTTGTCACCGTTGATCCAGATGGTCAGTTGGCCTTCGTCAATGGCGGCAGTGGCAGAGCAAGCCACACCCAGAGTAGCCAGACCGATCAGGGATGACAGCAATTTCTTTTTCATGAGCCTTTCCTTGTATTAGTTCCGCGCTGCAAGAGCATTGTGTGCGAGATGAATATTATCCCAAGCCGTTACCGCCTCACATGACGCAACTCGCATTTTTGAAACGCAATTACGTATTTTCTTCCGGAAAGTTCTGAAAACATTTTCTTATTTCAGGGGGTTAACGCCATTTATTGGCATATTTATCGCCAAATTAAGAAATTAAATTACCAAAGAGAAATAAATAAACATGAATGAAAGGGTTTTCACCTCATTGAAAACCCTTTCACAGGGATTATTCTGTTTAATTTGTTAACAAATCACCGAGTTGGTTTCGCTGCCACCTACCCCGTTAAATAAAAAGACACCGCAGCAGGCTGCGGTGTCTTTTTGCCAAAAGTGGAAAGCAGATCACATTACGACTGGCGTAACAGCTGATCCTTGAGGTTGGGCGGCACCCCCTTGATGGTCAGGGTATCGGTCTGGGGATCGTAGAAAATCCGGCTGTTGAGCAGCTTCTGCTCGAAGCTCAACGTCAGCCCGCCACCGGAGCCGACGAACTTGGTCAACCCGCGCAGGGTGGAGCGGTCCGCCGGGAAGCGCTCTTCCAGCTCATACTCCTGACCGATGAAGCTGTAAAAATCAAGGTCGCCCTCTCCTGCTTCTTTTGACGAGAGCTCTGCCGACAGCTCCCTGATCTCGATCTCTTCACCGGCGCTGGCCTGCTCGGTGCAATATTTGAAGACCTGTTTCTTGTAGTCGTTGCGCTCGGCCGGTTCGAGCTGGCGGCTGTCGCAATAGTCGTCCACCGCCTGCAGCAGCCCCTTGTTCTGGATCTTGGCATCCATCCCCTCGCGGGCACCCAGCAGATCCATGAAAAAATCACCCAGCTTGCGACCGACCCGGCCCTTGCTGAAGGTGATGTAACGGCGCGAATCAGCCTGGGTTTTCCATTCGGTGAGATCGATGCGGGCCACCAGGTTCAATTTGCCGATATCCAGATACTGGATGTGGCGCAGCTCCAGCGCCTCGCTGACGGTGACGCTCTCCTTGCCCTCCAGCAGGGCGATCATCAGATAATCCACACCCACGTAGTTGTACTTGGCAAACAGCAGCACCCCCTGCTCGTCGAGGGCGTGCTCCACCAGCTGCTTGACCAGCAGCTGGGTCATCTCCACCGAGAAGGGAACGAATTCGAGCTGCTCGTCCAGCAGCTTTTCCAGCGCGATGCGAAACAGGGGAGAGGGCTGCTTGGGGGCCTCTTCCCCCTCTGCCAGCTCGGCGACGGCGGCCTCGGGGTCGGCGAAGAAGCCAAAGCCCTTGCCCCCCTTGCCGTTGTAAATGCGGTGCAGCTCCGCCATCAGCCCCTGTACCGCCTCATCGGCAGGCAGAAGCTGGCTGCGGGTGTCGGCGTGAGGTTGACCATCGCCGCCCTGGCGCAGGGAGTGAAGAATGATCTTGTCGATATCGAGACTCATGTCACAAAGCCATAGTGTTAGCCGAAAGGGTGAAGTATTATAAGGCGCTTTGAACCGAGATGAACCCAAGATTATGCCCATCGTATCAAAGTACAATAACGAGCAGTTTGACGCCCTGATGAACGACCTGATCACCGCCCTGGAGAAGCACAAGGCGCCGGTGGACCTCAGTCTGATGGTGCTCGGCAACCTGACCACCAACATCATCAATGGCATGGCCCCGGCCCAGCGTCAGGCGATCACCGAGAAATTCATCCAGGCGCTCACCGCCTCGGTCGATCATCGCCACGACGCTCATTGAGTCTCTTCGCATTCTTTGATGTTTTTCAAGCAGATGGATCACTATGGTCGAAACCGGCAACCCCTATCGTGATAATGTCTCTCGCCTGATCACCTGGGGGCATTGGTTCTCCTTCTTCAACATCATTCTGGCCATGCTGATCGCCACCCGTTATCTGGGGGCGATCAGCTGGCCGTCGACCACGCTCGGCGTGACCTATCTCATCATCAGCTGGATCGGTCACTTCTCGTTTCTGAGCTTTGTCACCTACCTGTTGACGATCTTCCCCCTGAGCTTCGTGCTGCCCAGGGAGAAACCATTGCGCTTCATCTCCGCCATCATCGCCACCCTGGCGCTGGTGCTGCTGCTTATCGACACCCAGGTGTTCCAGCTGTTCAAGTTCCACCTCAACGGTCAGGTGTGGCAGCTGCTGCTGGATCAGGCCCAGACCGAGGAGGGCTCGATCTGGAGCATCATCTTCGTGGCGGTGCCCACCATCTTCCTGGTGCAACTGCTGCTGTCGGCCTATGTGTGGCGCAAGATCAACAAGCGCAAGCGCCGCCAGTACGGCAATCAGGTGGGGCTGGCCCTGCTGGTCTGCTTCATCCTGACCCACGTGGTCAACAGCTGGGCCGATGCCACCCTGTATCAGCCCATCACCATGCAGCGCGCCAACTTCCCGCTCTCCTACCCGATGACAGCCAAGAGCTTCCTCGCCAAGCACGGCTGGCTGGATCTGGATCAGTACGAGAAGAAGGCCGAGTCCCAGGATGGCGACAGTGCGAGCCGGCTGCGCTACCCGCTGCGCCCGCTCAGCGTCAACGCCCCGCTGACCCACAAGAACCTGCTGATCGTGGTGGTCGACTCCCTGCGGGCCGACATGCTCAACAACATCAACATGCCCAATCTGCAGCGCTATGCGGATCAGCACCTCAACTTTGCCAACCACATGAGTGGCGGCAACGATGACGCCATGGGGATGTTCAGCCTGTTCTACGGCCTGCCAGGTCACTACTACGACGACATTCGCAACGACAAGACCCCGCCGGTGCTCTTTGACGAGATGCTGCGCCAGGACTACCAGTTCGGCCTGTTCGGCGCGCTGGAAGATGCCCAGCAGTATCGCCAGAGCATCCTCTCCGGCCTGCGCAAACAGGTGTTCGTCTCCGAGCAGACCGACGATACCCAGCTTGTCGGCGACTGGCAGCAGTGGCTCGCCAAGCGCTCCCCTGACCGCCCCTGGTTCTCGCTGGTCTATCTGTCGAGCCCGGGCGACTACCAGCTGCCGGCCGGCATCAAGGGCCCCTTCCAGCCGGAGCTCACCAAGTTCAACCCGGCCACCGCCTATCAGGCCGAAAACCTGCAAAAGCTGGAGAACCGCTACAAGAACTCGGTCTTCTACACCGATCAGCTGCTGGAGCAGATGCTGACCCAGCTGCAACAGCAGGGGCTCAGTGAACAGACCATCGTCGTGGTCACCGCCAACCACGGCCAGGAGTTCAACGATACCCAGAGCAACAGCTGGGGCTATGGCACCAACTACTCGCCCTATCAGGTGCAGGTACCCTTCGTGCTGGCCTGGCCGGGCAACGAGACACTGCCGACGAGCCCGGTGAGCAGCCACCTGGATCTGGTGCCGACCCTGATGCAGGGGATGCTGGGGGTGCGCAACCCGCCGCGGGACTACAGCATAGGCCGCAACCTGTTCGACAACAGCCCGCGCAACTGGCTGCTGGCCGGGGATCAGCGCGACTTTGCCATCTATCAGGGCAACACCATCACCCACTTCAACAAGCAGGGTGACTTCGAGCTGCTGGAGCGCAACAGCTACCGTCCCATCAAGCACGGCACCCCGGACATGGGGGTCATGATCCAGGTGATGAACGAGCTGAACCGCTTCTACCGCGCCCCCTGAGGCCCGTCCTGTATCCGTTGAAAACCCGCTCCCCGAGCGGGTTTTTTATTGCCGACATAACCTTGGCATGAGCTGCCAAACCCTCAGCCAACACCTTGCCACCCTCCCCCATTTCATCCCCCCGTCTGCCTGCCCTGCGTCCTGCAGGCGCAAACGTTGGCCCACTTTGCTACTGATGTCTTCATCAAAAAATGCAGCCTGATCAGGATCATAAAAACAAAATGATAATGATTATCAATCGTTGATCTGATTGGACCTCTCTGCAATAATCCGCGGCCTTCAGGCTTAAATAATAATTATTCTCAAAATGAAAACACTACTTCACTACTGGCCCATGCTGCTGTCCGGTACAGCGCTGGCCGCCGGCGATCCCGCAGGGATAGACACCTCCGGCACCACCCCGCCCAAGACGCGCGAGACCATAATCGTCAAGGGTCAGCGGGTCGAGCAGAAACTGTCCGACATCTCGGGCTCCATCACCGTCATCACCGAAGAGGATCTGGAGCGCCAGATAGCCACCGAGCTCACCGACGTGTTCAAGAACGAACCCGGCGTCTCGGTGACCGGCTCGGCGGGTCGGCCGCAAAACATCAGCATCCGCGGCATCGGTGGCAACCGGGTGCTGATCGTCAAGGACGGAGTCCGGGTCAGCGACGGCTTCGGCGCCGACGATCTCAACGACAAGGTGGGCCGTTTCAGCTTCGATCTCGATGACGTCAAGCAGATCGAGGTGGCCAAGGGAGCCGGTTCCGCCCTGCACGGCTCGGACGCCATCGGCGGCACCGTGGTCATCACCACCAAGCAGCCGGAAGATTACCTGCAAGGGCAGGATGGCTACCTCAGCAGCAAGGTGCTGCACGACGGCAGCAGCGACAAGCAGAAGCTGAGCGCCACCGGCGCCGCCCGCTGGGGCGAGAGCGCCCACCTGCTGCGCCTCTCCGGCTGGCAGGGGCACGAGACTGCCAACTACGACCAGAGCCGCATTCCGGCGGATCTCGACGGCCTCAGCGCCTCCACCAGCTCCAGCCTGACCCTCAATGAACGGCATCTGCTGCGCCTCGAGCTCGACTACTTCGAGGACAACGCCAAGCGGGATCAGGGGCCGCGCGAAATTCCCCAGCCCGACGGCAAGTGGCAGGTGCGCCAGTATCGTGAAAACGGCAGCCAGCGCTCCCAGGGCGGCAAGCTGAGCTGGGAGGCGCAGGATCTGGGCCACCCGCTGGCCGACCGTTTTACCTGGAACCTGCACGGCAACTACGCCAAGAACACCGCCAACAAGCGCAGCCTGCTGCAAAATGACGAGCTGAGCGGCTACCCCCGCTATCGCAGCGAGCGGGAGCTGGCCACCTTCACCGAGCACCTGCTCGGCAGCGAGCTGGATATCCGCCGCGATCTGGTCACCGGCCCCATCGAGCACAAACTGAGCTACGGCATCGAGCTGGCGCGCACCCGGCACGAGCGACCGGTGGAGAAGCTGATGCTGGAAGCCGGCATTCCCCAACCCACCCAGTCCGCCCCCTTCAGCAGCGCCCGCACCGATCGGGCCGGCATCTGGCTGGGAGACGTGGCGACCCTGGGCCAGTGGCAGTTCACCCCGACCCTGCGCATGGATCAGCAGTGGCTGAGCCCGCAGGATGGTCGGGGCGAGAGCAACCACAGCTGGCACCTCTCGCCGAGTCTGGCCACCAGCTACCGCTTCAACGAGCAGTGGCGCAGCTGGCTGAGCTACGCCAACGGATTCAGCGCCCCCTCCTACGACAAGGTGTACGGCAACATCCCCCACTACTTTGCCCTGCCGCCGTTCGAGATCATCGCCAACCCGGATCTCAAGGAGGAGACCAGCCACAGCTTCGAGTGGGGAGTGAGCGGGGAAGGGGATGAGTGGAGCATCAAGCCGGCCCTCTTCTACAACCGCTACTACAACTTCGTCGACTGGCGTCAGGTGGGCTTCCGCCTGCGGGACGGGGTCATGCTGCGTCAATATCGCAACGTCGCCAAGTCCGAGACCTGGGGTGCCGAAGTCGCCGCCAGCTACTGGCTGACCCCGCAATGGGAGCTGGCCACCAAGCTGGGCTGGGTCGACGGCAAGACCAGCCAGGGCGAATCGCCGCGCAACCTCACGCCGCTCGAGGGCAACACCCGCCTCAGCTATCAGGCCAACGACTGGAGCCTGGGGCTGCAGGCCGACTACGCCGCCGCCATGAGCCGGGTGCCCACCTGTGGCAACAGCCTGACCCAGCAGCAGGGCGAGTGCCTGAAAACCGCCGGCTGGCTCAGCTTCGCCCTGACCGCCGACTGGCAGATCACCGACGCCCTCAAGGCCAACCTCAAGCTCGACAACCTGCTCGACACCCGCTACACCCGCTATCAGGATGTCGCCGGGCTGGAAGCAGGCACGGATGCGGGCCTCTACACCCAGACAGGCCGCTCCCTGAGCGCCAGCCTGCGCTACACCTTCGTGGGGCTCTGATGCACGCACTCCTGATGCTGGCCAGCCTGCTGGCCACTCCGGCGGCTGCCCAGCCCGCAGCCATTGCACCTGCCGGCGCCCCGAGCCAGGCCGTCGCCGCGTCGGCGCCGCTCGTGGCCCCGCTTATTCCTCACCGCCCGCTACCGATGCCGGGGGAGCGGGCCCGGCTCGATCCCTATGGCGGCTGGCGCGATGACAGCCGCCAGGATCCCGCCCTGCTGGCCCTGCTGGGCGAGCAGAACCGCTGGACCGAGCAGCAGCTCGCCGCTCAGCGGCCCTTGGAACAGGCTCTGCAGGCCGAGTGGCAGGCACAAGCGCGCGGTGAACCCATGCCGCAAGAGTGGTTGAGCGAGGCGGGCAGCCAGTGGCGGATGGAAGTCGACGGCAGCCTGTGGCAGCGAGATAGCGAGCAGGCTGAACCCCGGCAACGGCTGGCGGCCCGTCAGCCGGCCAGCGGCTACTACGAGCTCGCCAGCTGGGCCCTGCACCCGAACGGGCGCTGGCTGGCCCTGGCCGAAGATCTGCAGGGCGATAGGGACTACCGCATTACCCTGCTCAACTTGGCCGACGGCCAGCCCTTGGCCACCCTGGCGCACCGGGCCAGCGATCTGCTCTGGAGCCTGGACGGCAAGACCCTCTACACCATCGCCAACGAACCTCGCACCCTGCGCCCCTGGCAGCTGTGGGCCTGGCGCGATGGCAAGGATCAGCAGATCCACCAGGAGGCGGATCCCGCCTGGCTGCTCAGCCTCTATCGCACCACGGATCGGCGCCACCTGCTGCTGCAAAGCAACAACCACGACAGCGCCGAGCAGTACCTGCTGGACGAGGGCAGACCTGCTCTGCTCAAGGCCCGTCAGGACGGCCTCGAGTACTACCTGGATACCCAGGGGGAGCGGGTGCTGCTCAAGAGCAACCGGGACGGTGCCCTCGGCCTCTATCAGGTGGCCGATCTGAGCCAGGTGGCCAAGGGTGAGTGGCAGCCGCTCTGGTCCGGCGAAGAGAGGAGCCTCGAGAAGTGGCGCCTGTTTGCCGACTACACGGTGCTGCAGTATCGCCACAAAGGGGATGACTGGCTCGACGTGCTGGATGGCCGCGGCCGGCTCAGCCATCGTCTGCTGCTGACCGAGGGGGCCGGCACGGCCTGGATCCAGGGTGCCCACGACCCCGCCAGCGGGCAGATCCTGATCCGCCGCCAAGGCATGGCCGAGCCGCCACACCAACGCTGGCTCAATCTGGCCAGCGGCCAGTGGCAAGCCGACGCGCAGGCGCAGCGTCCCTCCCCCTACCAGAGCGAGCGCCGCTGGGTGGTGGGCAAGGATGGCGTCAAGGTGCCGGTCTCTCTGGTGTGGCGCAAGGACATCCACACTCCCAAGGCGCTGTTGCTCTACGGCTATGGCGCCTACGGTACCCCCATGCGCCCCTACTACCAGCCGCAGGTGCTGAGCCTGCTGGATCGCGGCTTCGTCTACGCCATCGCCCACGTGCGCGGCGGCGGCATGCTGGGGGATGAGTGGTATCTGGCGGGACGCGGTCGCCACAAACAGCACAGCGTGGACGACTTCCTGACTGTGGCCGAGGCGCTGGCCCGGGATCCCGCCATCGACCCCGCCCGGCTGTTTGCCATGGGCGGCAGCGCCGGCGGCCTGCTGGTGGCGGCGGCCCTCAACCAGGCACCGACCCGCTTCGCCGGGGCCGTGCTGCAGGTGCCCTTCGTCGATCTCATCGGCACCATGAGCGATCCCGAACTGCCGCTCACCCGCCAGGAGTACGCCGAGTGGGGCAACCCGGCCATTGCCGCCGATTACGCCACCATGCGCCGCCTGAGCCCTTACGACAACCTGCATGTGGCCCCCTATCCCCCCGTCTATGTGACGGCCGGGCTGCACGACAGTCAGGTGCCCTACTGGGAGCCGCTCAAGTGGGTGGCCCGTCTGCGGGAACACAGCACGGGGCCGGGTCCCTATCTGCTCAGCACGGCACTCGACGGCGGCCACCGCATCAGCCCGGCCAACGCGCGCCAGCAGGCGGCCCGCGAGTACGCCTTCCTGCTCACCCTGGCAGGTGCCCGCCGGTGATCCCTTTTCTCATTTTTGTGTTGGAGTAAACCATGAAACCCTCTTCCCTGGCCCTCTGGCTGGCGGCAACCCTGCTCTCCCAGCCGCTGCTGGCGGCCGAGCTGCAGTTTGTCGATGAACAGCCGCTGACCACCACGCCGAAGCTCTGGCTCGAGCAGCGCCTTGGCGTGAGCCTGGCCCCCGACTACGAGCGGGCCAGCCTGCTCGGCCATCACTACAGCTTCCGCCAGCTGGTCAACGGCCTGCCGGTGGCCACCATCCAGGCCGCCGTCAGCGTCGATCAAACAGGCAAGCCCTGGCGCATCTATCACAACAGCCGGCCGCTGGATAGCCGCGAACCCGGCTGCGACGCAACCGGCAATCTGGATCCCCTGCTGGAACAGCTGCGCGATGGCGGCAGCGAGATCGACACCCTTGGTCCGGTCGAAGCCTGGTACTGGCGCGACGGCGACACCCTGGTGCCGGCCCTGCGCCAACGGGTGCGCGAGCATCAGGCGGGCAACGCCAAGGCCAGCCAGGTGCAGCTGTTCGCCAGCTGTGACGGCAGCCGCGAGCTCGGCCGCTGGATGGATGCGGCCAGCACCCGGGCCAGCCGCACCGCCGACGCCGGCGACACCCAGCTGGAGGCTCGGGTATTCGATCCGGATCCCCGCACCCAGCTGCGCGACGCCGGTCTGGTCTGGCACGAATCCCTGCAACTGGCGAACGCCGCCTATCAGGACAAGGTGCCGCTGCCGGTCACCCTGGCGGGCGGACGCTATCTGCTGAGCGGCCCCCACGCCCGGGTGGTGGATGCCATGGAGCCGGATACCGCCCCCTTCAGCGCCGACAGCCCGCAGGCGTTTCGCCTGACCCGCGATGATCGCGGCTTTGCCGACATCAACGCCTACTACCACCTGGATCTGGCCCAGCGCCACCTCAAGCGCCTCGGCTTTGTCGACCTCATCCCGGGGGCGCTCGACATCGACACCGAGGCCGGCTATCAGGACAACTCCCTCTACGATCCGTTCGAACGCCGGCTGGAGCTGGGTCGCAGCGGCGTGCCCGATGCCGAGGATCCCATGGTGATCTGGCACGAGTTCGGCCACGCGGTGCAGCATCACATAGTGCCGGATCTGGGGGACGAGGCGGACTGGGGCGCCATCGGCGAGGGCTTCAGCGACTACCTGGCCGCCAGCCACCGCCAGCGCAGCGAGGCCGGCCGCCAGTTCGAGCCCGCCATGGTGTTCAACTGGGATGCCCGCTTCACCGACCGCACCCCGCGTCAGCTGGACGATCTGCGCGCCCGCTACCACCCGGATTACAACTATCCGGCCCACCGCACCATCAACGGCAGCAATGGCGACCAGCTGTGGGGCACCCCGCTGTTCCAGGCGCTGCTGGCCGCGGTCGCCGAGCAGGGCGAAGGGGCACGGGACGAGTTTGACCGCCTGATCATCGAGTCTCACTTCGGTCTCGGCCCGGCCATCCGCATGCCGCAACTGGCCCGCATCACGGTGGATACCGCCGCCCGCCTCTACCCGGCCCGCCCCTATGCCAGGCTGCTGGAGCAGGCGTTTCGCCAGCACGGCCTGCTGCAGGCACCGGTCAATGTGGGCCTGGGTGATGGTAGTGTCATCGAGCTGGGGCAGCGCCAGTCGGTACAGCTGACCCTCACCAACCAGGGCAAGGCGCCGGTGACCCTGAACGAGCTGGCCCTCCAGCTGCCAAGCGGGCTGCAGGCCGATCCTTACAGCTGGCAACCGGCGACCCTCGCGGCGGGTGCCAGCATGACCACCACCCTGCGCCTGCTGGCCCAGAGCCCGCTCGCCTGTGGTGATGAGGTGGCGCTGCCGGTAAGCCTCGCCATGAGCGGCACCAGCCCGACCGAGCGCCAGTGGCAACAGTCGCTGACCCTGCCCATCGGCGCCCCCATCGTCAGCCGCGCCAGCGGTCAGCCGCTCACTTTGAGCGATGCCATCAGCGACGAGGTGCGTGGCCTCAGCGAAACCAGCCTGCTGATAGAGAGCAGCGAGGCCAGGGTGAGCGACCGGCTGCAGCTGAACCTGGATCTGCAGCACCCGGCGCTCGATGAGCTGGAGATCTGGCTCAACTCCCCCTCCGGCACCCGCATCCAGATCTGGGACAAGGGCTACAGCCCGCTGCCGCGCCTCAAGGGGGTCTTCCCCACCGAGCTGCTGCCCCTGCAGCCCTTCAGCGCACTGGAAGGCGAGCCGCTGGCCGGTCGCTGGACGCTGGAGATAGTGGACAGCAAGCCCGGCAATCGGGGCCGCATCAACGGCTGGAGCATCAGCCAGCGCACCGGCGCCCAGTGCAGCAAGCCGGTCACCCCGCCCGATGACGGCATCATCCACTTCCAGGTGGACGACGGCAGCGGCGGCGGTACGACCAACCTGCTCTGGTTGCTGCCGCTGGCACTCTGGCGCCGCCTGCGCCAGCGCACCTGAATCCACCCCATCCATATATAAGAAGAGGGGGCCAAGGCCCCCTCCCTAAGGACTAGAGATGACACCACATTACTCCCGCCTGGCCTGCCTGCTGGCCCCCCTGCTCACCGCCTGTGGCGGTGGCGGCTCGGACGAGGCGCCGCTGGCGGTCCCCGACTACAGCCTGACCGTGACCCTGCCCGAAGCCGGCACCCTGTGCATCAACCTCAACCAGAATGCATCTTGTGATGCGGGGGAGCCCAGTGTCAGCGGCGCGGCCGGTACTCACCGGCTGAGCGGCAGCGCCCCGGCCCTGTTGACCAGCACCTTGCTGTTCTTGCCAAGCAACCCGGCCGCCCCCGTGCTGCTGCATCCCGCCGCCCGGCTCGATGATCAGCACCTGACCCCCAGCCCGCTCAGCACCCTGCTGCAATACCGCATCGCCGAGGGGCAGCCCCCGAGGCAAGCCCTCGGCGAGCTGCTGAGTGCGCTGGCGCCGCTGCAACCGGGTCAGGATCTGGCCGCCCTCTCCCGGCTGAGCGACTTCAACATGGCGCTGGGCCAGCTGCTGCAGGCGGTCGTCGAGACCGATCTGAAGGCCCAGGAGGGCTTCTCCACCGCCACCCTGCATATGCTGGTGTGGCCTGCCATCGGCAGCCTGCTGCCCGAGCTGGCTGGCCACTTTGCCCTGCACGGCGAGCTGGCCAGCCAGCAGGCAGACGTCCGCGCCCGGCTGCTGCAACAGCACTCCCATCCACTGATCACCGGCAGTGGCGTCACCACCTACACGGACGGGGTCGACTACCTGCTCACCCAGGAACCCGCCGACCACCCGGGGCAGGAGGCCAGCCTCAACAAGGCGCCGCTGCGCTATCGCAAGCTCGACGGCAAGGGGCAGCCGCTGGCCGATGACGCCCCCGTCTGGGAGTGTGTGGAAGATCTCAACACCGGTCTGGTCTGGGAGAAGAAGCTCGATGATCCCGCCAGCCCGCGCGATCTGCACCGCACCTTCGCCTGGGAGCTTGACGACTATCACCCCACCCAGCAGGAGCTGGACTACGCCTGCCCGGATGGCGAGGCCATCTGCACCACGGAGCAGTACCGCCAGTGGCTCAACGCCCAGCAGCTGTGCGGCATCACCAGCTGGCGCATGCCCCACTCGCGCGAGCTGATGAGCCTGCAGCACTACGGCTCCCTCTCCCGCCAGGACGACCAGCCGGTGAGCATGGACGTGCGCTACTTCCCCGATGTCGGCACCACCAGCAAGGATTTCAGCGGCTACTACTGGAGCCAGACCCTGACCCCTTCGCGCCGGCTGGAGAGCGCCCCCATCAGCGCCATCGCCCACATCTTCCTTGGCGATGACGCCGGCACCGACTACGCAACCACAGTTCAAAACAGCGATGATGCCAACGGTCTGCAACTGCGACTGGTGGCGGAGGTAACCCGATGAACCGCTTGATGTTGACCCTGCTGCTGACCCTTGGCAGTCCCCTCGCCCTGGCCACCGCCATCTGTGATGACAACATGCCCAGAACCAGTCCCACCGCCCGCTTCATCGACCGCAGCAACGGCACCGTCACGGATCGCTCCACCGGCCTGACCTGGATGCGCTGCCAGCTCGGCCAGACCTGGCGCAACCAGAGCTGCCAAGGCGAGCCGACCCGGCTTTACTGGCAGCAGGCCCTGCTGACCGCCGAGCGGATCCGCACCGAGCCGAGCCATGCGCTGTACAACTTCGGCGGCCACGGCGGCTGGCGCCTGCCCACCATCAAGGAGCTGGCCAGCGTGCTGGAGTCCGCCTGCTACAAACCGGCGCTCAACGAAACCATCTTCCCCCGCGCCATGGCCGGTGACGGCAAAGAGGTGAACGACGGTTACGTCTACCTCTGGTCCTCCACCCCGGTGCCGGCCAGCAAGGGGGTCGCCTATCTGGATATCACCAGCGGCGCCGTCGGCATGCGGGCCCCCGGCGCCTGGGCCAAGCAGGTGCTGCTGGTGCGCTGATGGAGTCGGGTGGCCAGGGGATCCCGATGAACACAGGATCCCGGCTGGCCACCCGCGTTTGCGGCCCGGCCTGTCGTTCGGCGGATCTGCGCCCTGTCAGAAAATAGCCAGAAGACGTCATTGTGTGCCGGATCTGCATCATTTTACGCAGTTTTTACGTAGCAGATCGCTGGCATGAAACGGGCAGAGCGGTTAGTCTAGCGGCGTTGAACCAACCCCATGAGGTACAGATGAAAACCGTATTGCGTTTTAGCCTGCTGGGCGCCTTGTTGCTGGGCGGCCATGCCTTCGCCGCCGAACCGAAAAAATTTGATATCAGCATGTTCCCGGCCGCCGAAGTGAACCAGGAACGTGTGGTGATCCGCCTGCCGGAAGTCGAAAACGAAGCCGACATGATGGTCGAGCTGCAGGTCGGCAAGAAAATGATGGTCGATTGCAATGTGCCGCGCTTTGCCGGCAACCTGGAACAGCACAGCGTCAAAGGCTGGGGCTACAACTACCTGATGCTCGGCAAGGTGTCCGATCCCATCAGCACCCTGATGGCCTGCCCGGATGGCCAGAAGAAAGAGACCTTCGTCCAGATCTACGGCCAGGGCTTCTTCGTGAACTACAACTCCAAGCTGCCGTTCGTGCTCTACGTACCGCAGGAGTATGAAGTGCGCTACCGTCTGTGGCGTGCCGATACCCTGGCTCAGCCAGCCATGATCGAGTGAGTCTCTACCGAGACCAAACCTCCCGCTTTGGTTCATGAATGACATCAAATAGAGCGCCGAATGGCGCTTTATTTGTAACAAACTGTGCTGTTTCCCACCCCGCCAACCTTTATAGAACCTGACATAACTCCGCTTTTTTTCTCACTTTTTTGCCCTTTTCAGCCGACCCGGGCCCATGGATCCGCGGCAAATCACTTTCGATGAAAGAGATTTATCAATATAGTGAAAAAATTGATTTTGCACTCTGCGACGGCCTGATGATACTTGCCCGCAAAGGTCAAACTAACCAGAAAAAGAGCACTATGAGCTTCGAATCAGACAAGCGTTTCAACGACTTCAAACATTTTCCCCGTGGCCTGCGTCGCAGTGGCGAATTCACTGTGGCCGAAGCGGACAGTCTGGAAAAATACGGTACCGCCATGCTGGCGCTCTATCAGGGCAACCTGGCCGCACGCGATGACGTGGAAAGCGCCTTCATCGAGCAGGTCAAGTCCGGCGCCGCCGGCAACAACCCCCACGCCAAGGTGTGGTTCAAGTATCTGAAGGTGATCGGTCCCAAGCGCGTGCACCGTCTGTGCACCGTCGCCGGCGGTGCCAACGAGGAAGCGAGTGGCGGCGGTTTTGAAGGTGGCAGCGGTAGCGACGAGTCCATCGATTAATGGATACCGAACTGCTTCGGACCTTTATCGAGGTCAGCAAGACCCGGCACTTCGGCCGGGCTGCTGAAAATCTCTACCTGACCCAGTCGGCGGTGAGCTTTCGGATCCGCCAGCTCGAACAGCAACTCGGGGTCAGTCTGTTTGCCCGCCATCGCAACAACATCCGCCTGACCGCCTCCGGTGAGCGTCTGCTGCCCTACGCAGACGCCATCTTGCATACCTTGGGCCGCGCCAAGCAGGATGTGGCCCTCTCCCCCGGTTTCAGCCAGCAGCTCGCCATCGGCGCCCCCGCGGTGTTCTGGGAGCTCGACTTCAATGACTGGCTCAACCATGTCTATGCCCTGGCCCCGGGTCTTGCGGTGCGGCTCGAGACCGCCTCCCGCGAGCATCTGTGTCGCCAGCTGCTGGAGCGCTCCCTCGATCTCGCCCTGCTCTCCGAGCCGACCAAGATCGACGAGATTGCCCTGCACCCCATCGGTGAGCTGGTGTTCGAGCTGGTGAGCCGGGATGGCGCGGCCAACGCCGACAGCCTGATGCAGATGCCGCACATTCATCTGGATTGGGGCACCAGCTTTGAGCCGCAGCCCAGCCGGCTGCAGAGCCTGCAAAAGACCCCGGTGCTGCACTCGAGCTCCGCCAACATGGCGCTGCAGTTCGTGCTGGCCAACGGCGGCGCAGCTTACCTGCCAAGGCGCATGGTAAGCCCCTTCCTGGAGCAGGGGCGTCTGCACTTGGTGGAAGGCGCCCAGGCCTTGAGCCGTCCGCTCTACCTCGCCTATCTGGAAAAGTCCGATCGGCGGGAGCTGATCGATCAGCTGCTCACCCTGCCGCTGGGTTGGGATGGCGCCGATCTGCGCTTGCCGCAGCCAGAATAAAAACGCCGCAACGCGCGCTGGCATGCAAAAGCAAAAGGGGCCTGTTGGCCCCTTTTGCTTTTGGTCATCGTCAGCCGTGATGGCGACGATCGTTGGCCTGGGCCAGCAGGGTACGGCTTTCGCGCAGGAACTCGTCCGCCCGCTCGCCAAAGAAGCCCGAAACCTGGCTGAAGGCCTCGATGAAGCCCTCCCTGTCTCCCCGCTCCAGCAGCCCCAGCGCCTCGCCGAAGTTCTGGTAGTAGCGGCGGATCATCGCCAGATTCTGCGGCGACGACAGTATGATGTCGGCGTAGAGGTGGGGATCCTGGGCAAACAGCCGTCCCACCATGGCCAGCTCCAGCCGGTAGATGGGGGAGCTCAACGCCAGCAGGCGGTCGAGGTTGGCCTGCTCACGGGAGAGGTGCCAGCCGTAAGCGAAGGTGGCAAAGTGGCGCAGCGCCTGGATAAAGGTCATCGCCTCGTCGTGGGCCCTGGCCTCCACCTGCTGCAAACGCGCGCCCCAGATGGTCATCTGCTCCAGCAGCCACTGGCTGGCATCGTTGTCGCGCCCCTGACAGCAGACGATCACCTGCTTGGCGAGGCTCGCCACGTCCGGCCCAAACATGGGATGCAGCCCCAGCACCGGCCCCTTGTGCACCGCCAGCATATGGGCAAGCGGTTCACTCTTGACGCTGGTCACGTCCACCAGCAGGCAGTTCTCGGGCAGGTTGCCGAGCCGATCGATCACCTGGCAGGTGACGTCGATGGGCACCGCCACCATCACCAGTCCGGCGCCGTGCAGGATCTCGTCGGCGCGCGGCCAGTCGGCCTGACCCAGGGTCTCGACCCGGTAGCCCGAGAGACTGAACAGGTTGCCAAACAGATGACCGAGCTGCCCCTGACCACCGATGATCACCACCTTGCCAAGGTCCGGCTTCATGCACTTGAAGTGGTGCTCCTTGTCGCTGGCGGATTCCAGAATATAGGACTCGCGCATCACCCGGCGCAGCACGTCTTCAATGAGATCCCCCGGCACTCCCAGAGCCTCGGCCTCGGCGCGGCGGCGGGCCAGCATGCTCGCCTCCCGATCCGGTGCATAGATGGGCAGGCCGTGCCGGCTCTTCACTTCCCCCACTTCCCCCACCAGGGCGAGACGGGCGGCCAGCAGATCAATCAGCTGCTTGTCCACCGCGTCTATCTTGTCCCTGAGGGCATTCAACTCTTCAGCCATATCCGGTCCCTGCGGCGCCGCCCGCAGCGACGCCCTGTGATTCAAGAGGCAACGAGGTGTCACCGCCTCGGCCGGTGACACCTCGATTGTTCAATCAGTGCTGACAAGATACCACGGCTTATGCCTTGGTTCTGGCCAAAAGTGGTGCCGCCAGCTGGCTGTGGCAACGGGCCAGCAGCGCGTCCGTGGTCTCCCAGTCGATGCAGGCATCGGTGATGGAGACACCGTAGCGCATCTCGCACTTGGGCTGCTCGCTCGACTGATTGCCTTCGAACAGATTGGATTCGAGCATCACCCCTATGATGGAGCGGTTGCCCTCCTCAATCTGATGGATCACGTTGTCAGCCACCTTGGGCTGCAGGCGGTGATCCTTGCTGGAGTTGCCGTGGCTGCAATCCACCACCAGGCCGGGCAGCAGGCCCGCCTTCTCCAACGCCTCTTCCGCGAGCGACACATTGACCGAGTCGTAGTTCGGGTGCTTGCCGCCGCGCAGGATCACATGCCCATCCGGGTTGCCCTGGGTTTGCAGCAGCGCGACCTGGCCCTGCTGGTTGATCCCCATGAAGGCATGAGGGCTGGAGGCCGCCTGCAGCGCATTGATGGCGGTACCCAGGTTGCCGTCGGTGCCGTTCTTGAAGCCAACCGGCATGGAGAGACCGGACGCCATCTCCCTGTGGGTCTGGGATTCGGTGGTACGGGCACCGATGGCCGACCAGGAGAAGAGCTCCGCCAGGTATTGCGGGCTGATGGGGTCGAGCGCCTCGGTGGCCAGCGGCAGCTCCAGCTCGGCCAGCCAGCAGAGCAGCTCGCGGGCCCGGTGCAGCCCCAGCTCCACGTCGAAGGTGCCGTCCAGGTTAGGGTCGTTGATGAAGCCCTTCCAGCCGACCGTGGTGCGTGGCTTCTCAAAGTAGACCCGCATGACAATGTAGAGAGTGTCCTGATAGGCGTCATGCAGCACTTTGAGTCTGGTTGCGTACTCTTTGGCGGCGTCCATGTCGTGGATGGAGCAGGGACCACAGATCACCAGCAGACGGTGATCGCGACGGTGGATGATGTCGGCGATGGTATTGCGGGCCCCTTGCACGAATGCCAGCGCGCGATCGGAGATGGGCAGTTTCTCCTTGAGCTGGGCAGGCGTGATCATCACTTGTTCGGACTGGATATGGATGTTGTTGAGGGGGTCTCTTTGCATTTTCTCATTCTCTCTACTGTTTCAAGCCAACTGCGCCGACCGTTCAGCTTTGTTTACACAAGTCAGCACTTTGTTACGCAACCGCCCCCACCTTACCAATTAAAAACAAACAATCAAGTGAAACTAGCGGGCTTATTCGCTGACAGATGGATAAATGACCACAAAAGAGACCCTTTCGACCAGAAAGTAGTGCTAGCTACATGCTCAAAACACCAAAATCGTAAACATAAAATTACACTCTTGCTGATTTCCCTTGCCAGCAGACATAAAAAAGCGGGGCACCTGGCCCCGCTTGCATTCCCGTGTTGCTCTTCTTTTATTATTTGCCGTGCGCCTTGATCACCTCGACCGCCTTGTCGGGGAAGTCGCTGAACACGCCATCCACATCGGCCTGATAGAGGAAGATATTCAGCAGATCGGTGAAGTCTTTCGCGTAGGCCGGGATCTGGCCCTCATCCTGACGGAAAGTATAGGGATGCACCTTGAGGCCGGCCGCATGGGCCTCTTTCACCATGCCGGTGAAGGTCGGCTTGCCCAGGGTACCCGGCTCCGGCACTATCATCGGCTTCCAGGGGCCGATCCCTTCGGCGTAAGCGGCGATCTCCTTCATGGCGCCCGGCTTGAACATCCAGTCATAGTTGTAGGGGGTCGCCTTGCCCTTGGCGTCGTAGACCATGGTCTCGTTCCAGTCGGTCTCGGCCATCAGCTGCACCAGCTTCAAGTCCATCCCCATGGCGGGCATCAGCTCGCTGTTGATGCGCTTGAGCTCGTTGGTATCGAAACACTGCAGATAGACCTTGTCGTTCTTGCTGGTGTAGCCGTACTCCTTCAGCACCTTGAGCACCGCCTTGGAGATGTCCTTGCCTTCATGGCGGAACAGCCAGGGGGCCTTGATCTCCGGGTAGATGCCGATGTTCTTGCCGGTGCTCTTGTTGAGCCCCTGGATCATCTCGATCTCTTCCTGGAAGGTGTGGATCTTGAAGCTGGACTTCCACAGCGGGAAGCGGGCCGGATAGACGGGCACCTGCTTGCCGTCCACCAGCTGGAACGGCTCGGTCATGCGCAGGGAGCGCACCTCGTCCAGGGTGAAATCCACCACATAGTAGCGACCATCCGGGCGAGCCCGGCCGGGGAAGCGCTCGGCCACGTCCGTGATGCCATCGAGGAAGTGATCGTGCATCACCACCAGCTGGTCATCCTTGGTCATCACCAGATCCTGCTCCAGATAGTCGGCCCCCATGCCATAGGCCAATGCCTTGGACTCCAGGGTGTGCTCGGGCAGGTAGCCGGAGGCGCCCCGGTGAGCGATCACGATTTTGCCTTCCTCGGCGGCCAGCGCGGGCAATGCCAGGGCAGCCCCCAGACCAAGGGCAATCAGGGAGCGAGTATGTTTTTTCATGCGCGGTGCTCTTTGTTATTGTTTATGGGATGTAGGTTATTGTTATAACAGAGGTTTATTGCAGTTTTACGGCGGGCGGCCGAGGCCGCCCGCAGGGGGTCAGCTTGCTTTTGGCAGGGCGTGATGGTGTTCGCTCAGCCAGGCAGCCAGTTGCTGCTGCTCGGCGTCGGAGAGGCGCAGCCCCAGCTTGCTGCGGCGCCACAGGATGTCTTCCAGGCTACAGGCCCACTCCCGCTCGATAAGGTAGCGCACCTCGGCTTCGTACAGACCGGCACCAAAGTGCTGACCACGGGGCTCCTTGAGCCAGAGGCGGGCATGGGCGCCATAGGCCTCGGCAATGCGCAGGGCGCTGCGATCATCGAGCCAGTCGAACTCCAGCGCAAAGGCGCGCGCCAGTTCGCGCACCGAGCAGTCGAACTCGCCACCGGGCAACCGGCTGTTGGCGGTCCAGTCATCCCCCATCTGGCTGAACCAGGGTTTGAGCTTGTTGCAGGCAGCCTGAGCCAGCTTGCGGTAGGTGGTGAGCTTGCCGCCGAACACCGACAAGAGCGGCGCCCCGTCGGATTCGCCACTGAGCTCCAGCGTGTAGTCGCGGGTCACCGCCTGCGGCGAGTCGGACTCGTCATCGCACAGCGGGCGCACCCCGGCGTAGGTCCAGATCACGTCTTTGGGGGCGATCTGGCGGGTGAAGTGGGCGTTGACCACCTTGCACAGGTAGTTGATCTCGGCGTCGCTGATCTTGGCTTCGCGCGGGCTGCCCTTGTGCTCCACGTCGGTGGTGCCGATCAGCGAGTAGTCCTGCTGATAAGGGATGACGAAGACGATGCGGTTGTCCTCGTTTTGCAGGATGTAGGCCTCTTCGCGCTCATGGATGCGCGGCACTATCATGTGGCTGCCCTTGATGAGGCGAATGCCGCGCGGGGATTTCTCGTGCAGGCTCTCGTCATAGAAGGTCTTGACCCAGGGGCCGGCTGCATTGACCAGACCGCGGCAGGTGACGTTGAACTGCTCGCCCCCTTCCCGCTCCAGGGTCAGAGTCCAGTGTTTGGAGCCGCGCACCGCCTTGACGCAGCGGGTGCGGGTCTGCACGTCGGCGCCCTTGTCGCGCGCCATCATGGCGTTGAGCACCACCAGCCGGGCGTCGTCGACCCAGGCGTCCGAGTACTCGAACCCCTTGCTGATGCCTGCGGTGAGGCCATCCTGCGGCAGGAAGCGCACGCCGCAGCTGCCCTTGAGCTTGTCGCGCTTGGCCAGGTTGTCATAGAGGAAGAGGCCGGCGCGGATCATCCAGGCCGGGCGCAGGTGCGGGCGATGGGGCAGCCGAAAACGCATGGGGCGAGCGATGTGAGGGGCCATGCCGAGCAGCACTTCCCGCTCCGCCAGCGCCTCTTTCACCAGCCGGAATTCGTAGTGTTCGAGATAGCGCAGACCGCCGTGGATCAGCTTGCTGGAGTTGGAAGAGGTGGCAGAGGCGAGATCGCGCGCCTCGAACAGGGCAACCTTCAGACCCCGCCCTGCCGCATCAGCCGCAATGCCTACCCCGTTGATGCCGCCGCCGACGACGACCAGATCATAATGTTCGCTCATGTTCACCTACTTTCTTATTTTGCTCTTGCGAAACCGTCGCAATGTTTGATTTCGCTCATATTAGAGCATGAAAAAATGATAAACGAACATTTTATGGAGAAAATGTGATCGCGATTGTTTTGGCAATGCTAAAAATGCTGCCGGTCGGTGATAAAGCGGCAGAGCATGGGGAAAACGGGGGCAAGGCTGTGAGCGAGTTCGCGCTTTTTGGGTAATCAGCGCGGCATCGGCAGTGGAATGAGGGCGAGCAGAAAGGCGGGAGGCTGAAAACGAAGCGGCCGCCCGATGGCGGCCTGATGCTGGAGCGGATTAACGGCGACTCAGCAGATGTGACACTCGATCTGATGCTGGGACATCAGCCGCATCAGCTTCTCCGGCGGCTCCTGATCGGTGAACAGGGCGTGGATCTGGCTGAGGTTGCCGAGGTTGACCATGGCGTTGCGGCCGAACTTGGTGTGGTCGGCGGCCAGGAACACCTGGCGGGAGTGGGCGATGATGGCCTGGGCGATCTTCACCTCGTGGTAGTCGAAGTCGAGCAGTGAGCCGTCGCTGTCGATGCCAGAGATGCCGATGACGCCGTAGTCCATCCGAAACTGACCGATGAAGTCGCGGGTCGCCTCCCCCACGATGCCGCCGTCCCGGTTGCGAATTTCGCCGCCGGCGATGATGACGGTGAAGTCATCCTTGGCGGTCAGGATGCTGGCGACGTTGAGGTTGTTGGTGACCACGCGCAGCTCGCGGTGATCGAGCAGGGCGCGGGCGATGGCTTCGGTGGTGGTGCCGATGTCGATGAACAGCGACGAGCCATCGGGAATATTGGCGGCCACTTCCCGGGCGATGCGCTCTTTCTCCTTGAGCTGCATCACCTTGCGGGCGCTGTAGGCGGTGTTGACGGTACTCGAATGCAGGGAGGCCCCGCCATGGTGGCGCCGGATCTTGTTCTGCTCGGCAAGATCGTTGAGATCCCGGCGAATGGTCTGGGGGCTGACGTCAAAATGGGTCACCAGATCCTCGGTCGAGACAAAGCCCTGCCGCGTCAGGACGTCCAGGATCTCCAGATGTCGTTGGGTTTGCTTCACGCTTGAACTCCGATGATGAGACGAAAAAAGGCCCCGGCAGATGCGGGGCCTTGGGCAGTTTACCTGATCCCTTTTCCAATCGATAAGGGCAGGATCACGTTTTATGCCTTATGAACAGCAGCCTTGGCGGCAATCGACTCGTTCTCGTGCTTGAGGGTCATCGCCAGCAGCACGATGGAGAGCAAGCAGGAGGCAGTCAGCACCATGAAGCCGCCGTCCCAGCCGAAGTGGTCAACGGTGTAGCCCAGCATGGCGTTGGCCGCAACTGCGCCCCCCAGGTAACCGAACAGACCGGTGAAGCCCGCCGCGGTACCGGCCGCCTTCTTCGGCGCCAGCTCCAGGGCATAGAGGCCGATCAGCATGACGGGACCGTAGATGAGGAAGCCGATGGCCACCAGCGCCATCATGTCGATGGTCGGGTTGCCGGCCGGGTTGAACCAGTAAACCAGCACGGAAATGGTCACCAGCACCATGAACAGGATACCGGCCGGGGCGCGGCGGCCCTGGAACATCTTGTCGGAGATCCAGCCGCACAGCAGGGTGCCCGGAATACCGGCCCACTCATAGAGGAAGTAGGCCCAGGAGGACTTGTCGACGCTGAAGTCCTTGGCCTCTTTCAGGTAGGTCGGCGCCCAGTCCAGCACACCGTAGCGAATGAGGTAGACGAAGGCGTTGGCGATCGCGATGTACCACAGCAGCTTGTTGTGCAGCACGTACTTCATGAAGATTTCCTTGGCGGAAAACTCCTGCTCGTGGCTCTCGTTGTAGTCCTTCGGATAGTCGTTCTTGAACTCTTCGATGGGCGGCAGGCCCACCGATTGCGGGGTGTCACGCATCACGAAGAAGGCGATCACCGCGATGGCGGCTGCCGCTGCGGCCGGCACGTAGAAGGCACTGCGCCAGTCGTTGAACCAGCCCATCCCCAGAATGAACAGCGGGCCTATCATGCCGCCACCCACGTTGTGGGCCACGTTCCAGACCGAGACGATTTCGCCCCGCTCTTTTTGCGACCACCAGTGCACCATGGTGCGACCGCAGGGCGGCCAGCCCATGCCCTGTGCCCAGCCGTTCAGGAACAGCAGCACGAACATGATGGCGATGCTGGAGGTGGCCCAGTGCATGGTCCCCATCATGAACATGATACCGGCCGACAGCAGCAGACCGGCGGAGAGGAAGTAACGGGCGTTGGATCTGTCCGACACGTTCCCCATCAGGAACTTGGAGAGACCGTAGGCGATGGAGACGCCGGACAGGGCCAGGCCCAGATCACCGCGGGAGAAGCCCTGCTCGATGAGATAAGGCATCGCCAGACTGAAGTTTTTCCGTACCAGGTAGTAACCGGCATAACCGAAGAAGATCCCGAAGAACACCTGCCAACGCATGCGTTTGTAGAAGGGGTCGACCTTGTCGGCCGGGAGCCTGTCTATGTGTGGTGCAGGCCTGAAGAGACTAAGCATGTTCTGCTTCCTTATTGTTGTTGTGGGCGGTTGAGGGTGCCCTGTCCATGCTGACCAATCAGAGGAGTCCCGATTCGAAAGCGAGCCTATTGTGCTCATATGTGAACATTTAATCTGTGATGTAGTCGGAAATATTGCAGTTTTATTACAAAAGAAAGTGTCAGATGAGTAATCACTCATCAGCCGCAATCCCTTGTGTAGCAAGGCTTATAGCTACCCACTAAGTGGTATAACCACGGTGTCAACTTGCTTTCCGTCACATTTTCTTAGCAATGAGTGGGATCTTGTCCACATTTCCTGCGGGGAGGGAGTGGTGAATGGTCGATTTCGGTTTATTTTCTCTCTCGTCCGAGAACGAGCGTAAACGAGCATAACGTTTGCGTCAGCTCAAAAAACAAGAAGAAACGTTTTCGGGCGCAACAATGGGAATGAAAAACAACAAAACGGAACATCAAACCTACTCTGGGTGGATATAAGGAATAACGGTATGAGCATACAAAGACCCAATACCCTGCTTGGCGAGTGCATCGCCGAGTTTATCGGAACCGGCCTGCTGATCTTCTTCGGCGTCGGTTGCGTGGCCGCACTGGTGCTGGCCGGTGCCAACTTCGGGCAATGGGAAATCTCCATTACCTGGGGTCTGGGCGTCGCCATCGCCATCTATGTGACCGGCGGCATCTCAGGTGCCCACCTCAACCCTGCGGTCACCCTGGCGCTGATGACCTTCTGCGGGTTCGACAAGCGCAAGGTGGTGCCCTACATCATCGCCCAGGTGGCTGGCGCCTTCTGCTTCGCGGCGCTGGTCTACTTCCTCTATGGTAACCTTTTCAGCCAGTGGGAAGTGACCCACAACGTGGTACGCGGCAGCGTCGAGAGCCTCGGCACCGCCGGCATCTTCTCTACCTACCCGAATGCCCTGCTCTCCAACATGCAGGCCTTCACCGTCGAGCTGGTGATCACCGCCGTGCTGATGCTGGGCATCATGGCACTCGGTGACAACAACAACGGCGCCCCCAAAGGCTTCGCCGCCGCCCTGCTGATCGGTATCCTGATCGCGGTGATCGGCGCCTCCCTTGGCCCGTTAACCGGTTTTGCCATGAACCCGGCTCGTGACTTTGGCCCCAAACTGTTCGCCTTCCTGGCCGGCTGGGGTGACGTGGCCCTGACCGGTGGTCGTGACAACCCCTACTTCTGGGTCCCCATCCTCGGCCCCATCGTCGGCGCCCAGATTGGTACCGCCCTCTATGTGAAAGTGTTGGCTCCCTGTGTGCCGGGCAACCGTGTTGCCGCCACCGAGCAAGCTGCCCAAACCGCCAAAGAAGAGGCCGCCGCCTAAGAGCTGCCCTCCCCAACGTGTAAAAACGTGGAAAATAAAAACGTGGAGAACATCATGTCTGCTGAAAAGAAATATGTCGTCGCTCTGGACCAGGGTACCACCTCCTCCCGTGCCATCGTGTTTGACCAGGACGCCAACATAGTCGGTACCTCCCAGCGCGAATTCACCCAGCACTACCCGAAAGCGGGCTGGGTGGAGCACGACCCGATGGAGATCTGGGCGACCCAATCCTCCGTCTTCACCGAAGTGCTGGCCAAGACTGGCCTGCGCAGCGAAGAGATCGCCGCCATCGGCATCACCAACCAGCGTGAAACCACAGTGGTATGGGAAAAGGCCACCGGCAAACCCATCTACAACGCCATCGTCTGGCAGTGCCGCCGTACCGCGGCCATCTGTGAAGAGCTGAAAGCCCGCGGCCTGGAAGAGTACGTCCGCGAAAACACCGGTCTGGTGCTGGACGCCTACTTCTCCGGCACCAAGGTGAAGTGGATCCTCGACAACGTCGAAGGTGCCCGCGAGAAGGCGATGAACGGCGAGCTGCTGTTCGGCACCATCGACACCTGGCTGGTGTGGAAGATGACCAACGGCGAAGTACACGTCACCGACCCGACCAACGCCTCTCGTACCATGCTCTACAACATCCGCGACCTGAAGTGGGATCAGCGCATGCTGGACGAGCTGGGCATCCCTGCCTCCATGCTGCCGGAAGTGAAACCCTCTTCCGAGGTGTATGGCTACACCACCCGTGGCGGCGGCTCCCGCATCCCCATCGCCGGTATCGCCGGTGACCAGCAGTCTGCCCTGTTCGGCCAGCTCTGCTTCGAGAAAGGGATGGCCAAGAACACCTACGGCACCGGCTGCTTCATGCTGATGAACACCGGCACCGAGCCGGTTCGCTCCAGCAACGGCCTGCTGACCACGGTCGCCATCGGCCCGAAAGGGGAAGTGAACTACGCGCTGGAAGGTGCAGTATTTATGGGCGGCGCCACCATCCAGTGGCTGCGTGATGAGCTCAAGATCATTCACGATGCCCGCGACACCGACTACTTCGCCTCCAAGGTGGGCGACACCAACGGCGTCTACCTGGTACCGGCCTTCGTCGGCCTGGGCGCCCCCTACTGGGATCCGTATGCTCGCGGCACCATGGTCGGCCTGACCCGCGGCGCCAACCGCAACCACATCATCCGTGCCGCGCTGGAATCCATCGCCTATCAGAGCCGCGATGTGCTGGATGCGATGCAGCAGGACTCCGGCATCAAGCTGGCGGCCCTGAAGGTGGACGGTGGCGCGGTAGCCAACGACTTCCTGATGCAGTTCCAGGCCGACATGATGCACACCCCTGTGGTGCGTCCGACCCGGATCGAGACCACCGCCATGGGCGCCGCCTTCCTGGCTGGCCTCGCCGTCGGCTTCTGGAAGAGCTCGGAAGAGCTGGAAGACAAGTTCAGTGTGGACCGTGAGTTCATCCCGCAGATGGACCGCGACGATCGCGCCAAGCGCTACAACGGCTGGAAGAAGGCGGTCGAGCGTTCACGCCGCTGGGCCGAAGAGGAGTGATCGGGCAACCGATATCCTTGAAATAGAAACTGAAGGGGCCGACAGCAATGTCGGCCTCTTGTTTTATGGCCTGCCGCCCCCTGCCAGCCGCCTCTGCCTTGATGACGATTTCATGTCAGTCATTCTCAATTGAGTTATCTATCTATAATCATCTCTTGGGTCGCATATGCGACCTTATTTAATACAGGAGAGCGTTATGGAGCGGGCGATACACCTTGTTAGATTGCAATCACTCTGGTCGGGGCTCGGGATCCGCAGCCGGATCCTGCTCGGAGTAGCCATCCTGATGATCATTGCCATCAGCTGCATCACCCTGATCCTGGAGCAGATCTCCCACGACCAGGCACAGCAGCGGGTGGAACGCTATGAATTGCCAAGCAGCGTGGAGCGCATCGCCAACCAGCTGACCGCCGAGCTGACCCAGCACCTGACCGAAGCCGAGGCACTGGCCGGCAACAGCTTTGTCATCGACTGGCTGAGCCAGGAGATGCCCGCCGAGCAGTGGCCGGTCATGGAGCGCTACTTTCTGGCACTGCAGCAACGCATCGGGGGCAATGTGTTTATCGCGCCGCGCCAGAGCGCCACCCTGCTCAACTTCAGCAACGGCACCACGGCCCAGAAGAGACTGAGCGCATCGGACCCCAAAGACGAGTGGTTTTACGGCTTTCTGAAACGGGGCAAGCCCTACGAGCTGAACCTCGACATCTCCGACTTTGACAAGCGCGCCTCCCTCTATATCAATACCGCCGTCACGGCAGGGGGCAAGACTCTGGCGGTGGCCGGTACCTCCATCGACATGAGCGCACTGCGCAAACTCATCAGCAGCTACCGGATAGGCAAGAGCGGGCAGGTCTATCTGGCCGACATGGAGGGTCATATCGAGATCCACCCAGAGCAGGAGCTCAAAGAGGCTGCCCACCATCAGAGCGCCTTCCTCGACACCGTCAGGGCGCTGATCCCGGCAGCCAGAGAACAGGTCGCGGTCCAGGCGCTGACGCTTGGGAAAGAGACCTATCTGATAGCCGTGCGCTACATTCCGGCACTCAATCGCCTGCTGATAGGCGAGATCAATGCAGCCGAACTGGAAGAGGGACGCAGCGAATCCCGCCGGCTTATTATCATGGTGTCGCTGGCTATCGGCGGGCTCGCCATGCTGGCCTCCGCCTGGCTCGCCCACTCCATCAGCCGCCCCATTCGCCAGGCCGCCGACGGCATGCACCACATCACCGCCGATCGGGATCTGGCGACCCGCCTGGACTTCTCGGATCAGTCGGAGCTGGGCCAGATGGCGCAGAGCTTCAACCGCTTGATCCAGAGCCTGAACCAGAGTTTCTCCCGCTTCCAGCAGTCAGGCAGCGCCCTCTCGGCCCAGTCCTCCCAATCCCTGCATCAGGCGCAGGCCCTGGCAGGAGAGGCCTGCCAGCAGGCCCAGAGCATCCAGGAGCTGAGCAGCGTGGTCGCCCTCATCGGCGACAATGCCGAGCAGATTGCCGGTCGCTCTGAGGGGGTCAACGAGGTGACCCACCGCATCGCCGATCACATGCTCGCCATCGAACGGGACGTCAGTCAGAGCGCCCAGCAGCTCGATACCCTGCGCAGCAGCATCGGCAGCTCCTCCGCCCTGCTCGAAGAGGTGGTCAAGGACAGCAACAACATCACCCAGATCATGAACCTCATCCGTGACGTCTCGAACCAGACCAACCTGCTGGCGCTCAACGCCGCCATCGAGGCGGCGCGGGCGGGCGAAATGGGACGCGGCTTTGCCGTGGTGGCCGACGAGGTGCGCCAGCTGGCGGTGCGCACCCAGACCGCCACCAAGGATGTGCAGGATCTCATCCTGCGTCTGCAGGAGGGTACCCGCCAGGCCAGCGGCTCCATGGCTGACTCCCGCACCCTGAGTGAAGAGAGCCATGACCGCATGCATCAGGCCAGGGCGGTGTTGATGGATGCCAGCCGCCAGATCAAGCAGACCGCCCTCGAGATAAACGAGATCAGCGCGCTGGCCCAGGCGCAGGATCAACAGATGGGACAAGCCAGAGCGGCGCTGGACGAGCTGGCCATGGTGGCCGAGCATCAACGGGAGCATGCAGAGGAGAGCAATGCCGCCAGTCGCGAGCTGTTCGAACTGGCCAAGGCAATAGACGAGCAGATCCGCCAATACCGGATCGGTTGAACCGCTGTCGGTCAGACAAGACGCCACCCTGGGGTGGCGTTTTCATTTTGCGAACGATTTTGCATCACTCCCGAAACGGGAATGGCACGCACATACACAACCAATTGATAAGTAACACGAAAAGATTTGGAACGGTCATTGCTAGTCATCGTTGAGTCAGATCAGACGCAACCCAGGGACATCGCCATGAAGCCGACCACCACTCACACCCCCGCCGCCCAAACCTGTGTCACCCACAAGGCGGCGCTGACCCCCCGTGAAGGCACCTTGCTGATGATGGTTGCCCAGTTGCTGGTGCTCACCTGCATCGTCCTGGCCACCACCCTGGCTGAGCTCCCCTGGTATGGGACGCTGCTGCTGGCCGTGCCGCCTGCCATCGGCGGCGCCCTGCTCAGCCGGGTATGGGGCAGATTGCCCCGCTAAGCCCTCCCCACCTTCCCAGGCAGACGGCCGCCCCTTGAGGCGGCCGTCTGCTTATCCGGAGCGGCCCCTGCCCCCTTCACCCGACCGCTGGATCACAGGGCATGGCTGCCCAGCTGCTCCTTGAGAAAATCGAGCCAGACCCGCAGCCGGATGTCGCGCTGGGCATCGGAGTAGAAGACCGCATTGATGGGGCGCGAGGCGCCGCTGTTGCTGCGAGCCAGCACCTCCACCAGCGCCCCGCTCGCCCTGTCATCCCCTGTCATGAAGTCCGACAGACAGACGATCCCCTGCCCCCGCAGCGCCAGCTGGCGCAAGGTCTCGCCGCTGCTGGCCCGCAGGGTCGGGGTGATGGGAAAGCGATCCCCCTGCTCCTGGCTCAAGAGCGGCCAGTGGTTGAGGTGATCGGGGTGCAAAAAGCCGAGCAGCTCGTGCCCGCTCAGCAGATCCGCCGGCTGGCGCGGGGTACCGTGCTCGCGCAAATAGTCGGGGGACGCCAGCAGCCGCAGCCGCGAGCGGCCCAGCGGCAGCGCCCGCAGGGAGGAGTCGGTCAGCTCGCCGATGCGAATGGCCATGTCCACCCGCCGCTCCATCAGGTTGATAAAGCCCTCGGAGCTGTGCAGTTGCAGCTCGATGGCGGGATAACGGCGGCGAAACTCGCCGATGATGGGCACCAGCCGGTGCAGGATGAAAGGAGTGGCGGCATCGACCCGCAATACCCCCTCCGGCTGCTCGCGGCGCATCAGCAGCAGCCCCTCCGCCTCGCTCATCTCGGTCAGGATCTTCACCGCCCGCTGATAGAACCAGCCCCCCTCCTCGGTCAGGCTGACCCGCCTGGTGGTGCGATTGAGCAGCACGGTGGCGAGCTTCTCCTCGAGCCGCTTGATGCCGCGGCTCACCACCGAATTGTCCACGCCGAGGTTCTCCGCCGCCTGGCGAAAGCTGCCCGCCTCCACCACCGCCACAAACAGGGTCAGTTCATCAGAATGGGTCTTCATTGCTGCAATCCAGACAAGAGTAATGGGCCTTTATAGGCGTATTGTCCTTGGGTTGGCAAGTACGGCGTCGCTTCGTATCGTGACATACAGCCTGTTTTATCTCCGTCCTTGTCAGTACAATGCCGTCAACTGGCATCGTATGGCGCCACGCTATTACAAGGACGACCTATGATATTCGACAACAGGCTGGCGGCCGCCCACCGGGAGCTGGCAGAGAAAGGCGTGCAGACGCTCAACTACAACCCGCCGATCACCTGGCTGCTGCGAAAGGCTGGGTTCACCATCAGGCCGCCCCACTACGAACGCTTTCTGGTCAATGTCCTTGCTCTGGGGATCCCCATCGGCGCTATCTGGGGGGTGTTGATGTGGTTCTTCGGCTGGCAACATGAGGTAACGCCAGCATTTGCCCTGCGCCAGAGCCTGCTGTTCGGCATAGGGGTCGGTCTGCTGATGGCAACCTGGCTCTGGTTTCGGCGCAAGCAGCTCAAGCTGACCCCTTGGGACGCCTTGCCCCACTCCACAATCCGCACGCAAAAACGCTGGCAACCGAAATAATCACCGACAAGGAGATCCTCATGACCAGGGCCCATGAAAAACTGAACTATGTGGAGTTTGCGGCCAGGGATCTTGCCGCCACCAAGGCCTTCTTTCAGGCCGCTTTCGGCTGGCAATTTGCCGATTATGGCCCCGATTACTGCGCCTTCGAGGGAGAAGGGCTGGATGGCGGCTTCTACCGCGCAGACCTCTGCAACCAGAGTGCGCAAGGCGGCGCCCTGCTGGTGTTCTACAGTACCGATATTGTCGCAACCCAGACCAAGGTGACCAGCGCAGGGGGCACCATAGTTCGCCCTCTGTTCGATTTTCCCGGTGGCCGCCGCTTTCACTTCGTCGAGCCCAGCGGCAATGAATTTGCGGTCTGGTCCGAACAGGCCTCCTAATGGTAAGGGGCGGTAAGGAAAAGTCCTTCCGTCCCGGTCAATTCAGTTCGGTTCGGTTCACAAAAATATGTTAATATTTTGCATGCTGATTCAGATGAAAGTTCATAATCTATCGCGTGACCTTATGTTGCTAATCAATGTTATAGATAAACTTTAATTTTAACTCTCACCCCCTCCTGATTTAATGAGATGGTTTCAAGTCATAAACAATTGGCAATTAAACCAAACCTTTGAAAAGACAAAATATGGATATGTCATGACCCTACTGAAAAACTCTATAATAGCAGACGTTATACAAACATTAGATAGTTCTGAATTTTGTTCAGAAGACTTTAAGCTGTCTTTCCCTGACAATGGAAGCATCTTGTTATCCATAGTCTTCTTAGCAAAAGAGCAATATTATTTCTATGTTAAGGAGGATAAAAAATCCGTTACTTCTTTTGCTAGTAATGCTTTGATTACGCTAGGGAAAAACACTACAAATGAATACATTGATGAATTTAAATGCCACATATCTCCGGGGAAATATAAAAATACAGAAATAATTTCTCATAGCGAACTTGATAGTGCCATATCTTACATTCACACATGGACTAGACACATCAGAGAGGAATTAGTTAGCGCAAAATATGCAAACAATACAACACCAGATGATTTCCTTAAAGATATTCATCAATCGATTGATGAATCTATAGAAAACCCCAATGATTATTTTAGCAAATCAGAGGCTGAGGCACTTTATCGAAAGTTAGACTCTTTGCAAGCAAGGCTATCCGAATTAGAGTCAAAATACAATTTAACTGCAGCAGACAAAATAAAATTAGAAGCTACTATAGAAAAAACAAAATCTGATATCGATGCTTTCCCAAAAGGTATTTGGTACAAAACAGCTGTAAGCAAAATCACCAAAACAATAAAGGAAGTTTTGAAAACTAGTGAGGGGCGCCAAGCCTTATATGATATGACAAAGAAACTTATAGATAGTCTCTGACAAATTTTTAGCCACCGCCCTTTGTCGGTGGCATTTATGTGTCCCATTGCTGCTCTTATCTCAATAGTGTTTTGCGACAGCGGCCCTGTTTCGGGCAAGTCGCGGTGGGCATACTGACCCTTCGTTTTTGCAAGGAGGTTCCGATGTCATCACCCGTGATTGTGATTGCCCAGCTTGAAGCCAAACCCGAATTCGCCCCCCAGTTTTGCGCCGCCCTCGAGGCGCTGATCGCCGCCACCTTGCAGGAGGCTGGCTGCCTGCGCTACCAGCTGCATCAGGATTTGGACAATCCCCACAGCTGGATGCTCTACGAGGTGTGGGAGAGCGAGGCCGCCCTTCGCGCCCATCAGGGCCAGCCCCACTTTACCGAATTTGTCGCCAGGGCCGAGCCCTGGTTTGCCGGCAGCACCATTCGCCGCTATCAGCCGCTGGACGCCTGATGTGCCGCGCCGCCGAGCGCATTCTTGCAACCCATTCGAGGAATAAATGATGAAGATGCCCAACCTGGGTCTTGGTACCTTTCGCCTGACCGGCCAACCCCTGCGCGACTCTCTGCTGCAGGGGCTCGAGCTTGGCTACCGCCATATCGATACTGCCCAGATCTACGCCAACGAGGCCGAAGTGGGCCAGCTGATGCGCGAGAGCGGCGTGCCCCGCCAGGATATCTACCTGACCACCAAGGTGTGGACCAGCGAGTTCGGGCCGGGCAAGGTGATCCCGAGCCTGGAGGTGAGCCTGGAAAAACTGGGCACCGACTATCTGGATCTGGCGCTGATCCACTGGCCCTCCCCCAGGGATGAGGTGCCGATGACGGTCTATCTGGAGCAGCTGGCCGAGGCCAAAGCCCGGGGCCTGACCCGCGAGATCGGGGTCTCCAACTTCACCGTGGCACAACTCAAACAGGCCATCGACATTCTGGGGCCTGGGGCCATCGCTCACCAGCAGGTGGAGATCCACCCCCTGCTGCAAAACCGCAAGGTGGTGGAGTTCTGCAAAGCCCACGGTATCGCCATCACCGCCTATATGCCGCTCGCCTATGGCAAGGTGCTCACCGAGCCGCTGCTGATGGAGATCGGCCAGCACCACGGCGTCTCGGCGGCCCAGGTGTCGCTGGCCTGGCTGCTGGCGCAGAATATGGCTGTGATCCCGAGCTCCACCAAGCGGGAGAATCTCGCCGCCAACCTGGCGGCGCTGAAGGTCACCCTCACTGCCGACGAGCTGGCCGCCATCGCCACCCTGGAGCGGGGCGAGCGCTGTGCCAACCCGGACTTTGCGCCGGATTGGGATTAAACGGGAGTGGAGCCATGGCCTCTCGCTTCGGCGGCGGATAGCGGCAACCCGCACGAGCCTATTGCAGCCACGGACTATCCCCTCTCCCTGTGGGAGAGGGTCAGGGTGAGGGCAAGCTCCTCTTTTTGGGTCATCAGGCCCCCCTCATCCCCAACCCTTCTCCCGCAAGGGAAGAAGGGAGCAAAGAAAACCCGACAACATCGACGAGAACCTGAGCGGGAGGCATCATGCCTCCCGCTTTTTTGTTTCCAACACAGCGCCACGGCCGCCCGTGCCGCTCCCCCAGTGCCTTCCATCAACCCTTTGTTTCTTAACTCTTTCCTCTTTCCTTTTTTCTCGTTGTCCTGGCTCGCTATGCACGGATTGCTGCCGTGCGCGTTGCCTCTGCCACTCCTCCTTCCACTGTTCTATTGCTGCTTATTTGGCAAAAGTAATTTGATGTCGCCGTCATTTTTGCCAACAAACTGCCTCGGCATACTGGCGCCATTCTCCCGTCGGGAGTCACCATCCAAGGAGTTGTTATGCCACTGGCGTTGTTTGCCCTCACCTTAAGTGCCTTTGCGATCGGCACCACCGAATTCGTGATCGTGGGGCTTATCCCCACCATCGCCGAGCAGCTCAATGTCTCGCTCCCCTCGGCGGGCCTCTTGGTCAGCCTCTATGCCCTTGGAGTGGCCATCGGCGCCCCCGTGCTGACGGCACTCACCGGCAAGGTGCCGCGCAAGTGGCTGCTGGTGGGGCTGATGGCGCTCTTTACCGCAGGCAACCTGCTGGCCTGGCAGGCCCCCGGTTACGAGAGCCTGATCCTGGCCCGCATCCTGACCGGGCTGGCCCACGGGGTCTTCTTCTCGGTAGGCAGCACCATCGCCACCGGCCTCGTGGCCAAAGAGAAGGCGGCCAGTGCCATCGCCATCATGTTCAGCGGCCTCACCATAGCGCTGGTGACCGGCGTCCCGCTCGGCACCTGGATTGGTCAGGTCTTCGGCTGGCGTGAAACCTTTCTGGTGGTGAGCCTGCTGGGGCTGGTCGCCATGGTGGGCAGCCTGCTGCTGATCCCCAATAACCTGCCCAAGGGGGCGGCCTCGACCCTCCGCGAGCAGCTCTCGGTGCTGACCAAAAAGCCGCTGCTGCTGGTCTACGCCAAGACAGCGCTCGGTTACGGCGGCGCCTTCACCGCCTTTACCTTCCTCGCCCCCATCCTGCAGCAGGTGAGCGGTTTTAGCGCCGGCGCGGTCAGCCTCATTCTGCTGGTGTACGGGGTATCGGTCGCCGTCGGCAATATCTGGGGCGGCAAGCTGGCCGACAAGATGGGCCCATTGCCTGCGCTGAAGCTGCTGTTTGCAGGTCTCGCCATGGTGCTGCTGGTGCTCACCTTTACCGCGCCACACCCGGTGCTGGCGGTGCTCACCGTGCTGGTGTGGGGCGCCTTTGCCTTTGGCAACGTGCCGGGCCTGCAGGTGCTGGTGGTGAAACAGGCCGAGCAACACACGCCGAGGGCGGTGGATGTGGCCTCCGGCCTCAATATCGCCGCCTTCAACGTCGGCATCGCGCTGGGATCCGTGGTCGGCGGCCTGGTGGTGGAGCACCTGGGTCTGATGCACACCCCCTGGATCGGCGCGCTGATCGTGCTGCTGGCCTACGGCCTCACCCATGTCAGCGAGCGGCAAGCCGCCCGGATGGCACAGGCCTGCCCCCAGTACTGAAACCGCAGGCCTTTGTTATGCAAAATAAAAACGAGCGGCTGATGCCGCTCGTCTCGCTTTCACGCTCTGTTTATTTTTGTTATGCCGCTTGCGGCCCGGCCTTGCCTGTCACGGCGCGTGCCAGCCAGTAGTCGAGGCTGACGTAGCGACCGCCGCCGTACACCAGCAGTACCAGCAGCATCACGAAGTAGGTGGCGGCAAACTCCATCCCGTTGTTGAGCATCACGGGATCCCCAAGCTCGGTGATGTAGTTGTAACGACCGGGGAAGTTGGCGGCCAGCCACTCGATAAAGCCGTTGAGGCGCAATGTCGCCTCCATGCTGCCGGTGGCGATGGCATCCCAGCCGTGCTTCCAGTGCACCATGGCGCTCGCCACGCTCATCAGGAAGATGGTCGGAATGGCCATGATCCGGGTAAAGAGACCAAGGGCGATGCAGATGCAGCCCAGCACCTCGGTGCCCGCCGCCAGAAAGGCGAGCAGGGTCGGGAACGGCAGGTTGAGCCCCCCTTCCGAGACTGGCGCGCCAAACCAGGCGACCGTGCCGGCAAACCCCACCACCTTGGAGTGGGCCCCCACATAGATGACCGGGATGAGGTAGAGGCGAATGGCCAGCAGGGCCAGAAAATCGAGCCGCTTGCACTGGGCCACGGCCCGCTCGTACCAATGGATAAGGGTGTTGTTCATGGGATGTCTCCTTGGAAAGGGGGTACCTGACGTTCAATGGATGGCGGTTGCGTGACCAGCAGGCCGAGCCGGTGAAAATGGCGGGCCCACCCCAGCAGATCAAAACCGCTGCGATAGGGGTGCACCTGGGCGGCCAACCCGGCCACACTGACCCCTTGCTGCTGCCCAAGCAACTGCAGAAGGGCCACATCGAATTCGCGCAGCGTCTGGCTGACCAGCTGATGGGCAGGGCAGCGAAACAGGGCGCAGAGCTGAGGCGCCTGACCGGCTGCCACTACCCGCCCCTGCTGGATCACAAAGGGCAGCGTCAGCAACTGCAGGGTGGGGTTGAGCCAGAGCTGGCTGCCCATCTCCACCGCTTCCCCTGCGAGCGGACGCGGCACCTGCGCGTCGTCAATCTCGACGCACAGGCAGGCCCACTCATACTCCAGCAGCGCCAACCGCAGCCCGGGCCAGTTGAGCCAACCCTCACCCTGGCCAAGCTGCACATGGCGCACCAACTCGGTGGCAATTTGGTGAAAGGCGGGCTCGATCGCGCCATGGTGGGCGACGAAACCATTCACCAGCGCATCGCGCTCAGCCGGCGTCAGGTGGTTCAGGGTGAGCGCGAAGGTACTCTCCAGCACCGCCTCGACATTGGCCCGCACACTGCGCACATAGTGGGGGGCTAGCTCGGTGGCCGACTCCCGTATGCAACCAGCCAGCCACTCGGTCTGCTGCCACAACCGGGGCGGGACCGCTGCGGCAGGCCATGCCGCTTGCTCTCGCCTAGTCATGACACACCTCCCGACCCGCCGGATGCGCCGTCGCCTCGCAGCAGGCCTGATGGACCCGGGCCAGTTCGGCCTCCAGCACGGGCAAGGGGGGCAGATGGTGATCCCGCTCCAGCAGCAGGGGGTGCAGGCCGTGGGTCTGCACCGTATAGCGGGCCAGCGCCACCACCTCCTCGCAGACCGGACGACCATGGGTATCCAGCAGGGTGCCGTCCGCCTCTTCCAGATGGCCGGCGATATGGAAGTAGCGGATCGCCTGGCTCGGCAGCCCGGCAATCATCCGCTCGGGGCAGTAGCCGTGATTGCGGCTGTTCACAAAAACGTTGTTGATGTCGAGCAGCAGCTCGCAGCCGCTGCGCGCCACCAGTTCGGTCAGAAACGCCTCCTCCGCCATCTCGTGCTCATAGCCGTGGTAGTAGGAGATGTTCTCCAGCACCAACGGGCGGGCCAGCGCATCCTGTACCTGCCGGATCCGTTCCGCCAGGTAGGGGAGGTTCTCCCACTGGCGCGGCACCGGCAGCAGCTCGTAGAGATAACCCCGGGCATCGCGGGAAAAGCTCAGGTGCTCGCTATAGATGTCGATGGCAAACTCGTCGAGAAAGGCGCGGATCTGGCCGAGCAGGGTCATATTGAGCGGCTGGCAATCGCCGAGGGAGAGGCTGAGCCCGTGGGCCACCAGTGGATAGCGCGCGGCGATCTGCTGCAGTTGCTCCCGCCTGGCGCCGCCAATGGCCATCCAGTTCTCCGGCGCCAGCTCGAGAAAGTCGATGCCGGGGCGGGCAGGCGCCGCACAGAGCTGGGCCAGATGCTCCTGGCGCAGCCCCACGCCACGGCTGCTGGCGCTTATTGGCCGCATACCCCCTCCGTCATCTTGCTCTCCTGGCGCTGGGTCTCGCCGTTGATCCCCTGCTCCGCCAGACCACACTTGCCATCGCGGGCGCGCACCAGCCGGCCCTGTGGATCGCTGTCGAGAGCCTGCTTCTCGAAGCGCTTCTCGGTGCCGCACTTGCCGGCCGCACACTTGCCGCCGTGCTGTTCGCTCGGCGCCGCCTTCACCGGCGCCTCGCTCGGGGTGGCCGCCAGCGCAAGCCCGGGGGTCAGCGCGATCAGGCCGGTCATGGCGATGGAGAGGCTCAATTTGCAGGAGGTTTTGATGCTGCTTGCGTTACTCATGGCTGGACTCCTTGACGGATGAAACGGGGTAACTGGAGAGATCGCGGGCGGCCACCACCTGGCCGTGGAACTGCTGCTTGACGATGGCCATCGCCTCCTTCTTGTGATTGAGGCCGACCCCCATCCAGTGGTTCAGCACCAGCAGCTTGGGGTTCACTTCGGCGGCAATGTTGGCGACCACCGAGGGCTTGGCATGGAGCGAGGCGGAGACGGGATCGGCGCCCTCGTGGATGGCGAGCGGCATCACCAGGATGTCGGCCCCCTTGGCAAACGGCACAAAGGCCGGGTTGCTGCCGTTCTGATCCGCCGAGATGACGATGGTCCCCTCGGCGCTCTCGATGCGATAGGCCAGACAGGGCACGTCCCCGTGGGGAATGCCGAGCGCCGTGATGGTCAGGCCATCCTGCTGATAGACCTGTTGCGGCCTGGGCGTCTGGTAGGGCACATCGTGCACATTGATGGGGAAGAGACCATCGGTGCCATCCTTGAAGCCGCTCAGGTAGGCATAAGCGCCCTTGTCTTTGTTGAAGAGGGCATCAAAGTAGCCGCTCATGCTCGGGAAGGCCGAGCCGGCCTGTGGCCCCGCCAGATCGAGGGGATCGCTGCGCTTGAAGAAGTAGGCCCCCTTGAGCAGCGCAGGCAGGTCGGTCACATGGTCGGTGTGAAAGTGGGTGATGCCGATGAAGTCGACCTCTTCGAGCTTGGCGCCCGCCTGGCCGAAGCGCAGATAGACGCCGCCACCGGCATCGATCAGGATGCGCGATTTGCCCTTCCACCAGATCACCTCGCTGGAGGAGGCGCGCAGATCGTCGGAGATGGGGCCACCGCTACCGAGCACCTGCAGGGTGAATGCCTTGTCCAGTGGCGTCAGTTGTACGGGCTCGGCCCAGGCCGGCGCGGTGGCGAGCGCGCAGCCGATGGCCAGCGTCACCGCTTTGATTGTCTGTTTCATAACGGATTACCTGTCGGTTGGATGACAAGAGAAAGGGGTCGGGGCGAGGCAGTGTCTGCCCTCCCCGACCGAGGGGGATCAGGGTTGAGAGCGGGGCTCATCCCGTTCATCGGCTTCCCAGCGTGCTTCCAGCCAGAGCAGGTTGCACAGGCCCAGCAACAGGGCGAAACCCAGGCCCAAAATCCAGGTGAAGTACCACATAGCGGCTCCCTTGGGGTCAGTAGAGTTGATGGCTGTCGCGCTTGATGCCGGCACGATCCAGCTTGCCGCGCACCACCCGGTAGACCCAGCCGGTGTAGCCGAGGTTGATGGGCATCAGCACCAGCACGATCCCGAACATGATGGTCAGGGTCTTGAAGCTGGAGGTGCCGTCCCACAGGGTCAGGCTGCTGGCCGGATCCAGCGACGAGGGCAGCACGAAGGGGAACAGGGCGATGGCCACCGAGCAGAGCATGGCGGCGCAGGCCAGGCCGCTGGCCAGCAGCGCCAGCCGTCCCTTCTCCTGCCAGGCGGCGATGCCGCTGGCCAGCGGTGCCAGGGCGCCGATGAGGGGCACCAGCCACAGCAGCGGGTAGTCAAAGTAGTTGCCAAGCCAGCCGCAGGCGTGGGGGATCACCCCCTTCATCAGTGGGCTGATAGCGGCATTGGGGTCAAAGGGCTGGCCCGCCAGGCCGGTCAGCTGATAACCCGGCAACCCCAGCAGATGCCAGCCAGCCAGCAGATAGCAGAGGGTCACCAGCGGTGCCAGCAGGATGGCGAGGCCACGAGCCCGCAGTGCAGGGGTGCCCGTTACCTTGGCTTGCAGGAAGCTGGCACCGTGCAGCAGCAACAGGCTCACCCCGGTCGCCACCACGCTGACAATCCAGCTCCAGTGGAAATCGAAGGCCCCGTAGTGCAGGCGCAGTGCGCTGTCGAAGCGAAACGGCAGGCCCTGCATCACCAGCGCGATGGCGGCAGAGAGCACCAGGGTCGGCACCAGCCCCCCAGCCACCAGGGCGCGATCCCACCAGCGGCGCCAGAGGGGATCGGCCAGCTTGCTGCGATAGTCAAACCCCACCGGGCGCAGGAAGAGGCCAAGCAGCAGCACTATCATGGGCACATAGAGCGCCGAGAAGGCGGCGGCGTAGACCAGCGGCCAGGCGGCGAACAGGGCGCCGGCGCCGGCGATGAGCCACACCTGGTTGCCCTCCCACACCGGCCCCACGCTGTTGATCACCAGTCGGCGGTCTTCATCCTCTTTCGAAACCACCGGCAGCAGCATGGCGATGCCGAGGTCGAAGCCATCCATCACGATGAAGCCGACCAGCATGAACAGCACCAGCCCCCACCAGATGAGTTTCAGGGTTTCATAATCCATCAGGCGATCCTCGCAAGTTCGGGTTGTTCACCGCTGTAGCGGCCGGTATGCAGCACGGCGGGCCCCTGGCGGATCACGCGGCGCAGCAGGAACAGCTCCACCACCAGCAGGCAGGAGTAAATGAGACAGATGGAGATCAGGCTGAACCAGAGCTGGCCCGGCTGCAGCAGCGACACCGAGGCCGACACCGGCAGCACGTCGCTGATGGTCCAGGGCTGGCGACCGAACTCGGCCACGAACCAGCCCGCCTCGATGGCAATCCAGGGCAGCGGAATGCTCCACAGCAGCGCCTTGAGCAGGCGGGGCGAGGCGAGCAGCCGGTTGCGGCAGAGCTGAACGAAACCCGCCACGAACAGCCCGAGCATCACGACCCCCAACCCGACCATGATCCGAAAGCCCCAGAACAGCGGCGCCACCTGCGGCACCGAGTCTTCCACCGCCCTGGCGATCTCGGCCTCACCGGCCTTGGCGATGTTGCTGGCATAGGGGGTGAGCAGCAGCCCGTAGCCGAGATCCTGGCCGTGCTTGTCGAACAGCGCACGGTTCTCGGCCGAGTCGTTGCCGGCGCGGATCTGCTCGAGCGCACCGGCGGCCACCATGCCGCTGCGAATGCGGGTCTCGTGCTGGGCCTTGAGATCCTTGATGCCGGTCACCGCCTCATCGAGGGAGCGGGTGGCGATGATGCCCATCAGATAGGGGATTTTGACCGCAGCGTGGGTGGTCTCGGCCCCCTGATCCGGGAAGCCGAACAGGGTGAAGGCGGCCGGCGCAGGTTCGGTCTCCCACTCCGCCTCGATAGCGGCCAGCTTGACCTTCTGCACCTCGCCGGTGCGATAACCCGACTCGTCACCCAGCACGATGACCGAGAGAATGGCGGCCAGCCCAAAGCCCGAGGCGATGGCAAAGGAGCGCAGGGCGAAGCGCACTTCCATGCGGCGCAGCAGATACCAGCTGCTCACCCCCATCACGAACAGGGAGGCGGCCACATAGCCCGCCGCCACCGTGTGCACGAACTTGACCTGGGCCACCGGGTTGAAGATCACCGCGACCACGTCCACCAGCTCCATGCGCTGGGTCACCAGGTTGAACTCGGCGCCCACCGGGTTCTGCATCCAGCCGTTGCCGATCAGGATCCAGAGCGCGGAGAGGTTGGAACCGAGCGCCACCAGCATGGTCACCAGCAGATGCTGACCGCGGGAGAGCTTGTCCCAGCCGAAGAAGAAGAGTCCCACCAGGGTCGACTCGAGGAAGAAGGCCATCAACCCCTCCACCGCCAGCGGGGTGCCGAAAATGTCCCCCACATACTGGGAGTAGTAGGCCCAGTTGGTGCCGAACTGGAACTCCAGGGTGATGCCTGTGGTCACCCCCATCACGAAGTTGATGCCAAACAGCTTGCCCCAGAAACGGGTGATGTCCTTGTAGATCACCTTGCCGGTCATCACATAGGCCGACTCTGCGATCACCAGGATCCAGGACAGCCCCAGCGTGAGGGGCACAAACAGGAAGTGGAACATGGCCGTGGCGCCAAATTGCAGGCGCGATAGGCTGACCACGTCATCCGGATTGATCATGCGTCACTCTCTTTTGTTGTATTTACCTTGCACGTTTTGTGCGAGACAAGTACACCACGGAGCATGACACCTATAACAGATGCAGTTATATTGAATTACATCTATAACAGTTACTGCATCACATGTCCCTTTACCGTCAGCTGGCCGACCGCCTGCAACAGCAGATAGAAGCCGGGGTGTGGCAACCCGGCGAACGCATCCCCTCCATCCGCCAGAGCTGCAAGACCCATGGTCTGAGCCCCATGACGGTGTTGCAGGCCTATCAGCTGCTGGAGAGCCAGGGGCGGATCCTCGCCCGCCCCCAGTCCGGCTACTACGTCAAGGCGGCACCTTCCCGTCCTGCCGCCAGCCTGCCCCAGCAGGCTCACTACAGCGGCTCGGTGGACATCAACGATCTGGTGTTCGAGGTGTTGCAGGCGAGCAAGTCACGGGGGCTGGTGCCCCTTGGCATGTCGGTGGCCGACCCCACCCTGTTTCCTCATCCCCAGCTTGGCCGGGCGCTGGCCAGCTGCATGCGTCGGCTCGACCCCTTCAGCACGGTGGCAGACCTGCCCCCCGGCAACGAGGCGCTGCGCCGGGCCATCGCCCAGCGTTACGCCAGCGAGGGGCTGGCGGTGGACCCCCAGCAGATCATCATCACCACCGGCGCCATGGAGGCGCTCTCCCTCAGTCTGCAGGTGCTGACCGAGCCCGGTGACTGGGTGGTGGTGGAGTCCCCCACCTTCTATGGCGCCCTGCAGGCCATCGAGCGGCTCAAGTTGAATGCGGTGGAGATCCCGGTGATCCCGGGGGTGGGCATCGATCTCGCCCTGCTGGAGGAGGCCCTTGCCCAGCGCCCCATCAAGGCGTGCTGGCTGATGGGCAATGTTCAGCACCCGCTGGGTCACACCATGCCGGATGAGCACAAGCAGGCGCTGATGGCGCTGCTCAACCGACGCGGGGTGGCGTTGGTGGAGGATGACGTCTATGCCGAGGTCTATTTTGGCCGTGAGCGGCCAAGGCCCATCAAATACTGGGATACCCGGGGCGAGAGCCTGCTGTGCAGCTCCTTCTCAAAGTGCCTGGCACCGGGCTTTCGGGTCGGCTGGGTGGTGGCGGGTCGCCACGCCGAGCGGGTGCAGCGGCTGCAGCTGATGTCGACCCTCTCCACCAATGTGCCCAGCCAGCTGGCGCTGGCCGAGATGCTGCGCCAGGGCGGGGTGGATGCCCACTTTCGCCGGCTGCGCCACACCCTGGCCCAGCGCCAGCAGCAGATGCGGGCCGCCCTGCTGCGCCTGCTGCCGGGGGAAGTGAGCATCTCCTCCCCCGATGGCGGCTATTTTCTCTGGCTCGAGTTTGACCCGCGCCTCGACAGCCGCGCCCTGCACGCCCGGGCGCTGGCCAGCGGGTTCTCGCTGGCGCCCGGCGCCCTCTTTTCCAGCAAGGGGCTGCACAACCACTGCCTGCGACTCAACAGCTCCCATCCCTGGAGCGAGCAGCTGGAGGCGGCCCTCACCCGGTTGGCCGAACTTATTCACCAACAGCTGGACACAGCTCCCGCCAAGGACCAAAAGGCCCCATGACGGGGCCTTTTCCTTGCGAAATTATCCGGTTGAAACGGGCTTATCTGGCCATGGTCTGTGACAGTATCTTGAACCCCAACCTCTCGTAGAGCGCCTTGGCGCGCTCGTTGAATGCCATCACCTCCAGCCGCAACTGGCTGGCGCCCTGCGCCTTGCCCCACTCATCGCAATGGGCGATCAGCGCCTTGCCTATGCCTTGGGAACGGTGCCCCTCATCGACCACCAGGGTGCCGATGCGGCAGATGGGCTCCTTGCTCAGAAACGGGATGGTCTCGTTGATGTCGATGCGGGCGGTCAGAAAGCCCGCCACGGCCCCCTCCTGCTCGGCCACGCAAAACAGGCGCCCTTCGGCGGCGATGGCTGCCAGCAGAAAGGCCCGCTCCTCGGGGGATGGCGGGCAGAATACCTGCGGCGCCTGCGCGAAGTGGATCTCCCCTATCTGCCGGTTCAGCTCGAGGATGGCGTCTATGTCCTGCTCACGTGCCTTGCGTATTTCCAATGAATGCTCCTTGCCTCTGTGTCCTGACGATGATGTGTCCTGGTGATGAGACGGTCTCATCTGCTCCCTTTGATCAGGGCTCCATCATAGTGGCTGCCCGGCCAGACAAGAAGTGCGGTAACAGCCTTTGGCAGGCATCTGAAAACAACAAGGCCCCGTCACGGGGCCTTGTCGACAATCCATGTACTGAGCGGGGGGTCAGGCGGGGGCATCCAGCTGGGCCACCTGGCGCTCAATGCTGCCTTTGAGGTTCTCATCGAGCTTGAGGGCGCGCGCCAGCTCGTCCAGATAACCGCGCTCCATGAAGTGATCCACGTCGATGGCAAGCAGGGAGGCGAGATAGACCTCGGTGGCCAGCTCCATGTCGGTCACTTCCCGCGCCAGAGCGTGGGGATCCAGGGGGCGAGCCAGCTCGGCATCAATCCAGCGCGCCGCATCGCTCTGGCCCTGCTCGGTCAGGTACTGCTGGATCTTCTGACGCTCGTCGTTGTCTATATGGCCGTCGGCCCGGGCCGCCGCCACCATGGCGCGCACCAGGAGGGCGGCTCTGGCATCCAGCGCATTGCCCTGCAGGGTATCGAGGGGCTGGGTCGGCTGGGCCGGGGCAGACTGCTGGGCCTGCCAGTCCTGATAGAGTTTGTAGGCCAGGCCGCCGAGGGCCGCCGCGCCGCCCACCGCCGCTACCTTGCCGCCATATTTGCGCACCTTCTTGTTGCCAAGCAGCAGGGCCATGGCACCGGCGGCGAGGCCCCCTTGCGCCATCCCCTTCATCTGCGCCTTGCGGCTGTCGCCACCTTCGTTGAGCCAGCCCTTGCCAGCTCCCATCAATTGCTCCAGCATTTGTTTCATGGGACCTCCTCGTTGGATGGTGAACCATGCTGAACCTGCCCCACTGAACTCAAGGTGAATGGATGCCGCTGCCCCGCCTGCTGTCGCTGACCCTGCTGACCCTGATGGCGTTCGCCGCCAACTCGGTGCTCTGCCGGCTCGCCCTGTTCGAAGAGCGGATGGATCCCGCCCTCTTCACCCTGCTGCGCCTGACCAGCGGCGCCCTGGTGCTGGTGCTGTTGTGCGGCGCGCGCAAAAAATCCCCCCGCCAGGGGGACTGGGGCGGCGCCCTGGCCCTCATCACCTATGGCGCGGCGTTCTCGTTCTCCTACCTCACCCTGACCGCAGGCACCGGCGCCCTGCTGCTGTTTGCCGCCGTCCAGCTCAGCATGCTGGCGCCGCCCCTGCTACGCGGGGAGCCCCTGCCCCGCCGCCAGTGGCTCGGCCTGCTGCTCGCCATGGCGGGCCTGGTGGTGTTGCTGCTACCCGGCCTCAGCGCGCCGGATCCGCTGGGGGCGGCCCTGATGATAGTGGCCGGCATCGCCTGGGCCGGCTATACCCTGCGGGCCTCGCGCTTTGCCGACCCGGTCGCCGCCAACGCCGGCCACTTTCTGCGCGCCAGCCTGCCGGCCGCCCTGCTCTATCTGCTATTAGGGCAGCTGCAGACCAGCCCCGCCGCCATCGGCTATGCCCTGGCCTCGGGGGCGCTGGCCTCCGGCCTTGGCTATGCGCTCTGGTATCTGGTGCTGCCTCACCTTGGCCGTACCCTGGCCGCCAGCGTCCAGCTGCTGGTGCCCCTGCTCGCCGCCCTGGCCGGGCTCATCTGGTTGGATGAGTCCTGGTCGCTGCGCTTGGTATTGTCGACCCTGGGCATCCTGGGGGGGATCGCCCTGGTCATTGCCGGACGCCCCCCATCAGGAGAAAAATCATCATGAAGATGCTCGTATTGCTGCTCGGTTGTGCCCTCTCGCTCCCCCTGCTGGCCGCAGTGGAGGACAGAGATGCCAAACAGGCCAAGCTGGATGCGGCCTGCCAGCAGGCCCAGCAACAGCTGGTCGAACAGGGCAAGCAACAGCGGATCGACGCCTGCATCAAGGCGGGCGGCAAGGCTGCCAAGTGCCAGCAGGAGTTCGCCAGCTTCGGCCAGCGCGAGGGCAACAAACGGCCCGATCTCAACAACCTGGCCCCCTGCCAGCAGGCTGACGACTATCGCAAGAGCTACCGGCAATGACCCTCAATCAAGGAGACCCCATGACCCCACCCCGCGAACTGACCCTGCAGTTTCTGGCCGAGCCCGCCGATGTGAATTTCGGCGGCAAGGTGCACGGCGGCATGGTGATGAAATGGATCGATCAGGCGGGTTACGCCTGCGCCGCCGGCTGGTGCGGCGGCTACGCGGTGACCGTCTATGTGGGGGGGATCCGCTTTCTGCGCCCCATCCAGATAGGTCAGCTGGTGGAGGTGCACGCCCAGGTGATCCACACCGGCACCACCAGCATGCACCTGGCGGTGGATGTCTACAGCCGCCACCCGACCCAGCGAGAGCGCCACAAGACCACCCACTGCATCATCATCTTCGTGGCAATGGACGAGCACGGCAAACCGACCCCGGTGCCCCAGTGGCAACCGCAGAACGAGAGCGATCGGCAGCTGCAGCAGTACGCCCTCAAATTGATGGCCCTGCGCGAGCAGATCGACCAGGAGATGCGCCAGCACCTCTAGCCGGGTCGCCCGCAACCAGACAGGTCCCCATCCGGGTGCGGCCCTGTATAATGGCGTTTTCCCCGTTACGGAGTCTGTCATGTCATTGGAAACTGCCCCGCCCGAGGTCCAGCTCGCGGTGGATCTCATCGAACTGCTGGAGACCAACCGGATTGAGCCGGCCCTCGCCCTGGCGGCGCTGGCCATCGTCTCCGCGGACTATCAGCGCAAGCTCAACGAAGGCAAGGAGTGCTGAGCAAGGTTGCCTTGCCCACCCCATTTTGCCTAGGAGGTGTCATGACTGATCCCATCCGTTTTGAAACCGGCCGCCCCATGCTGCTTGGCGGCCTGCGCCGTCACCATGCCTTCGCCCACGCCGACTTCGGCGGCCAGTGGCGCGATTTCAGCGCCCTGGGTCCGCTGCCGGGCCAGCTGGGCGAACATGCCTATGGCGTCATCTGCGGCGTGACCGCCACCGAGTGCGAATACATGTGTGCGGTAGAGGTCGCCGCGCTGGAGGTGCTGCCCAAGATGCTGGGGCGGATGCGCATCGAGCCCCAGACCTATGCCGTCTTCCTGCATCAGGGGCATGTCTCGACCATGCCGCACACCTGGCAGCTGGCGCTGGAGTGGCTGGCGCAGTCCGCTTACCAGTCGGCCCACCAGCCCGATTTCGAGCGCTATGGCGCCGCCTTTGACCCGGAGACCGGCAGCGGCGAGGTCGAACTCTGGCTCGCCGTGCTGCCGCGCCAGGCCATCGCCTGAGCATACCGCGCTCTGCCCTGGTAAACCGGCCAGGTTTAACCCAGACGAGGGGCTGACTCGGCGCACGGGCGGTGCAAGGATATGGCTCCCCTACTGCCCGAGAGTTGTTATGGATAACCAGGAATGTCTCGACCAGGCTGGTCTTTGGAGCCGCTCCGCCCGCATCATGACGCTGGCCTGCCTCATCGTCTTCATGGCCCAGATGGCCACCACCGTTTACCTCCCCTCCCTGCCCGTGGTGATGACGGATCTCGCCATGACCCGGCAGGGGGCCGAGCTCTCCATCTCGCTGTTCGTCATCGGCGCCGCCCTGCCGGTGCTGTTCTGGGGCGCCGCCGCCGATCGTTACGGTCGCCGGCTGCCCCTCGCCCTGTCACTCTTGCTGTTTGTCGGCCTCAGCCTGCTGCTGGCCACCACCAGCCAGGGGCCGCTGCTCTTGATCCTGCGTACTCTGCAAGGGGTAGCGGCCGGCGGTGCGGCCATCATCGCCCGCATCCTGGTGCGGGATCACTGGCACGGCGATGAGCTGGCGCGCCGCCTCTCGGTGCTCTCCATTGCCTTCATCACCGCCCTTGGCGGCGGTCAGTGGATAGGCGGCCTCATCAGCCACTATGCCCATTGGCAGCTGGGGTTCGTGCTGATGGCCGGGGTCGGCGTGCTGGCGCTGCTCTTGATGAGCAGCCTGCCGCTGCACGGGCCCAATCCGGCGGCTGCGGGCGGCGGCATGTGGGCCCGTTACGCCAGCCTGCTGCGCCGCCCCGGCTTTTTCTGGCCGGCCTGTGCCGGCGGCATCGGCTTTGCCATCACGGTAACCCTGCAGGAGGTGAGCCCCTTCGTGCTGCAGCAGGGGTTTGCCCTCGAGGTCACCACCTTCGGCAGTCTGGGGTTGCTGATCGGTATCGCCTACTTCGCCGGCGCCATGACGGTCAACCGGCGGGTCGCCCGGGTGGGAGGCCGCCAGCTGATGCGCCAGGGGGCCGCGCTCATACTGCTGGCGGCCGGCGGCATGCTGCTGCTCTGGGCACTGGGCGCCCTGCAGGGCAGCGGCGGATTGGTGGCCATGATGACCTGCTACTGCCTCATCATCTTCGGGCAGGCGGTGCTCTTTCCCAACAGCATGGCGCTGGCGGTGAGCGATGGCCGCGAGCACGGCGCCTACGCCATGGCCCTGTGCGGCTTCCTGCAGCAGGGGGTGGCCGGGGTGGCCGCCGCCGGCGCCACCCTGGTGAGCCATCACGGTGCCTGGGCTCCGCTCGTCTTCACCCTGGCGCTCATCACCCTGCTCATCGTGCGCACCAAGGTGCGCTAAGCAGGCCCCTGCCTGCATCCTCTCACTGCTCAGCGGGCCCCATCACCCGATCGCACAGGCTGATGAGGGCCTCGCAGAGGCGAGTGAGCGGCTCGCCGCGCTCCGCCCCCAGATGCAGCGCCAGCTCCACCGGCGCCACCGCCGGCCAGTGGGTCAGCTCCTGCTGATCCGGCTGCAGCAGGCGCCGGGGCAGCAGGCTGACCCCGATCCCGGCGCTCACCGCCCCCTGCAGGCTGGCCAAACTGGCGCTGACGTAGGCGATGCGCCAGCGCCGCCCCATCCCGTCGAGTGCCTCGGTCAGCTGCCGCCGATAGAGCCCTTCGCTCGGGAATACCACCAGCGGCAGGGGATCCCGCTCGCTGGCGGGCCAGGCTCGGCTGTCGACCCAGGCCAGCGGTTCGCGCCAGCAGGCGCGCGGCATCCCCTGTCCCCGCGCCTGTTTGACCAGCGCCAAGTCCAGCTCGCCGGCCTCGAAACGCTGCCAGATCTCGTGGCTGAGGCCGCTGTGCACCTCCAGCCGCACCTGCGGGTAATCGCGGGCAAAGGCCGCCAGCACCGGGGCGATGGCGCCGGCGGCAAAATCCTCCGGTACCCCCAGACTCAGCTGCAGGCTGGCCTCGGCCACCTGCTCCTCGGCCCGGGCCAGCAGGGCCAGGATGCTGCGGGCCAGCCCCAGCAGCTTCTCCCCCTCTGCCGTGGTCACCACCTGGCGACCGGAGCGATCCAGCAGCGGGCAGCCGAGCTGCTGTTCGAGCCGCCGCATCTGCTGGCTGATGGTGGACTGGGTGAGGTGCACCCGTTCACCGGCGCGGGTAAAACTGCCGCTGTCGACGATGGCGACAAAGCTGCGCAGCAAGAGGGGATCCAGCATGGTGACTCCATTTACAAAACCACTGGATATCATTCTATCATTTAATTTCCCCATGGCTGGCTTCCCCGCTAGGCTGGTCTCCTCCCCTTGCCTCGAGGATCCGTCATGCCCCACTCCCTTGCCGAACCCGCCGGCTCACGCCTGATCGCCTCGCTCACCACCAACCCCACTCATCAGGAGTGGCTGGAGCAGGCGTTGCAACTGGCCCTCCACAACCGCCGGCAGGGAGGCAGACCCTTTGCCGCCCTGCTGGTGCAAGGCAACCAGCTGGTGACCAGCGCCGTCAACGGCATGCACCAGGATGGCGACCCCACCCGCCACGCTGAACTGGAAGCCCTGCGCCAGGCCAGCCAGGTCGGGCCGCTGGCGGGCGCCATCGTCTACGCCAGCGGTCACCCCTGCCCCATGTGCCTGAGCGCCCTGGTGATGAACGGCATCGCCGCCGTCTATTACGCCTTCGATAACGAGGATGCGGCCCCGTTCGGCTTTGACAGCACGGCCGCCTACCGCAAGCTGGGCCTGCCCCTCGCGCCGCCCCCCCTGCCGCTCATCAAGCTGCCGAGCCCGCTGGCCGCCGCCGAGCTCTATGGTGCGCAAAGTCATGCTTGAGGCCCGCATCGATACGCGCCAGCAGCAGGCCCTGCTGGTGCTGGTGATCCTGATCGGGCTCAACCTGCGGCCGTTTCTCACCGCCATCGGCCCCCTGAGCCGCGACATTGCCGAGGCGCTCGGGCTTGGCATGGACACCCAGGCCTGGCTGACCCTGCTGCCACTCTGGCTCATCGGTGGCGGCGTGCTGCTCACCCCGGCCCTGCGCAGTCGCAGCGGGCCGCGCCAGTTGCTGGGGGCGGCCCTGCTGCTGCTGGGCATGGGCAGCGCCATGCGCTTCGAGGCGGCCAGCGGCGCCCTGCTCATCGCCAGCGCCGCCCTCTGCGGGCTGGGCTCGGCCCTGGTGCAGGGGGTGCTGCCCGGTCTCATCAAGCAGGCCTTTGCCCAGAAGGTGCCGCTGGTGATGGGCATCTTCTCCGCCTGCATGATGGGGGGCGGGGCCCTGGGTGCCAGCCTCACCCCGCAGCTCGCCGCCCGGCTCGACTGGTCTCAGGCGCTGGCGCTGTGGAGCCTGCCGGTGCTGCTGGCCATGGGCTGGCTCGGCTGGCGGGTACGGCTGCCCGCAGCGCCGGTGGCAATGTCCGGCGGCGGCGAGCAGCGTCTCATCAGCCTGCCCCGCAGCTGGCTGCTGATAAGCTGCTTTGGCATCATCAACAGCGGTTACGGCATCGTCGTGGCCTGGCTGGCGCCGGCCTACATGGCGCAGGGCTGGAGCCCCCAACAGGGGGGCGAGCTGGTGGCCTGGCTGGCACTGGCCCAGACCGTGAGCGGCCTCGGCCTGCCGCTGCTGGCCGCCCGCCGGCTCGACCGGCGGCCCTGGATGGGATTGGCCATCGCCATGCAACTAGTAGGCTTTGGCGGCCTCTGGCTGGCGCCGACTGCCGCCCCCATCCTCTGGTGCATGTTGTGCGGCTCCGGGCTTGGCGGCAGCTTCTCCCTCATCATGGTCATCGCGCTCGATCACCTGCCGGATCCGCGCCGCGCCGGCACCCTCAGCGCCCTGATGCAGGGATTCGGCTTCATGCTGGCAGCCACCGGCCCCTGGGTAGCGGCCCGCCTGCATCACCTGAGCGGTGACTTCGCCGCCGCCTGGCAGTGGCAGCTGGCCGGCCTGGTGCTGATGAGCCTGCTGGTGCTGCGTCTCGACCCGCGCCGCTACCCCAGCGCCATGAAGCTGGCCACACCGTCTCCCACCCCCACGCCCATCAGCTGATCTGTACTCGCCTCCTTTTCCAGATGAGGAGGCAAACTCACCCCCCTGCTATTCCTTTCCATCCTTTGCTCGCTTTCCGGCATCGGGCCAGCTGAGCAAAGCATCAGCAAAGCACTTCATATCCATTTGATTTATAACATATTAAATCTTCCCATATGGAGGGTTGTGCTGCCATATGAGCCCATTAAGGTAAGGCACTCAGACGAGAATTAATCTCGTTTCGTCTGACAGGGAAGAGGCTGTATTCATCAAGGAGGAGAGCGCCACGCGCCAGTGGCTTTGCTATCACACAAAGGAAATCACATGCAGACAAACACAAAATGGGCTTCTCTACTCGGTGGCTTGGCCATGCTAGGCGGTGCCATCTCACCGGTCATGGCCGACGAGTCATTCAACCTGTGGCAGGAGTGCGCTACCCGCTGCACCCTGGATCTGGCCCAGGGGGTGCGCGCCAGCCAGCTCGATGTCGCCAGCCTGCTGGGCGGACAGACCGATTCCGGGGTACTGCACTACTCCATGGTATTGGAAGAAGGTGGAAACAGCCTCAAGCTGGCCCTCGGCAATGCGCTGACCCTGCGCACGGATGGCACCACCATCACCCTGACCAGCGCCACCGCGGACAAGGGCCCACGCACCTACAGCTATACCCGCCAGGGACGCGGCAACTGGTCGCTGCACTGGCTGGTTCCCGTCGGCGACGATGCGCCCGCCAGCATCAAGGTCTTCTTCCATGAGCTGGATGCAGGATCCGAGGTGAGCCATATCTCCCCCATCTACAGCATCGAAGTGAGCGACGACCTGCTGCGCACCATGGCCAGCAACTCGACGCTCTTCGTCAGGCACGTGGAAAACAACGAGATCAATCGCAGCCTCACCCTCAGTGCGGCCGGTGTCGGCTTCGTGGCGGCGCCCACCCAGCACAGCCGCCATAAACGCTGGAGCGAGTGGCACACCTGCAAGGTGCTGTGCCTGCTGGATCCGCTGGATGCGGTCTACAACTATCTGTCGCAGCGCACCTGCAACCTGGGTGATACCTGGGAAGGCAAGGTCTACCGGGTATTGGCCGGGGCACCCGCCTCTCACGACACCCATATCGTGCCGACCGCCATCAGTCATCGGCTGCACTTTGCCAAGGGAGACGGTCTGGCGGCCCTCACCACTCATCAGGTTTGCGCCATCCCCCTTGAATCCCTGGCCAGAAGCCGTCAACCCAGAGGCTGGGAAGAGCTCAGCCAGTGTGGCTATCCGGTCCACAATCTCGTCACCCTCTATCTGCTGACCCGCCTGCCATGGTCCCAGCTTGATACCGTGATCACCCAGGCGCTGGCCAACACCACGCCAGAGGATGGCTCAACGCCACGAGGGCAGCTGGCGCAAGCCATTCGGGAAAACCCGGCCCAGGCACGGCTGGCCCTGAGCATGGCGGCCGCCCAGAGCGATGCCTTTAGCCACCAGCAGGCGGGCAATAGCCAAGAACAGGCCGCCAGCGCCGACGTGGTCAATCTCACCTGCCCCGCCGCCGATCTCAACTGCCTGGCGCCGGCCGACAGTGCCGATGCCCTGCAGGAGCGGGACTATCCGAACGGTGCCAGCTTCCTGGGTGACGGGGACGAGGTCAGCTTCAGCACGGCCGGTACTCGCAACTGGTCGGTGACCCGCCTGGAGCAGGCCCATCGCCAGCTGCTGGCGCGCGGTTATCTCTTCGTCGGTTATCACGGCACCTTCCTCGAAGCCGCCCACAGCATAGTGTTTGAGGGGGTGCATGAACGGGATCAATCCTCCATCGCCCCCTGGCAAGGCTTCTATGTCGCCGGCGATCCGGCCCTCACCTACGGTTACGCCCAGGATCAGGAAGCGGATGCCCGTGGCCGCATCCGCAATGGCGTGCTGCTGCGGGTGTATGTGCCGCGCGCCGCACTGCCCCGCCTCTACGCGACCCAGCAGACTCTGGCCGCTCCCGGCGCCGTCGATGAGGTCGGCCGCCTGATCGGTCACCCCCTGCCGCTGCAGCTGGAGGCCATCACAGGGCCGGAAGAGGAAGGGGGACGCCTGGAAACCATTCTGGGTTGGCGACTGGCAGAGCAGGCGGTGGTGATCCCCTCCACCATACCGACGGATCCACGCAACGTCGGCGGCGATCTTGACCCTGCCAGCGTGCCTCAGGAAGAGAGCGCCATCAGCACCCTGCCTGATTACACCACCCAGCCCCGCGACGAGCTCTGAATCGCGGGTCATCGATACAAAAACACCGGCCTGTGGCCGGTGTTTTTTACTGTCAACGCGGGGAGTGAGAGGGGGCTTAACGCCCCTTCTTCTGCCGCCCACCCTGACCGGCGCGCGGCTTGCCAGCGGCCGGTTTGGCCCCCTTGTTCGGGGCTCCTTTGCCAGCGCTCCCTTTTGCTGACCCGCCTTTGCCCGTAGCACCCTTGCCTGCCGGGGTCCGTTTCTCGAACGCCTCCGGGCCCGGCACGTTGGGGCGACCGCCAATCTCGTGATCGTCGTCGCGCCGTGGCTTCTTGCCCGGTGCCGACTTGCTGCCTTGCGCCGCAGGCACCTTGGGTTTGCCACCCTGGGCATTGCCCGGTTGCGCCCCCTTGGCCGGTTTCACCTCGGAGGAGGAGTCTTCAATCAGCTTGAACAGCTCGATCAGCTCGTCACCGTCGAGATCGCGCCACTCGCCCACCGGCAGCCCCTTGAGGCTGACGTTCATGATGCGGATACGCTCGAGCTTGGTCACCTCGAAGCCGAAGTGCTCGCACATGCGGCGGATCTGGCGGTTCAGCCCCTGCACCAGCGTGATACGAAACACGAACGGCGCCTCTTTCTTCACCTTGCACTTCTTGGTGACGGCACCCAGGATCGGCACCCCGGCGCCCATGCCCCGAATAAACTCGTCGGTGACCGGCTTGTCCACGGTCACCAGATACTCTTTCTCGTGATCGTTGCCCGCCCGCAGGATCTTGTTGACCAGATCGCCGTGGTTGGTCAGGAAGATGAGCCCCTGAGAGTCCTTGTCGAGCCGGCCGATGGGGAAGATGCGGGTACTGTGGTTGACGAAGTCGACGATGTTGTCCTTCTCGCCCGCCTCGGTGGTGGAGACGATACCCACCGGCTTGTTCAACACGATGAACACCAGGCTGTCCGCCTCGCGCGGCTCGATCACCTGGCCGTTGACCTTGACCAGATCCCCGGCGAACACCTGATCCCCCACCCCGGCCCGTTTACCGTTGATGAAGACACAGCCCTGCTCGATGAAGCGGTCGGCCTCGCGACGCGAACAGATGCCGCTCTCGCTGATGTATTTGTTCAGACGCATGGATTCATCAGCCAGCATGGGTCACCTGCCAGCGGCCCACGGCCTGCGCATGTCTCATCAGAGCGCGGGATGGCCGGCTCACCAGGTCAAAATTGTGCATATCACTCCATCTTTAAAACCGGCCGAGGTCGGCCTTGTCAGCAAAAAACGCCGGCACATTAGCACATTGCTCTGCCGCACACGCAGGATAGTTGCAGCAGGCCGGCACAGCGCCCCGTAAAATGCGCGCCGCGTCACGCCAAAACGGTGCGCCATGCGTCCCCATATAACGGCGCCGCAGGCGTCAAGTGCCGCCATGAAAGCGCCTTATCCCCAGCCAGGACAATGCCCAAAGCCTCACCTCCTGGCGCCCCTCATCTACCTCATCCCGGCCTGCTGCCTGTACTTATCATCTTGTTTCCCTTAGGCTTTAAGCCAGCTTTCGAGCTTTAGTACGGCCGCCGTGGACGCGGGGCCGCCTCTCTTTTATCAGTGCCAAGGACTATCCCATGCTGGCTCGCACCCGCCGCCTCGTTCGCCGCCTTCTTCTCAGCCTGCTGGGCTTGCTGCTGCTCGGCTGGGCCCTGATCGCCTACTTCGCCTGGCAGGCCGAACCGCTGCAACCCTGGCACACCCTGGTGCCGCCCGAGCTCAGCGCCGAGCAGCTCGATGACAGCGACTGGCAGGCCTATCTGGCCCACGAACAGCAGCTGTTCGAGCTGGTGACCAGGGAGGTCGTCGCCAGAACGCCGCCGGAGCAGCAGCTCGACAGCAATCGCTACTATCAGGACGCCCCCATCAATCCGGCTCATTTTGAGACTGACTGGAACCGCTCCTATCTGCTGCGCCCAAACGGCGAGGTGAAAGGGGTGGCGGTGTTCCTGCACGGTTTGACCGACTCCCCCTACAGCCTGCGCCACCTGGCCCAGCGCTACCGCGAGCAGGGCTTCATCGCTCTGGGGCTGCGCATCCCAGGCCACGGCACCGTGCCGGCCGGGCTGGTCGACATCGACTGGGAGACCTGGCTGGCCGCCACCCGGCTGGCGGTACGCGAGGCCAGGGTATTGGCGCCAAGCCCGCTGCCGCTGCATCTGGTAGGGTTTTCCAACGGCGGCGCGCTGGCGGTGAAATATGCGCTCGATGCGGAAGGTGACAAGACGGGCACGCTGACAAGGCCGGATCGACTGGTGCTTATCTCCCCCATGATAGGGGTGACCCGCTTTGCCCGCTTCGCCGGTCTCAAGGCGGTGCCCGCCCTGCTGCCCGCCTTTGCCAGTGCCGCCTGGCTCGACACCATGCCGGAGTTCAACCCCTTCAAGTACAACTCGTTTCCGGTCAACGGCGCGCGCCAGTCCTACCGGCTGACCCACGCCATCCAGCAGCAGGTGCGTGAGCAGGCTGCCAGCGGCGAGTTGGCGGCCTTCCCGCCCACCCTCACCTTCCAGTCGGTGATGGACTACACCGTCAGTACCCGCTCCATCATCGCCGATCTCTATCACTTCCTGCCTGCCAACGGCAGCGAGCTGGTGCTGTTCGACATCAACCGCGGCACCCTGTTTGGCCCGCTGCTGAGCAGCGCCTCCGAATTGGCGCTGAGCCACCTGTTGCCGCGCCCGCCGCTCTCCTACCGGCTGACGGTGGTGGGCAACCAGGCTCCCGCCAGCACCCGCACCCAGGCCAGCAGTTTGCCGGCCGGCGGCGGGCCTGAGCAAATCCAGCCCCTCGACATCGACTACCCCAGGGAGATCTACTCCCTCTCCCACGTGGCCCTGCCCTTCCCGATGGATGACCCCCTCTACGGCATGGCGCCACGGCCCGAGCAGCGCGAGCAATACGGCATCAATTTGGGGGGGTTGGCCCTGCGCGGTGAGCGCGGGGTGCTGATCGTCAACCCCGGCGCCCTCACCCGCACCTCCTCCAACCCCTTCTACCCCTATCTGCAGCAGAAGGTGATAGAGACGCTGACAGCGCCAGCCCAACCGCCAGCCGGCAAGCAGCCAACCCCGGTCTGGGACAGCGAAGACGAGGCCGCCTATCAGGCGGAGCGGGAACAGTTTCTACAGGATGGGCAGGAGAGCGAGGCTCCCTTCTAGGGCCCTGGCCAGGGCCCGTTGCGGCTGTGCGTCAGTATGGTGCTGACGTAGGCTCCCTCAGTACTTGCTCAGGCAGGGCGGCATCCACCGGCCGTCACCCGATGCCAAGCGCCATCAGGGATAGCGGCTGATCTCAATCAGGTTTTGATCCGGATCCAGGCAGTAGACCGACTCGATGGGGCCGCAGGCTCCGCTCTTGGTCACCGGCCCCTCCACAATCTCCACCCCGTGGCAATGGAGCTGGGCGATGACCTGTTCCAGCGGCCAGCGGGTGATGAGGCAGAGATCCCCCGAGCCCACCTGCGCCCGGTTGCGCGGCTCCTGCCCCAGCAGTTGCAGATTGATCTTCTGGTTGCCAAAGCGCAGGGCCCGGCGCCCCGCCCCAAAGGTGATGGCTTCCATGTTGAGCACCGAGCTGTAAAACGCGACGGCCCGCTCGATGTCACTGACCGTCAATACCAGATGGTCGATATGGCTGATCATGTCCCCTCCTGGCTGATGTGTGTCGATAGCGCTGGCCAGACAGACTGGCTTGTGGGCCCCCTCATCATACCCAATTGCCCACCTGGCAACTGTGCCGAATGGCGCAAAGATGGTCGAGCAGAGCCGCTAGCTGAGTGAAGGCGGCGGTGGCTTTCACTGTTGGGTACCACACGCCTGATCACGCTGGGCCAGCAGGGTTTCATCATCACTGTCCATCGCGGCCAGAATGGCCTGATTGCAGGCGCGCTCAGCCTGCCGGGCCGCATCCGGTTTGCTCTCGCGAATGTCGGCGATCATGGGGCGGTAGTTGACTGAAGCGGCACAGTACATAGCGCGATACTGGGGCTGCTGCGAGTGGCTGTCGTCCTGGCGGGACAACTGATCGCACAGCTTGCCAAATAGCGCCGCCGCCTTGACGGTGCATTGGCTGAAGCGCCGTGCATCCTGCTCGTAGCTGCGGCAGACGCTTTTCGGCTGCAGCTGCCAGAACTGGAAGGCAAAGGGGATTTGTTCCCCCTCATACTCCACCACCAGCGACTTGAGCTCAGTGCCATAAATATCCGATACCTGCTGCTGTACCAGATTGAGATAAGCCGAGAAGAGATAAGAAACCGGATCCATCACCACCTCCTTGTGGTTGACCTGGGTGAACTGACGTTTGTAACTCCCCTACTCTAAGTCCTCAACGAAAGAACCCACTCTAGCCTACTGCTTACTATCAGCTAATTGCTTGATGGTGCACACATTATTGTGCCAACACGGCTGAAATAAGGTGTCGATTGGATTATGATTCGCGCCATATCAGGTAACTCGGATGGGGCCATCCCGATCATGTCGGGGGCGAGAGGCGACCGAGAAACAGTGCTGAGGAGCCCGTTTTGCGCGAGTCATGGACAGAAGAGGAACTAAGGGCGACGGTCAGCGCCTACCTGGCGATGCGCACCATGGAGCAAAATGGCATCCCCTTCGTCAAGAAGCGCTATTACACCGAACTCGCTAACCAGTTTGGCCGCACCGAGAAGGCATTCGAGTATCGAATGCAGAACATCTCTTATATCTGCGCCCTGCTAGGACGAACCTGGGTATCTGGTCTCAAACCGGCTAAAAACGTGGGCCCCCACAATGCCCCCATCATAGAGCGCCTGCTCTGTGAACTCGATGGCCAACCCTATACCGGCAAGGCTGCCTTTGAGCATCAAGTGAGCCGCTACCAGACCAAGCCAACACTCCCCATGCCCACAGGCATTCAAGAACCAAAGCAGCGTTATGGAGCCAGTCCTGGCTATGGGCGAGATCCAAAGGTGAAGGCTTGGGTATTGATGACGGCGGCAGGCCATTGCGAAAGCTGCGCACAACCGGCCCCTTTTCATGCCACCACGGGGGAGGCCTTTTTAGAGGTGCATCATCTGCGCACACTCGCCGAAGGGGGCTCGGATACCATCAGCAACACGGTGGCGCTCTGCCCTAATTGCCACCGTGAGCTGCACTATGGCGTCAACCAGGCACAAAAGCGTGAGGCCCTTTATCAGGCGCTACCCAGGCTGGTGCGAGAATAACGCGCCTTCGTCGCTCATAAAAAACGGCTCGCCAGTGGCGAGCCGTGTTGGTCTGGGTCAGCAGGGGATCCGCTCGATGCGGCCACCGCTCAGTTTGAAGAAGGCATCCTGCGGCAGCTCCTGCAGCCAGGTGGTGGTGTAATCCAGGTCCGCATAGGCGCCGCGCAGCATGGCGCCGAACAGGCCGTGGGAGACCACGATGGCGCGCTCGGCGATCTGCTCATCCTGCAGCCAGCTCAGGGCCCGGCCCTGAATGCTCTGAAAACTCTCCCCCTCGGGGGCCTGCAGATACCAGTCCGGCTGCTCCAGATCGAGCTCGGGGTGGGCCGCCAGCAGCTCGGGTACCCGGCGACTCTCCCACTCTCCCATCCCCAACTCCACCAGCCGCTCGTCCCAGACGATACGCGCTTGCTCCAAGCCAAGCTGCTGGCACACCCGCTCCGCGGTCTGGCGCGCCCGGCCGAGGGGGCTGGCGTAAAGGGTCCAGTCGGCAGGCTCGGCCAGCAGCTTGGCCAGGCGGGCCCCCATGGCGAGGGCCTGGGCTTCGCCCTTGGCGGTCAGTTCGGAGTTGCAGCGCCCCTGCAGTCGCAGTTCGGCGTTGTAACGGGTCTGGCCGTGGCGCAGCAGATAGAGGGTACGGGACATGGTTTCTCCAGCAGGTTCAACGAGATAACAAAAACAAGAGAGGCATGGTAGCAGATGTGCCGGGGCAGCCAAGGCGCAGACGGGGGAAAGAAAAAACAAAACGGGTCACTGCTGACCCGTTTATGCCGACTGGCGCCGTGCTCAGCCCTTCTTGATCTCCCGCAGATAGCGGTAGATGGAGTGAACCGAGATGCCGAGCTGGCGAGCCGCTATCTGGGCGCTGTCTTTGAGCTCGAAGATGCCGAGCTCGTGCAACTGGTTGACCATGACCCGGGTCTTCTGGGACGGGGGCACCGCCTCGTTGCCGCGCACCTCGGCACTGACGGTGTCGATGGTGCTGTTGAGGGCCTCATCGATGTTGCGGGCAAACACCTCCGGGGTAGCGTGACCATCGTGGCCGTGCAGGCACTCCGGCATCATGGTGCGCAGCACGGATTGCAGCGGGGCATCCATGTCAGTGTTGATGCAGAGCAAGCCGATGGCCTGCCCCTCGCCGTTGCGAATGACGGTGGTGAGCGAGCGCAGCGTCTTGCCGGTGGCGCACTTGGTCATGTAAGGGCTGGAGATATCCTGCCCGCTCTTGAGTTTCATCATCGCCAGGTTGGTGATGGGGGCTCCGACGCTGCGCCCGGTGATATGGCCGTTGGCAATCTTGATGATCGACGGATTGCGCGCATCCAGGCTGTGCAGCAGCACCTCGGTGTGCTGACCATACATGGCGGCGATGCCGTCCACGATGATCTCCATCGCCTTGAGGATCTCGAAATCGGTCTGACTCAGCTCTTGCAGCTTCACATTGAAACCTTATAAAAGGGCTGCCGACCCGGGCAAGGGCGGCAGCCGACAGGGACACTCAGGCGGACATGATATCAATAATGGTGCTGTCTGTGGCAGACATGCCGTCTTTGACCATCTGGCCCACGTTGCGAATGGTCTGCTCCACGTTGCCCGCCACGATCCCCTGCCCCGACACAGCATGGCTGTTGAGCGCCATCAGGAAGCCGCGCACCGCCGCCCCGGAGGAGGTGCTTACCTTCATGGCGCAGGAGGCCTTGGCACCATCACACACCATGCCGGCGCTGTCGCTCAGCACGTTCTGGATGGCGTGGCAGGATTGTTCAAAACTGCCGCCCGCCAGATAGACCATGGCCATGGCCGCCGCCGCGCTGGTGACCGTGTTGCCGCAAAAGGCCGACAGCGGCGGATAGTGGGACTTGATGTAGATGGCCCCCAGGTGGCTCATGATGAGGGCACGGGCCAGCTGCTCTTCGCTGGCGCCAAAGCGCTCGGCGATGACCACCACCGGGATGGTGGCGGCGATGCCCTGATTGCCGCTGCCAAAGTTGCTCATGGCCGGCAGGCTGGCGCCCCCCATGCGGGCATCGGAGGCCGCCGCGGTGCGCATCACGATGCGGTTCATCACGTCTTCGCCGATGAGGCCGGCCTGGATGTTCTGCTGCATGGTGCGGCCGATCTCGAGGCCGTAGGGGTTGTTCATCCCCTCGTCGGAGAGTTTGCCGTTGAGCTCGGAGGCCTGCAGGATAAAGCGGATCTGCTCGAACTCCACCTGGGTGGCGAACTCATGAATGGCGGCGATGCTGATATCGACCCCGTCGCAAATGGCGCCGGTGGCGCCGCCCTGACCCTGCTCGGCCGTGAAGGTCACTTCATCATTGCGGCGCTGCTCGACGATGCGGGTATGGCCGCCGCACAGGGTCACCTCGGCGCTGTGCTCGGTGCCCTCTGCATCAAGGCCCAGCAAGCGGACCCGGCAATAGATGAACTCGGGGGCCGAGGTGCGGCTCACCTGCACCTGGCCTGCATCGATCAGCGCCTGCGCCTCTGCGACCTGGGCCGGCGTGATGGCAGCCAGCACCTCCAGCCCGGCCTCGGCGTTGCCGCCGATGGCGCCGGCGGCAGCGGCAATGGCCAGCCCAATCTTGCCTGTGCCCGGCACATAGACCCCCATGGAGTTCTTGTAGAGGTTGTCCGACACCACCACCTCCAGCCGGACGGGCTTGCAGCCCAGTTGCCGGGCGGCGACGGCGGCGGCATAAGCGGCGGCGATGGGCTCGGTACAGCCCAGCGCCGGTTTGACAACCTGTTGAATAATCTGCAGATACTGCTGCCACGCTTGCTTCATCAGAACACCCTTTCTATCAACATTAACCAGCGATGTGAGCGATCGCTTCCACTTCCACCCTGACACCCATCGGCAGATCCTTCACGGCAAAGCAGCTGCGGGCCGGACAATCTTTCAGGAAATAGCGTTTATAAACCTCGTTGAACGCGGCAAAATCACTGATTTCGGCGAGATAGCAGGTGGTCTTGAGCACGGTATCCAGGTTGCCGCCAGCGGCCTCCAAGACATGCTTGAGGTTCTCCAGCGCCTGACGGCTCTGGGCTTCGATGCCCCCATCCACCACGCCGCCCTGCTGTTTGCACACCGGCAGCTGGCCGGAGGTAAAGATGAGGTCGCCATAGGCTGTGCCATGGCTGTAGGGACCGATGGCATCGGGTGCGGCATCCGCCACTATGATCTTTTTCATATCGCCACTCCTTAAAATGCAATTATTTTTGCAATCATTTGTAATCAACAGTCTTGTCTTGTTCAACATTATTTGCTCATTAATCATTTCATTCAACAAAAACCTGCAAAAACAGCGATAAATTCGGTAATAGTGCAAATGGAAAGCGTGATCATCCTCCCTTTTTGGGTAAAAGAGCGATAAAAGGCATTGTTTTGCCACTTTTTATTCAACTATATTTGCACTTGATTTTTACCCCTACAAAAACAAGGTATTTTATGGACGCGCACAGTACGACACTCACCCGGCCCGTAATGGGCACGCTGGAATGGAAAGAAGCGGTTCGTTTTGACAGCACCGACTGGGGCTGGGTCATCATGAGCATCGGCATGGCCATCGGGGCAGGGATCGTCTTCCTGCCCGTGCAGGTAGGATTGATGGGGCTGTGGGTGTTTCTGCTGTCGGCGGTGATCGGCTACCCGGCCATGTACATGTTCCAGCGCCTCTTCATCAATACCCTGGCCACCTCGCCCGAGTGCAAGGACTACCCCAGCGTCATCAGCGGCTACCTCGGCAAGAACTGGGGCGTGCTGCTCGGGGCCCTCTACTTCGTGATGCTGGTGATCTGGGTATTCGTCTACTCCACCGCCATCACCAATGACAGCGCTTCCTTCCTGCAAAGCTTCGGGGTCACCCAGCAACTGCTCTCCGAGAATCCCTTCTACGGGCTGGTGCTGATCTGCGCCCTGGTGGCGCTGGCCTCGCGCGGCGAGAACCTGCTGTTCAAGATCTCCACCTTCATGGTGCTGACCAAGATCAGCGTGGTGGCAGTGCTCGGCCTGATGATGGTGGGCAAGTGGGATGCCGCCAACATCACCGCCATGCCGGCCAGCGGTGACTGGCTGAAGGATGCCATCGTCATGCTCCCCTTCACCCTCACCTCCATTCTCTTCATCCAGAGCCTGAGCCCCATGGTGATCTCCTACCGCTCCCGGGAAAAATCCCTGGAAGTGGCCCGCTTCAAGGCGATGCGCGCCATGAACATCGCCTTCGGCATCCTGTTCGTGGTGGTGTTCTTCTACGCCGTCTCCTTCACCCTGGCCATGGGCCACGAGCAGGCGGTCAAGGCCTCCGAGGAGAACATCTCGGCGCTGGCCATGGTGGCCCAGGGCATGCCGGGCCAGACCCTCAAACTCTTGAGCCTGACCCTCAACATCTTCGCGGTGATGACCGCCTACTTCGGCGTCTATCTGGGCTTTCGTGAAGCCTGCCAGGGGCTGGCGATGAACCTGCTGCGCCGGGTGATGCCGGAAGATCGCATCAACAAGGGGCTGGTGGGCAAGGGCATCATGGTGTTCACCGTGCTGCTCTCCTGGGGGGCCATCGTGCTCAACGCCCCGGTGCTGAGCTTCACCTCCATCTGCAGCCCCATCTTCGGCATGGTGGGTTGCCTCATCCCGGCCTACCTGGTCTATCAGGTGCCGGCGCTGCACAAGTACAAGGGGGTCTCCCTCTACATCATCATCGTCACCGGCCTGCTGCTCTGCGTCTCGCCCTTCCTCGCCTTCAACTGATCTGCCGGCACCCTGTGCCATCGGCGGCGGGCCACCCTGAGGGTGGCCCGCCTGTTTGACCCATTCAGCCCCCTTCCTGAGTGAAAAAGCCAAGAGGATCACAACTTCCACCGCCCTTCCAACCGAGCCTCCCCGGCGAGGAGTAATATCCAGCCATCCCGCTACACGCCCCCCTCGGGGCCCGAGGCTTCATATGAAATGGATATTCATGCCCGCCATCCGGCTCGGCAATCAGCTCTCCTTCAAATACAAGTTTTTGCTCTGGTCATGCCTGATGCTGCTGCCGCTCGCCTACAGCATGACCAACCTGCTGGGCCGGCTGCAGGACGACAATGCCCAGGCCCGCAAGGAGCTGGCCGGCGTGGTCAAGCTGGCACCGCTGCCCGCCATCGAGCAGGCCCTGCTGAGCCATCGCAACCTGGTCACCCGGCACGGCTATGAGCAGAATCCGGTCGACGAAGAGGAGGTCAAGGCCGCGGCCCGGGCCGTCGATGCGAGCCTGGCCGCCTTTGCCGCCAGTGGACAGCAAAACCCCACCTTTGATGCCCTCGCCCAGGGCTGGGCCGGCCTGCAAAACGAGGCGCTCGGACTCGAGGTGGATCAGAGCAACCTGCGCCACGACAAGCTGCTGACCGAGGTGCGCCACCTCTACAAGAGCATTACCGCCGCCAGCAGCCTGGTGCAGGATCCCGCGCTCGGCACCTACTACATGGTGGTGCTCGCCAGCGAGCGGTTGCCGCAGCTGCGCGACCTGCTGGCCCAGGTTCGGGATCGGGCCGCCACCATCGCCGACTTCGGCCTGTTTCAGGCGCAGGGGTATAGCGCCCTGCGCTTTCGCCTCGACCTCATCAACGCCACCCTGCAGGAGCTGGAGGCCGACCTGACCCTGCTCTATGAAATGGCGCCCGCCTATCGCAGCGAGCTGGGCCAGCAGACCGACGCCCTGTTGCAGCAGGCCCATCAGGGGGTCGACACCCTGGAAAGCAAGATGATGAAGGATCAGCAGGTGCAGCTCTCCAGCCAGGAGGTGCTGGCGCTGGGGGATGGGCTGGATGCCGCCATCACGGCGCTGGCGGGTCAGGTGCGCCAGCGACTAGAGGCGGATCTGCACCAGCGCATGACCGCCAACCAGCGCCACTTCTGGTGGGTGACCGGGCCGCTGACCGCCATCCTGCTGGTCTATCTCTACCTGATGATCGGCGCCTATCTCTCCTTGCGCGCCACCGTGGGTCGGGTGCGGGAGATCGCCGCCCGGGTCAACGCCCAGGATCTCGGCCAGCAGATCGAAATCGTCGGCCAGGATGAGCTGGCGGCCATCAGCCGGGATTACAACATAACCCTGCAGACCCTGCGTACCCTGATGCTGCGGGTACGGGAGAACGGCGTCAGCGTGGTGGAGAGCGCCACCGACATCGAAGCACGGACCTGCCGCTCCCAGGAGGTGATCGCCGATCAGCAAGGGGAGACCCACCAGGTGGCTACCGCCATCAAGGAGCTGGCCGCCACCTCCCACGACATGGCAGGCAACGCCCAGCAGGCCGCCCGCATGACCCAGGAGGCGCATGCCGTGGTGGGTCAGGGCGAGGCGGTGGTCGAGCGTACCATCACCGCCATCGACCACATCAACCGCGAGGTGCTGCGCACCGCCGAGGCCATCGGCCAGCTGGAGCAGCAGTGCAGCCAGATTGGTGGCGTCATCGGGGTGATCCGCGGCATCGCCGAGCAAACCAACCTGCTGGCCCTCAACGCCGCCATCGAGGCGGCCCGCGCCGGCGAGCAGGGGCGCGGCTTCGCGGTGGTGGCCGACGAGGTGCGCTCGCTGGCCAGTCGCACCCAGGGGGCCACGGTCGAGATCCAGCAGATGATCGAGCAGCTGCAAACCGGCGCCCGTGCCTCGGTCAGCGCCATGTCCGCAGCCAGCCGCGAGGCGCAGGAGGGGGTCGGTCTGGCCCAGGAGGCCCAACAGGCCTTTGGCGCCATCACCGAACGGGTGGGCAGCATGGTCGACACCAACTCGGTCATTGCCAGCGCCATCGAGCAGCAGGGGGCTGTGGTCAACGAGATAGAGCGCAACGTGGTGCGCATCTCCGATGGCAGCGACGAGGCGCTGCAGGTAGCCAACGCGGCCCGCGACGCCGCCCGCCAGATCCACCAGCTCACTGAGCAGCTGCGTGCCATGGTGCAAAGCTTCGTACTCTGAGCCGGCGCCCGTCACCCACGCCAGCCCCTTGCCGGGCTGGCTTTTTTTGCAAATTCAGACCGTCAGGCTGCATTGTTTTTCTTGGCGAAAAAAGTATCGACTAGCCATTGTGCAATGAGATGCAAGCGGGGTAATCTGCAGCCACAACAAGATTCGAACGTTACCTTTTTGCCTGCAACAGGCCCGGGGATCAGTTCGACGCCCGAGAGGCAGTTCGACGAGAGGAAGCTCGCATTACGACACACAAGTTCAAGCGAGGTATCGCAAATGGCGAAGTACCAGTTTTTCTCTATCCCGGCCTCCAACCGGCAGCAGTACACCTTTATCGACATGGCCTCCCCCACCTTTCTGATTGAGAAAGCCGCGCTGCTGGCGCAGGGGTTCGAGATAGAAGAGGATTTCATCGACGCGGCCAACCCGCGCGAGTCGGTGGAGAAGTATGGCTCCAACTTCCTCTACGTGGCCGATGAGCTAGGCAAGTCGGACGCCGGTTACGCCGCGGCCGTCGCCGTGCAGGCGCTCGGCAAGACACTGCGGGGGCAAAACCGGGGCAATTGAGTAAGTAGATGAAGCGCGGCCATCGGCAAGCTGCCGATGGCCGCAGCAATATGGTTCAACCGCAGGCGAGCTGGCGGAGCATCTCGATCAACTCCTCCTCGCTGCTGGGCTCATAAGCCAGCGTCATGCTCGGCGCCGCCCCTCCCATCAGCATGTAAACGTGCGTGCTGCAGTGGTCATAGTGATACCACTTACCGTCGATACAGACGTCGGTATAACATCTCGGGTCCCTTTCAAGTTCCATACATCCATCCTTCTGTTACCTACTACCCACATCCTTTTTCGACCGTAAAGTAACCAGAGCGTTACAAACTTGATGCAGATCAAGCCAGGTTGCCGACGCCACCATTTCTCGGTAAAAGAGCCCCGAAAGGCGCTTCTTCTGCCTCAGCAATGGTCATATGCTGCTCGTTAAGTTCTCAGTCAGCCACGCCCGCCACAATGTGAGCTGGGGCAGCGGATCCTGCGCAGCCCCTCAGGCGCCCTTCACCCCATGGCAGGGCCCGGCGACAGCCAGCGTCTGGCGCCACACGACCAGGCCCACAGAGGAGGCATAGATGAGCCACTCCCACATAGATCTGAACCTGTTTCGCATCTTCGATCGCGTCATGACCGAGAAGGGAGTATCGGCTGCCGCCGCCAGCCTGGAGATGACCCCCGCCGCCATCAGTCAGGCCATTCGCAGGCTCAGCGATCTCATCGGCGAGCCCCAGTTTCGCCGCGATGGCCGCGGGATCATCCCCACCAGCCGTGCCCTCGCCCTGCACCGGGAGATCCGCACCGCCCTGCATACCATGGAACGCTCCCTGCTGCTCAATCAGGCGTTCGATCCCCTCACCAGCCAGCGTATCTTTCGCATCGCCAGCCACCCGGACCTCGATCTCCTGCTGTTGCCGGCGCTGCTCGCCCATCTGGCCAGGGTGGCGCCCCACTGCCGGGTGGAGTCGGTGCCCGGCATGTTTGAAGAGCATCTGCGTCAGCAGGCGCTGCGCCTTCGCAACATCGACCTGGTGCTGGCCAGCACGGCGCTGGAAGAGACCGGCTTTTGCAACGAATCCCTGCTGACCCTGGAGCTCAGGGTAGCCTGTCGCGCCGATCATCCGCGCATCGGGGAGAGCCTCGACTTCGAGACCTTCTTTGCCGAGGAGCACGTGGTCTGGGATGTGCGCCGCAAGGACGACTGGGTCATCCGCAGCCTCAGCGAGCAGGCCCTGCCCCCCCGCAAGATTGCCTACGAGAGCAACGCCCTGCTCACCGCCCTCTCCCTGGTCAGCCAGACCGAGTGGCTCTGCGTGGTCAGCCAGTGGCATGTCGCACAGGTGCGCGACACCCTGCGGCTCAAGGATTTTCCGCTGCCCTGGGCCTCCAGCCACTGTCCCGTCTACATCAGCTGGCACCAGGCGCAGGGCCGGGATCCCGCCCTCCAGTGGTTTATCCGCCAACTGCACCTGATTGCCGCAAGCTGACCCTCCTCATTTAACCACCGCTTAACTGTCGTTTATTGCCGGCTGCCATGATTGTTGCGGCCGGCTTGACTACTCTGGTGCCGACCCCGTTGCCGTGCCCTCGGCGCAATGCCGCAACGCCCGACTAACCAAGCGATGCTGACCATGTTCATGGGACATGTCGTCAGGGGGCATCTCTCGCCCAACGTTTCACTCCGGGTCCGGATAGCGCCAGCCATGGCTGGCGTCATCTCGGCTACCCGTCACTCACCCTGTTTATTACTGGGAGGCATCAGAGTCTGACTACACTTGGTCCTGCCTGCCCACCACAATCTGGAGAAAGACAGATGAAGCTCAAGTTCTCGACGCACACCATTGTCACCCTATGGCTCTCCGGCTCCCTGCTGTTGCAGCCGGCCTGGGCCGTCATCAACCCCAAGCCGGCCAGCGAATTTACCATCCAGGCCAACCAGAATGTGCTGCACACCCTGCCATTCAACGACAAGCAGGATTTCGAGGACGCCCGGCGCGGCTTCATCGCCAAACCGGATACCCTCACCATCAAGGATGAGCAGGGCAACGTGGTGTGGGATCTGGAGCAATACAAGACCTACATCGGCCTGGACAAGACGGCGCCGGATACCGTCAACCCGAGCCTGTGGCGCAATGCCCAGCTGAACATGGAGTACGGGCTGTTCAAGGTGACCGACAAGATTTACCAGATCCGCGGCTTCGATCTCTCCAACATCACCTTCATCCAGGGTGACAAGGGATGGATCGTCTTCGACCCGCTGATCTCGCCGCAGACCGCCAAGGCTGCCCTCGCCTTCATCAACAAGACCCTGGGCGAGCGGCCGGTCACTGCCGTGGTCTACAGCCACTCCCACGTGGATCACTACGGCGGGGCCGCCGGCCTCTTCAACTCGCCGGACGAGGTGAAAAAGAACGGGGTTCAGATCATCGCCCCCGAAGGGTTCACCGAGCATGCGGTCTCGGAAAACGTCATCGCCGGCAACGCCATGGCCCGCCGCGCCGTCTACATGTATGGCGCCCTGCTGCCGCGCAATGCCCAGGGAGGCGTGAATGGCGGCCTGGGGCAGACTACCTCCACCGGCGTGCCCTCCCTGCTGCTGCCGACCCGTTTCATCACCAAGAGTGGGGAAGAGGTCACCCTGGACGGCGTGCGGATGGTCTTCCAGATGACCCCGGGCACCGAAGCGCCGGCCGAGATGAACACCTGGTTCCCGGACAGCAAGGCGCTCTGGATGGCCGAGAACACCACCAACACCATGCACAACATCCTCACCCTGCGCGGCGCCCAGGTACGTGATGCCCTCAAGTGGTCCAGCTACCTCAACGAGACCATCGAGACCTGGGGCGACCAGGCCCAGGTCAAGTTCCAGAGCCACCACTGGCCGCGCTGGGGCAATGCCAGCATCGTCGACTACTTCAAGAAGCAGCGGGATCTCTACAAGTACATCCACGACCAGTCGGTGCGGCTGATGAACATGGGCTACACGGGTGAGGAGATTTCGGAGAAGATTGCCTTGCCCCCCGAGCTCAACGACTTTTGGCCGAACCGCGGTTACTACGGCACCCTGCGCCACAACAGCCGGGCCGTCTATCAGCGCTACATGGGCTGGTACTCCGGCAACCCCTCCGATCTGGACAACCTGCCACCCGAGATGGTCGGTCCCAAATACGTCGAGTTCATGGGCGGTGAGCAGGCGCTGCTGAAGAAAGCCAAGGCGTCGTTCGACAAGGGGGAATATCGCTGGGTCGCGGAAGTGCTCAAGCACCTGGTGTTCGCCAACCCGAACAATCAGGAGGGCAAGCTGCTGCTGGCCGATGCGCTCGAGCAGCTGGGCTATCAGGCCGAGTCCGGCCCATGGCGCTCCGTCTATCTGCAGGGGGCCTATGAGCTGCGCAACGGCGTGCCCACCGCTGGCGGTACCGTCACCGCCTCGCCGGACACCATTCGCGCCATGAGCCCCAGCATGCTGTTCGACTATCTGGCGGTGCGGATCAATCCGGAGAAAGCGGCCGGCAAGAAGATGGTCATCAACATGGACTTCACCGACATAGGGGAGAAACACACCCTGAGCCTGGAGAACGCCGTACTCAATCACACCACCCACTATGCCGCCAAGCCGGATGTCACCCTCACCCTGAGCAAGCAGACCCTGGACGACATCCAGCTGGGCCAGGGCACTCTGGAGCAGAAGATCGCCAGCGGCGAGATCAAGGTTCAGGGGAACCCGCAGACCTTCAGCGACTTCGTCGGCCTGCTCGACAAGTTCAACTTCTGGTTCAACATAGTGACCCCATGATGCGACGCACCCTGCGCGTGTGCATGACCCTGCTCTGCCTCATCCCCGGGATGGGGCAGACCTGCGGTTATGACGCCCTCTACCCCAATCCGTTTGAACAGAGCTGGCCCGGCGCACTCGACGTTGCCATGGCGACCGCGGCAGCGGTCAATGATGAGAGGGTGGCCCGTCTGCCTAGCCTCACCGGCGAGGCGGGGTTTGCCCGCAGCCAGGCCTGGCTGCAGACCCTGAAGAGCCGCTTCCAGCAGGCCGGCGTCAGGGGCGGCGTCTCCATCCTGCTGGTCGATTCCGGGCTCTGGTCGAGGCTGCGGGGCAAGGAGTCACTGCTGCTCCAGCTCCATACTGCCGGCCCGCACCCCAAGGATCGGATGATGCTGCTAAGCGAGGCGGCCCTCGACGCCCTGCTGGCCGGCACCCTCACCATAGAGGAGGCGCTGCGGCTGGGGGTGGTTGCCATGCCGGGCGAGGAGGGCCGGCAGTTGCAGCACGACTTGCACCTGGCCCTGGGCTCATGAGCGCCCAGACATGAAAAAAGGGAGGCATCTGCCTCCCTTTTCTTTGCTGCCATCGGGGCAACGAACCAGCGCGGGCGCTTATTCGTCTTCCAGGTAGGCGTAGCCTTGCAGACCCAGCTCCAGCTCTTCGAGCAGGGCCTTGCGAGCCGCGTCGTCCAGCGCCGGGTGGGAGACGATCCGCTGATAGTTCTCGCGAATGACGGACGGGTCGATGTTGACGTAACGCAGCAGCTGGTCGACGGTGTCGCCGCGCACCACGTTGCGAATGTCCATCTTGCCTTCCTCGTCCAGCCACACTTCCGCGCAGTGGGTGTCACCGAACAGGTTGTGCAGATCGCCGAGGATCTCCTGATAGGCGCCCACCAGGAAGAAGCCGACATGGCACTCTTCGTTCTCGCCGTAGACCGGCATCGGCAGGGTGCTTTCCACACCCAGACCGTCGACGTAGTGCTCGACCTGACCGTCGGAGTCACAGGTGATGTCCATCAGGATACCGCGGCGGGTGAGCGGACGCTCGAGGCCGGCCAGCGGCATCACCGGGAACACCTGACCGATACCCCAGGCATCCGGCAGGGACTGGAACAGGGAGAAGTTGGCAAAGCACTTGTCAGCCAGTTTCTCGGAGAGCTCGTCAGCCAGCGCGCGGTGGTTGCGGTTGACCGGGTTGAGCATCTCTTTGAGCGCCAGACAGGTGTTCTGGTGCAGCATCTCGGCCCAGGCGCGTTGCTCGAGGTTGAGCAGACCCATGGTGTACTGGGTATTGACGTCGCCCAGGTCTGCCACCGAGTCGTGGAAGATCTCCAGCAGGGAGGGATCTTCGCCGCGCAGGTCCAGCCACCCTTTCCACATGTTCTGCAGAATGGTGGGCGCATCCTCGTCCGGTGCGCTGATGTCGTTCATCTCCACCCCTTCGGCACCAATGATGTTGGTGACCAGCACGGCGTGGTGAGCGGTCAGGGCACGGCCGGACTCGCTGATGATGGTCGGGTGCGGCAGGTCGAACTCGCGGCACACGTCGCCAATGCCCCACACCACGTTGTTGGCGTACTCGGAGAGGCTGTAGTTGGCGGAGCAGTGGCTCTGGGAACGGGTTCCCTCGTAGTCCACGCCCAGGCCGCCACCCACGTCAACCACTTCGATGTTGGCACCGAGGCGACGCAGTTCGGCGTAGAAACGGCCGCACTCGCGGATACCGCCCTGGATGTCGCGGATGTTGGCGATCTGGGAACCCAGATGGAAGTGCAGCAGCTGCAGGCAGTCCAGCTTGCCCAGGCCGCGCAGACGCTCGATCAGCGCCAGGATCTGGGAGGCGGACAGACCGAATTTGGACATGGAGCCGCCGCTCGATTCCCACATGCCGGAGCCGGTGGAAGCGAGCTTGGCACGCACCCCGATGTTGGGCTTGATGTTGAGGCGAGCTGACTCGTCCAGCACCATTTCCAGCTCGGAGGGCTTCTCCACCACGATGTAGACCTTGTGGCCCATCAGATTGCCCAAGAGGGCGTGGCGGATATATTCGCGGTCTTTGTAACCGTTGCAGACGATCACCGAGCCTTGCTCATGGTGATGGGACAGCACGGCCAGCAGCTCCGGTTTGGAACCAGCTTCCAGGCCAAGCCGGGGCTTGTCGCTGTAGGACTGGCTGATGGTCTCGATGACGCGACGCTGCTGGTTTACCTTGATCGGGTAAACGCACAGGTAGTCCCCTTCATAGCCTGACTTCTCGATGGCCTGACCGAAAGCGTTGAACAGCGCATCGACCCGGCTCTTGAGGATGTCGGGGAAACGCAGCAGTACCGGAGTGGTCAGCCCGGATTGACGCAGTTGTTCGATGGCATCGGAGAGCACGATCTGTGCGTCAGGGCGTGACTTGTCGGGAGCGACGGTCACATGACCGGCGTCATTGATGTTGAAAAAACCCGCACCCCAGTAGGGAACGTTGTAGACCTTCAAGGAGTCCTTGCTGGACCAGTTAGTCATGGGCTATGCCTCGCAAATGAGCGGCCGGTGGCCGCCTTCGTTACCCTCAATCACATCCAGACCATCGATGAGCAGGTGTGGCGCGCCGAAGCGGCCTGCGGGCGAGCAAGGCAAGACGTCCGGCACCGGGCGTTGACGCCGCGGGTTGACCTGAACGTTCACCTGTCGCCACCTCCCTGGTTCATCGCGGCAAGCCTAGGCTGCCTGGTGGATCTTGGGGAAGTAACGAGTCTTGATGTGGGGCTGGTGGCTTTACATCAAGCTCAACGGTATGCGGTGCTGCAACCAGCGCCGCGGTACTTTGATGACAAACGACATCAGCCACGTCGTTCGTTCATCATTCGGCAGCCGTCACGACAGCAGGGGAGGGTTTCAAGGAAGAGATGCGAAGGCGTCAGCACGCAAGCGTGTTGATAGACGACAACAACCACAGCCAGCTCACCGCCAGTGACCGCCCATGACAAGGGAAGATGATGAGCCGATGGCTCACTCGGTCAGCCGGAAAATGAGAGTCCGTTGTTCTCCCTGATACCGGAGCCTAACCGGTATTAAAGAAACCATACCCTAGCAGTGTCTGTCGTTTCTGCGTGCCTCGCCCTATAGGCGTATGATCCTGCGGGAGTCTGGCGGCCTCTGCCTGCTCAGGGTTGCCCTTGGATCGGCGCGGAGTGTACACACTTACCGCCAGCGGTGACAATAAAAAATAGTGTTCAAAAACAGCTTTTCATAAGGCGATCAAATCTTGTTGCCAGCGGGCCTGGCAAGCGGGGGAAGAAGTCCCGCCACGCGCCCTTTTTCACCCTGAAAATAACCCCGTCTGGCCCGCCCTCGCCCCTCCCCTGCCACCAAGGGCATTGACGGAAAAATGAGTCCCATCACAAGCCGCTTAAAAATGCGGTTGATGGACCATTTTATGCTGTTATTGATATCAACAACCACAGCCTCAACCACCTTACACCTTTCCACCCCGATCTTCGCCAAAAAATGTGGCAAAAACTGCGCTGACGCAAAAAGCCCCGCCGCCAGATTGGCCACAATGACCCTCCACCACAGGTTTGAGGCTTGCCAATGGATACCTTGCTTGAGCGTTTTCTGCGTTACGTGACTTTTCATACCCGCTCCGATGCGACCAATCCCGTCTGCCCCAGCAGCGAGGGACAGCTGGTCTTCGCCCGCGCCCTGTGCGACGAGATGCAGCAGATGGGACTGAGCCAGGTCACCCTGGACGAGCACGGCTACCTCACCGCCTGCCTGCCGGGCAACCAGCCGGACGCGCCGGCCATCGGCCTCATCGCCCACATGGATACCGCCGACTACGAGGCGGCGCACGTGGTGCCCCAGATCATCGAAAACTATCAGGGGGGGGACATCTGCCTGGGCAAGGGTGACGAGGTGCTGGCCATTCGCGACTACCGTTTCCTGAAAAACTACCTGGGCCAGGATCTCATCACCACCGACGGCACCACCCTGCTGGGGGCCGACGACAAGGCGGGCATCGCCGAGATCCTCACCGCCATCGACCACCTGCTGGCCCACCCCGAGATCCCTCGCGGTGATGTCTGGCTTGGTTTCACCCCGGACGAGGAGATAGGCCGCGGCGCCGACCGCTTCCCGCTGGACCGCTTCCCGGCCCGCTGGGCCTACACGGTGGACGGCGGCGAGCTCGGTGAGCTCGAATACGAGAACTTCAACGCCGCCAGCGCCACCGTGCGCTTTATCGGCAACAACGTGCACCCCGGTACCGCCAAGGGCTGCATGATCAACAGCCAGACCCTGGCCGCCCGCTTCCACGCCGCCATGCCCGCCGAGCAGACCCCGGAGTGCACCGACGGCTATCAGGGCTTCTTCCACCTGGCCCAGATGAACGGCACAGTGGAGGAGACCAGCCTGCACTACATCATCCGCGACTTCGACGACGAGGGTTTTGCCGCCCGCAAGGCCCAGCTCAAGGAGCGGGTCGCCTCGTTGCAGCTGGAGGCGCCAAAAGCGCGCATCGAGCTCACCCTGACCGACAGCTATCGCAACATGCGCAGCCAGATCGAGCCGCACATGCACATTGTCGAGCTGGCCAAGGCCGCCATGCTGGCCGCCGACGTGGCGCCAAAGATAAAACCCATTCGCGGCGGCACCGACGGAGCCCGGCTCTCCTTCATGGGTCTGCCCTGCCCGAACATTTTCACCGGTGGCCACAACTTCCACGGCAAGCACGAGTTCATCCCGCTGCAATCCATGGAGAAAGCGGTCGCCACCCTGGTGGAGCTGGTGCGCCTGACTTCGGCCTGGCGCGACTAGACCGGCCATCGTTACCGCCATGACCAAAGCATGACCAAAGAGGGGGAGCCGGTTAACCGGCTCCCCCTCTTTGCCATCAAACTGTCATCCCGCTGCCATGGGGCGGGAACAAAAGGGCGTCACGCTAGGGCAACGACTCATCGGAGCCCAGCCCATGTTCAGTGTCGATGCCCTGCTACAACAACACCTGCCCCGCCTGTCGGCCAACGACCTGCTACGCCCCCTGCTTCGACAAGGGTTGCGCTGGCTGCTGCACGAGCAGGCGTTTCAACGCTTCGCCGCATGCCACCCCCATCTGCGCGGACTCGACTTCGTCGAGCAGGCGTTGACCGAGCTCGACTTCGACTACCGGGTGAGCGAGGCCCAGCTCGAGCACATTCCGGCCAGTGGCCGGGTCATCATAGTCGCCAACCACCCCATCGGCTCCCTCGACGGGCTGGCCCTGCTGCGCCTGCTCGGCCGCATCCGGCCGGACGTCAAGATAGTGGCCAACCAGTTGCTGGCCCAGCTGACGCCACTGCGACCCCTGCTGCTGCCGGTGGACAACCTGGGGGGCAAGACAGACAGGCGCGCCATCCTGGCGATGGGGGAACACCTGGCGGGAGAAGGGGCCTTGGTGATCTTTCCCGCCGGCGAGGTGTCGCGCCTCGGCCCCAAGGGGGTCAAGGACGGCCCCTGGCAATCAGGCTTCATCAAGCTGGCCCAGCGCACCCGCACCCCGCTGGTGCCGATCCATCTGGACGGGCGCAATGGGCTCTCCTTCTATCTCGCCGCCTGGCTCAACAACGACTGGGCCGGGCTGTTGCTGGTCAAGCAGCTGTTTCGCCAGCAGGGCAAGCGCATCGCCATCACCATAGGTGCCCGCATTCCGGTGAGCGGGGTGCAGGAGCTGCCCGCCAAAAGCGCAGCCCGGCTGGTGCGCAGCCACCTCTATCGCATCGGGCGTGGCAAGCGGGGCTTGCTAGCCACCGAAGCCCCCATCGCCCTGCCGGAGGAGCGCCGCCAGCTCAAGCAGGCCATCGAATCCTGCGAGGCCCTCGGCCATACCCCGGACGGTCAGGGGATCTACCTCTACCGACGCCACGAGCTGAGTCACTCGGTGATCCTGCGCGAGCTGGGGCGCCTGCGGGAGATCGCCTTTCGGGCGGTGGGGGAAGGCTCCGGCAGACGGCGGGATCTCGACGCCTTCGATGATGACTATCACCACCTCATTCTCTGGGATCCGGCCAGGCTCGAGATCATCGGCGCCTACCGTTTCGCCCCGGTGGCCGAGTTGCTGGCCAGCAAGGGGCTCGACGGCCTCTACAGCCACACCCTGTTTGGCTTTGAAGAGAAGCTACTGCCCAGGCTGGAGCTTGCCATCGAGCTTGGCCGCAGCTTCATCCAGCCTGCCTACTGGGGCAAGCGGGGGCTCGATTACCTCTGGTTTGGCATCGGCGCCTATCTGGCCCGCTATCCCGACTACCGCTACCTGTTCGGCCCGGTGTCGCTCTCCGGCAGCCTGCCGGCGGCGGCCAAGGATCTGCTGGTGAGCTTCTATCGCCAGCACTTTGCCCCCGAACTGGCGCTCGCCCCCTCCCGCCGCCCCTACCCCGCCACACCGCTCCTGTTTGCCGGGCTGGATTACGGCGCCGATCTCAAGGAGCTCAAGGCTCGCCTCGACAACCTGGGCTGCGCCATCCCCACCCTCTACAAGCAGTACTCCGAGCTGTGTGAGCCGGGCGGCGTGCAGTTCATGGATTTCGGTATCGACCCCGACTTCAACCACTGCATCGACGGCCTGGTGTGGGTGGATGTGAGCCGCCTCAAGCCCCACAAGCGGGCCCGCTATATCGGCCTCCCCGCCGAAGATAAGCCGGGCACAGCTGCCGACCGTTGAGCGGACGCCACAACGAGAGAGGGAGGCCTGCGCCTCCCTCTCTTTGTCATTGATGCTGCGGTTTACTCTGCAGTCGGTTTGCGATCGGCATGGCCCAGATCGCGCTCGGGGACGATGACATCGCGCACCCGTTGCTTGATCTCCTTGGCTTCGGGGAAGCCCTCGTCCGCCACCCGATCCCACACCTGCACCCCGTCCACCAGGATGCGAAACTCCCCCTTGCTGGCCGGCACCAGCGCCACCTCACCCAGCTCGCTGTCGAAGGTGGAGAGCAGCTCCTGGGCCAGCCAGGCGGCGCGCAGCATCCAGCGGCAGAGGGTGCAGTAGCGGATCTCGATGCGGGGTTTGGGGGCGGACAAGGTCGTCTCGCTCATGTGGTCACTCCATCAATGGCGGCAAGAAAAAAGAGGCTCACTGGGTGACCCCGTGGAAGTCGGCCAGCCAGTGGCGGGCAATGGTGCGCATGGTCGACTGCGGCAGGTCAAACAGGCCGGGGGCAAGCGGCTGCAACGCCAGCTGGCGCACCCCTTCGATGATCTCCGCCAGCACCAGGTAGACATATTCGCCGATGACGGCGCCGTGGACGAAGTTGACCGCCTCGCCCCGGTTGAGCAGAAAGATGGTGCTGCCGTCCGGGCGGGTCAGCGCCAGCACGTGGGGGCACACCTCTTCGCTCGGCCAGGGCAGTTGGGAGAGACAGAACGCAAACTCGTCGTCCGCCGAGGTGACCGAGGCAACCATGGTGCCGGGGCGCAACCGCTGCAGATCCGCCAGGTCCAGCGCGCCGTTGCCGGTGGAGCAGATCACCAGCTCGGCCCGGCTGAGGGCCTCGGCCTTGCCCACCAGCTTGAAGCCGTGGGAGAGCGCCTCCACCTGGCGCAGCACGTCAGTCTCCACCAGCTCCAGATGCAGGTTGCGGCACCTGAGCTCGCGGGCGATGCTGCGCCCCACCTTGCCGTAGCCGAACAGGGCGGCCTGGCAGACATTGAAGGTGCGGTTGAGGGTGCGGGCCAGGGATTCGGCGGAGTAGACCACGCTCAGGCCGATCTGGATATCCTCGGCCTGCTTGAGAGGGCTGCGCGCCACCGAGATGACCGAGGTGGACAGCACCTCCTGCTCATAGCGCTGATGGCCGTTCTCGGTCATCTCCACCACCCCGAGGAAACGGGGGCCGAAATACTCGCTGAGGGTGGCCTGGGTTCTGGCGAAATAGCCGCCGATATCGAGAATGATCAGCCGTTCATGGGGCGCCACCAGCGGGGCTATGTGCTCTATCACCCCCTGCGGGGTATTGGTCCACTGGCGGTTGAGAGGCAGCACCGGATAGTGCTGCTGGGCCCAGGTCAGGGTCGGTCCGTGAACTGACTTGGGTTTGGGCAGGATGGCGCCGATCCGCCCGATCTGATCGAGGGCCTGAATAAACTGGGGGCGATCGGGAAGCAGATGGGTAACCAGCAGGATGCAGAGACCGTCGAGACGTCCCTGCTCGGTGAAATGGCGAAAAAACAGATGCTCAGATCCTTGACTGCGCAACTGTGGCCTCCTTAGCGCGCCGCAAACAAGCAGGCAAACAGAACCCGGTCAGACCGGGTTCTGTGTGTGTCCAGATAATTGAAAATCCTTTTTATCTGAAACCACTATGGGGCTCAATCTTTATCTGTACAGACTATGACGAAGTCGGCAACTTTTGGGTTAATTGCCTGTTTTTTATGCTAAAAATCAGTAAAGAGAGGCCTCTGGCCACACCTTCCACAGACTCAGACCCGCCCCTACGCCCGCCAGCAGGATCAGCAGGGCCCAGCGCTGGAACCAGGGTTTGTTGCGCAGTGCCCACTCCAGCAGCGGCAGCAGCCAGACCGGTAGCAACACCAGCAGCGGCACTTCCACGTATTGCCAGGCGAGCATCTGCATGAAGGCCAGCGCCAACCCGAGCGCCGCAGGCGCCACCTGGCTGCCGGCAAAGGCCCCGAGCAGAGCACGGAAACCGGCGAAGGCCGCTAGCGCACCGGCCAGCTGGGCAATCAGTAGGCTGCCGTCGATGCCGATCACCAGTGCCAGCCAGATGAAGCCGAGGGCAAAGCCGAGCCCCTCGCGGCTGTCACCGCGCAGTCCGGTCCATCCCAGCCAGCCAATGGCGGGCAACAGCGCCAGCCAGATGGCGGGCTCGCTTGCCAGCACCGAGGCCAGCCCCTGCCACCACACCAGTGCCCCGAGTGCGGCAAACAGCGCAAGCGCGGCCCGCTGGTCGGCCAGCTGCGCCGCCAGGGCGGGCACCAGCAAGGTGAGTGGCAGCCATTGCCACGCCTTGACCGGCAGCCCGTAGGCACCGCCCAGCAGACAGCCCACCAGCCAGAGCGCCAGGGCGCCCCACAGGTATCCCAGCCGCGGCCAGCGCCACGACAGCAAAGCGGCCCCCAAAGGAGCCGCCAGGGTTTGAAGCAGGAGTGCCGCGCCCATTACTTGCGCACACCTTCGACAAACAGTGCGATGGTCATCTCGTCCGGAATGTTCGGCACCATGTAGTTCACGCCAAAGTCGCTGCGCTTGATGGTGGTGGTGGCGTTGAAGCCGCTGCGGTAGCCGCCCCAGGGATCCTTGCCTTCACCGATGTGAACCAGCTCGAAGGCCACTTCCTTGGACACGCCGTGCAGGGTCAGGGTGCCTTTCAGCACGCCCTTATCCTTGGTGCCCTCGTAACCGGAGCTGACGAAAGTCATCTTGGGATACTGCTTCACGTCGAGGAAATCGGGGCTGCGCAGGTGTTTGTCGCGCGGCTCGTGGTTGGAGTCCACACTGGCGGCATCGATCTCGAAGCTCGCCTTGGCCGCTGCCGGGTTGGCATCGTCCATGCTGAAGGTGCCGCTGAAGGTGTTGAAACGACCCACCAGCTCGGAGAAGCCGAGGTGTCCCACCTTGAATTGCACCGTGGTATGCGCCGCATCGACGTCGTAATCGGCAGCCATCAGGGGCGCCGCCATAAACAGGCAGGAGGCCAGCAGGGCCTTGGTCATCTTCATCCGTTCGTTCCTTCATATTGGGGGTTCACAACAACAGCCAAGATGCTAACCTCCATACCGGACATAGATAATCAGCGATTTATTAAAATAATTATCAACTGAGAGTGAAAGATGGACCAGATAGCCGCCATGCGCACCTTCATCAAGGTGGTGGAGTGTCAGAGTTTTACCAAGGCCGCCAACCAGCTCGGCATCTCGGTCGCCATGACCTCCAAGCTGATGCAGCAGCTGGAGGAGTCCCTCTCCACCCGGCTGCTGTCGCGCACCACCCGCCAGGTCAACCCCACCGAGGCGGGCCAGTTCTACTACCAGCGCTCCCAGGCGCTGCTGGCGGAGCTCGAAGAGACCCACAGCCAGCTGACCCGCAACAACCAGCAGCCCCAGGGCACCCTCAAGCTGTCGGTGCCGATGGATTTCGGCTACCTGCACCTCTCCCCCGCCCTGCCGCTGTTTCGCGAACGCTACCCGGACCTGAAGCTGGAGATAGAGTACAGCGATCGGCGAGTGGCACTGGTGGAAGAGGGGTTTGATCTGGCACTGCGCATCGGCAACCTGCCGGACTCCTCCCTGGTGGCCAAGCCGCTGGCCATGATGCGGCTGGAGGTGTGCGCCAGCCCGGGCTACCTGGCCCGTCGAGGCACGCCGAACAGCCCGGAGGATCTCAAGCAGCACGACTGCCTGCTCTATACCCTGACCCAGCCGGACTGGGTATTCAAACGGGATGGCGAGCAGCTGAGCGTACGCCCGCAGGGGCCGCTGCGGGCCAACAACGGGGTGGCCCTGACCCGAGCGGCCTGCGACGATCAGGGCATCATCTTGCAGCCCACCTTCATCGTCGGCGATGCGCTGCGCTCCGGCGCCCTGGTGTCACTGCTGCCGGAGTGGGAGAAGGGGCAGGTGGGGCTCTATGCCCTCTATCCGCATCGCCGCTTCGTCTCGGCCAAGGTGCGCTGTTTCATCGAGTTCGTGCAGGAGCGCTATCTCGCCCCCCACTACTGGGATCGCCAGGCTTAAGTCTTTGCCGCGGCCTCGGTGATGGGATGGCTATGAGGCGGCGGTATCGGCAGGCAGCGGCAACTCGGCCACCAGCAGCACGTCGCGCAGGTTCAGCTGCCAGCGTGGCAGGCGCTGGCGCAGGGTCGCCAGCTGCTCATCGCCGAGGGCATAGGGCAGACTGATGTGCAGGCAGTGGCAATCGAGCATGCCGGCCAGTTGCAGGATCAGGATGAGGTTGGCCTCGTCGGTCTTGTGCTTGTTGATGCGTTTGGCCAGCTCGTGGCGAAAGTGGGTCTCCGGATCCTGGGTCATCGCCTGCCAGCCGTAGCCAAACAGCGGAATGAAGGCGCTGACGATGCCAAGGGCGGTGAGTGGCTGCTTGGGCGGGTGATAGAGGGCGTTGAGATCCAGCTCGATGGGCGTTAGATGCAGCTCACGATTGCCGGACAAAATATTATTACTCATTGGATAACCCTCTTGATTCCACTAGACTTCGCCGCATATTTGACCTGACATGCCAACGAGGTGCTGATGCTAAGCGATATCGAGATCTCCCGCCAGTCCCCCCGTCTCTCCATTCATGTGCTGGCCGAACGCCTCGCCATCCCTTCGCACCAGCTGAGCCCATACGGCCACTACAAGGGCAAACTCAGCCTCGAGCTGCTCAAGTCGCTCCCCAAACCGGCGGGCAAGCTGGTGCTGGTGAGCGCCATCACCCCCACCCCGCTTGGCGAGGGCAAGACGGTGACCACCCTCGGCCTCTCCATGGGGCTCAACCATATCGGCCAGCCCAGCATCGCCACCATCCGCCAGCCAAGTCTCGGGCCCGTATTCGGGGTCAAGGGGGGCGCCGCCGGCGGCGGCCACGCCCAGGTGGTGCCGATGGAGGAGATGAACCTGCACCTCACCGGTGACTTTCACGCCCTCACCGCCGCCCACAATCTGGCGGCGGCGGCCCTCGATGCCCGCCTGTTCCATGAGCGCAAACTCGGTGACCAGTTCAGCGCCAGAACCGGCCTGCCTCGGCTCGATATCGATGCAGACAACATCCTCTGGCCGCGCACCCTCGACATGAACGACCGCGCCCTGCGCCACCTCACCATCGGCCAGGGGGGCGCCGCCGACGGCGTCGAGCGAGCGGATCGCTTCGTCATCACCGCCGCCTCCGAGCTGATGGCCATTCTGGCGCTGGCGAGCGATCTGAACGATCTGCGTGCGCGCATCGGTCGCATCCAGCTGGCCCGCGACCTGCACGGCAACCCCATCACCGCCGAGCAGCTGGAAGTGGCGGGCGCCATGACGGTGCTGCTCAAGGAGGCCCTGCAGCCGACCCTGATGCAGACCACGGAGCAGACCCCGGTGCTGGTGCACGCCGGCCCCTTTGCCAACATCGCCCACGGCAACTCCTCGGTGATCGCCGATCGCATGGCCCTCGGCCTCACCGACTACGTGGTGACCGAGGCGGGCTTTGGCTCCGACATGGGGCTGGAGAAGTTCTTCAACATCAAGAGCCGCCAATCCGGCCTGACCCCGGCCTGCGTGGTGCTGGTGGCGACGGTGCGCGGCCTCAAGGCCAACAGCGGCCTGCTCGACATCCGCCCGGGCCAGCCGCTGCCCGAAAGCCTGCTGGGCGAGGATCTGCCGACCCTGACGCAAGGTTGTGCAAACCTCGGCTGGCACATCGCCAATGCCCGCCGTTACGGGGTGCCGGTGGTGGTCGCCATCAACCGCTTCCCCACCGACAGCGAGGCGGAGCTGGCCTTGCTGGCCCGCGCGGCGATGCAAGCCGGCGCCTCTGGCTGCGCCATCTCCCACGCCTTTACCCAGGGCGGGGCCGGGGCCGACGAGCTGGCCCGGGCGGTGGTGGCCGCCTGTGGGCAGCCGGGCCAGGTCAAGCTGCTCTACCCCGACGAGGCGAGCCTGGACGCCAAGCTGGCGACCCTGGTGGAGTGTGGTTATGGCGGGCGCGGCGTGCAGCTCTCCGACAAGGCGCGCCGCCAGCTGGCGCAACTCTCCGCCGAGGGGTGGGGCCACTTGCCGGTCTGCGTGGCCAAGACGCCGCTCTCCATCAGCCATGATCCGACCCTCAAGGGGGTACCGACCGACTTCGAGGTGCCCATCGAGGAAGTAAAGCTCTGCGCCGGCGCCGGCTTCGTCTATGCCCTGGCGGGCCCCATCATGACCATGCCGGGCCTTGGCAGCCTGCCGGCCTACCGTCATATCGACATCGATGATAACGGCGAAATAGTCGGACTAAGCTGATGGTTGATGGTGAGTGGCAGCTGCAGGCAAAGCCACCGCCTCGACAGCCTGCCACCGGTTACCGTCATATCGATATCGACGAGCACGGCGAGATAGTCGGCCTGAGCTGAATGGCCGGATAAAGGATCTGGCGCCGGCCGATGACGCTGCGCTCATCGACCCTGCGATCAACAAACCTGCCAGAAACAACAAGGCCCCGTCACTGGACGGGGCCTTTTGCTATCTGCCAAACGCTCTTAGAGGGTAAAACGCTGAGTCATATGGTGCAGCGTATTGGCCAGCTTGCTCAGCTCGACACAGGCCTGGGCGGTCTGCTGGGCCCCCAGGGCGTTCTCGTCGGCCGCATTGTGGATGTTGACGATGCTGCGGTTGAGCTCCTCGGTCACCGCATTCTGCTCCTCGGTGGCGGTGGCGATCAGCGTGTTCATGTCGGTGATCTGGGTGACGGCACCGTTGATGGTGTCGATGCTGTTGCCCGCCTCCCGCGCCAGCCCCACGCTCTCCTGCATCTGCTGACGGCTCAGCTGCATGGCGCTGCCCGCCTCGGCGGTACGCTCCTGCAGCACCTCGATCATCTTGCTGATCTCGGCGGTGGAGTTCTGGGTACGCTGGGCCAGGGAGCGCACTTCATCGGCCACGACCGCAAAGCCGCGCCCCTGTTCACCGGCGCGCGCCGCCTCGATGGCCGCGTTGAGGGCCAGCAGGTTGGTCTGCTCGGCAATGCCGCGAATGACATCAAGCACCATGCTGATGTTGGTGCTGTCCTGCTCCAGCTGCTGCACCACGGCGCCCGCCTGCTCAATCTTGACCGACACCTCCTCGATGCTGCTGATGGCGCTGCGCACCACCTGGTTGCCCTGGGTCGAGGTGCGCGAGGCATCCTTGGCGGCGCTCATGGCATCCGTGGTGTTGCGGGCCACCTCGTTCACCGTGGACTGCATCTCGTTCATGGCGGTGGCGACCTGGGAGACCTCGCTCTGCTGGCGGGCCATGCCGGTGGCGGATTGCTCGGAGATGGCACTCACCTCCTCCACCGCGCTGCTGAGCTGGCTCACGGAGCCGGCGATCTCACTCACCAGATCCGCCAGCGCCCCCTGCATGCGATCGATGGCGGCGCCGAGCTGGCCCAGCTCGTCACGCTTGAAGCGACTGCCGCGGATCCACTCCTGCAACTCGCTCTTGCCCAGATCACCGCTCGCGATGCGCTGGGCCTGGCGGGCCAGCATCACCAGCGGATCGCGGATCTGGCGGGTCAGCACGGTGGAGAGCGCCCCCGCCAGCACCAGACCCAGTACCAGCGCCACTATGATGCTCAGCTTGGCGCTGTCAAACGCAGCCACCACCTGGGCACGGGAGCCCACGGAGTAGCCGTGGTTGATGCGGATCAGGTCCCCCACCGACTTGGCCAGGTTGGTATAGAGGGTGATCCCCTCGCTCATGAACAGCTGCTGGGCCTCGGCCAGCTGGCCGCCATCCTGCATCTGCCGGATGCGCTGGTGCAAGGCCACGTACTTGTCCCAGTCCTGCTTGACGATGTCGAAGGTGCGCCGCTCTTCCACGTCCTCCGCCCAGATGGTGGCATCGTGCGCCTTGACCTGCCGGGCGACCTCTTGCAGGGTCTGCTCGCCAAGGTCGCGATAGTGGGCTTTCTGCTGCGGATCGGCCGCCACCAGAAACACATCCAGTTCATAGCGGCGCAGGGTATTGATGGTCTCGCCCAGGGTACTGGTGCGCACCACGGCGGGCAAAATGCTGTCGGTAAAGCCGATGGCGGCCCGGTTCATGTTGCCAAACTGCAGCAGCGAGAAGCCGCCGATAAAGGCCATCATCAGGCCGAGCATGGCAAAACCCGCGGTGAGTTTCTTGCCGATGGTCATGGTACTGGTATTCATGGCATGTCCTGGATATGAGTGAACAGATAACGCTCGTCTGAACCGTACGCATACGGCCCGCTGTCACCGCCTCCATGGCGGCTCATCCAGCCTTGATGAATATATGTCCTTGCATGAACGAGGCGACATTTTTTACAAGATGCCCGGCTGAGCGCAGGTCTCTTATCGACAGACCCACCCGGCCAAGAGAGCAGCCAAAGCCTGGCACCTTGAAGACTTGAACGCACTCCCGAAAGATGCGCACAAGCCATAACGGGATATATCGACCGGGGATGTCCATCCGTCGGTGCGACCATCCGGCGGCCAGCGGGCCGTCAGGGGCAGTGAAAAAAGAGGGGAAAGCGAGGAGACATGCCGCAGTGGCGACACATCTCCTGGCAGATCAGCCTTTCAGACCGGCCAGAAACTCGGCACGGGTATCGGGCTGGGTCTTGAAGACGCCACCCAGGGAGGTGGTGGTGGTGTAGGAGGTGGAGTCCATCACGCCGCGAGCCTTCACGCAGAAGTGGGTCGCCTTGATGCTGATGGCCACGTCCTTGGTGCCGAGCAGGGTCTGCAGCGCCAGCAGGATCTGCTGGGTCAGGCGCTCCTGCACCTGGGGGCGGCGGGCAAAGAACTGCACGATGCGGTTGATCTTGGAGAGCCCGATCACCTTGCCGCGGGGGATATAGGCCACGTGGGCCAGCCCGTCGATGGTGACAAAGTGGTGCTCGCAGGTGCTGGTGAGGCTGATGTCCCGCACCATGATCATCTCGTCCACCTTCATCTTGTTCTCGATCACCGTCACCTTGGGGAAGGTGGCGTAATCGAGGCCGGAGAAGATTTCGTTCACGTACATCTTGGCGATGCGGTGCGGTGTCTCTGCCAGACTGTCATCGGCCAGATCCAGCCCCAGCGTCTCCATGATGGCGCGCATGTGGCCCTCGATCTTCTCCCGCTTCTGCTGGCCGTCCAGGGTATTGGCCACCAGAGGTGTTTCGAGGCCCTCGGCCTCGAGGGCGGCCCTGACCAACAGGGCTTCCCGACTTAAGCTCGTCATCTTGTTCCTCTCCCACGCTCAGGGACTGTGATGGCCGCCTCGCTATGACGGCACTCGGTTGTGGCGCAATAGTAGACGGCGATTATTGTCATAATTCAAGCTAACTCAAGCCCGTTCCCTGACTTTATGCCAATCTGGCGGCTTTTACTTCGCCGGCGCTACCCATACGGGGGGAGGCGCGCTGCCCGGTCGCTGCCTATCTGTACAGCCAAAGGTTTTATCCTGCTGCAACCTGCCCATCGGCATGGATTTTTGGGATAATCCGCCCTTCACCCCCCCTCCATCACACAATGAGGTCATGACATGGGATTTGATACCAGCGGACTACTCCCCCTGAGCGACGCCCTGCAGGGCATGCTGGCACAGCTTGACGGCTGCTGCGACAGCGAACAGTTGCCCTTGCCGCAGGCCCTTGGCCGGGTACTCGCCGCGGATATCGCCTCCCCCCTCAGCGTGCCCCCGTTCGACAACTCCGCCATGGACGGTTATGCGGTGCGGCTGGCCGATCTCGCCGGCGGCGCCCCCCTCATCATGGCGGGCAAGGCCTTCGCCGGTCAGCCCTACCAGGGCGAGTGGCCCGCCGGCCACTGCGTGCGCATCATGACCGGCGCCCCGGTGCCGGCCGGGACGGATGCGGTGGTGATGCAGGAAGAAACCCAGGCCGACGGCGACAGGATCACCTTTCTGACCACCCCTGTGCCCGGCCAGAACATTCGCCGCCGCGGCGAAGACATCCGCGAGGGCGCCAGCGTACTCGGCGCCGGTACTCGCCTCACCGCCCGGGAGATGCCGCTGCTGGCCTCCCTCGGCATTGCCACCGTGTCGGTGCGCCGACCGCTGAAAGTGGCCATTTTCAGTACCGGCGATGAGCTCAAACCGGTCGGTACCCCCCTCGCCCACGGCGACATCTACGACTCCAACCGCTACGGCGTGCGGGCCATGCTGGATCGCATGGGCTGCGATTGCCTCGACCTTGGCATTATCCCGGACGATCCCGCCCAGCTGCGCGCCGCCTTCCAACAGGCCGATCGCGAGGCCGACGCCCTCATCACCACCGGCGGCGTCTCGGTGGGGGAAGCGGACTTCACCAAACAGCTGCTGGAGGAGCTCGGCGAAATCGGCTTCTGGAAGCTGGCCATCAAGCCGGGCAAGCCGTTTGCCTTCGGTCGCCTGCCCCACGCCTGGTTCTTCGGCCTGCCGGGCAACCCGGTCTCCGCCATGGTCACCTTCGATCAGCTGGTGCAACCGGCGCTGGCCAAGCTGGCGGGCCAGCGTTTCGAGCGCCCGCTCCAGTTGCAAGCCACTGCCGCAGAGCCGCTCAAGAAGGCGCCGGGCCGGCTCGACTTCCAGCGCGGCATCCTGACTCAGGGGCCAAACGGCCTGGAGGTGCGCAGCACCGGCTCGCAGGACTCCGCCGTGTTCAGCTCCCTGTCGCGGGCCAACTGCTACATCGTCCTTGAGCGCGAGCGGGGGCGTGTCGCGGCAGGTGAGACGGTCGCCGTCGAACCGTTCGGGGGATTGCTGAAGTGAGCGAGATCCTGAGCGACGCCGAGCTCTTGCGCTACAACCGCCAGATCATCCTCAAATCCTTCGATTTCGAGGGGCAGGAAGCGCTCAAGCAGGCTCACGTGCTGGTGATCGGCGCCGGTGGCCTCGGCTGCGCCGCCAGCCAGTATCTGGCGGTGGCCGGGGTCGGCCGGCTCACCCTGGTCGATTTCGACAAGGTGGAGCTCTCCAACCTGCAGCGCCAGGTGCTGCACACCGATGAGCGCATCGGCCACGACAAGGTGGACTCCGCCGCCCACGCCCTGCGCGCCCTCAACCCCTGGCTTGAGGTGGAGACCCACACCGCCGTGGCCGACGAGGCGCTGCTCGATGCCCTGTTGCCCCACCACCAGCTGGTATTGGATTGCACCGACAACCTGGCCATTCGCAACCTGCTCAACCAAAAGGCCCGCCAGCACGGCGTGCCGCTGGTCAGCGGCGCCGCCATCCGGCTGGAGGGACAAGTCTGCAGCTTCACCTGGCAGGAGGGGGAACCCTGCTACGCCTGCCTCAGCGCCCTATTTGGCGAGCAGGCGCTCACCTGCGTCGAGGCGGGGGTGCTGGCCCCTGTGGTGGGACTGGTGGGCAGCCTGCAGGCGCTCGAAGCCATCAAGCTGCTGGCTGGCATGGGCAGGAGCTACAGCGGCCGTCTGCTGATGATCGACGGCCTGGGCGGCACCTTTCGCGAGATGAAGCTGCCCAAGCGCCCCGACTGCCCGGTCTGCTCGCACGGGTGAATCACCTCAACGAGCCTTTGCGCCAACAAAAAAGCCGACCCCTGGGTCGGCTTTTTTATCCACCTTTGCTGTCTACTCTGCTGTCTATTTCCCTCAATGGGTTGAGAGGATCCGCTGCAACAGATGATTGAAGCCGGAGGGATCTTCCGCCGGCCAGGCGTGATGGCCGTTGGGGGTGTGGATGGTGGCGTTGGGCAGAGAGGCGAACTGCTCCACCCGTTTGGCGAGCGGCAGATAGTCGTGGCTGGTGGAGATGATGGCCACCGGCTGCCAGATGTTGCCGAGCCGGGCGCGCACCGACCAGCCGGGCAGCGCTTCCAGCAGCGCCTTGTAGGTTTTCTTTTTGTTGCGCACGAAACGCAGCCGGAAGGTGTGACGCACCTGGGCAAGGTCGGGGCCGGGAAAGAGCTCGCGGCCGAGCCACCAGGCGAGCGGCCGCAGGCCGAACCAGCGCAGCCACTTGAGGCGCTGGGCAAAGCGCTCCTGCTCTTTTGGGGTCTCCAGCAGAAACTCGCTGCAGCCGTTGACCAGCACCAGCCCCTGCACCTTGTGTGGCAACTGCAACGCCAGCTCCAGCGCCACCATGGCCCCCAAGGAGAGCCCCACCACCCAGGCGGGCTCAGGCTGTTCGTCGAGCCAGTTCACCACGTCCGCCGCCAGGGTCGCCACGTCGAACGGTCCCTCCTGCATGCTCTGGCCGTGGCCGCGCAGATCCAGCGCCACCACCCGGTAGTGTTCGGAAAAGCGTTCGATCTGCGCCTGCCAGTCGAGGCTGGAGGAGCCCAGCCCGTGCAGCAGCAACAGCAAGGGGCCCTCCCCCGCGCTGCGCAGGGCAAGACCGTTGAATTTCATCACCTGATTGCGGCGCATCAGTTCATTGCCTCTCGACTCATCCGCTGAACCATCCTGATTTTCTGCCTCTTCTGCAATCCGCTCAACCCTCGCTGACCAGGCTCACCGCCTTGATGTAGGCGTAGATCTGCTGGTTCGGGGCGAGCGCCAGCCGTCTGGCGGAGCGGCTGGTGATCCGGGCCAGCAGTATCTGCTGACCCAGCGCCAACTGCAACAGGGTCTGACCGGGACGCACTTCGCGTTCGGCCAGCAATCGGGTGGTGAGGCAGTTGGAGAGGCTGGAGTGCTCGATGGGAGCGGTGGCGATCACCACGTCCCGCCCGGCCACCTTGATCTGCAGGGGGCCGCCGTCGTCCGGCACCTGGGTCATGGTGACTCGCAACTGCTGCTCGCCGAGCTGCAGGGTCGCCATCTGCTCCTCTTCATCGTAGTGAGAGAGGCTCGCCGCCAGCATCACCCCGGCGTCGTCGCGACTGGCAAGCGAGAGATCGGTGCGTGCAAAGATATCGCTCGGCCGACCTTGTGCCTCCACCCGGCCATCCGCCAGCAGCACCAGCTGATCGCAGAGCAGGCTCACCTCCTCCATGGCGTGGCTGACGAAGATCATCGGAATGCCGCTCTCCTGCTGCAAACCCTTGAGCACGTGGGCCTGATGGATGCGGCTGCGTCTGTCCAGCGCAGAGAAAGGTTCATCGAGCAGCAGCAGATCGGGCTCGGCCAACAAGGCCCGGGCCAGAGCCACCCGCTGGCGCTGGCCGCCGGAGAGGCCGTGGGCCGGCTGGGGCAGCAGTTCGGCAAAACCGAGCCGGGTCGCCAGCGCCTCGGGTTGCCAGCGCCCTCGCCCCTTGCGGGCCGCCAGTTGCAGGTTGCCGAGCACGCTCAGATGGGGGAAGAGGCGTGAATCCTGAAACACCAGGCCGATGCGGCGCGCCTCGGGCAGCAGATCGCTCAGCCCCCTGCCCTGCCAGTTCAACGTGTCGCCCGGTGCACGGTCCAGCCCGGCGATGATGCGCAGCAGGCTGCTCTTGCCGCAGCCGGAGGGGCCGAACAGACCGAGGATCCCCCCGAGCTCCAACGCCAGTTCACAATCGAGGGTAAAGGCGCCGAACGCCCGCCTCGCCTTGAGTTGCAACAGTTTCGCCTTGCGGGTGTCGCTCATCCGAACAGCCTCCGTTGCCGGCGCTGCAGCACCCCGTACACCAGCACCAGCATCACCAGCGAGAAGCCCATCAGGCCACCCGCCAGCAGGTGGGCGTTTTGATAGTCCATCGTCTCCACGTGATCAAACAGGGCGATGGAGAGCACCTGGGTTTCGCCCGGGATGTTGCCGCCAATCATCAACACCACCCCGAACTCCCCCAGGGTGTGGGCAAAGCCGAGCGCCGCCGCCATCACGAAGCTGGGCAGCGTCATCGGCAAGATGATGTGAAAGAAGCGCTCTACCGGCCCGAGCCCCAGGGTGGCGGCGGCCTCCAGCTCCTTGTTGCCCATGTTGACGAAGGCGGAGGTGAGCGGCTGCACCACGAAGGGGAGCGAGTAGAGGATGGAGGCGAGCAGCAGACCGGTAAAACTGAAGGCGAGCGGCGCCCCGAAGGTGTCGCGCCACCAGGCGCCCAGGCCATAGGAGGGGGAGAAGGCCAGTAGTAGATAGAAGCCGAGTACCGTCGGCGGCAGCACCAGCGGCAGCGCCACCAGGGCCTCCACCACGGGTCTGAGCCTGTGCTGGCTGCGCGACAGCCACCAGGCCAACGGCGGCGAGAGCAGCAGCAGGATGGCGGTGGTGCTGGCTGCCAGCCTCAGGGTGAGCCAGACCGCCAGCAGATCCCCTTCACTCATCGGACTCACTCCCAACGCCAGATCCAGCACCAGACACATCGATTGAGCCGCATTTCCAGATGAATTCAGGCAACGGCATGGTGTGCATCCTTATCGCAAGAGTGGGCCGACCCGAGGGCCGGCCACTCATCAGGCAGGTGTGTGGTTGCGCCATCACTGGGGCAGCGCATAACCCGCCGCCTTGATCTCTGCCTGACCCGGCCCCTTGAGCCAGGCCACCAGCGCCTCGACCGCCGCCCCTTTCTTCAATACCAGCCCCTGCTGTTCGATGGGCGGATAGAAGTCGGCCGGCACGGCCCAGGCTTCGCCGGTCTTGCCCGCCTCCACCAGGTTGGCCCAGGCGACGAAGCCCAGCTCGGCGTTGCCGGTGTCGACGAACTGCCAGGTCTGGCCGATGTTGGTACCGGTCAACAGGCGGTACTGCTTGGGATCGATCTTGAGATGGTCGAGGGTCGCCATGGCGGCGGTGCCGTAGGGCGCGGTCTTCGGGTTGGCGATGGCGAGGTTGCCCTTCCAGCCGCGCAGGGTTGCCTCGTCAGGAGCCGGCCCCCCCTTCTGCCACAGACCCAGCTGGCCGATGGCGTAGGTGAAACGCTCGCTGCCCTTGCCCTCCTGCTCCAGCTTCTGCGGGGTTTTCACGTCGGCGGAGAGGAAGAGGTCGAACGGGGCGCCGTGGCTGATCTGGGTGTAGAGCACCCCGGTCGCGGCGGAGGAGATGGCCAGGGTGTGGCCGGTCTTGGCGGTGAACGCCTTGCCGATGCGCTCTATGGTGCCCTTGAAGTTGGCGGCCACGGCCACCTTGACCTCGTCGGCCTGCACGGCACCTGCCTGCAGCGCACTGGCGCAGACCCCGGCGATGACAACGGATAACAGCGGTTTCATTCCTTTACCTCCTGAGTGGGGCCGCTTCTATCGCTCCCCAGCCAAGGGGGCGGCCCCGAAAACAGGGGCCGCGGCTCCCGATGAGCCAGCCCCCTTGAACAGGTCAAGCTTGCCAGCGGGCGGCGGCAGTGTTGTCGCTCTCCTTGGCCTCGACCCAGCGTTGTACTCCTTCGGCGGTCAGCTCTTTTTTCCAGAACGGCGCCCGGGTTTTCAAGAAATCCATGATGAAGTGGCAGGCCTCGAAGGCCGCCTCGCGGTGAGCACTGCTCACCACCACCAGCACGATCTGATCGCCGAGCAGCAGCTCGCCGATGCGGTGGATCAGGGTGCACTCCTGCAGGGGCCAGCGGCTGCGGGCCTCGGCCACTATGTCCGTCAGCGCCTTCTCGGTCATGCCGGGGTAGTGCTCGAGGGCCAGCCCCTTCACGTGCTCCCCCTGATTGAAGTCGCGCACCTTGCCGACAAAACTGACCACGGCGCCGGTGTCCTGCCGGGCGGCGAGACGGGCATATTCGTCGGCCAGCGAGAAGTCTTCCCGCTGCACCAGGATGCGATCGGTCATGGTTGCCTCGCTCATCATCAGCCTCCGGTCACCGGCGGGAAAAAGGCGACCTCATCGCCATCATGAAGGGGCGTATCCAGCGGCACCAGGGTCTGGTTGACCGCCACCAGCAGTTTGCCCGCTTCCAGCGCCAGCGCCCACTTGTCGCCGCGCTCGCACAAGGCGGCGCGAAGCGCCTCGGCACTGGCGTAGTCACAGGGCAGGCTCAACTCGTCGCAGGCCACCAGCTCTCTGACTTGCGCAAAAAAGAGTACCTTGATCATGCATTTTCTCCTGCACCGGCATTCAACTGGAAGTGACCGGACTTGCCGCCCTTTTTCTCCACCAGACGAACCTGTTCGATCACCATGTCCTTTTGCACCGCCTTGCACATGTCGTAGATGGTCAGCGCCGCCACCGACGCGGCGGTCAGCGCTTCCATTTCCACCCCTGTCTTGCCCGAGAGCTTGCAGAGGGTGCGAATATGGACCCTATTTTGCTCCGCCTGGGGTTCTATCTCTACCTCCACCCGGGTCAATGCCAGCGGATGGCAGAGGGGAATGAGATCCGAGGTCTTCTTGGCCGCCATGATGCCAGCGATGCGGGCAGTGGCGAACACGTCCCCCTTGTGGTGCTGACCGCTCAGGATCAGGGCCAGGGTGTCGGGAGCCATGGCGACAAACGCCTCGGCGCGGGCTTCACGCTCGGTCACCTGCTTGTCGGTCACATCCACCATGTGGGCTTCGCCGCTCTGGTTGAGATGGGTCAGGCCGGGCTGAGGCTGCTTGGATTCGGTCGGGTTCATCAGAGGCCCTCAAAGATGGGAGACGAAGTTGCACGGCTTGGTGCGGGCATCGAGCTGATCGCGGATAAGTTTCTCCCACCCCAGCTGGCAGGCACCGGTAGAGCCCGGCAGGCAGCAGATCAGGGTGCGATTGGCGAGACCCGCCAGCGCGCGGCTCTGCATGGCGGCACCCTTGATGTCGGCGAAGGAGAGCTGACGGAACAGTTCGCCAAAACCCTGCACTGTGCGCTCGAACAATACCCCGACCGCCTCGGGCACCCGGTTCTGTTCGTTGAAGCCGGTGCCGCCGTTGATGAGCACCACCTGCACTCCCTCATCGGCGATCCAGTCGCTCACCTGGGCGCGAATACGAAACAGATTGTCGGGGCAGAGCGCCCGGCCGGCCAGCTGATGGCCCGATTCAGCGAGGGCGGAAACCAGATAGTCGCCCGAGCTGTCATCGGCAACGGTGCGGCTGTCGGAGACCGTCAGCACGGCGATCTTGAGGGGAATGAATGCGTTGTGTTTCTGTCCCATGGGCAGCTCCTGATGGCAAAGGACCGTGAGCAAAGAGAAGAAGAAAAGCGGCCAGGATCCCGGCTGACAGCGCTCGCTGGTGGCACGGTCCATGCCCGCCCGGGCTGAACCTTTGGCCTTGCTGTCATGCGCTGCGACTCACGGCGGGCCGATTCTATCAAAACTCCCGCCAGAGGGGGGATTTAAAGGAGGCACAGTGGTGCTTTTGCCCTGGCCGGGCGAAATATGAACGAGGCCGGGTGAACCCGGCCTCGTTGCTGGTGCAGGCTTAGAAGCCCTTCACCCCTGTCATGTCGGGCAGCTGGTGAGCAATGCCCTTGTGGCAGTCGATACAGGTACTCTCGCCGCTGGCCAGGCTGGTGGAGTGCATCTGGGCACCCCGCTTGCCTTGCAGCGAGAAGTCCATGTATTCGAAGTTGTGGCAGTTGCGACACTCCCTCGAATCCGTGTCCTTCATCCGCTTCCACTCCCGCTCGGCCATCTCGCGCCGGTGCGACTCGAACTTCTCGCGGGTGTCCACCTTGCCGGTGATCATGCCCCACAGCTCCTTGGAGGCCTGCACCTTGCGGATGATCTTGTAGGTCCACTCGTGCGGCACGTGGCAATCCGGGCAGCTGGCCCGCACGCCGGAGCGGTTGGCATAGTGGATGGTGTCGCGGTACTCCACGAACACGTTGTCCTTCATCTCGTGGCAGCTGGTGCAGAACTTTTCGGTGTTGGAGGCTTCCATGGCGGTATTGAAACCGCCCCAGAAGATGACCCCGCCGAAGAAGCCCATCAGCAGCAGTACCCAGAGGGCTGCCTTCGAGGGGGACTTGAAGGTGGTCCACAGACGCTGGATAAAGCCGGGTAATTTCATCTATGGGTTCCTCAGTTCAAGGCTTCAACTGGTTTAAACGTATTTTCCACCAGCGGCTTGGCATCCGCTTGCGGCACGTGGCACTGCAGGCAGAAGTAGCGGCGGGGGGATACTTCTCCCAACGTCATGCCGTCACGGGTCTCGAAGTGAGTCGGGCTGATCTTGGGGGCCTTCATGGCGCTGGCGTTCTTGAAGCTGTGACAGGCCAGGCACTTGTTGACCTTGTTGTCCACTTCATAGTTGCGAGTGTCGTGGGGGATCAGCGGGGGCTGATGCATGTACTGGCGATCGTAGAGATCACCATCCTTGCGAAAGTTCTTCATGGGGGCCGCATCGGCATCCGTCACCAGATCCGTGCTCCCCCGTTCCGACTTGATGCCCCCCGTGCTGTTGGTGATCTCGGGGACTGCCGCCATCAAGGAACCTGCCATCAGACAGGCCAGCATTGCTCCAATCAGCTTCTTCATTATTTGTTCTCCGACGTTTTCTCTGCCTTGACGGCAAAACCTACAGTGATTTCAAAAACTTGCTCCGCGCAGACATCGATGCAACGGCCGCAGTTGGTACACTCCTGAGCCGCAATCAAAGGCCCGTGACCACGCTTGGCACCGTGAACGGGGCCGCGCAGGATGGGACGTTCCGGGCAGACCGCATAACAATCCATGCAGTTGCTGCACCGCTCGCGCCCCTTGGCAGAAATCTTGATGAACCCGACCCGGTTGACCAGGGCATAGAAGGCCCCCACCGGACAGAGATGACCGCACCAGCCCCGCTCCACCACGAAGAGGTCGAACAGGAACAGCACCGCCAGCAAGGCCCAGCCCGCCCCCATGCCGAACAGCAGGCCGCGCAGGGTGAGCGACACCGGATTGACCAGCTCCCACACCAGTACACCGGCGATGGCCGGCGCCACCAGCACCATGGCCAACAGCCAGTAACGGGTATTGCGGCTGAACTGGCCATTGCCCTTGAGACCGAGCCGGGCTCGCAGCCAGGCGGCGGCATCCGTGATGAGGTTGACCGGACAGACCCAGGAGCAGAACACCCGCCCCCCGACCAACCAGTAACCGGCGAGCACGATGGCCGCTCCCAGCCACAGGGTGGTGATGGGCCAATGGCCCGCCGCCAACGACTGCAGCAGGGTCAGCGGATCCGTGAGGGGTACTGTCTCCAGCAACAGTGAGCTGGAGAGGTTGCCCTCGAGGATCCAGATGCCCGCCAGCGGTCCCAGCAGGAACAACCCCAGCACGCCAAACTGGCTGAGCCGGCGCAACAGCAGGAAGCAATGGGCGCGCCACCAGCCCAGCCTGGCCGTGGCTTCGGCTCCCGGATAACGACTCATAGCCCCTCCGGTTTGCGGGTTGGCAGGGTGAGCCTGTCGCCGATGAGCGACTTGCCCGCCTTCGCCTTCTCTTCCCAGCCGAGCCGGTAGTGGTGGCCCAGCTCCCCCTTGGCGAGCTGACGAGGCACCACCTTGATGGCCGCCTCCTCCAGCACGCAGGCATGCTCGCACTTGCCGCAGCCGGTACAGACATCGCTGTGTACCGTGGGCAGGAACATGGCGTGCTTGCCGGTGCGCTGGTTGTGCTGCAGCTCCAGAGTGATCGCCTTGTCAATCAGCGGGCAGACCCGGTAGCAGACGTCGCAACGCAGCCCCAGGTAGTTGAGGCAGGTCTCGTGATCGATGAGCACCGCCACCCCCATCCGCGCCTGATCGATGTCGGTCATGGCCTGATCCAGCGCCCCGCTCGGACAGGCCGCCACGCAGGGGATGTCGTCACACATCTCGCACGGCACGGCGCGCGCCTTGAAGTAGGGGGTGCCGGTGGTCACGGGTTCAAACAACCGGGCGAGCTTGAGGGTGTCGTAGGGGCAGGCCTCGACGCAGAGCCCGCAGCGCACGCAGGCGCCGAGGAACTCGGCCTCGTCGAGGGCTGCCGGCGGGCGCAGCGCCTGGGCAGGCATGGCCTGCACCTGCTGGCGCGCCATGCCGCCAAGCCCCACGCCAAGCAGGCCCACACCGCAGGCCCCCTTGGCCATGTCGGCCAGAAACTGGCGCCGACTACGACTCATCTCGCGCTCCCCGCCTTATGCCTTGACGACCTTGACGGCGCACTTCTTGTAATCCGTCTCTTTGGAGAGCGGATCGGTGGCGTCCAGAGTCAGCTTGTTGACCAGCTGGCTCGCGTCGAAGAAGGGCATGAATACCAGTCCCTTGGGCGGACGGTTGCGACCGCGGGTCTCGACCCGGGTCTTCACCTCGCCACGGCGGGAGGAGACGATCACCTCTTCGCCACGGCGCATGCCGCGAGCCTTGGCATCTTCCGGGTGCATGAACAGCACCGCATCCGGGAAGGCGCGATAGAGCTCAGGGACCCGGCGGGTCATGGTGCCGGTGTGCCAATGCTCCAGCACGCGACCGGTGGAGAGCCACATGTCGTACTCTTTGTCCGGTGCCTCGGCGGCCGGCTCATAGGGCAGCGCGAAGATCACCGCCTTGCCGTCCGGCTTGCCGTAGAAGCGCACCCCTTCGCCCGCTTTCACGTAAGGGTCGAACCCTTCACGATAGCGCCACAGGGTCTCCTTGCCGTCCACCACAGGCCAGCGCAGGCCACGGGCCTCGTGATACTGATCGAACGGCGCCAGATCGTGGCCATGGCCGCGCCCGAAGGTAGCGTACTCTTCGAACAGCCCCTTCTGGACGTAGAAACCAAAGTGCTCTGCCTCGTCGTTGAGCGCCCCCTTGCTCTGCTCTTTCGGGAACTGGTTGACCTGACCGTTGGCATAGAGCACGTCGAACAGGGTCTTGCCCTTCACTTCCGGCATCTTGGCGATGAGCTCGGCCGGCCACACCTCTTCCACGGTGAAGCGCTTGGAGAACTCCATCAGCTGCCACAGGTCGGACTTGGCCCCTTCCGGTGCCTTCACCTGCTGGTGCCAGAACTGGGTGCGACGCTCGGCGTTGCCGTAGGCCCCCTCTTTCTCCACCCACATGGCGGTCGGCAGTATGAGGTCGGCCGCCTGGGCGGTCACGGTCGGGTAAGGGTCGGAGACCACGATGAAGTTGGCCGGGTTGCGATAACCGGGCAGCCCCTCTTCGTTCATGTTCGGGCCGGCCTGCATGTTGTTGTTGCACATCACCCAGTAGGCGTTGAGCTTGCCGTCCTTGAGCATGCGGTTTTGCAGCACGGCGTGATAGCCCACCTGCTCCGGGATGGTGCCTTCCGGCAGCTTCCAGATCTTCTCGGCGATGGCACGGTGCTTGGGCTCGGTCACCACCATGTCGGCTGGCAGACGGTGGGCGAAAGTGCCCACTTCACGAGCGGTACCGCAGGCGGAGGGCTGACCGGTCAGGGAGAAGGGACCGGAACCCGGCTGGGAGATCTTGCCGGTCAGCAGGTGGATGTTGTAGCAGAGGTTGTTGGCCCAGACACCGCGGGTGTGCTGGTTGAACCCCATGGTCCAGTAGGAGACCACCTTCTTGCTCGGATCGGCATAGAGCTGGGCCAGCTTCTCGAGCTTGTCCTTGGAGACGCCGGAGAGCTTGGAGACAGACTCCAGATCGTAATCCGCCACGAACTTGGCGAAGTCGTCGAAGCTCATCGGGGTGGAATCGCCGTTGTCCGGGTTCTTGGCCTTCTGCTGCAGCGGGTTGGTGGGGCGCAGGCCGTAGCCGATGTCCGTGGTGCCCTTGCGGAACTGGGTGTGCTTGTTGACGAACTCCCAGTTCACCTTGTCATTCTGGATGATGTAGTTGGCTATGTAGTTGAGGATCGCCAAGTCGGTCTGCGGGGTGAACACCATGCCGTTGTCCGCCAGCTCGAAGCTGCGGTGCTCGAAGGTGGAGAGCACGTGCACCTGCACGTCCTGGTGGGACAGGCGGCGATCGGAGATGCGCGACCAGAGGATGGGGTGCATCTCGGCCATGTTGGAGCCCCACAGCACGAAGGCGTCGGCCTGCTCTATATCGTCGTAGCAGCCCATGGGTTCATCCATGCCGAAGGTACGCATGAAGCCCACTACCGCGGACGCCATGCAGTGACGGGCATTGGGATCCAGGTTGTTGGTACGCAGACCGGCCTTCATCAGCTTGGCGGCGGCATAGCCTTCCCACACGGTCCACTGGCCGGAGCCGAACATGCCGACGGCGGTCGGGCCCTTCTCTTTCAGGGTGGCCTTGAACTTCTCGGCCATGATGTCGAAGGCCTGATCCCAGCTGATGGGGGCGAAGTTGCCGTTCTTGTCGAACTTGCCGTTGGTCATGCGCAGCATGGGCTGGGTCAAACGATCCTGGCCATACATGATCTTGGACAGGAAGTAACCCTTGATGCAGTTAAGACCGCGGTTGACCGGTGCATCGGGATCGCCCTGGGTCGCCACGACGCGCCCATCCTGGGAACCCACCAGCACAGAACAGCCGGTACCGCAGAAACGGCACGGCGCCTTGTCCCACTTGATGGCAGTCTTGTCGGTACTGGTGATCAGATTGGCCGCCAGCGTGGGGGCACTGACACCAGCCACGGCAGCGGCTGCCGCCACCGCGTTGGCCTTCATAAAGTCGCGTCGACTCAGCTTCATGGCATATCCTCACATTGCTTATCGCGTAAGTTGTCGAGTGTATCGAACTGGTTTTGGCTCAGGGCGGCGAACTGGAACCCTGGCTTCTTTTTTCTGTGCATCCATGGCGGCCATCATGATGAGTCACGCAGGCTCGACCTTATGGCGCTACTCCTTGCACTGGGCATCGAGCTCATCGAACTGGTGGTAAATCAGGGCGGCGGACAGCACGCCCGGCATCGCATTGATGGCATCGATGGCCGTCATGATGGGCCGCTGGCTCGGGCCTTCCAGGGTCACCACCAGCTTGCCCTCATCACTGACGGCATGGATCTCGGCCCCCTCGAGGGCCGCGATCTCGTCTGCGAGCCGGTGGCGCAAGGAGGGCTGGGTCAACACCACCAGGCTCGATACATGGAACTCTTGTTTCATTGTGGCTCCTGCTTCACACACATCTTGCTTCATCTGGACTCCTCGCTGGCGGGGGCTCCCACCCGGATGCTGCCGACCGGACAATCCTTCACACAGGCACCGCAACCGGTGCAGTCTGCGGCCTCGATGCTGGGGGTCGGTACCCGGCCCAGCACGGGGGAGAAATGGATCGCCCGGGGCTCGCAACTGTCCTGGCAGCGCTGGCAGAACACCTGACCCTGAGCCAGACAGCTGGCTTCAATATGGGCGATGTATTGCCAGGGCGCCTCCGTGGTCGGACGAAATATCGGCACTTTGCAAGCGGCGACACACTCTCCGCAGAAGGTGCACTCACCGCGCAGAAAATCCACGGTCGGGAAACCGCCATCGCCCTTGACCAGGATCTGCTCCGGGCAGGCCGTGAGACAGTCACCGCAGCGGGTGCAGTCGGCGGCAAAGTCGGACCAGGCGACGGACCAAGGGAGTTGTACCCGAGGTTCATTCGATGTCAGACGACCCCGAAACAGACTGCGACGCGACAGGTTGACCCCATCCGGCATAACGGCTCCTTGTTGCTGGTGATGGCGCACGAGTGAGTCCTATGACAGGTATTTTCAATACCTATTATAAGAGTGGGTGTATATTGCGGCCCTGACAAGGTCAGGGATATACCACCAGGGAGATAAACAGGGGGGATTCTTGCGCTGGATCAAACCCTTGGCGCAGGAAAGAACAACGGGGGCAAGACAAAATACCCCCATTTGAGGATTGCTTATTAATCGATGGCTATTTTTTCGAGCAAGGCCGCTCAGCCACCGATGGAGGCCAGATGCGGGGTCATGCCGGCATTGCCTTCGTGCAGCCTGTGGGTCGCCGCCTTGCCGGCAAGGGCGCTGCGGATCCGCTGCTGCAATTCATCCTGCTGGCCATCGGCCGTCAACAGATCGCGCAATTCCACCCCGTGGTCGCCGAACAGGCAGAGGTGCAGCTTGCCGAGGGAAGAGACCCGCAGCCGGTTGCAACCGGCACAGAAATCCTTGCTGTAGGGCATGATGAGCCCGACCCCACCCATCGACTCCGGATGCATGAATACCTGGGCGGGGCCATCGTCGTCGCCACGCAGCTGCTGCAACCAACCGGCATCGAGCAGACGCTGTTTGATGAGCGCCCCACTGGCGTGGTGATCGCGAAACAGGGTATCCATCTCGCCGGTCTGCATCAGCTCGATGAAACGCAGCTCGATGGGTTGGTGCCGGATCCAGGCCAGGAAGGCATCCAGCTGGTGGTCGTTGAGCCCCTTGAGCAACACGGCGTTGATCTTGACCGACTTGAAGCCGGCGGCCAGCGCAGCTTCGATCCCCTCCATCACCTCCGCCAGCTTGTTCTCGCCGGTGATCTGGTGAAACTGACGCGGATCCAGGCTGTCGACGCTGACGTTGAGGGCGGTCAGGCCCGCATCGAACCACTCCTTGGCCCGCTCTTTCAAACGATACCCATTGGTGGTCATGGCCACCTTCTCGATGCCGGGGGTATTGGCCACCGTCTCTATGATGGCGGTGAAGTCCCGGCGCAGGGAGGGTTCCCCGCCGGTCAGACGCACCTTGCGAGTGCCCATGGCGGCAAAGCCACCGACGACGCGACGGATCTCTTCGAGAGAGAGAAAGGGCTGGCGCCCCGCCTTGCCACCGGCCGGTGGCCGATAGCCATCCGGCAAACAGTAGGTACAGCGAAAATTGCACACGTCGGTGACCGACAGGCGCAAATAGTAAAAACGACGGGAAAAACCATCTTGCAGTGGCGACATAAACACCTTTCCAAATACGGGAGGCCAGGGCATTTCTTTCCTGACCCTTACAGCTCGAACATCGGCTGACGGCGGTTTCCCCCTATCATGAGGACTTAGGCAAAACCGCTCGGAGTTCATCTAGTTTTTCGATGCTAGCACAAGTTGGAGTACACTCCCATGCTACTTTGTGGGGTTATTGTCTGCAGTGAAGGAAGAGAGCCGGCATGGGAAAGTGGTTCAAAGTACATTCGGTCAGCAGCGCCATCGGACGCTCCATGGTGCTCATCCTGTTCATGGCGAGCCTGATCGCCGTGGTGGCCATGGTGACCCTGTTCTATTCGGTACCCGACGCCAAAGCGATCAACCTCTCCGGCTCCCTGCGGATGCAGGCCTACCGGATGGCCTACGAGATTGAACAGGGCCAGCAGGTGCTGAGCCGGCTCGATCAGTTCGAACAGACCCTGCACGCCGCCGAGCTGCAGGAGACCCAGCGCTGGATCACCCCCGCCTCCCTGCGTCGCACCTATGGCGAGGTGCTGCAGCAGTGGCAGGTAATGCGCGAGCACATCGAGAATGCCACCCCGCGGCGCTACACCGACAACACAGAGCAGTTCGTCGCCGCCATCGATGATTTCGTCAACCAGATGCAGTATCACGTGGAGTTCAAGGTGCGCATGCTGGCGCTGGCCGAGGGGCTGGGGCTGCTCTCCATCATCACCATCGCCTGGTTCACGGTGCGCTTTACCCGCCAGCAGGTGGTGGCCCCGCTCAACCAGCTGGTCTATTGCGCCCGCCAGATCCAGCGCCAGGAGTTCGATCTGACCCTGCCCCCCCGCTGCGAAAACGAACTGGGTGAGCTGTCAGGGGCCTTCGTCACCATGGCCGACGAGCTCGGCAAGCTCTACCGGGAGCTGGAGAGCAAGGTGGAAGAGAAGACCGCCAAGCTGCAACAGGCCAACGACACCCTCTCCTTCCTCTATAGCACAGCCCAGAAGCTGCACGCGGCTCCGTTGAGCCGGCGCACCCTGCTCAAGCTGCTGGAGCGGGCGGCGGCCCACCAGCACATCGACTACATCCGGCTGACCCGTTTCGAGCACAACGCCATGCCGGACTACATCACCGGCCGCAAGGGTTGGCCAGGCGATCTGGAGGCGGTGGTCAGCTTCTATCTGCAGATGGACGAGCAGGAGTATGGCCGGCTCGACGTCATCAGCAGCCATCCCATCGACGAGCGGTTGATGAAGAACTTCTCCATGCTGCTGGCCCAGGTGCTGCACAAGGATCAGACCCTGCTGCAACACCAGCGCCTGCTGCTGATGGAAGAGCGGGCCGTCATCGCCCGCGAGCTGCACGACTCTCTGGCCCAGGCCCTCTCCTATCTCAAGATCCAGGCCACCCTGCTCAAGCGCTCGTTCGCCAAGGGGGATACCGCCAAGGCCGAAGCCGCCATGCAGCAGATCGACGAGGGACTTGGCAGCGCCTACACCCAGCTGCGCGAGCTGCTCGGCACCTTCCGCCTCAGCATTGGTGACGCCAATCTCGGCGAAGCCATCAAGGTGATGCTGGAGCAGCTCAAGCCGCAGACCCAGGCCGAGATCAGGCTCCATTACGGTCTGGCCGATACCGACCTCGAGGCGGGTCAGCACATTCACATTTTGCAGCTGATCCGTGAGGCAGTCCTCAATGCCATCAAACATGCCAGCGCACAAGTGATTGATGTTAGCTGTGAGACCCTCGCCGATGGTAACATCCAGGTTCAGATTTCAGATGATGGTGTCGGAATAGGGATCGCAAGCTCGGCGGTCAACCACTACGGCCTGAGCATCATGAACGAGCGTGCCAACAAGCTGCATGGCCTGCTGACCATCAGCGAAAGGCCGCCCAGAGGCACCTGCGTACATCTGACCTTTCCCACCAGCCTAACAAGAGACGCCTGATGGACGAGATGAAATATAGTGTTCTGGTCGTGGATGACCATCCCCTCATGCGCAAAGGGATTGTGCAACTGCTGGCACTGGAAGAGAACATCGAGGTCGTCGGTGAAGCTTCCAATGGTACCGACGCCGTCGCCATGGCCAAGGAGTCCGAACCGGACCTGATCCTGCTCGACCTCAACATGAAAGGTCTCTCGGGCCTGGACACCCTCAAGGCGCTGCGCGCCGAGGAGGTGACCTCCCGGGTGGTGATCCTGACCGTCTCCGATGCCCGTCAGGATGTGGTGGCCCTGCTCAAGGCCGGTGCCGACGGCTACCTGCTCAAGGACACCGAGCCCGATATGCTGCTGGCCCAGCTGGCAGACGTGATGACCGGCAAGCAGATCCTGAGCGAACCGCTGCGCCCCTACCTCGAGAACATCTACGAGCTGGATCACCTGCAGCAGAAGCTGGAGAGCTTAACGCGTCGCGAAATGCAAATCCTGCGTGAAATTGCAAAGGGCCTCTCCAACAAACAGGTCGCCTCCGTGCTCCATATTTCCGAAGGCACGGTCAAAGTTCACGTCAAGAGCCTGCTCAAGAAACTAGAGGCGCAAAGCCGCGTGGAAGCGGCTGTCATGTACCTGGAGCAGCGCAACTAAGCCCCCTTTTTACCCAGCCAAAGCCACCGTCCGGTGGCTTTTTTCATCCTCTGGCACAGTCGCTGCATTGTCCTGTTCAGTAACAACTGAATGGAGGATGGAACATGAAACTTCAACCTTTGGCACTGTTCCCCTTGCCTTCCCACATCCTGCCTGGTGGCAAGCTTCCTCTGCGTTTGTTTGAGCCGCGCCACCTGCAGATGCTCAAAGAGTCATTCATCAATGACCAGGGGTTTGGCATCGTGATGGAAGAGGCAACCACCTCGGGCAAGTCGGGTCGGATCCTGCCGGTCGGCACCCGGGTCAAAGTCACCGACTTTTACACCCTGAATGACGGCCTGCTCGGTGTCACCGTGCTCGGCATGGAAAGATTCTGCATCCACGAGATGGAGACTGACGAGCTGGGTCTGCGCCGGGCCAAGGTCGAGGCCCTGCCCAACTGGCCGAGCACCCACTCCAATTTCAGCGACAAGCCGCTGGTCACCCGGTTGCAGGAAGTGTTCGAACAATATCCGGAGCTCGACGAGCTCTATCCGGACAAGCGGTTTGACGATGCAGCCTGGCTCTGCCAACGCTGGCTCGAGATCCTGCCGATGCCGATCTATGAGAAGCAGATGTTGATTGCCAAACAAAATAGCGAAGCGGCTCGTCAATTCTTGCGCCGTCTGATCGCACAGTGAGTCAATTCGGGCTTTGCAAAATGCAAATATTCCGATAATGAAAATGTCAATTTCGCATTTTGCAAATTGCAGGACGCAATAAAAACCGATAATCGCGCTGCAAGCCCTGTAAAACCGGTTCTGAAAAGTTGGCACGACTTTTTCATATAGAATCGTACAACCCGATTTATCCCGTGCTCTCTTCAGTATTTGCTGAAGAATTGGTCAACCACCCAGGTTGACCATTTTTTTTAGCTGCGATCCGGTGATGCGGGATGAAAATGACGTTGCAGGCACTCTCGCAACCGCATCAGACTGATGGGCTTGGCCAGAAAATCATCCATACCCTGTGCCAGGCACCGGGCTCTGTCTTCCGCCATGGCGTTGGCCGTCAGCGCCACTATGGGCATGCGGTAACCCAGCTCCCGCAAGCGGCGGGTCGCCTCCAGTCCATCCATCTGCGGCATTCGCATGTCCATCAGAATGAGATCCGGCTGTTGCTGGGCGACCTGCGCCAGCGCCTCCAGTCCGTTGGCGGCCACTCTGACCCGGCTCACCAGCTTTTGCAGCATGAGCGAGACCACCAGCTGATTGACCGGGCTGTCCTCCACCACCAGCACATCCAGAGCCTGAATGGGCTGCTGATCCGGCTCGGGTCGGCTGCTGCACTCGCATGGCAGCGCCATGCCCGGCAAATCGAACCAGAAACAGCTGCCCTCGCCGGGGGCACTGCGCAGATGGATGCTGCCCCCCATCAATTCCACCAGTCGCTTGCTGATGGCCAACCCCAGTCCGGTGCCGGAGAAGCGGCGGGTGGCCGAGCTGTCCACCTGGGAAAAGGGCTCAAACAGCAGCGCCTGATCCTCGGCCGAGATGCCGATCCCGGTGTCGGTCACCGTCACCCGCAACTGCTGATCATGCCACTCCAGCTGCAACAACACCCGACCCGTGCTGGTGAATTTCACCGCGTTGCCAAGCAGGTTGCTGATCACCTGGGAGAGGCGCACCGGATCCCCTTGCAACTGGGCCGGCACGGCCTCATCGACCTGCCAGCGCAGATCGATGCCCTTGGCGACAGCCCGCGCCAGCAACGGCTCGATGAGGGACTGGCAGAGCTGGGCCGGCTGCAGCGTCTCGCAGTGAAACTCCAGGGTGTGAGACTCAATCTTCGAAAAATCGAGTACGTCGTCGATGATGGTCTGCAGCAGGCGCGCCGCATGGGTGGCATGGCCAAGCAGCGTCTGCTGCTGGGGTTCGAGCTGGGCGTGTTGCAGCAGATCAAGCATGCCCAGCACCGCGTTCATGGGGGAGCGGATCTCATGGGTCATCATGGCCAGAAACTGCGACTTGGCACGGTTGGCTGCTTCCGCTTCGTCCCGCGCCCTGGCCAGCTCCTGCTCACGGCGGATCTGGTTGCCCACATCCCGCGCCGTGCCGCGATAGCCGATGAAAACACCGGCCCCGTCGAAACAGGGTTCGGCGTTGATCTCCATCCAGCGCGGCCCCCGCGCCAGGCTGACCTGCACCCGCACCGCCCGTACCGGCAGGTGCAGGCCGATGAGCCGGCGGTACTTGCCCCATTCGGGATCCCGCCTGTCATGGGCGTAGTCGTAGAGACTCTGGCCAGTCTGATGCACCAGCATCTCTTCCTGCTGGCCAGGGGCCGAGACGTAGCTCAGCCTGTGCTCGGTATCCGTCTCCCAGAACCAGTCGGAAGCCATGCCGGCAAAGCTGCGAAAACGCTGCTCACCCGCCTGCAACGCCAGGGTCTTGAGTTCAACCTGCTCCTGCAAGCGGGCCCGATAAGCGATGTTGACCAGTGCCTGGGAGATGAGCGGCCGGCAGCGCTGCATGGCTGCCTTGCTCTTGAGATCGAAGGTGCCCATCAGGGAGTGGCGGCAGATGAGCACGCCGGAGAAACCGGGGGCCCGCAGCCCCGTCATCATGACGCTGGCCCAACCCGTCACATCGGCCAGCGGCGCCAGCTCGGGCAACTGGGTCGGGTCATAGATGACCAGGGTCTCCCCCTCGATGGCCCGGGAGAAGATAGGAGTCAGCTGCCAGGGGCGGCCCACCTCCCCCTCCTGGGTGCTGAGGTGGGTCAGCCCCCCCTCGCCCTCCCAGGCCACCACATCCGCGTGTTCGAAGCCGATGAAGGGTTTCAGCACCTGGATGAGGCTGTCCAGCACCTGCTCCAGCGTCTGGGCATCGGCCAGGGTGGCCACCCCGCACAGCAGGGTTTGCGACTCCTGCCGGTATTTGGCCTCGCGCTCCCGACAGCGCACCAGCTCCACCAGGGTGGTCTGCAGCTTGTCGCCAAGGGCTTCCAGTTCCGTATTACCAATCATCTTGTTTCCAGCGCAGTGTCAGCTGTCGAGAAAGATCACACTCGATATCATCAGGTTGCCGTGTGCCAGCTCACCGTGTGGCAGACGTCCCTGCTCACCGAAGGTGAACGGGGTGATGAAGGGGATGTCCCCCAGCCGGGTATGAAATTGATCGACAAATTGGCATAAGCTATCACCAAGAGCCAAGCGGCAACCAGCACAAAAGATCACGAGGGCACCAAACGGCTGCATCTCGGTGGCCATGCCGTACTCTGGCTCGATGCGGGTCGCATTCAGACAGCGCTGCAACAGGCCCTCCTGGCTGCTGTACATCAGCAGCAACCGCTCCCCGACCTGAGTATCGGTAAAGAGGCGCAATCCGCCACCTTCTGTCACGGCTTCGGGGTGGGAGAGCTTGTAATAGGGCATGTCATCCAGGGTGCCAACCTGCCTCGCCAGCGGAGACAAGGTGGTTTCTCGCAGGATGGGCCCCACCGGCCAGGGCGTCGTGCGTCCAGTCCAGCGGGCATAGACGGTGGCGGCCGGTTCATCGTCAATGGTGAGGATCTCACGTCCTGCCAACGCCGTGATGATGCCGCGCTGTTCGGTGGGGACATAGCCGGAGTGGAACTGGAACGCCAGCTGGCAATCGGGATAGAGCACCGCCAGCACCACCCCCTCGCGAGTACTGCCCTCGTCCCAGCACAACTGCCACTCCTCGCTCACGCTGTTGTCGGCGGCGGAGCCGCCGACCACCGGCACCGTTGTGCCCAGTTCGGCTTCGATGCTCTCCAGCATCGCCTCCTCCTGGCCCGGGCTTGCATGCAACAAGATGAGTTGCGGCAACTCGCCGGGGCGCCCCCCGTCAGCAATGGCGCTGCGCAGCAGCTGGCGCACATCGACGGCAGCCCCCGCCTGACCCGCCACACCGTAGGCGCCCTTGTCATCGTAGATGGCCGCAACCGCCACCCCTCGCCCTTGGCGGGCATGGTGGCCGGTCTGGGTCATGACCCCGCCGCAGGAGCTGCAACCGATCAGCCGAGACGACGGGAACTGCTGTTTGAAATGATGACGCAGTTCCTCGGCATCATGAGCCTGAGTAAAATAGACCAACAACAGCGAAGGGGAATCGGGTGATTGAGCGAGCAGCCGCTCACTGATCTGTCGGGCAGCCAGCAGGGAGGTCTCTTCAAGAGAGTGAGCCGTCAGAAAGTTCAACACCATCTCCTAGTTGTGCATGATGCTGGGGGTAAGCAAAAATCATACCTTAATCAAACAATTATCCCGTTTCATCGACTAGAATGCTCTCAATCGAGACCAAGCACAGGACAGCCGCATGTGGCAAAAGAACATCAATGATTTTGACCGGGTCGTCGCCATCGGTGGCGGCCATGGCATGGGCCGCGTGCTCTCGTCCCTCTCGTTCCTGGGATCGCGCCTGACCGGCATCGTCACCACCACGGATGATGGCGGCTCCACCGGACGACTGCGCAAGAGCCAGGAGTGTATCGCCTGGGGTGATCTGCGCAACTGTTTGAATCAACTGGTCACCGATCCCAGCATCGGCAGCCTGCTGTTCGAGTATCGCTTCGCCGGTCGTGGTGAACTGGCCGGCCACAACCTCGGCAACCTGATGCTGCTGGCACTCGACAACCTCTGCGTGCGCCCTCTTGATGCTATCAAGCTCATCAGCGACATGCTGAAAATAGAGTCACAATTGTTACCCATGTCTGAATTTCCCACCGACCTGTGTGCCCACACCGTCTGTGGCAACCAGATCCTTGGGGAAGTATCCATCGATCAGCTCGATACCCCGCCGCTCTCACTCAGCCTGAGCCCCGAGGTTCCGGCCACCCGCGAGGCGGTACAGGCGCTGGAGCAGGCCGACATGATCATTCTGGGGCCCGGCAGTTTTCTCACCTCCATCATGCCCCCGCTGCTGCTGGCGGAGGTGGCGCAGGCCATCAACGAGAGTAACGCCATGCTGGTGTTCATCTGCAATCTGGTGGCGGAGAATGGCCCGGCTGGCCAGCTCAGCCTGCTCGATCAGTGGCGCTGGCTGGAATCACGGGTCGGTACGGGACGGCTCGACGCCATCCTGGCTCCTGCAGGAGAGTACCAACCTGAACTGGCTGGCAGGTTGATCCAGGCCGATCTGGGTGAAGCCGCGCTGCCCCATCGCCATGATCGCCTGAAACTGAAACTGGCCCTGGACAGGGTGATCCAACAACTGGTCAATCAACGTTAGCGGGCAGGTGGAGTCTGGCAAGTCCGGCGCCCATGCGCCGGCTGCCCGGGCTCAATGGTAGTTGGCAAGGTGGGAGAGCACCTGGGGCAAGGATTGTTCAAGCTCGTTGAGCAGACGGGCGACCTCGGCCCCATCCGCTTGTTTGCAGGCGAGCTCCAGCGCCATCACCTGCTGATAGCTGACTTGAGCACCGTAACTGCCGCAAGAAGACTTCATGCTGTGGGCAAGCCGGGCCAGGGCCGTCCAGTCCTGCCGCTCATAGAGCGGACGCAGCTGGGTAAGCTGCTCACCCACCTCCTCGATAAACACCGAGATCACCACCGGCATCATCTCCTGGCCGATATCTTCCGCCAATTGTCGCAATACCTTCTGATCCAGCCACTCCATTTCATCATCCTCCCGTGGTATTCAAACAGACCATACTATAGATGCCCGGCATGGTACCGTCACGTCTGCTTCCCTGCCAACAATTAGACCCGCACGGGGCATAGGATGAAAAACGTGATCGAGCTCGCCTAACCAGACAATAGATGGCCGGATTGCAACATAATGGTTGCCAATAAATTAACAATTAAATAACAATGACAGCCGTGAGAATGATGCGACTCAGCAACACCTCTCTCATCCCTTTTGCCTGTATGGCTGCTGCGAAGAACCAGGGTAGGATTCTACCCTGGTATTTTTTTACATTGAGATCAGGGTGTTATCACTTCTGATCGGCAGACACCCGCTCACCCAGCCGAAACAGGTTGAACTCGCCAGGCGCCATCCTGACCCAGTCTTCATTGCCGGTCAGCGGCCGCGTGGCAATCAGGGTCACCACATCGTTCGGGGTTGTCTCGCTCTGAAAATCGATGGCGACATCCTCATCCAGCAGACGTGCCTCCCCGAATGGAGCTCGCCGGGTCAACCAGTAGAGGTTGTTGCTGCAATAGGTCATCACGAACTCCCCATCCGACAGCAGCATGTTGAATACCCCGAGGCTGCGCAGCTCGTCGCACAGGGTCGCCAGATAGCGGAACATAGCGGGGAAATTGGCAGGGCGCCTGGGGTATTTCTGCTCCAGCCGCTCGAGCAACCAGCAGAAAGCGTGCTCGCTGTCGGTATCCCCCACCGGCCTGTGTCGCCCGGTGGCCAGCTTCTTGTAGCCGGTCAACTGGCCGTTGTGGGCAAAGGTCCAGTAACGACCCCACAGTTCGCGGGTAAAGGGGTGGGTATTTTCCAGCGACACACAGCCACGGTTGGCCTGGCGGATATGACTGACCACGGCGCGGCTCTTGATGGGCAGCGCCTGCACCAGCCTGGCGATGGGGGACTGGGCGCTGGGTTCGGGATCCTTGAAGGTACGAAAGCCCTTTCCTTCATAGAAGGTAATGCCCCAGCCATCCTTGTGGGGTCCCGTCTTGCCGCCGCGCAGCATCAGGCCGGTGAAGCTGAAGCAGATATCGGTCGGCACATTGGCACTCATGCCGAGCAGTTCGCACATAGGCTGCGGGCTCCTTGCTTACTTGATCGTCGCACGTTCAAGGGGTCGCCCGGCGGGGATTCAGAACTCTGCCGGCCGACCTCTTGCACCGGATCACGCTGGCCGGAACATAAACCCGCAGGATTCAGCGGTTCCGGCGCGGGATCACATCCTTACTTGGCCATCTCTTTTTCGACCAGCTGGATCAGGATGTGGATCACCTTGATGTGCACTTCCTGAATGCGGTCGGCATAGCCGAAGTGCGGCACCCGGATCTCCACATCGGCCAGACCGGCCATCTTGCCGCCATCCTTGCCGGTCAGCGCTATCACCTTCATGCCCTTGGCACGAGCCGCCTCGATGGCCTTCAGGATATTGCCGGAGTTGCCGCTGGTGGAGATGCCAAGCAGCACGTCGCCGCGACGGCCGACCGCTTCCACATAGCGAGAGAAGACGTAGTCGTAGCCAAAGTCGTTGGAAACGCAGGAGAGGTGGCTGGGATCGGAGATGGCGATGCCGGCGTAGCCGGGGCGGTTCTCGCGATAACGACCGGTCAGCTCTTCGGCAAAATGCATGGCGTCACAGTGGGAGCCACCGTTGCCACAGGAGAGTACCTTGCCTTCCTGCTTGAAGGAGTCAGCGAGCAGCTTGGCGGCCGCTTCGATGTTCTTCAGATTTTGCTCATCTGCCAGGAACGCCTGGAGCACGCCGGCAGCTTCGGTCAATTCATTGCGGATCAGTTCTTGGTACATGATGTCTCTTCCAAAATATGGGCGGCGCCATTGTCGCACAAGCCAATCCCGGAGTCGCCCCCCGCCCGTCAAGATGGCGCCGACACTACGTTATGCCGATCACAGAGCCAAGGTAACAAGCTTGTAAACAGCTTGATAAGTTTGTGCGTATGAATTACAACAGAGGCCACATCCAACAGGTCAGACCTCTGGATCGGTTAACCCCCAGTTCACCCAATTTCGGCAACTCATGCAAGGAGCGAAAAATGACGACAACCCTCACTCTGCTCGGAGTGATCCTGGTGATCGGCGCCATGGCTTATCGCCGGGCGTCTCTGTTCACCTCCACGCTTGCCACGGCGGCAGCCCTGATTGCCGGCACCCTCTATGGCCACGTTCCCCTGCTGGTCTGGGTACTGTTTGCGGTGATCGCCATACCTCTCAATCTGGTGGATTTTCGTCGCAATCAACTGACCAAGCCGCTGTTCAAACTCTACAAATCCATCATGCCGGAGATGTCCCGCACCGAGAAAGAGGCCATTGAGGCGGGCACCACCTGGTGGGAAGCCGACCTGTTTGCTGGCAACCCGGACTGGAAAAAGCTGCACGCCATCCCGGTCAGCACCCTCTCTGCCGAAGAGCAGGCCTTTCTGGACGGCCCGGTGGAAGAGGTGTGCCGCATGGTCAACGACTGGGAAGTGACCCATGAGCGGGCCGACCTCTCCCCCGAGGTGTGGCAATACCTGAAGGACAACAAGTTCTTCGCCATGATCATCAAGAAGAAGTACGGTGGCCTGGAGTTCTCCGCCTACGCCCAGTCCTGCGTGCTGCAAAAGCTGTGCGGCGCCAGCGCCGTACTCGCCTCCACCGTCGGCGTGCCCAACTCGCTGGGCCCGGGCGAACTGCTGCAACACTATGGCACCGATGAGCAGAAGGATTACTACCTGCCACGTCTGGCGGTCGGCAAAGAGATCCCCTGCTTCGCCCTCACCAGCCCGGAAGCGGGCTCTGACGCAGGCTCCATCCCCGACTTCGGTATCGTCTGCAAGGGCGAGTGGGAAGGAAAAGAAGTACTCGGCATGCGCCTGACCTGGAGCAAGCGCTACATCACGCTTGCCCCCATCGCCACCGTACTGGGCCTCGCCTTCAAGTTGCGTGACCCCGAGCACTTGCTGGGTGACGAGGAAGAGCTCGGCATCACTTGCGCCCTCATTCCGACCCACATCAAGGGTGTCGAGATCGGCCGTCGCCACTTCCCGCTCAACGTACCGTTCCAGAACGGCCCGACCCGCGGCAAGGACGTGTTCGTCCCCCTCGATTTCATCATCGGCGGCCCGGCCATGGCCGGTCAGGGCTGGCGCATGCTGGTCGAATGCCTGTCGGTCGGACGCGGCATCACCCTGCCCTCCAACAGCACCGGCGGCGTCAAGATGCTGGCCTTGGCGAGCGGCGCCTACAGCCGCATCCGCCGTCAGTTCAAGCTGCCCATCGGCAAGATGGAAGGGATTGAAGAGCCGCTGGCCCGTATCGGTGGAAACGCCTACATCATGGGCGCCGCCGCCAAACTGACCGTGACCGGTATCGATCTTGGCGAGAAACCCTCGGTCATCTCCGCCATCGTCAAGTACCACCTCACCGACCGGGCCCAGAAGTGCATCATCGATGCCATGGACATCCACGGCGGCAAGGCCATCTGCATGGGCCCCAACAACTACCTGGCCCGTGGCTATCAGGGCGCACCCATCGCCGTCACGGTGGAAGGGGCCAATATCCTGACCCGCAGCATGATCATCTACGGTCAGGGCGCCATCCGCTGCCACCCGTACGTGCTGCCCGAAATGTTGGCGGCCAGCCACCCGGATCAGGAGCAGGCCCTCAAGGACTTCGACAAGGCGGTATTCAGCCACGTCGGCTTTGCCATCAGCAACCTGGTGCGCAGCTTCTGGCTGGGTCTGACCGGTGCCCGCTTCGCCGCCGCGCCGTTCAAGGACCAGACCAAGGGTTACTACCAACAGCTCTCCCGCCTCTCTGCCAACCTGGCGTTCCTGTCGGACATGGCGATGGGCACCCTGGGGGGCGAGCTCAAACGCAAGGAGCGGGTCTCCGCCCGCCTCGGCGACGTGCTGAGTCAGCTCTATCTGGCCTCCAGCGCCCTCAAGCGCTATCAGGACGAAGGCCGCCAGCACGCCGATCTGCCGCTCTTGCACTGGGCGCTGCAGGATGCCCTGTTCAAGGCACAGGAAGCGATCGACGAGCTGCTGCGTAACTTCCCGAACCGCTGGATTGGCCTTGCCCTGCGCGCCGTGGTGTTGCCGCTGGGGCGCGACCTGAAACGCCCAAGCGACAAGCTGGACAACCAGGTGGCCCGCCTGCTGCAAACCCCGAGCGAAACCCGCAGTCGACTGGCTCAGGGTCAGTATCTCACCCGCGAAGAGGGCAACCCCTTCGGTCTGCTGGAGCAGGCACTGGACGACGTGCTCTCTGCCGAGCCACTATTTGAGAAAGTATGCAAGGCTGACGGCATCAAGCGTCCGTTTATGCAACTGGACAAGGTGGCGGAAGCCGGCCTGACTCTGGGGGTACTCAACCAGACCGAAGCGGACCTGTTGCGCCGCGCCGAAGAGAGTCGTCTGCGCACCATCAACGTCGATGATTTTGATCCCATCGAGCTGGTCGCCAACAAGGCCCTGTTCGAGCCATCGGCCTATCACAGAGCCGCCTGAACGCCTGATAGATAGTCAAACGCCTCCCAAGTGGAGGCGTTTTTTATGGGGCAGGATCAGGATGACGACAAAGAGATTTCACAGATCAAATTTTATTTCCCAATAAGTTTCCTATCCTTAGTGAAGCAGTTAATGTAAGCACAGGATCCCAAACAGGATTGCATGATGGATGACCAAATCCTGATTATTGACGATGACGATCTGCCCCTTCTCGATGACCAGCAAGCTGGATGGAAGGTGATGATTGTGGACGATGAGCCCGAAGTACATCGCATCACCAAGATCACCCTGAGCAAGTTTGAATTCGATAATAGACCCATTGAATTTTTGCATGCTTATTCAGCCGCTCAGGCCAAGGAGCTGCTCGCCAAGACCCCGGACGTGGCCTTGCTGCTGCTGGACGTGGTCATGGAGGTCGATCACGCCGGTCTCGATGTGGTCAAATTCGTGCGCGAGGATCTGCAAAACAAGATGGTGCGCATCGTGCTGCGTACCGGTCAGCCGGGCCAAGCCCCGGAAGATGACGTGGTCAGCAACTACGACATCAACGACTACAAGGACAAGACCGAGCTCACCTCCCAAAAGCTGCGCACCCTGCTGCGGGCCAGCCTGCGCTCCTATCGCGACATCCGTACTCTCGAGAGCAACCGCCAGGGGCTGGAGAAGGTCATCGAGGCCTCCAAAGGGATCTTCGAGAAGCGGGCACTGCGGCAGTTTGTCGAAGGGGCCCAAGAGCAGCTCAGTGCCCTGCTCAATCTGGAAGATTCACATATCTATGATGTGAAGCAGTATGCCTACGAGGTACGGGATCAGATCCTGGAACCTCTGCTGCCGGGCCATCCGTCGCTGCGTCTGGCCGATGCTCCCGTCATCCTGCGTCAGGCCATGAACAATCGCGCCAACGTCTATGACGGCAACCAGATGGTGCTCTACTGCCAGAATCCACGCCATCATCTGCTGTTTCACATCGAGACCACTCGCCAGCTCAGCCAGATGGATACGGGCCTGCTCAGCCTGTTCACCGAAAACATCATAGTGGCGCTGGAGAACATCCGACTCAACGAGGTCATCGCCGACAACCAGCGCGAGATCATCTACCGCATTGGCGAACTGGTGGAGACCCGCTCCAAGGAGTCCGGCCTGCACGTCAAGCGGGTCGCCCTCTATACCGAGCTGTTCTGCCAGTTGCTGGGCATGAGCGAGGAGCAGAGCGAGCTCATCAAGCGCGCCTCTCCGCTGCACGACATCGGCAAGGTGGGCATTCCGGATGCCATCCTGCACAAACCGGGCAAGCTGACCCCGGAGGAGTGGGAGATCATGAAGACCCACGCCCAGCTGGGGCAGGACATGCTCTCCGGCAGCGATCTGGCGCTGTTCCAGATTGGTGCCACCATCGCCGGCAACCACCACGAAAAGTGGAACGGCAGCGGCTATCCCCGTGGCCTCAAGGGCGATGCCATTCCGCTGGAAGGGCGGGTAGTGGCGCTGGCCGACGTGTTCGATGCACTCGGCTCGGATCGCTGCTACAAGAAGGCCTGGCCGCTGGACAAGGTTCTGGCGCTGATCCAGGAGGAGAAAGGCCAGCACTTCGACCCCCAGCTGGTGGAGCTGATGCTGGCCAACCTCGATAAATTCCTCGAGATCCGCGAACAGCACAAGGATATATACGTCGGGGAACATTGAGCTGGATGGGTTGTTCAACCACCCCAATAATCTGCACATATAGAAAAAGCCGCCCTGACAGGCGGCTTTTTGCTGCTTACAGCATTCCCCTCTCCTACTGTTCGGGCAGGTTGAGATCCAGCTTGGCCTCCGGCTTGGCGCTCTCGCTCTCGGCTTTTTGCGATGCCATGGCTTTTTTCAGCGCCCGCCGCTTTTGCAGCACGATGAAGCCCACGCCGCCGAGCAGAAGCAGCAATAATATGCCAGCGCCACCCAGCAGCCAAACCAGCCAGCCGCCGCTCTCCTTTTCCTCGAATTTGACCTGGCTCGGAATTGCCGCCGAGGCTTCTGACGCGACAGAGGCGGCCGATGGCGGCGTTGCCAGCACCGGGAAGATATTGAAGGATTTGACCGGCAGGCTCACCTGAATTTCGCGGCCCAAGCGGGTCGTGCCAAACAGGGTAGCCGTCACCTCATATTGGCCGACTTCCTTGATGGCGGAGAGATCCACCTCCACCTTGTGTTCGGTGGCCACCGCATTGAACGCCATGCTGGTCCCGACCGTGCTGCTCGCCTTGCCCTGGATCACCACGGAAGCGGGATCCAGTTCATCCACGTCGATCAGGAAGGAGAGCTTGGCCCCGAACTCCTGGGAGGGAGGCGCCAGGGAGTAACTGACAGGTAGCGGATAGATCAGCACATCCTGATAGCGGGCACGGGAGAAGACCTGATTGCCTGTGCTGTACATGGCCCGGTATTTCCCGGCAGGCACATCCAGCACCGCCTCGGCGGTCATGATGCCGTCGCCTGGCACCTCGTCGAGCCCCTTGCCATCGTCACGATAGTGACCGAGCACCTCATCGACCACCGGCTCCCCCTCCGGCTTGGCGTCATTGAAACGCTGCAATCTCACCGTCATGCCGAGATCGGACAGGTAGTAGCCATCCTTGGGGGGCGCGTCGTCGATCAGCAGCCAGGATTTGAGCTTGACCTTCTCCCCCTGATAAAGCTGGGTCGGCAACAGATCGGTTTCCAGCTTGATGTTCGACAGCAGGCGCACCCGGTTGTCGTGGTCCACCTCGCCAATGGCCTGCCAGGGGCCCGGCATGGGATTGCGGATGGTAATGAGATCCTGATCCTTGAGCGCCAGCCAGCCCACATCGGGCGGCGTCACCTTGCTCACATAGAGCTTGCTGCCATCGGGCCGCACCAGGATCACCGACGGGGTGCCCGGCTTGCGCGTCACGATGAAGGTGATCTCCTTCACCCCGTAATCGATGCGAAAGCGATTATCGAGCAGGGGGATGTCGGAGGGGGCAAATACCTCGTTGGCCCCAGCCGTCAGCGAGGCCAGCAGCAACAGGCCGCCCCATAGCTTGCTCATTGCCGCCACAGGCAGGCTCCTCCCTTCTTCTGCACCAGATCCAGCCGCGCCTCGTGTACCGCCTCAACGTCGGCACTGGCCCGGATCACCTTGAGCGGTGGACGGTTGCTCTCCAGCCGCCGGATACTGGTGTCCTGGTTGCTTTCATTCTCGTTGCTCTCGGTGGCCAGGTTCAGTTTGGTCTGGCCACCCGTCATCAACAGGTAGACGTCTGCCAGGATCTCCGCATCGAGCAAGGCCCCGTGCAGGGTACGGTGCGAGTTGTCGATACCGTAGCGATCGCACAGCACGTCCAGGTTGTTGCGCTTGCCCGGGAACAGGTCCCGCGCCATCGCCAGGGTATCCGTGATGCCGCAGATGTCGGCGGTCTTGAAATTGAGGCCGAGCTTGCTGAACTCATAGTCCATGAAGCTCACGTCAAACGGCGCGTTGTGGGCAATCAGCTCGGCGCCGCGGATAAACTCAATGAACTCGTCGGCAATCTGGCTGAACGACGGCTTGTCACGCAAAAACTCGTCGGTAATGCCGTGCACCTGGATGGCTTCCGGGTCCACCAGCCGGTCCGGCTTGATGTAGACGTGGAAGTGGTTCCCGGTCAGCTTGCGGTTGATCACCTCCACACAGCCGATCTCGATGATCCGGTGTCCCAGATAGACGGGGCCACCGGCCGTGTTCATACCAGTGGTTTCAGTATCCAGAATGATCTGGCGATTCAGTTGGGGTGTGCTCATGATCCAATCTATGTCAAACTTCGGCTTTACCCGCTAGTTTACCCCAAGCCTCATGTTAAAACAGATTGATTTGTATACGGATGGTTCCTGCCTCGGCAACCCGGGCCCGGGTGGTTATGGTGCCGTCATGGTCTACGGCAAGCATCGCAAGGAGATCGCCGCCGGCTTTCGCCTCACCACCAATAACCGGATGGAGCTGATGGCCGCCATCATGGGGCTGCGCACCCTGAACGAGCCCTGCCAGGTACGCCTCACCACCGACAGCCAGTATGTGCGCCAGGGGATCACCCAGTGGATCATCGGCTGGAAGAAGAAGGGATGGATGACCGCCAACCGTCAACCGGTCAAGAACGTCGATCTCTGGAAAGCGCTGGATGCGGAAGTCAGTCGCCACCAGATCGAGTGGCTCTGGGTCAAGGGGCACTCCGGACACCCGGAGAACGAGCGCTGCGATGAACTGGCCCGCGAGGCCGCCAGCGGCAAACAGCTGGCCGAAGATACCGGCTATCAACCCTGACAGCCTTCCCCTCTGACGCATGAGCCTGATCGGCGGCTGACGACTAGCCGCCCTGGCGCGCCATCCCCGGCGTGGCGATGGAACCCGGCAGACGCCAGCGACGGCGCACCGGTGTCAGGGGGAAGCGCCGTTTGCGCGCCGCTATCACGTAGACAGACGCAAACGGCCGACAGTAATCCCGCCCCACACTCTCCCGCCACCAGCCGATCCGGCTCTGCCTGCCCATGAACGAATAACCGAAGCGCTCGTCAAACATCACCTCGCAGCCAAGCAGCTGCAACCAGTCGGTGACCCGTGCCGGGATGAACATGCGGGCGGACCAGGGCAGATGTTGACGCAGGAAAGGCAGGCAATGGCCGATGCCGACCAGACTGAGCGGATTGTAGCCGCTGACGATGATCCAGCCATCGTCGGTCAGTACCCGCTCCGCCTCCCGCAGCACTTGGTGCGGGTCGGGCGAAAAATCGAGACAGTGGGCCAGCAGGCAGGCATCCACGCTGCCGGTGCGTACCGGCAAGGCCAGCGGATCCCCCTTGAGATCCAGCAGGCGACCGCCAGGGGCGATCCCTATCTGGTGGCGAATGGAGGAGCAACCGCAGGAGAGCTCGGCGCTCAGCGCGCCAACCTTCAGCAGATGATAACCAAACAGATGCGGACACCAGCTGTCGAGTCGCTCCTGGATCTCGGCCGCTACCCAGTCCCCCATGGGCAGTGCCGACCAGCTGGTCGGGATCTCGATTTGTTGTTCGGTACGTGCCACCTGCATAATAGGGCTCAACTTGGGGTTCGAACGCCATCCAGTTATATAAGATACCCTCCATAAAGAGAAGCAGACACATGTATCCAGTGATCACAGTTCCGGCCTTTAACGACAACTACATCTGGTTGATCCGACACGAAAATCACTGCCTGGTCGTCGATCCGGGCGAGGCCACTCCCGTGCTGGAACGGCTGGCCGTGCTGGAGCTGCAACTGGATGCCATCCTGCTTACCCACCACCATCACGATCATGTGGGCGGCGTGGGCGAGTTGCTGGAACATTTTCCCCATGCCCGCCTCTATGGCCCCAAGCTTGACCCCATGCCGGCGCACCACGGCCAGTGGCTCGATGACGGGGATCAGATCAACTGGCACGGCCTGAGCCTCGAGGTGATCCACGTGCCCGGTCACACCCACGGTCACATCGCCTACCACGGTCACGGCATGCTGTTTTGTGGCGACACCCTCTTCAGTGCCGGCTGCGGCCGCCTGTTCGAAGGGACCCCGGCCCAGATGTTCGGATCGTTGCAGCGCCTCGCCGCCCTGCCCGATGACACCCTCATTTATTGTGCCCACGAGTACACCCTCTCCAACCTGCGCTTCGCCCACGCTGTCGAGCCCGACAACCAGGCGATCCAGCAACAGATCGGGCTGATCAGCAAGCTGCGCCAGCAGGGCCTGCCGAGTCTCCCCTCACGGCTGGGAGATGAGAAGCGCTTCAATGTTTTTCTGCGTTGCGAGCTGGATTCCGTGAAATTTTCTGCTGAGAAACACGCTCTGAAATGCGTGGAAAATCCGGTAGATACCTTCACGATCCTGCGCCAATGGAAGGATGTTTTTTGAACAAACCTTGATCAGGGGGCCATTGCCCCTTATGATGCGAGCTGTTTTTCCCAAAGATGACCTGAGCGAGATGAAGGTACGAACGGCCTTATTGGCGGCGCTGTTTCTCAGCGGCTGCCAAAACCTGAGCCATCAGGATGACCGGGCGCTAACGGCAATCGAGCCGATCAAGTCCCCCCAAGTCAACAAAAAAGCGTATAAAAAACATTCTGCGCGCTTCCTGTTCGGTGACGAACAGATCGACGAACTGGATGACACCGATAACCTGTGGGTGCGTATCAGCGATGATATGCAGTTTGATCCGCAGGAGAACGATCGTGTCCGCCAGCAGCGTGATTGGTTGTTGCGCAATGATAAGCATCTGGCGACCATTGCCAGCCGGGCTGAGCCCTACCTGTATCTGATGGTAGAGGAAATCGAACGGCGTGAGCTGCCAATGGAGCTTATTACCATTCCCATGATCGAGAGCATGTTCGATCCCCACGCCCGTTCCCGCAGCAATGCGGTGGGTCTGTGGCAGTTCGTTCCTGCGACCGGCAAGAACTTCGGCCTGCGCCACGACAACTGGTACGACGGCCGCCGCGATGTACTGGCCTCCACCAATGCCGCGCTGGATTATCTGGAGTACCTGAACCGTTTCTTCGACGGCGACTGGCTGCAGACGCTGGCCGCCTACAATGCCGGTGAAGGACGGGTGCGCAACGCCATCATCCGCAATCAGAAGGCTGGCCGGCCGACCGACTACTGGTCGCTCGATCTGCCTCGCGAGACCCGGATGTACGTGCCCAAGATCCTGGCCATGGCTGACATGATCCGCAATGCGGACAAGTACAATGTCACCCTGCCGGTGCTGGCCAACAAACCGCAACTGCGGGTGGTCAACACGGGGGGTCAGATCGACCTGAACGTGGCAGCCCAGCTGGCGGGCCTGCGCCCGGCCCAGCTGAAAGAGGTCAATCCGGCGCTGACCCGCTGGTCGACCTCGCCCAAGGGCCCCTATCGCCTGCTGGTACCGGTTGAATATGCCGATACCCTGGAGCTGGCCCTGGCCGACCTGCCGCAGAGCGAGCGCATCCGCACCCGCTCCTATCAGGTGACCAGTGGCGACACTCTCTCCCGCATCGCCCAGAATCACGGGGTGAGCGTGCAGCAGATCAAGCTGGCCAACAACCTGCGCAGCAACAACCTGCGCCGTGGTCAGACCCTGATGCTCCCGACCAGCGGCAGCAAACCGGTGGTCAGCCAGAGCGTCCAGAGCAAGCCACAGCAGCTCGCCAGCCGTGGCAGCGGCAAGATCCAGTACAAGGTACGGGCCGGCGACAATCTGTGGAGCATCAGCCAGGCACACGGGGTGACCCATGACGAGCTGGCCAAGTGGAACGGTCTCAACGCCAAATCGGCCCTGAAACCTGGCATGAAGCTGGTGGTCTGGCCCAAGCAGGGCAAGGGCGGCAACAAGTCCATGGTCTATCAGGTGCGCCGCGGCGATTCCCTCTCCTCCATCGCAGCCCGCTTTCAGGTCGCCGTGATGGACGTGATGCGCTGGAATCAGCTGGGCAAGAGCGATTACCTCAAGCCGGGTCAGGAGCTGACCCTGTTCGTGAAGAACAACAGCTGATCGTTCATCACTTCATAAAAAAATACCCCGCCTGATGCGGGGTATTTTTTTATCTGGAGCAGGGCTTAGGGGGTGATGGCCTGGGCCGCGAAACGGGCCACGATGGGATTGTGATCCGAGGCATCGGTCGCCGGGCTGCTCACTTCCACCAGATCCAGATTGCGGTAGTAGAGGTGATCGAGCGGCCGGCCGAAGGCGGTCCGGCGCAGATCCGGCATCGGGATCGCCTCCTGCAGCCCCAGATCGCTTACCAGCTGCTTCAGCCAGAACTCCCGCTTGTCGCTCCAGGTATTGAAATCCCCGGCCAGAATGACGGGCCCCTGGTGACGATGAATGAGAGCGGTCAGATCGTTGATCTGCTCGCGAAAGGTCGCCATCCCCAGCTCGAAGTTGACCGCATGCAGGTTGACCACCAGCACACCGTCAGGATCCCCCTGCAACGGGTAGAGGCTGACCAGACCGGATTTGGGAATGCGCAGCAGCGGCTCGGGCGAGCGCACGCCGCACACGAACGCCTGCGGCGTCTTGGCGACCGTCATCACGCCGAAGGAGACGCCGCCCTGGGTAAAGGCCTGCAGCTGCTGCCACTGGAAATCACCGGCCTTGAGCCACGCCAGCATCTCGGGGCGGGTCGCCGACTCCTGCAACAGCACCAGATCCTGGGCCTTGGCATACTCGTCCAGTCCCTCGCGCCAGTTTTTGCGCTGACCCTTGTAGAGATTCCAGACGGTAATGCCAAACTCGCGGGGCAAGGCGGTGGAGGCCAGCGCCACCAGCGGCGGCTTCTGGCAGCTGGCGCCGGGGATGATGCCCTGCGCCGTGACCAGGTGATCCTGATCCGGCACCTCGAAACAGCCGACCAGTCCCAACGTCAGCAGCGACGTACCCAGAATGCGATAACTATTTTTCATTGGCTAACAACCACCTGCCTCTGCATTGTGTCATGACCATCCCAAACGTCATCGCTGCCGACTAGGCTCATAACTCGTGTCCGGCCCGGCTCATCCAGAAGGAATTCAACGATGGCGAGACAGCACCAGTACCGCGTGACGTTTTATGATCAACAAGGAAATTGTCATCAAGTGGAGCTTTCCACCGTCTATCAGATCAGACGGGATCCCCAGTGCGATCTCTGCCTGTTCGACACCCAGCAGTGCGTCGGCTCGGAAGAGATGCTGGAACGCATGATACGGCAAAAAACCGGGTTTGAGCAGGAAATATCCATCATCAACGCCCGGCTGATCTGACCCGGATCAGACCGGTACCGGGCGGGATTTTCCCTGTTCGTCGATGGCGACATAGGTGAAGATCCCCTCGGTGACGCAGTAGCGCTGGGCTTCGTTTTCACGCAACACCGGCTTGACCCACACCTCCAGCTTCAGCCGCATGGAACTGCGACCAATCTTCAGGCAGCGCCCGTAGCAGCACACCACGTCGCCCACCTTGACCGGGCTGTGAAAGGTCATGCCCTCGACGGATACGGTACAAATACGTCCTTTTGCCAGCTCCTTGGCCATGATGCCCCCACCTATATCCATCTGGGACATGATCCAGCCCCCGAAGATATCGCCATTGGGGTTGGTATCGGCTGGCATTGCCAGGGTTCTCAGCAACAGTTCCCCATCGGGGTGACGTCTTGTATCTACCATCATTACCGCTCTCTCTATATGGATGGCGGCATGATAGGGGGCGAGCTCCCCCTTGGCAAACCTCAATTGCCCGTCAAACGGCAGGCCCGACCAAGGAGCGGAGCCGCCTGTGCCTCACCGCCATAGCCACACATAGCACCGGGCAGTATGCTCAGAGCCCCCGGGCCGCCAGCTCGGCAAACCAGTGCGCCGGATCGGGCCAGCGATAGACAAAGCCGAGCTGCTCACAGATGCGCAGCCCCTCGACGGGAGCAAACCGGCCGGCCGGCTCAATGAAGACCGGGGCCAGCAGGCCCAACTGACGCGCGGCAAAGGGGTAGAACTGCTCCCGGCGCGGGTGCACTGGTGCGCTCAGGTTGTAGGCATCCCCATCCTTTCCCTGCGCCAGCAACAACTGACAAGCGGCCACCACGTCATCCAGGTGCACCAGGTTCACCGCCTGGCCGCCCCCCTCCTGGGTCTTGCCCGCCAGGAAGCGGCCGGGATGGCGCAATGGCCCGTACAGCCCGGCCGGGCGCAGCACCATGGCACAGGGAATGCCGGCCCCCATCGCCGCCTGCTCGGCGGCCAGCATCCGCATCCCGCGCTCGTGGGCAGGCATGGGGTGTTCATCCTCCCCCTGCCCCGGCGCCCAGACCGAGGTGGCACTCACGAACAGCAGCCGCTGCACGCCGGTGACCTGCGCCAGTTCGGCCACCCGCCCGATGGCGGCCGGGTAATCCTCGACCTTGCTCGGCGGCACGCAGATCACCAGCTCGCGGCAGCGAAACGGCAGGGCGGTCAGCCCGGTGCCCAGTTGCAGCGGCCAGGCCTTCACCCCCTCTGCGGTCAGCTGCGCGGCTTTTTCGGCCGAGCTGACCGTCACCGCCACCTGGCGGCCCTCGGCCTGCAGCGCCCGGGCCAGCGGCAGTCCCAGCCAGCCTGCCCCCACGATCCCGGTCTGGTATTCACGCTCTGTTGTCATGACAAAATCCTGGCAAAAAAAAAACGGCCATCCATGATGACCGTCGAAAGTAACGAAGGAAATAGCTGGATTAACCAGTTACCTCCCACAGCGGGAAAATCGGGAGCGCAGGCTCCTAATTCGTGGGGCCTATGCTAGTGGCAGGCAGTCCAAAAAGCTTTGAAGCGGATCACAGTTGAAAAGGATTTCTGAAAACGCTTTCAATTTTTCTGCAAAATTCGGGAGCGACATTGGCCCGTTCAGGGCCAATGTCGGCCACTCAGGCGACGGATTCCCGTCTCACCAACTCGGCCTCGAACTTGAGCTCCAACCCCTCGGCCGGCTTGTGATCCAGCAGGCTCAGCGCCAGCTCGGCAGCCCGGCCGCCCATCTCCTCGATGGGGTAACGCACCGTGGTGAGCTTGGGATAGATGTAACGGGCATAGGGAATGTCATCAAAACCCACCACCGAAATCTGCTGCGGGATCTTGTAACCGCGCTCCAGCAGACAGGAGATGGCCCCCGCTACCATGGCGTCGTTGAAGCCGAGCACGGCGGTAAACTCGACGCCCCGATCCAGCAGCTCGCCCATCGCCACGTAGCCACCGTTCTCGTCGGCAAAGGCGCGGCCGATGAGAGCAGGATCGATCGCGATGCCGGCCCGCTGCAGGGCGTGGTGATATCCGGCCATCCGCTGCTGACCATCGACGAACTCTTCATCGTCCGAGGTGACGAAGGCAATCTTGCGATGGCCTGCATCCAGCAGGTGCTGGCAGGCGGTGGTGATGCCGGCCTGGTTGTCCAGCCAGACGCAGCGATCTTCGGCGCCCGGCACCTGGCGGTTGATGAAGACCACCGGTGTGCTGCCCGCCACCAGCTCGCTCAGCTCCTCGTCGGGCAGCGCCTTGCTGTGCAGGATCAGCGCATCGCACTGGCGCTGCAGCAGGGCCTGGATGGCGTGGCGCTCGCGCACCTCGTCGTGATTGCCGGACATGACGATGGTGAACTTGTCCGCCTTGTCCACCACGCTCTCGATGCCGCGCATCATCTGGGCGAAGAAGGGGCCACCACACAGATCCCCCACCAGCACGCCGATGCAGTTGGAGCGCTTGCTGACCAGCGCCTGGGCAAAACTGTTGGGACGAAAATTCAGTTCCTTCATGGCCGCCAATACGGCCTCACGCTTTTCTGGTGCCACCTGCGCCGTGTTGTTGATGACTCGCGACACAGTTGAAATGGACACATTAGCCAACCGGGAAACGTCTTTAATCGTTGCCACTATCAATTCCTTTGTTGGGGAAGCCTGTCTGTGTTGAACGGGCGATTATAACGAACCTGCCAGACCAAGAGAGGGCGCCCGATCACCTGGCAGGTTTCCTTTTGTAACAAAACCTTATGGGATAATAACCATTTTGGGGAAGGAATGGGAATCCGGCTGCCGCCCAGGCGGCAGCCGTCTCAATAAGCGTGACTCAGCTCGCGCTCGGACATGAAGCGCAGCGGCTGCTGCAGCTTGTGCTGATAGATGAGGTCGAACGACAGCACGTTCTGCACATAATTGCGCGTCTCCTTGTAGGGAATGCTCTCGACCCAGACATCCATCGGCTTGTCCGCACTCTGATCGCGCCAGCGTTTGACCCGGCCGGGGCCGGCGTTGTAGGCCGCCGCCGCCAGGATCCGGTTGCCGTCATACACATCCAGCAGCCGCTTGAGATAGGCGCTGCCAAGGCGGATGTTCATGGCGGGATCAAACAGCTGCTGCTCGTTGCGATAGGGCACCCCCAGCTTGCTGGCCGTCTCCTTGGCGGTGGTCGGCATCAGCTGCATCAGTCCCCTCGCCCCCACCGGCGACTGCGCCAGCGGGTAGAGGGCGCTCTCTTGGCGGGAGATGGCGTAGAGCAGACTGGTGTTCATGGTTCGCTCCTGCGCCATCTGGGAGAAGGTGTGCTTGAGCGGCAGCGGGAAGCGCAAGTCGAGGGCATCCCAGGCCTCGGCCCGGATGCTGGCCAGAATGGCCAGCTCGTGCCAGCCCTGATTGAGGGCGATGTGACCAAACTCGAGGCGCTGGGCCACCGGGTTGCGATCCATGTTGTGGATCCACTCCGCCCGCGCCGCCGTGATCTCGTTCATGTCGAGCAACTCGCGCACCCGCAGCAGGAAGGGCCAGCGGCGGCTGGCGGTGCGCCAGTCCGGCACCTTGTGCGCCACGCTCTGGTTCTTCATCCGATAGGGCACGCCGGTGCGCTGCGCCGCCATGAAGCCGTAGAAACCGCGCAGATTGGCGGTCTCCAGATAGAGATCCCGCGCCGGTTTCTGTTGGCCCTGCACTTCCAGCGAGCGCGCCAGCCAGTAGCGCCAGCGATCCTCCTTCTGCAGGCCCATGGGCATGCGCTTGACCCAGCCGGAGAGTCCTTTCCAGTCCTGCTCCCAGATGGCGAGCCGGGCCCGCAGCTCCAGCAGATCCGGGTCGGCCTGGCGCACTACGGTGGCATCCAGCCAGCTACGCTGGGCAGTGGAGCGATCCAGCAGCAGCCGTCTGGCCACCGCCCGTTCCACCGGTTTGAGCTCGGCGGCGCTCAGTGCAAAACGCGAGCGCAGATAGCCGAGCTGCCCCAGCACCGCCTCCGGCTGCTGGTTGGCATAGCGGGCCAGTCCCAGCAGCAGCAACTTTTTGGAGGGTGCGGCGTTAGTGAAATAGGCCGTGTTCATCGCCTTGGCGGGCTGCTCAAACAGGGTGATCATCTGATCCCCATAAGCCTTCATGCCACTGCCAAGCTGGGCGCCGAGGTGGCGGATGAGGTTCGGGTTCTCCGCCTCGAAGGCCAAGGTCATGCGGGTCCAGATCTTCTCCTGGGTGCGCAAGCCCGCCTGCTGCCAGAGCTGGAACAGGGGATCGCAAGCATCGGGACGGGACTGGCCACTCAGCCATAGCTTGCCCGCCTCCTGCAGCGCCTGGCTCTGCTGACCTGTGTAGTAGCGCGCCTGATAGTGCATGCAGAGCAGATCGGTGGAGTTGGGCTTGGCCGGATAGAAACGCAGGAACTGGGACCACTGCTGGCTCTGGGCCAGATAGGTGAGGTAGCTGCGCTCCAGCCGGTTGGATTGGGGGGTGTCGCCGTGCTCGCGGATGAAGCGGGTCACGTCGTCATAGTCCGCCGCCCCGGGCCGGAAGGCCAGCTGGTAGTAGTCGAGATAGGGCAGCAGCGGATAATGGGTCAAACGGGCACGAATTTGCTGAAAACGGGCCTGATCGTCGGCACGCACAGCGTCATAAGCCTGGCGATAGAGAGATTGTTCCAAGGTCTGCGCCGCCACCTGCGTCAGCAGCCCCGGCACGCACAGCGCCGATAAAATGATTCCCTGCACGGCTTTCACGAGAGACGTCTCCATTGAGAGGCAATGCCACCGCCCGTTGGCGGTGGTGTCATATTCCCTCATTCTACCCGTTAACCCCGGGGGCTACAGCTCGCCGGCGAGACTATTTTTACTCGCCGCTGGCGAGGCTTTCACTGCGGGCGAGGCGCCGCACATAGCGCTCCAGATAGGGCACCGGCAGCGGCTTGGAGGCCAGGTAGCCCTGGTAGAAGTGGCAACCCTGGGCCTGCAGAAACTCCAGCTGCTGGCGCGACTCCACCCCCTCCGCCGTCACGTTGAATCCCATGTGACGCGCCATGGCGATCACCGCCTCGACGATGGCCATGTTGTCGCCATCGCGCGGTATGTCCTGGATGAAGGAGCGGTCGATCTTGAGCTCGTCCGCCGGCAGCCGCTTGAGGTAGCTCAGGGAGGAGTAGCCGGCGCCGAAGTCGTCGATGGCAAAGCTGATGCCGAGCGCTTTGAGCTCGCTCATCTTGCTGATGGTGTCTTCCGCGTGCCCCAGCACCACGGATTCGGTGATCTCCAGATTCAGGCTGGCGGGATCCATGCCGGTGGAGGCCAGCACGTCGTGGATCCGGTCGACAAAATCGGCGGCGTGAAACTGCTTGGCACTGACGTTGACCGACAGCTGCGGGATGTGGATGCCGTTCTCCTCCCAGCGCACGTACTGGGCGCAGGCCTCGTACAGTACCCAGTTGCCGATGTCGACGATAAGGTCCGTCTCCTCGGCGATGGGGATGAACTCGGCAGGCGACACCAGCGCCCGACCGGGCGGCTGCCAGCGGATCAGCGCCTCGACGCCGATGATGTCTCCCCCCTCCACCATGTGCTGGGGCTGGTAGTAGAGGGTCAGCTCCTGCTGGTTGAGGGCGCTGCGCAGCTCGTTGTGGATGAGCAGCCGGCGATCCGCCTGCAGCTGCATGGAGGCGTCGAAGAAGCGCCGGGTCTTGCGACCGGCCGACTTGGCCTGATACATGGCGGTGTCCGCCTGCTTGAGCAGATCGTCCACCCCCTGCTCCCGGCCGGGGAACAGGGTGATGCCGACGCTGGCGCCGATGTGCAGCACCTGACCGGCGTGGTTGTAGGGGGCTGCAATCTCGCTGATGAGCCGCTCTGCGATAAGGTCGGCCTGCATCTCCGCCTGGGGGGGACTGGCCGAGAGGGAGGGCAGCAACAGTACGAACTCGTCGCCACCAAGGCGCGCCAGACAATCCCCTTGGCGTACCAGCCGCTTGAGCCGGCTGGCCACCTCCTTGAGCAGCCAGTCGCCGGTGGCGTGGCCGAGGGAGTCGTTGATGGTCTTGAAGTGGTCGAGATCGATGAACAGCAGGGCGCCGATCAGATAGTCGCGGCTCGCCTCGCCAAAGGCGTGGGCCAGGGTCTCGTGCAGTTGGCGGCGGTTGGGCAGGCCGGTCAACTCGTCGTAGTAGGCGAGATCCTGAATGCGGCGCTCCGCCTCCTTGCGCTCGGAAATATCCTCGAAGCAGATGACGAAGTGGCTGATCGCCCCCCTGTCATCCTGCACCGGGGTGACGATTTCCCACTGCGGATAGGGATAGCCATCCGCGTGCAGGCGCTGGGTCTCCCCCTGCCAGCGGCTCAGGCTGCCGAGCTCGTAGCCAAGCCCCCCCAGTCCGCACCAGAGATCGTTGCCCAGATGCAGGCCGATGACTCGCTGGCTGTCAAAGCCGGTGATCTGGCTGAAGGCGTGGTTGACTCGCAGGATCTTGAAGTCGGGGTCGGTGATGATGATCCCTTCGTGGGTTTCGAAGGCCACCGCCGAGAGGCGCAGCTGGGCGTCGCTCTGCAGCCGCTCCAGCTCCGCCACCATGCGCATGGAGAAGGTGGTCAGCACCGAGCCCAGATTGGGGATCGCGCTCTGATCGGAGAAGAGCAGCGCCAGGTGCCCCAGCAGCTGGCCGTTGCGATCGCACAGGGGCAGGCCGTAGTAGCCCTGCCCTGCCTTGAAGCCGGCGCAGTGCAGATGCTCGGCGGTGAGCGGCAGGATGCAGGTCTCGCCGCGCTGGTAGACCTGCTGACACGGCATGCCCGCCAGCTCGTACTCCTTGAGGTCGATGCCGTGACAGGCCAGCACCTTGAGCCGCTCGCTGCCGGTGCGCTCCGCCAGCCAGACCGCATCCGCCACCAGAATGTGGGCAAGCTGGCTGACCAGGGTATTGAAGAAATCGAGCCCGGTCCGGGCGGAGAGCGCCTGAGCCAGCTGGGTCAGCAGAGGGTCTTGCAGCAGTGGCAGTTGCTGGGAGAGATCGGCGGGCAGCTGGGTGCTGCGGGTGGTGTCGAGCGGCGCAATCCAGCCACAGCACATCTGCTGGGCCGGTACGTACTGGCCGCTCCAGAGCACGTGACGCACCTCGCCGTTCTCGTCGCCGAGGTGGCCTATGAACTGGGCCGGTTGCTGGGAGTGGTAGAGTCTGGCGAGAAAGTCGGCAAAGCCGGCCTCGTCATCTGCCGCCAGTTGCCCGAACCAGGGGTGAGGCCCCTCCCCTTGCCAGAGCTGGTAGGAGGCATGATCGGACAGACTCCACTGGGCATGTTGCCGATCATAAAACCACATCATCTGAGTGGCTTGCTGTTTCATGTACTACTCCAACACCACAACAACCACGTTCAAGTCCCTGACGACTCGATAGCGCCCACATTCTCAGCGCGCACGTCGGCAAGGGCGGTGCGGGGGGAAGTGCGAAAGATGCGAGACTAAGCGGTGAAAACCGGACATGAGGTCGACATGCGGCGCTGCCACGAAGGGACAGAAACGATCCAAGTTTCCCCATACTGCCTGCCTGTTTCGTCGAGCTCAAGTGCTTTTTGGTGCAGAACGGGAAAAGATCACAATTTCCCCCTCCCCTTCGCAGCAAGGCACCATTTAGTGACGCAGATCACATTTTAATGTTCAGCCATGAGTAATCTGAAGGTGAAGACACAAGCAATACGACCCGAAGGGGGCCAATATGAAAATCGAAATTACCAGCAAAATCATCGAGATCACCCCGGCTATCCGCGAGCGCATTGAATCCCGCTTTGACAAGCTCGAACGTCTTCAGGTGCCTCTTATCACACCCCATGTGATTGTCTCCAAAGAGCGTCTGATGTTTATCGTTGAAGCCACTGCTGGCATCCCCAACGGCAAACTGTTTGCCCAGGCAGAACATGAGGACTTGTACGCCGCCATCACCGAACTGGGGCAGAAACTGGAGCGTCAGATCAACCGCCATACCGAGAAACCCATCGCCCGTCGCGCCGCTGCGGCCGGCAAGGAAGTCCCGCTGCCGGACGAAGCCGACGCCTGATCCAGAGCACGACACATCCATCACACAAAAGGCGGGGTCTCCCCGCCTTTTTGCTGCCTGGCCCCCTCAACTGAGCCAGTGCAGACCGGCATCCACCCCCTCCTTGAGCGCATCGAGCACGGGCAGCATCAGCAAGGGATCCTCGCGTCTGGGCTGATCCGCCAGCTTGCCTCGCCAGCGTTCGCGCCCAAGCGGCGAGAGGTTGTCATAGACGGCCGGCTCCAGCGCAGGCGGGGTGCCGAGCAGCGGCGGCGAGCGCAGCGCCAGCCAGAGCCGCACATCCACCATGGAGCCCCCCTGCTGCAGCCGTTCGTTGAGCACGCTTGCCTCGGCATCATCCTCGCGCCCCTGCAATGGGGTAGCCGGTGGCAGCTCAAAGCGGCTGCGCCAGACCCGACTCTCTGCCTTTGCTGGCTGCCTAGGATCAAACCAGGGCTGCTCTTCCACCGCATCGGTCAGCAGGGCCAGATGCAGACGAAAGTCCGCCCTGTCTCCGTGCTGGAGATCCTGGTTGAGACGTTGTCCGAGCTGGGCTTCGTCCACCAGCCATTGCTCACGAACGGCACTGGGTAGCATGGGATAACTCTTGGAAACGGTGGTTTCATCCTTTATCGGCCGCAAATCCGATCCTTTGAGCAGGAAAAATCCCGCCGAGGGGTTCACAACCGCAGAAGATCTGTTAGTATGCGCCTCGCACTTGTGGAGGGGTTCCCGAGTGGCCAAAGGGATCAGACTGTAAATCTGACGGCTCTGCCTTCGAAGGTTCGAATCCTTCTCCCTCCACCATTTCAAGTGCCGTCACGCCCCAGGTTGTGATACAACATCAGCAATGCCCCGTGGAGGGGTTCCCGAGCGGCCAAAGGGATCAGACTGTAAATCTGACGGCTCTGCCTTCGAAGGTTCGAATCCTTCTCCCTCCACCATCTATTCAAGAAAACCCGGCCTCGCGCCGGGTTTTCGCTTTTCAGCGTCCCCTCTCTGTTCGTCATCAGCGTCAGCCGCATCTATGCCTCCAATAAAAACGGGAGGCAATCGCCTCCCGTTTTTGTCTCTTGTCGCCCGTTACAGGGTGAAGCGATAGAAGATATCCACCGCCTGGGCCACCCCGCTCATGGCCTGCAGGTAGAGCCTTGGCATCAGCTCGTAGCGCAGCTTGAACTCGGCGATGGGGCTGAACACCCCGACCCCGTACTGGAACTGCAGTCCCGGCAGCAGGTAGGCCGACAGGGTCACCTGGGTGTTCTCACCACTGCCGGCGGTGTCGAGGGCCACATCGCTCATGCCGAGGGATTCCCCCAGACTGGAGACCACGCCGTTGGCCTGGCTGACTGCGCCCGCCACCAGCAGGCCGTTGAAACCGCCATCCTCGCCGCTGGTCTGCAGCCCCTTGCCGCGCAGCAAGTAGGAGAGCTGCTCGGACTGGGCCATCTGCGGCTCCGAGTAGACGGTGATCTTGGGCTTGCTGGCCGGCCCGGTCACCCGCACCCCCACCGTCACCTTGTCCTCTATGGTATCGGGATCCCGATACGCCTCTATGTTGAGGTAGGGCTGATCGAGGGGGCCGGAGAAGAGGATACGGCCATCCTTGATGATGAGGTTCTGGCCATAGGCCTTGAAGCGCCCATCGTTGAGCACCAGCTGACCATTGCCCGCCAGCGGCCGCGAGGGATCCTGGCGAATGTTGATGCCGCCCCCCACCTTGGTCTTGAGCCCCATCGCCTCCAGCCGCACGTCATCACCCAGCCGGATGGCCAGCTTGATCTCCATCGGCAGCGGCGCGGCCTTGGGCACTGGCGGCAGATCGTCGTAGACCACGGTCACGTCATCCGACACCGCCACCGCGCTCTCGGGCAGGCTCTTGACCAGGATCCGCGCCCAAGGAATGTCCACCTGACCGGTGATCCGGGTCTCCTCTCCCAGCGAGATGGCGATGTCCGGGGAGACTCGCACCCGGCCCATGCCAGGATACTGGGCTTCCAGCTCCTTGCCCTCGATGGTGAGGCTGCCGGTGACCGGCAGCTGCGCCCAGCTCAACCAGCCTCCCAGCGCCAGCGGGCCCTTGCCCACCAGCATGGTGCCGTCCAGCTCGGCCCGGTTGCCTTCAATCTTGAGGCGGGTCACCAGCTTGGAGAGGGTCACCATGTCGGAGTGGGTCTGTACTTCCCCATCCAGCAGATTGAGCTGACCAAACAGCAGCGGCGAGGCCAGGGTGCCATCGAAGCGGGCATCGGCCGAGATGACCCCCTGCAGTGAGCGCACCTCGGGGATGAGCGGGGCGAAGGTGGTCAGCTTGAGGTCGTCAAACTTGAGCTGACCGGAGAGATTGCCGCGACCGGACGGCTCCCGGATATAGAGCTTGGTGTCGATGTTGCCGATCTGCCCGGAGGCAAAGTCGAGCCGGATGGCCGCCTGCTGGCGCTCGAAGTCCACTCCGAGCTCGAGGCGCTGATAGTCGGTCTTGAGCTCGTCGGCCACGAAGGTACCCGGCGTGGTGCGCACGGTGGCGTGCAGGGTCGGCTGATTGCCGCGCCAGCTGGCCCGCCCGTCGGCGGAGAGCACCGCCTGCCAGCGGAAGTTGTCCGGCAGCCAGGGCCGCAGGCGCTTGAGATCGAACTGGTTGAGGGAAAACTCCAGGCTGCCCTGCTGGGCCGATACCTGACTGCCCTTGACGCAGAGGCTGGCCCCCTGGGAGCCGAGGCAGAGATCCCCCATGGTCAGCCGCTGCCGCGGCAGATCCACATCCAGACCCCAAGGTGCGCTCAGCTCCCAGCGCCGCAGCGGCGTCTTCAACTTGAGCTCGCCGAGGGCGCCGCGCCAGCGATCCCCGCGCAGGCCGCCGCTCAGCTTGAGGTTGGCCGCCACCGGGTCGCCCTTCATGGTGAGCGACAGGGCGTGCTGGTTGAGATCGCCGCTCAGGTTGAGCGCCAGCTGGCTGAGGCTGGTCGTCCCCTGCACCAGGCTGGCCACCGTCAGGGCCACTTCCCCTGCCGGCTTGTCGCCGACCAGGGCATTGCCCTTGATGGCGATCCCCTTCAGGTCGGTGCCGGCATAATAGAGACGGCTGGCAGCCAGATCTGTGGTAACCCGCGGCGCCTGCTGATTGCCGGTCAGGCGCACCTGCCCCTTGATGTCCCCTTTGAGCCCGGGGTAGAGCCCGGCCAGGTTGGGGGCATCGAGATCCGCATCCAGCTTCCACGCCTGCTGGCTCAGGCTGCCCTTGGCCTCCAGCTGGTTGGGGCCGCTTTGCAGCGCCAGCGCCGGGATGGTCCACTCCATCTTGTCGTTGCCGCTCGCGCTACCCTTGATGGCCAGCGGATACTGGTTGAGCTTGCCGTCCACCTTCAGCTCGGGCAGTTGCAGTTGCCAGTGGCCTGCCTCATCGAGCTCGAAACGGCTGGCAATCTTGCCCGCCAGCGCCCCCTTGAGCTCGGGCACCAGCTCGGCCGGGTTGATCCCCTTGAACTCCGTGGTGCCTTGCCAGCGTACCCCCTTGTCCCAGGCGAGCTTGCCGTCCAGTTTGAGCTCCCCCTTGAGGGCGTTGAGCAGCAGGTTTATCTGGTTCAGCTGCGTCAGATCCCCCTTGCCGGTCAGCGCCAGCTTGAAGGGGGGCACGTCCGTGCCCTTGCCGGCGGTATTCAAGGCAAACTGGTAGCCGGAGAGCTTGCCTTTGGCGCTCAGCGTGCCCTTCTCCAGCCGGTAGCTGGGCTCGTCTTTGGCAGGCTTGTGCAGCGGCCAACCCAGGCTCTTCCACTCCAGCCCAGCATCAAAGGGCAAGTCGGGGTCGAGGGCAGCCAGAGAGCCCTTGAGATTGGCGGCTACCGGCCCCTTGGCCTGCAGCGCCAGCGCTAGCTTGCCCACCGAACCGCCGAGGGTCAGGCTGGCCTGTTGCCCCTGCAGTTCGCCATCCAGCAGCCCCTTGCGGGCCTTGGCATCCAGGGTCAGGGCGAGCGGGTAATCCTCTTTGAGCTGGATCTTGCCCTTGAGCGCCAGATCCGCCATGGCGTGGCGCAGGGAGAGCTCGCGCAGCGCGATATCGCTTCCCTCGGCGCTGGCCGACAGCAGCAGCTTGTCGAGCCCTTCGATCAATTCACCTTGCTGATAGCGAAACGCCGTGACCTGCAAGCCTTCCAGCTGGATGGGGAACGGCAGCCGGATGGCGGGCAGCGCGATCGGCTCCGCCGGCTTGGACGGTTGCGCCTTGCCCGCATTTGCCGCTTTGTTCCCGTTGCCGGCAGCCTTGGCCACATTTTGCGGGTTGGGGGCCGCCTTGACGCCAGCCGGTTTGGCAGCCTCGGTGGCCTGCGTCTCGGCCAGGGTCACCTTGAGGCCATCCAGCACCGGCCCCTGCACGATCAGCCCCTTGCGGCTGAGGGTGGCGCCGATGTCGAGAGACTTGAGGCTCACTCCCACCCCGGGCACAGTCACATCGAGATCCGCCACCTTCAGGCTGTCGACCTGAATTTTCAGGGGCAGCGGATGCCAGACAAAGGGTTCTGACGGCTCTTCCGGGGCAGGCTCCGAGTCGGCCACCTTGACCACAGGGTGGGTGACGTTAAGGGATTTGATCCAGAGCTTGCCCTGCAGCAGCTTGCCCAGATCCCAGTCCAGCACGGCGCGATCTACAGTGACGTCCACCAGCTCGTCCTGCCAGCCGACCCCTTCCAGGGTCCAGCCGTAGCCGAGCTGGCCCGCCACCAGCTCCCCCTTGAGGGAGGGCAGGGCGGCCCTGGCCTGCTGCCACAGCCACTTGTTGCCCTGATGGGTGAAGCCCAGCAGGCTGACGCCGATAAGCAGCAGGAAGATGAGCCCCATCAGCCACAGAAAGATACGTTTTACCCAGATCACAGTGCAGACCCCCGCGAAAGATGCAGCCGCAGCGGCCGGTCAGAAGAACATAAGAGAAGAGAGGTGGAGCGCGGCCGGATCATAGTTCAGGCCCCAGCGCGAAGTGGAGCCGCAGCGGCTTCTCATCTTCGGAAATGCCCACCGCCAGATCGAGCCTGACCTGACCGATGGGGGTCACCCAACGCACACCGACCCCGGTGCCTATCTTCCAGGCCTCGCTGTAGTCGACCGTGGCGGTACCGCTGTCGACGAACAGGGCCCCCAGCCACTTGTCGCTGAAGCGGTAGTTGTACTCGGCACTGGCGACGCTCACGTAGCGGCCCCCCAGCAGCTTGCCGTCGCTGCCGCGCGGCGAGATGGTCTCGTAGCCGTAGCCCCGCACCGTCTGATCACCACCGGTAAAGAAGCGCAGGGAGGGCGGCACCAGCGAGAAGCTGTCCCCTATGATGGCCCCCTGTTCGGCCCGCAGCAGGAAGCGGTGATCCTCCCCCAAGGTGCGCAGCCACTTGCTGCGCCCCCACACCCGCACGAAGCTGATGTCGGAGCCCCAGTAGGGGTCGGAGAACTCCAGGGTGAGCTGCTGGCGATCGCCCCAGTCGGGCACCAGACCGCCGCGCACCCGCAGCCGCGACCAGGAGACGCCGGGGATCAACAGCAAGCTGTTGCCCTCGTCAGCGCCCTGGGTATAGACCTCGTTTTCCAGGCGGATGAACACGTCCCGGTCCCAACTCTCCGGCCGCCGCTTCCAGCGGTGCACGCTGAAGGTGGTCAGATCGGAGCGGGTATCGTTGTTGTCCTTGTACTGATAGCCGGCCTGCAACGAGTAGTAGTCCCGCAGCGGGTTGCCCACCGGGATCTGGTAGTCGAAGCTGAGCTCGGCCTCGGGCTGGGAGACCTTGGCGGTGGCGTTGAGCCGGTGACCGTAGCGGTTGACCCAGGGCTTCTCCCAGGTGGCACTCATGCGCGGCCCCACGTCGGTGGCATAGCCGATACCCGTTTCAATCTCGTGATCGACCCGGTTGGAGAGGGTCACCTGCACCGGCACCCGGTTATGCTCGGCCTGGCTGATGAGCGGCTTGATGTCCACCTGCTTGAACAGCTTGGTGGAGGAGACATCCTGCGACATCTCCGCCAGCCGGATCGCCAGATAGGGGTCGCCGCTCTTGATGTTGATGAGAGGGCGGATGAGACGCAGCGCCTCCGGCGTGGCGTCGTAGCGGATCTCGCCGAAGTGGTAACGCGGGCCGGAGCGAAACAGGATGTAGATCTCGGCGGTGCCCTGATCCGGAAACACCTTGACCTGGCTCTTGCTGATCTTGGCGTCGAAGTAGCCGCGGGCCAGCCCCAGGCTGCCCAGATCCGCCTTGATGGACTCGTATTTGCCGTGGTTGAGGGGATCCCCCTCTTTCAGGGGCAGCTTGTCCAACAGCTCGCTGTAGAGCTCGTCGCTGCCGGCATCCCCTTCCAGCAGGATGTCGAGGCGGGAGATGATGACCGGCTTGCCGGGATCCACCTCGATGATCACTTTAGCGGGGGTTTTCTTGTCCCGGCTCAGGGTGATCTTGGGCTGGTAGTAGCCATAGACCTGCAGCGCCTTTTGCACGCTCTCGGTGATCTTGGGGCGGGCCGGGCGGTACTGGCGCTCCTGATAGACCGGCAGGGCATTGAGGTAGGCTTCGACGTTGTCCTTGTTCTCCCCTTTCAACCCCTTGATTTGATAGGTGAGTTTGGCCGCCATGGCGGGCGTGACGAACAGCAGCAGACAGAGGCTCAGTCCCAGCGCGCGAAGCCCACGACGAAAAGCCCGTGCGGGCGGTGAGATCCCTGCAGGCAGGGGCGGATTGCATCCTGTCAAACGTCAATTTCCCCGAAGAACATGATTAAAATAATGCGATATTCAGAACGAATATGAGGCTCACTCGATCGCAAGCGCGCCTCATCCTAGCATATCCCCGGCTCGACATCAGAGCGGGTTGACCGCGAATTTCGCCATATTATTGAAGCCTTTGCCCGCGCGGGCCGCCTATTTTTCAGGCATTCCCCCGCAGACTTATGCCACTATGGGCCCAAAAGGGCAATCCATGACCCTCAGGGCCTGGCCAGATGGCCCCTGCCGGCCAATCCGGCCCGACGGCGCAATCTCCCCGATTTCCCGATGGGCGCGACACCAACTGTCGGCAACGGGTCAAGACAGCAGCAACGCCCTCTCCCCAAGCGGCACAGCCAGGCCCCTGGCCGACACTGGGCCGGCACTGGGCCGTCTCACTCGCGCCTCCGCGGGACTGTCGATTTTATCTTGCCGGATCAAACAGTTGCCGTCACGCAATCAAAGCCTCGTTCAACCCAATCGATTTATCCCGCTGCCCCCCTGCTCACTTCTCGCCCACACTGGAGCCATTGGATCAGACCCCTGCCCCACCAGAGGAGACACAGCATGCACGCACGCAGCGAACAGATGGCGGACTACATCGCCGATAGACTCGAATTCATCACCTTTCTCGCCTGTTGCAGCGCCCTGCTGGCCCTGCTGACCGGCATGAACGGCCAGCAGGCGCTGGCCTTCACCGCGCTGAACCTGCCGTTCGGGCTCGCCATCCTGCTGGGCATGGCCATGCTGGCACCGCTGCCGACCCACTGGCGCCTGCCGGGCATCACCCTGTTGCTGGCAGGCAGCGCCCTGGCAACCCTGCAGCTAGGGGGCAACTGGCTCAATCCGCTGGCCATCTGGAGCCTCTATGCCCTGCTTGGGCTGGAGATCCTCTGGCAGGCGCGGCCCAGAACCCGGCTCGGGGCCCGTGCCCGTAGCTGATATGCCGATGACGGCTGACGCGCGGCAGGAATTGGAGTACTCTTTGCGCCCCCGATTTGCCCGCTACCGAGGAGCACCCCGATGAAAAAAGCCTGTGCCCAGCACATCCTGGTCAAGACCGAGAAAGAGTGTCTGGAGATCAAGGAGAAGATTGCCAAGGGAGCCGACTTCGGCCAGATGGCCAAGCGCTTCTCTACCTGCCCCTCCGGCAAGCGCTTCGGCGATCTGGGGGAGTTTGCGAAAGGGGACATGGTCAAGTCGTTTGACGATGCCGTGTTCAAGGGCGAGCTGCTGACCGTGCTCGGCCCGGTGCGCACCAAGTTCGGCTTTCACCTTATCAAGGTGCTCTACCGCAACTGAGTTCAGGGCCCGGTTCAGGGTTCTGGGTTCAACTCCACCGGCCAGCCGCCACAGCGGCGGGCATAGAAGCCGAAACGCCAGGGGTGGCGCGCCGCCCAGTCCTCCATTTCGGGCGCCGGGGTGAACCGGCTCTGCGGCCAGAGTGCAACCCGGCTCGGCCGCCCGTGCAGGGCCTGCCAGCGTGTCAGGCTCACCTGGGCCAAGCGCCACTGATAGTCATCCTTTGGCAGCAGGGCCGGCGCAAATGCCAGCCCCCGGTTGCAATACTGGCCGTCGCCATCGTTCCCATCCACCAGCTGCCAGAAGACGTTGAGCAGATCCCCATACCCCACCTTGACCGGGTCATAGTCGATGCGCACCGCCTGGCGCCGCGGTGGCACTTCCCGCCAGCTCGACCCCGTCGCCACCCGCTGAATCACATAGCCCGGTTCCACCCGGCTGACCCCGGGCAGGGTCTCGTAAACGGCCTCGGCGCGCCACATGTCCCCCGCCGCCAGCACGGCGCTGTCCGCCCACAGCGGAACGCTTGGGAAAAGCAGCAGGATTGAGATAAATTTACTAACGTTATCAGTCAATTAAGTTTATCCTTCTGGGCACTTGTTCATCATAACCAGGGGATCCCCGTTATGCCCAGTTATTTGTGGTGGCCACTGCTGGCCTGGTTGCTGCCGCTCGCCGGCGCCCTCGGCAGCCGTGTTCACCTCTGGCCCTGGTGGCTGGGATTCGCCCTCTGCCTGCTCGGGGCGCTCGTCTCCCTCGCCTTGCTGGTTCGCCTGCCCTGGTGTCGCAACCGCTGTGCCAACGGCTGGGGCGCCGTCCCCCTGCTGTTGCCCCTGGCCTTCGTGGTGCAGGCGCTGCGCACGCCGCTGGTCAACGACGTGAGCACGGATCCTTACAACCCGCCCCAGCTGCTCTGGGCAGCCGAACTCAGAACGGCGCAGGATCTGCCCATTAATCCGGCCCCCTTGAAAGCATTTGAGGGGAAACCCGGTCCTCTCTTTACCAGCGCCCCCCCGGCTGAGGTGATCACCGAGGCCCACGCCCTGATGGAGCAGCTCGGCTGGCGGGTGCGACCAAGCCCACAAGGGCTCGAGGCTGTAGTCACCACCGGCTGGTTCGGTTTTCAGGATGACGTGGCGCTGCGGGTCTTTGCCGGGCCCAGCGAAACCCGCATCGACATGCGCTCCGCCTCCCGCCAGGGACGCAGCGACCTGGGCACCAACCGGGCCCGTATAGAGGAGTTTCTGATCCGCCTCAACGAGCGGCTGGGTCAGGCCTACAAACCCAATTTGAAGCAATAAGAAGGTCATCCATGCGCGTCGAGGTGAAAGCCGACCGGGAATATGCCTGGTTCATCCGCCCCTTTTTCTGGTTGCAAAAACGCAACTACGGCCAGGTGCTCATTCCGGGCAAGTGCTGGGGCCGCTCGCCGCGCCTGTTTGCCGCCGTCGCCACCCTCTATGGCGTCATCAACCGCAAGCGCTCCCCCATCGACCCCGTGCTGCGCTCCCTGGTGACGGTGCGGGTCTCCCAGCTCAACTGGTGCCGCTTTTGCGTCGACATCAACGCCATGACACTGATCAAACGGGCGGGCTCCAGCGAGAAGGTGGAGGCGCTCGCCAACTGGCGCGAAAGCCCGCTGTTCGATGAGCGTGAGCGGGCCGTGCTCGACTACACAGAGGCGATGACGGGCCTCGATGGGGTCAGCGACGAGCAGGCCGCCCGCCTCAAGCTCTGGTTCGATGACGACGCCATGGTGGAGCTGACCGGCCTCATCGCCTTCCAGAACATGTCGGCCAAGTTCAACGCCGCCCTCGATATCGCCCCGCAGGGCTTCTGCCAGCTGCCGGTGCAACCCGAGCGGCCAGCCCAGCCGAACAGCAAGGACGCCTGATGAGAGGCTCCCGCCTGCTGCTGGTGCTGGTCATGGGCTGCCTCATCGGCGCCTTCTTCGCCTTCGACCTGGGCCACTACCTGAGCCTGCCCCAGCTGCAGGCCCGTCAGGCCGAGCTGGCCGCCCTGGTCGAGCGCCATTTTGGCGCCGCCGCCCTGCTGTTCGTCGCCGTCTACGTGGTGAGCACCGCCCTCTCCCTGCCCGGCGCCAGCCTGCTCACCCTGGCCGGCAGCGCCGTGTTTGGCGTTGCCTGGGGGCTCTTGCTGGTCTCCTTTGCCAGCAGCATTGGCGCGACCCTGGCCTTTCTCAGCGCCCGCTTTCTGCTGCGCGACTGGGTCGAGCGGCGCTTTGGCGACAAGCTGGCCAGCTTGCAGGCCGGCATGAAAAAAGAGGGAGCGCTTTATCTGCTGAGCCTGCGCCTCATCCCCATCTTCCCCTTCTTTCTGGTCAACCTGCTGATGGGGCTTACTCCCATCAGAGTCAGCACCTACTACTGGGTGAGCCAGCTCGGCATGCTGCCCGGCACCTTCGTCTACGTGCTGGCGGGCAGCGAGCTTGCCAACCTCACCAGTACCGGCAATATCCTCTCCCCTGGCCTGATGGTGGCGCTGACCCTGCTCGGGCTGATGCCGATGCTGCTCAAGGGCCTGCAGCGGCGCCTCGCCCTGCATCGGTTGCACGCCCCCTACCGCAAGCCAACACGCTATGACTACAACCTGCTGGTGATTGGCGCCGGGGCCGGCGGCCTCGTGACCAGCTATATCGCCGCGGCGGTGAAGGCCAAGGTGGCGCTCATCGAGAAGCACAAGATGGGAGGCGATTGCCTCAACAGCGGCTGCGTCCCCTCCAAGGCGCTGATCCGAAGCGCCCGCTTTGCCGCCGAACAGCGCCGGGCCAGTGAACTGGGCTTTGGCCCAAGCCAGACCAGCGCCGATTTCGCCGCCGTGATGGAGCGAGTCGCCCGCGTCATCAAGGAGGTCGAGCCCCACGACTCGGTGGCGCGCTATCAGGGGCTGGGGGTGGAGTGTATCGAAGGGGAGGCAAAGCTTGTCTCCCCCTGGCAGGTGGAGGTGAACGGCCAGCGCCTTGCCAGCCGCCATATCGTGCTCGCCACCGGCGCTCGGCCGTTGGTGCCCGAGCTGCCGGGGCTGGATCAGGTGCCTTGGCTCACCTCCGACACCCTCTGGCAACTGCGCAGCGCGCCACGCCAGCTGCTGGTGCTGGGCGGCGGCCCCATCGGCTGCGAGCTGGCCCAGAGTTTTGCCCTGCTTGGGGTGCCCGTTACTTTGGTAGAGCTCTCGGATCAGCTGCTGCCCCGCGAAGAGCGGGAGGTGGCCGAGCTGCTGGTGGAACAGCTGGCCCGCGACGGCGTGCGGGTGCTCACCGGCTGGCGCGCCGAGCGAGCCGACTATCTGCCTGCGGCCGAAGGGGATCTCCCCATCCGGCTGCAACTGCGCCGAGGCGAAGAAATGCAGGTGGTGGAAGGGGATCAGCTGCTGCTGGCGCTAGGCCGGGTCGCCAACGTCAGCGGCTTCGGGCTCGAAGCGCTGGGAGTGGAGCTGGCACCGCGCGGCACAGTGGCGGTCGATGGTTTCCTTGCCACCAACTACCCCAGCATTCTGGCGGTGGGGGACGTAGCGGGCCCTTACCAGCTCACCCATGCCGCCGCCCATCAGGGCTGGTATGCCGCAATCAACGCCCTGTTCAGCCCGTTCAAGCGCTTTCGGGCCGACTATCGGGTCATGCCAGCCGCCATCTACACCACCCCAGAAATCGCCCGGGTCGGCCTCAACCAGAAAGAGGCCAGGGCGCAGGGCATCCCCTTCGAGCTGACCCGCTTCGAGCTGGCCGAACTGGACAGGGCCATCGCCGACGGCGAGCGTCAGGGCTTTATCGAGGTGCTCACCGTACCCGGCAAGGATCAGATCCTGGGTGCCACCCTGGTGGGCACTCACGCCGGCGAGCGGATCGCCGAGTTCGTGCTCGCCATGCGCCACCGCCTCGGACTTGGCAAGATCCTCGCCACCGTTCACGCCTACCCCACCCTGATGGAGGGGAACAAGTATCTGGCGGGCGAGTGGCGACGGGCCCGTCAGCCCGCCACCCTGCTGGCGCTGCTGACCCGTTATCACCGCTGGCGCCGCGGCGCCAGACCCAACTCCAGGTAACCCGGATGCGACACTCATTGCCCTCGTTCACACAGCTGCTGCGCGCCCTGCCCCTGCTGGCAGGCAGCCTCCTCTTCACTCAGGCCAACGCCGCCGACAACCCGCAGTGGCAGCAGACCCTCGAGGAGGCCAAGGGGCAGACCGTCTACTTCAACGCCTGGGGCGGCAGCCCGGAGATCAACGCCTATCTGGTGTGGGCCGGCCAGGAGCTGGCACGCGAATACCAGGTCAAGCTGGTGCAGGTGAAAGTGGACGACATCGCCCAGAGCGTGAGCCAGCTGCTGGCCAACAAGCAGGCCGGCAAGCGCAGTGGTGGCCCCATCGACCTGCTCTGGGTCAACGGCGAGAACTTCAAGGCGCTCAAGGAGCAGGGGCTGCTCGGCGCCCCCTTTACCCGGGAGCTGCCCAACATGGCGCTGGTCGACGGCACCCTGCCGGTGAGTGAGGACTTCACCGTACCGGTGGAGGGGCTGGAAGCGCCCTGGGGTATCGGCCAGCTCAACCTGATGGTCAACGGCGAAGAGGTCATACAGCTGCCCACCTCGGCGGCGGCCCTGCTCGCCTGGACCAAGGCCCACCCCGGCCGCTTCACCTATCCCAAGCCGCCCCAGTTTCACGGCTCCAGCTTCCTCAAGCAGATCTTGCTGGAGCTGACTCCGGATCCCTCCCCCCTCTATCGGGAGGCGACCGATGCCGATTTTGCCAAAGTTACCGCCCCGCTCTGGGCCTGGCTGGACGAGCTGCACCCGACGCTCTGGCGCAAGGGCAAGCTGTTCCCCACCAGCGCCGCCGAAACCCGCCAGCTGCTCGATGACGGCGAGCTGGCGATGGCCATCAGCTTCAACCCGCAGGAGGCGCAGAGCGCTGTGCAAAATGGCACCCTTCCCCCCAACGTGGTGGCGGTGGCCATGGCGAAAGGGGCGCTGACCAACAGCCATTTCCTCGCCATCCCCTTCAACGCCAACGCCCGTGCCGGTGCCAAGGTGGTGGCCAACTTCCTGCTGAGCCCCGCCGCCCAGGAGCGCAAGGCCGAGCCCGCCTTCTGGGGCGATCCCAGCGTGCTGCGCGCCGATGCCCTGCCCGCCACCCAGCAGCAGGCGCCGGCACTGCGCTTCAAATCGGTGGCAGAACCCCATCCCAGCTGGCAGCTCAGGCTCGAAGCGGCCTGGGCCGAGCGTTACGGCCACTGATGAGCCGCTTTGGCAGCTCTGCATCCGCTTGGCGCCCCCTGTTTACGGCGGGGTGCGCCCTGGTTTTTGGCCTCCCGCTGCTGGTGGGGGGCTGGCAACTGCTGGCCGAGGGGCTGAGTCTGGCCCACCTGCAGCGGCTGCTGGCCCAGCCGGGCATTTGGCACTCGGCGCTGCTGAGCCTGTGGATTGGCGCCGCCTCGACCCTGGCCAGCCTGCTGCTGACCGCAATGCTGTTGGCCCACAGCGACAGCCGGGCCGTCGGCTGGCTGCGTCGGCTGCTCTCGCCCTTGCTGGCGCTGCCCCACGTCGCCTTTGCCATCGGCTTTGCCTTTCTGCTCGCCCCCTCCGGCTGGTTGCTGCGCCTGCTCTCGCCGACCCTCACCGGATTCGAGCTGCCCCCCGACTGGCAGACCCTGCGCGATCCCGCCTGGCTCGGGCTCATCCTCGCCTTGACCCTCAAGGAGACCCCCTTTCTGCTGCTGATGGCGCTCGGTGCACAAGACCCCGCCAGGGTGGTGCGTCAGCAGTGGCTGGGGGCCAGCCTTGGCTTCAGCGCCCCCCAGATCTGGTGGCGCCTGCTGCTGCCGGCGCTGTGGCCTGCCCTGCGTCTGCCCCTCTACGCGGTGGCCGCCTACGGGGTAGCCGTAGTGGATCTGGCCCAGCTGCTCGGGCCCGATGCCCCTGCCCCGCTGGCTGTCCGGCTGTGGCTCTGGTATCAGGACCCGGACCTTGCCTGGCGCGGCGCCACCGCCAGCGGCGCCCTGCTGCTGCTCGCCATCACGGCGCTGCTGCTGGCCCTGTTGCGCCTGCTCGAGCTGGCCCATCGAACCCTTGGCAAACCCGGCTGGCTCGATGGCAGACGAGCCAGCACAAGCGCTCTTGGCCGCACCCTTGCCACCGGCAGCGTGGTGACCCTGATCGCCATCAATCTGGCGGTGCTGGGGGCGCTGCTGCTCTGGTCACTGACCCGGCGCTGGCCCTTTCCCGCCCTCTGGCCGAGCCAGTGGAGCGGCCGCCATTGGCTCGAACTGCTGCCGACCCTGTCGCCGCTGCTGACCACCAGCATGCTGCTGGCATTGGCGAGCGGGGCGATAGCGCTGGTGATGGCGGTACTGAGCCTGGAGGCGCAGGCGGGCCGCCGCCCCTGGCCGCTCTGGCTCATCTGCCTGCCGCTGCTGCTGCCGCAGGCCAGCCTGCTGTTCGGCATTCGGCTCGGGGTGGACTGGTTCAGCCTCGGGTGGGGGGGTGATGGCATCGGCTGGGGCTGGGTGCTCTGGAGCCAGCTGCTGTTTGTCTTTCCCTACGTTTACTTGTGCCTGCAGGGCCCCTATCGCCAGTTCGACCCACGGATCACCCAGAGCGCCCTGCTGCTCGGGGCAACCCCGTGGCGAGCCTGGTGGCAGGTGAAAGGGCCGCTGCTGGCCCGGCCGCTGCTGTTTGCCTTCGGCGTCGGAGCGGCGGTAAGTCTGGCCCAATACCTGCCGACCCTGCTGTTTGGGGCAGGCCGGGTGGTCACCATCACCACCGAGGCGGTGGCCATCGGCAGCGGCCTCAACCGGCGGCTGGCGGGCCTCTACGGCCTGTTGCAACTCTTGTTGCCGCTCGTTATTTATCTGCTGGCGCTCTGGCTGCCGGCCCGACTCAATCCGGCGCTCAAGGGCGCCCGCTGACGATGAACTCTCATGATGGAGATAGCCATATGCTGAGCACCACGCCTCTTCGCCTCTATCTGGAGGAAAACCTGCTGCTCTCGCTGCCCGCCCTGCAGGTGGCGCCGGGCGAGGTGTTGACCCTGATGGGGCCCAGTGGCTGTGGCAAGAGCTCGCTGTTGGCAGGGCTGGCGGGGGTATTGCCGGCCAGCGGCCCCATCCGGCTGGCGGGGGACGTGACCCTGGGCGTGCGCCGGCTCACCCAGCTGCCGCCCCAGGCGCGGCGCATCGGCATGCTGTTTCAGGATGATCTGCTGTTCGACCACCTGACGGTGGCGGAGAACCTGATGTTCGGCATGCCGGCCAGCGTGAAGGGCCACGGAGCGCGGCGGGAAAAGGCGGTGGCCGCACTGGCGCAGGTGGATCTGACAAATCAGGCGGACAAGCTGCCGGGGGCGCTCTCCGGCGGCCAGAAGGCTCGCGTCAGCCTGCTGCGGGCGCTGCTGGCCGAGCCCGAAGCATTGTTGTTGGACGAGCCCTTCTCCCGCCTCGACAAGCCGCTGCGGGCCGCCTTTCGCACGCTGGTATTCGCCCAGATCAAGGCGCTGGCCATCCCCGCCATTCTGGTGACCCACGACGAAGATGACGCGCCGGGCACCATAATCCAGCTCACCGAATCCCGTTTTTGACCGAGGAGTTCACCTTGTTTGACCGCCACCTGATCCCCGTTATCCGCAGCCCCCTCGCCCGGCTCGCCAGACCGCTCTGTCGCGCCGGGATCAGCGCCAACCAGGTCAGCCTCACCGGCTTTGCCATCGGCATGCTGGCGCTGCCGCTGCTGGCCTTTGGCTGCTATCAGTGGGCGCTGGCGGCCATCCTGCTCAACCGGCTGCTGGACGGGCTCGACGGCGCAGTGGCGCGGGAGACCGGCATCACCGACTGCGGCGGTTTTCTCGACATCACGCTCGACTTCATCTTCTACGCCGCCGTGGTGCTGGGCTTTGCCCTCGCCACCCCCGCCAATGCGCTGCCCGCCGCCACCCTGCTGTTTGCCTTCATGGGCACCGGATCGAGCTTTCTGGCGTTTGCCATCATGGCGGGCAAGCGGGGCATCGACAATCCGGTCTACCATCACAAGTCCCTCTACTATCTGGGTGGCCTCACCGAGGGGAGCGAGACCATAACCCTGTTCGTGCTGATGTGCCTGTGGCCTGCCGCCTTCGCCCCGCTCGCCTACGGCTTTGCCCTGCTCTGCGCCATCACCACCCTGACCCGGCTCTGGAGTGGTTACCACACCCTGCGTTGAGGCAGGACGGCGGGAGGAGGCCGCTACGGAACACTTGCGCATGGACGACAATGTTTTACCATGGCGACACTCTTTTTCAGGCTCATGAGAACCTTATGCGTCGCCTTGTCTCCGTGCTCACCCTCTCCCTGTTTCCCATGCTCTATGGCTGCAGCAGCACGCCAGCTGCCAAGCCCGTGGTCAAGCCCCAGCCCAACAGCGCCTTCATCAACCAGACGCCGCCGAGCAAACCCTTCTACGGGCAGGTGAGCCAGCCGGGAGTCAGCAAGGGGGACTTCGCCAATCGCGCCAACGTAGACAACTTCGTGCAGCGGATGGTGCAAAAGCACGGCTTCGACGGCGCCGAGCTGCACCGGGTGCTGGCCCAGGCCGAGCGCTATGACTGGATCATCCGCCTGATGGATGCCCAGGCCCCCACCACCACGCCACCCACCGGCCCGACCGGCGCCTGGAATCGCTACCGCGCCAAGTTCATCACCCCGGACAACGTACAGAACGGCGTCAGCTTCTGGCGTGAGTACGAGAGCGAGCTCAACCGCGCCCAGCAGGTCTATGGGGTGCCGCCGGAGATCATCGTCGGCATCATAGGCGTGGAGACCCGCTGGGGCCGGGTGATGGGCAAGACCCGCATCCTGGATGCACTGGCGACCCTGGCGTTCGACTACCCGCGCCGGGCCGAGTTCTTCACCAGCGAGCTGGAATCCTTCCTGGTGATGACCCGCGACGAGGGGATGGATCCCACCGAACCCAAGGGCTCCTACGCCGGCGCCATGGGCTACGGCCAGTTCATGCCCTCCAGCTTCCAGCGCTACGCGGTGGACTTCAACGGCAACGGCCACACCAACCTGTGGGATCCGGTGGATGCCATCGGCAGCGTGGCCAACTACTTCAAGGCCCACGGCTGGGAGAAGGGACAACCGGTGGCGGTGCGCGGTCAGGGCCAGCTGCCCGGCTACGAGCACGGCTTCCAGACCCGCTACCCGGTCGCCTCCCTGCGCCGCGCCGGGCTGACTCCCACCAGCACCCTCGGCAACCACAGCGAGGCGAGCCTGCTGCGTCTGGACGTGGGCACCGGCTATCAGTACTGGTACGGCTTGCCCAACTTCTACACCATCACCCGCTACAACCACAGCACCCACTACGCCATGGCGGTGTGGCAGCTGGGGCTGGCGGTCAAGGATGCCCGCGGCGGTTTCTGATCCGGCCGGATAAAAAAGGCAGCCCTCGGGGCCGCCTCGCCAACCATCCACACTGCGCCTCCGGGCGCAGTGTGCGTTTACAGCGCCCCAGCCTTCGCCAGACGATCCAGCTCGGCAAGCAGGGCGGCCGGCTCGACCCGACGGGTGTAATCGGCGTTGATGAAGTGGTAGAGCACGGTGCGGTCCTGGCCGATGATGTAACTGGCCGGCACCGGCAGGGTGAAGCTCTCGTCGCCGTTGCTCGCCGGGATGTCGATGCCAAAGCCGGCATAGATGGGCCTGAGCGCCTCCGGCAGTTCGAACACCAGTCCCAGTGCTGCCGAGACCCGGTTGCCCTCGTCGCTCAGCACGGTGATCGCCAGCCCGTTGGCGGTGAGGGTATCCTGCGCCGAACTGGGGGTTTCCGGCGTCATGCCGATGAGGTTCACGCCGCGCTCGCGCAGCGCCGGCAACACGGCGTTGAGCGCCTGCATCTCCATGTTGCAGTAGGGGCACCAGCCACCGCGATAGACGTTGAGCAGCACAGGCCCCTCCGCCAGATAGTGGGAGAGCGGGCGCACCACCCCGTGCTGATCCGGCAGGGCGAAGTCGGGCATCCGCTCTCCGCGCCCCAGCGCAGCCTGCTCCAACCCGCTTGACTGCAGGTTGCGGGTCGCCTCCTCCATCAGGGCCAGTACCGGGGCCGGTACCTGACGCTGCTTCTGCTCATCGTACGCTTTGATTTTTTGCTCGAGTGTGTGCATCATGACCATCCTTTTTGTAGTGGTCGCTACAATATCAAGCGGACCACACCCCATGGTCAAGTTGTTTTTTAGCGATCACTCCAAAATGGAGTTGCACAAGGCAGGACTCGAGATGGCAAGACCCGCATCATTTGACAGAGAACAGGTACTGGAAATCGCCCTCAACGCCTTCTGGGATACCGGCTTCAGCAACACCGGCATTGCCGCGCTGGTCGAACGGATGGGACTCAAACCCAGCAGCCTGTACGGCGCCTTCAGCTCCAAGGAGGGGTTGTTCATGGAGGTGCTGCAGCGCTATTCGGCGCAGAGCCTGGCGCAGATCGAGCAGATCCTGGGTTCGGCAGCCTCCCCCCTGGCGGGCGTGCAGGCCCTGCTCGATGCAGTGGCCCGGGATGCCATCGCCAGCGAGGCGCACCGTGGCTGCCTGCTGGTCAACACCTTGCTGGAGATCGGCCGCCACCACCCGCTCATTCAGGAGACCGCCAGCAGCCACCTCGCCGAGGTCGAGCTGCGGGTCAGTGCAGCCCTGCGCCAGGCGCAGGCGGCAGGGGAGCTGGCCGCAGGGCGCGACGTCGACGCCACCGCCGCCTTGCTGATGACCATGGTGTGGGGATTGCGCGTGCTGGGCCGCACCCATCCGCCCGCCGCCAAGGTGAACGCCGTGCTGGCCCAGATGCAGGCCATCCTGTCTGCGGAGGCATGACGACCGCTCACCAGGCTCTGGGGGTCACTCGTTTTCCAGCAGCCAGCGCTTGAGCAAGGCGGCCAGCTGCTCCTGCTCGGCCAGGCTCAATGGCGCCAGCAGACGCCGCTCGTTGGCCACGTGCCGCTCCACCGCCCGGTCAACCAACTCCCGGCCCGCGTCGGTCAGGCAGACCAGCAGGCTGCGCCGATCGCTCGGGGCGGCCTGACGTTCCACCAAGCCTCGCTCTGCCAGTTTGTCGAGGCGGGCGGTCATGGCCCCCGAGCTCAACATGGCAGATTGATAGAGCACGGTCGGGGTGAGCGGTTCGCCGGCCCGGCGCAAGGTCGCCAGAATGTCGAAGTCGCTGCCGAGCAGGCCGCACTCCTTGAGCTCCTCGCTCACCTCCCGTCCGGCGATCGCCGCCATTCGCGCCACCCGTCCCAGCACGCCCATGGGAGAGCAGTCGAGATCCGGTCGCTGCCGGGCCCACTGGGCCAGTAGCAGGTCTACATGATCTGATTCCATCTTCGGCCACTTATCTTTTTATTGAGATACTTGATGGTAAACTAATTTGAGGCTAACTTATCTTTACTTAAAGATACTTCATGAAGAGACAAATACATGCCCATGCTGATCGCCCTGCTGGCCCCTTTGCTCTGGGGCAGCACCTATGCCGTCGTCAGCCTCTATCTGACCGACTACTCCCCCTACTGGGTGGCGGTGTGGCGGGCGTTGCCGGCCGGCCTGCTACTGCTGTTGCTGCACCCGCGCCTGCCCCCCCTGTCCTGGGGCAAGCAGTGCCTGCTGGCGTTTTGCAACATCGCTGCGTTTTTTGCCCTGCTGTTCGTGGCCGCCTTCCGGCTGCCCGGGGCCGTAGCGGGCACCCTGGGTGCCACCCTGCCGCTGATCCTGATGTTGCTGGCCTGGTTGCAGGATAGTGTCAGACCGTCCCTGAAATGGCTGTTGCTGGGCCTGATGGGACTGGGCGGGGTCTTGCTGCTGCTCAACCCTTCCGCCAATCTGGATCCTGTCGGCGTGACCTGCGCTCTGCTGGCCACACTGCTCATCGGCCAGTCCAGCCGCTGGATGCGCCACTGGCCGGTGAGCGATCTGCTGGCGCTGACCGCCTGGCAACTGCTGCTGGGCGGCCTGATGCTGATCCCGCTCGCCTGGTGGCTGGCCGGCCCCATGCCGCTGCCGCAGCCGGCAAGCGCCCCCGGCCTGCTCTGGCTGATCCTGCTCAACACGGCTCTGGCCTACTGGGCCTGGCTGTGGGGGCTCAAGCGCCACGGCCCGGAGGTGATGGGCATGCTGGCCCTCACCAACCCCATGGTGGCGGTCTCCTGCGGGGTGCTGATGGTGGGCGAGACGCTGGATGCTCGCCAATGGCTCGGCATCGGGGTGATCCTGGCCTCACTGTTTCTGATGAAGCTGCCAGCCCGCCCCTTCTTCAAGCGCTGGCAGGCCCGCCGGGCGTGCACAGGCCAGTGCGGCAAGCCGTGAGCCGGCTCAAGGACAATACAAAAAGCGCAATAAAAAAGAGGAGCCATCAAGGCTCCTCTTTCACATTCCGCAGGGGGATGAGTCGAACTCAGACCCCGGCCTTGGCCAGTGCGGCGGAGACGATCTGCTGGGCTTCCTGCTGGATGAGGTCCAGGTGCGCCTCGCCCTTGAAGCTCTCCATGTAGATCTTGTAGATGGACTCGGTGCCGGAGGGGCGCGCCGCGAACCAGCCGTTCTCGGTCACCACCTTGAGGCCGCCGATGGCGGCATCGTTGCCCGGCGCCTTGGTCAGCTTGGCGACGATGGGCTCGCCGGCCAGGGTGGAGGCTTCCACCAACGCCGGATCCAGCTTGGAGAGCACCGCCTTCTGGGCGCTGTTGGCCGGGGCGTCGATACGGCGGTAGCTGGAGCGGCCGAACTTGGCTTCCAGCGCGTCGTAGTGGGCCTGCGGATCCTTGCCGGTCACCGCCAGAATTTCGGCCGCCAGCAGCGCCAGGATGAAGCCATCCTTGTCGGTGGTCCAGACGGTGCCGTCTTTGCGCAGGAAGGAGGCGCCCGCGCTCTCCTCGCCACCAAAACCGAACTCGCCGCTGTAGAGGCCATCCACGAACCACTTGAAGCCGACCGGCACCTCTTTCAGGGTGCGGCCAATCTCGCCGGCCACCCGGTCGATCATGGAAGAGGAGACCAGCGTCTTGCCGACGGCCGCATCGGCAGACCAGCCAGTGCGATGGGTAAACAGATACTGGATCGCGACCGCCAGATAGTGGTTCGGGTTCATCAGGCCCGACTTGGTGACGATGCCGTGACGGTCGTAGTCGGGGTCGTTGCCAAGGGCGATGTCGAACTTGTCCTTGAGGGCAATCAGGCTGGCCATGGCAAACGGGCTGGAGCAGTCCATCCGGATCTTGCCGTCTTTATCCAGGGTCATGAAGGAGAAGGTCGGGTCGACCTTGTAGTTCACCACCTCGATGTTCAGACCATAGGTCTTGGCGATGACGTCCCAGTAGGCGACACCGGAGCCGCCCAGAGGATCGACACCGATCTTGATGCCGGCCTGCTTGATGGCATCCATGTCCAGCACGTTCTTCAGGTCATCCACATAGGGAGTGACATAGTCGTGCAGGACCACGAACGGGCTCTTGAGGGCCTCGGCGAACGGCATCCGTTTCACGCCGGCCAGGCCAGCTTCCAGAATGGCGTTGGCGCGATCCTCCACCCACTTGGTGATCTCCCCTTCCGCGGGGCCGCCGTGGGGCGGGTTGTATTTGAAGCCACCGTCTTCCGGCGGGTTGTGGGACGGAGTGATCACCACGCCGTCGGCACGGGCGGCAGGCTTGCCAGCATTGTGGCGCAGGATGGCGTGAGAGATGACCGGGGTCGGCGTGAAGCCGAGGCCGGCCTGAATGCGGGTCTCGACGCCGTTGGCGGCCAGCACTTCGACTGCGCTGGCAAAGGCGGATTCAGACAGGGCGTGGGTATCCATGCCGACAAACAGCGGGCCTGTGATGCCGGCCTGCTGGCGATACTCCACCAGCGCCTGGGTCACCGCCAGGATGTGGGATTCGGTGAAGGCATTGTGCAGAGCGCTGCCGCGGTGGCCGGAGGTGCCGAAGGCAACCCGCTGCTCGGGGCGGCTCATGTCCGGCTTGTTGAGGTAGTAGGCGCTGACCAGACGGGGAATGTTGGTCAGGTCGCTCAAACGGGCCGGCTGACCGGCGTGGGAATGCTGTGCCATGGCGTTGTCCTTGCTTGATGGCGGCCTTGCCCGGCAAGGCCTGAGTCTGATGAACCGTTAGATTGCGCCGCACACCCGGGCAATCACCTCGTCGCCATACCCCATGCTGGCCATCAGCTGGGCCACCATGTTCTGTTTGCGACTGGTGTTGGTGTTGGTGATCACCCAGAACGGGGTTTGTGGCACCTGCTTGGGCTTGGTGGTGCTGCCGCTGGCGCGTAGGGCATCGGGATCTCGCGAGAAATAGACGCGCTTGCGCCCCTTGATTTCGGTGGCCTGGGTAAACCCGACCGGATCATCCCGGTAGAGGGTACTGAGCACCTGCATGAAGCGGTTGATGGACTTCTCTTCTTTTTGCAGCTCGCCGGAATCGAGCAGCGTTTCCAGCCCCATGGCGTCGGCCACGGTGGGCGACGGAGCCGCCGTCACCTCTGCTGCGACCGGCGAGGCCTGGCGGGCAGGCTGTTCCAGCAGGCGGCGCAGGATATCGGAGGCACTCTCGCCGATGTGCCGGGTCTGGCTGGCGATATAGAAGTAGAGATCGTCATCAAGCTCGATGGTTTTCATAGGGATGCGCTGGACTCGTCGAAATTCGGATGCGGCGATTATACATAGGCAAACCCGGCAGCCCAAGCAAGGGGCGGACAGATGTGCATGAATCTCATCGAGAATACGGCATAATAGCGGCCCAAGTGTGTGATCCGTCGCACTGATAGCCGATCTGGCTGGCTTTTTTTAGGAAAAAAACCACATTTTTTTGCTCCGTGATGAGTGAAATCCTTTTCTTTCCAGTGCGTTAAATCATGGCGAGCAACGTACTCACGACCGACAAGGTGTCATTTTGCAACAAAACCCATTATTGAACTTCAAGGAGCAGGGCCAGGGCCAACCCGTCGTGCTGATCCACGGGCTGTTCGGCAGCCTGGACAACCTGGGCCTGCTGGCACGCCCGCTGAGCGAACAATACCGGGTCATCAGCGTCGATCTGCGCAACCACGGCGCCTCCTTTCACTCCGACGAGATGAGCTACCCGGCCCAGGCAGCCGATCTGCTCGCCCTGCTCGATCGGCTGGGGCTTGAACAGGTGGCGCTCGTGGGCCACTCCATGGGGGGCAAGGTAGCCATGCAGGTTGCCAAGCAGGCACCGACCCGCGTCGCCAGGCTGGTAGTGGCCGACATAGCGCCGGTCGCCTACCCTCACGCCCGCCACCAGAACGTGTTTGCCAGCCTCAATGCCACGCTCGAACAGGCTCCGCAAAGCCGCAGCGAGGCGGAAGCCATCCTGGCCGAGCATGTCGAGATTGCCGGCGTGCGCCAGTTCCTGCTCAAGTCCTTCGCCAAGGGGGAGTCGGGTTGGGGCTGGCGTTTCAACGTGCCGGCCCTTGAGCGCAACTACGCCAACATCATGGGCTGGCCCGATCCACAGAGCCGTTTCGAAGGGCCTGCGCTCTTCATCAAGGGGGGCGATTCCGACTACATGCTGCCCGCGCATACCGAGACGGTGATGGCCCAATTTCCCGCCGCCAAGGCCCGCGTCATCGCCGGCACCGGTCACTGGCTGCACGCGGAAAAGCCGGTTTTGTTCAACAAACTGGTTGTGGATTTCCTGTCGACAGGCGGTTAACAGTTTCAAATCCTTTGTGATATAGTGCGCCCGTCATAAGGAGTGTGCGCAATCCATGCTAAGTGAACATATCGACCTGATCGAGAGTCTGGGCCTGAAGTTATTCTTTGTGGCCATTTTCGTATTGATTGGCCTGGCCATTCAGGACGTGCTCAAACGCGGCAATGTGCCCCGTTTCGGCCGATTCATCGTCTGGTTGGTACTCTTCCTGGGTTGTGCAGGTTTTGTCGCCAAGGGGCTGATCGAACTGGGCTGGGAAGGCTCAGGCATCGGCTAACTTATTTCCATCTGTGATGTATGGCCAAACAGCAAACTGATCGAACAACACTGGATCTGTTCGCAAACGAGAAGCGCCCCGGCAGGCCAAAGACCAACCCACTCCCCCGCGAGACCCAGCTCAAGATCAACAAGCGCAACCAGCTCAAGCGCGATCGAGAGAACGGTTTGAAGCGGGTAGAGTTAAAGGTGGAGGCCGAATTGCTGGAGCGCCTGAACCAACTTGCGTTACAACAGAACGTCAGCCGAGCCGAGCTGATCCAATCTATCCTGAAGCAACAGATTGAGTCTGCACATGCAGCAGGCATCGCAATCTGACCGTTAAGCATTAACACCAGATACGGGTAACTAAACACTATGGCTAGTGTAGGTCTGTTTTTCGGCAGCGATACCGGTAATACCGAAGCTGTCGCCAAGATGATCCAGAAAGAACTGGGCAAACAACTGATTGAAGTCCGTGACATTGCCAAGAGCAGCAAGGCCGACATCGACAGCTTCGATCTGCTGATGTTCGGTATCCCGACTTGGTACTATGGCGAAGCCCAGGCCGACTGGGATGACTTCTTCCCCGAGCTGGAAGAGATCGACTTCACCAACAAGCTGGTCGCCATCTTCGGATGCGGCGATCAGGAAGATTATGCCGAGTACTTCCTCGACGCCATGGGCACCCTGCGTGACATCGTCGAAGCCAAAGGCGCCATCGTCATCGGCCACTGGCCGACCGCCGGTTACGAGTTCGAAGCCTCCAAGGCGCTGGTGGACGACAAGCACTTCGTGGGTCTGGGCATCGACGAAGATCGCCAACCCGAGATGACTGCCGAGCGCGTCAAGGGCTGGTGCAAACAGCTGCATGAAGAGATGTGCCTGGCCGAGCTGGAGTGATCCACGCTTGCCAGCACCTCTGACAACAAGGGCCCCGCGGGGCCCTTGTTGTTTTCTGGTCATGCGCTCTCGCCGCCCCTGTGCTCGGGCTTGGCCCGCACATAGAGGGTGCGCTTGACCTGGGCCACCAGCTCGCCCTGGCCATCCTGTACCGTCACCTCGAACTCTGGAAAGTGCTTGTCTCCCCCTTCGGTCGCCGCGACTATGGCGGCCAGCTTGCCGTCGGTCAGGTTGAATTCGGCCACCAGCTTGCCCTTGCCGGGCTTGATGTAGTTGATGCTGCCCGCTTTGTCCCAGACGTAGTAGCGGTTCTTGAAATAACCCATCAGCATCAGTGGATAGATGGGATCGGTCATCGCAAACATGCTGCCGCCAAACTGGGTGCGGTTGGCATTCTTGTTCCACCAGCGGGACTTGAGGGTGACCCGGCAGAAGCGAAAATCATCGCTCAATGTCTCTATCTTGATGCCCGCGCCCCAGAAGGGGGGCCAGGCGTTGAGGGCGCGGCGCACCCAGGCCGCGTTGTCAAAAAGCCAATCCATGGATCTCATCCGACCAGAGTGAAGAAGGTTACATTTTATCAACATTCGGCGGGTGAGCAAGCCACCGTCACAATCCGCACAATTCGTGGATAGGCGGTCAGCTGCACTAAAGCCCTTGAATTACTGGGTTTATTTTTAGGTGAGCTACGACCTATAATGACAGGCCAAGCGAGTTCGTGGTTGCCATTACAGCGGCAGTCAATCAGAATAACCACACCTTCGAGAATGCGAATAAATAGAAATGGCAGACAACAACCAAGCGTTAAAAAAGGCCGGGCTCAAGATCACCTTGCCCCGCGTCAAGATCCTGGAAATCCTGCAACAGCCGGACTGCCAGCACACCAGTGCGGAAGATCTGTACAAACGACTGATCGACCAGGGTGAAGAGATTGGTCTCGCTACCGTCTACCGCGTTCTCAACCAGTTTGATGATGCCGGTATCGTCACCCGTCACCACTTCGAAGGGGGCAAGTCGGTGTTCGAGCTGGCCACCCAGGAACACCACGACCACCTGGTCTGCCTCGACTGCGGCAAGGTGATCGAGTTCTCCGACGAGGTGATCGAGCAGCGCCAGACCGAGATCGCCAAGAAGCACAACATCCGTCTGACCAATCACAGCCTCTATCTCTATGGCCACTGCGCCGCCGGCGACTGCAAGCACGACGATTGATTGGCAGAACCAGCGCAATAAAAAAGCCAGCATGATGCTGGCTTTTTTGTGCCCGTATTCCGGACAAGAAAGGGCAGGGTCTCCCCTGCCCTCCTTCATCAGGCCTCGGCCTTGCCCCACACGTCGCGCAGGGCCACGGTGCGGTTGAACACCAGGTGTTCCGGGCTGGAGAGCTTGTTGTCGGCGCAGAAATACCCTTCACGCTCGAACTGGTAAGCCTGCTCCGGCTTGGCGTCCTTGAGGGAAGCTTCCACGCGGGCACCCTCGATGATCACCAGGGATTCCGGATTCAGGGCCGCTTCGAAGTCCTCTTCGGCACCCGGGTTCGGCACCTTGAACAGACGATCGTAGAGGCGCACTTCGGCCGGCAGGGAGTGAGTGGCGCTGACCCAGTGGATCACCCCTTTCACCTTGCGGCCATCGGCCGGGTCCTTGCCCAGGGTCTCGGGATCGTAAGAGCAATAGATGCAGGTGACCTTGCCATCGGCATCCTTCTCGACCCGCTCGGCCTTGATGACATAGGCGTTGCGCAGGCGCACTTCCTTGCCCAGTACCAGACGCTTGAACTGCTTGTTGGCTTCTTCTTTGAAGTCCGCTTCATCGATGAGGATCTCGCGGGTGAAGTTCAACTCGCGGGTACCCATCTCGGCATTGCTCGGGTGCGCCGGTGCAGTCAGCACTTCATCGGCGGCCAGGTTCTCGATGACCACCTTCACCGGATGCAGCACGGCCATGGCACGCGGGGCGTTCTCGTTGAGATCTTCGCGGATGCAGGCTTCCAGCATGCTCATCTCGACGATGTTGTCCTGCTTGGTGACGCCGATGCGCTTGCAGAACTCGCGGATGGAGGCCGGGGTGTAGCCGCGGCGGCGCAGGCCGGAGACGGTCAGCATGCGCGGATCGTCCCAACCGTCCACGTGCTTCTCGGTCACCAGCAGGTTCAGCTTGCGCTTGGACATGACGGTGTATTCGAGGTTCAGACGAGAGAACTCGTACTGACGCGGGTGGCAGTCGATGGTGATGTTGTCCAGCACCCAGTCGTACAGGCGACGGTTGTCCTGGAACTCCAGCGTACAGATCGAGTGGGTGATCCCTTCCAGGGCGTCCGAGATGCAGTGAGTGAAGTCATACATCGGGTAGATGCACCACTTGTCACCGGTCTGGTGGTGGTGGGCAAACTTGATGCGATAGATGACGGGGTCACGCATCACCATGAAAGGGGAAGCCATGTCGATCTTGGCACGCAGGCAGGCGGTGCCTTCGGCAAACTCGCCGTTCTTCATCTTCTCGAACAGGGCCAGGTTCTCTTCCACACTGCGATCGCGGAACGGACTGTTCTTGCCCGGCGCGGTCAGGGTACCGCGGTATTCACGCATCTGCTCGGCAGAGAGCTCGTCCACGTAGGCCAGCCCCTTCTCGATGAGCTCGATGGCATAGCCGTGCAGCTTGTCGAAATAGTCGGAGGAGTAGCAGATCTCGCCGTTCCACTGGAAGCCGAGCCACTGCACGTCCTGTTTGATGGACTCAACGTACTCGATATCTTCCTTCACCGGGTTGGTGTCGTCGAAGCGCAGGTTGCATTGGCCCTGGTAGTCGCGGGCGATGCCGAAGTTCAGGCAGATGGACTTGGCGTGACCGATATGGAGATAACCGTTCGGCTCGGGCGGAAAACGGGTATGCACACTGGAGTGCTTACCGCTGGCCAGATCTTCATCAATGATCTGACGAATAAAGTTAGTTGGGCTGTTCGCCTGACTCATGGCTCACCTCAAAAATGCGTCACTGGCGGAAGTTGTGCCGGCTGGCACCCTCAACCCCCCCGCCGTCAAGCCGGATATGATCCCTCATTACGCGCCCTGTCTCAACCTGAATTTGCCCGTTTCGGGGTACTGGCGCCGCAAAACGCCCCGCACTGGTGGCCGGTTTGACTGACTGGCGAAAAAAAGACCCCGCACGCGGCGGGGTTCAAGGTGATGAAAAACAAAAACAGACAATACACACACAACAAAGGCTCACACGCACAGTCAACCTTTCCCAAGCCCGATGACCATCGTCCTTGGGAAAGGCGGGTCTTGCGACCCACCTTGCGTTATGGACTGAGGGCTATCAGTTCAGCTCGGTGACGCGGCTGGTGCGCTTGCCATCGAAGCTGGTGGTACGCAGGTAGACCTTGCCGTTGACGCTCGGCTTGGCGGCAGCGTCGTAGGCGCTCCAGCTCTTGCTATCCAGGCTGTACTGGATGGGCAGGCCCGGCAGATCCACGTTCGCTTCAAGCACGCCGTTCACCACCTTGGCGCCCGGTACGGAGAGGCGGTATTCCACCCCGGCCTGGTCCAGTTTCGGCAGCACGCGCTGACCCAGTACGTTGGCGAACTGGTTCCACTCCTTGTTCAGAGTGGCCTTGTTGACGAACTTGGTGGTGCCGGAGAACTCGCGGTTCTTCACGTAGTCGAGCTCGAAGCTGCCCTTGTGCCAGGCACGCTCGGCCATGGAGAAGATACGCGGGTAGACCATGTACTCGTATTGCGCGTCGGTACGCACGGTTTCACTCCACTGCTGACCGGAGATCCCCTTGAACTTGACCGGATCCTGGTCCCCCTTGGCCACGAAGGCGTTGCCGTCGCGGTCAACCGAGGTCTCGGCGTTCTGCGGCAGGTTTTCCGGGGCGAAGGCGAACACCTTGCGGGTGTCGTTGAAGCGGGTGGCCCAGTAGTAGCCTCGCTCGGCCGGGTGTACCTCGTTCGGGAAGTCGAAGTAGAGGTAATCCGGGTTGGAGAGCACCACCTCATAGCCCTTGTGCGCCCACTTCATCGCTTCGTTGAAGCCACCCCAGTAGAGGGTTTCCCAGAAGTTGACCCGGGTCTTGTCGGTGGCGAACACGCTGGCATCCGTGGCGTACTTCAGACCATCTTCCCACGCCTGCAGGGTGGAGAAACCGTGGCCCTTGACCATTTCGCTCACTTCCTTGGCGAAATAGACCGGCAGCTCGGCCACGTCCTTGATCTTGCCATCGTCGATCATCTTCTGGCACATCGGCGACTTGCCGAACGGCTTGTCCTGCTTGCTGGAGTCGACGTTGCCCTTCCAGGCGACCAGCTCTTCTTTCTTGGTGACGGCCGGATCCTGGTAACCACCGCCCTGCATGATGTTCTTCGCCTCGTCACCACCGTAGTGCCAGGCGGTCAGCGGCTGGCCGGCGGCCTGGTGCATCTGGGCCACTTCGTCCATCACCTTGGCCACGAAGGTAGCGGCGCCCGGCTGGCAAGGGTTGATGAAGGACATCTTGTCGTAGAACTGCACCGAGGTGACGTTGGAAGTATCGGCCGGGTCAGTCAGACGGAACTGGTTGGCTTCGGTCTCTTTACCTTCAGCCATCAGACGCTTGTAACGCGCTTCCATGGAAACCACGGCGGCACGGGCGTGGGCCGGCATGTTGATCTCGGGGATCACGGTCACGCCGCGTGCCTTGGCATAGCGCACCAGGTCGATGTAGTCGGCCTTGCTGTAGAAACCGGAACCCTGGTTGTCGCTGGTCGGGCCGGAGCCCAGCTGCGGCATCAGGCACTTGGTTTCGGACTCGTCGTGGCAACGCTGGCTGCCGACGTCGGTCAGCTCCGGCAGACCCGGGATCTCCAGACGCCAGCCTTCATCGTTGGTCAGCCCCAGGTGCAGCACGTTGAGCTTCATGGCGGACATCTGATCCACCAGCTTCTTCAGGGTCTCGGGGCTTCTGAAGTGACGGGCCACGTCGGTCTGCATGCCGCGGTATTCAAAGCGCGGGGCATCCTCGACGGTCATCTGGCTGACCAGCTTGTCGTTGACTCCCAAGAGGGAGATCAGGGACTGGGCACCCCAGAAGGCACCTTCGATGTCGTGCCCCTGAATGACGGTACCCTTCTTGCCGATGGTCATGTCGTAGCCTTCGGCCTGCTTGAGCTTGCTGCCGAGCTTGATGGTCACTGGGTAGCCGGTGTCGGAGAGGGTAACACCCAGCTTGGTCAGTTGAGCCTTCAGGGCTTCGGCGCGATCGCTCGGCAAATCCAGGGCATTGAGCTTGATGGTGGAGAAGTCGACCTGCGGGCCGGCTTTCACTACCTGCTTCATCGGGGTCGGCATGATCTGGTTGTCGACCTTGCCAGCCGGCAGCAAGGTGCTGGTCTGGTTGGCGGCGAAACGGGTTTCGCTGTTCATCAGGATGTTGTTGTCATCCTTGGTGCGCTTCCAGCCGTCGGCCGGCATCGGCTTCTCGTAGGTGGTGGCATCGTCGATGTTGCTCATGCTGGCCAGCACTTTCGGCTCGGCCCCTTCGCTGGCGACATACCAGTTCGGCATGATGTCAGATTCGAACAGTACCCAGTACTCCACCACCAGCGGCACTTCGACCGTGGCATCCTTGGCAAAGCCCTGGAACTTCTCGGTCGGCGTCAAACGATAAAGGTCGCCGGTCAGGTGGGTGATGGTGAACTGGTCGTTGTCCACCCGCTGGATGCGACGGATGGAGGAGACATAGATGCTCCAGTCCTTGGAGGTGACGTCAGCACCGGTGTTGGTCAGGTGCAGCTTGGCAACGCCGCAGCTCGCCCACTCGGAGCCCAGCGCCTGGCAGTCGAGGCCGGCGCCGGCACCGTCGTTGGTGACGACTTCGTACTTGACCACCAGGTTGCTGGCAAGGGCGTCGACCACGGCTTGCTTGGCGGCATCGGCTGCAAGTGCCGGACCGGCGAAAACGGTAGACATGGCAATGGCTAACAGAGAATGTTTCAAGTTCATAACTGCTGCTCTCATTTGAAGTAAAGGTTGGATTTTCTTGGCTTTTTTTATATGGGGCCCCGAGGCGGGGCCCTTAGTTATGTCAACAATGGACTTAGACTTGAGGCGAGCTTGGCGCCCGATTAACGCAGGGCCTTCATCTCACCGGCAATGATTTCGGCCAATGGGCCCAGAATCACCTGCAGGTTCTGCTCACCGAGCTTGACCACACCGGCCGCGCCCAGGGCTTTGAGCTTGCGCTCGTCAACGATGCTGCGGTCTTTCAGGGTCAGACGCAGACGGGTGATGCAGGCATCGATGGCCACCAGGTTCTCCTGGCCGCCCAGCACTTCCAGGTATTGCTTGGCCAGCTCGGTGCGGTCGGTGGTTTGAGCCTGTACCGGTACCGCTTCGTCATCTTCACGACCCGGGGTTTTCAGGTTGAACTTGGCGATCACTGCGCGGAAGACCACGTAGTAGAGGCCGAAGAACACCAGACCCTGCGGGATCAGCATGTACCAGTGGGTCGCCAGCGGGTTACGTGACTGGATAAACATGTCGACAAAACCAGCACTGAAGCCGAAGCCAGAAATCCAGTGCATGGAGGCGGCGATGAACACGGAGATACCGGTCAGGAACGCGTGGATGACGTACAGTACCGGCGCCACGAACATGAAGGAGAACTCGAGCGGCTCGGTCACCCCGGTGAAGAAAGAGGCAAAGGCGGCGGCGATCATGATGGACGCAACCTTGTCCTTGTTCTCTTTCTTGGCGGAGTGGTAGATGGCCAGTGCGGCGCCCGGCAGACCGAACATCATGATGGGGAAGAAGCCGGCCTGATACATGCCGGTCACACCCACGACCGCCTTGCCGGCGTCGATGGAGGATTGACCGCCCAGGAAGTTCGGGATGTCGTTGATGCCGGCCACGTCGAACCAGAACACGGAGTTCAGGGCGTGGTGCAGACCAATCGGGATCAGCAGACGGTTGAAGAAGGCGTAGATGCCGGCGCCGGTGGAACCCAGGTTGACGATGGATTCACCAAAGCTCACCAGACCACCGTAAATGACCGGCCAGACGGCCATCAGGACGAAGGAGACCACGATCATCACCACGGAGGTCACAATCGGCACCAGACGACGGCCGGAGAAGAAGGCCAGCGCCTTGTGCAGTTCCACACCACTGAAGCGGTTGTAGAGCTCGGCCGCGATCACACCGGTCAAGATACCGATGAACTGGTTCTCAATCTTGCCAAATGCAGCAGGCACCTGGTCCAGCGGGATCTGCTGGATTTGGGATACCGCGCCCGGGCTCAGCAAGGTGGTCACCACCAGGAAACCGACCAGACCGGCCAGCGCGGCAGAACCGTCTTTGTCTTTGGACATGCCATAGGCAACACCCACGGCGAACAGGATTGCCATCTTGTCGATGATGGCCGCACCCGCCTTGATCAGGAAGGCGGCCAGCGCGCTGTCACCACCCCAACCATTCGGGTCAATCCAGTAGCCAACCCCCATCAGGATCGCGGCGGCAGGCAATACCGCTACCGGCACCATCAAGGCCCGGCCGATCTTTTGCAAATAACCGAGAATGTTCACGGTTCCTCTCCTTAGTTAATGTTTTTCTAGAAATTAAGTGCTTATCACGTTTGACGCATAAGCCATCAAGGCTTGATTGGCAGTCTAGGGCTTTTATTTCGCTGCGCAAATTAATAAACCTGTAATCGTGATCATTATCACCCAAACGAGATAAAGGTGGCGGATAGATGTGGCTTAGTTCGCAATCTTTATTTACGCTATAAAACAACTTAAATCCGTCCCGCTCTTCTTGCCGCCGACATCCCGGCCGCAACCCGTACAGAGGTATCTACAATGCGCCTGATCCCGTTGAAATCTGCCAGCCAAGTGGGGCTCTGGTCCGCCCGTTACATCGTTGACCGTATCAATGCGTTCAAACCCACTGCCGATCGCCCCTTCGTACTGGGCCTGCCCACTGGCGGCACTCCGCTCAACACCTACAAGCGCCTGATTGAACTGCATAAAGCCGGTGAGGTGAGCTTCCAGAACGTGGTCACCTTCAACATGGACGAGTACGTCGGCCTGCCGGAAGACCACCCCGAGAGCTACCACAGCTTCATGCACAACAACTTCTTCAGTCACATCGACATTCGCCCCGAGAACATCAACATCCTCAACGGCAACGCGCCGGATCTGGTGGCCGAGTGCAAGCGCTACGAAGACAAAATCAAGTCCTACGGCAAGATCCACCTGTTCATGGGCGGCGTCGGCAACGACGGCCACATCGCATTCAACGAGCCGGCCTCTTCCCTGGCCTCCCGCACCCGGGTCAAGACCCTGACCGAAGACACCCGCATCGCCAACTCCCGCTTCTTCGGTGGCGACATGGAGCAGGTGCCCAAGCTGGCGCTGACCGTGGGCGTCGGCACCCTGATGGATGCCGAGGAGATCATGATCCTGGTGACCGGTCACGGCAAGGCGCAGGCCCTGCAGGCCGCGGTGGAAGGCAGCGTCAACCACATGTGGACCATCTCCACCCTGCAGCTGCATCCGAAGGGAATGATGGTGTGTGACGAGCCCTCCACCATGGAGCTCAAGGTCAAGACGGTACGCTACTTCCAGCAGCTCGAAGCCGCCAACATCGGCCGTCTGTAAGGAGTCACCATGTACGCATTGACCAACTGCACCCTCTACACCGGCAGCTGCGTGCTGACCGGTTACGGGGTGGTGATCGAGGGCGACCAGATTGTCGCCATCTCCCACCAGGCCGAACTGCCGGCCGGCATCGAACGGATTGACCTCAAGGGTGCCAACCTCTGCCCCGGCTTCATCGACGTGCAGCTCAACGGCTGTGGCGGCGTCATGTTCAACGGTCACATCACCACCGAGACCCTGGCGACCATGCAGGCCGCCAATCTGAAATCCGGTACCACCAGCTTCCTGCCGACCCTGATCACCAGCCCGGATGCGGACATGAAGCAGGCCGTCGCCGTCACCCGCGACTACATGGCGGCGCACCCCAACGAAGTCCTTGGCGTGCACCTGGAAGGCCCCTACACCAATCTCAAGCGCAAGGGGATCCACCCGGCCGAGCAGATCCGCCAGCCCGCCGACGAGATGATCGACTTCTTCTGCGCCAACGCGGATGCCATCGCCAAGATCACCCTGGCGCCGGAGCGCAACAAGCCGGAACACATCCGCCGCCTGGTGGAGGCCGGTATTCTGGTCTCCGCCGGCCACACCGCCGCCAATTACGATCAGGCCATGGCCGGGTTCGACAGCGGCATTCGCTTCGCCACCCACCTCTACAACGCCATGACCCCGACCCTGAACGGCCGCGAGCCGGGCGTAGTGGGTGCCATCTATGATCGCAAGGATGTCTACGCTGGCGTCATCGTCGACGGCCATCACGTGCACTGGGCCAACGTGCGCCTCGCGCACAAGATGCTGGGGGAACGGCTGGTGCTGGTAACCGACGCGACCGCACCGGCGGGGGCACCGGAAGGCTTTGAGAAGTTTGATTTTTGTGGCGCAACCGTCTATTTCCGCGATGGTCAGTGCGTCGACGAGAATGGTACACTCGGCGGCTCTGCCCTCACCATGATCGAGGGGGTGGAAAATCTGGTCAAACAGGTCGGATTACCGCTCGATGAAGCACTGAGAATGGCCACCCTTTACCCTGCACGCGCCATTGGATGGGACTCACGTCTCGGTAGTATCCAGGTCGGAAAAATAGCCAACCTGACTGTCTTTGATCAGGCCTTCACGGTCTGCGGGACCGTGGTTAACGGACACTACACAACACAGTGACACTATGACTGGCGGACAAATAGCAAACGTAGATCTTATCAAGCAGGTCAACAGTGCAGCCGTGTATCGGCTCATCGACCTGCAGGGGCCCATCTCGCGGGTCAAAATTGCCGAGTTGAGTCAGCTGGCCCCGGCCAGCGTGACCAAGATCACCCGGCAACTGATCGAGCATGGCCTGATCAAGGAGACCTCGCCGCAAGCCTCCACCGGTGGACGGCGCGCCATCTCCCTGACCACCATCAAGCATCGCTTCCAGTTTGTGTCCGCCAAGCTGGGTCGCGGCTACCTGCAGCTGAGTCTCTATGATCTCGACGGCAAGGAGCTCGACCAGCATGTCACCCAGGTGACCGAGATCGAGCAACAGCCGGTGGTCGACATGCTGCTGCGGGAGATCGGTGCCTTCATCGACTCCCAGCAGGATCGCAGCCGCAACCTCATCAGCATCGCGCTGACCATGCCGGGCCTGGTCAACCCGGAATCGGGCATGGTCATCTATACCCCCAAGTACCAGATCCGCAATCTGGCGCTGGCCAAGCTGCTGGAAAACCACTTCAACCTGCCCTGCTACGTGGGTAACGACACCCGCTCGCTGGCACTGGCCGAACACTTCTTCGGCGAGTCCCGCGACTGCATGGACTCCATTCTGGTGAGCGTCCATCAGGGGGCAGGCTCGGGCATCATCACCAAGGGCAAGGTGTTCCTCGGTCAGAACCGCAACGTCGGCGAGATCGGCCACATCCAGGTCGAGCCGCTCGGCAAGCGCTGCCACTGCGGCAACTTCGGCTGTCTGGAGACCATCGCCTCCAACGAGGCCATCGTCGACAAGGTGAAGGAGCTCATCAGCCGCGGCCACCTGAGCTCGCTGCAGGAGAAGCACATCACCATCCAGGAGGTGTGCAAGGCGGCCATGGCCGGTGACGAGCTGGCCCGCAGCGTGATCGAGAACGTGGGTGAGCATCTGGGACGGGCGGTGGCCATCACGGTCAACCTGTTCAACCCACAGAAGGTGCTGATCGCGGGGGAAATCACCGCCGCCGAGGAGATCCTGTTCCCGGCCATCCGCCGCTGCGTGGAGCACCAGTCGCTGCCAAGCTTCCATCGCGGCCTGCCCATCGTGAAGGCACGCTTCCAGAATCAACCCACCGTCGGTGGTTTCGCGCTGGTGAAGCGGGCCCTGCTGGAGGGAGACCTGCTGCAGATCATCATGGAGCAGAAGTAAGGCCCCGGCCTTGCGAGAAAAAACGGCAGCCAGTGGCTGCCGTTTTTTTATTGATCTATCTCGCCGGTTCACCCCGCTCGGCACGGCTTGAACAGATCCAGCGCGCCGTTGTAGACCTGAGTCTGCACATCCATGATCCCCAGCATGGCGCGGGGCAACAGGTTGTCGTGCCGCTCAACCTTTCTGGCCCATTCACCCCGCCCGGCACGGCTTGAACAGATCCAGCGCGCCGTTGTAGACCTGAGTCTGCACATCCATGATCCCCAACATGGAGTGGAACAGGTTGTCATGGGAGAAGCGGTTGCCGGCCGCCTCCTGCTGCAGACAATCCAGATCCAGCTTGCGGTCGGCCTGCAACTGGGGGGAGAACCAGGTCATCAGCGGCACCCGGGTCTGATCGTCCGGCGCGAACTTGTAGGGGGTGCCGTGCAGGTAGAGCCCCATGGCCCCGAGGGATTCGCCGTGATCCGACAGATAGACCAGCCCCACGTTGTAATCCTTCTCCAGCGTCTTGAGCTTGTCGATGAGACGGGCCACCACCTTGTCGGTGTAGCGGATGGTGTTGTCGTAGGTGTTGACCAGCTCTTCATTGGTGCAGTTTTCGATGTCGCTGCGCGGGCAGTCTGGCACGAAGGTCCGTTCACTGGCGGGATAGCGGCGATAGTAGGTCGGGCCGTGGCTGCCCATCAGGTGGAAGGCCACCAGCTTGTTGCCCTTCATCTGCGCGATCTGCCGATCCAGCCCCTCCAGCATCACCTCGTCGTAGCAAGATCCCTTCTGGCAGTACTGGGGAAAATCCTTGGCCTCGATCTCGATGGTGGGCACGTTCTTGCACACCCCCTTGCAGCCGCCGTCGTTCTCCTTCCACAGCACGGAGACCCCGGCGTGCTGCAGCACATCCAGCATGCCGTCGCGGGACTGGGCCAGGGTGTCGTCATAGCCGCGTCGCGTCAGGTTGGAGAACATGCAGGGCACCGAGACCGCGGTGGCGGTGCCGCAGGAGCGCACGTTGCGAAACGAGACCACGCCCGACTCCCTCGCGGTGAAGCTGTTGGTGGCCTTGCCGTAACCGTTGAGGGAGTAGTTCTGGCTGCGCGCCGTCTCCCCCACCACCAGGAACATCAGGGTCGGCTTACTGCCCTGCCCCACCACCCTGGCGTCCGTGCCCAGCTGCTGATACGGGATCGGGGTGGCGAACAGGATGTCGGTGGCGTAGCGATAGAGGCCGTGTACGTAGTTGGCGGGCACTATCTCCTTGCCGAGGGACTTGTTGTTGCGCCCGACCGAGGCGTAATCCTGGTAATAGAGGGCGGCTACCCCCACCAGAAACAGCAAGGAGAGGGCGATGGAGCCGAGCCGCAGGCCCAGCCCCTTGTACCAGGGACGGGGATAGTCAATCTTCACCCACAGCAGGGCCAAGGCCGGCAGCAGGCCGGTCAGCGCGAACCAGAGCAACACGGAACCATTGAGGTAGGAGGCCGCCTCCCCGCTGTTGGTCTCGACGATGTTCTGCACCATGCTCACGTCGAAGATGACGCCGTATTTCAGCATGGCGTAGCTGACCACGGATCCCATCAGGATCAGCAGCACAAAGAAGGGCTTGAGCAGATAGCGAAAGGTAAAAGGCAGGAACACCGCATTGAGCGCGGCCAGCAGCACGAAGGGGATCGAGACGACGAAGCCCGCCTTGACGTGTTCCAGCTTGGTAAGAATGGTGTAGAAGTGGAGGAAAATGGGCCAGTTGAAGAGCAGTGCAAACAGCAGCACCAACAACAGATTCACCTTCATCACACCCAAGGTGATACGCATAACGATACTCCGACAAACCAGACAAGACAGGGGGCTTGGCAACAGCCCCTCTTTGGATCTTCCGCGCCGGAGCCCTCTTCCCGAGGTGCAGACCGGCCGTGGGCGCGAGGGCCCCGGGACGCAGGCAGGGTAGAAAACCAAACTTAAGGGAGAATTAAGGCGGGGCCTGTTCTGGCCGAAGGGCGGGTCGATGCGGGTTATACGGATGAAAAAAAACGGCAGCCGAGGCTGCCGTTTCGAGGAATATTGCCGACCTGATTACAGGGTGGCGGCAACTTCGTCGGAGATGGAACCGTTGTGGTACACCTCCTGCACGTCGTCCAGATCTTCCAGCATGTCGATGAGGCGCATCAGCTTGGGCGCGGTCTCGGCATCCAGCTCCGCTTCGGTGGAGGGGATCATGGTCACTTCGGCGCTCTCGGGCTTGAAGCCAGCGGCTTCCAGACCGTCCAGCACGGTGCCGAAGTCGTTCGGGGTGGTGTACACCTCGATGGTGCCATCTTCTTCGGTCACCACGTCGTCGGCACCGGCTTCCAGAGCGGCGTCCATCAGGGCATCTTCATCGGCGCCTACGAAGGTCAGTACACCCTTCTTGGTGAACAGGTAGGCCACGGAGCCGTCGGTACCCAGGTTGCCGCCGCACTTGCTGAAGGCGTGACGCACTTCGGCCACGGTGCGGTTGCGGTTGTCGGTCAGGCACTCCACCATGACGGCAGAGCCGGCCGGGCCGTAACCTTCATAGACGATGGTTTCGAGCTGCTCGCCGTCACCACCGCCGGCCCCACGGGCGATGGCACGGTTGATGGTGTCACGGGTCATGTTGCTGGTCAGGGCCGCCGCCACCGCCGCACGCAGGCGCGGGTTGTTGGCCGGGTCGGCATCACCGAGACGCGCGGAGGTGGTGATTTCGCGGATCAGCTTGGTGAAGATCTTGCCGCGCTTGGCGTCTTGCGCCGCCTTGCGGTGTTTGATGTTGGCCCATTTACTGTGACCTGCCATAGGGACTCTCCGTTATAGTTTGAAATTTCAGTAACACAGGTTGCGACTACCCGGGGAAACGGGAAAGGCCGCATTGCTGCGGCCCTGGTTGCCGATAAAGGCTTATTCGTCACCCTTGACGGTGGTCGCAATCGCCAGCTCGCCCAGCTGGGTCGGGTTGGCAAAACTGGGGGCGTCGGTCATCAGACAGGCGGCCGCCGTGGTTTTCGGGAAGGCAATCACGTCCCGAATGTTCTCGGTACCGGTCAGCAGCATGCTGAGGCGGTCCAGGCCGAAGGCCAGGCCGGCGTGCGGCGGGGTACCGTATTTGAGGGCATCCAGCAGGAAGCCGAACTTCAGGCGCTGCTCGGCCGGGGTAATACCCAGGATGTCGAACACGGTGGCCTGCATCTCGCTGTTGTGGATACGGACAGAACCGCCACCCACTTCGTAGCCGTTGATCACCATGTCGTAGGCGTTGGCGTAAGCGCCTACCGGGTTGGCTTTCAGCTGCTCCGGGCTCAGGCCGCTCGGCGCGGTGAACGGGTGGTGCATGGCAGCCAGACCGCCTTCACCATCCTCTTCGAACATCGGGAAGTCGATGACCCACAGCGGCTTCCAGCTGTTCTCCAGCAGACCCAGATCGCGGCCCACTTTCAGACGCAGGGCGCCCATGGCATCGCACACCACTTTCTTGGAGTCGGCACCGAAGAAGATGATGTCGCCATCCATCGCACCGGTGCGGGTCAGGATCTCGCGCACGATGGCGTCAGAGAGGAACTTGGCCACCGGGGACTGCACGCCCTCGATGCCGTTGGCCGCTTCGTTGACCTTCATCCAGGCCAGGCCCTTGGCACCGTAGATACCGACAAACTTGGTGTACTCGTCGATCTGCTTGCGAGAGAGCTCGGCGCCGCCCGGTACTTTCAGCGCAGCCACACGGCCTTTCGGATCGTTGGCGGGGCCGGCGAACACGGCGAACTCGACCGCGGTCAGCAGGTCAGCCACATCCACCAGCTCCATCGGCAGACGCAGGTCAGGCTTGTCGGAGCCGTAGCGACGCATGGCTTCGTCGAAGGTCATGATCGGGAAGTCGCCCAGATCCACGTTCAGGATGTGCAGCCACAGTTTGCGGATCATCTCTTCCATGATTTCACGCACTTGCGGTGCGGTCATGAAGGAGGTCTCCACGTCGATCTGGGTGAATTCCGGCTGGCGGTCGGCACGCAGGTCTTCGTCACGGAAGCACTTGACGATCTGGTAGTAACGGTCGAAGCCGGACATCATCAGCAGCTGCTTGAACAGCTGCGGGGACTGCGGCAGAGCGTAGAACTTGCCCTTGTGCACGCGGCTCGGCACCAGGTAGTCACGGGCCCCTTCCGGGGTGGCCTTGGTCAACATCGGGGTCTCGATGTCGAGGAAGCCGTGCTCGTCCATGAAGCGGCGCACGAAGGCACTGGCCTTGGCGCGGGTCTTCAGGTACTTGGCCATCTCGGGGCGACGCAGATCCAGGTAGCGATACTTGAGGCTCACCTCTTCGCTGTTGACCTGGTTGAAGTCCAGCGGCAGCGGCTCGGCACGGTTGATGATGGTGAGCTCGTGGGCAAACACCTCGATGGCGCCGGTGGCCATGTCGCTGTTGCGCTGGGAGTCGGGACGGGTGCGCACCACGCCGGAGACCTGAATGCAGAACTCGCCGCGCAGTTCGGAGGCCAGGGCGAAGGCGTCCGGTTTGTCCGGATCGAAGAACACCTGGACGATGCCCTCGCGGTCACGCATGTCGATAAAGATGAGGCCGCCCAGATCGCGACGACGATGGACCCAACCGCACAATGTAATGGTCTGCCCTGCATGGGCCTCATTGACCTGTCCGCAATAGATAGAGCGCATGGACTTCTTCCTTCGAAATTGTAGAGAGACGGTTAACCTGGGTCGCCGGGCACGACTGGCAAGCACCGTCTGTCTCACAGCTGGCCAGATCCTGCTTCTTGCCCGGTTTGAAATCTGTCTCGTACCGTCCGACCGCCGGGATCGGACACCTGCCGCCGATATCGGCTCGACCAGAGGCGGCTGACAAGCGGCCGGGTTGTCGGGCGGAGGACATCGGCAAGCGATTGTTGTTTGGCCGCATCATGGCCGCTGCCGTCGTCACAATATGCGTACAGCGGCGTGAGTCACAACAAATTGGCAAACAAAAGGGCTGGCATTATAGAGGAAAACCCCCATTTGGGTAAAATGGCCAGCAGCCTCCTTTGCCCTGTTTTTTACATCCCGGGGCAAAAAAAGGGGAAAATCGAGACAAACCCGCAGACAGGATCCCTCATGAGCCTCTTTTTGGGCCTGCCACAATGGTCGCACCCGGCCTGGCCCGGTCACTTGCTGGGGGTGGGTGCCAAGCCCTCCGAGCACCTCGCCCACTATGCCCGGGTCTTCAACACGGTGGAAGGCAATACCACCTTCTACGCCTCGCCGACCCCCGACACGGTCCGGCGCTGGGCCGATGCGGTGCCAGCGGGCTTTCGTTTCAGCTTCAAGTTTCCGCAAACCATCAGTCACCAGAGCGATCTGGTGAGCGCCGACAAGCAAGTGAGCGACTTTATCCGCCTGCTGGCCCCCCTGCATGACAAGCTGGGGCTGCTCAAGCTGCAGCTGCCTGCCCGCTTTGGACCCGATGGTCTTCCTCGCCTGGCGGCCTTCTTCGAACGGCTGCCGACACAATTTAACTATGCCCTCGAGGTGCGCCACCCCGATTTCTTCGCCAAGGGCGAGGCGGAGCGGCAGCTGAACCGGCTGCTGATGGAGAGAGGCATAAACCGCATCATGCTCGACAGCCGGCCGCTCTTCTCGGTGCCCGCCACCTCGGCGGCCATGATCGATGCCCAGGGCAAGAAGCCGAGGCTGCCGGTGCACCTGCTGGCCACCGCCGATGCCCCCGTGGTGCGGCTCATCGGCCTGCCACATCCCGAGGACAACCACCCCTTCCTGCCAGGCTGGCTCCCTCACTGGCGTCAGTGGTTGGCGGAGGGAAAAGATCTCTACCTCTTTATACATACTGCAGACAACGCCCAGGCCCCCGAACTGGCCCGTCAGGTGGCCCGCCTGCTGGGGCAGGAGATGGCCCTCTGGCCGGGGGAAAACGATCGCGCGCGCCAGGGCGTGCTGCCCTTTTGAGCGGCGCTTTCGCCGCCCCCGCTTCGGCGCGAAAAAAAGCCGTTTTTTTCTGATCTGACGGGGCTTGGCGTCAAGACAAACGGCCGCCTTTCCTCTACACTAGCGCCCCATGCAAGGACCCGGTCTGCCCGCCCATCGCACTTGATTGCAGGCGAGCATCCGGCTCCGGTAACAGGGCCCCGACGCCCCTTGACGACAAGCGCTTGTCGCCCAGGGCGCAGCCCATCAAAAGGACCAGGATGATGGTCCATTGCGAACGGAAGCGGCCCGATGGATCTCAAGGCCCGCCACCCCGTTCGTAAACCGGTGACGACACGACCCGGACGGGTGTCACCCAACGATTCAATTGAACAAAACAGTCGGTTCGCGCACCGGCTGTCAGGTTGCGCCAGCATGCACGATCAGATTTTTGCCGCCCCCATCGCCCGATTGGGGGATTTTTGCTTTGACGAACAGGTCGTCGATGTCTTTCCCGACATGATCCAGCGCTCGGTGCCGGGTTACAGCAACATCATCTCCGCCATCGGCATGATGGCCGCCCGCTACGCCCAGCCCGAGAGCCGACTCTACGATCTCGGCTGCTCCCTGGGAGCCGCCACCCAGGCGATGCGTCGCCATGTTGCCCAACCCGGCTGCCGCATCACGGCGGTGGATCTCTCCCACCCCATGATAGAGCGGGCCCGCGCCCACCTCTCAGGCTTCAAGTCCGAGGTGCCGGTGGAGCTCATCGAGGCGGACATCTGCGACATCGAGATTGAGAACGCCTCCGTGGTGGTGCTCAACTTCACCCTGCAGTTCGTCGCGCCCGAGAAACGGGCCGCCCTCATCCAGCGCATCTTTGACGGCCTGCGCCCGGGCGGGATCCTGATCCTGAGCGAGAAGTTCCGCTTCGAGGACGAGCAGGTCAACGAGCTGCTCATCGACTTGCATCTCGACTTCAAGCGCGCCAACGGTTACAGCGAGCTGGAGATCAGCCAGAAACGCACCGCCCTTGAGAACGTGATGCGCACCGACAGCCTGCCGGTGCATCAGGCCCGCCTGCGGGAGGCCGGCTTCGCCCATCAGGATCTCTGGTTCCAGTGCTTCAACTTCGGCTCCATGATCGCCATCAAATCGAGCGAGCCTGCCCAGCCATGATCGACTTTGCCAACTTCTATCAGCTGATCGCCAAGAACCGGCTGAGCCACTGGCTGCACACCCTGCCCGCCCAGCTGCACGCCTGGCAACACGACAACCAGCACGGCGATCTGCCGCGCTGGAACCGTGCCCTCAACAAGCTGCCGCAGGTAGCCCCCGGCCACGTCGAGCTGACCAGCCGGGTCGAAATCGGCTCGGCCGAGAGCCTCGGCGAAGGGGAGCGCAAGAAGGTGGAGAGCCTGCTGCGCCACTTCATGCCCTGGCGCAAAGGCCCGTTCACGGTGCACGGCATCCATATCGACACCGAGTGGCGCTCCGACTGGAAGTGGGATCGGGTGCTGCCCCACATCAGCCCGCTCAAAGGCCGTTACGTGCTGGACGTGGGCTGCGGCAGCGGCTATCACCTCTGGCGCATGGTGGGCGAAGGGGCCAAGCTGGCGGTCGGCATCGATCCGAGCCCGCTGTTCTTGTGCCAGTTCGAGGCTATTCGTCACTTCGCCGGCAACGACCAGCGCGCCCACCTGCTGCCGCTCGGCATTCAGGAGCTGCCGGAGCTGCGGGCGTTCGACACCGTCTTCTCCATGGGGGTGCTCTATCACCGCAAGTCTCCCATCGAGCACATCGAACAGCTGCGCAACCAGTTGAAAGACGACGGTGAGCTGGTGCTGGAGACCCTGGTGATCGACGGCGGCGTCAACGACGTGCTGATGCCCACCGATCGCTACGGCAAGATGCGCAACGTCTGGTTCATTCCTTCCAGCGCGGCACTCAAGCTGTGGGTCGAGCGCTGCGGGTTCACCGATGTGCGGATAGTCGACGAGAATATGACCAGCACGGACGAACAGCGTCGTACCGACTGGATGATTAATGAATCCCTGAGTGATTATCTGGATCCAGCCAATCCGGCACTCACGGTAGAAGGACACCCGGCACCCAAACGTGCCGTACTGATTGCCAGAAAGGCCAAAGACTAGCCGATGGCCGCGGTGGAAGTTACACTGACCCAATTCCAGGAAGCACAGTTAAATGAATGACATGAAAAGCAAATTAAAAGGAATGACCCTGCTCTCCCTGCTCAGTCTCGGCGGGTGTGTCACGATGGAAAAAGCGCCCCCGGTACCTACCCTGACGCTGGCCGAGCTTCGCAACGAGATCAATCTGAGCGAGCAGCGCCTGCAAACATCCATGGAACAGCAACAGAAGCAGTATGTGCAGCAACAGCACCTGCTGGTTCAGCTCAACACTGATGTCAACAACATGAAAGAGTCCGTGAACAAAGTCGGCAGCAAGCTGGAACACCTGCCGCCCGAGCCGCCCAAACCCATGGCGATCCCGACCGAGAAGTGCCAGGCCCCGAGCCAGGGTCACACCGTTGACGGCAAGCTGCTGGTCGGCGAGGCGGAGTGGATCTGGGTTGACGCCGCCAACGACGCCTTCCAAGCGCGGGTCGATACCGGTGCCACCACCTCCTCCATCAGCGCCCAGGACATCACCATCTTCGAGCGCAACGGCAAGAACTGGGTGCGTTTCTTCCTGAGCCATCAGGAGATGGACGACAAGATCCAGATTGAAGCGCCGCTGGTGCGCCACGTGCGGGTGCGTCAGGCCTCCGCCGACGATCTCGACCGCCGCCCTGTGGTACGCCTCGCCGTACGTATCGGCGACATGACCGAGAAGGCCGAATTTACCCTGAAAGATCGCAGCGACATGGCCTTCCCCGTGCTGCTGGGTCGTGAATTCCTGAAAGACATCGCCGTGGTTGATGTGGCCCGCGAATATATCCAACCAAAACCCAAGCTCAAGGATGTGAAATAATCCATGGTTTCCCGTAAGCCGTTCTATTTGCTGGTTGCCCTGCTGTACATTGTCGGCCTGGGGATGACGTTCTATCACCACATCGCGCTGGACGTACCGCTCACGCCGGGTGAAAAACGCCAGATCTGGTCCATCGAAGCCAAGCTGGAGTTCGAGGCCACCGGCGAGCCGGTGATCGCCTCCCTGGCCATTCCGGGCACCCAGCCCGGTTTCACCCTGATGAACGAGAACGCCGCGAGCCCGGGTTACGGCCTCTCCTTCGTCGAGAAGGATGGCGATGCCCGTGCCGAGTGGTCCATCCGCACCGCCTCCGGCCGTCAGGAGCTCTACTACCGCGTCGACATGATGGCCGATGCCCACGCCAAGCCGGCTGCCAACCCGCAGCCGCCGGCCATCGAGAAGCAGATCGAGAGCGAGCCCTACGCCACCGCCATGCAGCAGATCCTAGAGCGTGCCCAGGAGCGTTCCGCCGACGGCTACACCCTGACTCGCGAGATCATCAAGGAGATCGAGAAGCAGGAGCAGAACGCCGAGCTGCTGAAAAAGCACAAGAGCCGCGCCAACCTGATCGCCGAGCTGCTCAACAACGCCGACGTACCGGCCCGGGTCGTCCATGCCCTGAGCCTGGAAGACGGTCGCCGTCGTCAGGAGCTGGTGGATTACCTGCAGGTGTTCAACAGCCCGACCGACTACAAGCTGTTCAACCCGCAAACCGGTGAACAGGGTCGCCCGGCCAACCTGCTGCTGTGGGAGTACAACTCCGGTGCCCTGCTGGACGTGACCGGTGGCCACAACTCCAAGGTAAGCTTCTCGATGATCGCGCAGGAGCAGCCGGTGAGCGTGGCGCTGGCCCAGAAGTTTGAAAAATCGGAGATGATGAACTTCTCCATCCACAGCCTGCCGCTGGAAGAGCAGACCCTGTTCAAGGGCCTGCTGCTGATCCCCATCGGCGTGCTGATGGTGGTGTTCCTGCGGGTCATCGTCGGTATCAAGACCTCGGGTACCTTCATGCCGGTGCTGATCGCGGTCGCCTTCATCCAGACCCAGCTGATCACCGGTCTGGTGGGCTTCCTGCTCATCGTCGGCACGGGTCTGGTGATCCGTTCCTACCTGTCGCGGCTCAACCTGCTGCTGGTGGCGCGGATATCGGCCATCATCATCATGGTGATCTCGATGATCGGCATCTTCTCGGCGTTCGCCTTCAAGCTGGGGCTGACCGACGGCATGAAGATCACCTTCTTCCCGATGATCATCCTCTCCTGGACCATCGAGCGGATGTCCATCCTGTGGGAAGAAGAGGGTCCGAAAGAGGTGTTCCGCCAGGGCGGCGGCTCCCTGCTGGTGGCCATCATCGCCTACCTGGCCATGGACAACGAACTGATCCGCCACCTCACCTTCAACTTCCTCGGTCTGCAGCTGGTGCTGATGGCGACCGTGCTGTTGATGGGTAACTACACCGGCTACAAGCTGAGCGAGCTCAAGCGCTTCAAGCCGCTGGTGGACGAGATGCGCTCCGGTGCCACCCCGGGTAAGGACAAGTAACAGATGTGGTTCTGGGAAAAGTACACCACCCCGTGGAGCCTGTCTCAGTCAGGCATCCTCGGCATGAACAAGCGCAACCACTCCTACATCAGCCGCTACAATCCGCGCAGCCTCTATCCGCTGGTGGATGACAAGCTGCAGACCAAGCGCATCGCGCTGGATGCGGGGGTGACGGTGCCGGAACTGATCGGCACCATCCGTGCCCAGCACGACGTGAGCCGCATCACCGAGCTGGTGAAGGATTGGCCGGGCTTCTGCATCAAGCCGGCACGCGGCTCCGGCGGCAAGGGGATCCTGGTGATCCTGCGCCAGGAGGACGGCCTCTTCTACAAGCCGAACGGCAGCGCCAGCAACGGCCAGGATCTGGAGCGTCATGTCTCCAACATCCTGGCGGGGCTCTACTCATTGGGCGGCAAGCCTGACGTGGCGCTGGTGGAAGGGCTCATCAACTTCGATGACGTGTTCGACGGCTACTCGTTTGAAGGGGTACCCGATTCGCGGGTGATCATCTTCAAGGGCTTCCCGGTGATGGCCATGATGCGCCTCTCCACCGCCGCCTCCGACGGCAAGGCGAACCTGCACCAGGGCGCCGTGGGGGTGGGTCTGTGCCTGCGCACCGGCCGCGCCCTGCGGGCGGTACAGTTTGGCTCACCCATCCGCCACCATCCGGATACCGGCCTCGATCTGTACGATCTCAAGGTGCCCCACTGGGACACCCTGCTGACCCTGGCGGCCTCCTGCTACGAGATGTCGGGCCTCGGCTACATCGGGACCGACATGGTGCTGGACAAGTTCCGCGGCCCCATGCTGCTGGAGCTCAACGCCCGTCCGGGCCTCGCCATCCAGATCGCCAACGGCCGCGGCCTGGTGCCCAACCTCAAGACCATCGAGAAGCTGGGTCAGGTGAAGATGAACGTGGAGCAGCGGGTCAACTTCGCCAAGGATCACTTCGGTATCTTTGACGAGTAGTCCGGAGCTGGATGACAAAAGCGCGCCAAAGGGCGCGCTTTTTTATGCCTGCCGTTTATCGGCAATCTGCCGAACCATGGTTACTGAACCTAGCCGCCAAATAGCGGCCATAAAAAAACCGATGCCTGGGCATCGGTTTTTCACTATCCGGTTTGCTGGCCCGATTACAGGGAAGCGGCGTTCTCGGACAGGTACTTGGCAACGCCGTCCGGAGAGGCGGTCATGCCTTTTTTGCCTTTCTCCCACTGAGCCGGGCACACTTCGCCGTGCTCTTCGTGGAACTGCAGGGCGTCGACCATGCGCAGCATCTCGTCGATGTTGCGGCCCAGCGGCAGATCGTTGACAACCTGGTGACGAACGACACCGTTCTTGTCGATCAGGAAGGAGCCACGGAATGCCACGCCGGCTTCCGGGTGTTCGACGTCATAGGCTTTGCAGATTTCGTGCTTGATGTCGGCAACCAGCGGGTACTTGACCGGGCCGATGCCGCCGTCTTCGATCTTGGTGTTGCGCCAGGCGTTGTGGGAGAACTCGGAATCGATGGAAACACCGATCACTTCCACGCCACGCTTGTTGAACTCTTCCAGACGGTGATCGAAGGCAATCAGCTCGGACGGGCAGACGAAGGTGAAATCGAGCGGATAGAAGAACAGGACGGCTGCCTTGCCCTTGATGTGGGATGCCAGGTTGAAGGAGTCAACGATCTGGCCATTGCCCAGAACGGCAGCAGCGGTGAAATCGGGTGCGGGACGGCCTACCAATACCATATTCAATTCCTCTTTATGTGAAGTGAACAATCCTGTCAGGATTGGGCTACCTAGAGCCAAGTCCGTCTAATTAAAGCGACAAACTATAACCCCGATGGTAGATTAGTTAAATCAAATTAAATAGATAGCATTAATCGGGTTTTCCTATGCAACGTTGGCCCAGCCTGAAACAGCTGCAATATCTGGTCGCTCTCGACGAGCACAAAAACTTCAACCGCGCCGCCAAGGCCTGTCATGTCAGCCAGTCGACCCTGAGTACCGGGATCCAGACGCTGGAGGACATGATGAACCTGCAACTGGTGGAACGGGACCACAAGAGCTTCATTATGACCCCGGTCGGCATGGAAATCGTCGAGCGAGCTCGCAATTTGCTCTCCGATGCGCGGGATCTGATGGAACTCGGCCAGCATCAGGGGGGCGTCATGCACGGCACGGTACGCCTGGGCTGCATTCCCACCATAGCCCCCTTCCTGCTCAGCAAGCTGCTGCAGGTGTGCGGCAAGACCTATCCTGAGCTGGAATTGTTGCTGCGTGAAGACACCACCACCAACCTGCTCAAGCAGCTGGAGCAGGGTCAGCTCGACCTGCTGATCCTGGCGCTGCCGGTGGAGATCGGCGGCTTTCACTGCAAGACGGTCGGTCAGGATCCCTTCCACATGGTGATGCCCGCCAGCATGGCGGCCAGCCTGCACACCCCGTTCGACTACAAGGAGCTGCCCAACCAGAGCATCTTCCTGTTGGAGCGGGAACACTGCCTCACCGAACACGCGGTGAGCGCCTGCCGGCTGCGGGACAAGAGCAAGATCAACCCGTTTGCCGCCACCAGCCTGCACACCCTGGTGCAGATGGTCGGCGCCGGGCTCGGCACCACCTTCCTGCCGCAGATGGCCATCGATGCGGGCATCCTCGACAACACGGATCTGGTGGCCATTCCGCTGCCGGGAGAACATCCCTACCGCGAGATAGGGCTGGTGTGGCGCCCCAGCACCACCCGGGTGCAGACCTTCTACAAGCTGGCGGAACTGCTCGCCCCGCTCATCGAAAACAAGGCCTGATCCGTCCTTCATGAAAAAACGCCGGCACTTGCCGGCGTTGTTGTCTTGGGCGCAAGGCCCTGCTCTGTCAGTGACTGGCCGGTGGCCCGAAGATGCGGGTGTAGGAGGTCAGGGTCCGTACGCTCACATTCTGCGGGTTGCCGTTCTCGTCGTAGAGCCCCAGCGCCCCGCTCTGCTTGTCATGACCCAGCAGCTGGTGGGCACTCAGGTTACTGAGCGCATCGCTGTCCGCTTTCCACTCCCAGCGCTGACCCAGGCTCAGGCTGCAGCTCTGCAGCTGGCCGAGGTTGTTGCCGTCCAGGCAACGGCGGGTATCCTGCGCGCTGACATAGCGGCCGTACTGGTCATAGATGAAGGACTGAGCCGCCGAGGTCTCGTCACAGGTTACCGCGCTCAGACCATGGTTGGCATCCGCGCTCAGGCAGCGGTTGTCAAAGCCCCCCAGCTGCAGGTTGACCGGGCGACCGCCGGTAAACACCGGGTGGTTCCAGTCCACCTTGAAGCTGGTGGACGCCGTCACCCGTCTGCGCTTGTCGGTATCTTCAAAGCCCTGGAAGGAGACATGGGCCCCCACCACGTAGTAGTGCTTGTAGATGCCGGTGTAGATGGGGCGGATGTTGACCGAGGAGTCGATCTTGAACTCGGTGCTGCCCGTCTCGTCCGGCGCTGCCTTGTAGATGACGTCCAGATTCGGCACGAACCCCTTGTAGCTGAGCGGCTGGATGCGGTTGTGATCCACGTCGTAGCCCATGCCCCAGACGGTGGCCGTCTTGGAGGAGAGCAGGGACTCCGCGGTCGCGTATTGATCGCGCACCCAGCTGAAACTCACCTTCTGGGCGCTCGGCGCCGAGCGTTCGACCCGGTAATCCTGGGTGTTGTAGGCGAGCTGGCGCTGCTGGCTGAACTTGGCCGAGGCCTCCAGCTTGGCCTTGGGCCCATCCTTGTTCACCTCGACCCCGCCGGTGACCCCCACCTCGAAGCCCGAGATCTCGCGATGCTCGTACTTGCTGTTGAGGTTGGTCGGCAGGCTCTTGAGCACCGCCGCCTTGGTGTTGGACGCCTCGATGCTGAAGCGATAATCCTGGGCGATGGCATCGGTGGCATAGTCGCGGGCCCAGCCGTCCAGCAGCAGGTAGTCCGCGATATTCTCGCTCCAGCTGAGATCCTCGTTGAGCTGGATGCCGGCACCGGCCGACTCTTCGTCCAGCGAGATCCGCACTATCTTGGCATCCGGCGTGGCGGAGCCGGTGTTGCCAAATTGCAGGGAGCGCTCCAGGTTGACCCGGTAGACCAGCGAGATGTTCGGCGAATCGCAGAACAGCCGATCACCCCGGCTCCAGGTGCGCGAGCGCGGGAAGGTGCACTCGGCATCGCTGATCTTGCGGTTGACGTTGAGGTAGAAGGCCACGTGAGGCAGGCCGGCCTCGGCGGCAGGCGGCTGGGTCAGCGAGCGCTTGTGGCGCTTGCCCTGCCCTTCCAGGCTGTCGACCCGCTCCATCACCTGATAGAAGGCCGGATCATCGACGCCCCCCAGCGGGGTGAACAGCAACTCCCCCTTGTAGCCGGACACCAGTACCCAGTCGGCATCAAAAGAGATGCCAGCCAGCTGCTCCATGGCCTTTCTGGCCTGCTGCCGCTCAGCCTTGTCGGTGACGGCGCTGAAATCGATGAACAGGCGCTCGCCCCGTTCCAGTACCCGCTCGCGCAGCTGATCCCGGGTCATCAGCGACGTCGCCCCCTGCCCCTTCAGCCAGACGTCGGCATTGAGGTAAATCAGTCCCTGTTCGGATTGCAGGCTGGCCAGCATGGCGGTGCCCTGGTCGGTACGCTCGCCAATATCTTCGGCCTGCACGCTGCCTGCCAACAAGGCCAGCGCGAGCAGACTGAGAGCGGGAGCTTGCGTGATGAATTTGCGTGGTTTTTTGTTTTTCATTGTTATCTCCTTGTCGAATCACGCCAAGCTATTTAAACAGCGAACAAATATGGCATAACCATATTATTCACGGTTATATTTCGGGGCGTTATTCTGCTTGTCTGTCATGACATTCATTATTTTCGCCGTGAATTAACAGCAGGTTGGCGAAGGTATTTATGGTTGACAGAACAAGGATCGCGAGGCGATCTAAGGTGGACGATTCGGCATGCGCCGATGCTATTACACGGGAGTCGCGATCTGATGGCGATCTTCCCTCAAGGCCGCCTGACTGCGCCTTGAACCTCGCATGGTACCCATTGGCTTTAACGTCGCGCTCATCGGCCTGAACGATGGCACAACAGCCAGATGCCGCAGGCATCCTGGTGCGAGGGAACACTCACTGCTATGGACCGGATATCATGGGGCGGCCCTCCTCTGTCTGGTGATATTGTCAGCCAACGCCAGTCATTGACCGAATATTATTATGTGAACCAGTTGCGGGAATATACCCAGAGATATCTTGTTTTTTGCCGTCATATTGGCGGTGAAAATGGCGGGGTCCCTTGCCATTTATTTCATGGCGTCATCATAACGAATTAGCCCTGAGACAGAACGTGACACAGATCACGGGGTGACGTCAACAAGGTTAATTATCATTTCATTGTCAGGCTGATTGGAATAACTACTTTAATATTGAAATACTCATTCAAGATAATCAGGAAATATTATTCAAATGAATACAAACAATATTATAACCCTCTCCATTCGCGCCTCTTTTGAGGTAGCAACAGGTGGTTTCTTGCAGGCAAGGCTATGTTCGAGCCCCAAACCCCGTTTATGATGGAGAGGTTGTCGTCTCGAAGGAGCCCCCATGGATTGCAAGTTGCTGCTGCCCCTGCTGGCCCTGTTGCTGGCCGCCTGTTCCAGCACGCCCGAGCCTGCCCCACCGCGCCAGCAGAGCAGCGCCTTTGAAGGCTTTTATCAGCAGTGGCGCGGCGTCCCCTATCGCATGGGCGGCTCGGATCGGGCCGGTCTCGACTGCTCCGCCTTCACCCAGCTCGCCTATCAGCAGGTGATGGGTTTCAATCTGCCGAGGACCACCGAATCCCAGGCCAACCTGGGCCGGCCGGTCGATCGCTACCGGCTGCAGCACGGCGATCTGGTCTTCTTCAAGACCGGCTGGCAGCAATACCACGTCGGCGTCTACACCGGCGGCGGGGAGTTCATCCACGCCTCCACCAGCAAGGGGGTGATCCGCTCGCGCCTCGACAACGTCTACTGGAACAGCCGCTACTGGCAGGCACGCCGCCTGACCCAGTGACAGCAACAACAGAACAGGGCCCACGACGGGCCCTGTTGTTGATCCAGTGGATGGCTCAGTGCTTGCGGTGCCAGCGCGGCGAGGTGGCCCGCTCCCCCCAGGGGGTGACGCAGGGCAACAAGGCCCCCTCGATCACCTTGTCGCTGCCGGCCAGCGCTTCCGCAATCTTCTCGTGCAGCACCCGCAGCAGGCGCCCCTCCTGTTCGGCCAGGGAGTGACCCGCGGCAAAAAATTCGCGCTGATGCTGCAGCGCCAGCTTCTGGGCAAACTCATAGGTGTTGAAGCAATCCGGCATCCGCTCGACCACATCCTCGAGGCGGGCCAACAAGCTGTTCAGTTCCCTGGTCATCGTGCACTCTCCTTGTCGATTGATAGCCAAAGCTACCTCTTATTGGATAATTCACCAACCCTGGATCCACGAAAATGTGGTAGCCAGCACAGTCGCCGGGTGAGTCACCCGCACACCATGCCAAACCAGCGCACCGAACTTTACATTTGATTAACACGCAGCTAGATTTAGACCGACCAATCAGTCGGTCCATTCACCAGCGGGGTATGCCATGGAAGCGATGCAGTTGCAGGAGGCCGCCGACAAGTTGTCGCTCCCGGCCAGACTGGCCAAACTCAGAGACGCCTGTCAGCAAAATCCCATGCCGAGCCTGAGCGAGCGCAGAGCCCACCTCAGCCAGCTCAAGCGCGCCCTGATAGCCCACAAGCAACCGCTGTGCGACGCCCTGGCCAAAGACTATGGCCAGCGCAGCGACTACGACAGCATGATTGCCGACATCCTCCCCTGCGTCATGCAGATCAACTACACCCAGAAACGGATCAAGCGCTGGATGCGCCCGCACCGCCGCCACACCGGCCTGCTGCTGGCGCCGGCCCGGGTGGAGGTGTTCTATCAGCCGCTCGGGGTGGTCGGCATCATAGTGCCCTGGAATTTCCCGGTGATGCTGAGCCTCGGCCCCCTCATCAGCGCCATCGCCGCCGGCAACCGCGCCATGCTGAAGCTCTCCGAATTTACCCCCCACACCAACCGGGTGCTGCGCGAGCTGCTGGACGGCGTCTTCGACGAGCGCGAGGTAATGGTGATTGAAGGCGATGCCCAGGTGGCAGCCGCCTTCAGCGCCCTGCCCTTCGATCACCTGCTGTTTACCGGCTCCACCGCGGTGGGCCGGCTGGTGATGGCCGCGGCAGCCCCCCAGCTCACCCCGCTCACCCTGGAGCTCGGCGGCAAGAGCCCCTGCCTCATCGCCCCCGACATGCCGCTGGCGCTGGCGGTAGAGCGGATGATCTTCGGCAAGAGCCTCAACGCCGGTCAGATCTGCGTCGCCCCCGACTATGTGCTGCTGCCACGCGGTCAGGAGCAGGCCTTTGTCGAAGCCTATCGCGATCACTTCGCCCGTCTCTATCCCCAGGGGCTGGCCAGCGCGGATTACGGCTCCATCATCAATGGCCGCCAGTATGAGCGGCTCACCGGCTGGCTGGCCGAAGCGGAGCGGGCAGGCGCCCAGATCCACCCCTGTGGCAACCCGGCCCGCGACGATGGCGCCCATCGCCTGCTGCCCCATCTGCTGACCGAGGTGCCGAACCACTGCCAGCTGATGCAGCAGGAGATCTTCGGCCCGCTGCTGCCGATCGTGCCCTATGACTCGCTGGACGAGGCGCTCGCCTACATAGCCGCGCGGCCCCGCCCGCTCGCCTTCTACCTGATGAGCCTGGATCCCGCTCTGCAGCAAAAGGTGATCCAGGAGACCCACTCCGGCGGCATGGCCATCAACGACAGCCTGTTCCAGGTGGCGGCCGACGACGTGCCCTTCGGCGGCATCGGCGCCTCCGGCATGGGCCACTACCACGGCCACGAGGGGTTTCTCACCTTCTCCAAGGCCAAGACCGTGCTGAGCCGGGGGCGCTTCAGCACCGGCACCATGGTGCACCCTCCCTATCGGCGCTGGCACCAGCGGCTGATGATGGCCCTGTTCTTACGTTGACGAGACAAATATGAATACGCCCGTGACCGACAAGCGTCGCCAGATCCTGGATGCTGCCCTTGCCCTGTGCGCCGAAGATGGTTTGCAGGGGGCCGCCACCGCCCGCATCGCCAAGGCGGCGGGAGTGGCCAATGGCACCCTGTTTCACCACTTTCCCAGCAAGGAGGTGCTGATCCAGAGCCTCTATCAGGACATCAAACAGCGCCTCGGTGCCGCCATCACAGAGGCTGACGCCACCCTGCCCCTCAAGGAGCAGGCGCACCACTACTGGAGCCAGGCGATGGCCTGGATGCAAGCCCACCCCCACGAGCTCAAGTTCGTGCTGGGTTTCTTCCACTCCCCCCTGCTGGCTCGCCCGCTGCGCAGCCAGATCTTGAGCGACACCCTGCGCTTTTTACCCCGCCTGCTGGCCCAGGGCCAGGCCAGCGGCGAGTTGATGCAAGCCCCACCGGCCCTGATGCTGGAGGTGTGCCAGGGCCAGTTCCTGGCCTGCGCCTCCCTGTTTGTCGACCAACCTGAACTGGGACGGGACGCTCACTGGCAAGCCAGTGCCTTCGCCCTGTTCTGGTCCGCCATCTCGGGAGCTCACGCGTATGCACAACCAAAACCTTGATACCCTGGCGGCGCTGGGCCGCCGTCTCTGGATAACCAGCCTGCTCTGGATCATCGGCCGCACCCTGTGCCGCGCTGCCCGGGTAGACGAGGCGGTGCGCCGGGAGCTGGCCCCTCTGCCGGACGGGCTCACCATCCGGCTGGAGGTGGGTGGTATGGCCCAGGGCTTGACCATCCACAAAGCGGATGGCCGCTGGCAGAGCGGCCCCGCCCCCGATGCCGGCGCTCTGCACCCGCTGCGGGTACGTTTCAAGCATCCCGCCATCGCCTTTCGCGCCCTCAGCTTTCGGCTCGGGGTCAATCAGGCGTTCAGCGAGAACCGTCTGCTGGTGGAGGGGGATCTCACCGTCGCCATGCACCTGGTGCGCGCGCTGGAGCAGCTGCAGGCGCTGATCCTGCCCGCCTTCATCGCCCGCCCCTTGCTGCGCCACTATCCGGACCCGAGCCACAAGCTGAGCCGGGCCTGCCACATCTACCTGGGTCTGTTGACCGGCTGAACGAGAGGATGAGCCTATGAGTCGCTATTACGATTTTTTCTGTCCGGTCAAACTGATCGCAGGGGAGCAGGCGCTGGAGCAACTGGCCGGCGAGCTGGCGGGATTGGGGGCGCGCCGGCCGCTGCTGCTCACCGACAAGGGGGTCAGCGGCACCGGGCTAGCTACCTTGCTGGCCGGGGTGCTGGCCGAAGGGGAGCTGCCGGTGGCCGCCATCTGGGACGAGATCCCGGCCGACTCCTCCACCGCCGTGGTGGAGCGGATCGCGGCCCGTCACCGGGAGCTTGGCTGTGACAGCCTGGTGGCGCTGGGGGGCGGCTCCGTCATCGACACCGCCAAGGCGGTCAACATCCTCGCCTCCATGGGGGGGGAGCGGCTGCTCGATTACGCCGGCGCCGGCTGCCTGACCCGGCCGCTGCAGCCGCTGGCGGTGGTACCTACCACGGCAGGCACCGGCTCGGAGGTGACCCTGGTGGCGGTGATCAAGGACGAGGCGAGCGGGCGCAAGGTGCCCTTTACCTCCCCCTTTCTGCTGCCCCAGCTGGCGGTGCTGGATCCACGCCTCACCCAGGGGCTGCCGCTCAACATCACCGCCGCCACCGCCATGGATGCCATGACCCACGCCATCGAGGCCTTCATCGGCACGGCCAAGAACCCGGTCAGCGACGCCCTGGCCCTGATGGCGGTGGAGAAGATCGCCAACGCCCTGCCCCAGGTGCTGAGCAACCCGCAGGACAAGCAGCTGCGGCTGCAGCTGGCAGAGGGATCCACCCTGGCTGGCATGGCCTTCTCCAACTCCATGGTGGGACTGGTGCACGCCCTCGGTCACAGCCTGGGGGCCCGCTGCCACCTGCCCCACGGCCTGTGCATGAACCTCTTCCTGCCCACCGTGCTCGACTACAACCGGCCGGGCATAGACCCCGAGCTGGCCCACCTGCTGCTGCCGCTGGTAGGGGCCGAACGCTTTGCCGCGACCCCGGCCGCCGTGCGGCCCCAGGCCGCCATCGAGGCGTTGCAGGCGCTGCGCAATACCCTGTGGGAGACGGTGAAGCTGCCGCGCACCCTGCGGGAGGCGGGTCTCACCGACAAGGGCCTGCTGCCCGAGATCCGCGATCTCGCCATCAACGACGGCGCCCTGCTCTACAACCGCAAGGATGCCGACCGGGCCCAGCTGCTGGCCCTGCTGGAGCAGGCCTGGGAGTGATCAGGCAGGCGGCCCCGTCTCGCGGGGCCGCCTGTTACCAGCGGATGGTGGCGCCGGCGCCGTAGTTGCCGCCATCTTCGGGCGCCTTCTCGCGCCAGATGGACTCCTTGTTGCGGCGCACTGCCTCTTCCCGCTCCTGCTTGCGCTCCCAGACGGGTTTCACCTCGTCCAGCGGCCGCTCCTGTTTCTGCCCCTTGTGATCGGTTACCGAGCACTGCTTGTCGCCGCACTGATAGGCATAGGGTTCGACGGTGCAGCCTGCCGTGGCCAGACAGAGGCCAAGCAGAGAAAGACGAAGAGAGGAAGGCAAGATCATGGGACGCTCCTGTTTGCAGCGGTCAACAAAAGAGGCCGAGTGTCAAACAGGAGGCAAATGGAATCAAGCCTGCCGGCAGGCTTGATTGTTACAAGGGGTACACAGTGCGATGTATCAGCAAGCTGTTGATACATATCATGTTAATCAGCACGCCGACCTGGGCTCTCACCCCTGTTCGTCGCTGAACACCCCGGTGGAGAGGTAGCGATCCCCCCGATCGCAGATGATGGCCACCACCACCCCCTGTTTGATCTCTGCCGCTACCCGCAGCGCGCCGGCCACGGCGCCGCCCGAGCTGACCCCGCAGCAGATCCCCTCCTCCCGCGCCAGCCGGAGCATCATGGCGAGGGACTCGTCGAGCGTGACGTCCAGCACCCGGTCGACCCGGGCGGGTTCGAAAATGGCGGGCAGGTAGGCCGCCGGCCAGCGTCGGATGCCGGGGATCTGGCTCCCCTCGGCCGGTTGCAGGCCGATCACCTGCACCGCCGGGTTCTGCTCCTTGAGGTAGCGGGAGACCCCCATGATGGTGCCCGTGGTGCCCATGGCCGAGACGAAGTGAGTGACCGCTCCCTCGCTCTGGCGCCAGATCTCGGGGCCGGTGGAGAGGTAATGGGCATCCGGGTTGGCCGGGTTGTTGAACTGATCGAGTACCAGCCCCTCGCCCCGTGCCTGCATCGCCAGGGCGAGGTCGCGTGCGGCCTCCATGCCCCCCTCCACCAGCACCAGCTCGGCGCCATAGGCCTGCATGGCATCGCGCCGCTCCTGGCTCATGGTATTTGGCATGATGAGCCGCATCCGGTAGCCCCGCGCCGCCGCCACCATGGCTAGCGCGATGCCGGTGTTGCCGGAGGTGGCCTCGATCAGGCGAGCCCCAGGCGCTAAGTGACCGCTCGCCTCCGCACACTTGATGAGGTTCAGCGCCGGCCTGTCCTTGACCGAGCCGGCCGGGTTGTTGCCCTCCAGCTTGACCAGCAGGGTGACATCGGGGTGGGGATTGATGCGACGCAGCGCCAGCAGGGGGGTATTGCCGATCAACTCTTCCAGCGTGGCAAAAGCCATAATGGGATCCATCCTTCGTGAACTGTTCTATACCTTGGCTAGCGGGTATGTACCCGGCCGGGCTCGCAGTGTAAGCGACCCCGAACAGTTGGCAAAGGGGCGCCGACATGGTCAGATAACCCCATCCCCCGTACCGAGGAACAAGCATGAGCGAGATCATTCATCAGGCCAACCAGCAGCAATTCATCTGTGTGGTGGATGGCAAGGAGTCCAGACTGCGTTACCGGCGGCTCGATGCCAAGACCATCGACGCCTACAGCACCTTCGTCCCGCCCGAGCTCAGGGTACAGGGGATCGCCGATCAGCTGGCCCGCACCTTCTACGACTGGACCCAGGCGGAAGGGCTCACCATAGTACCGAGCTGCAGCTACATCGACGTCTGGTTGCGCCGCAATGCCGGCTGACTCCCAGACGCGTCACCACACGCAAGCGTTCAACCTTCGCCAGAGCGCCCGGGAAGCCGACCTGCAGGCGCAGACCGAAGCCCTGCTGCGGGCCGATGACCAGCGCATGGATTGCCTCTGGGCAGCCCGTGAACTGGCACTGCCCGACTGGGCGCTGGGGGCCGGTTTTATCCGCAACCTCATCTGGGATCATCTGCACCACAAATCGGCGCCGACCGCCCTCAACGACATCGACCTTATCTATCTGGATAGCGCCGACCCGGATGGGTTGGCGGAGGCCGATCACGAAGCCTGGCTCGCCGTCAGGATGCCGGGCCAGCAGTGGGAGGTACGCAACCAGGCCCGCATGCATCTGCGCCAGCAAGTTCCCCCGTTTACCAGCTCGCTCTCGGCCCTCAGCCACTGGGTGGAGGTGCCCACCTGCATCGGGGTCCGGCTGCTGGCAGACGATTCATTCGAGTGGCTGGCCCCCTACGGCTTTGCCCCCAACTGGTCCCTGCAGGTGGATCCCAACCCGCGCTGCCGCCAGGAGAGCCGGGTCTTTACCGAGCGGGTCAAGGCCAAGGAGTGGCAACGGCTCTGGCCTGACCTGGTGGTGAACTGGCCATAACCTGATTGCAATGTTTCGATAACCTTGGGCACACTAAGGAAAAGCTGTTTGTAACTCAATGGGTTAAATAATGCGCGACTTCTTCTCACTCGAACGCTGGCTACCGGGCCTCGCCGCCCTGCTGCAATACCAGCGGGCCTGGCTGATGCCGGATATGCGCGCTGGATTGTCGGTGGCAGCGGTGGCCCTGCCCGTGGCCATCGCCTATGCGGAACTGGCCGGGGTGGGGCCGCTGGTCGGCCTCTACTCCTGCATCCTGCCCATGTTGGTGTACGCCCTGTTCGGTACCTCCCGTCAGCTCATCGTCGGGCCGGACGCCGCCACCTGCGCGGTGATCGCCGCCGTGGTGACCCCGCTGGCCGCCGGGGACGCCACCCGCCACTGGCAGCTGGTGATGACCATGACCGCCATGACCGGCTTCTGGTGCCTCATCGCCAGTCGCTTCAAGCTGGGGGTGCTGGCGGACTTTCTCTCCCGCCCGATCCTGATGGGGCTGCTCAACGGGGTGGCCATCACCATCATGGTGGGCCAGCTCTCCAAGATCTTCGGCTTCACCTTCAGCGAACGCTACCTCATCGAGCGGATCGCCGGCGGTGCCAGCTACATCACCCAGACTCATCTGCCCACCCTGGCCATGAGCCTGACCGCCCTGCTCACCCTGCTGCTGGCCAAACGTTTCAAGCCGGCCTGGCCCTCCTCCATGGTGGCCATGGTGGTGACGGCGGGGCTGGTGTGGGCGCTCGATCTCGGCCGGTTCGGCATCGCCACCCTGGGCGCCATCGGCTCCGGCCTGCCCGCCTTCCAGATGCCGGAGTTTCCCCCCGGCCTGATGCGGGAGCTGGTGCTGCCGGCGCTCAACCTCGCCATGGTAAGCTTCGTCTCCATGATGCTGACCGCCCGCAGCTTCGCCGCCAAGAACGGCTACGAAATAGATGCGGACAAGGAGTTCCGGGCGCTGGGCATGGCCAACCTGGCGGCGGCAGCCTCTCAGGGCTTTGCCATCAGCGGCGCGGATTCGCGCACCGCGGTCAACGACGCCAACGGCGGCAAGAGCCAGCTGGTCTCCATCATCGCCGCCGCTGTCATCGCCCTGGTCACCTTCTACCTGACGGCGCCGCTGCAATACATCCCCACCGCCGCCCTCGGCGTGGTGCTGGTGATGGCGTCTCTGTCCCTCACCGACTTTCGCGGCCTGTGGGCCCTGCGTCACTCCGACCGCGCCGCCTTCTGGCTGGCGCTCATCACCTTCATCAGCGTGCTGGCCATGGGGGTCATTCCGGGCATCACCCTCGCGGTGCTGCTGGGGCTGTTCCAGTTCCTGCGCAACGTGATGCGCCCCACCGACCAGTTGCTCGGCATGGACGACGAAGGGGTGGTGCGCACCCTGGGGGACAACGAGCAGGCCAAGGCCATTCCCGGCATCCTGGTCTATCGCTTCAACTCGCCGCTCACCTACTTCAACGCCCCCTACTTCAAGCGGCGGGTGCTGGCGCTGCTGGTGCAGGATCCCCACAGCCCCAAATGCCTGGTGGTGGACGCGGTGGCCTGCTTCACCCACCAGGACATCAGCGTGATGAGCATGCTGGGTGAGCTGCACCGCGACTTGAAACGGCGCGGCATTCACATGGTGATGGCCGGCCGCCACGGCCAGATGAGCCTGTGGCTCAAGCAGGCCGGGATCCGGGTCGGCGACGAGGGGATCATCCTCTGCCCCGACATGTATCAGGCGCTGCGCATGACCCGCTGCTACCGCGAACCGGTGTTCAAGGACGACGAGGTGGTGGAGAGCACCACCGAGGCCATCCTCTCGCGCTGGCCCCAGGATGAGGCCCTGCCCGATTCGGCGCGCCTCACCCTGCCAAGCGAGCAGGAGGCGGGCGCCACCCCGGCCTGATCCAGTGCTGGCCCTGCCCATGGCGGCAGGGCTCGCGCGCTCTTCCCCCTCTTAGTCACCGCCACGATTGCGCCTCGCACCCGCTTGGTGTTAAATGCCCGTCCAGATGGCACTGACGAGGGCCATCCCCAGTATTTGGACACCCCATGCAAACTCAATCCCACGCAGGTCCGGGCACTCTCTTCTCCCTGACCTGGCCCCTGTTTATCGATCTCGCCCTGCACTTTCTGACCGGGGCCCTCAACACCTTCATGGTGGGTCACGTCTCCTATCAGGGGGTGGCGGCGCTCGCGGTCGGCAACCAGGTGTTCGATCTCGCCATCACCCTGTTCAGCTTTGTCAGCATCGGCACCAGCGTGGTGATCACCCAGTATCTGGGGGCCGGCGACAAGGAGAAGGCCCGCGTCGTCATCCACACCGCCATCGGTTTCAACCTGCTGGTGGGGCTGGTGGCCGCCGTCGGCGTCATCGCCGGCGCCAGTACCATGCTGGCGCTGATGAACCTGCCCGCCAACCTGATGAGCGATGCCACCCTCTACCTGCAGATCATCGGCCTGTGCCTGCTGCCGGAAGCGGCGGCCCTCTGCCTGGCCGCCACCCTGCGCGCCCACGGCCACACCCGTCAGGCCATGTACGTGACCCTGACCGTCAACCTCATCACCTTCGTCGGCAACCTGCTGCTGCTCTACGGCTGGTTCGGCCTGCCCCAGCTCGGGGTGGCCGGGGTCGCCATCAGCACGGTAGCGGGTCGCATCGTCGGGGTGGTGCTGCTGGTGTGGCTGGTGGCGCGCAAGACCGGCATCCACCTGAAACTGCCTGAGATCGTCAAACCCAGCCGATTGATGCTGGGCAAAGTGCTGCACATCGGCCTGCCGGCCGCCGGGGAGAACCTCTCCTGGATGCTGCAGTTCATGGTGGTGACCGCCTTCGTCGGCCTGCTCGGCGACAAGGCGCTGGCGACCCAGTCCTACTTCTTCCAGATCTGCCTGTTCATCCTACTGTTCGGCCTCTCCATCGGCCTTGGCAACGAGATCATCATCGGCCATCTGGCGGGGGCCCGCCGCTTCGAGCAGGCCTACACCCAGCTGATGAAGAGCCTGAAACTGGGGCTCGTCGTCACCGCGCTCATCGCCCTCGCCGCCGCCCTCAACGGCCGCACCATCATCAGCCTGTTCACCGATGACGCCGACATCATCACCCAGGTGGCGCAGCTGTTCTTGATAAGCCTCATTCTGGAACCCGGCCGCACCTTCAACCTGGTGGTGATCAACGCCCTGCGCGCCACCGGTGACGCCCGTTTCCCGCTCTACATGGCGCTGCTCTCCATGTGGGGAATTGCCGTTCCACTGGCCTATTTCCTTGGTATCATGCAGGGTTATGGACTGGTCGGTATCTGGTTGGCGCTCGCCTGCGACGAGTGGGTGCGCGGTCTGGCCATGTTCTGGCGCTGGCGCAGTCGTCGCTGGCAAAACAAAATTCTTGTTGAAACATAAGCGGAATCACAATGAAGAAGATAGGACTCTTGTTGGCGGCCATCCTGCTCAGCCCGCTCGCCATGGCGCAAACCGCCCCCGCCGCCCCCAAGGCGCAGGCGGCCCAGACCTGGTACGTGGCCCCCATCGCCATCGATGAAACCAGCGAGGCCCAGAAGGCGCTGACCAAGGACTTCATGGCCCAGATGATCAAGACCATCAAGATCAACGAGTACCAGACCGGCAAGGCGGTGGGCAAGACCAAGTCGCCCAAGTGGCTGATCCGCACCAAGCTGATGCCGGCAAGCAGCGAACCCCTGGTCGGCAAGAAGCACCCGCAGGGCCTCACCTACGGCAAGGGCATCCCCACCCAGGAGATCGTCGGCGAGCTCATCATGAACGGTACCCTGGTGGCCCATGTGGGTCAGGGCTGGCGCGAGCCCATCGTCCCGGGCACCCCGGTGGCCGAGAAGATCTCCATCGCCAACTATCAGTACGCCATCGGCAACGAAGCCAAGTCACCGGACCTGGAAGAGCTGGCGGCGCAAATCGGCTTCGAGGTGGGCAAGGTGATCGCCCGCGATGGCAAGCCGCTGCCCGAGAAGAAAAAGAAAAAAGAGTAAACGCGACACCTGTTACCAAGAAGGGGCCCTGCGCCCCTTTTTGCTGCCCACCCGGCGGCCCCAGGCTGTCATCCGGCCGTCACAATTGTGATCCATCCGGCACTTTTCAGACTCTCCGCTTACCGATAAAAGCCTTATCAGCTTGTGATTCAAACAGTTAAAAATCGCCCGTCGCATGCAGCAAATCATTGGTCCCGAATTGGAGCCGGATCACATTTATCTCGCAGGGGACGCGGTAGTTTGGTCTTGCAGGCACAATCAAACGAAACCAAGGAGGCCGCATTACATGTTCCCAGAGTACAGAGAGCTCATCTCGAAACTGAAGAGCAGTGATGTCCATTTCCAAAAGAAGTTTGACTTGCATAACGACCTGGATGTGGAGATTAGAAAGTTGGAGAAACATCACGCCAGCGACTACAGCGCCGAGGTGAAGGATCTGAAAAAACAGAAACTCAAACTGAAAGAGGAGATCTACGACATCCTCAAACAACATCCACAATAGACGCCTCGACGAATACCTGGATAAGCAACTTATCCTGCCAGCCCGGCCCGACGCCGGGCTTTTTGTTGGCCGCTCATCAGGAGGCGACGGCCGCTTGCGCCCCCTGGCGTCGAAACTCGCTCGGCGTCTGGCCGGTATGACGGCGAAAAGCGCTGTTGAAGGTGGACTTGCTGTTGAACCCGGCCCGGTAACAGACAGAGGCCACCGTCTCGTCGCTCTCCTGCAACAGTCGCTTGGCCTCCGCCACCCGATATCGATTGAGCCAGTCGTAGAAGTTGCCCCCCGAGCAGGCGTTGATGGCGCTGGACGCCTGGTGAAGGCTCAGGCCACACTCCTCGGCCAGCTTGCCAAGGGAGAGGGCGGGATCCCGATAGGCTCCGCGCCCGAGCTGGCGCTCCAGCGCCTCGAACAAGGGGCGCAAGCCCTCATCCCGAACCGGTTCCGATGCGGCATCATTGACGCGCTCGCGCACGCCCCCCTCAGGCGCGCCGCCCTGTTGGGGCAGCCTGGCATGGGCCAGCACTTGCAGCAGCAGATAGGCGGTGACGGGAGCCTGCAGATAGACGGTAGAGAGCGGCCAGCCGAGCCAGCTCAAGGCGATGCGCACCAGCAACAGCAAGGCCACCAGCAGTTGCAGCCCCTGCAGCTGAGCCACCCAGGCCCGCAGCGCCGGCTTGCGGCTGACCACTCCCAGGCGCCGCTGCTGCCACCAGTAGGTCAGCCCCAGCAGGGCGATGCAGGCAAGATAGCGGTTGCCATAGAGGGTCACCCCGGGCCACAACGCATCCCCCTGCTTGCCAAGCAGGATCCAGCTCACCTTGTCGGCCCCCGGCAACAACCAGTAGGGCAGCGCCAGAGCGGCAACCAGCAGCATGGGCAAGCCGTGCACCAGCCGCTCACGCCAGCAACCGAGCACCGACTCCCCCTGCAGAGCCCTGATGTAGCCATACAGGCAGAACGGCAACATCACCACCAAAGGGTCGGCCAGCTTGAGCAGATGAGGCCACTGCAGAAACCACTGCTGCTGGTGGTAGAGATACTCCAGCGCCTGCAAGCCGCTCAGGCTGAGCAGAGCCAGCAGATAACCGGCGGCGGCATCCCGCCGCATGCGCCGCAGCCAGCCGAGCGTGGCCAGCAGCAACATGCCGGTCAGGCTCAGACTGAGCACGGCGGCCACTTCTTCCCACTGCATATGCGTCCTCCTGCAGGTACGCCTCCATCGAACCGTACCTGTTTATCCTTGTTTTTATTATGTTTTCCAACCATTGACCGGTTCCATCCAGCGAGGCGACAGGGACGAAAGGGCTGCGCTTAAATACCTTCGCCTGCGGCTGAAAAGCAACAGAACAATAACAAGTCAGGACCACAGAAGGAACCAGGATGAAAACCCATTTTCCCCTCCCCCTGCTCGGCTGCCTCGTACTGGCCGGCTGCCAGGAGAACAGCAGCGAGCCGGATCCCGCTCGCCACTACGACGTCACCCTTACCTACACGGAGCAGGGTGTTCCCCACATCAAGGCGAACGACTACGCCAGCCTGGGCTTCGGGACCGGCTATGCCCATGCCGAGGAGAACCTCTGCACCCTGAGCGAGCAGATCATGAAGCTGCGGGGAGAGAAATCCCGCTGGCTGGGCGCGGGGGAGCAGCAGCGCAACCTGCTCTCCGACGTGGGTTATCGCGCCCTCGACCTGCCAGCCCAGGCCGCGGCCCTGTATGGCAAGCTGGCGCCGGATGCCCGTGACCTTGTCGAAGGCTATGTGGCGGGGTTCAACCACTCACTTGCCGGCCGCGCCGGCCCGGCGGACTACCCCTCCCCCTGCCGCGGGGCCGAGTGGGTCGAACCCATCACCCCGGTCCAGTTGCTGGCCTATCACCTGGATCTTGCCCAACTGGCCAGCGGCCGCAGCTTCATCGGCGCCATGGCCAGCGCCCAGCCCCCCGCCACTGCCGGTGCACAGGGACGTACCGCCCTGCCCGCCCCGGCGCTGGATCCCGTCTCGCTGCTCACCTCGGAGGGGATCGGCAGCAACGGCTGGGCGCTAGGGGCGGATCGCAGCAGCAACGCCAACAGCCTGCTGCTCGGCAACCCCCACTTCCCCTGGGATGGCGAGCTCAGATTCTTTGAACAGCACCTGCAGATCCCGGGGGAGCTCAACGTGACCGGAGCCACCATGATGGGCTTTCCCGCCATCCTGATCGGCTTCAACGAGCAGTTGGGCTGGACCCACACAGTCTCCCAGTCCAAGCGCTTCACCCTCTATCAGCTCACCCTGGATCCCGCCAATCCGCTGCGTTACCGCTACGGCGACCAGTGGCGGGAGATGAGCCAGAAAGAGATCACCGTACAGGTACGCCAGGCCGATGGCGGCCTGCAGCCCCATGTCCAGACCGTCTATGCCAGCCACTTCGGCCCCATGGTCAACCTCGCTTCCCTCTCGCCCACCCTGGGCTGGACCAGCAGCAGCGCCGTCAGCTTCCGCGATGCCAACGCCGGCAACTACAAGATGCTGGAACAGTGGCTGGCCATGGCCAGGGCCCAGAGCACCCCGGCGTTCTTCGAGGCGCTGGCCGAGCATCAGGGGGTGCCCTGGGTCAATACCCTGCTCGTCGACAAGACGGGCCAGGCCAGCTATGTGGATGCCACCCAGGTACCCCGCCTCGGCGCCAAGGCAGAAGCCTGGTGGCGAGCCGCCTCCCAGACGCCGCAACTGGCCCCCATCTGGCTGGATGGAGAGGGCAGCGTGCTGTTGCCGGGCAACGACCCCGATTTCGAGTGGGTCGACAGCGGCCAGACCCGGGCTCCCGGCCTTGTCCCCCTCAGCCAGGCCCCCCGCCAGACTCGCAGCGACTACGTCTACAACGCCAACAGCAGCCACTGGCTGACCAACCTGGCGGCCCCGCTGGAGGGATACTCCATTCTCTATGGGCCGGAGCAGACAGTGCGCAGCCCGCGTACCCGCTACAACGCCCAGCTCATCAGCACCCCCGACACCATGGGACTGACCGGGGCTGATCGCCGCTTTACCCTGCAGACGTTGCAACGGGTACTGACCCACAACGGCTCCCTGTTTGCCCGTGAGCTCAGAGATCCCCTGCTGGCTCGCTGCCAGGCCCATCCGCAGATCCAGCTGACCAGCGGCCCGCTGGACTTGACGCCGAGCTGCAACGCGCTCGCCAACTGGGATGGCGAGTATCAGCTTGAAAGCCGGGGAGCTCACCTGATGCGCGAATGGTTGACGGCGTTTCGCACCAGCGGCCACAGAGACATCAAGGATGCCCTGTTTGCCATCCCCTTCGATCCGGCCCATGGCGCCACCACCCCGCGCGGGCTGGCGCCCTGGAGCGGTGCACCGGATGAAGACCCGGCCCTGCTGGCGCTGGCCCAGGCCCAGCAGCGGTTGCAGGCGGCCGGTATCGCGCCGGATGCCGAACTCGGCGCACTGCAATTCGTGCAAAAAGCGGCCGGGCTGACCCCCATCGCACTGCCGGGAGGTAACTCGTTCGAGGGGCTGTTCAACATGGTGCAGACCAACCTGCCTTCGCGCAGCAGCTCGGATCTCGCCAACATAGTGACCGGCAAGGCCGTGGCAGGCACCACGCTGCGCAGTCTGGATGATGACGGTGACGGCCAGCCCGAGCTGCGTTATCGCGCCAACTACGGCTCCAGCTTTGTGCTGGCCCTGCAGTTCGATGACGCCGGCCCCAAGGCGGAGCGCTTCCTGAGCTACGGCCAGTCCCACGACCCCGAGAGCCCGCACTTCACCGATCAGACCGAGCAGTTCGCCCGTCAGCAGTGGCAACCCATGCGCTTCACCGAGCAGGAGATAGCGGCCCACCTGGAGCGTACCCTGCACCTCAAGGTACTGCGCACCAGCAGCCTCTGAGTCAACCCTCTCTATCCAGCCATAAAAAAGCGGGCCAATGGCCCGCTTTCTCATACCTGTTTCGCCCCATCATCACACCGGCGGATGGAAATGACTGGCCTCGCGGGTGGCCATCTCCTCGTAGGTGGCCCACTTCTGCCACGCCACTTGTTGTGCCACCTGCATCAGCCGCTGCGCCTCCTCCGGGTGGCTCTGGGCCAGCACCCGATAACGAGTCTCCTCCTGCCTATATTCGGCGAGCGGAATGGAGGGGCGCAGGCTGTCGAGGCTGAAGGGGTTCTGCCCCGCACTGCGCAATACCGGGTTGTAGCGCATCAGCGGCCAGTGGCCGGAAGCCACGGCGCGTTTTTGCTGGGTCAACCCGAACTCCATGTCGATGCCGTGAGCGATACAGTGGCTGTAGGCGATGATGAGCGACGGGCCCGGATAGGCCTCGGCCTCACGCAAGGCCTGCAGCGCCTGCTGCGGATTGGCCCCGAAGGCGATGCGAGCAACATAGACGTTGCCGTAGGCGATGGCCTGCAGGGCCACATCCTTCTTGGCCAGCGTCTTGCCCCCCGCCGCGAACTTGGCGACGGCACCGAGCGGGGTCGATTTCGACATCTGGCCGCCGGTGTTGGAGTAGACCTCGGTATCCATCACCAGCACGTTCACATCGCGCCCGGAGGCGAGCACGTGATCGAGCCCCGCCGAGCCGATGTCATAGGCCCAGCCATCGCCGCCGATGATCCAGACCGAGCGGCGCACCAGCTGATCGATAAGCGAGAGCAGCTCGCGAGCCTTGCCGGATTTCACCTCTTCCAGCCGCTCGCGCACTTGCGCCACCCGGGTGCGCTGGGCGCGGATCTCCGACTCCAGCCGCTGCGGGGCGCTAATCAGGGTATCGACCAGCTCTGCGCCCAGCTCCCCCTTCATCGCCTGCAAGGCTGCCACTGCCTGACCGTGATGCTGATCGGCGGTGAGACGAAAACCAAAGCCAAACTCTGCATTGTCCTCAAACAATGAGTTGGACCAGGCCGGCCCCTTCCCTTCACCGTTCTTGGCCCACGGCGTGGTCGGCAGGTTGCCGCCGTAAATGGAGGAGCAACCGGTGGCGTTGGCCACCAGCATGCGGTCACCAAACAGCTGGGTCAGCAGTTTGAGGTAAGGGGTCTCGCCACAGCCGGCGCAGGCGCCGGAGAACTCGAACAGGGGCTCGAGGAACTGGGCACCGCGCACCGTGGAGAAATCCACCCGCTCGCGAGCAGGCCAGGGCAGGCTCTCGAACCAACGCAGCGCCTGTTTCTGGCCGGCCAGATGGGGCGCCTTGTCCATCATGGCGATGGCGCGCTCGCCTTCATGGCTCTCATCTTCTCCAGCCCGCACCGGACAGGCCTGCACGCACTGGCCGCAGCCGGTGCAATCCTCCGGATAGAGCTGCAAGGTGTAGCGGCTATCGGGGAAGCCCCTGGCGGTGACGGGCACCGACTGGGCAGCCTCTGGAGCGCTCGTCAGCCAGTCCTGATGGTAGAACTTGGCCCGCAGCGCCGCGTGGGGGCAGACAAAGACGCAGTTGCCGCACTGGATGCAGATGTCCGAATTCCAGATCGGGATCTCGCGGGCGATATCCCGCTTCTCGAAGCGGCTGGTGGCGGTGGGGTAAGTGCCGTCCACCGGCAGCATGGAGACGGGGATCAAATCGCCGCGCCCTGCCAGCATCTCACCTGTGACCCGCTGGACAAACTCGCTGCCGCCGGGAGCCAGTGGCAGCGGATAGTCGCTGATCTGCTCCTCACCAGCCGGGATGACCACCTGATGGAGGTGGGCCAGGGTGTCGTCCACCGCCGCGAAGTTGCGCTCGACTACCTCGGGCCCCTTGCGGGCATAGCTCTTCTCGATGCTCTCCTTGATAAGCGCAATCGCCTCGTCCCGCGGCAATATGCCGGCCAGGGCGAAGAAGCAGGTCTGCATGATGGTGTTGATGCGATTGCCCATGCCGTTGCGCTCGGCCACCCTATCCCCGTCGATGCAGTAGAGGCGGATATCGAGAGCCCGGATGCGGGCGCGCAGCCGCTCGGGCAGTTCGGCCCAGACCCGGTCGGGCTCATGGGGGGCATTGAGCAGCAGGGTCGCCCCTTCGGCGGCGAACTCCAGCAGATCCACAGATTCGACAAAGCCCCACTGATGGCAACCGATAAAGCTCGCCTGCTCGATAAGCCAGGGGGCGTCGATGGGTTCGGGACCAAAGCGCAGGTGGGAGACGGTGCGCGAGCCCGACTTCTTGGAGTCGTAGACGAAGTAGCCCTGGGCGTGGAAGCCCTCCAGCTCGCCGATGATCTTGATGCTGTTCTTGTTGGCGCCCACGGTGCCATCGGCACCAAGGCCGAAGAAGAGCGCCCGCACCCGGCTGGCAGGCTCCAGATCGCCGATGGGGTGCCAGGCCAGACTGAGGCCCGACACGTCATCGACAATCCCCACCGTAAAGCGGGGGCGCGGCGCATCGGATGCCAGCTCCTCGAACACCGCCGCGCACATGGCGGGGGTGAACTCCTTGGAAGAGAGGCCATAGCGACCGCCGCTCAGCCACGGCAGCCGCTTGATAAGACCGCGCTGCAAGCCATCGATGAGGGCGCTCTGCACATCCAGCAGCAGCGGCTCGCCGCCGGCGCCCGGCTCCTTGGTGCGATCCAGCACCGCCATGCGCCGCACGCTCTCGGGCAGGGCATCGAGCAGCGCCTGCACCGGGAAGGGGCGATAGAGACGAATGACCAGCACCCCGGTCTTGCGATCCTGCTGGTTGAGCCAATCTACCGTGGTGCGGGCGGTCGCCGCCCCCGAACCCATCAACACGATGACCTCGGTGGCATCCGGGGCGCCGTGATACTCCACCAGCCGGTAGTGGCGGCCGGTCAGCTCGCCGAGGCTCTCCATGCACTGCTGCACCCGCGCCGGCACCGCCTCGTAGAAGGGGTTGACGCTCTCGCGGGACTGGAAATAGGTGTCGGGGTTCTGGGCGGTGCCGCGCATCACCGGATGATCCGGGTTGAGCGCCCGCGCGCGGTGGGCACGCACCCAGTCGTTATCGATCAGCGCCCGAATTTCATCTTTGTGCAGCGCGGTGATCTTGTTCACTTCGTGGGAGGTACGAAAGCCGTCGAAGAAGTGGACGAAAGGCACCCGGCACTGCAGGGTGACGCTGTGGGCAATCAAGGCCAGGTCCTGCGCCTCCTGCACCGAGCTGGAGGCGAGCATGGCAAAACCGGTGCTGCGCGCCGCCATCACATCCTGATGGTCGCCAAAGATCGACAGCCCCTGCGCCGCCAAGGATCGGGCCGCCACATGGAACACCGCCGAGGTCAATTCGCCTGCGATCTTGTACATGTTGGGCAGCATCAGCATCAGCCCTTGGCTCGCGGTGAAGGTGGTGGCGAGCGCCCCCGCCTGCAGGGCGCCATGCACCGTGCCGGCCGCCCCCCCTTCGCTCTGCATCTCCACCACGGTAGGGATGTTGCCCCACAGGTTGGTCTGCCCCTCCGCCGCCCAGGCGTCGGCCAGTTCGGCCATGGTCGAGCTCGGGGTGATGGGATAGATGGCGCACACTTCGCTCAGCTGATACGCCACCCGGGCCGCGGCTTCGTTGCCGTCAACCATGATCAGTTCGTGTTTCATAGGGACTCCTCCGGTTGACGCAACTCGATGGCGTGGCAGGGACACTGGTCGTGGCAGGCACCGCAGCCGGTACAACGCTCGGCATCCACCTGATATCCCAGACCCGGCCCCAGCTTGGCGATGGCCTGCTCGGGGCAACTGCCATAACAGCCGTCGCACTCGAAGCAGTTGCCGCAGGAGTAGCAGCGAGCCGCCTCGTAGCGGGCCGCCGTCTCGTCCAGTCCGCCGATGATCTCGCCAAAGTCGTCCCGCGCCGAGGGCGGTTTGACCGGCTGGCTGCTGGCGGGGGCGTGGGTCTGGAACCAGAGCTGCAGCTGCTCGGGCCCAACCAGCGGATAGGAGAGCGGCTTGTGGTAGAGGCGACCGCGCAGCCAGGCATCCATGTGGCGCGCCGCCTTCTTGCCGTGACCGGTGGCGATGGTGACGGTGCGCTCGGAAGGCACCATGTCACCGCCGGCAAACAGACCCGGTACGTCCGTCATCAGGTTTTCGCCAACCTGCACCACCCCTTCCTGGTTGACCCGCACGCCGGGGATGCTCTCCAGCACGCTCAAGTCCACCTCCTGACCCAGCGCCAGAATGAGGGAGTCCGCTTCGAGGGTTTCAAACTGGCCGGTGGGCACCGGCTTGCCATGTTCGTCGAGGGTCATCACCTCCACTTCGATATTGGTGTTGTCGAGCTGGCGGATGGTGCGCAACCAGTTGATCTTGATCCCCTCCTCCTCGGCCTCGTCGGCTTCGAAGGCGTGGGCCGGCATATGATCCCGGTCGCGGCGGTAGATGATCATCGCCTCCTCCACCCCGAGGCGGCGGGCGGTGCGGGCCGCGTCCATGGCGGTGTTGCCGCCGCCGTAGATGGCCACCCGCCGCCCCAGTTTGGGGGGCGGCAAGCCCTGCTCTTCGGCCAGACTGGCCTGCTCGAGGAAGCTCACCGCATCGAGGATCTTGCCCGCCTCCCGGGCCGGAATGTCGACCCGCTTGGCCAGATGGGCGCCGATGGCCATGAAGACGGCGTCAAAGCCCCCCTGGTCGCGCTCCTTGAGCACGTCCTCCACCTTGTGGTTGAGGGTAAGGGTGACGCCAGCAGCGACGATGCGGGCCACCTCCCGATCCAGCACCTCGCGGGGCAGACGGTAGGCGGGAATGCCGAAGCGCAGCATGCCGCCGGCAAGCGGCCCCGCCTCGCGGATCTCCACCTGATGGCCGAGTCGGTTGAGGTGCCAGGCGCAGGAGAGGCCGGAGGGGCCGGCGCCTATGATGAGTACCTTCTTGCCGCTGGCGGGCGCGGGGGCTGCAGGCTGCCAGCCCCTGGCCAGCGCCTCGTCGCCGAGAAAGCGTTCGATGGCATGAATGGAGACGGCATCATCCACCTGGGCCCGGTTGCAGGCGCTTTCGCAGGGGTGATAGCAGACCCGCCCGTGGACCGCAGGCAGGGGATTTTCTTCGATGAGAGTCTGCCAGGCCGCCTCGAAGCGGCCCGCTTCAGCCAGGGCAAGCCAGGCCTGGATGTTCTCACCAGCCGGGCAGGCATGATTGCAGGGTGGCAGGGCTGGCCGCCAAACGGGTAGCCGAGTACGGACCGGACCTGTTCCCGTCTTCTGGGAGAGATCCGGCGGTGGGGTCATATCCAGTTGTTTGCTCATACATTGCTTTCTTCTTTTTGGGTGACAGGCCCCATCCGAATGCACTTGATACCGTTTAACCGAAGCGGACGGTGGCCGGAGAGGGAAGAAGCGAAAGCGTCAGAAACTGGAAGCTGGCTCGATAATGGACTGATTTTTGTACTGAATGACGGATCAGGATCAAAAAATGTTGCACTTTATGGGGTATGGAGTGCACAACGTGACCCGTGTAACATCTTGCCCGTCTGCAGGAACTCCGCTCGGGCTCACGCCCCGCAAGCGACACCGCATCGTCGGCCACTCCGGGTGAACGCCATTCCTGCAACCATTGCTGCACGGAACGGGGCTCGCCCGCCTGTCTCCTGCACTGGAACCGCCATCGCACAAGGATTCGGCCATGCCAACACTCGCCAGCATTCATCTCTACCCCATCAAGTCGACGGCAGGCATGCCACTGACCCGCGCCCTGGTCACCGAAGAGGGGCTGCAGGGGGATCGTCGCTACATGGTGGTCAAACCGGACGGCAGCTTCATCACGGCCCGCACCCATCCCCAGTTGCAGCAGGTGGTGGCCCCCCCCATCGAGGGCGGCCTGCAGCTGCGCTATCCGGGCTTCGAGCCGCTCACCCTGCAAGAGACCGAGTTCAGCCGCGCGTCCCGCGCCACCGGCGTCTGGAAAGACATCTTCAACGCCCTGCACACCCACGCCCAGGCCGATGCGTGGCTGAGCAAGGTGGCGGGGGAGCCGGTGCAGCTGCTCTGGCTTGGCGAAGAGTCTGCCCGCTTTCGGGAGAAGACCGGCACCCGGGTCAGCTTTGCCGACGGTTACCCCCTGCTGCTGATAAGCCAGGCGTCTTTGGAAGATCTCAACCTGAGATCCGACGCGCTGCACCAGATGAGCCAGTTTCGCACCAACCTGGTGGCGAGCGGCACCCTCCCCTTCGAGGAGGACGGCTGGAAGCGGATCCGCATCGGCGAGGTGGAGTTCCTGGTGGCCAAGCCTTGCAGCCGCTGCATCATGACCACGGTGGAGCCGGGCACGGATCGCTTCAATGCCCTGAAAGAGCCGCTGGCCACCCTCACCCGCTACCGGCGCGGCGAGGATGGCGAGGTCTACTTCGGTCAGAACCTGGTGGCCCTCAACGAGGGGTGGATTGAGGCGGGCAGCGAGATAGAGGTGCTGGAGCGCGCCCGCGCACCTGTCTACCCCAACGCGGCCCCGAAAAAACGGGAACTGGTGTGCGTGGCCCGCGAGCCGCTGGCGCGGGATCTGGAGACCTTCTGGTTCGAGGCGGCCGATGGTGAGCCCCTGCCCGACTACCTGCCTGGCCAGCACCTGCCCATCAGCCTGGATATTGGCCTCGGTCTGCGGCGCGAGCGCCTGCAGCGCCGCTATACCCTGAGCTCCACCCCGGAGCAGCCGGAGCGTTACAGCATCAGCGTCAAGAAGGTGGGCGGCGGTCGCATCTCCCACTGGCTGCACCAGCAGTTGCAACCGGGTGACCGTCTGCTGGCCGCCAACCCCGCCGGCGAATTTCATCTGGGCCGGGATCGCAATCTCTTGCTGCTCTCGGCAGGCTCGGGGGTCACTCCCATGCTCTCCATTGCCCGCACTCTGGCCTTGCGCGGGGAGCTCGGCGACGTGCACTTCATGCACCTGTGCCGCAGCGAGGCGGACATTCCCGCCGCCGGCGAGTTGCACGCCCTGGCGCAGCAGGGGATGACCCTCACCCTGATCCTGAGCCAGCCCGATACGCACTGGCAGGGGCTCAAGGGGCGGTTGGACGAGGTTCACCTCAAACAGATCAAAGGGTTGCAACAGCGGGAAGTGTTTATCTGCGGCCCCCACGGATTTATGGCCGATGCGGCCGCCAGACTGGCCGCCCTTGGCGTGCCGGCCGGACGGATCCGCCAGGAGAGCTTTGGCGGCGCCATCCTCTCCCTCTCCCGCCCACATCAGGCGGTGCAACTGCGCATCGGCGAGCAGGCGTTTGCCGGCAACAATCAGGGCACAGTGCTGGATCAGGCCCACAAGCAAGGGGTGGAGCTGCCCTGGAGCTGCCGCGCCGGCATCTGCGGCAGTTGCAAGCAGACCCTGGTCGCGGGTGAAGTGGATCACCCCGATGCCCCCGCCATCACCGCCGCCGAGCGAGCCGCTGGCAAGATCCTCACCTGCTGCGCCGTCCCCCTCACCGACATCGTCATCAAATAAGGTGATCGAGGTGCAATAATCCGGCCGGGGTACGCTCCCGGCCGCGCTTTTCCCCTCCTTTGCCTTCGCGCCTCCTTTCTCGCACCTTTTCGCCGACCCGCCGCAGCCTTAGCGAAGAGCGCTCCTATACTCACTGCAACAACAATAAAACCCCACAGAAGTACCGGCCTTCGCCGCGTGACAAAGGGGGTTATCGGTGAGAATAAGGACGCTCAAACCATGGAACAGAACAGACCCGCCTTTCAGCTCAATCTGCTGCTCTCAGTCATCACCCTGATCCTGCTGTCGCTGGTGTTTTTCGCCTACAGCTGGTCGGGAAAACAGATGGAACAGAGCTATCAGCAACGTTACCAATCCTATCTGCTGGCCGATGAACTGCGGCAATCCTCCGACGATCTGACCCGCCTCGGCCGCACCTATGTGATCACCAAGGATCCCGCCTACGAGCAGCAGTACATGCGGATCCTGGCCATTCGCAACGGGGAACAGAACCGGCCGCAGGGCTACAACCGCATCTATTGGGACTTCGTCGCCGCCAACGGCCAGAACCCGCGGCCCGACAGCCAGGTGCGTCGCGGCCTCATCGACCTGATGAAGGACACCGGTTTTACCGAGGAGGAGCTCGCCAAGCTCAACGAGGCCAAGAACAACTCGGATGCCCTGGTCAACACCGAGGTGGCCGCCTTCAAGCTGGTGCAGCAGACCGATGGCGATCTGGCCGCCAACCAGCAGAAGGCCATAGCCATGATGCATGACAAGGCCTATCACCAGAACAAGGGGCGCATCATGTCCCCCATCGACGACTTCTACGTCATGATGGAGACCCGTACCCAGCAGGCGGTGGATGACGCCACCAGCCAGTCCGCCATGCTGCGCTACCTGTTCATCGCGCTCGGCCTGGTGTTGATGTTCTTCCTCTGGCGCACCTACAAGGCGCTGATTGACCTGGTCGGCACCTCGGTCGATCAGCTCAGAAGCGATCTCAACCACCTGGCCGAGGGGGACTTCTCCCAGCCGATCAAGGTGCCGGCCGGTGCCAAGGAGAGCCTGATTGGCCTGCTCGCCACCATGCAAAGCACCCTCAAGGGGATCATCGCCCAGGTCTCCCACTCCAGCGAAGAGCTCTCAGGCTCGGCCGACAGCATCGCCCAGATAGCGGAGCAGACAGCCCAGTTCGCCACCTCCCAGCAGACCAGCACCCAAACTATGGCGGCCGCCATCGAGGAGCTGGTGGTGAGCATCAGCCACCTCTCGGACAACGCCACCCACGCCGACGAGCTCAGCAAGATCTCCGCCAACACCCTGGAAGAGGGCTCCGGGGTCATCAAGCAGACCCTCGACAGCATCCAGAGCATCTCGGACACCGTCTCCAACGCCGCCAGCAGCATCGCGGATCTCAACAGCCACACCCAGCAGATCTCGGAGATCATCGAGGTGATCCGCGGCATCGCCGATCAGACCAACCTGCTGGCCCTCAACGCCGCCATCGAGGCGGCCCGGGCCGGCGAGCAGGGACGCGGCTTTGCGGTGGTGGCCGACGAGGTTCGCAACCTCGCCAGCCGCTCGGCCGCCTCCACCCAGCAGATCACCGGCATGATCGGCAAAATTCAGAGCGGGGCGGACGCCTCCATCCGCAGCATGGAAAACACGGTCAACAACGTCTCCCGCGGGGTGAGCCTGGCCAGCCAGACCGGCGCGGCCATCGCCAGCATCCAGGATCACGCCTCCAACCTCACCGGCCTGATGGGGGAGATCAGCCACACCCTGCGCGAGCAGTCCACTGCCGCCAACGAGGTGGTCTCCACCGTCGGCAACATCACCTCCCTCTCCGAGCAGTCGGGGGATGCCGCCCGCCACGTCTCCCAGGAGGCGGCCAAGCTCAAGCAGCTGTCACGGCTGCTGCGCCAGGAGATGGCCCACTTCAAGCTGTAGCGCAAAGCGCACAAAGCAAAACGGCTGCCCGAAGGCAGCCGTTTTCATTGGTACGGTACGCTTAACCGCGCAGGGCGGCGATGCGCTGCTCGATGGGCGGGTGGCTCATGAACAGCTCGCTCATTGAGCGCTTGCCGTTGATGCCGAACGCCATCATGGAGCCTTCCAGCTGCGGCTCGGCACCACGGGAGAGGCGCTCGAGGGCGGCGATCATCTTGTCGCGACCGGCCAGTTTGGCGGCGCCGGCGTCGGCGCGGAATTCACGCTGACGGCTGAACCACATGACGATGATGGAGGCCAGCACGCCGAACACCATCTCCAGCACGAACACGGTGATCATGTAGGCAAAACCGCCTGTGCTGCTGCTCTCTTCCTCGTTGTTGGAGCTGAAGAAGTTGCTGATGACGCCGGCCACGATGCGGGCGAAGAACATCACGAAGGTGTTCACCACCCCCTGGATCAGGGTCAGGGTCACCATGTCGCCGTTGGCCACGTGGCTCACCTCGTGGGCCAGCACGGCTTCCGCCTCGTCACGGCTCATGCTGTAGAGCAGACCGGACGACACGGCGACCAGCGAGTCGTCACGGCGGGCGCCAGTGGCGAAGGCGTTCATCTCGGGGGAGTCGTAGATCCCCACTTCCGGCATCTTGATGCCCGCCTCACGGGCCTGACGGGCAACTGTGCTCACCAGCCAGTGCTCGGTCTCGTTGCGGGGTTGCTCGATGACCTGGACGCCATAGCTGCGCTTGGCCATCCACTTGGACATCAGCAAGGAGATAAAGGAACCCCCAAAACCGAACACGGCGCAGAACACCAACAGACCGGAAATGCTGGACTTGTTGATCCCCAGAACCGAGAACAGGATATTGAGTACCACCCCCAGCACCAGCATGACGGCCAGGTTGGTCACCAGGAATAGCATAATTCGCTTCATATTGACTCCTTGTGAGATATGGATGCGTGGCCCGTCACCAGTTCGCTGCCGGCCGGGTCACACCTGTCACGCATAATAGACAGTTTCTATGAATGTTCGCTGAATGTCGGATTCAGAGCAGGGGCGAAATGTCGAGTCGCCCGCGCAGATCAGCCTCGAGCGGATTGTTTACAAAGGGTATTTCACCCAAAAACGGGGCCGGCAGCAAGCCCCGCAGGGTGTCCAGATTTTCCTGATAGTGGCTCATGGAGCCGTGCAGCCGGTTGATGACCCAGCCCGCCACCGGCAGGTTGTTGTTGCGAATGGCGGCGAAGGTGAGCAGGGCATGGTTGAGACAGCCCAGTTTGGCCCCCACCACCATGATCACCGGCATGTTCTCCTGCTTGACCCAGTCCGACAGCAGGTGCTTGCGATCGAGTGGCAGGAACCAGCCCCCCGCTCCCTCCACCACCACCAGCTCGGCCCCCGCCTGTTCAATCTGGCGCAGCCCGTCCGACAACCCCTTCAGGGTGATGGCGTCGCGCGCTTCGCTGGCGGCGATATGGGGCGCGATGGGCGGCTCGTAGGCGTAGGGGTTGACCAGATCGTAGGGCAGCGGCAGGCTCGCCGCCTCCTGCAACAGCACCGCATCCAGATTGCGCAGTCCCTCCGGGGTGCGGGCACAGCCGGCGGAGACAGGCTTGTAACCGGCGCAACGGATGCCGTGCGCGGCGAACTCCAGCAGCAGGGTGCGGGCGACCAGCGTCTTGCCCACATCGGTATCGGTGCCGGTGACGAAGAAGGATTTGACCATGATGACTCCTCAATACGGCGCAGGTGCCCAGGCTCGATACGGCGGGGCACCCGCAGCTCAATTCTCTCGGCCAAGGCCGCCGGTTAACGACGGATCAGCTGGCCGAGGCAAACCTGATAACTGGCGGCCAGCAGACCGTCCGGCTGACGATGGGCCTCATAGGCCTGGCTCAGACGCAACAAGCGCTGACGGCTGCCAAGGCCGGTATGACGCTCGTCATTGACCTGGCTGGCACCGATCCCCTTGAGATCGCGCAGCAAACCGTTGAGCTCGGAATAGCCGAGCGACCAGGTCAGGCTCTCCAGCGCCGGGGCGGCAAAGCCGCCGACGGCGATGGCATGCTGCAATTGTGGCAGGCTGAGGAAGCGATTGACATGATCACACTCGTCAACCGTGCGCCAGGCCTCACGCAGTTGCCAGAGCGACTCGGCCAACAGGGTCGAGAACAGCAGCCGGCCGCCGGGTTTGAGCACCCGGTGCAGCTCGGCGAAAGCCTGGGCCGGCCGCTCGCACCACTGCAGCGCCAGGCTGGAGAAGACCCAGTCAAACGTCCCGTCGGCAAAGGGCAATTGCTCGGCATCGCCGCACAGCAGGCGGGCGCCGCTGCCGCGAAGGGCCGCCTGGGCCAGCATGCCGGGGGCGAGATCCAGCCCGGTCAGCTCACAGCAGCGCCCGGCCAGAGTCGGCAGAAAGAAACCGGTACCGCAGCCCAGATCGAGCCCACGACCTTCCAGCCCCTCATGCATACCCGCCGCACTCATCCGCACCAGCAGCGCCTGTCCCACCTCCTGCTGGAAGCGGGCGTGGGCGTCGTAGTGACGGGCGGCGGCGCCGAAACGGCGGGCAAGCTGGGCCTTGTCCACCGCCTGAAAACGCTCATGCAGCATGGGTGCCTCCTCTCTCATTGTCCGCCGGGCAAGGACCGAGGACATCGAGCAGGCGATCCACGTCCTCAGCGCGGTGAGCGGCGCTCAGGGTGATGCGAAGGCGCGCCGTGCCGACCGGTACCGTGGGCGGACGGATGGCACTCACCCAGACGCCGCGCCCCCGCAGCCGCTCGGCCAGTTGCAGGGCGGCACTGCTCTCCCCCACCAGCAGCGGCTGGATGGGGGTATTGCTGTCACCCAGCTGCCAACCCAGCGCCTGCGCCCCTTGTCGGAAACGGGTGATGAGTTCACCAAGCTGGGCGCGGGCCTCGTCAGCGGCGCGCACCAGTTCGATGCTCTTAATGACAGCGCAGGCCTGTGCCGCCGGCATATGGGTGCTGTAGACGTAGTGGCGGGCGAAGTTGACCAGATACGCCACCAGTTCGCGACTGCCGCCCACAAAGGCGCCGGCTACCCCGAGCGCCTTGCCAAAGGTGCCCATCTGGATGTGCACGCCGGCCGAGTTCACCCCCTGGGCCGCCAAGGTGCCGCGCCCTTGTGGCCCCAGTACGCCGAGGCCGTGGGCATCGTCGATCATCAGCCAGTTGCCGCTCTGGGCGGCCAGTTGGCTAAGTTCGCGCCAGGGGCCCTGATCCCCGTCCATGCTGAACACCCCCTCCGAGACGATCAAGCCTCGACTTGGCTCAAGCTGCCGCTCAAGGACCGCCATGTCGTTGTGACAGAAGCGCTTCATCTTGCAGGGCAGCTGACTGCCCATCTCCTGCAGGGAGGCGTGGTTGAGTTTGTCCTGCCACAGCAGATGCTCCTTGCCGAGCAGGGCCTTGAGCACCGCCTGATTGGCCGAGAAGCCGCAGTTGAACAGCAGCACCGCCTCCAGTCCGAGCCACTCGGCCAGCGTCTCTTCCAGCTGCTGGTGGGCCCGGCTGTAACCGGTCACCAGCGGCGAGGCACCGGCGCCCGCACCATAGCGCTCGATGCCCTCCTGGAAGGCGACCTTGATGGCGGGGTGATCAGCCAGCCCCAGATAGTCGTTGGCGGAAAAGTTGAGGTAATCGCCCCCCCCAACCTTGAGGCGCCCACCACTCGCGCCGTCGGTGGCGACGCGACTGCGCAGCAGGCCGGCCTGTTCGCGTTCGGCCAGCGCTGCGCTCAACTCGAAGGGGCCCGAGACTGCGGGGCCCTTCATGACCGCGCGGCCCCGGCACGGGGGCGAGTGGCGTCATAAAACATCTCGGCGGGTTCGCTCTGGCGACTCACCTCGGCCAGCAGCTCCTCTTCTTGAACCTGATCCGGCTTCTGGGCCCGCTGGGCGGGGCGAATGCCGAGGCGCTTGAACAGCTGCATGTCGTTGTTCTCGTCCGGGTTGGGGGTGGTCAGCAGCTTGCAGCCGTAGAAGATGGAGTTGGCCCCCGCCATAAAGCACATGGCCTGCATCTGCTCGTTCATCTTCTCCCGCCCGGCGGAGAGGCGCACGTGGGAGGCCGGCATCATGATACGTGCCACGGCGATGGTGCGGATAAATTCGAACGGATCCAGGTTCTCCTGGTTCTCCAGCGGCGTCCCCTTCACCTTGACCAGCATGTTGATGGGCACACTCTCCGGGTGGCGCGGCAGATTGGCCAGCGCCATCAAGAGGCCCGCCCGATCTTTCGCCTGTTCCCCCATGCCGACGATGCCGCCGGAGCAGACCTTCATGCCGGCGCCGCGCACATGCTCCAGGGTATCGAGCCGATCCTGATAGGTGCGGGTGGTGATGATGTCGCCGTAAAACTCCGGCGAGGTGTCGAGGTTGTGGTTGTAGTAGTCAAGGCCGGCGGCGCCGAGGCGCGCCGCCTGATCGGCGGTGAGCATGCCTAGCGTCATGCAGGTCTCCATGCCGAGCCCGCGTACCTCCTCGATCATTCGCAGGATATAGGGCATGTCCTTCTCTTTGGGGTTGCGCCAGGCGGCTCCCATGCAGAAGCGGGACGAGCCGTTGGCCTTGGCTTCGCGGGCCCGCTCCAGCACCTTCTCCACCTCCATCAGCCGCTCGGCCTCAAGGCCGGTGTGATAACGGGCGCTCTGGGGACAGTACTTGCAATCCTCCGGGCAGGCACCGGTCTTGATGGAGAGCAGGGTGCTCACCTGCACCTCGTTCGGATCGAAATGGGTACGGTGCACAGTCTGGGCCTGGAACAGCAGATCGTTGAACGGCAGGGCAAACAGGGCCTGAACCTCGGCGAGGGTCCAGTCGTGACGAAGGGCGTGACCGCCCGCGGTGAGAGCATTCATACATGGCTTCCAATTGTTATAAGTGGGATCCTGCGCGGCCTTGCTTGCAAAGAGTCTTTGTAAGAGGTCCTTGCAAGTAGAGAAGCGCAAAACCCGCCGCCTGGCCCGGGCGAACAGGGATGCGCGCAGGGCCAAGTGGCTGAAATTGTTGGCTAGTGTAGAGAGCGGGCGTAGACTGTCAACACCGACCAGATCAAACCAATTGACAACAGAACAACAAATGACCAACCAAGAATTCGATTTACACCATGTGTGGCACCCCTATACCTCTCTCACCCATCCCCTGCCCTGCTATGAAGTGGCCAGTGCCAAGGGGGTGACCCTCACCCTCAACGATGGCCGCGAGCTGGTGGATGGCATGAGCTCCTGGTGGGCCTGTGTGCACGGCTATCAGGTGCCGGAACTGGACGCGGCCGCCACCGCCCAGCTCGGCAAGATGTCCCACGTGATGTTTGGCGGCCTGACCCATGCCCCGGCGGTGGAGCTCTGTCGCAAGCTGGTGGCGATCACTCCAAAGGGGCTGGATCGGGTGTTTCTGGCGGATTCAGGCTCGGTGGCGGTGGAGGTGGCGCTCAAGATGGCCCAGCAGTACTGGCACGCCAAGGGGACGCCTCGCGCCAAGTTCGTTGCCCTGCGCGGTGGCTATCACGGCGACACCTTCGGCGCCATGAGCGTGTGCGACCCGGATGGCGGCATGCACGAGCTCTACCAGGGCTTCCTGCCCGAGCACCATTTCGTGGAAGCCCCCAGCTGCCGTTTCCACGCCGAGTGGGACGAGCGTTGCGTGGTGGAGCTGGCCACCCTGATGGCGGACCATCACGAGGAGATCGCCGCCATCGTGCTCGAACCCATAGTCCAGGGCGCCGGTGGCATGCGCTTCTATCACCCCCGCTACCTGCAGTGGGTGCGCGCCCTGTGCGACGAGTTCGGCGTGCTCTTGATTGCCGACGAGATAGCCACCGGCTTTGGCCGCACCGGCCAGCTGTTTGCCTGCGACTGGGCCGGCATCAGCCCCGACATCATGTGTCTGGGCAAGGCGCTTACCGGCGGCTACCTCACCCTGTCGGCCACGCTCACTACCGAGCATGTGGCTCGCACCGTGTGTGATGGGAAGGCCGGCGTCTTCATGCATGGGCCGACCTTTATGGGCAATCCATTAGCGTGTGCGGTGGCCAACGCCTCCATCGAACTGCTGCTGGCCTCGCCTTGGGCTGAGCGGGTGCGTGCCATCGAGCATCAGCTGCGCACCGAGCTGGTGGAACTGACTCTGCATCCGGCGGTGGCCGACGTGCGGGTGCTCGGCGCCATCGGGGTGGTGGAGATGAAGGAGCGGGTGGACGTGGCGCGCATCCAGCGCAAGTTCGTGGAGCTGGGCGCCTGGATCCGCCCCTTTGGCAAGCTCATCTACCTGATGCCCCCCTTCGTCATCGGCCCGGCACAGTTGACCGTGCTGACCGGCGCCATCGCCGCCGCCATCCACAGCGGCGAGTTCTGAGCCTGACAGGCAGCCCCTGCCGCTCAGGCAGGGTCTTTTGAATCTTTTTCATCATAATGTGAGCAAGACACCAGACCCGGGCCGCCAAGACGCGTAGACTGCGCGGGTTTTACCCAACAGATGTACCGTTCCCATGCGCCTCTCCATTGCTGCCAAAATCAACTTCTTCCTGCTGTTCATCTTCTCCATGGTGCTGGTGTTTTCCGCGGCCTATCAGGCGGTGCGCGAGCGCGACCTCATCCTGACCCTCATCAAGGAGCAGAGCCGCGAGCAGACCGAAGCCTATTTCGATGGGCTCAACATGCTGATGCTGACCAGCAAGATGGAAGCCCGCGATACCCTGCGCGACAAGTTCCTCGAGCACGCCCACGTGGAGGATGCCCGCATCGTGCGCAGCGAGGCGGTGAGCAAGCAGTACGGGGCAGGCCGCGAGCACGAGCAGTCCAAAGACAGGTTCGACGAGCTGGCACTGGCGGGCAAAGGGAGCCTGGAGGTGGTACACGACGGCATGCACAGCAAGCTGGTGGTGACCCGTCCGCTGCTGGCCAAGAAGGATTTTCGCGGCACCGATTGCACCAGCTGCCACCAGGTGCCGGAGAATACCGTGCTGGGAGCGGTGCGCTTTGATTACTCCCTCGACACCCTGTTTACCCGGGTCGAGCAGAACATTCTCACCTCGGCCCTGAGCCTCACCGTCATCTTCGGGCTGGGGCTGCTGCTCACCCTCTGGGTCATCCGTACCTGGATCGTCCGCCCTCTCAACCAGCTGACCCGCTCCATGGAGGAGGCCACCGATCTGCACGACTTCGGCCACCGGCTGGAAGGGGATGAGGGGGATGAGATTGGTCGGGTGGCGCTCGCCTACAACCAGATGCTCGACAGCGTGGAGCGCCAGCTCGGCAAGCGCTCCGCTGGCGAGCAGCCGCGGGCGGAGCAAGCGCCTTCCAGCCGCGACCGCTCCGGGCCGGCAGACTAGCCCAGGTAGTAGAACAGCAGGCTGGCGACGAGGATCAGCAGCAAGATAGCCAGGTGAACCCGCCCCGTGTCCTCCCGCCGCCGGCAGCGCCAACGCTCTGCCAGCAGCACCGCCAGGGTCAGCAGGCAGCATCCCCAGAGCCCGTGCAGCAGCCAGGGGGTGAGCTGGGGATCCCAGCTCTGGCGCACCTTGATCCCGCCATAGACCAGAAAACCGTAGGCCACCTCTGGCCGGGCGAAGTGGTAGAGGGAGAGCAGCACGATAAAGCCGCCCCAGCAGAGGATCACCAGCCCCCGCAACACCCGTGTCAGCCCGTCCGGCCCCCGTCGCCGCTCTTTCACGTCCATCCCCCGTTCCGCTGGCCCGCCAATGAAGTGATTGGCGCCGAAATCCCCCCCAGAGTCCGACATTTTTGCTTGTTTATCAAACCTGCACGGGTAAGATGAACGGCTTAGTCTGCCATGGTGGGCCATCTGTGCCCGGGCCAGACCCCTAGTGTTGCAAATAGCGCTGCAAGAACAAGCTGGAGACAATATTTCGATGACGCACGCATCCGTAGTAGATGTGCTGGCCGGTAAGTATTCGGTCGGCACCACCCTGACAGTGAAAGGGTGGATCCGGACCCGCCGTGATTCCAAGGCGGGGATCTCATTTTTGGCCGTTTCCGATGGCTCCTGTTTCCATCCGGTACAGGCCGTCGTCCCCAATACCCTGGCCAATTACGAGAATGAAGTGCAGCGTCTGACCACAGCTTGCTCCGTCGAAGTGACCGGCACCGTGGTCGAGTCCCAGGGCAGCGGCCAGGCGTTCGAACTGCAGGCCACCGAGGTCAAGGTGGTGGGCTGGGTCGAAGATCCGGACACCTACCCCATGTCCGCCAAGCGCCACAGCATCGAGTACCTGCGCGAGCAGGGCCACCTGCGTGCCCGCACCAACATCGTCGGCGCCGTGACCCGGGTGCGCAACTGCCTCTCCCAGGCCATTCACCGCTTCTTCCACGAACAGGGCTACCTCTGGATCGCGGCCCCGCTCATCACCGCCTCCGACACCGAAGGCGCCGGCGAGATGTTCCGCGTCTCCACCCTGGATCTGGAAAACCTGCCGCGCACCCCGCAAGGCAAGGTGGACTACGACAAGGACTTCTTCGGCAAGGAGACCTTCCTGACCGTATCCGGCCAGCTGAACGTCGAGACCTACGCCTGCGCCCTGTCCAAGGTCTACACCTTCGGGCCGACCTTCCGCGCCGAAAACTCCAACACCAGCCGCCACCTGGCCGAGTTCTGGATGGTGGAGCCGGAAGTGGCCTTCGCCGATCTGGAAGACAACGCCGCGCTGGCCGAAGCCATGCTGAAGTACGTCTTCAACGCCGTGCTGAGCGAGCGCCGCGACGATCTGGAGTTCTTCGCCCAGCACGTGGACAAGGACGCCATCGGCCGTCTGGAGCGCTTCGTCGCCTCCGACTTCGCCCAGATTGACTACACAGACGCCATCGAAGTGCTGAAGAACTGCGGCAAGAGCTTCGAGTTCCCGGTCTCCTGGGGTATCGATCTCTCTTCCGAGCACGAGCGCTACCTGGCCGAAGAGCATTTCAAGTCACCGGTAGTAGTGAAGAACTACCCGAAAGACATCAAGGCCTTCTACATGCGCCTCAACGACGACGGCAAGACCGTTGCCGCCATGGACGTACTGGCCCCGGGTATCGGCGAGATCATCGGCGGCTCCCAGCGTGAAGAGCGTCTCGAGGTGCTGGATGCCCGTCTGGCCGAGATGGGCCTGAACAAGGAAGACTACTGGTGGTACCGCGACCTGCGCCGCTACGGCACTGTGCCGCACTCCGGTTTCGGTCTGGGCTTCGAGCGTCTGGTGGTCTACGTGACCGGCATGGGCAACGTGCGCGACGTGATCCCCTTCCCGCGTACCCCACGCACCGCCGAGTTCTGATTACGGGACTTTGCCGACAAAGCCGACCTCAGGGTCGGCTTTTTGTTGCCCGCTCCCCTGCCACCGGCTTGTCTTGGCCACAATTAATCACTTTTTTTGCAACAAACCGCTCCCCTCGCCTTTTTATCCTGCTACCCTGCCCGCCTTCAAGCTCCATACGATACCACCTGTCACCCATAAAATAACAAAAGGGTTAATACGTGGTTTTTATGGCGTTAAATCAAAAAGCGATGAGTTATTGAAGTACCTCAAATTTTTGCCCCCTTGTGGCAGGCAGAATAACCACTAACCCTTTAGGGCTAAATAAAAAACAGACAATCCCGGTCCATGCGCCCAACACAGCACTTACATGGATTAAATAACGCGAGGTAATGGAATGATCTTGATGGAATTTTTGGTGGTACTCGGCTGCTTGCTGCTGGGTACCCGGTTTGGCGGCATGGGGCTGGGTCTCATCAGCGGCATCGGTCTGTTCCTGCTGACCTTCGTGTTCGGTCTGGTGCCGGGCGAACCGCCGGTGCAGGTGATGCTGACCATACTGGCGGTGATCGGTTGTGCCGCCACCCTGCAGACCGCCGGCGGTCTCAACCTGATGATGCAGGTGGCAGAGCGTCTGCTGCGCCGTCACCCCCAATACATCACCATACTGGCGCCGCTCACCACCTGGACCCTCACCTTCCTGTGCGGTACCGGCCACGTGGTCTACACCATGTTCCCCATCATCGCCGACATCGCGCTGCAGAAGAACATCCGTCCCGAGCGCCCGATGGCGGTGGCCTCCGTCGCCTCCCAGATGGCCATCTGCGCCTCGCCGGTCTCGGTTGCCGTGGTCTCCATGGTCTCCATCCTGGCGGCCGGTCACGGCATCGGTCAGGCCTACGGTCTGCTCGACATCCTGATGATCGCCATCCCCTCCTCCCTGACCGGCGTCATCGTCGCGGCCCTCTGGAGCCTGCGCCGCGGCAAGGATCTGGACAAGGACGAGGAGTTCCAGGCCAAGATCCAGGATCCGGAGCAGCGCGCCTTCATCTATGGCGGCGGTGAAACCCTGCTCAACACCAAGTTCCCGAAAGAGGCCTACTGGTCTACCTGGATCTTCTTCGCCGCCATCGCTGCCGTGGTACTGCTGGGGGCCAACGAAGGTCTGCGTCCGGTCTTCACCATCAAGGACAAAACCGGCCCGCTCTCCATGAACCTGGTGATCCAGATGATGATGCTGATCGCCGGCGCCATCATACTGATGCGCTGCAAGGTCAAGCCGGGCGAGATCGCCAACGGCGCCGTCTTCAAGGCGGGCATGGTCGCCATCTTCTCCGTGTTCGGGGTTGCCTGGATGAGCGAAACCTTCTTCCAGGCCCACATGCCGCTGCTCAAAGAAACCCTGGCCCATGTGGTACAGGCCCAGCCCTGGACCTACGCCCTGGTGCTGTTCCTCATCTCCAAACTGGTAAACAGCCAGGCCGCGGCGCTGACCGCCATCGCCCCCATGGGGCTGGCGCTGGGGGTCGAACCCAAGCTGCTGATCGCCTTCCTGCCGGCCAGCTACGGCTACTTCGTGCTGCCGACCTACCCGAGCGATCTGGCCTGTATCGGTTTCGACCGCTCCGGCACCACCCGCATCGGCAAGTTCATCATCAACCACAGCTTCATCATTCCGGGGCTGATCGGGGTGGTGACCTCCTGCTCGCTGGGCTTCATCCTGACCAGCATACTGCTCTGACGGAGTCGCACCGCGCAATCCGTTCCACAGGCCCCCGCTCGGGGGCCTGTGCTTTTCACTCACCTTCCCGCTTTGCCAACCGCCCGCACTCTGGGTAGCATGACCCCTCTTTTTCTTTGCGGAATCTCCCCCATGTCTCGCGTCATCGTGCTCTGGAGCGGCGGCAAGGATGCCATGCAGGCCCTCTGCCATGCCCGTGAAGCGGGTCATCAGGTGGTGGCACTGGCGACCTTTGCACCTCCCTCGCCCCGCTTTCTGGCCCATCCCCTGTCGCAAGTGCGTCGACAGGCGGCGGCCCTCGGGCTGCCCCACCGGCTGGTCACCATAGAGGCGCCGTTCGATCTCGGTTATGAGCGGGCGCTGACCAAGCTCAAGGATGAGTGGCAACTGGATGGGGTGGTCACCGGTGATATCGACAGCGTGGCCGGCGCGCCGAACTGGATCCGCGAGCGTTGCCGCCCGCTTGGCCTCACCGTCCACACGCCTCTCTGGCAGCAACCCCGCGAGGCGCTGCTGGCGGATCTGCTGGCTCGCGGCATCGTCGCCCACCTCTCCTGCGTCGATACCGATGTGCTGACCCCCGAGTGGGTGGGGCGGGTGCTGGACAAGGGAGCCCTCGCCGAGCTGCAGCAGCTGGCGGCCACCCGGGGCTTCGATGCCTGCGGCGAACAGGGGGAGTATCACACCATGGTGACCGACGGCCCGGGTTTTGCGGCGCCGCTGGTGCTCGGCCGCTGGCAGGTCGCCCGTCAGGAAGGGCTTGCCTATCTGCTGGAGGATGAAGGGTAGCGCGCAGATCCGTTCGACCTGTCTGCACCGGTACAACAGATAAAAAACGGGAGGCGATGGCCTCCCGTTTTGCTTGTCCTTAACGCCGACCTATTTGGCCAGCTTGCCCAGCACCCGCTGCAGCAGGCGGATGCGCGGTTCTATGCTCTCCAGCAGCAGGAACTCCGCCTCCGAGTGGAAGCCGCCGCCCATGGGGCCGAAGCCATCGAGGGACGGCACGCCCGCCGCGGCGGTGAAGTTGGCATCGGAGCCGCCACCGGCCTCCAGCCAGTTGAAGGAGATCCCCTCCTCTTTCGCAGCCGCCTCCACCAGTGCCATCAACGCCTCGGTGTCGCCGCTTGGGCGCATCGCCGGCTTGAAGGTCTGGCGATCCACCTCAACCCGACAGCCCGCAAGGAAGGGGTTGTTGGCCATAAAGGTGAGCCGCTCGTGCACCGCTGCCGCCTCTTCATTGCTCCAGAAGCGCAGATCGACGATCGCCTCGGCAAAGTCCGGCACCACGTTGACGCCGGTGCCGCCCTGTACCACGCCGACATTCATGGTGGTGCCGGTGTCGAGGTTGACCTGCTGGTTGATGGCGAGCACCCAATGAGCGAGCTCGGTAATGGCGGAGATCCCCTCGCTCAGCGCCGAGCCGGCGTGGGAGGCCTTGCCGTGGAAGGTGATGCGGTACTTGGCATTGCCCTTGCGGGCGCTGATGAGATCCCCGTTCGGGCGGGCCGCCTCGGCCACCAGCACGCAGCCGCTCTGTCTGGCCTTCTCTACCAGCCACTCCTTGGACCAGGGGGAGCCTATCTCCTCGTCGCAATTGCAGCAGACCAGCACCTTGAGCCTGGCCAGCACGGCCGGGTCCATCCCCTCGAGGGCATACCAGGTGGAGAGCAGGCCGCTCTTCATGTCCGACACGCCAGGGCCAAAGGCCTGATTGCCTTCCACTTTCAACGGGCGCTTGGCCGCCGTCCCCACCGGGAAGACGGTGTCCATGTGGCCCACCAGCATCACGTCGTAATGGCTGGCGCCGGGGGCATTGGTTGCCTCGAGGCAGGGACCGCACTCGGCGGCGAACTGGTGGCGGGTCACCTGCCAGCCGATGGCCTCATATTTCTCGGTCATGATGTCGGCCACCGTCGCCACCCCGGCCGGGGTGCGGGTACCGCAATCGAGATTGATGAGGGGTGCCAGATCCGCCAGGTAGGCACCCAGAGAAAAAGCGTTGCGAGAGTCTGTCATTGTCATCTCCTGGGACGGGAAGGCACGCCTCCCGTCCGACAGCCGAGTGAAAGGGGCGAACGACCCGTGCCGTCCGCCACCCGCTTACATAAACAGCAGATAGTTGAAGGTCAATGCCGTCACCAGCGCCCCCGCCATGGGCACGCAGGTGCGCTTGACCACCACGAAGGGGGAGACCTTGGCGATGCCCGCACAGGCGATCAGCACCGCCGCAATCGGGGAGACGGTGCGGCCGATGCTGGAGGCGAGCTGCATCGGCAACAGCATGGTCACCGCCGGCACGCCGAACTTGGCCGCCACCGCGGGGGCCAGGGTCGAGAAGCTCAAGAAAGCCGCGTTGCCCGAGCCCATGATGACCGCCGCCACCATGATGAGCCCCACCATCACCAGGGTCATCAGACCGCTGCCGATGCCGGCGTTGCTGGCCGAGTGCAGCAGGGTATCGATGGCACCGATGGCTTTGAGGGATTCGGCAAACAGCTCGGCACAGACAATGAGCGCCACCACGGGGCCGAATACCTTGCCCATGCCGTCGAGGAAGCTGGAGAGCCCGGCAAAGGCGCTGCGCACCGAGCGGGTGCGCAGCAGCTCGCACAACATGCCGATAAAGACCGACAGCAGCATGGCCACCTCCACGCTCATCTTGATGTCGCTCACCAGCAGCTTGGAGAAGGTCATCATCAACACGAAGGGGATGATGGGCAGCAGGCCGTACCAGGTCGGTGCGGGCACCTCGTCTGCCCCTTTCTCGTCCAGCTCGGCGTGCTCGCCCCGATGCTGGGCCGGATCCCAGCCATCCTGGCGGTCACAGTGCCGCTGCCAGAAGAAGTGCAGCACCATGGTCACCAGCAACATGGGGGCCACCAGCCAGATCTGGTAGTCGACGAAATAGCTGGTGGGATCCATACCGGATTGGCCGGCGGAGAAGATGGCATTGGTCTGGGTCGGGCCGATTTCGAACGCCTGGGAGGTGGCGATGACGCCGCAGGCGGAGGCCGGGCTGATGCCGAGGTTGCGCATCACCGGGTACATGGTGACCATGAGCAGCAGGCCAAGGCCGGTGGCGGAGGTGACGAACAGGGAGACGAACACCGCCACCAGGTAGCAGATGGCCAGCATCAGGTAGCTGGACTGGATGCCCGCCACCGGTTTGACTGCCACCCGCACCAGCGCCTGGGAGGCGCCGATATGGGACATGTAGGTGGCAAAGCCGGCCACCGCCATGATGGTGAGGCCGAGGCCCGCCGCCCGGTAGGAGAAGATCCCCTTGAACACCTCGAACAGGTCGAACAGGGCGAAGCCGGTGCTCTTGTCGGCGGGCAGAATGGGGTGCAATCCCAACCAGTAGGCGACAGTGAAGATGGCCATGCCGGCCAGTGCCAGCACCGCCTGCGGGTTGTAATCCTTGACGATGCCGTAGACCACGGCCAGCAGGACGAGCAAGACGAAGACGAGTTCCAAACATTCACTCCTGATAAAATTATCGAGGAGCGAAATCTAGTGGTCTGACCGCGCTTTCCCATTGATCCCTGTCAAGAAAGATGGCTTGACCGCACTTCGATAAAATAAAATGCTACACACTTAACAAAAAACGGTCTTTTAAACTAAAGGCAAACCTTTAGAATCCCTTTGCCACGCGTTCTGGCGAATAACCTCAGGCTTTTTTGCTTTGGATCAACGTCAGGGGCCAGTGAACTGGCCAAGATGCGCAACGACACACAGAGACCGTTTCGCGCCGGAGAGAGTTATGACAGACCGAGCCACCGCAGGCATGACGACCTGCGACTACAAGCTATGGGACATCCTCGTCGAGTCTGCAAAGGAACGCACCACCATTCGTTACTCCAAGCTGGCCAGGCAGGCCGGGCTGGAGAATTGCCAGGATGAGCTGCGCACCCTGCTGCAACGCATCCGCATGTACTGCACCGAGCACCAGTTGCCGATCCTCTCCGCCATCGTGGTGGACGATGTGGGCAAATATACCGGCCTCTCCTCCAGTCTGCCGGACGCCCCCTGGGAGCGGGCCAAGGTGTTTGACTACCAGTGGCCGGTTGCGCCCTGAGTGCTCAGCCCCTCACCATAACGCGCCCACCGGCGCGTTTTGTACTTCTTCGGGCCCCTTTTTCCTGAACCGCAGGCAAAAAAAACCCGCCGAGACGGCGGGTACTAAGCAAGCAACGCTCTGGATGACCAGAGTAAAGAGTTCAGGCTGTCGAATCTTGCCACCTCCGGCACCACGCGAAAGAGGTAACAGGACAACATGGGTTTGCATAAATCGCTGATTTACCCAAGCTTCATGCTGACCATCGACGGGAAATGAGACTAAAGTGAAGGCCCTGCTTAAGGAAATGATTTATTAGTATTCCATTATGCACAGAATGAATTTACGAGGCGTCGACCTCAACCTGCTGGTGGTGCTCAAGGCTCTGCTGGAGGAGCGCAACACCACCAAGGCCGCCGAACGGCTCGCCATGAGCCAGCCGGCCGTCAGCCGGGCACTGGCCCGTTTGCGTCTGCTCTATGACGATCCCCTGCTGATCCGCACTCCCCAGGGCATGGAACCCACCGCCCGGGCGGAAGCCTTGCTGCTGCCGCTGCGGGAGATCCTGCGCGACATCGAGCAGACCTTCAGCCCCCCCGAGCAGCTCGACCCCGCCCAGTTCGAGGGGGTGCTGCGCATCGGGGCCCACACCTATGTGGAGTACGTGATGATGCCGAGCCTGCTGGCCCGGTTGCAGCAGCAGGCGCCCAACCTGCGCATCCACATGGTGCCGCTCAATGCGGACTACGAGAGCCAGCTCGACGAAGGGGTCATCAGCATGGTGATCAGCAAACAGGACGAGGTGCCCGGCCGTTTTCGCCGCATCCCGCTGTTCGAGGACAAGCTGATCTGCGCCGCCCACCGCAGCCACCCGCTGCAGGGCCAGGTGCTGTGCATCGAATCCTTCGCCCAGGCTCAGCACCTGCTGGTCGCCCCCCGCGGCAGCGAAGGGGGCATCGTCGATGATCTGCTGGCCGCCCACGGCATGACCCGGCACACCCCCTTGATAGTGCAGAGCTTTCTGGCGGCCCCCTTCATCCTGCCGTGCGCGCCTCTGCTGCTCACCTCCCCTGCCCGGGTGCTGCGTCCGCTGATGCCGCTGCTGGATCTGGTGGAGTACGAGACCCGCTTCGCCCTGCCCACCTTCGAGGTGAGCCTCATTCGTCATCGTCGCGACGACAACAACGCCATGCTCAACTGGTTCGAATCCGAACTGCACCTCTGGTGTCGCACCCAGAGCGAACTCTGATACCCGCCGGCGCGTCCTGCGCCGGGTACTTTTCCCCTCTTCCCAGGCCCGACCAGCGCCTCGCCTAACCTCCCCCATGCGCATCGGCGTTGCCTTGGGATCGCCACAATGCCAGAATCGGGCCTCTTCTTGATTTCCCGTTTCAGGACTCAAGTTTCGGCTTTCCGGGCCCATGCCCGCAGACAAAGGACTCCCCATGGCCACCACCCTCTATGGCATCAAGAACTGCGACACCATCAAGAAAGCCCGCAAGTGGCTGGAGCAGGCCGGCATCGACTACCGATTTCACGACCACAGGGCCGACGGCCTGAACCCGGCCGACCTCGACCGCTGGCTGAACCAGCTCGGCTGGGAGGCGCTGCTCAACAGCCGCGGCACCACCTTTCGCGCCCTGCCGGACGAAGCCAAGCAGGGGCTCGACACCGCCAAGGCCCGTGCCCTCTTGCTGGAGCACCCGGCCATGATCAAGCGCCCGCTGCTGGACCAAGACGGCGAGCTGACTCTGGGCTTCAAGGCCGATCACTACCAATCCCTCTTCTCTCGTTAAGGAAAAACGATGTCGGATGTCATCGCACTGGCCAAGGATCTGATCCGCCGCCCCTCCGTTACCCCGCTGGATGAAGGGTGCCAGACCCTGATGGCGGAGCGCCTCGCCAAGCTCGGCTTCGTCATCGAGCCCATGGTGTTCGAAGACACCACCAACCTCTGGGCCCGCCGCGGCAGCGAAGGGCCACTGTTCTGCTTCGCCGGCCACACCGACGTGGTGCCCGCCGGCCCGCTGGACAAATGGCATACCCCGCCGTTCGAGCCGACCATCCAGGATGGCGTGCTCTACGGCCGTGGTGCCGCCGACATGAAGGGCTCGCTGGCCGCCATGGTGGTGGCGGTCGAGCGCTTTGTGGCCGAGCATCCGGATCACGCTGGGTCGATTGCCTTTCTCATCACCTCCGACGAGGAGGGGCCCTTCATCAACGGTACCACCCGGGTGATCGACACCCTGGAGGCCCGTAACGAGAAGATCCGTTGGTGCATCGTCGGCGAGCCCTCCTCCACCGCAGTGGTGGGGGACGTGGTGAAGAACGGCCGGCGCGGCTCCATCACCGGCGATCTGCTGGTACGCGGGGTGCAGGGCCATGTCGCCTACCCCCATCTGGCGGACAACCCGATCCACAAGGCGGCCCCGGCGCTGGCCGAGCTCGCCGCCATCGAATGGGATCAGGGCAACGCCTACTTCCCCCCCACCAGCTTCCAGATCGCCAACATCCAGGCGGGCACCGGCGCCTCCAACGTCATTCCCGGCGAACTGCACGTCCAGTTCAACTTCCGCTTCAGCACCGAGCTCACCGATGCCGCGATCCGCGAGCGGGTCGAGGCCCTGCTCGAGCGGCACGGTCTGGATTACCAGATCAAGTGGACCCTCTCCGGCCAGCCCTTCCTCACCGACACCGGCAAGCTGCTGGCGGCGGCGGTCTCTGCCATCGAGGCGGTGAACGGCCAGCAGCCGGCCCTGCTCACCACCGGCGGCACCTCGGACGGGCGCTTTATCGCCCCCACCGGCGCCGAAGTGATCGAGCTGGGCCCGGTCAACGCCACCATCCACAAGGTGAACGAGTGCGTGAAGGCGGACGATCTGGATCTGCTGGCAGACATGTACCAAGGGGTGCTCGCGAGGTTGCTGGCATGACCCAGGATCAGCTACTGGGCCAGGATGAGGGTCACCTCATCCTGGTGGGGCAAGGCCCGCACCGGCTGACGGCCGCCACCGCGGCGGCCTTCAATGACATGCAGGTGGCCGCCGCCCACGCCGGCTTCAACCTGCAGCCCGCCTCCAGCTGGCGCGGCTTCGAGCGCCAGCTCGCCATCTGGAACGGCAAGTGGCGCGGCGAGCGGCCGCTGCTCGATGCCCATAGCCAGCCCATCGACGCCCTGCAACTGAGCGACGAGGAGCGGCTGCACGCCATCCTGCACTGGAGCGCCCTGCCCGGCACCAGCCGTCACCACTGGGGCACCGATCTCGACATCTACGACCCGGACTGTCTGCCCGCCGGTACCAGGCTGGCGCTGGAGCCCTGGGAGTATGAGGAGGGGGGCTGGTTTGCCGACTTGAGCGAGTGGCTGGAGGATCGTATGAACGACTTCGGCTTCTTCCTGCCCTATGCCAAGCCGGCCGATACCGGCAGCGGCGTCGCCTACGAGCCCTGGCACCTCAGCTTTGCGCCTGAGTCCCGCGAGCAGCGGCTCGACCCGGCCGCGCTGGCACTTTGCCTGCAACAGGCGGATATTGAAGGCAAGGCGACCATACTGGCCAACCTCGACGAGATCCTGGCCCGCTATGTCACCCTGGCCACCGACGAAAGGAGTAGCACATGAACCTCTGGCTCTGGATAGGCTTGCCCCTGCTCTTCCTGCTCGGCCTGTTTCTCAACGCCATCAAGGACATGAAGCGACTGGAGAAAGAGCTGCCCCGCTACAAGGACAAGATCCGGGAAGTGAAGGACGACGAGGACGACTGACGACCTCCGTCAGCAGGGGCCCGGCGTGGGCCCCTGCCGTTTGCTGCCCGCTGCGGCGCTCATCTTCCCTCCTGTGTCCGTTTTGTGAACATCATCACGTTGCCGACCTCTCTGATCACCCCGCAGACCCCCTTTTGATGGCCAGAACCCTTCGCAGCAATCGCACTGAAAATGTAAAAAACTGCAAATAAATGCACAATTAAGCCACACGGAGCCGGTCAAACTGCATATAATGTGCCTGATTTGCATTTTGACAGAAGGAGTTCGCCATTGGATGCCGTCACCATCAACAGTTTCTTCCTCGTCGCGGCCTTGTTGGTGGGTGCCAGTGTCCTGTTGAGCGCGCTCTCCTCCCGTCTCGGTATCCCCATCCTGGTGATCTTCCTCGCCGTCGGCATGCTGGCCGGTGAGGACGGCCCCGGTGGCATCCACTTCGCCGACTACTCCATCGCCTACCTGGTGGGCAACCTGGCGCTCGCCATCATATTGCTGGACGGCGGCATGCGCACCCGGGTCTCCTCGTTTCGAGTCGCGCTCTGGCCCGCCCTGTCGCTGGCTACGGTCGGGGTGGCCATCACCACCGGCCTGACGGGCCTCGCCGCCGCCTGGCTGTTTGACCTCAACCTGCTGCAGGGGATGCTGATCGGCGCCATCGTCGGCTCCACCGATGCGGCGGCGGTCTTCTCCCTGCTCGGCGGGCGCAGCCTCAACGAGCGGGTCAGCGCCACCCTGGAGATAGAGTCAGGCAGCAACGATCCCATGGCGGTGTTTCTTACCGTCACCCTGATCGAGGTGCTGGCCACCGCTCAGCAGGGGCTGGATGGCGGCTTTCTGCTGCTGCAACTGCTCAAGCAGTTCGGGCTGGGAGCCGGCATCGGCCTTGGCGCCGGCTGGCTGCTGTGGAAACTCATCAACAGCGCCCGGCTGGCCCCCGGCCTCTACCCGCTGCTCACCGTCAGCGGCGGCCTGCTCATCTTCGCCCTCACCACGGCGGTAGGCGGCAGCGGCATCCTGGCCATCTACCTCACCGGCCTGTTGCTCGGCAACCTCTCCCTGCGCAGTCGCAGCACCACCTTGTCGGTGCTGGACGGCCTGACCTGGCTCAGCCAGATCGGCATGTTCCTGGTGCTGGGGCTGCTCGCCTCCCCCCACAAGTTGCTGCCCATCGCCCTGCCGGCGCTGGCGCTGGCCATGTGGATGATCCTGTTCGCCCGCCCCATCTCGGTCTGGATCGGCCTGCTGCCGTTCAAGAACTTCGCCCCCCGCGAGCGCTGGTTCATCTCCTGGGTCGGCCTGCGCGGCGCGGTGCCGATCATTCTGGCGGTGTTCCCCATGATGGCGGGGCTGCCCAATGCCCAGCTCTACTTCAATGTCGCCTTCTTCGTGGTGCTGGTCTCGCTGATCCTGCAGGGCAGCTCGCTGCCGCTGGCCTCCCGCCTCGCCCGGGTCGAAGTGCCGGCCCCCCCCTCGCCCATCAACCGCTCCGGGCTCGAGATCGATCTCGACAGCCAGTGGGAGACCTTCGTCTATCGCCTGAGCGACGAGAAGTGGTGCATCGGCTCGCCGCTGCGGGATCTGCGCATGCCCAAGGGCACCCGCATCTGTGCCCTGTTCCGCGAGCAGGAGCTGCTGCACCCCTCGGGCAGTACCTGTCTGCAATCCGACGACATCCTCTGCGTCATCGGCCACGAACGCGACCTGCCGGCCCTCGGCCAGCTGTTCAGCCAGGCACCGGAGCAGGATCTGGGCCCCCGCTTCTTCGGTGACTTCCTGCTGGAGGCGGCCGCCAAGCTGGTGGATCTGGCACCGCTGTACGGGCTGGATGTGAGCGAAGTGGCGGATCAGACCCTTGGCCATTTTATTGCACAGCAGTTGGGCGATAATCTGGTGGTCGGCGACCACGTCGAATGGCAGGGGCTGATCTGGACCGTTGCCGAAATGGAAGAGGGTGAACCCCGCAAGATAGGGGTGCGTTTTCTGGAAGAAGATCCGGTCTGATCGCCGTCTGCCTCGTCCTCTGCGAGAAGGGAGTTATCTATGCCTTACCAAACCCTGTTGTCCGGCCTGCAACCCCCTTCGCCCAACCTGGGGGTGATCGAGGGCTTCTTTGGCAAGGGCTGGAGCTGGGAAGCCCGCGCCCGCTACGCCCAGTGGCTGCCCCGCCACGGTTACGGCTTCTATCTCTATGCCCCGAAAGAGGATGGCTATCTGCGCAAGCACTGGGCCAAGCCCTGGCCTGCCGCCCAGCTCGAGGCGCTGCGCCAGCTCGCCCGCCAGTGCCGTGACAACGGCCTCGCCTTCGGGGTGGGGCTGAGCCCCATGGGCGCTCACCACGACTATGCCCGCCAGCGACCGGCCCTGCTGGAGAAGGTGCGGCTCATCGAGGAGGAGCTCAAGCCCGACATCCTGGCGATCCTGTTTGACGACATGAAGGGGGATACCCCGGATCTCGCCCACTGGCAGCTCACCATCACCCACGACATCGCGGCCCATACCGGTGCCGGCCGGCTGCTGTTCTGCCCCAGCTACTACAGCACGGATCCTGTACTGGAGAAGGTGTTCGGCGCCATGCCCCCCCACTATCTGCAGGATCTGGGGCAGGGGCTGGATCGGCGCATCGACATCTTCTGGACCGGCCCCAAGGTCTGCTCCAGCGAGTACCCGGCGGCCCACCTGCGCCAGGCGGCCGAGTGGCTGCACCGCAAGCCGTTTCTGTGGGACAACTACCCGGTCAACGACGGCAGCAAGGCCAGCAGCTTCCTGCACCTGCGCGCCTTCGAAAACCGCCCGGCGGAGTTGGCGGATCTCGTGAACGGCCATGCGGTCAACCCCATGAAACAGGCGGCGCTGTCGGCCCTGCCGCTGGCCACCCTGCCCATGAGCTACCGGCTCGGCAAGCAGTACGACCCGGACAAGGCGCTGCACGCCTCCCTCAACGCCACCTGCGGCCCGCAGATCTCCGCCATGATCCAGGCTGACCTGCCGCTGTTTCAGGACATAGGGCTGGCCCAGCTGACCCCTGAGCAGGTGACTCACCTCAAGGCTCGCTACCTGCCGTTTCGCGACCAATCCTGCGTCGACGAGATCCTGCGCTGGCTCGATGGCGAGTACGTGTTCGACCCGGACTGTCTCACCGACTGATCCCCACCCAGGCACATTGCCACAGGAGGCAGCATGGACGCGTCCCTGATTTACCAGAACCTGGCGGTGATCGCCGCCTTCCTGCTCATCTACAGCCTGATCGCCGGGCGTTTTGAATCCCGCCTCATCAACGGCCCCCTGCTGTTCTTGCTGATGGGCTGGTTGCTGGGGCCGGGCGGCATCGAGCTGCTCTCCCTCTCCATCGACAGCGACGGCATCAAACTGCTGGCGGAGCTGACCCTGGTCATAGTGCTGTTCAGCGATGCGGCCAACACCAACTGGCAGGTGCTGCTGGCCAACCGCAGCCTGCCCATCCGGCTGCTGCTGATCGGCCTGCCGCTCACCCTGGCGGCCGGCACCCTGTTCGGCCGCTGGGTCTACCCGGACCTGCCGCTGCTGGAGCTGGCCATCCTCTCCACCATACTCGCCCCCACCGATGCGGCGCTCGGCAAGGCGGTGGTGAGCAACCCGGCGGTGCCCGCCCCCATCCGCGAGGGGCTCAACCAGGAGAGCGGCCTCAACGACGGCATCTGCGTGCCCGTGCTGCTCCTGCTGCTCGCCCTCATCGCCCCCACCGAACAGCACAGTGGCACCGGCCTGCTGGCCATCACCCTGCTGCTGGAGGAGATCGGCATCGGCCTGCTGGTGGCCTGGGGGCTCACCACCTTCACCCTGCGCCTGCTCAAGACCTCCTACCTCAACGGCTGGCAGCTGCCGCTCTGGCGCCAGCTCACCATGCCGGGGCTGGCCCTGCTCTGCTTCGCGCTGGCCCAGACCCTGGGGGGCAGCGGCTTCATCGCCGCCTTCGTCGGCGGCCTGCTGATGGGCCGCAAACTGGGGGAGCACAAGCACGCCTACCTGGACAGCTGCGAGGGATACGGGGATCTGCTCTCTGTGGTGATCTGGATGGTGTTCGGCGCCACCCTGATGCCCATGCTGGCAGAGCTGCTGCACTGGCAATACTGGCTCTATGCCGCCGCCAGCCTCACCCTGCTGCGCATGGTGCCGGTCTGGCTGAGCCTGCTCGGCACCGGCCTCAAGCTTGAACTCAAGCTCTTCATCGGCTGGTTCGGGCCGCGGGGGCTGGCCAGCATCGTCTTTGCGGTGATGGTGCTGCAAAATGAGCCGGCCCTCCTCGGCCAGCGCCCCATCATCGCCACCGTGCTCTGCACCATCATACTGAGCGTCATCCTGCACGGTCTCACCGCCAATCCCTGGGTCGCCCGCTTCAAACCCCGTTGAGGGGCGCCGCCAACAAAAAGCCCCGGGCACTGCCCGGGGCTTCTCTTTCTGTCAGACGCAAGGCGTGCTCATCTCGGCCAGGGCCCCTCCCTAGGAGCTCGCGTCCTCGGCCTGCGGCCGATAGACCAGGATCCCCGGCTTGTTCTGCACATACTCCAGGAAGGGAGAGTCCACCACCTGCATCTTGCTCGAGAGGGAGGAGGCATTGCGCAGCACGGGGCCGTTCTCACCGCGGATAAAGATGCCGGTGTGAGTGACGTCGAGCCCGGCCAGATCGGTGTAGATGCCGATGTAGTCCCCCTCTTCCAGCAGACTCAGGGTGTTCTCGTCGATGCTGGCGGACGGAATGTAGGTGATGTCCCGCGCCGTCACCCCCAGCCCCGGAATGTAGTGGCCGCCGTCGGCCTTCTGGTTGAGCAGCTTGGCGGTGGTCACCGCGGCGCCGCCCACCAGATGAGTCACATCGCTCACCTTGTTGTCACCATGCACCCAGTCGGAGAAGAAGTGCTTTCTGGTCAGATAGTTGACCTCACCATTCACGTAACGAGTGTGCATCAGGTTCTCGATGAAGTGATGCACACTCGTTGCGCGACGCAGCGACTCGACGTAGTCCAGATAGGTGAAGCAATCGAGCCCGCCAAAATCCACCACCAGCTTCTCCTGCACCTCGTTCGACCCCACCAGCCGGTTGGCCACATAGGGATTGCCCAGAAACAGGCTGGAGAAGGTCTTGATCGTCTGACCCGGCGCCCCCTGCTGGCGGGCAAACAGCTCGATAAGTTGCGGCTCCTTGATGTTGTAGAAATCGAGGTTCCTCTCTTTGCCGGCAGCCGCCGCGCCGGCAAACAGGAGCAATGCAATACTGGTCAGCCTCATCATCCTTAAATTTCCTTGCTCGAAATGTTAATAAACGGACCCTGTGCACCCTCTCGCAGGGGCAAGAGAATGCCATTCGAGACTGACGGCATCCCGGCCGTTTGCAAACCGGATAAATGTAAGCAAATGTGGCCAACCGCCCGCCAGCATACGAAAAAGCCCCGCATGGCGGGGCTTCTCGGCAGTAACAGACCAGCTGGCAAGTGCGGTATCAACCCAGCGCCAGCCAGACCCCGACAAACAGCATGAGAGAGCCGGCGATCCGGTTCATCAGGGTGACGTTGCCGCTCTTGGCGAGGAAGTGGCGCAGGGTGCGACCGCCGCTCGCGTAGAGCAGCAGGCAGGAGAACTCGATGAGCAGGATCAGGGCCACCAGGGCGCTGATCTGGGGGGTCATCGGCTTGGCCGCATTGATGAAAGGGGGCAGCAGGGAGACCATGAAGGCCCACCCCTTGGGGTTGGCGATGGCGGTGACGAAGCCCTGCATGGCCAGCGCCAGTGGCCGCGTCTCCTGGGCCGCCGACAGATCCGCCGGGATCGCCAGCTTGCCCTTGGCCTGCCACATCTGGATGCCGAGCCAAATGAGATAGGCGCCGCCCACGTATTTGAAGGCGGCAAACAGCGCCGGGTAGTTGAGCATGACGGCCGCCACCCCGATCACCGACAGCACAGAGACCAGGCCGACCCCGATGAGCTCGCCCCACATCATGTGCAGGGTGCGTCGCACCCCCAGACTCATGCCGAGGGTCATCGCCAGGGTCATGCACATGCCGGGGGTCACGGAGACAAAAAAGAACGTGGGAATAAACAGCGCCAAAATGGCAGGATCGATCCAGTCGGACACACAACACCTCCATGGTAACAGACCGACGATCTTGCCTATCACACTCATTTAACACAAGAAAAAACCTTTTCAAATAGCCGGTTTTGCACCTTAAAAACCTGTGACAAGCTTTGTCGCGCCTGTGTAAGATGCCGCCTTGTTTCTCTTTTGGGTCAGGATCTTTCATGTCATTGAATAATCTCTCTATCCGTCTGCAAGTACTCATCCCTCTCCTGCTCGCCAGCCTGTTGATGATCCTGATGATCGGGATCGGCAAACAGGGCATCGACCGCGCCATCGACGACATGAACGAGACCACCGCCAGCGTGACCCGTCACAAGGACGACATCGCCACCCTGATCCACGCCACCTACCGGCTGCGCACCAACGCCATCTACGGCCTCTACGATCCCACCCGCTTTGCCCAGCTGCCCAGCGAGCTCTCCGCCGCGGAGCAGGAGATAGGTGCCATCCTGGCCAGACTGGCCATCGCCGGTGCCGAGCAGGACAACAGCCGGGTCGCGGCCGCCCTGCAGGCCTACCTCGGCCACACCCGCAGCAACATGCTGCCGCTGCTGGCCGCCAAGCACCAGGGCGGCGGCGATCCTGCCGCCTATGAGCAGGCCCGCCTGCGCTTTCGCGATCTGGGGGAAGATCTCATCAAGCAGATCGATGCCATGTCCGCCCACGTCAACCAGCTGATCCTGGCTGAAATTGCCGAGGAGCAGGCTCACTACCACGCCACCCTGCTGCGTACCCTGCTGCTGATGGCAGCCAGTCTGGCCGCCGCCCTGTTTGGCGGCTGGTGGCTCTCCGGCCGCATCGTGCGCCCCATCGGTCAGCTGCAGCAGGTGATGCGCGCGGTGGCCCAGGGCCGCTTCAACGTGCGCGCCGCCGCCAACGGCAACAACGAGCTGAGCCAGCTGGCCGCCGACATCAACCAGACCCTGACCCAGCTTGGCAGCACCATCAACACCCTGACCGGCATCAGCGGCAACGTGGCCTCCGCCGCCACCGAGCTCGCCGCCGTGATGACCCAGGCAGAGGTCAATGCCCAGCAGCAGCGCGGTGAGACTGAACAGGTGGCCTCCGCCGTCACCGAGCTGGCCAGCACCGCCGACAACGTCAACCACAACGCCGCCCTGGCCGACGAGCTGGCGCGCGATGCCAACCAGCGGGTCGAAGAGGGGCTGGCGCTGTTTGCCGAGAGCATCCAGGCCAACAGCCGCATGGCCAACAGTCTGGAGAGCGCCGCCTCCGTGGTGGCCAGCCTCAAGTCCCAGTCCGAGCAGATCGGCAAGGTGATCGAGGTCATCCAGGGGATTTCCGAGCAGACCAACCTGCTGGCCCTCAACGCCGCCATCGAGGCCGCCCGCGCCGGCGAAACCGGTCGCGGCTTTGCAGTGGTGGCCGACGAGGTGCGCATGCTGGCGGCCCGCACCCAGGACTCCACCAAGGAGATCCAGGCCATCATCGAGCAGCTGCAGAGCCAATCCCTCTCCGCCAACAGCGGCGTGCAGGATACCCTGGCCATCCTGGCCCACAACCAGCAGCTCTCCGGCCAGGTGCAGGATCTGCTGGGCGGCATCACGGAGGCGGTCAACCAGATCAACGGCGCCAACGCCCAGGTGGCTACCGCCGCCGAGGAGCAGTCCTGCGTCACCGCCGACATCAACCGCAACATCACCAACATCCACGAGATCGTGAACCAGAACGCGGCCGGTATCAGCCAGAGTGCCGCCGCCAGTCACGAACTGTCACAGCTCGCCGAGCAGCAGCGCAAGCAACTGTCCCAGTTCCAGCTCTGACGCCAACCCGCTGACCAGCAGAGAGGCCCCGCACGCGGGCCTCTCTGTTAATGACGCTGACGACTTGTTATTGTTTTAAACGCTATTTTTTATGATCAGGCTTCATTGGGGGCTGGGCTACCTCACCAAATGTGGGTATGGTAGAGGCACGTCACTCCCCCTCATGCGAGATCATCATGAAGCTGTCCTTCAAGAAACCGGCCTTCATCGGCCTCGGGCTCATCGCCCTCGTCACCGCCATCTGGCTCGACTACTACCTGCCGGAACACACCATCGCCACCATCACAGGGGTGGAGGTGAAACGCACCGACAAGGATGGCCCCATCAGCCAGAAGAACCCGGCCGATGGCCCCACCACCGACGTCTACTACATCTATACCGAGCGTCCCGGCGAGAAGATCCGCGTGTTCCGCAACGAAGACACCGAGTGGGGATGGCCCTTCTACTTCAAGTTCAACGCCGCCGACGTGCAGGCCAAGGCCAAGTCGATGGAGTTCGAAAAACGGCTGGCCATCATCACCTCCTACGGCTGGCGCATCAACATGTTCTCCATGTTCCCCAACGTCACCAAGATTGAGAGCACCGAGCCCGACGCCTCTACCTGGAGCTTCTTCCGCTGGTTCTGGTTCGGCATCTGGGCCCTGGTGATGGGCAAGGCTGCCATCGCCACCTGGCGCTACTTCGATCGTCTCGAGGACGAGATATGAGTGAGCCGAGCAAGACGCGCACCAGCTTCTATCGCCGGCTCTACGTGGCCTGGCTGATCAGCCAGGGCACGGATACGGTACCGGCCATCATGGAGGCGACCGGCATGCCGCGCCGCACCGCACAGGATACGCTCAGCGCCCTGGCCGAGCTGGACATCAGCTGCGGCTTCGAGCAGACCGAGGGGGCTCGCCATCTGCAGGGGCACTATCGCATCAGTGACTGGGGACCCATCAACCCGGCCTGGATAAAAGCCCAGCTGCCGGTCATCAAAGAGACGCTGGGTTACCCCTAAAAGTGACTGGGGGGCAATCCGAGCCAATCCACCAAATAGAAAGAGGGCCAGCCGACAAGGCTGGCCCTCTTTTTATCTCTGCCAAGGCCTAGGCCTTCTTTCTACTCGGGGAAAGGCTCCTCCGGCAGCGACTCCTGGCTCTCGCCCCGGGTGCAGTCGATGATGGAGCGTTTGGGGTTGTTGGGATCGCGCAGCAGCAAAGGGGCCAACCCCTCGTCGTGCTTCTGTTCGTCGGAAAACTCGCTGCCGTAGGCATTGTGGGTAAGCCGGCGCGCGTTGGCGATGGGGGTATCCACGAACAGGGCGTGCACCTCGAAGGTGGAGGCCGGAATGAGAAAACCACTGATGGGCAGGCCGTGCAGCTCCTGGCGGGTCTTGTACCAGGCGAAACCGTCCGCCACCTTGTAGGGGGTGTAGTGGTTGAGCTGTGGGTGCGCCGGCTTGCCGGTCTCGCTGTCGAGATAGAGATCATCCAGCTCGCAGGTCGCCAGCCCCTGCCACATCGACTCGAACGGCGTGGCACACCCCGTCAGTTGCAACCCGGCCAGCAGTGCCAGCCCTGTCTTCCACATCGCTTCGCCCCTTCTTGCAAGAGTGGAACTGCGTTCAGTCAAAGGCCCGCAGCCGCGTGACCAGCAGATTGATAAAACCGGCCCGATCCAGCCCCAGCAGCACCAGCGCATTGGCCGGCTTGCCGGTCAGACCGTAGCGATCCACCACCGTCATGCCGCTAGTATGGGTGCCGCCGGTCTCGATATCGACCCGGCACTCGACCCCGTGGAACAGCGCGGGGGCCAGCAACCAGGCAATGGTACAGGGGTCGTGCAGCGGCGCGCCAGCAAATCCCCACTTGGGATCCCGGTGGTAGATCATGAAAAAGTCGAGCAGCCCGGCCACGCACTGGGCCACCGGATTGGTGATGGCGCGTACCCGTTCGATATCCTCGTCCATCACCTGCGCCTCGTGGGTCACGTCCAGCCCGCACATGGTGATGGGGAGCCCCGACTTGAACACCATATCGGCCGCTTCCGGGTCCACATAAATGTTGAACTCCGCCGCCGGGGTCCAGTTACCGGCTCCCGCTGCGCCGCCCATCAGCACGACGCGGGCGATCTTGGATTTGAGCTCGGGGTGGGCCGCCAGCAGCAGGGCGATGTTGGTGAGCGGGCCGGTCGGCACCAGGGTCACGGGCTCAGGGCTCTCGCGCAGGCAGCTGGCCATCAGCTCGAGGGCGGTCATGGACACGGGGGCAAAGGCGGGATCCGGCAACTTGGGGCCATCGAGACCCGATTCGCCATGGACGTTGTCGGCGATGATAAGCTCGCGGGCCAGCGGCTTGGGAGCCCCCGCCGCCACAGGAATGTCGTCACGCCCCAGCAGGGTCAGGATGCGCAGGGCGTTGTTGAGGGTCTTGTCCGGCGTCTGGTTGCCGGCGCTGGTGGTGACCGCCAGCACCTTGAGCTCGGGGCTGGCCAGCGCCAGGATGAGGGCGATGGCATCATCGTGGCCGGGATCGCAATCGAGAATAACGGGCAACGCCATGGACAGGCTCCTTACAACATGACAGGGAGCCATACCTTAGCAAGCCGCGGCTGCATTAACTCTGGAAGGGGTCACAAAATGGCCCCTTCCCTGCGTTATCAAGCAGTTAGTCACAAGACGAGGGCCGCCCCTGCAGTTATTCGCCGTGCCCCGCCGGTTCGGGTATGATCCCCCTCCTTTTTCAGACCGTGCGCCCCATGTCCGCCATCATCGACACCTTCATCGCCCCGCCCTGTGCGGCCGCCATCGAGCTCCTGTTTGAGGATGAGCACCTGCTGCTCATCAACAAGCCGAGCGGCCTACTGAGCCTGTCGGGCAAGAACCCGCAGAACCTCGACTCGGTGCACCACCGGCTGGTGCAGGATTATCCCGGTTGCGCCCTGGTCCATCGCCTCGATTTTGGCACCTCGGGGATCATGCTGGTGGCCAGGAACAAGGCCATCAACGCCCTGCTCTGCCACCAGTTCAGCCAGCGCACCGTGAGCAAGGCTTACAGCGCCCTGCTGTGCGGCCACCTGGCCGAAGACGAAGGGGTGATCGACGCCCCCATCGCCAAGGATCCGGCGCTGTTTCCGCTGATGAGCATCTGCGCCGTCAGCGGCAAGCCCGCCCGCTCCCGCTATCAAGTGATTGAGCGGCTGGAGCAGCAGATTCAGGGACAAACCGTGCCGCTGACCTGGGTCAGACTGGTGCCGGAGACCGGCCGCACCCATCAGCTGCGTATCCACAGCCGGCAGCTGGGTCATCCCATTCTTGGTTGCGACCTCTATGGTGGCCTGCTGCCGCCCGGCTGCGAGCAGGCGCCGCGGCTGATGCTGCACGCCAGTGAGCTCGATTTTGTTCACCCGATCAGTGGCGAGCCGATGCAGATCCGCTGTGAGGCGCCCTTTGCGCTGGCGCTGGCGGCCATGACGGGGCAACAGGGGTAACGCAGAAAAGAGGGGAAAAGGAGAAGGGGAAAAGCGGTAAACGGCGGATAAAGATAGGGGCCGCGCTTTCGCAACGGCCCCCACCCCCCACTCGGTACTCTTTGTTACAAAGAGGGCTATCAGATCAGTTTGCGGGCAGCGCCCAGCACGATCTTGATGGCATCAGATTCGGTCTTCGCCATGGTCTCGGCGTTCGGGATCTCTTGCTGGGTACGGTTCACGATGACACCGGCCACCATGCCGGCACGCAGGCCCTGGCTGGAGCACATGGTCAGCAGCGTCGCGGACTCCATTTCGAAGTTCAGCACACCCATGGATTGCCACTCTTTCATGGAACCCTGGAAGCGTTGTACCACGCGGCCGGAGAAGGTGTCGTAGCGCTCCTGACCCGGGTAGAAGGTGTCAGAAGAGGCGGTAACGCCCACGTGCAGCTTGGAGCCCAGCTCCTTGGCTGTGTTGACCAGCGCAGTGGTGCAGTCGAAGTCGGCCACGGCCGGGAACTCCATCGGCGCGAAGTGCAGGCTGGCACCGTCGAGGCGCACGGAGCCGGTAGTGACGATCACGTCGCCCACGTTCAGGTGCGGCTGGATGGCGCCGGTGGTGCCGATGCGCAGGAAGGTACGGATGCCCAGCTGAGCCAGCTCTTCCACCGCGATGGAAGTGGACGGGCCGCCGATACCGGTGGAGCAGATGATCACGGCCTTGCCGTCCATCTCGCCGCGCCAGGTAGTGAATTCACGATGGCTGGCCAGGTGCACCGGGTTATCCAACAGCTCTGCGATGCGCTTCACGCGCTCGGGGTCACCGGGAACGATCGCCAGGGTGGCGCCTTGCAGATCCGCTTTTTTCAAACCCAAGTGAAATACATCAGACATAGTGGACTCCTGGTTGCTCCCCACCAGCATGGTCAGGGGCAAGTTAAGGTGATTCTTTATGGTACTTTCAAGCCTTCACTCCCCTCGTCGGGGAGGCGCCAACTATGGTCGAAAGCGCTTTCCAATTCCTTGAAGCATCTCACACTTCCTTGCATTGACAGCCACAAATTCGGCGCAAAACGTTTGCTAACTTGATGAATTAATTGAAAAACGTTTTTCTGTTCGCGAACAGGCTAGCGCGCTTGTCAATCCCTGTCGCGGCCCATGTTTCCGGTACGTGATCGAGTCCATAAAGTTGCAAAGCAGATACTATTGACCCCTTTTCATCCCCCCTGACGGTGCTATGTTGGCGCCCGTATACCACTTAATGGCTAATCATACGGAGTCCATCATGGCGACATTCAAGTTCTACATTCCCGCAATCAACCTGATGGGAGCAGGCTGCCTGCAAGAAGCGGCAGCCGATATCAAGGGTTATGGCCATCGCAAGGCGCTGATCGTCACCGACAAGATCCTCAACCAGATTGGCGTGGTCGCCAAGGTGGCCGGCCTGCTGGCAGAACATGGCATTGAAAGCGCAGTTTTCGACGAGACCAAACCCAACCCCACCATGACCAACGTGGAAGCGGGCCTGGCCATGCTCAAGGCCAATGGCTGCGACTGCGTCATCTCGCTGGGGGGCGGCTCGCCCCACGACTGCGCCAAGGGCATCGCCCTGGTGGCCGCCAACGGTGGCAGCATCAAGGATTACGAAGGGGTGGATCGCTCCGCCAAGCCGCAACTGCCGCTCATCGCCATCAACACCACCGCCGGCACCGCCTCCGAGATGACTCGCTTTTGCATCATCACCGACGAGGCCCGCCACGTGAAGATGGCCATCGTCGACAAGCACGTCACCCCGCTGATGTCGGTCAACGACCCCGAGCTGATGCTGGCCAAGCCGGCCGGCCTCACCGCCGCCACCGGCATGGATGCGCTGACCCACGCCATCGAGGCTTATGTCTCCACTATCGCCACTCCGGTGACCGATGCCAGCGCCATCATGGCCATCCAGCTCATCGCCAAACACCTGCGCACCGCGGTCAACCACGGCGACGATCTGCATGCCCGCGAACAGATGGCCTACGCCCAGTTCCTGGCCGGCATGGCCTTCAACAACGCAAGCCTGGGTTACGTGCACGCCATGGCCCACCAGCTGGGCGGCTTCTACGACCTGCCGCACGGGGTGTGCAACGCCGTGCTGCTGCCCCACGTGCAGGCCTACAACTCCCTGGTGTGCGCCGGTCGGCTGAAGGACGTGGCCCGTCACATGGGGGTGGACGTGAGCGCCATGACCGAGGAGCAAGGGGCCGCCGCCGCCATTGCCGCCATCCAGCAGCTGGCCCGCGACGTCAAGATCCCGGCCGGGCTGGAGCAGCTCGGCGTCAAGGCCGACGACTTCAACGTGCTGGCCGAGAACGCCCTGAAAGACGCCTGCGGCTTCACCAACCCGAAACAGGCGAGCCACGACGAGATCGTCGCCATCTTCCGCGCCGCCATGTAAGGGGGCGCAATGGGCAGAAAGGGTCGCATGGCGGCCCTTTTTATTGGCTGATGGATCAATGGCTTTTTACTTCCGTAGAGGGAGCCGGTATGATTTGCCGAGCTTAAAAAGACTTGAATGGATGATCTGAACTCGATATGCGGATGAAACACCTGATTGCCGCGGCCCTGACCGCCCTCACCCTGTCCGGTTGCAGCCTGGTCTATCGCATCGATATTCCTCAGGGCAACTATGTGGAACAAAAACAGGTCGACAAACTGCGCCAGGGCATGACCCGCGAGCAGGTCGAGTTCGTGCTGGGCTCCGCCATGCTGCGCGATGGCTTTGACCCGAACACCTGGTATTACCTCTATGAATTCCAGCCGGGGCGCGGCGAAAAAGAGCGCAAGGAGCTCACCCTGACCTTCGTCAACGACAGATTGGCCACGGTCACCGGCGACTTCCCGCTGCCAGCGGCCTTCCATACCCCGCTCTGATCCCATCCACAAAACCGGCCTCGCGCCGGTTTTGTTTTATTGCCGCCGGCCACCCATTACCCCCTTGCAGCGGGCAGCCCCTCGCCCAATACTGGCCTCGATTCAATCACACAGGGAGAGCAGCATGAGCCGGATCCTGATCGCCGGAGCCACTGGCCTCATCGGCCGCGAGCTGGTGCGGCAACTGCCCGCGGAGCATGAACTGACCCTGCTCTGCCGCAAGCCAGGAGAGCCGCAGCCCGCCCACCACTGGCTGCCGGTCAATTTCGATGAACTGATCGAAGTGAATCTGCCCGAGCCGGTGGATCTCGCCTTCTGCTGCCTTGGCACCACCCGCAAGGAGGCCGGCTCCGCCGAGGCCTTTCGCCGGGTCGATCTAGACTATGTGCTGGCCTTTGCCGAGCTGGCCCGCCGCCACGGCTGCCAGCGGCTGGTAGTGGTCTCGAGCCTGGGGGCCAACCCGCACTCCCCCGCCCTCTATCCCCGTACCAAGGGGGAGCTGGAGCAGGCCCTGCTGGCCCAGCCCTGGCAGCGGCTCGCCATCGTGCGCCCCGCCATGTTGCTGGGGGATCGCCAGCCGCCGCGCCGCTCTGAACAGTTTTTCCAGATCATCTACCCCTTGCTGAAACCGCTGCTGGTCGGCAGGTTGCGCCGCTGGCGCGCCATCGAGGCCGGCCAGGTGGCCCGCGCCATGATCGCCCTCTCCCGCCAGCCCGCCGGCTGCGAAGTGGTCGAGAACGAGCGGCTGCTCCAGCTGTAACGAAGCGCCCCGCTTGGCGGGATGACGGGATCAAAAAAGGCGCCAAGGCGCCTTTTTTAGATGCGGTGTCGTGCCAGAGGCACTCAGTCGGATTGTTTGCGGTTGGCATTGGGCCGGCCGCCGGTCACCACGTCGGCACGCCCCTCCTCCTTGGCCTTTTCCGCGCGCTTCTTGCGCATCTCCTTGGGATCGGCGATGAGCGGGCGGTAGATCTCGATGCGATCGCCATCTTGCAGCAACTCGGAACCCTTGACCGGTCGACTGTAGATGCCGAACTTGTTGACCGCCAGATCGATCTCGGGATGCTTGCTCATGATGCCGGACTGCTCGATGGCGGCCTGCACCGTCGTGGTCGGCGCCACCCGCAGCCGCAGCACTGTCTGTTGCTGAGGCAGGGCATAGACCACTTCGATATTGAGTTGATCAGGCACCGTACACCACCTTGGCGCGGTTGGAGAAGGCCAGCACCATGGAGCTCACCAGGTCGCGGAAGATCTGGCCAAACGCCAGCTCGATGAGTTTGGAGGTGAACTCGAAGTCGAGATCGAACTCCACCTTGCAGGCATCCACATCCAGCGGGGTGAAGGTCCACCAGCCCGCCAGCTTGCTGAAGGGCCCCTCTACCAGCTCCATCTTGATCTGCCGGTTGGCCTCGAGCAGGTTGCGGGTCGTAAAGGTCTTGGCAATCCCGGCCTTGGCCACATCGACCGAGGCCGTCATATAGTCATCGCCGGTTTCGTGGACACGGCTGCCGACACAACCGGGCAGGAACTCCGGATAGGCGTGAACATCATTGACCAGCCTGAACATCTGTTCTGCGCTGAACATCACCAGGGCACTGCGAGTAATACGGGGCATGGCTTTTCCTCATCCAATCGCCGCGATTTTATCACCATGTTTGCGCTTTTGGAGGTAAAACCTCGGTCAAACTGCTCATAAAGCCATCAGTTGACCCGCTGCGCGTTTTACAGCCGCCCTTGCCCACGTATAATGCCCTCCTCCCAGTCATTGCCGGAAATCGCCCGTCATGAGCAAAAAAAACAGTAAAAACAAAGCCGGGTCCAACACCATTGCACTCAACAGAACCGCGCGCCACGAATACTTCATCGAAGAGAAGATCGAGGCCGGTCTGTCCCTGCAAGGGTGGGAAGTCAAATCCCTGCGGGCGGGCAAGGCCAACATCAGCGAAGCCTATGTCATCTTCCGCGATGGCGAGGCCTACCTGTTCGGCTCCAGCTTCCTGCCGCTGCAGGCTGCCTCCAGCCACGTGGTGTGCGACCCGACCCGGACCCGCAAACTGCTGCTGAGCCATCGTGAACTCGACAAGCTCGAAAGCCTGATCGCCCGTCAGGGCTATACAATCGTGCCGCTCGCCCTCTACTGGAAACAGTGCTGGGTCAAGGTCGAAATCGGCCTGGTGAAGGGCAAGAAAGAGCACGACAAGCGCGAAGACACCAAGGCCCGCGAATGGGATCGGGAAAAAGCCCGCATCATGAAGAACAAGCATCGCGGCTAATCCGCTTGATGCTGCAAGGTCCGGGCTCCTGCCCGGACTTTTTCTTTTCCGGCCCGCCGCTTACCCGCTCCCGCCAGGCGTGCGCACAATAAATCGGCAAACGGAGCAGCTCCCTGCGGGAATGACCATCAACGCCTTGCCATGGCAGGATTTTTGCGTACAATCCCTCTTAACAACTTGGGGCTGATTCTGGATTCGACAAGATTCACGAAACCCAAGGTGCATGCCGAGGTGCGGTAGGCCTCGTTAATAAACCGCAAAAAAATAGTCGCAAACGACGAAAACTACGCACTGGCAGCTTAATAACCTGCGCAGAGCCCTTCTACCCTAGCTTGCCTGTGTCCTAGGGAATCGGAAGGTCATCCTTCACAGGATCGTGTGGAAGTCCTGCTCGGGGCGGAAGCATTAAAACCAATCGAGCTAGTCAATTCGTGGCGTGTCTCTCCGCAGCGGGTTGGCGAATGTAAAGAGTGACTAAGCATGTAGTGCCAAGGATGTAGTAATTTTGGACGGGGGTTCAAATCCCCCCAGCTCCACCAAATACCGGTCCAACAGTGACCAACGAAGTCCAAGAAACCCGCATAGCATAAGGCTTTGCGGGTTTTTTGTTGTCTTACGCTGTCCAATGGGGTGCGTTGCCATCCAGCCCTTTTAGGCATATCGTTAGGCATATCGTTTTGTATGCCTTCCGGAGCGTATGCCTATGCCTCGTATCACCCGTCCCTTATCCCCAACCGAGATCAAAGCAGCCAAGCCCAAGGAGAAGGAATACACCCTCTGCGACGGGGCTGGCCTGGAGCTCGTCATCAAGCCCAATGGTTCCAAGTTGTGGCGCCTGCGTTACTACCGCCCTCTCACGAAGCAGCGAAACATGATCAGCTTCGGCTCCTGGCCGGAGATGTCGTTGGCTGAAGCGAGAGAGAAACGCTCCGAAGCTAAATCGTTGCTGCTTCAGAACATCGATCCCCAACATCATCGTGACGAGCAGGCATCCGCCGCATTATCACAGAGCGAGCACACATTTGAAGCAGTCGCCAAGCGCTGGTTTGATGTCAAACGCCCTTCCGTCACCCCGGCATATGCCGAGGATCTCTGGCGTTCGCTCGAAATGTATCTGTTCCCCGAGATCGGCACTGTGCCCATTATGGAAATAAAGGCACAGCGAGCCATCAGGATCATCGAGCCCATCGCCGCAGCAGGAAAACTCGAAACCGTGCGCCGTCTCACCCAGCGGGTGAACGAGATCATGAGGTGTCCTGACAAGATCGGACAGTCCCGGATCAAGCAGCCTGAGCAGTTCTCCAATACCTCTTGTTAAACGCCGCCGGGCTGACATTGCCAAGTCGTGAATGCCGACGCTGGCGGTTGTAAAAAATCTCTATGTATTCCTGAATCGCTGCCTTGGCCTCCGCTCTCGTCTCGAATCTATGGTGGTGAACCAGTTCATTTTTAAGAGACCCCCAGAAGCTTTCTATCGGGGCATTGTCGAAGCAGTTCCCCTTGCGTGACATGGAGGTCTGCATGCCAAATTGTACCTGGAGAGCCCGGTAAGCCTTGGCAAGTACTGACTGCCCCGGTCTGTGTGATGAATAAGCCCAACGGGTGGCCTCTTCTGCTGCACAGCCCGAAACAGCGCCTGACTGACCAACCCGGTGGTCATTCGCTCTCCCATCGCATAACCCACTATCTCACAGGTAAACACATCCTTGAGACCAGCCAGATAAAGCCAGCCTTCGTCGGTGGCGATATAGGTGATATCACCGGTCCAGACTTCGTTGGGCTTCGTCGGCGCAAAGACCTGACCAAGGAGATTCTCCGCCACGGGCAGGGAATGAGCAGAATGGGTTGTCGCCTTGAATTTGCGCTTTTGTTTGCAAGACAACCCCATTTCACGGCGCAATCGCCCAATCCGGTCCCGCCCAGCGTAAAATCCTTCGGCGGCCAACTCAGCTTGTAAACGCGATGCGCCATAGGTCTGGCGCGTCTTGCTGTGAGCAGCCCGAATGGCGACCTTGAGTCGTTCATCTTCTTGTTGGCGCTGTGACGGTGGACGCTGGCGCCAGTGGTAGAAGCCCGCACGAGAGACCTCCAGCACACGACAGATAACGGAAATGGGATAGATGTCCTGTTGGTTGGCTATCCACGCGTACTTGGCAGTGACTCCTGAGCAAAGTACGCGGCGGCCTTTTTTATGATGTCGCGCTCCATGTTGGCTTGTGCGAGAGCTTTGCGTAGCCGGGCCACTTCAGCCTCCAGCTCGGCGACAGAACGCGCTCCGGGAATGGCCGATGTATCCTTTCCTCCTTTGGCTGCGACCACCCAGTTGCTCAGTGTGCCTTTGGCAATACCCAACCTTCTGGCGGCTTCAGCTTGGCCAAGGCCTTGCTCCAACACCAGTCGAACCGCCTCTGCCCGAAACTCTGGTGAATAGTGTTCTCTCGATTTCATTCAATACCCCCGATTGTCTCATCGTAACAATCGGGACTGTCTGTGAAAATCAGGATACCTCACCCTACCTGAGACTTCTTTTTTTGGCTGACTACTGAACCCCTAATGCCTTGTAGACGGCATCCACCGGATCAGCATAAAAGCTGATTTGAAACTTGGAGAAGATCTCCGCCGGTACGGTTGGAATATCCGAGGCAGACGCCATCGGCAGCAATACACGTTTTCCGCCGCTGTCCATCGCCAGTTGCAGACTACCGGCCAAATCCTCAACCGGATTGACCACACCGCCTAGCGTCATGTCACCCAGTACCACCATCTGCTCTTGTACCGGCTTGCCCATCAGTATGGAACAAAACGCCACCAGCGCAGCCAGACTGGTTTTGGTGCTGGGGCCGGAGTTATGTAGTTCGACCACATGCAAATGGTACTCATGCTCGGAGAATTTGGCCGTTGCGCTGACCCGATTCAGGTTGCCTTTGAAGTAATCGAAACCGACCCGGATCGCCTCCTTCGCTGGCGTATTGGAACCCAGGCCTGAGGTTGAATGCTTGCCATTGCCTGGGGTCATTTGGGTTTCAAAACGATAAAGGCCCAATTGCCCAGCCCCGCCCTTGGTGACCATATGTACCACCCCGGGCTTACCCAATCCTTCAGGGATCAACTGGCTACCACCTTGTTCCGGTACATTGACAAAGAACTCTTCCAACGTCTGGTTATCGAGGTAGCTGAAATGCACATCAAAAAACTCCATACCACCGAGTTTCTTGAGCTGCTCCTTGATGCGCCGACGCAGTTCCAGTGCATAAGTCAAACAGCGGCGCACATCTTCTTTATCAAACACGCCATGGGGATGCAGGAGTTTCAACAACCCAGACACAGTACGTCTAACGGCGATCACATCACGCTGATTCAAGTTGTTGCCCAGCTTGAAGTAACGATCGATGGCGTCGGAGAAACTGCGCTTACGCATCTCGCGCATATACTCGGCGAGATAATCGGTGATCAGACCATAGCTATTGGTGAAAAACTCCGGCCTCATCTTGGGGATGTCCCAGCCGGGAATATAGGCATGGAAGCGATCGAAGAAGGCCGTATCGATCATCGCTTCAGGGAACGGCGCCAGCAGATGGCTGGTTTTGACCAGGGTCTCAACACTCTGGTTGATGTTACCGACAAAAACCATCGAGGCTTTTGCCTCGATTGAATCACGACCACGGGAGAAGGACCCAGAGGCCATGTAATCCTTCATGATCTGTACGCCGTCTTTATCCTTGAAGGTGATCCCCGCCACCTCATCAAAAGCCACCACATCCCACATGCCCACCAGACCAACCTGGCGCGAACTCATGTTGTAAAACAGGTTAGCTACCGTTGTCTGCCCACCAGAGACCAACAAGGAGTTGGGTGAACACTCCTTATAGACATGGCTTTTACCCGTCCCCCTCGGCCCCAGCTCACAGACGTTGTAGTTATTTTCAACAAAGGGGATCATCCGGGTCAGCAGATGCCACTTAACCCGTTGCTGCAAGTTGGTCGGCTCCATGCCGATGGAGCGGATTAATACATCCAGCCACTGATCGGTATTGAAATGAGCACGCGCAGCGAACAGCTCCTCCATATCCATGGAGGGCATCTGGATCGGCTTCAGGGTAAAAATTGAGAAGGGCGAGATCTTCTGCCCTTCCTCATAGAAGTAATTGAGGGTGATGATGCACCAGATCCCGCCGGTCAGCAGTTTCTCGTTTTGCTTGACGATATTGGCAGGGATCACCGCATCCTTGATGCCGAGATTGGAGAGCTGCGCCTCGTAGACATCCTTTTTCTGATTGAGTTTGACCCCCACCTTGTCAATCACCTTAAAGCTGCCACGCTCACGGATCAGTGACTTGACCTTCTCTGCCTCGTCGGGACGCACATAGTTCTCGGCCAGGATCTTCTTGACGTTTTCTGACCCTTCGCGCACCACCTCATCATCATCAGAGGCGCAATACATCCCGAGCAAATATTCCAGGACATAGACGGGGACATTGGCCCCTTCCTTGAGCTGTTTGGTCAGATCCTTGCGCACCACTTTGCCTTTGAAATAGCGATTCAGGCGAGCATCGAGATCCATGCTGGCATGCTGAGCCAACTCATCTGCTGCCCCTGCGAACGGATAACCGGATATCAAACCGTGCTCAGGAATGTTCTCATCACCACTTGGCTTACTTCCTTGGTACACATCCATCTGTTGGATCAGCACATTGTTGGTGATATGGGTAACAGATGTGGCCTGCTCGTCCGGTTGATCTTTACCGACATACTCGCCTTCAGTTGCACTCATTTCATCATGTGGCATCGGGTCACTCCAAGGCATAACCTGAGCTATGCCTTATTTCATCAATAAAAGTTCAAGAAATTCGGGCTCATCACTGACAAATCGTCTCAACAATTTCCGGTATTAAAAACCGAAGTCGTTCTGGATCGCCAGATCAATGGTCACCGGGTAGCGGGCCAGCTCAATGCCATCCTCATCATCTTCCAGCAGCAACAGATATTGCGCCTTGCGGTCAAAATTGGTACCAGTCAGCTTCAAGCGAACATCCTGCTGGCGCTGCTCAAGGGTGCCGGAAGCGGCATCAAAGCTGAGCTTCTCGATAGCAGATACATGCTGTCCATTGGCATCCATCACCACAAAACGCACCGTGCGCGGCTTATGCTGTTCATCAACGGCATCGGTCTGCAAGAACCGGATTTTGTCGATGGCATTGACCAACTTGATGGGCTGATAGGCAGGTACAATATTCACCTTGCTCTTCTCATGCTGCGCCTGCTTTTTGCCGCGAAGCTCCTGCACTTCCATCACCGGCACACAGATCTCCTGCAACATGGCCCCGCCATGCACAAAACGGGCACCGCCCACAAAGTGGAAACGGCTTACCCCCTTGGGCAGCCAGAATCCGACATCGGAATCTCCGCCGACCGTGTCGCAGATTCGGCCCTGCCATACATCTTCATTAACAGGCAACTGCCGTCCGAGCAGATAGCGTTTTTTGGCCTCAAGCGTGCCAGAAGGCTCTGTCTGTAGTTGGGCTTTAACCCCACTTTCCGGCGCCTCACGCTGGAACAAGAACCCATGATCTGCCGTGACGATGACTCGGGTAACACCAAAACCATTGATGATCTTGCTGACCAGATTATTGAGCTCATCGATGGCCTGACGAACTGCCGAAAATGTTTGCTGCTCAGTCGCCTGCTTGTCACCGATGGCATCAATGACATCGTGATAGACATAGATCACCCGAGCATCGCCAATCGCCTCATTGGCCTGAGCGCGGGTCCAACCTTGCAGCGACTTGGCTGATATCGCAATGCCCCCCACTTTAGCCAAAATTGCGCTGCGATTATCCAATCCGGCACTACTTTGACCATCCACCAATACAGTCGCACTCCCTTGTGCATAATCAATCTGCTGGTGGGGTAACAGGGCAGCCATCCCGAGCTGAGTGTAACTGGGCAACACTCCCAGCTGACTAGTGAGCTTGGCGGCAAAACGCTTGGCCTCGTTGATTTGCCCCTGCAACTCATGAGCCACCTCGTAGCGCAGCGCATCACTGATGATCACAAACTGCCGCTTTACCCCTGCCTGGGTAAAACGCTGCTTAACAACGGTATCGTAGAATCGTGCTTGTGTTGGTACGCCCAACTCCCAGCGTGCCAGCAGTTGCTGCTTGGCCAGCAATCCATCCCATGCCAAGCCAAGCTGGTAGAGGTACCAGTTAACATAAAGCTCTTCGAGCTTGTCGGCTAAAGCGGCCAATACCTCAACTGCCTGCCCCTGCAAATGGAGTAATGCCTCGTTAAAGAGACGATATGCAGCATCAAACTGGAACAACTCGGTTTCATAAGCCTGATACATGGCCTGAGCCGATGAAAAATGAAAACCATCCGGGTAGTTTCTGCGCAGTTCCAACAGATTTTCAGCATGCTGCAGCGCCTGATAGAGATAGGCATACTTGGGGTCGAACCCGGGCCAAAAGCCCTGACGACGGCGCGAGATGAGCTGACTAAAGTCGCTGCGACTCAAACCGAGATCGCCCCCCATCAATCCAGCAACCAACTCTCGGATCAAGGCCTGCTCAACCGCTTCAAAACTGGTCACCTCTGCCCAACACCATACCTCCTGAGTCGTCAGGCTATTCAACCTGTTTGACAACTCAAGCTGCGTCGCCACCTCTTGTGAAAGCTGGGCAAACGCCCCCCTGTGTTGTAATGAATCGCGCCAACCCGCCAGCAATGCCATGGCATTGGCTCGGCCGGTCGGCGTCACCAGCAACTGCGATTGCAACCAAGCCGGGCGCTGCTCATGCTTGGTCACCTCCAGCAACTCATAACTCTCACTGGCAAAAAGCTTGCGGATAAACTCCCGCAAAGACGCCTTATTTTCTTCGGCGACCTGATAACCATAATCCCGTTCTAACAACTGCCAAAGGCTCGGCAGCAACCCATGTTGGTCAAGTGGTGCCAGAGCATCTGCGGGCTCAAGGTGAGTATCCAACAGGCGAGCGCCTAGTTCCCTGACTACATCAGCAGGTTGAGCAAGACAGCCCAACAACACGCTGATCATCTTTAGATCGAGCGACAGCGAGTCTTCCACCCCACTGCGACCATCCAACCGACGCTTGAGGGCTGCGGTACGATCCTTGTTGGCAAAAAAGCTGCTACGTGACGCGATATAATCACGCAACGCCATATTGGCAAGACCCAGCTCGTTGAGCAGGATCGATGCCGCATCGGCATAAAAAGTAGCGCTGTAGCGACGCATATCGAGCAGCCAATCTTTGGCTGCTGCAGGCTCAAGGCTTGGCCAGTAGAGCAGAAATGGCGTGGTCGGCTCATCGAGTTCTATGCGCCTTCTCACCTGTAATTGGGAGTGCTGTGACATGTTGAGCACCACCACAGGCTGGCCTTCGCGGGTCAAACCGGCCTGGGGATCGGCAAGCTCTGCCAGCTGTGCTGTAAAGCTCTGCTCGGGATCATGCCAAAAGACGATCCGGCTCTGCTCGAATTTCTTATTTAGCCCGGTTTGGAGCTGGGTGATATCCATAAAAATCCGTCACGACAAGCCATTAGGCTTCGATTTACAACAAAACCATATGGTAATCGAAATGCTCTTAGAGTTCATGAAGCAATCCGTATAGCGTAGGACATGGGGTCATCGAAGGTTGCTTTGGCAAGCGCAACTCGCGGACTCAAGCAGGCGGTAGAGAAGACAGGCCTGCCACCTACCTGTCATCTTGATAACCTCCGACAACCCAGCACGATGTTAAGGTGTCACAACATACTCAAGTTGCTGTTTGCATAATTGCTGACTGTTGCCCAGCAGCAGCTGATTTTCGATAGAGTGTAACAGATTGTTAATATCTTCAAATTTATTAACCAGCAGACGGCTACTGCGGCTGGCCTTGCCGGTTAACCACTGATCATAACCAACTTTTGCCCATAATCGATAAGAGTTCAAAACAGACTTGTATTTTATTGCTGCCGACTCAACCAGTGCATCTGCATGATGATATTTACCAAGAGTGGTATAAAGTGCAGACTCCACATAAATCGATTTTGGCATGACATCCAATACACTTGTCACAAAATCAACAATCAATGCAGCATGTTCATCGGTGATTTTATTCTCGATTGCTTTACTGTGGTCGATCCAGCCAATCAGATTCATCAAGAATGTACACAATTCGTTTCTTTGCTGAGCAAGTGTTGCCAATAATGGTGCAATCACCTCAGGGTATGCCTCGCTCTCTTTAGAAACAGCCAACATCTCATGGGCCGCCATAATGCTACCCATATACGATGAAAGTTTTTCAAGATAAAAGAGCTGATTTTGAGTTTGAATTTCAACAGCGATTTTATCTATCGACGCCTGGATTTTATTGAGCTTTTGAGAGAGATAGGCGGTTTGAATCACTATCGCAGCGAGAATAATTCCGGTTGATAACCCGACCGCCAGGCCGATGCTTTTCTGCATGGCGGTGGTGGCTTTCATCAACTGCTCGACATTAACGCCCTGACTGACATCTACTGTCATCTCTTTAAAGGGAAGGTGTTTGACAATACTCCCCGCCCCCTCTGATAGTTTTTTCCCCTTGGCCCAATAAATGACGCCCTCACGAAGATGCATATGGCCAGTTTTGAGCAATTCAATAATTTCAGGGTCAACCTTTTCCCAATCTGGCACCATAATCACTTTGATCGTCTCTTCAAGCATCACCATCTCCTTGTGTTGTCAGAATTAATTGAACGGGTTACCGTGGCGATGGAACTCACGCAACATGGTGATATGGATAACGCACGGCAAGGTGACTCGTAGTGCAGGCCCCTCTACCACAGCACTGAATAATCCGCCAACGAGCCCAAGTGGACTAGAAAATAATAATGCTCTTGGCAGCAGCATAGCTCCAGCCGCAGCAGCCCCACCGAATGCCCCCGCTAGTACGCCCGATATCACACTAAAATCCCTGACCGTCCACTTTAAAGGATCGATATTATTCACTTGATAGTCATTTTTCATGGTTTTAATAAACTCTTCCCGTTCAGCCTGCGTCATCTTATCCATCTGCAACTCCAGCACTTTGGCTACTATCGCCTGCTCGAGGGTCTGCACATCACTCTGCTTGTCTATCACGCAGCCAACGGATTTTGCAGTGAACTGCACAATATCCTTATACGCGGCCCCCTTTCTGGTCACGATATTTAATGCTGTCGAGTTGCCATATGTTTGCAACTCAGTGCAGATGGCCTGCCATGCCCGAGAAAAATCATGCTTGTTTGCTTTAAATTCAGGGTTATTGGTCAAGGTTTCAGCCAATCTCGGCTTGCCATCACGATCAATGGTCAAATAACTGACCAGTGGTGCAAGTTGCTCATGGGTGCAATGAGCAATAAATGCCAGATCTTCATCTTCTCTGTACTTGTAATATCTGCTTGCAATATTAATATCCATATTCACGCCACCGATTCATGATAAATATCAATAAAATACTACGCTCGCACCAACCAAGTCCAAGGGATAGCCCTCTATCTTGAACGGCAATAAGCAAAATGAGAGCTGCCGCACAAGCGGCAGCTCTCGCCTTGATTTGAGATGGGTCAGTTACTCGCCCTTATCGCCGGTGATGGCTTTGACATCGCTGAGCAGGGTGCCGAATTTGCCGTAGTTGACCTTGACCCCGTCATCGAGATCCAGGGTGATGCGCATATCGGCGTGGTGTTTAAGCTGGTCATCAAAGGCGCGCAGTTCACTAAGCTGCTTGGTGAGGCTGTCAATCTCTTTGCCAATGCGCTTGGCATCGCTGGTGCTGGCCTCAGTTTGCTGCAAGCGTAAGCGTTCGATACGACTGGCCATCTGACCGAGCAATGGCGTTACGTATTCGGTGCGCATCCGTGGCAAAGTCGCTTCGTTATAGCGGTGCAGATAGACCAAACACTCAAAGGCCTTCTCTTTGCCTGAACTAAACAGCCAGTAGATGGGGCGCTTCTTGTAGGTCTTGAGGTGGTCTTTATAGAACTGGGTCGAGAGATAACGGCGCAGGGTTTCACGGGATGTTTCACCACCCTTTTTCACCGGCTTGATAGCAGCAAGGCAGAGGCTATCGGCAATAAATTGCAGGTTCTCTTCCAGGGTATCTTTGCCCCAGACATTGCAGACAAAGGCTTCGAGGCGGGTGGCTACATCATCCTCAAACCAGCTATCAGTGCTCAGTGGCAAGATGCCGTCCTCATCGGCAGCAAAGGTGGCATAGGCTCCCTCCTCTACCAGTGCCTTAAAGCCCTCATTACCAGCATGGGCATAGACCAGTCCTTCGCGATCCAGCGAATAACGACCCATCATGCAGCCGATGGCGTAGGAGATCAGCTCGACGAGGGTATCAGACTGCAACCGCGCCTCGCGCTCTTCGTCGGTCAGATTGCCGCCATAGCGGTAGTGCGGGTTGCAGGTTAGGGTGATTTCGCTAAGAGGCACCTCGGGTCTCAGTTCATCCTGCAGGCCATAGGCCTCGATAAACAGGCGGTTGTTTTCTTCTTCGAGGCGCTGCATCTCAGATGTTCTTTGCTGCATGAATGAACGAAGTTTCTGATAGCTTTGCTCTAGCAACAACAGACCTAACTCTTGGTGAAGAATCGGTAGACGGTTAAAATGCCATGACAGCTCATAGGAGTCCCAATCATGTTTCGCGGCATCAATAAGGCTTGTGGTAATCTCATTACTTTCTGGCAACTTTACCGGTATCGAGTTTATGCCAATTGAGCTGTAATCAAGCGTTGGACACAAAATATTAAGAAATGCTTGAGCAACATTACTATTTAACAAGCCAAGGAGATCATTCTTATTCACCGAAACTGGAAATATACAAGATCCCTTTGTATCAAAAAGAAATCCAACTGGGTTATACCTGGCAGAGAACAAGCCAGAACTTAATGACGAGTATGTTATGCTTTCACGGAAATAGTATTCTTGATTTTTAAGACGCCCCCCTGGTCTCAATTTATTTATTTCCTCAACAAATTCCTTTAACTCCCGCCCATTGTGTTGCCAATTAACAACATATTCGTTATTCCCAAACCAACGACGAAATTCCCCGCCTTTATTATACGCATACCATTTCTCTGCCCGACTCTCTGACTCCACTGTACTTGTGCAGTCAAAACACAATTTCTCTGCGCTTACTTCATGCCAAAAGCGCAAAAAACGACCGTTATCTGAGGTCGCCATTCCCTGTTTAGCATCAGCAACATCGCGTAGTTTGTCGATTTGGAAGCTGGAGTTCATTACGTAACTAACCCAATACGCCACCGGGCTCCCCGGGATCTTGCCAAAATCCGCGGCCGAGGCGCGGTAAAAGTGTTTTTGCATGTCGTTATTCTGTTGCTGGCTCATTGGGCCACCTCTTCTCTTAAATCAGGAGCAGTGTGGCTTATATTGGCCACACAGCTGAATGCAGTAAATCTCATGCTCTTAGCCAATACAGCCCGAAGCAAACGCCTTGTCATACTTGTTTGTTGGTAGCATTGGCCGCCTTAAACATCGCGGCCTTTTCCGCTTCCGAGTTGCCATCCACCAGTCGAAAATAACCGCCCTGATAGGTGGGCAGATGGGGCTGGGCCAGCACAAAGGCGGTTGTGGAGACCACCTCGCCACCTATGCTGTCGAAGCCGCGCGCCCCCAAGTGAGCCATCCCCAAGATGGTATGCTGCCCCAAAATGCGGGCGCGTAATGCCTCAAACGAGGAGAGGAACATCCAGCTTTGCATGGTGATCATGGCAACCATGCCTGCAGTTGTGGTCAAGTCGAGATTGCGTTCGATAAAGATGGCGAACAGATCCGATTTGCTGTTCGGGAACTGCTTTTTGGCAAACTCTTTGAGCTCTGCATTCATGCCCTTGCTGCCCATATAAGGCGGGTTGGCAATCACCGCATCATAGCGTTTGGCCAATACGCTGGCTTGCTTGAGCAGTGGCAACAGTGCCTGGGCAGCCGGTTTTTGCATGGCATCACCACTGATGCTTAAGGTGTGCAGAGTGGCAGCCAGCTCGGAGATGGCTGACGCCTGCTCGGCAGGCACCTCGATCAAGGAGCCCAGCGTCTTGGCAGACAGGAAACGCAGGTGCAAATCGTTCAGCAGACCCAAGCGCGGGTCATGACTCGCCAAACTGGCCGGAGCAACAGCAAAAAGATCCTGGCTTTGACCACGATCCCACTCGGCATTGAGGTTAAGGGCTTGCCACAGCTTGGGGATATTGAGGTGTCGGCTCTCCTGCAACGCGTGGACGTTAAGCTGGATCTCCCGTGAGAAGAGGCGACGATCGTCCTGACGGGCACGCATCAGCAGGGCGAAACCGGCCAGTTGTGCGGCGCGGTCGTCAATATCGAGGCCATAGAGGTTGTGGCTCAGGATAAGCGTGGGGATATCGCGGCTGCGATAGCCGCGCTCTTCGTAGATGCGATAGAGCAGGTTATAGGCTTCCACCAGAATATGGCCAGAGCCACAGGCAGGATCGAGCACCTTGATTGACTCAGGTTCGATACTGGCAGAAGTCAAACGTGCGTATTCATCCTGTACTTCGATAGGTTGCTCACCGGGGAAGACAAAGTACGGCATGACTGCGGGCAACGCCGAATCAGGATAGGTCTGCAGCCAATAGCGCCCAACCGAGTTTTGCACCAAATATTGGACGATCCAGTTAGGGGTAAAGAGCTGGGTGGCGGCGGGAATGTCTTCCGATTTCACTACCTTGCCGATCACCTCATCCTTCTTCTCACTGATATAGAACTGATAGAGCCAGCCAATCACCTCGACCTGAGTCCAGTCCTCTTCCGGTATTCCATCCACCAGTTCACGCCAGAATGCATCGGTACGGGTCAGGCCGGTGGGCAGCAGCAACTCGGTCTCGTCGTCGATGGCTTCAAACAGAAATGGCATCGCCTGATGCAGACGGTGGCACTGTCCGAGCAGCAGCTCACGGAATAACGCTTCTTGCTCGTTACCCGCCAGCATCAACTCGAGCAGTGCTGACTTATCAAGGGAAACACCTTCACCCATTAAGGATTCGATCACCTCAGGCGCTCGGTCGAGCACCTCGAAGCCCTGGGGCTGGGTTGGATGCGAAAGCAGGCGTACTCCGTGCTCGAGATATCCCTCTTCGCTTTTCAGCTCCATAAAGCGGATAGCGCAGAAACGGTTGAACCAGGTGTAGGCCATCTGCTCGATCAATTGAGTAAACCCCTCGTTTGCCACCCGCTCTTGCAGACGGGTAATGGCCGGGGCAAAGCGCGCAGGATGGGTAAAACCCGCCACTTGCAGTACATCGCCACTGATTGTTGGGGCACTCACACCCTTGGTGGTGATACCAAGCTCACCGGCACGGGCAGTAATGGCTTTAATAAAGGCGGTACGCGCCCGAGGGGCGACTTTTTTCAGGTTGTTGGTGTTCATTTTTTTCTCGTCTCACACCCGGCCTTCGCAGAGGCCCGGCTAACATAACTGGTTAGAAAGGCACGTAGCTCAAACCTGTGGTGTTTGAAGGACATGACGCAGCCGACCCAATAGTGTTTCACGGCGTTCTTGATAAAACTCAGCAAATCCAAGCAGGGATTCAGGCAAGGTGTTGATGGCTTGTAACTGCAGATGGTTCGCTCTCGCGGCCGGATCTGGCCACATCATGGCGTACCACTCATGTGGCAGCTTTTCCCGCTTTTCATTGTTCAGGCTTCCTTCGAGAAGCTGCAGATTAGGCAGACAATTGGCCATTTGGCACCACTCATCAATCTGCCCTTCATCGGAGATCCCCGCCTTTTTCAACTGTGCGCGAGTAAAGCGACCTTTGGGAAAGATATGATCTACATGGAAGTGACGACTAAAGTCATGGCCGGGAAAGAGCAATGACAACAGCGCAAAAGTGCGGCGGTTGCCGTAGTCGAGTTCAGCCAAGGTTTGCAGCTCTTCTTCTTCAAAACGCAGGCTCTTGCCGCGCTCGGTCATCGCTGTATTAATCTCGGTGAGCGGGAATCCATGCTGACCATGCTCTTTGATTTTACTACGCAAGGTTGTCAACAGCGTATCGAGGCCACTCCCCCAGATACCGGATTGCTTGAGGACTGAGCGGATCAACCAACCTCTTAGCCCTTGCCGATCAGCAGCGAACTCACTGCGGGTCAGGTAGCTGTCGCCAAGTTCACGCCTAAAGAGGTAGTAAGCTATCGGCAATAGTGCGCTATCGGCTCCTAGGTTGTAGCCATTAAAGCCAAAGCTGGCGAGCAGGTTGACGGCCAGTTGCAACGCCTTACGGATTGGCTCCCAGTTCTCCTCCAGCTTGGCCATATTCTCTTTACTGAAGTTTTCAACCTTGAAGCCGACACTGCCGATATCGCACAGCATCAGACCCGCTTTGAGCACCAGATCCTTGCTAAATGAGAAGCCATCACCAATTTGGTTGAGCTCATCCACCAATTTGTGGATCTCTTCCCGGGCGTCCAGCTTGCTCCACTGTGCCACAGCGATAGATAGCAGCAGGTCAGAATAGGAGAGCGCAGTCCCCCCGCTATTCATCCGAATAAAGATATTGAGAACCTTCTCCAGGCTCTGCTCTGACTCTTCGTAATAAGAGATTTTGTCTTGCAGATGGATAGTGCGATGCAGCAAACGCAGGGTATTGCGCGCGATTTTGCGGCTTTCTTTGTCCAGCTCGATATCATCTAGTTCATCGGTTAATTCATCTATATCAATGGCCATGATCCGACTGACCAGAAACCAGTGGTGCTCATGGTCTTGACGAGCCGCTTCCTCTTCACTCAAGAAACGAAAATCATAACGAGCTCCCCCTTCAACTTCACCGGCCACCAGCAAGTTAAGATATAGGCGACGCTCGATAAATGCATCTGGGCTGGACCACCACTTTCCCTGCGTCTTCCAGCTGTAGGATCCGCGCAGACCAATGTTGAGGGCTGTCATGCGCTGCTGACCATCGAGTACGGCAACGCGATCCTGCTCACCAATGAGATCAAGCTTTTCACAATGCACCCGATCACGCTGGTGATAGTGACGCATGAAGTCGTAGAACTGATACTCACGCTGGTGAGTAGACTTTATTTTCCAAAAGAGGAAGGTTCCGAAGGGATAGCCCTGCAGCAAAGAGTCGAATAACTGGCAAATTTGCTCTGGCTTCCAGACAAATTCGCGCTGAATTGCGGGTAAAATATAATCATGCTGCTCAACCTTGGTCAGCAAATCCTTGATAGTTCCACCGGCTTGGTACATGTTTTTATCCCATTTTCATTATTGTTATCTGCCCAATAGTTCGATGCTAAGCCAATTAAAGAAGGTCAACGATCACCCTTGACGTGACGGTATATCATCAAACAATCAGAACAGATGCTTGTTATTGTCGCTTTATTAGCCTCCCCTGTTGCTCTAATGAGCAACAGGGGAGGCTCTTGGGCTGTTATTTAATCCGCACCCGTTTGCCACCATCAATGGCCTGCTGCAAGCGGCTACGCAGCTTGCCCAGATAGGCTTCGATATCCTGCTCAGTCTCAATAAAGAGGTGGTTATCGCCCAGCAGCTCGGTGGGGGAGACCAGTTCGATCGGCTTAGGGGCGGGCTTAGGCTTGGCAACCGGCTTTTCAACAGTCGCCTGGGCGCTACCGCAGCTCGTCCCTGCGGCTGGCTCCTGGACCTGTGACGGCGCTGCTACGCCAACATGTCTGGCTGCTTCAGCACGGTCTTTTTCTGCCTGCAACTGCTGCGCACTGAAGCGGTTGATAAGCTCGATCACCTTGTCTTCTTCGTCATCCGCCTCTTTGACCAGACTGACCAGCTCATGGAGTGAGACGCTCTTGCTGACCCGCTCTTTGAGCAATACAAAGGGGCGCATGGCCTGATTTTGCAGATCGCTTGGCAAGTCACTGACAGAAGATTTGATTCCCATTTGGGTTCGCTCGATAGCCTGCAGGCTCACTACCCGCTGCTGCTCAACCAAACGAAGGTTAATCGCGCTAATCTGCTCAACCAAGGTGCCGACGTTACGCAACTTGGCATAGGGCTGCTTGTCATCGTGAATGGCTTGCAGCTGTGCAAATAGCGCTGCGGCATCCGGGTCTTGCTCAAGTGCATGACGGTTAGCGCGGAACTGTTCCCCCAAGGCGCGGTGCAGTTGCAGCCAGGTGTCAAACTGTCGGGTATAGAACTCTTCAACCTCTTCAAAATCTTCAGCAAAATCCTGCAAATCATTAGCCTGGGCACATAGCGCGTCGATCAGGGCATAGCTGTTATTGCCCAGATCCAGCAGGCCTGCCACCAGTCGTTTGCCACTATCCAACACGCTTTGTCCAGGGCAATAGCCTTGCTTTGCCTTGAAATCGAACTCTTGAAGCAGTTTCTGCCACTGGCTTAGCTCCCCTTGCAGCTTGCTCGCAAGCTCTTTTTCACTGCTATCGAAAGGTTTTTGGAAGATCTCTTTGGCAAGACGTGCAGCCTTTACAATCTGCTGCTCGCTATGCTGGCGCACCCGGCGAATACGCAGACTGGTATGGCTGCGCACCGAGGTGAACTGGTCATAGCTGCGATTAAGTGGCAGATCGCCGTTAGGGGTCGATAGGGCAGCCTTACCCAGCAACACCAGATGGGCGGCTTGCAGCATCACTTCATCACGGTTCCAGCCATAAGGGCGAGCACTGAAACGCTCGAGCAACTCTTTGAGGTAGACCGGCTTGTTGGCCTCTTCCGACACATTCAGGTAAAACTCAATTTCTTGCTTGGCACTGCTGTTCGGATCCTGGTCACCCAGATGCATGTTGAGCTGCGCCGTATCATCAGCAACGATCACCGCTTTAAGCTCTTGCATCGGGTTGGCACCGCAGCTTTTGAGCAAACTGAGCTTTTGGAACGAATTCTCGATCACGTAGCTATAGGCTTCATCGAGCATGTTCACGACACTGCCTGACTTGGTCTGTAGCTCGTTGCCAATAGCAAAGAACTGAGCCTGCTTCACCAGATCCTCAAACAGCGACTTGAGACGATTGCGGCGCTGAGTATTCTCCATCGCTTTTTCGGCCAACAGCTTCTCTTGTTCCGGCCGCTGGCTACGGTTGCTTGCCAGGAACTTCTCGGTTTTAAGCCAGGTATCAAATTCGTCCCATAGCCGCTTTTCATCAGGCAAGCGGATCACGATGCTACCTTGACCTTCCAGACTGAGCGCCTTGCAGCCCTGATCGTTGTAACCATCGAAGTTGGCATCAAGCGGAGAGATGACTTTGAGCACCAGATCAGTCTGCAAGCTGCCATCGAAAGGATGACCGTTACAGAAACGACTCACTGGATAGTCTTGTTTGTTGACAGGATAACGATACTGGCGGCGCCCTCCCATTACCTCATCAAAAATGACCTTCGACAGCAGACGTGTGATTTCAGTGCTCTCGACCAGAGTGTGTTTGATCTCCTGCTCGACCTCTTTCTCTTCGTTAGTGAGGAACACATATTCATCACCGTTGCGGGCGATCAGTAGTTGATTCTCCAGGCGCTGCAAGCTGGCCTCGATCCGTTTTCTGAGCGCCACTTTATCGGTATCAATCTCTTCGATTGAGAGGGTCACCAGATTATCGAGCGTGGACTTAACCAGATCGACATAACGGATCAAAAACAGTGACTTGAGGATGCTGACATCATAAGGGTCGAGGCTCTGTTTCTCAGCCGCCTGTTCGAAAATGCGTTTGACGTTGGTATCCAGAAACGATTCGATAGCCGGATAGAAGGCATGGAACGGCACCAATACCCCAACACCTTGATTCATCTGCTGACGCGCTGCATTTTGGAACGCATCCAGCAAAGAACGTTCACCACGAGAAAGGTGTTTACCTGTTGCCCCCACTTTGCGGATCGCTTCAAACACCTTCTGCACCAGCAAGTACTGATAGGGAATGAAAGGGTAGTGATCGACAAATTCGACGTTGTCGCGATAGTTCGCCAGCTCAGCTGTCGTAGTTGCATCAAACGCCAGCTGGTTGCGCAAGATATCGCCTTTCTGAATAAACAACTCAGCAAGCTGATCTTTAGCCGCTTCTGTTTTTTCGAGCAGACGCTTTTGGATGACTTCGTTGGTATTAGACGAGGAGAGGGAGATCCGGGTATGAAAACGTCCCTGGATTTTTGAGAAATCCTGCCCTTTTTTCGCGCTGAGATCGCCAAGTACGGCATCGATATCCTCTTGTGAGGTAACGATAACCCATGCACGTCCACCACATGCAGTCCCCAGATTCTCAGTGATGGTCTGCAGTTTGAGCATCATCTGGGTGTTATTGCCAATAAACTGACCGACTTCATCAACCAGGAAGATGATGCGTTTGCCATCACCTCCACTCTCTTGGGCACTGCGATCCAGATACTCCCGCACCCACTTGCAGAAGTTGCTGATATCGAGCGTAAACATGGACTCCAAGTTTTCCATGCTCTGCACCGAGGAGGCTTCCGATTGACCTGTGGCATGAGCCCAGGCTTGCGCCATTTCATCCCGGCAGAAGCCATAGGCATCACGTTCCTCTTCCCAAGAGGAGCCTGTCAACTCGGCAAATTTGCTCTTGAACGCTTGATATTGATTGCGAGCATCAAGCTCCCGCTCCAGGTGTGCAATATGAGGATGGTCGGCGCAATAGCCGAGCCGCTCGTTAAACACCCGCAGGAACACTTTCAGGATGGCATCTTCTTTATCTTCAGTATCAGCACGACTGTCGATGTTAAAAAGAATCACCTCGGTTTGACGATTCACTGCGGCGTGAATATCGCTGTAGAGCAGGTTGTCACTGATCTTATCTTTGAAAAAATCGATAGCAGCTTTGCTCTGCTCACCGTGAACGGCTCTCTGGTTACCCAACAGATAAGAGAGAATTTTGATAAAGTGCGATTTACCGGAGCCAAAGTAACCGGAGACCCAGATACCTATCTTACCAGCCACGCTGGGATCATCAGGATGGGTGACGCCAGGCAAATAGGTCTCGAAGAAATGGCGGAGATGGCGATCAAGTTCACGGGTCACCACATATTCATCCAACTCAGTCCAGATAATTTGCTCATCCAGCTGTTCGGCTTTCACCACGCCATTGATTGGACGATCCAGTTGTTTGGTAAATAGCTCTTTGATTTGCATCGATGATCCCATGTCTCTTGTTTGCAGGTTACCGTTCTTGTAGCGGTTTAGTGATTTGCGTTATCGCGCGATTGGCTTACCAATAGCTGAGGTTCGAAAGTTTTTGTAAAGAAACAATCCCTCTATGCCACTTAGGTCACAGCTCATTGGCCTATCTCTGAAAACCAAGGTGGCTATCCACCTTGGTATTTTGAAGCATGCGGCACTAGCTGGAACGCACGATAGTAATTGGCTGTTGCCACTTCGGCGCGATCCAGGTCAAAGGGATAGAGCTCAAGACCGTTGTATCGCCCTGGATAAAAGAGCACCAGAGGGATCGCACCCATATGTGCATGAAGAGCATTGAGCAAGCTGTGGCCACGAAGTAATGGCCAACATTGGCCAAGGCCGGACAACAGCACAAACTGCGGATTGGCTGGATGAATTTTGCTCATCAAATGCTGGGCAACACGCCCTTGCTCGAGCGGGCCTTTCAACGCTTTGGCCAACTCATCCGTCCCTTTTTTCAATTCCAGTTCAAAGGCCTTATCTAACAGCTTTCGTCCCTGCAACATGTCGAGTAGTTCTTCAAACAAGTTGAGGTGCAAAAATTGCAGCCCTTGCTTGCGCACCTGGAGCAGGCTTGATTCGAGATACTCGCGCACGATCAACTCAAATTGAGGCGGATAATCGAAGATATAAAATCCGATCTCCCCTCCCAATTCTCGGTTGTTCAAGAAACTGTCACTTTGCAAGCGCGCTTCTATCTGCTCCAAGCGAGCCTTAAGTTGCGGCTCACTATCCCACCGCACCTTCATCGTGCTGACTCCATCGCCTCATAGGCTTTTGGACAGCCCAAGCGCATCGACCACTCTCTCATCTCGGGTAACAGGTAAAGGTTCTGCAATTTTCTCGAACGACCAGACTCCAGATACCCAACATCTGCCAGGATCTTAAAAACGTTATTCCCCATTTTCTGAATTGAGCTCGCTGAAAATTGTTCAAGGCCATCAACAACCCGTTGCCGAGACAAAATAAATTCCTGCCAGTCATCGCTACGCAGGGATTCTCGATACATGCGCCTAGCATCGGAAACAACCGTTGCCATAAAATCGCCTAGAACGGGAGACTGACATATGGTTGCCAGCAGTAACATCTGCTTTGCCAGGTCATCAGACACCTGCAGCAGTGCAGTCCAGAAATCCCGTCCCATCGGCTCAAGTCTTTTGCGAAGAGTTGATGCCATCCGCTTAGCACTATGCACAGAGGTTTTTTGTAATGCATTTTCGTTAACAATGGCATCACTCCAGCTCACTTCATCCTGATGTTGTAGCAGTAGTTCAGCAACCACTCTGCTCTCACGCAACATGATACTGCCACCGATGATGTCGCCCAGATATGCTTTGGCCGTCATAACTACTCTCTATTCGACAATGGGTTCTAAGACGCGGTTATCATACGCGAAACGAGCCACATTGCCTTTAACCAAGCGCACAGTTATCCCTCTGGGGCTGCCTGAACGACGACAACTACCTCATTTTCGATGGTCATTGCCCCAACAAGACTGGCGGCAGGCTTTCACCACTGCATTTCAACTGCCCCAGAGCGTTGGTTCTACAGACGGTACCGTCGGAAGCACGTAAATTGCCGAGGCTATCCTCACGCCAGATCACCCGCTCCCCAGTTTTTGGGTTGCTACCACGCACATTACCCAATGCATCTTCACGGTAGGTTGTACCGTCACTGCCCTTGAGGTTGCCCAAGACATCAGTGCGCCAGGTGATGCCCGAGCCCGAATCCCTGATATTGCCGAGAGTATCCTCACGCAGGACACCCTGCTTGCCATCGTCACACCGGTAGTGGGTATGGCCCAACGTACCTTACCGATAGGTGCAGTTGGCTGCCAATACTGTTGATTGCAGCAGCCCAAGCAGCAGAGCGGCCAGCGACAACTGGCGTGCTGCTAACCAAAAAGCGGTTCGGTTACTCATCGCATGCCCTCTCTGAGGTGGTCTCGGCTGACTATACCGGGCCTGCCGCGCAGCTTCGATACTGGGGTTTTGCACATGTCGTGTTTTCAGGCGGATGCGGATATCGCTAAAAGTCTGTGATCGAGGCTGCGCCCATCAATATCGAACCGTGGTAGGCTAAACCAAATGGAACTTTTTTGGGAAATATCATGCCTATACCACCACCTCCATTTACCTTTCGTTGCCCTCAGTGTTGCTGGCACAAGACGGTTGTTCCCAAGAGCGACGTTATGGTACGTGGCCACACCTGGTTTGAGACCTGTCCCGAGTGCCACCATGCCCCACTGGAAAAATCGTCGACCACCATGGTGGAGCTGGCCATTGCGATGTTGAAGGGGGTCATCCGAAAGTAGCCGCTGTTATTGCCACTTGCTATTCCAGCCAGTTCGTCACCAACCAGATGATCAAACAGCGGGACAGAGAGCATGGTTGCCGAAGCTGGCTATTCATCTGATTGAGAAGGAGATCATCGTTGAATTTTGAACAGTTGAAAACTCGTCACCGGATGCTGCGTGAAGACTCTCCCAGCAATCTCAACCTGCGAGTTCATCGTGCCTTAAGCTGGCTTCAACGCGCTGAAATGGCCGAAGATGAAGATGGCCGCTTTATCTTTCTCTGGATTGCGTTCAATGCGGCTTATGCCACTGAAATCGATGACGATCGTCGCCTCTCGGAACAGGAGACCTTCAAAGGCTTTCTGGAGAAACTGTGCGACCTGGATGAGCACAAAAAGATCGAACATCTGGTCTGGCAGGAGTTCTCTGGCAGTATCCGCATACTGCTGGACACCCCGTTTGTACTACAAGGCTTCTGGGATTATCACAGCGGCAAAATAAGCGAATCCCAGTGGAAGGAGCGGCTGACACAAGGCAAGAAGATGGCAAACCAGGCACTCGCCAGCGGCAACACCCCGCAGTTGCTGGGCGTGGTGTTTAACCGCCTCTATACCTTGCGCAACCAGTTAATCCATGGTGGTGCGACCTGGAACAGCTCGGTCAATCGCAAACAACTGAAGGATTGTGCCAACCTGCTCGGCAAACTGGTGCCGGTGATCATCGAGTTGATGATGGCCCACCCAGATACCCTGTGGGGAGATGCCTGTTATCCGGTGGTTGAGCTGGCTGGTTAATCAGCCGCAAGATGGCGGGGCAGCAGCTGCCCCGCAGCTTCAAGCAGTCAGATCTGACAGATAGAAAGCACCGGCCAGCAAACCATAGACCAACCGCACCCGCTCATCCCTGCCCAGCAGCACACCGAGTAGCACTTCTCCGCTTTCCAAATCATCACCATGCCAGAAGCACCATAGGGCTGCCTCCACAACATCCAGCCAGCTGGCATGGCCCAGCTGATTACGTGACTTGCGCCGCCAGCTGCCGCGTATCACGGCGCAGCTATTCGGGGAGCTGGTCGCCAGCGCCCGCTGCTCCATAACGCTTACCGTTAATCCATCCAGCTTGGCCTGACGACTGCCATGCCCTCCTCGCAATAATTTTTCGAGTAGCAGCGCCAACAGACGCAACGCATCCAAATCTTCAAAACTGGCATCCTCCCCAAGCAAACTGGCGGTACCCTCCATCAGTTGCTCACGCCCTTGGTAGATTGGCTGTGAAGTGCGATCCAGCCGATGTTGCTCGACATGGATAGCCAGTGCCGTCACCACCGTCAGCGGTGAAGTCTCACCCTCTTGGTGATACGCGCCTTTGGCAAGCAGAACGGTCAGAGCCCTAGCTCGCTCGGCTGGTAGTAGGCAATAGATCCCCCTGATCAGTGGCATGGCCGCCTGATCCGATAACAGTCTTGAGTTCATAGCGCCTCAGTGACGATCGCGTTTGAAGTGGGTGGTTTTATGACAAACGGTGACAATCTCACCGTCTTGCAGAACCAGATAGTGACGGCGCAGCCGCTGGCAACATTCCGCGGGCAATCCGCCTCCGGTTTGCAACATCGCCAATCCTTTGCGGTCGAGATAAACCAGTTCGCGCCCCTGGTGATAAGCAGAGCGTCCGATGTTCAGCAGCATATCCACCAGCTCGGGTGCAATACCGCACTGCTGCATCCGGCACGCGGCGTGATGGCTGTACGCACTATCCAGCCTCCCGTTCATGACATGTTCCTTTGGCGCTCATTTCGATGGACTCATTATATGTAGCCTGTATACTCATGCCGATACTGGTTACATAAACATGTCGCATTTTGGAGCACGTATGTCACCCAAAGAGCTCACCTGGGATCAAACCCTGCGCTTTCGTCTGCTGGAAATCGTATTACAGTGGGAGGGACGGCTGACCACCAATCATTTGATGACCGCCTTCAATATCGGTCGCCAACAGGCCTCGCGGGATATCAACCACTACCTGATCCACTACTCACCGGAAGGGTTGGTCTATGACAGAAGCCTGAAGGGATACAAACCCACAGAGCACTTTGTCCCGCGCTTTAGCGAAGGCAAGGTGGACGAGTACCTGATGCTGCTACACCGTGAAAAGCAGCACCAACGCCAACATGACGCGGGGCTGTTGACCCTGCCGCTGATGGATCTGCGCTACGGCCATATCGAGATCCTGGATGTGCCAAACCGCCATATCGACCCGAAAATCGTGCGCGGCTTGGTGCAAGCGGCGCGCGGCCAACTGCGGGTCGATGTCGATTACGTATCCCTCAGCTCAGAGGAGCAGAGTGGCCGCAATATCGTGCCTCACACTCTGGTCTATGACGGGATCCGCTGGCACGTACGTGCCTACTGCGAGAAGAAAGGGGAATATCTGGATTTTGTGATGAGTCGTTTTCGCGGGGAACCGGATCTGCTGGATGCCTCCCCCCACGGCCGGGATCAGGATCTGGAGTGGAACTCCCAAGTGACCGCCATAGTCGTTCCCAATCCTGGGCTCAGTGAGGGACAGCAGGCCATCATTGCCAGAGACTATGCCATGACCGGGAGCCAGCTGTTGATCCGCCAACGGATCCCCTTGGTTCATTACGCATTGGAACGGATGCAGGTGAGCTATAACGGCGAACACCAGCAGCATCCCCTGCTATACCCGCTGGTGCTGGCCAACCGGGAGGAGCTAATTCAGCAAGGATGTACCTTCAAGCTCAAGAGCGCGGATTTGCAAATTTAAAAATGCAAAGGGCGCATGGCTCCATAACTAAAAATGTTGAGATAGAGAGAGACTCCCGGCACTGCCGGGAGTCTCTTCATTCAGGTTATAGGATTTAGATTGTGCTGAGTCGAGTCAGCAATTCATCATAATCGGCCAACTCCTGCTCCTTGTGCTGCAAGCCTTGGCGTACTTGATCCAGTTCTGACCGAAGATCCCGGGTCAGCTCCTCCTTAAGAGAGGTCTGCAACGCTTCCAACTGAGCCAGCACCTGATTGATCCCCTTATCCAACTGTTTTTCCAATCGGTCAAAGACATTTCCCAACGCTTCGTCCAGATAGCGGCGAAGCCTCTCCATCTCGTCACGTTCCTTGATCTGACCCGAGAAGGGGATGATCGAGGTGGCATCCCCAAGCGAGAGCCTCAGGGTCGGCATCGACAGGCGATTGATGGCCCCCTCCAGGGTGCTCCTGAACAGCGCGGGATCGAAGTGATCGCTCTTGGTATCCAGATGCTTGAGCAGAGCCTTGCGCAAACTACTTTTAAGCTCGTGTGGGGAGATGAGACGGTTGATATGACTTCGCATCTGATCAGCACACTGAGCACCGAAGTCACGCACCTGTTCTATGGCATCGGCCGCATTGAGATAGTCATAGCTAACAGTGTCGGTATAGTACTCGGTTCTGGTGCTACCCCAAGTCCAGGGTTTATACCAGGTCGAATCGCTAACCTTGTATGATCTGGTCACCTCTTTGGTGCCGCTGCGAGTCTGGATATTTCTGAAGCGACCGCGATCACGGGCCAATTGCGACAGCATTTCCCCGCTATCCTTGCGCGCCCTTGCTGTCACACTTTCGACAATGGCTTTAAGCTCATCGGCGATGGCCGAAAGTCGCTGATCGCAATTTTGCTGCTGCAGTGCCAGCGACTGCAGATCCTGGGTCTTAAGCAGGTGGATACGCTGCTTGATCCGCTCGGCAAAACCATTGCGCCACTCGATAAGGCGCTCTTGTATCTCTTGTTCAAAACCCTGCCGTTGCAGCTCCAGCAGCGGCAGGCGATCACAGCGTGCCTGTTGATAGGCCGCTTTCAGCGCATCGAAGTTCGCCAGGCGTTGCCATTGTTCGGTTGTGATGGGCTCATCCCAGCACTCCTCGGCCATCTCCTGCAACTTTCTGTGGGTATGGCGCATGCTGTCACCCCAACGTACCTCAGGCCAAGTGGCGAAACCGTAGGCAAAGGTGCTGGCAAACACCGGCAGTGCTAATTGCTCCAGCACCTTGGCGCGCGCATCTTGCCCCCGCTCGCGGCTCTTTGTTACCAGTTCGGTCACTGTCTCCGCAGCCCCCCGCTGCAGTCGACGGCGGATATTGTTGTCGGTTTCATCCAGCGAGCTGCGATCGTAACCATCATCGAGGATGGCCGAATCAAACTGCCCCGCAACCAACACTAGCCGCTTCACCCCCTTGCCCGGCAGTTGTTCGCCTAGTAGTCCCACATCCGACTTGTCGAGGAACTGGCTGCAGCGGGATAGAAAGAAGACCACATCACAGTTGGCCATATAGTCGCGGGTCTTCTGGGAACGACTTTGCACCGGATCGTTCAAGCCCGGAGTATCGACCACCTCAAACCCTTTGAGCTGCTCATCGGGCAGGGTCAGCATGGTGGACTTGACCAGAGCGGTGTAACGACCATTGTTACCGGCATACTGATTAAGCAGTCCCTGCAACCCCGCCAGATCGTCGGCATAGAAGGTCTCACAATGTTCTTCGCCACCCATTCTTTGCCAGTGCTGCGTCAGATCAATCCCGGATGCCTGCCCCATGGCCACCAGCTCACGGGCGACCTTGCTCTTGTCCCCTTCCCCTGCTTGATTGGCCTGGCTCACAATCTCGTTCCACTCCTGCTGGCTGTAATATTCCACCTGCAGGCTGTAACGCTCGCCATAGACCACCTTGGTCAGATTCGCTGTCTTGGGTGTGGCTGCCTCAGGCAGGATCGGGCGACCATCAAACAGCAGAGCGTTAAGAAAAGTACTCTTGCCCGCCTTGACCTGTCCCATAATACCAATATTGAGGGTCTGCTCCTGCATCTGCCAACGGGAGAGCTTGCTCTGATAATCGGTGTAAATGCCTTTTAACCCTTCTTGTTCTTGTTCAAAGCGGGCTAATATGGATTTCTGATGGGAAAGAAATTTAAATGTTTCCATCTATTCAAAAGTATCCTGTGCATCTAAGACTTAATAAAGATGTGTGACAACACTTGCAAGTGTTAATATAGTCACAGCACAATAGCTATTATATTTCTTCACTATCAAAAAACCTACACCAAGTTGATAAGCCATTTGGATATGGGATCATACACAACGCCGGAGCCTTTCCCCCAAAAGACCAAAGTTTACTAGAGAAATTTTTTATTGGAGCATATATGCTTACTAACAGACCTCGTGGAAACCTCACTTTATTCACACAGTAATAATAATTGTAACTGATGCCGGCATCTGAAAAGTAACTAGATATTGAACCACCCGTGTAAAACTCATTTTCATTATAAATCTTACCTGGTTTAAGCGAAAAAGAGATGCAATTAAAATTGCTAAGAATATCTCTATCAGATTTAAGAACACATTCTGCGTAAACTATTTCATGCAAGTCAACATTGGTTTCATATATTGACAGGGGTTTCCCTTGAGTTAAGTAATCGAACCAAAACACGAGGTTTTTTGCTTCACGCTCAGTAACCCCTAAAACTGTAAACTGTTGTTCTATAAGTGTAATCTTGGTAGAATCGAGAGGGCTATCAATACGCAGCAGCACCAGTAGATCGAATAGATAAGCTTTGGTCCTTTCTTTGTCCTCTCTTAAATAAAGCAGAATTTCTTTGAGCTCGTTATGCTCCAGGGCATTGGCTTGCTGCATATAGAAGCTGGCCGAATGATCGGTCTCCATAGAGGTGATCAGCATATCGAACAAGCGGCTGCGAGCCTCACTCAATGCTCCTACCTCTAACAAATTGGCCGCCAGCAAGGTGAGATAACGATCTCGCGCCAAGGGCGTTTCGTTCGATAAATAATGCTCATCTAGGGGATCAATCTCAGGTCGGACCCTATCCAACATCTGTAATAGTTTATTCATTTAATCAATTCCTTCTGGAGTGCGTCAGGCTTGCAGCACCTGTAAGGTAGTAGCAAGGGGGGTATCACGGCACAGCAAATATTCACGTCGTGCTAGAGGCATATCTTGAATTAGGAACAGCCACTGCTTGGCAGCGTGCTTATTTCGGCGTAACAGATGATCACGATGCTCCAAAGGTTGCTTACGAGTTAGCGGCAGCCAGAATAAGGAATCCCATCCTGTCGCAGGAATATCCCACTCCCTCATCAATTGCCAGAGCATATCCGAGAGCTGAATAGAGCCAAGATCCAGCAGACTTAGGGCATCCGGCTCCGGCAGCGCAATGCCGACCCTATCCCCTATCTGTTTAAGTTGGGTAAAGAAGCGGTCCTGAAGATCGGCCAGTGTCTGCGCCAGTTGCTCCAACTGTTCGAGCTCGCCCTTGCAATTGCGCTGCACACTGTCGATATCGACCTGCACGTCGCCATCATCGCTCAGGGCGAGGATGCGGTTGAACTTAGCCAGCAGCCGCTGCGCCTCCTGACGTTCCTCGTCAATAAAACGTTGATAGCTCATAAACTGGCGCTTGAACTGCTTGGCAAAACCCAGCTCCCGGCTCGCCTCATTCCATTGAGCAAAGTAGTCCATCAGTGGCCCCGCATTGAAGCCGGTACGGGGACGGGTCGAGAATGGGAGCACATCGAGTACCGACAGACCGCGTTTGGCCAGCGTTTCCCTCACCAACTGCACTATATTGGCAATCTCTTCCGGCGGGTGCTTGTCGGCGCGGCTCACCACGATCAGCTTAGGAATGGCGCGATCGAGAGAGGCGAGGAACGCAATATCCTCCTCGGTGATGGTGCCCTTGTCGGCCGGCACCAGCCAGAGGATAAACTGGGCACTGCTGAGCTGGGTTCTGGCTACATTAGAATCCGTCCGTTCGCCACTCGCCTCATCCGCCTTGCTGTAACCCGGCGTATCTAACAGGGTCAGATTGGCCCACGGCAGTGCTGGGTGAGCGACTACCACCGACTTGAGCAGAGTGCTCACCTGACTACCATACAGCTCCTTTTCATCATGAGTGATGGTACGAAACTGGGCATAAGTGAGGGAGACCTTGCGGTTGAAATGATTAATGGCATGCACCCCAACCTCTTCCCCCAGCCCCTGCACCAGATAGGTAGGCAGCGAGGTGGTCGGGGTCAGCTCAGTCGCCAGACACTTGCGATCACCTATCAGCGCATTGATCAGCGACGACTTGCCGGCACTGAAACTCCCGCCCAGCCCGACCACCACCTTGCTGGGGAGTTCGGGGTACTCACAAAACTCCCGAAAACGCACCATCTCTTGGCGAAGGGCATGGAGCAGATCGGCAAAATTGTCCGGGCTTCCCCTGCGAGCCAGCGCTGGCAGCTCATGCTCGATCAATTGCTCAAGGCACTGCAACTGCCCTTCCAACTGCAGCTCCGCTCCCTGGGGGGCGGCGTCACAGACCTGGCAAAGCAGGGCATAGCGCTCGCGAAGGGTTTGCTCATCGAGCAACAACCTAGTGTTATCACTCATGACCAAACGCTTTCACCTTGGTTAACAGAGCAGCCAGCTCGGCATGCTCTTGCTGCAAACGGGCCTTGTTGGCATTATCGTTGGCCTGCTCGCTAGCCAGTTGCTCGGCCAATTGCGCCAGGGACTGCTGAAAATTGCGCAACTCGCGCTCGGCTTCTCCCTTGACCGTGGAGATCACCTGCTCAATGCCCTTCGCCAGCGCCTGCTCAATTGGATCTTTAACCTGAGCAAGGCAATCAGGGATCAAGTTGCGGAGCACATATTGACGCGCTTCTTCCCGCTGTTCCCGTCTCGCCACCTCTTTGGCGGCATTATCAAACAGCGAACCCAGGATGGTTTTGAGGATTGGGGCAAAGATCATCAGTGCCGGAATACGGGTCAATGCTGCCATGACCAGTGGCAATAGATTGCCGATCACATCCTTGAGCAAACCGCCATTCACACTATTGAGCTGGAAGTTATGGTCAAAACTCAGCTCACCGAATTCTCCCTCCGTCAGGCGCTCAAGCTGACTCAGCTTGCTGCTGATAAGCGGTTTGAGCCGCTCCTCCACGCCAGTGGCATAAGCCATGCGTAGCGCAGTCCCTACCACGCCATTGATATCCCCGTGGTGGAGCAGATGGCCTGCCAGGGTGTCGAGTTGCGAGTTGAGCCGGCTAGCAAACTGATCGCAAACAAACGCCGCTAAGGTGATGACCTGGGACTGCAACTGCTGTTGGGTCTGTTGGAGATCCTGCTGGAGACGCTCCTTATCCTGATGGAGTTGTGCCTGCTTGCCCTTAATCTGCTCGATGGTGAAGTTCTCGCTGTTGAGCAGCTTGTTCAGATGGGTCATCAAGGTTTCAAGATGTCGCTCAAATTGGCTGCCGACACGTTGATGGAAAAATTGCTGGTTAAGAGGAATGATCTCTTGTAACGCATTGGCCCACTCCTGTGGCTGTTTGCGTTGAGCTTTGCTGACCGAGAGCAGAGGTATGCCGGTAATGGATTCGATCTCACCCTGTACCTGAGCCAGTACGCTGGCAACATCTTCCGGCGTCTTCTTATCGCATTTGGTCAGAATCAACATCATCGGCTTCTTATAAATGGCCAGCTCTTCGATGATCTTTTTAAGGCTGTCTTTGAGTCCCCCCTCATCGACACTGACCACGACGCAATAGGCAGAGCTGCGCTCAAGATAGTTGTCGATAGCATTGGAATGTTGCTCAATACCGGACTCCCAACCCGGCATATCAACCAGGGTCATTCCCCCCAGCTTGGCAAGTACTGGTGAGGGTGTGGCGACCTCTACCCAACTGCTGGCAGTGATCTCGCCAAACGCCTGCGCTTTAAGGGCTTCGCGATCAAGACAGACATCTGACCTATTGGAATGATGCAGCGTGATGGCTTCAGACTCCGCATGGCGAAGCTCGGTCGGCAGACAGGTCTCCGGATTGACCGCGACCGATAGCAGGCTATCACCCAGCAAGAAGTTGATAAGAGAGGACTTGCCAGCGCTGAATGAGCCTATAAGGGGAAGGCGAACCGAAAACTGGTTTAACTCGACCTCCAATGCCGCCAGCTCCTCAGTAGGGAACTCGTGGGCAGACCAGAGCACCTGGAGACGGGGAAGACTTTCCTTGAGAAATACCTGTTCGTTGAGCATATGAACCTCATAATTTATAGATGGCGACTTATCGCTCTAACCCATTGACGAACATACGATAAGCGTCTTGTGGAACCATCATACAGAGGAACCATGATCCTTTTAAGGGGTGTATAAATTCACATGTCACATTTTCAGGCAGAAGTTGGCTCAACCTCCCACTTTTACCACACCACCCGCTCCCGAACTCTCTCTTGGCGTGGTTTTGGCTCACTCACGACCACGGCCAGCTGGCCGTTGCGCTCCTTCCATACCGCATATGCGGCGGCCTTCTCGACCTCGACCCGTTCTTGCTGCTCTTTCGGTAGGGCACACAGATTGTGACTCATACTGACCTCTTTGTTATTTGTAGGCGCCATGGTGATGTGGTGATTGCACTACTCGATGGCAGCTTCACGGTCAAGACCTTACAACTCAGGCCGAGGCTGCGGCTGTTGCCAGCCAATCCGGCGTTCGCGCCTATCGACCCTTTCATGAGTCTCTCCCTGGAGCTGTTCGGGGTGTTCACCCATGTGATTGGCAATCTGAGGCAGCGTAATGGCCATAGCGCTTGTTGATGTAAACAACTTCTACGCCAGCTGTGAGCGGCTGTTTCGCCCTGAGCTGCGTGGCCGCCCGATCGTGGTACTCTCCAACAACGATGGATGCGTGGTGTCGCGCAGCCCCGAGGCAAAGGCGATGGGCATCAAGATGGCCGGGCCCTACTTCAAGATCCGCGAGCAGTTCGAGGCGCATGGCGGTGTGGCGTTCAGCTCCAACTACGCGCTCTATGGCGATATGTCTGGCCGGGTCATGAGCACGTTGGAGACCATGGCCCCCGAGCTGGAGGTCTACTCCATCGATGAAGCATTCCTGTCTCTGTCAGAGTCGTTTGCCGGGGATCTGACGGTGTATGGACAACAGATACGGCAGCGAGTGTGGCAGTGGACCGGCCTAACGGTAGGTGTCGGGATCGGTCCCACCAAGACCCTCGCCAAGCTGGCCAACTATGCTGCCAAGAAGTGGCCTGCCACAGGCGGCGTCGTGGACTTGCATGACGAGCTGCGCCGCGCCCGGCTGATGGCCATCACCCCGGTGGGTGAGGTGTGTGGCATAGGGCGGCGCTTGGGGGCCAAGTTGGTGGCGCAAGACATCAACACCGTGGCTGACTTGGTGGCCGGTGATGCCAAAGGGTTGCGCGCCCAATACGGCGTGGTGGTCGAGCGGATCGTACAGGAGCTACGTGGCCAGCCTTGTGCGGAGCTGACCGTTGAACCGGTGGCGAAGCAGCAGATCCTCTCGAGCCGTTCCTTTGGTGAGCGCGTGACCGACAGTGGGGAAATGGCTCAAGCGTTGTCAGGCTTTATGGCTCGAGCTGCCGAGAAGCTGCGGGCCGAGGGGATGTGTTGCCAGCGGGTGCACCTGTTCGTGCGAACCAGCCCCTTTGACGAACGAGCGCCTTACTACAGTGAGCAGGCTGGCGTCCGACTGGTCTGCCCTAGCGATGACACCCGGTTGTTGCTGCAGCAAGTGAACGCGCTGCTACCGCAGATTTGGCGCGACGGTTACCGCTATCAGAAGGGAGGTGTCATGCTGAGTGAGTTCACCCCCAAGGGGCAACAACAGGCCGATCTGCTTGCCCCGTCATCCGCTCAATCGGATACGCTGATGGCAGTGATGGACCAGATCAAAGCCAAGGGATTGGGGCGCGTAGGATTTGCCAGCCAAGGCACGGGGTCGCCTGAGTGGATGATGCGACAAGAGCACCTGAGCCCCTGTTACACCACCAGCTGGGAGGACCTGCCGGTGGCGAGGTACAAGCCACAGAAGGTTGAAACAGTCTATTCAAAGCTCGCTGGACAGGTAAATTTTGGACGGGAAATTTTTTTCCAAACGAGGAACTGATACAACAGAGAGCGCCAACTTTCGCAAGAGTCAGTTACCTTTTGAGAAAGGTGAGAGTTAAAATTTCCTCCACGGCCAATTAACCACATATGACCATTCCAGCCCAGATAACACTATGTTATTGCAGAAGTTCTGATGTTAGGCATACGGTTAGGCATACATGAATTTTCTGAATTGGCGATTTTAATTTAAGATCAATTGGTTAGTCATTAGGTTCAACATCCCCCAGCCCACCAAACGTTTGGAAAGGGCCACCTCGCAAGAGGTGGCCCTTTTTTATTGCTCTGTTTTCAGCAAACACCCAATCCGCACAATCTCGCCGCTTATCCCGTTACGCCTGGCAACCATCTATCAACGCTGGCATCAAAGTGATAGTCATGGCGATGCTCATGGTGTCGCCGCGCTGCAGCAGCCGCAAACCGGGGTGACCGGCCATATGGTGGGCATTGGCGGCGTGGCTCTGGGGCTCAAGACAAACAAAACCGCTCGTTGCATCCGGCTGATAGAGCATCAGGAAGGAGGCGTCACTGGCCACCTTCAACCGTTGACGGCGGGTGGGGTGCACCAGCTCGGCCGTACCATGCCAGCCACCGTAACAGTGGTTGAGCCACCCTTGCGGGCGCTGCCACTGGCGAAAGTCGAGGTGGTGCGCTAACCGGCTCGACCAATCGGTCGGCAGATGCTCCAGCCCCTCCTGCCAGACGCCGCTCGCCAGAAAGCGAATCTTGGTCTGCTCGTCGCGCCAGAAGAAGGGGTGAAAACCCGCGCCGTAGAGACAGGGCGCCTCCCCCAAATGCGTCAAACTGATGCGTGCGATCAGGCTCACCTCCTGCAGCCGATAGTCAATCTCGGCCAGATAGTGAAAAAGGCCGCATTGGCTGGTGAGCTGCAGCGTCACCGAACTGGCTGAGCCCGCCACCCGCTGCCATGGCTGCAACCAGCCATCGCCATGCAGGAAGAAGTCGGGATCTAGAGGGCTTTCTGGCAAGCGATGCTCCTTCCCCCACAACTCAAAACGGTTGCCTGCCACCCGATTAGCCAGCGGCATCATGGGAAAGAGGGCGCTTTCGCCGGGATGCCATTGCCCGGGGTTGCAAGATGCATCGGGATTGGAGCCGCGCAGCAGCGGGCGCCCCTGCTCATCCTCCAGCCCCAGCACACAGGCTCCTTGGGTTGAAACCCGCAACCGAAGATGCGGGTTGCTCAATGTGTAGACCGTCATGCCGAGGCGCTCGCCTTGGTCGGTGCCAACTCCACCTTGCCCTGGGCCAGCTGGGTTTCCAGCGCCTCCAGCGTCACCCCTTTGGTCTCGGGCACCTTGCGGTAGATGAAGATGAGCCCGGCGAAACAGATAAGGCCATAGAGCAGGAAACTGCCTGCGGCCCCCAACCCGGCGTTGAGCAGCGGGAAGGTGTAGGTCAGCACGAAGCAGGCGATCCAGAGCGCCAGGGTTCCGGCCGACATGGCCAGCCCGCGTACCCGGTTCGGGAAGATCTCCGAAAGCAGCACCCAGGTCACCGGCGCCAGGGTCAGCGCATAGATGGCGATGGCCGCCAGCACCAGCAGCAACACCGGCAAGCCCAACACTCCACTGGCATAGGCCGCGGCCATCATGCCGTAGATGATGGTGAGACCAGCCGAGCCAATCAGCATCAGCTTGCGACGGCCGAGCTTGTCCACCATGGGCAGCGCAATCAGGGTGAACAGCAGGTTGATTAGACCGGTGGCGACGATGGATTTGAGGGTGCTGTTGATGTCAAACCCGGCGGAGGCAAAGATCTCCTGCGCATAGTTGAAGATGACGTTGATGCCGCACCACTGCTGGAATACCGCCAGCACCATGCCGATGATGAGGATGGGGCGCACCGAGGGCTTGCCCAGCTCCGCCAGCGATACTTTGTGCGCCGACTCCCCCACCAGCGTCTGGCGGATCTCGGCCAGCGTCTGCTTGGCATAGGCATCCCCGCCAATCTTGCCGAGCATGCGGGCCGCCTGCTCATACTGGCCATCTTTGGCCAGCCAGCGCGGTGACTCCGGCACGAAGAACATCAGCACCAGAAACGCCAGCGCCGGTACCAGCTCGGCACCGAACATCCAGCGCCAGCCGGACTGGCCGTTCCAGGTCGCCAGAATATCGGCCTGGGTGGCGTTGCTCGCGACCGGATCGGCAATCATCAGGTTCACCAGCTGAGCCGCCAGCACACCGATGACGATGGTGAGCTGGTTGATGGCAACGAACTTGCCCCGCTTGTCGGCCGGACTGATCTCGGCGATGTACATGGGAGAGAGCGCAGAAGCCAGACCGATACCGATCCCCCCCACGATGCGATAGACCACGAACAGATCGAAGTTGCTGGCCGCAGCGGTGCCCCATGCCGAGATGGTAAACAGGATGGCGGCCAGGATCAGCGGCTTCTTGCGGCCGAAGCGATCCGCCGACCAGCCGGAGATGGCGGCCCCCAGCACACAGCCCACCAGCGCCGAGCTCATGGCCCAGCCGGACTGGGCCGGGTCGGTGATGGAGAAATAGGCCTCATAGAAGGGCTTGGCCCCGCCGATGACCACCCAGTCGTAGCCAAACAGCAGACCTCCGCAGGCGGCTACCAAACAGATCATCCAGATGTAGCTCATATTGAGCCCATTCGTATCCAATTGATTTTTCGTGCGTTCCATGACTCATCCTTTCTATCTTGTCGATTGTAGGGTGCAGTGGCGCCCCGTACCGTGGCAGGGCGCCCGTTGTTGTTATGGCTGTGATGGCTTGAGTGACAGCTCGCGGCAGATCAGAGCGAACAGCTGCCCCTTGTCGTGAGCCGGGTTCAAGATGAGCAGCTCGCGCAGGGTCTGGGAACACGCTTCACGCTGCTCCAACCCCAACTGGCCGAGGGCCCGGACCAGCAGACAGTGCTGACGGTGTTTGTGCTGCGGGTCGTCATCCAGCACGATGAGATCCGGCAGCGAAACGGCAAAGAAGTCCGCCTCGACCGACTCGCCCATTGCCTGCTCGGCCCAAGCCACCATCCCTTCAAACAGACGTTGTGCCTCCGCAATCCGTCCAAGACGAGCCAGCGCCATACCCTGATAGAAGAGGTAATCCACCGGCTGATCGTTGTAGTAGCGGCTGGCCCCCAGCGACCCCTGACCAAGACAAGCCTGTTGCAGGCACTGGGCCGCCAGACTCTGGTGGTCACAGGCCAGATGGCAGAGCGCCAGCAGGTAGTGAATGTCGTTGTCGGTTTGTCCTACAAGGCGCCCCTCCCCCAAATTGAGGGGGTAGTGCAGCGCCTGTTGCAGCAACGGAACAGCCTGCTCGTGACGTCCCTGAGTCATCAACGCCAGCGCCCGGCGCTGCTGGTTGATGAGGTACTGACCGGTCACTTTGCCCTCGCCCCCCTCCCAGGGGTGGAATTCGCGCAGCCGCAAGATCTCGGCCGCCGCATCCAGCTGACCGGTAATGTGATAGAGGCTGAGCAGTTCGGCGGTCAGATCATCGCGCTTGAGGGCGACCGCACGGTGCGCCTCCAGCAGGGCCAGCCGCTCTGCGGGGGCCATGGCACAACGCTTGTGCAATTGATCCAGCTCGAACAGCAGCCGCGCATCGTCCGGCTTTAGGGAAAACGCGCGACGCAGGCACTGCTCGGCCGCCGCCATATCACCCGCCTTGTTGAAGTGGTGAATACCGAGGTTGCGCCAGACCGAGGCAAAGTCCGGTGCCTGTTCGCACACCCGCTGCCACAGGGCAATCGCCTGCTCGTAGTTGCGCTTGCTGTAGTGAAAGCAGCCCAGCAGATAGCTGGCAAACCAGATGTGGGAAAGCTGCGCCAGCATGGCCACCTCGCCAAGGGTGTTGGGGAAACGTACCTTGCGGCCAAAGGCCTGTTCGGCCCGCTGCAGCAGCGCCTCCTGCTCCGGCCCCGCTGCCAGCAAGCTCGCCTCGAACAGCAGCGGCAGGGTCTCCTCCATCGGCAGGGCTGCCAGCAGCTTGCTGGCCAGTTCGGGGCGCCCCCAACTCAGCAGTTCGCTGGTGAGGAAGCAGAGGTTGGTGCCACGCCCGTTGCAAAGATGTACTAGCGCGTCGCGATCGGCGGCCTGCTCGCTTGCCAGCCAGCGCAGGAAGGCCAGCTGATAGTGAAGCGGATAGCGGACTCGCTGCTCGTCGATATAGACGATGGCTGCCTCCGGCTCACCAGACTCCAGCAGAGCCAACCCTTTGAGGGCGATGGCGCCGTAGTGGGTACCGTTGACGGCAAGACTCTTCTCAACAAATTGCAGCGCCTGCGAGGCATCGCGGCGCACCATGGCGATACGGGCCAACCCGAGGAAGCCACTGTCGCGACAGTTGCCACTCCAGGTTGCCTTGTAAAAATTATCGAACGCGGCATCGAACTGGCCGAGTCGCTCCTCGATATGGCCGCGCAGCAAGCTGGCCTTGCCACACTGGGGGTTCTTGTTGAGGCGATGGGCACGGGTAAGCGCTTGCTTGACGTAGACCAGCGCCTGCTCGTAATTGGCACGGTTGTACTCCAGCGTTGCCAGTGCAAGGTTGCAGCGATAGTCGCCGCCATCCAGCTCCAGCCCCCGCAGGTAGTAATCGAACGGCGAGCGACTGGCGTGCAGATACTGCTCCAGATGCTGGCCGATGAAGTAGAGCTCGTCGACCGAGTCGAGATTGACGGCAGGCTCCGGCGCCGTGGCGGGATCCGGCAGGGCTTCGCCAGCTGGCTGATGCTCGAGGTAACTCAGCACGCACTGACCCTGCTCATCCAGCAGACGTACCTGCAAACGTCCCTCGCTGGTGATGGCGAATGGCTCCAGCCAGGCCTGACCCGGCTGCAGATCCAGAGGTTGCGTAAACAGCACGCCCCCCTCGTCGCTCACCTCGAACCGGGCCCCACAAAGCGGCGCCACCGCATAGACCCCGCAGACGAGGCCGTCATCGCTACGCTCCAGTTTGATGGCGGCGCGGGTGTTGGCGTTTTGCAGAGTGCCGAGGGTGTTATAGGGCAGGAAGTTTTGCACGAACACCTTCTCTTCACCGGCATCCAGCCAGGTGAAGTCGGGCTGGTTATCGGTATAGACCCCGGTCATCAGCTCGATGTAGGGGCCGTTGTCGTCGGTCAGGTTGCGATCCCAGGCCAGACCAAAATCGCAGTTGCCCCAGCTCCACTGCTTCTTGCCCGGCGAGACGTGGTGATCCGCCACGTGCAACAGGCCCCCCTGCTCGTCATGACAGTAGGCGCCGACGAAGTCGTAGTCGGACTTGTCCGCCATGTAGGAGGTGGGCACCGGAATGTTGCGGTAACGGGAGATATCGACTCCGGCGGAGTAGTCCACCTTGTAGTAGGTGCCACGGGCGATGGGGAAGGCGCTGACGTCGCGCTTGCCGTGGTCATAGACGGCGGTCACATCGGGCGGGAAGACGCTCTGGTGGGCATCGCCCCCTTTCACCGCCGGGTTGGACCACCAGAGGAAATGGCGCGGCGTATCGTTGCCGTTGAACACCTTGCCGGTGATCTCGATGAGCGCCTTGTCGGGGTAGAGGGTGAAGCCCGCCATCACCTGCAAACCACGCATCGGCTCCACCTCGCCGAGCCAGACAGTTTTGGCGCCGCCCTCGCGCTCCGCGATGGTGAAGTCCACCGGCATGAAGGTGGTGGGTCTGTGGTGCTGCGGCCAGTTGAACTCGATGCCGCCGGAGATCCAGGGCCCCACCAGCCCCACCAGCGCGGGCTTGATCACTTCGTTGTAATAGACGAAATCCCGCTGCATCACCTTGTCGTAAGCACGGTGGATGCGACCGCCCAGCTCCGGTAACAACATCACCTTGATGAAGTCGTTCTCCAGCCAGACCGCCCGATAGGGCTTCATCTGCTTCTGGCCGGTAAGAGTATCGATCACGCCATAGGGATAGACGGCCCCCGAGGAGCCCTGATAGACCCGCTTCTCGAGAAACATGGGGTTGGGATCTTCGGCGCCCACCTCGTAGGTCGGCAGGGTGATGGTCTCAACCCAGACCTTGACATCAGCTCTCATCAATCTCGCCTCACTTAATACTTGTTAGTAAAAATTTCAGTGAGACCAGATTAGAATGATTAAACCACCATTAATTGCCTAAAGATCACGCAATACAGTAAGCGGAGTTTAGTGAAGTGATGAGCACAGGGTTGAACAACCAGAAGGTACGCCACCACAACAAGCAGGTGCTGCTGGCCCTGCTCTACCAGCTCAAGGAGGCGAGCAAGTCCACCCTGGCGCGCCACTGCGAGCTCTCCATTCCTGCTGTCAGCAAGATCCTCGACGAGCTGGTGGCCGAGGGGGCCATCAGCCACAGCGACCAGAACCTCTCCCAGCGCGGCATCAATGGCGGCAGCTACCGCATCGCCAGCGGTCAGGGGGCGATCCTCTGCCTCAATATCAGCCCCACCAGTCTGGAGAGCATTCTGGTGGACAACCTGATCACCCCCCTCGACGACTACGCCGGCCAGAAAATTGCGCCGCAAACCCCGGACGAGTTGCTGCGTCTGATTGAGGCCTGCTACTACCAGCACAAGCGCCGCCACAAGGGGCTGGCGATCCGGCTGGCCATCGCGGTACACGGTCAGGTCAACCCGGCGACCGGGGTGTCGCAGACCATGCCGCAGGCTCCCTGGCACGCGCCGGTCGAGCTCAAGTATCTGCTGGAGGAGCACCTCGGCTGCGAGGTGATGGTGGACAACGACTGCATCATGCTGGCGCTGGCCCAGAAGTGGCAGGGAGCGGAGAACGTCGGCGATTTTTGCGTCATCAACGTCGATTACGGCATCGGCTCGGCCTTCATCATCAACGGCCAGATCTACCGGGGAGCCCTGTTTGGCAGTGGCCAGATTGGCCATACCATCATCAACCCGGACGGTAGCGCCTGTGCCTGTGGCCGTTACGGCTGTCTGGAGACGATCGCCTCCCTCTCGGCCATCAAGAAGCGGGCCCGGGTCTTTCTCAAGCAGCAGGGGGCGGATCCCGCTGCGCTGGCGGAGGGGCGTGTCGGCACAGCCCAGCTGCTGGCACGCTACCAACAGGGGGATCCCATGATCCGGGCCATGGTGGACGAAGGAGCCCGTGCCATTGGCCTGAGCCTCTACAACTTCCTCAACATCCTCAACATCAACCGCATCTGGCTCTATGGCCGCAGCTGCGGTTTTGGCGAGGAGTGGCTGCAGACCATCATCCACCAGACCGGTGCCAACCCGTTCGACTGCAGCGATGCCGTCAACGCCACCCACATCCGTTTTGGCCAGCTCAGCCGCGCCCAGCAGGTGATGGGGATTGGCTATCTCTATGTGGAAAGTGCCTTGGCACAGCCTCGCTAGCCTGTTTGCGCAAGGGCTGACTCAGACCCCCGCCTGCTGGCAGGCCCAGTCAATGAAGGCTTGCGCCTTGGGGTTTTGGCAATTGGGCAGGGTGGCGATGTAGTAGCGCTGGGCGCAGCGCACCGCCATCTCCGGGAAGGGGGCCACCAGCTCGCGCCGTGCCAGTCGCTTGCTCACCAGATTCTGACGTCCCATGGCCACCCCGGCGTGGTTCATGGCGGCGATAATGGCGAGATCGGAGCGATCAAACCCCATGCTGGCCCTGCATGCCGAAAGCGACACGCCGGACTGCTCGGCCCAGCCGGACCACTCGTCATCGTTGGAATCCTGGCTCCAGGCTTGCCGATCGTGCAGCAGGCGGCAGCGTGCCAGGTTGGCCGGGTTGCCGAGCAGGCCGTGCTGCTCGGCATACTCGGGGCTGCACACCGGCACCATGTACTCGTCCATCAACGGGTGGATAGCGAGCCGCTCCGGCGCCTTGTCGTCAAAGCAGAGGGCGAGATCGATGCCGTAACCATGCAGGTTGATGTTCTCGTTGCCGGTCATGATGTTGAGCTCTATCTGGGGATGCAGGCGAGAGAAATCCGCCAGTCGCGGCACCAGCCAGCACTGGGCGATGGAGGGTCGTGAGAAGACGGTCAGGGGGCCCGACAGCTCCTGATGGCGGATCTCCAGGATCTCCTGGTTGATGAACTCCAGCGATGAGGTGAGCGCCCAGAACACCCGCTGCCCGTCCGCCGTCAACGCCACCTTGCGGTGAAAACGCTGGAACAGCTTGAAGCCAAGCTCCTCCTCCAGGGCGCTTATCCTGTGGCTCACCGCACTCGGGCTGAGCGCCAGCTCGTCGGCCGCCAGCGCAAAGGAGCCGTGTCTGGCCGCCGCCTCAAAGGTGTGCAGCCTCGCCAGCTGATAGCCGTTGAGCAGCTTGTTGCCCGCAATACGGCTTCTGGCCACCTGATGATCCTGCTGGTACATGACGCCCCCGTTGCCCCCTTCAATACGTGCGCCGATGATACCGAAAAAGTGCCCCTTTGCATCAGCTCATGCCACCCAATGTCGCTCTCAGGTCAACAATGTGATGAATGTGGCGCCCTTGCATCAATCCAGCTCATCCAAGACGCTCATTTCATCATTTGTCACGGCCACCTCATTGGCATTGAATAACGCCAAGCTTATTCCCATGCCGGGGTGCACTATGAGCGCCTCAACAGGGCTCGGCGCCCCCGGCCGACAGCCATCATAGACCCCATGGCTCTGTGCCAGGTTTGCCACGGTGGGCGCAACCCTGCTGGCACCTGCATGCCCGAGTTCAATGACGAAGCCGAGAACACCATGAAAAACATCGACGTATCACGACTCACCCAGCAGTTTCCGCTGCTGCAATCCCTGATCGCGCTGGAACCGGTCAGCTGGTTCAACCCCAAGGCCACCACCCTAGTGGAAGGTCTTCCCTATGTGGGGCTGGATGGCTGCGATGTGGCGGATGCCTCCGCCCGCCTGGCCCGCTTCGCCCCCTACCTGTGCGAAGCCTTCCCCGAGACCCGCGCCAGCAAGGGCATTCTGGAGTCCGAGATCGCCGCCATTCCCGCGATGCAGGCCACTCTCAACCAGCGTTACGGCGTTGAGGTCGCCGGTCGATTGCTGCTCAAAAAAGACAGCCATCTGCCCATCTCCGGCTCCATCAAGGCGCGCGGCGGCATCTACGAGGTGCTGGCCCATGCCGAGCAGCTGGCGATCAAGGCCGGCCTGCTCTGCGAAGAGGACGACTATCGCAAGCTGTTCACGGACGAGTTCCGCCAGTTCTTCAGTCAGTACAGCATCGCGGTAGGCTCCACCGGCAACCTCGGCATGTCCATCGGCATCATGAGCGCCCGCCTCGGCTTTCGCGTCACCGTCCACATGTCGGCCGATGCGCGGGAGTGGAAGAAGCTCAAGTTGCACGAACATGGCGCCATCGTGGTGGAATACGCCGAGGATTACGGGGTGGCGGTGGAGCAGGGCCGCAAGGAGGCCGAACGCGACCCCGCCTGTTTCTTCATCGATGACGAGAACTCCCGCACCCTGTTCCTCGGCTACGCGGTGGCCGGTGAGCGGGTGAAAAAGCAGTTTGATGACATGGGGATTGTGGTGGATGCCGACCATCCGCTGTTTGTCTACCTGCCCTGCGGTGTCGGTGGCGGCCCAGGCGGGGTGGCCTTTGGTCTCAAGCTCGCGTTCGGGGACAACGTCCACTGCCTGTTCGCCGAGCCGACCCACTCCCCCTGCATGCTGCTCGGGGTGCACACCGCCTTGCACGATGCCATTGCGGTGCAAGACCTTGGCATCGACAACCTCACTGCGGCCGACGGCCTCGCCGTAGGGCGCGCCTCCGGTTTTGTCGGCCGCGCCATGGAGCGGCTGCTGGCAGGTTTCTACACCCTGAGCGATCAGGAGATGTACGACCTGCTGGGACTGCTGGCGCGCGATGAGCAGATCAAGCTGGAACCCTCGGCGCTGGCCGGCATGGCAGGCCCGTGGCGCGTCGCGGCCGACCTTGAGTGGCAAACTGGCCAGGGGCTGGATGCAGCCAAAATGGCCAGCGCCACCCACCTGGTGTGGGCCACCGGCGGCGGAATGGTGCCTGCCGAGGAGATGGAAAAGTACCTGGCCAGCGCCCGCTTCTGATCTTTTTTTCAGCCATAAAACCCGCCAGACTGGCGGGTTTTTCTCGTGTGAGATCAGCGAGATGGCGTGCATGTTCGGGTGCATATAAAGTGGACGGCCAGACAGCTGGACACCCTGAATTGCTGACAATCCCCCCAAGCTGGTTATTTTGTGATACGATAGTGACCGTTTTTTGACATCTGCACCCACGTTGGCGCCCTGTTCGGGCGAGATCGCGACCCAATCCGTCGATCACAACCATCACGGGCATGCAGAAAAACCGTGGCCTGATGGCCCCGTCCGGCACAAAGCCTGGCGGCGGTCAGCAAGACACACGAGATAAGGAGATCGGGCAATGAAACAATATCAAAGCTGGCTGGGACAATATCTGATGAGTCGCCGCGATGGGGACCACGCCATGGCATCCGAACTCGCCAGCTCCATCTGCGAGTTCTGGCAGGCCCAGGGAGACGAGGCCGAGTTCAGCAAATGGCAGCAGATCTACCAGCAGCACGTGGAAAAGACCACCTGACCCATTGGGTGCCTCCCTCGGCACCCGCCCATCACCCATAAAAAAACCGGCGCTCATGGCGCCGGTTTTGCATTTCAGGGACCAAATTACATCTGGTCGACCATATCCTGGGCGAACTGGGAGCAGGAGCGCAGGGTGGCCCCTTCCATCAGACGCTCGAAGTCATAGGTGACGGTCTTGTTGCGGATCGCCGCTTCCATCCCCTTGATGATGAGGTCGGCCGCCTCAACCCAGCCCATGTGACGCAGCATCATCTCGGCAGAGAGGATGAGGGAGCCCGGGTTGACCTTGTCCTGACCTGCGTACTTCGGCGCAGTGCCGTGGGTTGCTTCGAACAGGGCCACGCCGTCGCCGATGTTGGCACCCGGTGCGATGCCGATACCGCCCACCTGGGCCGCCAGCGCGTCGGAGATGTAGTCGCCGTTCAAGTTCATGCAGGCGATGACGTCATACTCGGCCGGGCGCAGCAGGATCTGTTGCAGGAAGGCGTCGGCGATGACGTCCTTGACGACGATGGTCTTGCCGGTTTTCGGGTTCTTGAAGGAGCACCAGGGGCCGCCGTCGATGAGCTGGGCATCGTACTCTTTCTGGGCCAGGGCGTAGCCCCAATCCTTGAAGGCACCTTCGGTGAACTTCATGATGTTGCCCTTGTGCACCAGGGTCACGGAGTCGCGATCGTTGTCGATGGCATACTCGATGGCGGCACGGACCAGACGCTCGGTACCGGCCTTGGACATGGGCTTGATGCCGATGCCGCAGGTCTCGGGGAAGCGGATCTTCTTCACGCCCATCTCGTTTTGCAGGAAGGCGATCACCTTCTTGGCTTCGTCGCTGTCGGCTTTCCACTCGATGCCGGCGTAGATGTCTTCGGCGTTCTCGCGGAAGATCACCATGTCGGTCAGATCAGGACGCTTGACCGGGCTCGGGGTGCCCTCGTAGTAACGGACCGGACGCAGGCAAATGTAGAGATCCAGCTCCTGGCGCAGGGCCACGTTGAGGGAGCGAATACCGCCGCCGACCGGGGTGGTCAGCGGGCCCTTGATGGCCACGCAGTATTCACGAATGAAATCCAGGGTTTCGGCCGGCAGCCAGGCACCTTCGCCATAGACATGAGTCGACTTCTCGCCGGTGTAGATCTCCATCCAGGCGATCTTGCGCTCGCCTTTGTAGGCTTTCTCGACCGCGGCATTGACCACATTCAACATGGCCGGGGTCACGTCCACACCGATGCCATCCCCTTCGATAAACGGAATGATCGGATGGTTGGGAACCTGCAGCTTGCCGTTGGCATCGACTGTGATTTTCTGGCCCTGGGTCGGGATAACTACTTTGCTTTCCATCGGCATCTCCTAACTTCCGTTTGTTATCAATCTGTAAGTTGCGCGCGGCCATCTTAAGCCCATCCATTTGCAGAATCAAATGGCGAGCACGCATGTCAGACCATAGTCGCGCACTGGATCACAATGCGTCCCCTCTGCCTGCTCCGGATCCGAAGCAGCCCTGCCGGCGCCTGACTCGGACAGGCTCCAGCAGCATCCCTGCTTATCCCGCCAGCCCCTCGGCCTGCCCCTGCGGCTGGCTGAGCGCCCGGTACTGGGAGGGGGTCAGCCCGGTCTTCTGCTTGAACACCCGGCAAAAATAGTTCACATCGCTGTAACCACAGCGGCTGGCCACCTCTTCAAGGCGAAAGCGGTATTTCTTGAGCATGAACTTGGCCCGATCGATGCGCACCCAGCTGATGTAATCGGCCAGGCGCATGTGCCCCTGCTCACGAAACAGGTGCGACAGGTGGCTGGCCGAGACGTTGAAGCGATGGGCGATCGAATCCCGGCTGATGGGGCGGTGAAAATTCTCCTGGATATAGATGCAGATCCCGTGAAACAGCTCGGCCCCCCGCGGCCGCTCGAAGGTCGACTCGGCCAGCAGCTGGCGCACGCTGGTGAGCAGCGCCTGCAGCAGGTGATTGTCGGTGGGGGAGCGCGCGGGATCCTCGGTCAGCACGTTGAGTGCCGCCAGTATGTGTTCGTTCACATGGCCGGCCCGGGCCATGATGCTGTGCTTTTGCACGTCAAAGAAATCGGGGTCTTCCCGCCGCTTGCTCACCAGACTGAAGCCAAGCTGGCGCTTGCCGAACAGCAGGCTCAGCACCGAGCAGTCGGTGGTCCAGAGCGGCTTGTTCCAGCCGTTGGGGGGGATGTAGAGCGCCTGCCCCGGGGCGATGCAGATCTCCTGGCAGCCCTGCTCCCTGTCCCAGATCTGGTTGCGGTACTCGCCGCTGAACACCAGCTCGAGGCGGGGAAAGTTGACCTGATAGCTGAAACCGGGCGGCACCCCCTGATCCTGGGCAAACCAGATCTGGTCGAAGGGGGCCTGCTCGTGGAGGGCGCCATCGAGCAACTGGCTGAAGACAAGAGACATGCTGATCCTGATCAAGAGAGAGGCAAGCGGTTGCGGTGCCCGCGACCGCCCATGTTATAGTCCGGTCCACGGCAGCAATGCCACCCTTTTCTGCACCCGATTTTCTGCACACCAAATGAGGCATCCCTTATGAGCAGTCGCGATCTGCCCTCTTTTTTGTCAATGCAAAATCCGATTCAAGGCTACGACTGGGGCAGCCATGACGCCCTCACCACCCTGTTCGGCATCCCCAATCCGGCGGGCAAACCCCAGGCCGAGCTGTGGATGGGTGCCCACCCCAACGGCTGCTCCGAGGTAGTGCTGGCCGGGCAGACGCAAAAGCTCTCGACCCTGATAGAGAGCGCCCCCGCCGCCGTACTGGGTGAAGCCACCCAGACCCGTTTTGGCAGCCTGCCGTTCCTGTTCAAGGTGCTGTGCGCCGAGAAGGCTCTCTCCATTCAGGTGCACCCGAGCAAGGCGCAGGCCGAAGCAGGCTTTGCCAAAGAAGAGGCCGCCGGCATCTCGCCCAAGGCCGCCAATCGCAACTACAAGGATCCCAACCACAAGCCCGAGCTGGTGTTTGCCCTCACCCCCTATCAGGCGATGAACGGTTTTCGCGCCATCCCGGCCATCCTGGCGCTGTTCGAGCGGGTCAAGCTGCCTGCCCTTGCCGAGCTGGTTGCCGCCCTCGCTGCCAGCCAGAATGAAGCGGGCCTGCAGCACTTCTTCCACCAGCTGCTGGTGCTGGAAGGGGCGCGCAAGGAGGAGGCACTGGCGGGCCTGCTGGCCTTTGCCGCCAAGCATCAGGATGAAGAGACCTTTGCGCTGATCACCAGTCTGGCCGCCCAGTACCCGGGGGACGTGGGGCTCTTCTCGCCGCTCTTGCTCAACGTAGTGACCCTGCAGCCCGGTCAGGCGATGTATCTGGACGCCTGCACCCCGCACGCCTATGTGCGCGGCACTGGCCTCGAGATCATGGCCAACTCCGACAACGTGCTGCGCGCCGGACTCACTCCCAAGTACATAGACGTGGCCGAGCTGTTGGCCTGCACCCGCTGCCTGCCCAAGCCGGACGACCAGATCCTGCTTGCCCCCCGCCTGGACGGGGCGGTGCAGCACTTCGAGGTGCCGGTGCCGGACTTCACCTTCAGCGTCTACCCGGCGGGCGAGCATCAGCTCACCACCGCCAGCGCCGAGATCCTGTTTGCCATCGACGAGGCGGTGATCCTCAAGCGCGGTGACGACACCCTGCGCCTCGAGAAGGGTCAGTCCGCCTTCATCCCGGCCGCCACCGGCCGCTACCAGCTGCTGGCCGAGGGCCGGGTCGCCCGCGCCGGCAACCGCTGCTAAGCCGGTTCAAATCGACCCATGACAACAAGGGCCATCCAGGATGGCCCTTGTTGTTGGCAGTGACCGCCACTGTCCACTTCCGCCTTTGCCGACTAATTTCTTGATGTGCGGCATAAAATCATCAGATCCTGCTGTCGCCCTCTGCCGGGTTGGCTATCATGCCCGTCTGGCTATCACATGCCTTGATACCCGCCGGAGCAGCACTGTCAGCCGGCCCCAGTTCAGGAAGAACATCATGAAAGGCTACTGCGGACTATCCGTTTTACTGCTGGCGCTGCTGGGCGGCCCGGTGCACGCCGCCTGCGACAAGGGGGTGGCGCTCAGGCTGGCCAAGGCGTTCTGGAGCGAGCACAAGGATTTCTATTACGCCGATCCGGCGCCGCTCAAGGCGCTGCTCACCCCCGACTTCTTTGCCGTGCTGAGCAGCGAGGCCGAGTGCAACGCCGACGGCGAGGTGTGTGCCATCGATGCCGACCCCTGGATCAACGCCCAGGATGGCGAAGTGAGCGAGCCCGTCAGCTTCACCCTGGCCAAGGAGCAAGAGCAAGGGGTAACGGTCAGGATGCACTATCTGTTCGCCCTCTCCGACACCCAGAAAGAGCCGCAGACCGTCAGCCTCCACTTTCAAAAGAGCGGCGACAACCGCTGCTACCTGATGGATGACTTCATCCCCCCCGGCGATGGCTCCCTCAAACAGCGCCTGCGCCAGTGGCAGAGCCACAACGCCATCGAGTTGCAATAAAAAACCCCCGCCATACAGGCGGGGGTTTTGCATTCAGCCGAGCCACACGCATCAGCGCCGGGCCCGTAGCGAGGTCACTCCTCTACTGCCTCCGACTGAGGCTCTTCAGCACGGATCTGCTGCAGCTCTTCGACCCTGGCCTGCCATTTGTCGTGGGCCTGTTTGCGCTCCTGTTGCTTGAACTCTTCGCGCATGGTGTCGATATTTTGGGCCAAATTTTCCATCAGGATGTCTCCTTACATCTGGGTGAACATGACAAGTAAAACGGGTTGACGGCACACTCCGCATCAAGGGCGTTGGCCTGTCGGTTCATCAAGTTTGACTTCCGGTTTGCCAAAACTGTCCAACTAAATAAACGATTGGATATGCACAAAGCAATCTAAAAAATGATTAAACGTCTCTCGTAAAACCATCTAAAGGCGGTCAACAGGCCCGCTTTACGCTCCTATGGACGAGATGTAAACCATTAAATATCAATCACTTAAAATACATTCATAGCGAGTGTACACGCCCTTTTCAGGCCGCCAATTATGCACTGATTTTTCACGCCCCGTGTTTGCGTCCCTTGCAACCCCGCCACCATGATCGCCGCCCAGGGCCAGGCAGCCGCTTTTGCTGGTCGGCTCACAGTTTTTCCGCTCGCTCGAGCACACAAATCTCCATCCCTCAACCCACAAAGAGCAGGCCCTCCAACCGCCGGCTGGTGATCAACCTCCCTCAAACCAAGAATAATTATCTGTTTTAAAAGCTATTTTTGTTCATCACCCGCGACCTTCACCAACCGAACAAAATGCGAGCAGGGTCACAGGCAGGCGCCATCAACACAAAAATCCAGTAAAGGGCACATATGTCCGATTTCGGCCTAGGCACTTGGGAGAAACAATAGGCAGGTCAACCAGTTACACCACCGTTTTCAACAGGACCAGTTCCATTCGGACGGCACCAGCCAGGAGAGAACCATGCTCACCACCCTGATAGATGAAGGATTGATCTGCCTCGATCTTGCGGCCCGCGACAAGCAGGCGCTGTTTGTCGAGCTGGCCGAGAGGCTCAAGGCTAGCGGCAAGATAGCCAGTCAGGAGCAGTTTGTGCGCGACCTCTGGGCGCGAGAGGCGCTCGACAACACCGGCTTCGAGCAGGGGGTCGCCCTGCCCCACGCCAAGAGCGAGGCGGTGCGAGAGCCTGCCATCGTGGTCGGCATCAGCCGCCAGGGCATCGACTACGGCGCCGAGGATGGCGAGCCCTCCAAACTGTTCTTCATGATTGCCTCCCCGGCGGGCGGCGCCAACCACCATATCGAGGTGCTGGCCGAACTCTCCACCAAGCTGCTGGAACCCGACTTCATCGCCAGCATACAGGCAGCCACCAGCCACGCCGAGGTACTCGCCTTGCTGGCCGCACCAGGGCCGTCCGCAGCCCCTGCCGCCCCCGCCCAAGCGCAACCTGCCCAGCCGGCAGAGCCGCAGGAGCGCGGCATCAAGGCCCAGCTCAACACCCTCAAGCAGCATTTGCTGTTTGGCACCTCCCACATGATCCCCTTCATAGTCGCAGGGGGCGTGCTGCTGTCGCTGTCGGTGATGATCAGCGGCAAGGGCGCCGTGCCCGAGGCGGGCGTGCTCAAGGACATGGCCGACATGGGGATTGCCGGGCTCACCCTGTTTACCGCCGTGCTGGGCGGCTACATCGCCTACTCCATGGCGGACAAACCGGGCCTGGCCCCCGGCATGATCGGCTCCTGGATTGCCGTGCAGCAGTTTCACACCGGCTTTCTCGGCGCCATCCTGGTGGGCTTTATCGCCGGCCTCATCGTCAACCAGCTCAAACGCATCAAGCTGCCGGATTCCATGAGTTCGCTCGGCTCCATCTTCATCTATCCGCTCATCGGCACCTTCCTGGTGTGCGGCATCGTCATGTGGATCATCGGCGCCCCCATCGCCGCCATGATGGAGGGGATGAACCACTGGCTCTCCGGCATGGCGGGCTCCGGCAAGGTGATGCTGGGGGCCATCCTCGGTGGCATGACCGCCTTTGACATGGGCGGCCCCATCAACAAGGTAGCCACCCTGTTCGCCCAGACCCAGGTCAACACCCAGCCCTGGCTGATGGGCGGGGTCGGCATCGCCATCTGCGTGCCGCCGCTCGGCATGGCGCTGGCAACTCTGCTCTCCCCCAAGCGCTACAAGAAAGAGGAACGTGAAGCGGGCAAGGCGGCCGCCATCATGGGCATGATCGGCATCAGCGAGGGGGCCATTCCGTTTGCCGCCGCCGACCCGGTGCGGGTCATCCCGGCCATCGTCGCAGGCGGCATCGTCGGCAACATCACCGGCTTCATGATGCACAGCATCAACCACGCCCCCTGGGGCGGCTGGATCGTGCTGCCGGTAGTCGAGGGCAAGATGGGCTATATCCTCGGCACCCTGCTCGGTGCCCTCACCACGGCCCTTATCGTCAACCTGCTGAAAAAGCCGGTCAGCGACACCGAAGAGAGCAGCGAGCGCCAGGAGGAGTACCAGATCATCGAGGCGGAAGGGGAAGCCGAGGTGCTGGCCATCACCGCCTGCCCCTCCGGCGTGGCCCACACCTTCCTGGCCGCCAAGAGCCTGCAAAAGGCGGCCGCCAAGGCCGGCATCAAGCTCAAAGTGGAAACCCAGGGCGCCAACGGCATCATCAACCGCATCAGCGCCAAGGACGTGGCAAACGCCCGCTGCGTCATCCTGGCCCACGATGTGGCCATCAAGAACAGGGAGCGCTTCGCTAATATCGAGGTCATCGACGTCAAGACCCGGGAGGCCATCCACAACCCGGAGGGGCTGCTGGCCCGCACCCGGCCGGGGCGTCAGGTGGCCTGACAACGAGACTTGAGAGTACCTGCGACAGAAGGGGCCGAGGGCCCCTTCTTTTATCCCGGCATCAGGCTGCAAGCCTTCGTCAGCCGCCCGAACGGGGATGGCGACCTCACCCACAGGATCGATAAGATAGGAGCCATATTGTGCCTTCGCCTGCCAGCCGGCCTGGCGACCACACATGGACGGAGCCTTGCACAGATGGATCTGACGGACGTACGGCTCACCCTGCCCGAGTGCCTCGCCCGCCATCCCGAATAAACGCCAGTTGCTGTGCCTGCGGTTCGCACAAGGTTCGGTTTCGAAGCCGCGCTATTCTCTGACAGATTCATATATCAACTAGATGAGTGAAGGGACGCCCAGTGAGTAATCGAACAGCCGCTGCCCGTTGGCGCTGGCTTCGCCAACATATAAAAACATTGCGCAATTCTGAGCTGGAACCCGAAGAAAAGGGGACAACTTGGCGCTTTGCGGGATTAGTCGTGGCGGCCATTCCTGCCCTGACAGCAGCAACCTATCTCCTGGGGATGGCCTATCACTATGGCTATACCTTGGCGTTTAACCTGGACTATGCCGAATTTTCTCCGCCGGCAGATTATCTGCTAGCCTTTGGCCTGCTCACGACTCTCAATATGCTCAAACCCTGGATGTGGCCTGTATTGGGTAGCATACTCACAATTTTCTTTATGGCTTTCATCCTAATCACCAGCCCCCGCAGAAGACTCCACCTCACCTGGTTATGGCAAACGTCGAGCTTATACCGCTGGCTGGTAAAACGAGCTAAAAAGCGCCGACGTTACCCCGCGCCTTCTCTTTTCAAGGTATTTGTTTGGATGGTGGATAGTTATGACAAATTTGCCTTCTTGTTGTTATCCGTATTGATCCCCGTCATGGGTGCGCTCTGGTTTTTTGTGAAAGGTGTTGAAGAGGCACAAACACAGATCTCCCGCCTCGAACAAGACAAATGGCCGCAGACAGAGGCCCATAGTCAGTCTCCCCTGCTGGGGAATGAGCCTCATATTCGCATCGCCTGCAACACTTCCCACTGCGCCTATCGCCTCAAGGGGGGTGATACCCTGATCCTGCGCTTCGATCAGATAGAAGAGACCCGCTATCGGCCTGACAAGGCCGCCTCGAAATAGCAACCGCCGCCCGAGGGCGGCGGTGCTCTATCTGGCCAGCAGCTCTTGCAGCGCGCCGATCAGGGCGTCGAGTCCTTTATCTACTTTTGAGCGCGGGCAGCCGACGTTGAGGCGAAGATAGCCTTTGCCTTCGGGGCCATAGGTGTCGCCGCGCATGATGGCGACCCGGTATTTCTCCACCAGCAAGCGTTGCAGCGCATCCATCCGCTCGGTGGAGTCGATGCCGAGGCCACTCAAGTCAATCCAGGCGAGATAGGTCCCCTCAGGCACCCGATAGTCGATGGCGGGAAAAGCGGTGTTGAGCCGCGCCGCCACCTGGACGAGGTTACCGTGCAGATAAGCTTTCAGGGCATCAAGCCAGGCGCCACCGTCCCGATAGGCGCTGATATGGGCCAGCACCCCGAGAATGGGCGGCGATGAGAGACCATGGCCCGCCTTGAGCCGCTGCAGATAGCCGGCCCGCGCTTCGGCGTTGGCAATAAAGGCGTAGGCGCCGCCAAGGGCCGGAATATTGAAGGATTTTGAGCCCGAGCTCACCAGTGCCCAGTTGTCATCCGGCGCCACCTCGCTCCACGGCAGGTAGCGGGCAAAACTCATATCCATATGGATGTCGTCCGAGATGACCCTGACCCCGTGGCGCTGGCAGATAGTGGCCATCCGGCCCAGTTCATCCCGCGTCCAGACCCGGCCGGTGGGGTTGTGGGGGCTGCACAGCAGCAAAATCCTGCAATCGGGGCGGGCGGCTTGCTGCTCGAAACATTGCCAGTCGATCTGGTAACTCCCCTGCTCTTTTTTAATCGGGCAAGGCAGCAGCACCCTGTCGTTGGCGGCCAGCATATTGCCGAAGGCGTCGTACGCGGGGGTATGCACCAGCACCCCCTCCCCCGGCGCCGACCAGAGGCTCACCAGCTGGGCGATCACATAGATGACCGAGGGGCCGTAGACCAGGCTCTCGGGGTCAAGGCGAGAGCCGTAGCGGTGCGCAAACCAGTCGCTCACCGCCCCCTTGAAGTCGTCGTGATTCCAGCGACTGTAGCCAAAGACCCCGTGTTCGAGGCGCCTGGCCAGGGCCTGACGAATACAGGGGGCAGTCTCGAAGTCCATGTCGGAGATGGTAAAGGGGAGCAGGTCGGCGTGGCCGAAGCGGTCGGCCACATAGTCCCACTGGGTGCAGTAGGTGCCATGGCGATCGACCAGGCGATCAAAATCAAAGGATTCGGTAGTGGGCATCTCTTTCTCCCCAGCAAAAACAGCAATGAACAAGGGGGCATGGCGCCCCCCAACGCAGGGTAACAGAGGGTCGACTCAGGCCCCCATCAGGCTCTGCAGCTGGTTTTTCACCAGATGAACCTGGGGCCCGATCACCACCTGCAGGTTGTGCTCGTCGAGCTTGATCACCCCGATGGCGCCGTTCGCCTTCAATACCTTGTCATCGACCCGGCTCATGTCCTGCACCGACATCCGCAGGCGGGTGATGCAGTTATCCAGCGCCAGAATGTTGCCGGCGCCGCCCAGCGCATTGAGGATGATTTCGCCGTTGTAGCCGCTGTTGCCTGCCTTCTTGCCTGCGGGTTGAGCCGCCTCGCTGGTCTCGATTTCACGGCCGGGGGTTTTCAGGTTGAAGCGCACGATGGCGAAGCGGAACACGCTGTAGTAGATGGCAAACCAGATGGCCGCCGCGACCGGCACCAGATACCACTTGGTGGCGGTGCCCTGCAGCACGCCGAACACCAGAAAATCGATGAGGTTGCCGTCGGTATTGCCGATGGTGACACCAAGCAGCCCCATGGTCATAAAGCCCAGACCCGTCAGGATGGCGTGAATGACGTAGAGCACAGGCGCCACGAACAGGAACAGGAACTCCAGCGGCTCAGTGATGCCGCCGATGACGCAGGCCACCACGCCGGAGACCAGCAGCGCCTTGATCTTGCCGCGATTCTCCGGGCGGGCGCAGTGATACATGGCGAGCGCCGCCCCCGGCAGGCCGCCGAGGAAGGCCGGCATCTTGCCCTGAGAGAGGAAAGAGGTGGCCGACACCGAGAACTGGGTGGTGTCGGCGCAGGAGAGCTCGGCGTAGAAGATGTTGAGGGCACCGCTCACCTCGTTGCCGCACACCAGTTGGGAGCCGCCCGCCTCGGTGAAGCGAATGAGCGCCACCAGAATGTGGTGCAGACCGAGCGGCAGCAGCAGCCGCTCGCCGGTACCGAACAGGAAGGGGCCGAAGGGGCCGGCGTGGGAGATGAGCGCCCCTATGCCGTTGATGCCGGCGGCAAACCAGGGCCAGACCAGGGGCACCACCAGACCGACCACCCCCAGCACGATGGCGGTGATGATGGGCACGAAGCGGGCCCCGCCGAAGAAGGCGAGCGCATCGGGCATCCTGTAGGTGTAGAAGCGGGCGTGTAACTTGGCGACGATCACCCCGACGATGATGGCCCCCAGAATGCCGGTGTCGATGGAGCTGATGCCGAGGATGGATTTCACCCCGTAGGCCTTCTCCGCCGCTGCGTCACCGATGACATTGGCCACGGTCAGGTAGAAGTTGATGGAGAGGTTGAGCGCCGCATAGCCGACGAAACCGGCAAAGGCCGCCACCCCCTTCTCTTCCCGTGCCAGCCCCAGCGGAATGGCCACCGCGAACATCACCGGCAGGTAGATAAAGGCCACCAGCCCCACCTTGGTCATCCAGAGGAACAGCAACTGCAGCACGGTATTGTCGAGAAAGGGCATGCTCTGCTTGACCGCATCGCTGGTGAGCGAGCTGCCGACACCGAGCAGAATGCCCGAGAAGGCCAGCAGGGCGACCGGCAACATAAAGGTCTTGCCGAGGCTCTGCAGGAACTCCCATACGGTGGATTTGGCGGGGGACTTGGCCATGTGTCAGATCCTTGTGAGGTGAGGGTCATTCGATACGCCAGCCCGGTGGCCTCCCTGACGGATGGCAACGGCGAGCCGTATCTGGTTTTGCTGGATGATAAAACGTTTTATCAACTTACAAGTGCCGACAGGATCACAGAATATAAGTGCTGTCAGGGAAGCGCTTGCAAAACTGTGAGCCGGATCGGCCCGAGGGTGATGTAACGTTTCACTCAGGCATATGAGCAGGTATGCTGGGGCCTCGCTCTCAACTCGCCGTCGCCCGTTCGCCCTATGTCGCCCAAATCCCTCTCTGCCAAAGCCACCAAGATCACCGATGTCGCCCAGTGGGCGGGAGTATCGGTCACTACCGTTTCCATGGTGCTCAACGGCAAGGGGCGCATCTCGCCGGCCACCGCCGAGCGGGTGCAGCAGGCGATCAGGGCGCTCGACTATGTGCCCAACAGCGCCGCCGCCAACCTGCGCAGCCAGCAATCCAACCTGGTGGGGTTGATCCTGCGGGACATCACCGACCCCTTCTATACCGAGGTGACCGCCGGGGTGAGCGAGGTGCTGGAGCAGCAAGGCTATCTGCTGTTTCTGACCCAGTGCGGCCACAGCCCCGAGCGGTTACAGCAGAGCATCCAGTCCCTGTCACGCCAGGGGGTGGCGGGCATCATCTTCAACCCGGTGCGCGGTGCGGCCGCCAAGCCGCTGGAGCACCTGCTCGACTCGGCGCTGCCGCTGGTGTGCGCCGCCCGCTCCTACTATCGGGACGACGTGGACTTTATCGGCCCGGACAACACCCACGCCGCCCAACAGGCCACCACCTACCTTATCGAACAGGGTCACCGCCACATCGCCTATGTCGGCGGGCGGGCCGACTCCCTCACCCGCGCCGAGCGCATCGGCGGCTACTGCGCCAGCCTGTTGCAATACGGCCTGCCCTTCAAACCGGAGTGGGTACTGGAGTGTGAACGCACCCAGCGCAGCGCCGCCGACACCATCGCCCAGCTGCTGCACCAGCACCCCAAGGTGACCGCCATTCTGTGCCACTACCCCGAGGTAGCCCTCGGTGGCATCTACGGCGTCGAGGCGAGCGGCCGCACCGTGGGCAAGGACAACTACATCGGCCAGCAGGTGGCCCTGCTCGGCTTTGACGACGTGGCGGAGGCCGAGCTCACCTCCCCCGCCCTCACCTTCGTCAGCTCGCCGGCGCGAGAGATAGGCCGCCAGGCCGCCCTGCGCCTGCTGACCCGGATGCAGCAACCCGAGCTCGCCCCCAACCGCCATATCATCACCCCCAGCTTGCAGAAACGGGCATCGGCTTGAGTTGGCAAGGCAGGTCCGTCTGCAGCAGACCGAATTTGCCATATCATCACCGCTCATCAGCAAATCGCAGAAGCGGGCGTCGGCTTGAGTTGGCTGGGCAAGCCCGAGCTTACCCCCACCCGCCATATCGTCACTGCTCACCAGCAAACCGCAAAAACGGGCATCGGCCTGAGTTGGCAAGGCTGGCAAATTCACGAGCCGCTACCTCTTCACTTTTCCTGCACCTTGATCCAGCGTCGATAGCGGGCGTTGCCAAGCAGGGTCTGCCACTGCTGGCAGGCCAGCGCCAGGGCGGGCGCGATCTTGGGGCGGCTCGGCTGGCCGCGCCCCAGCCGCCGCAACTGGTATTTCACCATCGCCATATAACCTACCGAGGCCAGCACCTTGTTGCGCCAGGGGATGGGCCTGAGCTCGGCACTTGCCGCCTGCTCATGGTGCCATCTGGCGGGCAGATCCGGGGCGATGGCCAGCGCAGTGGCCATGCCGGCGACCGCCACCCCGCTGCCAAGCACCTGCTCCACCACCGGATAGCGGCGAATTCCCCCGGTCACCATCACGGGCATATGGGCAACGGAGACGATCTCCCGAGCGAACTCCAGAAAATAGGCCTCCCGCGCCAGAGTCCGACCATCGCGGGCCTGGCCGTGCATGGCGGGCGCCTCGTAACTGCCGCCGGAGAGCTCCACCAGATCTACCCCAAGCGGGTTGAGCATCTCCACCACCGCCTTTGCATCCTCGGTGCTGAAGCCGCCACGCTGAAAGTCGGCGGAGTTGAGCTTGACCGATAGTGAAAAGCGCTCCCCCGCCTGCTGACGGATCCCTTCTACTATCTCCAGCAGCAAGCGGGCTCGATTCTCAAGGCCGCCGCCCCAACGATCACTGCGCTGGTTGGTGAGCGGCGAGAGGAACTGGCTCAGCAGATAGCCGTGCGCGGCGTGGATCTGCACCCCGTCAAAACCGACACGCTGTGCCAGCAGCGCCGTGTTGATGAAGCGCGCCTTCACCTCGGCAATGTCGGCCTCGCTCATGGCTCTGGGCGGGGCGAACTGCCTCGAGAAACTGCCGAGCGCCATGGGCACGGCGGAAGGGGCCAGGGTGGGCTGCCCCAGCGCCGCCGGCATCTGGCGACCGGGGTGGTTGATCTGCATCCAGATCTGGGCGCCCCCGCTCTTGGCCGCCTCGGCCCAGGCACTGAAACGCTCGGCCAGCTCTGGGGAGAGATCGTGGGAATCTAGTACCACGCCCCCCGGCCCCGTCATGGCGTGGCCGTCCACCATCACATTGCCGGTGATGAGCAGGCCGACGCCACCCTCTGCCCAAGTACGATAAAGCTGGATCAGCGCCTCTGAGGGGGCATGGTCACGGTCGGCCATGTTCTCTTCCATGGCCGCCTTGGCGAGGCGGTTGATAAGCTGGCTGCCATTGGGCAGGGTCAGGGGAGTAAATGGATTCATGGCGATCTCCTCGGTAATGAGGACCCCACCATAAGTTTGAAGCTGACTTAAAGGTCAAGCCCCTTTATCGGGATGCCGTAGCGATGGGAGAAATGCTATCCACCCGCACAGTCCCTGCTCAGTGCCGTTGACATTCAAGCGGGCTTTAACCCTAGAATTCCCCTTGATCCCGCCGTTTGGCGGGCAGACCCGCCAACCCGCAGCCCAGGAGGCAAGATGAAGATCGGTGAACTGGCCAAACAGACCGGCATGGCGGCCTCGGCCATCCGCTTCTACGAAGCCAGAGGCCTGCTCAGCAAGGTACGGCGGGGTGCCAATGGCTATCGCGACTACCCGCCCGAGACGGTACCCTTGCTGACCATCATCGGCCAGGCGCAACAGGCGGGCTTCTCCCTCGACGAGATCAAGCAGTTGGTGCCCGCAGATATCAGTTCTTGGCAACACGCCCCGCTACTGGCGGCGCTCGAGGCCAAGGTAAGCGACATAGAAGCGCTGGAGGCAAAACTTGCCCACAGCAAGCAGCAATTGCAGGCCCTGATCCGGCTGGTGGAGTCCAAACCCGACGAGATGCCGTGTGAAGAGAACGCCGCCCGGGTATTGGCCAGCATGGGTATTCCCTCCCCCGAGGGCATCGCAAAAAACACCATCGCAGCCAAGCCCGCTACGCGCCCCAAAAAGTGATCCCGCTTGCAACCAGCACACGCCCCCAGCATGGGGGATTGAGAGCCAACTGAAGAAGACTATGATGGGCGCGCCATCCATAACAGGTCATCATCATGACAACAGAGCGCACCGCCCAACCCCAAAGCGAGCCACCAAGCGAAGTCCATCGCTGTGACAAATGCCGGGAGCGCACCCGCCATATCGTGGTGCTGGTGCCACGGGATCACAGTCAGGACATCATGCCCAAGGATCCGCGCAAAGCCTTCTGGCAAGCCTTTCGCTCCAGCAGCCTGACCAACGCGGTATTCGGCCAGACCCTCGCCTATCAGGCCACCCATGTAAAACATCTGATCTGCGAGCGCTGCGGCGAGAAGTTTCTGGAATATTGAGGCCCAGAAGACGGCGCCCCCGGACAGTCAGAGCGAGATAAAAGAGAAATAAAGATGACCTTTGTCGAGATGGCCCCCGGTCAACTGCCGCTGGCGCTGCTGCTGGAGGCCGATCCCGCAGAGCAGCGCATTGCCGCCTATCTGCCCGGCGCCTGGGGCTTTGCCGCCCTGGCGGGCAACGAGGTAGTGGGCGCCTGTGTGACGGGTCTGGTGGGGGAGCAAACGGCCGAGATCTTCAATATCTCCGTTGCCCCCAATCGCCAGCGGCAAGGTATCGGCTCCGGCCTGCTGCGCTTCGTGCTGACCAGCCTGGCCGGGAAAGGGGTACACCGCGTCGAGCTCGGTACCGGCAGCTTCGGCCACCAGCTCACCTATTACCAGCGCCACGGCTTTCGCGTGGATGGCGTCATCAAGGATCACTTCCTTATCCACTATCCGGAGCCCTTGATGGAGCACGGTATCCAGCACAAGGATATGCTGCGGCTTTCACTGATGCTGGAACCCAATAACCCGCTCCATAGCGGCCAGTAACCCGTTGCTACCGGTGGGCGGCAGCCAACACATCATCCTTACCAAGCAATTTATTGATCTGTGGCTGGTTTTTATCAGCCTCTTGTTTTGCCACCCAGTCACCTTGGTTAAGATGTCCACTTGGCAACCATTCTTGCAGAGACACATCTGTGCAGCCGTTTCGCCATCCACCACATCGCCGGATGACCGCAGCAGGCTGGAGGCTGTAATCCACGGGCGGTAGCGTGGGGTTTCGAATAATAGAACTTCTCTCATAGTGCTTAGTGCAGCTTCTACATGCAACCTTGATGTTTCCAGACAGAATATAGATAGGAGCAACAATAATGATATATATCCATCATTATTACTCCTTATTAAATTCACCACCTTTATTGCGAGAGCGCATATTAATTACATTTTTAAGGTGATATTTTGGATCCAATAAATAAAGCAGCTAATTCCGGTATTGATGCGTTACTAGGTTTCGAATTTCAGCGAAACTGCGCACTTTATTTATTACTTAATGATTATGAGCAATTCAAAGAAAGAAATTTCTTCATTTGCATCGAACACCATGATGACTTTCTATATTGTTATCGTACAAACTGCCATCAACTAATTGAAGAAGTCCATGCTTTTCAAGCTAAAAAACTATCTGGAAACGTCTGGTCTATAAATGAAAGATTCTCTGAAATTTTAACAAAAATGCTGGGCGTTGGCATAAGTTTAAAAAGTGACCCAATTACAAAAAGTAAAGACTACTCTCATAAATTAACATTTATATCAAACTCAAACATCGAGTTAAAATACACACCGAAGAAAATTGAAAAAACAAAAGGAAAAAAAGAACTTATTTACACCCTAAATGAACAGAATTGCAAATGTAAGTACAGCACCATACCTGATGAAATAAAAAACAAAATAAAAGAAAAGGTCATTACTTTTTGTGAAAGCAATCAGACTGCTTATCATGATAGTGAATTAGAAAATCTACATATTCAATGGATAGATTTCCCTCGCACCAAAAAACTACAAATCGATACCTTAGTTGGCTTGATGTGTAGAAAATTTCCACATGTTTTCGATCCTGTAGCTGCAGTTGAGTTACTTCTTAGTTTATTTAGAGAGGTCGAATCGACATATAACCAAGGGAAAATTATTACCTTGTTAGATAGCAGTAAGAGAGTGGAAGGGAATGAAATAAAACTAGCCATCGATATAATTGAAAACGAGCAGAAGACATTTAATTTGTGGCGAAACAACTCAGCTGCACTCTCCAGAGCGTTTAGAATCCCTATCGGAATACAAAGCAATCTTGAAAATCACATTCGAAATACATTCGAACTATTGAAAGACATGAATAACAATGAGCATCAAATAATAAAATGTTTCGTAAGAGAAAATGATTTTTCAATGGATTATTATAGTTATGATGAAATGTTTGAGTCTTACCTTTTTAAAATTAAAGAAACACATACACTTAGATTGAGCAACATTGATATTTTCTTTTCCACCTTATGTTCTTTTGTTGAATATCACGGCAAGGCTTTATAATGAAAACCATTATTTAATTTGACTCTTTATTTGTATTCTCAGAATCAAAAAACTGTTGTTTCTATGACACTTTCATTTCTGGTGTAAATATTGTTAGTGGTCGTAATACTTCCGGCAAAAGCTCTTTAATTCAGAGCTTACTATTTACCTTTGGAATTAATGATGTAAAAGAAAGCCTAAGCGAGATTTTAGATTACAACCCAACCTTTAGGATTGACTTTACACGAACAATATCAGGGAGTGATATAACGGAATGCTTTTCGATTGTTCGAGAAATGAAATCAATATATATTAAAGAACCCAGTGGGAAAATAACTTCCTTCTATGGTGTTGATGCAGATAACAGTGCTGAACATATAAAATTAAAAGAGTACATAAGAGAATTAATTGGTTTCAATTTATATTTAGAGCAGAAAGGCGAATTAAAAACAGCACCGCTAGAAAGTATGTTCTTACCATACTATATATCGCAATCTGTTGGATGGGTTTATTTAAGAGAGTCATTTTCAAATCTACAATACTATAAAGGATTTAAAGATGATTATTTAGATTACTATCTTGGGATAAATAATAATTTTGATCGGGTAGAGCATAGACGACTAACAAAAGAAAAAGAACGTCTCACATCAGATATCAACAACCTTAAACGTTACAGTAAAAAATCAGACTTTATATTTGCAACTCTAGTTGATGAGACTTTTGGTGAACATGCCGAAAAATACATTGAACAATACATAATCAAGTCCAATACATTAGATATTGAAAGACATAAATACATCAAACTTTGCAATGAATTATCTCTATTGCAAAATCATCACAAAATATTGAAACGAACGAAGCAAAACATAAAAAGACAAAATTATAATGGTATTGATAGATGCCCTGCATGTACACAAATATTATCGTACTCGCTTGAGGGGCTGTATAGTCATTATCAGAAGTACAATGATACTGTTGAACTAGAAACTCATATTTCAGAACAATTAACTCAAAGAATGTCCACAATAAATTCCACAAATAAAAAAATCATACGTATCAGCAAAGAACTTAACGATGACTACGGCGTGCTTTTATATAAAAAAGTTGATGGAATCACATTTCAACAATGGATTGAAACTAAAGCTAGTCTCTCTCTATATAAACGAATGCAGAAAGAGCTGACTGAGTTTGAGGCTGAGCTAAAAACTATAAATGAAGATCTTGCCTCAATGATCACAGAGCAAACAACAATTGCCGAAAGGAAAAGAATAGAAAGAGCATTTGAAAATATTTTTTCAAAATATACATCACAACTGTCTCTGAAAAACCTTACTGATACAAGATATCTAGCATTATACGAAATCCACTCATTTCCACGTCAAGGCGTTGAACTGCACAAAACAGTAATGGCTTATCACTTTGCATTAAATGAAATAATCAGGATTTCCAACAAAGCACATAGATTACCGTTTTTACTAGATGCCATTTTAAAAGAGGATATTGATAATACTAACCTAGAGCTTATATTATCTTTTGTTGGTAATAACTTGCCGCAAGATACTCAAAGTTTCATATCTATATCCGAACACGTAAAGGAAAATCTTGAAATACCTAATGAAGAGGCTCTAACCCCAATCGAGATGATAAAAGTCAAGGAAGTTAAAAAGAGATTTTTCCCTGAAAACTCTAAGCTTCTTTACATTGGAGATGGTATGTTTGAAAGGAGTTTTCTTTCCCAACGATTAGATGATCATCAAGACATTCATCTGGATACCATTCGAATAACATCACCATAGAACATCAGCTGCGTTTAGCGTCAACTTGTAATAATTGGCGCTAAACGCAGCAAACCGCCACTTACCACAAACTTGAGAATATATCTCCAAAATTTTAAATTTTCCCCTTCACAACACAATATAAAAATTACCCAATACTAGCTGCCTCACTCTGATCGTCATCGGCGTCGCGGCGGCTATCGCGGGAATTGAGTAGCTCGTACATAGTTATCGAGCCAGATGACGGCTCAGTCGGATGCAAAGTACGTCGGTAGGTTCGAATAGCGCAGCGTATTCGGACGTTCGCGTTATCGCCTCTCTCTTTTCGGCCATCCCCTCTCCTACCTCCACCCTGCCTACCCAAACAGGCAGTGCAATTCACTTCGTTCATTGCACCCTACGGGGCCAACTCCTATGGCTTCACTCGCGCGTTGTGGTGGGCTGTCTGGCTCCAATGGCTCAACCCATTTTTCCACCTTTCCCCTCGCCGGTCTCCCCTTATCAAGCGCCCCGTCATTGCCATTTATGTGCGACAGCTCACACACTGCCCGCTCTTTTCACCTCACAAATTTACAGTTTCTCACCGATTCTAGGCCGGATAACATCACTCTCCATCATAAAGGCACGTTGAAACGATCAACACCAAGATGCTGATTTTTCAAAACAAAAAATAACCAATCGATTCAATCAAGACCCATTTTTTCAGCTGGTTTGCAGTGCGATCAGGATCACACACAAGGCCATATCGCACAAAAATCCAGTATTTCGCAGTTTTGTCCGATAGGTGCGCTGCCCTGCGGGCGGGATAATAGTGGGGTCACTTTTGTCTGCATGTCCTGGGCGGTAGCCCAGGAAGAAATGCCAACAGGCTCCGGCCAGGAGCAGGGAGAACGCCATGATCACCACCCTTATCAACGAGCAGCTGATCGCCCTCGATTTAAAGGCCACGCGCAAGGAGGAGGTCTTCACCGAGATGACCCGTCTGCTCGCGGCGCAAGGCAAGGTCAGCGACGAGCAGCAGTTCATCAAGGACCTGTGGGCCCGGGAAGAACTTGACAATACCGGCTTTGAAGAGGGCGTTGCCCTGCCCCACGCCAAGAGTGCGGCAGTGAGCACCCCGGCGGTGGCCATCGGCATCAGCCGCGCCGGTATCGAGTACGGCGCCGAGGATGGCAAGCCCTCCCGGCTGTTTTTCATGATTGCCTCCCCGGCTGGCGGCGCCAACCACCATATCGAGGTGCTGGCCGAGCTCTCCGCCAAGCTGATTGAAGAGGGCTTTATCGATGCCCTGCTGGCAGCCAAGACGCCTACCGATGCGCTGGCTCTGCTGCTCGAGAAGAAAGAAGAGACGGTGGCCACCCCGGCCGCCGACAAGGGGCTGATCATCGGCGTCACCGGCTGCCCGGCCGGCATCGCCCACACCTACCTGGCGGCAGAATCCCTGGAGCGCGCAGCCAAGGAGCTGGGCTTTGAGGTGAAGGTGGAGACCAACGGCTCCATCGGCGTCAAGAACAGCCCGACTGCGGCCGAGATCGCCCGTGCCAGCGCCATCGTGGTGGCCTGCGACAAGCAGGTGGACATGGCCCGCTTCAACGGCAAGCCGCTCATCAAGACCGGCGTGAAGGCCCCCATCAAGGATGGCAAGGGGCTGATTGAGCAGGCACTGAAGGCCCCCGCCTATGTGGCGGACAAGGATGAGCGCAAGAGCGAGGAGAAGAGCTCAGGCGGCAGCTCGGATCTCTACCGTTATCTGATGAACGGCGTCTCCCACATGATCCCGTTTGTGGTCACCGGGGGTCTGCTGATCGCCCTGGCTCTGGCCATCGGCGGCGATCCGACCCCAAGCGGCATGCAGATCCCGGCAGGGAGCATGTGGAACCAGATCCTCAACGTGGGCGTCGCCGCCTTCACCCTGATGATCCCCATTCTGGCGGGCTATATCGCCTACGCCATCGGTGACAGACCCGCGCTGGCGCCGGGCTTTATCGGCGGCTGGATCGCCAACAACGGCAGCTTCTACGGCGCTGACGCCGGCACCGGCTTTATCGGTGCCATCATCGCGGGCCTCCTGGTCGGTTATCTGGTGCGCTGGATCGCCACCCGCCACTACCACAAGATGGTGCAGCCGCTGGTGCCGATCCTGATCGCCCCCATCGTCGGGTCGCTCTTTATCGCTGCGGTCTTCATCTTCATCATCGGCGCCCCCATTGCCGACATGATGACGGGTCTGAACGCCATGCTGCTCTCCATGAGCGGTGGCAGCCTGGTGCTGCTGGGGATCGTGCTGGGCGGCATGGCCGGCTTTGATATGGGTGGCCCGGTCAACAAGGTGGCCTTCCTGTTCTCGGTGGGCATGATCGCCTCCGGCCAGACCCAGTTCATGGGCGCCATGGCCTGCGCCATCCCGGCCGCGCCCCTTGGCATGTCGCTCGCTACCGTGCTCGGTCGCAAGCTCGGCATCTTCGATGCCACCGAGATTGAAGCGGGCAAGGCTGCCGGCGCCATGGGTCTGGTGGGGATCTCCGAGGGGGCGATTCCGTTTGCCGCCCGTGACCCGCTCGCAGTCATCCCGGCCAACGTGCTGGGCAGCATGACCGCCGCTGTGATGGCCTTCCTGTTTGGCATCACCAACAGCGTCGCCCACGGTGGCCCCATCGTGGCCCTGCTGGGCGCCGTCAACAAGCCGCTGCTGGCCCTGCTCTGCATGATCTGCGGCGCCATCGTCACCGGCGTGGTGGCGGTTGCCCTGAAAAAGCTGCGGGTCAAGAAGAGTGATGAGGTGACCCTGGCCAAGGCCGCCTGATCCCCGCCCAACCAAGCCGCCCCCTACGGGGCGGTGACCAAACCAAACGAGGCCACCTGCGGGTGGCCTCCTCTTTTGTCGGGTTCGAGAGAGCCCGTCCACCTCTGCTTTACGACGCAGGCTTGTGATCCTCTTCACGCTTCGCGGCCGGATCCCGCCAAACTAGGAAATTTTCCTACCCCCCCTAGGGATGGCTCTCACGCCATTTGCAGCGCGCCTCATTAAAGTCACGCTACCTGATGTGGTTACCCGACCCGCGCCATGGCGCAAGGGACGGGCATGGGTTCAATCGACAGGGGCTCGCCGCGCATCGCGCCCGCTTCCTGTTGTTCTTTCCGTGGCGTGACCTCCAACTCCAATCAAAAAGGGTGGAACGCGGCGGAAACAGCGTCTATCTCGCAGAGGATGAACGAAGATGTTTAAACTGCTCGAACAGGTCCGGGTCCCCACCCTGAACCTGCCGGTCGAAGCCCGGCGCAAGCTCTGGTTCAAACCGTTTATGCAATCCTATCTGGTTGTGTTCATCGGTTACCTGACCATGTATCTGATCCGCAAGAACTTCAACATTGCGCAGAACGACATGATCCAGGAGTACGGTCTATCCATGACTGAGCTCGGCATGATCGGCCTTGGCTTCTCCATCACCTACGGGGTGGGCAAGACCATCGTCTCCTACTATGCCGATGGCAAGAACACCAAGCAGTTCCTGCCGCTGATGCTGATCCTCTCCTCTCTCTGCATGCTGGGCTTCAGTGCCAGCATGGGCGGCACCGGTTTCAGCCTCTACCTGATGATCTTCTTCTACGCGGCCAGCGGTTTCTTCCAGAGCTGCGGCGGCTCCTGCAGCTACTCCACCATCACCAAGTGGACGCCCCGCAACAAGCGCGGCACCTATCTGGGCATGTGGAACCTCTCCCACAACGTGGGCGGCGCCGGTGCGGCCGGTGTGGCGCTGTTCGGTGCCAACTACCTGTTCGATGGCAACGTGCTCGGCATGTTCATCTTCCCCTCCATCATCGCGCTGATCGTCGGTTTTGTCGGCCTGCGCTTTGGTAGCGATTCGCCGGAAGCCTATGGCCTGGGCAAGGTGGAAGAGCTGTTTGACGAAGTGGCGAGCGAAGAAGACGTCGCCACCGAAGAGCAGAAGTTGACCAAGTGGCAGATCTTCGTGAAGTACGTGCTGCTCAACAAGGTGATCTGGCTGCTCTGCTTTGCCAACATCTTCCTCTACGTGGTGCGCATCGGTATCGACCAGTGGTCTACCGTCTACGCCCACCAGGAGCTCGGCTTCTCCAAAGACGTAGCCATTCAGGGCTTTACCTTCTTCGAAGTGGGCGCCCTGGTCGGCACCCTGATGTGGGGTTACCTCTCCGATCTGGCCAACGGTCGCCGTGGTCTGGTGGCCTGCGTGGCGCTGGCGCTGATCATCGCCACCCTGGGGCTCTACCAGCACGCTACCACCCAGTTCATGTTCCTGGGCTCCCTGTTCCTGCTGGGCTTCCTGGTGTTCGGTCCGCAACTGCTGATCGGCGTGGCCGCCGTGGGCTTCGTACCCAAGCAGGGGATCAGCGTGGCCGATGGCGTCAAGGGCACCTTCGCCTACCTCATCGGTGACAGCTTCGCCAAACTGGGTCTGGGCATGATCGCCGACGGCACCCCCATCTTCGGCCTGACCGGCTGGAGCGGCACCTTCGCGGCGCTGGACATGGCCGCCGCCGCCTGTCTGGTGCTGATGGCCTGCGTCGCAGTTGCCGAAGAGCGCAAGATCCGCCGCATCAAACGTGAGCTGAAAGCTGCCACTTTGGCGACCCAGTCCGTCTGAACCAGCGCGAGCTGAAAGCTGCCCCCCTGGCCGCCCAGTCCGCCTGAGCCCCGGCTTACTGGGCACTGATTGCCCGGTCTCAAGGTTTCACTCCGTAGTGTGCATTCGGCCCGCCCTCTGGCGGGCCGTTTTTTATCTCCGCTTCCCCATTTGTCCCTTTTGGGGCCACAAAAGCGCTCACCCCTTGCCCATCCCTTCAACAGAGCGCAGTCGGGATCCCATTTTTGCCTCCGCCCCTTTGGCAAGACCGCCCCTTGGCGCTATCTTGTTGCCCCACCCGAATTTGCCGTGAGAGCCCATGAAGATCCTCGCCGTCACCGCCTGCCCCACCGGCATCGCTCACACCTACATGGCCGCCGAGGCGCTGCAAAAAGCCGCCGACAAGCTGGGGCTCAAGATCAAGGTCGAGACCCAGGGGGCCATGGGGCTGGAGAACATCCTCACCGCCCGCGACATCGCCGGCGCCGATCTGGTGCTGATCGCCTCCGATATCGAGATTGAGCAAAAAGATCGCTTCCTCGGCTGCCCTATCCACCAGGTGGCGCTGGAGGCGGTGCTGCTCGATGCGGTGGCCGTGCTCAAGACCGCCGCCCCCGGCGTCTGAATGCTGATCCGCGAGATCTCCTTTCACTGCCGGCTGGGGCTCACCATCACCCAGGCCAAGCAGTTGAGCCGGCTGGCCGGGCTGTTCAAGTCCCATATCCAGTTCATCAACGTCACCCGCCGCCAGGCGGTGGAGGCGACCAACCAGCTCTCCCTGCTCACCCTGGCCACCCAGCCCGGCGATCTCTGTCTGCTGCTGATCGAGGGGCTGGATGCCGAGCTCGCCCACATGGCCTTCACCTGCTGGTGCGTGGAACTGGGCCAGCCGCTGGGGCGCCCGGGCAGCGCCGCCCTGGCCGAGCAGCGCCTCGGCCAGGCACTGCCCGACTATTGCTTCACCCTGGCCCAGCTCGGCCATGCCACGGCGCCCCTCGACAAGGCCCAGGCACTGGCGGTGCTGGTGGATCTGCTGCCCGCCGCGCTGATAAGCGACAGACCCATGCTGGAGCAGGCCATCGCCGTGCGCGAGCAGCTGGCCGCCACCATCATCCGGCCCGGCCTCGCCATGCCCCACGTCATCTGCCCCGCCATCCGCCGCCCCGCGCTCTCGCTGCTCAGCAGCAGCGAGCCCATCGAGTGGGGCTCCGCACTCGGGCCGGTGCAGACCCTGATTTTGCTGGCGGTCCCCGCCGGCCTGGCTCCCGAGCAGTTGCGCCCCCTCACCCGGCTGGCCCGCGCATTGATAGACGAGCAGGTGGGCACGGCGCTGCTGCACGCCGGCTCCTCCCCCGCCCGTCAGGCCATCGTCATCGACGGCCTGCTCGGCTGAGCGGCTGGCCTCCCGTCCCCGTCGTTCATGTCCGCGACAGCCCCCTGTGGTACACTCGCCCTTCCCCTGTTTTTGGTATGCATGCGATGAAATCAGCCCGCCCCCGTCTCTCCCTCTCCGCCCGCCCTGACACCGAGCACAAGGCCAAAGGACCCGCCACGGCGCGCCCATCCCAGCGCCGGGAGGCGCAGCACGCCATGAGAGACAAGGAGGGCGAGCGCAAACCGGCACCGGCGCCTGCCGATCGCAAGCTGCTGCTCTTGAACAAACCCTACATGGTGCTCTGTCAGTTCACCGACGAGGCGGGCCGCGAGACCCTCAAGGATTACATCACCGAGCCCGGCATCTATGCCGCGGGCCGGCTCGACCGTGACAGCGAGGGGCTCTTGCTGCTCACCAACGACGGCAAGCTGCAGGCGCGCCTCACCCAGCCGGGGGAGAAGACCCCCAAGACCTACTGGGTGCAGGTGGAAGGCGTGCCGAGCGAGGAGAAACTGGCCGCCCTGCGCGCCGGGGTGGAGCTCAACGACGGCATGACCCTGCCCGCCGGGGCGCGCATCATGGATGAACCTGCGGTGTGGCCGCGCAATCCGCCCATACGCGAGCGCAAGGAGATCCCCACCTGCTGGCTGGAGATCAAGATTGTCGAGGGGCGCAACCGCCAGGTGCGGCGGATGACCGCCCATATCGGTCACCCCACCTTGCGCCTTGTCCGCTACGCCATCGGGGAGTGGACCCTCGATGGTCTGGCACCGGGGGAGAGCCGCGCCCTGCCCGCTCCCGAGCTGGCAGCGGCACCGCGGCAATCGGCTGTGCACGGCAAGCCGCGCGCATCCGCCAAGCCACAGGGGGCCGGCAGCAACAGCAAGGCCCGGCCGACCCGTCACGCCCAACACCAGGAGCGGGACAGCCGCGAAGCGAGCCCCCGCTCGGCCAATCGCAGCGGCGGGCGTGGCACCGCGCGCCGCCCGGCCCGCAGCAAGCCATCGGAATAACACGAGCAAGCCATTTGGCCAGAGTGCCGCAACATAGATGGCGCAACCTGATCGAGTGCCACAGCAAGGCACAATACACAAGACAAGGAGTCCCAATGAGCGATCATCCCCCCCTGCCCGCCCGCCTTACCGTGGCCGCCCTGGTGCACTGGCAAGGCCGCTTCCTGCTGGTGGAAGAGGAGATAAAAGGCCAGCGCCGTTTCAACCAGCCCGCCGGCCACGTGGAGCCGGGGGAAGATCTCGTCCAGGCGGCCTGCCGCGAGCTGAAAGAAGAGACCGGGCTCACCGCCGCTCCTACCGCCTGGCTCGGGGTCTATCTCTACAAGCCGGCGGACAGCGAGGCCACCTTTGTGCGCATCGCCGTCATCTTCGACCTTGAAAAGGCGCCGGGTCAGCACCATCCAGAGGATCCCGACGGCGACGTGCTGGCCTGCCACTGGCTCACCCTGGAGGAGATTGCCGAGTGCAAAGCGGCCCTGAGAAGCCCTCTGGTGTGGCAGTGCATTCAGGACTATCTGGCGGGTGCCCGCTTACCGCTGTCGGCCCTCAAGGCCTTTATCTAAGAGCCGTTGGAGGCTCTTTTTGACGCCGTGAGGCCGAGACAAGAAAAACGATTTCCTGCTGCCAGGTTCCTGATGGGAACGGCGGCATGGATATGTGACCGGGGGCGCGAAATTCTGGTAGAATACGCCCCGTTTAAACGAACTGGTAACTTCGACTAATGACAGACAACAGCCAAATCAAGGTGATCGTCGGCATGTCCGGCGGCGTGGATTCTTCCGTCTCGGCCTACCTGCTCCAGCAGCAGGGCTATCAGGTCGAAGGCTTGTTCATGAAGAACTGGGAAGAAGACGACACGGACGAGTACTGCTCTGCCGCCCAGGATTTGGCTGATGCCAAGGCCGTCTGCGACAAGCTGGGGATGAAACTCCACACCATCAACTTCGCTGCCGAGTACTGGGACAACGTGTTCGAGCACTTCCTCGAAGAGTACAAGGCCGGCCGTACGCCGAACCCGGATATCCTGTGCAACAAGGAGATCAAGTTCAAGGCGTTCCTGGAGTTTGCCGCCGAGGAGCTGGGGGCCACCTACATCGCCACCGGCCACTATGTGCGCCGTGACGACAGCACCGGCCGCCCGCGCCTGCTGCGCGGCCTCGATACCAACAAGGATCAGAGCTACTTCCTCTACACCCTGAGCGAAACCCAGGTGGGTCAGAGCCTGTTCCCGGTCGGGGATCTCGAGAAGCCCGAGGTGCGCCGCATCGCCGAGCAGCTGGATCTCATCACCGCCAAGAAGAAAGACTCCACCGGCATCTGCTTTATCGGTGAGCGCAAATTCAAGGACTTCCTGGCCAAGTTCCTGCCCGCCCAGCCCGGTCCCATCGAAACCGTCGACGGCAAGGTGATCGGCGAGCACCAGGGGCTGATGTATCACACCCTGGGCCAGCGCAAGGGGCTTGGCATCGGCGGGCGCAAAGATGCCACCGAAGAGGCCTGGTACGTGGTCGACAAAGAGGTCGAGCGCAACACCCTGATCGTGGCGCAGGGGGAACATCCCCGCCTCTACTCCGATGGCCTCATTGCGAGCCAGCTGCACTGGGTGGATCGCACCCCCATTCGCGAACCGCGCCGTTGCACCGTCAAGACCCGTTATCGGCAGGAAGATATTCCCTGCCTGATCCAGCCCATCGACGATGAGACCATCCGGGTCATCTTCGACGAGAAACAGGCTGCGGTGACCCCGGGCCAGTCCGCCGTCTTCTACGACGGGGAAGTGTGTCTGGGCGGCGGCATAATAGAGCAGCGTTTCAGCCATCCGGTGTAAGGGCTGGACGCTCACAAGCGTCCGCGCTCTACTCCCTTCTCCCCTCGCGGGAGAAGGGTTGGGGATGAGGGGGTAACCACCCTCACCCTGACCCTCTCCCTGAGGGAGAGGGGACAAAGAAAAAACAGCACAAGGCAGTGATACATGATTGGCAACTTCCTGGCCGGATCATGGCATCGGCCGGTGAATGAACAGAACAGGGCTGTGAAGATATGAGCGACAAATTCCAAGGCCGGATCATGGCCTGCAGCGGATATCTGCCAGTGAATGAACAGAACAAGGCCGCGAAGATATGAGCGACAAATTCCAAGACAGAACCATGGCCTTTGCCGGCATCTGCCAGGCCGCCTACCTGGTGCAGAAGGTGGCCCGCGACGGCACCTGTGACGAGGCCTCCCTGCGCGAGAGCCTCTCCAGCATCCTGGTCACCGACCCCAAGCAGCCGCTGGACGTGTTCGGCAACCACCTCGCCATTCGCGACGGCTACCGCGCCCTGGTCGAGCAGCTGGGCGCCGACGGCAGCCAGAAGAATGCCGAGCTGACCCGCTACGTGGTGAGCCTGATTGCGCTGGAGCGCAAGCTGGCCAAGCGCAAGGACATTCTCAACATGCTGGGTGAGCGGATCGGCCAGATCGGCCGCCAGCAACAGCACTTCGACCTGCTCGACGAGCAGATCCTGGCCAACATGGCGAGCATCTACAGCGATCTCATCAGCCCGATCGGCCCGCGCATCCAGGTGGCGGGCACCCCGCTGTTCCTGCAGCAGCCGCTGGTGCAGCACAAGGTGCGCGCCCTGCTGCTGGCCGGCATCCGGGCCTGCGTGCTGTGGCGCCAGCTCGGCGGAAGCCGTACCCAGATCATCTTCGCCCGCAAGAAGATGGTGGAACTGGCCAAGCGTTACTAATCATTGGCTCGCGCAAAGGTAGGGGAGGACAAAGTGAACAGCCGCACATCAGCCTTGATGGCCCCCGGCCCGCGCGCGAGTGGATACGAATCCCCCACACCAATCATCAGGAGTTCACCCCATGGAGCTGTCCGCGCTGACTGCTGTTTCCCCGATTGACGGTCGTTATGGCGACAAGGCCGATGCCCTGCGCCCTATCTTCTCCGAATTCGGTCTGCTGCGTTTTCGCGTCGAAGTCGAGGTGCGCTGGTTGCAAAAACTGGCCAGCCACGCCGGGATCCCGGAAGTCCCTGCCCTGAGCGCGGCTGCCAGTGCCCTGCTCGACGGCATCGTCAGCAACTTCAACGAGAGCGACGCCGCCCGCATCAAACAGATCGAGCGCACCACCAACCATGATGTGAAAGCGGTGGAGTACTTCCTGAAAGAGAAGGTGGAAGTGAACCCCGAACTGGCCGCCGTCAGCGAATTCATCCACTTCGCCTGCACCTCCGAAGACATCAACAACAACTCCCACGGCCTGATGCTGAAGACCGCCCGCGAGGAAGTCATCAAGCCCTACTGCGAGAAGCTGATTGCCGAGATCAAGCGCCTGGCCGCCGAGTACCGCGACATGCCGCTGCTGTCGCGCACCCACGGTCAACCGGCCACCCCGAGCACCATGGGCAAGGAGATGGCCAACGTCGCCTACCGTCTGGAGCGCCAGCTCAAGCAGATCATGGCGGTGGAGATCTTGGGCAAGATCAACGGCGCCGTGGGCAACTACAACGCCCACATCAGCGCCTATCCGGAAGTTGACTGGCACCAGTTCTCCGAGGAGTTCGTCACTTCTCTGGGCCTGACCTGGAACCCCTACACCACTCAGATCGAGCCGCACGACTACATCGCCGAGCTGTTCGACGCCATGGCGCGCTTCAACACCATCCTGATCGACTTCGATCGCGACGTGTGGGGCTACATCTCCCTGGGCCACTTCAAGCAGCGCACCATCGCCGGTGAAATCGGCTCTTCCACCATGCCGCACAAGGTCAACCCCATCGACTTCGAAAACTCCGAAGGCAATTTGGGTCTGGCCAACGCCGTGTTCCAGCACCTGGCGAGCAAACTGCCCATCTCCCGCTGGCAGCGTGACCTGACCGACTCGACCGTGCTGCGCAACCTGGGCGTGGCAGTGGGTTACTCCCTGATCGCCTATCAGGCGACCCTGAAGGGGATCTCCAAGCTGGAAGCCAACGCCGATGCCATGGCCGCCGATCTGGATGCCAACTGGGAAGTGCTGGCCGAGCCGATCCAGACCGTGATGCGCCGCTACGGCATCGAGAAGCCCTACGAGAAGCTGAAAGAATTGACCCGTGGCCGCCGCGTCGATGCCGAAGGGATGCGTACCTTTATCGACACCCTGGAATTGCCGGAAGCCGTCAAGGTCGAGCTGAAGAAGCTGACCCCGGCCAACTATATCGGTGACGCCCAGCGTCTGGTCGACCTGCTGAAATAAGCGGGCGAGAGAGTATCGGGGGCCCTGGGCGCTAGCCACAGGGCCCCCTGTTGTTTTCCCTGCCAAGGCGGGGCCATGAGTGGCGTTGCCCAAGCCCGTCTTGGGCAACACCTCTCTCACAGAGACACGAGAAGACCATGTACCAACTCAATCTGGATATCGCTCACTTCCTCGAGCACTACTGGCAGAAGCGCCCGCTCCTCATCAAGGGCGGTTTCACCGACTTTCAGGATCCCATCAGCCCGGACGAGCTGGCGGGTCTGGCCATGGAAGAGGTGATTGAATCGCGCCTGGTAACCCGCTTCAACAACAAGTGGGAAGCGGCTCACGGCCCCTTCGAATCCTACGATCACCTGGGTGAAGAGAACTGGACAGTGCTGGTGCAGGCCTGCAACCACTGGGCCCCCGAGGTCAACGAGCTGGCGCTGCCGTTCCAGTTCATCCCGGGCTGGCGTTTTGACGATGTGATGGTGAGCTTCTCCACCCCTCACGGTGGCGTCGGTCCCCACATCGACAACTACGACGTCTTCATCACCCAGGGTCAGGGCAAGCGCCACTGGCGGGTCGGCGATGCCACACCGCTCAATGAGTTTGCCGCCCACGCCGCCCTGCTGCACTGCGAGCCGTTCGAGGCGATCATCGACGTCATCATGGAGCCGGGCGACATCCTCTACATTCCGCCTGGATTCCCCCACGAGGGCTACGCCATCGAGCCCTCCCTGAACTTCTCGGTGGGCTTTCGCGCGCCTGACGCCAAGGCGCTAATCTCCTCCTTTGCCGATCACCTGATCGACAACGAGATCCGCACCGAGCGTTACGGCGATGCCGACCTCAAGCCCCGTGCCCGCCACGGCGAGATCCAGCCCCATGAGCTGCACCGCCTGCGCGAGCTGATGCAACAGGCACTCGATGACGAGACCCTGTTCAAGGAGTGGTTCGGCACCATGATCTCCGAGGCCAAGCACGATCTGGACGTGAGTCCCATGGAGCCTGACTACAGCGCCGAGGAAGTGGCCGACCTGCTGACCCAGGGCGAGCCCGCTATCAAGGTGCCGGGGCTGCGCTCTGTCTGGTTCAGTGGCGAAAGCCAGACCTGCTACATCGACGGCGAAGCCTGGACCCTGCCGAGCGAGGATGCGGCGGCCATTTCGCTCTTGTGCGACAAGGACATGGTTACCCAGGCCGACATGGTGGAACTGGCCGATCAGGCCGGCTTCCTCCAGCTGCTGACCCGGCTGGTCAACCGCGGCTACTGGTTCTTCAACTGATCCCCCCACGGTGACAGAAGGCGCCCTCGGGCGCCTTTTCTATCTCAGCTGCCCGACCTCACCGTCTCTGCTGCCGACCGGGCCACCCCGGCGGCGCTTTCACTGCTTGCCTTGTCCACAACCTGCTTTCGAAGCTGAACCCACTCTTGACGACACATCTGATGATGCTTTTTTGCGCAAGTGAAAGCTCGTATCATGCGGCCATTGCTCAAGCAGCCAGATTTAGCAGAGAGGTATCCCATGCAGATCAGCACTCGTCCCATGCCGTTGCCCGGTTATGGCAACGCCTATCCCAAGCTGACCCCGGAGCAGCTCAACCAGGGTCGTGACAAGGCGCTGGACAAGAGAGATGAATACGTGGCGACGCAGGAGGAGAAAGAGACCACCCGCCGCACTCTGGCCGTCTCCTACACAGAGCAGCAGCAGGACAAGGCCGCCGTGGATCGCTATCTGCAAGCCAGTGGGCAGGAGAGCGATGAGCAAAGCGCCCCGACGGCCGTCGATCTCTACCGGATGGAAGAACGCCACCAGCAGCAACAGCAGCTCGGCGACTACCTGCAATACCGGCAGAGCCCCCTTGGCAAACAACTGGCGGGCATGACGGGGGCCGAGGATCGCAAGGGCAACCTGCTCGATACCCGCGCCTGAGCAAGCCCTGTACACACAAGGGGATGACATAAAAAAAGCCCTCGCTGAGGGCTTTTTTTATGGGTCAGGATGCCGTCTCTTCCGGCAACTCGTCAAACAGCGGGTGGTAGAGCACCTCCCCCTGCACGCCAGCCAGACCGCCTTCCTGCAGCTCCATCGCCATGAAGCAGTCGGCGGGCACTTCGTAGATGCAGTGCAGGCCGAACTCGCTGGCGGGACGAAAACCGAAGCGGCTGTAATAGGTCGGGTCACCAAGCACCACCACCGCCTTCCAGTCCATCTCCAGCGCCGTATCCAGCCCCTCGCGCACCAGATCCGAGCCGATCCCCTGCCCCTGCCAATCCGGGTGGACCGCCACGGGCGCGAGACCAAGCCAGGGCCCCTCCACCCCGTTAATGGTGATCGGGCTCAGCATCAGGTGCCCCATGAACTCGTACTCCTCCTCCTCGACCATGGTCACCACGGCGGCGCCGCATTCGCGCAGGCGGTTGACCAGTTCGGCCTCGTCGGTACGGCCAAAGGCGGCACTCACCAGGTCATAGACCGGCAGCATGTCGCCAGGGCGCTCGGTTCTCAGCATACAGCGTTACTCCTCGTACAGCAGAGCGGGCATTATTCCACAAACTGCCCGCCGCCCTGAGCATCTTTGTCCAGAAATGGGAGGGTGGACTCAGGAAAACGATCCGCCACCTGCACCAGCAACTCATGCAGATCGGCCGGTTGCAGGCGGGTGATGGCGGTTCGATAGGCGTTGAACAGCGGCGGTTCGGCCTGTGCCAGCCAGGCCAGAGTATCGTCGGCATCCCGATGCCAGCGACCGGCCAGCTCATCGAGCAGAGCGGGCATGGCCACCAGCAAGTCGAGCAGATGATAGCGATGGGTGAGCGGCTCAGCGGCCAGCAGGGCGAGTCTGGACTCCTCCCTTGCGAGCCAGCGCAGGCGCTGGCGCCGCTCCGCCCGGGTCAGCAACACAGGTCCCTGGCGCTGCAGGCTGGCCAGCTGCAGCAGGTAGTCCAGCCCCTGCTCCTCGGCGTCTTTCAGCAGCAGGCCGCGCAGCAGATGGAGCTGCTCCGGCTCGGCCTGCGCCAGCGCATCCTGGTCGTAGTATTCCACCGCCAGCGGCCCGTCAGGCGGCGCGGCGGCGGGCTCGCCCTCTTCTGCCTCATCCCGATTTGTCATGAACAGCGCCAGCCGCTGCGGCGCCCCCTCCCCGACCTGTGTCTGCAGGATGGCTGCCACCACCCGCGCATCGGCCAGCAGGGGGGCCAGCTGCCGTTCGAGCGGCGCCGCCAGCGTCTGGCTTCGTGCCAGCTGCCAGTAGCTCACCTCGCTCTGGTTCTGGCTCAAGCTCTGGCGCTGGCCACTCAGTGCCCGTCGGCCGCAATAGCGCATGCCCAGCTTGGCCATCACCCGGCCGGAGGCATGGTTGTCCGGCATGTGGCGGGCGGTGAGCACCGGCAGCTGCAGCCGGTCGAACGCAAAGACCTTCACCAGCCGGGCGGCCCGGGTCGCCAGCCCGCGGTTTTGCCAGGGCACGCCTACCCACCAAGCCAGCTCGCCGTTCCAGTGCAGCGAGATAACCCCCACCAGCGGTGCATGGCCCTCGCCCGCCGGCAGGGTCAGCGCCCAGCTCCAGCCCAATCCGAGCGCCGCCTTGCGCCAGCAGCCGGCCAGCCAGTCGCGAGCCGCCTCCGGCGGATAGGGGTGGGGAATGTTGAGGGTGTAGCGGGCGAGCGCCGCATCGCTGCAATAGCGCACCACCTCGGCTTCATCGAGCGCCAGCAGGGGGCGCAGTTGCAGAGCGGGTTCCGACCGGGAGGGAGGCTCGGCCAGCATCGGCACCGTCAGGCGGCAGGCCAGCAGGCGGTTGAGCACGGCGCCCAGATCGTCCTGCTCCGTCAGCGTCAGATCGGCGCCCTGTGGCCCCAGGGTCAGCAGCCCCTCCTCTCGCGCCAGCGTCAGCAGGGAAGCCGAGCCGCTGATGAGGATCTGCCGGCTCGGATCAACGGCCTGCTGGCCGGGCAGATCGCCGTCCAGCCAGGCGGCCAGCAGCGCGCTGGCCGAACGCACGCCATCGGGCGGACAACAGGACCAGAGTCCGCCGGTATCGCTCGGCAAACACTCATCGACCTTGCTCTGCAGCAACTGCCAGCCATGACCCTGCCGCTGCCAGGCCTGCAACACCGGCGCCCAGTGGGGCTGCCACAGGGCGCGCTCGATCAGCAGTTCCATCAGCCGGCCTGACAGGCCACAGGCAGGCTCAGGTGGCGGGGATGCGCCTCGATACGGGCAATCCAGGCCCGGATGGCGGGCCACCCTTGCAGCGAAAAGATCCCCTCCTCCGCCACATGGGTGTATGCATAGAGTGCCAGATCGGCGATGGTCGGCGCCTCGCCGCACAGGTAGGGGCTCTGCTTGAGCCGCTGCTCCAACACCGACAGCGCCTTCTCACCGCCGGCCTTGAGCCCGTCGAGGCGCGCCTCCTGGGACTCCGGCCGCCCCAGATAGTGAACGATGAAACGGGCTACCGCGATATAGGGCTCATGGCTGTACTGCTCGAAGAACAGCCACTTGAGCACCTCGGCCTGCTGGCGCGGCTCGGCCGGCCACAGGGGCGACCCTTGCGCCAGGTAGAAGAGAATGGCGTTGGACTCCGCCAGGGTGTCGCCCTGGGCCAGCTCCAGCACCGGGATCTTGCCGTTGGGGTTCAGGGCCAGAAAATCGGGGGTGCGGGTCTCCCCCGCCAACACATCCACCGGCACCCAGTCGAGGGGCAGCTCAAGCCAGCGGGCCAGCAGCCAGGGCTTGTAGCAGTTGCCGGACTTCAGATCGCCATACAGACGCATACAGACTCCTTGTCAGCAGCAAAAGGCTAGCGGGGCACTCAGGGCGCCAGCCGCTCGATGTGCCACCCTTCCCCTTCGCGGGTGTAGTAGAAGCGGTCGTGCAGGCGATGCTCGCCCCCCTGCCAGAACTCGACCGTGTCGATGCGCACCCGGAAACCGCCCCAGAAGCTCGGCAGCGGCACCTCGCCATTGGCAAACTTCTGCTTGAGCTCGAGGAACTTGGCCTCCAGCACGCCGCGCGCCGAGATGCGGGTCGACTGTTTGGAGACCCAGGCGGCGATCTGGCTGTCTTTGGGGCGGCTGTGGAAATACTTCATCACCTCGAAGGTGCTCATCTTCTCCACCCGGCCGGTCACGTGCACCTGTCTGTCCAGGGTGTGCCAAGGAAACAGCAGGCTGATGCGGGGGTTGCCCTCCAGCTGGTGTGCCTTGCGGCTGCCCATGTTGGTGTAGAACACCATGCCTTCGGCGTCGTAGTGCTTGAGCAGCACGGTGCGCTGCCAGGGCTGGCCGTCGGCATCCACTGTGCCCACCACCATGGCGGTGGGGTCGGTCAGCCTGGCTTCGCACGCCTGGGCCAGCCACTTCTCGAACAGGGCGAGGGGCTCGGCCGGCAGATCGGCCCTGTGCAGTCCACCCCGGGTGTATTCACGGCGCAGATCGGCTACATCCATCATCTTGATTTTCCTTCTCTCTTTGCCGCCCATGCGGCCATGCGTGCAGGCATTGTGCGACGAGCACGCCATGGGTACAAGCCTTGTGACCGGCAAATGACAGCCGTAAAAAAGAGGGAGGCTCGCGCCTCCCCCTGTTGACCTTGACGGCCCTCTGTCACTGCCGATCCGTCGCCGGTAGTGACGGGCAGTGCGCCAGCATGCGCCGGTTGTAGTCGGCCGCGTAGGCCGCCAGTTTGGCCTGGGCCTCCTGCTGGCCTGGCTTGATCACATCCCCCAGCCCCTCCAGATAGCGCACGCCGCAGCGGGCCTTGGCCGAAGCCTGCTGCTCCGGCGCTATGCCGGGCGCCACCTCGCCTCGCCCGGCCCGCACGATCAGCCGGTAATCCTGCTTGGCCAGGCTGGCGCTGACCGCCTGCTCCAGGGTATCGGCGTCAGCCTGACAGCCGCCGAGCAGGGACGCCAACACCAGCCAGGCCGCCCTCATCCGCGCCTCCGCTGCCAGCCCAGCAGGGCCAGCGCCAGGGTCCAGAGACCGAGGGCGCCACCACCGCCACCGCCCGAGCTGCCGCCGCTTTGGACGACCGGCAGCTTGGCCGGGCTGATGGCGAAGAAGATGTTGTCGCTGCAGGCCACCTTCAGACGGGCGTCGCTGGCCAGATCCGCCGGCAGGGTCACGGTAGCCGAGCCGCTGTTGGGCTGGCTGACCGCCAGGCTGCTCCAGCTGGCTCCCTCGTTCTGGGTCAGGAGCAGGTCCACCTTGCTGCAGCTGATCGGTGCCAGGCTGGTGCCGGCCACATCCCAGCTGACCGCCTGACTTGCCCCCGGCGTCAACGACACCCCTAGCGGCGCAGTCAGCCGGAAGGCGCTGCCGGTATTGACCACCTGTAGCTTCATGTCGTCGCTGGCGACACCGCCCTTGCCGTCACGCACCGTCAGCCGGAAGTTGAGATCCCGGTTGGTGGTGGGCCAGGCTTCGCCCTTAGCGAGCGTGCCCGAGAGCAGGGAGGGCAAGCTCGGCAGGATCCGCTCCGGTGAGCTGGTGGGGGAGACGAAGCGAAACAGCGGCCGGCTGCCGTCGTCCACCATGGTGGCCAGGCTGCTCGACTCAGTACCCAGATCGATCTGCTCCCAGGTGTAGGTCAGGGGATCACCGTCCAGATCGGCGCCGGCCCCCTTCAGCACGAACGGCGTGTTGGCCGGAATGATGCGGCTGGCCCCGGCCGCCGCCTGGGGCGCGTTGTTGACAAGATCGATGGAGGTGCCGCAGGTCGGCACGGTCGCCATGTGCGCCCGCATCTGCTCGATGGACTTGCTGTGGAAATAGGGGTCGCCGTGGGGCTGGATGTTCTCCTCCCCGCAGATGCCCGCATAGGCCATGATGGAGGTGCCGCTGCCCGGCTCCCAAGCCTGATCCGCAACACGGTTACCGCTGCCGCAGCTGTTGGTGGTGCCATTGAAGGTGTGATCGGCGCCGAACTGGTGGCCGATCTCGTGGGCCACATAGTCGATAAAGAAGGCATCTCCTTGCGGAGTACTTGAACCAGTCACCCCCCGTGAACGACCCGTAGTACACAGCACCCCTAACCCAGCCAACCCACCGCCACCGGTATTGACCACATGGCCGATGTCAAACGCGCCTAAAGGCTCGCTGGGCAAGGCCTGCGCATTAGACTGAACGGTAATATTGAGCGCTGCATCGCTGTCAGTATTGGTAAAAGGATCACTGATGGGATCGGTAAAGATGATGTTGTCGTTGCCGCTGGCCAACTGAAACTCGGCCCCCACGTCGCGCTGGTACACCTCGTTGACCCGGTTGAGCAGGGTGGCGATGGCCGCGGTGGCCAGCACCTTGGAGCCACCGTGGAACTGGGTGTACTCCCCCGCCGCCGAGATGGCGATGACGTAGCGCTTGCGCACGTTGCCATCCACCTGCACCTTGTGCGCCAGCGCCTTGCTCGCATCGCTGCCGATAACCTTGTCCGCTTCCTCCCCCAGCCGGCTGTAGGCGTCCTGCTGGTAATAGACGGCATACCCTTCGGCATTGCTGAGGGGATCGACGAACACCGTCTTGCCCTGATGGGTGAACATGGCGTGGAAGCCCAGCGGCCCCAGATCAAAACGCCCCGTCTCTACCGGCGCCGCCGGGTTGTGACCCTTGAAGGTCTTAATTTCGGGGAATTTGGCCGCCTGATCGGCCGGCAGCAGATCATAGGCCTGCAGGGTGAAGGTCACTTCTCCCCCGTCTGGCAGCGGCAGGGTCAGCGAACGCGCCCCGGCTTGCAGTCCGGCAAAATAGTCGATGGGCACCTTGGCCACCCGAAACTGGTTGGCCCGCACTTCATAACCGTCGGCGGCGGTGGCGCGCGCCGCGACCGTATCCCACTCCTTGGCCGCAAGGCCGCCCGAACTCATCAAGCTGGCAACCACCAGCGCCAAAGGAGAAAATTTCATCAACTGCATCTTTTAGTCCTTTTAAAATGCACTCACCTGAACTGCAACCGGCATCATTCGCCTGCAGCCCTGTTTAGTCCAGTACCACCTACCGGATATTCCCCAAATGAGGAGTGTTGCACCAACCCTGTCTAGCCCCTATCATTGCGCGGATTTATCAGTTTTTGAGCCGCGTCACCATGGCGACGGTTCGTCTTTTTCTGACCAAGGTTAATCTCATGCTCAAATCCCCACTGTTGCCCCGTCTCGGGGACCTGGTCGTTGCCATTGTTGACGATGTGCTGGGCCAGGGTCTCACCCTGGATCGCGCCTATGCCCGTCAATTTTCCGGCATCGAACTCAAACCGCAAGAACAGGCAAGGATTGCCCTGGTCACCGGCGATCTGCTGCGCCGCCTCAGCCTCTACTGCGCCCTGACCGGTATTCAGGTCCGCCAGGCCGAGAAGTACGTCTGGCCGCTGCTGCACAGCTGGCATGCTTTCCACAAGATAGCTCAACCCAACCACCCGACCCTGGATCGCTTCAATGAAGAGGCGTTTCGTCGCCGCCTGACCGAAGCCAAGAAAAACCCGGTGCTGATGGATGGCTGCCCGACCTGGCTGGAAAAGCTCGGCAGCGAGCAGCTGGGCGATGCCTGGCCGGCCGAGCGTGCCGCCCTGACCGCCATGCCCAAACGTTACCTGCGGGTCAACACCCTCAAGTGCACCCGTGACGAGCTGCAGGCGGCGCTGGCCAAAGAGCAGGTCACCACTGTACCGGTAGAAGGGGTCGAGAGCGCCCTGGAAGTGACCTCGGATGCCGCCCTGTTTCGTACCAACGCCTTTGCCGACGGCTGGTTCGAGCAGCAGGATGCCGGCTCCCAGCACATCGCGGCGGCGCTCGACGTAGCCCCCGGCATGCGGGTGATCGACGCCTGTGCCGGTGCCGGCGGCAAGACCCTGCATCTGGCCGCCATGATGAAGGGCAAGGGCCGCCTGCTGGCGATGGACGTGGAAGAGTGGAAGCTGGAGAACCTCAAGCAACGCGCCCGCCGCGCCGGTGCCCACAACGTGGAGACCCGGGTCATCACCAGCAGCAAGACCGTCAAGCGCCTCAAAGAGAGCGCGGATCGCCTGCTGCTGGACGTGCCCTGCTCCGGCCTTGGCGTACTCAAGCGCAATCCGGATGCCAAGTGGCGCGATACCGCCGAGCGGCTGCCGGTGCTGGTAGCCCTGCAGGAAGAGATCCTGCAGCGCTACAGCCAGATGGTGAAAGTGGGTGGCATGCTGGTCTACGCCACCTGCTCCATCCTGCCCGAGGAGAACCGCCAGCAGGTGGACAAGTTCCTCGCCGCCAACGACAACTTCCGCCTGCTCGGTGATCACACCGTGAGCCCGGCGGCCACCGGTTTCGACGGTTTCTATCTGGCGCGCATCGAGCGCATCGCCTGATACCGTCTTGCAGCATAAGAAAAGGGGAGCCGATGGCTCCCCTTTTTGCATGATGCGATAGCGGCCTTATTCGGCGGCAACGTCATCCTGCTTGTGTTTGGCGGCAGTTTCCTTGATCAGGGTCTGCAGTTCGCCAGCCTGGAACATCTCGATCATGATGTCGCAGCCGCCGACCAGCTCGCCCTCGACCCACAGCTGCGGGAAGGTGGGCCAGTTGGCAAACTTCGGCAACTCGGCGCGGATGTCCGGGTTTTGCAGGATGTCGACGTAAGCAAACGGCTCGCCACAGGACATCAGGGCCTGGGAGGCCTGGGCAGAGAAACCGCAGCTGGGTAGCTTGGGGGAGCCCTTCATGTACAGGATGATGGGGTTTTCAGCCAGCTGCTGTTTGATCTTTTCAATAGTTTCCATAGGTGCCTCACTAGAGCGATTTCGGCGGCCATTCTACTGCAATCCCGGCAGACCACAAACTGGCAAACCGCGGCAACAGCAAGAAGTGACGAATCAATACGCCGCAGCTTGATCCGGATCATGGCGAGAATCAAGAGTTGTTAGGCCATCTTTGATGCTGGTACAATCGACGGGCTTTGGGCCAACTGGCCCCATCACTTCAAGAACAATTCTTTTCAAAATAGAAAAGAGTACGCAATGTCTTGCAACCGTCGCCTTCGCACGGCCAGCCAATGGAGAGTAGAAAATGGCATTCGAACTTCCCGCTCTGCCCTATGCAATCAATGCTCTGGAACCGCACATCTCCCAGGAAACTCTGGAATACCACCACGGCAAGCACCACAACACCTACGTGGTCAACCTGAACAACCTGGTGCCGGGTACCGAGTTTGAAGGCAAGTCTCTGGAAGAGATCATCAAGACCTCCACTGGTGGCATCTTCAACAACGCCGCCCAGATCTGGAACCACACCTTCTACTGGCACTGCCTCTCCCCGAACGGCGGTGGCGAGCCCACTGGCGCCCTGGCCGATGCCATCACCAAGGCCTTCGGCTCTTTCGCCGAGTTCAAGGATGCGTTCACCAAGTCTGCCATCGGCAACTTCGGCTCCAGCTGGACCTGGCTGGTGAAGAAGGCTGACGGCTCTCTGGCCATCGTCAACACCTCCAACGCCGGTTGCCCGCTGACCGAAGCCGGTACCACCCCACTGCTGACCGTCGACCTGTGGGAGCACGCCTACTACATCGACTTCCGCAACCTGCGTCCGAAGTACATGGAAACCTTCTGGGCCCTGGTCAACTGGGAATTCGTGGCCAAGAACCTGGCTGCCTGATAGCGCCACACTCTTGCCAAAACGCCTCGCTCTTGCGGGGCGTTTTTTATGGCGCAAGGGGAGGCCAGCGCAGCAAAAAGGCGCCCGCAGGCGCCTTTGTCATTCGAGCCGGGATGCACAAGCATCACTGGTCGATCTCGTCCAGATAGTCATCCAGATTGCTGTCGTCTTGCTTCTCCTGCTGCTCTTGCTTGAGCTCGGTCTGACGACCAGTCACCTTGTTCTGGTTGTACTGCAGATAGAAGTCCTTGGTCAGGGCGTAAGGATCGAGCGCGTTGTCGATGATCCGCTCCTGATCGATCAGCTTGGAACGGGTACCCAGACCATCCAGCGCCCAGTGCACTACTTTCAACGGGAAAGTCAGCAAGGCATAAGGGAAATACAACGTATCCACGGTATCCCCCACCAGCTTGCGTGTGGTAGTCGGGCCGTAGACAGGGACCATCAAATAAGCGCCATCCCCGATATCGGCCCGACCCAGCACGGTATCAAGCTCCAGCTTGTTGCGCGCAAGGCCCGCATGCTTGGCCACGTCGAAGATCCCCAGCAGACCCACAGTGGTGTTGAGGGTGAAGCGGCCCAGGTTGGTACCCGCCCCCTTCAAGTCGCCGGTCAGCAGGTGGTTGACCATGCTGCTCGGTTCGTTGAAGTTCTCCACCAGATTCTCGATGCCATCCTTCATTCCCTGCGGAACGTAGCGGGCGTAGCCGTGCACCACGGGGCGAGCCACGTAGGGCTCCAGCACATCGTAGTTGACGGCCCACATGGCCCGGTTGGCACCCTGAAACGGGTCACGGCTGTCACTGGCCGTGCTGGTCGCTTCGGGCCGGCTCGGCGTCTCCTTGAGGTCAAGGCTCTCGGGGCCCGGCTTGGGCGGGCCGCCAGCACAGCCACCCAGCAACAAGGCCACCGTCAATGCCCCTACACGCACATGCATATGGAAGTCCTAGCTTTTTATTGTGATTAATCTGAATTATAGGCAGCCCGGCCCCATCGAGGGCCGGGCCAGAGGCGTATTAGAGGGCGTGATCGATGCGGATGTCAATCGGCGCTGAAGGAATTGAGCCGGTGGCGACCGGGACCGAGGCCCCTTCGAACGCCCCTTCCTTGTTCATGACGTTGCCGCCACGGGAGAGGCGCGCCTTGAACTGCAGCTCGGGATAGGCAGCCAGCTTGTTGCCCTCCATCATGGCATCGCCGTCACCCAGCGACAGCGTCACCGGGAAGTGCGGGCCTGGGATGCGCTTGACCGCGATGGGCATGGGCGGCCCGTTGGGGATCACCGCAAACACGAACAGATGGGCATCTTCCGGCAGCGCAATGCCATCGGCCAGCGTCACCTTGAGCGGGAACTCGCCGGCCTTCACCTCCAACACCTGGGCGGAAGCGGTGCCTTGTCCGCTCGCCTCCGCCGGCACGGTCTCACTGGCCATGCCGCGTTTCTTCAACTGCTGCTCGGCATAGTCGATGGAGCGCTCCACCATGGTGTAGCGGGTCGAGCCCTTCTCCATCAGCGGCAGCATCTCGCGCCAGCGTTGCAGGGCGGTCTTGAAGTCCTCTTTTTGCAGGGCCATGAAGGCGTAGACGGAGCGCGCCTCTATATTGGCCGGATCCTGGGCGATGGCTCCCCGCAGCAGCTGATCGGCCTGCGCGTCATCCCCTGTCATCATCAGCGCTTGGGCATAGGGCACCGCCACCATCCCCTTCTGCGGTGCCAACCCGTAGGCCCGCTCCAGCGCCTCGCGAGCCATATCGGGATCATTGCCATCCAGCGACAGTCGGCCCAGCAGCAGCCAGCCGCGGTAATCGTTCGGTTCCTCTTTCAGGCGGGTGCGCAGGGCCAGGGTAAAGTCCAGCAGATCCTGCTCGGTGACCTCGGCATTGCGCTCCACCAGGATGCGGTTGCTGAGCTCGCCCAACCGGCTGCTGGCGTCCTGCCAGCGGCTGACCTCCTGCCAGGCACCGAGCTTGTAGTAGAGCCCCAGGCTCACCACCACCAGCACCAGCACACCCGGGATCCAGATCAGACTCTTGCCGCCGCGGGCGGTCTGCTCCACGTCGGGGATGTCGTCCAGCAGGCTGCGCTGCAACTCGATCAGGGTGTCCTGCTCTTCCGCCAGCACCCCCTGTTCGCGCTCTTCGCCGATCTCCAGCAGACGCTGACGATAGAGCTGTTTGTTGAGGGCCGAGCGGCTGATGCTCTGGCGGCCCTCTCCCCGCCACAGGGGCAACACCAGTGCCAAGCTCACCAGCACCAGCAGGGCCGCGATCACTATCCAAAATGCGGTCATTGTTTCTCTTCCTCTTTGAGCAGGGCAGCCAGACGACGCTGCTCCTCCGCGCTCAGGGCGCTATCCGCCGGCGTAGCCGCCTCGGGACGACGGCGACTGCGCACCACCACCAGGACGATGCCCACCACGATCACCAGCAGCGGCCCAAGCCAGAGGATCAGGGTGGAGGCCATCAACGGCGGGTTGTACAGGATGAAGTTGCCGTAGCGGGCCACCATGTAGTCCACCACCTCCTGCTTCTCCTTGCCCTCGCGCACCATCTGGTAGGTCTTGTCACGCAGGTCCTTGGCCAGGCCCGCATTGGAGTCGGCGATGTCCTGGTTCTGGCACTTGGGGCAGCGCAGCTCCTTGGTCAGTTCACGAAAGGTCTGCTCCTGGGCGTCGTTGTCGAAGGTGTAGACATCGATGGCGGCCAGCGCCTGGCCCGCCCCGCCCAGTCCCGCCAGCAGCAGCAGGGATGCAATCAAGATTCTCATCGGGTTCTCCCTCACTTCATGGCGTCATAGATGGGTTTGAGGGTCGATGCCCACACCTCGGGGTTGACGTCACCCACGTGGCGATAGCGGATGATGCCCTGACTGTCGATGAAGAAGGTCTCCGGCGCGCCGTAAACCCCCAGATCCAGCCCCAGCATGCCGTCGGGATCATACAGATTGATCTGGTAGGGATTGCCGAGCTCCGCCAGCCAGTTGATGGCCTTGGCCCGCTCATCCTTGTAGTTCATGCCGACGATGTAGATCCCCTGCCCCGCCAGCTCCTTGAGGTAGGTGTGCTCCCCGTAGCAGGTCGGGCACCAGGTGGCCCAGACGTTGAGCAGCATGGGGCGTCCCTTGAGGATGCTCCTGTCATGCTGCTTATTGAGGTCATAGATATCCTGCAGGGTGAACACGGGCACTTCCTTGCCCACCATCACGGATTCGAGCTTGGTGGGATCGGAGTAGAGCCCCTTGAACAGAAACACGGCCCCCAGCAGAAAGACGATGAAGGGGATCAGAAACAACCAGGTCTTCTTGCTCATGCCTTGGCCTCCTCTTCACGACGACCGAAACGGTAGCGCTTGTCCAGCATCGCCAGCACGCCGCCAATGGCCATGAAGACGCCGCCGAACCAGATCCAGCGCACGAAGGGTTTGTAGTAGATCCGCACCGCCCAGGCGCCGTTGTCGAGCTGCTCTCCAAGGGCCGCATAGAGGTCACGGGTAAAGCCGGCATCGATGGCCGCCTCGGTCATCGGCATCCGGGTCACCTTGTACATGCGTTTCTCCGGCTTGAGCAAAGCCACCTGCTTGCCATCCTTGTGCACTTCCAGCACGCCCTTGAAGCCGTCGTAGTTGGGGCCGTTCTTCTCCTTGATGCCGGTGAAGACGAACTCATAATCGGCAAAATGGACCCGATCGCCGGCCTGCATGCGCAAGTCCTTCTCGATGCTGTAGTTCTGGGTGCAGGCGATGCCGATGATGCTCACCGCGAGACCCACGTGGCCCAAGATCATGGCCCAGTGGCTGTTGCCAAGGCGCCGTACACCGACGGCAAAGCTGTGTTTGTGGGTGGCGCGCGCCCAGGTCTCCTGCACGCTGGTGACGATGATCCAGGCGCCAAGCCCGATACCGAGCGCGGCCCAGGGCTTGAACTCCTCGGCCAGCAGCAGCGGCAGCAGGATGGCGGCGGCCAGGCTCAGCAGGAGCGCCAGCACCACCTTGCCCTTGAGCTCGCCCAGATCCTGACGACGCCAGCGAAACAGCGGGCCGACCCCCAGCAACAGGGCAAAGGGGATGATCAGCCAGCTGTAGATGTGGTTGAAGAAGGGAGTGCCGATGGAGATGCTGCCCAGCCCCAGCTCCTTGTGCACCAGCGGCAGCAAAGTGCCGAGCAGCACGGTCAGCAGGCCCGCCACCAGCATGATGTTGTTGCCAAGCAGCAGGGTCTCGCGGCTCCACAGCTCGTGCTTGCCATGACTTCTCACCTGGGAGCCCTTGAAGGCGAACAGCAGCAAGGATGAACCGATTACCGCCAACAGGAAGCCCAGAATGAACAGGCCGCGGGTCGGGTCTGAGGCAAACGCATGCACCGAGACCAGCACGCCGGAGCGCACCAGGAAGGTACCGAGCAGGCTCAGGGAGAAGGCCGAGAGCGCCAGCAGCACGGTCCAGGCCTTGAAGGTGGCGCGCTTTTCACTGACTGCCAGCGAGTGCAGCAGGGCGGTGCCGGCCAGCCAGGGCATGAAGGAGGCGTTTTCCACCGGATCCCAGAACCACCAGCCGCCCCAGCCGAGCTCGTAATAGGCCCACCAGGAGCCGAGCACGATACCCAGAGTGAGGAAGACCCAGGCGGCCATGGTCCAGGGACGGGACCAGCGCGCCCAGGTGGCATCGAGCCGGCCGGTCATCAAGGAGGCGATGGCGAAAGCAAACGCCACCGAGAAGCCCACATACCCCATGTAGAGCATGGGCGGGTGGAAGATGAGACCAGGGTCCTGCAGCAGCGGGTTGAGATCGCGCCCATCCACCGGGAAATAGGGCAAGGTGCGGGTGAAGGGGTCGGAGGTAAACAGCACGAAGGCGGTGAAACCGACCGAGATGAGGCCGAGCACCCCGAGCACCCGCGCCACCGCGTCGAGCGGCAGGCGGCGGCTGAACATGGCGACCGCCGCGGTCCAGCCCCCCAGCGTCAGCACCCACAGCAACAGGGAGCCCTCATGAGCCCCCCATACCGCGGAGATGCGATAGGCCAGCGGCAGCAAGCTGTTGGAGTTGGTGGCCACATACTGCACGGTGAAGTCGTTGTCGATGAAGGCCCAGGTCAGGCAGAGGAACGACAGCAGCAACAGCAGAAACTGGGCATAGGCCAGCGGGCGGGCCGCCGACATCATGCCAAGGCGCCCCCATTTGGCCCCGAGCAGCGGATAGCTGCCCAGCAGCAGAGCGGTGGCAAACGCCAGGATCAGCGAGAACTGTCCTAATTCCGGGATCATTGCTTGCTCCCCTTCAACTGCGCGTCGGTATATTCCGGTTTGAAGTGCATGCCGTTGGTGGCATCGGCCACTTCCGGCGGCATGTAGTTCTCATCGTGCTTGGCCAGCACCTCGAAGGCGGCGACCGTGGTGGCATCCTTGAGGGTGCCCTGGGCGACGATGCCCTGCCCTTCGCGGAACAGATCCGGCAGGATGCCGTCAAACTCGACGGTCACCAGATGCCCACCATTGTCCACCAGCTTGAAGGCCACCTTGAGGCTCTGGGGATCCCGCTGCACCGAGCCCGGCACCACCAGACCTCCGATGCGCAGGCGCTGTCCCTCTTCCGGCTTGATCTTGTCCGGCCCCTTGCCTTCCACCAGCTCGCTCGGGGTATAGAAGAGATCGATGTTCTGGCTGAGGGCATAGAGCACCAGGCCGATCACGGCGGCAAGCCCGGCACTGATCGCCAGGATGATGGTGAGGCGTTTTTTGCGTCTCGGGTTCATAGGGTGTTCTCCATCTGCTGGGCCGCCTTGCGACGAGCCTCGCGCGCCTGCTTGTTGCGCAATTCGCCGAGCAGGGCGCGGGTTTTCATACGGGTGGAAATGACGATGCCGACCAGGCAGAGCAGGGTCAGACCGAAGGAGAGCCAGACGTAGAAGGCGTAACCGCCCATCGCCAGAAAGTCACTGAATGAGGCAAAGTGCATGCTTACTTCTCCTGCTCGGCTATCTCTTTGACCCAGGGGCGGTGCCACTCCCGCATCAAGAGCTCGTTTCGAAAACGCATCAGGGAGAGGGCCCCGAGGAAGGCGGCAAAGGCCAGGATCATGATGAGCAGCGGCCACAGCATCTCGGGGGAGATGGAGGGCTTGTCAAACTTGGTGATGGTGGCGCCCTGATGCAGGGTGTTCCACCACTCCACCGAGTAGTGAATGATGGGCAGGTTGATCACCCCCACCAGCGCCAGGATACCGGCGGCCCGGCCGGCCAGCACCTTGTCGCTGAAGGCGTTGTAGAGGGCGATGACCCCCAGGTAGAGGAACAGCAGGATCAGCTCAGAGGTGAGCCGCGCATCCCACACCCACCAGGTGCCCCACATGGGTTTGCCCCAGGCGGCGCCGGTAAACAGCGCGATGAAGGTAAACACGGCCCCGACCGGCGCGATGGCGGCCACCGTCATGTCGGCCATCCGCAACTGCCACACCAGACCGATGAAGGCCGCGACCGCCATGGTGGAGTAGGCCCCCATGGAGAGAATGGCGGCCGGAACATGGATGTAGATGATCCGGAAGGAGTCACCCTGCTGGTAATCGGCAGGGGCGAACGCCAACCCCCAAAGGGTGCCGATGATGAATGCCAGCAGGCTGGTCACGGCAAACCAGGGCAGCAAGGTCCCTGCCAGCTGGTAAGCGCGCTCGGGTTTAGCGTAAGGGTGCAACCATTTCCACATAGCTCACAAAACCTTTCTGTTATTAATATCGTGGCGAGGCCTACCTTACCCACTGCCGGAAAACATCACATCCCCCGAAAGCAATAAGCAGCCATCCTCTTGATCTATCTCAATTATATTTTTTATAACAGCCCTTCCATGGCCACTTTTTCAGACGCTTTCCTCAATTCACGCTGACCCGCAGCGCCGCCGAGACCGCCAACGGAGTCAGGGTGAGCGCACCGGCCAGCATGGCCCCCAGAATCGCCAGCTGCCCCGAATAGGGCAGCCCCATCCCCGCCGCATCGATGGCGGAGGTGGCAAAAATCAGTACCGGAATATAGAGCGGCAGGATCAGCAGACTGAGCAACACTCCCCCTTTGCGCAGACCCACGGTGAGGGCCACCCCGATCGCCCCGAGCAGGCTCAGCACGGGTGTGCCCAGCGCCAGGGTCGCCACCACCGCCAGATAAGTGTTCATGTCTAGCGACAGCAGGATGGCGAGCAGCGGGGAGATGAGCAACAGCGGCAGGCCAGTCAGCAACCAGTGAGCGATCACTTTGGCCAGCGCCAGCAAGCCCAGCGGATGGGGCATCAACATCATCTGCTCCAGTGCGCCATCGCCGAAGTCGTCGCGAAACAGCCGCTCCAGGGAGAGCATGGCCGCCAGCAGGGCCGCCACCCAGATGATGCCGGGGGCAATGCGGGCCAGCAGCTTGGGCTCGGGGCCGATCCCCAGCGGAAACAGGGTGATGACGATGAGAAAGAACCAGAGCGGGTTGAGGATGTCGGAGCGCTGGCGCAGGGCCATCAGCAGCTCACGGTGGATCAGGTGCATTACGGCGCGCAACATCAGAACTACTCCTGCAGCAAGGGCGTGAGAGAGAGGGTCTTCAGCCGTCCCTGCATCAGGGTCATGTCCTGATGGGTGGTGAGGATCACCATGCCCCCCCGCTCGGCATGGGTCAGGAACAGCCGCTCCAGCACCTTCACCCCCTGCTTGTCGATGGCGGTGAACGGCTCGTCCAGGATCCAGAGTGCCGGCTGGTCACTCAACCACAGACGGGCCAGCGCGACGCGGCGCTGCTGACCGGCGGAGAGCTGACCGGTGGGGTTGTCTTCAAAGCCGGCCAGACCGACCTGGGCCAGCACCCGCCACAGGTCCACGCTGGTATCGGCCGCATGGTGCAGTTTCTGGTAGAAGGCGAGGTTTTCAAGCGGTGTCAGGGCAGCCTTGACACCTGGCTGATGACCGAGATAGAGCAGATTGGCGTGATATTCGTCGCGGCAATGGCGAATATTCTCGCCATTCCAGCACACTTCACCGGCAAAAGGCTGAGACAGGCCGGTCAGCAGGCGCAGCAGGCTGGTCTTGCCCACGCCGTTGGGACCTTCAATTTGCACCAGATCACCGGGAGCCACCGCAAAGGAGAGATGTTCAAACAGAGTGCGATCTTCACGCACGCAGCTCAGGTTGTGAATTTGAAGCAGCATGAGGATGTAATCAGTGAAAAGAAGCGGCCTGCATATTAACACAGTATCGGGAAGCGTCTTTTCAAAGATGCCAATTATCAGCAGGATTTGTGGGGGAGATCCCGCCTTGGGAAGCCGCAAAGCGGGGCGGGAAAATCAGGAAGGCAGATGCCTTCCCGATCGATCATGAGCGGCCTTTTCGCAATGAAATCAACAATTCAGCCTCGGCCTTTGGCAATTCACACTCGTTCATGACCTCGTCGAGGTCGGCACCGAGCTCCACCATCTTGGCGGCCCGGCTGTACAGGCGGCGTTCCGGATCCTGCAGGGTAAGCTCCTGCTGGCGGTCATTGACCTGCTGCATGGCCCCTTCGACGGATTGCAGACGCTGGCCCATGCCGATGGCTCCGGTATGCAGCTCCATCATCTGCTTGCGCAGACTCTCGAGCTGACCCTGCAGCAGCTCCACCCTGGCCTCGGACTCTCGCTGGCCACGTCGGCTGCCTAACACCCCGTACAGGGCCAGCGCCAACGCCAGCAAGGACACCCCCAAGGCGGCAATTTCAATCATCAACACATCATCTTCCTATCAGAGGGAACCGATATCTTCCCACTCTTCATCGGAGAGCAGCTTGTTCAGATCGACCAGGATCAGCAGCTGGCCATCGCGATTGCTGACCCCCTGAATGAACTTGGCGCTCTCTTCGGTACCCACGGCAGGGGCCGCATCGATCTCGGACGAACGCAGATAGACCACCTCGGCCACGCTGTCGACCATGATGCCGATCACCTGCTTCTCCGCCTCGATGATGACGATGCGCGAGTTTTCACTCACATCGCCAGAAGGCAGGCCGAAGCGGGAACGGGTGTCGATGACGGTCACCACGTTGCCGCGCAGGTTGATGATGCCCAGCACGTATTCGGGGGCACCCGGCACAGGGGCGATCTCGGTGTAGCGCAGCACCTCCTGCACCTGCATCACGTTGATGCCGTAGGTTTCATTTTCCAGCTGGAAGGTGACCCATTGCAGCACTTCGTCTTCGGCCAGATTCTGTGCAATATTGCGCTTTTCTGTCATGTTTTTATTCCTTTTATGAAAACGTCTACTGGTAAAACTAGCAATAAAACAGCCCGAGTGCAGAAGTTATCAGCGACCTTCTATGTTGACCCCGCGCTCCAGCAACAGGAGCAATTCCTTCACGTGCAGCAGGGCACACATCTTCTCCTTGACCATGCCGGCCAGCCAGGGACGTTTGCCCTCCTGATGGCGCCATTTGACCTGATCACGGTGCAATAACTCGGTTCCCTTCAGATGATGGCAGGCCAGTCCCCAGGGGGATTCACCCAACATGATCAGATACTTGTAGTCATCTATTTCCAGATGCTGGCCCGGCATGACCCACTGCGCCGTGTCCACCACGTTCATCTTCTGCTCGCGGGACGTCATGATCCCCTTGTACCAGCCGGGCTGGCCAAAAAGGGATGACACCTCCCCCAGCTGATGAATACCGCCAAGCTCGGTCAACGGCACGGCAAAGGTGACGCCGGCCACCTCAAAAAACAGCGCCTGAAACTCCTTGCCGGTATCGATGTTTTCCCAAGTGGAGGGGGCAACCTCCTCCTGTGGCGCCAGCGCCACCTCGGTCTCCGTCACCACCAGAGTCGCGGGATCCGCCGCCACCGGCTCGGGCATCTCCTCGGGCCAGACCGGCTCAACCGGCAGCAAGGCATCTTCGGCCTCGATCTGCAGCGGTTCAGTGACCATCTCTTCATGGCTCAGGGCGTCGATTTCATATTGTACCTGACCGACCTGGGCCAGCAGTTCACTCAACTGTTCCAGCCGCTGATCCGCCTCCAGATAGGGCTGCGCCACTTTCTCGGCAACCGGCTGGGGCTTGCGCTGCAACTGGATGACGGGTGCGGAGTCAGGCTCGTCGGCATCCAGCAGCAGAGCATCCTCCAGCAGCAGGGAGTGGAAGTAGTCATCCATGGCCCGGACTTGGGTGGTATCTCTCATGATGTCACCTCATGAGCACGCTGGCGCTCTTGCGCATCAAGATAGTTGAGCAGCGTCTCATAGGCGTAAGTGCCGCGGCTGCTCGGCGAATAGATGGAGGGGGGAATGTGAAGCAAACTGGCATCCCGAAACTTGGTATCTATGGGTATGACGGCATTCCAGACCGCGCTCCCGTGCTGCTCCTTGATGGACTGCAGGGTCATCAGCGAGGCGCGGGTTCGCTTGTCAAACATGGTGGGAATGACGGTATAGCGGAACTTCTCCCGCTTGGAGCGCTGCATGATTTCAAACGTCTTCATCATCCGCTCCAGCCCCTTGAGCGCCAAGAACTCGGTCTGCACCGGCACCAGGATCCGGTCACAGGCCGCCAGCGCATTCACCATCATGACCCCCAGTACGGGCGGGCAGTCGATCAGCACGTAGTCGTATTGATCCTGGATGCGCAGCAGTGCCCGCTTGAGCACCAACCCCATCCCTTCCCGATTGCCCATCACCCGATCCAGCGTGGCCAGGGTAATGGAGGCGGGCAGCAGGTGGATGTTCTCAAACTTGGTACGCAGCGTCAGTTTATTGACGAGCTCCGCCGTGGGCTTGACCGCCTGGAACAGCTCATAGAGGGTGCCATCCAGCCGATCGGAGTCAAAGTCGAGATATGAGGTCAGGGAAGCATGAGGGTCGGTGTCGATCAACAGCACCCGCTGACCACGCTGAGCCAGAATACCGGCCAACGAGACCACCGTGGTGGTTTTACCGACCCCACCTTTTTGGTTGGCAACCGTCCAAACAATCACTGTATCAATCCTGCCTCGTTGTTATGCGTATGCCACCACCTGGCAGCGAGATCACCTTGACCTCTCCTGCCTCGACTGCCTGCTGAACTGCCGGGACCGGCTCCTCCGCCACTGGCTGAACGGGAGGAGTCGGCGTCGGAGGTGGTACCCAGGCGAACTTGGAAATAGCGACCACCACCTTGCGATTCTGTAAACGCCCCTGCTCGGTACTGTTGTCCGAGAAGGGAGAGAACTCCCCGTACGCCTCGTAAGCAAGTCGCTGCGGGGCTATCCCCTTGGCGATGAGCGCAGTGAGTACGGCCTCCGCCCTTGCTGCCGACAACGTCCAGTTGGAGCGAAAAATTTCATTATTTATCTGCTGGTTATCCGTGTAACCCCGCACTCTCACATAGTTATCGACCGGTTTCAGGATACTTGAAAGAGTATTGAGCACCGGATCTGCATTGGAGCTCATAAACGCGCTGCCACTGCCAAACAGCAGGCCGGAACTCAGCTCCACCGTCAGCCAGTTGTCATCCTGTGTCAACTTGACTACCCCGGCATCCACCAGAGACCCCATGTTCTCCTGCAGTTGCGAATCTATCTTCGCAAGAGTCATACCATCTTGCTGAATGGGAACACCAGAAATAGGAGCCTGCGAGGGTGAACGGGCCTTGGCACTCTCCAGCACAGAGGTTGCGGCGGACACTTCATTGTTCAGCAGCGACTTGCCCTGCCCCTCCAGCAAGCCATCGCTGCGGGGCTGCATCACATTGAATGCCTGGGTCATGCCGTCGATGACGGCGCGATACTTGTCCTTGTTGACCAGTGCCACCGAGTAGAGCACCACGAACAGGGCGAAGATCAGCGTCATGTAGTCGGCGTAGGAAACCAGCCAGCGATCGAGGTGTTCCCGACCTTGCAGATGCAAACGATAGCGCTTGCGCATGGCTACTCTCCCTTCAGATAAGCCTTCAACCGCCGTTCAACCTGGGGGCCATTCTCACCATGGGCGATGGCCATCAGGCCTTCCAGCGTCATCTCCTGAAACAGGGCGTAATGATAGTGAAAAGCACGCAGGCGATTGGCGATCGGCAGGTAGAGCAGGTTGGCAAAGCCGACCCCGTAAATGGTGGCAACGAAGGCGACGGCAATGCCGGCACCGAGAGCGGCGGGCTCCTCCAGATGAAACATCGCTTGGATCAGCCCGATGACGGCCCCTATGATGCCGATGGTCGGACTGTATCCCCCCATGGCCTCGAAGACCCTGGCAGAGTGCTCGTTGCGCTCCTGCTCGATATCGATATCCGCTTCCAGCAACATGCGAATGTCGTCTACCGAAACCCCGTCCACTATCATGGTGAGGCCATGACGGGTAAATTCGTCACTCTCCTGCTCGGCCTGATTCTCCAGCGCCAGCAACCCTTGCTGGCGTGCAAAGATAGCCCAGGATTGCAATCTCTCGGCCTGAGCGACCAGATCCCAGTCCGGCGGCAGCACCATCCAGCGGGTCTGCCTGAGCGCTTCCAGCAGGAACTTGCGCGGCGTCTGCAAAATGACAGCCCCCCAGGTTCCCCCCACCACGATGACAAACGCGGGTCCATCGAGCAGGGTCAACAGGTTGCCGCCATGCCACAATTGGGCAATGGCAATGGCTCCCAGTGCCAGGATCAGGCCAAACATGCCCATCGTTAACGGCCCAGCTCAACCAGGATACGTTGTGCGACCCGATCCAGCGGCAGCGATTCAGTGGCAATACCGGCTTTGGCAACCGCCTGCGGCATGCCATAAACCACGCAGGACGCTTCATCCTGGGCCCAGATAGTGGAGCCCTGCTCCTTGAGCAGACGCGCACCATCCCGACCGTCCGCCCCCATCCCGGTCAACACGATGGCAAGCACCTTGTCGGCATAGGTCTTGGCGGCAGAGGCGAAGGTAATGTCGACGCACGGCTTGTAGTTGACCTTGTCATTGCCATCGACGATGCGGATACGGGCACCGGCACCACGGCCCTCCAGCAGCATCTGTTTGCCGCCGGGTGCCAGGTAGGCGTGACCGGGCTTGAGCACATCGCCGTCTTCCGCTTCCTTGACGCCTATCTGGCACAGGCCATTGAGACGTGCGGCAAAGGCCGCGGTGAAGGTCGCCGGCATGTGCTGGATAAGCAGGATCGGATGTGGGAAATCGCCGGGCAGCTTGGTCAACACATTCTGCAGGGCGACCGGGCCGCCGGTGGAAGTACCAATGGCCACCAGCTGATAACTCTTGCCGCTGCGCTTGAATGCGGCCACAGGAGCAGCACGCTGCGGCTCTGCCTGACGTTCTGCCGGACGTGGCGCATTCAGAGGTGTCCTGGCCACAGGCTCGGGCGCCTTCGGGCGTGCCGGCGCAGACATCAGGAAGCGCTTGCGTGAAATTTCCTTGACCCGCTGCTGCAGCAAACGGACGGCTTCATCCTTGTCACGGGCAATGTCTTCGAATTTCTTGGGCAGAAAGTCGAGCGCCCCTGCATCGAGCGCATCGAGCGTGGCTTTGGCCCCTTCATGGGTCAAAGAAGAGAACATCAGGATCGGCGTGGGGCACTTGGCCATGATCTCACGCACGGCACTGATGCCATCCATCACCGGCATCTCTATGTCCATGGTGATCACGTCAGGACGCAACTGCTGTGCCTTTTCTACCGCTTCCCGCCCATTTTGGGCCGTGTCGATGACCGTCAGCATGGGATCCTGAGTGATGATCTCGCTGACCCGACGACGGAAGAAGCTTGAATCGTCGACAACTAATACCTTGATTGCCATTGTTATTCTTCTAACTCCTTGAGCCTGGGGTATCAATGTCTACGGGCGTACGCCTTGAGCAGACTCGGCACATCCAGAATGAGCGCAATACCGCCGTCGCTGGTGATGGTTGCCCCGGCCATGCCGGGAGTCCCCTGCAGCAGGCTGTCCAGCGGCTTGATCACCACCTCTTCCTGGCCAATCAGATTGTCCACGACAAAACCGATCTGCTGGGTACCAATCTGGACAATCACAACGTGGCCCGTATCCTGACGCGATTTTCGGTTTTTGCCTCTGACCAGCCAGTTGTGCAGATAGAACAATGGGATGGCCTTCTCGCGCACTATGATGGTGAGCTGTCCATCCACCATGTTGGCCTTTTTCAGATCCAGATGGAAAATCTCGTTCACGCAGCCCAGCGGCAGCGCGAAGGTCTGTTCGCCCACTTCCACCATCAGGGTCGGCAGGATCGCCAGGGTCAGCGGCACCTTGATCTCGAGACGGGTGCCCTTGCCCCAGGTCGAATCGATATGCACCGAGCCATTCAGGCTGACGATGCTGGTCTTCACCACATCCATCCCGACGCCACGGCCGGAGATATCGGAAATTTCTGACTTGGTCGAGAAGCCGGGAGCAAAGATCAGGTTGTAGGCATCGTTGTCGCTCATGCGTGCCGCAGTATCGGCATCCAGCACACCACGGCTGATGGCAATGGACTTGAGCTTCTCGGGATCCATCCCAGCACCATCATCCTCGATGCAGAGCAGGATATGATCGCCCTGCTGGGACGCGCTCAGGGTAATGGTACCTTGCCGTGGCTTGCCCGCCTTCTCGCGGACATCCGGCATCTCGACGCCGTGGTCGCAAGAGTTGCGCACCAGGTGAACCAGCGGGTCGGCAAGGGCCTCCACCAGGTTCTTGTCGAGATCGGTCTCTTCACCGACCATTACCAGCTCGATCTCTTTCTTGAGGGTACGGGCCAGATCCCGCACCACCCGTGGGAAGCGACCAAATACTTTCTTGATAGGCTGCATGCGGGTCTTCATCACCGCGCCTTGCAGATCCGCCGTCACCACATCAAGGTTGGCAACGGCTTTTGACATGTCTTCATCGTTGCTGGCGATGCCGAGGCTCACCAGACGGTTTCGTACCAGCACCAGCTCACCCACCATGTTCATGATGACGTCCAGCGTCTTGGTATCCACCCGTACCGTAGTGTCGCTTTGCACCGCACTGTCGGCGGACGCTGGCGCAGCCTGCTTGGATGGCGCCGGGGCAGGAGCCGGTTTTGCCGCTGCCGGCGCGGCGGCGGGCTTGGCCGCAGCAGGTGCAGGAGCCGGTTTGGCTGCCGGCGCCGGAGTAACCGGTGCTGCTGGCGCTGGAGTCTGGGGCGCCGCCGGGGCTGACATGCTGCTCTGCGGACTCTGACCGCGACCGTGCAGTTCATCCAGCAGACGTTCGAACTCATCGTCATCGATCAGCTCGTCCACCTCTTTCTGTACCGATTTCAACGGGTTGACTTCGGGGGCACCACCGTGCTGACCTTGGCCATGGAGCTGGTCAAGCAAGGCTTCAAATTCGTCATCCGTGATGTCGCCGGAACTCGGCGCAGCAGGGCTAACCGCTGCGGTAGGTGCACCACCGACGCCATGCAACTCGTCAAGCAGGCGTTCAAACTCATCGGCCGAGATCTCATCGATGGAACCACCACCGCTGACCACGGAGGCCTCTTGCGCGGGTTCCGGCACGGCCGCAGGCTCCGGCTCGGCAATCACAGCCACCTCTTCAGCCACGGGAGCGGCAGCCTCCACCGGAGCACTGCTGCCTGCAGAGGCGGTCAACAGCTGCTCTTCCCCTTCGGGTTTGCAGAGCTCGTGCAGATCATGAAGGATTTCGGCGGACGCAGGACTAGGCGGTTCCCGATTCTGCACCTGGGCAAACATCACATTGATGGCATCCAGGGCCTGCAGGATCACGTCCATCAACTCGGCGGTCACGGTCCGCTTGCCGTTGCGCAAGATGTCGAACACGTTCTCGGCACCGTGGCAGACGTCCACCAGTTCGGTCAGCGAGAGAAAACCGGCGCCGCCCTTGACGGTATGGAAGCCGCGAAATATGGCATTCAACAGATTCTTGTCATCGGGTCGCTTTTCCAAGTCGACCAGTTGTTCAGACAACTGTTCCAATATTTCGGATGCTTCGACCAAAAAGTCTTGCAGTATGTCTTCATCAACTTCGAAGGCCATGCGTCACTCCATTAAAATCCCAGGCTAGACAGCAGATCGTCCACATCATCCTGACCATTGACCACATCGGAACGAGTCTCAGGGTTCATGATGGGGCCTTCGGCTTCAATCCCGCTTACAGGAAGGCTGCGAGAAGAATGCTCGGCAGATGCCTCACCAAACATAGTCAGCATTTCTATTAATTTAGTTTCAACTTCCTGGACCAACTTGATGACCTTGCGGATCATTTGGCCGGTCAAATCCTGAAAATCTTGCGCCATCAGGATTTCTGTCAGCAGTTGCCGTAATTTATCGGCATCAGATTCAGAAGCCTTAATAAAATCATCCAGTTGGTGACACAAAGACTTGAATTGACCAACACTCATGTCTCGGCTCATCAGGGCATTCCAGTTGGGCAGAACGAGTTGAATGTTGTCATTTAACCGATCGGCAATGGGCAGACTGGCTTCCACCGCATCCATGGTGCGATTGGCAGCCTTGTCCGTCATGTCGATGACATAGCTGAGGCGCTCCCGCGCATCGGGAATTTCATGGGTGGCCAGATCGGGGATCCTGGGATCCAGCCGAAAATCTTGTAGGGAATCATGCAGTTGTCGGGTCAACTGACCCACTTTGTCAAACAGGGCCGCCGCATTGGGTGCACACGCATCGGCGATGAGAGTGTCGGCCTGTTCGAATTCACCTTGCTCAAGATGGGCAACAAGCATCCTTGCCTGATCGAGCGAAATCATTGCACTCGTTTTGGCCTTCATCCCTGCTGCTCCTTAGCCGATTCGTTCAAAGATTTTGTCGAGTTTCTCTTTGAGCGTTGCAGCAGTGAAAGGCTTGACGATATAACCATTGACGCCTGCCTGAGCGGCTTCAATGATCTGCTCGCGCTTGGCTTCGGCAGTCACCATCAGTACCGGCAGGTGTTTGAGCTTGTCATCGACGCGAATAGCCTTGAGCAGGTCGATGCCTTGCATGCCTGGCATGTTCCAGTCGGTCACGACAAATTGAAAATCGCCATTTTTCAACATTGGCAAGGCCGTGTTGCCATCGTCTGCTTCGTGGGTGTTGTTGAATCCCAGGTCACGCAGCAAGTTCTTGATAATCCGGCGCATCGTTGAAAAATCGTCAACAATGAGGATTTTCATGTTCTTGTCCAAAATTCCCTCCTAAATAGCCGCCAGAGCGGCTCACTTACATGATGCAGATCGCAGGTTTTGTTTTGCGGATTATGCCTTAGAGTTTTGTTTCAGTGTAGCCAGTACAAACACTTATACATGCCAATCTCTTAAACGCGCGCGTAATCTGTGCATCGCCTGACTGTGTATCTGGCTCACGCGAGACTCGCTGACGTTCAATACCTCGCCTATTTCACGCAAGTTCAGTTCTTCATCGTAGTAAAGGGAGAGCACCAGCGCTTCCCGTTCCGGCAGGCGGGCAATGTGTTCAGCCAGTGCCCCCTGGAAACGTTCGGCCGCCAGTTCATCAAAGCCGTTGCTGCCCGGCTCGTCATCGGGGTGACCGATGACATCCTCGCTGACGCCAAGATCCTCGATGCCGATGATCTTGCCGCAGGACACATCCTGCAGCATGGTGTGATACTCGGCGAGGCTGACCCCCATCTGGGCGGCCACTTCAGTATCGCGAGCATCACGACCGTGGGTTTGTTCAACATTTTCGATGGCTTCGGCTATGGTGCGGCTGTTGCGGTGCACCGAGCGCGGTACCCAGTCACCGCGCCGGATCTCGTCCAGCATGGAGCCGCGGATGCGGATCCCGGCGTAGGTTTCAAAACTGGCCCCCTTGCTGCCATCAAAGTTGCGGGAGGCTTCGAGCAACCCAATCATACCTGCCTGGATCAGGTCATCCAGCAAGACACTGCTTGGCAGGCGAGCCAACAAATGCTGGGCGATCCGCTTCACCAGCGGAGCATGGCGCTCGACCAGCACGTAGGAATCCTGATGACGCAAGTACGCTTGGGCTTTATTCACGGGAACCTTCCTGTGCTATGACCGGCTTTTGCAGCAAATTTTCCAGGAAAAATTCGAGATGACCGCCGGGTTGGTTAGGAATGGGCCAGCTTGCCGCCTTGTTGGCCAGCGCTCTGAATGCCAGTGCGGCCGGAGACTTGGGGAAGGCTTCGACAATCAGCTTCTGCTTGCGCACGGCAGCCCGCAGATTGGTGTCATAAGGCACGCAGGCGACCAGCTCCAGCGAGGTATCCAGGAAGCGGTCGGTCACCCGGGTCAGCTTGGCGTAGAGCTCCTGCCCTTCGCGCAAGGAGCGCACCATGTTGGCCACCACCTTGAAGCGAAACACCCCGTGCTCCTTGGAGAGGATCTTGATGAGCGCGTAGGCATCCGTTATGGAGGTCGGTTCATCGCAGACCACCACCATGATGTCCTGGGCAGCGCGGGTGAAACTCAGCACCATGTCGGAGATGCCTGCCGCGGTATCCACCAGCAGGATGTCGACCTGGGTCTTCATCTCGCTGAAGGCGCGGATAAGCTCGGCGTGTTGCACCGGCGAGAGCTCGACCATGGACTGGGTGCCCGAGGTCGCCGGCACTATCATCATGCCGTAAGGGCCTTCGACTATGATGTCGTCGATGGTGCATTCGCCCGCCAATACATGGGAGAGGTTGCGATGCACCCGCAGCCCCAGCATGACGTCCACGTTGGCGAGGCCAAGGTCGGCGTCCAGCACCATCACCCGTTTGCCTTGTGCGGCCATGGCTCCCGCCACGTTCAGGGTCACGTTGGTCTTGCCTACGCCCCCCTTGCCACCAGACACGGCGATCACTTTTACTCGATTGTTTTGACGCATTTTGCGCAGACCACTCGCCTGATCCATATACATGTTACTCATAAAACTCCGAATCTTCGGCCTCGCCAAAGCCTGTGCCCCAGAAATAGGGTTCTTCTGTTTCCCGCTCCAGCGAGCCCATGGCAGCTCCGACGAGCTGCGCCGCATTGGCAACCTGAATATCTTCCGGAACCCTTTGTCCATCAGTGATATAGCTGATGGGCAATGCATTCTGGATACACACGTTAATCACTTCGCCCAGATTCAGACTCTCATCCAATTTGGTAAGTATGCAGCCGCTCAATGGAATACGCCGGAAATGGTCCACCGCCTCCTGCATCACCCGACGCTGGGAAGTGGCCGACATCACCAGGTAGCTGCGGATGCGCACCTTGGCATTCTTGACCAGGGTATCGAGCTGCTCGGTCAGCCGGATATCCCGCTGCCCGACCCCCGCCGTGTCGATCAACACCAGCCGGCGGTGGCGGAACTGATAGAGGGCATTGGCCAGCTCCTCGGCATCACGCACCTGGCGCACCGGGCAGCCCATGATACGACCATAGGTCTGCAGCTGTTCATGGGCCCCGATCCGGTAGTTGTCGGTGGTGATGAGGGCCACCTGCTCGGCGCCGTACTTCATGGCAAACCGCGCCGCCAGTTTGGCGATGGTGGTGGTCTTGCCCACCCCGGTCGGCCCGAGCAGGGCAACCGCCCCGCCCTGGCGCAAAATCTCGTCTTCGCTGATCTTGAGCTGGGCCGTCAGCACCTCGGCCAGCTGGGCCATGGCCTGATGGATCGGCATATCCTCGGGGATCATGCCGGCCAGCTGATCGGCGAAGGCATCGTCGAAGCCCATCTTCTTGAGCTCCTTGATGAGCAGGGCACGCATCGGCTCGCGGCGCTCCACCTCCTGCCACATCAGGCCGGAGATCTGGTGCTCCAGCAGCTTGCGGATGCTGGCCATCTCCTTGCGCATCCCTTCCATCTCCTGATCCCGCTGAGGGGATTGGGGAGCACGACCGGGCGCGGCAGCCCTCGCCTTCGGCTTGGCCGGTTCGGGAGCATTGCCCCACTGTCCCTGTTCGGCCAGAGTGCGGGGAGCACCGCTGGCGGCGGCAGGCGCAGCGCCGTTGAGCCCCTGGCCGGCCGGGTTCAGTTTCTGCTGGCGGGCCAGCAGGGCGGCCAGGGTATCGGCATAGTGTTCATTCTGCTCTTTGGCCGGGCTCGGCGCGGAGCGCGTCATCTGCCGGCCGGCAGACGAGATATTGACGCTCTCATCGTTCAACTGACGGCGAACCGGCGCGTCCTTGGGTCCCGGCACCTGGGACTGATAATCGACAGCGGCGACTATCTCCACCCCACCGGTGACCTTCTTGTTGGACATGATGACGGCGTCGGGCCCGAGAGTCTCCTTGACCTCGGCCAGAGCCGTTCGCATGTCCTTGGCAAAAAACCGCTTAATCTTCACCCGTCATCTCCGCTAACTAGTTCTGTCCTACCGCACTGACGATGCGGATTTGCTTGTCATCAGGCACTTCCTGATAAGACAGAACGCGCAATCCAGGAATGGCATTCTTGACAAATTTCGCCAGGGTATTGCGCAGTATCCCTGATGTCAGAAGCACGGCCGGCTGGCCTTCCAGTTCTTGTCGTTGTGTGGCTTCCACCAGCGAGCGCTGCATCCGCTCCGCCAGTCCCGGCTCGATGCCGGCGCCATCACCACCCCCTGCCTGCAGGGATTGATGCAATATACGTTCCAATTCAGGTGCCAAGGTGATCACCGGCAGTTCTGGATCCGGTCCGGCAATCTCCTGCACGATCAGGCGCCGCAGGGCGATACGGCAGGCGGCCGTCAGCACTTCCGGATCCTGGCTGCGCGGGGCATATTCCACCAGGGTCTGCAGGATAGTGCGCATATCGCGGATTGGCACGCCTTCATTGAGCAAATTCTGCAATACCTTCACTAGGTTACCCATGGAGATGACCTCAGGAACCAGCCCTTCCACCAGCTTGTTCTGATGCTTCCCTATCATGTCGAGCAGTTGCTGCACTTCATCGTGACCCAGCAGCAGGGCGGCATGGTTGGAGAGGATCTGACTCAGATGGGTGGCCACCACGGTCGCGGTATCCACCACGGTATAGCCCAGGGTCTGCGCCTGGGAGACCTGCTCCTTGGCGACCCAGACCGCCTCCAGTCCGAAGGCGGGGTCCCGGGTAGCAATCCCCTGGATCTGGCCGAACACCTGACCCGGATTGATGGCCATTTCCTTATCATGGTAAACATTGGCCTCGCCGGTACTGACCCCCATCAAGGTGATGCGATACTGGTTCGGGGCGAGATCCAGGTTGTCACGGATATGCACCGCAGGCACCAGAAAACCCAGCTCCTGGGAGAGCTTCTTGCGCACCCCCTTGATCCGGTTGAGCAGCTCGCCGCCCTGATTGCGGTCCACCAGCGGGATGAGCTGATAACCCACCTCCAGTCCGATGATGTCCACCGGCATCACGTCGTCCCAGCTCAAGTCTTTCTGCTCGTGAGGCTGCTCCGCGTTCGCCGGCATCAGCTCGCCCTTGGCGGCCTTGGCGGCCAGCTGTTTCTCGCGGCGCAGCAGCCACCAGGCACCGGCGGCGGCGACGCCACCCAGGCTCAGAAACGCCAGATGGGGCATGCCGGGCACACTGCCCATCATCAGCAGGATACCGGCCGAGATGATGAGGGCTCTGGGGTTGTCGAACAGTTGACCCAGCACCGCGGTACCCATGTCCTGATCGGTATTCTGACGGGTGACGATGATGGCGGCGGCGATGGAGAGCAAGAGCGACGGGATCTGGGCGACCAGACCATCACCTATCGCCAACAGGGTGTAGATCTGGGCCGCTTCGCCGAAGCTCAGCTGGTGTTGCACCATGCCGATGATAAAGCCGCCCAGGATGTTGATGAAGAGGATCATGATGCCCGCCACCGCATCCCCTTTCACGAATTTCGAGGCACCGTCCATGGAGCCGTAGAAGTCGGCTTCCTGGGTCACGTCCTGACGACGCTTCTTGGCCTCTTCCTGATTGATGAGGCCGGCGTTCAGATCCGCGTCGATGGCCATCTGTTTGCCGGGCATGGCATCCAGGGTGAAGCGTGCGCTCACCTCGGAGATCCGGCCCGCCCCCTTGGTGACCACCACGAAGTTGATGATCATCAGGATCATGAAGACGATGATGCCGACCGTGTAGTTGCCGCCGATCACCACGTTGCCGAAGGCCTCGATCACGTGGCCGGCCGCCGCACTGCCGTTGTGGCCTTCCAGCAGCACCACTCGGGTGGAGGCGACGTTGAGGGCGAGACGCAGCAGGGTTGCTATCAGCAACACGGTCGGAAAGGCGGCGAATTCTAGCGGCCGGCGGGTGTAGACCGCCACCAGCAGCACCACGATGGAGAGGGCGATGTTGAAGGAGAAGAGGATATCCAGCATCAACGGCGGGATGGGCAGCACCACCATGCCAAGGGAGGCCAGCACCAGCAGCGGCGTCCCCACGCCCTTGGTCAACAGCCACTTGTACTCTTTGATACGGCCCAATGATGCCTGGAGTTTCATCGTTTTTCTCAATCTCAAACCGCTGATGCCAGATTAAAGCAAACATCAAGCCAATAATGCAACGCATTGAAATACAATGCTTTTATTTTGACTGTGTCAGAAGTTTGTCATTTGCGAAATTCGGGCGGGATGGGCAGATCCTTGGCCAGCGGGTTGGGGCGACGACCACGGCCACGGCGGAACTTCCTGAGCTGATAGACATAGGCCAGCACCTGGGCCACGGCGGCAAACAGCCCCTCCGGGATCTCGTGGCCTATCTCGGTAGCGTGGTAGATGGCGCGGGTCAGCGCCGGAGAGGGCATCACAGGGATCTCGTACTCTCGGGCTATCTCCCTGATCTTCATTGCGATTTCATCGGTACCCTTGGCTACCACCTTGGGCGCGCTACCGGGCTTGGCGGAATCGTACTTGAGCGCCACCGAGTAGTGGGTCGGGTTGGTGATCACCACGTCCGCCTTGGGCACGTCCCCCATCATGCGGCGCATCGCCATCTCCATCTGCAGGCGACGGATCCGCCCTTTCACCTCGGGTTTGCCCTCGCTGTCCTTGAACTCGTCCTTGACCTCCTGCTTGGTCATCTTGAGCTGGCGCATGTAGTTCCACTGCTGGAACGGCACGTCGATGGCGACGATGGGAATGAGGGCGCAGCAGAGGATGATCAGCATCCACAGCAGCAGATCCAGCGCGTCTATGATGCCGCCCGGGTAGCCCTCGAGGGAGAGGTTGAGCAGGTGGTTGAACTGGCTGGAGAGCATCCACCAGGCGAACAGGGTGATGAACACTACCTTGGCGATGGACTTGATCAGCTCGACCAGGGACTGCACCCCGAACATCCGCTTGATGCCGTTGAGGGGGCTCAGTTTGCTCCACTTGGGCAGCATGGCCTCGGAGGAGAAGTTCATCCCCCCCATCAGCACGTTGCCGACGAAGGCCGCGATGGCCACCAGCATGAACAACAGACCAAGAGGCTGCAGCAGTTCGCGCAGCAGGGCCGGCAGCATGGTCATCATGGCGTTGGGATCGAACGCCTGCTCCCTGTCCAGGGTAAAGCCCATGGTGAGCACCTTGACCATGGCGCCGGCCAGGCTCTCCTTGACCATCAGCAGGCCGAATACGGCCGCCAGCAGGACGCTGGCGGTGCCCAGCTCCTTGGATCGTGCAATCTGCCCTTTTTCCCGGGCTTGTTGCAGTCGTTTGCCCGTGGGTTGTTCGGTACGTTCCTGATCGGTATCAGCCATGCTGACCCCCGCACAGGTTGAGTGGGCGAGCCGAAACGCCCACCCGCTCGCCGCCGTTCAGCAGAGCGAATGCAAGGCCGCAGGCCAGCGCGGCCTGCGGCAGGTAACGGCGCCCCACTGCCATCTTACTGGCCCCCCAGACACTGGGTGCCGATGAGGGTACAGCTGGTCTCCTGCACCCGCTCCCACATGCTGTCGAAGTGACCGAGGAAGCCGCCGATGGTGAGCCAGAGGATCAGCAGGCCAGACATCATGCTGACCGCAAAGCCGATGCTGAAGATGTTGAGCTGGGGGGCGGCGCGGGTCATGACGCCGAAGGCAAAGTTGATGAGCAGCAGGGCGACGATGGCGGAGAGCGCCATTACCAGCGAGGCCTGATACATGACCCCGAGAAAACCGATCAGATCGCGGATGGAGGGCAGGCTGAGGCCGCTGTCCGACACCGGCAGGGTCTCGAAGCTCAACACCACCATGCGCAGCATGATGAGGTGGCCATCCACCGCCAGAAACACCAGGGTCGCCAGCATCAGATAGAACTGACCCACCACAGGGGCCGACTGGCCGTTCATGGGATCCACCAGGGTAGCGAACCCCAGGCTGGTCTGCATGGCGATGATCTGGCCGGCCATCACGAAGCTCTCCATCAGAAACTGGGTCATCAGACCGAGGGCGATGCCGATGAGCAGCTGCTGCCCCAGCACCAGAAAACTGCCGACGGAGAAGAGCTCTATCCTGGGCATGGCGGGCAAGAGGGGGGCGATCATCAGGGTGAGCGCCAGCGCCAGGCTGATGCGAATGCGGGCCGGTGTCAGCCGGCTGCCGAACACTGCCATCACCATCAGCAGCCCGCTCACCCGCGCCAACGGCCAGACGATGGAAGACAACCACTCCATGATGAGAGCGGTTGTATAGGTCATGCAGGCACCTTGCCGGCCTGCGGCAGCGGCAGGCGCACGGCCTGGCTACTCATCCCACCACCTCGGGAATCTGACTCACCATCAGCATGAAGAAGTCCATCAGACTCTGCAGGCCCCAGTGCGCCCCCGCCCCCAGCGCAAACAGGGTGACGATGAGACGGGGCAGAAAGCTCAGGGTCTGTTCGTTGATGGAGGTGGCGGCCTGGAAGATGGCCACCAGCAAGCCGACGCAGAGGCTCGGCAGGATCACCGCACACACCATGATGGTGACCAGCCAGAGCGCCTCGCGAAACACGTCGATAAAGGTTTCAGGACTCATGCCATTCGCTCCTTGCGTCGTTCGCCCTTAACCACCGGCACCCAGACCAAAACTGTTGGCCAGGGACCCCAGAATGAGGTTCCAGCCATCCACCATGACAAATAGCATCAGCTTGAACGGCAGCGACACCAGCATGGGTGATAGCATCATCATCCCCATCGCCATCAGGATACTGGCCACCACCAGGTCTATCACCAGGAAGGGCAGAAACAGCATGAAGCCTATCTGGAAGGCGGTCTTGAGCTCGCTGGTGACGAACGCCGGGATCAGCACCCGCAGCGGCACGTCGGCGGGCTTGTCCACCTGCACGTTCGCTATCTCCATGAAGGTGTTGAGATCCTTGATCCGGGTCTGGGCCAGCATGAACTGGTGGATAGGCAGCTCGGCCCGCTCCAGCGCCTCCTTGGCCTGGATGGTCTCGGCCAGATAGGGTTGCAGCGCCTCGTTGTTGATGCGATCCAGCACCGGCGACATGATGAAGAACGACATGAAGAGGGCGATGCCGATCAACACCTGGTTGGAGGGGCTCTGCTGCAGGCCGATGGCCTGGCGCAGGATGCCGAGCACTATGATGATGCGAGTGAAGGAGGTCATCATGATGACCATGGCCGGCAGGAAGGAGAGCGCCGTCATCAGCGCCAGCACCTGCAGGGTCAGGCTGTATTCCTGGCTGCCGTCCGCCATGGTCTTGATGGTGACCGCCGACATGCCGTCCTGGGCCAGCGCCAGCGGCGAGCAGAGGATCAGGAGGGATAACAGGCCGACCAGCAGCCCACCGTGCGGCCGTGAGCCGTTAGCTTTTTTCATGCTTGCCCATCAATTTGCCAAGCTGCTGGGAAAATGCCTGGGGCTGGCTCTCGTCCAGCGGCTCTTCCAGGCGATAGAGAAAGTTGACCTGCTGCGGCGTCACCCCGAGCAGCAGTTGCTGCTCGCCCACCTTGACTACCAGCAGCTTCTCCTTGTAGCCCACCGGCAGGCTGGCGATGACGCGCATCTGGCCGCCGCCCATGGCGGTGGCAATCTTGCTTTTCTTGAGCAGGAAACCGAGCACCAGGATGAGGCCAATCACCATCAGACTGGAGAGCAGCCAGGAGGTGAGGCTGGGCGGGTTGGCGCCCGCACCGGGTTCGGCCAGTGCGGGGAGGGAGAGCAGCCACAGCGACAAGAGACGGATCATTTGAGTTTCTTGATCCTTTCAATCTGGCTGATAACGTCGGCCAACACAGAAGGGATACCGAACTTCTTGGTCAGCATCCGGGCCCCCTCAAACGGTGACACTATGAGTCTGGTCATTTGAGCTTCTTGATCCTTTCAATCTGACTGATGACGTCAGTCAGTCGAATACCGAACTTGTCGTTCACCACCACCACCTCGCCGTGGGCGATCAGGGTGCCGTTGACCAGCACGTCCAGCGGCTCGCCCGCCACCCGATCCAGCTCCACCACCGAGCCCTGGTTGAGCTGCAGCAGGTTGCGGATGCTGATCTGGCTGCGGCCAACCTCCATGGCGATGGTGACCGGGATATCCAGAATGGTATCCAGCTTGCGCCGCTCCTCGGCACTGATGGGGGCATCGTCCTTGAGCTCCTCGAGAGGAGCGGGCTTGGCTTCGGCAGTCACCTGCTCTTCCAGCGCGGCAGCCCAGGCGTCCGCCATCAGATCCTCTTCCTCAGTTCCGCTCATCTTGAATTCCTTATGCTGTTTTCGTGACGGTCTGCCCAGGCAGGCCGTCGTTTATTGCTGTTGGTCTCCGATGCTGCGCTCGAGCTCTTCCAGCTCGGCCTCGCCATCGATGCGTACGCCGCCCCGGGTCACCAGATGCATCTCTGTCTTGACCCCTTCCGGGCGTTTGAGTTTGTCGGTGATCTTGAGCGCCACATTGTCCTTGGTACGGCCCATCTTGGCGTGGAAGGTGGGCAAGTCCTCCACGAACACCAGCAGGTTCTCCGGCATCTCCACCGGGATGATGTCGCCAGGCTGCAGCTCCATCAGCTCGCGCAGGGTGAGCTCGGTCTCCAGCAACTTGGCCCGCAGCTCCACCTTGACGTCCATGATCTCGTCGCGCAGCGCCTTGCTCCAGCGCACGTCGGTGTCGCCCTTGTCGCTCTGCACGCCGGCATCCAGCAGCTCGCGGATCGGCTCCAGCATGGAGTAGGGCATGGCCACGTGGAAGTCGCCACCGCCGCCGTCCAGCTCGATGTGGAACGAGCTCACCACGATCACCTCGGTGGGGCTGACGATGTTGGCCATGGCCGGGTTCACCTCGGAGTCGAGGTACTCGAAGCCCACGTCCATCACCGGCGCCCAGGCATCCTTGTAGTCCTCGAACACCAGCTTGAGCAGCATCTGGATAATGCGTCGCTCGGTGGGAGTAAACTCGCGCCCCTCGATCTTGGCGTGGTAGCGGCCGTCACCACCGAAGAAGTTCTCCACCAGGATGAAGACCAGCCGCGCCTCCATGGTGATGAGCGCCGTCCCCTTGAGGGGGCGGAAACGTACCATGTTGAGACTGGTCGGCACGAACAGGGTGTGGACGTATTCGCCGAATTTCAGCATCTGCACGCCGTTGATGGAGACCTCGGCGGTGCGGCGCATCATGTTGAACAGGCTGATCCGCATGTGGCGGGCGAAACGCTCGTTCACCAGCTCCAGGGTCGGCATGCGACCACGGACGATGCGGTCCTGGGAGGAGAAATCGAACTGGGCGACACCGGGATCCCCCGCCGCGCCTATCTCCTCCTCTTCGACATCATCGACCCCGTGCAAGAGGGCATCAATTTCGTCCTGACTTAACAGATCGCTCACGCTTCACCCTTATTGCATGACAAAGCCGGTAAACAGCACTTGTTCGATAACGGGGGAAGAGACCAGGTCATTGAGCACCCGACGGCACTCTTCCAGTGAATCCTTGCGCAGCTTCTCCTTGCCCTCGAAGGTCATCAGCTGCTCGCTGGTGGCCGCACTGAAGACCCGCAGCAGGGTGCCTTCGATGAGGGGGATATTCTGCTTGGCCAGCGTTTCGTCGGCGGTACCGCGTACCATCAGCTGGATCTTGATCTGCACCAGCCGGTCGCGCTGACCGCCGGAGACGTTGAACACGAAGGGGCGCGGCATGCCCACGTAGAGCGAGGGCTGAGGCGCCGCCTCCTTGGGCTTGGCATCCTTGCCCTCCCCCGCGGCTTCGGCCGCCGGCTTGTCGCCGCCAGCCAGCATGAACCAGGCGCCGGCACCACCGCCGCCCAGCACAATCACGGCCAGGGCGATAATCATGATCAGCTTCTTTTTCTTGCCTGCCGCCGGATCTTTCAGCGTCAGTTCGTTATCGTCTGCCATCCCTTGTCCACCCTAGTCTCAAACTTGTTCGATATCATAAACTTACTCGGGCTGGCATCAAGCATAGAAATCAATTCCGCGGTCGTTTGTCGATTCCCTCGACAAACTCATGCCGGCGCCCGTGACCTCTGCCTCAGTTTGGCCTGTTTCGGCAAAAGATCCGCTGCCTTTTTGTCCCTGCTGGCCCTGACCGGAGAAGCCAGACTGCCCCTGTGACTGCTGTTGCGGCTGTTGCTGCACCTGGGTCTGGCCAAGCTGGATGCCCTGCCCTGCCAGCATATCACGCAGCCGGGGCATGGCCTGCTCCAGCATTTCCCGGGTCTGGCCGTGCTGGACCACGAAATGCACGTTGGCCTGGTTGGACGAGTCTATCTGGATCTGGATCTTCATCTTGCCAAGCCCGAGCGGGTCGAGCTGGATCTCCGCCTGCTGCAGCTTGTCCGCCAGCATCAGGTTGACCTTCTGGTGCAGCTGGGCCGGCGCCTCCGGGTCGGCCAGCTTGAGGTGAGGCAGATTAGCGGGATCCCGCCGCGCGGCCAGCTCGGCGGTGGCAGGCCGGTTGTCATGACCGACCGCCTGGGGCTGGCTGTTCTGCTGGACCTGCTGGCTGTGGCTGCTCTCCGGGGTGGCGGTCGCCTCACTGCTGCCCTGGCTGGTGCCGCGAGCCAGCTCTGCCGCCTTCTGTTTCAGGTCAACCTTGACCTCGCTTCTGCCTCTGGCGCTGTCGCTGCGCTCGGTGGCTTCCATCTGCTTGAGTCCGGCCGACAGGCTGGCCAGGGAGGCTTGCGGGCCCTGGGGTTCACTGCTGGCCAGCACTTGCTGCGGCGCCACCAGCACGGGTTCGTTCGGGGTGGCGGCCGGCGCCGGCGTGCTGCCGGCAGCAGGCGCGGGCTGGCTCTCCGTCTTGGCCGCCGTTGCGGGTCTGGAGTGGCCATCCCCCTCGGCAACGCCCTGCGGCTGCGCCTTTTCAGAGGTCAGGTTCGTCTCGCCATCGGCCCGGCTCATCCCCTCGGCAAACGCCCTGGCGGCTCCCGGCTGAGCGGCCACTGTGCTGTGGGTGGTCTGCAGCGGGGAAGGCTTGGCAGGCTCATCCTTGCCGGCCATGGGCGGCACCACGGGCTTGGCCCCCTTGTCGGCGCCCTCCACCTGGATTTGGACGTTCTCCTTATCCTGCCCGCTTACCGCGGCAGCGGCTGGCACCTTGCTCTGCAAGGCCGCCCGCTCGGCGGCGGAGAGCTCGCTTTTGCTCCCCTTGATATCCTTGCCATTTTTATCGGCATGCTGGTCGGCATTGGCGCCACCGGCGCCGCTCTCCTTGCCACTGCCCTCTTTCCCGGCTTCCTGCAACTGAGCCGCCAGGGCGGCGTCATCCGTCACGACGGCATCCGGCTGCGCGGCTTTCGCATCAACCGGTGCACTGGTTTCGCCCGTGAGCAAGCTGGCAGCCTGACGGGCCAGCGCGGCGGCAGCGGTCGTCGTCCCCTGCTTGTCACCGCTGCCGGCCAGCGGCTGGGTGAGGGTGGCCGATGTCTCGGCCGACGCAGCCTGCGCGTCATCCGGCGGCAACATCTTGCCGTCCGTCTCGACCACGGGTGCGCTGGCGACCAGGGTGATGGCCGCCGGGGCGACCAGGGTGATGGCCGCCGGGGCGACCAGGGAGGTGTCCTGTTTGAGGGAATCCTGCAGACGCTGCAGGAAGTCGTTGGGGGCGGGGTCGGGATCGCTCCCCTTCTGTGGCTTGTCGTCGGCACCAGCGGCCTCTTCGGTTTCATTCGCCAAAGATTTGGCAGCCTCGCCCTTGGCGTTCTGCAGCGGCTTGTCGCTCTCCACTGCACCGGCACGCTCCGGCCCGGTGCCGGGCCGCGACGCGGCCTTGCCATCAGCATTGGCAACATGGCCATCGGCTTTGGCATTGCCCTTGCCGGCCTGCTGCACCCGGTTCATCACCTCGGAAAAGCCGCCCTTGCCGTCGCTCTGCAGGGCTCCTTCGCTACCATCCTGACTCGCCGTCAACACCGCACTCTTGTCGGCAGCGGCGGCTGTCGGTGCGGCGGAAGAATTGGTTAACAGTGTCTGCATCATGGTGAAGATTCCTGACGGCATTCGGCTTCGGGTTTCTCCTCAGCTCCCCGCAGGGAGTGAGGCGCACACGGGATGGCAAGAAGAAAGCAAGTTACAGGCCAGAATGGTGGAAACGGCGCAGCGTGGCGTACTCATCCAGCATCTTCTGCTCCTGGCGCTGGGCTTTAAGCTGCTCGCGCCCCGCCTGCTTGGCCAGCAGCAACTCCACCGCCTTGCGCCGCTGCTGGGCGGCCAGCCACTCTTCACGGCGCAGCTCCAGCGCCTGGCGCACCTGCAGTACCCCTTCGTACTGCTGGGTCGCCGCCTGCTCGAGCTTGTTGATGAAGGCGTGATACTGGCTGTTCTGCTGGGCACCGATCCCCTGCAGACCGCGGTCGGTCCACTGCTGGTGGTAGATCTGGCGGTACTGGTTGAGCGCATCCTGCTGCTCCAGGAAGATTTTCAGATCCTGCTGGGCCTTGGCCAGCGCCAGCGCGGCCTGCTGCTCGGCCTCCACCAGCCGCTCCGACAACATCATCAAGCCTTTACTCATGATCACGCCTCCCCTTCATCTTCTCGTCAACGCATCAGCGGCATGGCCACCAGCTGCAGGGCCTGCAGGCCGGCATCGTAGTGAATGACCTCGCGCATTCCCTGCTGCAAGAACTGATCCAGATAGGGTTTCTGGATGATGGCCCGGTCGATGCGGGGATCGGAGCCCTGGCTGTAGGCACCGATGGTGATGAGATCCCGGTTCTGCTGGTAGAGGGAGTAGAACTGCTTGAGGGTGCGCGCCAGCTCCATGTGCTCCGGCGAGGTCACCATGGGCATGACCCGGCTGATGGACTTCTCGATGTCGATGGCCGGGTAGTGGCCGGAGTCGGCCAGCTCGCGCGACAGCACTATGTGACCATCGAGGATGGCCCGCGCCGCGTCGGCGATGGGATCCTGCAGATCGTCCCCTTCCGTCAGCACGGTGAAAAACGCCGTGATCGAGCCCTGGCCGTCGCTGCCGTTGCCGGCCCGCTCCACCAGCGCCGGCAATTTGGCGAACACCGAGGGGGGATAGCCCTTGGTGGCCGGCGGCTCGCCCACCGCCAGGGCGATTTCGCGCTGGGCCTGAGCGTAACGGGTGAGCGAATCCATCAGCAGCAGCACGTTGAGCCCCTGATCGCGGAAGTACTCGGCGATGGCCAGCGCCGTTTCACACCCCTTGAGCCGCATCAGCGGCGAGGCATCGGCCGGAGCCGCCACCACCACGGCACGCTCGCGCCCCTCCTCCCCCAGGATCTCCTCGATGAACTCCTTCACCTCGCGGCCCCGTTCGCCGATGAGCCCCACCACCACCACGTCGGCCACCGAGCCGCGGGTCATCATGCCGAGCAGCACGGATTTGCCGACGCCGGAACCGGCGAACAGTCCCATCCGCTGGCCCTGCCCCACGGTCAGCACGGCGTTGATGGCACGCACCCCCACGTCCATCGGTTGATGGATCGGGCGGCGAGAGAGCGGGTTGATGCGGTGCTGGGCAAACTGCACCGTCTGGGAAGAGAGGATGGGGCCGAGCCCGTCCAGCGGCTGGCCGATGCCGTCGATGACCCGCCCCAGCAGGTTCATGCCGACCGGAATGCCGTGCTCCTCGGTGATGGGCACCACCCGGGCGCCGGGAATGACCCCCTTGAGCTGTTCGCTCGGCATCAGAAACAGGCGATCGCCGGAGAAGCCGACCACTTCGGCCTCCAGCGAACCGTCCTGGGTATCGATGCGACAGAGTGCCCCGATGGCGGCGCGACAGCCGATGGCCTCCAGGGTCAAGCCCACCACCCGGGTGAGCTTGCCGGCCACCGGGGGTTTGGGGGCGATATCGCGTACCCGATACCCCTGCAACCGATTGAGTAACGAGCCGCTCATCCGGCCTCCTGAAAGCTGGTGTTGAATGCGTTGAAAAATAGGCAGGGCAAGCAGGCAGGGCCGCTAGCCGCGGCCATCCTGGCCGGCATTGTCCCGCAGAAAGTTGCGCAGCAGCTGGTCGATGCGCCCAGAGAGGGTCAGGTCGATGCTGGAGAGCTCGGTGGCCAACTGCAGATCGCCGGGCGAGAGGGTGGGATCGCTCTGGAGTCGCCAGTGGCGTCTGGCGCACTCTTCGGCGCCAAATGCCTGCTCGACTCGAGCGATATCATCGGGATGCAGCATCAGGGTAACCCCCTGCTCGGCGGCAGGCAGCAACGCCAGCCCCTCCTTGAGCGCCTCCAGCAGGATACGGGGAGAGGTCTCTGCTTCATGACGAATGAGCGCGCGGGCCAGCTGCATCACCAGCGCGATGAGCTGCTGCTCCACCGCGCTGTCCAGCTCCTTGAGCGGGTTGGCGAGGCGATCGATCAACCCCTGCCAGTGGTTCATCTGCTGCTCCACCAGCTCGCGGCCGAGGGCCAGCCCCTCCTCCTTGCCCTGCTCCAGTCCGGCGGCATGGCCCTGCTGCAACCCTTCCAGCTTGCCCTCCTCGAGCCCCTTGGCAAAGCCGGCCTCACGTCCTTCGGCCATCCCCTCTTCCCAGGCCGCCTGACGGATTGCTTCCAGCTCTTCGGCGGTAATTGTGGGAGTGGGTACCGGTTCCTGCTCTGGTTCCGGCTCCCCCACCTCCTCTTCCTGCTGATACCAGTCAGGGGCAAGACCGAGAGCATTGGTCTCGGCCTCAGCCACCACGTCCATTTCGGGCCAGCCCCAGGCCTCTACCCGGGTCTCGTCCCCTTCAGGCCGCACATAACCACGCAGCTTGTTGTTCATCTATTCGCGCAGCTCCTTGCCAAGGCCACATAAAGGGCTGGCAGACAGGTTCCATGAGTTGGCCATCGTTTAGAGGAACTCCTCGCCGCCACCGGCACCCAGCATGATCTCGCCGGCATCCGCCAGACGGCGGGCGATGGAGAGGATCTCCTTCTGGGCGGCTTCCACTTCGGAGACCCGGATCGGCCCCATGGCCTCCAGATCGTCTGCCAGCATCTCGGCGGCCCGCTTGGACATGTTCTTGAAAATCTTCTCGCGCATCTGGTCGTCGGAGCCCTTGAGGGCCCGCTGCAGCAGATCGCCAGGCACTTCCCGCAGCATGGTCTGGATGCCGCGATCGTCCACGTCGATGAGGTTCTCGAACACGAACATCAAATCCTGGATCTGCTGACTCATCTCCTCGTCCGACTCGCGGATGGAGTCCATCAGCTGACCCTCGATGTTGGTGTCGAGGTAGTTCATGATGTTGGCCGCCGCCTTCAGGCCGCCCATCTTGGCTGCCTGGGCACCCGCCGCACCGGCGAACTGTTTCTCCATGATGTCGTTGAGCTCTTGCAGCGCCGCCGGTTGCACCTCTTCCAGGTTGGCGATACGCATCACCAGATCCAGGCGCACCTGTTCCGGGAACTGGCTCAGGATCTCGGCGGACTGCTCCGGCTCCAGATAAGAGAGGACGATGGTCTGGATCTGAGGGTGTTCGTTCTGGATGATGCTGGCCACCTGGCGGGCATCCATCCACTTGAGGGAATCGAGACCGCGGGCGCCGGACCCAAGGATGATCTGATCCACCAGGTTGCTGGCCTTGTCTTCGCCAAGAGCGGCCACCAAGGCCTTGCGCACGAAGTCTTCGCTGCCGATACCGATGTTGGTGTACTTCTGGATGTCGTCGATGAATTGACGGTGGACCGCCGCCACCCGGTCGTGACTGAAATCCGACATGGAGGCCATCGACATGCCGAGCCGCTGCACCTGCTTGGGCTCGAGATGGCGGAAGATCTGGGCGGCGTCCTCTTCGTTGAGGCTCAGCATCAATACCGCCGCCATCTCCATGCCGCTCATCTGATCCAGGATCTGGCGCTGACTGTCGGTGATGTCATTGCCGGTGACCTGTGTCTTGTTTTCGTCAGCCATCTTTGTTCGCTACCCATTCTTTAATGACCTGTGCGGCCAGATCCGGTTCGTTCGCCACCAGGGCACGTACCGCCTTGAGCAAATCTTCATCACGATGCAGGTCAGGCAGTTTCAGTTGACCATCGCGCACCCCGAACACCGGCTCGGCTTCGGCCTGAGCCGCCAGCAGACTGAGCTCGTCATCCCCACCCAGCACGGTGTGGTTGTCGAAATCCAGTTCCCCTTCCGGCTTGGCATCCGGATAGAGCAGGCGCTTGAGCATGGGGCGCACCACGGTGACGATCAGCACTATGATGACCAGCACGGAGGCGGCGATGCGCACCGCGCGCCAGAACCAGGGCTGCTCGTAGAGCGGCGCCTCGGCCACGTTTTCAAGCTCGGGCCGGTTGAACGGGATGGCGACCACCTCCAGAGTATCACCACGGGTCACATCAAAGCCAAGGCCGCCGCTCAGCAGACGACGCAGGGTATCGAGTTCGGCCTGGGTGCGCGGCTCGCGGCTCACCTTGCCATCGGCGGCAGTGGCCGACTTGTAGTCCACCGCTACCGAGACGGTCATGCGGCGAATGCCACCCATCTGGCGCCGGATATGGCTGACGGTGGTATCCAGTTCGAAGTTGCGGGTCGCCTCCTTGCGGGAGCGGCCGGAAGAGGACGCGGTGGTTTCGGCGTTGGGGCCGGTCGCCTGCTGCGGAATGTTGGAGGCGGCGGGCGGCTGGTTGGAGAGCGCACCGGGCACGCCACCGTTGCTGCCGTTGGCGCTGTTCTCTTCCATGGTCATTTCGGAGCGCACCGCCGGCAGGTCCGGGTTGTAGGTCTTGCGGGTCTGCTCCTGCTGGGAAAAGTCGAGGGAGAGGTCGACCTCCGCCGTATAATTGTCGGCGCCGAGCACCGGGATCAGGATGGCGTCAATTTTTTGTTTGTATTCCAGCTCCTGCTTCTGCTGCATCGCAAACTCCTTGCGAGTCTGGGCAGAGATGGGATCCTGGGAGCCGGAGTTGAGCAGGCGGCCGTTCTGGTCGGTCACGGTGACGCGGGTCGGCTCCAGACCGTGCACGGCGGAGGCCACCATGTCGACGATGGAATCCACTTCCCCCTGACCGAGGGCATTGCCCTTGAGGCTCAGCACCACGGTGGCGCTGGGCTTGCGTTCGTTGCGGGCAAACACGTTGTCTTTGGGAATGGCCAGCAGCACCTGGGCCTTGGCCACGTTCTGGAACTGCTCGATGGCGCTGGCCAGCTGGCGCTCGCGGCTCAGCTTGAGGCGCTCGCTCTCCATCCGCTGGCTGACGCCGAAGCTGGAGTCCTTGAGCAGGATGTCTTCCCCGTCGGTGCTGGCGTCAGTGGCGTTGGCCAGCCCGGCACGGGTCAGCGCCAACCGGATGCTGGCAAAGTTCTCGGCATTGACCAGCACGCTCTTGCCATCCACCTGATAGGGGATCTTCTGCTGATCGAGGAAGTCGAGGGTCTTGACCAGCTCCTGGGTGGTGTAGGTGCCAAGGGGACGCATGTCCGGCTCCTTGCCCCACAACAGGATGAAAACGGCGATGGCCAGACAGATGGCCAGCCCCAGGATCAGGGTGATCTGGCGCAGCACGTCCGTGTTGGAGAGGAAGCCGAGTGCCGAACTCTTCTGCTCATTCTCATCGAGGGCGGCGGTGCCCTCATCGTTCATCAGCAGTTCGCCGTTTTGATCAGTAGCCACGATTTATGTCCTTATTGCTGACATGTTCATGATGCTCAGTCGCCATGGGCCTGAGTTACACCGGCATGTTCATGATGGTCTTGTAGGCATCGACCATCTTGTTGCGCACCTGCACCGTCGCCTCGAAGGCGATGGAGGATTTTTGTCCGGCGATCATCACTTCGGACAGGTCGACCGAGTTGTCGCCCATGTCGAAACGGGTGCGCAGATCGTTGGCGGCCCCTTGCAGCTCGTTGACGTTGCCAAGGGCCTGCTGCAGCAGTTGACCAAAATCGGAGCTGACCTGACGGCCAGGCTGGGTGAGCGGCGTGGCGCCGGCTTCCACCTTGAGGGCCTGCATCTCTTGCATCAGGCTGCTTGCACTGATTTCCATATTTCATCCCCAGACAAATCATTGACGCTGGCAGACCAAAGCAATAAAAGTGCCAATTAGGGAGAAGTTCCCTCGAAGCTGGGATTCTTGTGGTCGCCGGATGATGAGCCGGCCCCTCAGGGGCGCGGCACGGCCCCCTCCCCCAGCAGCAGCCTCAGATAGCTCAGGTGGAGATCGTAGTGCTCCCCGGCGGGCAGCTTGGCCAGCACCTCGTCATGGAGGTAGCCCGCGCGGCTCGCCGCCAGCTTGGGGGGAACCAGTCCTACCGCCACCAGCCTGGCGACGATGGCTTGCGCCAGGGCCATGGTCGCCTCGTCGGCACGTCCCCAACCGAAGTGACCCTGGTATGCCGACCCCTCGGCGCCGGGCTCGAGGGGGGAGACCAGATCCCCGCTGACCCAGAAGGCCGTGGGGATCCCCTCCTGCAGGCGCAGATAGATGCTCTGCTTGTCCCACTCCCGACGCAGGGCTTCGTCCGCCCCGTCCTGTGCTGATGCTTGAGTCATGCCACTCTCCTTGTCTTGCTGACGAACCTGGCTGCGCCCATGAAAAAGAGGGCCTAAGGCCCTCTTTTTACTGTAATTCGCACCAATTAAACAGACGGCAATCCGCGCAGTATGAAGAAAAACTGGCGGTTGCTCACCCTCTGCTCAATCAGCGGGTCAGATCCTTGTCCACCCAGTACTTGGAGCCCGAGATATTGGCGTCCAGCAGCAGCCCCTTCTCGCCGATCTGGTAGATGGCCATGCCGCCGTTGTACTTGGCGGTCAACTCGGCGCTCTCCTTGCCCGCCACGGCACCCACCTCGGAGGTGGCCTCCCAGCCTTGGCTGACGAAGGCATCGAACCTGGCCTTGTCCTCAAACAGGATCACCTGCTGATAGAACTTGCCGCCCAGCCCGGCCGCCAGCCCGGCGCCGAACATCTTCATGTAGGTGTGCTTGCCGGTGGCACGGTTGACGGCCACCCCGGCCCCCTGGTTGGTGTGCAGCATCAGGGAAAACTTGCGCGAGTCGAACACCGCATAGCCGTATGCCTTGTCAAACAACAGCTTGGCCGAGGGCTGTTCGTTGAACAGCCGCACCAGGGCGGTGTCGGCCATGGTATTGAGGGCGAGGCGCGCCTCGTCCGCCGTCTTGGGCTCCAGCATCTCGTCGAGCTTCTTGTCGGCCACCGCCAGCCACTCCTTGCCGGTGGCCACGCTCTTGTCGGTCCAGGCGCCGGCGGTATTGAACGCCTCCGAGCCCCACTGGGAGACCGAGGCCCAGGTCGCCTTGGAGAAATCGGTGACGCTCTGCCACGCCTCCTTGCTGGTGTCGCTCACCGCGTTGCCAAGCTCGGTCGCGGCCGCCTTCACCTTGGCCCAGTCGGCCAGGCCAGGGGCCGAGGTCAGCGCCAGTGCCGTGGCTATCACCAGGAATCGAATCTTCATGCTGTTTCCCCCGCTGTGATGAGTCGAGGGTCACAGTAGCAGATCCGGCGCCCACCCGGTAAGTGCATCTGCACCGTCCGGGTCAGCCGGTGACGCTCGGCCCCGCTCCCTGTCAACGCAGCCGCTTGCCGTGCTCGTCCACCACCTGCTCGCCATCTTCCTTGGCGAAGGCCCCTTTTTGCTGATCGGGCAATATATCGAGCACCACTTCCGAGGGGCGACACAGTTTGGTGCCGAGGGGGGTGACCACGATGGGGCGGTTGATGAGGATCGGGTGGGCCAGCATGGCGTCGATCAGTGCGTCATCGCTGAAGCGATCTTCTGCCAGCCCCAGCGCCTCGTAGGGAGGCACGTTCTTGCGCAGCAGCTCGCGCACCGGCATCCCCATGGCGGCGATCAGCGCCACCAGCTCATCGCGGGAGGGGGGCGTCTCCAGATAGTGGATGACGGTCGGCTCGACGCCGCTGTTGCGAATAAGCTCGAGGGTATTGCGGGAGGTGCCGCACTCTGGATTGTGATAGATGGTGATTGCACTCATTGGCATGTCTCTCATGGCTTAAGTGAATAAAAACAGTAGGTAAAAAGGGTTAGCGGCCATCTGTTAACGGCTTAGCCCCGCTTCGTACCAGGGTTTGCTGGCGTTGACGATGCGCACCACCAGCAGCATGACCGGCACCTCGATCAGCACGCCGACCACGGTGGCGAGCGCGGCGCCGGAGTGAAAGCCGAACAGGCTGATGGCGGCGGCCACCGCCAGCTCGAAGAAGTTGGAGGCACCGATCAGGGCGGAAGGGCAGGCCACCGAGTGCTTCTCCCCCACCTTGCGGTTGAGCCAGTAGGCGAGCCCCGAGTTGAACAGCACCTGGATCAGGATCGGCACCGCCAACAGGGCGATGGCCAGCGGTTGCTCGATAATTGCGTTGCCCTGGAAGGCGAACAGCAGCACCAGGGTGAGCAGCAGGGCCGCCACCGACCAGGGCTGGATGCGGGTCATGACGCCGTCAAAATGGGCCTCTCCCTTTTTCAGCAAAGCCTTGCGCAGCAGCTGGGCGATGATGACCGGGATGACGATATAGAGCACCACAGAGGTGAGCAGGGTATCCCACGGCACTATGATGCTGGAGACCCCGAGCAGCAGCGCCACCAGCGGGGCGAAGGCAAACACCATGATGAGGTCGTTCACCGCCACCTGCGACAGGGTGAAGTAGGGATCGCCGTTGGTGAGTCGACTCCAGACAAACACCATGGCGGTGCAAGGGGCCGCCGCCAGCAGGATCAGCCCCGCCACGTAACTGTCGAGCTGATCCGCCGGCAGCCAGTCGGCAAACAGCACCCGGATGAAGAGCCAGCCGAGGAAGGCCATGGAGAAGGGCTTGACCAGCCAGTTGATAAAGAGGGTGACCCCAATCCCCTTGAGGTGCCCCTTCACCTGATGCAGGGCGCCGAAGTCGATCTTGAGCAGCATGGGGATGATCATCACCCAGATAAGAAGACCCACCGGCAGGTTGACTTTGGCCACCTCCATGGCGCCGATGGCCTTGAAGAGATCCGGCAGGCCCTGCCCGAGCCCAATCCCCACCAGAATGCAGAGGGCCACCCAGGCGGTGAGGTAACGTTCAAAAAAGCCAATCGCCGGTTGGCTCTTGGCATCACAGGTTGCAGACATGACGACTCCCGATGCGGTCATCCCGCATCTCTTTCGTTAACGACAAATGTTCATCAGCCCCGACCAAGCGGCCGGGGCCCTTGTTCAGTGGTGCTGACTGCTCAGTGGTGCTGACAGAGGCGGCGCAGGGCATCCGCCCCCACCGGCTCCTCGGCAAGCAGCGGCACCACGGCGTAGCGGCTGGCATGCTGCCGCTCGACCGCCTCGACATGGGGCAACTGGCGCTCGGCCCGCAGTTGCAACAGCGGCGAGCTGACCGCGGCTTGCTGCAGACTGTGGTTGATGAGCCAGGCCCAGGGCTCGATGCCGGCACGGCGCAGATCGGCCTGCAGATTGGCCGCCTCCTGCACCGGCGTCGGCTCGGGCAGGGTGACGATCAGCACCTTGGTCTGCTTGGGGTCCTGCAGTTGCATCATGGGGGTGGTGAAGTGCAGCCCCTTGTTTCCCATCTGGCGGGCGATCTCCCTGTGGTAGGCGCCGGTGGCATCGAGCAGCAGCAGGGTGTGGCCGGTGGGGGCGGTATCCATCACCACGAAGCGCTTGCCCGCCTCGCGGATGATGCGCGAGAAGGCCTGAAACACGGCGATCTCCTCGGTACAGGGGGAGCGCAAGTCCTCCTCCAACAGCGCCCGCCCCTGCTCGTCCAGTGCAGCCCCCTTGCTGGCCAGCACCTGGGCGCGGTAGCGCTCGGTCTCGGCGCGGGGGTCGATGCGGCTCACCTCGAGATGGGGCAGGCTGCCTGCCAGCGTCTCGCCGAGGTGCGCGGCCGGATCCGAAGTGGTGAGGTGCACCGGCAGGCCACGGCTTGCCAGCTCCACCGCTACCGCAGCGGCCAGGGTGGTTTTACCCACCCCGCCCTTGCCCATCAGCATGATGAGGCCGTGACCGTCGGCGGCCAGCTCGTCCACCAGCGAACTCAACTCGGGCTGGGCTGGCAGATGAGCTGACGTTGCCAGTGGCGCCTGCCCACCAGCATCCTGTGGTTGCAGCAGCTGACGCAAACTGTCGAGCCCCACCAGATTGGTGGCCAGCAGCGGCACCTGATCCCGGGCCAGCCCCTTTATTCCCTGCGGCATGTCGGCGAGGGCCTGCTGCTCACGCCGCCAGATGGCCTGCGCCAGCGTGTCACCGGCAATAGCGTCCTCGGGGAAGAGGCCATTGATCACCAGCTGCTGGTTTGCCAGGCCGATGGCCGCCAGCTCCTCATGGGTGCGGGCCACTTCCCGCAAGGTGGAGTGCTGGGCGCGCGCCACCAGCACCAGCCGGGTGCGCACGCCGTCGGCCAGCGCCGCGACGGCCTCGGCATACTGGCTGCGCTGTTTCTCCAGCCCCGCCAGCGGGCCGAGGCAGGAGGCATCCCCCTTGCCCTGCGCCAGAAATTCGCTCCAGGCCCCCGGCAGCTGCAGCAGGCGGATGGTGTGGCCGGTAGGGGCGGTGTCGAAGAGGATATGGTCGTACTCCGAACGCAGCGCCGGGTCGGTGAGCAGGGCGGTGAACTCGTCAAAGGCGGCGATCTCTGTGGTGCAGGCGCCGGAGAGCTGCTCCTCTATGCTGCGCACCACATGCTCGGGCAGCTTGCCGCGCACCGGGCCGACGATCCGCTCCCGATAGGCCTTGGCCGCCGCGGGGGGATCTATCTCCAGCGCCGACAAACCGGGCACAGCGGCGATGGCGGTGATGCGATTGCCGATGTCGGTGGCAAACACCTGCCCCACGTTGGAGGCGGGATCCGTACTCACCAGCAGCACCCGCTTGCCGGCGTCACAGAGGGCCACCGCACTGGCGCAGGCCAGCGAGGTCTTGCCCACCCCGCCCTTGCCGGTGAAGAAGAGAAACGGCGGCGGATTGGTCATAAAGTGATACATAGCCTCTCCCGTTACGACATGGTTTGGAATATCAATGTCTTAGCAGCAACCACTGCCAGGACGGCAGGCCGCTTTCACTATGCCCTTGATGGTGGCCTGCGGCGCGGGCAGGCCGGCATAGCGGGCCAGCTCGCCACGGCTCGGATAACGTCCGGTCAGCACCACCTGACCCTCCACCAGCACCAGCGGCAGCCCCTCCTCCCCGGCGTGGGTGAGAAAGGCGCTGACCGCAGGTGTTTCGGCAAACTGCAGCGGCTGCTGGGCCAGATTGAAACGCTCGATGGCAACACCCTGCTCCCTGGCCCAGGCCAGATCGGCGGCGAAGGTGACCAGCGCCTGATCGACCTCGGTGCCGCAGACGCCGCTGGCGCAGCAGAGGGCGGGGTCGAAAATCTGAATGACTGACATGGCATTACTCCTTGTGGCAGCAGGGCTGCGCAGGCAGCACATGGGGTGAGCAAGTGGACTCGGCGCGCATCATGCCGCACGCCTCCGGATGGCCGGCGCAACACTCCTCGGTGAGATAGCCGATAAGGTCCAGCATCAAGGGGATATTGGCGCGGTAGCGCAGGAAGCGCCCCTCCTGCTCCACCGACAAGAGGCCGGCATTGAGCATCGCCTTGAGATGAAACGACAGGGTGTTGGGGGCGATGTCGAGCTCGCCGGCCAGCTCGCCCGCGACCCGCCCATCCAGCCCCGCCTTGACCAGCAGCCGCCACACATCGAGCCGGATCCCGGATGCCAGCGATTCAAAGACCTTGGTGGCCGTCTCTTTGTTCATGTTCGTCTCTCGTTGGATGCGCCTTTATTTCAACTATACAAGAATCATTGAAATGATCAAGTTGTCGCCAACTCTGCTCGTGAAGCCGCAACCTCCCTCTCAACAAGATCATGCCTTTCAATTACATTTTTCTTTAATTTGCATATGCCATTTATGCGGCGTATATATGGCATATGCAAATTAGGAGGCGTTATGCCGAGACCGAAAATAGCCCGTCGTATCTGCGGGCGCCCCGCCAACAGCTGCTTCAAGCCCAATGGTGTCCCCATGCATGAACTGGAGCAGGTGGCCCTCGCCGACGATGAGTTTGAGGCGCTGCGCCTGGTGGATCTGGAGGGCATGCAGCAACAGGAGGCCGCCCGACTCATGGGCGTTTCTCGCCAGACCTTGGCCAATACCCTCAAGCGCGCCCGCTACAAGGTGGTGGAGTGCCTGAGCTTAGGTAAGGCCCTGTTGATGCAACCCGACGTCCCGCAACCCGGTGGAGAAACCGCGCAATGAACCAGAACGTGAATACAGCAGCCGTGCCAGGCAACCATGCCATCCTGTTGAGCCGGGGCCGGCCATCCGCCCACGTCAGCCGGGCTGAGCAGCTGCAGATTGTCAGTCCAGCCGGCGAGGTGCTCGCGACCATGTCCAACCCGGCCAACGGCGAGGGTTGCCGTGGCAAACAGGCCCTGCTGGCGACGCTACAGGCCCATGCCGTCACTCAGGTGCTGGTGCGAAACATCGGTGAGCACATGCTGGGCCGACTGCTCGATGCCGGGATATCGGTATGGCAGTACCGCTCGGCGCACCTTGATCTGTCTGCTGCCCACTTTCAGCCGCTGACCGACGCCAGCCAGGGCAGTCCGTCACGCCGCAAGGCCAGCAAGGCCAGCAAGGCCAGCAAGGCCGGGAATCTTGTCAAGGGGATCCGGCCATCCTGCAACGGCCGCAAGGAAAAACAGATCGGTAGGGAAAGTGGTTGTCACCAGGCAGAGCAGTGCGGCTGCAATCATCAACAAGGGGACGAACCATGTCACACCTGCTGCTGAGCATGCTGGCCGCCTTCCCATTGATCCTGGCCATGAGCGCCCTGCTCTGGTGGCGCCAAACCCGGCTAGCGGCAGAGCGCCAGGGCAATAGCGACCGGCCTTGTGGCTGCGCAAGCGCTTGTTCCGAGCATCTCTATCAAATTGCAGAGCCCACCCCCAGGCATTCACCCCGGCAGGCAAGCCGACTCTAGCACCGAGAGCGTGAACGAGAGGTCAGGTTATGGCCGGATCCCGATACTGCTGATGGATGGCGCGAAACGCCTCCTTGCTGCGCAGCGCCGCCGCGACGCAGACGGGGTCGAACTGGCTGCCGGCATGGGTCTTGAGGTACTCGAAGGCCGTCTCGAACGGCCAGGCCTGCTTGTAGGGACGCTCGCTGGTGAGCGCGTCGAACACATCCGCCACCGTGACGATGCGGGCCTCCAGCGGGATCGCCTGCCCCGCCAGCCCCTCCGGGTAGCCCTGGCCGTCGAAGCGCTCATGATGGTAGGCAATGATGTTCTTGAGCATGTCGGTGTGATGGATGCCGTCCAGACCAAACTCCTTGATCATCAGGGCGATCATCTCCCGTCCCTTGAGCGGGTGGATCTTCATCACCGCGTACTCCTCCGGGGTCAGCTTGCCCGGTTTGAGCAGGATGGCGTCCGGCACCGCAATCTTGCCGATGTCGTGCAGCTCGGAGAAGAGATGGATGAACTCCACCTCCTCGTCGTTGAGGGGATAATGGGCAGCCACCTCGCGGGCGATGAGCCGCGAATAGCCCGACATGCGGTGCAGATGGTTGGCGGTCTCCTCGTCCCGGTAGCGGCTGAACTCCCGCGCCGTGGTCAGCGCCCCGTTCAGGGTCTGGATGGAGAAGAACTCAACGGCAATGATGGCAGCCAGGATCTGGGCATAGGCCGCCAGCTCACCGCGAATGGCCGCATCGAAGTAGCCGGGCTCCCTGGCATCGCAAAACAGAAAACCGAACAGCCGGCTGTTGAACAGCAGCGGCTCGGTGTAACTCGACTCATAACCGGCCGCCAGCAGCTTGCGGCTGTGCTCGGCGGGGGACCCCTGCAGCGAGCCCAGAGTATCGAGCACCCTGGGTTGCTGGCGCTCGGCCAGATAGCGCAGGGAGGGCACCTCGCTCAGCTTCACCTCGTACTGCAACAGCGGCGAGCCCCCCTCCGTGCTGTGGGCAAAGGTCTTGAGCTTGTCCGTCTGCTGGTCATAGATGGCGACAGCAACCCGGCTCAACTTGTCAAACCGCTGCCTGAGCGTGGCGTGCACATTCTGCACTTTTTCGCCAAATGAACTCTCCATCCCGCACGTCCTTCTGCTATTCCTGCAGGGAGTATAGTGACCCCTGTTTTCACTCTCCTGCCAAATTGACTCAAGCATCAGCAACAGAGATCACAACCCCGCTGGCCGGCCGGCAAGGCCTGTTGCCACCATGGTTTTCTCCTTTGACGGCCCATTGTGGCCCGGGCAAAGAGATTGTTCGCTTCCGACGTGCCGGCTGTATAGTTTTTGGTTAGCCATTCCGGTAAAATCCGCGCCCTAAAACTAGAGCCACCTAAGAGTGATTGAGCGATGTCCAACACAAAACAGGCCCCCAAAGTAGGATTCGTCTCCTTGGGTTGCCCCAAAAACCTGGTCGATTCCGAGCGCATCCTGACCCAGCTGCGTACCGAAGGGTACGACGTGGTGCCCAGCTATGACGATGCGGAGCTGGTGGTGGTCAACACCTGCGGCTTCATCGACAGCGCGGTGCAGGAGTCGCTGGAAGCCATCGGCGAGGCCCTGGCCGAAAACGGCAAGGTAATCGTCACCGGCTGCCTCGGCGCCAAAGAGAACCAGATCCGCGAGATCCACCCCAAGGTGCTCGAGATCACCGGCCCCCACGCCTATGAAGAGGTGCTCGGCCACGTCCACAAATACGTGGAGAAGCCGACCCACAACCCCTTCACCAGCCTGGTGCCGGCCCAGGGCGTCAAGCTGACCCCCCGTCATTACGCCTATCTGAAGATTTCCGAAGGCTGCAACCACCGCTGCACCTTCTGCATCATCCCCTCCATGCGCGGGGATCTGGTGAGCCGCCCCATCGGCGAGGTACTGGCCGAAGCCAAGCGCCTGAAAGAGGCCGGCGTGAAGGAGATCCTGGTGATCTCCCAGGACACCTCCGCCTATGGCGTCGACGTCAAGCACCGTACCGGCTTCTACGACGGCATGCCGGTCAAGACCAGCATGGTGGCCCTGTGCGAAGAGCTGGCCAAGCTCGGCATGTGGGTGCGCCTGCACTACGTCTACCCCTACCCGCACGTGGATGACGTCATCCCGCTGATGCGCGACGGCAAGGTACTGCCCTACCTCGATATCCCGCTGCAGCACGCCAGCCCGCGCATCCTGAAACTGATGAAGCGCCCGGGCACCGTCGAGCGCACCCTGGAGCGGATCCAGAAGTGGCGCGAGATCTGCCCCGAGATCACCCTGCGTTCCACCTTCATCGTCGGCTTCCCCGGCGAGACCGAAGAAGAGTTCCAGATGCTGCTGGACTTCATCGACAAGGCGGAGCTGGATCGGGTCGGCTGCTTCAAATACAGCCCGGTCGAGGGCGCCAAAGCCAACGAACTGCCGGATCCGGTGCCGGCCGAAGTGCAGGAAGAGCGCTTCCAGCGCTTCATGGAGCTGCAACAGCAGGTCTCCATCCGCAAGCTGGCCCGCAAGGTGGGCAAAGAGATGCTGGTGCTGATCGACGAGGTGGACGAAGAGGGAGCCACCGGCCGCTCTGCCGCCGATGCCCCCGAGATCGACGGCCTGGTCTACCTGAACGGTGAAACCGGCCTCAAGCCCGGCGACATGGTCAAGGTCCGCATCGACGAAGCGGACGAGTACGACCTGTGGGCCAGTCTCATCGACTGATCCCCGATAAGCACCAATAAAAAGCCAGTCAGCCCCTGACTGGCTTTTTTGTTGGTGCCTGCGCCGCCCGCTTCGGGTGCGACAGGCATAAAAAAACCTGCTCCGAAGAGCAGGTTTTTACCTTACGGGAGGGAAGTCAGGTTGCTCAGGCAACCCGCCCCTTGCCCTGGATCACATCACCCCAGGCCGACTGCACCAGGCTGTTGGCCTGGCTGTCGAGCCGGTTGAGCAGGCCCATGTCGCCCGCTTCGGGGGCGAAGCTGCTCATGGCCTGGATCAGGTTGTCCACCGCCTGATGGGAGAGCGCGCTGTAGCTGCGCTCGCCGTCAGCCTGCTGCTCGCCAAGCCCGATCACCAGCTGGGCCCGGTTGTCGGCGAAGTAGTTGCTGAAGGTGGCACTGCCCAGCTGCTCGAACTTGCCCTGCTCGCTGGCGCCATCGGCACGACGGTTGACCAGCAGTTGCAGATCGTAGCCGCTGCGCTTGAACCAGAGATCCCGCCAGCTGACATCGTTGAAGACGATGAAGTCCTCCTTGCCGATGTCCTGCACCAGGTTCTCTATCACGGCGCCACTGAACACGAAGCTGTCGACGCCGGTACCACCGCTGAACTGGTTCTGGTAACCGCCCAGCACCAGCAGATCATCGCCGGCACCGCCATCGAGCTGACTGAACTTGGCGACCTGGTCGGCAATCAAGCGATCCCGGCCGTCACCACCCCGGATGGTGGCGTGATAGCCCATCAGCTTGACCTGGTTGTTGCCATGCTCGGCCAGCAAGCGGTTGTGATTGCCGAACACCATGGCAAAGTCATCGCCCTCGCCGAGCCGGATCTGGTTGTGATGACCTATGGTCACCGTGAAGTCCTGATCCGCGCCGGCATCGATCTGGTTGTAGTTGCCGGAGGTCACCAGATAATCCTGGCCTGCGCCCCCTTCCACTATGCCCTCTTCACCGAAGATGAAGGCCTGATCGTTGCCCTCGCCCATGAAGGCGCGGTTGACACGGCCGGCCAGCACGGCGACGTCGTCACCCTGCCCGCCGAACATCATGTTCTCCCGTCCCATCATGATCCCGGTGTCCTGACCGGCGCCGCCGGTGAAGATGTTGGAGGTGCCGGTGGCGTAGAAGACATCGTCCCCGCGACCACCCCAGAAGTTGTTGTTGTCGCCGAGGTAGGCCCCCAGATCCTTGCCGTCTCCCCCCCAGTTGAAGTTGTAGTTGCCAAGGGAGACATGCATGTCGCCATCTCCCTGCAGGTGGCCGCTGTTGCGCAGGAAGTCGAAGGTCTGCTCCTTCATGTTGAGCAGATCGGCCGTCAGGTTCTGCTTGAGGTTCTTGGCCAGCGTCACCACCTCCGCCTGCTTGTCCCGGTTGAACAGGGTGGCAAACAGGTTGGGCAGGCTCAGGGCGTTGAAGCCGAAGGCCCGCTCCTCGGTGGCGGCTGGCAGCGCCGCCGGCTTGGCCTCGTTCCCCTGCTGCACCGTCACGGTCCCGGACTTGGCCTCTTCGGGCGCCTCGTCCTGCAGGCCGTGGGTACGGGCAAAGCTGCTGAGGGCATCTTCCCCCAGATCCAGCCCGGCCTTGAGCTGATCGAGCCATTTGGCCGGATCAGTCAGGCTCTTGAGCTGATCGCCGCCAAACTCGGCGATGACCCCCAGCATCTCCTGCAACAGGGCCGGCGCATCGATGGCATCCCCATCACGGGCCACCAGCTGGCCACGGGCGTTGTAATCCACGCCGAAGATATCCGCCAGCGTGGTATCGGCCCCCACCCCTGCCAGACGACCCAGCAACCGGTTCTGCAGCTGGCGCGGCAGATCGGTCGGGGTGAAGGTAAAGGTGGTCTTGGCCTGCCCGCTGGCGGTGAACTCCTGGGTCATCAACCCGAACAGGGAGCCCAGGTTGGTGTCCAGGATCGCCTGGATGTTGTCACCGAACACGAAGTTCCAGTTGCCCGTGGTGACCTGGATATCGGCCCCCTGACCGGCAACGGCAAAGTTGAAGACCAGCTTCTCGTTGGCCTGGCGCAACTTGCCCGCCCGGTCCAGAGGGCCCTGCGCACCCTGGCCACCGCCGGAAATGCGCTTGTTGAACTCCTTGTTGAGAGTCGCTTCCAGGTCGCTCTTGAGCCCGCGACTGCTGCGCTCGTTGCCGCTGTCCAGGGTGGTGAGCGAGCCGTATTCGACGCTGCTGGTCTGATCCAGACCGGCCATGTCGGCCACGAACTTGTTGGCGCCGGCCAGGGTCCACTGATCCCACTGGCTGGCAACCCAATCCGGCTTGGCACCGTCACCGGCGATCTGCTGCAGGGCACCGGCAATGCGGGCGGCCCCGTCAAACGGATTGACCAGCGGCGGAGTGGGGATGGATTTCTCCAGCATCACGATGAGATCGTTGCTGCGCCCCAGGTTGAAGCTGACGTTGCGTTGCCCAACGAACAGCTGGGCCCCTTCCAGCGCCCGGTAGCCGGCGATGTCGACGCTGTGTTTACTGTCGCCATCCCCGATGTGCACCATGACGTTGTTGTCGCCGAAGGCCAGCGACTTCATGCCGCCCGTGCCTACCTTGACCCCCAGGTTGGTGGTCCCCCAGTTGAGGGCGGTGAACTCGCCATCCCCCACGTTGACCTGAACGTTGCCGGAGTAGCTGACCGCACTGCTGGTCTGGCTCGATGCCGTCTCCGGCTGGCGCTGTTTCTCGGGTGCGACGAAGGTCTCGTCGTTGTCGGCGATGGCGCCCCGGGCACGGCTTTCGCCCTCGCTCTGGCCCACTTTCGCCAGGTCGATGTCCCCTTCAGCCACGCCGCCGCGCACCCGCTCGTTGTACACCACGGGTTCGCCGGCGTCGTTGAGGGTCAGCACCACCTTGTTGGCGGCCACCTTGCGGGCCCACACATCCGCCTCACCACGGGTGTGCTTGCGACCCCCCTGGTCTACCGCCACCTCGCTGCTGCGAGCCGACACCTGGGTACGGATCCCCTCGTTATCCAGCGCCTGGATGAAGCGACGGGCAAAGCCGGCCTGCAGGTCGTCGCTCACCAGGGAGCAACCCACCAGGCTGACGTGACTCGGTTTGGTGACCACGCCGGCCTCTTGTTGCAGACGATCGCCCAGGCGGCGCAGGCGCCCGGCCAGCTCGTCGGCACTGTAGCCACTGAGGCGGCTGTTGTTCTGTCCATCCTCATCGCGGCCATGGCCGACCACCTGCCAGCGGATATTGCCGGCCAGCTGAGCCGGATCGCCATAGACCACCCGATAGTTGCCATCTGCATCCAGCTGCACCACCACGCTGTGGTCGGGGTGTTTGCCGGCCAGGCTGGCCGCGGCCTTGGCAGCCACAGGATCATCTTCGGTCTGGATGATGATCTGGCTGGTGAAGCGGGTCTCGCCCCCTTCGCTGCCCGGTGTCACCTCAGGTTGCTGCCACTGGTTGACCCGCTGGTTGCGAACCGGCTGGTCTTCGCCATCCAGCGCCGTCACCGGCGTCCACTTCCTGCCGACATCGGCGTACTCGACCCGCTGACTGACATCGTCCGCCTGCAGGTGGAAGCGATTGTCCGCATCCACCTTCAGGGCCGGCAGCCCCAGGCGATGGGTAATGCCGGGTACGAAGCCTTCGATCCCCTTGTGGGACGCCAGGTGCGCACTGCCGTAAATGGCGACGAACTTCTCGCCGACCGGCAACTTGCCCAAGACCTCGACGGCGACGTTGTTGGCCGCCCCGGCCCGGTACATCAGGCCGTGCTCGGTGCCAGCGATGGCGGGTCTGGCGGTACTGCCATCGTCCAGCGCCACGATCCGCATTCCCCGCTCCCGGGCCCGCTCGAACAGGGAGGGCTCCAGGTGCTTGTTCTTGAGCATGCTCGTCAGCTCGGGAGACATCTCTCCCCCCGCCAGATAACGGTCGATCAGCGGCTGAGCCAGCTCACTGCGCAGGTGTTCCAGAGCGATGACAGTCACCCCCTGGGTCTTGAGCGCATCCATCTGCTCGTTGACGAACCGCAGACCGTTGACGTCGCTACCGTGGGTTTCGCCGATCAGCAGGCCATTGCGGTTATCCAGCAGGCGCGACAGCTGTCCGGCCAGCGTGCTCTCGCCGTCCAGCTGGTTGTTCAGCGTCCGCAGGGCATCGCCACCATAGCGGGCATCCCAGGCCGCCACATCGGTCTGCTTGCTGCTGTGATAGATGTTCTCGACCTGCGCGATACGGCGGGACTCCAGCTCGCCGAGGTAACGACGGTCACCGAACTTGTCCAGCATGATGAGCTCGGCGGAGAGCTCAGATCCGGGGGCTGCCTGCTTGGCGGCCTCCTTGATGAAGTAGACCGCCATCTGGGCGGACTGCTCCCCCGTCATGTCCTGCAGCTCCTGGTAGGAGTAACCCAGATGCAGCACCTTGCTGGTGTCGTCCAGCACGGCACGGCTCAGCAGTCCCTCCCCCTGGGCTTCGCTCAGCCACTTCTTCAGATTGTCATGCTGCTCGCCGAGGACGACGTGGAATCTGGCCTCAAACGGCAGATCCGCCGGCACGCCCCCCTGGTATCCAGCCTTGGCCGCCAGATAGGGGTCTTGCGCCGCCCAGCGCAGCACCATCTGGGTGAGACCCGGGTGCTGGCCCTGCGCCTCTTCGGCGGCCTTGCCGATGACAATGGCAGCCAGGTCCGGGCGGGTCTTGGCCAGTGCCGTCACCTCGGCCTGCAACGAGGCCAGCTCGCCACGATAGAGATTTCCGTGAAGCTGACTCTGCAGCTTGCTCAGCGCCGGATTTCTGCCGGAACCTTCGTGCTTGACCAAGTAGTCGTCGATCAGATTGTTCAACCGCAATGCGGCTTCTACCTTGGCCTGTCCGCTGGCACCATGCAGCGTGGCGAGCTGATCCAGGATCTGCTGATAAGACTCGCCAATGGGCTTGGCAAAGACCTGGGCAGCTTTTTTCAGCTCTTCCGGGCTGTAGACGTCGGCAAACAGCCTGGCTGTGCGCTCCGTCACCCCCGTTTTGCCCGGCAGCTCCGCCATCGGACTCTCGTCAAATACCGGCAACTGCAGGATCTCCTGCAGGGTGACCTTGTTGGCCAGATCCTTGGACGGCTTGAAGCGGGCGAGCTCGGCGCCGTTCATCTCGCTGACCCTGAAGAACAGCGGCTTGCCATCCGGCCCCGGCTTGAGGTGGTAGCCGTTGGCCATATCCAGCCCCTCTTTGCCAAAGAAGCGGGTCATGTAACGACTGAACTTCTCGGCGGAGGAGAATTCGACGATGCCGGCATTGGGATCGTAGAAGCCGTAGATCCGGCCAGCCTCTCCCTGCTTGGCCCAGGCCGCCATGGCGTGGCCCGGCGCATCCAGCTCCAGCAACACGGGAGCATCGCTACCCTTGGCAGTCAGCTTGGTGAGCACGGTATCGAGGGAGATGGCGTTCTTGCCCTCCCACTTCTCCTTGACGATGTCGTACTTGATGCTGCGCAGGCTGTCGTAGTTGTAGGCGGCCGGCGTGTTGGTGTGGATCTCCGCCAGGCTGCCCACCAGCTTGCGGGCGTTGTCCAGCTCGGTAGCCGAGTAGCGATCCGGGTTGTTGATGACCGCCGCTGCGGAGTAGAGCTTCTCCATCATGCGCCGCGCCAGATCGGGCTGCCCCTCGCTCTCCAGCTGCTTGGCGACCAGCACCAGCTTGGAGAGGGGATCGCAGCGCCCGCCGAAGCCGTCATCCGCCAGATTGAGCAGCAACAGCTGGGGAGCCAGATGCTCTCTGGCATATGGATCCGTGCCACCTTGCGAGGCCACGTCGCGGAACAGACGGTTGGACTGCTCAATCCTGGGTTTGATGGTGCTCTTGAGCGCCCGGTTTTCGATCTCCCAGGCCAGCGCGCCCTGCTGCTGTGGCGTCAGGGTCGGCTGGACGAACAGGTCCACCAGCTGGGTCATGCTCATGTCGGACTGGAAGCCCTCGACCACCTTGCCGGCCAGCCCTTGCTGATATCCGGCCAGGAAGGCCTTGGTGGTACGGATGTCTCTGGTCGCCCCGTTGCTGCCCACCTGCGGGGTGAGCGCCTCCTGGTAGCGCTTGAGATCGCGTCTGATGGCCTCGATGCCCTTGAGCGGCGCCTCAATGTCTGCAGCCGGCGGCGTGCGGTTGAACAAGTCACCCACGATCTGCTCGGCGTACTGGCCCATCAGGCGGTTGCTGGCCAGATGGCCATAGAAGGTCTGCTCACCGCTGACCTGATAACCGGCCACGGCCAGCTTGGCCCGCAGTTTTTCCCCTTCGCTGCCAAGCCCTTCGTTGTCGGTCAGCAGCATGATGGGCGTGCTCTTGGGCAGGCCGTCGAGGTTTTTCTCCACCGAGAAACGACCGTTGATCGCCTTGGCGATCGCCCCCACCAGACCGCCCGGGTTGGGCAGCTCGTGGGCCTTGATCGCCTTGCTCATGCTGGGCATGGGGCGATCGAGCAGCAGCCCGCCCACCGGCTTGCCCTGCTCTGCGGCATAACGGGCCAGATCGGCGGCGATGGGGCCGCCCATGGAGTAGCCATGGATCAGGATCTTGCCAGGGGCCACCCCACGCTCTTCCACCAGATAGCGGAACATGGTGCGGGCATCCTGGTAGACCCCCTGCTCGCTGGGACCGCCATCGCTGGCCCCATAGCCGCGCAGGTTGACCGCCAGCATGTCGATGCCCTGCTTCTGGTAGTGGCTGCGAACCGCATCGGCCTGCTCCTCGGCGGAGGAACCCGAACCGTGCAGGAACAGCACCACCTCGGGCTTGCCATCCTGCGACGTCCCTGGCCGCTCGGCCCCCTTGTGCAGGTAACCGGACAGACGGCCGGCATCCCCTTGCAGGGTCACCTGCTCGGCCTCGCCCTTGCTCACCGCATGGTCGAGCAGTTGGCGGGTGATGTCGCCCACCTGGCGCCGCTCATCGCGGGTGCCGTAGAGGTTGTCGTTGAGGAAGCGGGTCAGCGGATTGAGCGGCTGCTTGTCCAGCGGCGCCGTATCGGCATCCGCCGCGCCCGGGCTCTGGTCCCCCGGCTTGTGGCCACCCAGGGCCTGCAGTCCGTTTGCATCCTCCGCTTGATGCTCGGCGGTGAGCTGGCTCCATGCCTCGGCATGGTTGGCCATCACCCACTCGGCCTTGTGGTTGGCAGAGGCCACCTTCTTGGCATTCTTGACCGGCGGCAGCCCCTGGCTCTCCCGATAGGCCTGATACCAGCTGTCGAAGTCCGCACTCTGCTCGACCAGGTTGTTGACCGCCGCCACTATGGTGCGGCGACTGACCGGGTCGAACTGGTCGAGGGTCTTCACCTCTACCCTGGCGGTCGACTCCGACTTCGGCACAAACTGGCTCAGCTCGTTCGGCACCTGACGGAACTCGAACAGGATGGCCGGTTCCGGGTGCTTGCCATCCCCCGTGGTCGCATTGTTGATGCCATGCCCGGCCACTTCGCCACCAAACTTGAAGTAGTCATAGATGTTCTGTGCCAGCGCCGGTGAATAAGCCGACTTGAGGGTCGCCAGGATCTGCTCGGACACCAGCTTGCGGTCATGGGCACTGAGCAGCGCCAACATGGCCACCGGCTTGGTTCTCGGCAAGATTTCCCAGGCATTCTTGACCTTGGGATCGGTCAACCCCTGGGCGTTGGGCGTGATCCCCTCGGCCAGCGGATCCCAGTCATTGATGTGAATGCCGTATTCCCGGGCCAGATCGGCCGTCTTGCCGTAAATGGAGGTGAGGTAGGCAAACACATTCTGTGCGGTGGCCGCATCCTCCCACTGCACATTGGCCGTGTTGGACAGCAACAGCTCCTTCAGCTCGGGGTGATACCAGGGAGCGGACTCCAGCAGCCGGATCTCCTGGGACGAGCCGGTACCAAACGCCTTGGCACTGACCGCCACGGTCGCCTGCTGGCCGCTCGGCGTCATGCCGATGGTCTGCCCCTGACCGTCACGGGCGGCGCCATTGCCGGCGGCGATCACGTGGTTGGCATTGGAGATGACCAGGGTGAAGCGGCCATCCTCGCTCACGAGATCGGACAGTCTGGTGTGATTGGTTTGGCTGATGTGCTGGGTGAACTCTCTGGCAAGCCAGAGCATGGCCTCCTTGCGAGCTTCCACCGCCTGCTGATCCTGCATCTCGCTTGGATAGGTCACCAGCTCTATGGTATGGGTCTGCCACTGGTTGATCCCTTTGACATCGCTTATTCCGGCGGGATTGGTGTACCCCCCCTGGTTCATGTCCTTGGTCAGCATGAACAGCGGATTGCCTGCAGCGTCGTGCACGTAGCCAAACTTCTGTGCCGAGTTCTTCGGCAACGCCACCACCAGCCCCGTCAGCTCGTTCTCGATGCCGATGGAGGAGCCGTTGAAGTGACTGCTGAACTCAGGCACGGCCTTGCTGCCCGTGCGGGGGCCATGCAGGCCGGTGAGATCCACGGCCGCCGTGGCCAGTACCTCATGCTGCTGCACCGGCTTGCTCGCCGTGGCTGTAGCATGTGCCTCCTCCTGCACCAGGCTCGGTGTTGGGGTCGGGAGCACAGGTGGTGTCGCCGGTTGACGGATCCCGGCATTGATCTGCAGGCGGTTGACCGCCGCTAGCGCCCCGTCGAGGGCGGACTGCTCCTGCTCGCTCAGCCCGGTGGCAGTGTCGATTGCCGAGGGTTGGACCTCATCAGGAGCCAATACGGTGCCGATCGCGGGCACATCCAGCTCGCCGGCCTGCGGCAGGGGCTGTGCGGTGGCCGAGGGCTGGCCGGGCTGGGCACCCTGGCGGTTCGGCTTGTCGCCGCTCTGCTTGAGGCTCGCCGCATTCTGTTTGGCCTGGTTGGCCTGCAAACCGGCCTGGCTGGCCGCCTGCTCGCCGGCGAGCTGCGCCTGGCTGGCACTCGCTTCGCCCTGCTGCTGGCGCGATGCAGCCGCCCCCTGGCGAGCCAGCGCGTCGAGACGGCGCTGTTCGGCCTGGGCGGCCCGCTGCTGGCCAGCCGCCTCGGCGTCACCTTGCAGCTGTTCGCTGCGCTGCTGACCCGTCTTGGACTTGGCCAGCGCGCTATCGACCTGCTGGTGCTGCGCCTCATGGCGGAGCCTGGCATCTTCGATCGCCGTGCCGGCCGTGCTGCCGGCATCGTCCAGATCTTCCTGCACCGTGCTCAGCAGGTGGTCGGCAAAGCCGGTGCGCCAGTGCTGGCCGGACGGCTCGCTCGCCGCGTCAGGGGTTCTGACCTGGTCAAACTGGCGGGCCAGCGTATCGAGCTGCGCCGTCATGTCGCGGGCTTCCGCCTCGATGGCGGCACGCTGCTGCTGGCCATTCTCCGCCAGCTTCTGCTGGTCGGTAGCCTCCAGCTGGGACTGGCTCCCGGCGATGGCGGCCAGCTGCTGTGCCTTCTCCTGCTCGAGCCGCTGTTTGTCGGCATCGGCACTCGCCTGATCGCCTCTCGCCCGGGCGGCGTTGTCATCTTGCGCCAGCTGGGCGCTGACCTGGCCTATCTCGGCCTTGCCGGCGGCGGTGGCCACCACGTTGTCGAGCAGGTAGCCAAGGCCGTTGTTCTCACCGGTGCCGCGGAACGCCAGGGTATTGGCACCTTCTCTGGCCGTCAGCGTCAGCGCCTTGCTCTGCCAGCTGCTGGCGTCCCCTTCGCTGGCAAACACCCGCTCACCATTCCACAGCACCTCGATGCCGTGTTGCAGGGAAATATTGGCCCGACGGGCAAAATCAAATGTCAGGTTGACGGTCTCGCCCGCCTTGAGGCCGGCAAGATCCTGGGAAATCTGGGTATTGCGGTCAGTCGACAGTTCGCTGACCCGGGCACCGTGCCCGTCGGTCGCCAGCCCGTAAGTGGCGGCGGAAAAATCGGCCTCGATGCCGGCGCCGGCATGTTGCCAGCCGTGCGCACCCTGTTCGAAATCGCCGTTGACGATGAGGTTATCGCCCCCTCGGGCCAGCCCCTGCTCATCGAGCTGCAGCGCCTTGTCCATTGCCTGCTCGTCGCGCTCGCCGGCCTGGCTCACCTTGCCGGTCAGACTGCCGGCCAGGGAGGATTTCACCTCGCTGATCTCGTCCAGACCAAAGCCGCTCAGTCCCTGTACCTCGCCCAGGCTGGCCGCTTGCGGGGTCTTGATCGGGCCATGTTCATCGCCCTGCACCAGATAGTTGATGGCCTGGTTGCCCGCGCTGCCGAGCAGGGTCTGCTTGATGTTGTCAAACAGGGTGCCGAGCTTGTTGCTGCTGGTATTGCTGCTGGCGACGGCCAGGCTGTAGAAGTCGCCGTTGCCGATCTTGATCGCCACGTTGTGGCGGGCATAGGCGGCCGTGATGTCCAGCCCGTCGCCGATCTGGACATTGGCATTGCCCTTGCCCTTCATGACCGCGATGTTGAGGCCGTTCCCTACCTTGGTGTTGAGGTTGTAGTCACCCCAGGCCAGGTTGACTGTGGTGCCGTCACCCACCTTGACGTTGTTGTTGAACTTGCCGTAGGCGGCCGTCACGCTCAGACCGTCCCCGACCGTGGTGGTCTGATTGACCTCCCCCTTGGCGAGGGTGACCTGGATGCCGTCCCCCACCCGGGTGACGATGTTGGCCTTGCCAAGCAGCGCCTGATAGCCTTCGCCATCCCCGACCTGGGTCACTATGTTCGCATCGCCCTTGGCCAGCACGACCTGACGACCATCCCCCACCTTGGTGATGACGTTGGCCTTGCCCCAGGCGCCGGTGTAGCCATCGCCGTTGCCGACCTGGGTGACCAGGTTGGCCTCCCCTTGCAGCACGGCCACTTCACGGCCATCCCCCACCTTGGTCAGCACGTTGGCGCGGCCCTTGGCGAAGCTGTAGCGATCGCCGTTGCCGACCTGGGTCAGCAGGTTGACGTCGCCCCAGGCGCCCTGCACCACCAGCCCGTCACCCACCTTGGTGATGAGGTTGGCGCGCCCCTTGGCCAGGCCTATGGTGCTGCCGGCCCCGACGTGGGTCATCACGTTGCCCACTTCGGAGATGAGCAGGCCCACCGTGGTGCCGTCACCTATTTTGGTCAGCAGGTTGCCCTTGCCCCACAGCACGCCGGCGGTGGTGCCATTGCCCACATGGGTCAGCACGTTGGCATCGGCCTTGGCGATGGCGCCGAGGAAGTCATCCCCCACCTTGGTGATGATGTTGGCCTTGCCCAGCGCCAGCACGCCGGTCAGACCGCTGCCGACATGGGTCACTATGTTGGCCTTGCCGAACAGGGCTGCCAGCGTGGTGCCGTTGCCCACCTTGGTCATCACGTTCAGCTCGCCGGCAAACAGCCCCAGGCTGGTGCCGTTGCCGATGTGGCTGTAGACGTTGGCCTTGCCGATCATCAGCGCGGCCGTCAGGCCATCCCCCACCTTGGTGAACAGGTTGGCCTGCCCCAGCATGGCGGCGAAGGTTTCGCCAGCACCGACGTGGGTGAAGACGTTGGCATTGCCCACCATGGCGGCCAGCGTCATGCCGTTGCCCACCTTGGTCGCCAGGTTGCCCTGGGCCAGCATCAGCGCCACGGTCAGGCCGTCACCGATATGGGTGAAGACGTTGGCCTTGGCCACCATCAGCGCCAGTGCATTGCCATCGCCCACCTTGGTGAAGACGTTGGCCACCCCGCCCATCAGAGCCCAGGCATCGCCTTGGCCTATCTGGGTAAACAGGTTGCCGGCGCCGATCATGGCGGCAATGGCCGTGCCGTCGCCCACCTTGGTAAACAGGTTGCCGGCGGCCCCCATCACACCCAGGGTGTCGCCATTGCCGACATGGGTCAGCACGTTGGCGCCCCCCAGCATCACCGCAGAGAGATCGCCATCACCGACCCGGGTCAGCACGTTGGCAGCCCCCAGCAGCAGCGCCTGGGTATCCCCCTGACCAATCTGGGTCAGCACGTTGGCGCCGCCCCCCAGAATGGCCTGTACCTTGCCGTTGCCCTTCTTGGTCAGCACGTTGGCGCCCCCCAGCAGCACGGCGCGGGTATCGGCAGCCTCGTCCCCCTGGGTGACGTGAGTCAACACGTTGGCACCGCCCAGCAGTCCGGCCGTCAGCTGGCCCGCGCCGAACTTGGTCAGCACGTTGGCACCGCCCACAGACAGGGCATCGAGCCGGCCGTTGCCGACCTGGGTCAGCAGGTTGAAACCGCCCCCCGCCAGCCACAGCCCCTGGCCATCGCCCAGCTGGGTATGGGTGTTGTAACCGCCCAGCATGACCACCTGGCTGTCGCCACGGCCCTGCTGCACCGAGATGTTGCCATAGGCCAGCAGACGGGCCAGGTACTCGCCATCCCCGCTGCGCACCAGCACGTTGGCCGCACCGGCGGCATAGACATCCATCCGGCCCTGGGCCCCCTGGTGGACCAGCACGTTGGCAAGGCCCGCCCCACGGAACACCAGGTCGCCACGCTGACCGCGCTTGATCAGCACGTTGGCCGCACCGGCACCGTTGAAGTGGATGTTGCCCTCGGTCACGTCGGATTCGATGACGTTGCCGCCACCGGCGCCGTCAAAGAAGATGTCCCCCTTGCTCTTGCCGCCACTTTGCTGACGGGGCAGCAGCAGCTGGCTGGAGAACTCGCGGGTGGCCGGCAGTCGATCCGACACGGCCGTGACGGTGTCGAGCTGGTAGTGTACCTCGCTCAGGGAGTAACCCCCCGTCCCCATGGCGGTGAAGCCGGTACGCTCCGAGATGACCTGACCGGCCAATCCCGCCAGGTGGTTGCCCTCCTTGTACCAGGCCTTGGCGAGGTACTTGAGCGCCCCGGTCTCCCGATCATTGGCCAGCTCCACCACCACTATCTTGGTGTAGGGGCCAAGCTGCTTGGCAAACACATAGGTGTTGGCCTGCACCCGGGATTTCAGCGCGCTCACGTCGACCTTGGTGCCATCCTCAAAAATGGCGTAACCGCTCATCTTGGCGCTGGAGAGCGTCACGTCGGCCGCCGCCACGTTCACGCCGCCACCGTAGTTGATCCAGCTGTTTTCGGTCAGATCCGCCTCTACCGCCTCCAGCTTGATGCGCTGGCGCCGCTCGAACACCAGATCGCTCAGCCGATAGGCGCCGTCGGTTTGCGTCGAGATGAAGCCGTTGTGCTCGTCGATCTGACGACCGGCCAGCCCGTCAAGCTGGTTCCCCTCCTTGTACCAGGAGGTGGCGTGATAACGCAGGGCACCGCTTGCGCCATCGTTGGAGAGCTCTACCCGGTTGATCTTGGTGTACATGCCATCGAAGAAGGCAAACAGGTAGGTATTGGGTTGCAGGCTGGACTTGATGGCCGTGACGGCCTGGGACTGGTTGATCCAGCTGCCGCCCATGGTGGCGGTAGTCAGCGCGATCTCGTCGGCACGGGCGCCGGCGAAGGGAGAACTGTCGCTGTCCGCGCCCTTGCGGGAGAGATGGTTGTAGCCCCCCGCCCCCTTGAAGTGGATGTTGCCCTCGGCCACATCCGACAGCAGCCGGTTGTAGCCGCCGGCCCCGTTGAAGTGGATGTCGCCACGGGTCTGCAGGTACTCGTCCTGCTCGTTGCGCAGCCGGGAGAGCTCGTTCCAGCCGCCGGCGCCGTTGAAGCTGATATCCCCCTCGCGCCCCTTGCGGAACACCTTGTTGTAGGCACCGGCCCCGTTCAGGGTGATGTTGCCGGACTCCACCAGGGAGCTGATGATGTTGGCCGCACCGGCCCCCGAGAAGTGGATGTTGCCCTGCGAACCCTGATACTGGCTGTGCCAGGTACGGTCCAGCTTGTTGGCCGCCCCGGCGCCGCTGTAGCTCAGATCGCCGCGGTCGGTCTGGTGCCAGAGCTTGTTGTAGCCGCCGGCCCCCTCGAAGCTGACGTTGCCGCTGATCCCCTTGCGGGTCAGGAAGTTGGCCAGCGCCGCCCCCTGATAGCGGATGTCGCCGTCACGCCCCTGGTGGTCGATGTTGGTCGCCCCGCTGGCACCGGCAAAGTGAACATTGCCGGACTGGGACTTACTGATGTCGGCGTAGCCCGCCGCCCCCTTGACGGTCAGGTTGCCGGAGTCGTCAACCACCTTGAGATAGGCGGCACCGCCATAGACGCTGTCGTTGCCCGTACCGGTATAGACGGTCGCACCGATGGATCCGACCCGGATGGTGTCGTCACCACCATAGGCACGGATGACGCCACCGAAGCCATAGGCATCGATATCATTGTTTCCGTCATCTGCTGTGTAATTACCGGTAAAGAAGTACTCAATACTTCTCCATACACTCTTTCCCATGTATTAACTCATTATGATTAAATGGAAAACCACTGCACCCTGCGAACACATTGACCATGCTCGGCATGAACATGACCACGCACGGTGCAGACCCGCTGCCCTTTCCATGGCAAGAATATCCGGCGACGCAGATCGCTCACCACGGCGCGGGCATGTCCGTATGGCGCTATCATCTCCGGAATAAAAATATGGTCGCCGGATTGCCAATCCTCACGGATCAGCTCGCGCTCGGCGGCCAGCAAGGTGTTACGAATGGATAAAGAGACAAACGCCCAGTTACAAAATGCAACCGGGCGTCCGTGTGAGTCTTCATAATAGCAGAACTGGTTCAACTCAAATGCTGGCAATATACGTTGCTGCCACTCGGCGACGGAATAACGCCGATGGAGAGAGGAGTGCTGACTGAGCAGCATGACTCCTCCCAACATATGTTGTTTTTGTTGCCAGTTCGGTTCCGTTGGTTGCAATACCAAGTGCATTGACTCCCCAAACCGGAAATTTATTTCTTCTTGCGCGGTGCAGCCTGTGCTGTGGCGGCAGGAGCGCTTTCCTGCACGTCGGCAGGGGCGGCCGGGATCAGGCCTGCGGCAATCAGCTTGTCGAACTCGGCGGCCATGCGCGGATCTTCAAGCATGTTTTTTATCATTGAAACCATATACATAAAGCCAGCAGCCGGCATGTGGACCGTCTGTTTCAGCGCCAGCTCATTGTCACTTTCCGCCATGACGCCCTGCGCCATCTTGAGCGGATCCTGGCCGACGAAATAGAGGGAAAAAATACCCTTGTTGTAGTTGACGCTGGATACTGTCTGTACAAACTGCTCTGTCATATAAATTCCATTATCAATAAATATAAGGTAAAACAAAAAACAAAAATCCCGCCAAAGATAAATCAACATGGCGCTAACATCTCATTTTTCGCTATATTTACCATATTTGAAAATATTAACCGGTTCAATTAAACAATGATTCAAAAATAGAGTAATTACGTCAAAATAAATATCAATGAACTCATTAAGGTTAATTGAGGCACACCTCCTGGGAACACGTCAGGATATATGGACTCAATAATTTATTATGGAGTTTGTCAGTGTATATAAAATTTGACAGGGAATTATCGGCTCGTTAGTATGCGCGCCCTGCCTGCAACAGGTCACCTTGCCCCATATAAACAGGAGGGGTTTAAACGCGGCAACGGGGTATATTATGACTGCGCATGACGAGTCTGTTTTGGCATGCTTGAAGATTATTACCGGATTATTGGGCTGTCCCCCTAAAGATATAGATATCACGCCAGACGAACCCTTTGATATTATTATCGATAGGCTGCAGCAGCAGACCGACAGCCGGATCCGCCAACGTCACATTGCTCCCCGCAAACTCGCCAAACAGACGCTCCCCCTGGTGCTGCTCAGTGACAGCGGTTCCCCCTTCGTGCTGGCCCAGCGCCAGGGGGAACAGGCCCTGATCCTGGACCCCGCCGTCGGCAATCCCCAGGTCATCGACCAGCAGGCACTGCTGGCTCGCTGGAACGGACGAGTCTATCAAGTACGCAGACAACAGAGCCGCTTTGACATCCGCTGGTTCATTCCCGCCTTCCTGCAGCAGAAGCGGCTGCTAGGGGAGATACTGCTCTTTTCACTGGTCTTGCAGCTCCTGGCGCTGATCTCCCCGCTCTTTTTTCAGGTCGTCATGGACAAGGTGCTGGTGCATCAGGCCTGGTCGACACTGGACGTGCTGGTGTTCGGGCTGCTGATCACCGCCCTGGTGGAGGTCTGCCTGCGCGGGTTGCGGGAGTATCAGTACGCCCACACCGCCAACCGGATCGACATCCAGCTCGGCCTGCGCATGGTGCAGCACCTGTTTGCCCTGCCCCTGCTCTATTTCAAGAGCCGCCAGGTGGGGGCCATAGTGACCCGGGTACAGGAGCTCAACACCATCCGCGAGTTCCTGACTGGCACCATGTTCACCCTGACGGTGGACGTGCTGTTCATGTTCGTCTTCCTGGCGGTCATGGCCAGCCTCTCCGGCATGCTGACTCTGGTGATCCTGCTCTCCATCCCCGCCTATGTGCTGATCGCTTGGTGGATCACCCCGCGCATGCAACAGGCGGTCGAACAGCAGTTCGGCCACGCCGCCGCCAACACCGCCTTCTTGAACGAGACGGTCGCCGGCGCCGAGACCCTCAAGAGCCTGGCGCTGGAGCCGCGCTTCGTGCGGCGCTGGGATGAGCAGACCAGCCAGATGGTGACCGCCGGTTACCGGGTGCAGCAGCTTAACAATGCCTCCCAGCACGGCGTCATGTGGCTGCAAAAACTGGTGAGCGCCGGCGTGCTCTGGCTCGGTGCGAGCGAGGTGATCAGCCTGCAACTCACCATAGGCCAGCTCATCGCCTTCAACATGATGGCCGGCCACGTGGCCCAGCCCCTGTCACGGCTGGTGGAGCTGTGGGGCCAGTTCATCCAGACCCGGATCGCAGTGGACAAATTGGGGGACATGCTCAACCTGCCCCCCGAGCATCAGCGTGACGGCGCGGGTCAGGTGAGTGCCGGCGCCATTCAACTGGAGCGGGTGCGCTTTCGCTATCAGCCGGACGCCCCCCTCATCATCGATGATCTCTCCCTGACCATAGCGCCCGGCGAAACGCTGGGGGTAGTCGGCGGCTCAGGCTCGGGCAAGAGCACCCTGGCCAGGTTGCTGCTGCGCCTCTATCAGCCCGAGCAGGGCGAGATCTTCATCGACGGCCAGCCCATCCGCCAGCTCCCCCTCCACCACCTGCGCCAGCAGATGGGGGTGGTGCTGCAGGAGAACCACCTGTTCAACAAGTCGGTACGGGACAACATCGCCCAGTCGGTGCCCCATGCCAGCCTGGACCAGATCATCCGGGCCGCCACCCTGGCCGGCGCCCACGACTTCATTCTGCGGCTGCCCCTTGGCTATGACACAGTGCTGGCGGAGGGGGGCAGCTCGCTCTCCGGCGGCCAGCGCCAGCGCCTCGCCATCGCCCGCACTCTGCTGGCCGACCCCAGGATCCTCATCTTCGACGAGGCCACCAGCGCCCTCGACGATGAGTCGCAGGCCCTGATCCAGCGCAACATGCGCCAGATCGCCTGCGGCCGCACCGTCATCACCATTGCCCACCGTCTCTCCACCGTGCGCCAGTGCGACCGCATCATCGTCCTGCAACGCGGCAAGATAGTGGAGCAGGGTGACCATGCCAGCCTGCTGGCGCGAGGAGAGCACTACGCCCGGCTGTGGCGGCTGCAGCAGGACTTGCACGAGGAGACCCCATGAATCTGCGTACCTGGCTGGCCCGCTTTCGCCAACCCCGTCCACCCCGGCAGGCGGATACCCACTACGGCTTTCTGCCGGCCCACCTGGCGCTGGCCGAGACGCCCCCCTCTCCCTTTGCCCGCATCACGGCGCTGACCCTCAGTGCCGGCGTGCTGCTGACCCTGCTGTGGGCCTGCTGGGGCGAGCTCGACATCCAGGCCACCGCCAGCGGCCGCCTGCTGGTGCTTGGCCGCAGCCAGCTGATCCAGTCCTACGAGCAGGCCAGGGTGGTGACCATCCACGTGGAAGACGGTCAGGTGGTGGCCGCCGATGCGCCGCTGCTGACCCTCAATACCCTGGGGGTCAGCCAGGATCTGAGCCGCTTGCGACAGCAGCAGGCCTTCCAGTACCAGACGCTGATCCGCTACCAGGCGCTCTACCGGGAGCAGACACCCGACCAGCATCCGGACTATGCCAGGCTCACCCCGGAGCAGCAGCAGGCACTGGTAGAGAACTACCAGAGCGAGCTGCACGAATTTCACAGCACCCTCAGCAACCTGCAGGCCGAACTCGGGGTCAACCAGGCCAACCAGGCCGCCAGACGGGGCGACATGGCCTCCCTCACCACCCTGCTGGCCAACATCCGGCCCCGCCTGCAGGCTCGTCAGACCCTGAGCCAGTCCCAGGCCATCTCCCGGGTGGAGTATCTGGAGCAAGAAAAAGAGCTGCTGGAGACCCAGCGCCAGCTCGCCCAGCAGCGGGCGGAGCTCGAGGTGCTGCAATCCCAGCAGCAGAGCCTGCAGGAGCGGCTGGCCGGCTTCAAGGCACAGAAACAGCGGGAGTGGATCGAGAAGCGCCAGCAGGCCAGGCTGCAGCTCACCGCCATTGAGCAGGAGCTCGCCAAGCTGCGCGAGCGGGAGCACCTGGAGGTGATCCGCGCCCCCGTGGCCGGCACGGTGCAGCAGCTGGCCATTCACACCCAGGGCGCCGTGGTGCAGCCGGCCCAGCAGTTGCTGGTGATCGTACCGAACGAGGGGGTACAGCTCGCCGAGGTGAAGATCCTCAACAAGGACATCGGCTTCGTGCACGAGGGGCAGGCGGTGAGCATCAAGGTGGACGCCTTCCCCTACACCCGCTACGGCACCATAGATGGCGAGCTGGTGAGCGTGTCGCGCGACGCCACCGCCGATGAGCAGCTGGGGCTGGTCTTTGCCGCCAGGGTCAAGCTGAGCCAGGGCGAGATGTTGATCGACAACCAGCCCGTCAGGCTCACGCCGGGCATGTCGGTGGTGGCGGAGATCAAGACCGACCGGCGCCGGGTCATCGACTACCTGCTGAGCCCCATTCGCGAGTATCAGGCCGAGGCGCTGCGGGAGCGATGAAAATGGACCAGACCCACGCCGCCGACCGCGCTCCCGTCGCCAATGGCACCCTCGCCGCCCTCACCCACGCGGCCCATCAACTGATGCTGACCGCCGATGCCGATCAGCTGGCCCACGCCCTAGGTTGCGATCTGGCACCGCCCGACCTGACGGTGCGGGAAGCCGCCGCCCACCTTGGCCTGCGTAGCGCCTTGTCACAGGGGCCTGGCTGCCCGCTCGCGGCGCTGCCGCTGCCGGCCTTGCTCAAGCGGGATGGCCGCTGGTACACCATCACTGCCATCACGCCAGCGGGCTGGCAGCTGTTTGATCCCGCCAGCGGCACCAGCAGCCTGCAGCCGCTGCCGAGCCAAGCCGAGGCGGCGCAGTGGCACTTTCTGTTACTGGCCCAGCAGGATCTCACCCCGGCCGAGGTCAAGTTCGGGCTGGGCTGGTTCAGCCCGGCGGTGCTGCGCCAGCAGAAACAGCTGCGGGACGTCTTCTGCTTCGCCATTCTGCTGCAGCTCATCGCCCTCGCCAGCCCGCTGCTGTTCGAGAACATCATCGACAAGGTGCTGGTGGGACGCAGCCTCGGCAGCCTGCACGTGCTGGCTCTGGCCATGGTGGCACTGGCCTGCGCCGAGCCGCTCTACGGCTTTCTGCGCGGCCAGGTGTTCGGCCATCTGGCCAACCAGGTCAATGCCGAGCTCTCCGGCAAGCTCTATCGCCATCTGGTCGGACTGCCCATCGGCTACTTCAAGACCCGCCAGACCGGCCAGATCATCGCCCGGGTCAAGGAGATGGCCCAGATCCGCCAATTCCTCACCGGCTCGACCCTGATGCTGGTGCTGGATCTGCTGTTCATCCTGCTGTTCGTCGGGGTCATGTCTCACTATGCCCCGCGCCTGACCGCCTGCGTGCTGGGCTCGCTGCTGATCTACTTCCTGCTCTGGCTGCTGATAGGCCCCCTGGTGCGCAAGAAGGTCGAGGCGGAGTATCAGGCGGATGCCGATGCCACCAGCTTCCTGACCGAGGCGGTCACTGGCATCGAAACCATCAAGACCACGGCCACCGAACGCCGCTTCTACCAGGAGTGGCAACGCCTGCTGGCGCGTCAGCTCAGGCGTGGCTTTCAGGCCAAGAAGGTGGGACTGGCGGCCGCCCAGGGTATCGACCTGGTACAAAAGCTCACCGCCGCCCTGCTGCTCTGGCTTGGCGTCGGCGAGGTACTGAACGGCCGCATGAGCCCGGGGGAGCTGGTCGCCTTCAACATGCTGGCTGGTCACGTCACCCAGCCGGTGCTACGCCTTGCCCAGGTGTGGCAGGATTTTCAGCACACCCTGATCGCCCTGCGCCGGGTCGGCGACATCCTCGACGAGGCGCCGGAGCATGGCAACCACGGGCTCGCCTCCGTGCCTGCCCTTCAAGGCGCCATCGAGTTTCGCCACATCCGCTTTCGTTACCAGCCGGATGCCCCCGAGGTGCTGGCCAACCTCTCCTTCGCCATCGAGCCGGGGCAGTTTATCGGCATCACGGGCCCGTCCGGCTGCGGCAAGAGCACCCTCACCCGCTTGCTGCAGCGGCTCTATGTGCCCCAGCATGGTCAGGTGCTGGTGGACAACATGGATCTCGCCATCGCCGATCCCGTCTCCCTGCGCCGCAACATGAGCGTGGTGCTGCAGGAGAGCGTGCTCTTCTCCGGCACCATCGCCGACAACATCCGCATCTGCCGCCCCGATGCCACTCAGGCCGAGCTGGAGCAAGCGGCGCAGCTGGCTGGCGCCCTCACCTTCATTCGCGAGCTGCCCCAGGGCTTCGAGCAACAGGTGGGAGAGAAGGGGGCCCGCCTGTCGGGCGGGCAGCGCCAGCGCATCGCCCTAGCCCGCGCCCTGCTGGTCAACCCCAGGATCCTGCTGCTCGACGAGGCCACCTCGGCCCTCGACTATGAGTCGGAAGCAGCCATCATGGCCAACATGGCGGCGATCCGCCGCGGCCGCACCCTCATCAGCATCGCCCATCGCCTCAATACCCTGCGCGAGGCGGACCGAATCCTGGTGATGGAGGCGGGACAGATAGTGGAGTCGGGCAGCCACCATGAACTGCTGGCTCGCGAGGGGCTCTATGCTAGGCTGTGGCGCCAGCAGACCTCTGATGACGAGCTCCCGGCCATGGCCCGCACCGGCTAATGACTGGGTTGTGAATAATGGCGGGCTGATTCAGTCCCGATACAGGCGGGGCTGTTAGGATCCGGATTGACTCTCCCCGTCATAAGCCCTCTAATTGACAGCCTGGATCCCCATGATCGCGCACCTTATGAAAATTTTGTTAGTCGAAGACGACAAGCTGCTCAATCACCACCTCACCACCCTGCTGACCGAAGCCCAGAATCAGGTGCACAGCACCGAGAGCGCCCAGGTGGCGCTCCATTACGCCGCCGACTACCCCATCGACGTGGCCATCATCGATCTGGGCCTGCCGGACATGGACGGTCTGCAGCTCATCCGCCAGTTGCGCGAGCAGCAGATCCCCTTCCCCATCATCGTATTGACCGCGCGTGGCAACTGGCAGGACAAAGTAGAGGGGCTGGAAGCGGGGGCGGACGACTACCTGGTCAAGCCGTTCCAGAAGGACGAGCTGCTGGCCCGCCTCAACGCCCTGGTGCGCCGCAGCGCCGGTTTCATCTCTCCCAGGGTCAAGGCTGGCGACTACGAGCTGGATCTCTCCCGCAAGGAGCTGACCATCGCCGGTACGCCGGTGGTGCTCACCAGCTTTGAGTACCTGATCCTCGAATATCTGATGCGCAACGCCCGCCAGGTGGTCTCCAAGCAGCAACTGCTGGATCAACTCTACGGCGACGGCGAGGGGGACCCCAACACCATCGAGGTGATGGTGAGCCGGCTGCGCAAGAAGCTGGATCCGGAGGGGCTCATCCAGCCCATCTCCACCATCCGCCGCCAGGGCTACATCTTCAACCTGTCGTGCAGCTGATGGGCTTTCGTCTGCCGCGCCCCATGCGCTTAATCCGTCGCTCGCTGCACATCAAGCTGATGCTGAGCGCCATGCTGGTCATCGCGCTCATCATGTCCTTCTCGGTCTACATCCTCTATCTGGGCCACACCGATGAGCAGGCCCAGAAGGCCAGCACCCGCATGCAAGAGAACCTCTCCAAGCTGTTCTCCTCCAAGATGCCGGACGCCCAGGCCAGCACGGATCTGGGCCGGCTCACACCGGATGCCATCGACCCCAACCTGGACACTCTTATCTGCCGGGCCGACGGCCAGCTGAGCTGGTCCAGCCTGCACATGCCGGAGGTGATCCAGGTCAAGGACTCCATCTGCGACGATCTGATGAAGTACCTGGGCGGGCTGGATCAGGACTACTTCTTCAAGCGCCTCACCATCAAGAACGGTGAGAGCTACTTCATCTACAGCCTGCGCTTCTTGCGCAACCACGGTGACGGCCCCACCACCTATTACGTGGTGATGGTCGATTCCGCCAAGCGCTACCTGCTGCAGACCCGCGACTACCTCTACCAGTGCATCCGCCAGGCCCTGCTCGCCTACGCCCTGCTCGGCGCCCTGCTGCTGCTCACCAGCTTCTGGAGCCTGGGCTCCCTGCGCACCATGGCGCGCCAGATCGACGAGATCCGGGCCGGCAAGCGGGAGGCGCTCTCCAACGACTATGAGCGGGAGCTGACGCCGCTGACCGAGTCGGTCAACCAGCTGCTGGAGAACGAGCGCCAGCAGACCCAGCGCTACCAGCATGCCCTCAACGACCTGGCCCACAGCCTGAAAACCCGGCTGGCGCTGATCCAGATGACGGCGCAGGAGGTCAAGCTGGGGCGCGACATTCACGACAACATCAATGAGCAGATCCTGACCATGGATCAGATCATCCAGTACCAGCTGCGCCGCGCCGTCACCGGCCGCAAGCGGCTCGCCAGCAAGGGGACCGAGCCGGTGCCCCTCATCGAGAAGCTGCTGGCCAGCCTCGCCAAGGTCTATCGCCACAAGAAGCTGCAGACCCGCTTCAAGTTCGACGACGACGTCTTCTTCGCCGGCGAACAGGGGGACCTGATGGAGCTGATGGGCAACCTGCTCGACAACGCCTTCAAGTTCGCCATCAGCGAGATCAAGGTGACGGTGAGCCGCCGGCTCGACCGGTTGCGGATCGAGATCGAGGACGACGGCCCCGGCATCGACCCGGGCAAGTCGCAGCAGATCTTCCAGCGCGGGGTGCGCGCCGACAGCTCCCCCGGCCAGGGGATCGGGCTGGCGGTGGTCACCGAAATCGTGCACAGCTACGGCGGCCAGATCATGGTGGACGAGTCCCCGCTCGGCGGCGCCCGCTTCACCCTCGACCTGCCCTGAGGCCATCTCTGTCCACCCAGTGCGCCTGCCAACCGGCAGGCGCACTGCATTGTGGCCCTACCACCTCACACAGACCTGGCTGCCGCCATCGCCAGCACAACAGGCCGGCAGTAAACGGCGGGCATAAAAAAACCGGCCGCAAGGGCCGGTGAAACAGTTCAGGCTTGTCAGGTGACAAACGCACCCAGCGGATGAAGAGAAGTCCCAATTCCTTATGGCGCCTTCTCTTCTTGAGTACGTAGGGACACTCTACGCCATGGTCACTGAATCAAGGCTGAACCATGGCCATTGCGTCACCCGCCCTGTCGTTGCTTACAACTTGATGCCCAGCGACTGGCGCAGATAGGCACCGGCACCGAGCAGGCCCGGCCCTTCATGGGTGATGAGGAAGACCGGGATATCCTTGAGGTAGGATTTGAAACGTCCCTTGTCTTCGAAGGCCACCCGAAAACCCGAGCCAATGAAGAACTCCTGGAGGCGCGGCACTATGCCACCGGCGATGTAGACGCCGCCGAAGGTGCCCATGTTGAGCGCCAGGTTGCCGGCAAAACGGCCCATCAGCACACAGAACAGGCTCAAGGTGCGACGGCAGTCCAGGCACTCGCCCGCCAGCGCGCGCTCGGTGATGTCCTTGGGTTCGAACGCCTGCGGCTCACGGCCATCGGACTTCACCAGACCGCGGTAGATGTTGACGAGGCCAGGGCCGGAGAGCAGCCGCTCGGCCGAGACGTGACCCAGCTCGGCGCGCATCACCTGCAGCACCGCATCCTCCTCTTCGCTGTTGGCGGCAAAGTCCACGTGACCGCCCTCGCCCGGCAGGCTCAGCCACTGCTCACCCGCCTGCACCAGGTGGGCCACGCCAAGGCCGGTGCCGGCCCCGTAGATGGCGATGGGCTTGCCGGCCACGGGGGCCGCGCCTCCCAGCTGGATGCGATCGCTCTCCTCCAGCACGGGCACCGCCATGGAGACGGCAGTAAAATCGTTGATCACCTGCAGCCGGGTCAGCCCCAGATTGGCCTGCATCTCGCTGATGGAGAACTCCCAGCTGTGGTTGGTCATGGCGACCCAGTCGCCGTTGATGGGGCAGGCGATGGCGATGCAGGCTTCGCCCACCTGCACCTTGTGCTCATCCAGATAGAGGCGAACCACGGCTTCGAGAGTGGGATGAGCCAGCCCGGAATAGGTCTTGGCCCGGGAAATGGTGCCGGTTGCCAGCTCGCACAGGGCCAACCGGGCATTGGTGCCGCCTACGTCGCCGACCAGCGCATGGGTATGCTGCATAAAACAACTCCTTCGTTACTGGGGTCGGGGCGGCCGTTACCGTCCCGCACTTATTATTTGGTGCCAATTCTACCCGAGCCCCTCCCCTTGCGGCGCGTTTGATGGGTGCAACTGTGCGCCCGCTCACAGTGTTGTTGCTTTGCAACATTTGTAAGCGCTTTCACGGAATGACTGGAAGTTTGTAACCAAAACAACGAAATAATTAGACATGAGTCATACTTTGCAGGGCCGAGATTAGTTTCGATAAGAGCTTGTCTTGTATAGTCATCAAGTTGATTGGAAACCTGCTTAGCCATGAATTTAGTGCAAAGACACTGAAGCTAAATTACAAAAACGCCTGGTGGTGATGATGAATACCCTTGATAAAATTACTAATAATTTGGAAAGTTTCAGTAAATCAGAGCGTAAAGTCGCCGAGGTCATCCTGGCCTCCCCACAGACGGCCATCCACTCCAGTATCGCCACCCTCGCCAAGATGGCTGACGTCAGTGAACCGACCGTCAACCGTTTCTGTCGCCGGCTCGATACCAAGGGCTTTCCCGATTTCAAACTGCATCTGGCCCAGAGCCTGGCTAACGGCACGCCCTATGTGAACCGCCACGTGGAGGCGGAAGACGGGCCCGATACCTATACCGCCAAGATCTTCGAATCCACCATGGCCTGCCTCGATGCCGCCAAGAACAGCCTGGACATCTCGGCCATCAATCGCTGCGTCGACATCCTGACCCAATCCAAGAAGATCAGCTTCTTCGGCCTTGGGGCCTCCTCCGCCGTCGCCCGCGATGCACAGAACAAGTTCTTCCGCTTCAACATTCCGGTGGTGAGCTTCGACGACATCGTCATGATGCGCATGAGCTGCATCAACAGCAGCGAAGGGGACGTGGTGGTGCTCATCTCCCACACCGGCCGCACCAAGGCGCTGGTGGAGATTGCCGCGCTGGCCCGTGAAAACGACGCCACCGTCATCGGCATGACCGCCAAGGACTCCCCGCTGGCGCGCGAGTGCAACCTGGTGCTCTCCATGGACGTGCCGGAAGACACCGACGTCTACATGCCGATGGCCTCGCGCATCGCCCAGCTCGCCCTGGTGGACGTGCTGGCAACCGGTTTCACCCTGCGCCGCGGCATGAAATTTCGCGAAAACCTGAAGAAAGTCAAAGAAGGTTTGCGCGAATCCCGCTTTGATACACCCCACTCTTCGTGAACAACGGGGGCCCCGGCCCCCGGCTGTCTCTGCCACCTTCCTTGGTGTAGTATTGTAATTTAGTAACAAAAGCCACCCAGATGGCTTGCAAGCGGGTGCAATGGGTCATGCGCTTGACGGGGCAGTATCTCAAGTCATATCAACTTCAAAACTGGAGTCTTTCATGCCAAGACGTACAAAGATTGTAACCACACTCGGTCCGGCCACCGATCGCGAAGGGATCCTCGAGGGGATCATCCGTGCCGGTGCCGACATGGTGCGGATGAACTTCTCCCACGGCACTGCTGAAGACCACATCCTGCGCGCCAACCAGGTGCGTGACATCGCCGCCAAGCTGGGCCGTCACGTCGCCATCATGGGCGACCTGCAGGGCCCCAAGATCCGCGTTTCCACCTTCAAGGACGGCAAGATCTATCTGGCCATCGGCGACAAATTCATCCTCGACGCCGCCCTCGGCAAGGGTGAAGGCTGCCAGGAGCAGGTCGGCATCGACTACAAGAGCCTGCCCAATGACGTGGTGCCCGGCGACATCCTGCTGCTGGACGACGGCCGCGTGCAACTGAAAGTGGAGCAGGTCGAAGGCACCCGCATCCACACCACGGTCACCGTGGCCGGTCCGCTCTCCAACAACAAGGGCATCAACAAGAAGGGTGGCGGCCTCTCCGCCCCGGCCCTGACCGAGAAGGACAAGGAAGACATCAAGACCGCCGCCCGCATGAACGTGGACTACCTGGCAGTCTCCTTCCCCCGTTGCGGCGATGACCTGCGTTACGCCCGCGAGCTGGCCCGCGAAGCCGGCTCCAACGCCAAAATCGTGGCCAAGGTCGAGCGCGCCGAAACCGTCGCCACCGACGAGGCGATGGAAGACATCATCCTCGGCTCCGATGCCGTCATGGTGGCCCGTGGTGATCTGGGCGTCGAAATCGGCGATCCCGAGCTGGTCGGCGTGCAGAAGAAGCTCATTCGCCACTCCCGCCGCCTGAACCGGGTGGTCATCACCGCGACCCAGATGATGGAGTCGATGATCAACGCGCCGCTGCCGACCCGTGCCGAAGTGATGGACGTGGCCAACGCCGTGCTGGACGGGACCGATGCGGTGATGCTCTCCGCCGAGACCGCCGCCGGCCAGTTCCCCATCGAGACAGTGACCTCCATGGCCAGCGTCTGCGTGGGCGCCGAGAAGCATCCGAGCCTGAACGTCTCCAACCACCGCATGAGCTACACCTTCACCTCGGTGGAAGAGGCGGTTGCCATGTCCACCATGTATGCGGCCAACCACCTGGAAGGGGTCAAGGCAATCGTGGCGCTGACCGAGTCGGGCACCACCCCACTGCTGATGTCCCGTATCAGCTCCGGCCTGCCGATCTTCGCCCTGTCACCGCACAACAAGACCCTGGCCTGGACCAACCTCTACCGCGGCGTCACTCCGGTGCTGTTTGACGGCGACGAGACCAAGCCGGTCTACGAAGTATGCCGCGACGCGCTGGACGTGCTCAAGGCCAAGGGATTGCTGCAAAGCGGCGACATGGTGTTGCTGACCCACGGCGACAAGATGGAAACTGTCGGCAGTACCAACACCTGCAAGGTGATGATGGTCGAGTAATCGCCCCTCCTGCCTGTAACAAAAACGGCTCCCGCGGGAGCCGTTTTTTTATGGCGAGACCGCCGCCTCAGCCGCGAAATAGCTCCACCTTGTCGCCATCCTGCAGGCTGCCGGCGCCGCGCACCACCACCCTGTCGCCCTGCTTGAGCGCCCCGCTCACCGCCACCTGCCGACTGTCGCCGAACAGCACGGTCACCGGCACCCGGTTCACCTTGAGTTCCTCGCCGTGCTGCTCCACCTGATAGACCACGCTCCCCTCGGTGTTGAGCACCAGGGCATCGCGCGGCAGCAGCATGGTCTGCTGCTCCGCCAGCGGCAGTGCCACCCGCACCGGCGAGCCGATGATGAAGCGCCCCCCCTCCGGCTTGAGGCGCAGTTCGATGAGGCGCGACTTGGGATCGGCGCTGGCCGCCCGCTGGTAGTAGACCCCGTGGCCGCTGAGCTGATCCCCTTCCACCCGCAGCCGGGTCTGGGGCGCCAGCTGGCCGGCCCAGACGATGGGGGCCTGCAGGCGGATGTCGGGCTGATCGGGGTTGACCAGCTCCAGCGCCTGCTCGCCGGCATCCACATGTTCCCCCGGCTGGATGAAGTGGTTGTTCACCACCCCGTCGAATGGCGCGAAGATGTGGCTTCTGCGCAGCTGCTCCTCAATCTGGCGCACCTGCACCCGCGCCAGCCGCTCGGCCAGTTCAGCCTGCTCCACGTCGTAGCGCGCCTTGTCGTACTGGCTCTGGGAGGCGCTCTTCTGACGATGCAGGGTCGCCAGCCGGCCAAACTCGGCGCGGGCAAAGCGCACGTTGCTCTCCCACTTGGCCTGCTCGGCCTGGGCCTGCTCCAGCGAGAGCCGCAGCGCCGCGCTGTCGAGGCGCAGCAGCTCATCCCCCTTGCTGACCCGGCTGCCGAACTCGGCGATCCACTCCACCCGGCCGCTCACCTCGGCGCTGAGCGCCGCCTGCTGGCGGCTCGCCACCGTGCCGCTGACCCAGATGCTGGCCGCCGCCTCCCCCCGGGTCACGTCCGCCAGGGTCACCATCTTGCCCTGTGCCAGCGCGGGGAACACGCCCCCCGCCAGCAGCGCCGCGCCCACAACCATCCTTGTAAAACCGTGTGTCATCGATGAGCTCCTTGCTCAGGCCCGCTGCCGAATGGCCTGCGGCACGTCGACCCGCTCACCCAGCCGCAGGAAGGCGGGCAGCAGGACCAGGGTAAACAGGGTGCTGCAACTCATGCCGCCAACGATGACGGTGGCCAGCCCCCGGTAGATTTCGCTGCCCTCGCTCGGGCTCAGCATCAGCGGCAGCATGCCGAAGATGCTGGTGAGGCTGGTCATGGCGATGGGTCGCATCCGGCTTTGCAGGGCATCGGCCACCGCCTGCTGGCGGCTCATCCCCTCCCGCTCCGCCGTGCGGGTCTGGTGCACCAGCAGGATGGCGTTGTTGACCACCAGCCCCAGCAGGATGACGAAGCCGATGATGGTCAGCAGATCCATCGGCAGCGGCACCAGCAGGCCGCTCAGGTAGAGCGCCAGCACGCCGCCGACGGTGGCAAGCGGCAGGGTGAGCAGCACCAGCACCGCATCCTTGAGGGAGGCAAAGACCCCCCACAACAGGATCAGCAGGATCATCACCGCAAACAGGAAGATGGCCCCCAGGTTGCCGAGCGCCTGCTGCAGGCTGTCGGCATTGCCGGAGACCCGCAGCTCGCCGCCAGCCGGCAGCAGCGGCCGGATGGCGGCAAAACTCTTGCTCTGCAGGGTGTCCAGCACCTGCTCCATGCTCATCCCCGCCGGGGGTGAGATCTGCAGGCTGATGCTGCGCCGCCCGTCAGCCCGAAAGATGCTGGCCGGCCCCATGTCGTGCTCCACCCGCAGCAGCTCGCCGAGCGGCACGATGCGCCCGGACGGGGTCGCCAGCGGCACCGCCTTGAGTTCATCCGGGTTGGCCGAGGTCTGTCCCATCAGCATGATGTCGAGCCGCTCCTCCCCGTCGAAATACTCGCCAACCCGCAGCCCGTCGCCGAAGGTCTGGATGATGGCGGGCATGGGGGTACGATCCCAACCCACCTCGGCGAGGCGCCTGTCCTGCGGCACCAACCGCAGCTCGGGGGCGGTGAAATCGAGATCCGGCTGCGGCCTGACCTGGGCCCCCGGCAGATCCTGCTTGACGATGGCCATGGCGGCCCGCGCCGCCCGATAGAGCTCAACCAGATCACCTCCCTGCAGCAACAGGGAGATGCCGTTCTCGCTGTCAAAGCCGCCGAACAGCGACCCCTGACCGCCAAACACCTGGGTGTCGGGGATACCCACCAGCAACTGCTTCATCAGCAGCTGCTCCAGCACCTTGATCTGGTCCTCCTCTTTCGGCCGTACCCCGATCTGGGCGCCGCCAGGGTAGCGCAAGATGTAGTAGTTCTTGAGAGCCGGCTCCTGCTCCCCCTTCATATAGGGATCCAGCCTGGCGATGAGCGTGTCGATCACCTCCTCGCGCTGGGCCTTGAGGTTGAAGCCCGGGGTGAAGTTCATCCAGACATCCACCGCGTCGCGCTTCACGTCCGGCAGGTAGTCCATCTTCGGCAGCAGGGCCCAGGTCGCCAGCGCCGGCAGGCTCATCATCAGGGTGATGACGGTCCAGCGCCGGCGGGGCGTCGCCGTCCAGCGGATCACGTGGCGGGTGGTACCCTGCCACAACGCCTCATAGGGGTCAGTCAGCCGCTCGCGCCCCATCCAGCGCGCCGCCACCGCCGGCAGCACGGTCACCGCCACCAGCATGGAGACGGTGACGGCGCAGGCGATGGTGAGCGCAAGGTCTGCAAACAGCTGCCCCTCGACGTCGTTGAGCAGCAGCACCGGCAGGAAGATGGCAACCGTGGTCAGGGTGGAGGCCACCAGGGCGGTCCACACCCGGCTGGCACCTTCCAACGCCGCCTCCCCCTTGCTCAGATCCCCTCGCTCGTGGCGCCGATAGATGCTCTCCAGCACCACGATGGCGGCATCGAGCACCATGCCGACCGCAAAGGCGATGCCCGCCAGCGAGATGACGTTGAGGGTGCGTCCCAGTACCTTGAGCAGACAAAAGGTGAGCATGATGCTGATGGGGATGGCGATCGCGATCATCAGGGTCGCCTTGAGCCGGCGCAGAAAGACCCAGAGGATGGCGCAGGAGAGCAGCACGCCGAGCCCCAGGTTGGCGGTTACCATGCTCACCGCCCGGTTGATGTAGAGGGAGGCGTCGAACGACTGCTCCATGTGCAGGCCGACCGGCTCCAGCACCTCGCGGTTGAGCTCGCCCACCTTGAGCTTGATCGCCTCCAGCGCCGCCAGGGCGTTGGCCCCGCTCTCCTTGAAGATCTGCGCCGCGATGGCGGTGTTGCCGTTCTGGATGCGCAGCACCGGGTTCTCCTCCCGGGCCAGCTGGATCTCCGCCACGTCCCGCAGATAGATGGGCAGGCCGTCGCGCCAGTCCACCACCTTGTCTCCCAGGGTCGCCACGTCGTAGCGGCCGGCAAAGCGCAGCTTGTACTCCCAACGGCCGATGTCGAGGGTGCCGGCGGAGACGTCCCAGCCGGTGCCGGCCCGGCTGGCCAGCACCGGGATCTCCACCCCCAGCTCGGCGGCGCGGTAGGGGTCGAAACGGATCTGGATCTGGCGCTCGTTGATCCCCTGGATGTCGACGGTCGATACCCCGGGGATCCGCTCCAGCTCGGGTTTTATCCGCGCCTCGATCAGCGCCTGGTGATCGTCGATCGGCCCCTTGGCGCCGGGCAGCTGCTGGATGAAGAAGAAGGTCAGGGTGTCGTTGTTGCTGTAGTTGTTGACGTAGGGACCGCCTATCTTGTCCGGCAACCCGGAGACCCGGTTCAGGCGGGAGATGACGTCAAGCTGGGCCCGCTGCATGTCTGTGCCGAGGGCAAACTCCAGATCGATCTCGGTGAAGCCGGGGAAGCTGTTGCTGGTGAGATTCTTGAGCCCCTGCACCCCCTGCATCTCCTGCTCGATGGGGTCGGTTATCTCCGACTCCATCTCCTGGGGTGAGGCCGAGCGCCAGTCCACCGAGATGTTGAGGTGCGGGCGATCGATGTCGGGAAACAGCTGGATCGGCAGCCCCCGGATGCTGAGCAGGCCCAGCAGAAAAATCAGCACGATCGAGACCGCCACCCAGATGGGACGTTCGATCGCCGTTTTGGCGAGATTCATTCACTCTTCCTGAGTTTGTTGTTGTCGGCCATTCCGCTGGCCTTGCTTCCTGCCCCAAGGGTGGGGGGCCATTGCATTAAACTGGAATTAATCGAGGTTGTAAATGCATGGTTAACAAACAAAAAAACCGGCCATATCGGCCGGTTTCAGATTCAGGAGCGAGTGCCCTCTCAGGCGGCGTGCACCACCGGATTTTGCTGGGATAACCCCTCCAGCTCGCCCGGGGCGAAGTTGTCCACCTGGATCGCCTCGTAGCGCAGGGCATCGGCGGCCAGCAGCTTGTCCGCCTCGTCCTTGCTCAGGATGGATTGAGACAGAGCAGCGGCAACCAGCTCCGGCAGCGCCAGTTTGCGGGGCAGCTTGCCCTCTTTCTGGGCCTGCACCAGCTTCTTCTCGTAGGGCTGCACCGAGACCATAGCCTGGAAGGCACGCTCCATCAGGCCGACCGGATCAGCCTCGTCCTTGCCGACATAGCAGAGCGCGGTCAGACGGTCGCGGAACTCACCCGGCTTCATCATGGCCAGGCAGATGGCGTGGCAGCGATCGTCGGCCGGCATCTTGTAACCGACGCCGAACGGGAACACCACCCGCTTGAGCACGGCACCCACCACCTTGTTCGGGAAGTTCTGGAAGAAGCCCTCGAACGCCTTGCCAATCAGGTAGAGGTTGCGCTCCACCGCGTACTGCACGAACGGCAGATCGGAGACCATGCGGCCCTGATCCTCGTAGTGCTTGAGGGTGGCAGAGGCCAGGTAGAGGTGGCTCAGCACGTCACCCAGACGGGCGGAGATCATCTCCTTGCGCTTGAGATCGCCGCCCAGCATCAGCATAGAGACGTCGGCGCACAGCGCCAGCCCTTTACTCATGCGAGAGAGCTGCTTGTAGTAGCGGGCGGTTTCACCGGCCACCGGGGCACTGTTGAACTGGCCCAGGGTCAGCCCCTGGAACAGGGAACCGAAGAAGTTGCCGGCGCCGAAGGCGATGTGCTTCATCAGCAGGGCGTCAAACTTCTCGAGACCGCGCTCCACGTCGGTATCGGCCGCCGCTTCCAGCTCGGCGAACACGTACGGGTGGCAGCGGGTAGCCCCCTGCCCGAAGATCATCAGGTTGCGGGTCAGGATGTTGGCCCCTTCCACCGTGATGGCCACCGGAATGCCCATGTAGGCGTAGCCGGTGTAGTTTTTCGGGCCCAGCTGGATGGCTCGGCCGGCGTGGATGTCCATGGAGTCATCCATGATCTGGCGCGCCATCTCGGTCATGTGGTACTTGGAAATCGCGGTGACGATGGCCGGTGCCTGACCGAGATCCAGGGAGCCGGCGGTCATGCGACGGGCCCCTTCCAGCTGATAGGTGAGGCCGCCGATGCGGGCCAGCGCTTCCTGCACCCCTTCAAACTTGCCGATGGACATGCCGAACTGTTTGCGCACGTAGGAGTAGGCGCCGACGGTGCGGCTCGCCATGTGACCACAGGCGGTGCCAAGGGCAGGCAGCGAGATGCCGCGCCCGGCGGAGAGGCACTCCACCAGCATGCGCCAGCCGCGACCGGCGTAATCCGGGCCACCGATGATCCAGTCGAGCGGAATGAATACATCCTTGCCGAAGGTCGGGCCGTTCAGGAACGCCAGCCCCATGGGGTAGTGGCGATCGCCGACGCGCACGCCTGGGTGACTGGTGGGGATGAGCGCGCAGGTGATACCCAGCTCTTCCTTGTCACCCAGCAGTTTTTCCGGGTCATAGAGCTTGAACGCCAGCCCCAGCACGGTGGCACGGGGAGCCAGAGTGATGTAGCGCTTGTTCCAGTTGAGGCGAATACCCAGCACCTCTTCACCCTTGTGCATCCCCTTGCAGACGATCCCCTTGTCAGGAATGGCGCCGGCATCGGAGCCCGCTTCCGGCCCGGTCAGGGCGAAGCAGGGCACTTCCTTGCCGTTGGCCAGCCCTGGCAGCCAGAAGTCCTTCTGGGCCTGGGTGCCGTAGTGCATCAGCAGCTCGCCCGGGCCGAGGGAGTTCGGCACCATGACGGTGACTGCCACGCTCAGGCTCTTGGTCGCGATGCGGGTAACGATGGTGGAGTTGGCAATCGCGGAGAACTCACGGCCGCCGTAGGATTTCGGGATGATCAGAGAGAAGAAGCCTTCCTTTTTCAGATAGTCCCACACCGGTTCCGGCAGGTCTTTGGTTTCGTTGACGATCTTGAAGTCGTCGACCATGGCGAGCAGAGTTTCGACCTGGTTGTCGATGAAGGCCTGCTCCTCGGCGGTCAGCTCGGCCTTGCCGTAGCCGTGCAGTTTTTTCCAGTCGGGGTTGCCGCGAAACAACTCGCCATCCCACCAGACGGAGCCAGCTTCCATGGCCTCCCGCTCGGTGGCAGACAAGGGCGGCAGTATCTTCTTGAAGATGCCGAACACCGGGCGGGTGACCACCTTTTTACGGATGGAGGGCACGCCGAGCACGACGGCTATCGCCAGCACCAGCAGGATAAGCAATGTGATCATACTCAAGTTCCTTCTATTTCACTGTTTCCGTTGATTTATTGTTGGTTGTTACACGGCCAGGGAGAGCCTGGTCGACTCCACGGGCGCCCCGACACCGGACGCCAGATAAGGAATGACGTTTCGTACCAGCCCCTCCACATCGAGCTGCTGGCCGAAATCGGCCTGGGCGATGTCGCGCAGCGCATCGGCCGAAGCCATGGTGAACACGACGGTGCCCAGGGTGAAGTGCAGCCGCCAGAACAGATCCGCCGGCGACAACTCAGGGTTGGCCTTGGAGATTGCCTGGGTGATCCGCTGCAAAATGGGGCCGTAATGGGCGGTGATGAAGCGGCGCAGGTGGCCCTGGCTGTCGATGTAGCCGCGTCCCAGCAGCTGCATGAAGATGGCCGGACCGTTGGTGCGCACCGCCACCAGCTTCATCAGCGGGTCGACGAAACTCTCGAACACCTGCAGCAAGGTCAGCTGCTCCTGCGCCATCAGGGTATGCAGGCGTGCATCCAGCTCGGGCATGAACAGACTCAGATAGCGATCGAGCACCGCCTGGATCAACTCCTTCTTGGAGCCGAAGTGGTAGTTCACCGAGGCCAGATTGACATCGGCCTCGCTGGTGATCAGACGCAAAGAGGTATCGGCAAACCCCCGTTCGGCAAACAACACCTCGGCGGCATCGAGAATGCGGTTTTTGGTATCGATTTTACTCACAGGACACCTCACTTAAACGAATGTTTAAAAAGTACGTTTCACAACCTTTTGTGTCAAGAGAATGTGAACAGGTGTTAGTGAAATGTTTTTCATGAAAATGGGGAACAAGGCGGGAACTTCACGGACGAATCGGACTCTATATCTATGCCACTGCAATTAAACATTAAGTCTCGCCCAACCTGCTCCATGCTAGTTGGGCATTTTTTTACCCTGCAGCCACCCAGCACGCAGGCAAACGGGCAAAAAAAACCGTCGCAGGGCGCGACGGCGGGGAAATGAGGTTGCACCATCCTGATCCAACCCATCGATGCGAGTTCAGGCTTTCATCGATGCATCCATCATGGCCGCCAAGCGTGTTCAAACTTTGTCAACCTGCACTCAATTTGTGACAAAGTATGACAAGCCACCACATGGTCTCGACCCGCCGCCTTTGCTATGCTGGCCCCTCACGCCAGAGGGGAAGATAAGATGAAGTACACGGTCGATACCCACACCCACACCGTCGCCAGCACCCACGCCTACAGCACCATTCACGACTACTTGCCCATCGCCAAGGCAAAGGGGATCAAGCTGTTCGCCACCACGGATCATGGCCCCGACATGGCCGATGCCCCCCACTTCTGGCACTTCGTCAACCTGCACGTGTTGCCACGGGTGGTCGACGGGGTCGGCATCCTGCGCGGCATCGAAGCCAACATCAAGAACATCGACGGCGAGATAGACTTCCCCGAGCGCTACGAGTCGCGGCTCGACATGATCATGGCGGGCTTCCACGAACCAGTGTTCCCCCCCTGCGACCAGGCCACCCACACCCAGGCCATGATCAACGCCATCAAGAGCGGCCGGGTCGACATGATAAGCCACCCCGGCAATCCCGCCTTCCCCATCGATATCCAGGCGGTGGTCAAGGCAGCGGCAGAGTATCGGGTGGCGCTGGAGCTCAACAACTCCTCCTTCAGCCACTCCCGCCCGGGCAGTGAAGGCAACTGCCGCGCCATCGTCGAGGCGGCGCGGGACATGGGGGCCTACCTCACCTTCGGCTCAGATTCCCACGTGGCCTTCAGCCTCGGGGATTTCGAGCACTGCCACCGGCTGGTGACCGAGGCCGGCTTCCCAGAAGAGCGGATCCTGGCGCGCTCCCCCCGCGCCCTGCTCGATTTTCTCGAAAGCCGCGGCCGGGCCCATATTCCGGAGTTCGCCGACCTCTGACCTTGACCGTAACTCCATGAGCTCACTCATAAAACCGAGTCCAGCTCATTGACTTGCCCCCGGGTTTTCAGGAATCTAGTGGCACGCCGGTATAGCTCAGTTGGTAGAGCAGCGCATTCGTAATGCGAAGGTCGCGGGTTCGACTCCTGTTACCGGCACCAGAGCTGAAAAACAACAACGCCGCATAGCTTATGCGGCGTTGTTGTTTATAGGATGTCCGGGTTCTGCTGCCTGGGGCAGGCCGGCTTGAACCGGCTAGCCTGCAAACCTCTCAGCTCATAGCAGCAACAGATTGTCCTGCCGATTGGAGGCGGTCACCAGCACCGGGATGGACTTGGAGGTCGGGGTAAACGAGCCCGCCCCTATGCTGTCAATGGGCACCAGCGGGTTGGTCTCCGGATAGTAGGCCGCGATGTTGCCGCGCGGGATCTCGTAGATCACCACCACAAAACCCGTCACGCTGCGCTCGCGCCCGTCGTTGCAGATGGCCGCCATGTCGACCCTGTCCCCTTCGGCAAAGCCAAGCTGGCGGGCATCCGCCTCGTTCATGAACACCACGTTACGCTGGCCCTTGATGCCACGATAGCGATCATCCATGCCATAGATGGTGGTGTTGTACTGATCGTGGGAGCGCAGGCTCTGCAGCAGCAACACCGGCTGATCCGACATCTGCTCGGCATGACGGGTACACTCCGGCAACACCGATTGCGGCAGGGTGCTGGCACGAAACTCTGCACTGCCGCTCGCGGTATTCCAGGTCAGCAGCGCCGCGGAGTTATCGAGATGAAAACCGCACGGCTGCTGGATACGGACATTGAAATCGGCAAAGCCGGCGATGGTCTGCTCTATGAGATCGCGGATGCGTGCATAGTCATCACGCAGGGTCAGCCAGTCGACTCGCTCGCTGCCCACGGTGGCATGAGCCATCCGCGCCACTATGTCGGTTTCGGAGAGGCAGAGCGGCGACACCGGCTCGGCTGCGCCGGTCGAGGCGTGCACCATGCTGAAGGTGTCCTCCACCGTGATCTTCTGGTTGCCGCTGTGTTGGATATCGAGCTCGGTGCGGCCGAGGCAGGGCAGGATCAGCGCCGCCTTGCCCACCTGCAGATGGCTGCGGTTGAGCTTGGTGCTGATCTGCACGTTGAGCTCGGCCTTTTTCATCGCCCCGTAGGTGAAGTCGGTATCGGGCGCCGCTGCCGCCAGGTTGCCACCCAGGCAGATGAGCACCTTGCTCTTGCCCTCATGCAGCGCCTTGAGCGCCTCGTAAACGTTGTGACCTGCGGCCCGCGGCAGACTCACCTGCAGGTGACGCTCGAGCCGCTCGATAAAGGCGGCGGTGGGCTTTTCGTTGATCCCCATGGTGCGATTGCCCTGCACGTTGCTGTGGCCCCGTACCGGACAGAGCCCTGCTCCCGGCTTGCCAATCTGGCCGCGCATCAGGTGCAGGTTGACGATTTCGCGGATGGTGTCGACCGAGTGCAGATGCTGGGTCACCCCCATGGCCCAGCAGCTGATGATGCGCTGGCTGGCGGCAAAGACCCGGGTGGCCTGCACGATCTCGGCGCGAGTCAGGCCGGATTGCTGCTCGATCGCCGCCCAGTCGGTGGCCCGTACCTGTGCCTCGTAGTCGGCAAAGTGGCGGGTGTGGCGGGCGATGAAGTCGCGATCCACCGCCTCTGGCGCCTCTTCCAGGATGTACTTGGCCATGCCACGCATGGCGGCCATGTCGCCCCCCAGTTTCGGCGTCAGGTATTGGTGGCTGATGGTGGTGGCCGCCGGAGTCAGCAGCTCGAGCGGGCTCTGCGGGCTGGCGAAGCGCTCCAGCGCCACCTCTTTCAAGTTGTTGAAACTGACGATCTTGCAGCCACCGCGCACCGCCTGGCGCAGGGCATTCATCATGCGCGGGTGGTTGGTACCCGGATTCTGGCCATAGACGAACACCGCATCGGCCTGGTCGAAGTCATCCAGCACCACAGTCCCCTTGCCGATGCCGACCGACTGGATCAGCGCTACCCCGCTCGCCTCGTGGCACATGTTGGAGCAGTCGGGGAAGTTGTTGGTACCAAACAGGCGGCCAAACAGCTGATAAAGATAAGAAGCTTCGTTGCTGGCACGCCCCGAGGTGTAAAACTCCACCTCGTCCGGGCTATTCAGCCCCTTGAGGGTGTCGGCAATCAGGGCAAAGGCATCATCCCAGCTTATCGGCTCGTAGTGATCGGTCGCCGGGTTGTAGCGCATCGGCTCGGTCAGCCGCCCCTGATACTCGAGCCAGTAGTCGCTCTGGGTCGCCAGCTGGCGCACCGAATGGGCGGCGAAAAACTCAGCCCCCACCGTCTTGCCGGTAGATTCCCAGGCCACCGCCTTGGCGCCGTTTTCACAGAACTGGAAGGTGCCGTGGTCGTTGTCACCCCAGGCGCAGCCCGGGCAGTCGAAGCCGTCGGTCTGGTTGACTCGCAGCAGGTTCTTGATGTTCTGACGGGTCTTCTGGCTGCGCAGCACCTGTTTCATGGTGGATTGCAGGGACGAAAAACCGCCGGCTTTGGCGGGCTTTTCAATATGACTCATGGCACTCTCCGATGGGATCCGCCGGGCGATAGCTCGAATAGCTGACCGGGGCATCAAACTTGGGAATATGAACGACGTTGAGGTTGTATTTGAGGGCCAGCCTGATCGCCAGCTGGCTGGGCGATGCCAGGCAGATGAGGTGACAGGCACCGAAACGGGCGGCTTTTTGCACCAGTTCGCTGCCACAGCGGCTGGTTACCACCAGGGTGTCGCATGCACTGTGCCGGCGCAGCAGCAGGCCGATCAGCTTGTCGAGGGCATTGTGGCGCCCGATATCTTCCCGGCAATGCAGGATCCGGCCCTCGGCATCCAGCGCCAGCGCCGCATGCAGGGCGCCATGCTGCTGACCCTTGAGCTGCCACTGGGCGATCTGCGGGCGCAGCCCCGCCAGCAAGGCCCCATCCAGCGGCGGCGTCAGCGGCAACACCGGCAGTGCGGGCAGCGCCTGCTCTACCGCCGCCACGCCGCAGATACCGCAACCGGTCGCCCCGGTCAGCCGGCGCTTGTGCTCGGTCAAGGCGGCCAGGGAGCGGTTGGCGATGGTCACATCCAGCACAATACCCTGTTCGGCTGGCGCAACCTGGATGTCATGGACCTCGTGGTTGTGCCGGATGATCCCCTCGCCAAACAGAAAGCCGACGGCAAAGTCGTCGAGATCGTCCGGGGTCGCCATCATCACCGCATGGTTGATGCCATTGATGTTGATGGCGACGGCTACCTCCTCCACCAAATGATCCAGTGAAGGCGAGGTAGGCAAATTGACGGGGATGTCGACGGGCACGTAGGCAGGCATGCAGGTTGGCCTAAAAATGCAAACTGCATTCAAGTTTAGAGAGGCGGCAGACGCAAAACCAATGAAATAAATCTATATGGCAATAGAGTTGTTCTATTGACGATGTTTTTTCAATTGATTAATTTTTAGATTCATCCTCGCCTCCCGAATGATCATGAACATCAAGCAGCTGCACTATTTCCACGAGCTGGCCAAACACCAGCATTTTGCCAGGGCGGCCAAGGCCTGTCACATCACCCAGCCGACCCTCTCGGCCAGCATCACGGCGCTGGAGAAGAACCTCGGCACCGATCTGGTGGTGCGTACCAGCCAGTTCGTCGCCCTCACCGAAGCGGGCGAGCTGGTGCGCCAGTATGCCGAGCGGATGCTGCTGGAGCAGGAGGCGCTCAAGCAGGAGCTGGCGCTGTTTCATGGCGAGCTCTCCGGCACCCTGCGCATCGGCATAGTGCCCCAGTCCAATGTCGACATCATGCCGCTCATCGCCCGCTGCAAGCAGCGCTACCCCGACATCGTCATTCGCCTGTCGGTGCTCAGCAACGAAGCCCTGCTGTCACAGCTGGAGCTGCACCAGTGCGACATCGGGCTGGGGTTTGACGAGCCGCTCACCGGCGGCGCCAGACAGACTTTTCACCTCTATCCCCAGGGGCACAACCAGATGGCGGTGCTGATGAACCGCGACGAGGCGGATCAGCGCCTCCCCGGCGACGAGCTGACCCTGACCGCACTGCAGCAGCAGCCGCTGGTACTGCCCAGCCGCACCATGCAGTTTCGCAAGTACCTGGACCGCGCCGCCGAGCGGGCCGGCATCCGGCTTGACGTGGTACTGGAAACCGACTCCCTGTTTCACCTGGTGAGCGCCGTGCGCCACCGGCTGGGCTGGGCCATCGTCAGTGCCGGCCTCGCCCGATCCGCCAGCAAGCTCTCGGATCTGGTCTGCCTGCCGCTGGCGCCGCAACGCGACATCGGCCACACCGCCTTCATCACCCGCCAGCACAGCATCACCCCCGCCATGCGCGCCTTCCTCGAGCTGGTGAGGGAGAGTGAGCAAACCAGCACACAGGGCTGAGCAGTGGCGAACGCAAACTCCGCTGGATTGATCCACCTTTGTCTATTTCAGCCAGCTGACATGACTCGAGTACAAAGCCAGAATCTTGGCAACGATGAGAAGATGAGAAGATGAGAAGCAAGCCGCGCTAAGCTGTACCAGTCGAGCGAATGGAGAGGGAGCCCTGAGCAGGCACCTCGTTTGGTCAAGGTAATACAGCAGTTTCAGCAAGCGTTGGCGCAAGACGTGCTGACCCGACTGTCACTGTGGGACCAAGTTCCTTGGGGAGAGATGCGATGAATCTCGCCATCACCCTAACGCTGACAAGCTCACTATCGAGCTCAACCGCCCAGATAGCCCAACGTATCTCTGAAGACATGGCACACCTGCATCACCGTCTGGGTGATGGGGTAAGTGATGAACTGGGCATCAGCATCAGTCACCTGGTCGAACAGTTTGCGCTGCTGGCAGCGGCCTACCGTTCAAACACCAATGATTGAGTTCAACGATAGCTTTAGCCAGGCCGCCGTAGCGGAAGCCATGTGTACCCATCCAGCTCTCTCCAAGCTCATCTGTCAACAGTTGATAATGCCGGGATTTGCCTATGCCCACGATGTGGAGAGGCGACGAATTGGCGGGCCACTGATAGCCCCCAACCCGGTGCAGCACAAGACCACGCTCTTTGTCAGTCCACGGGATATGCGTGAACATCTGCCGCGAGAGATTAACTTCGCCCGCTTTCGCTGTGTCTGTAATGCTGCGGGTTAGCCGGTTGGCGAGTTGCAACGGGTAATGGTCGGGTCCTACGTCAACCATGGTACCAATGACACGCCGCATTGGAGCTGCCATACATGACCATGACAACGCCCAATGCACCACCAATGGAGCCAGAGGCTGATATTACCAGGCTCCGAGTCCATATCGAGGAGTTCATTGCGCTGAAGCTGGCCCAAGAGTTTGATAAGCAGTTGGCCAGTCTGGTGCGTTCCGGCGTGCTGGACCTGGATAAATGGGCTGGCGCAAATCTGGTTCTTCCCCGCACCATGACCACTGCGCTACTGGAGGCTGCTACCGAGCGGGTGATTTGGCATAGCCACCGCCGTAGCTATCAACGAGACATCAACCGTCTCAAGCAATCGCTGTAGACAATCATCCCCACAACGTCATGTAGTTCCTCACATCTAGGGTGTTGGGAAGCCCAACCATGCATGACTTGCGTGATTACAAGACTTTGATCCCTCGGCAGATAACCGCTGCCATCGGCCAGCAACCACAACTCCACATCGAGCAATAACCCACCAGACACCACAAACCATATTGGTCGACTTGCTTAGCGATAACTAGGCCAGAGCCCAAACGCTCAAGTTGCTATGTGGAGCCAAAATGTAGGGCCATCCTGCCCCAGCCCGTGGACAATTATGCTTTAACCCATTAGTACACTCATTAAGCTATGGGATATGACGAAAACCTAGTCCAATGGGACAAAATTGACTATTTAAACAACAAGGTATATTTCAGGACAACTGAGAATTGAACGATATAGGCCATGAGAGAAGGAACATTGTTCCTCCACTTTTAGCGGGTTGGCAAACCACACTGCCACCGTGGGCCTCGACAATGGCCTTGACCACGGCCAGTCCGAGCCCGCTGCCGCCGCTCTTGCGCGAACGTGACGGATCCCCCCGGCGAAACGCCTCGAAGATATGGGCGGCGACCTCCTCGCTGATGCCGGGCCCCTCGTCTTCCACACTCAGGACGCACAGGGTGCCCGAGCGATACAGACGCACGGTCAGCAGGCCCGGCACCCCATGCTTCTGGGCATTCTCCAGCAGCGCCATCAGAGCCTGACGGATGCGAAGTGCATCGCAACAAACAAGGAGTTCGGCATCGAGCTCCCGCTTAAGGGTGAAACCGCTCGCGGCCAGAGAGGCGGCAAACGCCTCGAGCACCACGGCAAGCTCGTCTGCCAACCTGCTCTCCTCTCGTTGCAACTCCAGATGGCCGCTGTCGTTGAGACTGAGCACCCGCAAGTCTTCGATCAGGTGGGTCAACCCCTCCACTTGACGCAGCAAGCCTTCGAAGAGTTCACGCTCTGGCGGAAATACCCCTTCGGCCAGCCCCTGCAAACGGCCGCGCAAGATGGTCACCGGGGTGCGCAATTCGTGGGCGATGGCGGCATTCCAGAACTCCCGCTCGCGGGTCATGCTCTGCAGCCGTTCGGCCATGGTGTTGAAGTCCCGCACCAGTTGCGCCGTCTCCCCAATTGCCTGTTCATCCAGCGGCACGCGCGCATCGAGTTTGCCCTCTGCCACCTCGCGCAGGCTGTTCGCCACCGAATTGAGCGGGGTCAGGATGCGCCGAGAGAGGCGAACCGCCACGTACAGCGCCATCCCCAATGCAATCAGAATGGTCGAGCCTATCCAGAGCATCTCGACCCTGGAGGGTATCCAGCTCTCGGAGATGCTGCCAGGCACATAGGTCACGGCAATGGCGTAGAACACATAGGTGCCGATCACCGCGAGGGAGATGATGCCAAGCGCCATCAGCCCCAGGGAGCGGATGATCTGCCTGCGCAGGCCGGGGGCCGATGTCATGCATCGCCCCCGAAGCGATAGCCTACGCCCCAGACACTGGCGGGCACCCCCTGGATGCCGTGCGCCTCCAGCTTCTTGCGCAGCTTGCTGATGTGGCTGTCCACCGTGCGCTCCTGGGTATCCCCCTCTGGTAGGCAGTGGGTCAGCAGTTCGGCGCGGCTGAACACCCGTTTCGGCGCCCGCATCAGGGAGGCGAGCAACTTGAACTCGGTCAGGGTCAGATCCAGCACCAGTTGCCCCTCATCGCGGCAAAGGCTGGCCTCGTGGCTCTCCAGATCGATCTGGAAGGGGCCGACCCGCAACACCCGGGCCGTGGCCTGTTTTGCTGCCTGGCTGCGTCTGAGCACTGCCTGTACCCGGGCCACCACTTCGGCCGGATTGAAGGGTTTGACCACATAGTCATCCGCCCCCATGCGCAGCCCCATCAGCTTGTCGAGGTCCTGATCCAGGGCGGTCAGCATGATCACCGGCGTGTCGCCACGGGCCCGGATCTCGCTGAGCACCTGCCAGCCGTCGAGCTGCGGCATCTGCACATCCAGCAGCAGGAGATCGGGTTTGCATGTCTGGTGCATGGCCAGGGCTACACGGCCATCGGCGGCATGCAAAGTGCGCAATCCGTGGCGTTGCAGGTAAGCGGCGAGGATCTCGGCGATCTCGGCTTCATCCTCTGCAATCAGTACCAGTGACTGGGCCGCCGGGCTGGCGGAGGCAGGAAGATACGACATGGTCGGCCTCGAAAATGGTGGGTTTGAACTTTATCACCGCCTCCATGGATTCTCCACAAAGCCTCGAATCATTCGCAATAGCCCCTCTCCATAATGCCCGCTCGATGTGCTCTCGCGGCAACACCATGCCGGGGAGACGGTTTAACGAGGTGAGTATGATGTTTGTCAGACAGCGGTATGCGGGCGCTCTGCTTGCCGTCATTGCCGTATTCGGGTTGGCAGGTTGCGATGGGGCGCCGCAAGCGCAAGACGCGCCAGCCCTTCCTCAGGTGTCGGTGATGACGCTGGCAGGGCAGGACCTGGTCATCAGCGAGGATCTGCCCGCCCGGGTGGCCGCGGTGCGCAGCGCCGAAATTCGCGCCCAGATAAGCGGCATTGTGCAGCGCCGCCTGTTCGAGCAGGGCGCCGAAATCAACGCAGGCACAGTGCTGTTCCAGATAAACCCGGCCCCCTTCAAGGCGGATGTCGACAGCGCCGCCGCCGCATTGCAGCGAGCCGAGGCCGTGCTGGCCCGCGCGCGCATCCAGATTGACCGTCTGGTGCCGCTGCTGCGCACCGAGGCCATCAGCCGCCAGACCTATGACGACGCCGTCTCCCAGCGGGATCAGGCGGCCGCCGACGTGGCCCAGGCCAGGGCGACCCTGGCCCGGCACCAGCTGAACCTGCAATTTGCCAGCGTGGAGGCCCCCATCGCCGGGCGCATCGATCAGGCCCTGGTGAGCGAAGGGGCCCTGGTGTCGCCGACCGATGCCACCCCCATGGCCAGGATCCAGCAGATCGATCAGGTCTACGTCGATGTGCGTCAACCGGCCTCGGTACTGGAAGTCCTGCGCCAGCAGACAGGGTCGATGGCGCCTGAACTGACGGTGGAGATCCTCGGCAGCAATGGCAAGCCGCTCGGCATGCAGGGGCACATCCTCTTCTCCGGCATCGAGGTGGATGCCGGTACCGGTGACGTGCTGCTGCGGGTGCTGGTGGACAACCCGGAGCGGCGCCTGCTGCCCGGTCTCTACGTGCAGGCGCGCATTCCCCGTGCCCGCTATGCCAACGCTCTGAGCGTGCCCCAGCAGGCGGTGGTGCGTACATCGGGCCAGACCAGCGTGTGGGTGGTGGATGACCAGGGGCAGGCACAGCAAATAGCTGTCACAACCGGTGAGCTGGTGGCGCGCCAGTACCGCATCGTATCCGGGCTCAGCGCCGGACAACGGGTGGTGATCGAGGGGATCGACCGCCTGACCCCGGGTGTTCAGGTTATTGCCCACCCCTGGCAGCCCCTTGTTGCCGGCCAGTAAGCCGGCACCCACACCCGCTGAATCGGAGACATTTCATGCCGCAGTTTTTCATTCATCGCCCGGTGTTTGCCTGGGTGATAGCCCTCTTCATCGTACTGGCGGGGGTCATCGCCATTCCCAAGTTGCCCATCTCCCGCTATCCCTCGGTGGCGCCGGTGTCGGTGACCCTCTATGCCACCTATCCGGGCGCCACGCCGCAGACCCTGAACGATGCGGTTGTGAGCCTGATCGAGCGCGAGCTGTCGGGAGTCAAGAACCTGCTCTACTTCGAGTCGTCGGTGGACGCCTCGGGCAGCGCGCAGATCACCGCCACCTTCAAGCCGGGTTCCGACCCCGAGCTGGCCCAGATGGACGTGCAAAACCGCATCAAGGCGGTCGAACCCCGGCTGCCACAGGCGGTACGACAAAACGGCCTGCAGGTGGAGTCCGCCTCGTCCGGCTTTCTGATGATGGTCGGCATGACCTCACCGGATGGCCGCTTCGATGAAATAGCGCTGAACGACTACATGGCCCGCAATATCGTCCAGGAGCTGCGCCGCATCGAGGGCGTGGGACGGGTGCAGCTGTTCGGCGCAGAGCAGGCCATGCGAATATGGGTGGATCCGGGCAAGCTCGCCGCCTTTGGGTTGACCATCAGCGAGGTGGCACAGGCCATCGAGCAGCAGAACGTGCAGATAGCGCCTGGGCGCCTCGGCGACGAACCCGCCCTGCCTGGCCAGCGCCTGACGGTCCCCCTCACGGTGCAAGGCCAACTGACGACCCCCGAGGCGTTCGCCGCCATCGTGCTGCGAGCCGGTACTGATGGCGCCAAGCTGGTGCTGGGTGATGTCGCCCGGGTCGAGCTGGGGGCACAATCCTACGCCTTTGCCAACCGCGAGAACGGCGTGGCCGCCACCAGCGCCGCCATCCAGCTCTCCCCCGGTGCCAACGCCGTGCGCACCGCCGATGCGGTGCGCACCCGTCTCGCCCAGCTCGCCCCCACCCTGCCGGCGGGCATGGCTTACTCCATCCCGTTCGACTCGGCCCCCTTCGTCAAGGTCTCCATCGACAAGGTGATCCACACCCTGCTGGAAGCCATGGTGCTGGTGTTCCTGGTGATGTTCCTCTTCCTGCAGAACCTGCGCTACACCCTGATCCCGGCCATCGTCGCCCCCATCGCCCTGCTCGGCACCTTCGCGGTAATGCTGCTCGCCGGCTTTTCCATCAACTCCCTGACCATGTTCGGCATGGTGCTGGCCATCGGCATCATCGTCGACGACGCCATCGTGGTGGTGGAGAACGTCGAGCGCCTGATGGCCACCCAGGGGCTATCGCCCCGAGAGGCGACATCGCGAGCCATGAAGGAGATCACCGGGGCGGTGATCGGCATCACCCTGGTGCTCACGGCGGTGTTCATCCCCATGGCGTTCGGCAGCGGCTCCGTGGGGGTCATCTACCAGCAGTTCACCCTGTCGATGGCGGTCTCGATCCTCATTTCGGCCTTCCTCGCCCTGACCCTGACGCCCGCACTCTGCGCCACCTTGCTGCGCCCGGTCAGCCCGAGTCATCATGAGAAGCGCGGCTTCTTCGGTGCCTTCAACCGGGGCGTCGAGCGCCTCACCGCGAGCTACGGAGCGCGGGTGACCCGCCTGGTCGGGCGCAGCGGACGCATGATGGCGGCCTTCATCGCCCTCTGCGCCGTGCTGGCCATCGCCGCCGCCCAGCTGCCCTCCTCTTTCCTGCCGGACGAGGATCAGGGCTACTTCATGACCTCCATCCAGTTGCCGACCGGTGCCACCAGCGAGCGCACCCTGGCCGTCATCAAGGAGTTCGAGGCCCATGTGGCCTCTCGCGAGGCGCTCGACACCAACCTGGTGGTGCAGAGCTTCAGCTTCTCCGGCGCCGGCCCCAATGCGGCCATGGCCTTCACCATGCTCAAAGACTGGGATCAGCGTCATGGCGCCACGGCTGCCGAAGAGGCAGAGCTGGCACAGGCCGCCATGGCCAACAGCCATGAAGGCACAGTGATGAGCCTGCTGCCGCCCGCCATCGACGAACTGGGCACCTCTTCGGGTTTCACGCTCTTCCTGCAGGACAGGGCCAACCAGGGGGACGCCGCGCTGCTGGCCGCCCAGGCGCAACTGCTGGCACTGGCCACCCAAAGCGAGGTGGTGAGCGATGTCTATCCGGACAGCCTGCCCCCCGGCGAGAGCATTCACCTCGAGATTAACCGGCAGAAAGCCGAGGCCATGGGACTCTCGTTCACCAGCGTGAGCAGCACCCTGTCGGCGGCGATGGGGTCGCTCTACATCAACGACTTCCCCAACGGCGGGCACATGCAGCAGGTCATTCTGCAAGCCGACGCCAAGGCGCGCATGCAACTCGATGACGTGCTCAGCCTGCGGGTGCGCAATGCCAGCGGCGGCATGGTGCCCCTGCGGGAGGTGGTGACGCCAACCTGGCACCAGTCGCCGCAGCAGATGATGCGCTTCGAGGGCTTCCCTGCCGTACGCCTCTCCGGGAGTGCCGCACCCGGGGTTTCCAGCGGCGCTGCAATGGCACAGATGGAGCGTCTGGTGGCACAGCTGCCGCCAGGATTTGCCCTGGCCTGGACGGGCCAATCGCTGCAGGAGCGCCAGTCGGCGGCCCAGGCCCCCATGCTGATGCTGCTGTCGGCGCTGGTGGTCTTCCTGGTGCTGGCCGCGCTCTACGAGAGCTGGTCCATCCCGCTCTCCGTGATGCTGGTGGTCCCCCTGGGCCTGCTCGGTGCCGTGGCGGCGGTGATGTTGCGCGGCATGCCCAACGACGTCTTCTTCAAGGTGGGCATGATCACCATCATCGGGCTGTCGGCCAAGAACGCCATCCTGATCGTGGAGTTTGCCCGCCAGTTGCACGGCGAAGGACGCTCGCTGCTTGATGCCGCGGTGACCGCCGCACGCCTGCGTCTGCGCCCCATCCTGATGACATCGCTCGCCTTCACCCTCGGCGTGGTACCGCTGATGGTCGCCAGCGGTGCCAGCGCGGAGACCCAGCATGCCATCGGCACCGGCGTGTTCGGCGGCATGATCAGCGGCACCCTGCTGGCCATCTTCTTTGTGCCGGTCTTCTTTGTCTTCATCATCGGGGCGCAGGAGCGCCTGCAAGTCTGGCGGGCCCGGCGTGCTAAGCAATGGGGAGAGCAGTAATGGCCGGGCTCTGTCCCCTGAGCCTGTTGTACGGCCTGAACGAGGGCCGCCAGACAGCCCTGGTTGAGGTCTGCGTTGCCAGTCCTCATTCACCCACCATTACGGAGGAGCCACGCCATGTTTTCTGACACTCAACGCCGCTGGCTGGTACTCCTGGCCTTCTTGCCGGTAGTCATCGACATGACCATATTGCACATTGCCGTACCTTCGCTGACCCAGGCCCTCGGTGCATCCGCTACCGAGGTACTGTGGATCATCGACATCTATCCGCTGCTGATGCCGGGACTGCTGGTGGCCATGGGCACTCTGGCGGATCGTATCGGCAACCGGCGTGTGCTGCTCACCGACCGGGCTTGCCATCTTCGGGATGGCTTCCCTGCTGGCCGCCTTTGCGCCGACGCCAGCCATGCTCACCAGTGCACAGGGGCTGCTGGCCCTAGTGGGCGCGATGATCATGCCGGGTGTGTTTGGCACCATTCGCTGCACCTTCCAAGAGGAAAATGAGCGCGCCATTGCGCTGGGCCTGTGGGAAACAGTTAGGGCTGCGGGGCGGTTCTCGGACCGTTGATCGGCGGAGTGCGGCTGGCCCACTACTGACGGGGATCGACCTTTTTGATCTATGTCCCGGTCATGCTGTTGGTTGCGCCGCTGGTATTCATCCTATTGCCGCCAATCGAACGGACGACGTCGGGTAGCTGGGGATTGGGCCAGGCGCTGCTGCTTATCCTCGGCGCCCTGGCGGGGGTCGAGCTGACCCTGGCGCAGGAGCTGCAATACGTGCTGGGCAACACGCCACTACAAGCCGGCATGTTCATCATCCCCATCATGGCCGCAGCCGCCGTGGGCGGCCCGAACGCAGGTTACCTCTTCAACCTCTGTAGCCTGCGCACCGTCGCCAGCTCATCGCTGGCAATCTCTGCGGCCGCACTCTGCTATCTGACCTAGGTGGACTTTCACCATCCCAATGTCAGGATGCCAGCAACGCTGGCCCTGCTGGGACTCTGTCTCAGCATCGGTCTGACGGCTTCCTCCATTGCCAACATGGACGCAATGGAGGCGGACAGAGGTGCAGGGAGGCAACAGTCTATGAACCAGGGGCGGGGTTCGGGAGCACCTTCTAATGGCGTACTATAAAAATCACAAAATGAAAAAGCCCAACCTGTCAGACAGGTTGGGCCTTGAAGATGGCGGAGAGACAGGGATTCGAACCCTGGGTGGCATTGCTGCCACAATTGATTTCGAGTCAATCCCGTTCGGCCACTCCGGCATCTCTCCACGGGGCTTCATTGTTACCGGAGCCGCCTCTGGAAATCAACTTGAATCTCTTTAAAGATCAAACAACTGCACACAAAACCAGCAGATAAGTACACACCAGGCAAACGGGCGTCCGAGCCTGTCGCTCCCGGTACTGGTACTCAATCCAGGGCGATCAGCCCCCTGCATTGCGTCCCGTGCATTCGATGGCGCTGAACCGCCATCCCCCTCCAGTCAGCGTTCCTCTGCTCATTGCAGATGACTTGGCTTTGCATTAAAAACAGGCAAGACAGGGTCAACATGACGGATTGCCGTGCAGGGACCCGGCTGCAGCCCTTGTCGGCCAGGCTGGCAATCGGCGCGCATTTGACTGACAATTTCCCCCTTTTTCCCAGGAGGTCGCGGCGCGGCCTCTCATCCAATCAGACAGGAAGTACATGTTCATCGCACGAACCCTCTCATTGCTGGCACTGACCGCCAGCCTGCTGACGGCTCCGGCCTTGGCTACCACCTATCCACTGCCCCCGGCAGGCAGCCGCCTGATCGGCGAGCTGGAGGACTACATAGTCCAGCCAGATGAACATCTCGAGCTCATCGGCAAGCACACCCAGATTGGTTTTTTGGCGCTGCTGGAAGCCAATCCGGGAGTCGACCCCTATTTGCCCAAGCCGGGCACCCGGCTGACCCTGCCGACCCAGATGCTGCTGCCGGACGTGCCCCGCGAAGGCATAGTGATCAATCTGCCGGAGCTGCGCCTCTACTATTTCCCCAAGGGCAAGAACGAGGTGATGGTGCTGCCCATCGGCATCGGTGACATAGGGCGGGAGACTCCCGAAATGACCACCACCATCATTGCCAAGAACCCCAATCCAACCTGGGTGCCTGGCCCCATGGTGCGCAAATCCTGGCTGGAACAAAAAGGGATCACCCTGCCGGCGGTCGTGCCACCAGGCCCAGACAACCCCCTCGGCAAGTTCGCCATGCGCCTTGGCTATGGCAAGCGGGACTATCTCATTCACGGCACCAACAAGGATTTCGGCGTTGGCCTGCGGGTCAGTGCCGGCTGCATTCGACTGCGTCCTGACGACATCGAGGCCCTGTTCAAGATTGTCCCCGTCGGCACTCAGGTGCGGGTGATCAACCAGCCGGTCAAGACCGCCATCGAGCCCGATGGCCGCCACTGGCTGGAGGTTCACTCTCCCCTCTCCCGCACCGAACTGGAGCTGAAACAGGGCGCCCCGCTGATCCTCTCCGCCGAGGCGCAGGCCTTCATCGCCAGGCCGGAAGTCGACGGTGACAAGGCCGCCAGCGCGCTCAACAGCAAGAACGGCATCCCCCGTCCCGTCAGCGGCTGATAGCCAACCATGTTCACGAGGATCTTCATGAGCTACCGCGTTTTTTGCCTGTTTGCCCTGCTGCTGAGCCCGGCGGCTCTGGCCGACATCCTCTGGATGGACAACGGTGACCGGCTGACCGGCACCATAGAGGAGATAGGTGACGAGGAGGTGCGCATCGCGCTCCCTTACAGTGAGCCCGTCACCGTCAAGCGCGAGGCGGTCAAGCGCTGGCGCATCGAGAAGCAGGACAAGCCGAAACCAACCGTCAAGAGCGGCATTACCCTGCTCGCCCTGACGCCGGATGACCCGAAAGCCTGGCTGTGGAGCGGCAGCGGCGATCTGAACGTCAAGCTCAAGCACAGCGACAAGAAGACCAACAACGTCAACCTGAAGGCATCCACCGAGGTGGCCAACCTCGACTGGCGTTATACGCTGGACGGGGAGTACATCTACGAGACCGCCAACAACGTCACCAACAGCCACGAGTATCGACTCAAGCCCATGCTGGACTTCTTCTTCGACCAACGCTGGTTTTTACGATCAGCCATCGACTTTCAATACCAGATGCTGAACCCCGAATACATGGATGTGGGTTATGTGACCGGCCCGGGTTACCGGTTCTGGAACGACAAGCGGCGGCGACTGGAGCTGATCGGCCAGGCCGGGCTGGAGCGCTCCTACTTCAGACCGGATGACATCAACACCCTCTTCATCATCGGCCTGTTCAACGACAGGATCATCAACTATCCCCTGCTGGGCCTTGGCTGGGACTATCGTCAACCTGTTGCGCTCTGGTCGGAGCAACTGGAGCTGTTCAGCAAGGGCGGCTACAAGCGCTATCTGGACCAACCCTCACCCTATTTCACCCGGGAGCAGGCGGTGCAGGGCAGCCTGGGGATGCGCTACTACTTCAACGATCATCTGCGCCTCTCCTGGTCAAGCGAGCTCGACTGGGAAGATAATCGTATCAATATCCCGGGCTTAGAGCTGAATAACGGCAGAGAGTGGCGCCACCTGCTCACTCTGGGAGCCAGTTTCTGAGCCAGGCCGATCACCGATGACCCAGCAGCCACAAAAAAATCAGGCCCACCTAGGTGGGCCTGATTTTTGGCAAGGCTGGGGGTGAGCCGCGGCCTAGAAGTAGAGTCGGGTGACAGACTCGATGACGCAGCCGGGGCGACGTACCCCCTCGATCTCCACCTTGATCTCCTTGAGCAGCTCCAACCCGCCCTTGATCGGGGTAACCCGAGCCAGCTTGGTGCGCGCGCGGATGTTGCTGTCCACCTTGATGGGGTACGGGAAACGGACCTGATCCAGACCGAAGTTCACCACCATGCGGGCGGTCGGAAACTCCGGATTGGCCTCGTCCACCGAGCCGGTCAGCTGCGGCAGCAGGGCCAGGGTCAGGAAGCCGTGGGCGATGGTGGTCTTGAACGGCGATTCGGCCGCCGCACGCTCGGGGTTGGTGTGGATCCACTGATGATCCCCGGTCACGGCGGCAAACTGATCGATCATCTGCTGGCTGACATGCAGCCATTCGCCCACGTGGGTCTCTTCACCGATGCGCGCCTGCAAGGTGGCAAACAGGGTCGCCGCCTCACCGTCGAGTTCGATGATCGACTCTTGCGGTGACACGGGCTGGCCGTTGACGGCCTGGGCCGCGCCCTGCTGCTGCAGCATGGACTGGCTGTCGCCCTGCAAATCCAGCACTCGCCCCAGCAGAGGGTGGAGGTGTGCCTTTTGCTGAAACTCACGCCAATAGTCGCGGATAGCCGGAGAGAGCCAATCCTTGAGCTCAAAGGGGTGCTGCGCCAGAATTTCGCGCTTGCGCTTCAGAAAATCGACAACTTTCATGTACCGATCCCTATTCGATTCAAAGCCTGTAAAGAGGTCTAACCAGTCCTATTTTATTAAAGTTACAGCTGAAAGTGCAAAAAAATCTCGGCGTACAGCTGTACCAAGGCAAAAATCACTACAGGATAGCTACATAACAGCATGATGAACCAACGAAGAAAACGATTGCCTATTTTTTATCCGTTCATGCTGGCATTGAGATGAAAAAGGCCCGTCACGGGCCTGTGTGGAGATCAGCGCGCTGCTGACCACCACTCGCGGCACCCTGCCTCATCGAAGAAGGTCCAGGCCAGCACCCGGCTCACCTTGTTGCCCTGCGCCATCTCGAGCACCCGCACCTGACGAACACCGACCCGGGTCAGCGCCTTCTTCGCCGCCGGCAGATTCTCCTTTTTCGATACCAACGAGCTGAACCAGAGGCACTGTTCGGCAAAGGCCCGGCTCTGGTTGATCATCGCGGCCAGAAAGGCGGCCTCTCCCCCTTCGCACCAGAGCTCGGCCTTCTGGCCGCCGAAGTTGAGCACCGGCTTGTCCTTGACCTCCTTGCCCAGATTGCGCAGCTTGCGCTCCGTCCCCTTGCTCGCCTCCGCCAGCGACGCGTGAAAGGGAGGGTTGCAGAGGGTCAGCGCAAAACGCTCGCGCGGCGCCACTATGCCCTGAAAGATGTCGCCGGCCCTGCCCTGCAGGCGGCACTCGATCTGGCTGCCCAGCCCGTTGCTGTTGGCCAGCAGAGAGGCAGCCTTGACCGACACCGGATCGATGTCGGAGCCGACGAAGCGCCAGCCATATTCGCGGGCGCCCAGCAGGGGGTAGATGCAGTTCGCCCCCACCCCGACATCCAGCACCCGCACGCCCTTGCCGGTCGGCACCTTGCCCGCGCTCTCGGCCAGCAGGTCGGCCACTCTGTGCAGATAGTCCACCCGGCCAGGGATGGGCGGACAGAGGTAGCCGGCCGGCAGATCCCAGTGCTGGATGCCGTAATGCAGCGCCAGCAGGGCCTTGTTCAGCGCCTTGACGGCGGCGGGGTCGGCAAAGTCGATGGTGCTGGCGCCGTAGGGATTGACGAAGACAAAGGGCTGCAGCTCGGGAGTGCGCAGACAGAGCGCGGCAAAGTCGTAGGGAGCCTGGTGGCGATTGCGCGGGTGCAATCCGGATTTATGGTCTGAACGGGTCTTCATGCTGGGCCTACCGGGGAAAAAACGGGCCCACACTATAGTGATTCGGCACCCGAAAGTCTAAATCGCAGCCATAAAAAACCGGGCTGCAGGAGCCCGGTTCAAGTGAGGTTGGAAAAACAGTCCGTACTGCGAGCCGTTTGTCCAGCCTGACTCAGATGTCGATCCGGCGTGCCTGCCAGAACTTGCTGCGCCAGTAAGAGCTGTCGAGCTTGGAACGGGTTACCCCGGCCCGGGTGGAGGCGTGGATGAACTCGCCATTGCCCACATAGATGCCGACGTGGTTGAGGCGGCGATTGATTTTGAAGAAGACCAGGTCACCTTCGACCAGATCCTGCTTGGAGACTCGGGTGCCTTCATGGACCTGGGAGCGGGTATCACGGGGAAGTTCGATGCCGACGGCGTTGCGGAACACTTCACGGGCAAAGGCGGAACAATCGATGCCACGCTGGCTGCTGCCTCCCATGCGGTAAGGAACGCCGCGCCACTCTTTGTATACAGTCAGGATTTCGTTTACATCTGGGGTTTGTGAAGCTTCCGGTTCAATTACGGGTTCCATCATGGAAACTTCGATCTTGCTCGCGACCTCGGGCTGGGGTGCCGAGGCACAACCCACCATTCCGAGCGCGACCAGCAGTAGCATCAGGTGGCGCAATCCTTTATCCCCGCAAAATAGTAAAACTTGTTAAAATACGGCCCGAACGGGCAATTTATAAGGCAACAGCACCCGACTATATCCAAGAATTCTATCGAGGCAAGCGAAAATCCCTATCGACCTCACATTTCTGCAAGGAAATGCATTATTTTTCCTGATTAATGTGATCGTGGCCAAACAATATACAATCTCGAAAGAGGCCGTCCTGACCGGATTAAACTGACTTTTATCGCTGTTTCGCCGCTCTTTTAAAGTGAAAAATTATGATCTCCGTGGATCTCTATTTGTTAAAACCGGCAAAGGTCGACGCCGAGCAGCTGACTCTGCTGCAGACCCTGCTCTCCCCCGCTGAACGGCAGATATGGCAGTCCATCGGTCAGCCGGCACGCCGCCAGGAGTACCTGCTCAGCCGCGGGCTGCTGCGACGGCTGTTGGCCGAGCGCCTGCAGTGCAACCCCGATGCACTGCAATTTGCCAGCACCCCGCACGGCAAACCTGTGCTGGGCGACGGGCGCTGGCAGTTCAACCTCAGTCACAGCGGGGATTGGCTGGTGATCGCCCTCTGCGCCGCCGGCCCGCTCGGGGTCGACATCGAGATGGGTCAGCGCCGCCGCCAGACTCTGCCGCTGGCGCGCCGCTTTTATGCACGCAGTGAATATGAGTGGCTGCTCGCCCTGCCCGAAGCGGAGCAAGAGTCGGCCTTCTATCGGCTCTGGTCGCGCAAGGAGGCGGTGCTGAAGGCCCACGGCGCCGGCATCGCCGCCGGCCTCGACAAGGTGCGTTTCGTGCCTGAGGAAGCGTGGCGGCTCGACAACCAGCTCGATGAACAGGATTACCGGGTGCAGGATTGGCCCGTCGGCCAGGGCTGGCTCAGCCTGGCCGCACCAACCCTGACCGTCAATGGCTGGCTACTCGATGGCAGCTTGAATTCTGTGCCCATCAACCCCATGTTAACTCACACCATTTTCCAAGAGTCAGCCTCATGATCGTCGACATCAATCCCCAGAATTTCCAAGCCGCCCTGATCGATGCTTCCATGAAAAAGCCGATCGTCATCTATTTCCACGCCCCCCAGATGCCGGAGTGTCAGGCCATGACCCCGCTAGTGGAGGCGCTGGTCGGCCCGGCCAATCCCCAGGTGACCCTGGCCAAGGTCGACATGAACGATCCGCAGCTGCAACCGCTGGCCGGTCAGCTCGGCCTGCGCGCCCTGCCGGCGCTGGTGCTGTTCCATCAGGGCCGCCCTGACGAGCAGGCCATTCTGGAAGGCCCGCAGGACGAGGCCACCCTGCGCGGCTATTTCGCCGCCTTCGCCCCCAAGGAGGAGGAGCTGCTGCTCGAACAGGGGCAACAGGCACTGGCGGACGGCCAGACGAGCATGGCCTATGGCCACTTCGGCAAGGCCCATCAGCTGGCGCCGGATCGCCACGACATCAGTCTGTGGTTGACCCAGGCGGCACTCGATCTCAATCTGCTGGATGAGGCTCAGGAGCTGCTCGGCAAGATCCCGATGATCGCCCAGGATGACCACTACCAGACGCTTGTCTCCCGTCTGGCGCTGGCCCAACAGGCCGCGGACAGCCCGGAGCTGCGAGCGCTGGAAGCCCGCCACCAGCAGGAGCCTGACAACTTTGCCCTGGCCCAGGAGCTGGCGGTGCAATACAGCCAGGCCGGCCGCCAGGAAGAGGCGCTGGCGCTGCTGTTCACCATCCTCAAGCGGGATCTCGCCTTCGGCGATGCCAAGAAGACCTATCTCGACATCCTGACTACCATGGGATCCAACCCGGCGGCACAGGGTTACCGTCGCAAGCTCTACAGCCTGCTCTACTGACTTGAAAAGAAGATGAGCAACGGGGTGATGCCGAGCGATCGGCATTGCCTTGTCAGGCGGGGATCAGCGAGGAAAATGCGGGAATTTGATGAATTTCAGGCAAAAAAAAATGGCGCATAACTGCGCCATTTTTTTCGCATGGATTACTTCTTGTAGGAAGTAGCCATGTTGTCGATGCGCTGGTTAGCACGCATAGCTTCTTGCTTGGCTTCTGCAACATCAGCAGCGATCTTGGACTGATCAGCACGAACAGCGCTAACATCTTGAGCCAGTTGGTCAACTTTGTTAGACAGATTCTGAACGGAAGTTTCCAGTTCGCTGGTGTTTGCACAACCGCCCAGCAGAGCGGACAGACCAACAACACCTACCAACAACATTTTTTTCATTTTAAAAGCTCCCTTTAACTCGCCAGACGTTTAGCAAGCGGCGTGATTATGGCACAAAAAAATCATAGTTTGGATAGGCCCCATCACAGATAAATGCATTAAAACCCTCATTTTTTTTTAAACGTACACTTTTTGTGCAAAGTTCAGTCAAAAATAAGGGTCACTGGATGAGGTTCGCACAAAGCGTAACCAAATTTTGTGCTTATTACAATTTCGTATGAGGCTCAGGCTGAACGTTCTGACAGCAACTGACGATACTGCACCAGATCCTCGATGGTCAGCACCGGCATGTCATGGCGGCGGCCAAATGCCACCAGATCCGGCAAGCGGGCCATGGAGCCATCTTCCTTGGTCAATTCGCACAACACACCGAAGGGTTTGAGCCCGGCAAGCTGCATCAGATCGACCGTGGCTTCGGTATGGCCGCGGCGGGTCAACACCCCGCCAGTGCGGGCCCGCAGCGGGAAGACGTGGCCCGGGCGGTGCAGGTCGGAGGGTCTGGCACCATCGGCGATGGCGGCCCGGATGGTGGTGATGCGATCGGCCGCCGAGACGCCGGTGGTCACCCCCTGCGCCGCCTCGATGGTCACGGTGAAGGCGGTCTGATAGTGGCTGGAGTTGGCCTCCACCATCATCGGCAGTTCGAGCTGGCGTACCCGCTCGTCGGTCAGGCAGAGGCAGACGATGCCGGAGCACTCGCGGATCATCATGGCCATCTGTTCATTGGTCATGGATTCGGCGGCGAAGATGAGATCCCCTTCGTTCTCCCGATCTTCATCGTCGGCCACCAGCACGCCGCGGCCGGCACGCAGAGCTGCCAGCGCCGCTTCGACACGGGCAATGGGATCACCAAATTCACTGAGAAGAGACTGATTCATGGTAAGACTCCTAAACAAGACAAGGACCAGAATCAGGGCATGGAAAGGCAGACAGAGATAGGCATGCGGCGGCCGGCCCGCGGGGGGCTTGCCTGCAATAGTCTGTCTTATCCTCTTTCATCCGGACTGTGACCGTCGGCTCCGGCATCTCACCGGATCTGCTGACCCCGTCCCGGCTGAAAACCGGGTCGGGCGCTCGCGGGCTCCCCGAGTCAGATCGGGATACCGCCGGTGGGGAATTTCACCCCGCCCTGAGAATAAGCGCAGACAGCCTAAAGAAAAACGGCGCCGGATACCAGCACAAAACCCATCAAGGATGAATAGCATGCCTGCTCCGGGGCACGGATCGCCCGGATGCACGGCGCGCTGTCCTTTCTGATTTTGTTTGTGGCATAGTGCCAGAAAAAACGCGCGGCCTGCGCAGACTCAGGCGCCAACAACACCAACGGAATCATGACAGAGATGGAAAAGAAAATACTGCTGACGGACTGCCCGGACGCCAAGGGCCTCATCGCCAAGATCACCAACATCTGCTACAAGCACCAGCTCAACATCAACAAGAACGACGAGTTCGTGGATCACGAAAACGGCCGCTTCTTCATGCGTACCGAGCTGGAGGGGCGCTTCAACGACGAGACCCTGCTGGCGGATCTCGATGATGCCCTGCCCGCCGGTGCCCAGCGCCGGCTGGTCAAGGCCGGCAAGAAGCGCATCGTCATTCTGGTGACCAAGGAGACCCACTGCCTCGGCGACATCCTGATGAAGAACTACGCCGGTGCGCTGGACATGGACATAGTGGCGGTGATCGGCAACTACGACACCCTCGCCGAGCTGACCGGCAAGTTCGACATTCCGTTCCACACCGTCAGTCACGAGGATCTGAGCCGCACCGAGCATGAAGAGCAGGTGCGCGCCATCATCGACGGCTACCAGCCCGACTACGTGGTACTGGCCAAGTACATGCGGGTGCTGACCCCGAGTTTCGTCGAGGCCTATCCGCGCAAGATCATCAACATCCACCACTCCTTCCTGCCCGCCTTCATCGGTGCCCGCCCCTATCGCCAGGCCTTCGATCGCGGGGTCAAGCTGATCGGCGCCACCGCCCACTTCGTCACCGACGATCTGGATGAGGGCCCCATCGTCGAGCAGGACGTGATCCACGTCGATCACACCTTCAGTGCCGACGACATGGCCAAGGCCGGCCGCGACGTGGAGAAGTCCGTGCTGAGCCGGGCGCTGGAGCTGGTGCTGAACGAACGGGTGTTCGTCTACGGCAACAAGACTGTGGTGTTCAAGTAATTCCGGCCCCTGAAAACGACAAAGGCTCCCGCGGGAGCCTTTGTTCCATGTGCACTGACGCGACGTCAATCAGAGCGGCAGATCGTTGATGGTCATGGCGCCCTTGTCGAGCTTGATCTCGGCCGTCAGCTGCTCCTTGTCCGCCTTGAGATACCCCATGGCGGCGAACTGATCCAGCATGGGTGCCAGCTGCGGCACCGCCTTGCCCAGTTTGCCGCTCAGGTTGGCGTGCAGCAGGCCGGAGAGAGCGTGCATCCCCTCTTCGCTGTTGAACAGCTGCTCGAGCGAGGTGCTCGCCAGCTTGATGTCGCCCTTCATGGCCACCGGTTCGCCGTTGAGGTGAGAGCTCAAGTCCACCAGCTCCAGCGTGGCGCCACGCTTGAGCATCTTGTCCAGCGCCTGCTGGATCGCTTCCTCTTCAACGCCTTGGCCGCTGGAGGCCTGCAGCGCCTGATAGCCTTCCAGATCCAGCCCCTTCAGATTGAGGGCCAGCTTGCTCTGGGTCAGCGCCAGGTTGTCCGCCTCGTTCTCCAGATTGAGGGTATCCACCTTCATCTGGTAGCTGCTGGAGAGGGTCTGGGCATCATCCCCAGCCAGCTGGGTCTCGGAGGTCAGCCCCTGCAGGGAGAACTTGACGTTGTCCGGCAGCTGTACCGACAGCGCGGAGAGGGTCATGTCGCTGCGGGGAGAGAGCCAGATCCCGCGGATCTCGGCCATGTCGGCGCTGCCCTTGAGCTCGGCCACCACCATGTCCATCTTGTTCTGCTCTTCGTGCAGGGTCATCCCCTGCCAGTGGAAGGTGAGGTGGCCATTGCCTTCCAGATCACCGTGATAGTCACCCTTCATCGGCAGGAAGCTGAACTCGTCGAGCCCCTGCTTGACCTTGAACTCGTTGGCCCAGAAGCGGCTGCTGTTGCTGGAGGTCCACAGGCTGCTGACCGACTCGATGCCAAACTGCCACGGTTCCATCTTGAAGGCGTTGAACACGGGCGCCAGCGAACCTTGCCTGGTGTCGAGCAGCATGTTGCTCTTGATGTAGAGCGGCAGGATGCGGCTGTCGACGATGAACTGCACCTCGACCGGCTCGCTCCCCTCCAGCTGACCATCCAGGCTGGCCAGGGTCTGCGAGGTGATCACCATCTTCAGCACGCCGTCGCGGGTGAACAGGTTGCTCGAACCCGGCTGCCAGCTCAGCTCGATGCCGCTCTCCTGCTTCACCTTGGCGATCTGCTCGGCCATGATGCGGTCGAACGCGTTGCCCGTGTACCAGCAGGCACCCAGCCCACCCACCACCAAGGCCGCCGTGACGGCCAGCGCTACTCGCTTCTTCATCTTTATTCCGTTCTCCAGGGAGTGATTGCCGCACTCTACGGGGCAAGTTCGGGGGGAGGCAAGCGCAATTCGGCGCCGGCCACAATTAAGTGATGTCACAACAAGGGGCTGAACAGATAGAACATGTTCTCCATTGCCTTCTTGTACCAGGGGCGTGCCCGCCACTTGGCCAGCGACATGGGCGTCGCCTCCACCATGTAGCCCTGCACCAGCTGGGTCATCTCGGCGACGAACACCGGATTGTCGATGAGCAGGGTCACCTCGAAGTTGAGCCAGAGGCTGCGCCGATCCAGGTTGACCGTCCCCACCAGGGCGAAGTCGTCATCCACCAGCACGCTCTTGGTGTGCAGCAGGCCGGCGTCGTAGCGGTAGATCTCCACCCCCGCCTCCAGCAACTCCTCCATGAAGGCATTGCAGGCGTAATTGGCCATGATGGAGTCGTTGCGCGCCGGCAGCACCAGCTGCACCTGCACACCGCGGGCCGCCGCCGAGGAGAGCGCCGCCGCCAGCGGATCGTCCGGTACGAAGTAGGGGGTGGTCAGCACCAGATGGTGGCGGGCCTGGTAGATGGCCAGCAGCAGGCTCTGCTGGATGCAGTCGCCGCCGACGAAGGGGCCGGACGGGATGAGCTGGGCCCGGTAGTTGCTCTGGGGCCAGGCCTCCGGCTCGTGCTGCAGGCTGTCGAGCAGCCGCTCGCCGGTCTCCATCTCCCAGTCCCAGACGAAGATGGACCACATCAGCGGTACCATGGGGCCCTGTACCCGGATCATGATGTCGACCCACTGGCCGACCCCGGCGTTCTGCTTGAAGAAGCGGGGATCCACCATGTTCATGGAGCCGGTGTAACCGACCCGGTCGTCGATCACCACCAGCTTGCGGTGCATGCGCAAATCCTGGCGCTGGAACGGGATGCGCCAGGCCCCGACCGGCAGCACCTCCACCAGCTTGACCCCCGCCTTGCGCAGCTTCTTAGGCCAGGGCGAGCGGAAGAAGGTCTTGCTGCCCATGGAATCGAGCAGCAAGCGACAATCCACGCCGCGCGCCGCCACTTCCATCAAGGCTTCACACACCTCGTCGGTGTCGCCGCCCGGGTGCCAGATGTAGAACTCCAGGTAGCAGGACTGGGAGGATTGTCGGATGTCGCGCACTATCTCGCGCAGGATGGCTTCCGGCTTGCTGAGCAGCGTCATCCGGTTACCGGAGAGCATCGGCATGGCCAGCCGTCCCTGGATCAGATCGTGCAGCGGCTGGGCCTTCTCCCCCACCTCGCAGCAGTGCTGAGGGAAGAGGCGGGCCAGCTGGCGGATCCAGATGGCGTAAGGGCGGTACATGGCCTGGGCCCGCTCGGCGCGCCGCCGGCCGAGGCGAATTTCGCCAAACAGCACGTAGAAGCCGACCCCGGCAAACGGGATGGCATAGATGAGGGCGAGCCAGGCGAGCGAGACCCCGATGGGGCGTCGCTTCATCACCACCCGCAATGAGACCCCCGCCACGATCACGGTGTGAAACAGCAGCAGCAACCAGCCCAGGAACTGGGAAAACAGCAGTTGGATGTCGTGCTCCAGACCGTTGATCACGAGAACTCCTTTTACACAGGGGTGAAAGCGGTGGGCAGATCCCACGAAAGCAGGATGGTATGCTGTAAGACACACCCATTCAATCAGGTCGTTAGCATGATCCTGTCATCTATGCTGCTCAGTCTGGCCATGCTAGGTCAAGGCTCATATGACATCAATGAGCAACAGATAAACCAGTACCTGCAATCCCAGGTGCAAGTGAACAAACAGCTGGAGCTGCCCGGCATCATCAAGGCCCATGTGCAGCTCGAGCAGAGCGACGTGCAGATCGGACGTCAGAGCCCGGACACCGCCCGGGTCTACGGCAAGGGCAAGCTCAAGATCGCCCTGCCGGACAACACCGAATACGACGCCAGGCTGAACATGGCCTACGAGGCGAGGCCGCGTTACGACAAGGCGCAGAGCGCCCTGTTCCTCGACAACATGAAGTTGATTGAATACAAGCTGGAGCCTGAGGCGGCGCAGCAGAAGTTCGGCTTCATGCTCGGCATGCTGCTGCAGAGCATGGAGAAGCGGCTGGAGACCCAACCGGTCTACCGGCTCGATGCCAAGGATCCGAATCAGGCCTGGCTGAAGGAGAATCTGCTGGGGCTGGAGCTGTCACCGGGCAAGATCCATCTGCTGACCAAGCCCCAGTGACGGTTCAGTTGTAGACCGGGGCCTTGGCCTGGCGCACCAGCAGCTCGATCTGGTAACCCTGTTCGCGCTGCTGGTCATAAAGGGAGAAGAGCGGCCCCTCCAGCTCGTGCAGGGGCAGGTCGGCAAAGCCGGCCTTGAGGTAGAAGGGCTTTTCGAACGGCAAGGCCTGGCAGATTACCGGCTTGTCCAGCAGATCGCTGCAGGCGTGCTGCAACAGGCGAGACCCCAACCCCAGCGACTGGTAGTGGGGCAACAGGCGAAAGCCGCAGAGGTGATAGTAATCCTGTTCGTCGCGCAGGCGCACGGCTCCCACCAGCCAGTGGGCGTCGCGTACCACGAAGATCCGCTCGGCCAGATCCGGCACGTAGTGGGAGAAAGTGGTTTCGTAGTAGTCCCTGATCAGGGAGAGATCCGCATCGCAGTACTCTTCGAACGTGAGTTCCATCGCCCGTTTGCCTATCACACTCGTTTCATCCCTGGCCATCCGGCCAGATCCTCGCACAGAAGTTGTTGGTCGAAGAGATCCGACCAGCATGAAGATATCACGGCTTTTAGTAACAAAAAAGCCAATAACCACACCAAGTTGCATACTTTTTAACATGCTGCCGGCGCGGCGGCAAACCGCAATCCTAGCACGGCAAACCCGAGGCAGACACTGTTTGTCCCTTCTCCTGGCCCTTTACGGCAGCTCGCCATTTGATGACCCGCAACTCACTGATTTGGCTCTACAAACAGATCATGTAAACATTTATTAACAAGTCATTCTCGTCAGCGCCCTACACAAAAAGCTCCATTCGAATAGCAACTTCACCATTTCGCCCTATGGTGAAACCTTGGCATAGCATCGCGCTGTTGTTGCCCGCGTGGGGTCACCCCCACACCGACACCTCACCACTTTGCCAAGGAGCTATCATGTCCAGACCGATCCCCTCCCTGTTGCTGCTGGCCCTGCTGCCCGCCGCCAGCTGGGCCGGCGACATCCATGTCCCGCTTGCCCCCTATCACTTCACGGCGCAGCAGCTTGCCGCTGGCCAGCCCTCGGCACTCCCCCTGGATGAGGCCCACTTCGTGTTCGGCGAGGCGGCCATGGCGTTCGATCTGCACGACTTCTTGCTGCAACAGGCGCCTCACCTGCTACCCAAGGAGGAGGTTATCCTGCACTGGAGCGGCATCACCAGCCTCAACCCCCAGCTGCTGCTGGCCCTGATGGAGACGAGCAGCCAGCTCATCTCGGCCCCCTCCGAGCAGGCCATGGCGGCGCCGTTCGCCAAGCTGGTGAAGGCCAGGGGCTTTGACAATCAGCTGGAGCTGATGGCGCGCCAGCTCTCCGAGCGCTTCTACCAGGCCCGCGCCCAGCTGCAGCTCAGCCCGCGCCGCGCCCCCGCCCTGGCGCCGCAAGCCGCGCACCAGGCCGCCCTCGCCAGCCTGCTGAGCGCGCCAGTGCAGCAGCAGCTCGGTGAGCAGTGGCGGACCCTGTTCGGCCAGGATGCCATGACCTCCCCCGGGGGCGGCGCGGCTGCGCCCGCGGTACCGCTGGCTGGCGGCCAGTTCCAGCTGCCCTGGCGCCAGGGCTACAGCTGGAAGGCCAACGGTGCCCACTCCCATACCGGCTCAGGCTACCCCTACTCCTCCATCGACGTCTCCTACGACTGGCCGGGCTGGGGCGGCGCCACCTACACGGTCACCGCCGCCAACAGCGGCACCGTCACCGTCTTCTCCCGCTGCCAGGTGCGAATCACCGCCCCCAACGGCTGGGCCACCAACTACTACCACATGAGCGGGATCTCGGTGCGCAGCGGCGACTACGTGGCCGCCGACACCCCCATCGGCACCTATGCCAGCAACCGCAACGAGGCCCTGTGCGAGGGCGGCTCTTCCACCGGCCCGCACCTGCACTTCTCCCTGCTCTACAACGGGGTGTTCCAGTCCCTGCAGGGACAGAAGCTGAGCAGCTATGCCGTCAACGTCGGCGCCAGCAACTACGACGACAACTGCAACCGCTTCTGGCTCTACAACCAGCGCAATGGCCAGCGCTACTGTGCCTGGCAGCCGCTCTACAACAACGGGGTCGACTGAGTTGCAATACAACCTGCTAAGTGATTGAAAAATCAGTAATGATGAGATCTGTGCGTTTTTTTGCAAGCCGTCACAGATCCGCACAGTCCGCTTTGAAAGTGCTCACAAAATCGCCGCCTGGCGATTGCCGGCCAGCCAGGCTGGTGTGAGGCTCTGGGTGCCCATCAGGGCACCCAATAAAAGGACTGACAATAATGAAACACACAGCGGGAATCTGGGCGATCGCAGGCATGCTGATCGCTCCTTTGGCACATGCCGACGTCATACTGCACGCCTTCAACTGGAAATACAGTGAAGTCACCGCCAAGGCCGATCTCATCAAGGCTGCCGGCTACAAACAGGTGCTCATCTCGCCGCCCCTCAAGTCATCGGGCAACGAGTGGTGGGCACGCTACCAACCCCAGGATCTGCGCCTCATCGATACACCCCTTGGCAACAAGCAGGATCTCGAGCAGCTTATCGCCGCCATGCAGGCACGGGGCATCGCCGTCTACGCGGACGTGGTGCTCAACCACATGGCCAACGAGAGCTGGAAGCGCAGCGATCTCAACTACCCCGGCAGCGAGCTGCTGCAAAGCTATGCCGCCAACCCCGGCTATTTCGAGCGGCAGAAGCTGTTTGGCGATCTGGGCCAGAACTTCCTGGCCGGCCAGGACTTCCATCCGGAAGGGTGCATCAGCGACTGGAGCGATCCGGGCAACGTGCAATTCTGGCGGCTGTGCGGCGGTGCCGGCGACAAGGGGCTGCCGGATCTCGACCCCAACAACTGGGTGGTGAACCAGCAGCAGGCCTACCTCAAGGCGCTCAAGGGGATGGGCATCAAGGGCTTTCGGGTCGATGCGGTCAAGCACATGAGCGATTACCAGATCAACGCCGTGTTCACCCCGGAGATAAAGCAGGGGATGCACGTGTTCGGCGAGGTGATAACCACCGGCGGCGCCGGCAGCAACGATTACGAGCGCTTCCTCAAGCCCTACCTCGACAGCAGCGGCCAGGGTGCCTATGACTTCCCGCTGTTCGCCTCCCTGCGCGGGGCGCTCGGCTATGGCGGCAGCATGAACCTGCTGGCGGATCCCGGTGCTTACGGCCAGGCCTTGCCGGGCAGCCGGGCGGTCACCTTCGCCATCACCCACGACATTCCCACCAACGACGGCTTTCGCTACCAGATCCTGAACCCGACCGACGAGAAGCTGGCCTACGCCTACCTGCTTGGTCGCGACGGCGGCTCGCCGCTGGTCTATTCGGATCACGGCGAGACCCAGGCCAAGGACGGGCTGCGCTGGCAGGACTATTACCTGCGCAGCGACCTCAAGGGGATGATCCGCTTCCACAACGCGGTGCAAGGCCAACCCATGCAGCTGGTCGGCAGCGGCGACTGTTTCGTGCTGTTCAAGCGCGGCAAGCAGGGGCTGGTCGGCATCAACAAGTGCGACTACGAGCAGGAGTACTGGCTCGATACCGCCAAGTTCGAGATGAACTGGTATCGCAACTACCGGGACGTGCTCGACCAGAGCGCCGTGGTCAACGTGCAGAGCCAGTGGGTCCGGGTCGCCATTCCCGCCCGCAGCGCCCGCCTCTGGCTGCAGGAGTAAACCGGCAACTGCCGTGCGAGGCCGCCAATGGGCGGCCTTTTATTTGGTCTGCCGCCGCTATTTTCTCGGTCGGGTGCACGGGTCGGTCAGGGCGGGCTTGTTCTGCCCGCGCCGTGATGCTTTACTCAACAAGGCTAACGAGGCTGAAGGAGCAAGCCGTTGAAAGCATGGATGTTGATGGTATTGATCCCGCTGTTCTCCCCGCCCGGCTGGAGCCAGACACCCGCCCCGGCCGAGGTGGTGATCCTCACCGCCGAGCCGCCGGCCCCGCCCCCCGCGGCGCCCCCCGTCACCATGCGCACTCCGGGGGTGCTGCCACCGCCCGAGCCGGCCAGCCCCCCGCTGCCGCCCGGTACCCGCCAGATCCAGGTCTACAAGTCGGTGCAGAAAAACGGCGTGGTGCGCTACTCGGACGTGATGCCGGATCAGGGCCGCTACGAGCTGCTGTTGTTCAACGACTGCTACGCCTGCGACCCCGACTCCAAGGTCAACTGGCATACCACCGGCCTGTTTCTCTATGACTACGCCAGCACCATCCAGGCGGCGGCCAAGGCCTATCAGGTGGAGCCGGCCCTCATCCGGGCGCTGATCCACGCCGAGTCCGCCTTCAACCCCCTCGCCGTATCCCGCAAGGGAGCCATGGGACTGACCCAGCTGATGCCCGCCACGGCGCGGGAGCTGGGGGTGGGCAATGCCATGCTGGCGGAGCAGAACATCTTCGGCGGGGTGAAATATCTGGCGGGGCTGCTCAAGCAGTATGGTGGCAACGTAGCGCTGGCCACCGCGGCCTACAACGCCGGTGCCGGCGCGGTGCAAAAGCATGGGGGCATACCCCCTTACGCAGAAACCCGCGCCTACGTAGAGCGGGTGCAACTGCTGCGCCAGCGCTACAAAGACATGCTGAGCGCCAAGGGGTTGTAAGCCCCTGGCAAGTCACAAACAGGGTGGCACTCCCTCCCATATGGCCGAAACCCGCACCTATTCCTATGTGTGGAACGGGTGCAGCTGCTGCGCCAGCGCTACAAGGACATGCTGAGCGCCAAGGGGTTGTAGCCCCTCTCCTCTTGCCGATGACCAAGCAACCCTGCGGGCCCTTGCGGCCCGTTTTTGTACCCGCCAGAAACGAAAAAACACGCCCGGGGGCGTGTCGATACCACACTTTGTTGCCCTGACGGATCAGGCTTTGGTCGCGATCGCGCGATAGGCCAATGCACCCAGAATGGCACCGACGATGGGCGCAACCCAAAACAGCCACAGCTGGCTCAGTGCCCAGTCCCCCACGAAGAAGGCCACACCCGTGCTGCGCGCCGGGTTGACCGAGGTATTGGTCACCGGAATGCTGATGAGGTGAATGAGGGTCAGGCACAGACCGATGGCGATGGGGGCAAACCCGGCCGGGGCCCGGCTGTCGGTGGCGCCCATGATGACGAACAGGAAGAAAGCTGTCATCACCACTTCGCACACCAGCGCCGCCAGCATGCTGTAGCCGCCCGGGGAGTGCTCGCCATAGCCGTTGGAGGCAAAGCCCGCCGCCAGGTCAAAACCGGCCTGACCGCTGGCAATCACATAGAGCACAGCCGCGGCAGCAATCCCGCCCAGCACCTGAGCGACCATGTAGGGCAGCACGCCGGAGGCCGGAAAACGACCGCCGGCCCACAGGCCAATGGTCACGGCTGGGTTCAGGTGACAGCCCGAGATATGGCCGATGGCGTAAGCCATGGTCAGCACGGTCAGACCGAAGGCCAGCGCCACGCCGAGCAGGCCGATGCCGACGTTCGGAAAGGCGGCGGCCAGCACGGCGCTGCCGCAGCCCCCCAGCACCAGCCAGAAGGTGCCCATGAATTCAGCTGCAAAAGGTTTCACTTCTCGACTCTCCCAATGATGGATGAAGCGGGAGCCCAGGGCTCACCGGGCCGCACCACGCGGCCGGCGCATATTATGGGAGTCAGGATCGGGCATGCGAAGGGAGGGGGGCACGGCCATAAAACGTGATATGCATCACAAGCCGTTGATTAACTGAGAGGATTGTCGTTAGCGACCGATCAGGCTGCCCTTCTCGGTGAAGAGGAGGTGCGACAGAAAGTGACCCTTTTGAGGCTTCTGCCGACAGCCACCGCAGCCAGAGGAAGCAACCCGCCGGTGCATGGCCGGTTGCCCGATAGTGCCGCTATCACGGCGGTATGCGCGGCTCAGCGGTAGCGACCGCGCACCGATCCCGTGCTGCGTCCAGCCATCTTGATCAGGATCTGGCGGGTATGGAAGTGGCAGAGCGCCACCCCGAGGGCATCCGCCGCATCCGCCTGGGGGGTGGCCGAGAGCTTGAGCAGGTGGGTCACCATATGCTGCACCTGCTCCTTGGCGGCGCCGCCGGTGCCCACCACCGCCTGCTTGATCTGGGTGGCCGAGTATTCGCTCACCGGCAGCAGGGCATTGACCGCCGCCACGATGGCGCTGCCGCGAGCCTGACCCAGCTTCAAAGCGGAATCGGCATTGCGCGCCATAAAGACCCGCTCGATGGCGAACTCGTCCGGCTTGAACTGGGTGATGATCTCGCTCACCCCGTCATAGACCTGCTTGAGGCGCGACGGCAGTTCCCCCAGGTCGGTGCGGATGCAGCCCGAGCCCAGGTACTCCGCCTTGCCCGCCACGATGCGAATGACCCCGTAACCTGTGATGCGTGAACCCGGATCTATCCCCAAAATAATGCTCATAGACTCGCTGCTGCTCTGAAGGCCGTTTCTGCTCGCCAAGATAGCAAACAAGCCAGCGCTTGGCTCGCCCGGCAGGCGCCCTCCCCTGCCGACTGCGCAGGGATGCGCCATCTCATACAGTGGTCCGGCGATTTTTTCACCCGCCGCCCCGCCGATGACCTAAGCAAACCGGCGCGGCGATCACCTTCACTCCCCTGCCAGGGCCACCAGTTGCTCCGCCAGCCGGTGGCTGTGCAGGTAGCTCTCAATCAGCGCCCCGTCGGCCCGTCCTGTCTCAATCTGCTGATACCAGTGGGCCAGCATGGCGGCAAAGCCCCGTTGGGTAAGCACCGGCTGCCAGTCGTCGGGGGCCAGGGTCTGCACGGCTTTATCGCGGGCCAGGGTGCCCCGGGTGCAGTTCTCGATATGCAGGGAGAGGTTGTCGCCATAGGCGTCTATACACTCCTCGGTAATGCCAGCGCTGCGATTCATGCTGCCGCTCACCGCCACCTGCCCGCTCTGCCAGGCCACGCTCACCCCGGCCAACAGCGCGGGTTGGCGGGCACAGCGCCGCAGCACTGCATGCAGATCCCCATCAGGCGCGCCGCCATAGTAGCAGAGGCTGTCGAGCACATGGATAAAGTCGTCGAACAGAAATGCGCGCGGCGTCCCCGGCAGGGCGTGGCGGTGCTTTTGCCAGTGGAGCTCGGTGAGCGGCTGATTATCTGCAAGCGGCAGCGCCCGGGCCGCACTCATGGCGGGCAGATAGCGGCGGTTGAAGCCGACAAACAGCGGGCGGTTCTGCGCCAGGGCCAGATTGACCAGGCTCTCTACCCCGGCAAGAGTGTCGCACAGCGGCTTGTCGACAAAGGTGGGGATGCCGGCGCGCAGGCATTGGGCGGCCAGTTCCAGGTGCACCGCGGTGGCGGCGTGGATCATCACCGCATCCGGGCGGCTTGCCAACAGGTCACCCAGCTCGGTGAAGTGCTCGGCGATACGGTACTGGCGGGCCAGCTTCTCCAATACCGCCGAATTGCGGGTACAGAGCAGCGGGGTGACTCGCTCGTCGCTGGCAAGCAGCGGCAGATAGGCTTTCTGGGCGATATCACCAAGACCTACGAGGGCAATGCGCATGACAACTCCTTGTTTTATCAGGCACGCGTGGGCATGGTAAGCGCTGGCGAGCGCCTGCGCCAACCGGCCAATGCAAACTGGCAGACAGAGTAGCACTCCCCTCCTCTCCCCTCCATCGGTGGCGCCAAAAGCAACAGGGGCGACCCGCCGGTCGCCCCTGTTTCTGCATCTGTTGCTTGCATTACACGCCGAATCGGCCTGCGAGGATCAGCCCCGTGACAGCCCTTTGAGGGACTGGCAGTCGTAGTAGGTGACCCGCGGCTTGTCGTTGTAGTTAAGGTCGATCACTCCGAACAGCATTTTACGGGCAGGAATATAGACGTGGACATAGTTGGCCTGCTTCTCGTCGGCCACCTTGACGCTCTCCTGGTTGTTGTTCAGATAGGAGTTGAGCAGTCCTGCGCTGTTATAGCGCTCCAGCAGGTTCATCGGGAGCTCTTCGTTGTGCTTGAGGGTGCACAAGTTCTCCGGCTTGGGCGGGAATTGGCCCACCACCACTTTGCGCCCTTGCGGGCTGGTCTTGTCAACAGAGGTCATGCTGCCGGCACAGGCCGTCAGCGCCAGCGCGGGCAACAACAGAAACAGTTTTTTCATGGGGTCTGAACTCACAGATGGCGGGCCATCCCGGCCCGGTTTTGCCGCGGTATTGACCGCGACGCTCGCCGCCGCCATCACCGCTGTCGCTTTTTTGATATCTCTCGCCGAGCAGGCTCGTGTCGCGAGTGGCGCGCATCTTCACACCCGGCCCCTCGTTATTCAATCACTATTCAATCAACAGGGCGGGAAGAGTGTAACCAGATATTTCAGGGCATCTGGCCGCCCTTTTGCCACCTCTCTCTGCCCTGCAAACCTGGCGGCGGCACTGGCTTCGGGCGAGTGTCTCTGGCTCCCCCAGCCTTCAGCGACGCCCGGGATGACGGCCTTATGGTCAGCCCTATGTAACTGATTGATCACCTTATGTTTCACCAGCCAGAGCGAGAGCAGAACATAGGCTGGCTGGCCCATGGGGCCCGGCTGACCGCTTTCTTGCAGCAACCGGCCTGCTATCGATACCGCCGCAGAACAGGTTTCATATCGGTCTCTTCTTGGCTACCATGCCCACCTTTCAAGGAGCAGATGAGGGCAAGGAACCGATGAACAACGAGACGCTGCAATCCCTTTTCCATTACAAGCGCTGGGCCGATGACGAACTGCTGGCGGCCCTCGCCACCCTGGATGCCGCGCAATATGGCGAGGCTCACCACACGGCCCTGCGCATCTTCAACCATATCCATGTGGTCGATACCATCTTCAAGGCCAATCTGCTGGGGGAACGGCACGGCTTTACCGCCACCAATACCCCCGAGACGCCGACCCTGGCGGCGCTACACGGCGCGGTCACGGCACTGGATAACTGGCTGGTGGAGTATGTGACGACCCTGAGCCCGCAGGCGTGCAATACCCAGATCCGGTTTCAGTTCACGGATGGCGACCAAGGGCAGATGAGCCGCGCCGAGATGCTGCTGCATCTGGTGACCCACGGCGGCTATCACAGGGGGGCGATCGGCCGGATCCTGGTGCAGTGCGGCATCACGCCGCCGCGCGATACCCTGACCACCTTCTTGCATCGCAGCGAACCTGAGCGGCGGGGCGATGCTGCCCTTGCAGATGACAAGGCCCGCCCATGAAGCGCACCTGTCTGCGGCTCACACCGCTGCTGCTGATCTGGCTGCTAAGCGGCTGCGCCGCCGCCCTCGATCACTACGCGGGACGCTTTCGCAATACCCTAGTGTCAGGGGAGACCCGCACGACCATTCGCGCCGAACTGGGCGATCCCCAGCTCTGCCAGCAGGCCACCTTTCTGACCGAGGATAAGGTGCAGGGCTGCGATCGCTTTACCGTGCTCGGCAAGATCCACAAGCGCGGTGACGGCAATGGCCAGGCCACGGCGAGCGCCGTGACAATGGGGCTGGGGGAGCTGATCCTGGTGCCCATGACGGTGGCCAGCGTGGCGGCGGACTACACCGAGCGTCACACCATTACCGTCTATTACGATCGGGACGATCACTATCTCTTTCACACCCTGCTCAATGGCAAGGGGCAGGAAGTGTGGCAGTAGGCGCAGCCAGTAAACCAATCAGCGCCGGTCAAGCGGTCTTCTTTGATCTCTGGCCAGCGCCTTTTCCCGACGAGGGAGGCCTTATTGACAGCGCAGTGCCGGTTTGTCTTCCAGCAGCCAGGCTATCCAGCGCCGCCGCGAGTTCAGCACAAACCCTTCGTCGGCCGCGATCCCGCTGACGATATAGCCGTCGGCCGCCGGGTCAGCAGCCTCGCGGGAGAAGGTGAAGTCGCTGCTGTTCACCCGCTCCCCCTTGCTGAGCGCCGCATCAAGCCGCGGCGTCATGACGACGATGGCCAGCCCCGCAGCGGAGTCGATGCCAAGGCCGCTGCTCGCCACCTTGCCGACCGCCACCGGCACCCGGATGGCGCAGTGGCGCCCCTCGGCATCCGTGGTGGTATAGGTTCCCTCCCCCACCCGCCCCTGCAGCCACAGCAACTCGCCACGGGTCAGGCTGTCGACCTGCAGCAGGCCCAGTGCCCCCTTGGGAAAATCGTGGGGATTGTCGACGGCGGCCACCGCCAGCGAGCAGCACAACATAAACAGCCAGAGTGCGTGTCTCATGCCGATGCCTCCTTGCCAACATGGGTTGCTCCGCTTTGCTGCGCCAGCAAATAGATCAGCAGCAAGGGCCCCACGGCCGGCACCAGAAAGACCCAGCCCCACCAACCGGAGCGGCCGGTGTCGTGCAAACGACGCACGATAAGCGCAATCAGGGGCACGCTGCTTACCAGGCCGTAGCTCAGATCCAGCCAGCCCAGGCTGGCAAGCAGCACGTCCAGCCAGATGCAGATCAGGGTGATCAGCAGATGGCCCAACATGAACCACCCACACTCGGCCCGGGTGGCACGACCCGAAAAATCCAGGGCGCGTTGCCACCCCAGCCAATAGAAAGAGAACATGGATACCTGCCTGTTATGGTGATTGGGAGCCCTTATCATGGGGAGCAAAGCGCCCCCGGGCGTCCTCAAACCGGTTTCAGGTCGTCCTCGAACCGCGCCCGCGCCATCATGGGCTTCATTCGCCTGACCCAAGCCGTTATGCTGGCATGCAGCCGCCGGTCAACGGCTTCTCTTTGCACACGGGATACATGATGCTGGCCATACCCATACCCTTTATCGTCTCCTTGCTGCTGGCACTGCTGGCCGCCGTGCTGCTGGCGCGCCTCGGCCGGGCGGCCAGAACGACCGCCCTCTTTTTGCTGCTGTGCGCCATCACCACCGGCGTGGTGGGGCTGCGCTGGACCTTCGATCTGGCGCCGCTCACTCTCGCGCAGCCGATCCTCGCCTCGCTTATTCCGGTGGCCGCCTGGCATATCTTCAGCCGGGCCAAGGCGCCAGGGGCCCGTTTTTCCTGGCTGCACAGCATCGGTCCCGCGCTGGTTGCCCTCGGCATGCTGACCCACAACTGGTTGCCACTGCCGCTGGATGGCCTGCTGACGGCCATCTATCTCTGCTACGGCATCGCGTTGGTGCGTTTTTCCGATAAGACACAGCTGCTGCTTTATGTCTCGTTCAATAAGTGGGAGGGGGTCAGGCGGGCGGAACATATCGCAGGCTGGATGCTGCTGTTTTCGGCGGCCATCGATGCCGCAATCTCCCTCGACTTCGCCTTCAATCAAGGCCAGCTGGCGCCCTATATCCTGTCGCTGGGCCACCTGATGCTGGTGCCCATGCTGGCGGCGGCCGTGGTGATGGTAGGGGTCAATACCCCTGATGCAGAAGAGGAGGAGAGACCCACTTCCGTTCCCGAGCCCGCTGAGAAAGCGCCGCTGCTGAACGAAGAGCGTGCCCGGGAAATCGTGGCCCTGCTCGATAACCTGATGAAAGAGAAAGCTTGCTATCTGGATCCTGAGCTGACCCTGGCCCGCCTCTCACGCAAACTGGGCATTCCCGCCAAGCAGGTCTCCAGTGCCGTCAATCTGGTGCGCCAGCAGAGCATCCCCAGGGTCATCAACGAATATCGGATTGCCCATGCCAGGCAGGCTCTGCTTAACACGGATGAAAGCATCACCCAGATCTTGATGAACGCTGGCTTTCAGACCAAATCCAATTTCAATCGCGAGTTTCAGCGCATCACCGGCCTGACTCCCAGCCAGTTCAGAGCAACCCGCGACCTGTCGGCCGCCTCCTGAATCAATCGCCTGCTCTCGTTTGCTCCCGGCGATCCAGCCACTTGCCTATCCTTGCCCCCAGCTCGGAGCAGACCAGCGCCGTCACGGCGGCCCAGAGCATCTGGTTGCCATCAAAACCCGCCTGCTTTTCAAACAGGAAAGGCACCAGCAGATTGAAGCCAATGATCCCGAGCAGCAGCCCAAGGCCACTGCCCACCTTCTCCCTGCGGGATCGCACTTTTAACGCCATCTGATTGCTCCGGTTGGAGTGAGATAAAGGGGCCCTATCGCCCCTGGACATCCCCGGCAAGATAACAAAGCCTCCCCCGATGAAGACAGTCATCTTTTTAGGGGATGAGAATAGCCATATATGCCCCTTTCAAATCCATTTGCTGATCCAGTTCAAAAAACGATGAGATCCCGACGGTTACACCATTTTAAGGCTCGCCTAGCCAGCTTCATTTGGCTTACCATGGCCATTCAGAACCTGTTGAGCTGCGATGGGTTGCTGCCAGCGCGGGTCAATAGAGCATATTGGAAGCTGTAATCCACGGGCGGTAGCGTCAGATTTGGTGGTGATACGCTTCACATAGAAAGGTGGGTGTCCCTGATTTCTCTTCTTAGTAATTTATCGAAGAAGTAGCTAAGCAAAAAAATCATAAATAATGGGACCTACATAGTTGATTAAACTGAATATTTATTCGGTTTTGTGATATTCATCACATCAAGGAAGTTACTGGTACATAAAAGGATTGCACCTATGAAACTGATTGATATATTTTATAACTGTGGTTTCAATCCAAAATGTCTGAAGTTGTTACTGCTTTGGACCTAGAACTCAGGGTTACATATGCCCTGTACAGCTATACATTGTTTTTTGATGGTCCGTTCGTCCCATTGGCGCGCGCAAAGTGATCGGATTGTAAACCACATTTAACCTTATTAACCCCTATATGAATACTGATACTTCCTCAGATATAAGTGTTACTACTTCTTTCGAACCCAAAAGAATAATTGCATATAATGGCCACCAATGGATTAATCCAAAACTTTCACCAACTATTTTATCTGACCAATTAAAGGCTGCTGAAAAAATAATCGGCCTAAAAGAAGCTAGTGACGTTGCTAATATATTAGAAATCCCGGTTGGACAACTATTGTATATTTTATATCAACAAAATAAAAAATATACATCCTTCACTATTAAGAAGAAATCTGGCAAAGAACGCCTTATTGAAAAACCAAATAATTCATTACAGATTTTACAAAGTAAAATAAAACCTCTCATTGAAGCTCATTACAGGGTTAAAAAACCTGTGCATGGCTTTGTAAGTGGTGGTAAAGGGATTGTTTCGAATGCTGAGCAACATAAAAAGAAAAATTTTATATTAAATATCGACCTACTGGATTTTTTTCACTCGGTTAATTTTGGTAGAGTACAAGGAATATTTAGAAACATCCCATTCAACATGGATGTTCCCGCCGCTACAATTTTAGCCCAACTGTGTACTTATAATGGACGATTACCCCAAGGTGCATCAACATCACCTATTATTTCAAATTTGGCTGCTGCAACTCTTGATAAAAAACTAGTTCAAATTGCCAAGCGCTTCCACCTAACATACACAAGATATGCCGATGATATAACATTCTCAAGCAATAGAGAATTTCCTGCCGTTATAGTACAAAGAGATGTAAATACACAAGACAAGTTGAAATATATTGTTGGGCCATTACTTGAACGAGCTATAACAGACTCTGGCTTTCATGTTAACCACAATAAGACTAGAGTACAACATAAATGCCAGCGACAAGAAGTCACAGGATTAGTTGTAAATAATGGAGTTAACATTAATAGGCAATTGATTAGAAACACCAGAGCTATGATTAATGAATGGAGGAAGGATCTTCAAAGTGCTGAAATCCGATTTATAAAACACAGATATCATGTCAATGAAAATGATATAGAAATAAATAAGTTAGATGGCTCTATATATAAAAGAGCTATATATGGAAAGCTAAGCTTCATTAAAATGGTCAGAGGTGAAGATCACTCGCCATATCTAAAATTATGCAAACAAGTCCTAGAGTTAGACTCTAACCCACCTCCATTTATTAAAAAATTAAAAGGTGTTTTTGATATGTATGATGTTTTTATATGCCATGCATGTGAAGATAAAAATCGTGTTGCCATCCCGCTTTATCATGCACTAGAAAAAAAAGGAATAAAAACCTTTATTGATTGCTTTGCTATAGGGTGGGGGGACTCTCTCGTTGGGAAAATAAATACAGCACTTCAAAAATCAAAATTTGTCATTTCAATAATATCTGAAGCATCCATAGATAAATCTTGGCCAATGAAGGAAATACATACAGTTTTGTCTATGGAAATTAGAAATACGAAAACAAAATTATTACCTCTTATTGTTTGAAATGAAAAAGCAATTATAGAAAAAATTCCATTAATTGCTGACAAACGATACATATCATTCAAAAACAATGTGGATGAAATTGTTGCTGAGATGGATAAATTATTAAAAAAAAGCACTATTTAATATTGAAAACATCCAACACATATAAAATAAAAAGGCGACCATTCGGTCGCCTTTTTAATCTCTATCGCTTTACAGTCAGGAAAACTCACCGAGCCGGTCGCTTGGCACCATTGCCTTTGGCTGCAGGCTTGCCGCCCTGAGTGGCAGGTTTGGCGCCCGGCTTGGCAGTGCCTGCGCGGCTCGGGGCCTTGCCTTTGTGAGCGGGTTTCCCCTGCCCTGCCGGTTTACCCTGACCAATGCCCTGCCCTGCGCCCTGCGCGGCAGACTTGCCGTTGCCCGAGCCTTTCTGGAGCTGAGAGCCCACCGGCTTGCCATTGCCCGCCTTGCCGCCATTTCTGCTGGCCGCCGGGGCATTGGCTGCACCGGCCTCGCTGCGGGCGGCCTTGTTGCCGGCACCATTGCTGCGCTGATGGGTGATGGTACTGTGGCGAGTCAAGGCAGGTTTCAGGCCCTTGCTGCGGCTGCGCTCGGCCTTGGCTTCGCCACGGCCTTCCGGCGGCACCAGGCAGTCGGGGCCGTTGCCGATCAGGTGGCCCTTGCCCATCTCCAGCAGGGCTTCGCGGATCATCGGCCAGCCGGCCGGATCGTGGTAGCGCAGCAGCGCCTTGTGCAGGCGACGGCGACGCTCCCCTTTCACCACGAACACGTCCCCGCCCTGGCGGCTCACCTTGTTGAGCGGGTTTTTCTCGGTGTAATACATGGTGGTGGCGTTGGCGAGCGGCGACGGGTAGAAGTTCTGCACCTGATCGAGCTTGAAGCGGTTGGACTTGATCCAGAGCGCCATGTTCACCATGTCTTCATCCGTGGTGCCCGGGTGGGCGGAGATGAAGTAGGGGATCAGGTACTGCTGCTTGCCCGCCTCTTTGGAATACTTGTCGAACAGCTCCTTGAAGCTGTAGTAGCTGCCCATGCCCGGCTTCATCATCTTGGAGAGCGGGCCCTCCTCGGTGTGTTCCGGCGCGATCTTGAGGTAGCCGCCCACGTGGTACTTGGCCAGCTCCTTGATGTAACGCGGATCTTCCACCGCGATGTCGTAACGCACCCCGGAGGCGATCAGGATCTTCTTGATGCCCTTGAGGTCGCGCGCCTTGCGATAGAGGTTGATGGTCGGGCTGTGGTCCGTGTCCATGTGCGGGCAGATGGTCGGCCAGACGCAGGAGGCGCGCCGACAGGTCTGCTCTGCCTTGGGGCTCTTGCAGCGGAGCTTGTACATGTTGGCGGTGGGGCCGCCCAGATCCGAGATGACGCCGGTAAAGCCCGGCACCTTGTCGCGGATCTCTTCGATTTCTTTCAAGATCGACTCTTCCGAGCGGCTCTGGATGATGCGCCCCTCGTGCTCGGTGATGGAGCAGAAGGAGCAGCCGCCGAAGCAGCCGCGCATGATGTTGACCGAGGTCTTGATCATGTCGTAGGCCGGGATCTTCTCGTTGCCATAGGCCGGGTGCGGCACCCGCTGGTAAGGCAGGCCGAACACCCCGTCCATCTCGTCGGTTTCGAGCGGGAAGGCGGGCGGGTTGACCCAGATGATGCGATCGCCGTGGGCCTGGGAGAGCGCGCGGGCGCAGCCCGGGTTGGTCTCGTGGTGCAGGATGCGCGACGCATGGGCGTAGAGCACCTTGTCCTCCTTCACCCGCTCGAACGCCGGCAGCTTGACGTAGGTCAGCTCCCAGGGTTTTTGCTTAGGGGGCTGCACCAGGATGGGCTTGGCCTCCTGCTCCACCGGCGCGGAGCCCTCGTCGTCGCTGCAGGGTGCCCCTTCCATATAGGGGTTGGGGATGGGATCGATGCGGCCAATCTGGTCGAGCTTGCTCGAATCCACCCCGCGCCAGCCCGGCAGCGGCTCCTTGCGGATGACGGCGGTGCCGCGAATGTCCTGCATGGTGTCGATGGTCTCGCCGCCTGCGATGCGGTGCGCCACCTCGATCAGCGGCCGCTCGGCGTTGCCGTAGATGAGGATGTCGGCCTTGGCGTCGATGAGGATCGAGCGACGGATGGTCTCGGACCAGTAGTCGTAGTGGGCGATGCGGCGCAGGGACGCCTCGATGCCGCCGATGACCACGGGGACCTCTTTATAGGCCTCCTTGCAGCGCTGGGTATAGACCAGGGTGGCGCGATCCGGCCGCTTGCCGCCCACATCCCCCGGGGTGTAGGCATCGTCGTGGCGCAGCTTCTTGTCGGCGGTGTAGCGGTTGATCATGGAGTCCATGTTGCCCGCCGTCACCCCATAGAAGAGGTTCGGCTTGCCCAGGCGCATGAAGTCATCCTTCGATGACCAGTCCGGCTGGGCGATGATGCCGACCCGAAAACCCTGGGATTCGAGCATGCGGCCAATGACCGCCATGCCGAAACTCGGGTGATCCACGTAGGCGTCGCCTGTCACCAGCACGATGTCGCAGCTGTCCCAGCCGAGCTTGTCCATCTCCGCGCGGGACATGGGCAGGAAGGGCGCCGTGCCGTAGCACTCGGCCCAGTAACGGGGATAGGAGAAGAGGTTGGTAACCGGCTGCATTTTGACCACCTGGAACAATTCGGGTCGCGCATTATACCGGCAGAGCAAGGCGGGGGCGACGGCTTTTTGCCCCTACGATAGATGCGGAAAAGGCGAGCCAGCGGGCTCGCCTCAAAAGTGCGGGTCAATGGTCGGCTCAGGCCAGGGCGCGGGCCAGCACGATACGGTTGTAGTGGCGCTGCAGCAGCTGATAACCCCCCAGCAGGCACCAGACCAGGGCGGGCGCCAGGAACACCGGGTGGGTGGCCAGGCGCAGCATCAGCAGGCCCAGCAGGATCAGCGCAAACGGTCGGCTCTCGTAGAGCCACAGCGGCCAGCCCTGCTTTCGCATCAGCCGGTGCTTGTCTGGGCGGCGATAGGCGCCGCGCCGAAACCAGGCCAGCGAACCGGCCAGATAGAGTGCCAACCCGGCCAGCAACAGCCCCGGCTGATCGGCAATCCCCAACAAAAGCAAACCGCTGCCCATGTAGGCAAAGGGCAGCGGCTCATAAATGGCTGATGGCAACATGACTCACCTCGAGTATCAAACTGGCTACATATTAACCCGCAGCCGTTTGCTTGCCAGCCTCTGCCCCTATATGGGGGGCCGCATCAGGCAGCCGGTTTGTCCTGCTGCGAGGTGGCCTCGCTGGAGGCCAGCGCCTCGTCCACCTGTTGATCCCGCGCTCCGGTCATGCCGGCCCGCTTGGCCAGCAGATGGTAGATGGCGGGCACCAGCAGCAGGGTAACCAGGGTCGCGAGAGACAAGCCGAAGAAGACCACTGTGCCCACCGACATCCGGCTCTCGTAGCCCGCCCCCATGGAGAGCATCAGTGGCACGGCCCCTATGATGGCGGTGAGGGAGGTCATCAGAATGGGGCGCAAGCGGCGCACCGAGCCTGCGACGATCGCCTCGTCAAACCCTTCGCCGCGCTGGCGCAGCTGGTTGATGAACTCGACGATCAGGATGCCGTTCTTGGTCACCATGCCGATCAGCATGATCATGCCGATCTGGCTGTAGATGCTCATCTCCTGCCCCGTCAGCCAGAGGCCGAGCAAGCCGCCGAAGATGCCGAGCGGCACCGTCACCATCACCACCGCCGGGGTCAACATGCTCTCGAACTGGGCCACCAGCACCAGATAGACCACCAGCAGAGCCAGAGCGAACACCATCACCATCTCACCCTGGTTGTCGCGATAGTCCTTGGACTCGCCGGCATAATCCACCGTCATGCCGTTTGGCAGGTTGGCATTGGCCCAGCCGTCCAGGTAATCCAGCGCCTCGCCCAGGGTATGGCCCGGCGCCAGATCCGCGGTCAGGGTCACCGCCTTCTGGCGCTGGTAGTGGTTGAGGCGCTGCGGGCTCGCCACCTGCTTGACGGTGGCCAGGGTCGAGAGGGTCACCATCTCGCCGTTGGCCGCCTTGAGGTAGATGCGGCTCAAGTCGGAGACGCCGTTGAAGTCGCGCTGGTTGGCGCGCAGATAGACGTCGTACTCCTCCCCTCTGTCTACATAGGTTGTCTGGCTGATGCCGCCGAGCAGGGCCTGCAGGGAGCTCGCGATGGTGGAGACCGGGATGCCGAGCTGGTTGGCCCGATCCCGCTCTATGGTCACCTGCAGCTCCGGGGTCTTCTCGGCATAGTCGAGATCCGGCGTCTCCATCAGACCGCTCTGGGCTGCCGCCTCTTTCAGGGCCAGCCCCTGCTGATAGAGCTCGGCGTAATCGGAGCCCTGCAGCACGAACTGCACCGCCGCGGTGGAGCCACCGCGAAAGCCCGGCTGGAAGGTGCGGATCATCACGTCCGGAATGCCGGCCAGCCGCCCGCTCAGGGACTTGGCGAACTCGGTGGCGGTTTCATCCCGCTCGGCCCAGTCGGTGAGCTGGATGATGGCCATACCGGTCTGATCGCCGCCGCGGCCGAAGGCCGGGGTGCTGAAGCTCATGGCCTGCACCACCCCCTTGCCGAGCAGCGGCATGATGGCCGCCTCCACCTGCTGCATGTTGCGCTTCATCCGCTCGATGCTGGTGCCCTCGGCCCCCTTGACGAACACGTAGAGCACGCCCCGATCCTCGGTCGGGGTAAGGCTGGTGGGCAGCTGGGCAAACAGGGCGCCGATGCCGCCAAGGCAGAGCACCAGCACCAGCGGGGTCCAGCGCGAGTGGTGCAGCACGGCGCCAAGCAGAGCGCGATAGTGCTTCTCCACCCAGCCGAGGCCACGATCGAGCGCCGCCGTCAGCCGGTTGGGTCTATCCACCGAGCGCATCAGCCAGGAGCCCATGGCCGGGGTCAGGGTGAGCGCGATCAGCGACGAGAAGAGTACCGCCAGCGACAGCAGGATGGCGAACTCGGTAAAGAGCCGCCCCACCATGCCATCCATGAAAGCGATGGGCACGAACACCATCACCAGCACGGCAGTGGTGGCGATCACCGCAAAGCCTACCTCGCGGGTGCCGTGCCAGGCCGCCAGCAGGGGCGGTTCGCCGCGCTGCAGATGGTGGTGAATGTTCTCCACCACCACGATGGCGTCATCCACCACCAGACCGATGGCGAGAATGAGCGCCAACAGGGTGATGAGGTTGATGGAAAAGCCCAGATACCAGGCGCCGATAAAGGCGGAGATGAGGGAGACCGGCACCGTGATGGCCGGAATGAGGGTGGTACGCCCCTGCCCCAGGAACAGGTAGAGCACGGCCACCACCAGCACGGCGCAGATGGCCAGCGTCTCGTACACCTCGTCGATGGCCTGCTTGATGAAGATGGTGGAGTCGTAGTCGACCTCCAGGGTCGCCCCCTCCGGCAGGAAGCGCTGCATCTCGGCCATCTTCTTCTCGACCCCCTGCGCCACCGCCAGCGGGTTGGCGGTGGACTGGGCGACGATGCCAATCCCCAGGCTCTCACGGCCGTTGCGCTGGTAGGCGCTGTCTTCGTTCTTGGCCCCCACCTCCACATCGGCGATGTCGGCCAGATAGATGCTCTGGCCGTTGGCGGCGGTGCGCACCTGCAGCGCCTGGAAATCGGCGGCGGTGTGATAGAGCCGGGCAATCTGCACCGCCATGGTCATGCTGTTGTTGCGGATCTCGCCGCCCGGCAGCTCGATGTTCTCGCGCTTGAGGGCGTCCTGCACGTCCGCCACCGTGACGCCACGCGCCGCCATGTCGGCCGGGCGCAGCCGCACGTACATCACCTGGGTCAGATCGCCGGAGAGGGACACCTCGCTCACCCCGTCCACCAGGCTCAGGGGATCCACCAGCACCCGGTTGGCGTAGTCGGTCATGGCGGTGCGGTCCATCTGGGTGCTGCTGAAGTTGAGCCAGACCGCTACGTCGCCGTTGCCGTTGTCCTTGGTGACCAGGGGTTCATCCACCTCGTCCGGCAGCTTGGGGCGAGCGCGAGAGATGGCGTCGCGCACATCGGAGATCCCCTCCACCATGTTCCAGCCGAGCTTGAACTCCACCGTGATGACAGAGCGTCCCTTGCGGGTCACCGAGTTGATGTTCTTGATGCCGCTGATGCCGGAGAGCTGATCCTCGATGGGCTTGGTGACCTGGCTCTCCATGACGGCGGGGGCGGCCCCCTCGTACATGGTGGTGATGGAGACGGACGGGGTCTGCACGTCCGGCATCTCCCGCACCGTCAGCTTGGAAAACGCCACCAGACCGAACACGGTGAGCAGCGCGCTCAGCACCACCGCCACCAGCGGGCGGCGCACGGAAATATCGGAGAGCCACATCAGCCTTTGACCTCCGCCAGATCGTGCACGCTGACGCCGTCACGCAGGTTGACCAGTCCCTCGACCACGATGCGATCGCCCACCTTGAGCCCTTCGGTCACCCACACCTCTTCGCCATGGGTATCCCCCAGCACCACGGGCACCCGCTTGACCTTGCCATTGGGTTCGAGACGATAGACGAAGCGCTGCTCGCCGGCATACTCCACCGACTGGGCCGGGATCAGGGTCATCTTCTGTGGCGGTAGGGAGAGTTCGACGTTGAGCAGCATGCCGGGGCGCAGCTGGCCGTCGGGATTGGGGATGATCACCCGCGCCTTGATGTTCTGGGTATCGTTGGAGACGCGGCTGTCCAGCGTCTCCAGCACGCCGCGAAAAGATTGGTCAGGCCAGGCCGAACTGGTCGCCGTCACCGCCATGCCGGGGCGCAGCAGGGAGAGGTAGCGCTCGGGCACCGCCAGATCGAGCCGCAGCTTGGCCAGTTCGTCCAGGTGGAGCAGGGTATCGCCGCTGTTGACCAGGGCCCCTTCGCTCAGATCGATGAGGCTGACCGAACCGTCGAACGGTGCCAGCAGGGTGCGCAGGGAGAGCTCGTACTTGGCGGCATCGGCCCGGGCCTGAGCCTGGGCGACCGTGGCCTCCTGCCCTTCCAGCTCGGAGGTGGTGATGGCGCCGCGCGCCACCAGCCGGCGCATGTCCCGCAGCTTGCGGGTCTCGTCGCGCACGCTGGCGCTCTGCTCGGCCAGCTCGGCCTGCTGCTTGCCGGCGTCGAGGGCGATCAGCACGTCCCCCTGCTTGACCTGCTGGCCGGAGCGCACCGCTATCTTGACGATGCGGCCGGTTACCTCGGGGCTGATCACCACGGAGCGGTTGGCGGCCAGCTTGCTCACCAGCTTGATGGAGGGTTCTGCCAGGCTCTGGCTGACCGTCTGCGCCCGGATGTTGACCTGACGTGGCTGGGGTTTGCCGGCAGGGGCAGAGTGGCGGTAATACCAGCCGGCGGAAATCAGCAAAGAGAGGCAGGCAAGCACCAGCCAAGTACGCATTTTCATCAAGCAATCCATGAAATTAAGAGAAAAGAGGGCACTTCATCAATGATGGTCACCATGTTACCCCCTGACTATGCCGTGACTATGTATAAATGTGACAAAACGTAACAAGAGTGGGGTGAGATCACCGAAATAGCATCCAGAAGAGATGTTCTCCATGGTTACTACCTAGACTGACAATTGAATCAGTGAAAATCAGGTACGACCGTCAATATGCCAATAACACGCTTTCACAATGCTCTACACCGACAGCATTGGCTGCCTGGTATTGTCGTCATGCTGTTGCTCGCCCTCACCCTCCATCAGACGCTGGAACAGCTCGTCGAATTCAACAAACAAGATTCTCTCCATAGTGCGACTCACTTGCAGTCTCAGTTTAAGCAGATGACAGCCTTCCTCGAAGCCATGCGAGGCCAGGCAGAGGAACGGCTGCGCAGCAATCCGCAGTCGACGCTGACCCGCCAGCTTTATAAGGTCCTTCACGTAGACCCGACGCGAAGATTCTCACTGGATCAGATCCCCCCCGACCTGCCCGTCGGGCTCGTTGGCAATCTGACCGGGCTAGGACCATTGCCTGACCCGGGCGGCGAGCGCGAAGCCAGGATCCACCTGGCATTAAGCCTCTCGCCTTTATTGTCCACCGCCACCAAGTTGCTGAAAGACAAGGTCACCTGGGTTTATTTCACCGGGGCAGATGATTTTATCTATGTCTATCCGTGGGTGCCCTCAAGCCGCTTTCATTTTCAACGAAAACTCTATCAACAATCCTACTGGCTGGATGCCCTGCAAAAGCAAAACCCCAGCCAGCGCGTCATCATATCGCGTCCCTACGCAGATACTGCAGGTCAGGGAATGATGATCACGCTGTCCAAGCCCATAGTGCGGGAGCAGATGCTGGTGGGAGTCATCAGCATGGATATTTTACTCTCACGGCTCGATGAGATGATGAGGGAACACGCACCACGAATTGGAACCCTGTTTCTGGTCAATCAAGATCACCATATTCTGGCCAGCAGCGCGCGGGAGCATAGCCGAGCCCCCAAGCCGGTAGAGGCATGGGATGGCTATCGCTGGCTCCAGGGGGCGTTTCAGTTCCAGTACGCCATTCCTGACACCGGGCTCACCCTGCTCCATCGCGTCCCTTTGCCTTCCCTGCTGTGGGCCCTGCTCAGTCAGTCCGCACCAACCCTGATCGCCCTCTTCTTCATGGCCTGGGCCGTGCTCGCCAACCTCAAGTCCCGCCGCCTGAACCGGCAGCTGGACTACCTCTCCAGTCACGATGCCCTGACCGGCGCCTTCAACCGCCACTACTTCGACGAGTTCGAGCGCCGCCATCAACAGCGCGGGGGCAGCGTCGGGGTGATCATGTTCGACTGCGATCACTTCAAGCAGGTCAACGACCGCTTTGGCCACGAAGTGGGCGATCAGGTACTGATCCAGCTGGTGCGCCTGTGCCAGCAGCACCTGCGGCGGGAAGATGCCCTGATCCGCTGGGGCGGCGAGGAGTTTCTGCTGCTGGCGGCCAAAGGGGGCGAACCACTCGACCAGCTGGCCGAGCGGTTGCGCCAGCACATCGCCAGTCACCCCTGGCAGGCGCTGGCGCCAGCGCTGGCTGTCACCATCAGCCTCGGCTATCACCACAGCAGCGCCGAGACGCCGCTGCAGGAGGTCATTCGGCGGGCCGACGTGGCGCTCTACCAGGCCAAGGCCAACGGGCGCAACCGCAGTGAACCTTGGCAGGATGACGGCGCCGGCAACTGCGGGTAAGCTGATCCCCTCACTCATGTTCGGAGAGACAAAGTGGCACGAAAACCCCGTGTGGGACTGGCTCTTGGCAGCGGCGCAGCCCGTGGATGGGCACACATCGGCATCATACGGGCGCTGGAGCGGCTCGGTGTCAAACCGGATCTGGTGGCCGGCTGCTCCATCGGCAGCTTTGTCGGCGCCGCCTATGCCGCTGGTGAACTGGACAAGCTGGAGAGCTGGGTGCGCGGCTTCAGCCGCTTGCAGGTGGTCAGCCTGCTCGATCCGGCCCTCTCCGGCGGCCTGTTTCGCGGCGAGAAGGTGTTCGGCATCGCCGCCAATCACTTAGGGGATCCCGCCATCGAGAGCCTGCCGCTCCCCTTCGCCTGCGTCGCCACCGAGCTCGACACCGGTCGCGAGATCTGGTTGCAGCAGGGTCCGCTGCGCCAGTGCGTGCGCGCCTCCTGCGGCATGCCCGGCATCCTGACCCCGACCCGGGTCGACGATCGCTGGCTGGTGGATGGCGCCGTGGTCAACCCGGTGCCCATCTCGCTGGCTCGCGCCATGGGAGCCGAGGTGGTGATCGCGGTCAACCTCAACGCCGACATGCACCAGCCCTGGACCGACGAGCCGGACGAACCCAGTGGCGGCAACCGCTTCAGCCAGTGGTTCAACCGGGGCGACAGCCCCAACACACCCGGCATGTGGAGCGTGATGACCGGCTCCATCAACATCATGCAGGAGCGCATCACCCGAGCACGGATGGCTGGCGACCCGCCCGAGATCCAGCTCTGCCCGCGCCTTGGCAGCTTCTCCATCATGGATTTCCACCGCGCCAGCGATGCCATCAACGAAGGCGAAGCCTGCGTCGAGCGCAACGCCGATCAGCTCAAGGAAGAGTTGTCCCGCTTAGGCCTCATCTAGCACGGTTCACCGGATCCGCATCACCAACAAAAAGAGCGCCTTGCGGCGCTCTTTTACTGTGGAAACGGCTGGTCTAGAACAGCCCCAGCCCCTTGAGCATCACGATCAGGATCAACAGCGGCGACACGTAACGGATGATGAAGAAGAGCGGCTTGAGGATGGCCAGCTCCAGCTCGCCACCGTTGGTCAGCGCCTCCTTCATCCGCTCGAAGCCCCACACCCAGCCCACGAACAGGCAGAGGAAGATGCCGCCAAGGGGCATCAATACGTTGGAGGAGACGAAATCGAACAGGTCGAAGAAGGTCTTGCCGGCGATCTGTACCTCCGCCAGCGAGCTGTTGGAGAGCGCGCAGGTCGACCCCACCGCCCCCAGCACCAGCAGGTTGAGCAGGGTCGCCTTGGGGCGGCTCATGTGGAATCGCTCTGACACCACCGAGACCGGCACTTCCAGGATGGAGAGCATGGCACCGGTGGCGGCGATGGCGGAGAGCACGAAGAACAGCACCATGAACAGGTGGCCAAACGGAATGCTGGCAAACACCGCCGGAATGGTGATGAAGAGCAGGGAGGGACCGGCGGTGGGCTCAAAACCGAAGGCGAATACCGCCGGGAAGATGGCGATGCCGGCCAGCATGGAGACGAACAGGTCGGCACACATCACCCGGAAAGTGGTCAGCGGGATGTTCTGATCATCCCGAAAGTAGCTGCCATAGGTCATCATGCAACCCATGCCGATGGAGAGTTTGAAGAAGGCGAGCCCCATGGCGGTCAGCACCACCCCGGCGGTGATCTTGGAGAGATCCGGCGAGAACAGAAAGTGCAGCCCCTGGCTGGCCCCGGGCAGGGTCAGGCTGCGGATGCCGATAACGAGCAGCAGGATGAAGAGCACCGGCATCAGCTTCTTGGTGACCGCCTCGATCCCCTTGGAGACCCCCATCAGCAGGATACCCCCCATCAGGATCAGTACCAGCCACTGCCAGAGCAGGCTCTGCAGCGGGTCGCTTATCAGCGCCCCGAAGGCCGCCCCGGTCACCTTGGGATCGGTCGACAGGATGGAGCCGTCAACGGCCTTGAAGATGTAGGCAAAGACCCAGGCCGCCACTTCGGAGTAGAAGGACATGATAAGGAAGGCGGCCAGCACCCCCATCAGGGCGATCAACCACCAGGGCTGCCCCTTGGGGGCCAGCTTGCTGAGGGTGGTGACGGCGTCGGACTTGCCTTTGCGCCCCAGCATGATCTCCGAGATCATCACCGGCAGGCCGACCAGCAGGGTGGCGATGACATAGACCAGCAGGAAACCGGCGCCGCCGTTTTCGCCCGTCAGGTAGGGAAACTTCCAGATATTTCCCAGCCCGACGGCTGAGCCCAGGGTGGCGGCAAGAACGCCGAATTTGCTGGTAAAGCCATCTCTGGCCTTGGGAGTGATTTGACTCATGCTTGTCTCACTGTGCGCATCATGCGAGGGGTACTGCTAATTTTAGCGGTCGGAATTTTCTGAGGATTGATTCGGCTTGCCAAGGTATTTTCGTGAAAAGCCTTGGTGAGAGCACAAATAGCCAAATTTAATTAAATCAATAATAAATATGATGAATAAAAAATGCCGCCTCGAGGGCGGCATTTTTGTCAGGGCTCAATCAGATCAAGCCTTGGCAATATCGTCCGGACCGATCTGGCCGATCTCGGCGACTTTCTTGTCAGCCAGCAGCCAGAGGGTGAACTTGTGCAGTTCCGGGTGGTGAGCCAGGGCCACCAGGAAGGCGCCACCAACTTCACGATAACCCAGCTCATAGTTCTTCAGGGTGGTCGGGGGAACGCCCAGCAGATCAGCAAACTTGGGACGGCTCAGGCCGACTGCTTCACGGATCTGACGGATCTTCTTACCAACAGTTACGATATTTGAATTCATATTGTTCCATACTCCGTACGGCGGATTGACTCCACCTTTATTTTTCGCGACGACTCGTAGTCAAGTGTATCAGTTTTGAACGGACTCGTTATGGTCGAGTCTCTATCTTTAATCAGCGTCTTTCGACGACAACCCTTGCAAACATCGGGGATGGTAATCGCTCAACCGCCTCAGGTAAACAGTCTCGAAAAGAAACCTTTATTGTTGCCACAGGAATTACTCGTATAATCCGCGGGCTATCCCTTAAGAGTAAGAACTCATGGCACTTCCCGGCATAATCTCCTGTTTACACCCGGTATCCTCCCCCGCAGAACTCAGTCGCCAATTGCAGCAAGGCCAGCAGACTCGCGCCGAAGCCTTCTGGTTGCCCGCCGCCCTGCACGATCAGGCGGCAGCAGTTTTGGCTGCGCTGGATGACAAGAGCAGCCTGTTTCTCGACCAGCCCGTTGCCGGACTTTCCCTGCGCAGCCACGACGGCGTCATGCAGGAAGCGGGAACCCTGCTGCTTGGCAATGGCCAGCAGCTGACACTGGCCAGCACAAAAGGGGATGGCGGTCTGGTCCCCACCAGCGCGCTTGCCGAGATGGCCGACTGGCTCGAGGCGGGCCACCGCCACTTTTGCTGTTCAGCTGCAGTACAGCCTGTGGCCCGGGCCATCCTCAATATCTGGCCCCTCGACCCCTACCTGGCCCGGCATTTTTTGGTCAGTTTTACACCCTTACTGTGCGAAGCAACCGAGGCCGATTATCTGGCGGTGTTCCAGGCGAGGGAATCTCCCGCCATGGCGCAATCTGACTGGGTTCAGGCCTATATGAAACTCGAAAAGAGACTGCACAGATCCTATTTGGATCACTAATTAATCTGGATAAACAGCCAGTTACCCACACGACACAATCTGCCATATGGATTATGTGTGAGCTTGATCATGTTTTGAATTCGGCATAGAGTGCGCCACGTCATCGGAATGACACCGGCTGTTCGTGAAGGGGTGAACCATTGTTTTGGCAATGTCCCCCGCTCGCTAGTGCACCAGGAATGCGTGCCTCCCGGAAGGAACCGGGATCCCTGCCAGACTCAACGCTGTTGTTCGGCAGAGCCTGCAGCTTACATAAATTAAAAAGTGCGAAGCACGTGAACAACGTGCCATCTCAACGAGGATTTTTTTATGATGAAAATGGCTCCTTCCCTGATCGCCATCGCCATGGCTGCCATGGGTGCAACTGCCGCTCACGCCGCTGACGACATCTACTTCGGTGCCGGTGCCGGTGCTGCCCACTTCAACGGTCTGAACAAGATCGGTGGTGGCGGTTACGCTGGTACTGAAGACGCTGCTGCTGCCAACGCCTTCGTCGGTTACAACTTCACCGAAAACTTCGGTACCGAATTCGGTTACCAGTACGCTGGCCGCGGCAACACCGACGGTCTGCGTTACGAGAACCAGGGTGCCACCCTGTCCGGTATCGCTCGTCTGCCGCTGGGCGGCGACTTCTCCGCTTTCGCTGAAGGCGGCGCCTACTGGGCTCACACCGACGGTCTGGGCACCAGCGACACCAAAGTATCCCCGCTGGCTGGCCTGGGCGTGACCTACAAGGTCAACGACGCCCTGGATCTGCAAGCTCGCTACCGCTACATGTGGGACGTGGCTGACCTGCACGCAGGCGACGCCCCGGACGACGTACGCTACAAGTCCAACCAGAGCGTTGCGACCCTGGAAGCCGTATACCACCCGTTCCGTACTTCCTACGTAGCTCCGGCTCCGGCTCCGGTTGTTGAAGAAGCCCCGGCCCCGGCTCCGCAGGTAGTTGAGAAGAACTTCGCCCTGAACTCCGACGTGCTGTTCGCCTTCGGCAAAGACAGCCTGAAGCCGGAAGGCGTTGCTGCCCTGAACGCTCTGTACCAGCAGATCGTTGAGTTCCAGCCGAAAGATGGCAACGCTGTTGTCGTTGGTTACACCGACCGTATCGGTTCCGACGCCTACAACCAGAAGCTGTCTGAAGCCCGTGCCCGCACCGTTGCCAACTTCCTGGTCAGCAAGGGTATGGCTGCCAGCAAGGTTGCCATCGAAGGTCGTGGCGAAGCCAACCCGGTTACCGGCACCAAGTGCAACGGCGTGAAAGCCAAAGCTCAGCTGATCTCCTGCCTGGCTCCGGACCGTCGCGTAGAAGTTCGCGTATCTGGCGTACAAGAAGTTCAGAAGTAATCTGACGCCGTTCAGATAATGCGAAAAGGGGATGCCACGGCATCCCCTTTTGTTTGCCCACCGTCTGTTTTTGAGCAAAAACACAGCAACCAGCGTCACTTCCTGTCAAATCATTTCCCCCGGCTTCCTTCTCCATAATCACCGCAGCGCCGCGCCAGTGCTGGATATCTGTACAGAAACTTGATCCGTGCGAGTCAAAAGAATACAGTAAACCCGCTTGTAAGGTATTGGATGAACTATTAAAAGTGCATTCGGCCCGGTTAGTTGTCCATGAAGCCAAGGCTTCGTGAGTATCCAGGAACCATCTCTTTTTTCATTCAGACCAACCGTGGTTCACCATGGAGGTCGCAGTGAGACTGTCATCTGCGGCCGGTATAACTGAAAGAGTGCGCAGTACGCCCTAGCACGGCAAACTCAACGAGGATAAAACGATGAAAATGAAAATGGCACCCACCCTGATTGCTCTGGCCATCGCAGCCATGGGCACCACCACCGCTCAAGCCTCCAACGACTGGTACACAGGTATGGGCGCAGGTTGGGCTTATGGTCACGACCTGGACGACTTCGGCAAAGACGCAGACAAGGACGCCACCGCGCTCTCCCTGTTTGGCGGCTACAACTTCAACGAGAACTTCGGCGCCGAGCTGGGTTACCTCTATGCCGGCAAAGGCGGCGTTGACGGCGTTGACTTCAAGACCCAGGGCGCGACCCTGTCCGGTCTGGCCCGTCTGCCGCTCGGCGACATCTTCTCCGTGTTTGCAGAAGGCGGCGCCTACTTCAACCACGTCAACGGCAACGGCAGCAGCGACAACGGTACAGCCCCGCTGGCCGGTCTGGGCGTGACCGCCAAGCTCTCCGACCTGCTCGATCTGCAAGCCCGCTACCGCTACATGTGGAACCTGGGTGACGAGCAGAAGACCTGGGAAACCGACATGAGCGTGGCCACCCTGGAGCTGGTGATGCACCCTAACCGCACCACCTATGTGGCCCCCGTGCCCGCCCCGGCACCCGAGCCCGTTCCTGAGCCGGTGATGGTCGACAAGAACTTCTCCCTGAGCTCGGACGTGCTGTTTGCCTTCGGCAAATCCACTCTGAAGCCGGAAGGTGTGGCCGCCCTGAACACCCTGTATCAGCAGATCGTCGACGTTCAGCCCAAAGATGGCAGCGCCGTGGTCGTCGGTTACACCGACCGCATCGGCTCCGAAGCCTACAACCTGAAGCTGTCCGAAGCCCGTGCCCGCACCGTGGCCGACTTCCTGGTCGGCAAGGGTCTGCCGGCTGGCAAGGTCTCCATCGAGGGTCAAGGCAAGGCCAACCCGGTCACCGGTACCCAGTGCAACGGCATCAAGGCCAAGGCTCAGCTGATCTCCTGCCTGGCGCCGGATCGTCGCGTTGAAGTGCGCGTCACCGGTGTACAGCAAGTTCAACAGTAAGTCGTCAGCCCGCTGACCATGAAGGAGGCCATCAGGCCTCCTTTTTTATTCCCCTCGTCAGGCCCGTCATCCTGCTCCGCTTTTGTGCGCATTTCTGTGCACATTTCCTGCCAACCTGCCCCGTCAGCTGGTTAAACGCTCTGCATCACCTATAAATAGTGGTGGTTGTACTCAACAGGGCTTGCGCCCTACTACACCAGCATCGACGAGGATACGCGATGAACATAAAAGTAAAACCGGTTTGGATTGCATTGGCATTGGCGGCCACGGGTGCCCAGGCGGCGCCGGACAACGACTGGTACGCCGGGGTGGGTGGCGGCTGGGCCATCGCTCACGATCTGGGTGACTTTGGCAAGGATGCGAGCAAGGATGCCACCGCACTCTCCCTGTTCGGCGGCTACAACTTCACCGAGAACCTGGGAGGTGAACTGGGTTACCTGTCGACCGGCAACTGGGATGTGCAGGGCAATGACTTCAGCAGCCAGGGTGCCACCCTGTCGGTGATTGGGCGGCTGCCGCTGGGGGATATCTTCTCGGTGTTCGCCGAGGGGGGCGGTTACCTCTACCACGTCAAATCCGTCAACGGCGGTGACAACAACCTGGCTCCGCTGGCCGGCCTCGGCCTCACCGCCAAGCTGCACGACTGGGTCGACATCCAGGCCCGCTACCGCTATCTGGTCCGGGTCGGCGACGATCCTGACAACGACAAGGTGGGCAGCGGCACCCAGCGCTGGGTCAGCGACATCAGCACCGCCACCCTGGAGCTGGTGATCCACCCCAATCGCAGCAAACCGGTCGAACCGGCCCCCGCCCCCATGGTCGTTCCCCCGCCACCGCCCGCCCCCGAGCCGGTGGACCAGACCTTCAACCTGAGCTCGGACGTGCTGTTTGCGTTCGGCAAGGCGGATCTCAAGCCGGAGGGGATGCAGGCACTCGACTCGCTCTACCAGCAGATCGTCGACGTCCAGCCCAAGGATGGCAGCGCCGTGGTGATGGGCTACACCGACCGCATAGGCACGGATGCCAACAACCAGAGGCTGTCGGAGGCCCGCGCCAGCACGGTCGCCAACTTCCTGATCGGCAAGGGGCTGCCCGCCGACAAGGTGAGCATCCAGGGCAATGGCGAGAGCAACCCGGTCACCGGCAGTCAGTGTGATGCCATCAAGGCCAAAGCCGCCCTCATCGACTGCCTGGCTCCGGATCGCCGGGTGGAAGTGCGGGTCACCGGTACCCAAGGGAGCGCCGAGCCCGCCGCGCCGGAGATGCCAGCAGAGCAGTGAACCAGGCCGAGCAGAAGGCCGGACGTGTGACCAGGTGCAGATGACAGCGCGCCGGCCAGCAAGCCCGCCACGCCATGCACAAAAAAGGGATGCCGAGGCATCCCTTTTGCTTTGCGCCTTCCCGCCGAAATCAGAAGGAGGTGCGGCGATAGCGACGATACTCGGGGCGCCAGAAGTTGGCCTCGATGGATTGATCGATCACCTCGTCCGGAGTCTGTACCGCCTTGCCCTGCAGCATGGCGGTCTTGGCCACCATCTTGGCGATGTAGCGGGAAACCTCATGAATGTCCGCCAGATCCGGCAGCAAGGAGCCCTCCTCCCCCTTCACCAGCGGCGAGCACTCCGCCAGTGCGCGACTGGCCGACATCAGCATGGCGTCAGTCACCCGAGTGGCACCGGCGGCGATGACGCCAAGGCCGATCCCCGGGAAGATGAAGGAGTTGTTGCACTGGGCGATGACGTAGCGCTTGCCCTTGTACTCCACCGGCGCAAACGGGCTGCCGGTGGCCACCAGCGCCTGACCGTCGGTCCAGCGGATCAGATCTGCCGGCGTCGCCTCCACCCGGGAGGTGGGGTTGGAGAGCGGGAAGATGATGGGACGGGCACAGTGCTTGTGCATGGTCTTGACCACCTCTTCGGTGAACAGCCCCGGCTGGCCGGAGACCCCGATCAGGATGTCCGGGCGACCGTGCTCCATCACCTCCAGCAATGAGATGTTGTCCCCCACCGGCCAGTCGGCGATGCGTTCTACCGGTTGGGAGAGGCGACGCTGGAAGTCGAGCTGGTTGGGGATCTTGTCGGTGATGAGGCCGAATCTGTCCACCATGAAGACCCGGCTGCGCGCCTGGGCATCGGTCAGCCCCTCGGCCTTCATCTGCGCCACTATCTGTTCGGCGATGCCGCAACCGGCGCTGCCCGCGCCGAGGAAGGCAACCCGCTTCTCGGAGAGCTTGGCGCCGGAGGCCTTGCAGGCGGCGATCAGGCTCCCCAGCGTCACGGCGGCGGTGCCCTGAATGTCGTCGTTGAAACAGCAGAGCTCGTTCTTGTAACGGTTGAGCAGCGGCATGGCGTTGTTCTGGGCGAAATCCTCGAACTGCAGCAGGATGTCGGGCCAGCGGCGCTTCACCGCCTGAATGAAGGCGTCGACGAACTCGGCATACTCTTCGCCCGAGATGCGCGGATTGCGCCAGCCCATGTAGAAGGGGTCATTCAGCAACTGCTGGTTGTTGGTGCCCACGTCCAGCACCACCGGCAGGCAGTAAGCCGGCGAGATGCCACCACAGGCGGTGTAGAGCGACAGCTTGCCGATGGGAATGCCCATGCCGCCGATGCCCTGATCGCCGAGACCCAGGATCCGCTCACCGTCGGTGACCACGATCACCTTGACGTTCTGCTTGGTGGCGTTCTGCAGCATGTCATCGATCCTGTCCTTGTCCGGATACGAGATGAACAGGCCGCGGGCGCGGCGGTAGATGTTGGAGAACTCCTCGCACGCCTTGCCGACGGTCGGGGTGTAGATGACCGGCAGCATCTCGGTCAGATGGTTGGTCAGCAGCCGGTAGAAGAGCGTCTCGTTGGTGTCCTGGATGTTGCGCAGGTAGATGTGCTTGTCCATGTCGTTGCCGAACGCCATGAACTGACGGTAGGCCCGCTCGGCCTGCTCTTCGATGGTCTCGATATTCTGGGGCAGCAGGCCTTCGAGGTTGAAGTTGCTGCGCTCTTCGCTGGTGAAGGCGCTGCCCTTGTTGAGCAGCGGGGTCTCCAGCAGGGCCGGACCGGCATAGGGAATGTAGAGGGGGCGTTTCTGGTTATTATCTTCAAACATGGATCGGGTACCTAAACGATGACCTGGACGAAGGAGTCCGCCGATCCTATGGGCTTGCGCCGTTAATTTCAAAGAGTTTGCACATCCGTTGCAAAAGGTTTGCGACCCAGGCGACGAAAGGCGCCTGGGGTCAGACCAGTGAGCCGGCGAAAGCGGTTGGCAAAGTTGGCGCCGTCGCTGTAACCGACCCGGCCGGCCAGCTCGCCCAGCGGCCAGTTGGTATAGAGCAGCAGCTGGCGCGCCTTGTTCATACGAAGCTCGGTGAGCCAGGCCATGGGGCTCATGCCGAACACCTGCCGGCAGAGCCGGTGCAGGTGGGGCACCGAGCAGGCCATCTGATCGGCCAGCAAGGCCACGCTCCAGGGCTCGTCGAGGCGTGCCTCCACCCGTCGAAACAACGCCTGCAACCGGATCTCGGGGGTGCCTCGCACCTCCCCCTGCAGGGTACGTTCCAAGAGCGCCAGCAGCAGGCTCAGCAGCTGGGGCTGCAGCGGTGAATGCACACCCTCCCCCTGCATCAGGCTGAGCAGATGATAGAGCGGCTCCCCCTCTTCCCCCTGCCAGATGCGGTGACCGAGCCGATGCAGGTGCTGCCAGCGCGGCACGTCGTCAAGCAGGATCCAGCTGGTGCGCCACTGCGCCCCCACCAGCTTGAGGCCGCCCGGCACTGCCGCCGGCAAGAAGATGAGCGAACCGGCCGGGATGGGCTGCTCACCGTCATCGGTGAGCAGAGCCCCCCCTTCGTCGTGGCTCACCATCAGGATGTGAAACTCAGGCCGGTTGCGGCGGATCAGGTAGTGATCGCGGATGTGCGAGAGCCCGGTCAGGAAGATGCCCGCCTCCCCGAGCAGTGGCAGCCCTTCGCGCCCCAGCATTCGCTCCTCGCAGGCCGGGGCGATTTCCAGACACTCGCTGACAAACGGCATAGCACCTCAACAGGATAGTTTTGCACAAGAAAGCCGAGAGAGGCTCACAGTGAAGCCACCCGCTACTCCCCCTATCATACCCATGACAAACCTTGCTTTTTATCTACCCGGTTAACATAAATGAATTATTGGCAAGCGATTTTAAAACAAACCACCGATCGCGAGTTCATGACCCGATTGTGGCGGCTGGCCCTGCCGGTCTCACTACAATCCATGATGTTCTCCCTGCTCGGTCTCATCGACATCATGATGGTGAGCCAGCTTGGCACCACGGCTGTGGCGGCGGTCGGCTTGGGTAACCGGGTCTTCTTCTTCAATCTACTGGTGATAGCGGGACTCTCGGGCGGGGTCTCGGTATTGGCGGCACAATATTACGGTCGCGGCGAGATGGCCGGTGTGCGCCGCTCGCTGGCGCTGGCGCTGGTGGGCGCCCTGGCGGTGAGCCTGCCGTTTGCCCTCGTCTACCTGCTCTCACCTGGCAGCGTGCTCGGCTTTGCCAGCCAGGAGCCCGCGCTGCGCGAGCTGGCCGATCAGTTTCTGATGATCACCGGCGCCACCATCCTCTGCACCGCCGTGGTGGTGCCGTTGGAGTCGGCGCTGCGCTCGGTCGGCAATGCCGCCGCCCCCACCCGCATCGGCATTGTCGCCATCATCGCCAACGTCATCCTCAACTACGCCCTCATCTTCGGCCATTTCGGCTTCGAGGCCATGGGGGTGGCCGGCTCGGCATGGGGTACCACGATTTCGCGACTGCTGCAGACTGCACTGCTGCTGTGCTATGTGTGGCGCATCGAACCCCGTCTTATCCCACGTAAGCAAGACTGGCTGGCCGCCTTCAAGCGCAAGGAGGTGGTGCGCTTCACCCTGATCGCCCTGCCGCTGCTGCTGCACGACGGGCTCTGGGCCTTCGGCATGCTGCTCTACGGCTTTCTTTACGCCCACCTCGGCACCGACTCGCTGGCCATCATGACCACCCTCGGCACGTTGGAGAGCATCCTCATCTCCCTCTTCTTCGGGTTGGCGGTGGCCTGCTCCACCCTGCTCGGCCACCGGCTCGGGGCGGAGGAGTACGAGGTCGCCTGGCAGCACTCCCAGCTCTTCCTGCTGCTCGCCCCCATCGGTGCCCTGCTGGTAGGGATCGCGGTCTGGCTGCTGCAGACCCACCTGCTGCAGTGGGTCGGCAATCTGCCGGGCGAGCTGATGACGGAGGCCGGCCAGGTGCTCGCCATCCTGTGTCTGGGGATGCTGCTCAAGGTATTCAACATGGTGGGCATCGTCGGGGTATTGCGCTCGGGCGGGGACGTGAACTACAGCATCTTCATCGACATCGTCGGCATGTGGTGTATCGGCCTGCCGCTCGCCTGGGGAGCGGTCAACCTGCTCGGCTGGCCCCTCTCCTGGGTGGTGGCGGTGATCCTGCTGGAGGAGCTCAGCAAGATGCTGCTGGTGCAGCGCCGCATCCGCCAGCGCCGCTGGCTGCGCAATCTGGTGCTGGGATAAGGGAAGAGAGCAAAGCGGGAAAATGCGGGGTCATATCAATGACAGAAAATCCCCGTTTGCAGTATGCTGGCCTCCTCTTCAATCAGAGGCAGGGCCGACCCTTATGCCCCCTGCCCAGTAGTCGTTTAAGGAGACGAGCATGCAACCACAAAAAGAGCTGATCACCGAGACTGCCCTGCTGGAGATGGCCAACAAGATCATCAAGGAACACGAAGACTTCATCCACGGCATGCGCGCCGACTCGGTGGAGCAGAAAGGGGAGATCCTGGTGTTCAAGGGGGAGTTCTTCCTGGCCGAAGATGGCACCCCGACCGGCAAGACCATGGCGGTGTTCAACATGTTCAAGCTGCTGGCTCAGCAGCTCTCCGGCAAGTACCAGCTGGGCTGAGCCCGCCCAACCCCGCTCAAGCAAGATGCCGCCCTCAGGCGGCATCTGTCTGTATGGCGGCAGGCTGTGCCGGCGTGCCGCTCGGCTCCCCCACCACGCAGTTGCGCCCGGCCATCTTGGCCATGTAGAGGCACTCGTCGGCCCGATTGAGCAGATCCTCCACCCCCTCGCCACGCAGGGCCAGGGTCAGACCGATGCTCACCGTCACCTCCAGCAGTTCGTCGGAGGTGGGGCTCTTCACCAGCCGCGCCTCCACCGCCACCCGCAGCCGCTCGGCCACCCGCTTGGCCTGGGCCAGCTCGGCGCAGTCGGGCAGCAGAATGGCAAACTCCTCACCGCCGTAGCGGCCCAGTACCATGCCGGGCTCCAGCTGCTCCGCCAGGGTCGCCGCCACCTCTTTGAGCACCGCATCCCCCGCCAGATGGCCGAAGGTGTCGTTGATGCGCTTGAAACGATCCAGATCCAGCAGCAGCACCGCAAACGGCACCTGCTTGCGTACCATGCTCATCCTTGCCTTCTCCAGCTGCTTCATCAGCAGGCGGCGGTTCATCATGCCAGTCAGCTCGTCGGTGGTGGACTCCCGATAGAGCTGCAGCAGCATGTTGAGCTGACCGCACTGCACCCAGCTGCTGGCCAGGGCAAACAGCCCCAGCAGCCAGATCTGGTTGAGGGTCTGCACGCTCCAGAGCGGCTGCCCCACCAGCAGCCAGTTGCCGGCCAGCATGGTGACCAGAATGCCCCCCGCCAGCTGCAGGCCGAGGGAGAGCGGAATGGGGAAGATGGCGAACAGACTGATGAGCAGGTAGGGGAAGGCCATGTAGCCCGCCTGCAGCTCCTGATCCGCGCCGAAGCTGTGCAGGCAGATGAGGGAGAAGAGCATCATCACCGCCATCAGGTAGCCGAGCGCCAGCTTCATGCGTCCGCGTTTGAAATGGATGAGGTAGGAGAAGGGGATGAGCGGGGAGAGGGCGAGCAGGCAGAAGATCCGGGCCTGAAACAGTTCATCGAACTGGGCGGCAGGCAAGGTCAGCCAGTCCACCACCGCCCAGGCGGGCAGGCCCACCATCAGCAGACAGGTGAGCAGCCGAAGACGCACCGTCATAAAGCCCATGCGGGTCAGGGTAAAATCTTCGGAGTGGGCACGGGCACTCCAGAACTCCGACAGCTTCAGCATCCAGAGCCTCCAAATCGCAACAGAGGCCTCATTCTACGCCGTGCGGCGGCAAAATCCTATGCAACCTGGGCCATTTACGGGCGAGCGCCGTCACACAAACCGGCGGATCATAATCGCCACGCGCAAACGTTTCAACCCATCAAAAAATAAACCCGTTTCCAGCCTAATTAGCGCTGGCCAGCCCGTTCTCAATCACTAAAATAGCGCCCAATTTTCTCCCCCCTCCCCCACACATTCGAGGTATTTATGGAACAGGCTGCCGTCGTACGCGCAACCCGAGAGGCCCATCCCCCCAGACGAGCCCACAGCGAACTGGTCTACGGCATAGAGGATGTCCCGCCCCTGCCCCAGACCCTGTTCGCCGCCCTGCAGCATATGCTCGCCATGTTTGTCGCCATCATCACTCCTCCTCTCATCATCGCCAACGCCCTCGGCCTCCCTGCCGCCGACACCCGTTATATCGTCTCCATGTCGCTGGTCATGTCCGGCATCGCCTCCTTCATCCAGACCCGCCGCTTCGGCCCCCTCGGTTCCGGCCTGCTCTCGGTGCAGGGCACCAGCTTCAACTTCCTCGGCCCCATCATCGCCTCCGGCCTCGCCCTCAAACAGGCGGCCATGCCCACCGAGGATCTGCTCGGCACCCTGTTCGGCACCATGCTGGCGGCCGCCCTCACCATCGTGGTGATGAGCCGCTTCCTGCACCTGGTCAAACGGATCATCACCCCACTGGTGACCGGCATCGTCGTGCTGCTCATCGGCCTGACCCTCATCAAGGTGGGCCTCATCAGCATGGGAGGCGGCTATGGCGCCCTGTCGGACGGCAGCTTCGCCAGCCACACCAACCTCTTCCTCTCCCTGCTGGTGCTCGGCCTCATCGTGCTGCTGCAGCGCAGCCGCAACCCCTGGCTGCGCCTCTCCGCCATCATGATCGCCATGCTGGTGGGCTATGCGGTGGCGCTGCTGCTGGGCAAGGTCAACGCCCCCACCTTCGACGGCCCGCTGCTGATGGTGCCTGTTCCGCTGCACTACGGGCTCGGCTTTGACTGGCAGCTGTTCGTGCCGCTCGCCATCATCTTCGTGGTGACGGCGCTCGAGGCCATCGGCGACATGACCGCCACCTCCGACATCTCCGGCGAGCCGCTGGAAGGGCCCGTCTACATGGAGCGGATAAAGGGGGGCGTGCTGGCCGATGGCGCCAACTCCATGCTGGCGGCGGTGTTCTCCACCTTCCCCATGTCCACCTTCGCCCAGAACAATGGCGTCATCCAGCTGACCGGGGTGGCCAGCCGCCACGTAGGCCTCTTTATCGCCGCCATGCTGGCCCTGCTCGGCCTGTTCCCGGCGGTGGCGAGCTTGGTGCAACAGATCCCCGAACCCGTGCTGGGCGGCGCCACCATCGTCATGTTCGGCACCATCGCCGCCGCCGGCGTGCGCATCATCTCCCGCGAGGAGCTCGACCGCCGCGCCCTGATGATCCTGGCGGTGTCGCTGGCCATGGGCCTCGGGGTCGCCCAGGTGCCGGAAGTGCTGCAGCACCTGCCGGATCTGGCCAAGAGCGTGCTCTCCTACGGCGTCGCCACCGGCGGCCTCACCGCCATCATCATGAACCTGCTGCTGCCCAAGCGCGCCACCGCACAGGCCTGACACTCCATAGTCCTTGCACCAAAGCCCCGCCCATGCGGGGCTTTACCTTGCCTGCCGCCACGGGTAGTGTGCTGGGCAGCCTCTGCTCAGGATGCCTGCCATGCCCTATACCCTGCTTCCCCCCCTGCCCAGCAACCACACCCCGGATCGGATCCTGGCCCAGGAGCAACTCTGGTTGCGGGAGTGTGCCCATGACCGCCAGCCCCGCGCCCACCTCTGGCAGGCCCCCCAGAGCCTTATCGTCACCCGCAAGGACACCCGCTTGCCCCGCTACCAGGCCGCCTGCGAGCAGCTTGCTGCCGAGGGCTGGCCCGTGCATGTGCGCGACAGCGGCGGCACCGCCGTGCCCCACGGCGCCGGCATCCTCAATCTGTCGCTCATGCTGCCTCGCACCACCACGGATCTGGCTCACTACTACCGGCTGCTAGGGGCACCGCTGCTCGCCCTGCTGGGGGAATACGGTCTTGAGGGCAGCTATGACTTCGTGCCCGGCTCGTTTTGCGATGGCCAGTACAATCTGGTGATCGGGGGTCGCAAGGTGACCGGCACCGCCCAGCGCTGGCTGGCGCCGGGTCAGGATCATGAAGGCGCCGTGCTGGCCCAGGCCATGCTGCTGGTGGCCGGCAACGTGGACGAGGGCACCCGGATGGCGAGCCGCTTCTACGAACTGGCGGGCGGCGAGCTGCGCTTTCTCCCCGCCACCTCCACCACCATGGCGCAAGCCATCGCTTGGCAAGGGAGCGAGGGTGAACTGGTAGAGAGGGTGAAAGCCCGGCTCACCGCGCTGCTGAGCAAGGAGTGAGCACAGCGCCCTGCTGCCGGGCACAGCAGCCTGCACCCCTCATAAAAGCGCCCATAGAAAAAGCCACGACCCGGGTCGTGGCTTTTCGTTTTGAATGGATGGCCGTGGCATCAGGCTGTCTGCGGCTCGGGCTCGGACTCCGTATCGCTGTCCCGGCTGAAGTAGGCGCGGGTCTCGGCGATAACCACGTGGCGCAGGCCGATAAGGCCGATGAGGTTGGGCACCGCCATCAGGCCGTTGACGATGTCGGCCAACAGCCAAATCATGTCCAGATGCAGGAAGGCGCCGCACGCCACCAGCACCAGGTAGATGAGGCGGTAGGGCTTGATCGCCTTCACCCCGAACAGGTACTCGGTGCAGCGCTCGCCGTAGTAGTTCCAGCCAAGGATGGTGGTGAAGGCAAAAAACAGCAGGCCGATGCTCACCAGATACTGGCCGACATGGGCATCGAGCCCTTGGGCGAAGGCCAGACTGGTCATGGCCGCGCCGCTCGCATCGCCGCTCCACACCCCGGTCACTACCAGGGTCAGGCCGGTCATGGTGCAGATGATGATGGTGTCGATGAAGGTGCCGGTCATGGAGACCAGCCCCTGCTCTACGCAGGAATCGGTCTTGGCCGCCGCCGCCGCGATGGGGGCCGAGCCCAGTCCCGACTCGTTGGAGAAGACCCCGCGCGCCACCCCGGACTGGATCGCCAGCATGATGCCGGCGCCGACGAAGCCACCGGTGGCCGCATGGCCGGTGAAGGCGCTCTGCAGCACCAGCGCCACTGCATCCGGCAGGGCGGCGGCGTTGCTCACCAGCACGCCGAGGCAGGCAACGATATAAAAGATGGCCATGAAGGGCACCACCTTGCTCGACACGCTGGAGATGGACTTGATCCCCCCCAGGGTCACCAGTGCCACGATCAGGGTCAGCAGCACGGCGGTCACTTCCCGGGGCACCGAGAAGGAGAGGCTCATGGCGTCACTGATGGCGTTGACCTGGGGGAAGGTGCCGATGCCGAAGAAGGCGACGCCGATGCCAAACAGGGCGAACAGTTTGGCGAGCAGCTTGGAGCCGAGCCCCTTCTCCAGGTAGTACATGGGGCCGCCCGCCATCTGGCCATTGGCGTCCTGCTGGCGATATTTGACCGCCAACAGGCACTCGGCATACTTGGTGGCCATGCCGAACAGGGCGGCCATCCACATCCAGAACAGGGCGCCCGGGCCGCCCAGCTTGATGGCGGTGGCGACCCCGACGATGTTGCCGGTGCCTATGGTGGCGGAGAGGGCGGTACAGAGCGCGCCGAAGCTGGAGACATCTCCCTGCTTGCCCTGACCCTGATCGCGGCCAAAGACCAGTCGCAGGGCGAGCGGCAAACGCATGACCTGAAGCAGACCCAGACGCAGAGTGAGGTAGACGCCGGTCCCGACCAGCAGGATCAGCAGGGGTGGCCCCCAGATAAAGCTATCGATGGCGGCGAGCGCCGATTGAATTGATGACATGCATCCTCCTTAAGAAACAGAAATTAAGGAGGAGAAGGATGATCTTCCCATAGGTGTCGCGATCGGCCAGAGGCGATCGGATGCGGGCCAAAAACGTGTTCACACTCTTACTGCGAGGCCGTGATCAAGGCTCATGCGCTGCTCGAAAGCCTCATGTATTCACATACACTCCGGTTCCTGTGCTGCTCTTTACCTTGCTGACGACCTCTCGTTACAGACCGTGAACAGTTTCAAGCTCAGGTACAACCATCCCATCCCCTCTGTCCTTTTGCCTGAGAGTTTCCGGCGCCGGATTGCGATGCAATCACGGTGCCTTGCTCCTTCGGCGCCCGATTCAACGGGTCTCTCCAGAGTATCGTCCAGTAGCAGTCCACACCGGTTGCCCGGTACCTGAAAGATTCACTTCTTCGGTGGATGGTTGCCCATCGCTCTCCTGCTACCTTCATCCGAACTAGTTTGGATTAGGAAGCGGGCATGGTAATCCAAAAAGTGTGAGCTGTCTCCCACTCGCGCCCCCTCGTCGCCGATTTTTTTCGATCCCGGCCAGGCTGGGGCCGAATGTTATTTGTTCGTTAACTATCAATACGTTAGATAAGGTTGCCTGCACAACCTGCCGCTCGCTAGTCGAAACATGGGCCATATCAAGATGATCTTTCGTCTCGACCAGAAAAACTTGCCGACATATCCAATCAAAAGGGTTGCACACAAACGCAATAAGCCGATAATCCCGCGCATAACTAAGCACTTCGCAAGGAAGTTATGCAATGTGCCTGGTTGGTCCCACCGGACCGCTCGCCTGACCCGGCCGTCGCCGGTTCAATCGCATATGGCTTGGGCATATCACGCCCCCTAAGGATGACCAAAAGAGAATGAACGAGACCCTGGTTGCACAAGATTACCGTCAGCTGGTTGAACAATTCGGCTCCCCCCTGCTGCTGCTCGACAAGGCAGCCGTCCGCAAACAGTATCGGGCCCTGGCCGCCGCCCTGCCCGATGTACGATTGCACTATGCACTCAAACCCCTGCCCCACGAGGCAGTGGTCTCTGTCTTGAAGGAAGAGGGGGCCTGTTTCGATCTGGCCACCAATGGCGAAGTGGATCTGGTGCGCAGTCAGGGTGTCCGCCCGGGGCGCTGCATTCATACCCATCCCATCAAGCGCGACAGCGATATCCGCTATGCGCTGGAGTACGGCTGCACCGTGTTTGTCTACGACAACCCGCTGGAGCTGGAGAAGTTCCTCCCCTACAAGGACGAGGTGAAACTGCTACTGCGGGTGAGCTTCCCCAATCCCGAGACCAAGGTCGATCTCTCCAAGAAGTTCGGCTGCACTCCGGAGCAGGCGCTGCCCCTGCTGCAGCTGGCCCATGCCAAGGGGATCAAGGTAATGGGGCTGTCGTTCCACGTCGGCTCCCAGGTGCCCCATGCCCGTCGCCACGTACAGGCCATCGACGCCTGCCGCGAGATCATGGAGCAGGCCTGGGAGCTCGGCCTCAAGCCCTGGGTGCTGGACATCGGCGGCGGCTTCCCGGTGGATTATGAGGGCGGCGAGTTCGACATCGACGGCTTCTGCGCGCCGATCCGCGAGGCGCTGGCCAAGCTGCCGGCTACCGTGCAGAAGATTGCCGAGCCGGGCCGCTTCATCAGCGCGCCGGCCATGACCTCGGTATCCAGCGTGATGGGCAAGGCCCATCGCGGCGACAAGATCTGGTACTACCTGGATGACGGTCTCTACGGCAGCTACAACGGCCAGCTCTATGACCACGTCACCTACCCGGTGAGCACCCCGCTGGCTCGCGGCGAGCTGCACAACTCGGTGCTCTCAGGCCCGACCTGCGACAGCGTGGACGTGATCCGCGACGGCATCATGCTGCCGGATCTGGCCATCGGCGAGCTGGTGGTGGGCCGGGTGATGGGGGCCTATACCTGGGCATCGGCCTCCACCTTCAACTTCTTCCCCAAGGCAAACATCCTCATTCTGGACAGCGGCCAGAAAGGGCAGAAGATGGTTGCCGTGGCCTGACAGGCCTGCGCCAAAAAAGAAGGGGGAAGCCGATGCTTCCCCCTTCTTGTTATGGTCTGGCGAATCGTCAGATAAACTGGCTGGTCAGCAGCCAGCCGGTGTAGGCGACGAAACAGGCGAGCAGCACGCCCCCCTCCAGCCGGTTGATGCGCCCCTGCCCCTTGCGGCCCAGGCACATCACCAGCAGCAACAGGGTCAACCCCATCATCAGGCTCCAGTCGCGGGAGAGCACCTCAGGTGCCACGTCCAGCGGGTGAATGCCGGCCGCGATGCCCACCACCGCCAGGGTGTTGAACAGGTTGGAGCCGAGCACGTTGCCAAGAGCCAGATCATGCTCGTTCTTGCGAATGGCAATGAGGGAGGAGGCCAGCTCCGGCAGCGAGGTGCCGATGGCGACTATGGTGAGACCAATCACCAGATCGCTGATGCCAAAGCCCTGGGCTATGGTCACTGCGCCCCATACCAACAGGCGGGAGGCACCGATCAGCAGCACCAGCCCGACCACCAGCCAGAACAGGGCCAGCTTGAGGGACATGCCTTCGCTGTCGATGCTCTCCTCGGTCTCCGCATCCAGCGCATCCCCCTTGCCGCGCATGCCGGCCCAGATGGACCAGCCCATCAGCGCCAGGAACACCACGCCGAGGATGGCGGCGTCCGTGCGATCCAGGCGACCATCCAGCAACAGGGCGCCGGAGAGCAGGGTGATGCCGAGCAGGATGGGGATCTCCTTGCGCACCACCTGAGAGGCCACGGCGATGGGGCTGATCAGGGCCGTCAAGCCGAGAATAAGGGCGATATTGGTGATGTTGGATCCATAGGCATTGCCGAGCGCCAGCCCGGGATTGCCCTGGGAGGCCGCCAGCGCGGAGACCACCATTTCAGGGGCCGAAGTACCAAAACCGATGATCACCATGCCGATGAGCAGCGGCGGCATACCGGCATAACGGGCAGTGGCGGCGGCACCGTCCACGAACTTGTCGGCACTCCAGACCAGCAACGCCAGTCCGGCAATCAGGGCAACAAAAGCCAGGGTCATATTTTTCTATCTCATCCACGGCAAACACGAGAGCCAGGCAACTTGCCTGGCTCCATCCAAACGCGGCAACAGTGTAACGGGCCGCCTTGCTATTTCAAGATGAAATCAAACGGCGATTAATCTTTCACAGCGCCGCCAGCAGACTCTCGGCATCCGACACCTCGAACTTGCCCGGCGCCTCCACGAAGAGCCGCTCCACCACGCCGTCATTGGCGATGAGGGCAAAGCGCTGGGCGCGCACGCCGCCAAAGGCGCCGGTCTCCTTGGCCAGCCCCAGGGCCCGGGTCCAGCTGCCGTCGCCGTCCGCCAACATGGTGATGGCAGCGGCGTTCTGGGCATCCTGCCACGCCTTCATCACGAAGGCGTCGTTGACCGACAGGCAGCAGATGGCATCCACCCCTTTGGCCTTGAACCGATCGGCCAGCACCACATAGCCCGGCAGATGGGCGTTGGAGCAGGTGGGGGTAAAGGCGCCGGGCACCGCAAACAGCACCACCCGCTTGCCGGCAAACAGGCTGTGGCTATCCCGCTGTTGTTTCCCCTCTGGGGTGATGAAGGTGAATTCGCCCGCAGGCAGGGTCTGACCCGTCGCAATCATTGTGCTCATCCTTAAGTGGAGGGAAGGAGCCCCAGTCTACCCCACGGCCGCGCTGTGACACAGGCCCCCCTTTACCGGGATCATTTGAACTAACCTTGAGCAGGATCAGCCGACCAAGGAGGCTTCATGCAGCACTATTACGATGGACTGGAAATTCGCCCCTCCCCCCTGCGCGAGCAGCAGCAGCTGGATCAGCTCAACCACCTGCTTGCCCATGTCGGCCAGTATTGTACCGGTTACTCCAGCGCCTACCGCCAGCGCCGCCTGCAGGATCTGGGGGAGTTGGCCAGCCTGCCCCTGCTCAACGCCGGCGAGCTGTTCGCCGCCCAGCAGGCCCACCCGCCCTTTGCCGGCCTTACCGGCCGCCCCGCCAGCCAGGCGCTGCGGGTGTTTGCCTGCCCCGGCCAGCTGGCCATTCCCGAATATGCCGGGGCCGACTGGTGGGGGGCTGCGCGGGCCCTGTTCGCCGCCGGTTTCAAGGCCGGGGAGGTGCTGCTCAACGGTCACGACTATCACATCAGCCCCACCGCCTTCATCTTCGACAACGGTGCCCGCCAGCTGGGGAGCCCGGTGGTACCCTGCGGCCCCCACGATACCCGCCGCCAGCTGGAGGCGTTGCAGCGCTTTGAGCCGACCGGCTTCGTCGGACCGCTGGCGGTGCTGCTGGACCTGCTGGAGGCGGCAGAGCGGGCCGAGGTGCCGAGCGACAGCCTGCGCTGCGCCCTGCTATGCGAATCGTCCCACCCCGACACCCGGCCGCTGCAGGCGGTGCACGGCATCCGCGCGCTCAACTGCCTGCTGCTGCAGGATGCCGGGGTGATAGCCTACGAGAGCCAGCCCGGCCAGGGGTTCATCGTCAACGAGAACTGTCTGGTCGAAATCATCGATCTGGCCAGCGGCGAGCCGGTCATCGGCGACACCGTCGGCCAGCTGGTGGTGACCCGGCTCGATCTGGAATACCCGCTGCTGCGCCTGGTGACCGAGTGGCAGGGCCACTGGCTCGCCGGTGCCAGCCCCTGCGGGCGCACCAACCGGCGGCTCAGGCTGGTATGAGGTTCCATCCGTCCAGAAACAGAACGGGCAGCCACTGGCTGCCCGTTCTGCATGCAACGCTGCTCAGCGCCGCGCCTGCCAGGTGGCGATGGCGAGCAAAGAGTCGGGGGTGAATTCGGCAGCCCGCGCGGCTATCTCCGCCTGGCTCATCCAGCACACCTCGCTCACCTCTTCGGCCTGCAGCCGCAGCGGCCCCTGATAGTGGCAGCTATAGAGGCCGCCCCAGACCCGGTAGCCCTCCCCTTCGGCATAGAAGGTGCCAAAGCCCTGCAGCGGCACCCCTTCGATGCCCAGCTCCTCGGCCAGTTCGCGGCGGGCGGAGGGTTCCATCTGCTCGCCCGTGGTGACCACGCCGCCGGCGCAGGCGTCCAGCATGCCGGGGCAGAAATCCTTGCTGAGGGTACGCCGCTGCACCAGGATCCGGTCAGCCTCGTCGAGCACCAGGATATAGCTGGCGCGGTGGCAGAGGTTCTCTCGCCGCACCTTGGCGCGCTCGGCCACGCCGATCACCCGGTTCTCTCCATCCACCACATCCACCCACTCCACACGCAGACCCTTCTGATTCATCCAAGTGACCGCAGTATATCGGGGCAACGGCTTGTCATGGCAGCCTTTTTTCGCTCCCGCCCCACACGGGCAGCCAATCCTGGTGGAGGACAAACCGGATTCATACAAACCTCCATAAATTGTCACATCCGTGTCACCTGGCGAGGCCATAGTGTGCCCTGTCCACGCAACAGGTGTTTTGTGATGAAGGTGTTCAAGAACTTGTCTCCCCGCCAGATTGCCCGCTACATCAAGAGCTTCCATCACGGCAGCTTCATGGTGGAGACCCACGGGCGGTTCGAGTTCAGCGGCGGCGAGATCAATCTGGAGAGCCTGACCTGCCGTCAGACCCTGAGTCTGGCCCGGCAGATCAATCTGGAGGTTCGCGGCCTGCGCCACACCACCCTGCTGTTGGGGTAACTTCCATAGTCCTTTCTGTTTTGTAGTCTGCGTCCATGCTTTTACTACTTGCCCGCCGCTCACCAGAGTGCGGGCTTTTTTATGGACGACATCCCCCCATGCGGCTCAATGCTGCAGGATCTGGGAGAGGAACAGCTTGGTCCGATCCGACTGGGGGTTGTCGAAGAACTGATCCGGCACGTTCTCCTCGATGATCTGTCCCCGGTCCATGAAGATCACCCGATCCGCCACCTGCTTGGCAAACCCCATCTCATGGGTGACGCAGAGCATGGTCATCCCCTCGTGGGCCAGCTCCACCATGACGTCCAGCACCTCACGCACCATCTCGGGATCCAGCGCCGAGGTGGGTTCGTCAAACAGCATCACCTGGGGGTTCATGCAGAGACTGCGGGCGATGGCGACTCGCTGCTGCTGACCGCCGGAGAGCTGACCCGGATACTTCAGGGCCTGCTCCGGGATCCGCACCCGACGCAGGAAGTTCATGGCGATCTCTTCGGCCTCCCTGCGCGGCAGCTGCTTGACCCAGATGGGCGCCAGGCAGCAGTTCTCCAACACGGTCAGGTGGGGAAAGAGGTTGAAGTGCTGGAACACCATGCCCACCTCCCGGCGCACCGCCTCGATGTTCTTGAGATCCGAGGTCAGGGCCGTACCCTTGACCAGGATGTCCCCGCTCTGGTGCTCTTCCAGCCGGTTGATGCAGCGGATCATGGTGGACTTGCCAGAGCCCGATGGCCCGCAGATGACGATCTTCTCCCCTCTGCCCACCTGCAGGTTGATGTTGCGCAGCACGTGAAACTCACCGTACCACTTGTTGACTGCTTTCAGTTCGACGACAGCGTCCGTTTTCATCTCAAAACTACTCCTAATGCTTGTGGCCCGTGTTGAGTTTGCGCTCCAGATAGATGGAGTAGCGGGACATGCCAAAACAGAACATCCAGAAGATCATGGCGATAAAGACATACGCCTCGGTGGAATACCCCAGCCAGGCCGGATCCGCCAGCGCCACCTTGGAGATGGCCAGCAGATCGAACAGCCCGATGATCAGCACCAGGCTGGTGTCCTTGAACAGGGAGATAAAGGTGTTCACCAGCGAGGGGATGGTGATCTTGAGGGCCTGCGGCATGATGATGAGCCCCATCACCTTCCAGTAGGAGAGCCCCAGGGCCTCCCCCGCCTCATATTGCCCCTTGGGGATCGCCTGCAGCCCGCCTCTCACCACCTCGGCCACATAGGCCGCCTGGAACAGGATGATGCCGATGAGCGCCCGCAGCAGCTTGTCGAGCTCCACCTCGGTACTCATGAACAGCGGCAGCATGACTGACGCCATGAAGAGCACTGTGATGAGCGGCACCGCCCGCCAGAACTCGATGTAGACGGTGCAGAGGCTGGCGATGACCGGCATGTGGGAGCGACGCCCCAACGCCAGCAGGATGCCGAACGGCAGCGCAACCACTATACCCACCACCGCCAGCACCAGGGTCAGCATCAGCCCGCCCCAGCGGTTCGTCTCCACCACCTCCAGCCCAGCCCCGCCATGGATGAGGAAGAAGGCGATGACAGGGAACACCAGCAGGGTGAACAGCGCCAGCCACCCCTTGCGCGGGGTCTTGGGCCAGATGAGCAGGGCCAGCAGCGCCGCCAGGCCGGCGAAGGTCAGGTTGATGCGCCAGTACTGATCGGCCGGGTAGAAGCCATAGAGGTACTGCCCCAGCCGGCTCTCGATGAAGATCCAGCAGGCGCCGCCCTGGCCGCAGGCCTCGCGGCTGCTCCCCTGCCAGGTGGCGGAGAACAACGCCCAGTCCAGGGCAGACCAGATCAGCGGCAGCAGCAGATAAGCCAGCGCCAGGGTCAGCAGGCCGTTCCACCAGTTGGGAAACAGATTCTGCCTGAGCCAGGCGACCAGGCCCCGGCGATGGCTGGGAGGCGGCAAAGCCTCCTGCAAGTCGTTCACGAACATGACAGCTCCCTAGCGCTCAACCAGCGTCATTCTGCGGTTGTAGATGTTCATCAGCAGCGAGGTGGTGATACTGATGACGAGATAGACCCCCATGGTCATGGCGATGACCTCGATGGCCTGCCCGGTCTGGTTGAGGGTGGTGCCCATGAACACAGACACCAGATCCGGATAGCCGATGGCCGTGGCCAGCGAGGAGTTCTTGGTGAGGTTCAGATACTGGCTGGTCAAGGGAGGGATGATGACCCGCATCGCCTGGGGAATGATCACCAGCCGCAGCGTCTTGGCGGGTGAGAGCCCGAGGGCGGAGGCCGCCTCCGTCTGGCCCTTGCTGATGGCCATGATGCCGGAGCGCACTATCTCCGCGATGAAGGCCGCCGTGTAGATGGTGAGCGCCAGCAAGAGGGCCGCGAGCTCGGGCAAGACCGTCAGACCGCCCCGGAAGTTGAACCCCTGCAGGGCCGGCACGCTCCAGCTGAGCGGGCTGCCCGCCAGCAGGAAGGCGGCGGCCGGGAGCAGAATGACCAGGGCAGCCACGCTGCGCCATAACGGGAATATCCTGCCGGTCAGGGCCTGACGGCGCCGTGCCCAGCGGCTCAGCCCCCAGCTCAACACCACGGCGATCAGCAGGGCCAAGAGCACGTAACCGAATCCCTCTTCGAACACGGGCTTGGGCAGATAAAAGCCCCGCACGTTGAGGAAGGCGAGCCCCCCCAGATCCACGCTCTGGCGCGGAGATGGCAGGGTGCGCAGCACCGAGAAGTACCAGAAGAAGATCTGCAGCAGCAGCGGGATGTTGCGAAACGTCTCTATGTAGACGGTCGCTATCTTGGCCACCAGCCAGTTGCGCGACAGGCGCGCCACCCCAAGCATGAAACCGAGCAGGGTGGCAAACAGGATGCCGAGCACGGAGACCAGCAGGGTATTGAGCAGCCCCACCAGAAAGGTACGGCCGAAGGTATAGGTCTCGTCATAGGGGATCAGGCTCTGCAGGATGCCGAAGCCCGCCGTGTTGCCCAAAAAATCGAAGCCTGTGGTGATGCCACGGGTGGCCAGATTGGTCAGGGCATTGTGGATGATGTAGAACAGGAACCCGACCACGACCGCGATGGCCAGGCACTGGAAGATCAATGCCCGCACCTTGGCGTCATACCACCAGCGGCCCTGTTCCTTCCTATGGTTTGATGCGTGTAACGCCATGAGGATGACTCCGACAAAGCCAGGGGAAATGGGGGGCCTCGGCCCCCCGATGGTTGTCGACTCAGCGGATGGGCGGCGCGTACATCAGGCCACCCTTGTTCCAGAGCGCATTGATGCCGCGCTCGATCTTGAGGGGGGAGCCGGCACCGACGTTGCGGTCGAAGGATTCGCCATAGTTGCCGACCTGCTTGACGATGTTGTAGGCCCACTTGTCATCCAGCCCGAGCACCGACCCCTTGGGCTCTTCCAGCCCCAGCAGACGGCGGATATCCGGGTTGGTGGACTTGAGCATCTCGTCCACGTTGGCACTGGTGACCCCGGCCTCCTCGGCGTTGAGCATGGCGTTGAGGCTCCAGCGCACCACCTTGAACCACTGATCGTCACCCTGGCGCACGGCAGGCCCCAGCGGCTCCTTGGAGATCACCTCAGGCAGCACCATGGCCTCCGCCGGCTTGCTGAGCTTGATCTTGAGGGCATAGAGCTGGGACTGATCCGAGGTCAGCACGTCGCAGCGGCCCGCCTCGAACCCCTTGACGGTCTGATCCGAGGTATCGAACACCACAGGGGTATATTTCATGCCGCCATTGGCGCGGAAATAGTCCGCCAGGTTGAGCTCTGTGGTGGTGCCAGACTGGATGCAGACGGCGGCACCGTCGAGCTCCTTGGCGCTCTTCACCCCGAGGGACTGCTTGATCAGAAAGCCTTGGCCATCGTAGTAGTTCACCCCGGCAAAGGTCAGACCCAGCGACCCGTCCCGGGTCAGGGTCCAGGTGGTATTGCGCGACAGCAGATCCACCTCGCCGGACTGCAGGGCGGTGAATCGCTCCTTGGCGGTGAGGGAGACATACTTCACCTTGCCGGCATCCCCCAGCACGGCCGCGGCCACGGCGCGGCACACATCCACGTCCAGACCGGTCCAGGTGCCCTTGGCATCCGGGTTGGAGAAACCCGGCAGGCCATCACCCACCCCGCACTGCACGAATCCCTTCTTCTTGACGGCATCCAGGGTGCCGTCGGCCCATGCATTGGCTGCCACCAGCGACAGCACCATCACCATACCTGCCTTGTGTATCTGCTTCATCTCACGCTTCCCTGTGGTTTGATTCAAATAGGCACCAAAACCTGGCAAGATGCCTTCGTTTCTCTGCTTTTTCACAGCTTATCGAGCGGCTCAAAAACCTGTCAATCGGTGCAAGCCGGCCCAACCTTGGTGCAGCAGCACAAAATAGGTCAACGGGCCGATATGCACTCTTAGAATTAAAAATAGACCCTTATTCGCAAAATGGCCTACGGTTCCAAGCCCCCGATAATGTGAGGATTATTTTTCGCAAAAAATCGGACGCACCGGATTGGGGCAGAAAAACGCGCTGACAACGCATTTATCGGGCGCATTTTGCCAACAACAGGGCCCGTTATTGGGGGGAATGAACCAATACCGGGCAACCGGAAGAGAGGGATGAAAGGTGGGAACGGGGGCGTAAACGCCGGAAAGAGACCGGAGCCACACCACCGTACTCGGCGCGCACCATCCGGTCGGCAGGATCAATTGCCGCGCGGGCCGTTCTCGATGTCGGTGACCACCCCGTTGCGCACGGTGACGAAGCGCATGAACTCGTTCTTGCCGAAGTTGTAGGTCCAGCGCTCCCCATACTTCACCTGCACCAGGTTGCCGAACTGGTTCTCCTCGTTGCGGGTCAGCTCCTCGCGCAGCATGGGCTCGCCGCACTTGATCAGCATCTCGGCGGTGCTGTCCCCTTCGGTGATCAGCGCATTCTTGCAGCGCATGGCGCCGGCACTGGCCGGCAGACTCAGCAGCAGGGCCAGCAGGGTTCCGCCAACCAGCGGCAGTGACTTCATCGATAGCTTCATCTGTAACTCCATTTGAACAGGGCGCTGCCCAGGGTGATGCAGCAGAGCGTAAACAGCAGGACAAAGCCCAGTGGCGCCGCCACCTCGGCCCAACCTGCCCCTTCCAGCATGACGGCACGGGCCGCCGCGATGATCTGGCTGAGCGGCAACCAGGCCGCCAGCTGCTGCAGCCAGGCGGGGGCCCCTTCCAGCGAGAACCAGACGCCGGAGAGGAACATCATCGGCATACTGATGACGTTGAGCAGCCCGCTCGCCAGCTCCTCGTTCTGGATACGGGCCGCCACCAGCAGGCCGAGGGAGGCCATGGACGCCCCACCCAGCAGGGCGATCAACAGCAGCAGCCAGCCCGAGCCGAGCAACGGCACCCCGAGCAGAAAGTAGGACACCAAAAACACCAGCAGGCTCACCACCAGGGTGATCAGGATGCGCGACAGCAGCTGGGCGCAGAGAAACTCGGCGGCCGAGAGCGGAGTGGCCCCAAGCCGCTTGAGCACCCCGTTCTTGCGGTAACGGACGATGACGAAGCCCACCCCGAACAGGCCGGAGAACATCAGATTCATGCCGATCACCCCGGGCAGCAGCCAGTCGCCATAGCGAATGGCGCGCCCGCTCAGAGTCTCCCGCGTAAGCGGCGCCGGCACGGTCTGGCGCAGCAGATACTCGGCCATGGCGCCCTGGGGGGCATCCGGGTTGATCCAGTAACGGCCCGTGCCGGGCGAGAGCAGCAGATCCAGCTGGTGGTGGCGCACCTTGAGCCGGCCCTTCTCCTCCTCGTCATAGGGGATGATCTTGAGCAGCGGCACGGCGCGCAGCGGGGCATAGGCTGCGGGCAGCTCCCCCACCACTCCCATCTGCACCAGCGGCTTGGGCGGGCCGGAGAAGATGAGGGTAAACCCCAGCACCAGCAGCAGCGGAAAGGCCAGGTTCCAGATCAGCGCGGCCCGATCCCGCACAAACTCCAGGTTGCGGGCATAGAAGAGCGCGCCGATGCGCTTGAGAGATCCCGTCATCTGGTGCTCCTTGGGCTGGCAGGCTGGGACGGCATGCCGGCAGGCACCGTTGCGAGGTACCACGGGGCCGCGTTCATGCGCCGCTCCGCAGGCTGTGGCCGGTCAGGTGCAAGAAGAGATCCTCCAGGTTGGGGGAGCGCACCTGCATGCCGGTCAGCGGCACGCCCAGGCTCAGCAGCCGTGGTAGCAAGTTCGCCACGTCGGGGCAGCTCAGCTCCACCTGCTCGCCCAGCGGGCGCAGGGGATAACCGAGGCTGGCGAGGGCCGGGTGAGCCGCCAGGCGCACCAGCACACCCTCAAAGTGTTGGGCCAGCAGGGCGACCGGGGTATCCAGGCTGAGCAGATGGCCGTGATCGACGATGGCAATCTGATCGCACAGCTGCTGGGCCTCGTCCATGTAGTGGGTGGTGAGCACCACCGTCTTGCCCTGCGCCTTGATCGCCTCGATGCGCTGCCAGAAGTGGTGGCGGGCCTGGGGATCGAGGCCCGTGGTGGGCTCGTCCAGAAACAGCAGCTCGGGGTCGCCGAGCAGGGCCAAGGCCAGCAGCAGCCGTTGCCGCTGACCGCCGGAGAGCTTGCGGCTGTCCCGATCGATGAATTCCCCCAGCGCACACAGCTCGATGAGCTGAGCCTGGGGCAAGGGGGCCGGGTAGAGGCTGGCAAACAGCCGCAGGGTATCGCGCACCGTCAGGAAATCCTGCAGCGCCGTGTGCTGGAACTGGATGCCGATGCGGGAGCGGTAGTCGGGGCCGCGTGGGGCGCCGTGGAACAGGATCTGACCGCTGTCCGGGGTGAGGATCCCCTCCAGCAGTTCGATGGTGGTGGTCTTGCCCGCCCCGTTCGGGCCGAGCAGGCCGAAACAGCTGCCGGCAGGAATGGCAAAGCTGAGCCCGTCCACCGCCTTGACGCCGGGGAAGTGCTTGACGAGATCGACGACTTCAATGATGGCAGCCATGGGCGCTCTCCCAGCAGGAGCCATGACTATATCCAAAAGCGCAGGCGCTGCCCATGCCCCGCCGTGCGCGGCGCAAAAAACAGACGGCGACCCGAGGGTCGCCGTCTGTATCAATCAAGCCAGCCGGATCACAGGATGTCCAGCAGCTCCACTTCGAATACCAGGGCGGAGTACGGCGGGATGGAACCGGCACCGCGTGCGCCGTAGGCCAGATCCTGCGGAATGTAGAGCTTCCACTTGGAGCCAACCGGCATCAGTTGCAACGCTTCTACCCAGCCGGCGATCACGCCAGTGACCGGGAATTCGGCCGGCTGGCCGCGGGCGACGGAGCTGTCGAACACGCCACCGTGGGTGAAGGTACCGTGGTAGTGCACACGGACGGACTGACCGGCGACCGGTACGGCACCGTTGCCTTCCACCAGCACTTCGTACTGCAGACCGGACTCGGTGGTCTTCACTTCGGCGCGCTTGGCGTTATCGGCCAGGAAGGCTTCGCCTTCGGCGGCGGCAGCCTTGGCAACGGCTTCCTGCTCTTCCTGCATGCGGGCAGTAATGACCTGGAAGGCATCGTTGATATCGTCACGGCTGACCGCGAACTCCAGACCATTCAGGGCATCTGCCAGACCTTGCTGCAGGGCCGGGATATCCAGACCGGCGAAGGCTTGCTGCGCCAGTTGATCACCCATGTTGCGGCCGATGCCATAGCTGGCCTTCTGTTCGATAGAGTCGTATTGGGACATTGAGAAGTTGCTCCGGGTCCTGAGGGTAAAAGAGACGGGATAATATCAGACTTTTGCGCCGGGTGCTGCCGGCCCGTCCCCAGTTTTGCCCCCAGGTGGGAGGTGCCTCACATCAGCCCCCCTCATCCCCGCCCCTTCTCCCGCCAGGGGAGAAGGGAGCAAAACAGAGCACCGTCGGTGATATTGACCCGGCCATCGTCCGAGGTGCCCATGTTGACGCCCCATGACGAGACACCATGCCGCCGTGCGGCTCGTATCAGGCCCTTTCCAGCAGAGCCCGTACCGCCGCTACCTTGGCGCCGTCGGTGATATTGACCCGACCGTCGTCCGAGGTGCCCATGTTGACGCCCATGAAGAGACATCATGCCGCCGTGCGGCTCGTATCAGGCCCTGTCCAGCAGCGCCCGTACCGCCGCCACCTTGGCGCCGTCGGTGATATTGACCCGACCGTCGTCCGAGGTGCCCATGTTCACTCCATGAGGCACCATGCCGCCGCGCCAGCCCATGCCGGACATGTGCACTTCGTTCACCCCGGTAAACTCGATGATGGTACGCACGTTGTCGGCATTGACCCCGGCACCCGGCATCAGACTGGCGCGCCCCGCCAGCGCCTGCTGCATCGCCTGCAGGGTCTCGAGCCCCGCCAGCGCGGTCGGCGCGTGGCCCGAGCTCAGAATGCGCTCGCAACCGGCGGCAACTATGGTCTCCAAGTCGAGGCGCCAGTCAGAGGAGAGGTCGATGGCGCGGTGGAAGGTGACGCCAAGGGGCCCCGCTGCCTCCACCAGCTGGCCGAGTCTGGCGGCAGGCACCCGACCCTCCTCGTCCAGCAGTCCGACCACCACCCCCTGCAGGCCGGCGGCACGAGCGGCGGCGATATCCTGCAGCATCATCTCGAACTCCCCCTCGCCAAAGCAGAAGTCGCCGGCCCGGGGCCGGATCATGGCGTAGACGGGAATGGTGGCATGGCGCGCCGCCAGCTGCATGAAGCCATAGGAGGGGGTCAGGCCGCCCAGCCCCAGCGCAGAGCAGAGCTCGATGCGATCGGCGCCGGCCGCTTGGGCAGTGAACAGGGATTCCAGGTTGTCGATACAGATTTCAAGAGAGGTCATGATGGACTCCTTTATTGGGGAGATCAGACCCCGGATCTGATCTCATAAATTGAGCAAGGCGGCCCCGCGCACCCCGCCGGCGCCGCCGAAGCGGGCCTCGCGGATCTCGGGCAGGGCGACCCCGGGCAGCAGGTGACCGGGCAGGCGCAGCGGCAACTGCTCATAGAGCGCGGGCAGGCCGCTCAGGCCGCCCCCCAGCACCACCACGTCGGGGTCGACCACCGAGATGGCGGTGGCAAGCCCGGCGGCCATGATTTCGAGCCAGCAGTCGACCGTGGCCACCGCATGGGGCTCGTGCGCCTCGAAGCGCCCCACTATCTGGTGGCCGCTGGCACGCTGGCCGTGAAAGTGATGGTAGAGCCGCTCCAGCCCGGTGCCGGAGGCATAGGTTTCAAAACAGACCAGACGGCCGCAGCCGCAACGGGGACGAGGCAGGTCGGGGTACTTCATCAGCATGGTGGCCGGCAGCGGGTAGTGGCCTATCTCCCCCGCCAGCCAGTTGCGGCCCTGGATCAGCTTGCCCGCCAGATAGACGGCGCCGCCGATGCCGGTACCTATGGTGACGCCGAGGGCGCTGTCGGCCCCCGCCGCCGCCCCCTGATGTACCTCGGACCAGAGGAAGCAGTTGGCATCGTTGTCCACCTTGACCGGTCTGCCCAGCAGTTCGGCCAGATCGGTGCCCAGATGGCGACCATTGATGGAGGGCAGATTGGCCGCCACTATGCTGTGGTCGTGCCGGTTGAGAATGCCGGGAAAGCCGATGCCCACCGCACCGCGCGCGCCAAAACGGGCATCCGCCTGTTCGACCCGCTCGCGAATGAGCTGCTGCAGCCCCTGATAGTCATTGCCGGGAGTGCTCACGCGCTCCTCGTGGCAGAGATTCAAGGCACCGTCATAGACGGCGAACGCTATCTTGGTGCCACCAATATCAAAGCCGTAATACATGCCACACTCCCTTGTCGGTGAGCCGCCTCACCTCAGCCTGTCCAGAGGGGGACATTGTATTAATTCGCAAAAAAAATAAAGTGACCGAGGGCGAAAAACGGGAGAGAGATCAAAGCAAACGAAACATTTGTCGCTGCAGGCAGGGCTGGCCGAGGCTCATCAGGGTGCGCTCCTGGCCATCGAAGACGAAGCCGCGGCGCAGATAGAACCCCTCACCTATGTGGTTGCCATCGAGCAGCCACAATCTGACGCCTTCACAGCCGGCCCGCCGCATCTGCATCGCCACCGCCTGCCACAGCCGCTTGCCGTGGCCCTGGCGCCAGTGGTCGGGATGCAGGTAAAAGGCGCGGATCCAGGCGGTGGGGTACTCCCCCGCCAGCTCCGGCTGCCAGTAGAGCAGGCCGATGACCACCTCGTCCTGGCACAGCAGCATGGGCCTTGGGCCCGTCTCCGCCAGCCGGCGCTGCCAGATCTGCAGGTGCTCGGTGACCGCCAGCTGGGCCAGCATGTCGGTACCGAGCACGCCGCCATATGCGGCGAGCCAGCTGGCCCGCTGCATCACCGTCATGGCGGCGGCGTCATCGGGCCGCGCCATGCGCAGGCTTATGCCTTGCATTGGGGCACCAGTCCGGAGGCGCGGGCCTGCTGATAGAGCGGCACGGCCTCAGCCTGCTGGGCCTGCAGCTCGGCGATCCGGCTCTCGTTGCTGGGGTGGGTGGAGAGCAGCTGGGGCGGCGCATTGCCGCCCGCGGCCGCGCTCATGTTCTGCCAGAGCGGGATCGCTTCGGCCGGATTGAAACCGGCGCGGGCCATCAGATCCAGCCCCAGCCTGTCCGCCTCGCTCTCCTGCTCGCGACCATAGGGCAGCATGACGCCGACCTCGACCCCGAGCCCCAGCGCCGCCATGGTGGCACCGCGGTATTCGCTGCTGCCCATGGCGATGTCGGCCGCCGCCAGCCCAAGGCCGGTCAGCTGGCTGCGGGAGAGCCGCTCGTTGGAGTGCTGGGCCAGCACGTGGGTCAGCTCGTGGCCGATGACGGTGGCGAGCTGATCCTGATTCTTGGCCACCTTGAGCAGACCGCTGTAGACCCCGATCTTGCCGCCGGGCAGGGCGAAGGCGTTCACCTGCTTGGAGTCAAACACCACCACTTCCCAGTTGGTGATGCCGTAGCTGGCGGGCACCTGGGCGGTCACCGCCTTGGCGACGCAGGAGACATAGGCGTTCACTCTGGCGTCCTTGCTCACCTTCTCCTGCTTCTTCATCTGCTCGAAGGAGTCAGCCCCCAGCTTGCTCATCTGCTGGGGCGAGAAGAGCAGCATCTGGCTGCGACCGGTGGGAGACTGGGCACAGCTGGCGAGCAGGGTCGTACAGAGTGCCGCCAGGCCAAGCTTGAACAGGGGAGATGTCATGGAGGTGTCCTTCACCATAAAGATGCCCTATTTTCGGAAATGCGGGCGTCCGGTGCAAGTCGACAAATCACCCGGTCCGGCGAAAGCGGTCACAGCCGGCCCCAAAAAGAAAACGGGCCCCGCGGGGCCCGTCTGGCAGAGGAAACCGGCTTACATGATGCCCAGTTTCTTCAGGTCGGCTTCGACCACCTTGGCCGGTACCGGTACGTAGCCATCTTTGGCGACGATGTTCTGACCCGCCTTGGAGAGCACCATCTTCAGGAACTCTTGCTCCATCGGGGAGAGCGGCTTGTTCGGGTGCTTGTTCACGTAAACGTACAGGAAGCGCGACAGCGGATACTTGCCGGTGATGGCGTTGTCGGAGGTCGCTTCGATGAAGGTCTTGCCATCCTTGGAGAGCGGTACGGCGCGCACGCCGGAGGTGACGTAACCGATGCCGGAGTAGCCGATGCCGTTCAGGGAGGAGGAGACCGACTGCACCACGGAGGCGGAGCCCGGCTGCTCGTTCACGCCGCTCTTGAAGTCGCCGTTGCACAGGGCGTGTTCTTTGAAGTAGCCGTAGGTGCCGGAGACGGAGTTGCGACCGAACAGTTGCAGATCCTTGCCGGACCAGGAGCCGTCCAGACCCAGGTCGGCCCACTTGGTGGCCGCCTTGGCTTCACCGCACTTGAGGGTGCTGGAGAAGATGGCATCCAGTTGCTGCATGGACAGGCCCTTGATGGGGTTGTCCTTGTTGACGAACACCGCCAGGGCATCGACCGCGACGCGGATGGCGGTCGGCTTGTAGCCGTAGCGCTTCTCGAACGCCTCTTCCTCGCCGGACTTCATGGCGCGGCTCATGGGGCCAAACTGGGCGACACCTTCGGTCAGCGCGGTCGGCGCGGTAGAGGAACCGGCGGCCTGGATCTGCACGTTGACGTTGGGGTACATACGCTTAAATTCTTCGGCCCACAGGGTCATCATGTTGGCCAGGGTATCCGAGCCGACAGAGGACAGGTTGCCCGAGATGCCGCTGGTCGGAGTGTAATCCGGCAGATTTTTATCCACACCGGCAGCCAGGGCGCTGACGGAAAACAGGGTTGCTGCGGTGAATCCGATTACACCAGCCAGTTTGTTGAGTTTCATCCAATCTCTCCAAGGTTGCAGAACGCAGTCCATCAAAACACGGGTTAACTTGGCTCAGTGCTGATCATCCGACCGGGGCGCTGAGTGTCATTCCCTGCCCTCTTTGGCCCGACTCCGGGGCGGTGGAAGGCAGTCATCAATCTGAGGCCGAAACGTGGTGGCATCCCGAGTGGGGCGATCGGCCGGTCGCGTTTCATTCTCTCCCTGCGCCGCACTGGCACAGGTCCGTTCTCAAGACGGCGCCAGTATCTGACCTGGCAGTGACAAATTTATGGATTTAATGTGACACTTTAATGACATGGCGAGGCTTTTGACCAAATGAAAAAAGGGCCGCCATCGCCGCCCTCTTTTCATTGCTAACCCATTGCTTGAAAAGCTTATTTCAACACCACCATGCGAGCGGGGATGAGGAAGCTGAAACGGCTGCCAAGGCCGACCCGGCTCTCGATGTCGAGCTGGCAGTCGTGGTGACTCAGGGCATGCTTGACGATGGCAAGGCCGAGCCCGGAGCCGCCGGTGTGGCGCGAGCGCGCCTTGTCGACCCGGTAGAACCGCTCGGTGAGCCGCGCCAGGTGCTCGGGCGGGATCCCCTCTCCCTCGTCCTGCACTGCAAACAGCGCCATCGTCCCCTGCTTGCGCCACTCCACCGTGATCTTGCGCCCCGCCGGGGTGTAGTGGATGGCGTTGTAGACCAGGTTGGAGACGGCGCTGCGCAGCTGATCCTGATCGCCGCGCACCAGCAGATTGGGCTGCACCATGAACTCGATCTGGTGGGCCCGCTCGCCGGAGAGCGCCCGCGCCTCCTGCTCCAGCAGCCCCAGCATGGCGGGCATGTCCACCAGATGGGAGAGATCCACGGTGGGCGCCGCCTCGATCCGCGACAGGGTGAGCAGCTGATTGACCAGGTTGTCCATGCGGATGGTCTGCTCCATCATCACCCTGTGCGCCTTGGCCCACATGGCGGGCGGCGGCGGCTCCTCGGTCATCTCCAGATAGCCCTTGAGCACGGTGAGCGGGGTGCGCAGCTCGTGGGAGACGTTGGAGACGAAATGCTTGCGGGTCTTCTCCAGGCTGCGCAGCCGGGTCACGTCCCGCACCACCAGCATGGCCTGATCCTCGGCATAGGGCATGATGCGAAACTCGAGAAACTTCTCCTCGTTGATGGGCGAGGTCATCTCGAACGGTTCGTCATACTCTCCCTTGCCTAGGTAGGCGCCGAAGGCAGGATTGCGAATCAGGTTGCCGATATGCTGACCGGCGTCTTCCGGCCAGCGAAAGCCGAGCAGCTGCTCCGCCAGCCGGTTGCACCAGAGGATGCTGCCGTCGGTGCGAAACACCACGGCCGCATCGGGCAGTGCCTCGGCCCCTTCCCGAAAGCGGCGAATGAGACCCGCCAGCTCGCGGCGGCGGGCCCGGTGGCGCTGCTGCAGCTTGTAGATGCCGTTGAAGATGTACTCCCAGCTGCCGCTGCCGTTGGGAGGCACCAGGCTGCGATCGTGCCACAGCCAGTCCGACAGCCGCTTCTGGAAACGGTAGTGCCAGCCCAGGTGCATGACGGTAGCCAGCAACAGACACAGGGCCAGACTCTCCGTCAGCCAGCCGACCAAGACGAAGGGCGCATAGAAGAATGCCATTCGCCACAACTGGCGCCGCCAGGCGTATGGTTGCAACATAAGTGCCTCTTAGAGACGGGTTGAGAAGCGATAGCCCGCGCCGCGCACCGTCTGGATCAAGCGATCATGCCCCGTCTCTTCAATGGCCTTGCGCAGGCGACGGATATGCACATCCACGGTTCTGTCCTCGACGTACACATTGGTACCCCAGACGTTGTTGAGCAGCTGTTCGCGGCTGTAGACCCGCTCCGGGTGGGTCATGAAGAAGTGCAGCAGCTTGAATTCGGTCGGCCCCATGTCGAGGGCCTTTTCCTCGGCGCTGACCCGGTGGGAGACAGGATCCAGCTTGAGCCCCTGCACCTCGATCACCTCGTCCACCGAGGTGGGAGAGACGCGGCGCATCACCGCATGCAGGCGGGCGGTGAGCTCCTTGGGGGAGAACGGCTTGGTGATGTAGTCATCGGCCCCTGCCTCCAGACCGCGCACCTTGTCCTCTTCCTCGCCGCGGGCGGTCAGCATCACCACCGGGATCTGGCGGGTCACCTCATCCTGCTTGAGCTGCTTGATGAACTGGATGCCGCTGCCGCCTGGCATCATCCAGTCCAGCACGATGAGTTCGGGGTAGGGTTCGCGCACCTTCGCCAATCCGTCGGCAAAATCTTCAGCTTCTACTGTTTCATATCCCTTCTGCTCGAGCACGAAGCAGAGCATTTCGCGGATCGGTGCTTCGTCCTCGACCACCAGAATTCGCTTAGCCATATCCCTTCTCTCTCCTCTGTGAAGATGGGTGCGCCAATTATTAGAACTTTCTGTGACACTTTTATGACTTTATGACAGGCGGGATGATAAACGTTTTCAGATTCAGTTGGCAGCAGTGAGTTGCAGCAGATCCCATCGATTGCCACTGATGTCCTCGAACACCACCACGGTGCCGTAAGGCTCGGTGCGCGGCTGTTCACAAAAATGGACACCGTACGCCTGCATGCGCTGATAGTCGCCCCAGAAGTCGTCGGTCTCGAGGAACAGGAAGACCCGGCCGCCCCCCTGCTGGCCGATGGCGGCCCGCTGCTCCGGGGTGGCGGCCCGCGCCAGCAACAGGGCGGAACCGGGGGCACCCTTGGGAGCAACCCGCACCCAGCGCTTGCCCGGTTTGCCCGGCTCGTCGAGGGGGGTGTCTTCCAGCAGCTCGAACCCCAGTCCCTGGGTAAAGAAGGTGATGGCCTGGTCGTAATCGGCCACCAGCAGGGCCAGGGCGCCAATGTGTTGTGCCATGGGAAGTACCTCAACAGATGAATGGACGGGGCGCATCATAACGGGGGACGGCCCCGGGCTCCAGCACCGGGGCAGATGAGATGGCAGAGGATGGAAGAGAAGAGCATGGCGCCGGGCAGGCGCGATCTCCCCGCTTAAAGCAACCGGTTCACTCCTGTCCGAGCCAGTCGCGCAGCACGCTATCCCGGTCACCATCCAGCGCCGGCGAGGCACGCCCGTAGCATACCGGGGTGGCCGACAGATGGAGCGGGTTGGCCAGGGTGGGCAAGGGCTGCTCACCGCGCTGCACCTGCTGCACCCAACCGCGCACCGCCCCCTGCTCGAGGGCAAACAGCGCATCCAGGGTGAGGATGGGGCCGCCCGGTACCCCGGCCGCCTCCAGCATGGCATTCCACTCGGCGCTGCTGCGCGCCAGCAGCCGCTCGGCAATCAGGGCGTTGAGCCGGTGGCGCTGGCGCACCCGGGCGGCGTTGGTGGCAAAGTCGGGGTCCTGCGCCCACCCGGGTTCCCCCAGCAGGGCCGCCAGCGCGGCAAACTGGCCATCGTTGCCCACCGCGAGGATCAGATGGCCATCCCGGCTGGGATAGACGTCGTAGGGGACGATATTGGGGTGACCGTTGCCAAGGCGTCCGGGCGCCTGACCGGTGGCGAGATAATTCATCGCCTGATTGGCCAGCACCGCCACCGACACGTCGAGCAGGGCGAGATCGATCTGCTGCCCCTCCCCGGTTCGCTCCCGGTGACGCAGGGCCGCCTGGATGCCGATGGTGGCGTAGAGGCCGGTGAGGATGTCGACGAGCGCCACCCCCACCTTGACCGGCCCGCCGCCGGGCACCCCGTCGGGCTGACCGGTGATGCTCATCAACCCGCCCAGCCCCTGAATAAGCAGATCGTAACCGGGTCGCTGGGCCCAGGGACCGTCCTGGCCAAACCCCGTGATGGAGCAGTAGATGAGCTCTGGGCGGCGGGCCTTGAGGCTCGGATAATCGAGGCCAAAGCGCGCCAGTCCCCCCACCTTGAAGTTCTCGATCACCACGTCGGCACAGTCCACCAATGCCAGCAGGGTGTCTCTGTCGCGCGCTAGATCCAGGGCGATGGAGCGTTTGCCCCGGTTGGCGGCATGAAAGTAGGCCGCCTCCCCCGCCACCAGCTCGGGCGGGCCCCAGTGGCGGGTGTCGTCACCGCGCCCGGGGGCCTCCACTTTCACCACATCGGCGCCGAGATCGGCAAGCAGCTGGCTGGCCCAGGGGCCGGCCAGCACACGGCTGAGATCCAGCACGCGCACGCCGGCAAGGGGCCCCATCACTCAAACGCCTGCAGGTCGGTCTGGGCCCGCCCCAGGATCAGGGCGTGGATGTCGTGGGTTCCCTCGTAGGTGTTGACCGCCTCCAGGTTCATCACGTGGCGAATGACGTGAAACTCGTCGCTGATGCCGTTGCCGCCGTGCATGTCGCGGGCGACGCGGGCAATCTCCAGCGCCTTGCCACAGCTGTTGCGCTTGATGAGCGACACCAGCTCCACCGGGCAGCGCCCCTCATCCATCAGGCGCCCAGCCTGCAGACAGCCCTGCAGGCCGAGGGCAATCTCGGTCTGCATGTTGGCCAGCTTGAGCTGGAACAGCTGGGTGGCGGCCAGCGGACGGCCGAATTGCTGACGATCCAGCCCGTACTGGCGGGCGGCGTGCCAGCAGAACTCGGCGGCGCCGAGCGCCCCCCAGGCGATGCCGTAGCGCGCCTTGTTGAGGCAGCCAAACGGCCCCTTGAGGCCGCTCACCCCCGCCAGCCGGTTGGCCTCCGGCACGAAGACCCGCTCCATCACTATTTCGCCGGTGATGGAGGCACGCAGGGAGAACTTGCCCTCGATCTTGGGAGCCAACAGCCCGGCCATCCCCTTCTCCAGCACGAAGCCGGTGATCTCGCCATCCAGCTTGGCCCACACCACGAACAGATCGGCGATGGGGGAGTTGGTGATCCACATTTTGTTGCCGGTCAGCAGATAGCCGCCGTCAACCCGCTCGGCCCGGCTCTTCATGGAACCCGGGTCGGAGCCCGCATCCGGCTCGGTGAGGCCAAAGCAGCCCACCAGCTCGCCCCGGGCCAGCCCCGGCAGCCAGCGCTGGCGCTGGGCCTCGTCGCCATAAGCGTGGATCGGGTGCATCACCAGGGAGGATTGCACACTCATGGCCGAGCGGTAGCCGCTGTCGACCCGCTCCACCTCCCGGGCGATGAGACCGTAGGCCACGTGATTGACCCCGGCGCAGCCGTACTGCTCCGGCAGGGTGGCGCCGAGCAGCCCCAGCTCCCCCAGCTCGTTCATGATGGTGCGGTCAAACTGCTCGCGCCGGTTCGCCTCCAGCACCCTGGGCATCAGCCGTGCCTGGCAGTAGTCGCGGGCGGCGTCGCGAATGAGCCGCTCCTCTTCGCCGAGCTGGCTATCGAGAAAGAAGGGGTCTTGCCAATCAAATCGGGTACGCGTCATAAAGCACTCCATGCCATGCAAAAGAATCATCAAAGGGTCTCTTGTGGACCCATTTTGACCACGAAAAAGCTCAGGCAACAAACACCTCAGCCTGCCTCCCGCAGCGCCCGATAGAGGGTGGTGCGGCTGATGCCGAGCCGGCGCGCCGCCTCGCTCACGTTGCCGCCGCACTCTGTCAGGGTCTGCTGCACCCGTTGCCGGTTCTGCTCTCGCAATGTGCTGCCCGCCAGCGCCGGGGGGGCGATCGGCGCCACCGCCACGGTCGGCAGATGCAGGTGAGCAGGCTCAATCCAGCCCTGCCCCTCCGCCAGCACGCAAGCCACCTCCAGCGCCTGCTTGAGCTGGCGCACGTTGCCGGGTAGCGGGTGGGCCAGCAGTTGGCGCTCGGCCTCATCGCTCAGGCGCAGGGCAGGATCCATCTCGGCCAGCAGCCGCCGGACCAGTGCCTGCCGCTCCGGGGCCGGCCAGTCGCGCAGCGGCGCCAGTTGCTGGCGCCAGCCGCAGATGCGGTAGTAGAGATCCTCGCGGAAGGTGCCGGCCGCCACCATGGCCGCCAGATCCCGGTGGCTGGCGCTGACCAGCCAGAAATCCACCGCTTCGGGCTTGTGGCTGCCAACCGGGGTGACGGCGCGCTCCTGCAACACCCGCAGCAAGCGGGTCTGGGCCGAGAGCGGCAGCTCGCCGATCTCGTCCAGCATCAGGATGCCGCCGTGGGCGGCACGCAGATAACCCTGGCTGCCCTGGCTGCGGGCACCGCTGAAGGCCCCGCCGACATAGCCGAACAACTCGGCCTCCACCAGCTCCGCCGGCAGGGCGCCGCAGTTGACGCACACCAGGGGCTTCTCGTGGCGGCTCGACTGGCGATGGAGGTCGCGCACCAGATGCTCCTTGCCGCTGCCGGTCTCCCCCTCGATGAGCAGGGAGATGCCGCGCTCCAGCATCTTGAGCGGCACCTGCCGGCCGTGCGAGCCACCGGCAGCGGCCGGCAGGCCGGGCTGGGCCACAACTGAGCTGGCCTCCGGTATCAACCGCAAGCCGCGTCGATCCCGCAGCAGCTGCTTGCCGTCGAAGGGGTGCTGGCCGAGCCAGAGCCGGCCGGCCCGGTTGGCCCCGAGCAGTTCGCCCTCCTCCCCCAGCAGCAGGCGGGCGGACCAGAGACTCTGGGGCTCGAGATCCACCAGCCAGCCCGGCTGGCGCGCCAGCAGCGCGTTTTCCAGGGTCATGGCCAGCAGCCGCACAGTGCCCAGCATGTCGCCGCCGTGGTGGGCCGCATCGGTGGAGATGTCGAGCACCCCGATCACTTGCCCGTCCGGCCCGAGCAGCGGGCAGGCGCTGCAGCTGAGAAAGCTGTGCTGGGCGAAGAAGTGCTGATTGCCGAGCACCTGTACCTCGCTCTGCTCGGCCAGCGCGGTGCCGATGGCATTGGTGCCCTTGCTCGCCTCCCCCCAGCGGGCGCCGCTGCGCAAAAAGACCCGCTCGGCGTGGCGGGCGAAGCCGTCATCACCGCTGGCAGCCAGGATGGCGCCCTCGCCATCGCACAGCAGCAACCGACAGGGGCGCCCCGCCAGCAGCTGGTCAAACAGCGGCAGTACGAAGCGCCGGAAGCTGGCGATCAGCACCCTGTGCTGCTCCTGGCGGGCCGACAGCTCCCCCTGGGGCAGCAAGTCCAGCTCAGCGCTCTGCTGACGGCTCAACCCCTGGTGCAGGCAGCGCTGCCAGGAGCGCTGGATCGGGCTGGCACCAGATTGAGGGAACTCGCTCATCACACCTCCTGTTCACAAACGGCACGACTGTCGCGACCACTGTCCAGAAACGGCACAGTTGTATCGCCACCGCCGCGGTCATTGGTTAACCAAGATACGCTGCCGCACCCCGTTTGATAACGTTTTTGTAACTTTTGAAGCGCTGGTCAGACCCTCTGGCACGTCCCTTGCGATACACAGCAGCAGCCGGGCTGCCCGCCAGCCCGGTCAGGACCACACACATAAGGATGATGAGATGATTTATACCGCTCCCGGTCAGGCAGGTGCCCTGGTCAGCTTCAAGTCCCGTTACGACAACTTCATCGGTGGCGACTGGGTCGCCCCGCGCGCCGGCCGCTACTTTGAAAACATCTCGCCGGTGGATGGCCGCGTGTTCTGCGAGGTGGCCCGCTCCGACGCCGCCGACATCGAGCTGGCGCTGGACGCCGCTCACAAGGCGTTCGCCAGCTGGAGCAAGACCAGCGTCACCGAACGCAGCAACCTGCTGCTGCGCATCGCCGATCGCATCGAGCAGAACATCGAGGTGCTCGCCATCGCCGAGACCTGGGAGAACGGCAAGGCGGTGCGCGAGACCCTGGCCGCCGACCTGCCACTGGTGGTGGATCACTTCCGCTACTTCGCCGGCTGCATCCGCGCCCAGGAGGGCTCGGCCGCCGAGCTGGATCAAAACACCGTCAGCTACCACTTCAAGGAGCCCATCGGGGTGGTCGGCCAGATCATCCCGTGGAACTTCCCGCTGCTGATGGCGGCCTGGAAGCTGGCCCCGGTGCTGGCGGCCGGCTGCTGCAGCGTGCTCAAGCCCGCCGAGCAGACCCCGGTCACCATCATGCTGATGATGGATCTCATCAAGGACATCCTGCCCCCCGGCGTGGTCAACGTGGTCAACGGCTTCGGCGCCGAGGCAGGCCAGGCGCTCGCCACCAGCGACCGGATCCAGAAGCTCGCGTTTACCGGCTCCACCGAGGTGGGCGCCCACATCCTGCGCTGCGCCGCCGACAAGCTCATTCCCTCCACCGTGGAGCTGGGTGGCAAGTCCCCCAACATCTACTTCGCCGACGTGATGCAGCACGAGAGCAGCTACATCGACAAGGCGGTGGAAGGGATGCTGATGACCTTCTTCAACCAGGGCGAGGTGTGCACCTGCCCCTCCCGCGCCCTGGTGCAGGAGAGCATCTATGACGACTTCATGGACAAGGTGCTGGCCCGCGCCCGCACAATCGTGCAGGGCAACCCCCTCGACACCAATACCCAGGTGGGTGCCCAGGCGTCCCGCGAGCAGTTCGACAAGATCCTGAGCTACATGGAGATCGGCCGCGGCGAAGGGGCAAAAATGCTGATCGGCGGCGGCCCGGCCAAGGTGAGCGGACTGGAGGGGGGCTTCTACATCCAGCCCACCATCTTCCACGGCCAGAACAAGATGCGGGTGTTCCAGGAGGAGATCTTCGGGCCGGCGCTCGGGGTCACCACCTTCAAGGACGAGGCGGAGGCGCTGGCCATTGCCAACGACACCCAGTACGGGCTGGGGGCGGGCCTCTGGACCCGCGACAGCAACCTGGCTTGGCGCATGGGGCGCGGCATCCAGGCCGGCCGGGTCTGGGTCAACTGTTACCACGCCTATCCGGCGCACGCGGCCTTCGGCGGCTACAAGAAGTCAGGGATCGGTCGCGAGACCCACAAGATGATGCTGGACCACTACCAGAACACCAAGAACCTGCTGGTGAGCCACGACATCAACCCCCTCGGCTTCTTCTAAGCCCCTCCCGTGATCGACAAGGGCGCCTGCGGGCGCCCTTTTCATTGCTGGTGCGGTCGCGGTCAGAGCTGTGCCTGCCCGGCGCCGATCCCCAGCTGCTGGCGATAGCGCTGGGGGGCACAGCCCTGTTCGCGCTGGAACATGGCGATGAAGGCCGAGGTGGAGGTGTAACCGAGCCGCCAGGCGATCTCCTGCACCGGCATCTCGCCGCGCAGCCAGTCCAGCGCCTTCACCAGCCGCAGCCGGGTGCGCCACTGGCCGAGGCTCATGTCAAGCTCCTTCTGGCAGCGTCGCGCCAGGGTGCGCTCGGTGGTGTGAAGCACCTTGGCCCACTGGGCCAGGGTGCGGTTGTCCTCCGGCGCCGCCTGCAACGCCGCCAGCAAGGGGGCGAGCAGGCGATCCCGGCTCTGGGGCAGATAGCTTGGCTGGCAACGGGTGCGGGCCAGCTTCTCGATGAAGAGTTCACCCTGGCGGGCATCCCACTCGTCCTCCATGTGGCCGACCCGGCGCTGGGTGAAATCCTCCAGCAGGGCCCGCAGCAAGGGGGTGAGCGCCAGCAGCTGGGGTTCCCGTGGCAGGCGCGGCGCCAGCGCGTGGCTCACGTAGATGGAGGTGTAGTCCAGGGTCTGCTCGTTGAAGGCTGTGTGGGGCTGATCCGCCGGCACCCAGATGAGGTAGTCCGGCGGCGCCACCAGCCGCTGCCCCCCGACCTCCACCACCATGACCCCGAGACTGATGAGGCTGAGCTGGCCCCAGGGGTGGGCGTGCTCGGCGCAGGCGTTGCCCCCCTGGATCTGGCTGTAGCGAAAATAGAGGGGGTTGGGGGCGGCCAGCAGGCGATCCTGCTCAGCCAGGGTGAGGGTGCCCATGCAGATTGTCCCAAAGCGGTTATGACATGTCTTATTTACGCTACTTGCATCGTTCAAGACAAGGCTAGACTCTCTCCATCATACCAAGGAGTCGCTATGCCCTTTCTCTTTCCCCTGCTCGCCATCCTGATCTGGGCCGCCAATACCGTGGTCTCCAAGGCCGCCGCCGGCGTGCTGGATCCTGCCGCCATCTCGTTTTACCGCTGGGTGATCGCCGCCCTGGCGCTGACCCCCTTCTGCCTGCCGCAGCTGTGGCGCCGCCGGAGCGATCTCCGCCCCTGGCTCGGCAAGCTCCTGGTGCTCTCCCTGCTCGGTATGGTGCTCTACCAGTGCCTCGCCTACTACGCCGCCCACAGCACCTCGGCCACCAACATGGGGGTCATCGGCTCCCTGCTGCCGCTGCTCACCCTGCTGATAGGGGCCTGCTGCTTTGGCCAGAAGCCGGGCAAGCAGGCGCTGCTCGGCATGAGCATCTCGCTGTTCGGGGTGCTCTGGCTGCTCGGTCAGGGCAACCCTCAAGCACTGCTGCACAGCGGCATAAACCCAGGCGACGGCATGATGCTGCTGGGAGCGGCCAGCTATGCCCTCTATGGCCTCTTGATACGCCGCTGGCAACTGCCGTTCGGCCCCTGGCTCAACCTCTATCTGCAGATCCTGCTGGCGGTGCTGCTGCTCATCCCGCTGGCCCTCTCCGCCGACTCCCTGGCCATTCCCGCCCAGGGCTGGAGCATGGTGCTGTTTGCCGGGCTCGCCTCCTCCATCTTCGCCGCCTACTGCTGGATGCGCGGCCTCGCCAGTCTGGGGGCGGAGCGCACCTCGGTCTTCATGAACCTGATGCCACTGTGCACGGCCCTCATCGCCGTCATCAGCCTGGGGGAGCCCATCCACGGCTATCACCTGCTGGGGGGCGGCCTCATCCTGAGCGGGGTCATGCTCTCCCAGTTCAAGCCAAGAGCCCGCCGCGTCCTGCTGGAAGAGGCCTGAGCGGCCCGCCGTACCGGTTTTCGTGCCGACGTATAGACCTGAAAAAGGGAGCTTCGGCTCCCTTTTTGCTGGTATGGGTCTGCGTGCGGCAAGCGGCTCAGCTGCCCCGCCGCCAGTGGTAGCGGCGCTCGGGCCGGCCGCGCTGGCCGTAGTTGAGATCCACGTCCACCCGGTCCTCCGACTCCAGATACTCCAGATAGCGGCGCGCCGTGGTGCGGCTGAGGGACAAGCGCAACGCCACCGTGTCGGTGGAGAAGGCGCTGTCAGGCTCGCCCGCCAGCAGCTCCAGCACCTGGCGCAGGGTGATGGCGTCGATCCCCTTGGGGGTGTCACGCACCTCGCGCCCCTGGGGCCTCACCTTGCCCATCAAGCGGTCCAGGTCGCTCTGCTCGAGGGAGCCGCGCTCGCAGATGCGCCGGTGCAGGGTGAGGATCTCGTCCAGGCTCTGCTGGATGCGAAACAGCCGCAGCGGCTTGATGATGTAATCCTGCACCCCCTGATTGAGGGCCTGCTGGATGGTCTCCACGTCGCAGGAGGCGGTCACCATGATGACGTAGGCTTCGCGGTTGTGGCTGCGCAGCCGGTTCACCCACTCCAGGCCGGAGCCGTCGGGCAGCGAGATGTCCACCAGCAGCAGCTGCGGCTGGGCCGCGCGCATCATGAGATCGGCCTGGGTCAGGCTTTCGGCCCGACCCAGCAGGGAAAATCCGGGGGTGGAGGAGACCAGCTCGGCCAGAATGGATCCTATCCGTTCGTCATCCTCGATCACCAGCGTGAAAATGGGCTCCATAGATCACACCAATTGGTTTTTATTCAAGTAGATACCGAACAGGGTCGTCTGTTCGGCGGTGCGGCGCCATTCTATCACACCCCCTCGCCTGGCCACCGTCTCCTTGACCAGGAACAGACCGACACCGTGATCGCCAGTCTGGCGACTGATGCCGTAATCAAACAGATGGTCCGCCAGCGCCTCGTCCACCCCCTCGCCGCTGTCCTCCACCTCGATCACCAGCCGGCGCCCGAAGTCGTTGAGGGAGATGAGCACCCGCGGCGGGCACTGCTTGCGCCGGGCCCAGGCGGCGCGAATGCCGTTGTCCAGTAGGTTGCCGATGAGGGTGATGAGATCCGCCGACACCGCCGCCGGGTACTCCCCCAGCGCCGAATCGGGATCCAGCACCAGCTCCACCCCGAGCTCGCGGGCCCGGCTGAACTTGCCGAGGATGAGCCCGGCCACCGGCTTGTCCTCGATGGCCCGCAGCAGATCGTGCAGCATGGTCTGGCACGCCTCGCTCTCCTGCTGGATGAGCTCCACCGCCTGATCCACGTGGCCCAGCTGCAGCAAGCCGGAGAGGCTGCTGAGCTTGTTGGCGAACTCGTGTGTCTGCATCCGCAGCATCTCGGCATACTGGCGCAGGTGGGTCACCTGCATGCCGAGACTGCCGGTCACCTCGGGGCGGCTGAAGATCAGCAGCCGGCCGGGGATCTTGCCCTCCACCGCCTGCCAGCGCCCGACGAACGACTCGCCGTGCACGGTGAAACCGAGCTCGGTCTCGACCTGGGTCAGGGCGGGGGCAAGTGGCGGCGACAGTTCCGAGAGCGGCTGGCCGAGCAGGGCGTGGCGGCCGGTGCCGGGCAGACGCAGCTGGTAAAAGGCGGCGCTGTTGAGCATGCGGATATGGCCCTGGCTGTCGAGGGCAATCACCCCCTCCGAGATGTGCTCCAGCACCAGCTCCTGCAGCACGAAGCGGTTGACTATGGTCTCCGGCTCCAGATCCAGCAGGGTACGCCGCAGCCGATGCTGGACCCAGAGCGCCAGCAGCAGACCGCAGCCCAGCACGGCGCCGATGGCGCTGATGAGCAGAGCAATCCGATCCAGGTAGATGCTCTCCACCGTCTGCATCAGATACCCCACCACCACGGCACCGATGGCGCGCCCGTCAGGCCCGATCACCGGAGCGAAGCAGCGGATGGCCGGCCCCAGGGTGCCCACGTCCTTGGAGCAGTAGCTGCTGCGCTCGTTGAGGGAGGGCCAGATATCCTCGCCGCGAAACAGGCCACCCACCAGCTCCGGAGAGGGGTGGCTCAGCCGGCGGGCATGCTCGTCGGTCACCACCATGTAGGCGGCATCGGTGCGGCTGCAGATCCCCTGCACATAGTCGCGCAGGCCCGGATCGCTCCCCCACTGCAGCGCCTGCACCACCCGGTTGTCTCCCGCCAGCACCCGCGCCAGATCTCCCCCCTTCTCCTCCAGATTGCTCTCCAGCAAATGGCGGATAAAGAGCGCCAGCAGGCTGCCCAGAATGACTATCAGGAGCAGTGACAGGCCCAGGGAGAGGGTGACCAGTTGGTGACGCAGTTTCATCGATTAGCCTTGCAACATCAGGACGCGGACCAATAGTGCGGGCGCCACCAGGTCTGGTCAATCAAAGGTGCGGGATCACCGGCAAAATCGGCCAGCCCCTCGGCACGGGCACAGAGTGCCACCGCCCTCGCCACCGCGCGGGCCACCTCCCCCACCTGCTCGATGGGGGGCAGCAGCCGCCCCTCGGCCAGCGGATAGGCGCCCACCGCCTGCACCGCCGCGCGCAGCATGCCGTCGCTGATGCGCCGCGCCTTGACCGCGCAGGCCCCCAGACCAATGCCCGGGAACACATAGACGTTGTTGCACTGGGAGACCACCCGCGCCGCGCCGTCCACCTCCACCGGCGGGAAGGGGCTGCCGGTGGCGAGCAGGGCCCGCCCGCCGGTGGCCTGCCACACCTGGGCCGGGGTCGCCTCGGCGCTGCGGGTGGGATTGGAGAGCGGCAGGATCACCGGCCGCTCGCACACCTCCCCCATGGCCGTCAGCACCGCCTCGTCGAACAGGCCGCTCTGACCGCTCACCCCGATCAGCACCCCGGGGCGCAGCCGCTCGATAAGCGCAGGCAGGGAGTTGCACGCCTCCGCCGCCGGACGGGCAAACGGCTGCTGGGCCGGGGTGAGCCCGGCCCGGTCCAGGCAGACCAGACCGTCCTGATCGAACAGTTGCACCCGCTCCGGGCTGCCCGCCAGCTGGGCCAGCATGGCGGCGATACCGCAGCCGGCCGAGCCCGCGCCGACGATCAGCACCGGGGTCTCGGCAAGCGTACTGCCCGCCTGCTGCAGTCCCGCCAGCACGCAGGCCGACGCCACCGCCGCCGTGCCCTGGATGTCGTCGTTGAACATGCACAGCTCGTCGCGGTAGCGGGCCAGGAGGTTCGCGGCATGCTTGCCGGCGAAGTCCTCGAACTGCAGCACTACCTGGGGCCAGCGTTTGCGAATGGCGGCCACCACCTTGTCCATGAACTGGTAATAGGGCTCGCCATCCACCCGCCGGGCCTGCCAGCCGAGGTAGGAGTCATCTTCCAGCAGCTCGGGGTTGTTGGTGCCCACGTCCACGCACAGCGGCAGGGTGCGCGCCGGGTTGATGCCACCGGCGGCGGAGTAGAGCGCCAGCTTGCCGATGCAGATCCCCATGCCGCCGATGCCGAGATCGCCGAGCCCCAGCACCCGCTCGCCGTCGGAGATGACGATGACGTCCACCTCCTGCTCCACCGCCGCGAAGATGTGGTCGAGCTCGTCCCGGTCGTGCCAGGAGAGGTAGAGGCCGTGGCTGCGCAGATAGAGGTCGCTGTGGCGCTGGCACGCCTCCCCTACCACAGGGGTGTAGATGATGGGCAACAGTTCCGGCAGGTGGTGGCGCACCAGTTCGTAGAACAGCACCGGGTTGTCCTCCTGCAGCTGGCGCAGCAGCAGGTGCTGATCAAACGGGCTCTGCATGGCCGAAACCAGCCGGTAGATGCGGCGCCGCTGCTGGGCCAGCGACTCCTCCTTGTGGGGCATGCGCCCCATCAATCCCTGACGCTTGCGTTCGGCATAGGGCAGGCTGGTGCCCATCATGATGTCGTTCATTATCTTGTTCCTTATGCCAGCAGCGAGATGAGCAGGGTCGCCAGGATCAGCATGACGGCGCCCCCGAGACGAGAGGAGATCTGGGCGAACGGCATCAAGGTCATGCGCTGGGCCGCCGAGAGCACGGCCACGTCACCCGTTCCCCCCATGTTGGCCATGCACAGGCCCCCGGTGATGGCCGCCTCTATGGGGTAGAAACCGATCATCCGCCCTACCAGCGCCGCCCCCAGGGCACCACCGAGCACGGTCACCAGCACCAGCACGAAGTAGCTGACGGAGAAGGCGCTGATGAGCTCGGGAATGCTGGTGTAGGCGACACCGATCCCCACCAGCAGAGAGGGAGTCAGGTTGGTGACTACAAACTGGTACCAGTCGGCCGCCGCCTGCTCGTAGCGACGGGGCAGCAGGCCGCTCACCTTGATGACGGCCACCGCCAGGATCATCAGGGCAAAGGGGTGCATGGGGATGAAGTTGCCAAGCAATGAGCCCAGCACGAACATGCTGGAGCTGATGAAGAGCCCCAGACCCAGGCTCTCCAGCGTCGGCGCCTGCGCCTTCTCCTCGGCCACGCCAGCGGCACTCTCTTTGATCATCAGCTTGCCGTTGCCGGTCAGGGAGGGGTAGCGGCGACCGAGGCGGGCCAGCAGGGTACCCACCAGGATGGCCAGGGTGTTGGCGATCACTACCGCCGGCACCATGCGCGACAGCAGATCGGCGCTCGACATCTGCAGCGGCCCGGAGAGGATCTCCACCAGCGGCACGGCGCCGGCCCCCATGCCACCGCCCATGATGGGCAGACCGATGAGCAGCACCGCATTCTTGAAGCCGTAGCCCATCAGGGCGCCCACCAGACCGACGCTGAGCAGCGCCAGTGCGACGCCCCCCAGGATCACCGGCAGGTAGCGCATGGCGGCGTTTTTCAGCAGGGCGCCGCTCATGCCGAACACAGAGCCGGTCACCAGGCTGGCGATGAAGAAGTTGAGAAAGCCCCCCTCCTTCATGAAGCCGATGATCACCTGACCCGCCTCGACGGGCAGGATCCGGTATTCAAACAGGGCGGCGCCGCCGAAGATGGCGAGTATGGTGCCACCCCCCAGGTATTCGCGGATGGGGGTGATGCGCTCGCCGAGCTCGGTCAGCAGGGTGCCGAGCACGAACATCAGCGCCAGCGCGCCGACCATGCCGAGCGGCAGCGAGCCGTTCCAACCCGAGAAGAGGACGCAGGTGGCGAGGCCCAGAAAGATCATCATGGGCATGCCGGCAATCTGTCGACCGCCGAACAGGGCGGTTCTGGTGTGTGGGGTAGAGAGGTTTTTCATTGTTATGCTCCAGCGTGTGGTGTGGCGCCACTCTAGAGATCTCCGCTCCCTCTGTCGGTTAGCCCGCCAACAAAGGCATATAAAAACATTAAATTCTTAAACGCTATGGCCTGCGGGCAAGGTTGGCACCCATTTTACAGGGGGTATTTTGGTCCCCGTCGTCGTCATTAAATCACTTAGAAGCGCACTCTTTTGCACTTTAAAGCGGCGCTTGAAGCGGTCATTGTCAAATAACGATCAAATAACCAGCGTCGCAACCAACAATAATGGCCTGCCAGGTTTGGCTGTGGTGAATGATCACCCGGTACAAGGCAAGGGTGATCCCCTGATCAACAAAAACGCTCCGGCCAGGATCTGCCGGGTGAAAAATAAGGAGGACGATGACAGCTCGATAGCGAGCGCCTAGCTTGTTACAAGCATGGCGCTCCCGCAGGTAATGGCGGCTTGCAGCAAGAGGATAAAGGGTGCGGGCAGGCCCTGTGACAGGCTGCCCTCTCAATATGACGTGCGGATGTCACCGACCGAAAGACTATTCGGCTAATAACAATGGAATATTGGCAGGGTCAAATTCATGACAGGTTTCGGCATTTTCCAGGCTGAGTCCATAATGGCCGTCGACCACATATTCCACGTCCACCAGCAGACTCTCGATGGCGAGATGGGCGTCACCCGATTCATATCGTTCCACAGCTATCATCTCCCTGTTTAGCTGACTCATCAATATTAGTGAATAAAAAACAGAGTGCCGCATTTATATAATACTTTTTTGCATCGTCTAATTAGGGCACACATAAAAAGCTGTGACTATTTTCATGCCATCCCAATAAACGACTCTCTTTATTTCACCGGGCCCTGCCGACCATATCCAGCCTCCTGTTTCACTCAAAAGTGCCGCTGCTCCCAACTCACCCCTTCACCCATGCTGTTTGAGCTCCACCAGAGACCTACCTCCAAATTTCATAAACAAGATCGCGATCACACTATTTACTTAGCCTGCTAAATAACTACAATGCTTAGCAAGCTAAGTAAAAGGAGAATCTCATGATGAAGGATCTGGAAATGCTGCGCGAGCTCTCCCTCGCCGAGCGGGTCGGCCGGCTGCATCGACTGTGGCGCACCGTGGCCGATCTCGAGCTGGCCCCCCTCGGCCTGACTCATCCCCGCTGGACGGCCCTGTGGAAACTGAGCCGGCTCGGCGGCCACCTCAGCCAGAAGACCCTGGCCGAGGCGCTGGAGATCGAACTTCCCTCCCTGATGCGCACCCTGGGCCAGCTGGAGGAGCAGGGGCTGGTGGAACGCCACTGCTGCAGCCAGGACAAACGGGCCCGCATCGTCACCCTGACCCCGGCCGGCAAGGCGCTGCTCGACCAGATTGAAGATCGCATCATGGAGATACGCCGGGAGCTGCTCGCCGGCATCAGCCAGCGGGAGCTGGAACAGTTTGAAGATATCGTGCACCGCATCTGTGCCAATGCCCTCGGCAAGATAGGTGCGCAGAGTGAAGAGAGAGAATGAGATGACCCCGGATCAACAATTCCAACGCTGGATCAAATGGGCCATGGGCGCCTTCGTGCTGGTCTTTGCCTATTTCCTGCTGGCCGACCTCAAGATGCCGCTCACCCCGCAAGCCATGGCAACCCGCGTCGTCACCAAGATGGCGCCCCAGGTCAGCGGCAAGGTGATGGAGGTGGCTGTCGCCAACAACCAGCACGTCAAGCAGGGCGACCTGCTGTTTGCCCTCGACCCGGCCCCCTTCGAGCTGGCGGTGGAGCAGGCTCGCCTCGCCCTGGCCCAGGCCGAGCAGCAGAATCGCCAGCTCGATGCCACCCTCAACGCCGCCAGCGCCGATTTCAGCTCGCTGCAGACCCAGGCCGCCCTCAAGTTGCGGGAAGCGGAGCGTATCGACGCCCTCTATCGCCGCCACATGGTCTCCGAGCAGCAGAAGGATGACGCCGACAGCGCATTTCGCACCGCCCAGGCCAACCTGCTGGCCAGCAAGGCGCGCATGACCCAGGCCAGGGTCAACCGCGGCCTGCCCGGCGACGACAACCTGCTGCTGCGCCAGGCTCGCAACCGCCTCGCCCAGGCCGAGCTCAACCTCGCCTACAGTCGGGTCCACGCCAGCCAGGATGGCATCATCACCAACCTGCAGCTCAAACCCGGCAGCTTCGCCGCGGCGGGCGCCCCGCTGCTGGCGCTGGTCTCCGAACAAGTGGACGTGATCGCCGATTTTCGCGAGAAGAGCCTGCGCCACGTTGATCAGGACAGCCTGGCCCTGGTCGCCTTCGATGGCGAGCCGGGCCGCCTCTATCCGGCCCGGGTCACCAGCCTGGATGCCGGGGTCAGCGCCGGTCAGTTCGATGCCAACGGCCAGCTGGCCAGCCCCACCGAGTCGGATCGCTGGGTGCGTGACGCTCAGCGTCTGCGCCTGCACCTGGCGCTGGAACAGCTACCCGCCCATCTGCCGGCCGGAGCCCGCGCCACCGTGCAGCTGCTGCCCGACAACGCCCTGACCGGGCTGCTGGCCCGCGCCCAGATCCGCCTGCTCAGCCTGCTGCACTACATCTACTGAGGTGACGGCAATGAACCTGTGGCACAGACCCCTCACCGCCAATGAACTGCGCCAATGCCTGCGCATCGCCTTTGGCAGCACCAGCGGCTTTCTGCTCTGCAAGCTGTTCGGCTGGAACTACGGCGTTTTCTACACGGTGACGCCTGTGCTGTTGCTGGGCATGGTGACGGTGATGAACGGTCATGCCGCCCGCCAGCTGATCGCCGCCGCCGTGGTCTGCGGGCTAGAAGTGGGGCTGCTGGGGGGGCTGTTCGGCGGCCATCCCGGCCTGATGATCCCCATCGCCTTCCTGCTGTTTCTCTACCGTTTCGCCGCCATGTCGCGGGGCAGCCTGTTCCTGTTCGGTGCCAACGGCGTGTTGAGCCTCAGCATCATGCTGCACTTTGCCAGCTACCCGCAGACCGATCTCAACGACCTCATCTTCAGCAACCTGTGGGCCAGCGTGCTGTCGGTGCTCATCGCCTACCTGATGACGGCGCTCATCCCTGACGTGGAGGAGCGCCCCAAGCCAGCCCCCTCCCCCAAGGCACCGCACCGGATGCGGCACGAGGCACTGCTTGGCGCCAGCATCGCCACCCTCTCCTTCATGGTGTTCCAGCTCTTCGATCTGCGGGACTCCATGTCGGCCCAGGCCACCACCCTGCTGGTGCTCTTCCCCATGCACTGGGACGGCGCCCTGAGCTATGCCCGCAAGCGGGCCATGGGCACCCTGCTCGGGGTGAGCTTCGGCCTGGTCGGCCAGCTGGTGCTCTACGACTGGTCCGGGCTACTGATCCTGGTCGCCCCCCTGCTCTGGCTCGGCGCCATGCTGTTCAGCCATGCCCACGTGAAGGAGGCGAGCGGTTCCGGGGTCGGCTTCGGCGCCCTCACCACCCTCGGCATCCTGTTCGGCCAGTACCTGACGCCCGGCAACGATCTGGTGTTCAGCGCCCTCTACCGGGTCAGCAGCATCTTGTTTGCCATCGTCGCCACCCTGCTGGCCTGTTACCTCATCCACCGACTGCTTAACCGTTTCGAGGCCACCCGGTTCGGTTATTGACCCCCTGTTGTTAGCTCAAGGATGTGCGCCTTTCGCCCCGCTATGCCTACCGGGGCGTTTTTTTGCCCTGTATCTGGCAGCGCCTGCGGCCAGCCCCAGCAACTATGCTTGCTAGGGCAGTTGGCAACGGGAGAGAGACCATGACACACGCAACCCACATTCACTGGCTGGTTATCTGTCTTCTGCTGATGGTGGGAAGCGCCCGGGCCGAGTCTGTGCTGATCGCCGCGGAAGATGACTGGGCACCCTACTGCGTTCTCGACAAAGAGAGCGGCCAGCCGCGGGGGTTGGCCCCCGAGCTGGTGAAGGCAGCCTTTGCCGCCGAGGGGGTCGAGGTGGAGTTTCGTACCATCCCCTTCGCCCGCTGCATGTACGAGGCGCGCAGCGACAAGGTGCTCGGCTGCTTCGATGCCACCATTACCGAGGAGAACCGTTACCAGTACTTCTGGCACGAGACCCCCATGTTCGAGGAGGATCTCGCCATCTTCGCCCTGGCCAGCGAACCGCGCCGGGATCTCAAGCTCACCTCGCTGGAGCAGAAGACGGTGGGCATCACTCTCGGCTACACCTACCCCACCGATTTCATGGAAAACCCCAGGATCACCCGCTTCCAGGCCAAGTCAGACACCCAGATCATCGAGATGCTGGTGCGTGGCCGGGTCGACTACATACTGATGAACGAGATGCCGGGCTACCTCAAGATCCAGCAGAAACAGCTGAGCGGGAAGGTGGTCAAGGTGGGCAAGATCTCCACCGACGGTTTCTGGCTCGCCTTCTCCCGCGCCCACCCCCGGGGTGAGGAGATGGCCAGTCGCTTCGAAGAGGGGCTGCAGAAGATCAAAAACAACGGCACCTACGAGGCGCTGGTGCGCGCCTTCGAGGCCAGACTCGGCCTGCATTGAGCCCATACTCATTAGTGCTTCTTTTGACGCCCATGGACGCATATCGACGCAAGTCGGGTCGAGCGGCATTGCCCCCCTTTGGCAAGCTGTTAGGATCACGCCCGGATGACACCGATGGAGAATCAACATGAAGCACGCCAATCTTCTGCTGCTGGGCATCACGACCTTGACCCTGCTGAGCGGCTGCGAACGCGGCGCCGACCCCCTGAGCGTGACCGGCGGCGACCCCGTCACCTATCTGTGCGAACAGGGCCAACGGGTACAAGTGCGCTACTTCGCCCTCTCCGATCAGAGCCTGAACTTCGTCAAGCTGGCGCTGCCGGACGGCAAGGATTACACCCTGCCGCAGAGCGTCTCTGCCTCCGGCGCCCGCTACACCGACGACCATGAGGCCGTCTGGTGGAACAAGGGCGACGAGGGCTTTGTCGAGATGCGCGACAAGGACGGCGAGTGGCAGAGCGTCTACAACGACTGCAAGCAGCAGTAAACAACAACCCCGGCCAGGCCGGGGTTTCTCATTACTCCACTTCAATCTCGTAGCGACCCACCACTCGCACCGGAATGGCCTGCGGGTTCTGCTCCGACACTCGATAGCGGGTCTTGGCCAGCCCCGACAGGGCGATCAGATCCAGCACCCCGGGCGGCTCCGAGGCCAGGATCTCTGGGCTGAACAGATTGCCGTTGGAGTCGATGAGATAACGGATCTCCACATAGCCCTTGACGGGCCGCTTGGCTGGCGCGCCGCCCACCGGTTCAAACGGGGGCACCTCGCCATCCTGCACCCAGTATTTGCCAAGCTCCGCCATGGTCACCTCCAGCGGCGGCTGGTTCAGCTTCACAGTCGGGCTCGGGCTGGCACAGCCCCCCAGCAGGCCGAGCACAGTGCCCAGCAGCAAAACCTTCAAACCCATTCAACACTCCTTGTTGAGTCAGATCAGAGGGGTCACCCCTCCCCGGCAGGGTTGCCAGCCCATTACTGTAACAATCGGAACCCGTTTGAGTAGCATAAAAAAAGCCAACCCCATCGGGTTGGCTTTTAGCAAAGAGGCTCAACGTCAGCCGCGCTTGTCGCTGACCACCAGCCAGAGCGCATGGACCATGCCGGGCAGACCGCCGAGCAGGGTCAGCACTATGTTGATCAGAAAATGCAGGCTGAAGCCCACCTGGATAAAGGCACAGACCGGCGGCAGGAAGATGGCCAGCAGGATCTTGAGCAGATTGTTCATCTCGGATTTCCTCGTCAACGATGTCACAGGGATTGGAATGGGCTAACCATAAACATCCCTGGCCTCAACTGCAAACCAGACAGGGGATCCGTTCCCCTCCTTCCCGCCAGGCGTTGAGGTCGTGGATCTGCTGATTGCTGCTGCCACGCCAGAGCAGACCGGGGTCTGCCAGCCCCTGCTCGAACTTGCCGTCCACCAGCACGTCCAGCAAGGCCACCAGCTCGCGCTGAGCCGGGCTGAGCTCGCCGAGCAGATAGCCGGTCCAGCACCAGATGTCCTTGCCGGGGCACTCGGCACGCACCCGTTTCACCAGCGCCAGCACGTGGGGCACGTTGGCGGGGTGGAGCGGATCGCCGCCGGAGAGCGACAGTCCGCGCCGCTTGATGCGCGTGTCGTTGAGATCCGCGATGACGCGATCGCTCATCGCCTGATCGAACGGCTTGCCGCCATCGAGCCGCCAGGTGCTCTGGTTGTAGCAGCCGGGGCACTGGTGCTCGCAGCCCGAGACGAACAGGGTGGCGCGGGTACCGGGGCCGTTGATCACATCGACCGGGTAGTATTGGTGGTAGTGCATCGCTTGTTTCCTGCCTCCTTCATGGGTGTGCAAACGGTCGCCAACCCATGAAAATGGCCCCTTGCAACAGGGGCCAGCGCTTCATCGTTACCGCACTTACATATGTTTGACGCGGCGCTTGACCTCTTCCTGCTTGCCCGCGTTGAAGGGGCGCGCATCCGGGCTGCCAAGGTAGCCGCACACCCGGCGGGTCACCGACACCTTGGCCGGGTTGTGGTTGCCGCAGCGCGGGCAGGTAAAGCCCTTGGAGGTGCACTCGAACTCGCCGGTGAAGCCGCACTCGTAACACTCGTCGATGGGGGTGTTGGTGCCGTAGTAGGGCACCTTGTCATAGCTGTAGTCCCAGACGTTCTCCAGCGCTTCCAGGTTGTGCTGGATGTTGGGGTACTCGCCGTAGCAGATGAAACCGCCGCTGGCGATGGGCGGATAGGGCGCCTCGAAGTCCAGCTTGTCGTACGGATTGACCTGCTTTTCCACATCGAGGTGGAAGCTGTTGGTGTAGTAGCCCTTGTCGGTCACCCCCGCCACCACGCCAAACTCCTTGGCGTCGATGCGGCAGAAGCGGGAGCAGAGGTTCTCGCTCGGGGTGGAGTAGAGGCTGAAGCCGTAGCCGGTCTCCTCCTTCCACTCGTCGGTGGCCGCCTTGAGGCGCTCGACGATGGCGATGGCCTTCTGCTGCAGCTCGGCGCTGTCAAACAGGTGCACCTGATCGCCAAACAGGGCGTTGATGGTCTCGTGTACCCCGATATAACCAAGGGAGATGGAGGCGCGGCCGTGCTTGAAGATCTCGCTGACGTTGTCGTCCGCCTTGAGGCGCACGCCGCAGGCCCCTTCCATGTAGAGGATGGGGGCGACCCGGGCCTTGACCCCGTCCAGGCGTTTGATGCGGTACATCAGCGCGGTCTTGGCCACCCGCAGGGCGGCATCCAGCTTGTCCCAGAAATCCGCTTCATCGCGAGATTTGAGGGCGATGCGCGGCAGGTTGAGGCTCACCACCCCTAAGTTGTTGCGCCCTTCATGAACCAGCTCGCCCTGCTCCTCGTAGGCACCGAGGAAGGAGCGGCAGCCCATGGGGGTCTTGAAGGAGCCGGTTACCTTCACCACCTGATCGTAGTTGAGGATGTCCGGGTACATCCGCTTGGAGGCACACTCCAGCGCCAGCTGCTTGATGTCGTAGTTGGGATCGCCCGGCCGATGGTTGAGGCCATCCTTGATGGCGAACACCAGTTTCGGGAACACGGCGGTCTTCTTGTTCTTGCCAAGGCCGGCGATGCGGTTGCTCAAGATGGCGCGCTGGATCAGGCGTGACTGCCAGCTGTCGCCGAGGCCAAAGCCGAAGGTGACGAACGGGGTCTGACCGTTGGCGGTGTGCAGGGTGTTGACCTCGTACTCCAGCGACTGGAAGGCGTCGTAGCACTCCTTCTCGGTGCGGGCCATGGCGTAGGCATCCACATCGCCGATGCCCCACTCCACCGCCACTTCCCGGTGCTTCTCCCAGCTGATGGTCACGTAGGGAGCCAACACTTCGTCGATACGGTTGATGGTGGTGCCGCCATAGATGTGACTCGCCACCTGGGCGATGATCTGGGCGGTGACCGCGGTGGCGGTGCTGATGGATTTAGGGGTGTCGATCTCCGCGTTGCCCATCTTGAAGCCGTGGGTCAGCATCCCCTTCAGGTCGATCAACATGCAGTTGAACATGGGAAAGAAGGGGGAGTAGTCGAGATCGTGGAAGTGCAGATCGCCACTCTCGTGGGCCTGCACCACGTCGCGGGGCAGCATGTGGCTGGTGGCGTAGTGTTTGGCGACGATGCCCGCCAGCAGGTCGCGCTGGGTCGGGATCACCTTGGAATCCTTGTTGGCGTTCTCGTTGAGCAGGGCCGCGTTGGTCTGCTCCACCAGGCCGCGGATCTCCTGAGCCAGCCGGCCGCGGGCCTCGCGGGCCTGATCCCGGTCGTGACGGTATTCAATGTAGGCACGGGCGATGGCCTTGTCGTCGGAAGCCATCAGGTGGTTCTCGACCCGGTTCTGGATCTCGTGGATGTCCACTTCCCCTCGTCCTTCCAGCTCCTGGGTGACGGCGGCGGCAATGCGCTCGGCCAGCGCCGGACTGGCCTGATTGACCGCTTCTGCCGCTCGGCCCACCGCCTCGGCAATCAGCTGGGCATTGAATGGTGCGCGACATCCATCACGTTTGATCACAACCGGTTTCATGGATTTTCCCCGTTAAAAAGGCCAGGCTCTCGCCCTCGGCTTACCCTTGTTTGGCCCCCTTCTCCACGCCTCGTCCTCGGCGCAAATAAATTCAGCCGAGGCTTGACAAGCCAGGGCTGACGATGAGAAGGGAACAGCTTGTACACAGCTTAATAACACAACATATAGGGATTAAAAACGAATGCAGCCCTATATATGGTGTCTATTAGGCACCAAAGCGTGACCGTATTTCTTGATCCAGAACAGGTTTTGCGGCGAGTGGCGCAGTTCCCGACCAGTCACAAACGGCCCCATACAAGGCCCAATTCAAGCCTGATGCGGGCTGGCGCCCGATACCGGCCAGAGGGAAAAAGATTTCCCTTCCGACAGTAATTGACCGGGACAGGTTTGCACCAAGATGGACATAATGAATGACAACTCCTCTTGTTCGATGGGAAGCGACATGACCAACCCGCTATTGCTGCTACTGCTGCTGTGTGCCCTGCCGTTGCGGTTGTGGGCGGCCGAAATCCTGGTGATCAGCAGCTACCACCCCGAATACCTGTGGGATCAGAGCTACAACGCCAGCCTGGCCGCCAACCTCAAGGGTGACCACCACATCAGCCACTTCTACATGGATACCAAACGCCGCCCCCCCGAGGAGTTCGATCAGATAGCCGAGCAGGCGCTCGCCTACTATCGCCAGGTGAAACCGGATCTGGTGGTGCTCGGCGATGACAACGCCATCAACTACCTGGCCAGCGACATCGCCTCCCTCGGCACCCCTGTGGTGTTTCTCGGCATGAACGAGAACCCGCGCCACAAGGGGCTGGTTGGCCACCCCAAGATCACCGGCGTGCTGGAGCGACCCCTGCTCAAACGCAACATCAGCGAGATGAGCCAGCTGATGGGGGGGATCAAGAAGGCACTGGTGCTGTTTGACTCGAGCAACGTGGCGCTCACCGCCATCCAGGATGAGTTCAAGACCCAGACCGAGCTGCGGGTCGGCCAGACCCGGGTCAACAGCCAGCTCCTTGGTGACTACAGCCTGTGGCAGGAGGCCGTGCTCAATGCCAAGCAGAGTGGTTATGAAGCCATCTTCATCGGCCTCTACCACACCCTCAGCGACGATCAGGGCCGCCATGTGGATGAGAACAAGTTGCTGGAGTGGACCAGCGCCCATAGCCCGGTGCCGCTGTTCTGTTTCTGGGAGTTTTCGGTGGGCAAGGGCAAGGCCATCGGTGGCCTGGTGCTGGATGGCCGCGATCAGGGGGCCAAGGCGGCCGAACTGGTCAACGCCATCCTGGCGGGCGCCCAGCCCAAAACCCTGGCACCACGCGCCGCCCTGCGTGGCGAGTATGTGTTCAGCAAGAGCGAGCTGGCCCGCTGGCAGCTCACCCTGCCCGACAAGTGGCGCTACAAGATCCTCTGGCGTGATTGAGCGCTGATCAGTGCCCCCATAACAAAGAACCCGGCCATGCCGGGTTCTTTGTTTATCTGGTTGACGCTGCGACTCAGCCCTGCAACGCCTGTTGCAGCTCTTCTTCACTCCAGACGGTGATACCGAGCTCCTGCGCCTTGGCCAGCTTGGAGCCTGCCGCCTCCCCCGCCACCAGCACATCGGTCTTGGCCGACACCGAGCCCGCCACCTTGGCGCCAAGCGCCTGCAACGCCGCCTTGGCGTCGTTGCGCGACAAGGTAGTGAGGGTGCCGGTCAGCACGAAGGTCTTGCCGGCAAAGGGCTGATCGCTTGCCTCCTTCTTCTCGATGGCGGGCCAGTGGATACCGGCGGCCAGCAGCGCCTCCAGCACCTCGATGTTGTGGGGCTGGCGCAGGAAGTAGTAGACATGCTTGGCCACCACGTCCCCCACGTCGGCCACTTCCAGCAACTGCTCCACCGAGGCGGCGCGCAGGGCATCCAGGGTGAGGAAGTGATTGGCGAGGTTCAGCGCGGTCGCCTCACCCACTTCGCGGATCCCCAGCGCAAACAGGAAGCGCGGCAACGTGGTGCTGCGGGCCGCATCGATGGCCGCCACCAGATTGAGCGCGGACTTTTGCCCCATCCGCTCGAGTCCGGCCAGCTGGATGGCGTTGAGGCCAAACAGATCGGCCGGGGTCTTCACCAGCCCCTTGTCCACCAGCTGCTCGACTATCTTGTCGCCGAGGCCGTCCACGTCCATGGCACGGCGGGCGGCGAAGTGTTTGATCGCCTCCTTGCGCTGCGCCTCGCAGAACAGGCCGCCGGAGCAGCGGGTCACTGCCTCTCCTTCCAGCCGCTCTACCGCAGAGCCGCACACCGGGCACTCGGTCGGGAACAGAATTTCACGGGCATCGCTTGGGCGCTGCGCCTCCACCACGGCCACGATCTGCGGGATCACATCCCCGGCCCGGCGCACGATCACGGTGTCGCCGATCATCACGCCAAGGCGCTCAATCTCGTCGGCATTGTGCAAGGTGGCGTTGGAGACGGTGACGCCGCCGACGAACACGGGTTTGAGCTTGGCCACCGGGGTCACGGCGCCGGTGCGACCGACCTGGAACTCGACGTTTTCGAGCAGGGTCATCTCCTCCTGGGCCGGGAACTTGTGGGCGGTGGCCCAGCGCGGCGCACGGGCCACGAAGCCGAGCTCCTCTTGCAGGGGAATGGTATCCACCTTGTAGACCACGCCATCGATCTCGTAGGGGAGCTCGCCACGGCGCGCCAGGATGTCGTCATGGAACGCCTGGCAACCGGCGGCCCCCTCTTTCAGCTTCACCTCAGGGCTAAGCGGCAGCCCCCAGGTGTTGAGCCGGGTGAGGCGGCCGTAGTGGGAATCCCCCAGCAGCTCGCCACCGACCCCCACCCCATAGGCGTAGAAGCTGAGCGGGCGGCTGGCGGTGATGCGTGAATCGAGCTGGCGCAGGCTGCCGGCGGCGGCGTTGCGCGGATTGACGAACACCTTCTCGCCGGCGGCCAGCGCCCTGGCGTTCATCGCCTCGAACCCCGCCTTGGGCATGAACACCTCGCCGCGCACCTCCAGCCTTGCCGGCCACCCCTCGCCACGCAGGGTCAGGGGAATGGCCTTGATGGTGCGCACGTTCTCGGTGATCTCCTCACCCGTGGTGCCATCGCCCCGGGTGGCGGCCTGCACCAGCTGGCCGTCCACATAGAGCAGGCTCACCGCCAGGCCATCCAGCTTGGGCTCGCAGCAGAAGGTGAAATTGACCTCCCGCTTGAGGCGATCGCTCATGCGCTGTTCAAACGCCTGCAGCTCTTCGCTGCTGAACACGTTGTCCAGGCTCAGCATGGGGATCTCGTGACGCACCTGCTTGAAGGCGGTGAGCGGCTGACCGCCCACCCGCACGCTCGGCGAGGCCGGGGTTTTCAGCTCGGGATGGTCGGCCTCCAGCGCGATCAGCTCGCGCATCAGGCGGTCGTATTCGGCATCCGGCACTGTGGGGTTGTCCAGCACATAGTACTGATGCCCATATTCGGTAAGCAGCTCACACAGTTGACGGTGGCGGGAGAGGATATCGCTCATGAAAAAGTCTCGAAGTGTGATGGAAAAACCGGCCAGCGGAGCAATAAAAATGCGGCACCTGGGTACCGCACTTTTGCTTCATTCGACCCGCCTGGCGTATTAGTCGCGACTGGCCTCGTAGGCGGCCAGCTCGTGCCGGTAACGGGCGATGGTCTCGTCGCTCAGCGGGCTGCGATCCACGTCAGTCAGCATGGCATCGAGATCGCTGGCCAGCTGGTCGGCAGACTGCAGCATGTGCTCGAAGGCAAAGGCTGCGTTGCTGCGCAGCGGCAGCTGCATGAAGAGCGACACGCCCGGAGTGGTGAACTGCTCCATCCGGTACGGATTGAAGGTACCTGGCTTGACCATGTTGATCATGGAGAAGAGCACTTCGCCCTTGCCGTTGAGATCCTCGTGGCGATGGAAGATGTCCATCTCGCCAAACTTGAAGCCCAGTGCCAGCAGGGAAGAGATCAGGGTCGCCCCCTGCAGGTCGTGGCCGGGGCGCGCCATCAGGTTGATGACATAGACATCCTGCCAGATCTTCTCGACCGGCTGACGTTCAATCTGCGGCTCCGGCACCGGCTCTTCATAGGCGGGCTCCTCGTAGGCAGGCTCGGGGGCTGCGTAACGGGGCTGCGCCTTGTATTCGGGCGCGGCGGCCTGGGCCTGTTCACGGGCACCGAAGGTGGGTGCGGTGGCGTAGGCTGGCTCCACCAGCGGTTCTTCGTCCAGCGGCTGCAGCAGCGGCTCACGCTGGGGACGGGAACGGTGGACCGGGGTACGACGGATCACCTGGGCAGGCTTGCGCACCGGCGCGGCAGGCACCTCCTCCACAGGCTCGGCGGCCGGCTCCTCATACTCCTCCTCCTCTTCATAGACGGGAGGCGGAGGCACGGGGCGAGCGGCAGGCTTGCGTACCACGGGCGGCGGCAGATCGGCGTCATCATCTTCTTCATCGTCGAAGGCGGGCGCGGGGGCGCGACGGCTGACGTCCGGCTGGCGGGGTTCATCATGGTGGAGCTTGGGCTCGGCACGACGGCCACCGCTGACCACTCGCACCTGACCGATGCCATCGCTGTCGAAGGCGTCGTTGTCACGATCCCGTGATTTGGATTCCATCCGGCCCAGAGGTTTCTCTTTGATCGGTGCCTGACGATTCTTTCTGTTGCTCCACAACCCGTGAATGAGCAATGCCGCGATGGCAATACCGCCCAGGGCAACCAAGATGTAACGCAATTCCTGCATTAGCTGCTTCTCTTTCTAGTTTTGCTCAGCCAAAGCGACGGCTTCACCGATATCGACCGACACTATGCGCGAAACCCCGGGCTCTTGCATCGTGACGCCAACCAGCTGCTCAGCCATCTCCATGGAGACCTTATTATGACTGATGTAAACGAACTGTACTGTGCTCGACATCTCTTTGACAAGAGAACAGAAGCGACCGACGTTCACTTCATCGAGCGGTGCATCCACCTCATCCAGCAGACAGAAAGGTGCCGGATTGAGTCTGAAGATGGCAAAAACCAGCGCAAGAGCGGTTAACGCCTTCTCCCCCCCGGAAAGCAGGGCAATGGTAGCATTCTTCTTACCCGGAGGTCTCGCCATGATGCTCACTCCAGCCTCCAAAAGATCATCGGAGGTGAGCTCAAGCCAGGCACTGCCCCCACCGAACACTTTTGGAAACAGGGATTTTAAATCTTCGTTGACCTTATCGAAAGTGTCACGGAAGCGTATTTGTGTCTCTTTATCAATTCTTTTAATGGCTTGGCTCAAGGTTTCCAGTGCCTGCTCCAGATCCTGGCACTGGTTTTCCAGGTAGCTTGCGCGGGTTTTCGCCTCTTCATACTCCTCCAGCGCCGCCAGGTTGATGGCGCCAAGCGCCTCCACCTGCGCCTCCAGGGTCTGGATCTCCTGGCGCAGCTTGCCGCGATCAGCCGCTATCAGCACCGCCTGATCGAGATCCACCAGCCGTACCCCCAGCTCTTCGAACTGCTCGTGCAGCCCCTGTCGGCGGGTGAGGTTGCGTTCGCGCTCGAGCCGCAGGGTCGCCAGCTTCTCCTGTATCTGCACCAGCTGTTTGTGATCGGCGCTTCTGGCCTGCTCCAGCTCGGTCAGCTGGCGATCCAATTCTGCAAGCCGCTGATGACAGGCAAGTTGCTGTTCCTCGAGGCTGCGCTGCTCGGCCAGCAGGGGCGACAGATCCTGACTCGAAGTGGTCCCCGGCTCCTTGAGCTCGGCCAGCTCCAGCCCGAGGCGGGCCAGCTCCTGCTCGCGCAGGATGATGAGTTGGCGCAGGTTCTGCTGCTCCAGTTGCAGCCGTTGGCAGGCGGCCTGCTGCTGCTCACGACGCAGGCGGGCCTCTTCCACAGCGCGATCCGCCGCGCTCGCCTGCTCCTGGGCGAGCAGCAGCGCCTCCGCCAGCGCCTCCCCCTGCTCCTGCAGCTCGCCAAGGGCCGCTTCATCCTGCTCAAGCCGCTCCCCGGCCGACACCAGCCGCTGCGCCTCCTCGGCCTGCTCCTTATCCAGCCGGATCAGCTCCTCTCCCAGCTGGCCGAGGCGCTGCAACCGCGCCTGGCGCTGCCCTTCGCGCAGGCTCCAAGCCTCACGCAGTTGCTGCCACTGCTGCTCCTGCTCGCGCAGGGTGCGCTGGGCCAGTTCATGGGCGCTGTGCAGCTGGGCCCGCGCCGCATCGGCGGCGGCAAGCTGCTCATCGAGTCGGCGCAGCGCCTCCCGGCCCGCGACCAGCTCGCTGTGCAACCGCTCACGTTCGCCGAGCAGCGCCAGGGTGCCGAGGGCCATGCCCTCCCCCAGATCCGCCCAGTTGGGGCCGAACCAGTCACCGGCAGGAGTGAGCAGCGACTCACCGGCAGAGAGGCTGTGCAGGCGGGCCTGCGCCTCTTCCCGGCTCTCTGCCAGCCAGATGGCGTTGAGGAAGGCGGGTATGTGCTCACCGCCCAGTTGCGCCGCCAGGGTGCCGGCAACCGCCGGCCGGGCCGGACCGATCCAGAGCCCGGATTGCGCCAGATTGCACTCGTCCGCCGGCGTGGCGGTGAGCCAGCGCCCCAGCACCTTGTCCAGCCCCCGGGCCCACTCGGGGGGGACCTGCAGCCGATCCGCCAGGGTGGCGCCCGCCATCTGCTCCCCCAGGATCTGATCCAGGGTGGCGAGGCGAGCCTCCAGTTCGCGCAGCAAGCCCTGCTGGCGCCCCTGCGCTGCCTTGAGCTCTTCGTGGCGGGCCACGCCGGCCTGCCACGCCGCTTCGGCTTCTTCATGGCGGGCGCGAGAGAGCGAGAGCGTCGCCGCCAGCGCATCGAGCGCCGGTTGCAGGTTCTCCCCCTCCCCGCCGAGGGGCCCGGCCTGTTCATCTTCCAGCTTGAGACGGGCGAGCCGGGTCTTGGCCTGCAGCTCCTGCAGGCCGTTCACCTCGGCGCGGGTCTGGTTGAGCCGCCCCTGCAACTGGCCCAGCTGCTGCTGCCACTGCTGCTGGCGCTGGCGCGCCTGCTCGAGCCGCTCGCCCGCCGCCGCGCGCACACTCTGCTGGTCGGTAAGCAACTGCTCACACTGCTCGAGGCGCGCCGACGCCACCTCCCCCTGCAGAGTGCTTTCGCCCAGTTGTTCCAGCTGGCCGGCCAGCTGGGTCTTGAGCCCCTCGATGCGTTCGCCAAGGGCCTGCCGCCTTGCCTGCCAGTCACGACCGAGTTCGGTTTGGTGCAGTTGCTGCTGCTCGAGGCGGGCGATGGCCTGGCCGCCGAGAAAAATCTGTTGCTGACGGCTTGCCTGTTCGGCCTGCGCCTCCTGGCGGGCGACCGACAGGGTGACGTGGCGCCCCTCATCGGCGGTGCGCTTGGCATCGAGGGCCGCCAGCGCCTGCTCGGTCTGGGCAAGTTCGGTCTTGGCCTCGCCCAGACGCGTCTCCAGCGCCCACAGTTCCGAGCCGATCAGCTCGGCGCGGGCAGCGCGACTGCGGCTCTTGAGCTGCTTGTAGCGCTCGGCGGTCTCGGCCTGGGCTTTGAGATGGTCGAGGCGCGACCCCAGTTCGCAGCGGATGTCGCCGAGGCGCTCCAGGTTCTCCTGGGTATGGCGGATGCGCTGTTCGGTCTCCCGGCGCCGCTCCTTATAGCGGGAGACCCCGGCGGCCTCCTCCATGAACAGCTTGAGATCGGCGGGACGGGACTCCACCAGCCGGCTGACGGTGCCCTGCTCTATGATGGCGTAGCTGCGCGGCCCGAGGCCGGTGCCGAGGAAGAGGTCGGTCACGTCCTTGCGGCGGCACTTCTGGCCATTGATCTGGTAGTGGTTGGAGCCGTCGCGCAGCACTTCGCGGCGCACCGAGATCTCGGTAAAGCGGCCGAACTCGCCGGGCACCCGGTTGTGGGGGTTGTCGAACACCAGCTCCACCGAGGCGCGGCCGTGGGCGCTGCGGTTGACGGAGCCGTTGAAGATGACGTCGGTCATGTTCTCGCCACGCAGATGGCGGGCGGAGCTCTCTCCCAGCACCCAGCGCACGGCGTCGATGACGTTGGATTTGCCGCAGCCATTGGGCCCCACCACGGCAGTCATGTCGGCGTTGAGTTCGATGCGGGTCGGCTCGACAAACGACTTGAAGCCGACGAGTTTGATCAATTTCAGACGCATGGCGGCCTATGTCGGTAACGAAATAAAGAGGAGGCGGGCAGGCGACTTTACCAAATCAAAAGCTTGTTTGTAATATGCTGGCAGTTTCCCATGAACAGATGGAGCTCCGATGAGCCACTCCCCCCGTATGGTAAAAGACTCGATCAGCGGCGCAGACTACTTTCTGCGCGGCTTCTCCCTCATTCGCCAGCCCGGCATCCGCACCTTCGTGCTGATCCCCCTGCTGGTCAACTTCGTGCTGTTTGCAGGGGCCTTCTACGCCCTGCTGCTGCAGCTGGATGGCCTGTTCGCCTGGCTGCACCAGCAGATCCCGAGCTGGCTCGACTGGCTGGACTACCTGCTCTGGCCCATCGCCCTCATTACCATACTGGTGGTCTTCTCCTTCCTGTTCAGCTCGGTGGCCAACTGGATAGCCGCCCCCTTCAACGGCCTGCTGGCGGAGAAGGTGGAGCAGGCGCTCACCGGCGAGGCGGCCAACGACACCGGCATGCTGGACATCGTCAAGGATGTGCCACGCACCTTCGGCCGCGAGTGGATCAAGCTCAAATACTACCTGCCCAAGGCCATCGGCTGCCTGATCCTGTTCCTTATTCCTGTGGTGGGCCAGACCCTGGCGCCTGTGCTCTGGTTCCTGTTCAGCGCCTGGATGATGGCAATCCAGTATGTCGACTATCCGTTCGACAATCACAAGATCGACTTCATCACCATGCGCGATGCCCTCAAGCAGCGCCGCGGCAAGTGCCTGAGCTTCGGCGCCCTGGTCACCCTCTTCTCCGCCATCCCGGTGGTGAACCTGTTCGTGATGCCGGTCGCCATCTGCGGCGCCACCGCCATGTGGGTCGATCACTACCGCAGCGAACAGCTCAAACGCTGACCCGGACAAGCATGATGAAAAATGGGGGCGAAAGCCCCCTTTTCATTACTTAATCTAATGCATATATAAGTTTGCTTGTCCCGCCAGCGCTAGATTGTTAGGATGCGGGCCTTTCTCGCACCCTGGGATATCTCATGTTACATGCACTCTTCTTGCTGGGCCTGGTGGCCGAAGGGATGACAGGCGCGCTGGCCGCGGGCCGGCGACGGATGGACTTGTTCGGCGTGGTGATCATCGCCTCGGCGACGGCCATCGGTGGCGGTACCATCCGCGACGTGCTGCTGGGCCATTACCCTCTGCTCTGGGTCGAACACCCGGAGTATGTGCTGCTGGTCGCCGGCGCGGCCATGGCCGGCGTCATCTCGGCACCGCTGATGCGCTATCTCGGCAAACTGTTCATGGCGCTCGATGCTCTGGGGCTGGTGGTCTTCTCCATCTTCGGTGCGGCCAGGGCGCTGGAGATGGGTCACGGCGCCGGCATCGCCTGCATCATGGCGGTGGTGACGGGGGCCTTCGGCGGCGTGCTCAGGGATCTGCTCTGCCAGCGCATTCCGCTGGTGTTTCGCCGCGAGCTCTATGCTGCCATCTCGCTGGTGACCGCCGCCCTCTACTGCCTGGCGCTGGATCAGGGCCTGCCCAACGACTGGGCCGCCTTCGGTGCCATCGGCATCGGCTTCGTGCTGCGCCTGCTGGCGGTGCGCTTCAAGTGGGGGCTGCCCACCTTCCACTATCAGTACGCCGCGCACTGAGCGCGCCAGCTTCTGGCGAGCCGGTACGGATCACAGCCAACAAAAAAGCGCCGGTCAGGCGCTTTTTTGTTGGGCAAGGGGGCAGCAACTGCCTCAGTTGATCCCTTCCGAGCTGAAGAAGGTCGCCTTGTCGGCGATGAAACGGATCTTGATGTTCTTGCCCTCGTCGCCCCAGATGCAGCTGGTGGTGCCCAGCGCATCGTCACAACGCTCGGCCTTGCCGAGGATGCTGCTCGCCTCGGCATAGCTGATCCCCATCTTGAGCTTGTCGTAGTTTTCGCGGTTGAGCTTGCCACAACCGGTCAGCAGCAGGGCAATCAGCCCGCCAAGCAAAATATGTTTCATCTGGTTCTCCTCTGCATGGTGTCCAGAGCCTACCAGCTCGGCCACCCCGCTGACCAGTCACCCGCCGGGCCGATGCGGCCAGCAAACCGCCGTTACCAGCTGCGCACGGGCCCGGTGTCGAGGTGCACGAAGTTGTCGCTCGGGTAGTAACCGACGCCGCCCACCTTGAGATGAAGCGCCGCCTTGCGCAGGTGCGCCAGCTGTACCCCGGGGATCCGCACGTCCACCGCCTGCCCTAGGGTGTGATAGCTGTGCTTGGCTACCCCGCGGCTGCGACTGCGCTTCTGGCGATTGGTTACGGGGGAGCGATAGCCCGAGATGAGCTGGATTTCGCCGTGGCGACCCAGCTTGTGCTGCAGCAGGTAGAGCTGGTCGAACAGCTTCCTGTCGATGTTGAACACTTCGTTGCGACGGTAGTCGCGAAAGATGTGGTTGAGCTCGGCCAGCCCGTCTTTCAGATAGCGGCCATCTTCCCAGTAGCTGGTGCGCACCCGCTCACCGGTATTGAGATTGAAGAAGCTGAGTTCACGTCCCGCCGTACTGCGGCTCGCCATGGCGGGGAAGGACAACAGCGAGCCCCCCAGCAGGCAACCGGCACCCAGCAGCAGGCGACGTCGGCTTATCTCTTGATCAAGCATCCCTTGTCCGTCCATCGCAATGTTGAGGTGAAACCGTTGAATGAATTTGATACAGGCGCTTGAAACTACCCGCCGAGCCGGCCGCTGTCAAACCGCAAGGGGCCATGAAAAAGCCCGGCGCAGGCCGGGCTTTTCACTCTGTGGCGAGGATCACAGCAGGCGACTCTGGTAGCTGACTCGATCAAATCCATAGATGTCGTTGCGCAGTTGCTGACGCCCCTCCTCGTCGATCCAGCTGCTCCAGTAGACGGTGAACACCGGGATCGGAGTGGTCAGCGGCAGCCACTTGGTCTGGCTCTCTTTCAGGATGCTGGCCACCTTGTCGGGCTGGTAGCGGGAGTCCGCCAGCAGCAACTCGGCCAGATCGTCGGCGTGCTCCACCCGGATGCAACCCGAACTGAAGGCGCGCGCGCCTTGCTCGAACAGCGCCTTGCGCGGAGTCGAGTGCAGGTAGATCGCCTCGTTGTTGGGCAGATAGAACTTGTAGCGACCCAGTGCATTGTGATCGCCCGGCTTTTGCCGCAGACGATAGGGGAAACCGGACGCCAATGCCTGCTGCCAGCCCTCTTCGGTGAACTGCACCGGATTGCCTTCGCCGTCGATCACCTCGAACTGCTCGCGATTGAGGTAGGCGGGGTCACGCCCCAGCTTGGGCAGAATGTCCTTGCTCAGGATGGAGCGCGGCACATGCCAGGCCGGGTTGAGCACGATGGAGCGGATCTCGCTGGCGAGGATCGGGGTAGCCCGCTGCTCCTTGCCGACGATCACCCGGCTGGTGAATACCTCGTTGCCGGACTCCACCACGCTCAGCCGATAGTCGGGGATGTTGACCAGCACGTAGCGGGCACCGGAGAGCTGATCCACCAGGTCACGCCGCCACAGGTTGCGCAGCAGCAAGCTGGCGCGCACCTCGGGCCCGGTGTTGAGCCAGCTGCGGGTCTGCCGGCCTATGATGCCGTCGGCGGTCAGGCCGTGGCGGCGCTGGAACTGCTTGACCGCCTGCAGGGTGTCGTCGTCGTAGGTGGCGTCATCATGGCGCGGGGCCGTGTCGCCCAGCTCGTTGAGGATGGAGCGGATCTGGCCCAGCTCCGGGGAAACCTCGCCGGCTCGCAGGGTTGGCATGGTCAGGGTCGGCCACTTCTTGGCCATGGGCAGCGCCAGCAGCTTGCGCACTTCCTCGCGCACCGCCTCGTATTCCGCGACCTGGGGTCTGAGCTGCTTGACCTGTTCCAGCAGGTTGTCGCCGGCCGGCTCGTGAGCCAGCGGCTTGTTCAGATTGAGTTTGAGGGTCTGCATCTGCTCGCGGGAGACCAGATCCATGGCGCGCCATGCCTGCTGGAACCGGGCCAGCTTGCCAAACGCCTCGTCATAGAGGGCGCCGCGCTGATCTGACGGCTTGGCCTGCAGCTTCTTCCAGAGCGTATAGAAATCCGGGTGCAGCTGGGCCAGCACGGCCTCCTGCAGTTGCTGCTCCAGCTCTTGCCTGGCCTGCTCCGCCGTCCGGTTCTGATACCAGTCGTGCTGCTCCGCCGCATTGCTCACCACCACCTGGCCTTCGCTGGCCTGTGCCATGGCCGCTGGCCAGCAGCCCAGCCAGATCAGGTTTGCCAATGCCAGCCAATACTTCTTCCCCATGCTTACCTCAAGATAGGTTCACTTCAATCCGTCAGACCCGGCGGTCAAGGCGCTCATCATGCGTGAATGCCCGCGACTTTGCTAGCCGGCGGGCGCATAGCGCCGCCAGATAATGTCATACTCATTTGTTGCTTTAAACTTGGCCAGCTCGCGATTGAACTCCCGCACGAATTCGGGAGACAGCCGTTTCTTGCTGAACATGAAAAAGGTCGGTGCTTCATATACGGCCATGGCATGGGGCACGATCAGATCGCTCAACCCCTCCTTCTTCAAGCCCCAGGGGGTGGCCAGCACATCGCCGAGAAAACCGTCGATGCGTCCCAACACCAGCTTGCCGTAGTTCTGCTCGTCGTTCACCACGCTCACCTGAGCGGCATAACGACGCAGCAGCTCGCTGATTTCGGCGCCGTAGTAGTAGTCCTTGGTGATCCCCAGGGTATGCCCGTCAGCCAGCCAGCTCGCCAGGTCGGTGTCGGCATAGGCGTCTGACTTGCGGATCCAGAGCACACTGCGGCCCGGATTGTAGGCATCGGAAAACCAGGCGTAACGGGCACGATCCTCGTTGAAGTAGGCCTCCATGGCGATGTCGACTACCCCCAACTCCAGGCCGTGCAACACCCGTTTCCAGGGCATCTCCACGTAGCTGGCCTTGCAATCCAGCCGTTTGAGCATGGCGTTGAGCGCCTCGATGGCAAAGCCCTGCAGCTCTTTCTTGCCGGCCGCGGCCTCGAGGTAATAGTGATAGGGCGGCCAGTTGTCATAACCGATCCGCAAGGGAGCAGGGCACAGCGCATTTGCCGATACCAGCGGTGTCAGCAACCAGAGCATCCAGCAGCAGAGTTTCAGCTTCATGGGTCATCCTTGACGGCGTATCAGCTCATCATAAATCGGCCTCGGCAAAATGGCGACAGATCCTGCCACAGGGATGCAGACCATGATCGGGGCACCGAAAAAGCGGCATCGCCCGAGCAGAAAAGGGGCCCGGCCAGCCCGCCACAACAGGGCCTGGGGGCTAGCTAAAAAGAGGGAGAAGCGACATTTGGAACACCAATCAGAAAGGGGTTAATATGTGACCAAATATATTTTTGTGATCCACTATGCTTTTTTTGCAATTGGATTAGCATATGCGCGAAATCAGCCTACAAACCGTGAGGCGCAGAGAGTGATATGACGTACAAAAAGTTTGGTTTTCTGACCGCCATCATGGCGCTGAGTGGTTTCTATCTCTACACCCTCTATCTGGCCGCCCACCCCAACGTGAGCCTGGCCTACAAGCTCTATTACCTGGAAGGCAAGACCCGCTTCTGGGAGCACAACTCCAGCATGACCTACCAGCCCGGCAACGAGCTCAATCTGACCAAGCCGAGCCGCTTCCTCTCCAGCGAAGGCTGGGCCAAGAAACCGAGCGCGGACGGCACCGAACTGAGCGGCCAGGGTGGCCTCTATTTCGTGCTGCCCAAGCAGCAGGCACAGCCGGAAGAGCTGACCATCCAGGCCCGGGTCAACAGCCCGCAGGCCGGCGCCCTGCTCAAGGTGGCACTGGGTCACGATTTCACTACCACCGTCAAGCTGGCCAAGGCCGGCATCAACGAGATCCGTCTCAGCCTGCCGGGCGAGTCGCTGACCTCGGATCCCAAGCGTCCCAACTTTCTGGCGCTCTCCGCCCCGACACCGCTCAACGTCCAGTCGGTGCGCTTGACCGTCGCCCAGTAAGACGTATTCTCCAATACGCTGTTTTATAAAATAATTTTCCAAATAAGGAAGTTTTCATGTCGCATGCCGATTTTCGACTCTCTCTGATCGTTCCCGTTTACAACGAGGAAGAGAGCATAGATGCCTTCATCAACGCGATAGATAACGAACTGGCGCCGCTCAAGGATCAGCTGGAAATTGTATTCGTCAACGACGGCAGCCGCGACCGCACCCGTGAGGTGGTCGAGCAGGCCATCGCCCGCGACCCGCGCGTCACCCTGGTCAACCTGGCCCGCAACTTCGGCAAGGAAGCGGCCATGACCGCCGGCCTGCATCACGCCAAGGGTGATGCCGTGGTGCCGATGGACGTGGACCTGCAGGATCCGCCCTCGCTCATTCTCGAATTCGTCAAGCTGTGGCAGACCGGCGACTACGACACCGTCTACGGCATCCGGGTGGATCGCAGCGCCGACACCCCGATGAAGCGTCTCACCGCCGGCGGCTTCTACCGCTTCTTCAACGCCCTCTCCACCAGCACCAAGCTGCCGGAGAACGCCGGCGACTTCCGTCTGATCGACCGCAAGGTGGTCGAGGCGATCAAGCAGCTGCCGGAGCGCAACCGCTTCATGAAGGGGCTGTTCGCCTGGGCAGGTTTCCGCGCCGTCGGTGTGCCCTACGAGCGCCCTGCTCGCCATGCCGGCGAGACCAAGTTCAACTACTGGAAGCTGTGGAACTTCGCCCTCGACGGTCTGATGAGCTTCTCCAGCTGGCCGCTGCGGGTATGGAGCTATGTCGGCGTCGGCGTCTCCTTCGTCGCCTTCCTCTACATCCTCAAGATCGTCACCCAGGTGGTCTTCTTCGGCATCGACGTGCCGGGTTACGCCTCCCTGATGTCGGTGGTGCTGTTCCTCGGCGGCATCCAGCTGCTGTCGCTCGGCATCATCGGCGAGTACATCGGCCGCATGTTCGTGGAAGTGAAGCAGCGCCCCGTCTACCTCATCGAAGGGGTCTACGGCCAGTATGCCAAACAGGATGAAGAGCCCAAGCAGGATGCCGCCACCGGCACCAAGAAGAGCGCCGGCAGGAAGGCAGCTGCGAAAGCCGCTGATGACCAGCAGGAGCAGGCTTCTCAATGATCTCCCGCGAGGAATTCTGGCGGCTGGTACGTTTCGGGTTTGTCGGCGGGGGGGCCACCCTCGTCGATCTGGGCACCTCCATCGCACTGTTTCACACCTGGCCCACCATCTCGGAGCACCTGGTGACGACGCTGGCCTTTGCCATCGCGTTCTGGTTCTCCTTCTTCGGTCACCGTTACATCACCTTCCAGAAGCAGGGTGCCGCCAGCAAGTTCCTGCTGGTCGCCCTCTTCTCGCTGGCGGTGCGTAACCTGATATTGAGCGGTCTGCTGTTTGCGGGTCTTTCCGGTCTGTTACCGGTGGTGATCGCCACCCTGACGGTCACCGTGCTCACCTACCTCCTCTCCAGGATCTGGGTATTTGCCTGATGAATGACATGACTACCACCACTGCCCCCGACCAGGCGGCGCCCTATCGCCCGTCACTTCGCATCAGCGGTCGCGACTGGCTGATGATCATCGCCGCCTTCGTGCTGAGCCGGGTCGCCCTGTACGGCATGGGTTACTTCGGCGTCCAGCTCTACGGCGCCACCGACATAGGCCCGCTGCAGGCCTATTGCCAGTTTGACTGCGTCTGGTTCCAGCGCATCATCGAGAACGGCTACGACCTCTACCCGCGCTGGCTGAGCAAGGGCAACGCGGCCAACTGGGCCTTCATGCCGCTCTACCCGATGATCTCCGGCACCCTCTCCAACCTGCTCAACGTCGAGAGCCTGATCGGCCTGATGCTGGTGGCCAACCTGGCGTTCTTCGCCAGCCTGCCGCTGATGCTGCTGGTGCTGCGCCAACTCAAGCTGGGTGACGATACCGCCCGCTTCGGTGTCTGGCTGCTCGCCTTCTCCCCCTTCTCCGCCTACTTCGTCTCCGGCTATACCGAGTCGATGTTCATGGCGCTGATGCTGGGGATGTTCCTGTTCGCCTATCGCCAGCAGTGGCTGATGGTGGCCCTGCTCGGCGTCTTCATCTCCGCCACCCGCAACCTGGGGGTGATGATGGTGTTCCCGGTGCTGATCCTGGCGCTGCAGGCCTACGGCTGGCGCGAGTTCTTCCGCTTCACCGAGCGCGCCTTCAAGGTGGTGTTCACCCTCTGGATGATCCCGCTCGGCCTGTTCGCCTACATGTTCTATCTCTATCACCTCACCGGTGACGCGCTGGCCTTCAAGCACATCCAGGTGGCCTGGGGCCGTTACATGGACAGCCCGCTGGACTGGTGGCTGAGCGGCTTCGAGCTGGGCGGACGCAAATCCTACCTCTCCATCATGGTGATGTTCGGCTGGGCGCTGAACCTCTATCTGTTCAGCCAGAAGCGCTGGGCCGAGGCGACCCTGATGTTCATCTGCTGCACCATTCCGCTGATGACAGGGCTCAACGCCATGCCGCGCTACATGTTCGGCCTCTATCCGACCATGCTGGCGATCGTGCTGTTGACTCATCGCTGGCCGGCCATTCGCCCGGCCGTGCTCTGCCTGAGCGGCATGGTGGCCTCCTTCATCGCGGTGGCCTTCGTCAACTTCAAGTTCTTCACCGTGTGACGAAGGTGGCAATGCAACAAGCCGGTCTATCGACCGGCTTTTTTTATGGGCACGACACCCCGCTCACACTTTTCCACTCTTGAAAACGTAACCATTTGAACTGATGTCACAAATCGACGGTTTGCCTGTCCAAGCGCGCCCTCATGCCTCCTAGAATGAGCCCCATTGATGGCAATCTGGTCCGCTTAACCCCAGCAAGGAATGGCTTATGCGTCGCACCCCCTCGGTTTCTTCCCTCTGGCTCGCCCTGCTGGCCTGCCCCCTCTTCCTCCATCAGGCCATGGCCGCCGAGGTGCGCCTCTACGTGGATGACCAGCCGGTCGGCGCGCCGCTGACGCTGGACAAGGGGGCGGTGCAGCTGACCCATCCGCTCACCAAGGGGAGCCACCAGATCCGCATCAGCGACGCGGGCAACAGTTGCGGCACCAGCTTCGGCCCGAGCGAGGCCAAACCGCTCCCCTTCGGCACCGCCCAGCCCATGGACAAGTGCAGCAAGGGGCAGCACTTCAACCTGCGGGTGATGCTGGCGGGGGATTATGAGTTCACCTTCAACCCGGATACCCCCAGCCTCAAGGTGCTGCGGGCCACCAGGAAGAGCGAGTTCAAGCGCCAGCCGCCAGCGGAGCCCTGCATCAGCTGGGATGGCGGCCCGGTGACCGTATCCCTGAAAGGAGTCTGGCCCGACGGCACTCGGCTGCGGGACGCCTACTCCGGCCAGGAAACCGTGGTCAAGGGCGGCAAGCTGACCCTGACGCCGAGTAAAGAGAGCGGCGGCCTGCTGCTGCTCGAGCCGGTCAAGGCGGCCACAGCGGCCCCCTTCAGCTGGGATCAGGCGAGCGTCTATTTCCTGCTGACCGACCGCTTCAACAACGGCGATACCGCCAACGACCACAGCTTCGGTCGCCAAAAGGACGGGCAGGATGAGGTGGCCACCTGGCACGGCGGCGACTTCAAGGGGCTGACCGCCAAGCTCGACTACATCAAGCAACTCGGCATCAACGCCATTTGGATCACCCCCATGGTGGAGCAGGTGCACGGTTTCATCGGTGGCGGCGAGCAGGGCAACTTCCCCTTCTACGCCTACCACGGCTACTGGGCGCTCGACTTCACCAAGATCGACCCCAACTACGGCGACGAGGAGAGCCTCAAGACCCTGGTGGACGAGGCCCACAAGCGCGGCATGCGCATCATCCTCGACGTGGTGATGAACCATGCCGGCTACGCCACCCTCGCCGACCTGCAAGATCTGGGGCTCACCGATCTGGCCCAAAACACAGCCAAACTACCGGCCAGCTGGAACCAGTGGCGCCCGAGCGGCGGCCTCAACTGGCATGGCTACAACCAGTTTATCGACTATCAATCACCCGCCTGGAGCAAGTGGTGGGGCACCGACTGGGTGCGGGCCGGCCTGCCCGGCTACCCGCAGCCCGGCACCGACGACGTCACCGGCTCGGTGGCAGGGCTGCCGGACTTCCTGACCGAATCCACCAAGCCGGTGGGGCTGCCGCCGCTGCTGGCGGCCAAACAGGACACCAGGGCCAAGGCACTGCCCAACGCCACCGTGAGCGACTATCTCATTGCCTGGCACACCGACTGGGTGCGCCGCTTCGGCATCGACGGCTTTCGGGCCGACACCGTCAAACACCTGGAGCCCGCCGTCTGGGCCCGCCTCAAGCAGGCTGGCACCTATGCCCTCAAGGAGTGGAAAGCCGCCAACCCGACCAAAAAGCTCGACGACCTGCCCTTCTACATGGTGGGCGAGGTGTGGGATCATGGGGTGGCCAAGGATTTCTGGTATCAAAACGGCTTCGATTCGCTGATCAACTTCGACTATCAGCGCGAGTTCGCCCTGCCCCAGGCCCAGTGCCTGGCCAGCGCCGAGCCCACCTATGCCAGTTATGCCAGCCGCATCAATCAGGATCCCGAGTTCAACGTGCTGAGCTACATCAGCTCCCACGACACCAAGCTGTTCTTCGGCGACTATCAGGACGTGCCGTTGCAGCGCCGGGTCGCCAGCAGCTTCATGCTGCTGCCGGGCGGCATCCAGATCTACTACGGCGACGAGTCCGGCCGCGGGCTCGCCAAGGATGGCGGCGTGTTCGATCAGGCGCTGCGCTCGGACATGAACTGGCAGGAGCTGGCCGGCGGCGAGAAGGCCGAGCTGGTCAAGCACTGGCAGCGGCTCGGACAGTTCCGCGCCGCCCACCCGGCGGTGGCGGCGGGCAGCCACAAGAAACTGGCCGACAGCCCCTATGCTTTCGTGCGGGAGAAGGGGGATGACAAGGTGGTGGTGGTGTTCGCCGGCCGCCAGCCGTAATCCAGCTTAAGGAATCAAACCCAAACAGAGAGGGGAGCCAGTGGCTCCCCTCTCTGTTTACACCAGTCATTCAAACCGGCGGTTGCGCCAGCGGGTTCACTGCGGCTGACGGGCCGCCGCCGGCCACTGCAGACGCGCCTTGACCAGGGTCTGCTGCCACAGCGGCCAGGCCAGCAGCGCCTGCTGATAGGCGCCCGCCTGCCCGGGCAGCTGGATGCCGTAGCTCGCCAGCCGATAAGCCATCACCGCATAGAAGGCATCGAGGATCCCCGCCTCGCCAAAATAGAAGGGGCCCCGCGCCTGGGACCAGATGGTCTGCAACCGGGCCAGCTCGCCGATGGCCTCCACCGGCGCTTCGCTGCGGGTCGGGGCGCCGAGGAAGAAGGGCAGCAGGGTGCGAATTTGGCGAAAACCGGCGTGCAGCTCGGCGCAGAGGCTGCGGGCCAGCGCCCGCTCGGCTCGAGCTTCGGGGTAGAGCCGGCGCGCGGGGCAGAGCTCGTGCAGGTATTCGGCGATGGCCAGCGAGTCGTGCACCCGCACGCCATCGTGATCGAGCCAGGGCACCAGGCCGGCGGGGGCCAGCCGCTTGAGCCGCTGCAGATCCTTGGCATCTTCCAGATCGAACACCTGCTCCTGCCACTCCAGCCCGCTCATGGCCAGCACCAGCGCCGCCCGCATTGCCCAGGTGGAGCCAGTGCCCACCGTCAATACCAGAGATCCCATCTATTGCCTCCTGCATGGGTTGTTCATGACCATCCCATCTGCCCCAATGGCACGACATCCGATGGTCGCTTCACATTTGCGCGCCGGCAGGTTTGACCCTCTCCGGGAGCGGTGCTAGTTTGATTTTCCAAAACAATCAGTTAGCAACAATGTGAGCAATGGACAGCCAATTTACCATCGTCATCGCAGATGACCACCCCCTGTTTCGGGGCGCCCTCTATCAAGCGGTGCACATGGCCATCGACGATGCCCAGCTGCTGGAAGCGGACTCCATCGACAGCCTGGCCCACCTGCTGGGTGAGCACCCGGAAGTCGACCTGCTGCTGCTCGATCTCAAGATGCCGGGGGCCAACGGCTTCTCCGGCCTCGCTCACCTGCGTGGCCAGTATCCCGACCTGCCCATCGTGGTGGTATCCGCTTCGGAAGAGCCCGCCATCATCCAGCAGGTGCTGCGACTCGGCGCGCTCGGCTTTATCCCCAAATCGGCGCCGATGAAGGAGCTGGTCAACGCCCTCAATACGGTGATCGGGGGCGACAACTGGGTGCCGGCCGGCATCTCGCTCCACCCTGAACCCTGTGAGGGCACCGATTTTGCCAGCAAGCTGGCCAGCCTCACCCCCCAGCAGTACAAGGTGCTGGTGATGCTGCGCGACGGCAGCCTCAACAAGCAGATCGCCTGGGAGCTCAACGTCTCCGAGGCCACCATCAAGGCCCACATCACCGCCATCTTCAGAAAACTCGGTGTCAAGAACCGCACCCAGGCGGTTATCGCCCTGCAGCAGATGGATATCAAGGAGAGCTGAACCCTCCCAGCAAGCCTGCACATCATCTGCCACTCGACAAATAGCACGGTCGTACTTTATGCTGCCCCGGTCAATGAAGGAGAGTGCGATGAGCAAGGGCCGGCTGACCCGCGACAACATTTTGCAGACTGCGTTCGAGCAGGCGAGCCAGCAGGGGCTGGAGAGCCTCACCATCGGCTCCCTTGCCAGCGCCTGCGAGATGTCGAAAAGCGGCCTGTTTGCCCACTTCCAGTCCCGCGACAACCTGCAGATCGCCGTGCTGGAGTACGCCGCCGAGGTGTTCCGGGAGCGGGTGATCCAGCCGGTGCGCCAGCAACAGCACGGCAGCCAGCGAGAGAAGCTGACGGCCCTGCTGCAGGCCTGGCTGGCCTGGAACCAGTGTTTCGCCGGTCGCTGCATGTTCCTCGACGCCTGGACCTCGGCCCAGGAGGGTGAGGTGCAGCAGGCCGCCCGCCAGCTGGTGCGCTTCTGGCTCGACTACCTGGCCCGCCAGGTGGTGCAGGGACAGAGCGAGGGCGAGTGGCGCAGCAACATGGATCCCTGGCGCGCCGTCTACCGCCTCTATGGCCTCTATCTGGCGGATCAGGTGTTCAATGCCCTCGACCTGTGTCAGGATCCGGCCCGCCACTTCTGGCCCGAAGTGGAGACGCTGCTGGATGGCTGGCGCTGATGGATTGACCTCTCTTTTTTAAAACCGACAAAAAAGCACGACCGTTCGCACATAAAAACCACAGGATGACCATGAGCAGCAAGATCTACTTCAACACCCGCCGCTTCAGCCCGAGCAAATGGCTGCTCGGCCTTGGCACCCGCTTGCATCACACCTTGGCCCCCGCTCATGCCAAGCGTACCGCCAGCAAGCTGCTGCTCACCCCCCAGCGCAACCAGCGGGATGACTCGGCACCGGCCGGACTGGCCAAGCAGGCCGTACACACCAGCGAAGGCACCCTGATGAGCTACCGGCTCGGCCAGGGGCCGGTCTGGCTGCTGATGCACGGCTGGTCAGGCAGCGCCAGTCAGTTCTACCCGCTGATGAGCCACATTGCGGCCCAGGGCTTCACGGCCATTGCCTACGATCACCCGGCCCACGGCCACAGCGCCGGCCATACCGGCCACCTGCCCCGCTTCGTGCGTGCCTTCGACGAACTGGTGGAGAAGATGACGGCGGAGTGCGGCCCGCTGCAGGGTGTCATCGCCCACAGCATGGGGGGCGCCGTCACCCTCTCCAGCCGTCGACGCGAGCTGGATGCCCTGCCGCTGCTGCTCATCTCGCCGGTGCTCGACTACGTGCCCCAGCTCTACGGCATGGTGGCGCGCTCCGGCTACTCCATCCGGCTGTTCGATGCGGTGGTCAAGGAGATTGAGCAGGAGTACCAGCACCCCTTGAGCACGGTCGACCCGCTGGGGCGGCTCGCCGGCCGCAGCGGGCCTGCCATCATAGTGCACGACGAGGAGGATCGCTTCGCCCCGCACGACGATTCCCTGCGCGCCACCCAGGATGGTCGCACCCGGCTGGTGAGCACCCGCGGCCTCGGCCACGGCCGCATCCTCGCCAGTGCCCCGGCCTTCGCCGCCTTCGATCAGCTGAGTGCCGCCCAGAGCAACCACTGAACAGCCTCAAAAAGGGCCTGCAAAAATGGTTGGCAAGCCTGTTTTTATATTTGATACAGCGTCTTATAGTTAAATTGCTCGGTGGCAACACCCCCAGTGGCATGCATAAGGCGCAGTATCATGGCCAGACCCAACACAGCTCTTCTATTGACCGGTGGTGGTGCCCGCGCCGCCTACCAGGTCGGCGCCCTCAAGGCGATCGCCGAGTTCTATCCCCGCAATCTCGGCATTCCGTTTCCCATCCTGTGCGGTACCTCGGCCGGCGCCATCAATGTCACCGCACTGGCCTGCTACGCCTCCTGCTTTCATCTGGGAGTGCGCAAGCTGGAGTGGGTCTGGCGCCGTTTCGAGACCCACCACATCTTCGACTTTCACCCGGGGCGCCTGTTGTGGCGACTGATGTACGAGGGCTCGGCGGGGCTCGTCAATCCCCATACCAACCACGCCTTTCACCTGTTCGACAACGCGCCGCTGCGCCGCCTGCTGGATCAGCTCATCGACTATCACCGCATCGACGACAACATCCTCTACGGCAGCCTGGAGGCGCTGGCCATCACCGCCTCCGACTACGACGACGGCCTCTCCACTACCTTCTTTCAGGGGCGAGCGGAACACCTGCCGTGGGAGCGGGCCAGACGGCGCGGGCTGCGCACCCTGCTCACCTCGGATCACCTGCTCGCCTCCTCGGCGCTGCCGTTCGTCTTCCCGGCCACCCACATCGGCGAGAAGTTCTACGGCGACGGCTCCATCCATCAGCTGAGCCCGCTCAGTCCCGCCATCCACCTGGGGGCAGAGCGGATCCTGCTGATCACCCTGGATCCACCGGCGCACACGGCCCCCACCTTTCACCATGGCCACCTGACCAGCTCCAACATCGCCAGCCACCTGCTGGACACCGTCTTCACCGATACCCTCAACTCGGATCTGGAGCGGCTGTGGCGCATCAACCAGACCCTGGATCTCATCCCGGAGCGGGAGCGCAACCGGTTGAAACTCAAACGGGTGGAGACCTGCGTGCTCAAGCCAAGCCAAGATCTCGACCTGCTGGCGCTGGCCTATCTGCGCAAGCTGCCGGTGCATCTGCGCCGCCTGCTGCGGGTGCTGGGGGTGACGGGGGACGAGACCAGCAGCCTGGCCAGTTTCCTGATGTTCTATCCCGGCTACTGCCAGCAGCTGATCAAGCTGGGCTACCTGGATACCCTGAACGAGCGCCAGCGGGTCGAACAGTTTCTGGGGCTAGAGGAGGCGGTACGGGTCGAGGCCTGAGCCGGAGCATTCAAGGGAAGCGGGGACGGCATTGGCAGCAGGGCTGGTGCAACATGGGCTCAGGGATCAGCGCCCCTCCAGCAGGCGCTGCTCCGCCTGCTCCACCGCCACCGCATTGCCAAACAGCACCAGCTTATCCCCCGTCGCCAGCACCAGTTCGGGTCTGGGCTCCAGCCGCTGTGTGCCCCGCTGCACCTCCCTGATCCGCACCGCATCGACCCCCAGCGCCTGCACGCTGCGCCCCACCGCCCAGGCCTGCTCGTGCAGCAGCACGGGGTGCAGCCGCTCGAGCAGCTGATCCGTCTCCAGGTTGCCGGCGCTTTGATCTCCCCAATAGAAGCCGTGCAGGAAGCGATACTGGTTGCTGCGTTCGTGCTCCATGCGCCGGATCACCCGGCCAATGGGGATGTCGCAGTTGAGCAGCAGGTGGGAAACCAGCATCAGGGCCCCCTCCTGGGATTCGGGGATCACCTCGAAGGCCCCCGCCCGCTTGAACGCCTCCAGGAAGCTGTCATCGCGGGTGCGCACCAGCACCTTCACCTCCCCCGCCAGCTCCCTGATGAGCGCCAGCATGGCCTCCACCCGCTTGGGATCGTCAAAGGTGATGATCACCAGCCGGGCCCGCAGCAGGCCTGCGGCCAGCAGGATGTCGCGCCGGCTGGCATCGCCAAATGCCACCTGTTCCCCCGCCGACTTGGCCTCGCTCACCCGCTCTGGGTCGAGATCCAGCGCCAGGAAGGGGATCTCCTCCTGCTTGAGAAAGCGGGCGCAGGTCTGGCCGGCCCGGCCAAAGCCCGCGATGATCACGTGCTGGCTCTTGCTCAGGCCCGACTGGGCCACTTCGGAGCGGGTGAGCAGGGCCGGATCGGTGAGGGAGCGGGCCAGCTGGTGAGCCTGTTGCACCAGCCAGGGGGTCATGGCGATGGAGGTGACCCCGATCCCGATGAGCAAAGAGACCAGCCGGTGATCGAGCAGACCGTGGTGATTGGCCAGTGCCAGCAGCACGAAGCCGAACTCCCCTACCTGGCTCAACATGATCCCCGCCGCCATGGCGTCGCGCTTGCGCTCCCCCATCAGCCGGCCGGCCAGCAGCACCAGCAGCGACTTGAACAGGATGAGGGCCGGCACGCTCAGCGCCACCAGCCACCAATCCAGCGCCACCCGCTGCCAGTCCATGGTCATGCCGATGGTGATGAAGAAGAGCCCCATCAACACGTCCCGAAACGGCCGGATGTCCACCTCCAGCTGGTGACGGTAGTGGGATTCCCCCAGCATCATGCCTGCCAGAAAGGCCCCCAACGCCATGGAGAGACCCATCCACTGGGTGAGCAAGGCGGCCAGCAGCGCCACCAGCAGGGTGCTCAGCACGAACAGCTCGTCGGAGCGAGCCCGCGCCACCTCGTGAAACAGCAGCGGCAGCAGCCACTTGCCCACCGCCAGCAGGCTCAGCAAGGCAAACAGCCCCTTGAGGGTGGCCCAGGCGATCTCCGCCAGCAGGGCGCTGCCCTGGATCTCCGGCCGGGCCAGAATGGGGATCATCACCAACAGCGGCACTACCGCCAGATCCTGAAACAGCAGCACGCTCACCCCGAGCTGGGCACGGCGGGTATGCAGCTGCTTCTGATCCCCCAACTGCTTGATCACCACGGCGGTGGAGGAGAGCGCCAGGGTGCCCGACACCACCAGCGCCTGGGCCAGACTCAAGCCCCACCACCAGGCGATGGCAAAGAACAACAGGGAGGTGAGCAACACCTGCAGGCCACCGACCCCGATCACCAGTCGGCGCATGGCGATGAGCCGGGGCAGCGAGAACTCGAGGCCGAGCGAAAACATCAGAAAGACGATACCGAGCTCGGCGATGGTCTGCATGATCGACTGGCCGGTGATCACGGCAGCGCCATGGGGGCCGAGCACGACCCCGGCGAGCAGGTAGGCGAGGATCACCGGCTGGCCAAGGCGCCGGAAAATCGCCACCAGCAGGACGGCGGCAAGCAGCAGGATCAATACGTCTGCGTACAATATTTCCTCCTTTTTTATCTACTTAAGCCTAGCCAGCCGCCCTTGTTCGCATCGAACATATTTTGGGCACAGGTATTGCAGGTAAGCAGCAGGAAGTAGGTTGTTTGAGGGCTGTACCGTGGAAAACACATCATCATTGAGCGGTTTGGGACATGGCATCGAGCAGTGGGTTCGCCAGATGGAGCGGCTCACGCCGCTGGCAAGCCAGGATCGCAACCAGCTGCTCGAGCAGTTGCTGGTGCAGACGGATCTGGGCAGCCTGCTGGCAACTTTTGCCGATCGTGCGGCAAGAATTGTCCGGATCCACAGCCTGCACTTCGACTGCGGCCAACCGCATACCCTGATCCAGCATCCGCCCCAGGCCAGCCTGACCCTACACAGCTACCCGTTCGAGCTGCGCGGCCAGCATGGCCAGCTGCTGGGCCAGCTGCACTACACCCTCGAACACGCCCTGAGCGGCAGTCAGCAACGGGTGCTGCAGCAGTATCATCAGCTGCTCAGCCTGCCGCTGCCCCTCTATCTGCGCCTGTCACAGCTGGAGCTGCAGGTGCGGCTCGATCACCTGACCGGACTCGGCAACCGCTCCTACTTCGACGAGGCCATCGGCCGCGCGGTGGAGCAGCACAGCCGGGAGTCCCACGGCCTGGTGCTGGTGCTGCTGGATCTCGACCGCTTCAAGCAGATCAACGACACCTGGGGTCACCCGGTGGGCGATCTGGTGCTGAGCCGCTTCGCCCAGCTGCTGACCCACTGCATCCGCAGCACGGATCAGGCGTTTCGCCTCGGCGGCGATGAGTTCGCCCTGCTGCTGCAACCCGCCGAGCCCGAGGCCTGGCGCCCGGTCTGGCTGCGTCTACAGCACATGTTGCTGACTCACAAGGAGCTCAGCACCTTCTCGGTCGGCTGCAGCCTGGGGGCCGCCAGCTGGCAGTCCGGGGTGGACGTGCACAGCCTGTACGAAGCGGCCGATGCCCACCTCTACGCCCGCAAGAAGGCGGGCAAGGCCGGCCTGCTGGACTGAAGCGGCAAGCCGCTGAATACGACAAGGCCGGCATATGCCGGCCTTGTCCGTTTGCTGCAGAGAGGATTACAGCGGGGGCTGACAGGCCGCCGCCGGCAGCCAGTGCCAGGCCAGGCCAGGCTCCTGCGTCATAAATCCGTCACAGAGGAACAGCTCGCCCACCGCCGCCACCTGTTCTCCGTAATAGAGGATGGGAATGCGGCCGCGCTGCCAGGAGGGCACCCCATACTCCTGCAGCAGCTTCTTGAGGCGCCGGCTGCCGCCGCGCCCCACCGGCTTGAGCATGCTGCCGGCGGCCACCCCGAAGCGTACCGACAACGGCTCGTCCACCCCTGGCAGCCGCAGCCCTTCGCCCTCCGTCCGCGAGATCAGTCGCACCTCGCCGAGCCCGTCCGGCAGGATCAGCGTCTCCCCCACCCTCAACGCCAGCTGCTCGTGACGAGGTTGCAACCCGGGTCGCACCAGGTGAAGCCGGCCCTGAAAGCGGCGGCAGCTCTGCTCCCCCCAGTTGAGCTGGGGATTGGCGTCTTCCCGCGCCAGCGCCACCTCCTGCCAGAGCAGGCCGAGCTGCTCGCGAGAGGGCATCTCGCCTCCCTGGCGGCGGATCCAGTAACGCAGCAGGTTGTTGCGCCGGGTGCCTGACAGGGCCTGCAGCGGTGTGATCTGCAGCGCCTCTCCTGCCGCCGCCAGCCGCCAGTCGGCCTCGGCCAGCTCCTCCAGCAGCGCCTCCTGTTCGGCGCACAGGGCCATGCTGCGCGCCGCCGTCTGGGCCATGGCGGGCCAGCGGGCCTTGAGCTGGGGAATGAGCAGCTGGCGCAGGAAGTTGCGGTCATAACTCACATCCTGGTTGCTCTCATCCTCCACCCAGCCATAGGGGAGGCTGGCCGCCGCCTCGGCCAGCTCGGCCCGGCTCACCTCGAGCAGCGGGCGCAGCAGCAGGCCGCCGGCAAAGGGCTGGCTCGGCACCATGCCCGCCAGCCCGCGCAGACCGGCGCCGCGCTTGAGCGCCAGCAGCAGGGTCTCCAGCTGATCATCCTGATGGTGGGCGGTGAGCAGCCACTCCCCCTCCCCCAGCTGAGCGGCGAGGGCCTGATAGCGGGCCTCCCGCGCCTGCGCCTCCAGGCTGTCGCCGCTGCCCCGCTGCAACTGCACCCGCTCGACCAGCAGCGGCACCGCCAGTTGCTGACACACCCCTTCGCAGTGGTCCACCCACTCGTCGGCATGTGGGCTCAGGCCGTGATGGACGTGCAGGGCGCGCAGGGCAAGGCCGTGGGCGTGAGCGAAGCGGGCCGCCAGCACCAGCAGCACGGTGGAGTCGAGCCCGCCGCTGAAGGCCACCAGCAGGCCGCGGGAACCTTCCGGCGCGGGCAGGGTCTGACAAAAGCGAGAATAAATACAAGAAATCATAGGCTTCCCCAATACGACCAGGCGGATCTTAGCAGAGTCGGGCTTATCAAGCGCTAACCCGACTGCTAGAGTGAATCGCTCCCTGCGTGGGCAAGGAAGCCGTATAACCCGAATTGGAATCAAAAAATGAACAATAAGAAAAGCATACTGGCCGGCCTCATCGGGCTGGCCCTGCTGGCAGGCTGCAGTCAGGCGCCGGATACCAGCAACAAGCACTCAGGCCTCGCGCTGGCCAACATGGACACCAGCGTCAAACCCGGCGATGACTTCTTCCGCTACGTGAACGGCCACTGGCTGACCACTGCCAAGATCCCGGACGACAGGCCCGCCGACGGCGCCTTCTACCTGCTGCGGGACAAGTCCCTGGCGGACGTGCGGGTGCTGGTGGAAGGGCTGGATGGCAAGGCCGCCGCCGGCACCCAGGCCCAGCAGATCCGCGATCTTTACCACAGCTATCTGGATCAGGCGACCCGGGATGCCAAGGGTACTGCTCCCCTGCTGCCGATGCTGAGCGAGATCGAGCAGATCAAGAGCAGCCAGGATCTGGCCCGCGCCTTCGCCCAGAGCGGTCGCAACGGCGGCGGCGCCCCCTTCGGCTTCTGGATAGACGCCGACGCCAAGGCCCCGGACAGCTATGCGGTCTACCTCTACCAGGCCGGCCTCAGCCTGCCGGATCGGGACTACTACCTCAAGACGGATGCCGCCAGCCAGGCGCTGCTCAAGAAATACGAGCAGCACATCGCCACCATGCTGGGTCGCTTCGGCGAGCCGGATGCCGCCGCCAAGGCCAAGCGGGTGCTGGCCCTCGAGAGCAAACTCGCCAAGATCCAGTGGGACAACGTCACCCTGCGGGATCGGGAGAAGAACTACAACAAGGGGCCCCAGAGCGAGCTCAAACGCCTCGCCCCCGCCATCAACTGGGACGCCTACCTGAGCCAGGCCGGCCTCGCCGGTCAGCAGAGCCTGGTCATCGGCCAGCCGAGCTATCTCGCGGCCCTGAACGAGGTGATGAAGCAGACCCCGATCGGTGACTGGCAAGCCTACCTCAAGTGGCAGCTCATCACCGATTACGCCCCCTACCTCGACAGCCAGACCGATGCCCAAAATTTTGCCTTCTTCGGCACCACCCTGAGCGGCACGCCCAAGCAGCGCGCCCCCTGGGAGCGGGCCCTCGGCGTGCTGGACGATCACCTGAGTGAGGCTGTCGGCAAGCTCTACGTGGAGCGCTACTTCCCGCCCCAGGCCAAGGCCCGCATGGAGCAGCTGGTGGAGAACCTGCGCACCGCCTACGGCCAGAGCATCGAGGAGCTGGACTGGATGTCGCCAGCCACCAAGGCCCAGGCCAAAGAGAAACTCGCCAAGTTCCGCCCCAAGATCGGCTACCCGGACAAGTGGAAGGATTACAGCGCCATCGCGATCCGCGCCGACGATCTGGTGGGCAACCTGCAGCGCGCCCGCGCCTTCGAATACGCCGACAACCTGGCGCGCCTCGGCAAGCCGGTGGACAGAGACGAGTGGCACATGTCGCCGCAGACGGTGAACGCCTACTACAACCCGAGCAACAACGAGATCGTCTTCCCGGCCGCCATCCTGCAGCCCCCCTTCTTCGACATGCAGGCGGATGATGCGGTCAACTACGGCGCCATCGGCGGGGTGATCGGTCACGAGATGGGTCACGGTTTTGATGATCAGGGCGCCAAATCCGACGGTGACGGCGTGATGCGCGACTGGTGGACGCCAACCGATCTCAAGGAGTTTCGCTTCCGCACCAGCCGACTGGTGGCCCAGTACAACCGCTTCGAACCCATCGCGGGGCAGTTCGTCAACGGCCAGTTCACCCTGGGGGAGAACATCGGCGATCTGGGCGGCCTCACCATCGCCCACAAGGCCTACCTGCTGTCGCTGGATGGCAAGGAGGCCCCGGTGCTGGACGGCTTCACCGGCGAGCAGCGCTTCTTCCTCGGCTGGGCTCAGGTGTGGAAGGGCATGTATCGCCCCGAGCTGATGCAGATGCTGCTCGCCTCGGATCCCCACTCGCCGCCCGAGTACCGGGTCAACGGCGTGGTGCCGAACATCCCCGCCTTCTACGAGGCGTTCAACATCCAGCCGGGTGACAAGCTCTATCTGGACCCGGCCAAACGGGTCAAGATCTGGTAATGACGGCCCCGCTGAGGGGCGGATGACGCGAACCGGCGGGGACTGCCAGGCCGGTTCGCACAGTGACACAGGTGGCGGGCAACCGCCGCCGCAGTAACAAGGGTCAAACCGATGAAAGCCTTGCTCATGACACTCGGCCTGCTCACCCTGCCCCTCGCCAGCCAGGCGGCGGACGGGTTCTTCAAACAGCTGACGCTCCCCTCAGGCCAGGTAGTGACCGTCAGCGAAGGGCGCGGCGAACCGGCCTCCACCGGCAGCTACGACGTACGCCTCTACTCTGGCGCCAACCCCCAGTTCCCGCTGGATCAGTTCATCGACGGCAAGGTGCTGCCGCGCGATGGCAGCATCAAGGAGCTCAAGCTGCTGGATCTCAATGGCGACAAGCAGCCCGAGCTCATCGTCGTGGTCGAGAGTGCCGGCAGCGGCAGCTATCTGAGCGCCGACGCCTTCACCCTCAACCCACAGGAGGGGGTGGAGAACTTCAATCACGTGGAGGGGCTGGCCCCCAATGACGATGTGATTGAGGCCCTCAAGACCCCCCGCGACTGACATCCCCATCACCACGCCCCGCCCAGCGGGGCGTTTTTTTGTCCCGCCGCTGACAAAGCGCCTTCCCGCCTCATCCACAGGCACCGCCATGGATAGACGGTTATTTTTTCTGCGCTTATAATCGCCGCACCGTGCCATAACGAAACACAAGGAGGTAAAAAATGGTTATCCAAGCGTGTCCGATGTTCTCGGCTCGCCTGTTCGGCACATTCGCCTGCTCTTGCCTGCATACCATCGCGCTGCGATAGCGGGTTCGAGCAAAGCCGACTCCCTTCCATACCGAGACCTTTCTCGACTCTGCCGTTGTCGCCAGCGCTCCTGATGACAGGGATCTTCGATCCCGCGATTTAAGAGAGCAAGAGCATGACAACCCTGATGAGTACCCATTCCCTGCAGATGAGTGCGGGGCACCTTCCGTTATTTGACCATCTCGAACTTGGCATCCGCGCAGGCGACCGGCTCGGCCTGATTGGTGCCAACGGCTGCGGCAAGAGCACATTGCTGGCGCTGCTGGCGGGCGAGCGCACGCCCCAGGCCGGCCGGGTCGTGCAGGCTGCCGCCTGCCGCTGCGAGTTCGTGGCCCAGCAACTGCCAGCCAGGCTTTCAACCCTCAGCACCCGCGCCGTGCTGCTGGATGCGCTGGGCAACGACCCTAGCGCCGAATGGCAGGTGGACAAGCTGCTGGCCGAACTGCAGCTGGAGGCCCAGGCCACGCTGCCGGTCAGTGCGCTGAGCGGCGGCCAGCACAGCCGGCTGCAGATTGGCCGTGCCCTGCTGCGCCAACCCAACCTGCTGCTGCTCGATGAGCCCAGCAACCATCTGGACTTACCCGCCCTGCTCTGGCTCGAGCAGTTTCTGCTGGGCTGGCGCGGCGCCTTCGTGCTGGTCTCCCACGACGGTCGCCTGCTGGACCGGGTCACCGAGCAGACCCTGATCCTGCGCGATGGTCAGTTGCACCGCTTCGCCCTGCCCTGCAGCCAGGCACGGGCGGCACTGGCCGCCGAGGATGAGCAGGCCCGCCTGCGCCGGGCAGACGAGCAAAAGGAGATCGACCGCCTGAGCGCCAGCAGCAAACGCCTCGCCATCTGGGGGCGGGAGCATGACAACGAGAAGCTGGTGCGCCAGGCCAAGTCCATGGAAAGACGCATCGCCCGCCTGCAGGAGGAGCAAAGCCAGGTCGCGGCGCTGGCCCCCTGGCGGCTCGAGCTGCGCGGACTGAGCCTGCCCGCCGACACCCTGCTGCGGCTGGAGGCCCTCGATGTGGCACCGGCGCCGGCACTACCGCCGCTGCTGCGGGCCGAAGGGCTCTGGCTGCGGGCGGGTGACAGGGTCGCCCTGCTCGGAGCCAACGGCACCGGCAAGTCCTCCCTGCTGCGCCAGTGCTGGCGAGAGCTGGCCGCGCAGAGCCCGCAGGCTGGCTGGTACTGCCACCCCAGCGCCAGCATCGCCTATTACGATCAGTCCCTGCAGCAGCTGGCGGACGACGCTACCCTGAGCGACGCCCTCTACCCGCTGGCCCCTCTACCTGAAGGGGCACGGCGGCAGGCGCTGATCCGGGCGGGCTTCCCCTATGCCCGCCACGGCCAACAGGTGCACACCTTGAGCGGGGGCGAGCGGGCACGGCTGCTGTTTCTCGCCCTGTCCCTCGGCAGCCACCACATGCTCTGGCTCGACGAGCCCACCAACCACCTGGATCTGGCGGGCAAGGAGGAGCTGGCCGAGGCCATTGCCGCCTTCCCGGGCGGCGTGCTGCTGGTCTCCCACGACCGGGAGCTGATCGAGCGCAGCTGCAACCGCTTCTGGCTGATAAAGGATGGGCGCATCCAGGAGGCTCACAGTGCCGAGCGCGCCTATGCCGAGCTGCTGGGCAACCCGCCCTTGCCGGCAGCAGACAAGGCAAGCCTGGCCGCCCCCGCCATGGGGCAGGCCCCGGCCGGCCAGACACATGACGAAGAGGCACTGCTGGCACGCTGGTATGAGCTCGATGCCCTGCTCGCCGCCGATCTGGCCCGCAAGCCCAGGCACCAGACCCCGCGCCTTCAGCAGCTGTGGCGTGACGAGCTGGAGCGCCTTGCCGACCTGCTCGGCTTTGCCTGACGCCAGCCAGCATCATCCATCCTTTATCACTCAACTCACGCGGCCAACTCAGGTTGGCCGCAAGGAGCCACCATGACATCAACGCAACAACCCCACATCAGGCTGGATCCGGTCAGCGACGCCGACCTGCCCCACATCTACCGCGGCCTCTCCGACCCACGGGTCGTCGCCTACTACGGCGTCAGCTACGACAGCCTGACGGCGTGCCAGGCCCAGATGGATTGGTATGCCGAGCTGACCCGCACCGGCCGCGGCGCCTGGCACCTCATTCGTGACCGGCACACGGGCGAACCGCTCGGCGCCATCGGCTACAACGATGCCGACCCTGAGCACCGGCGGGCCGAGCTGGGCTACTGGCTCTATCCCGAGCATTGGGGCAAGGGGGTGATGAGTGCGGCGCTGCAACTGTGGCTGCCGCTCACTTACCGCACCACAGCGCTGCACCGGTTGCTGGCGGTGGTGGAGGAGCCCAACCGCCCCTCCGCTCGCCTGCTGGAGCGGGCCGGTTTTCACTACGAGGGCACCGCGCGGGAGTGCGAACGCAAGGGGGATGGTTTCATCTCCCTGCGCCACTACGCCATCTTGCGCAGCGACCTGCCTGCCAGCATCTGACCAGCAACAAAAAGCCCCGCACTGCGGGGCTTTTGTCGGGTTACTTGATGGCGCAGACACGATCATCTGGCGCCGAGCGGCGACCTCTGCGCCGCCATAACGAGAGGCAGCCATACACCAGACTGAGCACGACGGCATAGAGCACCTGGGAAGCGAGCGCCACCAGCACCAGGGCGCAGAGCAGCACGCTTATCCCTGCCAGCCCCTTGCCCACCCCGCCGAGCAGGCGCCAGCCCGCCGCCATGCAGAGCAGGTAGACCAGCACGAAGTTGCCGTTGGCGTAGCGGATCAGCTCATCGAGCGGCAGTCGCAACCAGATGATGAGGGTGATGCAGAGCAGGCAGATGAGCAGTACCAGACCGAGCGCCCGCAGCGGCGCTCCCCGAGCGGTAAGCACCGCCAGCGAGGGGGGTAGTTTGCCTTCGCGCGCCATGCTCCAGATAAGCCTCGCAAAGCCCTGAATGTAGATGTTGATGCTGGCAAAGCAGGAGAGGTAGCCGAGCACCGCCACCAGCCACTTGGCGGTGGGGCCGAACAGCAGGGAGAGCAGGGCCGGAATGGCGGTGGCGTTGGTCGCCTCATCGCCGTAGAGGCCGTATTTGAGCACCACCAGCGAGTGCACCCAGTAGATGAGCCCCGCCAGCAGCACCCCGCCAAGCAGGGCGACAGGGTAATCCCGCTCCGGTCGCTTGAACTCCTCCCCCATGTGGGCGAAGGCCTCGAGCCCGACGAAACACCAGAACATCACCGCCAGCGCGGTGGCCATGGCGGGCCACACCTCCGTCGTCGGCAGCGGCCGGGCGGCATCGCGCCAGCTGATATCCCCCTTGAACCAGATAAGCAGGGTGAGCCCCAAAATGGCGAGCGCGATCAGCAGCTGCAGGTTGCCGGAGGAGCGCGCCCCGCGCAGCCCCAGCAGAAAGACCCCGAGCAGGGTGAGCAGCTGGATACCCCACAGAGTCCACTTCCCCAGATCGAACAGGGCGTGCCAGAAGCCGGCGGCGATCATCAGGGCGGCGGGCAGGCCCACCGGCAGCACGGCCAGAAACAGGAAGGCGGAGAAGCGTTCGGCGCCATTGCCAAAGGCGAGGCCAATCAGGTGAGGCGCGCCGCCGGCGTGGGGGTAGCGGCGGCCGAGGCGAGCGAAGGTAAAGGCGATGGGCAGCACCAGCGCAATCAGCAGCAACCAGGCCCAGAGCGAAGCCCCACCCGCCAGCGAGGCGGCGGTCGCCGGTACCACGAAGATCCCGGTGCCGAGCAGCGAGGTGGCGAGCAACCCCATCCCCTGCCAGAGCCCGAGATCCTTTTTCAACCCAGACATATCCTTTTGTCCTGTCTAGAAAAACATCCCGCCATGTTAGGCCTGCCCCGCCCCTTTGTTAAGGGCGGCGGCGAGAATATGCCCGGTTTTATGCAAGGCCGTAGCCCTGGACAACGGCCATAAAAAAGCCGCCTCTTGCGAGGCGGCTTCTTCATTCAAGCGGGTAACCGGAGTTATCAGGCAATCAGCTTGTAGATGATACCGGACATGGCGATCAGGCCGATGATGGTCACGAAGCCGTTGCTGATGTTGCCAGCGTATTTGCGCATGGCCGGCACCTTGGTGATGGCGTACATCGGCATCAGGAACAGCAGCATTGCGATGATGGGGCCGCCCAGGTCTTCAATCATGCCGAGGATGCTCGGGTTGATGGTGGCGATGGCCCAGGTGGTCAGGATCATGAACACGGCAGTCACTTTGTTCAGTTGCTTGATGTCAACGTTCTTGCCCTTCTCGCGCAGCGCCTTGGCCATCAGGCCATTCATGCCCTCTTGCGCCCCCAGGTAGTGACCCAAGAAGGATTTGCTGATGGCAACCATGGCGATCAGCGGAGCCACGGTGGCGATGACCGGGTTGTCGAAGTGGTTGGCCAGGTAGGACAGGATGGAGATGTTCTGTTCCTTGGCAGCAGCCAGGTCAGCCGGAGAGAGGCTCAGTACACAGCTGAATACGAAGAACATAACGGTCATCACCATCATGACGTGGGCGCCCAGCAGGATGTTGCTGCACTTCTTCTCGGCACCTTCACCGTAGCGACCCTTGTTGTCCACCGCGAAGGAGGAGATGATCGGGGAGTGGTTGAAGGAGAACACCATGACCGGGATGGCCAGCCACAGGGTCTTGATGAAATCGCCGTTGAAGGCATCACCCAGCGCCGGGGCTTCGGTGATGATGGCACCATTCCAGTGCGGGATCAGGTAGAGCGCCAGGCCCATCAGGGTGATCACGAACGGGAATACCAGCACGCTCATCGCTTTGACGATGACCTGGCCACCCAGACGAACAACTGCCATCAGACCCAGGATCAGCGCCAGTGACAGCACGGCACGGGGAGGTGCAGTCATGCCCAGCTGGTGAACAATCAGGCTCTCGACTGTGTTGGTGATGGCGACCGAGTACATCAGCACGATCGGGTAGATGGCAAAGAAGTAGAGCAGGGTGATGAACTTGCCTGCGGTCTTGCCGAAGTGCTCTTCTACTACTTCGGTGATGTCGCCGTCACGGGTGGAGCCGGACAGCACGAAGCGGGTCAGGCCACGGTGGGCGAAGAAGGTCAACGGCAGGGCCAGGATCAGCATGGCAACCAGCGGCCACAGGCCACCTACACCGGCGTTGATCGGCAGGAAGAGCACACCGGCACCGATGGCGGTACCGTACAGACCCAGCATCCAGACCACATCGGCCTTGTTGATGCCACGGGAAGATGCATTACTGGCTAAGTTGCCTTCTACTGCAATGTTCATGTCAGACATAGGGGTGTTCCTGTCATCAAGGAAAATAGAAAATATCTAGTCAACCGGGCGCAATGCCCTGTCCCATTTCCCTGGAACGCCTGCAGTTCATCCCTGTTTATTCTCATTCCCATCGCTCCGGCAAACTGGTCATCACTCCATGTAACAACCAAATTGCAACAAACAGACCGGTGGGGAGTGGGCCCGAGGGCCGCAAACGCGTCAGCTTTTACAACTCACTAACACGCCTTTGTTTCGATGAGCTGACTCTAATTAAATCCCCTTAGCGATCACAGTGTTTTTTTGAATTAATCAACCAAAGTTTGATTGGAATCGTCTTTCTGGCGTCAGAGATCACGTTTCGAGCCCAATTTTGTGAACAGCCGTTAACAAATAGCGGTGGTTTCACCCGTATCTATATCCTTATGGGTACAACAATTTCGCTACATATGTCTGTTTGTTGGCCACGTTGTGCCTTGCCCCGCCCTGGCGTACCCTGTTGTTCAACATTTTTCCGCTGAATTAATATGGCCATCACCCGTACCGACCTCGCCGAACTGGCGGTGTTTGCCGCCGTCGCCCGTCACCAGAGCTTCAGCAAGGCCGCCCTCGAACTCGGGGTCTCGGCATCCGCCCTGAGCCACAGCCTGAAAGGGCTGGAGACCCGGCTGGGGGTACGGCTGCTCAACCGCAGCACCCGCGCCGTGGTGCCCACCGAGGCGGGCCAGCGGCTGCTGACCCAGCTGCTGCCGACCCTGAACCATCTGGAGAACGCACTGGGCGAGTTGACCCGTCACAGCGACGAGCCGGTGGGACGGCTGAAGATCTGTGCACCGCGCGGGGCCATCGACGACCTGCTGGCCCCGGTGTTGATCGATTACCTGGTGCGCTACCCGCGCATGCAGGTGGAGGTGGTGGAACAGGAGCTGATGCCGCGCCTCATCGAGGATGGCTATGACGCCGCCCTCTTCTACGGCGATCTGCTGCCCAAGGAGATGATCGGAGTACCGCTCGGGCCGCCCCAGCGCTATCTGGTGGTGGCCTCCCCCGCCTATCTGGCCGAACACGGCACACCACAGCACCCTCGCGAGCTGTCACGCCACGCCTGCATCGGCTACCGGCTCACCCCCTCCCATCACTACCGCTGGGCCTTCGCCGGGGAGGAGGGTTCCCTGCTGGAGATAGAGGTGACGGGCCCGCTCACCACCAGCACGCCGGCCCTCTATCTGGGGGCGGCCGAGGCGGGGCTGGGGCTGGCCTACTGTCTGGAAGAGGAAGTGAGCCAAAAAGTGGCCCAGGGGAAACTGCTCACCGTGCTGGAGCCCTGGTGCCCCACCTTTGCCGGTTTTTATCTCTTCTATCCCAGCCGGCATCAGCTGGGCAGCGGCTTGCGGGCTCTCATCGACATGCTGAAAGCCCACTATCAGCCGACCAATTACTGAATATTGCTCATCAATCCTTCAAGTAGAACCCGGATTATCGCAAAAACAATATTAATCTAGACTGTCTGCTCGATAATCGAACTCCCCAAGAGAACAGATATGTCTGCCTATTTCACTCTGCGCCAGCGGGCGATGACCCGCCGTTTCTGGGGCTATGCCCTCCCCTCCGTCATGGCCATGCTGGTATCCGGCGCCTACTACCTGGTCGATGGCATCTTCGTCGGCCACTACGTGGGGGCCGCCGGCCTCGCCGGCATCAACCTGGTCTACCCGGTCATCATGGTGCTGATCGGCCTTGCCGCCATGATCAGCATGGGGGCGGCCACCGCCATCTCCTTCCAGCAGGGCGCCAGGAACACCGGGCTGGCCCGCCAGGCACTGGTCAATGCGCTCTGGCTGCTGGCGGGGCTGGGCACGGTGGCACCGCTGCTGCTGCACTACTGGCACATCGACATCCTGCTGGCACTGGGCATCGAGCAGGGCACCGACACCTGGCAACAGGCCAGCGACTACCTCTACTGGATCGGCGGCGGCACCCTGCTGCTAGCCTGCAACCTGGCGGTCCCCTATCTGCTGCGCAACGACGGCCGGCCGCGGCTCGCCATGCTGCTGGTCAGCGGCGGCGCCATCCTCAACATCATCCTCAACTACATCATGGTTGGCCGGCTGGGGCTGGGACTCATCGGTACGGCTCAGGCCACCCTCATCTCGGAAGGGGTGGTCAGCCTGCTGGGCCTGGGTTACTTCTTTACCCGTCACGCCAGATTGCGACTGGAATGGCGCCAGCTGATGCCCAGCTTGCCGGCCATGCCCAACCTGCTGTTCACCGGTCTGCCGAGCCTGATCGCCCAATTCAACCTCGGCCTGCTGCTGATGCTGCACAACAGCCAGCTGATGGTGCACGGCTCGGTCAAGGATCTGGCGGGCTTCACAGTGGCCGGCTACACAGAGGCGGTGTTCATCGTCATTCTGCAGGGGCTGGCCTTCGGCATCCAGCCGCTGGTCAGCCAGGCGGCCGGCGCCAAGCGCTACCGCGATCTCAAGTTCCTGATGGAGATGGGGCTCAAGATCACGCTCGTCTACGGTCTGGCGGTCTGGCTGCTGATCCAGCTGCTGCCGCGCCAGGTGGCCATGCTCTACACCGGCGATCAGGATGGCGAGCTGCTCGCGGCCGCCATCAGCAGCCTGACCCTCAATCTCGGCGCCATTCCGCTGGAGGGGGTCATCATGTTCGGCATCGTGCTGCTGCAATCCATGGCGCGCACCCGTCAGGCGCTGTTCATCTCCATCGCCAAGACCCTGCTGCTGCTGCCGCTGATCTTCATGCTGCCGCTCTGGTGGGGCCGCGACGGCGTGCTGCTGGCCCAGCCCACCACTGTGCTGCTGCTGACCCTGCCACTGTGCTGGTTGCTGTGGCGCGAGTGGCACCAGCTCAAGCTGGCGTGCGCCCCGCACACCAGGCGCTCGCCCAAGGCGCTTGCCCGTCAGCAGGTCACGCTGGCACGGCGCGCAGGTTGATGCACGGCTAACCCAGCCGGCTGGCGCAGGTGCGGATCTCGGGCTCGACCAGCGCCTGCTGGGCGGCCACCAGCTGCAGCTCGTAGGCGCCCGCCAGCCAGGTCTGGGCCAGCACCATGTCCACGCTGGCATTGGTGCGCTCGAACGCCGCCACCGGCGTAAAGCCCGCCAGCAGGTTGGCCAGCATGGTCGCGCTCAGCAGATCCCCCACCCCGATGGGCTGACGTTGAAACTCATAAAGGGGGCGCGAGATATGAAACGCCCCCTCTTCGCACACCAGCAGCATTTCGAACCGGTCCAGGCTCAAGCCGGCGCGGCCCAGATGCTTGACCATCACCAGCTCGACGCCCCCGTCACGCAGTTGCTGACAGGCGGCCAGCGCCTCGCTCAGATTGCAGATCTCGCGGCCGGTCAGCTGCTCCAGCTCCAGCAGATTGGGGGCCAGCAGGTCGGCGCAGGCCAGCGCGCGGTTTTTCAAAAAATCGGCGACGCCGGGCGCGACGATACACCCCTTGTCGGGATGACCCATCACGGGGTCGCAAAAATAACGGGCATGCGGATTGAGCGCCTTGAGGTGGGCCACCGCCGCCAGGATCTCCTCCCCCTGCTCGGCCGAGCCGAGATAGCCGCTCAGGATCGCATCGCACTGCCCCAGTACGCCGATGTCGGCCAGCCCCGCCATCAGCTGGCGGATATGGCCGTTTGGCATCACCATCCCCTGCCAGCCGGCGCTGTACTGGGTATGGTTGGAAAATTGCACCGTGTTGACGGGCCACACCTCCAGCCCCATGCGGCGCATGGGAAACACGGCGGCGCTGTTGCCGGCGCAGCCGAACACCACGTGGGACTGGATGGAGAGAACTCGCTTCATGCTGACTCGCAAAAAAATGGATGAACCCAGATGGGAAAAACGGGCCTTGCGGCCCGTTGTTGTCACTGTGATTAGCGCAGCACCTTGACGGTGTAGCTGCCATCGGCCTGACGATAGAGGCCGTGGATGTCGGTCTCGAAGCCCGGGTAGTGGGCACCGATCTCGCACAGCATCTCGAGGAACTCGAGCACCGGCAGGGAATCCTGGGTCACCATCTCGCCCGGCAGCACCAGCGGTACTCCCGGCGGGTAGGGCAGGATCATGTTGGCGCTGATGCGGTCCACCATGTCGCGCAGCGGCACTTCCACCACGTTGCCGGCCAGCTCCTGCTGCCAGGCGGCGTGCGGGGTCATCTTCATCTCGGGCAGCACGTCGAACGCCTTGAACATCAGCTCCGGCAGACGGTACTTGCTGGTCAGCTCGTGAATGCGCTGGGCCAGCTCCTGGATGCGCATCCCTTCGTAGAAGCTCGGGTCTTCACGATAGAGGCTCGGCAGAATGCTCTTGATGGTCAGGTTCAGGTCGTAGCCGCGCTTGAACTCGGTCAGGGCACGCAGCAGCTGCATCGCCTTGGACTGATCGATACCGATGGAGAAGAGGAACAGCAGGTTGTAGGGGCCGGTCTTCTCCACCACGATGCCGCGTTCGTCCAGGAACTTGGAGACCAGGGAGGCCGGGATACCGCTCTCCAGCAGCTGGCCATCACGGCCCATGCCCGGGGTCAGCAGGGTCACCTTGATGGGATCCAGGTACATGTGATCGTCGTCAATGTCCTTGAAGCCGTGCCAGTCATCCTTCGGATCCAGCTTCCAGCACTCGACGGTGTCGATGTCGTCCGGCTGCCATACGTCGAAGAACCAGCCTTCGCTCTGCTCGCGCAGGCGCTTGATCTCTTTGCGGAAAGAGATGGCGCGATCGATGGAGTCCTTGATCAGCCGCTTGCCGGTGTTGCCCCGCATCATGGCTGCGGAGATCTCGGTGGAAGCCACTATGCCGTACTGCGGCGAGGTGGAGGTGTGCATCATGAAGGCTTCGTTGAAGGTCTCTTCCTCCACGTCACCCTTGATGTGGATCATCGACGCCTGGGAGAAGGCCGCCAGCAGCTTGTGGGTGGACTGGGTTTCGTAGAACACCTTGCCCGGCATGGCTTCGCCGCTCATGCCGCACTTGCCTTCGTAGATCGGGCTGAAGTTGGTGTAGGGCACCCAGGCACTGTCGAAGTGGATGTAGGGGGTGTCCAGCGCCTCCTTGATGAAGCCGGTGTTGTAGAGCAGACCGTCATAGGTGGAGTTGGTGATCACGGCGTAGCGCGGCGCCTGGGCGCCCGGGGTGGCGGCCACCTTAGCGGCGATGGTGTCGCGGCTGAATTCGCTCTGCGGGATGCCACCCAGAATGCCGTAGGCGTTGCGGGTCGGACGGAAGTAGAGCGGGGTCACGTCGTTCATCATCATCAGGTGAGTGAGCGACTTGTGGCAGTTGCGATCCACCAGCACGGTGCTGCCAGCCGGCGCCGAGTACATGCCGACAATCTTGTTGGCGGTGGAGGTGCCGTTGGTGACGATGTAGGAGCGATCGGCGTTGAAAGTACGGGCGATGTACTCCTCGGCTTCCTTGTGCGGGCCTGAGTGGTCCAGCAGGGAGCCCAGCTCCGGCATGGAGATGGAGACGTCGGCCTTGAAGGCGTTCGGGCCGTAGAAGTCATAGAAGATGCTGCCGGCGGGGCTCATCTGGAAGGCGGTACCGCCCATGTGACCCGGAGTACAGAAGGTGTACTTGCCCTCTTCCACGTACTTGAACAGCGCCTTGGTGAACGGCGGCAGGATGGCGTCCTGGTACTCACTCGTGGCCTGACCCATCTTGAGGGCGATATCGTCGGCCATGCCGAGACGGTACTCGAAGAAGTGCACGTTCAGGCGCAGGTCGGTCAGGTGAATGTCCAGGGTGGACTGGTCGTTGGCGAAGGCGAAGATCGGCAGCTTCTCGTTGCGATCGTGGATCTCCTTGCACAGACCCAGGGAGTATTTGTCCCAGTCGAAGATGGCGCCGCAAACGCGGGGGTTCTTCTCGATGAGTTTCAGCAAGTCGGCCACATCGACCGGATAGACGACCTCGAAACCCTTGCGCTCGAGGGAGGCTTGCAGCTGACGAATGGGTTCTTCTTTAAAGAAAACGCCGAGGTGGTTGAGGATGGCAATGATGTTCATCTTGATGCTCCACACGTAAGAGGGCGCTCTCCATCAGGGATGGTGAGTGAAGAGCGCTCGGAAGATAAAAGGGGAAATCAGTTGCTGGGCTGTTCGCTCAGCAGGGCATCGTGCTGACGCAGGCCCAGTTTTTTGGCGTAGAACATCAGGATGATGAGCGACACCACGAAGGTTGCTGTGAGGTTGGAACCCTTGGCCCCCATCAGGGCAATCAGGCAGAAGACGCAGGCCACACCGGAGAAGATCATGGCGCCGATGCTGCGGGAGGTCATGCCCTCGAAGCGAATGAGGTTAATGCTGGAGTAGAAGTAGGGCAGCATGGTCAGCAGCACCGCATCTGTGGTCAGCACGTTGAAGAGATCGGCCGCGTGGGCGGACTGGGAGGTGAAGGCGGTCAGGCCAATCATCAGCGCAGTCATCTTGAGGGAGCCCAGGATCAGACCCTTCTTGGCGACGCCGTTCTTGTCCACTTCGCCGTAGATTTTCGGGAAGTTGCCGTCGTGGGCGGCGCGCTTGCCCGCCTCGCCCACCAGCATCATCCAGGAGCCCAGCGAGGTGAAGCAGGCCAGGGCGGTGAAGGCGGAGACGAACGGTGCGGACCAGTTGCCGAAGATGACGGAGGAGGCCATGGCAAACGGCGCGCCGGAGGCCGCCACTTCACCGGCCGGGAACATGCCGCTGATCACCTGGGTGGAGAGGATGTAGATGACCCCCGCAATACCGGTGCCCAGCATGGTGGCGAGCGGTACGGTGCGCTTGGGATTCTTCACCATGCCGGAGGAGACGGCGGCAGACTCTACCCCCACGAAGGACCAGAGGCAGATCAGCACGGCGCTGATGACCGCATGCAGGTCGCTGCCGCTGGTGGTGTTCCAGTTCTGGCTGTAGACGGCGCTGTCGAAGTGACCCCAACCCACCAAGGCGGTGCCCACCACCGGCAGCAGGATCAGCACCAGACCCAGGGTACAGAGCCGGCTCACCCAGCTGCCGCCCAGCAGGTTGACCAGGGTGAAGATCCAGACGGCGGCGATGGTGGCCGCGGCGGCCGGGATCGGGCTGTTGAGGATCGGGAAGAAGACGGAGAGGTAGGAGACGCCGGTGATGGCGATGGCCAGGTTGCCGATCCAGTTGGCATGGTAGTAGAGCACACCGGTCTGGAAGCCGAACACCGGAGAGATCTCGCCGGCATAGGCGATGGGGCCGCCCTCCTGCGGGTTCTTGGTGGCGAGGCGGGCGAACACGAAGGCCAGCCCCATGGCGCCGACCAGGCAGATGGCCCAGCTGAACACAGAGATGGAACCTATGGTGGCCAGGGCCGAGGGCAGCAGCGCGATACCGCTCCCCATCATGTTGCCGGCCACTACACCTGTACAGGCGACAAGGCCGATCTTCTTGCTCGTATCTAGGGACATAAAATCTCCGGGTCGATATTAAGGCATCAAACACACGCTTGGCGGAGCCTTCCGCCAATCAATGGCCACAGACTAGGCCTCTGCGCCCCGGAAAACATAAAGTCCCGCTAAGGGATAAAAACATGAGCAAACTTTTTCAGCCTGCCCGTCGAAGCTGATAAAAACAGAGTTAAAACAGCAGGTTGACTGAAGGCGCCGCAAGCATCTTGATAAAACCTTGATATCCGTCGCCCCCCTTGATGAGACCACCCGGTGCCACCCGAACCACCTTGATAATTTTCTGATGACCCGCTGCGGTGCAGTTGGGCCAACAACCTCCTCTCCCCCGAACTGCATATGCCAAAGCGACCCCCTTTTCCCCTCACCGCCCTTCATTGCACCGCTCGCTTTGCACGACCCGGGGCCCACCTGACCGGCATAACAGCCCCCACACACCAAACGGGCGAGGCGATGACCCGGTGCGATATCGACTAAGGCGGCCAGGTCGCCGGGGCGACAGTCACGGTTGTCGGCATCGACAGGCTGCAGCTGCAAATGGCGGCCGGGGCTTTATCAGCAGAGGATGGAACAGGGGGATGGCGCAGCCACAGGCCTGCCATGGCCAGTCGTTGCTACGAGTCAGGGATAGGGATAGGGATAGAAGAGCAAGCCCGAGTGCCCATGGGAGGGCAAGAAACACGCAGGCCGCCCGTGGGCGGCCTGCGATCGGTGGAGCAGAGCGCGGCCGGCGCCGTTCAGAACAGCTTGACCTTGCTCTGGCCCAGGGCGTTGAACAGCGCCGGGGTGAGGGTTTCCATGTTGCTGTAGAAGCCGAGCTGCTGGCAGAGCAGGTAGGTCTGCTCGGTCGCCTCCATCAGGAAAGCCTGGCTGTAGGCATCCCCCGCCGCTTCCGGGTGGCCATCCAGCTCCGCCAGCTTGCCGCGCAATATGTGATAGAGCACCGAGCGGCCCCGGCTGCCAGCCTCACCCAGCAGGCGGTTGGCCTCCTGCTGCTGGCCGCCCAGAATGGCCTGCAGGGTCAGCGCCTCCCACACCCGGGCCGGCTGCACAGGCTGGCTCTGAACCACCCGGGCCAGGTGAGCACCTATCTGCTGCAACCGGTCGCTCTGGGGGGTGCCCGTCAGGGTTGCCAGCGCCTCCCCGGCCAGATAGCGCTCCGCCAGCAGCAGCGGCTGATCCGGCTGGCTGGTCAGCGACTGGTCGAGCAGCTCGACGCCACGCTTGAGGGCCACCGGATCCTGGCTGTTGATGTAGTAGTGCGCCTCCATCATGGCCATCAAGGCGCCGTCATCGGTGGGCCAGCCCATGCCAGGCTGCGCGTCGGGCTGATTGAGGACGCTCAGCAGATCCCGGCTGCTCGCCTGCAACACCCCGTGCACGTTGTGGCGGCTGAGCTGGTACTGGTGGCTGAACAGCACCCGGTTGGTGTTGATGTTGCGGTACTCCAGATCGAGATAGGTGCCCCCCGGCTGGCGGGAGACCCGCACGCTCAGCTCCTTGCCGGGCAGGATGCCCCCCATCAGGGTGTTGGCACCGTACTGCACCCGCAGCGGCGTGGCGGCGGCCACCTCCCCCATCAGGGCGCGGGTGATGCCGTCGGCGAGGCGCACGTTCTCGTTGCTGCCATCCATGCCGGAGTGAAAGCGAAACACCAGCAGCTCGGGATCCAGCATGGAGTGCACCTGGGGGCTGGCGTGCTGATAGCTGAGCAGGCTGACCAGGGCGACCAGGATCGCCACCACGAAGATATCGAACCCCACCAGTTTCCAGCGGCTGCCCCCCTCCCTGGCATGGGTGGTGACGGCGCGGGTCAGCGGACCGGCCGGGAAGGGGGTGACGTTGGCCTGCTCCTCTTCTTCATCGATGACTGGCACCGCGAGCGGCGGCCGGAGGGTATTGACGCTCTCCTGCTCGCCTGCCATCACCACCGAGACCACCTGCTGCGGCCGCACCGGCGCCACCAGCTTGTAGCCGCGCTTGGGCACCGTGACTATGTAGTCGGCGGCGTCGTTGCGGCCATCCTTGAGGATCTTGCGCAGCTCGAAAATGGATTGGGTGACCACCTGATCGGTCACCTCTGCACCGTCCCAGACCTCGTTGATCAGGCAGTCGCGCCCGAACACTGTGCCGGCGTTGCTCGCCAGGAAGCGCAACAGATTGACCAGCCGGGGCTCGAGGTAGACCTCGCGGTCGGGGCGACAGAGCATATTGTCGTCGACGCTCAGGGTCCAGTCGTGGATCTCAAAAACCGATTCGCTCATGATTCACTCGCTGCAGATGGAGACGATGCAAGATGAGAGTGACGTAACACCGGGCGGCTGAACGGGCAGCAGGGCGCTGCAAAAGGCAGTGCCGCCGGCAGGGTGAACATTCCTGTGAGTCAGGCCGGGCTGGCCTGTTTACGTCCGCAGAGCGTCCTTGCGGGCATGCCGATCGGGTCGATCGGAAAGGGTCACTTTAAGCAAAACGGGAGTGGGATCCCACTTTTTTTGGCCACAAATCGCCGCTGAATTGATCCAACATGGGGGTTTTGGCAAACATCGTGCCAACAGGTATCCATATGGACAGGATTTTTCCCTGCCGACAGGCCCCCTGCCGCCATAAAAAAAAAGGCCCCCGCAGTGCGAGGGCCTTTCGTCATCCATTTGTTCCCGACCGGGCTCAGCAGTAGCCGTAGCCCAGCAGACGCTGGTAGCGCTGCTCCAGCAGCTGCTCGTTGTCGAGGGGACGCAGGGCGTTGAGATCCTGCTGGATGCGGTCTTTCAGGTGCTTGGCCATCTTCTCCACATTGCGGTGGGCGCCGCCGAGCGGCTCCTCGACGATGTTGTCGATGAGCTTGAGCTCTTTCAGACGCTGGGCAGTGATGCCCATGGCATCGGCAGCCACCGGTGCCTTGTCGGCGCTCTTCCACAGGATGGAGGCACACCCTTCCGGCGAGATGACGGAGTAGGTGGAGTACTGCAGCATGTTGACGCGATCGCCGACACCGATGGCCAGGGCGCCGCCGGAGCCGCCTTCACCGATCACGGTGCAGACCACCGGCACGGTCAGACCGGCCATCACTTTCAGGTTGCGGGCAATCGCTTCGGACTGGCCACGCTCCTCGGCACCGACGCCCGGGTAGGCGCCCGGGGTGTCGATGAAGGTGATGATCGGCATCTTGAAGCGCTCGGCCATCTCCATCAGGCGCAGGGCCTTGCGGTACCCTTCCGGGCGCGGCATGCCGAAGTTGCGCTTGATCTTCTCCTTGGTCTCGCGCCCCTTCTGGTGGCCGATGACCATCACAGGCTCGCCGTCCAGACGGGCGATGCCACCGACGATGGCCTTGTCATCGGCATAGGCGCGATCGCCGGCCAGCTCGTCGAAATCGGTGAAGATGTGCTCGATGTAGTCGAGGGTATAGGGGCGCTGTGGATGACGCGCCATCTGTGACACCTGCCAGGCGCCCAGATCGCCGAAGATCTTCTTGGTCAGCTCTTCGTTTTTCTTCTCCAGCCGACGAATATCTTCGCTCAGATCCACGGCACTGTTGTGCTCGCTCACATGGCGCAGTTCATCGATCTGTGCCTGCAACTCGGCGATCGGCTGTTCAAAATCCAGAAAAAGACTCATAGGGACTATAGATCCTCTAATCAAAAACCAATTCAACCCGCTCTCGTCCCAGCAGGACGCGCAAGTCATCTATCAGTTGATCGGTGGGCGTCACCCGCCACTCGGTGCCGAGCGTCAATCGCACCCGGGAGCCGGGGCGACGATAGTTTACCTGAACCGGACAGACTCCGGCACGGGCGGGCTCCAAAATCTCGCACAAACGCGGGAAAAAGCGATCATCGATTCGCTGTTCATCGAGAGAGATGCGGATTGCCCTGGCAAAACGCTCTCTCGCATCGTTGATATCCAGTAATTCACGGGCCGACATTTTAAGGCCACCGGAGAAGTCATCAAAGCTGACCTGTCCAGAAACCACCAAAATACGGTCTTTTTGCATCAACTCTTCATATTTTTCCAGCGCTTCACTGAACAGGGTCACATCGAGGCGACCGGAACGGTCGTCCAGGGTGAAGATCCCCATCTTGTTGCCGCGCTTGGTCACCATGCTGCGCGCCGCGATCACCAGCCCAGCCGCCGTGGTCACGGTATCGCGGGAGGTGGGATGCAGATCGCACAGGCGACCCGAGGTGTAACGACGTAATTCGCCGCTGTACTGGTTGATGGGGTGACCGGTCAGGTAGAGCCCGAGGGTCTCGCGCTCCCCTTCCAGCCACACCTTGTCGGGCCAGTGCGGCACGTTGGCGAACGCCTTCTTGACGTCGTCTATCTCCTCGGTGAGCACGCCGAACATGTCGACCTGCCCCACCGCCTGGGCCTTGGCGTGCTGCTCGGCGGCGCGCATCGCCTCCTCCAGGGTCGCCATCAGGGCGGCGCGGTGAGGGCCGAGCCGGTCCATGGCGCCGGAGAGGATAAGCTTCTCCATCACCCGCTTGTTGAGCTTCTTGATGTCGACCCGGTTGCAGAAGTCGAACAGGTCGCGGAACGGGCCATCCCGATCCCGTGCTTCCAGGATCGCATCGATGGGACCTTCCCCCACCCCCTTCACCGCGCCGATGCCGTAGACGATATGACCGTCCTCGTTGACGCTGAAGCGGTAGCGACCGGTGTTGACGTCCGGCGGGATCACCGTCAGCCCCATCCGCTGACACTCGTCCACCAGGGTCACTATCTTGTCGGTGTTGTCCATGTCTGCGGTCATGACCGCCGCCATGAACTCGGCCGGGAAGTGGGTCTTGAGCCAGAGGGTCTGGTAGGAGACCAGCGCATAGGCGGCGGAGTGCGATTTGTTGAAGCCGTAGCCCGCGAACTTCTCCACCAGGTCGAAGATCTTCATCGCCAGCTCGCCGTCGACGCCGTTCTTGATGGCTCCCTCTTCAAAACCGGCCCGCTGCTTGGCCATCTCCTCGGGCTTTTTCTTGCCCATGGCCCGGCGCAGCATATCCGCGCCCCCCAGGGTGTACCCGGCCAGGGTCTGGGCGATCTGCATCACCTGCTCCTGGTAGAGGATGATGCCGTAGGTGGGCTCCAGGATGGGTTGCAGACTCTCGTGCTGCCACTTCTCGTCCGGATAGGAGATGGCTTCATTGCCGTGTTTGCGGTCGATGAAGTTGTCCACCATGCCTGACTGGAGCGGGCCCGGCCGGAACAGGGCCACCAGAGCGATCATGTCTTCGAAGCAGTCCGGCTGCAGCCGCTTGATGAGATCCTTCATGCCGCGGGATTCGAGCTGGAATACCGCGGTGGTCTCGTAGCGCTGCAGCAGGTCGAACGAGCGCTTGTCGTCGATGGGGATGGCGGCGATGTCGACCGGCGGCTTGCCCTCTTTGGCAAGGCGCGGGTTGATCATGCCGAGCGCCCAGTCGATGATGGTGAGCGTGCGCAGACCCAGGAAGTCGAACTTCACCAGGCCGGCGTATTCCACGTCATTCTTGTCGAACTGGGTGACCGGGTGATGGCCCTCGTCATCGCAGTAGAGCGGTGCAAAGTCGGTGATCTTGGTGGGCGCGATCACCACGCCACCGGCGTGTTTGCCGGCGTTGCGCACCACCCCTTCCAGCCGGCGCGCCATGTCGATGAGGTCTTTGACCTCCTCGTCCTGCTCGTAGAGCTCGGGCAGCTTGGGCTCGGCCTCGAACGCCTTGGCCAGGGTCATGCCGGGATCCGGCGGGATCAGCTTGGAGATGCGATCGACGAAACCGTAGGCGTGGCCCAGCACCCGGCCCACGTCCCGTACCACCGCCTTGGCCGCCATGCTGCCGAAGGTGATGATCTGGGACACAGCATCCCGGCCGTACATCTCGGAGACGTGCTCGATCACCTCGTCCCGTCGGTCCATGCAGAAGTCGACGTCGAAGTCGGGCATGGAGACCCGCTCGGGGTTCAGGAAACGTTCGAACAGCAGGTCAAATTCGAGTGGATCCAGGTCGGTGATCTTGAGGGCGTAGGCAACGAGCGAACCTGCACCCGAGCCCCGGCCCGGACCGACCGGGATGCCGTTGTCCTTGGACCACTGGATAAACTCCATCACGATGAGGAAGTAACCCGGGAAGCCCATCTGGTTGATCACTTTCAGCTCGATGTCGAGGCGCTCGTCATACTCGGGACGACGCTCGGCCCGCACCGCCGGATCCGGGAACAGAAACTCGAGCCGCTCCTCCAGCCCCTCTTTCGACTTGGCCACCAGGAAGTCTTCGGTGGTCATGTCGCCGGTGGGGAAGTTGGGCAGGAAGTATTCACCCAGACGCACCGTCACGTTGCAGCGCTTGGCGATCTCCACCGTGTTCTCCAGCGCCTCCGGGATGTCGGCGAACAGCTCGCACATTTCGTCCTGACTGCGCAGGTACTGCTGCGGGCTGTAGCGGCGCGGCCGGCGCTTGTCCATCAGGGTATAGCCGTCGTGGATGGCCACCCGGATCTCGTGGGCGTCGAAGTCATCGGCGGTGAGGAACACCACCTCGTTGGTGGCCACCACCGGCAGCGCGAACTCGCTCGCGAGGTTCACCGCCATGTGCAGGTAGACCTCCTCGTCGGGGCGACCGGTACGCAGCAGCTCCAGATAGTAGGCGTCAGGGAAGTGGGTCTGGTAGAAGGCGACGCACTGCTCGGTCATCTGGCGGTTGCCCTTGAGCAGGAACTTGCCCACGTCCCCCTCGCGCCCGCCGGAGAGCACGATCACCCCCTTGGCGTGCTCGACCAGCCACTCCTTGTCGATGACCGGCCGCCCCTGCACATGGCCGCGCTGATAGCCGCGGGAGATGAGCAGGGTGATGTTCTGGTAGCCGTCGTTGTCCATGGCGAGCAGAGTGAGGCGAAACTGCTCGTCGCCAAGTTCACTGCTCTGCACCCAGAAGTCGGCACCGACCAGAGGCTTGATCCCCTTGCCGTGGGCGGCGCCATAGAAGCGCACCAGGCCGCACATGTTCATCTGGTCGGTCAGGGCCAGCGCCGGCATGTTGTCGGCCGCCGCGGCCCCGACGATGGGGTTGATCTTCTGCAGACCATCCACCATGGAAAAGTCGGTATGCACCCGCAGGTGAATGAAACGGGGGTCAGCCATCGTCATGCCCTCTCATTACGCAAGCAGCCATCGCTTAGACAAATCAGCATGGGTTATTCCACTCCCAGTGCACGGCGCACCGGTTTGAAACTTTGACGATATTCCGGCAACGGGCCGCGCTCGGCCAGGATGGCGAGGTGCTCCGCAGTCGGATAGCCCTTGTGGCGGGCAAAGCCGTACTCGGGATGGCGGCTGTCCAGCTCGGTCATCTCCGCATCCCGGGTCACCTTGGCGAGGATCGAGGCGGCGCTGATGGCGGCCACCAGGCTGTCGCCCTTGACCACGGCGCGGGCTTCCATCGGCAGAGCCGGGCAGCGGTTGCCATCGATGAAGACCAGCTCGGGCGTGACCTTGAGCCCCGCCACGGCGCGCTGCATCGCCAGCATGGTGGCGTGCAGGATGTTAAGCTCGTCGATCTCCGCCGGGCTGGCACGGCCGATGGCGAAGGCCAGCGCCTTCTCTTTGATCTCGTCAAACAGGGCGAGGCGCTTCTTCTCGGAGAGCTTCTTGGAGTCGTTGAGCCCCTCGATCGGGTTGGCCGGGTCGAGGATGACGGCGGCGGTCACCACGTCTCCCACCAGGGGGCCACGGCCCACCTCGTCCACACCGGCAACCAGCTTGTCGTCAGGAATATCGATCATCATCTTGTAGCCTTGAATCAAAACAGGCCCCGCAGGGCCTGGCGTCGCGTTGGCGCAGCCACACTGGCCGCCCGCTCTCTACCGGCCCAGCAGCTCGGCCACCGCCTCGGCGGCCTGGTGGTCGGCATTGCAGCGAATGAGCTGATGGAGCTCGGTGAAGGTGTTCACCAGCGCGCTATTGTCGTGCTCGAAATACTTGCTCACCTCGACCACCAGGTTCTCCGGGGTGCACTCGTGCTGGATGAGTTCGGGCACCAGCATGCGGCCGGCCAACAGGTTGGGCAGGGAGACAAATTCGGTCTTCACCAGCCGCTGGGCCAGCCAGTAGCTGAAGGGCTTGAGCTTGTAGCCCACCACCATGGGTTTTTTCACCAGCATGGCTTCAAGCGCCGCGGTGCCAGAGGCCAGCATCACCACGTCGGCGGCGATCATCGCCTCGCGGCCCTGCCCTTCCAGCAGCACCATGTCGAGATCCGGCGCCACGTCGGCCTTGATGGCCATGAACTGCTCGCGCCGCTTCTGGTTGACCAGCGGCACGATGAAGCCGAGATCCGGGTAGCGCACCGTCAGGTGCTTGCACGCCTCGAGAAACAGCGGCGACATGAAGCCCACTTCCGCCGTGCGGCTGCCCGGCAGCACCGCCAGCCAGCGGCGATTGGCGTCGATGCCGAGGGTTCTGCGCACCGCGGCCTGATCCGGCACCAGCGGAATGTCGTCCGCCATGGTGTGGCCGACGAAACGGCAAGGGGCGTCAAAGCGGTCGTAGAAGGCTTTCTCGAACGGCAGGAAGGCGAGCACCATGTCGGTGGCGGCCTTGATCTTGTGAATGCGGTTCTGGCGCCAGGCCCACACCGAGGGGCTGACATAGTGAACCGTCTTGATACCGGCGCGGCGCAGTTTCAGCTCCACCCCGATATTGAAATCCGGTGCATCCACCCCGATGAAGATATCGGGCGGATTGGCGATGAAGTGGCGCAGCAGTTCGCGGCGGACCTTGAGGATGCGCGGCAGACGGCCCAGCACCTCGGTGATCCCCATGACGGAGAGCTCTTCCATCTCGAACAGGGCCTTCACGCCGAGGGCCTGCATGCGCGGCCCGGCGATCCCTTCGAACTGCGCGTCCGGGTAGCGGGCCTGCAGCTCGCGTACCAGGCCAGCAGCCAGAATGTCGCCGGAGACCTCTCCGGCGACGATACCGATGCGAACCGGATCAGGCACGGATGATCCCGCGCTCGTTGTCTTTGAGGAAATCCACATAGAGCTGGACGGCCGGCTCGGCTTGCGCCATCTCGATCAGCACAGGCAGCACCTCTTCGACGGTCTTGCCGGAGCGGAAGATCTCCTTGTAGGCGCGCTTGACGGCGGAGATGGCCTCAGGCGTGTAACCGCGGCGACGCAGCCCTTCGGAGTTGACCCCGAACGGTTTGGCGTAGTTGCCGGCGGCCATCACGTAGGGGGGCACGTCCTTGTTGAGGGCGGCGCAGCCACCGACGAAGGCGTGGGAGCCGACGCGGCCGAACTGGTGGATCGCGGAGAGACCGCCGAAGATCACGAAATCGCCGATCACCACGTGGCCCGCCAGGGTCGCGTTGTTGGCGAAGATGCAGTTGTCACCGATGATGCAGTCGTGGGCAACGTGGACGTTGACCATGAACAGGTTGCCGCTGCCGATCCGGGTCAGGGACTGATCCTGGATGGTGCCGCGGTGCACGGTGCAGTTCTCGCGAAAGACGTTGTTGTCGCCGATCTCGAGGAAGGTGCGCTCGCCGGCGTACTTCTTGTCCTGGCAATCCTCACCGATGGAGGTGTGCTGGAAGATCTTGTTGCCACGACCAATCCTGGTCGGGCCCTTGATCACCACATGGGAGCTGACCCAGGTGTTGTCGCCGATTTCCACCTCGGCACCGATGACAGAAAAGGGGCCGATTTCAACCCCTTTACCGATGACGGCAGACTCATGGACGACGGCAGTATCGTGAATGATGGCAGTCTGGTCGATCACGTGTGTTAAACCTCGCGTTTGGCGCACATCAGCTCGGCGGTACAGACCACTTCACCGTTGACCGTGGCCACACCGGTGAACTTGGCGATACCGCGACGCTCTTTCAGGAACTCCACGTCGAGCACCAGCTGATCGCCGGGGCCCACCGGACGCTTGAAACGAGCGTTGTCGATTGAGGCAAAGTAATAGAGTTCGTTGGGGGACGGCTTGCCCACCATGGTAAACGCCAGGATACCGGTGGCCTGTGCCATGGCTTCCAGGATCAGCACACCGGGGAACACCGGCTTGGCCGGAAAGTGCCCCTGGAAGATCGGCTCGTTGAAGGAGACGTTCTTGATGGCACGCAGGGTCTTGCGCTCATCGCTGATCTCGTAGTTTTCCACCTTGTCCACCATCAGGAACGGATAACGGTGGGGCAGCAGATCCATTATTTCCTGGATACCCAGGCTCTTCTTTTCAGTAGTCAAAACAGTACCCTATACCAATCGTGATTATTCTTGGTCCAGCTTCTTCTCAAGCTTGCTCAACCGCTTGTGCATCTCTTCGATACGCATCACCCGGGCGGCGGTCTTGCGCCACTCTTTATTGGTTTGCAGGGGGATGCCGGAAGAGTAGACACCGGGCTCGGTAATGGGTCGCATCACCATGGCCATGCCGGTAACGGTGGCCTGGTCGCAGATCTCCATATGCCCGTTAAAGACGGAGGCGCCGCCAATGATACAGTATTTGCCGACCTTGAGACTACCTGCCATCACGGTGGAGCCCGCCACGGCGGTGCCGTAGCCGATCTCGACGTTGTGGGCGATCTGGCACTGGTTGTCGATGATGACGTTGTCAGCGATGCGGGTATCTTCCAGCGCGCCGCGGTCGATGGTGGTGCAGGCACCGATCTCGACCCGGTTGCCGATGGTCACGCCGCCGAGCTGGGGGATCTTGATCCACTCGCCGCGCTCGTTGGCATAACCGAAACCATCGGCGCCGATCACTGTGCCGGATTGAACCAGACAGTCGGTGCCCATGGTGACGTCGTGATAGAGGGTAACGTTGGCCCACAACCGGGAGCGGGCTCCCAGTCGGGTATTCTTGCCAACGAAACAGCCCGGACCGATGCGCACATCATCCCCCAGCACCACGCCGGATTCGATCACCGCATTGGCCCCGATGGCCACTCTCTCACCCAGTTGCACGTCCGCCGCGATCACCGCGCTCGGATGGATATCCGTGGCCGGCTGCGGCGTGGTGTCCAACAGTTGGGCAACCCTTGCAAAGCCCACGTAGGGGTCTTTGAGCACCAGGGCATTGGTGGGACAAAATGGCAGATCCGCTTCTGTGATGAGCACGGCGGTCGCCTTGCTCTGCTCCAGATAATGCCGGTACTTTTTATTGGACAGGAAGGTGATGTCCCCCTCCCCGGCCTTTTCCAGTGTCGCTACCTTGCGGATTTCCAGGGTTCCGTCGCCATGGACCTGGGCCCCCAGTTGCTGGGCCAGCTGTGCGAGAGTGAATGCCATCAATTAGTTGCTCTTGCTTACCTGAGAAATAACCTGGGCAGAGATGTCCAGCTTGCTGGCGGCGTACGGGGCGGCGTTGCGCTCCAGCACCAGATCGTAACCATTGCTCTTGGCGATGGAGTCGATGGCTGCCTGCACCTTGGTCAGGATCTTGTTGCGCTCTTCGGACTGACGGCGACCGTTGTCCTGTTCAAACGCCTGACGCTTCTGGTTGAACTCCATCTGCAGCTTGGCCAGCTTCTCCTGGCTTTGTTTTTTCTGATCGGCGCTCATGAAGGCTTCATCCTTCTTGAACTTCTCGACCAGTTTCTGACCATCGGCTTCCAGCTTCTGCAGCTCGCGCATGCGCGGCTCGAATTCGCCTTTCAGCTTCTTGGAAACGGCTTCACGCTGGGGCAGCTTCTGGAAGACTTCGCCCATGTCGACCACGGCGATCTTGGTCTCGGCCAAGGCGGAGCCCATGCCGGCAGCCATCAGTGCAAAACTCAAACCAGCTACTTTCAACGCTTTATTCACACTTACTCCTTGTTCCCTCATGTGAGGGCTACCTGATTTACCTGATTATGCAAGTGGTACCCGGACCGACTTGTTACCTGGTGAGGCACGCAGGCTGCGCGTCCCATCATTGAATACCCCCACCATTGGGTGGGGGCAAGGTCCGTCCTTAGAAGGTACGGCCGATGTTGAATGAGAAGAACTCGGTCCGGTCGCCCTCGTACTGCTTGAGCGGACGGGCAATCGCGAACACCAGCGGGCCCATGGGAGAGAGCCACTGCAGCGACAGACCGGCCGAGGCGCGGTAGTTGGTCGGATCCGAATAGTCGGCCAGATAGTTGCAGCCGCTGAAGCAACGGTTGCGATACTGGTCATAGTCGAAGGTGGTATCCCACACCGAGCCGGCATCGATGAAGAAGCTGGTCCGCAGTTGCGGCTGATAGGTCTCGGACGCAAACGGCGTCGGCACTATCATCTCGAGGGAGGCGACCGCCAAGGCGTTGCCACCCACCGAGCTGTCGGTGCCCTGGATGACGTCGTTGCCGCTCAGGTTGTAGTAGTAGAGCGCCTTCGGACCGACCGTGTTGCTCTTGAAGCCACGCAGGGTGTCGAAACCACCGGCGAAGTAGTTCTCGAAGAACGGCAGTACGTGATCATAGTTGCCGTTGCTGCCGTAGCCGTTGCCGTAGGAGGCTCGCGCCTTGGCCATCAGCACCCACTTGTGATCCGCATCGAACGGGAAGTAGTGCGCGTCTTCGGCGTTGAGCTTGAAGTACTGCAGATCCATGCCCGGCACTGTGACCTTGGCGTTGACCCGCTGACGATCACCGGCGGTCGGGAACTGGCCCTTGTTGAGGGTGGAACGGGTCCAGCCGGCGGTGACGTCGACGGTGTTGAACACCATGCGGTTGTCGCCATCCTTGTTCTTGCTGTACACCTTCCAGAACTCATCCACCTGCAGATAGGGGTTGGGCTGGGACAGTTTGTTGTTTTCGACCCCGAGGCTGAAGTCGAGACGGTTGTTCTCGTTGACCGGGAAACCACTGGAGAGGCGGAAGCCGATGGTGGTGTTCTCGTAGTCCACGATGTTGGCGTCGGCCGCACTGAACTGGTTGTAGTAGAGACGACCGCCCAGGCTGACCCCGTCCACGGTGAAGTAGGGATCGTTGTAGCTGAGGTCGACGCTCTTGGAGTACTTGTTGGTACTGGCGGAGATGCCGATCTTCTTGCCGGTCCCCATGAAGTTGTCCTGCTGCAGGCCCGCCTGCAGGCTCAGGCCAGATTCGGTACCGTAGCCCACACCGGCGTTGATGGAACCGGCAGGCTGCTCCTTGACCTTGAAGTCCAGATCGACCTGGTCATCGCTGCCCGGCACCCGCTTGGTGTCCACTTCGGCGCTCTCGAAGAAGCCGAGGCGGTTGAGACGGGTCTTGGACTGCTCGACGCTGTCGGAGGAGAGCCAGGTGCCCTCCATCTGACGCATCTCGCGGCGCAGCACTTCGTCCTTGGTGGTGACGTTGCCGCTGAAGTTGATGTTGCGCACGTAGACGCGCGGGCCCGGCTCGATGTTGACGATGAGCTCCACTTCCTTGGTCTGGTCGTTGACCTGCGGGAAGGTGACCACTTTCGGGTAGGCGTAGCCGTAGCGACCGAGGAACTTGGAGAGCACCTCTTCGGTATGGGTCACCTGGCTGGCGGAGTAGATGCTGCCGGTCTCGATGGGGATGAGCCCCTTCATCTCGCCGCCGCGATCGATCAGATCGCCCTTGAGCTGGATGCCGGAGACCTTGTACTGATCCCCTTCCTTGACGTTGAGGGTGACGTAGACCCCCTTCTTGTCCGGGGTCATGGAGACCTGGGTGGACTCCTGCTGGAAGCGGATGTAGCCGCGGTCCATGTAGTAGGAGCGCAGGGTTTCGATGTCGCCGGCCAGCTTCTGTTTCTGGTAGCGCTGGTCGCCGGTGAAGTTCCACCAGGGCACGTCATCCTTGAGGGAGAGCTGGGCCAGCAGCTTCTCTTCCGGGAAGACGTTGTTGCCGACGATGTTGATCTGCTGGATCTTGGCCGCTTCCCCTTCCACGAAGGTGAACTTAAGGTCGACCCGGTTGCGCGGCAGCGGGGTGACGATGGCCTTGACCTTGGCGGAGTACTTGCCCACGCCGTAATAGAAATCTTCCAGCCCCTTCTCGAGGGAGCTCAGCACGGTGCGATCGAGGGGATCACCCACCCGGATGCCGGAGGACTCCAGGCTCTGGGTCAGTTGCTCCTCCTTGATGTCCTTGTTGCCGGAGAATTCGATGCTGGAGATGGTCGGCCGCTCCTTGACCATCACCTGCAGTACCTGGCCGTCGCGGTAGACCTTGACGTCCTCGAAGTTGCCGGAGGCATAGAGCTTCTTGATGGCGTTGGCCAGCGCGACGGAGTCGACGGAATCGCCAACCCGGATCGGCAGGTTCAACAGGGCGGCACCCAGGGTCACCCGCTGCAGACCTTCAACCTGAATATCTTGCACCACAAAAGAGGCAGGGGCCGCCTGGGCCAGGAAACTGGCACCCAGCAGGCAACTCAACACCAATGCTTTTTTAACAGCCATTTTGTTCTTATGTGTCCTTGTTGATGCTCTGGCCTCAGAGGCGAGCGAAATCATTAAACAGCGCAATACCCATCAGTAACATCAGAATGGCGGCGCCAATCCGGAAACCCACTTCCTGAATTTTTTCCGATACCGGCTTGCCGGTGACCGCCTCGATGAGGAAGTAGACCAGATGGCCACCATCCAGCACCGGCAGGGGGAACAGGTTGATGATCCCCAGGTTGACGCTGATGAGCGCCAGAAAACCGAGGAAATAGACCAGTCCATAGTCGGCACTGCTGCCCGCCCCCTTGGCAATGGAGATGGGGCCGCTCAGGTTGTCCAGCGAGACGATGCCACCGATCAGCTTGCCGATCATGTCGAAGGTCAGGGTGGTCAGGCTCCAGGTCTTCTGGGCGCCCTGCCACAGGGCTTGCAAAGGCCCATACTGTAACAGAATCCGATACTCATCCGGTAATGGAACCAGTTGCGGCGACAGGCCGACGAAACCGACCAGCTGGCCCCGCACCTTCTTGGCATCCGGGGTCAGAGTCAGGGTCAGCTCGCTGCCCGCCCGCTCGACGGTCACCTCAAGCGGCTGCCTGGGCGACTGCTGCACCTGGTGGACAAACTGGGCCCACTCGGTGATCGCCTCATCCCCTACCCGCTTGATGCGATCGCCAGCCTGGAGGCCGGCCTTCTCGCTGGCGCTCGCGGCCACCACCGCATCGACCACCGGCAGCACCTTGCCGCCCAGCGGCACTATCCCGAGGCTCCCGATGGGGGACTCCTTGTCGGGATCAAACTTCCAGCCGGCCAGCTGCAGGGTTTTGTCCACCGCATAGCTGGTGTTGGCCGCCTTGAGCTTGAGCTGGACCGAGTCATCGCCAAGGTGGCTGATGAGGGCATAGGTCACGCTCTCCCAGTCACCTGTCTCCTCGCCGCCGACGCCGACGATCTCCATGCCGGGCTCCACCCCGGCCGCCGCCACGATGGAGGCGGGACGCACCTCGCCCACCACGGGTTTGACGGCGGGGACGCCGATCATGAACATCAGCCAGAGGGCGAACAGGGCAAACACGAAGTTGGCCATGGGGCCGGCTGCGACGATGGCCATCCGCGCCCAGACGCTCTTGTGGTTGAAGGCGTACTGCTCGTCACCGGGCTTGAGTTCGTCGACCCGGCCATCCAGCATCTTGACGTAACCACCAAGGGGGATCAGGGCCAGCACGTACTCGGTGCCATCCTTGCCGAGCCGGCGCCAGATGGCCTTGCCAAAACCGATGGAGAAGCGCTCGACCTTGACGCCGCAGCGGCGGGCCACCCAGAAGTGGCCGAATTCATGCACCGCAACCAGCAGCCCGAGGGCGACGATAAAGGCACCTATGTTCCACAACACACCGCCCATCAGCCCATCACCTCGCATTCATGCATGGTCCTGTCTCCGACATTCAGGGTGAAGGCAGCACAATGCCACGAAATACTTCTCATCAGCTAAGCTCCTCAATCAAATTGTGAGCACGGGCACGGGCCGCCCCATCCAGCGCAATCAAATCGTCCAGCGAGCCGACATCCGTGCCGCCCAGGGCGAGCATGGTGGCCTCATTGACTCTGGCAATATCCATAAAACCGATCCGCTCTGCAAGGAAAGCCGCTACGGCCTCCTCGTTGGCGGCATTGAGGGCCGTGGTCGCGGCCTGACCCTGCTGACAGGCATGCATGGCAAGCTGCAGACAGGGATAGCGCTCATAGTCGGGACGGATAAAGCTGAACTCTCCGACACTGAAGAAGTCCAAAGGTTCCACACCGGACTCGACCCGAGCCGGATAGGCCAGGGCGTGGGCGATGGGGGTGCACATGTCCGGGTTGCCGAGCTGAGCCAGCACGGAGCCGTCCTTGTACTGCACCATGGAGTGGATGACCGACTGGGGATGGATCACCACCTGGATCTGCTCGGGCGCCGCGTTGAACAGCCAGCGCGCCTCGATATACTCCAGCCCCTTGTTGATCATGGTGGCAGAGTCGACCGAGATCTTGGCTCCCATGGACCAGTTGGGATGGGCGATGGCCTGGGCCGGGGTGACATGGGCCAGCTCGCCGATGTCGGTGTAGCGGAACGGGCCGCCGGAGCCGGTCAGCAGGATCTTGCTGATCCCCGCCCCCGCCAGGTCGCAAAAGCCCGGCTGGCGCTGAATGGCCTCGGGCAAGCACTGGAAAATGGCGTTGTGTTCGCTGTCGATGGGCAGCAGCTCGGCACCGTGCTCGCGTACCGCCTCCATGAAGAAGGCACCGGACATCACCAGCGCCTCCTTGTTGGCCAGCAGGATGCGCTTGCCGGCCCGCACGGCGGCCATGGTGGGCGCGAGGCCGGCGGCACCGACGATAGCCGCCATCACGCTGTGGGCATCGGGGTGAGCGGCCACGTCACACAGGGCGGCCGGACCGGACAGCACCCGGGTGGCGCTGCCGTGGGTCTTGAGTTGACCGGCCAGCTCGGCAGCCGCAGTTTCGTCCACCATGACGGCGAAACGGGGGGAAAACTCGAGGCAGTCGCGCAGCATGGCATCCACGCTGCGGGCCGCCGTCAGCGCCAGCACCTGCCAGCGCCCAGGATTGTGCCGCAGTACCTTGAGCGTACTCTGACCAATGGAGCCGGAGGCTCCCAGAATCACCAGGTTATGCATCAAAACTCCCGCTGTATGACGAATGGATGGCACCTGCGGCCTGCCGGATCATCGGGCAGTCCATCAGAATTCCTGGCTGAGCAACAGGTAGCTGAGCAGGAATACCGGCAGGGCGGCGGTCAGGCTGTCGATACGGTCGAGAATGCCGCCGTGACCGGGCAGCAGGGTCCCTGAATCCTTGATGCCGGCCTCGCGCTTGAACATGCTCTCGGTCAGGTCACCGAGCACAGAGGCGAGCACCGCCAGCAGGGAGCAGAACAGCACTATGGCCATCTTGGCGGGCACGAAGCCCATGAACCAGGTCACCCCCACCGCCAGCAGGCTGGCGGTAAACAGGCCGCCACACATGCCTTCGATGGTTTTACCCGGGCTCACGGCCGGCGCAAGCTTGTGTTTGCCGAACGCCTTGCCGAAAAAATACGCGCCAGAATCTGCCGCCCAGACCAGTCCCATCACGAACAGCAGGATCCAGGCTCCCATCATGGGGTCGTGATAGAAGTTGTAACCACGGATGGCCACCAGGGACCAGAAGAAGGGCACCAGGGTCACCAGACCAAACAGGGACTTGAGCCAGATGGACTCCTTCCACAGCTTGGCGCTCTGGGGGTAGCGCAGCACCAGCAGCAGCCCCAGCAGCCACCAGCTGACGGCGGTCCAGAGCACGCCCATCACCAGCGGATGCAGGTGGGGAGTCCACAACTGCTCCACCGGCAGCCAGAACAGGCTGGCACCGAGCAGCAGGCAATAGACCAGCGGCAGCCACTGTTGCGGTTTGGCGGAGACAAAGCCGCTCCACTCGCGGCTGGCCAACAGAAATACCAGGGATGCCAACAGGGCAAAGAATTTCAACGGCAGAAAAAAGAGGGCTCCCAACACCAGGGGAACCAGTAGCAATGCGGTAATAATTCGTTGTTTTAGCAAAAGAAGCCTCTCTCTTGGGAGGGGGGTTAGCCGGTCTGTTGCTCGGCGATCAATTCCCGGATCTGTTCACCGGTGCAGCCAAAACGGCGCTCACGGGAGACGAAGGAGGCCACGGCCTCGCTGAACTCGGCTTCGCCGAAGTCGGGCCACAGCACCGGGGTAAAATAGAGCTCGGCATAGGCGAGCTGCCACAGCACGAAGTTGCTGATGCGATGATCGCCACCGGTACGGATCAGCAGATCCACCGGCGGCAGGTCGGCCATGCACACCTCGCGACCAAGCAGGGTTTCATCAATCTGCTCGGCCGACAATTCACCTGCCGCCACAGCCGTGGCAAGCTTGCGAGCCGCCTGGGTGATGTCCCACTGGCCACCGTAATTGGCGGCGATGTTGAGGGTCAGCCCCCTGTTGTTGGCGGTCAACGCCTCCGCCTTGGCGATTTTGGCCTGCAGCCGTTCGCTGAAGCGGGCGGTATCGCCGATCACCTTGAGCCGAATGCCGTTGCTGTGCAGTTTTTTAACCTCGCGGCCCAGCACCGTTATAAACAGTTCCATCAGGGCACTGACCTCCCCTTCCGGGCGGCGCCAGTTCTCGCTGGAAAACGCAAACAGAGTGAGCGCATCCAGTTTGGCACGCGCGGCAAAGGTCACCGCCTCGCGAACAGACTTCACACCGGCCTTGTGGCCATAGACCCGCATCTTGCCACGGTTCTGGGCCCAGCGTCCGTTGCCATCCATGATGATGGCCACATGACGAGGCAAGGACGAATTGGCACAATCACCTACGGCTGCCAAAAGCGACATTCATTTCTCCCACAAAGACAAAAGCGCCGTGCAGGGGCACTACACGGCGCTCGTAATATACCTGTCAGAGGCTTAGATTTCCATTAGCTCCTTTTCCTTCACGGCCAGCGCATCGTCTACCAGCTTGATGAAGGAATCGGTCAACTTCTGGATCTCTTCCTGGGCACGACGGTCGTCGTCTTCGGAGATCTCTTTGTCTTTGAGCAGGGCCTTCAGATCGGCGTTGGCATCGCGACGGATGTTGCGAATGGCAACCCGGGCACCTTCCGCTTCGGCACGCACGATCTTGGTCAGATCACGACGGCGCTCTTCGGTCAGCGGCGGCAGCGGCACGCGCAGGGTCTGGCCGTTGCTGGACGGATTCAGGCCCAGATCGGAGGTCAGGATGGCCTTTTCCACCGCCTGGATCATGGAGCGATCGAAGATGGAGATGGAGAGGGTGCGGGCATCTTCTGCCACCACGTTGGCCAACTGTTTCAGAGGAGTGGCGGCACCGTAATACTCCACCTGGATGCCGTCGAGCAGGCTCGGGTGAGCGCGGCCGGTGCGGATCTTGGACATCTGGGTCTTGAGCGACTCGACACTCTTGCCCATGCGGTCCTTGGCGTCGTTTTTAATCTCGTTGATCACAGTGGTTTTCCTTTTGGCGAACGAGCCGTCTACCGGCCCGTATCTATCTTATTTGCTGGCGTCATGGACAAACGAGCCGGAGCTCACGCTTGTCTCACTTGCTGACATGGTGGATCAAGGTACCTTCCGGCTCACCCATGATCACCCGACGCAGCGCACCCGGCTTGTTCATGTTGAACACGCGGATCGGCAGATCGTGGTCGCGGGCCAGAGTAAAAGCAGCAAGATCCATCACTTTGAGTTCTTTTTCAAGAACTTCATCATAACTCAGTTCATGGTACAGCACGGCATCCGGGTTCTTGACCGGATCATCCGTGAACACGCCATCCACCTTGGTGGCCTTGAGCACGACGTCAGCTTCGATCTCGATCCCGCGCAGACAGGCCGCAGAATCGGTAGTAAAGAAGGGGTTGCCGGTACCGGCGGAGAAGATCACCACCTTGCCGGCGCGCAGCTGGCTGATGGCTTCAGCCCAGACATAGGAGTCACAGATGCCTTGCAGGGAGATGGCAGACATCAGACGGGCATTCACATAAGCACGATGCAGGGCATCACGCATGGCCAGACCGTTCATCACGGTAGCCAGCATACCCATGTGGTCGCCCACCACGCGGTTCATGCCCGCCTTGGCAAGACCGGCACCACGGAACAGGTTGCCGCCACCGATGACCAGACCGACCTGAACACCCAGCTCAACCAGTTCTTTGATCTCTTGGGCCATCCGATCCAGCACCGCCGGATCAATGCCAAAACCCTCGGATCCTTGCAGGGCTTCACCACTCAACTTCAGAAGAACACGTCTGTATGCAGGCTTGGGATTGGTACTCATGTCACTGATTCCTGGTCATATAAAGACCGCGACATAAGTCGCGGTCTGGGGAAACGGAAAAACCGGTTCGATTAGGCCTTTTGAGCGGCCGCGATTTGAGCTGCTACTTCTGCAGCGAAATCGGTCTCTTGCTTCTCGATGCCTTCGCCCACTTCGAAACGGGTGAAGGAAACAACGTCAGCGCCTTCTTTCTTCAGCAGCTCGGCAACGGTCATGGAAGGATCCTTCACGAACGGCTGACCAGTCAGGGAAACCTCACCGGTGAACTTCTTCATGCGGCCTTCAACCATCTTCTCGGCGATCTCTTTCGGCTTGCCGGAGTTGATGGCGATGTCGATCTGGATTTCGCGCTCTTTGGCAACGACGTCGGCAGACACATCTTCCGGCTTGACGAATTGCGGGCTGTTGGCAGCAACGTGCATGGCCAGATCTTTGGCCAGCTCGTCGGTACCGCCGACCAGCTTGGTGATAACACCGATGCGGGAACCGTGAACGTAGGTGCCCAGGTTGTCACCTTCAACCAGCATCACGCGACGCAGGTTCATGTTCTCACCGATCTTGGCGATCAGGTTGGTGATGGTCAGCTCGACGGACTCGCCGTTGCCGAAGTCGGCGGCTTTCAGCGCGTCAACGTCAGCAATCTTCTGGGTAGCGGCGATCTCAACGATTTTCTGACCCATGGCCAGGAAGCCGGCATCCTTGGAAACGAAGTCAGTCTCGCAGTTCAGCTCGATCATGACGGCAACGTTGCCTTCGGTACGGGCGAAGATCACACCTTCAGCGGCGATACGGCCAGCTTTCTTGGCGGCTTTGGCCTGACCGGATTTGCGCATGTTTTCGATAGCCAGTTCGATATCACCGTTGGCTTCTTCCAGTGCTTTTTTGCAATCCATCATGCCAGCGGCGGTGCGCTCGCGCAGTTCTTTTACCAGGGCGGCAGAAATGTTTGCCATGTCCAGTATCCTCGGTCTTGAATTGACAAGAAACAGGGGCCACAAGGGCCCCTGCTAACCAATTACATCAGCTTGGTTAATAAGGGCTTTGCAGTCCTTATCAATTACTCAGCTTCAACGAAGCCATCTTGTTCGGCTTGAACAACGATGTCCTGAGCGCGAGCTTCCAGTACGGTGTCAGCAGCAGCATTCAGGTACAGCTGAACGGCACGGATAGCGTCGTCGTTACCCGGGATGACATAGTCAACGCCGTCCGGGTTGGAGTTGGTATCAACGATGGAAACTACCGGGATACCCAGGTTGTTGGCTTCTTTGATAGCGATGTGCTCGTGGTCGGCATCGACAACGAACAGAACGTCAGGCAGGCCGCCCATGTTCTTGATACCACCCAGGCTCTTCTCCAGCTTTTCCATTTCGCGAGTACGCATCAGCGCCTCTTTCTTGGTCAGCTTGTCGAAGGTACCGTCCTGGCTCTGGGTTTCCAGATCTTTCAGGCGCTTGATGGACTGACGAACGGTTTTCCAGTTGGTCAGCATGCCGCCCAGCCAGCGGTGGTTAACATAGAACTGGTCGCAACGCTCAGCGGCTTCTTTTACGGCTTCAGACGCGGCACGCTTGGTACCTACGAACAGTACCTTGCCCTTCTTGGCAGCTACGGAGCTGATGAAGTTCATGGCATCGTCAAACATCGGAACGGTTTTTTCCAGGTTGATGATGTGAACCTTGCTGCGGGCACCGAAGATGTAGGATTTCATTTTCGGGTTCCAGTAACGAGTCTGGTGACCGAAGTGAACGCCGGCTTGCAGCATGTCGCGCATAGAAACTTTAGCCATTTTATACCTCTGTATTGGGGTTAGGCCTCCACACATCCCATATAACCGACCCGTTAAGGCACCCCGGCATATGTGTCGATGTGTGTGTGTTGTTTAAGTAAGGGTGATGGTACGGGGAGACAAGTTCCCCATTCCGGCGCGCTTTATACCATAACTTTGGTCAGGACACCACCAGCCTCACCGCTAAAAATGGATCCCTGCTGAGCAGGTTGCGGCACCGATTTGACGCTGTGATGACAATCACACTGGAAGTAAACGGGGGTTGGGGATAAAATTTTGGCCTGATTGCAAACGCATCTATTTTTCATTACCTGATTGCCGGACATCACAGGGTGCGCGGTCAGGTCCCAAGAGAGATCCCATGTCCATTAAAATCAAGACACCGGAAGAGATTGAAAAGATGCGCGTTGCCGGCCAGCTGGCCGCCGATGTGCTGGTCATGATCGCCCCCCACGTCAAGGCGGGCGTCACCACCGACGAACTGAACACCATCTGCCACAACTACATGGTCGACGTGCAGCAGGCCATCCCTGCCCCGCTCAACTACCATGGCTTCCCCAAGTCCATCTGCACCTCGGTGAACGATGTGATCTGCCACGGCATCCCGAACCACAAGAAGCTGCGCGAGGGTGACATCATCAACCTCGACATCACCGTCATCAAGGATGGCTACCACGGTGATACCTCCGCCATGTTCATCGTGGGCGAGACCACCCCGCTGCGCCGCCAGCTCTGCAAGGTGGCTCAGGAGAGCCTCTACGCCGCCATCAAACAGGTGCGCCCCGGCATGTGCATCACCGAGATCGGCGCCGTGATCCAGCCCATCGTCGAGAAGGCCGGCTTCTCCGTGGTACGTGACTACTGCGGTCACGGCATCGGGGCCGAGTTCCACGAAGAGCCGCAGATCCTGCACTACCGCAACGGCGGCAAGCTGGAGCTCAAACCGGGCATGTGCTTCACCATCGAGCCCATGGTCAACAGCAAGAAGTACCACTGCAAGGTCAACCCGAAGGATGGCTGGACCGTGACCACCAAGGATGGCGGCGACTCCGCCCAGTGGGAGCACACCCTGCTGGTGACCGAGGATGGCTGCGAGGTGCTGACCCTGCGCCCGGACGACACTATCGACCGTCTCATCAAACACGGTTAACATCAAACCCCGGCCCCTCGCCGGGGTTTTGTTTTTATCAGCCACAGGCCCCGCACGACGGCCTGTGACAAGAGTGTGAGACGCCATGGACGCCAGCCTGCTTTCCCCCCACCTGCTGCCCGACGATCAGCTCACCCGCGAGAACTGCAAGGAGTACCTGAGCCGTTTTCTCGGCTGGCTGCACGCCCGCTTCGACGCCGGTGACAACATCATCGAACTGGTGGCCACCCGCTCCGAATACATGGACCAACTGCTGACCCGGCTGTGGCAGAAATTCGGCTTCGACAAGACGGAGCTCACCCTGATCGCAGTGGGAGGCTATGGCCGCGGCGAGCTGCACCCCCACTCCGACATCGACCTGCTGATCCTCTATGAAGGGGACGAGCTGGACGAGGTGCTGGGGCTGCGCATTGGCGAGTTCATCACCCTGTTGTGGGATCTCAAGCTGGAGGTGGGCCAGGCGGTGCGCAACGTGCGCGAGTGCATCGAGCAGGGGCGAGGCGACATCACGGTCGCCACCAACCTCATCGAGGCGCGCTACATAACCGGCCGCGAGGCGGGCTTCCAGCAGCTCAAGGAGGCCACTGGCCCCCAGCACTTCTGGCCGAGCGAGCAGTTCTTCAAGGCCAAGCGCGAAGAGCAGGCCCAGCGCCACCAGCAGTTTCTCGGCACAGCCTACAAGCTCGAACCGGATCTCAAGTGCAATCCGGGGGGGCTGCGCGACATCCAGACCCTGGCCTGGGTGGCTCGCCGCCACTTCGGCGCCACCACCCTGTTCGAGATGACCAGCCACGGTTTTCTCAACCGGGCCGAGTATCGCGAGCTGCTCGACTGCCAGAATTTTCTCTGGAAGGTGCGCTTCGCCCTGCACATGGCCATCAACAAGGGCGACAACAGGCTGCTGTTTGACCGCCAGCGCACCGTGGCCCAGATGCTGGGCTTCGAGGGGGAAGGCAACGCCCCGGTCGAGCAGATGATGAAGCGCTTCTATCAGACGGTGCGACGGGTCTCCGAGCTCAACGAGATGCTGCTGCAGCTGTTTGACGAGGCGATCCTCGGCAACACCGCCATGGACGTGCGCCGCCTCTCCGACGAGTTCCAGCTGCGCGGGCGCCTCATCGATGCGGTGGATAGCGAGCTGTTCGGCCGCGATCCCGCCGCCATCCTGCGCCTCTTCTACCAGATTGCCCAGCACCCGGAGATTGCCGGCATCCACTCCGCCACCCTGCGCCAGCTGCGCGAGGCGCGTCGCAAGCTCAACTGCTGGCTGCAGGACCTGCCCGAGTGCCGCCGCCTGTTCATGGCGCTGCTGCGCCACCCCAACGGCATCGGCCAACCGCTCAGCCTGATGCACAAATACGGCATCCTGGCCGCCTACCTGCCGCAGTGGAACCTTATCGTCGGCCAGATGCAGTTCGACATGTTCCACGCCTACACGGTGGACGAGCACACCCACCGGCTGCTCAAGAACATCCACCAGTTTCCCAACCCGGCCAGCCGCCAGACTCACCCGCTCTGCCACGAGGTCTTCACCCGGCTGCGCAAGCCGGAGCTGCTCAGCATCGCCGCCCTGTTTCACGACATCGCCAAGGGGCGGCGCGGCGATCACTCCGAGCTCGGCGCCGTCGATGCGCTGGAGTTCTGCCAGCTGCACGGCCTGGATCGCTACGAAAGCCGGCTGGTCGCCTGGCTGGTGCGCCACCACCTGCTGATGTCGGTCACCGCCCAGCGCCGCGACATCTACGACCCGGACGTGGTCACCGATTTTGCCCAGAAGGTGCGCGACGAGCAGCACCTCGACCTGCTCTACTGCCTGACCGTGGCCGATATCTGCGCCACCAACGACACCCTGTGGAACGACTGGAAGGGCACCCTGCTGCGCGAACTCTACTTCGTCACCCAGAAGGCGCTGCGCCAGGGGCTGGAGAACCCGCCTGACATGCGCCTGCGGATCCGTGAAAACCAGCGCCAGGCCAAGCAGTTCCTGGCCCAGCGCGACGTGCCGGAGGAGGCCATCAACCAGCTCTGGAGCGATTTCAAGGCCGATTATTTCCTGCGCCACACCCCGGAGCAGATCGCCTGGCACTGCCGCAAGATCATCGAGCACGGCGACAACCCGGCGCCGCTGGTGATCATCGGCAAGCACCCGACCCGCGGCGGCAGCGAGGTGTTCATCTACTGTCGCGACACCCCGAATCTGTTCGCCACCGTGGCCTCGGCGCTGGATCAGAAGAACCTCAACATCCACGACGCCCAGATCATGAATTCGCGCAGCGACTACGTGCTCGATACCTTCGTGGTGCTCGAACCCAACGGCGAGCCCATCAGCCCCAACCGCACCGCCACCATCAAGAAGGCGCTGGAGAAGGCGCTGCAGGAGCCGGGCAAGCTGGTGCTGCGCAGCAAGCCCCTGTCGCGCCGCCACCGCCAGTTCAGCGTACCGACCCGAGTGGTGTTTCTGCCCCACAAGGGGGAAAACCGCCACACCCTGCTGGAGCTGACCGCACTCGACACCCCGGGCCTGTTGGCCCGCATCGGCGCCGTATTCCAGCAGTGCGGCCTGTCGCTGCACGCCGCCAAGATCACCACCATCGGCGAGCGGGTGGAGGACTTCTTCAGCCTCACCACCCTGGCTGGCGAACCCCTGACCCAGACCGAGCAGCAAGCGCTGGAGGAGCGGCTGGTCAATCAGCTCAACCCTGTGGAGAGTGCTGAAGGGTAGGCCCATGACACCCCGGACCGGCCTCACAAGACCCCGTTTATCAGCCTGATTTTTCAGTCAGAACAAGTGGTTGGGCCACTCGAGTACAATAAATCGCCGTTCTTGTGAAGAAATCGGCCCGGGCCCTTAAAAACAGTTGGAAAAGTGTGATACAACAAACGGAATTTTTTAAAGGAAACCTGTCATGACCGAGTTGCAACAGATCATCGAAGCGGCCTTCGAGCGCCGTGATTCCATCACTCCCGGCTCCGTCGATGCCGCCACCAAGGCCGCCATCCTGCAAGCCATCGACCTGCTGGATTCCGGCAAGGCCCGCGTCGCCGAGAAGATTGCCGGCGAGTGGGTGGTGCACCAGTGGTTGAAGAAGGCGGTGCTGCTCTACTTCCGCATCAATGACAACGGCATCATCAAGGGCGACGATGCCCAGTACTACGACAAGGTTCCCCTCAAGTTCTCCGACTACAGCGCCGAGCAGTTCAAGGCCGCCGGTGTGCGTGTCGTACCGCCAGCTACCGCCCGCAAAGGCTCCTTCATCGCGCCCAATACCGTGCTGATGCCCTCCTACGTCAACATCGGCGCCTTCGTCGATGAAGGCACCATGGTCGACACCTGGGCCACCGTGGGCTCCTGCGCCCAGATCGGCAAGAACGTTCACCTCTCCGGCGGCGTCGGCATCGGCGGCGTGCTGGAGCCGCTGCAGGCCAACCCGACCATCATCGAGGACAACTGCTTCATCGGTGCCCGTTCCGAAGTGGTGGAAGGGGTGATCGTCGAGGAAGGCTCCGTCATCTCCATGGGCGTCTTCATCGGCCAGTCCACTCGCATCTATGACCGTGAAACCGGCGAGATCCACTACGGCCGCGTCCCGGCTGGATCCGTGGTCGTCTCCGGCTCCCTGCCCTCCAAGTGCGGCAAGTACAGCCTCTACGCCGCCGTCATCGTCAAGAAGGTGGATGCCAAGACCCGCGCCAAGGTCGGCATCAACGCTCTGCTGCGTTCCATCGACGAGTAAGCGGTTTTGCTGTGATTTAAAAGGGCGCCTGATGGCGCCCTTTTGATTTTGGCGCCCCTGTCACAGGCAAGCCACACCGGCTCGGTTAAGATAGACGTGACAGGATCGTTTCAAACCGAGGAAGCCTGATGTACGAGAATCTGAAGAGCCTGGGGATCCAGGATCCCGCCTCCGTCGACAGCTATACCCTGCGCCAGGAGGCCAACCACGACATCCTCAAGATCTACTTCAAGAAGCAGAAGGGCGAGTTTTTCGCCAAGAGCGTCAAGTTCAAATACCCGCGCCAGCGCAAGACCATGCTGGTCGATTCGGGCACCCATGAGTACAAGGATGTCACCGAGATCAACGCCAATCTGAAATACGTGGTGGACGAGCTCGACAACCTGACCCAGGGCGTGCACGTGCAGGCCGACCCGGACATCAAGCAGAAGATCTTGCGCGACCTGCGTCACCTGGAAAAAGTGGTGCAGAACAAGATCAGCGAAATCGAGCGGGATCTGGAAAAGCTCTAAACCGGTCTGATGCAGCAAAGGCGCCCACGGGCGCCTTTTTCATTGGGTCACACTAGGCTGGCGCCATCAGGCCAGCCCCGCACATGTCCTGCCACCCAAACGCGGCCCAGCAAAAAGGGAGGCTTGCGCCTCCCTTTTCGGAACTCGGAATGAAAGCAGGGATTAGTTGCTCTTCATCCAGATGTCCATGTCGGTTTTCAGGTTGTCGGACTTGGTACCGAAGATGGCTTGTACGCCAGAACCTGCAACCACCACACCGGCGGCGCCCAGTTTCTTCAGACCGGCCTGGTCAACCTTGGCCACATCCTTCACGCCGACACGCAGACGGGTGATGCAAGCGTCCAGAGAAGCGATGTTCTCCTTGCCACCGAAGGCAGTGACCAGTGCGGCAGACATCTCGTCCTTGCTCTGACCAACGCTCTCTTCGGCCGCTTCGTCTTCACGACCCGGGGTTTTCAGGTTCATGGCACGGATGACCACGGTGAAGACCACGTAGTAGATGACGGCATAAACCAGACCCAGACCCACCAGCAGCAGCATGTGATCGGCACGCGGGGATTGCACCACGAAGTCGATGAAGCCGTTGGAGAAGGTGTGGCCGTGTACCACGCCCAGGGAGTTGGTCAGCACGTAGGCCAGACCGGCCAGCACGGCGTGGATGGCGTACAGTACCGGGGCGATGAACAGGAAGGAGAACTCGATAGGCTCGGTGATACCGGTCAGGAAAGAGGTCAGGGCGGCAGAGGCCATGATACCTACGATCTTGGCGCGGTTTTCCGGCTTGGCGGAGTGCGCGATGGCAAACGCGGCGGCAGGCAGACCGAACATCTTGAACAGGTAGCCACCAGCCAGCTGGCCGAAGCCGTTGCCGGCAGCGCGGGAGGCGTCGTCAGCAGTCAGGAAGCAGGTCATGATGCCGTGTACGGTTTCGCCAGCGGCGTTGACACAGGTACCAGCCTGATAGAAGAACGGCACGTTCCAGATGTGGTGCAGACCGAACGGGATCAGGGAGCGCTCAACCACGCCGTAGATACCGAAGGCCAGTACCGGGTTCTGGTTGGCAGCCCAGTCGGAGAAGGCACCGATGGCGGCACCTACCGGCGGCCAAATCACGGACAGGATCACGCCCAGACCGATAGAGACGAAACCGGTGATGATCGGCACGGCACGCTTGCCGGCGAAGAAGCCCAGGTACTCGGGCAACTGGATCTTGTAGAAGCGGTTGAACGCCCAGGCGGCCACGCCACCGGCGAGGATACCACCCAGTACGCCGGTCTCGATGGTCTCGACGCCCATCACGGGGGCCATCACCTTCAGGGTGGCGCTCATGATGCCGTAGCCAACGATGGCGGACAGGCCGGATACGCCGTCGTTATTGGTAAAGCCGAGTGCCACGCCCACTGCGAACAGCAGGGCCATCTGACCGAATACGGAACCACCGGCCTGCTCCATCAGCTGGGAGACAATTTCCGGCAACCAGCTGAAGTGGGCAGCACCCACCCCCAGCAGAATACCTGCAACGGGCAAGACCGATACTGGCAGCATCAGCGCCTTACCGACCTTTTGCAGATTAGAGAAAGCATTTTTTAACATGTGTGCGCTCCTGAATGGAATGTCTTACCGTAGACGCTTCAGTCCAATTTATAGACGACCAAGAACATCATCTCTCATCGGCATGAATTCGACGCGGGTTTGTTTATTTTGACCAGCTGAATATAACCCAGCAGATCGCAAATATCTTCCATCAGGGGTAAGCGAATAAAAAATTTGGAGGGGAGATCACAAGATAATTTCGGCGGGAATTTTCAGCTAATTACAGCTATATTTCGGCATCTTCATGCTAAACCAGAAATATGAAAAGTGCTGTTTCGCATTGTATTTTAGCCAATCAAAACAATACACCATGAAACTCAATGTAACTTAATGTAACCATTTGCTGTTTTTTCTATTTTAGTCTACCGATTAAAAAGGCCTCCAACAAGGGAGGCCTCAAATAAATATTTTCTTTTAAAGACCGGACGATATTCAGCCTTTCTGGGAACGCTTGACCGCATCCACAAAGACCGATTTCGCCTTGGTCGAACCTGCCCGTTCCGCTTCGCTGACCAGTCTCATCGCCTTGTCGATGTCGCCGGCTTTCACCGCTTTCTCGATCTGGGATTGATAGAAGGCCTCGGTTTCGCTCAGCATGGGGGCACTGCTCTTGACTGCGCCGGCGGTCGCCAGGGGCACGACAAGCTTGTTTGGTGCCGTGTTGACTACCGGGGTGTTGGCATCAATCACATCCTGATAGACGGGCTTGTAATAGTTGCTCTCGGTTTTGACGCCACTCAAGTCCTCTACAGAGAGGCTGACCACGCCCCAAGGGGAGTGCGGAATGACGGGGTCTTTTTCACCATAATCAACCACCCCCAGCGACTTGGTCATCAGCTTGGAAGGGCTCAGAATGGTGGTTGTTTTGTCCAGACCACTCTGGTCTGTGTAGATCACCATGTAACTTTCGTTGTTGGGATTACCGACATAGGAGCGATCCACGGTAAACACGGCTTCCATGCGATCCCCCTGCAGCATGCGTGCAGGCTCGTACTTGAACACGTCGCTGCCCAACTTGCGGGTCACATTGAATTTGGAATCAAGCATCAAGACGGTCGGGTTGAACAGCGATTTGTCGATCAAGCCATCAACCGTGATGCGCAGGTCACCGGAGTTGACCGGCAACCGGAAGGCGGCGAAGTGGCTTTTCCCTTCGCTGAAAGCGTAAACGGGGGAGCTGCCATCAATGGGGATAAGCTTGGTTGCGCCCGGTTGTATGTCCTGAAATGGCAGACTGGAGACATCGCGACAACAGCTGCTAACCGTAGCCAATTGGCTCATCGCAACGTCGCGATTTCCCATGATGGACTTGAACTCCTGAGTCGGCGCTACCGTCGTTTCCAACGTGGCGCACCCACCCAGCACAACAGAACAGAATACAGTCAAGGCTAATCTGGAATATCTCATCGCGTGACCCTAAGAAACGTGTTGTAAAAAAAGAGCCCCCGTCATGCGGGGGCACTTGCAGTCATGACGTAAACAGATTACCACCAAGCTTCAGCTTGAACACCGAAGTTCCAGGAATCGTCCTGTTTCACGCCATTGGCATCCGGGCGGAACTGACCGTCAGAATCCAGGTAAGAAGCGTAGACGCGGATTTCCGGACGGGCCCAGAAGCTGGAGCCGGCGGACCAGGCCTGAGCCAGGGTGTATTTCTTGCCGATGGTGCTGGTTTCGGTGCCATTGTTCGGCTTGTAGCTGTCATGGTGATAGCCAAGCTCGGCGATGGTCTTCATGGTGTCATTCCACTTGTACATCGGGCGAACGACAACGGAGAAGGTGTCTTTGTCAACGCTGTCATTCTCGAGGTCACTGGCAGTACCGTAAACCAGCTGGTGACCAAACTCGACCTTGTCGCCAACCGGCAGCACGCCCCAGTTGATGAAGCGCCAGCCATCGCCCTTGGCGGCAGATTGGCTCAGGCCGCTGCCAGAACCGCTACCGTAGTCAACAGCCTGAGAGGCATAACCGTCGGCGAAATACTGAACCACGGTCTTGTTGAAGCCACCCAGCATGGATTGGGTCAACTCGGCGGTCAGCATGTGGCCGTTTTTCTCGTAATCCTTGCTGCCCAGAGCCGCTTTCTGTTCATCGGTCAGGTTGCCGCGGGCGTAGTCATAGCCCAGCTCCAGGGAGCCGTCTTTCCACAGCGGGATACCAGCATAACGCAGGTCCAGTACGTCGGTATCAACACGCTTGTCGACACCAACACCACCTACAAACTTGTCGTAATCTTCCCACGGGTCGTTACGCAGCCATGCAAATGAGAGCTTGCCCGGACCAGCCTGGATGTTTTCGACACCAGCACCGGCACCAGACACATCCCAGTAGTAGAAGTCGGAGATGTGGATGTCGTGACGTTGATAGTAACGCTTACCGGCCCACAGGGTAGCTTCCGGTGCGAAGCCCAGCACGCCCTTGGCCTGGACGTTGAATTGGCGCAGAGCAAAGTCGGCATCGCTGCCGCTGGTGCTTTCCCAGTCACGACCCTGCTGACCTGCCACCATTGCAAACATGGAGTCTACGTAGAAGGACTTGCCGTCCTTGTTGTAAGCCTCTTGACCCAGCTGAACTTCGCCGTAGGTCTCGGCTTCGTTGCCCAGACGACCGACTTTCGCCTTGGAATAGGTTTGCAGGCCGCCGTTATCGGAAGTACCGACACCGGAACGCATGTAGCCGTGGAAATCAACGGCGAAGGCGGCTTGGGAAGCCAGGGCTGCGGTTACTGCTGCAGCGATCGGGAGCCACTTTGCTTTCATTTTCATTTTCCTTATTCCCGCTGTGAGGAGTGTGATCCTGAATATCCAAGTTCTTATCACCGTAAAAACGTTTGGGTGATAACCGAGGCCGATTATAGGTAGCCAATTTCGGGACAAACATGAGCTGATTCACAAAATGGCGACAAATCGCCCAGCATTGGCCGCAGAGGGTTTTATGGGATGGATAACTGTAAATTTATGCAATAACTCACTATTCACTATGGTTGAAATGCAAAAAGATCCACCATGAAACCGCTACCAACAATTAATTCGCTTCGAAGATTAAGTGATAAATATTCAAATTGATGACAAAAACATGACTGAAATCGCTTTCAATGGGGAACTTTTAAATTTGCGGCATGTCAGCTGGCGCCGAAATAAATCACTGAGCAAACAAGGAACGGTTTGAAAAATAACCGTAGAAATAGCGGGCAAATATGGCCAGTTGAGACTGGCCTGCCCCACAAAATAAATATCCCCGCCAGACGGACTGAACGGGGATCTATAAGTGATGAAAAAAAGTGGTCGCTAGAGTTTATTCAGCCAGTCATTGAGCCAGGCCAGCGCCACTTTTTCCGGTTCATCGTCGACCGTGGCATCTATTTCCAGGCGGGGCAGCAGAGGGCTGGCACCAAGCTCCTGCAGCAGTCCATCGAGGTGACGACCGGCGCCGCAGAAGTGCTCATAGCTGCTGTCACCCATGGCGATGAGGGCATATCGCCACCCTTTCATATAGGGAGCCCGATCAGTCAGGGCAGTAGCCAGTGGTTGCAGATTGGGGGGAATGTCGCCCTGGCCGGTGGTGGCGGTGATGACCAGCAAGAATCGACTCGCATCCAGATCTTCCAGCTCGGCCTCCTCGAACACCCGACAGCCGTGTCCCGCCTGTTCCAGCCGCGCAGCCAGCGTCTCGGCCACCAGCATGGCAGCCCCGTACACGGTTCCCACCACTATATCTATCTGCACCATCACGACCCCCTTTGCCCAACATGGATGCCCAGCATGCCACAGCGCGGAGTCAGGCAACACCCCGAACGCTTCAGTAGTCGCTCTCGCTGGCAGGCCAGCCCAGTTCGGCAAACAGCTGCAGCACGTGCGACCCCAGCGGCGCCTGGATGCGCATCGGCACCTTCAGCACTGGGTGCTGAAAGCTGAGGGTGCGGGCCACCAGCAGCAGGCGATCACAGCCATAGTGCTCGCGAAAGAAGCGGTTGTGGCGGCCATCGCCGTGGGTGGTGTCACCGACGATAGGGTGGAACAGATGATCGAGATGGCGGCGCAGCTGATGCTTGCGACCCGTCTTGGGAAACAGGCGGACCAGGCTGTAGCGACTGGTGGGGTGTTTCTTGGAGACCGCATGGGGCAACTCGACCTGATGCAGGCGACGAAACGCGGTCACCGCCTCCTGGGCCGGACGATCCGGATCGCTCATGGCATCGGCGATCTTGTCCAGCTGCTCCTTGAGGGGGTAGTCGATCACCCCCTGCTCCGGAGCCCAGCCACGCACCAGCGCCAGATACTCCTTGTGGACCTGACGGGCGGCAAAGGCCTCGGTCAGGGTACGGGCCACGGCAGGATCGAGGGCAAACAGCAGCACCCCCGAAGTGGGTCTGTCCAGCCGATGTACCGGATAGACGTGACGACCGCCGATGAGATCCCGGGTCATCTGCATGGCAAAACGGGTTTCGGCCTTGTCGAGCCAGCTGCGGTGCACCAGCAAACCGGAGGGCTTGTTGACCGCCACCAGCCAGTCATCCTGGTAGAGCAGGGTCAGCTTCATCTCGCCGTCGTCTTGAGTGGTGCAAGCATCTGAACTGCCACCCGTCTGCGTTTTCTTCTGATGAACCAGGGTCTGCTCGCTCATCATTGTTCGACCACTTTGCCGGAGAGCAGCAGATCGAAGCGGGCGATCAGGCGCAGCAGGGCTTCGACCTCGGCTAGCTCTTCCTTGTAGACTTCGCTGGCCATGGGATAGAGAGAGACGCTGCTGGGCAATGGCGCCTGCAGCAGCACCAACTGCTCCATGCGCGGGATCAGCACGAACTGCAGCCACTGATCGAAGCTCAGGGTATCGACGCAAAACGGCAGCTCGCTGGCCAGGGCCTCTTCCCCCGGATGGGTCGCTTGCCAACGTTCCAGACGTTGCAGTTCGGCGGTCAGTTCGCCCAGCAGGCCGGCTACCAGCAGATATTGATTCATTGCGCTCTCTTCCTCATCACCACGTCCCCGGTTCGCGGTTCAGTCAACAGCAAACCGGGCTTTGCAAAAAAGGGCGCTACTATACACCCTCCCCCCCGCTCTCTGCCATGCCCCCGGCGGCCATCCGTACGGGTCGCCGCCGGCCGCAACACGCCGCCCTGCTGGCTATCTTGTGCCAGCGCCTTATAATCGGCCCGCATCACCCTTAGCCGGATCACCTCATGTCCACCATCAATACTCTGACTGATTTTCTGACCCAGGCCGATACCCAGTTTCAGCTGTTCGACATGGGCCGCCAGGTGCGGCCGCTGGCGAGCGACACCTTCGTGCGCATCGAGCAGCAGCAGGAGCCCTATCCCTGGCCCCTGCAGCAGCACGCCTGGCTCGGCGTCCACTTCTTCCAGCCGGCCGAGTCGCGCCACTACCTCTGGTTCCTCAAGTTTGCCCTCGACGAGCGCGGTCTGCTCATCTCGAGCGGCCCCAAGCACTTCATGGATCAGGTGGTGGAGACCCTGGGCTACAAGCTGACCGGCGAGCTCGATGAGGAGAAAGCCCAGCGGCTGGCCGAGAATCCCTACACCTTCCGCCCGGCCGAAGCCAAGATGGCCAGCCTGCACGCCAAGCTGGCCCGCCAGCTGGAGCAGGCCCCGTCCGCCTACTTCGAAGGACTCTGCCACTACCTGTCCGCTCCCTCTCCCGAGGGGTGGCAGACCCTCGGCGTGCAGGGCTTTGCCGATCTGGCGGAGCGGCTGCAGGATGAGCGCAACCTGGCGCTGGTGTGCAAGGCACTGCCGAAGCTGCCGCAAGAGCCGCTCTATGCCCTCTGCCAGAGCCTGGAAAACGCCCCGCTGCCGCCGGCCGTACAGGGCGCCCTGTTCGAGCGCATCGGCAAGGAGCAGGAGTGCGCCGAGCCCAACGCCGAGACCCTGGCCTACCTGTGTCGGGCGCTGGCCTCCTGCAACGGCAGCAGCATGCGTACCAACAAGCTGCTGACCCTGCTGCAAACCCAGCCGAGCCCGGCCCTGCTGCTGGCCATCGCCGGCCGGCTCTGGCCCGATCTGAAGGATGCCGCCCTGCTCAGCCTGTTCCTGGAGCAGCTGGCCCTGCAGCCGACCCAGTTCTTCAATCAGGTATTTGCCGAACTGGTGACCCTGCCGGCCCTGCGCAATGATATGCTGGCCAGACTGCGCGACCCCGAGCGCAGCGACGCCCTGGGCCAGGCCATCGGCCGCCTGTTCGCCTCGGCCTGATGATAGCGGCGCCCCGCCCCCTGGCGGGGCGCCACCCGACACGGACACACCGCAAAAGGAGCCCGCGATGGGTGAAGTGCTCGCCATCTTGCTGCTGACCCTGGGTGCAGGTGCCTTCTGGCACCAGCGGCGCCAGGCCGAACTCGCCTGGCAATACATGCGCCGCTACTGCCAGCATCACGACCTGCAACTGCTGTCGCTGGCGCGCAGCCACCGGGCGCTGGCCCACCAGCCGCTGCGCCTGCTCACCTATTACGAGTTCGAATTTTCCAGCGATGGCGAGAGCCACTACCTGGGGCAACTGCGCATGCAGGGGCTGCAGGTGGTCGGCGTTGACCTCCCGCCACATCGGGTACCCAGCCTGTAAATCTCCCGCCACGGGGCGAGCCTATACTGTTCTGGAATGTCTTTTCGGAGAGATGAGATGGAGTTCCTGACCCACGATCTGGCCGCCCTGTTTGCCCAGCTGGGGCTGGCCAACGACGAGCTGAGCCTGCACCGCTTCATTCACGAGCACCGCCTCGACAACCAGACCCTGCTGCCGGAAGCCCCCTTCTGGACCAGTGCCCAGGCCAATTTTCTGCGCGATGCCCTGTGGAACGATTCGGACTGGTCGGAAACCATCGATGAGCTGGACGTACTGCTGCGCCGGCACGATTGACCCGCTTCCCGCTTTTCAGCCCTTCGCGCTTTGGTTAAGCTCTGTGCCCCGTCCAGCCCCAATATCCCCATGCCGTGCAGGAGCACTCATGTCAGCCCAAGAGATCATCCGCATCGCCAATGAACTGGCGGCCAAGGGCATCGCCCCCACCACCGCCATGGTCAAGGCCCGCCTCGGCCAGCCCGTTCCCATGGCCGATCTGCTCAAAGTGCTGAGCCAGTGGAAGCAGCAACCCGCAGGCGCCCCGGAAGTCGCCAGCCCGGCTCAGGAGGCCCCCGCTCCCGCCGCCGAACCCACCCTGCTGCAGCTTGCTGAACGGCTCGAACGTCTCGAACGCAAAGTGGATCGGCTGACCGAACTGCTGCTCCAGCAGGGGAAGTCGTGAACCATGTACATCCTCGAACTCTGCTTTGAGTGCTATCGTGACACCTCGCTGGGCGAGGCCGAGCGGGCCATCGTCAACTACCTCGACATGCTGCGCTATCAGGGCCAGATCCTCGGCCGGGAGTTCCCCACCAGCATGCACGAGGGCTACTTCGTCAGCCGGGTGGTCTGCCCGGAGCAGGACAGCCTGCACCCCGACAACCAGAGCGAACAGGTCAAGCTGGCGGAGCAGGGCCTGCACCAGGCCGGGCTGCTCGCCCCCAAACTCCACCTGCAGGGGGCGGACCTGCTCTCTGACAGCACCGACCCCTGCGGCCATGATGGCGAGCGCCCCAGCTGGATGCTGCTCTATACCAGCTTCCTGCACACCTGCTCGCCGCTGCGCTGCGGCGATCACTTCGCCCCCATCCCGCTCTATCGGCTGCCGGCCGTCGCCAACGGCGACCACAAGCAGATCATCAAGTGGCAGGAGGATTGGGAGGCGTGCGATCAGCTGCAGATGAACGGCTCCATCGCCGAACATGCGGCGCTGCACGAAATCGGTGAGGTGGGCAGCCGGCTCCAGCGCCGTGGCAGCGATCTCGGCAAGCGGCTGGAAGCCCTCACCGGCATCCCTACCTACTACTACCTCTACCGGGTGGGCGGCCGCAGTGCGGCCGAGGAGAAGGCCCGCCCCTGTCCGGGCTGCGGCGGCGAGTGGGCACTGGCCGAGCCCTTGCACGAGATCTTCGACTTCAAGTGCGATCCCTGCCGGCTGGTCGCCAACCTCTCCTGGGATTTCAAGGACTGAGCCCGGCGGTGAACCAAACAAAAACGCCTTGCCGGTCGGCAAGGCGTTTTTCATTGTGGCTGACGCCGCTTATTGCGGCAGGGTCTCCAGCCGCTCGAGGAACGCGGGCAGAGAAGGCGCCAGCACCAATCGGCGGCCCGAGTCGAGCCACTCCAGCCACACCTGACCACTCTCGTTGTCGAGCGATACCAGCGTCATCTCGTTGCGGGTGGTGGCGATGAACAGGGAGGGGCTGCGCTTCAACTTGCGCAGCATCAGCAGGTGGCCGATAAGGTTCTCCTTGAGCAGGTCGAGATCCGCCTCGTTCCAGGGCAGCACAAACTCGAGCCGCAGCCCCTTGTAGAGGCAGGGCACAGGGCGGCTGAACCAGCCACCAAACAGGGCCTGCGCGGCCGGGTGCAGGGTCAGCTCGAGCGCCTCGTTCATCGCCGTGAAATCGGCGGGCTCGGTGCGCCGATGCGGGCGCCAGGCGACCCGACCTTCTTTGGGTTCATCCAGCTCGCAGGGGGAGCGCCAGTCCGCCTCCCACTCGCACAGGGGCAGCCCTCGCCTCGCCTCGCCGTCGCGCTGCCAGCGCAAAAAAAAGTGTTCCAGGGCAGACAAGACTTGATCCGACATCGAAATTCCCCACAATTGCTGCCAAAGTCCGCTATTGCACCATCAAAGCCATGAGCAGACAAGGTGAAGCGCGGATCGCCAGCCGGCACTCCCCGCCTTGCCACCCCAAGCGGGGCCCATGCCTCTGCCATCGCCCATTCAACGTTCGAGTCACACAGATGAGCAAACAAGATAGATACGCCGGCGCCAGCGCCCTGCAGGGGCTGAGTCTCGGCCAGCAATCGGCCTACATCAGCCAGTACACCCCGGCCCTGCTGCAGCCGGTGCCCCGCAGTCTGAACCGCGACGACCTTGGTCTTGGCGGCGAGCTGCCGTTCCAGGGCTGCGACGTCTGGACCCTGTACGAGCTCTCCTGGCTCAATGCCAAAGGCAAGCCCATGGTCGCCGTCGGCGAGGTCTCGGTGCCTGCCACCAGCGCGAACCTCATCGAATCCAAGTCGTTCAAGCTCTATCTCAACTCCTTCAACCAGACCCGCTGCGACTCGCTGGAAGCAGTGCAGGCCATGCTGGTCAAGGATTTGAGCGCCTGTGCCGGCAGCGATGTGAGCGTCACCCTGTTCCCGCTGGCCCAGGCTCCGCACCACATTGCCGCCCTGCCGGGCGAGTGCATCGACGAGCAGGATATCGAGGTGGACCGCTACGAGTTCGATGCCGACCTGCTGCAAGGTGCGGCCGGCAGCCAGGAGGTGGAGGAGACCCTGCACAGCCACCTGCTCAAATCCAACTGCCTGGTGACCAGCCAGCCGGACTGGGGCTCCGTGGTGATCCACTATCGCGGCCCGCAGCTGGACCGGGAAAAACTGCTGCGCTACCTCATCTCGTTTCGCCAGCACAACGAGTTCCACGAGCAGTGCATCGAGCGGATCTTCACCGATCTCAAGCACTTCTGCGCACCGAGCCAGCTGACCGTCTACGCCCGCTACACCCGCCGCGGCGGCCTGGACATCAACCCGTTTCGCAGCGACTGGGAAGTAGTGCCGGCCAACCTGCGCCTGATCCGGCAATAATCCGCAGGCCCTGCCCCCGCCGCTCTGCGCCGCCAGCGCCCGGATAACGGGGCTGGCGCGCAATCTGTCAGTAAACTCTGGACGCACGGGGGCGGGCTTGGATAACATGCCCTCACTCCCGTGCTGCCCTTAATCCAATGAATCAACTGTTTTTTCTGGCAATGATGATGTCCTCCCTGTCCGCTCCTGATCTGGATCTGGCCAAGGAGCAGTTGTCCATCGATCTGCAACAGGCCCAGACCCTGGTGCTGACCGATCCTGCCAGATGCGTGCAGATCACCTCCGCCTTTCTTGCGCGCACGGCCAATAATCCCAAGCAAATCATCAGCAATCGCCAGGAGTACGGCTACCGCGAGCCACTGTTGAGCTATGGCACCGCCGCCCAGGCCACCGGCGCCCACCTGCTCAAGGGGGAGTGCCTGCTGCAACTGGGCCAGTTCCAGGCCGCCCAGAAGTCCCTCGATCAGGGCATCGCCATGGCGGCCAAGGAGCAGCAGCTGGAGTTGCAGGCCCACGGCCTCTACCTCAAGATCCGCAGCCAGAACCTGCTGGAACGCTCCCACGGTGCCAGCAGCGGCCTGCTCGGTCAGCTGGAGACCCTGCTCAGCACCCCCAGCCTGAAAGAGAGCCAGCTGCAGGTTTACAGCCGGCTGCTGCGCACCAATGCCAGCATAGAGGCGCACCAGTTCGACGAGGCCAAACGCCAGCTGGCCGAAGCCCGCCGCTGGGCGGATCAGACCAAGAACCCGCTGGCCAGCGCCTGGGTCAGCGCGGTGAGCGGCGATCTCTACCACGCCCTCAAGCAGCCGCAGCTCTCGCTGGGCGACTACATCGACGCCCAGCAGCAGGCCAGGGGCCTGCAGGATCCCCTCTTCCTCGGCTTGCTGTCGAACCAGATAGTGAACCTCTATGAAGAGGAGCAGGAGCCGCAGAAGGCGCTGCAATATGCCAATGAGGCAGCCAACTACTTCCACGCCCTCGGTAATCCCTCCCTGCTGAGCGACGCCCTGATTGTGCTGGCCCGCCTCAACCGGGAGCAGGGCGAGATGAACATGGCGCTGGTCTACTTCTTCAACGCCCTGGATCTGCTGGACGAGGGCAACAACCGCACCCGCATCGCCAACCTCAAGTACGAAATAGGCAAAACCTATCTGGAAACCGGCAACCTGACCCTGGCCCGCAACTACCTCACCGCGGCCCGCCAGTCCCACGAGCTGGGGGATGACAAGGAGCCGCTGATCGACACCCTGCTGCTGCTGGGCGAGCTGCACCTCAAGCAGAAGGAGGCGGGCATCGCCATCCTGCAGCTGGAGAACGCGCTGGCGCTGGCCAACCAGATCGGCGACACCCAGCGCCAGTTCGAGATCTTCCGTCTGCTCTCGGCGGCCTACGAGCAGAAGGGCTATCTGCAGCAGGCACTGGAGAGCTACAAGAATTTCCACCAGCGCAGCGAGCAGGTCCGCCAGCAGCAGGTCGATCTGGAGCAGGAGGCGATCCGCGACAACTACGCCCAGGTGGAGCGTGAACAGCAGATCAAGGAGCTGGAGCAGCAGCTCAGCACCAGCAAGCATCAACAGGATCGCTACCTCTGGTCGAGCGTGATAACCGGCCTGCTGCTGACCCTGTTCATCTACCTCTTCTTCACCCTCTGGCTCAAGTTGCGGGTCGCCCGCCTGCAGGGCAAGCAGCTGGGCGAGGCGCTGCTGCTCGAGCCGCGCACCGGGCTGGCCAACTGGCAGCGACTGATGAGCCGCTGGCCACGGGAGATGGCCAAGCGCCAGCAGCGCTCCGAGCGCTGGTATCTGAGCGAGCTGCCCAGCAGCGAATTTGACGACAAGCTGCACTACCTGCTGTTTCGGGTCCCCTTCCTGGTCAACAGCCTGGAGCAGCACGGCTATCAGGTGAGCCGCGAGATAGAGCAGGCCTTCGGTGCCTACGTCAACGGCCTCACCCCGCAGGATGGCCGCATCTACGACCTTCGCGAAGGCCATCTGCTCTATGTGGTGCCCCAGCGCCATGTGGAGGATCTGCACCGGCTGGCCCGCGAGCTGCTCGCCGCACTGGCCGAGTTCCCTTGCCAGCATCCGCTCGATCGCCACATCAGCCTCGGCATCGTCAGCCACCCCTTCCTGCCCAAGGCGGCCACCGCCCTCGATCATCACGGGCTGTTCGACCTCTGCTATCTGGCGCTGGCAGGAGCCATTCAGCTCAGTGAAAAATCCCAGCAAAGCGTCTGGTTGGAGCTGGCTGCCATCGATTGCCAGCAGGCCGCATTTTTTAATGGGGATGTGTGGCAATGCTGCTTGATGGCAATTGACAAGGGACTGGTAAAAGTAAATTCTTCTCATGAAAAGCAATGGGTTAATTGGCTTCAACTTTCACGGAAGCACGGAAGAGAGTGCCGGTTGATCAGTGACGAATAGATATTCAACTGGGTCTGGAACTGGGTTCGACCGCTGTTGCTATCCAACACAACAACGATAATGACAACAGGGCGACCTGAATAATGAATGATATCGCTGCCGTAGCCGGACAACTGGCCAGACTCAGGGAATCCCTTCAGCAAAAACAGCTGGAGCTGGACGGCATTGTCTCCTTCTCCGATACCGAGCGCGCCCGCAGCATCCAGTTCATCGCCAAGCTGATGCAGGCCTGCCGCGGTCACGACCGGGAGCTGGACAACAAGCTCGCCAAGCTCAAGCAGAAACTCGACGGCAACCCGCCGCTCTCCTCCCTCGACGCCGATCTCGCCATCATCGAGAAGCTGCTGCAGCAGCACGGCAACGCGCTGGAAGAGTCCATCTCCCTGACCAAGTCCGCCATCGAACTCGGCTCCAAGCAACTCAAGGCCATCAAGGGCTTCCCGGAAGATACCCGCAAATCCCTCAAGGAGTTTCTGGCGAGCCCGGATGGCTATGGCATCGGCGATCACCAGAAGAAGGTGATCCGGCTGCTGGAGTTCTACCAGCAGGCCATCAAGATCCAGCTGTTGCCCAGCCAGCCCCTGCTGGCCCAGAGCAGTCAGCCTGAGGTGGTCACCGATCTGGCCGCCCCCGAGCCGGATGCCCCATTTGACGTCAAGATCCACGCCCACATCGCCGACGAGCTGCAGCGGCTCATCACCGAGCTCGACTTTGCCGGTGCGGTGGGCGAGAGCCTGGCGGACATTCGCCGCCAGTTGCTCAATGGCATCACCCCTCCCCTGCTGGCCGAGATCTGCCTGCAGGTGATCGAGCTCATCATCGAGGGCACCCGCGAGGAGCGCAAAGCCTCCCAGGCGTTTCTCAGCACCCTCAATGAGAGCCTCTCGGCCGTCCACTTCAGCTTCACCGAATCCCTCGACGAGGGACGGGCCCTGCAAAGTGCCACTCTGGATACCCGCAAGGCCATCGACCAGGAGCTCAAAGCCATCGACCATACCCTGGCCAGCCATGACACCCTGGGCGACCTCAAGGAGGCCATCTCAGGCCACATGGGCGCCATCAGCCTGCTGCTGCAAGACAGGGAGGCCATGGCCGCCCGCGAACGCCACCTGCTGACCCGCCTCTCCACCATGGAGGCCAAGCTGCGACTGATGAAGGAGGAGACCGCAGAGTACAAGAAGCGGCTCACCATCCAGAAACACAAGCTGTTCCTCGACAGCCTGACCCAGGTGCACAACCGGGCGGCCCTCGACGAGCGGCTCGAGCTCGAATACAAGCGCTGGCTGCGCTACGGCACCCCGCTGTGCCTGGCCATCATCGACATCGACCACTTCAAGAACATCAACGACAACTACGGCCACATGGCCGGCGACAAGGCGTTGAAGGTAGTGGCCAAGGCGCTGCAGGGGGCCCTGCGCGACACCGACTTCATCGCCCGCTTCGGCGGCGAGGAGTTCGTGGTGTTGCTGCCGAACATCAATCCGGACAAGTACCAGAAACCGCTGGAAACCTTGCGCCAGACCATCAAGAGCATTCCGTTCCGCTTTCGGGATGCCAGGGTCGAGATCACCATCTCCATCGGCGCCACCCTGTTCAGGGAGGGAGACCACACCACGGATGCGTTCGAGCGGGCCGACAAGGCGCTTTACAGCTCCAAGCACTCGGGTCGGGATCAGGTGAATCTGGCCTGACGAGTGCCTAAAAAAGCAGCAAACGCACTTTCCCCCTATTCCCCTGCCCCACCGCTTGCAACTACTATCAAATTCAAGGGATGCCACTGGGCATCCCGTTTTCTCCCCAGGGAAAAGCACAACGATAACAAGCGAGTGAAAGGGGAACATATGATTACGCACATCAATCCAGTCGGCAGCATGGACTTGCTGTCCCAGCTCGAGGTGGACCGCCTCAAGCAAACCGCCTCCAGCGATATCTATCAACTGTTTCGCAACTGCTCGCTGGCGGTACTCAACTCCGGCAGCCATACCGACAGCTCCAAAGAGATACTGGAGCGCTTCAAATCCTTTGATATTCATGTGATCCGGCGTGAGCGCGGGGTCAAGCTCGAGCTGTTCAACGCCCCCGAGCACGCCTTCGTCGATGGCGAGATCATCCGCGGCATTCAGGAACACCTCTTCTCCGTGCTGCGCGACATCCTCTATGTGTCGACCCAGCTGGAGTCGAACCGGCTGGTCAACCTCACCAGCTCCACCCACATCTCCAACGTGGTGTTCGCCATCCTGCGCAACGCCAAGGCGATCTTGCCCGGCGCCGACCCCAATCTGGTGGTCTGCTGGGGCGGCCACTCCATCAACGAGATCGAGTACCAGTACACCCGTGCGGTCGGCAGCGAGCTGGGGCTGCGCGAGCTCAACATCTGTACCGGCTGTGGCCCGGGCGCCATGGAGGGCCCGATGAAGGGGGCCGCCGTTGGCCACGCCAAGCAGCGGGTGCGCAACGGCCGTTACATCGGCCTCACCGAGCCTTCCATCATCGCCGCCGAGCCGCCCAACCCCATCGTCAACGAGCTGGTGATCCTGCCGGACATCGAGAAGCGGCTGGAGGCCTTCGTGCGTCTCGGCCACGGCATCATCATCTTCCCGGGCGGGGTCGGCACCGCCGAGGAGCTGCTCTACCTGCTCGGCATCATGATGCACCCGGCCAACGAGCGGCAACCCATGCCCATCGTGCTGACCGGCCCGAAAGAGAGTGCCGACTACTTCCGCGCCATCGATGACTTCGTCAAGGCGACCCTGGGGGAAGCGGCCACCAGCCTCTACCGCATCATCATCGGCGATGCCCCCGAGGTGGCCCGGGTGATGAAGGAGGCGATGCCGAAGATCCGCGAATACCGCAAGTCGGTAGGGGATGCCTACTCCTTCAACTGGTCCCTCAAGATCGAGCCGGAGTTCCAGCTGCCGTTCGAGCCGGATCACGCCAACATGGCCAGCCTGGATCTGCACCGCAACCAGCCGCCCCAGCTGCTGGCGGCCAACCTGCGCCGTGCCTTCTCCGGCATCGTCGCCGGCAACGTCAAGGAAGGGGGCATCCGCGCCATCGAGAAGAAGGGGCCGTTCAAGATCCATGGTGACAAGGAGCTGATGCACCTGATGGACAAGCTGCTGGAGAGCTTCGTCAAACAGCAGCGCATGAAGCTGCCGGGCAGCCAGTATGTGCCCTGCTACGAAATCGTGCGCTGACGGGCAGCACAGATGAAACGAGGGGCGCATGGCGCCCCTTTTTGTTGCGGCCTCCCCTTCGGCCATCAATCCCCCATTGAGCCCGCTGGTTTGTTACAATGGGGCGTTCCGACTGCCAAGAGTGCCCCATGTCAAACCCAAGGCCACACCTGCTCATCATCGATGCCCTCAACCTCATCCGCCGGCTGCACGCGGTGCAGACTCAGCAGGCGCTGACTCCGGCCCAGGCGTTGATCGCCACCCGTGCCAACCTCATCAATACCTGCCGCAAGCTGCTGGCCGGCAGCGAGCCGACCCACGTCATCGCGGTGTTCGATGGCGAGGTGCACAGCTGGCGCAAGGAGGTCTATCCCGCCTACAAGGAGGGACGCACCCCCATGCCGGCCGAGCTGCGCGAAGGGCTGAACGAGCTGCAGGATGCCTTCTGGGAGTGCGGTGTCGATGCCCTGCTCTCCCAGACCGACGAGGCGGACGATCTCATCGCCACCCTGGCCAGCGGCATTGCCCAGCACGGTGCCAGCGCCACCATCATCTCCACCGACAAGGGCTTCTGCCAGCTCATCTGCCCGCAGATCCGGATCCGCGACTACTTCAACAAGCGCTGGCTGGATGCCGCCTTCGTCGAGCAGCAATACGGCGTAGCCCCGGCCCAGCTGGTGGACTTCTGGGCCCTGACCGGCATCGGTGGCTCCAACATCAAGGGGGTGCCCGGCATCGGCCCCAAGACAGCCACCCAGCTGCTGCAACAATACGGCGATCTCGCTGCCATGCTGACCGCCTGCCAGCAGGAGGACGCCGCCAAGCCTTTGCTCAAGCTGCGTCAGCACCAGGATGAGGCCCTGCTGGCCCAGCGACTGGTACGGCTGCAGCGGGACATCCCCCTTGGCTTCAACCTGCGGGAGATCCGTTATCCGCCCACCCCGGATGCCTGATGACGCTATCTCGCCAAGCATGACCGGACTCACTCTCGCTGTTGACAAAAACAGATAGAATGTAAAGAAACATGGAGGGTTAGGTGGAGAAATGGTATAAAACCGCCGAATCCTCCCCCTCTGTTCCCTAGAAGTGGATACGTCTCATGTCAAAAAGAAAAATTACCGTCATCCCGGGCGACGGCATCGGCCCCAGCATCATCGAATCCGCCATCCAGATCCTGACCCACGCCGGTTGTGACTTCGAATACGAATACGCGGACGCCGGTCTGGTGGCGCTGGAGAAGCACGGCGAGCTGCTGCCCCAGGCCACACTCGACCTGATTGAGAAGAACAAGGTCACCCTGAAAGGCCCCCTCACCACCCCGGTCGGCGGCGGTTTCACCTCCATCAACGTCTCCCTGCGCAAGAAGTTCAACCTCTACGCCAACGTGCGTCCCGTTCTCTCCTTCAAGGGCACCCGCAGCCGTTACGACAACATCGACATCATCACGGTGCGTGAAAACACCGAAGGGATGTATTCGGGGGCAGGTCAGAAGCGCAGCGATGACAACCAGAGCGCGGAGGCGATGAGCATCATCACCCGCGAAGGGGCCGAGCGCATCGTCAAGTTCGCCTTCGAGCTGGCCCGTCAGGAAGGGCGCAGAAAGGTCACCATCATCCACAAGGCCAACATCCTCAAGTCCACCTCCGGTCTGTTCCTGGAAGTGGCCCGTGAGGTGGCCAGCCGCTACCCGGACATCCAGAGCGAAGAGATGATCGTCGATGCCGCCTGCATGAACCTGGTGATGTACCCGGAGCGCTTCGACGTCATGGTCACCACCAACCTGTTCGGCGACATCCTCTCGGATCTGTGTGCCGGTCTGGTCGGCGGCCTCGGTATGGCGCCGGGCGCCAACATCGGTGATGGCGCCGCCATCTTCGAAGCGGTGCACGGCTCTGCCCCGGACATCGCCGGCAAGAACATCGCCAACCCCACCTCGGTGATCCTCGCCTCCATCCAGATGCTGGAGTATCTGGGCATGCAGGACAAGGCCGAGCGCATTCGCGAAGCGGTGCGCGCCACCATCGAATCCGGCGACCGGGTGACCCGGGATCTGGGGGGCAACGCCTCCACCAGCGAGTTCACCCAATCCATCATAGATCGTTTGTAATTGGTGCCAACTTGTTGATTTAAAAAGGGAGCTTCGGCTCCCTTTGTTTTATCTCACGGCGCGCTCCCCCCTTTGTCGATTGGCTACTATGTTCAATAGATAAGGGATAAGGAGATCCATTATGCGCGCTATCGTTACCCTGTTGCTCATCAGCAGCAATGTCATGGCAATAGACAGACCGGTCGAGAATGCCTGGCCCCAGCTGCCGCCATCCACCCAGCCGGCCAGCCAGGTCTGGCAATCCACCCTGGATACCAATGACCTGCTCAAGGCTCCCAAACCCCTCTCCTTCGGGATGGATGTCGTCACCGACAGCAATGGCAACAGTCAGGTCACTCCCTATCAGAAGCTCAACCTGACCGCCGAGAAGAGCGTCAGCCTCTCCTTCGAACAGCACAAGCCCAGGATCAAGTTCAAGACCGCCGGCATGAACACCTCTCTCAAGCTGCGCAGCAACGGCGTCAAGCTGGAGTTCAGCCCGACCGATCGCACCATACCGCTCGACATCGAGCTCAAGCTTACCGATGGCGAATCCTCGCTGCGTTTTGACTATCGCTTCTGAACGCAAGCCGAATAAAAAGGCCGACAACCTTGGGGTTGTCGGCCTTTTTGTCAGCCCATGTCAGCCAGCCTTCACTCCTGGGGGGAGAGCTTGGAGACCCAGTACTTGTTGAAGACATGCACCGTGATCTCTTCGCGATCGTGGTAGAGCTGCTTGGCCTGAATGATGAAGCCGCCATCGATCTCCGCCAGCAGTTCACGCAGCACCTGGATGTTGTGCACCGCCTCGGCGTAGCGCTTCTTCATCGGCAGCTTGAGGTTGAACATGGCTTCTTGGCAATCGCCCTCGCGGAACCAGTCGGCGATCATGTGGGTCACCCGTGCCGGCTTGTCGACCATGTCACACACCAGCCAGTAGATGTTCTTCTTGCTGGGACGCCAGACAAAGCCGTCATCGCGGATGTGCTTGACCTGGCCGGTATCCATCAGGGATTGCGCCATCATACCGTTGTCCACCGCGGTCACCATCATGTCGCGACGCACCAGCTGATAGGTCCAGCCGCCCGGGCAGGCACCGAGATCCACCGCCTTCATGCCGGAGCGCAGCCGCACGTCCCACTCTTCCCGCGGTACGAACACGTAGAAGGCCTCTTCCAGCTTGAGGCTGGAGCGGCTTGGCGCATCGGCAGGGAAGCGCAGGCGCGGGATCCCCATGTGGAAGGCGGAGTTGTTGAAGGAGTAGGAGTAACCCAGCAACACGTGGTCGTTGGCCAGGAAGAAGGCGTGGAACACCGGACGGTTCGGGGTCTCCTTCTTGGTCAGGATCTCGTTGCTGCGCAGCGCCTGGCGCAGCGGCACGGTGAATTTGCGGCAGAAGGCGGAGAGCTCCTTCGCCTCGTTGGTGTCGGCCGTCTCCACCCGCAGATCACCGCAGATGGCGTAGTCGCGGGTCGCCTCGATGATCGGGGTGATCCGATCCGCCAGATCCAGCTCCTTGAGCTCGCAGGTCACCACCAGCATCTGGCGGATGAAAATGAGCTCCTTGAACGGCAGCTTGCGCGCCAGCAGATCGGCCTCTTCCTCACCGTAGCATTCGAAGATGATGTAGCCGCTGTCGTCCTTGACCCGGGCAAAGCCATAACACTGCATGTTAGTGGCTCGTTCGGTGATCTCTGCCGCCGCCTCTTTCTCAAAACCGGGGCGGCAATAAAGCAGCAGATTATTCATTCTTTCCTCCAAGACGACAGCCAGCCCACATCAGGGCCGCCCATCCCAACATAAAACAGAGGCCACCGGCCGGGGTGATGAGCCCCAAGCCCTTGCTGCCAAGCAGCACCATGGCGTAAATACTGCCGGAGAATCCCAGGATCCCCAGCACAAAGGCGGTGCCAGCCAGGTTGATCACCTTGCTGCGCACACCGCACCACCCCAGCACCAGCAGGGCCAGGGCGTGAAAAAACTGATACTGCACGGCGGTATTGAAGGCCGCCAGACGCGAAGGGTCGATGCCGGTGGCCGCCAGACCGTGGGCACCATAGGCGCCCAGCATGGTCGCCGTCAGGCCGAAAAAGCCCGCCAGCACCAGCCAATGTCGATGAAATTGCATCCCTTGCCTCCTTATTGTCCCGCGCCAGCCTCAACCCCGCGCCGGGATGGTCGCAATGAAATCCTTGATCCGTTCGGCCGCCTGGCGCAGGTTGCCCTGCTCGCTCGCACCGCTGCTCTTGCGCGGCTTGAAGCCATGATCACCATCGGTCAGCCAATGGACCGATACGGCGGATGAGAAGGGGAAATCAGTCAGTTCGGCACGGGTGCCGAAGGTATCGCGCTCCCCTTGCAACAGCAGGGTTGGCGTCTTGATCTGCTTGAGCACCTCGCCCCGCCAGCGGTCGGGCTTGGCCGGGGGGTGGAAAGGATACCCGAGAATGAGCAATCCTGCAGCATTCATCTCGTCCTCACTCTCCTGATAGAGTTCAGCCGCCATCCGCCCGCCCATGGATTTGCCCGCCAGAAACAGTCTGGGATGAGCAAACGCCTTGATCATCTGGCGCCAATGGTCGAGCAGGGCGGGCTGCCGGTCCGGCGGACGACGCTTGCCATCCAGGGCACGCTTGCTCATGTAGGGAAAGTTGAAACGCACCACCTCGATGTCGGGCCCGGCCAGCAGCCGCGACAGCTCGGCCAGAAAGGCGTGCTCCATGCCCGCCCCGGCACCGTGTGCCAACAGAATGCGAACGGGGGCATCAACCGCCCCCTCCCGGATCACCTCATGCATCGGCCAGTCGGGCCCGGCGACGGGCCTCCTCCTGCTCCACCAGTTCCAGCATCCAGTCGCGGAAGGCGACTATCTTGCCCTGATCGGACTGCTGCTCCTGGCACACCAGATAGAAGGCGTTCTTGCTCACCAGCACCTGCTCAAACGGGCAGATGAGGCGGCCCGCCTCTATCTCTGGCTGGGCCAGCACGCTGTGGCCAAGGGCCACCCCCTGGCCGTGAATGGCGGCCTGGATCACCATGGTGGAGTGGCTGAAGATGGGCCCTTGGTTGACGTTGGGGGCATCGATGTCGAGCTGGCGAAACCAGGCCTTCCAGTCGCGACGCGAGGTGTCGTGCAGCAGGGTGTGGCGGGTCAGATCGTCCGGGGTGCGCAGCGGCTTGGGACCGGTCAGCAGCAGCGGTGAACAGACCGGGATCAGATACTCGGTGTGCAGCTTGTCGGCCCGCAGGCCAGGCCAGTTGCCACGTCCGTAGTAGATGGCCACGTCCACGTCGTCGGTGAGCGAGCCCTCGTCCATGTCCACCGCCTTGATCCGCACGTCGATGTCGGGATGACGTTCGCTGAACTTGACCAGCCGCGGCACCAGCCACTGGATGGCGAAGCTCGGCTGCAGAGAAACGGTGAGCGCGCCCTTGGCGCTGCGGGCCAGCAACTTGTCGGTCGCCTCCGAAATGGAGGTGAAGATGTCCTTGATGTCGAGGAAGTAGCCCTGCCCCTCCTCGGTCAGCAACAGAGAACGGTTCTTGCGGCGAAACAGCTTGATACCGAGGTACTCTTCCAGCGCCTTGATCTGGTGACTGATGGCGGCTTGGGTCACGAACAGCTCCTCCGCAGCGCGGGTGAAGCTTAAATGACGAGCCGCAGCTTCAAACGCTTTCAGTGCGTTGAGCGGGGGTAAACGACGAGACATGAGACCAGCCGACGATGAGTTTTTCTAATGGGCCGCATTATAATTTGTCGGTTGCGGGTCGACCAGTGAATAAACATAATTCGCTTCGCAATCCGTTGCCATATGGCTCACTTTTTCTCTTCCATGTTGGTTTACATGTGATTTTTGTGAGTCTCTGGAGTGCGATTGTGGTGTTGTGTTTCTTCCTCTGCGGGAAGAGGGGCTTAAATCAGACCGATTTAACCCAGTCTGTCATCTGAATGTGTTTGGCGCCTCCGGTTGGAAGGCGCCTTTTTTCTTATCCCTATACCTTGAACTGCCCCACCAGTTGCTGCTGCTTGTCGGCCAGCGCCGACAGCTCGCGACCATTTTCGGCGGAGCTGGCCGCCTCGGCCCGGATGGTGTGGCTCACATCGCGAATGTTGCTGACGTTGCGATTGATCTCATCCGCCACCCCGCTCTGCTCCTGCGCCGCCCTCGCGATCTGCTCGTTCATCTGATGAATGGTGCCGACCGCGTGGATGATCTGCTCCAGCACGCTGACCGACAGGTCCACCTTGGTCAACGTCAGATCCGCTTGACCGTGGCCGGTCATGATCGCCTTCACCACCGCCTCGGTGCCGGATTGCAGCTGGCCGATGAGGGTCTGGATCTCGACGATGGCGTTCTGGGTGCGGCCCGCCAGATTGCGCACCTCGTCCGCCACCACCGCAAAACCACGGCCCTGCTCGCCGGCCCGCGCCGCCTCGATGGCGGCGTTGAGCGCCAGCAGGTTGGTCTGCTCGGCGATCCCCTGGATCACCACCAGGATGTCGTTGATGTTCTCGCTGTTGGCTGACAGGTGCTCCACCACCGGCTTGGCATCGCTGATCACCGCCATCAGCTTGCGCATCGCCTCCTGGGTGTCGGCCACCACGTACTTGCCCTCCTGCGCCGCCGTGTCGGCCTGGTTGGCAGCGGCCACCGCCGAGTTGGCGTTGCTGGCCACCTGCAGGGCGGTGGCGCTCAACTCCTCGAACGCGGTCGCCACCAGGTCTACCTCCTGGTACTGGGCCTGCATGCCGGCACTGGTGCGTTCGGCGACACTGGCCGCCTGTTCGGCGCTGGCACGAGTGCCGGCAACGGTATCTATGACCTGGCTGATGGTACTCTGCAGCTTGTTCAAGAAGCTGTTGAACCACTTGGCCAGCTCGCCTATCTCGTCGTCACGGCGCAGCTCGATGCGCTGGGTGAGATCCCCCTCGCCGCTGGCAATGTCCTTGAGGCGGGCCACCACGGCGCGGATGGGGGCCACTATCTGGTGGGCCATCAGCCAGATGCAGATCAGCGCCACCGCCGAGATGAGGCCACCGATGAGCAGCTGGGTCATCACGCTGCGGCTGGCCTGGCCGGAGAGATCGTCCTGCAGCTGAAGGGCCGAGGCGAGCACCACGCTGCGCGGCAGCTCGATGTAGATGCCCCATTTCTGTTCCGTACCGCGCATCTTGACCGGTACGAAGGTCTGCAGCAGGTTGCCGTCCGGACTCCAGCGACTGGCCACCTGCCCCTGGCCCAGCCAGCCCTGCAAGGCGGCCGTCAGGGTCTGATACTGCTGACCGAGCGGACTGCCCAGGGTGACGTCGAAGCCGTCCACCCCGGCAACACGGCCCTGACTGCTCACCAGCAGCACCTTGCCCTGCCCCTCATAGAGCTCCTGATCCATCTCCTTGACCAGACTCTGCAGCGCGGTCAGCGAGATATCGACCCCGACCATGCCGAGCAGCTTGTCTTGCTCCAGCAGAGGCACTGTCACCGAGGTCATCAATACCTTTTGCGACCCCACATCGTCCAGATAAGGCTCCAGCAGACAGAGGGCCTTGCTGCGAATGCTGCAGCGATACCACTCGTTCTCCACCCCGCCGGCCGCGGTCGGGCTCTCGTCCGCCAGCACGGATTCGTCCTGCACCTCGGGTTCAATCTTGCCGTCGACCCGCGCCCAGTAGGTGGAGAAACGCCCCTGATCGTTGGAGCCCAGCGCGCTGGAGCCGTGGTAGTTGCTGTCTTCGCCGTCGAGCTGGTCCGGCTCGAACACCGCATAGACGCCGAGCAGGTGATCGGAGGAGGCGGCCGCGTCATGCAGTTGCTGGTTGACGGCGGTACGCAGTGATTCGGAGGAGCCGAAATTGTCGGCCGCGTTCTTGCGCTGGAACAGGATCCCCTGGCCCAGCAGGGTTGCCCGGAAGTAGGCCTCGTCCAGATAACTGGTCACCTTGGCCGCCTGCTCCGAGCCCATCGCCTTCATCCAGTTTTCGGCCGCACTCTGGGCTTCCGCCGTGGTAGAAGTCAGCACCTGATCCTGCATGTTGGCAGCACTGAAGAGAGAAGAGGCCACCAGGGCACCGGCACTGGCCAACAAACAACAACCGGCGATCAGGGTGATCCGCCCCTGAACAGAAAGAGAACTCATGCCACCATTTCCTAGCTTCATACTGATGTGATCAGTGTATCGGTTTTAGAAACAAAAACTTAACCTTATCACGCTAAATCCAGGGCAAGTTGGTTCACTTCGCCGGCCGCCGGCAGGCCGACCACCAATCCCAGTAGCCGAATGGGTTTGCCCTGTGCCCGCAGCAAACCTTCGTGCAACAGATCGTGAAACCGCTCCGGCTGGTAACCCCCGCGCCGGTAGACGGTGGTCTGCTGGAAATCGGCAAACTTGAGCTTGATCCCCTGCCCCATCAACTGCTCCTTGCCGTGGCTGGCCGAGAATCGCTGCTCCAGCTCGGGAATGAGCCTGCTCAGTACCTGCCAACAGGCGGCCTCATCCAGCACGTCGCTGGCCAGGGTGGTCTCCACCCCTATGGTCTTGCGCACCCGCTGGGCCTGTACCGGCTGCTCGTCGTGGCCCCAGATCCGCCCGGCCAGCATCTCCCCGAGCTTGCCGAAACGGGCTATCAGCTCCTCGTTGCCGAGCTGACGTGCATCTTCGCAGGAGTAAAGGCCGAGCGACTCCAGCCGATCCGCGGTCTTGCGACCGATGCCGGGCAGCTTGCCGAGGGGCAGCTGGCGCACGAACTCATCCACCTCCTGCGGGCGGATCACGAACAGGCCGTCCGGCTTGCGCTGCTCGGAGGCGAGCTTGGCCAGAAACTTGTTCGGCGCCACCCCGGCCGAGGCGGTCAGCCCCAGTTCGGCATTGATCGCGGCGCGGATCTCGCGGGCCATCAGGGTGGCACTGCCGCCACAGCAGGGGCTCATCGTCACGTCGAGATAGGCCTCATCGAGGGAGAGCGGCTCCACCTGCTCGGTGTAGCGCAGAAAGATGGCCCGCAGCTGGCGGGAGACCTCCTTGTAGACCGCCATCCGGCCGGGAATGAGCACCAGCGGCGGGCAGAGCTTGCGTGCCAGCGCGCTCGGCATGGCGGAGCGCACCCCGAAGCGGCGCGCCACATAGTTGCAGGTCGAGATGACACCGCGCCTGTCCGCCGAGCCGCCGATGGCCAGCGGTACCTCGCGCAGGGCCGGGTTGTCCCGCATCTCTACCGCGGCATAGAAGCAGTCCATGTCGATGTGAATGATCTTGCGCATACCACTGTACGAATAAACAGGTGACCTGCCTATGCTAACCCAGCCCTGCCATTTCTGCCATCGGCATGAAATGACCGGCAGACATAGACTCTTAAGGCACCATTTATAATCCATCGCACAAGGAGAATGAGATGAAGGGAGTCTGGCCGGGGTTGGCTCTGGGGCTCTGCCTGCTGCTGCCGCAGCAGAGCACTGGCAAGGACAATCCGACCGCCGAGTGTAGCTGGTTGCACGAGCGCATCGAGGCGCTGGAAAAGGCCATCAAACAGGGAGACGAGCTGGGTACGCAGGAGGAGCTGGCACGCTGGCGGGCCGAATTCAACAAGAAGGAGTGCCAGCGCTACGACTACTGAGCGCTCGCCATAAAGAACGGGCTGACCCAAGGGTCAGCCCGTTTTGCTTTCGACATGGGTGCGAGTGCCCCTGCCCGCTCAGATGATCCGGTTCTCGGCCAGCATCTTGCGACGGGCCTCTTCCTTGGCCATCTTCTTCTTGCGGTTGTCGCAGGGTTCCGGGCAATCACACTCTTTTTCGATACCTATGCTGCCAAGTCCGCCACAGGAGCCGGAGATGGTCTTCTTCTGGAAGATGTAGCCGATGGCCATGGCCACCACCACCACCAGAAACACCCCGAAGGTGATCAAAAAAATCTGCATGTTACCGCCCCTTATTTTCTAACCAGATACTGTTTGAAGGCATCGGAGTAAGACTCCTCGAAACCCTCATCCGTCTTGGTGATCACGAAAATGGCCAGCCCCCGCTCCTTGGCGTAGGCCAGGCTCTTCTCGGGTCCGAGCACCATGAACACGGTCGCCAGCCCGTCTGCAGTCATGCAGGAGGGGTGGATCACGGTCACCGACACCATCCGGTGCTGAATAGGCTTGCCGGTCATGGGATCGATGGTGTGGGAGAAGCGCTTGCCGTCCAGCTCGTAATAGTTGCGGTACTCGCCCGAGGTCGCCACCCCGTTGTCGCCCGCCACTATCACCTCCTGCACCGAGCCGGCGTTGGCCGTCGGTTTCTCGATGGCGACGCGCCAGGGGTGACCCTTGCCGTTGACGCCATTGATCCGCAATTCGCCGCCGATCTCAACCAGATAGTTGCGCGAACCCAGGGACTCCAGATACTCGGCCACCTTGTCGACGCCAAAGCCCTTGGCAATGGCGGAGAGATCCACGTAGAGATCCGGGATGTCCTTTTGCAGGGTATCGGCATCGACGGAGGTGATCACGTGCAGATTGCCGAGCCCGGTCTTCTGGCGGGTCTGGGTGATCAGCTCGTCAGACGGCGTCTTGGTCGGGCGCGCGTCGGGTCCGAAGCCCCACAGATTGACCAAGGGGCCGACGGTGACGTCCAGCGCCCCGCGGCTCTCACGGCCAATGTGAATGGCCTCGGTCACCACCCGCGCGGTATCGCGGGAGACCACCACGGGCGTCGAGCTGCGGTGCTGGTTGAAGCGCGACAGCTCGGAGTCCGGCCGGTAGGTCGACATCTGATCGTTCACCCGCTCCAGCAGTACATCGACCTCGGCCTGGAACTTGGCGGGATCGGTGATGACGTTGTCCGCCACCTTGATGGAGTAGTAGGTACCCATGGTGCTGCCGGTGATGTGAATTTCCGGCTTCGATTGGACCGTTTGTTCCTGACCGCACCCAGTCAAGAAAAAGGCTAGCCCGAAGGCTAGCCAGGTCTTTACAACACTGTGCATTGATTAACCACCAAAGTCATCCAGCAGGATGTTCTCGTCTTCAACGCCGAGGTTTTTCAGCATGTTGATGACGGCAGCGTTCATCACGGGAGGACCGCACATGTAGAACTCGCAATCTTCCGGCGCCTCGTGGTTCTTGAGATAGTTCTCGAACAGCACGTTGTGGATGAAGCCGGTGTAGCCGTCCCAGTTGTCTTCCGGTTGCGGATCAGACAGGGCCACGTGCCACTGGAAGTTGTCGTTCTCGGCCTGCAGCATGTCGAAGTCTTCGACATAGAACATCTCGCGCTTGGAACGGGCACCGTACCAGAAGCTCATCTTGCGCTTGGTCTTCAGACGGCGCAGCTGATCGAAGATGTGAGAACGCATCGGCGCCATACCGGCACCACCACCGATGAACACCATTTCCGCGTCGGTGTCCTTGGCGAAGAACTCGCCGAACGGACCGGAGATGGTCACCTTGTCGCCCGCCTTCAGGCTGAAGATGTAGGAGGACATCTGGCCGGGAGGGGCAGTCCAGTTGCTGGGCGGCGGGGTCGCGATCCGCACGTTCAGCATGATGATGCCGAACTCTTCCGGATAGTTGGCCATGGAGTAGGCACGGATGATCGGCTCGTTGACCTTGGACTCCAGCTCGAAGATCTTGAAGCGATCCCAGTCACCGCGATATTCGGTGGGAATATCGAAGTTCTTGTACTGCACGTGGTGGGCAGGCGCTTCGATCTGGATATAACCACCGGCGCGGAACGGCACGCTCTCGCCATCGGGGATCTGCAGCTTGAGCTCCTTGATGAAGGTGGCCTTGTTGTCATTGGAGATGACGGTACATTCCCACTTCTTCACGCCGAAGATCTCTTCCGGCAGCTCGATGTCCATGTCGGAACGAACGGTGACCTGACAGGCCAGACGCTCGCCGTGACGGGCTTCGCCCTTGCTGATGTGATCCAGCTCGGTCGGCAGGATGTCGCCGCCGCCGGATTTCACCCGTACCTTGCACTGACCACAGGAGCCGCCGCCGCCGCAGGCGGAGGAGACGAAGATACCGCTGCCGGCCAGCACGCCGAGCAGCTTGCCACCCGCCGGGCTGGTCACAGCCTTGGCCGGGTCGCCGTTGATGCTGATTGTCACGTCACCGGCGGTCACCAGCTTGGACTTGGCGAACAGAATGACTGCCACCAAGGCCAGCAGGATCACGGTGAACATGACCACACCCAGAATAATTTCCATCTATATTTCCTTTCCGATTACAGGGAAATACCAGAGAAGGACATGAAGCCCAGCGCCATCAGACCCGCGGTGATGAAGGTGATGCCGAGACCACGCAGGCCTTCCGGAACATCGGAGTACTTCATCTTCTCGCGGATCCCCGCCATCGCCACGATGGCAAGCATCCAGCCGGCTCCAGAACCCACGCCATACACCACGGACTCAACGAAGTTGTAGTCACGCTGCACCATGAAGGAGACGCCACCGAAGATGGCGCAGTTCACTGTGATGAGCGGCAGGAAGATACCGAGGGCGTTGTAGAGGGCCGGGAAATACTTGTCCAGCGCCATCTCCAGGATCTGTACCAGGGCCGCAATCACCCCGATGAAGGTGATGAAGCTCAGGAAGCTCAGATCCAGACCGGACACCAGGGCACCGTCTTTGAGCACGTAGTTGTAGATCAGGTTGTTGGCCGGCACGGCCACGGTCTGAACCACGATAACGGCGACACCCAGGCCCATGGCGGTCTTGACCTTCTTGGACACCGCCAGGAAGGTACACATCCCCAGGAAGAAGGAGAGCGCCAGGTTCTCGATGAAGATCGAGCGAATCAACAGACTGATATAGTGTTCCATACCTTAATCCTTCGCCTCCACCTGCTTGGGATCCTTGGTGCGTACGCCCCAGATGATCAGACCAATGATGAAGAACGCACTCGGCGGCAGCAGCAGCAGGCCGTTCGGCACATACCAGCCACCATTGTTCACCAGCGGCAGCAGTTCGATGCCGAACCAGGTGCCGGAGCCCAGGATTTCACGCACGGTGGCCACGGTCAGCAGCACGGCGCCATAACCCAGACCGTTGCCGATACCATCCAGGAAGGAGGGCAGCGGGGCACTCTTCATGGCGTAGGCTTCGGCACGGCCCATCACGATACAGTTGGTGATGATGAGGCCGACGAACACCGACAGCTGTTTGGAGATGTCGTAGGCATACGCCTTGAGCACCTGGTCAACCACGATAACCAGCGAGGCAATCACCGCCATCTGGGCGATGATCCGCACGCTGTTCGGGATCTGGTTGCGGATCAGGGAGATGAACAGGTTGGAGAAGGCGGTGACCGCGGTAACGGCCAGCGTCATCACGAACGCAGTCTTCATCTGGCTGGTAACGGCCAGCGCGGAACAGACACCCAGCACCTGCAGTGCGATGGGGTTGTTGCCGAGCACAGGCGTCAACAGCAACTTTTTCATTTCGCTCTTGTCAGCCATTGTTGATTTCTCCTGCACGAACCTTGGCCAGGAAAGGACCGAAGCCCTTGGGACCCATCCAGAAGTCGAAGGTATGCTGTACGCCGTTACCGGTCAGGGTCGCGCCGGACAGGCCGTCGATCTCATGCTCGGAACCAGCCGGAGCATGACCCTTGATCACCCGCAGCGCAGGCTGACCGTTCTGGTCGAACAGCTTCTTGCCGACGAACAGCTCGCGCCAGGCCGGGTTCTCGACTTCGCCACCCAGACCCGGGGTTTCACCGTGGTCGTAGTAGGTGATGCCCTTGATGGTCTGGCCATCGGCCGCAACCGCTACAAACGCATACATGGTAGACCACAGACCCTGGCCGTAGATCGGCAGGATGATGTTGTCGACCTTGCCTTCGGCATCTTTGGCGAAGAACACCGGGACCAGCTTGGAGATCTGACGCAGACCGGCCTTGTCGTCGGTCGGAGCCAGGCGAATGTTCTGGGCAGGATCTTTGGCGGCGACCTTGGTGTCGAAGTTGTCGGCATCGCCGTCAACGAACTCACCGGTGGCCAGATCCACCAGACGCGCTTCAATCTTGTCGCCATACAGCTTGGCCAGGTCACGCTTGGCCACGGCGCTGATGTCGACGCCGGCGACGGACAGGATGTTACTTTGCTTGTCCAGCGCCTTGTTTTCCAGCTGGGCCGGACGCAGACCCACGGCGGCCACGGAGACCACGATGGAGCAGACCAGACACAGACCGGTCACTACGGCGAGAGTGCCGGTAGTAGAGTCTTTATTAAACGCCACGAGCGATCCTCCGCTTGATGTTCGCCTGTGCCACGAAATGGTCAAACAAGGGGGCAAACAGGTTGGCAAACAGAATGGCCAGCATCATGCCTTCCGGGAAGGCGGGGTTCACGACCCGGATCAGCACCACCATCACGCCGATCAGGGCGCCGTACCACCACTTGCCCTTGTTGGTGAAGGCAGCGGAGACGGGGTCGGTCGCCATGAAGGCCATACCGAAGGCGAAACCACCCAGCACCAGGTGCCAGTGCCACGGCATATTGAACATGGGGTTGGTGTCGGAACCGATGACGTTGAACAGCAGGGAGGTAGCTACCATGCCGATCATCACGCCGGCGATGATGCGCCAGGAGGCGATGCGCATGTAGACGATCATGGCCGCACCCAGCAGGATCATCAGGGTGGAGACTTCACCGATGGAACCGGGCAGGTTGCCAAGGAATGCGTCCATCCAGCTGATGCTCTGGCCGGTGGCACCGTTGATCAGCGCCATCTGGCCGCCCTGGGCCCACTGGCTCAACGCGGTTGCGCCCGAGTAGCCGTCGACGGCAACCCAGACTGCATCACCGGAGATTTGACCCGGGTAGGCGAAGAACAGGAAGGCACGACCCGCCAGCGCCGGGTTCAGGAAGTTCTTGCCGGTACCACCGAACACTTCCTTGGCCAGCACCACACCGAAGGTGATACCCAGGGCAGCTTGCCACAGGGGCAGCTCGGGCGGCACGATCAGCGCGAACAGGATGGAGGTCACGAAGAAGCCTTCGTTGATCTCGTGCTTGCGCACCATGGCGAACAGCACTTCCCAGAAACCACCGACGATGAAGACGGTGATGTAGATCGGGAAGAAGTGGGCTGCACCGATCAGCATCTTGCTGCCGACGCCGGCCACCGCCGGATCCAGAGAGGCACCCAGCAGGGTAGCCAGGGCATATTGCCAGCTGCCGGCACCGGCGGCCGTGCCCAGATGGGCGATGGCGGCGATGGACTGGTTGCCGACGTTGTACATGCCCCAGAACATGGCCGGGAACACGGCCAGCCACACCATGATCATCATCCGCTTCAGATCGATCGCATCACGGACGTGGGCGGCATTGCGGGTCACGGAACCCGGGGTATAAAACAGGGTGTACGCCGCTTCGAACAGGGCATAGTACTTGGCGTACTTGCCACCCGGCTCGAAGTGATGTTCCATATTTTCAAGAAGTTGCTTGAAACTCATCGCTTAACCTTCCAGTTCAATCTTGGTCAGGCACTCACGCAAGATCGGGCCGTACTCGGTCTTGCCGGGGCAGACGAAGGTACAGAGCGCCAGATCTTCCTCATCCAGCTCCAGGCAGCCGAGCGCTTGCGCATTGTCGGTATCGCCGGAGACCAGATCCCGCAGCAGCAGGGTCGGCAGGATGTCGAGCGGCATCACGCGCTCATAGTTGCCGATAGGCACCATGGAGCGGTCACTACCGTTGGTGGTGGTAGTGAAGTTGATGAGCTTGCCCTTCACCAGGTGAGAGAGGGTGGTACGGGTGATGGAGAACTTGCTGGCGCTGGGATTGACCCAACCCAGGAACTCTTTCTCACGACCTTCACCCAGTACGCTGACCTGATTGTGGTAGCGACCCAGGTAGTCATGGACCCCTTCAGCCTTGGCACCGCTCAGCAGGGAACCGGAAATGACGCGATTCTCGTCCGCACGCAGCTCGTTGTTGGTGAGCTGGCTGATGCAGGCACCCATGCGAGTACGCAGCAGACGCGGTTTGATCACGTTCGGGCCGGCCAGGGCGATCACCTTGTCAGTATGGATCTGACCGGTGGTGAACAGCTTGCCGTAGGCGATCACGTCCTGATAGTTGATGTGCCACTGCACTTTCTTGGCACCGACAGGGTCCAGGAAGTGGATGTGGGTACCGGGCAGGCCGGCAGGGTGCGGACCGACGAACACCTCTTCCTTGACTTGCGCCAGGGAAGCGTGCGGCAGGCTGCCTTCGCCCTTACAGACATAGACGGAACCATCGGTCAGGCGGGTCAGCACGGCCAGACCGTCGAGGAACGCCTGGGACTGCTCCTTGATGATCAGCTCCGCATCGGCGGCCAGCGGGTTGGTGTCCATGGCGGTGACGAAGATGGCGCGCGGGGTGGAACCCACGGCTGGCACCTTGCTGAACGGGCGGGTACGCAACGCAGTCCATTGGCCGGACGCGACCAGGATCTCCTGCACCTTGCTGCGTTCGAGCTTGGGCAGCTCGGCACAGGCAAAATGCTCGAAGGTCACCTGCTCGTCGGACCCATCGATATCGATGACAACGGATTGCAGAATGCGCTTGGCACCACGGTTGATCTCTGAAACCACACCGGTGGCGGGGGCCGTGAATTTAACGCCGGGATTCTTCTTATCTTCGAAGAGCTCCTGACCTTTAATGACGCGATCACCTACTTTGACAAACATAGTAGGACGCATCCCCACGAACTCTTCGCCGAGTGTAGCAACACGGGTGATGGCCGGGCCATCGTAGATTACTTGCTCCGGAGCACCCAGCACGGGGATGTCCAGTCCTCTTTTAATTGTAATCATACTCACTTGCACTACCGTTAAGGGAAGACAGGTTGGTTAGCGCCGAGAAATACATCACGACGAGTTGTTGAATGAGCCCGTTGATGTTGCGGCAAGATGTCGAAGAAACAAACAAATCAGCAACATACAGAGTCATTCAAAAGCGCCTGAGTTTACCACCTATGGCAAGTTTCCTGCCATGCAAAATGGGGAAAATCCCCGCTCTATCACAAAATCATCGCAATTTAATCGCGTCGCTTTTTCTCGTGAAACCTCAGGCGCGGCCTCGAGTTAGCCACCATTACCTCAAAATAGGTAATAAATTTTATGTTCGAAAAAGGATTAGAAATCTTGATGGCGCGGTGGGAGGGCGACGTTCCCCTCATGAGTACGAAACGTCGCCGAAACAGGTTTTGAAATTGTTAACTGGTCGAAGATTGAGTAATCAATTCGTCAATAGTCTTAAGAGAGTCCGTTTTTGCTGAAGCAGCTGGGGGTGCTCGGTGCCTGCTCCCGTTGTTGCCACTCCTGCTCGGTATAGGTATGCAGCGCCAATGCATGAATGGCCCCCGCCAGCTCGTCGGCCAGCACCGCATTGACCTGACGATGGCGCCCCAGCAGGCGCTGCCCTTCAAACGCCTGGCTCACCACCACCACCTTGAAGTGGCTCTCCGAGCCCGGCGCCACCCTGTGCATGTAGCTCTCGTTGATCACTTCCAGGTGGCTGGGGGACAAGGCGGCGGCCAGCTTGGCCTCGATCTGTTGTTGCATGGTCACGAGCAAAACTCCCAAAATGGATGTCCGGCCATTGTAGCCAGGGTTGGCCGGATGACGAAATCGGGCGGTGCGGGAAAATCCCGCTTGCAGCCCTGCCGGGCTGGTGAAATTCTCCGCCCCCGCTAGAATAGCGCCACTTTGCGCCCCCCCGGGGCCCGTTACGTGACTCAGCTGGACAATTCGCCTATGCAAACCCTTCTCGACACGGCCCACTGTCGCCTGACCCTGTATCGCTATCCACGTCAGCAGCAGGATCCCTTGCAGGCCTGGGATGCCGCCGACGAGTATCTGATCAACACCCTGGCCGAGGAGCCCCTCGAGCAGGATGGCCCCGTCATCATCATGAACGACGGCTTCGGCGCGCTGGCCGCCTGTCTGCACCCTCATGCCCCTGTCTGCGTCACCGACTCCCACATCAGCGAGCGGGCTACCCTGGCCAACCTGGCAGAGAACGGCCTGGATCCAGCGGCCATCCGCCTGCAGGATGCGCTGGCGCCCCTGCCCGATGCCCCTGCACTGGTGGTGATCAAGGTCTCCAAGTATCAGGCGCTGCTGGAGCAGCAACTGCTGGCCCTGCGCGGGGTCGTTACCCCTGCCACCCGCGTCATCGCCGCCGGCAAGGCCAAGGACATCCACACCTCCACCCTGGCGCTGTTTGAGAAATACCTGGGGCCGACCCGCACCTCGCTGGCCTGGAAGAAGGCGCGCCTCATTCACTGCACTCCGGCCGCTGCGCCCGCCGAGCGTCCCGCGCTGGCCAACCCCTTCCCCACGGTCTGGCCGCTGGAGGGCACCGACATGCTCATCCACAACCACGCCAACGTGTTCTCGCGCACCAGCCTGGATATCGGCGCCCGCTTCATGCTGGACAATCTGCCCATCCACAGTGCCCGCAAGGTAATTGATCTGGGCTGCGGCAACGGCGTGCTGGGGCTCTCCCTGCTGGCACGCGACAGCGAGGTGGAGGTCACCTTCGTCGACGAGTCCCGCATGGCGGTCGCCTCGGCCCGGCTCAACGTCGAGCACAATCTGCCGGCGGCCCTGCCCCGCGCCCACTTTATGGTCAACAACTGTCTCGACGGCGTGCCTGCCGGTTCGGCGGATCGGATCCTCTGCAACCCGCCGTTCCATCAGTTGCAGGCCATCACAGACCACATCGCCTGGCAGATGTTCAGCGACGCCCACCGGGTGTTGCCCAAAGGGGGGGAACTCTGGATAGTGGGCAACCGCCATCTGGACTATCACAACAAGCTCAAGCGCCTGTTCGCCAACGCACAAGTCGTTGCGTCGAACAGCAAATTCGTTATTTTGAAAGCCATCAAACGTTAAACGCCATCAAACGCGAAAGGAAACCCATGATGAAAAAGTCACTCTTGCTGCTGGCCGCCCTGATGCTGGGTGGTTGTGCGACTCACTGGCCGGAGAGCGCCCTGCTCAATCCGCAGGTGATCCCCTCCAACCAGCAATACTACTCGGGCAACCGCATCACCCTAGAAGGGGTGGACAAGCGTGAAGCCGCCTACGTCTTCTCCATCAAGAAAAAAGAGAAGGCCGCGGTACTGGTCAACAGCAGCCAGCCCCTCAACAGCCTGCTGGCGGAGAAGCTCGCCGAAGGGCTGCGCAGCCAGGGCCTGGAAGTAGGCAACAGCGGCACCACCAACCTGACCCTGGCCATCTCCACTGCCGCGGTCACGGTAGAAGAGAAGACCTTCACCTATGTCACCAAGTCCCGCGTCAGCCTGCAGGTGATCGCCGACTTCCAGGGCAGCAAGCTGACCAAACAGTTCAACATGTCCTCCAGCAAGGAAGGCCCGGGCGAGCCGAGCATGGCCGAACTGGAGTCCACCCTGAACCAGCAGCTGGGCAGCGTACTGCAGCAGATCATGGCTGACACCGCCCTGCGCGGTTATCTCAAGGGTCAGCCGAGCTGAGCAAGGAGCGAATAAATGAAAAAACTCTGGTTACTGGCCATGCTGATCGCCCCGCTGGCGTTCGCCGGCCCCAAGGTCAGGATGGAGACCAACCACGGCAACATAGTGGTGGAGCTGGCCTCCAAGCAGGCGCCGCAGACGGTGAAGAACTTCCTGCGCTACGTGGCCGATGGCAGCTATGACGGCAGCATCTTCCACCGGGTGATCCAGGACTTCGTGGTGCAGGGGGGCGGCTACAACCAGCAGTTCCAGCAACTGCCCACCTTCGACCCTGTGGTCAACGAGTCCAAGGGCGGCCTGCCCAACAAGCGCGGCAGCATCGCCATGGCCCGCACCCAGGCGGTTGACAGCGCCACTCGCCAGTTCTACTTCAACCTGGTCGACAACAACAACCTCAACGCCAATGCCGGCGCCGGTTACACCGTGTTCGGCCAGGTGGTGCAGGGCATGGAGGTGCTGGACAAGCTGGCCCAGGTGCAGACCGGTTACAGCCCCATCCTGCGTGCCAACGACGTGCCCACCAGCCCCATCATCCTGAAGAAGGTGATCCTGCTGGCGGACAAATAACGCGGAGCGGATCACAATCCGCCATCCCCGCAGTCCGGGTCGCCGGCGCCCCTTTCTATACTCTGGCCTTGCCCCGATATGCGGGGCCAGGCCCACGAGAGGAGAAGGAGGTTCCGGTGACTTGCAACGACTACATCGCCCAGCACGCCATCCCGCTGGCCCAGACGGTTCGTCACTTTCTGGCACGAGAGATCCCTTATCAGCAGCTGGAAGATCTGAGCTGGCAGCTGTTGTCCCACTGGCAGGATCTGCCCCATGTCCCCGCCGACAAGACCCCGGCCTCCGAGCAGGAGGGGGTGTTCTGGCACCTGCTGCACAGCCTGCATCAGTGGGATGAACAGCAGATCATCGCCGACGTCTGGCTGCGTCTGCAGCTGATGGAGTGCGCCAATTTCCTGACCACGGACGGGCCGCTGCCGCGCCACTGCATCGGCCTGCGCCCCTGAATATAGTGCCCTCCCCTGCCCGGCTTGCCTTGGCTATCCAACCCGAACCTGACAAAATGGCGCAATTTTCCCAGAGGAGTCAGGTATTTGAACACTGTCCGTACACCGAGCTGGCGAGACTCGCTCGCCGTCTACCTTGAGACTCGGGTTCTCATCCTGTTTGCCATGGGGTTCTCTTCCGGCCTGCCGCTGCTGCTGGTGTTTGGCACCCTCTCGTTCTGGCTGCGCGAAGCGGATGTCAGCCTGACCGACATCGGCTACATGAGCTGGGTAGCACTGGCCTACGGTTTCAAGTGGTTGTGGTCACCGCTGGTGGATCGGCTGCCGCTGACACTGCTCTCCCGCTGGCTGGGCCGGCGCCGCAGCTGGATGCTCTTCTCCCAGCTGCTGATCGCCGCCTCGCTGGTGGGCATGGCCTTCTGCGATCCCAAGACCCAGCTCGCCCAGCTGGCCCTGTTTGCTCTGCTGGTGGCCTTCGCCTCCGCCACCCAGGACATCGTCATCGATGCCTATCGCATCGAGTCGGCCCCCGAGCGGCTGCAGGCGGCCATGGCGGCCTCCTACATGACTGGTTACCGGCTGGCGATGATCATGGCCGGTGCCGGTGCACTGGCGCTGGCCGCCTGGCTCGGCAGCAACGACGGCTACGACTATCGCGGCTGGCAGCTCACCTATCTGCTGATGGCGGGGCTGATGTCCCTCGGCGTCATCACCACCCTGTTCTGCCACGAACCCGTCATCGATCTCGCCGCCCAGAATGAGCAACAGGCGACCCGCAAGACCCTGCTGCTCGCCCGTGGCTGGCCGGCTGGGCTGGCCGGTCTCGGCGCCTGGAGCTACGAGGCCATCTGGTGCCCGTTTGCCGATTTCTTTCGCCGTTACGGCGGCTCCGCCCTGCTGATCCTCGGGCTCATCGCCTGCTATCGCATCTCGGACGTGGTGATGGGGGTGATGTCCAACAGCTTCTATGTGGACATGCAGTTCAGCAAGACCGAGGTGGCCACCATCACCAAGGTGTACGGGGTTATCATGACGCTGGTGGGGGCCGCCCTCGGCGGCGTGCTGGTGATGCGTTTTGGCACCCTGCGCATTCTGTTCCTCGGCGCCCTGCTCACCGCCAGCACCAATCTGCTGTTTGCTCTGCTCAATGAAGTGGGCCACAACCTCGAGCTGCTGACCCTGATCATCTCGCTGGACAACCTCAGCGCCGGCATCGCCACGGCTGCCTTCGTCACCTATCTGTCGAGCCTGACCAACGTGGCCTTCTCCGCCACCCAGTACGCCCTGTTCAGCTCTGTGATGCTGCTGCTGCCCAAGCTGCTGGCGGGCTTTTCCGGCCGCTTCGTCGAGCAGTTCGGCTACAGCAGCTTCTTCATCAGTACCAGCCTGCTTGGCATTCCCGTGCTGATCCTGATCGTGTTGGTTGCCAAACGAGGAAGTGCCTTGTTACCGCAATCGGACAAATAGCAAGCGTTTGCGTAAAATTGGGGGTGATTAGATTCACACTTCCGAATAAAGTTCCCTGGTGCTGGTTTATCCGGTGAATTTATTTGGCTAGAATCCCTTCCGCTCCTTGTGGGCAGGCTACGGAAAACCTCAACTAACGCACAAGAGACCAATAAAATGGCCAAATTTACCAAGACTCTGATCGGTGCCGGTCTGCTGGCTGCCGCCGCTACCCCGGCTTTCGCTGCTGACTACAGCGGTGACATCCACAAGAATGACTACAAGTGGATGCAGTTCAACGTCATGCACACCATCGACCAGATGCCCTACTCTGAGTCCGAGGGTGGCTACAACGATACCTACTTCGAAATGGAGTTTGGTGGCCGTTCCGGTATCTTCGATCTGTACGGTTACGTCGACGTATTCGACATCTTCCAGAACCGTCACGACGACAAGCACAACCAAGACAACCTGTTCATCAAATTTGCCCCGCGTATCTCCATCGATGCCATGACCGGCAAAGATCTCTCCTTCGGTCCGGTGCAAGAAGTCTACATCGCCAACCTGGTCAACGTAGGTGGTCCTGATGGTCTGTTCGAAGCCATGACCGGTCTGGGTGCAGACGTCATGGTGCCCTGGTTCGGCAAAATGGGCATGAACCTGTATGCCCGTCACGTCAACGAAGGCGGTGGCGAGCAGGGCTGGAACGGCTATCAGTTCTCCATGAACTGGTTCAAGCCTTTCTACACCTTCTCCAACGGCAGCTTCGTAGCCTATCAGGGTTACCTGGATCACCTGTTTGATGCCAAGGACAGCTCCACCGACGGTACCGCCATGTTCAACGGTCTGTACTGGCACTCCGACCGCTACGCCGTCGGTTACGGTCTGAAGTACTTCAACGATATCTATGGTATCCAGAACGGTACCTACGGCCTGAAAACCACCGGTTTCGGCCACTACTTCTCCGTTACCTACAAGTTCTAATCGAACAGGTATCAGGGATACAAAAAACCGGAGCAGCTGCTCCGGTTTTTTTATGGCTCGATGGCTGCTAATAAGGGAGAGCCACGCCCTCCCCGGCCATCCATCAGTCGCGGAAATTCTGGAACTGCATCGGCTGGCCCAGCTCGGCACCACGCACCAGGGCCATCACTTCCTGCAGATCGTCGCGCTTCTTGCCGGTGACCCGCACCTCGTCGCCCTGAATGGCGGCCTGCACCTTGATCTTGGAATCCTTGATCAGCTTCACCAGCTTCTTGGCGACTTCCTTGTCGATCCCCTGCTTGAACTTCACGGTCAGGTGGAAGCGCTTGCCGGAGTGAACGCTGTCACCCACGTCCATTGAGCTGTTCTCGATGTTGCGCTTGAGCAGGGCACCGCGCAGGATCTCGACCATCTGCTTGAGCTGGAAATCGGCATCGGCCTCCAGTTTGACCTCTTCCTTGTTCAACTCGAAGCTGGCTTCAACACCACGAAAATCGAAACGGGTCGCCAGTTCACGATTGGCGTTGTCGACGGCGTTCAACACCTCGTTCATTTTGACTTCAGAGACAATATCGAATGACGGCATAGTGGGCTCCTCATGTTGCGCTATAGGGGGGCAAATCTACCAGAATTACGGCAAATTTGCTGATTTCGATGGGACTGCTCTGCTAGAATCCCCTGCGCACAGGAATGGCGAGACCCGTTAGAACCTGTTCAGTATCTGTCGCGAGAGGTCGTCCGCAAGGTAAATCGCTGCGCAGGAGCCCGCTTGTATCTGAATACATGGGCTTCCGGCTTCACATGCGCAAGCCTCGTATAAGCCTTGATCACGACCTCGCAGCAAGATCATGAACCCGTTCCAGGTGTCCGCCAGGCGACATCTTCACTTATCCCCGGCAGGTGGTTGACTGGAATGCAGCCCCTACCTTGATTGAGTCTCTCCATGCCAAGCGGATCACGCGATTACAACCTGACACACAGTCGACACACCCCCTCCCCCCAATGGACCCTGCTGGGCTGCGGCGCCCTGGGCGGTGTGTTTGCCTCCCTGTTGACTCAAAGCGGCCAGTCCACCCGCGTCTTGCTGCGCGAGCGCCACCGCGCCACCCTGCACCCCGGCATCGACTTCACCTCGCTGGAGGGCAACACCCAGCTCATCAACATCGAGCGCGGCTTCGTCGACCAGCCGGGTCAGATCCAGCGGTTGCTGGTGATGACCAAGGCCGGTCAGGTCATCGAGGCGCTGACCCCGCTGGTGGGCCAGCTGGCGACCGACGTGCCCATCGTGCTGCTGCACAACGGCATGGGGATCGCCGAGCAGGTGGTCGCGCTGTTCCCCCACAATCCGGTCATCGCCGGCGTCACCAGCCACGGCGCCATGCAGAGCGGCCACTTCGTGTTCCGCCACACCGGCAAGGGCGAAACCTGGCTCGGCCCGGTCAACGAGGCGGCCAGAGCCCATGCCGCCCTGGCGGACGAGCTGGCGGCCGCCCTCGGCCAGGCCGGCTGGGATGAGCAGATCCAGGCGCGCCAGTGGCAGAAGCTGGCGGTCAACTGCGCCATCAACCCGCTCACCGCGCTCTACAAGCTCAAGAATGGCGAGCTGGCCGGTCCGCGCTTTGCCGATGCCCTGCAGCAGATCTGCGTGGAAGTGGCGGACGTGATGCAGGCCGAAGGCCAGCCCACCGGCAGCGACGAGCTGCTGCGCCGGGTCATGACGGTGGTGGAGCTCACCGCCGACAATTACTCTTCCATGTATCAGGACATGGAGCAGGGGCGCGAGACCGAGATTGAGGCCATCACCGGCTTCCTGCTGGCCCGGGCCGCCTGCCACGGCATTGCGGTACCGGTCAATCAGGGTCTCTATCAGGCCATCAAAGAGAAGCAGTGAGCCCGAGGGCTCGCCAACGCAAGGAGCAAAGGATGAGCGTACTGGTACTGGTGGCCCCCGGGTCGGAAGAGATCGAGACGGTCGCCATCGTCGATACCCTGGTGCGCGGGGCTATAGAGGTGGTGCTCGCCTCCTGCTGCCCCGCCGGGCAGCGCCAGATCCGCGCCTCCCGCGGGGTACAACTGGTGGCGGATTGCCACCTCGACGAGCTGGCGGCTCAGGAGTTCGAGGCCATTGTGGTGCCAGGTGGCCTGCCCGGCAGCGAAGTTATCCGCGATACGCCGCGCGCCATCGCCCTGCTCAAGGCGCAGGCGGCAGCGCAGCGCTGGCGGGCAGCCATCTGCGCCGCCCCCGCCGTGGTGCTGCAACACCATGCTCTGCTGGGGGATGCCAGTGCCACCTGCCATCCCGGTTTTCAGGCCCGCCTGCCCGCGGCGCAGCTCAGTACGGCGCGGGTGGTAACCGATGAGGCTCATCACCTCATCACCAGCCAGGGGCCGGGCACCGCCATCGAGTTCGCCCTCGAGCTGGTGCGGGTGCTGCGCGGTGACGAGGCTGCCCACGCGGTGGCCGGCCCCATGGTACTGCCCCCTCGCTCATGCCCAGAGTAAATCACCTTCATAGTGACAGAGCGCCCCTTGCCGATTGGCAAGGGGCGCTCTGCTTTGAGGCGAACTGCAAGCAGTCTGCCGGTTAAGCTCCGACTTAACTGAGCATTTCGGGCCTGAGCTGCTCCATCAGCAGGTGGTTGTCGCTGTAATCCACCGGGATGGCCACCACCGCCGGCCCGCTCACCGCCATAGCGGCGCGCAGGGTCGCTCGCAGATCCTCGGCGCAGGTGACGGCAAACCCGGCCGCCCCGAACGACTCGGCATAGGCCTTGAAGTTGATGGGGCCAAAACTCACCCCTGAGCTGCGGCTGTACTTTTTCTCCTCCTGCATCGCCACCATGTTGTAGCCGTTATCGACCCAGATGATGTGCACTATGTTGGACTTGAGCCGCACCGCCGTCTCCAGCTCCATGCTCGACTGCATGAAGCTGCCATCGCCAGACACCGAGATGATCTTCTCCCCCGGGCGCACCATGGCGGCCCCGATGGCCCAGGGCAGCGCCACCCCCATGGTCTGCTGACCGTTGGAGATGAGCACCTGGCGGGCCCGGAAGCTGTAGAGGTAGCGGGCAATCCAGATGTGGAAGCTGCCCATGTCCACGCACAATGTCATGTCCTGCCCGATGATGTCCTGCAGCTCCTTGACGATGCGCAGCGGATGGATGGGGGTGCCCCCCAGCCGGCCGGCATGTTCGGCGAGTTGATGGCGCTGGGCGCGGATCTCGCCGAGCAGGGCAGTAATGGCCGGATCTCGCGCCAGCGGCTGATGCAGCATCCGGGTCAGCCGTGCCAGGTTGGCGCTGATGGAGCCCACCAGCTCCACCGCCGGGCAGTAGCTGCTGTCGATCTCCGCCGGCAGCGCATCGATGTGCAGCAACTGGCGCTCGCCGGTGCCGTTCCACAACACGGGATCGTATTCGATGGGGCTGTAGCCGATGCAGATCACCAGATCCGCATCCTGCAGCAGCTTGTCCCCCGGCTGGTTGTTGAACAGCCCCACCCGTCCGGCGAAGTCATCGAAATGGTGGGTATCCACCACCCCGGCCGCCTGATAGGTGCCGGTCACCGGCAACCGGCTCTTGTCGAGGAAGGCGCGCACCGCGAGGGAGTTCTCCGGCCGGCTGGCCAGCAGGCCGAGCAATACCACCGGCTTGCGAGCCCGCGCCAGCAGGCTCAGCGCCCGATCGATACCGCTCTCGTCGGCCGCTCCCGGCTCCGGGATGGCGCTCGGCACCAGAATGGCGCCGTCGGCCGGCTCGTTGATGATGTCCATCGGCAGGCTGACGAAGGCCGCCCCGGGCCGCCCCAGCTCGGCGCTGCGAAAGGCGTTGGCCATCACTTCGGAGAGGGCGGAGCCGGTGCCCACCTGAGCGCTGAACTTGGTGACCGGCCGGCACAGGCTGACGGTATCCAGGCTCTGGTGGGTCAGCTTGAGGCCGTCGGCCCGCCGCACGGCACCGCCCAGCGCCACCATGGCATCCCCTTCCGAGGTGGCGGTGGCAAGCCCCGTGATGAGGTTGGCGCAACCCGGCCCCGAGGTCACCAGCGCCACCCCCGCCTTACCGGTCAGCCGGCCGACCGCGGCGGCCATGAAGGCGGCATTCGCTTCGTGACGCACCACTATGGTCTCGATGGGGGAGTCCTCCAGCGCATCGAATACCCTGTCGATCTTGGCCCCGGGAATGCCGAATACCTGCTTGACCCCTTGCGCCTCCAGATGGCGCACCACCAGTTCGGCCCCACAGGCCCAGTGTTGATTTTCCATGATATCACTCCTTGTTAAGCGAAGGGCTCAGCCTTCGGCGGCGCGGATGGCGCGATCCAGATCGGCGGGATTGAGGTCTGCCTGTTGAAAGGCAGGATTGCGAGGCAGCTCGATATTGAGATGTTGCACCACCGACAGTTGCAGCTGGCCGTGGCCCATGGCGTAGTCGAGGATGTGGCCGCCACCCCGGCGATCCTCGGTGATGAAGTGCTCGTGATAGCCGGCCACGTTGATCCCCTGCACGAAGGGCGGACAACGAAAGCCGACCAGGGTGCCGCGCCGCTGGCTGAACGAGAACAGCGGCTGGGCCTCGATGGCCTCCAGCATGGGCTTGTAGGGGGGACTCTGACAGGGGACGGTGCGCACCTGCGCCTGCTCGAACAGGCCGTCGAGTCGAAAGGCGACGAAGACGTTGTCGGTGCCCACCAACCGATCCACCCACTGGTGGATCTCCTCGCGGCTCAGGGGGTGATCGAAGCGGCGCTGCAGGCAGGGGCGAAAGTGGGTCATCACCGCAAACGGGGTCTTCTGCTCGGCTCGGGCCGGGCGGGCCGAGCCGTCAGCCTTGAGCTGGTGGATCTGGCGCTCGAAGGCAATCAGCTCGCCGTCGAGCCGGTTGAAGGTCCCGAGGCCGAAGTCACCGTGGCGCAGCAGGTCGGCCATGGTGGTCTCCCCCTCGTAAACCCCCGCCAGCAGGGCGCTCATCAGGGAGCTCTGGTAGACCTCACCGCCTCCCTGGCGAGCCTGCCAGCGGGCAAACTGCTGGCTTATCTCGATGGCGCAGTCGCATGATGAATTGGTTTCCATTTGGATTTCACCTCCAATCCTGTTAGGTTGGCAAATCAGGATTCAATAGTGACCAAGATCACAATTTGATACCAATATCCAAACCCATCAGCTTCGAGACGTACCAGATATGGAATTCCGTTACCTGCGCTACCTGGTGGCCGTGGCAGACAAACAGAGCTTCACCCGCGCCGCCGAGGCGCTGGGCATGGCCCAGCCGCCGCTCAGCCAGCAGATCCGCAAATTCGAACAGGAGGTGGGCACGCCGCTGTTTCACCGGCTGACCCGCAGTGTGGAGCTGACCGAGGCGGGGCTGAGCCTCTATCAGGATGCCAAGGGGATACTGGCGCAGACCGAGCAGGCCATGCAGAAGGCCAGACGCATTGCTCGCGGCCAGCTGGGTTCGCTGCGCCTCGGCTTTGCCGGTTCCACCGTGCTGCACCCGAGCGTGTTGCAACTCATCCACGACTTTCGCCAGGCCTGGCCGGAGGTCAGCCTGCACCCCATCGAGAACAGCATGCCCAACCTGGTGCGCGACCTGGTGAGCGAGGAGCTGGATGCCGCCATCCTGCGCCTGCCCTGCAGCAGCAGCTCGGCGCTGGCCCACCACCTGATCGACGAGGAGGAGATGCTGATCGCCCTCCCCCTGCACCATCCGCTGGCCGGCAGTGGCGCCATCCCCATCGAGGCGCTGGCACAGGATCCCTTCATCCTGTTCCCCCGCGAGCTCGGACCCGGGCTGCACGACGCCATCACCCAGCGCTGCCAGCGGGCCGGCTTCAGCCCCCGCCTCGGCAGCCAGAGCCCGCAGGTGATCTCTACCGTCGGCATGGTGCAGGCCGGCTTCGGGGTCGCCATCATCCCGCGCTCGGTCAGCGAGCTGCACCCCCACGGCGTCAGCTATCACCCCATCGCCGCCGAACCGCTCACCACCCGCATCAGCCTCGCCACCCGCCGCCATCCCCGTCAAAAAAGCCTGCAGCATCTGATTGGGCTGATCCCCGGCCACCATTGAAAGACAAACAAAAACCCCCATCGGCATAAGCTGATGGGGGCATTAGGGCTGTATTGCACTGTGTAAAAATATTGGCCCACTGAGTAATTCAACTCACCTTTATCGCTGGCCAAGATGAAACAGAATCGTTATTCAGCCACAGGATTCACATCGGTGACGGGTTGGGCTGCACGGTAGGCATCCATGATGGGAGCCCAATCCATTCCATTAGGAACTGGATATTGCTTGAATAGCTCACCATATTTCTTGTCGAAATCATCCATACCATATTGGCGTGCTATCGGTACTTTCTGGTCATACCAATCATCGGTCACAACTTCGGCAATACCACGGGCGAGCAGTAGATCAGGGCTGAGTTGTAATCCCCCCCCCCCGGTTAACATGACTTCGAAATAACCACCAGGAGCCAAACCAAAATAGAGGCGATTTCGTCTATCGTAACGTCCTTCGACTAAATACACCTGACGCATTTTTTGCTCTAGATCGGTAGGTAAATCCACCTTGATGCGGTAGCGCTTGCGATCATGGAAGGAAACCAACTCAATCACAGCTTTATCGGGGATGGAAACGCCATCGGTAGGCAGGCCTCCACCGCCCGCCCAATAATAACGCTGTCCCTTGATTCTGTCGGTAAATAAACCTCCAGCCCCGCCTCCAGCCAAGCTGTCGGCATAAACCAGTTTCCCTCCAAGATAGAACTCCGTCTTGGTGTTCTTAGTAAGGTCTATATTGCTGCCCGAACCATAACGCCAAGCAAATTTAGGCAAAGGTTGTGGCGCCGCATTGGTCATCAATGACAGGCAGAACCACAACAATACAACGATATATTTCATCTTTTTGTTGGTACTTCCTGCTCTAGATGGAAGAGACTCATGCTCTCGAGCACCTTCATATTGTCAATATATCGGCGGCGCATGTCTTGGCGAAGCGCTTCAATCTCCTCTGGCGTGAGCTGTCGCGGGAAGATATCTGGTGATGTTGGCTTGGTACCCTTAGCCGGCACTTTCAACCTCCATGGTATTACCTTACTGGGTCGGTATCCGTCTTGGGTTGAGCGGTACGATAGGCATCCATGATAGGTGCCCAGTCCATACCACTGGGGGTAGGATACTGTTGATAGGCATCACCGTATGCTTTATCAAAATCGTCAAACCACTCTTTGTATACTTTGGTGACAGGATTTTCCTTGTCTTGCGAGGTTTGAATTTCGTTAGCAATCCCCCTGGCCAGCAAGATATCAGGCTTCACTTTGGCGTTGGTTAAAAACGCCTCCACATAACCACCGGTGGCCATACCTAAGCCAATGTTATCTCGGCGTACTTCACGCGACTCATCCCTCACTTTGATGCGATAAGGTTGCGCAATCATGCGTTCCAGCTCTGCTGGCAAGGCCAGGCTAATGCGATAGCGCTTTTTATCGTGGAATGAAATCCACTCCACTTCTACCCGATCGGGGGCGGGGTGAATATCTCGGCGACCGGCAGTTATCAACCAGCGATAGTCCCTTGCACGAAGTGATTCTGCATCAACGCGACTCGACGATCCGTTGGTTGAGGCATCTACCAATTGTCCCTGACGATAAAAAAGCACCTCCGTCACCCATATTTCATCAGCATTGGATCCTACCATATGGCGCCAGTCCAGTTGTTTGGGGCCTGTGGGAGCTGCTTGACAGGCTGCGACTAATGGCAACAGCAGCAATAAGTGTATCCAGCGCATTAATAACCTCCCTTATCATTGCCAGTCAGCTTACGGATTTCTTTGTCACCAACCCTGTTGGGTGTGTTTACCAGTCCAGTGTCAGCGCTGTAGTGCAAATAACTTAGCCGCAACTTTTGGTACAGCTCGCCAGGTAAACTACGAGCCAAGTTGATCACCTCTCCGCGCCGTTTGGCCACATCAACCCATAGCTCATCGAGTTTGGCCAAGTTCACTGTGGGATACGAAAGTGCGCTATCCAAACGGTAGGCATTGTCACCTTGTGATATCCACGTCTTAAAAGGCACACCTGCATCCCGCGCCGCTTCTACCATCATGTGCAGCGGTATACGTGAATATTCCCCCTCCACCACCCGGTGCAGCACCACATCGACGCAGATGTTCCTATGGCCCCCTGATTGACTGCCCGTGATCGGCCCCAGTGGCCTAGGACGCACATTCAAATAGCCAAGTTGAGTTGTATCACGATGGCTAGCTAGGGACACAACGCCTTTGCCCCAGCCTTGTCCAGCCCGCATTTTGGCATAGGCAAGGGCATCTCGATATGATTGGGCATCGGTTGGATTGACGTATGGCATCGCATCGGAATTGAAAGTTGCGATCACACACTTTTCTGTAATTAACGGGGATACCGCATTAGGATCACGCAGGCTCCAGCGGCTGTAATAGCCTCCACCAATATCGGAGTGAGCGCCAGGAATAATGACCTCGGTAAAACCGTCCGCAATCGCGGTGCCTGCTGCATCGTCAGTGATACGGGTCAAGTCAAAGTGATAACGCCACTCATCAGCCGCCACGATATGCACCACCCGCTCGGCACAGTCAGGGGCCAGCGTCACATTACGTTTACCCCACAGATAGGAACTGACCACGGTATCAAACAACCCGACAAACTGAATACGCACATCATCGCGACTGGCCCAGTCAAAGCCCGCCTTCAAGGGAATATCGGGGTCAGCAGCCATGGCCTCCACCAGTGGGTGGTCCCCTTTCTTATCGATACGGTTTACAAACTGGCGAGCGGCAGAGGCGCCCCGGCTAAAGCCAAACACATCGAACTCGACCTTATGAATGCACTCAATAGTGGGCAATATGCTTTCAAGTTGTTCTTTTATCTCCGCAACAATCTGAGTACGACAAGCCTGTTCGACACGTGAGGCGCTGGAGGTATTACCTTTATCCGCACCAAGACCCAAGCTGGTATCATCCTCACCTTGGGTCGTGCCTATCCCCTCAACATAAACCTTCACGATAGGAGAGCGTTTGCTTGGGGGAAGATACAAGTCATGAGCTTTGCCAACATTGGTGACGTCGTTTTTCTCGCTGTTATTCAAGCCATCAGGTAACGCCCCTTCAAAACACTGTTCCAGCAATACTTGTTGCTCTTCCGGGCTGCATTGCGCCAAGGCTGTCTCCAATGCACTTTTCCCTTCCCTGTGCTTGAAGGTGTTGTTGGCCGTGCCATCAAAGAACACACCGATACGCAGGATATTCAGCCGATACCCCTTCACCTCAATCACGTAGGAGTGCTTGGTGATAAAGCGCGGCGGTTGAGCCTGCCCAGCTTTGTGCCCTTTCGGCAGTGGCTGCTCTGGCCCAGTGAGGCAGAGGTCACCGGTGGTCACCTTGATATGCTCTCGTTTGACGTCGCAGTGCCCGAATAACTTGTCTGTATAGGCGGGTACCTGTGTAGTCTCACCCTCCTTGAGGGCCTCACGGGACTGCGCCACCTTGAGCCAGGCTGGCGTCTCGATTTTTACTGTCACCGGGCCAACTGCAAACCCTCGCACCAGGGTGGGTCCATCCTTCAGGGTGACTGTCTCTGACTTGCCGGTTTCGTCAGTCAAAGTGGCCTTGAGCCCCTTGAACGAACGGTTGTGCTCATCGCGAATGTCTACCTCTACCCAGTTATCATAACGTTCGCAAGGGATACAGTGGGGATCTGCCGCCATCAGGATACTCCTGTCAATTCGTGATGTTTGTTCAGCCAGTTGGCTACCTGAACCAGTTCATCGTCGGTCAGCATCAAAGGCCCCTGTATCTCTTCAAGAGCCAGATTGGCCTGCAAGGCCAAGGCGCCAGCCACCACACCATCGAGCACATCCTCTTGCAGCCCATCCTGATTGGCCAGTTTGAGTGTGGGTAAAATGGTCCCGGCCGGGTCAGGATGGCGCTCCATCATAGCCGTCATGGTCTGCCATAACCGCCGCCGCAAGATGTAGGCATGACGGTTCTCGTCGTAGAGCCCAGCCAGATGATGAGGCCGGATATGAAACCAGGGAGTTTGCAATGCGGGTTGGAACCGGGCATGAGGCGTGCGAGAGAAGGCTTTGCCATGGATCCAGAGCCCGGAACAGGGCCCCAGCACACTATCGCGTTCATCAGGGGTCATGGCGCTGAGCATGGGCAGGAAAATGCGTGGGTCAGAGAAACGAAACCAGACTGCTTCTCCCTCGCGTATCGCTTCTATCAGACTCTGCCAATGGCGGCGGATCAGCTCCACTGATTGGTCGCTGATCAGGTAGAAGCCGCTCAGAGCGGGATTGGCCATCATGAACTCAGTGGAAGGGGCAGGCAGCAACCAAGGCCCCAACGCAGAGTGCTCATCGAAAGCGGTACCGGCAAAAAGTGGATTGGCATTCTCTCCATCATAGGTATAGAAATCCGCCACGGCTGACTCTGCCTGGGCTCCATCGATGACGGCATACCTCTCACCCGCTTGCTCGCCAGCGAGCCAATCAAATAACGTCATAATACGGAAACCTCAATCAGTCGCTTGATCCTGCTGCGGTTATCCGATGCATTGTCAGAGGTTGGGATCGTATTGAGCAAGGTATCGAAATCACCGCTCGTGGAGGAAACTACTCGATCGACCCTTAGCCTGGTCTGCGTCGGAAACAGCATCTCAGCTTCGCCCTTGAAGTGCGCAGCGTCTCCCAGCAGACGGCCACCATGACCGGCAGGCAAGCGGATCTTCAACAAGGTATCGTTGACCCAGGCCTTGTCCGGTGAGGTACTCATGAATCCTGGCTCAACAACGATATTGCCCACCCCGGTGAACTGCTCTTTCAGGACTGCAAGCTCCGGCTTGTCCAGCGCCAGCCCCCGGTAGACGAAAGACAACTCAGGTGAGGCCGGCAATTTGGCCAGACCAGCCTCCACATCGGCAACATAGGCCTTCATTGCCTTATCAAATTCACCCGTAGATGTCGGCTCATCATTCAAATAGCTGCGACTAAGCAGGGTATCGATGGCCTCTCGCTGCTTGTAGGGGCGATCACGCAAATAGTTATTGAGCAATGTATACCCCTGCGCCGAATAGTATCTGAGTGCTTCATCCGCTTTGGATATCTCTACCGTCGCCCACTTCTTTGCCGGCTTTTTGCCTTCCCCTTTGACCGCAACAGGTGGCGGCGGCGGTGGCACCATTGGGCCTCCGGCAAGCTGGGGTGGAGCGGGCGGTGGAGCCGGTGGCCCCCCGGCAGGCGGAGGGGGCACAGGTGGCGGGGCTGCTGGACAAGGCTTGGCCAGCGGCGCCATGGACTCCATGCTCTTGTGGATGGCCGGGGATGGTAACGTTGCTGGTGGTGGTGTTGGCACCTCGACATTACCTGGTAGAACGGGAGCCTTGCCACCCCAGCCGGAACCAGACCCCGGGCTGCCGCCCGAGTTCATCTTGATGGAGCCACCAGAGAGGGTGACACCGCTCGGGTCGATTTTGACAAAACTCCCCCCCACCTTGAGGGTCAGCTCGGCACCCGCCTCCATCACTATCTTCATGCCCGCCTTGTGATGCACCTCGCTCCCCGCCTCCACCAGCAGAGACTGTCCCAGCTTCTGGTGCAGGCTGGCATCCACCGTCAGCGAGTAGTCAGCCTTCACTTGGTCGCGCTTCTCGCCCTCCACCGTCAGGTGGTCGTTGGCCTTGATGCGGGTCACCCGCTCGTTGTCGATATCGCGGTGCTCGTCGTGTTTGATGTGCCAGGCCGCATCGTTCTCTATCAGCACGTTCAGATCTTTCTGACCGTGGATATACATCTCTTCCTGCCCCGCCTGGTCTTCAAAGCGCAGCTCGTTGAAGCCCTCCCCCTGATGGGTCTCGGTGCGCAGCACGGTGCGGGTCTTGTTGGCAGGCAGCTCATACGGCGGGCGGTTGGTGGCGTGATAGGTGCGACCAGTCACGATGGGCTGATCCGGGTCCCCTTCCAGGAAACTCACGATAACCTCGTGGCCGATACGGGGTATCGCCATCATGCCGTACTGGCCGCCGGCCCAGCCTTGCGAGACCCGCACCCAGCAGGAGCTCTGGTCGTTGGAGCTGCCATATCTATCCCACGGGAATTGCAGCTTCACCCGGCCGTGCTCGTCGCAGTAAATCTCCTCCCCTTCCGGACCCACCACCATGGCGATTTGCGGGCCATCCACCATCGGCTTGTGGGGTGCCTCGGGGCTGCCGATGCGTGCCCGCCAGGTGGTGCTGGCTTTCACCACCCCAAATTCGTTGTGATAGACGGTGGGGCCGCTGCCCCCCTCCTCTTCCAGCGCCTGCGGCTGCAAGCCGGTGTGCTGGATGCGCACGATTTGCCAGTCAGTGTTGAGACTGCCGTTGGGATGTTCGGTGAGTGAAAACGTCTGGCCCGGCAGCAAGGCGGCGCAGTTGGATTTGCCACTGCCCGCCACCGCATCGTTGCGCAGGGCATCGAGCCGGTGCTGGGCAAAGGCCTTGCCGCTGCCATCCTGCTTGTAGCGACCCGGATAGTCGAAGTGCTGGTAGGTGTCGCGCTGGTGTTCGAGCTCTGCGCCCTGCTTCTTGTGGGAGAGACCGTAGGCCGGGGTCTTGAAGCTGTAGTCTTTGAGCTCCACATCCGAGGGGCGCACCGCCTCCCGGTAGTGGAACTGACGGACATAAGGCCCTTGCTCGAGCGAGCGGTTGCCGAGGTTGAAGAACAGCCCTGGGCCGGCGGTCAGAGCCGCCGCATCGTCGGCAAACACGATGCGGTGCTTGCCCGCTTCAAACTCGTGGAAGTAGAACATCCCCTCTTCGGCAGCGAGGCGGTTCACGAAATCGAGATCGCTCTCCCGATACTGAACGCAGTATTCCCGCTTGGCGTGCTCGTTTTTCAGGGCAAAGGCATAGTCGGTGATGCCGTGCTCTTGCAACAGGATAGAGAGGATTTCATCGGGCTTCTGCGCCTGAAAAATGCGGGAGTTCTGGCGAAGTGACAGCCGCCACAGCGCCGGCTGCACCATGAGCTGATAGCAGGTACGGCGAAAGCCGCTGTCCCCTTGCGCAAAGTCACTGACCACCCCGCACACCCGCCGCTGCAGCTCGCCGTTGTACCACACCAGCAGCTCGCACGGCTGGTCCAGCACGGTGCCAAAGTCGATGTCGGGCTGGCTGCTTGCCAGCTCAAGGCGCAGGTTGAACGGCCGGTTGAGCGCTTCATCCAGCGCAAACTCGGCCACCACGAAGGTGCTCTCGGGCAGGGCCCCCACCTTGACGGTAAATTGTAATCCTGTGCTGTCTGCCATGAAGCGCTCCTTAACCTGCCTGTCCGCTGCCCGAGCCAATCACCACGCTGCCGCAGCCGACGGCGGTGCCGGTCACTGCGATGGGTTGGCCGCCACACCGTAAAGTACGCAGGCGACCAGAGATGCTGCGCGGATGGAGGGCATTGTCCGATTTATCGTACGGGGCCAGCGGCTTGCCATCGATTCTGGCAACTGTCGATGGGGGAATCCCATCCTGATCGGTGAGCATGTCACCGGACGATGCAATGGTGGAACACATGACGACTGGCCTCTGTTGTGCTTTGCAATAAGGTCGGCTCGCAGCCATATGGCAAAACACAAAAGCTCCGACCGCATCCAGCTGAACGGGCCGGAGAAAGCTTGCACTGGCCTGACGACAGCTGACACTGCCATCACCAGGCCATGGGGTGCACTACAAGGAATAACGGCAATAAGAGATCGAGAATTAGGCCTCGATCGGTGCGCGCCAGTCATCCGCACCGGAAGTACCGGCAACGGTGTGCTCCCAGTCAATCTTGCGATAGGCCAGAGAGACCTGGATCAGCTGGGTGAAGTCAGACTTTGCTGGATCCTGGCAGTGCGGCATCTGGCAGTCGATGTCGACGATGGTGGCATCGGTCAGCACGGTAGAGAAGAAGTGCTCCTGCTTGCCCTCGACGGAGGTGCGGTACCACTTCAGGGTCACTTTCGGCAGCATCTCGCCGGAAGCCAGGGAGTTATACATCAGCGGTACGGCTTTGTTCAGGGCCACGGTGAACTTGAACGGCTTGTGGACACGCTGACCAGCAGGCTGACCGGATTGCGGATCGGTCGGTACGGTCACGACGTGTTGGAACTCTTGTACCAGCATCTCGTCTTCGTGGCCCTGCACGAAGATGTTGCCGACGGAATCGGAAGTGAAGGCACCGGCGGTGATATTGCCCTGGGTTTTACCTTCGATGCTGATATAACATGGAGTTGGCATGAGTTTGCTCCTGATTGGTTGAACGGTAATGACACTCGACCGAACCAGTTAGCAGCGACCATGCCACTCTTTTTTATTCATATTTTTCAAAGCATTAACTAACAATCAAGCAAGCTGGTCTGATGCGTGGCGCAAAAAGTTGCAACCATCAGGTTATTGCACCATAAATTCTTGCACATGCAGTGGAACATCTTGCCATCTACGCAACAAGTTGCTTGCCACAAACAGAATCACTGCTCCTCATCCACATTGGCCACCAGCGCCATCTCCACGTTCAACCTGACCATCCCCTGTTTCAATGCCCATGAGATGGCCTGGCTCTTGCTGCTCGCCCCCAGCTTGTTGACCACATTGTTCAGATGAAACGTCACGGTACGGGGCGTGATCCCGAGGATCTGGGCAATATCGCTCACCTGCTTGCCCTCCGCCGCCCAGCGACACACCTCCAGCTCCCGCAAACTCAACGCATCGTGCGGTGACTGCCCCGCCAGACAGACCCGGGCCACCGCCTCAAAGATATGCATGGAGAGCCAGCTGATAAAGGGCACCGCAGAGAGCCATTGCTGGCTGGTACGAGGCGTACTGGTAATAAAGGAGAGCAGGCCGACATGGCCGTTGGCACCGTGCCAGGGCAGGGTGATACCGTCGCGAATGCCGTACTCGCTGGCCAGCTGCATCACCTCCCGGCCCTGCTCATCACAACGCGCCTCATCGTTCACCACATCGGCCCATAGAATGGGCGTGCTTCTGGTCATGGCGCACTTGACGATGGGGTCGATGGCAAAGAAGCCGCTGCCGGTGTAGGTATCCACCCAAGCCTGTGGGCAACCGTTGAAGATGATGACGTCCGGACGCTGGATGGTGCTGGGAAAGATCAGGGCAAGGCGAAAATAGTCGAATCCCATGCGGCCGCTCAGTTCGCGCAGCAGGGTCACGATGGCGCGCTCGTCAGCGGCCGTCTCGAACTGACCGATGAGCTCCAGCGCGTGCAGGGTATTCATTTCCGGGGTATGAGGATCATGCACAAGATAAGGTGGCCAAACATGGAAACATGCTGAATGTTAACAAGCGTCGATAGATGACACACCCCGGCACACAGGAAAATCAGAACTGCCCCACACTTTATGCTATCGAACCGTAATTTTTGTAATGAAATGCTACAGAAGAACAAGATTGTTCCACCAGCGACCAGTCATGACTCCTACGGATGTTAATCATTGCAACATTCGTCATGGCTGACCTCTCACCGGCGGACCAACAGTCCTCTACGCTTCCTGCATCAAGCTGCAGAAGGAGTCCAAGTTGTGGCGGATGAGCCAGCGAGACGGGATCCCCACCGAACTGTGCGAATATCAGGGCCAACGGAGACGATCAAGACGCTGGTTGCCCGGTGATAGTCTCGCAATGAACGCGAGCAAACAGGCAGGAAAATCGCAAGCGTCAGCCTTGGCCAACTGCCTGAAAAACGTGGATAAAGATGGCTTGCCCAGTCAGAGGCAGAATGACAGCGGGGATTTGAATAGCAAAAAGGCCATCCTTTCGGGTGGCCTTTTTAGCTCAATAAATGGCGGAGGAGGTGGGATTTGAACCCACGGATGGTCGCCCATCGCCGGTTTTCAAGACCGGTGCATTCAGCCGCTCTGCCACCCCTCCGCGACAGTGCGGCGAATATTACCCATGGCGATCGCCCTTGTAAATCCCCTCGCAGCTCGTTTGCCGATTTATTGGGCTAAATGACGCACAAAGCCGCCAATTTGAGCATAACCAGCGCTTTTTCAACCAGATAACTTGACTTGAAAACAGACTCACCCACTATAGTCAGCATCACGAAATCCCCAGCAAGATGGACTTATGAAAATCAAACATGCCCTGCTTTGCGCCCTGACGGGTGCCACCCTGCTTGCGGCGCCGGTTCAGGCGAGCGAACTGACCAAGAGCGACGTGGAACAGATAGTGCGCGACTATCTGGTCAAGAACCCGGAGATCCTGGTCGAGATGTCAAACGCCCTGCGCGCCAAGCAGGAGAGCCAGCAGGCCGAGAGCGACAAGACCTTGATCAAGGCACATGCCAAGCAGCTCTATAGCAACCAGGACCCGGAAACCGGCAACCCCAAGGGCAGCCTGACCGTGGTCGAATTCTTCGACTACAACTGCGGCTACTGCAAACGCGCCCACCCGCTGATCAAGCAGCTGCTGGCGGAAGACAAGGACATTCGCTACATCTACAAGCAGTTCCCGATCCTGAGCGAGACCTCCTACTTCGCCGCCCGCGCCGCCCTGGCGGTACAGCTGGGTCAGCCCGACAAGTACCAGGCCTTCCACGAGAAGCTGTACGCCCATCAGGGCCCGCTGGCCGACGAGGCACAGGTGAAGCAGCTGGCAGAAGCAGCCGGCGTCAATTGGAGCAAGGTTGAAGCCAAGATCAAGGATGGCAGCATCGATCAGAATCTCGGCACCAACCGGGCGCTGGCCGAAGCCATGAGCATCTCGGGCACCCCGGCCTTCATCATCGGCGATCAGATCCTGCGCGGCGCACCGCGTGATCTCGCCAGCCTGAAAGGCTTCATCAAGGATGTGCGCGCCGGCAAGAGCATTCAGTAATCCCGTTCCGGCACATAAAAAACGCCCCGGCATGCCGGGGCGTTTTGCTATTCATGCTGCAAACCATCAGGCCTGATGAGCCGTCGCGAGAGGCTGTCAGCAAGGCGAAAAGCAGCGCATGACCCTTGATCACGGCTTCGCAGCAGGGCCATAACCGTTCGGGTTCTGGCTTTGCCAGCGCCAGGTATCGATCATCATCCGCTCCAGACCGCGCTCGGCCTGCCAGCCCAGCTCGGCACGAGCCTTGTGCGGCTCGGCCCAGCACTCGGCGATGTCGCCGGGGCGACGGGGCTTGATCTGGTAGGGAATGGTACGGCCGCTGGCCGCTTCAAATGCCTTGATCATCTCCAGCACCGAATAGCCCTGACCGGTCCCCAGGTTGTAGGTGAAGACCCCGGTATCCGATGCGATGCGCGCCAGCGCTTTCAGGTGACCGATGGCGAGATCCACCACGTGGATGTAATCGCGCACCCCGGTACCATCCGGCGTCGGGTAGTCGTTGCCAAACACCCCCAGCTCCTTGAGCTTGCCCACGCCGACCTGACTGATATAGGGCAGCAGGTTGTTGGGAATGCCGTTGGGATCTTCGCCAATCAGGCCGCTCTCGTGGGCACCGACCGGGTTGAAGTAGCGCAGCAGCACGATGGCCCAGCGGGGATCGGATTTGGCGAGATCGCGCAGTATCTCTTCGACCATCAGCTTGGAGCGGCCATAAGGGTTGGTGGCGCTGGTGGGGAAATCTTCCCGCAGCGGTACCGAGGCCGGATCGCCGTAAACGGTGGCCGAGGAGCTGAATACCAGCCGGAACACCCCGGCCCTGGCCATCTCTTCGCACAGCACCAGGGTGCCGGCGATGTTGTTCTGATAGTAGGTGAGCGGGATCTGGCCAGACTCGCCAACCGCCTTGAGCCCGGCGAAATGGATCACCGACTCGATCTGGTGATCGGCAAACAGCTGCTGCAGGCAAGTCCGATCCAGCACATCCCCTTCGACGAAGATGACCGGCTTGCCGGTGATCCGCTCGACCCGCTTGAGCGACTCGGGGGAGGAGTTGGAGAGGTTGTCCAGCACCACGACCTGTTGCCCAGCGTTCAATAACTCAACCAGGGTGTGGGAGCCGATATAGCCGGCGCCCCCTGTGACCAGAATTGTCATTTTTTATCCCGCGTTCTGTTGAAACTGGGGGGAGTTTACCCGCCCAATCTCAGCAGGAAAAGCATGAGATACCAATGAAGCCATCAATAGTCAATGCTGACATCCCCACTGGCGGTGCAGGAGCAGGCCAATGCCACCCCACTCTCCAGATCCTGCGGGCTGAGAGCCATCACGCTCTGGCGTTCGATCTCGCCTTCCGTGGTACAGCGACAAGCCCCGCACACCCCGGCACGGCAGGCCGCCATCATGGTCTCCCCCGCCCCCTCCAGCGCCGCCAGCAGGGTCTGGCCCGGCAGTATCTTCACCTTCTTGCCGCTCTTTTTCAGGGTCAGCCAGAAGTGGTCGCTGCCGGTTTCCACTGGCGCCGCGCTCGATGTACCAGCGGGCAGACCGAAGGACTCCTGGTGGAGCTGCTCAGTCGGCAGCCCGAGCGCTGCCAGCATGGCGCTGACCGCTGCCATGTAAGGGGCCGGGCCGCAGAGATAGACATGACGGCTCAAAAGATCCGGTGCCAATTCCTTGAGCATCTCCGGCGTGAGCCTGCCAACCCAGGGGTGCCCGGCCGGCGCCTCTTCCAATATCAGGGCATGACGGACGCCGGCATGGGCCTCGGCCAGCGCGGCTAGGTCATTTGCGAAGATCACGTCCTCGGGGGATCTGGCGCTGTGGATAAAGCGGATATCCGCATCCGGCCGCTTGGCCAGCTCGTCGCGCAGCATGGCCCACATGGGGGTGATGCCGGAGCCGGCGCTCAGCAGCAGCGGCCGCTCGCAGGGCAAGGCAGTCAGGTTGAAGTCGCCGAACGGGCCATCCACCCGGATCTCGTCCCCCACCTGCAGGGTCTGGTGCAGATGGTGGGAGACCAGCCCGACATCCTTGATGGTGACCTGCCAGAAAGGGTCCTGCGGGCTGGAGGAGAGGGTATAGGCACGGCAGTGGGGCTGGCCGTCAATCTCGGTGTGTAGGGTCACGCACTGGCCGGCCAGCACGGCGGGCAGGCTGCCCGTCTGCGGCACGAACTGCCAGCTCGCCACGTCGTGGGTATCCGCCCGGCGGCCGATGCACCTGAGGGTGAGGGAGGTGGAGGTCATCGCAAGGCTCCTCTTGTTGAAAATGTTGGAAAGGGGTCGCTAAAAAAAGGCGAGCCATCAGGCTCGCCAAAGGCTTACAACATGCTGAGCGTGTAAGGCTGTCTCTTTGTTCAGGCCGCCAGGATCTCGGCGAGATCGGCTTCTGCGGTAGTGGTTCCTTTCAGGCCGAACTGCTCCTCCAGCACCTTGAGCAGGGCCGGGGTGAGGAAGGCCGGGGCGGTCGGGCCGGTACGGATGTCCTTCACGCCGAGCGCCAGCAGGGTGAGCAGAATGACGATGGCCTTTTGCTCGAACCAGGAGAGCACCAGGGTCAGCGGCAGATCGTTGACACCGCACTCAAACGCTTCGGAGAGCGCCAACGCCAGCTGGATGGCGGAGTAGGCATCGTTGCACTGACCCACGTCCAGCAGACGCGGAATGCCGCCGATGTCGCCGAAGTCGAGCTTGTTGAACTTGTACTTGCCGCAACCCAGGGTCAGCAGCAGGCTGTCCTGCGGGATCGCCTTGGCAAACTCGGTGTAGTAGGCGCGCTCGGCACGGTCACCGTCACAGCCACCGACCAGGAAGAAGTGGCTGATTTCGCCGGCCTTGACCTTGTCGATCACCGCCGGGGCAGCCTGCATCAGGGCATTGCGGGCAAAGCCGATGGTGATGAAGTGCTCCAGCTCAACGTGCTTGAAGCCTTCCAGCGCTTGCGCCTTGGCGATCACGGCGGAGAAATCTTCCCCTTCCAGGTGCGTCACACCCGGCCAGCCGACGATGGAGCGGGTGAAGATGCGATCCGAGTAGTTGCCCACGTTCGGGTCGATGATGCAGTTGGAAGTCATCACCACGGCGCCCGGGAAGTTGGCAAACTCCTTCTGCTGGTTCTGCCAGGCAGAGCCGTAGTTGCCCACCAGGTGCGGGTACTGCTTGAAGAAGGGGTAGGCCAGCGCCGGCAGCATCTCGCCATGGGTGTAGACCTTGATGTCGGTGCCCTTGGTCTGCTCCAGGATGAGCTTGAGATCCACCATGTCGTGACCGGAGACCAGAATGCACTTGCCTGGTACCGGAGTAACGCGTACCTGAGTCGGCTCAGGGTGGCCGAAAGCGGTGGTTTCACCGAGATCCAGCATCTCCATGATCTTGAAGTTGAGCAGGCCAATGTCCATGGCGCACTTGAACAGCGGATCCAGATCGCTCGGATCCGTACCCAGCCAGCTCATGATGCGGTGGAATTCGGCGGCTACCCCGGCATCCTGCTGATCCAGCACCCGGGCGTGCTCCATGTAGGCGGCGGCCCCCTTCAGGCCATAGAGGCAGAGCAGGCGCAGCCCCATGATGTCTTCGTTGACCTCGTTCTTGCCGCGGTTGACCGCGGTCTGCGGTGCCTGGGCCAGCTGTTCCAGCAGCTCGCTACCCGGCTCGAAACGGGCGGCAGCAGGAAGTGTGTCGGCCTGCACCGCCAGCGGTGCCAGCTTGGCAGCCAGCTGCTGGCGATAGCTCAACGCCTGATTGACATAGGCCACGATGCGGGCGGAATCGAAGTTGACGTTGGTGAGGGTGGCGAAGAAGGCCTTGGGCACGAAGGCGTCGATCTCGCTGTCGACGATGCCGTGCTCGCGGGCGGCCAGCGCCCAGGCACTGAGCCCTTGCAGGGTATAGATCAGCACATCCTGCAGATCCGAGGTTTCTGCCGTCTTGCCACACATACCTTGTGCATAGGCGCAGCCGTTGCCTGCCGGGGTACGAATTGTCTGTTCACATTGCACACAAAACATCATGCCTCTCCTAATTGGACATTTCAGTTGTTTGTTTTGTGGCGATTCTATTCCCCTCGTGGAAAACTTAATAGGCATTCAATTTGCCAATTCAATTTTCATTGATGCAGATCAAAAACAAAAAAAGCCGCCCAAACAGGGCGGCAAGCGGGTGGATAAAAGGAGAGACAACTCAGGTTTGCAACAGAACACGGTAAGGGAACGGGTTGGGCTGGCGTCTGGTCAGGTAGCACCAGCCCTTGACTTAATCAAGCCGGCATACTTCGTATGCATCCGGCTTGGTTGGCTATCAGGCCAGGTAAGCTCGCAGCATCCAGACCAGTTTCTCCTGCTGCTGCACATAGTCGGAGAGAATGGACGCAGTCCCTTCATCACCGGCATCGGCGGCCTGCCCCAGGATACGGCGCTGGGCCACCAGCAGTTCGCGGAAACTCTCCAGCAGGGATTCGACGCAGGCACGACCGTCGTGCAGCCCCTTCTGCTCGGCAATGGCGGAAACGTTCAGGTAGTCGCTGAAGCTGTGTAGCGGCACGCCATCCAGGGTCAGGATGCGCTCGGCCAGCGCATCGACCTTCAGCAGCAGGTCGTTGTAAATCTCTTCGAACTTCAGGTGCAGCTCGAAAAACTGGTTGCCGCGGATGTTCCAGTGGAAGCCGCGAACGTTCATGTAAAGGATCTGGTAGCTGGCCAGCAACTTGTTCAGCTCGGCGGCCAACGCTTGTGATTGAACGGTATCAAGACCAATCGGACTCTTCATGTTTCACCTCCAGATTTGACGACCTGGTCATCTTAGAACTCATCAGACTCAAAAGGTAATAGTTAAGATCTAACTGATTGATAGCGAGCGACTATCGTCCGCGTTGCCGACCTAGCGGGGCACACTCATTCAGGCTGCCGCTCGATGTAGAGGATCACCTCCCCCAGCTGGATGCCGAACTTGCTGATGGCGGCCCGGTTGATCAGGCGATTTTCATCCAGCAGATACATCCAGTCATCAAAACTCACCCGCACCACGCTGCCGTCAGGCAGCGCCAGATCGAGCTGATAGCGCCAGTTGAGGGCAAAGCCGGCCGTCTTGCCTACCGCCTCCCCCACCACGTCGGCCGCCGTGCCGCGCCAGTGACCATCCGCCCCCTTGCTCAAAAACCAGGTGCGGGTCTGCTGGCGCCCGTCGTCAAAATAGAACTGCTCGAACAGCTCCCCCTTGCCCCCCTGCCAGTGCCCGCGCATCTCCACCCGAAAACGGCTGGTCACCTCGCCGCTGCGATCGGTCACCAGACCATGCGCCGTCAGCTTGCCATCGAAGAAGCGAGCGAGATCCCACTCGGGGCCCCGATCGCGATACTCCTCCAGACTGCTGCCACAGCCGGCCAGCAGCAGAAGAGGCAATAACAGCAGGTAGCGCCAGATGCAGATGTATTTCATGAATCCCTTTTGCATCAGAACTCTCCTCGCAGGCTACGGGTAAGCGCCGGATCACGGCTCCCTTCTGCCAGCCAGATGGCGAGGAAGGCCGCCGAAAACTGCGGATCGGCGAGGGTGCCGAGCGGCTTGTCCCGCCACCAGAAATGGCCCGCACCACCCTTGTCGACATAGAAGGTGAGCCGGTCACCCGCCTGGACATCGGGCCAGAGCGCGGCGAGCCTGCCAAGCCACTCCTGGCGCTGCTGCTGGCTGCCAAGCCCCAGTCGCTGCCACTCAGCGGCGGTGGCGCTCAAGAGATCTTGCCGTTCGATGGCTCTGGCGTAGGTGAGGCTGAGCGCCTGAGGATAGTGACCCGGCAGATAGCGGCCGTTCTCGCTGTAGAGGGTGGCGTCATAGAGCTTGAACCAGAGCCAACTCATCTCGCCGCGCCCGACCGGGTGCAGCTGCTGCCAGGGGGTGATCGGGGCTTGCCCGGTCTGGGCGAAAGGGGTCAGCGGTAGGCTCAAGCCTGCCAGCAGCAGGCTAATTCCACCCCATGTGCCAATGGGCAGGATCTTCGAGTTCATGCCAGTCCATCTCCTGTTCCAGCAGCGTGTTGATGTCCTGCATCACCACCTGCTGCAGCTGCCCCTGCGCATCGCGCTGACAGGCCACCACCAGATAGAAACGCTCGGTCAGCTCGTGCCGGCTCTCTTTGGTCCATTTGGAAAACAACAAGGTGTCGGTCGAAAAGGTGTTCATCTCGCTTCACCCTCCAGCTTGACCGTTACCCACAGGAGTACGGGTAACCACCACATCCAGATCACCGCCAGCAGTGCCGCACTGACCCCGATGCCCCAGGGTAAGTGTACTGCCCCCATGGCGGCGCCCGCCACATAGGAGGAGCTGCCACCGACCATGCCGAACAGCCCCTGCTGCCAGCGCGGCAAGGGCCGCAGCCAGCGCAGACCGTGGCAGAGAGTCAGGGCAAAGCCGCACCAGAGCAGCACCAGCCAGAGCGGAAAACCGGCGTTGAAATCAAACAGCCCGAGCTGCCAGAGCAGGGCATCGAGCAGGCTGCCGGCAAGGGCAACCGGGATGAGCCGCCAGTCGTGCCAGCGGCGCGGAGAGCAGAGAAAATGAAGCAGCAGCATTGCCAGCAGCGGGCCCGGCTGCTGCCACTTCACTGCCAGCAACCAGTAGAGGTTGAACCCCAGCAGATGGGCCCACTGCCACATGATCAGCGACCGCCGACGGGCAGATCCCCACTCCAGCCGAGTGGGCCCGGTTTGGCCGCTTCCAGCTGCACCAGGCTGATGGTGCGCTCCCAGAATCCCCCCTCGCAGTAGGCGAAATAGAAGTGCCACAACCGAATGAAGTCCTGGCTGTAACCGAGGGCTGGCAGCTCGGGGGCCAGCGCCAGGAAGCGCTCGCACCAGTGGGCCAGGGTGCGGGCATAGTGGTGGCCGTGATCGTGCAGCCGCACCAGCTGCATGTCGGTCTCGCGCGCCAGCAGCCCCGCCATCTGGGAGACGCTTGGCAGGCAGCCGCCGGGGAAGATGTAACGCTGGATGAAATCAACCCCGCGCAGGTACTGGGCATGGCGTTGATCGGCAATGGTGATGGCCTGGATCAGCAGGCGGCCACCGGGTTTGAGCAGCCGCGACAACTGGCGGAAATAGTCCGGCAGGAAGGCGTGGCCCACCGCCTCGATCATCTCGATGGAGACCAGCTTGTCGTAAGTACCCTCCAGCTTGCGGTAGTCCTCCAGCAGCAGGGTGATGCGATCCCCCAGCCCCTCCCTCGCGATCCACTCCTTGGCATAGTCGTGCTGGGCCCGGGAGATGGTGGTAGTGGTCACCCGGCAGCCGTAGTGACGGGCGGCATAGACGGCGAGGCCGCCCCAGCCGGTGCCTATCTCCAGCAGATGATCGTCGGGGCCCAGTGCCAGCCGCTCGCAGATGGTGCGCAGCTTGGCCTGCTGTCCCTCTTCGAGAGTGGCCTCGGCGCTCGGATAGATGGCACTCGAGTACTGCATATGGCTGTCGAGAAAACCTTGATAGAGGGTGTTGCCGAGATCATAGTGGGCGGCGATGTTGGAGCGCGACCCGGTCAGGGTATTGCGATTGAGCCAGTGACGCACCTTGTTGAACGGGAAGCTGAGCCAGCCCAAACGCCGCTCAAGGGAGTCGAGCAGCGGCAGGTTGCGGGCCAGCAGCCGTACCAGCGCCACCGGATCCGGGCTGGTCCAGAGCCCCTCCACCCAGGTTTCCCCGGCGGCGATGCTGCCCCCCAGCAGCAGGCGGCGATAGAAGGCCGGATCCTGCACCACCAACTCGGCGTGCAGGTCGGTGCCCGCCACGCCAAAACTGTGACGCTCAGCGCCATCCCGCAGCAGCAGCTGGCCGTGTTCGAGGCGACCCAGCAGATTGAGCAGCAGTTGCCTGGCCCCCTTGTCGATGAAAGAGGCAGAGAGGGTTGATTGCACAAGTTCCATTAGCGGCTCTCCGGATGGGTGAAAATGGGGGTTCGTTTGATAAAAAGACGCAGGGCCTGCCAGTAGATCCCGAGCAGCACCTTCATGGTCATCCAGGGCCAGCGGGCCAGCAGGGCCACCAGCCCCTTGCGCGACAGCGGTGCCCGGCGCAGTGCCAGGGTGGCGTCAAACAGCTTGGCCTCCCCGGATACGGGATGACTCTCGATGTGGATCAGTGTCTCCTGCGCGGGCGGGCGAATGCGCCAGTGGTAGCGCATCGCCAGCCCCATGAAGGGGGAGACGTGAAAATCCTTGTCGTGGGGGGTCAGCGCCGCCAGATCCAGCAGGTAGTAGTGACGCTCGTTCCAGGGGGTATTCGACACCTCCGCCAGCAGATAGCGCGCCTCTCCCTGCCGGTAGCAGAAGTAGAAGTTGACCGGGCTGAAGTAGAACCCCAGACAGCGCACGTTGCCAAGCAGCAGCACCCGCCCCTCGGGCTCGGCATCGCCACCCAGTTCGCTCACCTTCTGCCACACCGCCTGCTTGAGCGGCCCATCGCTGCCACGCAGGTAGTCGTCGCGACGAAACGAGAGCAGCCCTGCCCGCTCCACCCCGAACCAGCGCCCGCGATCGAGCTGTGGCAGCTCGTCGAGATCCAGCCCCAGCATGAAGAGGTTGTAGGAGAAGGCATGGGCGCGCGGTGCGAAGCGACGATGGCGCACCGACCCCTGCCAGATGGCGCTGAGGGTGCCGGTCATGGCCTCGGCACTCGCCTCCTGGCCTGCCAGAACTGCACCCTTCATAGCTCGGCCCCGAACCGTCTGGCTACGTCCAGGGCGCTGCGCACCCCGTCTTCGTGAAAGCCGTTGTACCAGTAGGCGCCGCAGAAGTGGGTGTGTTGCTGACCGCAGATCTCGGCCCGCCGCTGCTGGGCGGCGATGGAGGCCTGATTGAACACCGGATGGTGATAGACGAAGCGGCGCAGCACCTTGCTCTCGTCTACCTTGCCTTGCGGATTGAGGCTGACACAGAAGGGCTCTGGCGAGCTCACCCCCTGCAAGATGTTCATGTTGTAGCTCACCAGCGGCCGCGCCCCGTCATCCTCCCCCAGCTGATAGTTCCAGCTGGCCCATGCCTTGCGCCGCACCGGCAGGCAGGAGGCATCGGTGTGCAACCAGACATCGTTGGCCTGATAGGGCATGGCGCCGAGAATGGCCTGCTCCCGCTCGCCCGGGTCCGTCAGCAGGGCCAGCGCCTGATCGCTGTGACAAGCGAGGATCACCTCGTCAAACCGCTCCTCGCCATGGCGGCTCTGGATCAGTACCCCGTCCGCCTGACGCCGGATCCCCTGCACCGGGCAGGCCAGGCGAATGTTTGCCTGCCAGCCGGCCGTCAGCGGACCTATGTATTCCCGCGAGCCACCCGGGATCACATACCACTGGGGGCGATTGGCCACCTCAAGCAAGCCGTGGTTGGCAAAAAAGCGCAGAAAGAAGCTCAAGGGGAAGGCGCGCATATCGGCCAGGGTTGATGACCAGATCGCCGCCCCCATCGGCAGGATATAGTGACGGGCGAAGTAGTCGCTGAACTCACCTACCTGCAGAAAATCCCCCAGGGTCAGCTCGAGGCCGGCCCCCTGCTGTTGCCCATCGGCCAGCCAGGCCCGCGCCTCCCGATTGAAGCGCAGGATCTCGGCGACGAAGCCGTAGAAGCGCGGGCTCAACAGATTGCTGCGCTGGGCAAACAGGGTGTCGAGGTTATGGCCGTTGTACTCCAGCCCCTGCGGGCTTTTCACCGAGAAGCTCATCTCGGCCGGCTGGCGCGCCACCCCGATCCGTTCAAGCAGTCTCAGGAAGTTGGGGTAGGTGCGATCGTTGAAGACGATGAAGCCGGTATCGATGGCATAGCGGCGCCCCGCCTGCTCCACATCGACTGTGGCGGTGTGCCCACCCAGGGTCGGCGCCGCCTCGAACAGGGTGATGTCGTGCAGCTTGTGGAGCAGGAAACCGGCGGTCAGGCCTGAAATGCCGGAGCCGACGATGGCGATCTTTTTCTTCATGAAGGGCGTCCTTTCGATACGAGTGTGCGGCCAAGGCGCAGCCAGAGCCCCGTCGGCAGCGCACCGAGCAGGCGCAGCAGCCAGATGAAGCGGCGGGGAAAGTGGATCTGGTGGCGACCGGCGGCGAGCCCGTCCATGATGGCGCGGGAAGCCTCTTCCACCGTCACCAGACAGGGCATGGGAAAATCATTTTTGGCGGTGAGCGGGGTCTGGACAAAGCCGGGGCGGATCAGGGTCACCCCAATCCCTTTGCCGGCCAAATCCAGGCGCAAGGTATCCGCCAGATAGTCGAGGGCCGCCTTGGAGGCGCCATAGGCTTCGGCCCTGGGCAGCGGCAGCCAGCTCACCGACGAGCTGACGATGGCAAGGCGCCCGCCCGCCCCCAGCAGCGGCAAGAAAGCGGCCAAGGCGTGGCCGGTGGCAACGAGGTTGGTCTCGATGACCCGGGCAAACAGGGCGCCGTCAAACCCCTCGTTCACCGCCATGTACTCGCAGTTGCCGGCATTGAGGATCACCAGGTCAACCCGCGGCAAGCCGGCTGCCGCCTCGCTCACGGCGTTTGCATCGCGCCCGTCAAACTGCAGCGGCGTGATACCGTGGCGCCCCAGAGCCAGCAGCCGCTCGCCATCGCGCCCGCAACCCCACACCTGCCAGCCGGCGCGCCGATAATCGAGCGCCAGCTGATAGCCGATACCGGAGGTGGCGCCGGTGATCAGCACCCGGCCGCTCATGCGCCCAGCCTCCCCTTGATGGTGCGCACCACGGCCCCAAGCAGCGGCAACTGCTCGTAGAGCATGGCGCCAAGGTCAAAATAATCCCGGTGCAGGCACACCTTGCCCGCCTCGTCGAACTCGAGGCGGGTGGCCCCCTCCACCGTCACCGGCGCACCACCACGCAATCTGGGGTGAGAGAAGGTCATGGTCCAGCCGAGCCAGGCTTGACGCTCCTGTTGCAGCTGGCTGGTGATGACGAAACGGCAGTAGGCCAGGCGCTGATAGAGGGCGGAAAAATAGTCGGTGAGCGCCGCCAGCCCCTCGATGCGGTGAGCAGGATCGGTAAAGACCACCTCGTTTGCATAGACCTCGGGCAAACGGTGCAACTCATCTCGGTTTAGCTGCTGATAGAGGGCCACAAAGCGGGCCAGCGACTCATCCATGCTATTTCTCCAGGGCGCGAAACATCTCGATGGCTCTCACCCGGGCAACGGCGTGATCCACCATGGGGGCCGGATAATCGTGCCGCCCCTTGAGCCGCAACCAGTTGTGGGGCTGGTGCAGATAGGCGGCAGGCAGATCAGCCAGCTCAGAGACCCAGGTACGAATGAACTCCCCTTGCGGATCAAATCGTTGCCCTTGGGTGGTGGGGTTGAACACCCGGAAATAGGGCGCCGCATCGGCCCCGGTGCCCGCCGCCCACTGCCAGCCGCCGTTGTTGGCCGCCAGGTCGCCGTCGATCAGCCGGCTCATGAAGTAATCCTCCCCGAGCCGCCAATGGATGTGCAGATCCTTGGTGAGAAAGCTCGCCACTATCATCCGCAGCCGGTTGTGCATCCAGCCGGTGGCGTTGAGGCAGCGCATCGCCGCATCGACGATGGGGTAGCCGGTACGCCCCTCACACCAGGCGGCGAAGGCATCCGGATCCCAGCTCCACGGCAGGGCCGATGTCTCCGGTTTGAAGGGCCGACTCATGGAAAGGGTCGGGATCAGCACCAGCAGGTGGCGATAGAACTCGCGCCAGATGAGCTCATTGAGCCAGACAAAGCCGGGCTGAGCCTTGGACTGGGGCCGGTAGCCAAGCCGCTGCTGGAGCGCCGCCACGCACTGGCGCGGGCTGATGATGCCGGCCGCCAGATAGGGGGAGAGCACAGAGGTGCCCGCGATGGCAGGAAAATCGCGGGTCTCGCCATAATCCAGCACCGCCTGCTCCAGAAAGTCATTCAGACGGCGGCTGGCTTCCGCCTCCCCCACCGGCCAACGGGGGTCAGCCGTCAGCTCGCCGAGGGCGACATCGACGAAGTCCCGCTCGGCCAACGGCTGCCATGGTAGCGGCTCGCCACGAGCAGTGGGCGCGCGATGAATGACGAAACCATCCTCGTCGAGGGCCTTGAGCCAGGCACGGCTGAAGGGGGTGAAAACCTTGAACATCTCGCCAGAGCCGGTCAGCACCCGCCCCGGCGGCAGCACGCAGCAGCCGTTGAACCAGTGACAACCAATCCCCTGTTCTGCCAGCGCGGTAGTGACGGCCTGATCCCGTCGCAGCTCGTCGATCTCGATGGCCTGATTGGCGTAGAGCTGGGTTACCCCCAGCTCGCGGCCAAGATCTGCCAGCGCCGCCGGCACCTCGGCAAAAGTCTCCACTCGCAGTAGATGCAGCGGGATGCCGAGCGCCGCCAGATCGCGGCCCAGCGCATCGACCTGGGCCAGTAGAAAACGCTGACGGACGGGGGCCAGCTTGTGCTGTTGCCACTGGGTGGGGGAGAGGATATAGAGCGCGGCGACCGGTTCATCATTGGCGCAACCGTGACGCAAGGCCGGGTTGTCGGCCAGACGCAGATCATTGCGAAACCAGACCAGCTTCATGATTTTTTCCTCCCGCGTCCGCTGGCACCAACCGCTGCTGGCATGTCTGCCATCGCCTCGGCAAGGTCCGCCTGCCAGCCATAGGCTTTAAGCCACTCGCCATCGTAGAGGCGCCCCAGCTCGCCAAAGAAGCGGGTACCGGCGGGCCAGCCGGCGGCCAGATCCGGCTTGCCAAGGCCGGCCCCCAGCAGCACCAGCCAGGGGGTAACGGCACGCCCCTCCAGCAGGCTGGCATGGCGCGGTTCCACCGCCCCCAGCAGTTGCACCTCATGGCCCTGACCGATCAGCTCGTAGGCGGCCCAGACCAGGTCGAGCGGGCCGACCTGCCCCCAGCTCGCCAGGGTGACCGGCACGCCCTTCTCCTGCTCGATGAGGTGGCGGGCAAAGCGGGTATGCAGCCAGCCCAGCCACACCTGTTGCAGCAGTTCGCCATCCGGCCGCTCGCGCCACAGCCCGAGCAGCCGCTCCACCAAGGGTTGCAGTACCCGGCTGCGTACCAGCTCGAACGGGTAGCTCGCCAGCAGGTCGTTGAGCTCTGCCTCCGCCTTGCGCTGGTTGAAAGCGAGCAGCGCCTGACTGAACTGCTCCAGGGTCTGCTGCCAGTGATCGCTCACCGGCTGGGCATGGGGTTCACTCAGGAGCCCCTTCACCTGCCCGATGCTCACTCCCCGCTCCAGCCAGCTCAGGATCTCGCCGATCTGGCGGATGTCCTGCTCGCTGTAGAGGCGGTGGCCCTTCTCGGTGCGGGCCGGCTGCACCAGCCCGTAGCGGCGCTGCCAGGCGCGCAGGGTGACGGCGTTGACACCGGTGAGGCGAGAGACCTCGCGAATAGGGTAGATCCCCTCCTCCGGCGAAAGAGAAGCGGCGTGCGGTAAATCAGACATAACGGCATCCAGCAAAGGTTGAGGGAGAGGCCCCGGCCATCCGCCGGGACCTGCACAGGATATTCAGAGCCCGTAGCGCAGTTTCAGCGTGTCGGGGTGCGGATTGAGGTACACCTGCTCGGCGAGATAGGGATTGGGGTACTCGCGCAGGTAGTGGCGGATCAGGGTGAGCGGCACCAGCAGCGGAAAGACGCCGGTACGGTACTTGTCGATGGTGTCGCACAGCTCCTGCTTCTGGGCCGGGGTCAGCACCCGCTTGAAGTAGCCCTGCAGGTGCATCAGCACATTGGTGTGACTGCGCCGGTTGGCCCGCAGGGTCAGCGCCGCCATCAGCCCCTTGATGTAGCTGTCGGCCACCTGCTGCAGGTCGGCCCTGGCCAGGTTGCCGAGCAGCTTGCCGAGCGCACGGTAGTGGGTGGTGGCGTGGGAGAGCACCAGGTACTTGTAGCGGGAGTGGAAGCGGATCAGCGCAGAGGCGGTGATGCCGCGCGCACAGAGCTGCTGCCAGTCGTGGTAGGCGAAGACCCGCAGCACGAAGTTTTCCCGCAGGATGGGATCGCACAGTCGGCCATCCTCTTCGACCGGCAGCAGGGGATTGGCCTCCATCAGCGCCTTGGCAAACAGGCCGACCCCCTCCTTGGCACTCCCCTCGTTGTTGGCGCCATAGATCCGCACCCGCTCCATGCCACAGCTGGGGGATTTGGCGCAGAGGATGTAGCCGGAGATGAAGTCGAGCTGGCGCGCCTTCTGCTCGCTGAAGGCGATGAGCTGATCGGTGACGTCGAAGCTGCCGTTGCTCGCCTCGGCACGGATCTCGCCGTTACGCTTCACCAGCCGGATGGCGGCGCGGGGCGCCCCGAGGCCAATGGCCATCTCGGGACAGACAGGGTGATAGTCAAAGTGGGCACCGAGATCTCGCTCGCAGAAGCTGGAACGCTTGTGGCCCCCGTCGAACCGTACCTCCTGCCCCAGCAGGCAGGCACTGATACCAACCTTGATCTTGTACATGTCATCACTCCTTGTATAAGTCTGAATCAGTTATAGCAGTTATACAAAAAAACGGAAGTTGTATAACTATTGAGGACTGATACGGCGCAAGGGTGAAGGGTGGATCAACCGGAAATGAAAAAACCCATGACCGAAGTCATGGGTAAAAATGAAGACACTACAGGAAGGATGATTAGAAGCTGTACTTCACACCCAGGCTGGTGATGGAACCCTGTTGCAGATCCCACTTGCGATAGGTGTAGTCGGCGGTGAGGGCCAGGTTCTGGCTCACCTTGTAGGCGGCGCCCACTTTGAAATCGTGCATGTCGTCGGTCATGTTGGCGTAGCGGTAAGCGGTGGAGAGCTCGACGGCGCCGATGTCGTAGCGCAGACCGGCCTCACCGTACATGCTGCCGCTGTTCTTGCGGGTGATGACGTCCCAGCCGCTGTCTTTGACGTTGGCAGCCACCTGACGTTCCATGGTGTAGCCCATCAGGCCCGCTTCCCCATACAGGTTCAGACCTGTGCTGAGTGGGGTGTAGACACCCAGACCCAAGCTGGAGATGCCCATGCTGTCGTTGCCGCTGTTGCGGGAGGTGTACTCGCTGCCCAGACGACCGTAGAAGTTGGAGCCGAAGCTCTTGGAGAGATCCAGGTTCAGACCGCCGAAGTCGCGGTTGTTGCTATCTTTGCCGCCAATGTAGTCTGACTTGGTGTGCGCCCAAGTCAGACCGCCTTTGGCGTAGCTGAAGGCATCCTCAGCCAGAGCGGAAGTAGAAGCGAAACCGGCCAGAACCAGAACAGAAAGTGCAACTTTTTTCATTTTGATGACTCCATCGTTGAGCTAGTTGAGACCTAGCTGGAATGGGGTCATTGTGCAGAGGACGGGGAGAAATGCCGAGCGGCAAGCTGTTGCCAAACCATGTCAGATGTAAGCAACTGTTGCTGACGGTTACCGGGTTAACAATCAAGACAGGCTCCACGAAGGAGCCTGTTGCATGAGGGATCAGCGGAACTCCACTTCCTCAATCTCGACCCGCACCAGGGGTTTGCCGGTCAGCCCGGCCGGGCGCGGCACCTCCAGCACCATGGAGGGGCGCTGCTGGCCCTTGCGCAGATAGGACTCCGGCAGACGGTTCTCGCCGACCCAGAAGCGGGCCTCCTGCTTGACCAGCTGGGCCCCCTGCTCGCTGAACAGGGTGACGCTGCCGCGCACCCGCACCACGTTGCGGGTGCCGGTGTTGCTCACCATGAATTGCAGTTGCAGGGGATCCGAGCCTTCCAGCTTGGCGAGCTTGACGCCGATCCCGTCCTTGACGGCCTGGGCCAGCAGATCCGGGTTGTTCATCGCCTGCTCGGTCAGCACCGGCACGGCCACCGTGCCCTGCACCGCGCTGCCGTCGGCGGCGGGCTTGAGCAGCAGGTATTCCCAGGTGAAGTCATCGTTGAGCTGCACTTGGCGACCATCCGGCAGGGTCACCTGGGTGAGCGGGGCGGCCTGTGCCAGCAGGGGCGACAAGCAGAGGGCAACCAGCAGACGGGACAAGGGTTTCATAGGGTGGTGACTCGCGTCGATGGAAAAGGGCGTCAGTATAAAGAGTCCGCCGCACCTTGCCTATGACCGCTCTCACGTTCCTGCCCTCGGCTGCCTAGACCACCAGCTCCTGCCGCTCCTCCGCCGGCATCATGTCCAGGGTCACCAGATCGAACGCCGTGCTCTTGAGGGCGGTGAGGATATCCGGCTGCAGATCGAACGCCCGGGCTCGCAACCGGGCCGGCAGCCGTACCCGGGCCAGGGTGGTGGCCCGATCGCCCAGGGTATGGAAAAACACCTGCGCCTCCTCCAGCCCCATGTCGGCCAGCATCTGCTCCGCCATGTCCACCATCCGCAGATGACGGCGATCCACCAGCTCGGGATCGGAGAAGCGGTGGCTCAGGCAGCCGTGGGCGCTCTTGCCCCAGCGTCCCAGCTGACGTTTGTTGAAGCCGTAGCGAAAGTCCCTGTGGGTCATGCCCTGTTTGGCGAACAGCCAGAGGGTGTTGTCCGGCAGGCTGCCGAATCGGCGCAGATACTCCCGCAGCTCCTCGACCGGCGCGGGCAGCAGCAGGGGCAGGTGGCTCCAGTCGGTTTCCAGCGCGGTGAGGTGACAGATGTAACGCACCGGATCGATCACCTCGTTGAGGTGGCGCAGGTGATCGCAGAAGATCATCTCATCGGTCTTGATGACCCGCTGCTCGATGCCGTAACGCTGGCAGTAACGTTTGGCACGCGCCACTTCCTTGCGGCTGCGGGTCGGGCTGTCCAGAGTGATGGCGCGGATCCGGATGCCGCTGGCGCGGCACAGATCCATGCTGTAGCAGGACTCCAGTCGACCGGAGAAGGAGACCGCCAGTTCGCCGTAGCCAGCCAGGGTCTCGATAAGCGACTGCTCCCTGGTCTGAAAGGTCTGATCGTATCCTCGATTCAGCACAACGATATTGGCATCCATAACAACGGCACCGGATGATGAATTGGGCGCCATTGTGCAGTAATAATCCTGAATAAACCCTTAAAGAATACGGATAAACTAGAATTTAATGATTATTTCATACCAATTATCATCATATTCATCCAGTTGAGTGTCATAAATCCGCAGTTTCGCCTGATGAACCTGGTGCATGCGCAGAAAACCCTCGGCCTGCTCGAGGGAGGCGAACGTCAGCCTGCCCCCCTCGCTGTCGGTGAGGCACTGCATCTCCCCATCCACCTCGACGCAGAGCTGATAACCGCTGCCATCCAGACAGGCGATCAGCAGCCCCGCATCCGGATAGTGACTGAGCCAATTGCGAAACCTGCCGTGTTCCATAACTTACCCCGCGTTCCCGCCCGCTCAGGCCGGCAGGTAACCCTGTGCCACCAGCTGCTGGCGACAACTGTATGCATCGGTAAACACCAGGCCGCCGATCCCCTGCGTCTGTGCAGCGGCCACGTTGGCCGGGCTGTCATCGATGAACAGGCACTGCTCGGCCCGCAGATCGAACGACACCAGCAGATAGCGGTAGATATCCGGCTCCGGCTTCATCATCCGTACCCTTGCCGACACCACCTTGCCGCTGAAGAAGCGCCAGAAATCCTGATGTTGCTCCAGCCAGTCGATGCTGGCATGGCCCATGTTGGAGAGTGCGTAGAGGGTGTGCCCCTCCCCGTGCAGTGCCTCTATCAGGCTCAGCATAGCGGGATCCGGCACAAGGGATGGCGGCACCGCCTGCAAAATGGCCAGATTCTCCGCCGTCGACAGGCCGGTTCGCGTCTGCGCCTGACGGGCCATGGTGTGCAGCGACAGGGTCCCCCGGTCCACTTCCAGCCAGTCGCCATGGTTGAACAGTTGCTCCGCCAGCTGCTCCGCCCCGTGCGGCCCCCGTACCGAGCGCACGATGCCGACCGGATCCCAGCTCACCACCACTCGTCCCAGATCGAAAATAATCGCCATTCTCACCTCCAGCTCTCTGCTTCATCACGACGGCAAGCGGGCCCATTCGACACACGCCTGCCTCCGCAGGCTCACGCCCCTACCCTGCCCCGTTCGCCACCCACGGGCAAGTTTTACTTGCATCGTACGGTCAAATCCCTTAATGCTTATGGCGTTACCTCAAGGACACACTCATGCACGCACCATTCTTTTTTGCTTTCTCGTTTATCCGGCCCTCATGAGGGAAGGCCAGTCGTCACGTGAAGCACTCGCGTAAACAGAAAGCAAAGACGAATCGAGCCTCCCCTAGCGGAGGTTTTTTTTGCAGCCACCACAATCGATTACTTGGATAGGGAACCATCATGGCAACGCTCGACGAGATCAGACAAGACATCACCCAGTTGGATCAGGAGCTGCTCGCCCTGCTGGCCAAACGCAAGACCCTCAGCATCGAGGTCGCCCGCGCCAAGCAGGCCAACCCGCGCCCGATCCGCGATCCTCAGCGCGAGCAGGATCTGCTGGTCGCCCTGATCCAGAAAGGGCGCGGACTGGGGCTGGATGCCCAGTACATCACCCGCATCTATCACACCATCATCGAAGACTCGGTGCTCTCCCAACAGGCCTATCTGCAGAGCCTGCTCAACCCGGAGCAGCAGGAGCCGATGACCAGCGTCGCCTATCTGGGGCCGCGCGGTTCCTATTCCAGCCTCGCCGCCCGCAAGTACCTTGCCCGCTACAAGGATCAGGTGATCGAGGTGAACTGCCAGAATTTCCGCGAGGTGCTGGATGCGGTGGAGTCGGGCCGCGCCGCCTTTGGCGTGCTGCCCATCGAGAACACCAGCTCGGGCTCCATCAACGAGGTGTACGACGTGATGCAGCACACCAGCCTCTCCATCGTCGGTGAGCTCACCTACCCCATCGAGCACTGCATCCTCACCGCCGTGCCCACAGAGCTGTCCCGCATCAAGACCTTCTACGCCCACCCGCAGGTGTTCCAGCAGTGCTCCCATTACCTCAGCAAGCTGGAAGGGGCGCGCCACGAGATCTGCGACTCCTCCTCCAGCGCCATGATGAAGGTCAAAGAGCTGGCGAACCCCGAAGCGGCGGCCATCGGCAGCGCAGCCGGCGGCGAGCTGTATGGGCTGGACGTGCTGGCCGAGCAGCTGGCCAACCAGAAGGAGAACTACAGTCGCTTCATCGTGGTGGCGCGCAAGCCCATCGACGTGGCGCCGCAGATCCCGGCCAAGACCACCCTCATCATGTCCACCTCCCAGAAGCCGGGCTCCCTGGTGGAAGCGCTGCTGGTGCTGCGCAACAACGAGATCAACATGACCAAGCTGGAATCCCGGCCGGTGCAGGGCAACCCGTGGGAGGAGATGTTCTACCTGGATGTCTCCGCCAACCTCAACACCCCGTCCATGCAGGCCGCGCTGATGGAGCTGACCAAGATCACCCGCTACATCAAGGTGCTGGGCTGCTACCCGAGCGAAGATGTCAAGCCGACCACAGTGCCGCCGGTGCTGATGGGCGGCTGATCCGCCAAGGTTGGGCCGACCCGGGTATCAACCGGCCGACACCGCCCATGAAAAAGGCGACCCTCTGGGGTCGCCTTTTTGTGGTCCATTCGCCGCGGGCACGCCGTCAGAACTGGCCTGCCATCAGCTGGTTGATGTTGTAGAGGGCGCGAGTATCGAGCTCCATCTCGGTGGCATAGGTGTTGCCGCGGGGATAGGAGGCCACCACCCTGGCGCCGCGTACCATGCCCGCCACCGACACGTCCAGCGAGTTGGAGGTCTGGGTCAGGTCCTTGTAGCTGCTCTGGCCACGCACCTGCTGGCCGTTGAGCTGCTCGGCCAGCTCGCGATAGGCATCCATCTTGGAGGCGCGAATGGCCTGCAGCATCTTCTCGGACTGGGAGGGGCCGGGCTGGATGTCGATCACCGCGTAGCCGACCGCCTTGAGTACCGGGAAATCATCCGGCTTGTTGTTGCCGCCGTAGTTGACCACCCGATTGCCGCCGCTGCACGCCGTCAGCAGCAGGGCCAGCAGGCATCCGAACAGGATTCTCATTGCGTCTACTCCTTTCAGGGCGTCAGGTTGACCAGATGGCCGCCGGGACGCGCCTGGCTGTCACGCATCAGGTAACCACGGTTGATCGAGGCCCGGCCAAACGAATTGTTGGCACCGAACAGGTATTTCTGCGGGATCATGCTCTGGGCCGTGGTCTCCACCATCTTGGTACGCAGGTCGATGATGCGGGCGTTGACCAGGATCCCCTTGCTGTTGCGGCTGAAGGTGCCGACCAGGATGCGGGAGATGGGCAACCGGGGAGAGAGATCCTTGTAGTTGCGGCTCAGCACGAAATCCCCCTGCGGGGTGACCTTGATGCTGCCGGTCAGCTTGAAGTCCACCACCACCTCACCACGCCGGTTCAGCTCGTAGATAAAACTCTCCTCGATCTGCTGGCCCATCCAGTTGGTGTCCTGCAGGGTGTCGAGATCGACGAAGGAGGCGACCGCGATGGGCTCGGTCAGGGTGGTGAGCGACTTGCGCTCCATCAGCTGATCGGTCATGCGAGCCACCAGCCAGTTGAGTTCCATCCCCTGCGCCGCCTGGCGCGGATCACCCAGATCCCGGTTGATGGGGTCGGTGCCGCAACCGGCCAATGCCAGAGCGAGCGCCAACGCCGTGATGAGTTTGTTCATGGATACCTTTCCTGTATCTGCACCTGATTTGTTATCGGTTCGACCGGCCAAAGCTTGAGCCGGGAATGAGGCATGGATCTTGCTAAATATTCGCGGTGTGCTGTGCAACCGGCACGGCTCTGTGATCTGTATCGGCCGGCGACCTCACTTCGACAGGGGTGAATCGCGCCGACCCGCATATTCAAGGTGTTTGTCATGAAATTATCGCTGCTGTTAACCCTGCTGCTGGCCAGTCTGTCGGCCCGGGCCGAGATCATCGAGGCGCAGGGCAGTGCCGCCATCCTGGGTGGGGACGAGGTCTACGCCCGCGAGCAGGCGACCCGCGATGCCCTGCGGCAGGCCCTGCTGGCGAGCGGCGCCGCTGTCTCCAGCATCCAGCGCCTGGAAAACGGCAGCCTGCGCTCCGAGCAGATCCAGATCCGCTCCGGCGGCGACATTCGCCAGTACCGGCTCAAGCGGGAAGAGGTGCGCAACGGCCGCATGTACATCACAGTGATGGCCGACATTCAGGCCGAGCGCCAGATCTGCCAGACCCAGCACTACGCCAAGGATTTGACGCTGGTGCGGCTGCGGCTGCGCTACCCCGAGCAGGCGAGCTACGGCGCCCTCGACGACATGCCCGCCAACCTGTCACGCCGCATGTTCGAGGCGCTGGCCAGCGCGCCGCAAGGGGTGGCCGTGCGCCAGTGGCTGGACGAAAACCTGCGCATCGACCCGCTCCACCTGCAGCAGGGGGATCGCAGCGCCCTCGAAGAGATCAAGGCGCTCAGCCTGCGCACCGACAGCCAGTACCTGGTGCTCGGCAGCATCGATGATCTCTCCCTCGAGCCGCAGGGCAACCAGCTGACCAGCTGGTATGAAGATCCCATCCGCAACTTTCGCATGCAGCTCTATCTGTTCGACGGCATCAACGGCAGCCTGCTCGGCCGCAAGGAGTACCAGGGCCGGGCCAACTGGACCTTCGCCAAGCGGGATCAGGTGGGCAGCAGCAGCGGCCAGTTCTGGCAGTCGAGCTACGGCCAGGAGGTCAACTACCAGTTGCAGGAGGCGGTGCAGGATCTGGTGGCCCAGCTCAGCTGCGCCCCGGTCACCGCCCGGGTGGTCAGCCAGAACGAGCGCGGCCCCTACATCAATCTGGGCCGCCGCAATGGCGTCCGGCTCGGGGATCAGTTCCGCATCCAGCACGATGCCGATTTCATCGATCCCTACGGCAAGGCACGCATGCTGCGCAACCCGGCCGACGGCCTGTTCGAAGTGGTGCAGGTATTCGAGGATGGCGCCATCATCAGCAGCCAGAACAAATATTCGCCGTTTAACATCCAGATCGGCGATCTGGCAGTATTGGAATAAGAATCAAGGGTTTAAAAGGGAGCCGCTTCTTGTATAATGCCGGCCACAAGGTTCCCGTAGCTCAGCAGGATAGAGCGGTCCCCTCCTAAGGGACAGGCCACTGGTTCGACTCCAGTCGGGAACGCCATACAAAACAAGGGGTTGGCATCGTCATGATGCCAACCCCTTGCTCGTTTTTGGTCAAGGCCGCCGTTCGGCCGATGGCGGGTGCGTCGGCAGCCCGTCGCCACCGACCCAGCCCGGACTAGCCTGCCAGCTCAGTGGAATAGTGTGCATCCCCTCCCAGCGGAACCAACGTGAGCCTGACACCGTGCTGGGCCAGCACCTCGCGCGCACTCTCGGGCAGTTGCCCGTCGCTGATGACCTGATCGATCGCTTCCCAGCCCACCACGTTGAAGGTGCCCACCTTGCCGTATTTGGAGGAGTCGCAGATAAGTATTCGGGTCGCGGCAGCCTCCACCACGGCGCGCTTGACCGGCACCTTCTGCTCGCTGGGAGTGGAGATCCCCAGGGCATCCCAGGAGGAGGCCGACAAGAAGGCCACATCAAGATGCAGATTGCGCAGGAAGTGGGCGGTCGCCTCGCCGGCGCAGGACTGGTTCTCCCGAATGACCTGCCCGCCGGTGTGGTAGAGGCGGCCGCGGCCATGCTCGATCAGGTAGGCGCACACCATGAAATCGTTGGTCACTATCATCAAGTCTTCCCGCGGCGCCAGCTCGCGGGCCAGCTCGAGGGAGGTGGTACCCGCATCCAGATAGACGGAGCTGCCCGCAGCCACCTGCGCCGCGGCACTGTGTGCAATGGCGAGCTTCGCCTCCTGCATCAGGCTGCGCTTGGTGGCGTGGGAGGGCTCGCTCTTGATCCGCTCGGAGAGGCTCACGCCCCCCGACACCGAGAGGACTCGCCCCTGCTCTTCGAGCTTCTGGATATCGCGCCTGATGGTCATGTGGGATACCTGCAGCCGTTCGGTCAGTTCCGTGATGCTGACGGCACCGCGCTCGGCCAGCAGGTGCAGGATCTGTTGCTGTCTCTCTACGGGGATCATGGGCAATCCGTAACGCTAAAACGAGCACCCATGTTACCCCAGCGGGATGGGAAATTTTGATAAAAAAGCAAATCAAGGCTCACAATTCACAACAAATCACATCCAAACCGCCACAAAAGTCACTCAATCGGCTCCATCTCGTTTAAAATAACAAAAATTAACACCACTTAAGTTAAATTTTGTGATATCTGCCTGATATTTCACCACCACAAACCCCTACTATCGGTTCATTCGTTGTAATCGAGGAACTGACAGATGAGCAGACCCTATCACGTTGCCGTCATCGGCCTGGGCGCCATGGGCATGGGCGCCGCCCGCTCCTGCCTGCGGGCCGGGCTCACCACCTACGGCATCGATCTCAATGCAGAGGCGCGCAACCGGCTGCAACAGGCCGGTGCCGCCGCCGTCATGGCTGATGCCCGCCCCCTGGCGGAGACGCTCGATGCGGTGTTGCTGCTGGTGGTCAACGCCAATCAGGTGCGCAAGATCCTGTTTGGCGAGCACGGCCTCGCCGCACATCTCAAACCGGGTACCGGCATCATGATCTCCTCCACTATCGCCGCAGAAGAGGCCGCAAGCTTGGCTCGCGAGCTGGCCGCGCTGGAGCTGCCGATGCTGGACGCCCCCGTTTCCGGCGGCGCCATCAAGGCCGAGGCCGGCGAGATGACGGTGATGGCCGCCGGCGCCGATGCCGCCTTCGACAAGCTGGCTCCTGTGCTCGATGCGGTGGCCGGCAAGGTCTACCGGGTCGGCAGCGAACCGGGCCAGGGCAGCACGGTCAAGATCGTTCACCAGTTGCTGGCCGGGGTGCACATCGCCGTGGCCGCCGAGGCCATGGCACTGGCCAGCCGGGCCGGCATCTCGCTCGATCTCATGTACGACGTGGTGACCCACGCCGCCGGCAACTCCTGGATGTTCGAAAACCGCATGGCCCGGGTGCTGACCGGCGACTATCAGGCCCGCTCGGCGGTGGACATCTTCGTCAAGGATCTCACTCTGGTGGCCGACACGGCGCGAGAGCTGCGCTTCCCGCTGCCGCTGGCGAGCACCGCCCTCAACATGTTCCTCGCCGCCAGCAACGCCGGCCACGGCAAGGAGGATGACAGCGCCGTCATCAAGATCTTCGACGGCATCACCCTGCCAGGCACGGAGGAAGCACGATGAAACTGGGCGTGATTGCAGATGACTTTACCGGGGCCACCGATATCGCCGGTTTTCTGGTGGAAAACGGCCTCGCCACCCTCCAGCTTGCCGGCATCCCGCCGGCGGTGGATCTCAGCGGGATCGATGCGGTGGTGATCAGCCTCAAGAGCCGCTCCTGCCCGGCGGGCGAAGCGGTACGCGACTCACTGGCGGCCCTCGACTGGCTCAAGGCGCGCGGCTGCCCGCGCATCTATCAGAAGTACTGCTCCACCTTCGACAGCACGGCGGCCGGCAACATAGGCCCGGTCACCGATGCCCTGCTGGCGGCACTGGAGAGCCGATTCACCCTGATCTGCCCGGCCCTGCCGGTGAACGGTCGCACCGTCTATCAGGGCAACCTGTTTGTCGGCGCCCAGCCGTTGGCCGAGTCCGGCATGCGTCACCACCCCATCACCCCCATGACCGACAGCAACCTGTTGCGGCTGATGGAAGGGCAGGGTTCAGGGCGCGCCGGACTGGTGCCCTTCACCACCATAGCGCAGGGCCCCGCAGCCATTGCCGACGCCTTCGAGCAGCTAACACAAGCTGGTGTGCGCTACGCCGTGGTCGACACCCTCACCGAGCAGCACCTGCTGGATATCGCCGCGGCCGCCATCGAGATGCCGCTGGTGACCGGCGGCTCCGGGCTCGCCATCGGCCTGGCCAGGTTGCTCGGCAACGGCAATCCGGCCGCCGCCCGCGCCGCGGGAAGACCGCTCGGCACCCGTGCCGTGGTGCTGTCGGGCTCCTGCTCAGAAATGACCAATCGCCAGGTGGCCCGCTATCGGGAGCTGGCACCGGCACTGGCCCTCGACGTGGTCGCTTGCCTGACGCAAGCCGACTACCCGGCCGAGCTGGCCCGCTGGGTGCTGGATCAGCCTTCGTCACCCGCCCCCATGATCCACGCCACCACCAGCCCGGATCGGCTGGCCGAGATCCAGGCCCGTCATGGCCGCGACGCGGCGAGCGAGGCGGTGGAGCAGTGCTTTGCCCGCCTCGCCGTGCTGCTGCGCGCCGCCGGCATAGACAGCTTCATCATCGCCGGCGGCGAGACCTCGAGCCGGGTCACCCAGGCCCTCGGCGTCGCCGCCTTCCACATAGGCCCGCAGATCGCCCCCGGCGTGCCCTGGGTGCGGGCCACCGACGCCCCCCTCTCGCTGGCCCTCAAATCGGGCAACTTCGGTGACGAGACCTTCTTCAGCCGGGCACAGGAGTCTTTCCATGACTGAACAGGCACTGCGCGACACCATGGTGATGCTGGGTGCATCCCTTTTCCAGCGCGGTTATGCCACCGGCGGCGCCGGCAACCTCTCCGCCAAACTGCCGGACGGCACCCTGCTCGCCACCCCGACCGGCTCCTGCCTCGGCCGGCTCGATCCTGCGCGTCTCGCCCGGGTGAGCATGAGTGGTGAGCACTTGGGGGGCGATCGCCCCTCCAAGGAGGTGGCCTTCCACCTCGCCATCTACCACAACAAGCCGGAGTGCCAGGCCGTGGTGCACCTGCACTGCACTCACCTGACCGCCCTCTCCTGCCTGGAGGGACTGGATCCGGCCAATGTGATCCGCCCCTTCACCCCCTACTACGTGATGCGGGTCGGCCAGCTGCCGCTCATTCCCTACTACAAGCCCGGGGATGCCCGCATCGCCGAGGAGCTGGGGCGCCGCGCTCCCGAAGGCAATGCCTTTCTGCTTGCCAACCACGGTCCCGTGGTGACGGGCAAGGATCTGGTGGATGCGGTCAACAACATGGAGGAACTGGAGGAGACGGCGCGCCTGGCACTGCTGCTGCACGGCCAGCGGATCCGCTACCTGAGCGAACCCGAGATCAACGAATTGAGGAGTCTGAAGCCATGAGCAAGTTTGCCGCCAATCTAACCATGCTGTTTACCGAGCTGCCGTTTCTGGAGCGCTTCGCGGCGGCCCGCGAGGCCGGCTTCGCCGCGGTGGAGTTCCTGTTCCCCTACGAGTGGCCAGCCGCCGAGCTGGGGCGCCAGTTGCAACTGCACGGTCTGACCCAGGCACTGTTCAACATGCCGCCGGGCAACTGGGCGGCAGGAGAGCGTGGCATGGCAGCCATCCCGGGGCGGGAGGCCGAATTTCGCGCCCATCTGCCAAGCGTGCGCGACTACGCCCTGACGCTCGGTTGCCGCAAGGTGCACGCCATGAGCGGCATCGTGGACCCCGCTCATAGCCTCTCGGCCCACCGCCAGACCCTGATCGACAACATCCGCTTCGCCGCCGACTTCCTGGCCGAAGACGGCATCAAGGTACTGCTCGAGCCCCTCAACGATCGGGATGTACCCGGCTACTTCCTGGCCCACCAGCTCGACGCCCTGGCCCTGGTGCAGGAGATAGACAGGCCCAACGTGGGGGTGCAGCTCGATCTCTATCACGCCCAGATCATGGATGGAGATCTCACCCGTCTCATCGGCAAGCTGGGCCCGGCCATCGGCCACGTCCAGATCGCCTCGGTGCCGGATCGCCACGAACCGGACGAGGGGGAGATCGCCTATCCGCATCTGTTCAAGGTGCTGGAGCAGGCGGGCTACCACGACTGGATCGGCTGTGAATACAACCCCAGAGGCAACACCCGGCAAGGCTTGACCTGGCTGGCACAACAATAACGACCCTACACACGAACGAGTCTGAGGATAGCAAGATGCAGATCATCATCACCGGCGGAGGCGGCTTTCTGGGACAGAAGCTGGCCCGCGCCCTGTTGCACAGTTCCTTACCCTTCAGCGAGCTGCTGCTGGTGGACATTCAGGAGCCACCAGCCCTGGCCGACCCGCGAGTGCGCTGCCTGCAAGCGGATCTGACCGCCCCCGGAGTGGCCGAGTCCCTCATCAGCGAACGCACCGCCGTGGTCTATCACCTCGCCGCCATCGTCAGCAGCCACGCGGAGCAGGACTTCGATCTCGGCTGGCAGGTCAATCTGGACACCACCCGCAGCCTGCTGGAGGCATGCCGTCACACCCGCCCGGGTATTCGTTTCATCTTCACCAGCTCGCTGGCCGTCTACGGCGGCCCGCTGCCTGAGCTGGTGAACGATGGCACGGCGCTGACCCCCACCTCCTCCTACGGTGCCCAGAAGGCGATGGGGGAGCTATTGGTCAACGACTACAGCCGCAAGGGTTACGTCGACGGCCTGGCGCTGCGCCTGCCCACCATCTGCGTGCGGCCAGGCAAGCCGAACCGCGCCGCCTCGTCGTTTGTCAGCAGCATCATCCGCGAGCCGCTGCAAGGAGAGAACGCCCTCTGCCCGGTGAGCCCGGAGCTGCGCCTCTGGCTCTCGAGCCCCGCCACCGTGGTGGCCAACTTCCTGCTGGCCGCCACCCTGCCAAGGGGGGATGCCCGCAGCATCAACCTGCCCGGCATCAGCGTCACCGTCGGCGAGATGCTGACGGCGCTGACCCAGGCGGGCGGCCAGGCGGCGCGGGATCGGGTACAGTTTGCCGCCGACCCGGCCATCGAGCGCATCGTGGCCAGCTGGCCGGGACGCATCGACAACCAGCGCGCCACCGCCCTCGGTTTCATGGCAGACAGGACGTTTGCCGAGATCATCGACAGCTTCATCACCCATGACATGCAGGAGGCATCATGAGCGACATCCCAACCCCCATCATAGGTCTCATCATCGCCGTCTTCGTGCTGGTGTTTCTGGTCATCCGCACCCGGGTGCACGCGCTGATCGCCATGCTGGCGGCGGCCTGCATCGCCGGGATCACCGGTGGCATGAGCATCGACAAGACCCTTACCGTCATCACCCAGGGCTTTGGCTCCACCCTCGGCAGCATCGGCATCGTCATTGGCCTCGGGGTCATGATGGGCCGCCTGCTGGAGGTGTCGGGGGCCGCCGAGCAGATCGCCTACAGCTTCATCAAGTGGCTTGGCAAGCGGCGTGAAGAGTGGGCGCTGGCCATCACCGGCTACATCGTCAGCATCCCCATCTTCGTGGATTCCGCCTTCGTCATCCTCTATCCGGTGGCCAAGGCGCTGGCGAAAAGCGGCAAGCGCTCCCTGCTCACCCTGGGGGTGGCGCTGGCGGGCGGCCTGGTGGTGACTCACCACACTGTGCCGCCGACCCCGGGCCCGCTCGGCGTGGCCGGCCTGTTTGGGGTGGACATAGGCGCCATGCTGCTGATGGGTATGGCCCTGGCCATCCCCTGCGTGGTGGGCATCGTCTTCTATGCCCAGTGGCTCGACAAGAAGTACCCCGAGTTTGCCCAGCAGGTGCAAAAGACCCCGGACGAGCTGCAGGTCACCTATGAGCAGTACCTCAAGGAGAAGGAGGGCAAGACCCTGCCGAGCCTGACCCTGTCGCTGCTGCCGATCCTGGTGCCCATCGTGCTCATCTTCGTGAAGGCCATCTTCACCACCCTCGCCACCCTGGAGGGGATGGACGGCCTGATGGCGAACCCGCTGGTGCAGGGCATCAACTTCATCGGCACCCCCATCATAGCGCTGGCCATCAGCGTGCTGCTGGCGGTCTACACCCTGGTGCCGCACATGGACAAGCACGCCACCGCCGCCCGCCTCGAGGAGGGGCTGCAATCCGCCGGCATCATACTGCTGGTGACCGGGGCCGGCGGGGCGCTGGGGGCCGTGCTGCGCGACAGCGGCGCGGGCCAGCAGTTGGCCGAGCAGATTGCCCTGCTGCCCATCTCCCCCATCCTGATCCCCTTCATCGTGGCGACCCTGGTGCGCCTCATTCAGGGATCCGGCACCGTGGCCATGGTGACGGCGGCCTCCATCTCGGCCCCCATCCTGGCGCAAATCCCCGGGGTCAACATGCTGCTGGCCGCCCAGGCCGCCACCATGGGGTCGCTCTTCTTCGGCTACTTCAACGACAGCCTGTTCTGGGTGGTCAACCGCATGATGGGGATCTCGGACGTGAAACAGCAGATGATCGTCTGGTCCATCCCGACCACCATCGCCTGGGCCATCGGCGGTACCGGCGTCGCCCTGCTCAACCTGCTGTTCGGCTCCGGCGGCACCTGGCTGGATCCCTTGCTGCCCCTGCTGGTGCTGGCGCTCATCATCTGGGGCGTGCGTCGCCAGCAGTTGCCCGCCATCAGCAGCGCGGTGACCGACAGCAAATAATCGCACTGCCACACCACCGGGGTATGGCCACCAGGGAGGGCCGGTCTGCTAGACTGGCCCTCTTTTTGTTCATTCATCTGCAAAGGAGTGTCGGATGTCTGCTGCTTCGTGGTGGGACAAGTCCACCGGGCTGGCGCTGCTGACCATAGTGCTGTGGGCCTCGCTGGCGGCGCTCACCTCCCGGGTCACCAGCGTGTCGCCGCTGGTGCTGGTGGGGCTGGTGCTGTTTTTCTGCGGGGTGGGAGCCCTGCCGTTCTGGCGTCAGTGGCGGGCTCGTCCGGTCAACTGGCTGGTGACCATCAGCGCCCTGCTGCTCTACCACCTGCTGCTGTTCATGAGCTTTCGCCACGCCCCCGTGCTGGAGGCGAACCTCATCAACTACCTCTGGCCGCTGTTCATCATTCTGTTCACCCCCTTGCTGCTGCCGGGTCACCCGCTGCACGGCCGTCACCTGCTGGCCGGCGCCCTGGGTCTGGCCGGCTCGGTACTGGTGATGGTGAACGGCGAGCTGCAGCTGCAACAGGCCTATCTGCCGGGCTATCTGCTGGCACTGGGGGCCGCCATCGTCTGGGGTGCCTACTCGGTGCTGTCGCGCCGGCTCCCGCCGGCCCCGGCGGTGATGACGGCGGCGGCCTGCCTGCCAGCCGGGTTGCTGGCGCTGTTGCTGGCCCGGCTGCTGGAGGGACCGCTGCCGGTGGCTCAAATTCCGGCCGGTGACTGGGGCCTCATCATAGGGTTGGCACTCGGTCCCATGGGGGCGGCGTTCGTCACCTGGTATCTGGCGCTGCGAGACGGGGATCCGCGCCGGATCGGAGCGCTGGCCTATCTGACGCCGCTGCTGAGCACCCTGCTGCTGGTGCTGCTCAACGGCGAGCAGCTGACCCCCCGCCACCTGCTGGCCGGCGCCCTTATCATGGGTGGCGCCCTGCTCGGCATGCTGGGCAAGCCCCCTGCCCGCCAGCAGCAGGAGGCCCCTGCCCTGCGGCCGTAAGCCAGCCCTCTCGACAGTCAGTCCGGGCCGCCGGGTTGACTGTCATAAAAGCGCCATCTCTGCTGCTTAAGCTCACGCCGACGCCCATCGCCGTGGTTCAACAAGCAGGAATGCTGCCGTGAAAATTGCCCATTACGCCTCCCTCTCTTCTCTCGCTCTGCTGCTGGTCGCCGCCGTGCAGGTCGCTGCCCTCTGGCACGGCTGGCAACAGCTGAACCAGGCCGAGCAGGCCCAGCACCAGCACGAACGGCTGCAGCAGCGGCTCACCGGTACCCTGCAGGGCACCCTGCGCGACTACCTCGCCAGCGGCGATCCGCTGCGGCTGACCGAGGCCGAAGGGGTGCGCAAGCAGGCGCTCGCCCAGCTCTCCCAACAGAATGGGGCGCTCACTGCCCCGCTGCGCACCCTGCTCGAGCAGATGGGAGCGCGCATCGACAGCGACTATCTGGCGGCGGGCAAGCTCTCTGGCAACAGCCAGTGGCTGCTGCAAAATGCCGAGAACGAGCTGACCGATCAGGCCAGGGCGCTGCTGCGATACGGTCAGCAAGGGGCGACGGGGAGCGACCCGGCCAGCGCCGAGCGCTATCGCCAGCTGGCAGGCGACCTGCTGGCAGCCCTGCCGGCGCTCGCTCACCTGCGCCAGAACTACATGGAGCAGGCCAGCCCCAAGCTGCTGGAAGGGTTGCAATTCGAGCTGGCGGCCCTGCAAAAACAGGCCGAGCAGCTGGCGGCCCTGCCGAGTCTGGCGCTTTTCGAGGCGCCTCCCGCCGACGAGTTCACCCTGGGGGAGCCGGAGCGCAAGGAACTGGGGGATCTCCCCAAGGCCGAGCTGATCTCGCTGCTCAAGCGCTACCCGCAGGAGCTGGAGAACAGCCGCAAGGCGCTGCAACAGCAGCAGCAGGCACGTCAGGCGGTGCAGCAGGACATTGACCAGATGCTGCAGGCCACCGGCCAGATGGGCAGCGAACTGGCCGCCGCCCGCCAGGCGGTCAACCAGCGGCTGGCCGCCATCCTCGGCAGCCTGGCGCTCTGTCTGGTGCTGGTCGCCCTGCTGTTTGCGCTGGTGCAGCGCCGCTGGCTGGTCAGGCCGCTGCTACGCCTGCGCGCGGCCTTCCTGCAGCTCGACGAGACCGGGCAGGCCGAGACCCTGCCAGAGGGGCGCGAGCGCAACGAGCTGGCCGACATCGTCGCCAGCTACAACCGCCTCATCCTGCGCCTGCAACAGGATCAGCAGCAGAAAGAGGGCCAGCTGTCGGCGGTGTCGCAAAGCCTGCAGGGAATGGTCAACCAGGTGCAGGAGATCCATCACAGCACCCGCACCACGGAGCAGGCGGTGGACGAGAGCGATCTGATGATGAGCGAGCTGAACCAGCTGGCCGGCGAGGTACACCAGGTGGCCGCCGAGATAGCGCAGCACGCCCAGCACAACGAGCACTCCATGAGCCAGAGCGAGCAGCTGGTGGGGGGCATGTTGCAGGCCACCGCCCAGACCGGGCTCGCCATCGACGAGAGCGGTGGCGCCCTGGCTCAGCTCAAACGTTCGGTGGAAGATGTGACCGCCATCGTCGACGTGATTGGCCACATCTCCCAGCAGACCAATCTGCTGGCGCTCAACGCGGCCATCGAGGCGGCGCGGGCCGGGGAACAGGGGCGCGGTTTTGCGGTGGTGGCCGACGAGGTGCGCCACCTCTCCGCCGATACCCAGCGCTCCCTTGGCCAGATCACCGAGATCCTGACCAGACTGACCCAGGCGGGGGATCAGCTCGGCACCGTGCTGGCGCGGATCACCGCAGAGGCCGCCGCCCAGCGTCAACAGGCGGAGCAGCTGCGCCAGACCACCCAGGCGGTGCGGGAGATGGCGCGCAGCACCGCCGTCATCGCCCTGCAGGGGGCCGACAACGCCAAGAGCCAGGAGCACAAGCTGGCCAGTTTTGCCGATCTCATCGGCCGCATCAGCCAGCACGCCCGCCAGGGCAGCCGTCTCTCGGTGCAGGTGTCGGAGCACATCCACCACCAGGCCAGCCAGATCCCGCGCATCCTCGGCCACCAGGCCTGATCCGCGCCGGTTCAGCCGGCGCCCCCAACCCGGTCCCTGCCATCGCGCAGGGGCTTATCTTTTTTTGTGGCACAAAATTATCTGTTATCCGCAGGTTAACGAGGAAAGATCCCTCTGCACAGTGCGATCCGTCCGGATCGGCCGGCAATTTCATCTGAAAACGTTGTCATCGCCGTTATGAGCGGGCTGGGAGTGTCCACAACGAGCGTCATGATTATTTGCACTCGGTCATATTTTTGAAACTTGGTGGGAACTTTCCATTGATATTTCGCACCGCGAACGTACTCTTGAGCTGTCCGATAGCCAAGGATCGGAACACAAAAAAACAAAATATGTGATGAACAGAACTGCACCCACCGCAGATGTGCCAAGACGTCGCGGCCGCAGCCGACATACTCGAACTTTTTGCCCTTCGGGGTCTTGATTGCAATGCCAATACCGAGCGGCGGGCACCTGCCTGACTGCCGGACAAAAAAGCTAAGTCCATAAAATCAGGAGCAATACAAAATGGAAAAAGTGATCTTCAAACGTGCCGCATTGAGCGCAGCCGTCGTTGCTGCCATGCTCGCCCCCGGTATGGTGTTGGCTGCCGACGAAGCAGGTCCCACCTATGCAGCCGCCGCCAGCAAATTCTATGAAGAAGGCAAACTCAACGGTGGTCTCTTCTACTTCCAGCGTGATCGTCAGCGTATCGACGGCGACCCCACTGCCAAGAACAAAGAAGGCAAATACCAGTCCAACCTGAGCCACGCCACCACCCAGGCCTCCCTGAACTTCAACTCCGGCTACGCCTGGGACGTGGTGGGTATCGATGTGGGCGGTTTCGGTGCCTATGACCTGGCCGTGACCGAGAACCACCCGGTCAACCAGGAGAACGAATTCTCCTTCGCCGGCAACAAATGGGGCGAAAACTACAAGGACGGTTCCCCGGAAGGCGGCTTCAGCCTGGCCAACGCCTCGCTGAAATTCAAGGCGCTGGACGGTGCCCTCACCGCCAAGGGCGGTCTGACCCAGCTCTACGTACCGGGCGTGATCGGCGTGAACTGGTCCTATCAGCCGGGTACCTACCGTGGTGGCCAGATTGAAGGCAACTTCGGTGGCCTCTACCTGACCTACGCCATCGCCGACGAGTACAAATCCCCCTGGTACAAGGAGACCCAGAAGTTCTCCCGCGCCAAGGCATGGATGGATCCGTTCGCCGATGAAAACGTCATCGACTACATCCAGGGCGTAGCGGCGCGTTACACCTTCGAAAACGGCACCTCCATTACCGGTTCTTACGGTAACTCCGAGAACTACATGGACAGCTACCACTTCAAGCTGGCCCACAAGTTTGACGTGCTGGGCGGCCTCTCCACCAGCTACCAGTTCTACGGATCCGACACCGAGACCTATCAGAAGGGCGGTGCCGACATCGAGACTTACGATGGCCTGGCATGGCAGCAAGCGCTGACCGCCGCCTGGGGCATGGGCCCGTACGGCTTCCGTCTGGAAGGTCTGTGGACCAAGGCCGAGGGTAACGAAGGCAACTATCTGCCCCGTCTGACCCGTGGCTACGGCAACTCCCAGGGCGCGAACGAGATCTGGTGGGACTCCCGCTCCGACTGGAACGCCAACAACGAAAAAGCGCTGTTCTTCGGCGTGACCCGCTCCCTAGATGACCTGGTGGGTGCACCTGGCTGGTCCGTCGGTGTCTCCGGTGCCTACGGCTGGGATATCCAGAAAGGCGACGGCACCAAGGCCACCAACGGTGAAGATACCGAATGGGCAGCCAACTTCGACGTCATGTACACAGTGCAGGATGGCAAGCTGAAGGGCACCCTGTTCAAGCTGCACTACACCGATTACAACAACGACATCAGCCAGAGCGGCGGTTGGACCGAATACCCCAACATCTTCGCCTCCGAGAAAGACGTCAAGTTCCACATCATCATGCCGTTCACCATCCTGTAAGCAGGTGGTTGACGTTAGCAAACCGGGCCAATTGGCCCGGTTTTCTTTTTTCTGATCAGCGGGTTAACATGCAAAGCCGCAGGCGCTTCTGCCTGCCCCGTCACCACAAGGATGCGCCCATGTCCCGCTTCGTTCTGATCACCGGCTGCTCCAGCGGCATCGGCCTGGCCGCCGCCAAGGCGCTCGGCCAGCACGGCTACACCGTCATCGCCTCCGCCCGCAAGGCCGAGGACGTGGCGCAGCTGCGCCAGCTGGGTTTGCTGGCGGTCGAGCTGGATCTGGCCAACGAGGCCAGCATAGAGAGGGGCGCGGCCGAGGCACAGGCACTGGCCGGTGGCCGCCTGTATGGCCTGTTCAACAACGGCGCCTACGGCCAGCCCGGCGCGCTGGAGGATCTGCCCACCCAGGCGCTGCGCGAGCAGTTCGACACCAACCTGTTCGGTTGGCACCACCTCATTCGCCAGTTGCTGCCGGCCATGCTGGCGGCCGGCGAGGGGCGCATCGTGCAGAACAGCTCGGTGCTGGGGCTGGTGGCCATGAAGTATCGCGGCGCCTACAACGCCAGCAAGTTCGCGCTGGAAGGGTATACCGATACCCTGCGCCTGGAGCTGGCAGGCAGCGGCGTGCAGATCAGCCTGATCGAGCCCGGTCCCATCGACACCCGCTTTCGGGCCAATGCCCGCGCCGCCTTCCTGCGCCACATAGATCCCGCAACCAGCCGCCATCAGGCCGCCTACCAGCAGACCCTGAGCCGGCTGGAGCGCGAAGGGGGTGCCCGCGGTTTTACCCTGCCAAGCGAAGCCTGCATAGCGCCGCTGCTGCATGCACTCGGCAGCCCGCGCCCCAAACACCGCTACCCGGTCACCTTCCCGACCCGGCTGTTCGGGGTACTGCGCCGCCTGTTGCCAAGCCGCCTGCTCGACCGGATCCTCGCCAAGTCGGCCTGACGGCGACCGCTTCGCCACCCGACACGCCCGCAAACCACCGGCAGCCAGAGGCGACGACGCGCATCGTCGCCTTTCGTCTCATCTCCACCAACCGGCATCAGAGTGGCCTGAATCAGCCAAGCCGCAATTCCTGGCAGCACCGCAGCCTCAGTAGTGCTGACCGTTGCTGTAATAACAGCTCTTGACGATGGGCAGCACCTGCACCACCACATAGGTCTGCTCCCCCAGCACAGCTTTCAGGTGACGAGTGATCAGCGCCGCGACCGCGTCCTGCAGCTCCTGCGGGCGTTCGAACCAGACCAGCTCGACAAACGGAAAGCCGGCCTCGCGCTCCCCTTCGCGCACCCAGTGGCTATCGATGCACTCCAGGGTGACGAACTCAGGTTTGCCCCCGGTGAGGGCGCAGAGATCCGCCAGCAGAGGGGTGCTTATCTGCTTGAGGGTGTCGACGGAGATGGCCCGGAAACGAAGGTGGGGCATGGGAAAACCTCTTGGCTGTGACAAATGAGGACTTATCATAGGGGTTATTGTGACGAAGAGAAGCCATCCGCTGACATAAGGTGCCCCATGAGACTCCATCGCCTGCTGCTCCCCTTCCTGCTCTGCCTGCTGCTGCCGCTGAGCGCCTTTGCCGACCCCGCCTTCTATAAGGTCAGCAAGGGCGATCAGCAGCACTGGCTGCTGGGCTCCATCCACGCGGGCAAGCCCTCGCTCTATCCGCTGCCCGACCCCATCGAGCGGGCCTGGCTGCAGAGCCGCGCCCTGGTGCTGGAGGTCGATCTGACCCACATCAGCCAGCAGCAGTGGCAGGAGATGGGGGCCATCACCCGGCTGGTGGACGGCAAGACCCTCAAGGAGCACATACCGCTCGACCTCTACCGGCGCACCATCATCGCCGCCGGCCAGAACGGCCTGACCGAGAACATGCTGGCCCCGCTGCGCCCCTGGTTCGCCGCCATCACCCTCACCCAGGCGGCGCTGGAGCGCACCGACTTTCGCAGCGCGCTCGGGGTGGATCAGCACTTCGCCAAACAGGCCACCGACGGCGGCAAGCCCATCATCGGCTTCGAGACCCTGCTCGAGCAGCTCGGCTACCTCGCCAGCGTCGGTGACAACCAGACCCTGATGCTGGAGAGCACCCTGGACGAGCTGCCCGAGCTCGAGCGCGGCTTTGGCGAAGTGATGAAGGCGTGGGAAGAGGGGGACGAGGCGACCCTCATCAACCTGCTCAAATCGGAGATGGCGCCGCCCAAACTGCAGGCCTGGCTGGAGCAGACCCTGCTGGCGGAGCGCAACCACAACTGGCTGAAGAAGTGGTCCACCCTGCCGAACGAGAGTTTCATCGTGGTAGGGGCGCTGCATCTTTACGGCGACCAGGGGCTGCTCGCCCTGCTGGAACAGCAGGGCTGGCGCATCACCCCGCTCACCGAGCCGGGCCCGCGCAAGCCTGCCCGCCAATAGGCGCCGACGGGGCCACACCGGCCCCGTCAGGGTCTTGAACTGGGAGGAGGCTCACAGATCCGGCTGCCGATTTAATAACCACAAGGGGACTTGATCGAGATCATCTCTTTGCTCCCAAAGAGGTATCTATCATGCCTGTCATCAATGGGATGACAGGAGTGCACGAGATGGATTTTTGGATGAACCTGATGTTCGGCAACAGCGTGGGACTGATGTCCATGTTGGTGATTATCGGTACCTTCCTGCTGATCAGTTCCTACGCGGCTTATTTCATCTACAAGGTGATGAACGCCAAGCCGCCGAAAGAGGGCCAATAAGCCTGCGTCAGGCGATCCCCGATCGCCTGATCCCGCCCTCGCCTCCCCTTTGCTCAGGGTCTGAGCAGACCCGCGCCACTGCCGCGCCCGCCACTTTCAGATCTGCCCCCGCCCGCTATAATGGCCGCTCATTCCACCTGCGGGGAGCCTGCCGTGTCTCAAAACGACGAACTCTCACTGTTTCGCAATGAAGTGGCCGATGTGCGCCCCATTCGCAACGACCATGTCCGCCTCCAGACGGCCAGCAGCCCGACCGACGCCCAGCTGGCGCGGCGCCAGGCCGCCACCGCCGAACAACTCGCCCTGGATCACCTCAGCATGGAAGCGGTCGAGATGCTCGACCCCCACGCCATCGTCGGCTTCAAGCGTGACGGGGTGCAGGAGGGGGTCTACAAGAAGCTGCGGCTCGGCAAGTACGAGCTGCAGGCGAGCCTGGACCTGTACCAGAAGACCCTGAACGAAGCGCGCCAGAGCCTGGTGCAGTTCATCGCGGATTGCGAACTGCGCGACATCCGTTGCCTGCTGATCCTGCACGGCAAGGGAGAGCGCAGCACGCCGCGCGCCCTGCTCAAAAGCTATGTCAGCGCCTGGTTGCCGCAACTGCCGGCGGTGATGGCCATGCACAGCGCCGAGCGTCGCCACGGCGGCGGTGGCGCCCTCTACGTACTGCTGCGCAAGAGCGAGCGCAAGAAGGCGGAGAACCGCGAACGCCACCAGAAGCGGCTCGTCTGAGCGGCGACTCGCACCGACCGGTGAGCGGTGGTAGCATCGAACGGCCCCGAGCATGCCAGGTACGGGGTGCACGCCATCAGGGACGATAACAAGGACAATCCCATGTCATATCAGAAACTTGAACAACATCAGCAACAGCTGCACCGGCTCTCCCACCTCTCGGCCATCTGTGGCTGGGATCAGGCCGCCATGATGCCGGAGGGGGGCAACGAAGCCCGCGCCGAGGCCATGGCCGAACTGGGGCTGCTGATCCACCACAAGCGCACCGCCCCCGAGCTGGGCGACTGGATTGCCAAGGCCGAGAGCGAGCCGCTGGACGAGATCCAGCGCGCCAACCTGCGCGAAATCAAGCGCCACTGGCAGGATGCGAGCCTGCTGCCCGGGGATCTCGTGGAGGCGCTGTCGCTCGCCGGCAGCAAGTGCGAGCACGCCTGGCGCCGCCAGCGCAAGGAGAACGACTGGGCCGGCTTTTCCCCAAACCTCGCAGAAGTGGTGAAACTGTCGCGGGAGGTCGCCTCCCTGCGTGCCGAGGCGCTTGGGGTGCGCCCCTACGACGCCATGCTGGCGCTCTATGAGCCGGGCATGACCAGCGCCCGGCTCGACGAGATCTTCGGCGATCTGACCGGCTGGCTGCCGAACCTGATCCAGACCGTGAGCGAGCAGCAAAAGCACGAGTCGGTGCAGATCCCGCAAGGCCCCTTCCCCATCGCCGCCCAGCAGGCGCTCGGCCAGCAGGTGATGGGGCTGCTCGGCTTCGATTTTGCCCACGGCCGGCTCGATGTGAGCAGCCACCCGTTCTGCGGCGGGGTGCCGACCGAGCATAGTACATTGGTATTGCGCACAATAACAACCGGAGCCTTACAGTGAATGCCTACTTGTACCAACGTATTTCATCCACTAAGCAAACAGCAGGCGTTGGCTTAGATCGCCAGCTGGAGAACGCGCTCTCGTACTGTCTCTCGCACTCTCTCAACGTCATAGACATACAGCAGGACGTAGCAAGCGCCTTCCATGCAAAGCACTTAGACGGGCATCTAGGCGCATTCTTGCAAGCCATAAAGGACAAGCTCATTGAAGTCCCGAGCGCGTTAGTTGTGGAGTCACTCGACCGCTTAGGCCGCGATCATACCCTGTCTGCCCTTTCACGCTTCATCGACATAATCCGCGCTGGCGTAGAGATTCATGAAGTCTCAACAGGCATTGTTTATACCGCCACAGAAACGCATCTCCTGCACCTTGCGCTTGCCATCATGGAGCGAGCACATAACGAAAGCATGATGAAGAGCAAGCGTTCTCATGACGCTATACAGCGCAAATTAGCGCAAGCTGTGCACGGCAAAATCATCCGAAAGAATACGCCTGTGTGGATCGATGTAGTTGATGAGTCACTGCAACTAAACGAGCACGCTGTAACAGTAAAGCTCATTTTTGATTTGTACTTGAGCGGCATGTCATTCCGAGCAATTGCGCGTGAACTGGATGAACGCGCCATCCAGTACCCAGTAAAGCAAGCTGCCAAAAAGATGAAAGTCCAAAAATGGAACTCGGCTAGGGTATCAACGATGCTCTCTAGCCCATCAGTGTATGGCACATTTACACCGCAAACAGGTGATCCAATTGACGATTACTTTCCGCCTGTTGTTGATATTGCAACGTTTGAAAAAGTCCGTTCTATCCGCGAGGCACGGCAAGTTAAAGCCACAAAGATAACAGGCTTACTTTCTATCGTTTCAAGCTGTTGCTTGTGTGGTGAATGTAACCACAGCTACATATGCCATTACCGCAATTGGACAAACGCGGAGGGCTTAGTTGAGCGGATCAACCTCAGGTGTAATGGCCGCATGTCAGGTATGCCATGCAAAGGTAAAAGCGTCCCCATGGAGGTAGTAGAGCGTTTCATACTTGAGGTCTTACCGGATGTTGATATCAGCAAACTGAACCGCAACAAAATGCGCACATTAGATAACTTAAAGGCTAAACGTGCACAGCTACAAACTGAAATGGAAAACTTGATTGATTTGGTTGCTTCTGGCAGTGCAGTAGCTAAAGCAAAGTTCAAACAAACCGAAGAACGTGCCACTTTGTTGGATGAAAAGATCGAGAAAGCATCACAAAGAATCTTGCCGGACGAGAAAGATGCAGTGACTGATCTTGCACTAAACACAAGCAATCTTGAGCTTCGCCGTAAGGTTAACTCTGCTTTGCAGCTGATGGGCTTGCGTGTGGTGCTACATACCGAACACGCAAATACTGTTTTATGTGAAGTGTTTTTAAAGGGAACCTTGGTCGCTTCAAAGAAATTGGCTTGGGGTCGCAAAAAACGGATTGATTCAAAGTCATAGAAGCCTCATCATCAGCCACGTAGCAAAACAAAAACCAAATTCAATTTTTAAGGGGTCCATCATGTCAGAAGTAATCAAAACTGTTACTAACATCCGCTCTGTCCGTGTGCTTGCTCGTGAACTTGGATTCGACACGTTCGCGGACGTTGTTGATAAGTTCAACTCGGTGTTTGCTGAAATGCAAGCAGAGCACGAAAAGGAAGCCAAGCGCCAAGCAGAACTGGACGAGAAAGTAGAAGAGTTGCTGGCAAACATCCCAGAAGATTTGCGCGAAGATGTGCTTGCTCGCATCGCAGGCACCGTCCAGCCCAAAGCACCAGCAGAAGCTAAAGAAAAAGGCACTCGTACTGTTCAGCCACCGGTTGAAGTTGTAGTGGACGGAAAAGAGTACACCGTAAAAATGGCTGGTAAAATCCCAACTGAGCTTGCCGCTGTGATGAAAGCTAAAGGCTTCGAAACCAAAGACCGCATCAAGTTTGCAGAACAATTCAAAAAGTGAGTCAAACCGTAAAACAAAAAGGGCCGTTCGGCCCTTTTTTTTATATCAATCATTCACGTTCAAGAATTGTCCGCATCCGGCTTTGCAGTGCTTTAGTTAAAGCAGCCAACCCTTCTGAGTTATTCAAGTACTTGATATAACGAAGATGACGGAGGTCAAACGGAATATCATATTCGCTTTGCGTGATCAATATAACTTCACGGCCCAATGTATGGGCAATGCCAGCTTCATAAAACACATTTGGGTTTCTACCAGAACAGTCGCAGACAACCACATTCGATTGATCAATTAACGATACTACATCCTGAATGATGGAAGCATGTTCCCAGATATCATCTGCTCGCTTACAGTCGAAACCAGCGTTTAAGGCTGCTTGTTTGATGCTAGCGTATACAGCCGTAAAGCTCGCATCAAATGGCATCATTGCAGAAGCGAGTGTAGGATCAATGTTCTCATGTTCGGGCAAATTGAACACAGTGGGCCGCTGCCTTCTCACTTGCGTGTTACAAAGCAAAAAACGATATAGATCTACCTCTTTCACAGCCCAATGATTTCTTGAGAACTCAAAATTATCTATGCCTAATTGACTGCTTTTCCCATAAAGCATTTCATTTTGCAGGGGCGGAATATCCTTGTCGAAGTTCACCTCTAACGATAACGAAGTACCAGAGAATCTTGCGTTGATGATTTGCCCTACATAAACAACTTCATCATCAGTCCCTTCTATACAAAAAAGGCATGGGAGCGCCTTAAGCCTATCAAGTAGAAGCCTACGGTTCTCGTCACGGAACTCGTCTTTCAGGTGATCCTCTGTATACTCAAGTACCCGCGCAATCGGGATACTTACCTTCCCTGATTCCCAGTCAACGTTAAACACCAAAAAATTGAACATCCTGCCTCCACTCACTCCGATAATGGCTTATTATTACTCATTGTTGACGCCGTGAACACCTAGATATGCACAGTGAAACAAAAATAATCAATTCTCATTATCGTTAACGAGTGGCGATACATCATTCTCGATCCCTGAAAATGACTTGCTGTGGCAAGATACAAAATTATATCTTGGTTATAACTATATTCACTGGACTAGGAGTGTCTTCTAAGTACTGACTACAATCTGCTGAGTAAGTATAAACTCCACTCCCATTATGTGATGTGGTATTCCACGACTTACCATTTAGTGTGATTTTCAGTGCGTTACCAATTGCACTACTGAACTTAATATCGCCAGTACCTGTACCGCCGTATCTATCAACTTCCCAAGTCATCCATATAATTGAAGCTCCATAACACGTTGGATTACTAAATGAGCCATATACCCACCCACTAGTAGCATTTGGACGATATACACCGGATGTTGTGCCACTATTCCCTATAGAAATAGTTCCAGTATAAGCATTTGCTTTGCCCCAGAAGTCGCTGAACCAAACAGGGCCGCTTGGCTTGCCTGCAAGTTGACGTACTCTAGGATCATTCAACGTCAAGCCAGTAGCATCGATGCCAAGTTCAGCAGCAACTTGGGACATAAAGATTTGTCCTGATGATGGAAGGGCCATATTAAGCCCTCCCTTCAAGTGTTGCGATACGCGCTTCGAGCGTTTGGATAGCACCTGCCATGTAAGCAACGAGCTTTGCATAGTCAACAGTCAGTGTGCCCATTTCATCTTCTTGCGTTTGCACTACTTCTGGAATCACTTCCTGTAGCTCTTGCGCGATGAAGCCGCACTCTACGCGATCAGTATCGGTACCGATACGCTTGTACAAGACTGGACGTAGCTGCATAACGCTCTCTAAAGCGTTCTCCAGCGGTTCGATGTCTTTCTTTAGGCGTTGGTCGGAGTAAGAGCCGATGTTGCCAGAGAACACGACATCGCCGTTTGCAAGGTTCAGTGTCATTGGGTGACGACCATTAGGGCCACCGTCCCAGCTTGATGCGTTTGCACTGCCACCCCTGAGGATATAGAACAGGTTTGAGTTGTTGTGTAGCATAGCAGGCAAGTTGTCAGTGTCTTGGAACACTATAGTTGGTGAGGCATTGTTGATTGACATATTACCTGTAGTAGCAACACCGCTCGCACCCGTTGATACACCAGCAGCCGTTACCATGCTAGGTACGCTCATGTTACCTGATACATCAAATGTATAAGCTGCTTGTGTGCCTTTAGATCCTGCTTCTGCTGAACCTACACGAATAACAGCTTTACCCCATGCACCACCACCATTACGAAGCATGCCGAATTCAGCATCTGTAGTGTATCCGAAGCTATTAGCAACTGAACGGCCTTTGACTATCTGGTAATAATCGCTTCCACCTGGAACAGCGCCAAAATCTACTGAATAAGGAGCATATGCTTGGTATTGCTCTACAAAGGAGTGATTATTAGCTGAAGCCCAAGCTGCGCCATTCATTAGCTGAAAATTAGCACCTAAGCCCATTATGCGTTGGGTTTCAGTGAATGCTCCATTTGAAATACCAGTGTTAAGCATCCCAGTAGCAACATCAAGCCATTGCAGCCGTGCATGTTTACCTGGGCAATGCCATTCAAATACAGAGTTATTACCTGCCTTTGCAGTCATTTGGACAGAGCCAGTAAACCAACTGTTTACACCGGAATCAGTTTTGAACAGTACAGTTTGAGTTGTATCATTACCGGAAGCAATATTGAAACAGCCATCCGAGGCATAGGTATGGAACCATGTATTTTTGCCATCATCTTGGCAATAACGAATAGACGCTGCTTTATTCAGGATGATAGAGCTTTTACCATCCGGTGAAATCAAGCTGCCATTACCGGACAAGTTAATACCAGCTGGGGCATTGATGATGCCTGTTACAGTACCGCCAGCGAGCGGCAATGCATTCTTGGCACCATCATCGCCTTTAGGCCCTTGGATGCCTTGTATACCCTGCGCCCCTATGGGACCAGTGTCGCCTTTAACGCCTTGTATACCTTGAATGCCAGGCTTGCCATCTGCACCGTTCTTACCAGCTATGCCTTGTGGGCCAACGTCGCCTCGATCACCCTTCAATCCTTGTGGGCCTATAGGTCCAGTTACGCCAGTGTCGCCCTTAGCACCTCTGATATCTACGCCCTTCACGGTAACTAAGCCTGTTACCTCAAGGTTCCCTTCAATCTTGCCGCCTTTAACAGATACAGCGCCAATCTCGGCCGGTGTAGGCAAGTCATCAAGCGAAGTGGAGAGCTTGATCCAAGCGTCCCAAGTGTTATTGACGTTTCTACGAGTCCAGATCTTTCCGTTATGCGCATAGAAGGTCTGTTGAAGCCATACGCCACTAGCTGGGTTATCACCGCTTGAAGTCACGGTCATATGACCGTATGACGGCTCAGGAGTATCTACAGCTTTAGTATCTACTTGGTAATGGCCGGGCAAAGTGCAAACATTCAAGCTAGCGCCAGCGACACAAGTACCACGTGACTTAAAGAGCTTGTTATCATCTTTTAGCCAAGTACTATCAACACCTGATTTGTCAGACCAAATTTCTTTCCATTCATTCCATGGGCCGTCTTTACCATTCCATGCAGCTGACAAGCCACGAACGAATTTACGACAGGAATTGAAGGTAGTGTATTCTTGGCTGCAACCATAAGCTGATGGGGTAACAATGAGATCACCAGCTTCTTGAACTGGGTAATTATTAGCTGGTGTAGCGCTTGCATTTGCAGGCTGAAAATATACGCCGCTTGAATTGTAAGAGCCTAGTACATTCAGATTAACGTTGAGTGCAGCTTTGTAATAGGTAAAATTCTTCTCATCAACTTCTTTAAACTTTGCATCTACGTAATCTTTACGAGCAGAAGCATTCGGCAAGTTTGTTTGCGGGGTATTTTGGATGAAATCCTTAGCTGAACAAGTACCATCCGGTGTGATAATCAATATATCATTCTCACCGTTATTGCCATGCTTCAGCTTGAAGCTATTACCTTCACCTGTTAAATGGAAGCGGGTATTAGAACCTTCTTGAAACATAATAGTACTAGCATCCAGAATTTGGATTGCATTTGGTGCTTTGTTGACAATAAGAGGGCCAGACATTGAATCACCTGTCTTTGCCACATTCTTAGCATCTACTTGATTTGAGAAAGTACGTTCAGCAGCGCATTTATCATCAACATATTTTTTGTTGACTAGTTGGTTATTGTCATTGAATACATTTTGCTTGAAAATGATATAGCCTTGAACTTCACCGCCTTTAAGCGGGAGATAATCACTTGGCTTAAATGCTTTTATGTTGTTTAGTGATGTGGCGAGCTCAACTTCAGTACCGGTGTATCCACCTAAGCGTAGCCATTCAAGCGCAGGCTTGATGGTAGGCAGTAGTTTGTTTACTTCAGCTGTAATACGTGCGTTGATATCATCAAACTTCTTTTGGAGATCATCGGGGATAACGCCAGTAACATCTTTGTATGCCGTGCCATCCGATACAACCCATTCTTTGGTATCGGTAATAAAGTAGAAATCACCTAAATGAGCTTTAGGGTCAGGCAAATCTTTTACTGTATTAACAACAAAAATCTCAGTGATTGAAATCTTTTTTATTTCATCAAGCACCCAGCTTTTCGGGGCATAGTCTCGCTTGATAATTACAATCTCTTTATCTTGAGCTGTGTTTTTTGCTTCATGCTTTGCATCGATAGTCTTGGTGGTATCTTCAACTGTACCGATGGCAGAGAGCAAATTTGAACCGGAATCAATGATGCTTTGGTTCAGTACAACAAACTGATCTTGTACGGTCTTCATGTCCTTATCGGACTGGTCTTTATTGGTTGTAATACTCTTGCGCAAAGCGTCATCTGCATCTTTTCGAGTCTTGGCTTCAACGGCATCAGTATTTTTAAGTACTTGTACTTCGCTGTCTTTTTGTTTTTGCAGTGCATCGACTTTGTCGTTTACCTGCTCGCCTAAAGCAATACGGGCATCAGTCTCTGCTTGAGCTTTTAAACGGATATCAGCATTATCAATATCGTTTTGTTTGATTTCTGCTTGTAATGCATTGTCTTGTGCAGTGTCCTTGTCAGCTCGCGCTTTAGCTTCTGCTTTAAGTGCAGCAGTTTGTGCATCATCTTTCTTTTTGATTTCTGCGTTTACATCGTACCAAATTACGTCTTTGCCATTCGAAGACACTTGCAGAACCTTACCATTCTGGCCTTTTACATCTTGCACGTTTTCCAGATCTTGGATTTCGTAAATGTTGCTCAAGTAAGGGACACGAGCATAAACAACATCAACAGACGTTGCTCCTGAAGGGCCGTTCAAAGTTTCGATTTCAATAATGACTGGTGCGTTGGGGTTAAATTCCATTTGTGCCTCTTTTTATTATTATTGTTTAAGGGAAGATATCTTCCTTTAGGCTTATTGTTTTATTACAGGTACGTAAGCTTCCAGATAAAGCATTTCTCTAAAGGGGTTTTCTTCAACTGCTACTTCACCTTTCAGTGGAGCGTACAAATCATCTTCTAGTTGAAAATCCTCGATAATGTTTTCTAGCTCTGGCACTTCATCGCGCACCTTGTATTCATTTGCAAAAAAGTACTTCATACCACTCCTTATTCGGCTACATCCGGTCTAAACGTGATGATTCCTTGCATAAAAGTCGTCTTCATTTTGCGGGCAGGTACGCCGTCTTTAGCGGGGACGTTAATTGTCCATTCCAAGTCATAAACAAATGATTTAGGTGAGTTGTCGCGACGGAATTGAGCTGTATTGTCGCCAGTGAAATCGATTTGAAAGGCCCCAGGATAACGGGTTTGATTTAGTACGGTGATGCTGAGAGGAAATGAGGGGGTATTGGGGTCATAGCTGTATTGTGCTTTTGCAGCACCCTTAATCGTTAGCTTACTTAGGTCAACGGGGTAGGCTTTACCATCCGGTCCGCTTTGTAAGTAACGAAGTGTATAAGGTTTGTCGTCACCTATAATAGGCGACATGTTATAAATTGCTGGTTTTGTATCTGACATAGGCATCCTCTTATTTTTATTATTGGTTGCTTTATATTTATTAGTAAAAAATACATAAAAAAGGCCAGATTTCTCTGGCCCATTATTACTTGTTTATCCAGTTGACGAAGCAACCTTCCATAGATCGAACAAGAACAACATAATCTCTGTTAGTCCATACTCTATCTACATCCCAGTTTTTTGTGACTTGGCCTGCATTGTATCTGCTATAAGCGACTGTCGTCACTTGAAGCGTAACCACGCCACCTTGGGAGCCAACATTTACGGGGATACTAGACCAGCTAAATCCAGCTGTATGGAACTCGTGGTCGCATCTTGGAGTAGCGTCCACGGCTTCGCGCCATATTTCGACGCCATTAACCAGAACACGGCAACCAATACATGCCCATCCGTTATAGCCATACATCGAGTTAGCATATCCGCCCGCTTCACCGCGCATAGTGATTAGGCACGATGTTGAGAAGCGGCCTTCTGGGCTCTTTACTGTGTGTTCCGCTACTGTTTTCCACTGGCCTTTGATGGGAACACCAAACTCACCAAGGCCATAAGCTTTTCCCTCTGGTAGACCTATAATCTTGTCTGCATAAAGGAATCCATTCACGTGACAATCTTCGGTGATTGTACAGTTAGCAATCTGCATATTTGCAATCTTGCCTGATGATGCTTGAAGCTTGTTTGTATAAATGGTGCCATCCACAGCAATAAGGGTATTCCACCCAGAGCCCCAAGCACTATAAGGGCCACCTACACCAAAGCCTGCATGACCATCACCTATTCTTGATTGTGGCATAATGATAGTTGGCGTGTTCAGCTGCACATTAGCAGTTAAATGGTTTGAGCTAACTGCATTAGCAGCGATCTTATCAGATGTAATTGCATTAGCGGCTATGTTACCTGCACCTAAGTTTTTGATGATAGCATTATTCATGACCACTTCATCACCTGAAACTTGGAACTGTGCACGGTCAGTGCCAGTATTTGATCTAAGCACAATCTTATCGGCTTGCAGTACAAGCGATGAAGTTTTGGTCTTGCTATTGCCATACATTTCAATGCCAGCGATTGCGCCATTTGCATTCAATGAAGTAAACCACTTAGCTTCTACGTTACCTTCGATATCAGTAATTGTTTTAGCTTGCGTCTCGACTTTAGCGCTAACATCACCCATTTTAGTTTCTACAGTATCAACCCGTTTAGCTATTGCTTTGTTACCATCAACAATTGCGGTATTCAAAGTGGTTGAAGCTGCATTGATTGCCTTAGTGGTTTTTTCATCCTGCTTTTTATCTGTGTCAGTAATCTTCTGGGTTAGCTTTGCTTCAGTTGAAGTCAAGTTCTCTTGGACAACAGCATCACCTTTCAATGCAGCTTCTTTAGCAGCCTTGATTTCTGTATCGATGGTATCTTCAAGACCTTTAAGATCATTCTGTACTTGTGTAAGTAACTCGCCTTTAGTCTTTTCCAGCTTCTCTAAAATGGAAATAGCAGATACTGGAACTTCAGGCGATAAGTTAAGATCATCTTTACCAAACACATCGTAATTAGCTAGCCTAACATATCCGTTACCACTGAAACGCCCATCTACATAAAAGCCTGAATTGGTTTCTGCAATTACATCGGCTTCGGTAATCTTATAGCCTGTAGAAATGCTTTTCTTGTAGAAGTACAAACGAGTACCAATGTAGTCATCTTCAGCGCTTGGGCTCCATAGAACATGCAAGCCAGCCTCTGTTGCTGATACCTCAATCCCGTCTGGCTGTTTGCATTGCGGATTTAACGCCTTTAGAACAGCGGGAGCCTGCGACTTAGCACCACCCTTAGACACACACCTTACACGGAACTCAACGTAGCGAGAGACGCCGTTCGTTGCGTTATCCTTGAAGGTATAAATGAGATCCGGTGTCTTAGTTGAGTAAACCGCTGTGCGCTTGCCTGCGTTTTTGCCGTGGTACACTTCAATTTCGTAATGGTCGAAGACTTCACGCATTTTGACATCACGCTTTTGGTAGAATTGCGGATCCACTCTCACGCTAGTATCAAGCATATCATTCCATTTAAGCTGGAAGTCTTTTGTTGTGCTTACTGATTTGTCTGCATCTGTTGTAACAAGTTGCAAGCCCGTAATTTGTGGCATCAAGCTATCATCGCTTGCATCAATATCGAATATCTCAGCTGGATCACTATAGTGGTTGAAAACGGACTTAGCTTGCACTCTGAAATCCCAACGTTGATTAGCTGGTAATGTGCAATACAAATAAGGGTTCTTTGTGCTTTCGTAGTAATCCCATTTAGGTGCACCATTCAGCTTGTATTGAATAACGTAAGAGTCAACCGCTGTATATGAAGATGGAGCCCATTCTAGTAAGCCTGTCATCGTAGCGCCTACATCAACAATCTTGAAACTCAAGTTAGTCGGTGGATCAAATACCTCTGGTTCGACAGGTGCAAATTTTCCGCCGTCGGCAACATGCTTATGCTTGAAAGAGTTTGGCTTGTACTCCATGAGTTGAAGTTCAGCAGTCCCCATTTCATCAAGCTCAGTGCCTCTAGTAATATCCATTACGCGGAATGGAGTAATCTTATCAAGCAGCGGATGATCTACGTTGACTACATCACCAACTTCAAGCGCATAACCGACTTCGGTCGTCTTGAACTTGATCTCTTTCATGTCTCGCGTCATTTCATATAAAGTGCCAGCGATTCTATCTACTTGTGCTTTATCGCATGTGAAATCTCGTGTTAGCTTTGTTGGTTTTTCGAACCCATCACGCAAGATAAGTTCATCCCTAGACATGCTTGGATAACGTAATGTATCGCGTTGGAAGTTTTTGGTTCTGTCTCTGAATTCAATTTCAAGCGCATTAAACTCAGACATTGTAGGTGCAGGGTTAAAGACAACTTCAGAAATAATGTCATCTTCGGTAATTGTGCATACTGCTTCTTGTGGCGCGTTCCAAATAATCTTCCATTTGTCGGCTGAGTGGATCACCGTACATTGAAAATCATCTTGTAAGCGCTCAAGGTTTGCTTTTGCATTCTTTTTGGGGTCCGTACCACCATTACAAGTATTACCTTGCAGAGCACTGTATGATGCAAAGCCTTTGAAGGTATCAATATCGATATCGTTTATATCTACATTCATACCGAAAGGAGAAGTAACAAAGTCCAAAATACACCATGATGGGTTTGCACCTACGTTACCATTTTCATTTGTGTAAACTAAATTTCGATTCTTGGAGTTGTAATCGATAATCTTTTTACCCTTGATGATGCACTCAAGATCTGGCTTGTTCTGGATTTCTCCATTCTCATTATCGCGGCGCATTACTAATGCAATCTGAGCAAGGCCAATGCCTTTACAAGTTTCATCGTATTCAGGGCGGCGTAATGCAATTTCATTAAAATGGAATGCGCCTGCACCTGTATTGTACTGTGCAATAATCTGATTTTTATACTTGGGGGCTATCCATTCAGCTGGAATAGTGCCGCATGTCTTCAATGCTTTTCGTTTGTCGATAGGTACAAGCAAAGAATCGCCGTCTACTTGGATATCTACAATTTCTTCAATTGGGCCTTCAGCTAGTGTATAGACCAAGCAATACCATTCGCCCTCAGTGCAGTCCTGCTCGTTGATTGGCTTGAGCTTGCCCTCAGCTAGTAGCTTGGCATACAGCTTACCAGACAGGCCACTGCCTGATTTGCCATAGTTTGAGACTCGGTTGTATGTAACGGTTGATCCGCATTTAGTCTCACCGTATACACACGCGAGCCCAACAGCTGCGCCTTCATGTTGCACTTCATATCCTGCATCTTCACGATGCTGCTCTTGTTTGTCTTGAGTGATCCCCAAGAACTTACCTACACTTTTGAAAATCTTCGTGATTGGCTTAAAGATCTTACCAATTCCCATAGTGCTTCCTTATTGTTATTATTTTTTGGTCCATTTTTGTTTTTTGGCTGCTTCGGTGCTTGAGCTATATATGAGGCAGTTATCACCTGGCACCACAGCTATATGTGTTGAGTGCGCCGTTTTTGTTGACGTTGTTTCAGCTAGACCTTGGAGTAAATTCACGGTAGCAATAGATAACTTGTCGTACTTCTCAGTATTTCGATCCATAGTCATTGTTATCTTGTCTACAAATCCTTTAAAGACAGGGACGACTGCATCCGGTACATCGACACCTGATACGCCCATATAAGCGTAATAGACGTAGACGGGTGCTCTTATGTAGCTTTTTGAATTGACGATGCTCTTGAATAGTTCAAGATCCACTTTCAAGTCGATGTTGCAACCTTTAGTATTGAGTTCAATACTTTCTTTATTCTCTTTGATAGCTTCAAGCCATCCATTGTTATTGTACGTTTCGCCACCGTAAGTTATTGAGCTATACGGGCTATTAGTTATACATAACCGGTAGCCTTTAAACTCAATCTTTACTAGCGTATATATTTCATCATATGCACGTAAGATATCAGCTACAGTAAATGGCTTGTTGTAGTAATAGGGATGCGCCGCTTTCTTTTCATCAACAAAGGCTCTTACTTTAGGATCTCGGTCGTACAATGGTTTAAGCATCTTATAGCCGTTCATTATACCTCCGATACTTTAAAGCTGTATTCAACGTTCCAATAAACGTCACTCTTATAGGTAGTGTTGCCTTCGAGTAAAGTCACTAGTACTAGCGGCTTCATAGAAATGATTTCGTTTGCTTTAAACGTGGATCGGCATTTAGGGGTGAAGTCAACATTACCAGAGCCTAAAACTGAGCTTGTTGCTTGGTACAATTTGCCGGAGTTCATGAAGGTGAAGTAATCACCATATAAGATTGAGCCTGTAACATTCATTGTATTAGCGCCAACTTTCAAATCAGCACCTAAAGTACAATTTCTGCTTGAGCTCCATAATTGGGGAGGGGAGATATAGAAGGGTACGCCTACATGACTTGCTAAGAATGCTTCGAGCCGCTTTGCGTTGCGTTCGCCGATAGCAAACATGTCAATCTCGAACTCATAGCGTTGAGTCCCAGTTGCTCTAGTTAAAACCTTACCTGTTTGGGTGATGTTCTTTTGCATACCAGTTACGTTTGTAATCTGGCAGTTGGTCATGTCAAGGCTCCCTGCAATAATAGGGAGTGAGTCGAACATTATTGCTCCTTGTTGTACTTGAGTAGTTCAATTGTATTTATGGAGCAAAATTAAAAGGATTATTCAGGGGATGCAGTAAAAGTAATGCAATGCGCAAGTGCTGCTGTCGCTTGCTGTAATGCGCTATGCGCGTTTATACGTGCTTGTTAGTGCACTGCTATAGCTATGCGCTTAAAGCGCGGAGACGCAAGGAGAGGCGTTTGTGTTGCTTGTGGGCAATAGAAGGGATTGGAGTTGTTGTTTGCTGTGTTGTGTTGCTGCAAGAAATGCAAGGTTTCCTTATTATAATAAGCTTTCCTTGCATTTCTTGCAGTAGTTGTTAAGCACAACTAGTTCAAAAGCGACTTGTGTTTGTGCACATAAGCCGAAGCCAGATAGGACTTAGTTCACTACGTGCTGCAAGAAATGCAAGGTTTCCTTATTATAATAAGCTTTCCTTGCATTTCTTGCATTTCTTGCATTTCTTGCAGACAGTAACAATCGCAACTAATAATCAATACCCCATCCATTAGGTGGTGAGTGCCATTGCAATGTCTCTTCCAGGTAATCAATAGCAGCTTTATAGTCCGTGGTGCTCAAGCAATAGCATTCCGACATGCCACTGAACTCAAAATCCGGTATGTACTGCAAGCCACTATATCTAAGAGCACCATGCAGCTTTTGCTCGTAGTACTCCGGCCTATACTCATCTTCAAACATCCACTCTTCCATTGGGATCACATTCATGAACTCAATCAAGATATCATCGAATGGGCTAAGCTCGTTGAACTCTTCCATTGCAGCTTTTGAAGTAAAGCGAGTGGCAGGATCGCGGCTAAATCCCACCTTAGTAAAGGACTCGCCTAGCATGTCAATCTTAGCAAAGTAGATATAGCCGTATGAGCTGCGTTGAACAGCAGGTAAGTTTATAACTGTGATCATTTTTACTTTCTCCGTGTAAGTGCCCAGCAAAAACATAAAGGGCAAAATACACATGAAAAACAGCTGTTTTTCATCAAAAAACAACAAAAATATGCTTGTTTTAAGCTGTTTTTGCACTGTTTTTCGTGTGTATTTGTTTAGTGTAATGTATTGCTTAAATTTGCTTTATCCACTAGACCATCCATTTCTTCTAGGACTTCGCCTATTACCCTGCTTATCTCAACAGCTGTTTTGTCTGTTAATGGATAACACTCGGTATAGCCTTCAAATCCATAAGACCACATCAAGTACTGGATAGACTTAACCTGTTGCTGGTTCAAAACCATTTTAAGCTTATAGTGAATCTTCTTTTCGAAGCGTGTTAGTTGAGCTGGGCTCATTTGATCGAATACCGCAGGCTGCTCCTGTATAACGAGATACAGCATGTCGCTTGCTCTCTCGCATTTGCAATACCGCAAGGTGGGATCTTTAGTGAATCCCACTTTGTAAGCTTGTCTGCCGCTTACAGTAACGATCCCAGCGTATAAGTACCCATTAGCGTTATAGTCAACGGGCCTAAGCCCGTCTCCGTAAGTTATGCTTGCCATGTTGAGCCTCCATGCGCCATCAGGCTGAATTCCCATTCAGCCGATCCAACATTGAGCTGAACAATCTCTTTTGGTATTGTTGTAATCTCACCGTTATAACCATCGATGTTACAGGCACAACAAAAGGCCAGTGGCTCACCATACTCAATTTCTTCAGCATCGGTGCTTAGATCAACGCGATAAAACGTACAAACCTCAAAGCTCGTATTCGCCATCTGCACCACAAACACGTTCATTGCATTTATGCCATAACACGATGTTTTTAGAGGGATTATATTTGTGTCGAGAGGAACGTCATATGTCATTTCATCAATCTGCGTACACCCAAAAGCAGGAAGTAAAACTTGCAATAGAGACCCATGTTCCCTAGTCGTCCACAAAGTAGATGCTGGTGCACTACGTTTATATTCTGGGTTCCGCATTATGTCTTTATATTCACTAAACTCAGTGTAATCCATCCATAGCTTTATGTTTTCATCGATGGGCGTAGGCTCATGCCATACACCTTTTTTTTGTTGGAGTCGTGCCCGAATCTCTTCCATTGTAAGTGCCATTATTGTCTTCCTCTTATAAGCAGCCCGAAGGCTGCGCTTACTTGTTATGCGAAGTACCACCAAGTACTTCTTTTGCCGTTATGAGTCTTCACTTTTGTAATGAACCCTCTTGCCTTCATGATTTCGTACACCGCTGTTACTAAGCCGTTATTGCGCAAGTCACTTTTTGCAGTCCCAATCTTTTGAAACTCCACATGGACGAGCTCTTTGACTGTTTTTGACTCCAAATGTCCTTGCTGCTTAACAGCGTCAATCGCTACTGCTGCTACAGCGTCAGCTTTGTACAAAGCGTTCTGTACCATTGCACCAAACGCGGCTTGTATCGCTTTAGGCGCGTTGTCCAGCTTGTCTTTGGAGGCGATGTCGTAAACGTGCGGGGTGAGGATATCCAGTTCCAGCGTCTTGCCGTTTCTGAGGTTGTTTGCTGCCACTACAAGCAAGCATTCCGCCCCTCTGTTGCGATAGCCCACGTTGCGGCCGATGGCTTGGTTAGCTTGATCCGATATGATTACCGAAATGGCAGTCTCTTCATCACAGCCCAAGCGCATCATCATGTCGCCTATAGCCTCTGGGCAAGGTGAGCCCAAGAGCACCGCTGTCTTTTTGGTCATCATGTCGTTACTGCCCTTGCAACCCTCAATGGTTACATCACCAATAGGCTTGTCGCTGTCATCCTTACCATCCGAAATGACGTAGTACCCATGTTTACGCAACATCTCAGCCATTGTGACCCGTGCATCAGCGCCTTGTGCGTTGGCTAAGCTCTTCACGATCACCACAGATAGGTTGTCGTCTTCGAGTACCTTAGGTGCTCCTAAATGCTCCATGGAATGTATGATCTCGGGGAACAGCCGTTTCATCTTCAGGTTAGGTGTGCTCTTGTGCCCAAATGCACGTAGCAAGCTCTTCTCCGCTGACAGCATGACCACACCGCCCTCACGCGCGGCTACTACCTTCATGAAGTCTTGAATGACCTCTTCGGCCTCTGCATCCTGTGCCTTGCATTCCACTAGGCCGCCGAAGCTGTATGCCACTTCTGTGCTGTCAATAAACTGCACATCATCTGCTGCCATTTCATCAAACACGACTACATGGCCCGCGAACGACTTGATCGCTTCGCCCACTTGCACCTTTGCATGGCAGCAAGTAACGAATGGCTTTTTCATCTTCTCTCTGTTGTCTTTGAGCTTTACCTGGATGTCGTTGAACTGCTGCTCGGTGATGATGCCGTCAGTAAGCAGCTGCCGCACAACGGAGCCCTCAAACGTCTCGTCTGCGTAGTACTCGGAGCAGCGTATAACAGCCGCTTTGCTCTGGGTCACTTCAAACACTATTTCCGACGTGCCTTTCCACACTTGGAAGATTGGGTTCGCTTTAGCAAACGCATCACGGTTCGCTCTGGTATTGGTGCAAAACAGCATCCCATGCCATACCGAGTCCCGCCCTTTGATATCCTCGTTGATCATCCTCGCAAGCTCGCCCATTGTCTTGGACTTGCCGGAGCCTGCGTTCTCAACCACTGTAACCAAACGGGAGCGATCCAATGCGCTGTATATGCGTTTGGCTTGTTCGGTGAACTCATGCTCGAAGCGAGTAAGGTTAACTGTGCGTTCGGCGGTGCTGATAATGCCTAGGCTCAAGTCGCTGTACTTCCGTTTTACAGTCTTCTTGCCTGCTGTAATGTACTTCTCAAGTGCATCGATCTCTTCGCGTAGCTCGTTGTAACGCTCGGTATCAATGCCTGAATCGACTTCTATCATGTCGCTAGCGTAACGGTTACGCTCGGTACGCACTGCTTTTTCTGCATTTGCTATCTTGGTAGCAGGCTTCCACGTTGCGCGTAAGGCCATCCGAAGTTGCTCTAAGTAAGACAGCATATCAACGTAAGGCACTCCGCTTTTAACCATGAAGCAAGCCAAGCCAAACGAGCTCATTTCGCCAGTATTGGAATTCAACATGTAACGCTGAAGGCGTCTTTCAACTTCTGCATTACGTTCTTGGATTACTTCATCGGTGATTACGTTCTTCTTTACTGTGCAAAGTTGCTTGATATCATTGCTTAGATCGTTCAGCTTCTTTCTAGCTGTGTACAAGTCGTTAAAAGCAGCGTTTAAGTCTTGTACTGTACTTTGGCTTTCAGGTTGATAGAAAGCATTAGCATCATAGCTAAAGTAACATTGTCTGTTAGGGTCACAAGCTGCTGGATCGTAGTAGTTGCCCAAGTCCAAACGCTCAAGTGTAGATCGAACAAAGAAGCGAACAGCTTTAGTGAAGTCTTCTTTCTGTGTAATGCTCATGCTAGGCATGTTGTGCACATAGAAAACCTTGATGCCATCGCCTGATGGGCTTTGAAATATTGCTACTGGGTTTGTGCTTGCTATTGCTTCTTTTACACGTTTGAAATCACCTACTGGAATGTTATCTAAGTCTAAGTGCACATAGCTTGTGGGCTCCCAGCGTGAATGATCAAACACTTCGTTACTATCACGCAAGCGTACATTCTTATCTTGAATGTAACCGTGCGGCATAAAGCTCGGTACAAACTGCTCTTTTGGGATCTTGTGTGAAGCACGGCCATCAAGTTCAGCTGCGTTTTGCTCTGCTTGCTTTGCAGTGCGGTAATCTTCAATGTTTTGTTTATAGGTGCCTGCTTTTACATTTTGGATGATGGTCTCTAGGGACTGTTCATCGGTTGCTTTCTTTTCGAAATAACCATTCATCCAAACTCTTGAAACTAACTGCATGTTCTTGATAAATACTTTTGACATATCGCTTACTTCCTCTTCGTTATTATGTTATTGGCCTCGGTGTTCTCCAGCACTGGGGCTTTTTTGTCTCTGCTTAATCAAACAGCCCTTCTTTAAGGCGCTTAATAGCTCTTGAGACTGTTGCGTGTGTTAGGTGGTGGGTTTTGCCAATGCTTTCCATGGAGTAGCCTAGATCGTTAAGGCGCTTAAACTCGGCTGCCATATCTTTAGTTACTTGTGGTTTTCTTCCTACTTTTTTCTTTAGTTCATACATGGTGAATCTCCTTTAGCTTAAATGTATTTATAATTTTCCACGAAAAATCCTACGTAATTAAGTACAGAGACAAGCAAATAAAGAGCCCAATTGCTTGGGCCCTAAATTCGCGGCAAACATAGAGTATTCGGAGACATTATAATGAGAAAGCAAGTTCGGGCGGGTCGCCCTAAAGTGTCACAGCCAGCTGTAACGGCTTATACTTTATTATAACAATTTATTTCGGGTTTGTTTAAGGTACATCAGAAGTTTTTCAGTTACTCCACGTTTCGGACGCGCTGAAGAAGCTCAACTTGGTGCTCTGCTAGGGTCACGATCGACTTGGATTGTTGCATGTCGCCGCGCTGTAGCTCGATGATCGCGTCACGGTGCTCGTTGGTGAGATTGACGATACGAGCAGTCATGTTGAGGTCTGCGTCCACAACCTTAGCTAGCTGATCCACTGCCAGCTTTGACTGGTGAGCATCATTAGCCAGGAACTCAACACTGTCCTCGATGGCAGTCATCCGCTTGGCTGATGGTGCAGGGTCGTTCGAGTGCGCCCATACGTTAAAGACAAACGCTGCTGACACGCCTACGAGCATCCAGAAGTTGATCTTGCCTAACCGTTTCATGCTCTTCAGTTCGGACTCTTTGATTTGTACGATTGGGTCTTCAACGTTGGTATCTAGTGCCATTACATTATGTTCCATTTTAGTATCTCCGTTAAATGATTTATCTTCTAAATGTATTTATAAAAACGATTGAGAAAACCCTTGAAATAACCATTAAATTTCAAGATTTTTTTCGTTTGTTTTTAGCTTTAGGGTCTAAGTGCTCTTTGTAGAGCTCAACTAGCTTGTCTTTTGTTTGCTTCGTGCAAAAGGCGACATTAAGCGAAGCCAACAGCTCTATCTGCTCATCTTTATTCAAGCGCTTGAAACGCTTAACTTCGTCTTTTATCCTGTTTGGATGGTAGTCTTCCGCGCTGTAATCTTTGCTATAGTACGAACCCAAGTTAACAAGAAACTGTACTGTACCTTCTTTATTGAGCGCGTTTACTGTCCCACTGCGAACTAGCACCTTCCATACAGAACCCGCTGTAGTGTTACAGGTAGAGCAGAGCACAGATCGCAAGTGGTGTTCATGCGGCTCACCTAAATGGCTGTGATCGGCCACAGGTGATTTTATTGTGCGCGAGCAAAGAGGACATACGTTGTTTGTACCGAGCCTAGTGTCTCTCCATTGCTTCAAATCCTTTTGTTTTAGTTGTTCGGGCATTTTATTGTTGTTCTCCTTGCCTACTATAACAACTTCATTTAGAAGTGTTTAAGATCCTCTTTTCGTTTTGAGGTACTTTATTTGTGAGTAATTACCGAACAGTGTCATACCTTCCGGCGCTTTGTATGGTTCTATTTCATCGTGGGCTTGCTCTAGCTCATACGATACTTGGCGCAAAAACTTATTAACTCTCCGTCTGCGTTTATCTACTGAGCTGTATTCTTCAGTTAGAAATGCTGGCAAGTCTGCTACTAAGATACGTTGATCTTCAGGGTAATCTGCTGTCACATACACTACCATTAAGCTTTCGCCTTTATGCTGGATGATCTCTTCAGGAAAGTACCCAGCTAAATTGCTGTAGTTCAAATAGCAGTGACTATCTTTTTTTGTTTTACCTAATATCATGACAGCTACAGTGCCAGTGTGCTCTAACAGTAAGCTTACAGATACGTCAGCTAATGGATCGTATATGGCATAAAGATCGCATTTCAAATCGATATTGTGCCTGCGTAGTAGCGTGAACACTTCACTTGTTTTGTTGGTTGGGATCATGCGCTCATCGCCTATACACCCACGTAAGCTTCGCCATGACCTAGTACAAACAAGCATCATGCACTTCAGGTCTTGCATTGCGTGGATAACTGGAACGGAAAGTTTGACTGTTTTGATATCTGACATATAAATCTCCTTTTGTCTGCCTCTTTTATTTATGAAATCTTCAAGTAATACCTCAACAATTATTTCAAGTATTTATATAGAGCCAACAAAAAAGCGCCTAAATGGCGCTAATGTCATTTCGAGTGCTGCTTTTGCTCTGCAAGAAATGCAAGGTTTCCTTATTATAATAAGCTTTCCTTGCATTTCTTGCAGTAACTCAACAGAGCAAGCCCATGTGGTTATTGCTTCTTCTTACCTAAAGCTCTTGGTTTGAATGTATCCCAAGTACTTACTTTTTGATCTTCGCGATGCACATAGCCAGCAAGAGCAGTAATAGCCGCTTTTACACAGTCAATCTTGTACTCAGATCCTTTACTGTCCTTCTCAACGGACACACAATCATTCCGGTCTACTTGGATACAAGCATTGCGCAAGCACCACTCCATAACACCAGAGCCGTTATGCTTTAGCTGTCCTTCAATGATCAAGCGTTCAAAGAACTTAGTAGGCTCGTTCAAGTTGCTTTTGCTTTGTGGCCGCAGGTTAGCAGGCAGGCCAACCTTAGCTAGGTCTCTATGGAGCTGGTTAGCATTCCATGGATCCATTTCGATGGTTTTTACATTGAACAAACGACAAGCATCCTTTAACTCATCATAAAGCACGTCAAAATCACAAGTACTGCCATCAGTAAATTCAAAGCTTCCATCTTTAGCGTTACTCCATCTAATGTAATCCTGCTGGTTATTGATGCTTTGTTCGCTTAGTGCCTCACGTGGAAATAATGCCTTGGTGAATACGCGATAAGTATTGCCTTCATGGAATACATAAGAGATTGCACTCAAATCCGAGTTCAAACCAATATCCACACCGATATAACAATCTGTTTTAGTATTGAAGTAGTCTTCTATCTTCAGCTTGAAATCAGCTGAGTCTTTTATGGTCTGAGCAGATAGCCATTTATCGGAGCCTTGCACAAACACATTCAAGTACTTCGTGAAGAAGTTGGCTTGTTGGCTTGGACGTAGCAAGCAGGTATTACTTAGCTCAATCAAATCATCAATCTTACGAGCACCAGACCGCAAGCTTGGGTTAGCTTTGCGCCAGACTGTTTCGTGTAGCCAGTTATCTCCTTTGTCTATTGTATAAAGAGCACAGAAAGTACTTTCATAACTCTCAGGCTTAGCTACTTGAGTTAGTATCTTTTCGCAGTCCATAAAGACTTCATGACCGATACAACCTAAGTTTGTGCCTGCTGTAGAAATAACAAAGAAGAGAGGATTTAATCGCGAGCCGATACTTGTCTTCATTACGTTATAAACATCGGCATTTTTGAATGAGTGCACTTCATCGACGCAGGCGAAATGGCTATTCAAACCGTCCAAGTTATCCGCGATGGAGTTCTTGGGCTCAAACCTAGCATTCAGCGACTCGCAGATGATGGCATCGTTATTCATTTTGAGATCGAGGGACTTGCCTAAGACACTCTTCTTGAGCATCTGCTTAGCGTCTTCGAATACGATCCTGGCTTGCTTGCCTGATGGGCCAGTGGTGAACACATCCGCACCCACCTCACCGTCTGCTAGCAGCATATAGAGAGCAATACCACAGGCTAAGGTACTCTTACCGTTCTTACGGGATACGAACACGTTAGCGTCACGGAAGCGTCTCAGGTACTTGCCTTGCACTGGGGTCTTTTGCACCCATCCGAAAATGGAACCCACAATGAATTGCTGCCAAGGCAAAAGCTTAAACGTGCCGCTAGTTGCTTTAACGTGAGAAAGGAACTTGTAGAAATCAATTGCTTTAAAAGCGTGCATTGGGCTGTAGGTGTATTTGGAGCCATCTGTTTTTGCACGCTGCATATCAATGATGTGGCGCACACAAGCAAGCTTCACGTTCAAGCACGTTTCATCTTTATACTTAGTCAGTGCTTCATAACAGTACTGATGAACCCATCTAGGGTCTTGCTCGTCTTCAGCTAAGTCAAAGTTGTAAGCATCAAAGTTAACGCCGTACATGCTGAACTTTGAAGGGTCTAAAGCTAGCTCTTTGTAATCAACTTGGTTCCACTGCTCGTAGGTTAAGCGAGTCCGGTTTGTTTTGTTTGTATTACAGATCATATTCGCCCCCGTCTAATGTAGGGAGCTGAGTAAGTGCCTTTATTAGATCCATCCGTGCTTCATTGGCACTAGGCGATTCAGCTTGGATAGCAGATTTGGATTTAGGGGTAAGGCCGAACTCTTTAAGGCCATCTTGCAAGTCTTTAAATGCTCGATCACGAACATGAACAAGTGGGCTTTGAATCTTACGAGGCTGACCTTTATCGCCCGGTTGGGTGATCATGTCGCCATCAGTCATTAGCTCAATATGAGCTCGCTTGTATGTAGCGAAACGTTCAGCTTGGAATGCAATGGCTAGCAGGTAGAGGGTAGGATCAATGCCATTTGCTTCTAGTGCTTTAACAAGCAGGTCAGTATATAAAGTGACATCTTTGTGTTTGATGGCTAGTTGGACTCTAGCTCTTTTTTGCGTCATGACGCCTCCATTATTATTGTTATTGTTTGGAGTGATGTGGCGAATACTCGCCTTGTTATTAGCTGCTGCAAGAAATGCAAGGAAAGCTTATTATAATAAGGAAACCTTGCATTTCTTGCAGAGCAAAAAGGACATGCCCTTTAATAGGAGCACAATATTTAAGCAGCAAGTGCAAATGGGGAAATGAAATTCAAAAATTGGTTTGCTATAGAAACGACTGCGCGTTCGCTCTTTTAGCTGCCCCGCGAATTATTTCTGAGGTACGCCCCTTACCTCTATGTGCCAATCCAAGCAGCGTGATACCATCACCGCAACCTAGGAGTGTCTCTATGCTTTTCTACACGATGCGGCGCACTGTAAGAGGTGTGTTCAGCTTAACGTCTACCTGGCTTACTGTGTCGGTTGTCCTGTGCGTTGTCATCGTTGCGATCAATGCGCTTGTGTGGGACCACATGCTGGAGCCATTCAATGGTGCGGCAGCGCTTGCATCGGCAGGGGTGGACTTGTTGCTGGCGTATGTAGCAGGTTACATCTTCTACGTGCTCACAAGCGTGTATCCAGAGTACAAGAAGTTACAGGCTATCTATTTCGCAGTAATGCAAACAGAGCTTATAGATGTAGCTCACGAATATGCAGATTTATTAGGTGACTTAGTACTGCAAGGTGAGCATATAGATGCGCTAACAGCGTTTGAAACATATGGCTCTAAGAAAGGGCAATCGTTATTAGTCCAAGCAACTAAAGACATTAATATGCTTGATGAAGTCCCAAACCAAATCAGTACAACATGGCTTGAATATCTTACTAAGGTAAACACTAGTGAACAGCATAGCATAGAGAAGATGTTGCGTTTTGATATGGAGATAGAGCTTGAGATAAAGGTATTGCTTACTAACTTGCTGCACTCTCCATATACGCAGACGCTGAACCATATGAACAGCAAGAGCAATGCAGAGAAGATGAAGACTATTCCTTTTAAGACAATTGTTTATCGATTACATATGCACTTGAGTTTATGGCTCAAGCTACAAAATCACATAATGAGTACATTAACAGGCAATAGGTTATAAGGACGTCATTATTTTGTGAAGTTGCCATCATAAAGATATTACTTTATTTTTTCTGCTAATCGTTTTTTTGGATGTGACTAGTCACACCCAAAAAGCATTACCTATTGTAAGATGATTTAATGTTAGTGAGCAGGGCCGTAATGCATGCACATAGCTCTGCATCAATATGTTTAAGTTCCAGTGTATAATCTATTAATTGTTTAGCTAGATTTTGAGAATAAAAAGCATTTATTGGAGTGTCTTCATTAATCTGTTTCTTAATGGCATCATCATGTTCTGTCATCAAATCCCAATAGATGGAGTATGAATCTAACATGCCTTTAGCAATCGTGTAGACATTTATAATACTAGACCTAAGTTCATGATTCTTTACTTTTCCGACTAGAGCGCTGTTGCTGTGGTATACAGGAAAATAATCATACTCTGTTCTATATTTAACAGGCAAAGCCTCACCAGTAGGAACAGAACGAAGCATAGTGCCAACGGTATTGTTATACCTGTTGTATATGCTTTCGATTTCATCATGTATTGACCATATGAAACCAACAAGCACGTCTTCGTTAGCTTGCTGAATCATTGCCTGCTGATTATCGCTGGCGATTCGTGTTGCTTCCATTGTCGCGTTTCTTGTCATTCGACCACCAATTACTGCCCCAAGTAATGAGCTAACTACACTAGCACCAGCAGTTATTAATAGCATTGAATTATTACTTATAGTATTAAAATCCATCAGTACCTCCATCTAAAAAAATTATACCTGGACGCCAGTAAGTATCGAGAATGTAAGTCTTTCATTGGCTGAGAGTCTTTTAGCCGCGTAAATTACTTGAGATATCGAGTCATTGACATCTTGAATTCCAATAGCTGTAGCTTGAAGTAAGTATGTAGCGTTACCAAGGCCCCACGCCACTCTGAATGTGACGGTTGTTGCCGTCACATTCAGTATAGGGCTTGTTATTAGTGCGTAATGCAGGTCTGCTAGATCCTCCACTCTCATATCTTGTAAGCTCATAAGCATCCTTGTTTCGTGGCCACATTCGTGCAATGTACCACTAAGCAATACTAATATCCACAGAGGTTCACTTTTTTGAAGGTTAATTAAATTGGTTATGAGATATATGTTGTTCTTTATTGATATCAGGCTTTATCCATCGATGATGGTGCATCATCGATGGATCCTTATGCAAGGAAGTATATCGCCGCAAAAGCAAGAGCGTTCAAGACACTGTACAGGTACTTGCGTTGCTTGATGAACACAATCTCCGTTATGATGTTCGAACCGATATAAAGGAAGTAATACAGCATTAGAACAATGGATAGCTCGCCCTCGTTATGCTTCAACGTAATGTAAAGCACAATGAAGTGGTTGATTAAAAGAAACACTATAAAGCGCATTACCACTCTCCCTGTATCGGGTAGTTCATTTCCATCACGGTTATAAAGGGCTTATAAGCGTAAATGTCCAAATGCTGGACAATAAACCACGAACGGAAAACAGATAGCAAGCTGTACTCTTTGATAAGCCCATTTGTGGGGTCAGGCCCAACGTCTGGCAGGTCTAGCCCGAAGTGGTCATAGAACGTTACTTGCACATTGGCGCGGTAATGATTGCCTGCTCTTTCGAACTTGGTGATGGTGGCATCGCCTGCCCACACGCCATTCACTGCCATTGTCAGGCCGCCCATCAAGTCACTGTCAAAGCCCAAGCGCTTGTTGAATGCGGGTAGCTTAGGCTTGTTTGAGTAGCTGCCGTGCCAATCTTCCAACGTGAGCTTATTGATATCGCCTTGCTCTGCTTTGATCTTGGCGTTCACGCCATCCAAGATGTTCTTCACAAACGCTTGTGTCTTTGGATGGCCACGTACAGCTTTGGTTAGGGCAGGGTGCCTGAACTCACCGCCTGTGTTTGCTTGCGCTTGGCCGATCATGGCTAGGACAACCATCTTGAGATCGCCTGAACTGAAATACCGTCCAGCTACACGCCGCCATGTGTCGAAATGCTCTTTAGCCCCGTTAGGGCTCATGTCCTCACCTTGAAAGGCACGGGTGCCGCCTACTGTCTCAATGGCGCGTATCTGATCAGCTGTGTACTCGCCAAAGAGCATATCTTCGGCTGTGCTGCCGTCGGCGTTCTTACCAGGGCGCGTACTGGATTGGTACACACGTATAGGCACATGCACCTCAGTGGCGCTTGTGGTATCGGCGGTTTCGCGCTTTGGCTTGGACTGTTTAGCAGGTGGTGCATGGGCGAAGACCGGAACAGGCTTACACGCTTCTTGCGGTATTGGCTCACGCCAAAGCCCTAGTCCTTTACCATATCGAAGCATCTGTTCAGGCGTCATGGCAGTATCCATTTAAGCAAAATGGTTATTCTGCCATAGACTCAATTGTTACGGCTATACGGAAATGTCTGATACTGTCGCAAGGATTTTTATATCAGCGTTTTAGGCGCTGTACTTCTTCGATTGCTTTGTCTTTCACGTAGTCCACAGCAGCTTGTTCAGCAGCTTCGACCACTTTATTGGTGGCCTCTTTTAGCGGACCATTAATGGTTCTTTGGAAGGCTTCGTCTCGGACTACTTTGGTGAAGAATTTCTTTATTGAGCTCCAGATATTCATTTATTTTTCTCTAAGTTGATGCCGTACATTTCAGCCGTTAAGCCTGTAGGGTCGTTATAAATGCCACAGAGTAGTTCTATTTTTTGCTCTCGCTCCATCTGTAGCCTGTTCACTTGTGTTATTACCTCTAGTGCGCACGAAACACCTCTAGAAGCCAAGCTGTACTGTAACGTGCTCAGCTCCCATTGTTCATGCCACATATCTGCTCGCTTACTTTCTAACTCAATGTTTTTTAAAGCGCAGTCTTTCAACTTATCGAAGGCATTTTGGTATTGCTTTGAGTTCTCCATCATCATTGTGCTGCATTCTATAGAATGGCGAGAAATCTTCATGGAGCATTCCCTCTTTGTATTAGCTTTTGTAATTTTGTATACAAAGAAATTAGTAATGGCAATCGCCATGGCAAATAAAACCATGCTAGCTACCATCACTTATCCTCTTCATCTAACTGCGCGTTGTTCTCGCACAGCTCATCGAATACTTTAGCATTCTGCTCTGCGGCTTCTTGTACCCAAGGCTCAAGAGGCAAATCATATATTTTACTCTCCATACTTGGCTGCCCGAACTTGAAGCATTGCATCTACTAATACAGTGGATAGCTGTATGCGTTGGTCAAGAAGATTTTCATCTTCAGTCTTGAATGTTGCAGCAACTAAATCATCAAACATGCCATTATCTTTGTTGTATTCTTCAATAGCGCGTTTAATCTTTTCATCACGCTCAATCTCAAATAGTTTTTGGAGTTCTGCTGCTTTATCTGTCAGTACGTTTGAGCCTTTGTTCTTCATGTTTGTAATCATATTATTCCTCATAATTTCGTTTAGCTTGCAAGAGGGCAAGCTGAAGCTCTATTGTTGCTTGTTTTTTGCGTTGTGCTTGATACCATTCAAGCTTCATCATTTCTAAATTCAGTTCAATCATTTCAATGCTCATCATGTTCCTTCACTTTTTTGCTCGTGCTTTATTATAACAATTGTATTTATGCCTAATTCTCAAGGTTTGTTTCAGGAGTACTTATAAGTGACTCCACTTTCTAGGCTTAAACGAGCTCCGGCCAAATGCTTGCACAGCCAGAAACATGCTTTCTATAGTCACGTTAGGCACGTTGGCTTGCTGCATGAGCTCTTTGAAGATCATGTCAGCTACGTTTTTAGTGCATTCAATGGTGCTAGTGCGATAGATGTAGTCATGCACTACGCTAGCGCCTGTATACAGACCGAACGGAGAAAAGATGCTCCACAGTGCGCGAGGTACTGAGGCTAAGTCCGTAACGAAGCCAGAAGGGACTGTCACCGCCATTAAGCTTGTTTGTACTGTATATGGCTCTAGCACTTTATAGTTCAGGCTTGTTATCTGCTCTAGCTTGGGCTGTTTAAAGTAAGTAGTGGAGTTATTCATCGTCTCGCCTCAGCATTAAGCCAAGCAGGATTTCGCTTACTGCTTTTCGAGTTACATGTTTGTCTGTTACTGCATGGCGCATATTGAAAATGATATTGTTAGGATCCTGTGCGTTTACAGTAATCAGGATGGGCTCACCTTTGTATTCAACTGCTAGGCCATGTATGTGTTCGATGTTGATAAAGCGCATTTGTGCTCCTTTAGATAAAAATAAAAAGCTCCGTGTATTGGCACAGCAAAAACAAACACAGCAAAAAGCAGCAAGAAACAAGCTGGTTTTCATTAAAAAGCCACGTAATAAGTGCAGTAAAATGGCTTAAAAGTGCTGCTTTTATGTTGCTTTTGTTTTTCGGAGGAATGCACGGGGGTTAATAGAGGGATCAGCTTAGCGATTGTTTAGTATCCACTTGATCATGTCGCTGGGGCTTAGAGTGCCTGCGGATCTTCGCTTCTTGGCTGCTTGGGCTGTCTTGGTGTTATGGCAGGGGATGCATAGGGCTTGTAAGTTCGTCTTGTCTAAACGCCTATCCCAGTTGTCATCTATTTCTTCGATGTGGTCACATATCACTGAGGGAGTGATCATGCCGTTGGACTTGCAGTGCGAGCAAAGGACGTGCTTTGCCATGTAGGCATTGCGTAGTTTGACCCATTGCTTGGAGTTGTAGAATTCTTGGTTGTTTGTAGTGGATGGCATTTTCTGCTCTTATTGTTGTTGTTACTTGCTGCAAGAAATGCAAGGAAAGCTTATTATAATAAGGAAACCTTGCATTTCTTGCAGAGCAAAAAAGGACGCACTATTGCTTTTTAGCATGAGCCTCAAGTACAGACATGTGTCCCTTTACTCGACTCGGTGTTTGCTTGTACCAAGCACTATCCTTCAGCTCTTGAGCTGCTTTGCTGTAGTCCATGGCCTCAAGTGCAAGTTTGAACTTTTTAAACTTACTTGTAGTACCAGAGCCCAGCTGAAACACCATTTCGACTAGAACTTCTTGCACCCCTACTGGGTACAAATTCATAGAAAATAGTTTTCGTGCTTGTTGCTCTGCTTTAGCTAGGTCCAAGCTGAATAGCATCATAGCTTTTAGCTCAGTTATCCCGCTTTTATACGCTTTAACTTCTGCTGGGCTACACAAGTGGCCGTAACCGATAGTGTCAAAGCCCAAGCTGCATTTATAGATCTGGAACAAGCCATTTCGATATGAGCCTACTTTAGCTTGGTGTTCTTTAGTTCCTTCGTTAGCTTTTACTCTTTCAATGAAACGTGGTGTGGTAATACTAGTCATTCAATCCCTCTGCTGTTTATCCTTATGTTCGCGGACATAAGTTCTGATTGTCTCAAGCGAAACACCAAAGTAATCACCAACAGCTTTAAGGCTATACTCACCGGAGTTATAGAGTTCAACGGCTGCTTTTATAGAATCCGAGTCGAGCTTTTTTGCTGGACCCCTCTTAGCTTTTTTCTGAATCCTGCTTTGCATGTCAGCCAAAATCTGGGTGCTTACTGAATTTAAATCTGGGTTTGGTTTTTCATTTGAATTTATATCGTTGCGCTCAATGTTTGTCATTGGTCTTTCCTTATGTTTTCGGCTCAGTATTTATTAGAAAACCTCTGTTATCACCCTTGAATTTAACGTTGAAGTTATAAATGTATTTATGATAGGATTATTAAATGGATTGATAAAAACAGCATAACTCTATATCGCAGCGTAATCCGCTAAAGAGGAAAAATGGTTGTTCATATTAGTACGGCAACAGTTTTCGCTCATGAAAACAGAAAAAAACGAATGAATCTTCATTTCAATCCAATGGTCAATTTTGAAAATTTTTGGGAATTTCCTTCCAGTGCATTAGAACAGGTTCGTTGGGAAATATTATCTGATGTATTCGGGAACCATATATTTGATTGTGAAATTAGTTCCTCTTCACTAATTGATAGTATACTTAATGGAAATGTACTTGAGTTTCACCTAAAGGTTATAGATGTCCCTTTTGCTTATGATAACTCTGCATGTAAGTTAAAATTTTCTGCGATACTTAACTCCCATGAGCACTGTGAGTTTCAACAGGAATTTTGGGGGGTAGTTAAAACAAGGTGGTCAGTGGGATTATGTTGACCTCACGCACAAAAATCGCTTGAATAGGGACTGTGAATTCGAGGTGTTACCAGCCTACCATGCAAGTATTGATATCTTCCATAAAAAGGGAAATGTAAGTGTCGATTAATCAGATAGATCTCAAAAAGTTATTTAGCCTCTCTGCTGGACAATGCAATATCTGTAAAAGAAATGTAATAGAAGATGAGGTCGTCATTGGAGAAATGGCCCATATAATTGCAAAAAGCCCAACTGGACCAAGGGGTGATATAAATAGAGTTCAGGATAATAGCTATGACAATCTGATACTGCTGTGCTCCATTGATCATAAAAAAGTAGACTCCCGACCATCTGATTTTCCTACTGAATATTTAAAATCCATTAAAGAGCAACATGAAGCAGATATTGCGAGGCGGTTGAATAGAACCAGCGAATATGAGGAGGACCTACGTTCATTGAATCTTCTGTTTAATTACATTCCATTTTTATCCCTCAGAGGGATGGCAATGAATTTGCCTTATAAATTGTCAATGGAGTTTGAGGTCATCGAATATTTTGAAAATTTTCAAAAAGATAATCCACACTCATATCCATTTTGGGACAAAGAGCTAACACGCTTATGGGATAACTTTATATTTTCCACCGATGAATTAGATTGTTTCATGAACAGCAATATAAGTGGAAATAAATTTTATCCCTTTGGTAAGTCTTCTGGTGATTTAAATTGTTTCAATATCTATGTAGGCGATGACAATGGTCGATTTATTGTAATGAATAAACGATTCCTCACCAGTGAGCAGATTGGCCTTATAGAGGATAAAATCACTCCTTTAGTGCAATCATTCATTTATAGCCATACAGAATTAGTCAACTATATTCGTTATAACTTCCGCGATATTAGATGGTAGAAATGTAATATGAAACTTGACTCTATAGCCTAGATAAAAGATGAGGATGCAACTTAGATAGGAGCACCCTCATTTAAAATATTAGGTTGTTATTGTTGCGGTTGACATTCCGAGATAATTACGCGTAATGAAAAATCCTCAAAAGTGAGCAAGGAGTAATTACCTTAGCGTAGTCATGTACGCGGTTACGGTATTACTTCCGTTGTAGTAGTAGCTTAATATCAGCACGTAATTCAGTAAACATAGTTTCCATTCTAGTAACCATCTTATCCCGATCACTCCGAAGTTCGGCTAATTCATCATCATGCGCCTCAAGTTTACTAGTTGAGCGAGCGTTATCTACTGCTCTATCTTGCTCCATTTGGGTGACGCGATCTTGCAGTTTAGTTACATCAGACTTCATGGCTTTATATGTGCCATAGCAAGCTGCCGCAATTGATGGCAGCATAATAGCAAGCTCCGAATATGATAATTTAGCTAAAAAATCGAACATACTTCGTTCCTTCTGTTTGGGAAGTTTAACTTCCTTCTTATAGTTATTAAAAGGGGCATTAATTGCCCCTGCGTTTGTATTTGTTATTTACACTTTGAGATCAATAGTTAAATCAGAAGTTACGCCAATCTAATACCACGATCATTCAAAGCACTTTGAACGCCTCTAGTAATGGCATCGATGTTACGACTTACAAGATCAGCTTCGTACTCGTCATTCGCGATTACGTTGCCTTGAGTAACGTTTGAGACATGCACTTGAACAGAAGAGCCTGAACTGAAATTGCCGTCCTTATTAGCTGCTAAGAAGTCCGTCATGTCCTTGTTCAAAGCGGAGCCCATTACGCGCTCGCCTTTAGCCAAGTTCCAAGTACCCTCGTTGGGTACATAGTCGATACCATCGTGTGCTTGGCCCTGCCATTTCTGTTGTTTGATCATGGCAACGTTCATCAAGCCTTGCGCAAGCGCCATACCACCAAAGACCATGTTCATCGGGAAAGGCCATACAGCCATTGTCGCGTTTACAGCGGCGAAGGTGTTCATCACCGCTTCGGCTATCTTCATCTTCTTGTTAAGCTCAAACGCTTTCTTTGAGCGTGTAGCAGCTTGCTCCATCAACTGCCCGCCTAGCTCCTTAGACATCTTGAGCTGTGCGTCTCGGTCCTGTCCTGCGCGTTCCAGGTCGTTATTGCTATAACCCTTCAGCACAGACTCACGCTCACCGTAAGACTCCATATCACCGTCTAAAACAGCAGTACCTATCCTGAAAGCTTCATCCACTACAGTGTCGCCGTAAGCGTCTCTAAGGGCCTTCATGCGCTCCAAGTGCGCGTTAAGCTCTTCCTCGCGCTGTGCTTCAAGCTGCTTCATCTGGTCATTGCTGAGCTCACCACGCTGGCGCTCGTCTTCTATGCGCTTGTCCCACTCGTTTTTCATGCGCTCATGTTCATCAAGCTGCTTGTTATTGGCACCAACAGCACCACCTTGAATTGAACGTGCGCCATCCTTGCCTAAGCCGCGCATTACTTCAGCGTGTTTATCGTTTATCTCTTTCATTGTGCGGTTAGCACTTTCAAGCCTGCGCATTTCTTGCTGTTTTTGAAGCTCTTCCATTGCTATGTCGTGCGAGAGTTGAAGAGCCTTTTCAGCTTTAAGCATATCCTCGCGGATCTTCAGATATTCAGCGGATCCAACTTTGGCGTTTTTAAGGGCATCAGTGAAGTAATCAACTCGAATTTGCTGCATGTCATGAAACGCATCTTCAAGCTCTTGCTTTTCATCTGCTGTTTTACGCTGCCATTCAGATCTTTCATCAAAACTAAACTTTTTGTTTAGCTCTTGTAGTTTCTTATCAAAGTCTTTCTTCTTCTCAAGATACGCATCCCAAGCTTTTGAGTTTGCATCCGATACCTTTTTAGCTGCATCAGCGTCAGCTTCATCCCCAACATCCTTAGCAAAGTTCTTTTTACCATTCGGCTTATTATTTGCTCCACCACTTGCAAGCGGTTTATTCAAAGATTCATTGAGTACTTTTCCAGCCTTCTCAAATACCCCATCTACGGCTTTTTCATTGCTGTGGTAATCGCCTTTGGCTATTTGTTTAGCTTCGATGATATCTACTTGCTTGCCTAACTTATCTAAACTCTCAGATAGTTTGTTCGCATGTTCAGCAGCTGCTTTCTGTTCGCCGTAAAACTTATCCCACGCACTTAAATTATCCATGCCGCTCTTTTTATAGTCATTGACTATAGCGTTTCGGTTAGCATCCAAATAATCCTTTTGCGCATTGGCTTTTGTTAGCTCTTTATTTGTGGTGTGGTATTGATCAACAGTTTTTTTGTCATCCTTGTTTAAGTTGCCAGTGCTGATAGTAAGTCTATCAACACCAAACATGCCCAATGCATTAGACATTATTACGCTTTTATTCATGGCGACTTTCATAGTGTCCATCATGAAATTCAAGTCATCCAAGAATTTAGCCATGCCAGTTACGGTTTCTTTTACAAACTGAAAGATCGCATTCGCTTGGTCTTTTACGTACTGGTTAAAGCCATGATCCAAAGAGTCTTTGCCATTACCTGTAAAAGTATCAATTAACTTTTTAGTCCAGTCATCGCACATCATAGAAAACAGAGGTGCAAACTTAGACAGGATGCCCATTATTGTGCTGTCTATAATGTTTTTTAAGTTCATGAATTTGCCGGTAGCTTCTTGAACTGGGCTCATATCTACCGCTATTGCTACACCTTGAGCAAAGATCTTGTTAATTTCGTCTTTGCTGAGCTTCGCAATGGACTGCCACAATTTACCAGCATCAGACATGTCATCAGCTAAGTCAGCTGCTAAAGCTGCACCTTGCTCTTTAGTGGCTTTGTTGAAAGCGTCATGCATGGAATAAACCATATCGAATGCGCCTTGTTTAGTAGCATCATTCAAACTGGAATAGGTATCTTGCAAGAAGGACTTCATACGGTCTTTAGAGCCTGCTGATCCAGCTTCAATCTTGTCTTGTAGTTTCACAATGAGCTGCAAGCGTGCATCCATCATCTGCTCAGCCTCAACGCCCATCCTGGTAGCTAGCATGTGGTAGGCGCTTGCCTCTTTCACTGTTAGCCCGTACTGGTCGCCCATTCTCTGCATTTCAAGGCGTTGGTGTGCGATTGCAACGGTATAGAGCCCTATAGCAGCAGCGCCAGCGGCAAGCCCTTTAAGGTAGTTGCTGGGTGTAATGAGAGCCTTAGCCATGTCTTTAGCTGCATTGCCAATTGATTTGAAGTCATCGATGATGCCAGCTGCTAAGTGTTTAACTACAGTGCCAGTCACTTTGAATGTGGTAACGATTGCTTTGCCTGCTTTTGAAATCAAGGCACTGTTATGGAGCGCTGATTTACCTGCTTGGCCCATCTGAGCAACAAACTGAGCTGAGTTAGCAAGCAAATTAACGGCAAGCGTACCTGCGGTATATACGGCCATGTTATTTCCTTATATTGGGAAGTTTAACTTCCTTCTTGTTCTTATAAAAAAAGGGGCTTATAGCCCCTTCTTGTTTTTGCGCGTTCTTTTTTTAGGTTCAGGGGTTAGTTCATCTTGTGTATCTTCAACAATAATAACGCCAGCCATTTGGCGAAGCTCTTCGCGCCGTGCATCAGCTTTACGCTTAATCTTGGCGTGTCTCTCTTCATCAGTTAACAGAAAATCAGGAACGGTGAAGCTTCTATTATAATTGTCATAGAATTTGTCATGCAGCTTGCCTCCGCCTACATGTACAGAACAGGCTGTATTCTGCAATATCAAGCCGTGCAAATTCGGATCCATAGGCTCAAGCTCCATTAACGCAAGACAAGCTTCATATTCGAGCTGGCTTAGTTCACGCATGGAATCGAAGTTGAACCCCATGAACCGCATTACCTTCATTCGCTGGTAGAGTTCGCCTCGGTCAAAGATTGCTCTCCAGAGCTTTTTTTTTCTAGTACAGAACGGTCTTCAGTAATAATGTCTTCGAGTTGCTTGACTAGAGCAGCACCAAACAAGGAAGTGAATTCACGCACTTGTTTATCATTCTTGAAAACAGGGGTGCGATCAGCATTAACAAGCCCACCTTTCAGCGCAATAGTGGTCATATCAGTAAGCGCATTCTTCAGTTCATCGGAGCTTTTAGATTGTGACGCTTTGATAGAGCGAGTTGCATAAGCTTTGTAATCGTCCGCGCTCAATTCGCGGCAGTAAAATGTATGCCCTTTATAATTGAATTCGATAAGATCCGGCAGCAGGTCATACATAGTTTCAAATTTAAAATCCATTTTCATTCCTCGTTTGTTTTTATTATTAGTGTCTTATTGCTTTAATCATTGGCTTTAAACCGAGTCGTGCTAATTTTCTATACAGATCGCAACTTTATATAAAGTTGACGACTGTGCATTTATTGCACTAAGGAATCCTTTCAATCGCATTTAAAAATTGAGGATGAAGCTAGCTAAGCCTCACCCTCATCGCGAGGAAACTCTTATTTAAAAGTGGCTTGAATGGCGCCAGCTGGTTTCAGCTTCAAAGTAACTTCAACCATTTCGCCTTCACCGCCAGCATTTGGGGTGTTTACTTCAGTGATGATGTGATCGCCAAAAGTAATGTCGCCATATCCGGCTTCGATGAACTTAGCGGAAATAGTGCACTTGTCTTTATCATTCATTGCAGCACGTAGCTGGGTATAAATGGCGCGATTGTCATCACCCAACAGGAACTTAACTTCACGATCACCATACTTCAGAGTACCAACAGCATTCATTTCAACGCCGGTAGTAGTAGTTTTAGACTTAACTTCACGAGTAGTAGTGTAGCCGCCAATTTCAGTAGTATTCGGGATTAGAGTGGTAATCTCTGCATCTGTTTTACCAGCAGCGAAGTTGATAAAAATGGAAGTCCCTTCAGTTGAAACAGTGGATTTCTTCGCGGTAGTAGTAACGGCCATATGGCCTCCTTATTTTTATTATTGTAATGTTTTGGTTTCAAGGTATTTGACATGTACATCAACGGTGCAAGTTAAGTCCATTGATGTGAAAGCGTTGTTAGTACCAACAACCGAAGTAACCATGTCATAAGTGAAGTCATATCCCTTTTCTGTTTTAACAGTACTATCTTCGAATAACCTTATGAGCTGATATTGGAGTTGCATGACTTCTGGGACAGTAGTGCCCAGAACCTTAAAAGATATAACTGAGCTTCTTCGGGTATTTGTACCTTGAACGGTAAAGGGATCTGACTTATTTGAAAGGGTGATGCACACAACAGCAGGTAAAGCTGTACTTGATTCTGGCTTAAAGCCGATGTGTGCATCTATTTTCAAAGCAGACTTTATTGTTTTAATTATTGCTGCTTCAAGCATAAGGTATCCTTATGTTATGGGAACGTCTGTGGTTTCGCTTGCTTAGATTTTCTATTTGCTTTAGCTGCCATCTTTTGAATCTCGTTGAAAGTTTCATCGATAAAGGTTTGAGCTACTTGAGGGGCATTATTGTAGAGGGCAGTGCGCATGAATGGGTTTGGTTGAACCGCACCAACATGGACTTCATAGGGGGATACTGGTGTACCGTAGAAGTGATTTCGCATAGTGCTGTATTCATTACGGCCAAACTCAACTGCACACGCATAAGCGCCTACAGCTTTAGTCGTATAAACAGAGCACGTTAAGAACGTATCTACGCCCTTTTTCTGCATCTTCTTTGTTCGCTTAGAGACTTTTATTTTGATATTGTCTTTTAAGTGAACGCCGTTTATCACTACTGTATTTACAGGAGCTGAACTTATGACTTCATCCTGTACTATCTTCATCGCCTTCTTTATGCCTGCTCTTGCTGCCTTAGTGCCTAATACAGTGCCTAAATCAGTCAATGCCTGGCTCAATTCTGGCCCGCCTGTTGTTTGGTAGGTTGCTGTCATAGAGGCCATGTTACTGCTCCTTTATGATCGCTATCTCTACTTCGCCATCTGCAAACGGCACTTGTTGAAGCTCAATCTTATAGATTTCATTTTCATAGTACGTCTGTACCTTTACGTGTGTGCAGCTCGATAGTTTAGGATGCCAAAGTACCCTTATCGTCCCACGCTTTAACTCACGTTCATTCAAGCTGTATTCTTGCACCTTTACATAAGTGACGGAGCCTATTGTTTTGAATGCTTCCTTTAAAACTACACCTAGCTTTGAATTAAGCTCTTCGTCTACTGCATCTTCAGAAACATAAAAGGTTAGCCCTGTATTATAACGACTGTAATCCATATGCCTCCTTAGCTTAGTAGAACGTAAGCTGACATAAGCTGAGTAGAGCTAAAAGCAGCACGTTTAAGGCTTTCAGAAGTCAAATCCGAACGTACTTGTACAAGCGTGGCTGCAATTAGCAAGATGGCGTGTTTCAAATCAGCTGGTACTTCAAACTGGCCTTTAGTTGCATAACCAGATGTGTATTCAACTTGAACGTTACGCTCGTTATTGGCTTTGAAGATAATGCGATTCTTGTCAATGTAGTAATCAACGTTCTCAGTTAACCGTTCGCCAGTATCAATATACGAGACTGCTTGTATAGTTGGATTGCCATACTTCAAGCTCAAGTACGTATCAACGCCTTTAAGCTGCACTTCATTTTGGATGTAGTGCAAACGTAGCTTTCTATTTGTTGATGTCTCTACATAAGCAAAGGCAGCGTCTAAACAGCGAATAAGGTGTGCATCCATCCCATCATGCAAAATCAAAGTCTGGTTTTTTAAGTCATCAACTGAAATGCACTTTTCAAACTCTTTACATTCAATATGCTCGGTCAAGATTCGTAATCTAACTGGTCTAGTAAAACTCTGCATTTAACCTCCTTGTTGTTTAAGATATGGGGCCCTGAGGCCCCATAAAAGGAGATTACTTAGCAGCTTTAGGGGTTTTCAGAGCCTTCAGTGCAAAGCTGTCATTCATACGCAGACCCATACGCATACAATCATAAACGTGGGTATTACCGCCGTTCTGGGCAGCGTCTTGTACAAGGTGAACACCTTCAATTTCGTAGAATTGAACAGCGCGAGCAAAGTCACCAAACATTGCAACTACTGCATCCGGTTGATCCATTTCAGGCATGAACGGGTCTTTGATGCACGGACGGCCCAGAATACGGCCATCATAGCCATTGGTGTACAGCTCAGTGATCAGCGGGCCAAATTTGTTCTGGCAGCGAGTCAGCTGATCGAAAGTGCCTTCGGCTAGTACAATCGGGAGATCCTTGTTGCGGCGATATGCCATAGGCATAGAGCGGATCATGGCTTGGATAGTGCTTACAGTAACATCGAAGTCTTTACCAAAGTCTTTCGGGATTTCAAAGTACTGGAAAGCGTCATATGGACGAGCAGCATCAGCCAGATTGGAGCTGAACATAGAGAACAGACCTTTCATGTGCTTGTCGCCGTACAGAGCAACATAAGACGCTTTGTCGGTGATCAGCTGCGGTACTTCATTGATTAGGGAAGCAACGTCAATTTGGCCATCCTGAGCGAATTCCAGGGTGATTTCCAGTTTGGATTCGAGCTTAGTCCAAGTAGGCTTGTAATCACCAAAAGAACCAGTACCGGTATTAACGGTAATAGCACCATCTTTGTATTCATCTACAGCAGTGCGGATCTCAGAACCTTCTTTCAGGCGGATCTTGATCATAGTTTCATCATTAACGCCAGAAACAGATTTGATGCCTGCATATTGGAAGATTGGTGATACGTCTTTCAGACGAGTTACGATTTCATTGGAATACATCGGCAGGAAGACAAGGCCAAATGCCGGATCTTGGGAGTTCAGAATTGATTTTTGATCGCCATACTCACCTGCTTTAACGGCTTTGGCCATTGCAGTTACATAATCAGAGAATTTCAGAGTAGCGATAGGTTCTTGGGTAGACATAGAATTCATTCCTTTGGCTTGAGCTTTTTGGAGTTGCTCGATTTCAGATTTCAGGGATTGGATAGAAGTGGATGCGGCTTCGAGTTGTGATTTAACTTCCAGCGCGTCTTGGACTTGGGATTTCAGTTGCTCAACTTCAGCGGAGTTCTTTTGGATGAAAGTATTTTGAGCGTCCGAAATCTGGGTCAGGATTTCGTTGTGATCCATTTATTAACCTCATTAGGCTGTTTTATTGTTGTTGTTATTTCGCTCTTTCTGAGTTCAACGTCCCGTTAAACAAAGGAATAGAGAAAGGTGGTGCTCTTTAATTCAGGTGAATAAACATCCCGTTTAATCAGTTGGATTAAAAAACGAAAAATTACTTGAAGGGTTTGGATTGATTTCACTCGGACGAGTGTTTGAATATTCAATAAGCGGGGTGAATGCCCCGCAGGAGGGAGTAAGTTGCCTTACATTTGTATTTATAAAAGTAGAAAGCAGGTATTCAGAGTAATTACTTCTGGAACATTTCCAGTATTAGCTGAAGTCTTTTCATGTCAGGCTTTTTGCGCTTGTCATCGTCTTCATCTTCAGTGGCCTCTTCTTCGGCTACATCGGGCTCTGTAGTCTCTTCTGTATTTATAACTTCGGGTTCAGCAGTTTCTTCTGTAGATTCGGGAGTTTCAGTTACATCTTGCTCTTCAGTTTCTTCAACTTCTTCTTCAGTTACATCTTCTGGCTCATCTTCAGGTTTTTTAGCAATAGCTTTAAATCCAGATGCCATGAATAACTTAGCTTGCTTTTGACTTAGTCCAAGCTCGCGTAAGCATTTCTCCATTTCGCGTTCAGATGGCATTTCACCATTAAGCAAATGCGATTTAGCAGCATCGATGCGGCTCTGTGTATTGCAAGGGCTTGTTACAATGGATACTTCAAACAGCTCAACATCCAATAGCAAGTTAGCTTTCTGTTTGCTGTCCCATTGAGTTTCAATCTCAAAGTACCCAATAGATAGGCCGTTGATTGCGCCAGCTTCAATTAGCAGCTTTGCTTCATCTGCTTTTTGGATGCCTTGGATTAGCTGCCCACGTACACGTAGGCCCTTTTCATCCTCGAATGCTTCATTCCATACACCAATAATTTGATCTTGCTGGTGCTGCCATAGCATTGCTGGTACAGAGCCTTCTTTCATATGCTTATTTAGGGATCGAGTAAACGCCCCTTTCATGGTGATATCACCAGCATAATCTTTGAAATTGAACGTATTGGCATACCCTTCGATAATGCCATCCCCGTTTTCGTTAAACTTAGTTACGTTGAACTGGAAGCTTTTCTTTTTCTGGATCAGTTGGTTCTTTTGTTGGGTCATCTTCAACCTCGTTGTTATTGTTATTATCAGTTTCGGTATTTGTAGCCGTGCTTTCTTGCGCTTGATTCTCTAAGTGCTCAGCAATAGTGCCAATGTTTTCATTATTGTTTTGGAGCTTATAGCGGTCGCCATCATCATCTAATGTGTAACCCAAATCCAAACGGGCTTCGTTCAAAGTGATGATCCCAGCGTTATACAAAGCCATCATGTTTGTTTGGCGCGTAGCTGTATCGCCTCTAGTCAACTCGGACTCGTCAAGCTTGAAACGTATATTCAATGGAGCTAGCTGGCGATCAAAAGCTTCTTGGATACGTTTGATGAAAGGTGAAATAGTCTCAGTGTAAAAGCTCAACATTGATTGGCCGTAATTGCTGTATTTGACATTCGCGGCACCATCTAAGAAGTGCTCAGGTACACGGAAGATCGAGCAGATTTCGGAACGGCTATATTGGCGCTGCTCAAGGAATTGAGCATCTTTGTGATTTAGGCTGACTGACTTCCAATCTACGCCACCTGGGATAAACGCAATTGAGCCGCTAGCATCAGGGCCCGCTATCGTTTCTTCTAGCGTGTCTAAGATTGCATCCATCTGTTCAGCTGTGTACGTAACATTATCTTTAGGCGTAATTACACCAGCAGGTACTCCCGCTTTCTCGCTGAAGCTTCTGGCATGCTTTTCATGGATTGCTGATAGTTCAATTGAGTTTCTTGCTAGCTCAACACAGCCAATGCCTTTTACTAAATCTGGGCCAGCGGCACGAATATGCAGAATTTCATCTTTGCTATATTCAGTTTTGTAGCCCGATGTTTTTTGCAGATTGGGATTTACTACGAGCTTATATACTAACTTTCCGCCTACAATTTGAGGCTGTACATGGTGGGGATTTTCAATAGGAAGGAGCTCAATGATTTCGTCATTGAACCTTGTTATGACGGCGTAGAAATTGCCTGCGTAGCATAAGTGATATCCAACCATTTCAAGAAATGTTTGCATTGTTTGAACATCATTAGGCCAGCGAGTCAAAACATTCAAGCTCTGGTGCCGATGAATGATTTCATCGCCTTTAGGGGAAGTCTGGTAGAGGTATGCAGGAAGCTTGCCTATCGTTTCAGCGATGATTTTGCTACATGCTGCTACGGTAGGTTGCCACTGATATGATCGGTAACTTAGTTTGTTTACTGCTTCGTAATTACTAAACAAGGTACTAATGTCATATGACTTGGCCTTTGCTCCTTGGATACGAGCATTCTTTTTGTTCATGTGTTCCCTTATTGTTATTGTTATGGGGAGTTGTTGCTTGTTGTATTTATACGTGGGAGTTAAAAGGATTATTCAGGGGATGCAGTAAAAGTAATGCAATGCGCAAGTGCTGCTGTCGCTTGCTGTAATGCGCCGTGCGCGTTTATACGTGCTTGTTAGTGCACTGCTATAGCTGTGCGCTTAAAGCGCGGAGACGCAAGGAGAGGCGTTTGTGTTGCTTGTGTGCAATAGAAAGGAATGGAGTGCTTGTTTGCTGTTTTGTGTTACTGCAAGAAATGCAAGGTTTCCTTATTATAATAAGCTTTCCTTGCATTTCTTGCAGGCGCTAAAGGCATAATCCCAACTACGTCCATCAATAAGCATTACCTCGATAAGCTCGATTTGTGTGCTATGATACGGTTCACTTTTATACAAGGAGGCGTAGCATCGTGAACATTGTTTTTAATGTAGATGGAAAAAAAGTCCCTCTAAAATCGTTACAGTACATCAGCAAAGCAAACCAACTAGAAGTAATGCGCAATTGGTTCTTTGAAAACTTCGAAGATCCAGTAGAGTCATGCCCTTATAATGGGCGCGAAGGCGGATACTTGTACATATATGGCGGCCCGTATGAAGCAAGTGACGAGCTACAAAGCATGTTCGGCCAGTATGTAAAAGAGAACTACATTGAAGAGTTAACCGATGAGCTCCAAGATCAATGTTACGAATGGTCAGGCAACTCCAATAACGTTGATGATTGGTACGATGAAGACTTATACGATGCAATAGCGTCTTCTGATAGACCATTCGTTAAGTTTGTTGAGAATCTAGACAGCATAAAAGCATTAGCAAAAGATAAAAACGAGCGGCAGAAAGATCATCTACTTAGTCTTTTGTACACTAATGTCATTACAGCCTTAGAAACGCTTTATGTTGAGTTGTTCATCCACGCTATTGAGAACGATGACTCATATATCGCGGATTGCATCGAGAAAGGAAAGACTGAGTTCAAAGTAAGCAAAGAGATTGCTGCTTTACATTTCAAGGGTGCGTCCATCGAAAAGATAAGAGAAGAGCTGATCAAAGCAATCAAAGAGCACTTGATTAGCGCTAGTTGGCATAGTGCGAATCTAGTTGTTAAACGCTATAAGGCTACGTTTGACATTGAAGTACAAAAAGAATGGCCGATAGATGCAATTGAAATAGCAACACAGAAGCGAAATCACTTGGTGCATCGAGGCGGAAAGGACAAAGAAGGCAATCTTGTAGTGATTACCGAGCAAGATTTAGAGCAATTGCTAGATCATGCAATGTCACTAGGTGGAAAGCTGAACGAAAGTCTTATCAATGCATTGCTGAAAAAAGAAAGAGAGGGCCTAGACGCCAAACTAGCTGCCCTTGAATTTTGAATAAGAGGGGGCAATGCCCCCTCTTCGTTTAACGGCACAAGAGCTGTACTTGCTCCTCACTTAGCCCAGTAAAGTCCCTCCCGTTATCACCCACGATAATAACAGTGCCAAAGGCAACTGGGGTTTTGTGGTATGACATGTGTTCAGGCCAGTGTTGGTACAGCCATGAATCCATCGGTACGTACCAACGCAATGAGCCATCCATTAACCCTTCCTCGTTAACAATTACAGCAGCCCATGGCTCGCCCTTGGCCTCCAAGTACCTAGCAACCTCTATGCGGCCACCTACTGCCGCTTGCATCTGTTGGAGTTTTTCGCCTTTGCTGAACTCCATGACGGTCTGCTTCAGTACGCCATCAACTACTTCAAACTTTAAAAATTTATTGCTCGTCATACACTTATCCTCTCGTTGTGTTTTGTGCAGTTGCATTGCCTGCACGGACGTGCGCATCACCACCCGCTACAACGAGCAGGAGTTCGTCTCCAGCCTGATGGGTATCGTCCACGAAACCGGTCACGCCCGTTACGAGCAGGGCTTGCCGCGCCAGTTGCTGGGCCAGCCAGTGGCCGAGGCCCGCTCCATGGGCATTCACGAGAGCCAGAGCCTGTTCTGCGAGATGCAGCTCGGCCATGATCCCGCCTTCCTGGCGTTGCTGGCGCCGCACATTCGCGCCCACTTCGGCGAGCAGGCGGCGTTGGCGCCGGCAAACCTGGTCAAGCTCTACAACCGGGTCGAGCCCGGCTTTATCCGGGTCGATGCGGACGAGGTGACCTACCCGGCCCACGTCATCCTGCGCTACGAGCTGGAGCGCGATCTGATGGAAGGTCGCATCGAGGTGGCGGACATTCCCGCGCTGTGGGACACCAAGATGCAGCAGTGGCTGGGGCTCTCCACAAAGGGCAACTACCAGAATGGCTGCATGCAGGACATTCACTGGACCGACGGCTCGTTCGGCTACTTCCCGAGCTACACGCTCGGCGCCATGTACGCGGCGCAGCTGCGCTTCGCGCTCGAGCGGGAGCTCGGCAGCATGGGCGAGCTGATCGCGGCGGGCCGCCTGCCGGAGATCTTCGCCTGGCTGGGTCGCCACATCTGGTCCCAGGGCAGCCGCTACAGCACCGACGAGCTGGTCAGCCGCGCCACCGGCGAGGCGCTGAATCCGCACTGGCTGCGCCGCCATCTGGAGCAGCGCTATCTGAAGTAAGGCCAGCGCGCCCGCCAGCAGATAACAAACGGGGCCTCGCGGCCCCGTTTTTCATGGCGGCGTGGCGCGTCAGCGCCCGTCCGGCACGCCGGTGAACTCGCGCAGCTGCAGGATGTTGCCCTCGGGGTCGAACGCATTGCGCACCACGAAGCCTGGGCCTGACCACTGCTGCGGCAGCAGGCCTCCGCCGAGATCGGCCGCTTTCGCTTCCGCCCAAGCGAGGCTCGGCACGGTAAAGAACAGCTTGATGGCGCCCTGCTCGCGCAGCTGCGGTGGCGTGGTGATCACCACCTGCTCGGCATAGGGAGCGGGGATTGCGTGCAGCAACAGCTGGATGTCGGCGTTTTCCTGCACGATCAGCTCGTCACTCTGGCTGCGGATCTCCATCTGTAGCAGGGTGCGATAAAAGTGGCTCAGCAGGCCGGGCTCCCTGGCGTAGATCAGGGCGCCGGCACGTGCGGGTCCTGGCATGGCTCTCTCCTCCTTGGATGTTGTCCCCCCAGATTCGCACACTTGCCCCCTCAAACCGATCTGTTTTTCATGCCCTGCAGTCGCGTGCGCGGCGTCTGCTTTATTTCAATTGCTGTCCGTTTCTGGCTAGTCATCGCCTTCGTTCCTGCTTAGTCTCTCACTCATCCGGGCCGCCGTGCCCGCCCCGTTTTCGGCGCAAGGAGCCACCAATGCCAACAGATCACGTCATGACGATGCCGCCGGCCCCAGAGGATGAGGCAGACCTGCCGCTCAGCGCCGAGCAGTGCCATGCCGCCCGCCTGGCCCGCGATGCACGTTTCGACGGCCGCTTCTTTACCGGCGTGCTCTCTACTGGCATCTACTGCCGGCCTGTCTGTCCGGCGCGGCCACCGCACGAGCACAACGTGCGCTACTTCCAAAGCGCCGCCGCAGCGGAGCAGCATGGCCTGCGCCCCTGCCTGCGCTGCCGGCCTGAGCTCGCGCCCGCCGCCCCCGGCGATCTGCCGCCGACACTGGCACGCCTGCTGGCCCGGATCGATCGCGGCGAGCTGGCGGAAGGCTCGCTCACCGCGTTGGCTGAACAGGCCGGCATCAGTGAGCGCACGCTGCGCCGCCAATTCGAGCAGCACCTCGGCGCTTCGCCAAAACAGGTGGAGCAGACGCGCCGGTTGCTGCTCGCCAAGCGGCTGCTGACCGAAACCCGGCTGCCCATCACCGACATCGCGTTTGCGGCGGGCTTTGCCAGCATTCGCCGCTTCAACGACGCCTGGCAGCAGGCGTACGGCTTGGCGCCGCGAGCGCTGCGTCGTCAGAGCGAGCCAACCGGCGACGCCGCCGCCCTGACGCAGGCTGCGCCACAGACCGAGGAGGGGGCGATGCTCACGCTGCAACTGCCCTACCGCCCCCCTTATGATGTGGCGGCCATGCTGGCGTTCTACCGGCTGCGCGCCATTCCGGGGCTGGAACGGGTAGATGGCGAGGTGTATGAACGCCTGCACCGGGTCGGCGATCGGCTCGCACGGGTGCGCATCAGCCAGGGCAAGGGGCACAGCCTGCAGCTCAGCGTCCATGATCTGCCGCCCGCCGCGCTGCCGGATCTGCTGTATCGGGTGCGCCGAATGTGGGATCTCGATGCCGACATGCAGCGCATCGGGGCGCGGCTCGGGCAGGATCCGCTGCTGGCACGCCTGCAGGCACGCTGGCCGGGCGTTCGGCTGCCCGCCGGCTGGGACGAGTACGAGGTGATGTTGCGCGCCATCGTCGGCCAGCAGGTATCGGTCAAGGGGGCCATCACCATACTCGGGCGGCTGGTGGCGCGCACCGAGGCGCAATTCGGGGTGGCGCAGTTGCCCACCCCAGCCCAGTTGTGCGAGCTCAATCTGGACGGTATCGGCATGCCCGGCAGCCGGATCAGAACGCTGCAGGGGCTGGCACAGGCGCTGGCCAGCGGCGAGTTGAACTTGACCTGCGCCAGCGATGAACAACTGCTGGCGCTACCCGGCATCGGCCCCTGGACGGTCGCCTACTGGCGGCTGCGCTGCGGACTGGACCCGGATGCCTTCCCCGCCTCGGATCTGGTATTACAAAAAGCGCTGGGAGGCGGCACCAAGTTGCCGGTGAAAGCGGTACTGGCCCACAGCGAAGGGTGGCGACCCTGGCGCGGCTACGCGGCGAGCTGGCTGTGGCATGCCATGAGCGAGCAGCCGGCACTGTTGACCGAGTCAGCACCAGGCGGCGCAGCAAGCGGCAACCCATCAGAGGAGACAACCCCATGATCCGCTATGATATCCTGCCCAGCCGCTGTGGCGATCTACTGGTGGCCATCGACGAGCGCGGCCTGTTGCACGTGGACTTTGTGGCGGGGCTGCGCGCACTGCCCGACATGCGCGACTGGCAACAGGACAAGACGGCGCTGGCCCCTTTTCTCGCACAATTTGAGGCCTATTTTGCCGGCCGCCTGCAACGCTTCAGCCTGCCGCTCGCACCAAGAGGCACGGCGTTTCAGCAAGCGGTCTGGCAGGCCCTGTGCGACATCCCCTACGGCGAGACCCGCAGTTACAGCGACATCGCCCGCGCCATCGGCAAGCCCAATGCGGTGCGGGCGGTGGGCGCCGCCAACGGCCGCAACCCGCTCTCGATCATCATTCCGTGCCACCGGGTGATCGGCCAGAACGGTAGCCTGACCGGCTATGCGGGGGGACTGGAGATTAAAAAGACGTTGCTGCAACTGGAGAATATCAGTGAAAGATAATGTAATACCTGTAAACCATAGACCCTATCTATCATAAAATAATATCCACCGCAGATTTACGATTTCATCGACTTTTCTAACCCGGGTATAGTGGCAGAACCATATTTATTAAGGAGAGATTAAATATGGAGCAGCTACTATCGGCCTTTAGACAAGGCAACGTCATTCTTTTTGTTGGGGCCGGGGTATCGATGAACCTTGGTCTTCCATCATGGTCAACCCTGCTGGACAAGATCGCCAAGGATCTGGGCTATGAGCCTGAAATATACAAATCTTTTGGCGATCACTATGCGCTGGCAGAATATTATCGTTTACAAAAAGGCAGCATAGGCCCTTTAAGAAGCTGGATGGACAGAGTTTGGCATTCACCTGACATTGATATTTCAACGTCCAAAGTCCATGAATACATTGCCAAAGCTAACTTTCCGATAATATACACCACCAACTATGATCGCTGGATAGAGCATGCCCTCGCATATTATGGCAAGCCATTTACCAAAATCGCATCGGTATCAGACTTTACCCGAATCAAAAGTGACAAGGTGCAAGTTGTAAAATTCCATGGTGATTTTGATGATGACAAGTCCATTGTCATTGATGAGACCAGCTATTTTGAGCGGCTTGAATTCGAAACACCACTGGATATAAAACTGCGTTCAGATGTGCTGGGTAAATCAGTGTTGTTTATCGGATATAGCTTGGCCGATATCAACCTGCGGCTTTTATTTTACAAACTTTCCAAATTATGGAAAGCCAACCGGGCGGGTGATGCCCAGCCGAAATCGTATATTTTCTCGGCCAGGTCGAATCCGGTACAAGAGGCCGTCCTTGAGCAATGGGGGATCAGCATGATCTCATCTGAAAAAGAGAACCCAGGAGAGGCATTAGAGGCGTTTCTGAATAAATTCCAATAATTGAAAATCTTGAAGGCACCTCCCCGCACCGGCAATCAAGCAGGGGGCGCCATCCCTGTACATGCTGCTCGCACCAGGCTTGCTCTGTGCAGTATCGAAGGGGCTGTGCGGCCACCTCACCACCTCCGATAACACTCTCCATGGGGATCAACCCATAGGCCGATGCCTGTTCCTCTGCCCAGCCCTGTTGTAGCCGCAATGCGCGCCCAGAACGCCCGAGCCGTCTACCTCATACAACTTCCTCTGCGCCGGCAAGACGGGCCCATCGACCACAGGACGCACGTTGGACAGCCGCCACGCAAAGTAACCCGGCTCCCAACCCCCCGAGCAGGCGGCCAACACCTCATCGGGTTGCCACTCATGGGCCTCCTCGACGTCAACCAGGGCGACCGCTCGACCGGCCGGATCCACAGGATGATCGGCGCTGAGGTATCGGCCATTTTCAACGATCAGCAGGTCGCGAATGGGCAGTGAGGGAGGCAACCACGAGCGAACCTCGAGCGTCTTCTTGCCCGAAGCAATATTGGCGCCATGGGGCGCCACGATGGAGAGTGCGAGCATAGGTCCTTCCTTGCAGCTTGCTGGGGATCCCTGGCACAGGATGATACCTCAAGGCAAAACGGGTCACACACCCCGAGCCATGGAACCTGGTGGCATCGTGTTCCTCAGCGTTTCAAACTCCCCATCACGTGCATTTCGCAGCGGTTGCAGTCAAAACGCAGGCGGAAGGTGTCCTTGCCCATCTTGAGTTCCAGCGGCTCGGCCTTGAGACCGGGCACCTCGTTCGGGCAGAGGTTCTGGCTGTAACGGATACAGTGTTTGGTGATCATCAGCACCACTTCCCGCTCCTCCTTGTTCGCCTCATAGGCGGGGGCGATGCGCTCCACCCCGTGCTCGCGGAAGAACTGCTCGGCCGCGCTGTTGAGCACGTTGCCAAGGTAGGAGAGACGATGCTGGGGATAGTGGATATCCCGCAGCGCGATGCGCCGCTCGGGGCGCTGGTAGCCGGCCAGACGGGCAGCCTCCAGCGCGGCGATGCCATCCCGGCGCAAACCGTTGAGCATGGATGCGGCAATGAATAGCGGGTGAGTAAACGCCAACTCAACCTTGCGCGCCACGAACAGGGTATTGCCGAGTTTGCCGAGCTGATCGCGCGCCTGTTGCAGCGCCCGCTCCGGGTTGTCGGCTGGCTGTTTGTCACAGGGGAGCGTGACGGCGGCGCTGATGCCCTGCTCATCGGTAAGCGTGAGGCGCATTCCCTCATCACACTCTGCCAGCACCATATCGACCCGGATGCGGCGATCGGCGCTCGCCTTCTCCAGCACCTTGCTGAATGCCTGATCGTGGTTGCGGTAGATTTCCGTGCCTACCTTCAGCCCCGGCATGCGCTCTGACAGGAGTAACTGCTTACCTTCGACTTTGTTCAGGCGCATCCCCACCAGCTCGTTGTTCGGCTTGAAGAAGCCAAGGCCATCTCCGTTGTTGAGGGTGACCTGCTTGCCGTCGATCTCGATGCCATCCCTGGTGATACTGGTGACCCGGCCCAGCGGCTCGCCCACGTATTTCGGGCTCTGGGTAGAGTCGATCCCGGGCTGGCGACCATGGAGGAAGTAATCGGTGCTGCCGCGGTTGAAGCTCTTCTTCGGATCCGGCGTGAAGCTGTAGCTGCAGCGGCCGGCCGAGGAGGCCACCAGATCGCCGCGGCGCTCCAGAATGGCGTCGAGCTTCTGCCGATACCAGGCCGTGACGTTCTTGACGTAGTCGAGCCCCTTGAGGCGCCCCTCGATTTTGAACGAGCGGATCCCCGCCTCGATCAGCGCCTCCAGGTTGTCGGTCTGATCCATGTCCTTGAGAGAGAGCAGGTGGCTGTCGGCCACCAGCACCTCGCCATCCGGCTTTTGCAGCGAGCAGGGCAGCCGACAGAGTTGGGCACACTCGCCGCGGTTGGCGCTGCGGCCGGTCCGAGCGTGGCTGATGTTGCACTGACCGCTGTAGGAGACGCAGAGCGCACCGTGGATAAAGAACTCCAGCTGCACATTGGTGGCCGCACTGATCTCGCGGATCTGTGCAAGGGACAGCTCGCGCGCCAGCACCACCTGGGAGAAGCCCACATCCTGCAGAAACTTCACCTTCTCCGGGGTGCGGTTATCAGTCTGGGTACTGGCATGCAGCGCAATGGGGGGCAAATCGAGCGCCAGCAGCCCCATGTCCTGCACGATCAGCGCATCGGCCCCCGCTTCGTAGATCTGGTGGGTCAGCCGCCGCGCCTGCTCCAGTTCGTGATCGTGCAGCAGGGTGTTGAAGGCGACAAAGACCTGGGCGCCGAAGCGGTGGGCATGGCGCGCCAGCGCTTCGATATCCTCTATGCTGTTGCCTGCCGCGCTGCGGGCGCCAAAGGCGGGGCCGCCCATGTAGACGGCATCGGCACCGTGATTGATGGCTTCGATGCCGTAGGCGAGGTTCTTGGCCGGAGCCAGCAGCTCCAACCGGTTGTGGTGGCTTAACGGGTGCTTGTTCTGGTGCATGGTCTCGGAGTCAGGGCGGACAGCAAATGGGCGCCACTCTAGGGCATTGCCACCCTCCCCGCCTTGATCCCGCTTAAGATCACCGCAAAATACAGGATTGGATCAGAGCACCACCTTCAGGGCCAGCCCCAGCAGCACCAGACCGCTTACCTTGTCGATGACGAAGGACTTGGCCTTGAGCCAGGCAAGCACGGGGCCACGAGAGAGCACCAGCGCCACCAGCACATACCAGATCGCATCTATGCCACCGGCGGTGAGCATCATGATGCCCCCTTCGCGCCAGCCGGTATCGGCATGCACAAACTGGCTGAACAGGGCGATGAAGAAGACAGCGAGCTGGGGGTTGAGAAAGGCCACCATAAAGCCTTCGAAGGCGCCTTGCCGACCGCGCAGCTGATGCACCTCTTCACTCGCCTCCCCCTTGGCGGGTTTGGCCAGCAGCGCCTTGACCCCGAGCCAGGCGAGAAACGCCGCACCACCGTAGCGGATAACGTCAAACAGCAGCGGGGTCTGGGTGATCAGGATGGCCAGACCCAAAGCCGTGATCAGCGCATAGATGCCGACTCCGAAGCCGTGGCCAAGCGCGGTAGCCACGCCGTGCCCCTGCCCTCCCTGCACCGTATTGCGGATGATCAGCGCCAGGCTCGGCCCCGGGCTGATGGCGCCCATTACGCAGATTGCGGCCAGTGCCAGCCAACTCGTCAGTTCCATGGTGTTCCTTGTCTCAAGCGGAATATGAATGTCTGCGCTCAGGGTAAAGGGCCCCTGGTTATGCCAGAAGTGAAAGTTGGGAATAGAACCCATAGCCAATGGTTATAGGCCAACAGAAGCGTCTGTTGCTAGCGGGGCGGGTTCAACACCTTGCGGCTCGCCGCCACCGTGCGCTGCAGGTGCTCGCGCAGGAAGGGATAGGCCAGTTCGCGAAACCACCTGTGGGCCGGGTCCTGATGGTGGCGCTGATGCCACAGCAGATGATACTGCTGGGTGCGGCTGACAAACGGCAGATCACAAAAGTACAGGGCATGCTCGCAGGAGAGCTGCCAGGCGATGTGGGCCGGGGTGGTCAGCAGGCAGTCGGTACGCAGCAACACCTCCACCGCCGCCTGAAAGAAGGGCACCCGGGCAAACCAGCGCCGACTCAACCCCTGCGGTGCCAGCACCTGCTCCACCGGGCTGTCCTTGTCGCCCCCGCCGCTCACCTGCAAATGGGGCCAGGCGAGGTAGTCATCCAGACTCAGCGAGTGCCCCGCCAACGGATGGTGACTGCCCATCAATACTACCAACCGGTCTTCCCCCTGATGCAGGCCGCGGATCTGATCCGGTACCAGTTCGGTGATGGTGGAGACCATGTCCAGCTCGGATTGCCACAGTTGCGGCAGCAGGCGCTTGTCCCACAGGCTGTACTCCAGCGCTGCCAGCGGCGCCTCCCTGGCCAGCGCCGCGCAGATGTCCGGCAGGATATGCTGGGCCACGTAATCGGAAGAGGCGAGCCGGAACACCCGCTCGCAGCGGCTCGGGTCAAAACCGGGAGCCTCGTAGAGTCGCTCCAGCGCACCGAGGGAGTCCGCCAGCTGGGCGGCCAGCGCCTCGGCCCGTGGCGTCAGCAGCCAGCGCTGCCCCTCCCGCACCAGCAGCTCGTCGCCAAACTCGCTGCGCAGCTGGCCGAGCTGCTTGCTGATGGAAGGCTGGCTCAGGTACAGCAGCTCCGCCGCCCGGCTGATGTTGCGGGTCTCCAGCAGCACCTTGAGGGTCGGCAGCAGGTTGAGGTTGGCTTTGTGCAAGGGGAGGTTCCATCCAGTGGCGAAAGCCCTATCTTAGGGCAGCCAAGCCCTGTGGTTTAAGCGAAATTTCCCGCCGGCCCCCGCAACCAGGCGTGACCCTGCTGCCAGATAACCATGACCACAAGATGACAGTGGTTGCCCCGTGCGGCATAATTGCGCGATTTTCCGCCCGCGGGCGATCCACTTGAGAAGCGGTAACAAGATGAAATACGCCAATATCACAGGCTGGGGCAAATGCCTGCCTCCCTCCGTGCTGACCAACGACGACCTCAGCACCATCATGGATACGTCGGATGAGTGGATCTACCCGCGCACCGGCATCAAGGCTCGCCGCATCTCCCACGTCAGCACCTCCGATCTGGCCACCCTGGCCGGCCGTCGTGCGCTGGCCTGCGCCGGGCTGGAAGCCAGCGACCTCGACGGCATCATCCTGGCCACCGCCACGCCGGACAACCTGCTGCCGAGCGCCGCCTCCGCGGTGCAGAAGAAGCTGGGCGCCACCAATGCCGCCGTGTTCGACCTCAACGCCGCCTGCACCGGTTTCGTCTACTCCCTCTCGGTCGCCACCTCGCTGGTACAGACCGGCATGATGAAGAAGGTGCTGGTGATCGGCGCCGAGCGACTCACCTATCTGCTGGACTGGGCCCGTCGCGATACCGCCGTGCTGTTTGGCGACGGCGCCGGCGCCGTGGTGATCGAGGCGAGCGAGCAGGAGAGCGGTCTCATCGCCAACAAGCTGGGTTGTGACAGCGAGGCGCGCGAGATCCTGCACGTGCCGAACTTCGGCACCGACCGGGTACGCTTTGCCGACATCGACGGCCTCTTCACCTTCAACTTCGAAGGTCAAGAGATCTTCAAGCGGGCCGTACGCGGCATGGGCGAAGCCACCAACACGGTACTGGCACAGGCCGGCATCGCACCGGAGCAGATCGATCTGATCGTGCCGCACCAGGCCAACATCCGCATCATCGAGACCCTCGCCAAGCGCATGAACGCGCCGATGGAGAAGGTGATGGTCAACATCGAGCACTATGGCAACACCTCCGCCGCCACCGTGCCCATCGCCCTGTGCGAGGCTCTGGAGCAAGGCCGCGTCCAGCCGAACAGCTATCTGCTGACCGCCGCCTTCGGTGCCGGCCTGACCTGGGGCGCCGCCATCATCAAGTGGGGCGAGCGCGTGACACCCATCAAGGCGTGCGAGGCCGAACTGCCGCCGTGCGACAAGAGCGCGCTCGAACTCATCGCCCATGCAGTGGAAGGGTGCCAAAAAGCCCACGCCAACGAGGCATAAAGCCGCCCGCACAACGCCGAGAGCCTGCCATATGCAGGCTCTTTTTCGTTCTCCCCTCCTTCTTTATTGTGCAGATACGCCATTCCCCGCCAGCAAGGGGCTGCAAGCCGCCAAACGCCCCCTCCATATTCCATTTTTCTCAGTAACACCAAGCAAGAAAGAGCAATTTGTAACCAGGCTATTTTTTTGCGCTAACCTTACTGAGTTATTGATAATTAGTGGGTTGCGCTTGGCTCATTCGGTCTGACTGAAATGACGGCTCACCCTCTTCACATTCAAGAGCAGGGGCGAGTTTGCGTATGACAGACAACACACGGGCACACACCTTAGCCTTCTGGGAGCCGGTCAGCTGGGCTTGCGGCCTTGGCCTGGGCCTGTTCAGCACCCTGCTGTTGCTGCTCGCGGGCAGCCCCCTTCCTTATCTGCTGGCCAACCTGGCGGCTGCACTGGCCGCCACTCTCTGGAGCGCCCGCCACTACCACGCCAAACCCACCGGTCTAGAGAGTGAGGCAAAGCAGACCCCCCCATTTGCCGATAACGGACTCAACCACTCCATCATCGGGCTCGAGCAGGTATGTGAAAAAGCGGTGCCTATCTGGTCACAACAGATTGAAAACTCTCGCCAGCAAACCGAAGGAGCCATGATCGATCTCACCCAGCGCTTCGCCGGCCTGACCACCAAACTGGAAGAGGCGGTCGCCGCCTCCCACAATGCCGCCGGCGATCTGGGTGGTGAAAAATCGGCTGGCATGGCCGCCGTGCTGGCCCAGAGTCAGGCCCAGCTCAATCAGGTCATCACCATCATGCACTCCACCCAGGCCAACCGCGATGCCATGCTGGCTGAGATCAAGACTCTCACCGCCTACACCATAGAGCTCAACACCATGGCGCTCGACGTGGCCAAGATAGCCTCCCAGACCAACCTGCTGGCCCTCAACGCCGCCATCGAAGCGGCCCGGGCCGGTGAGGCTGGTCGTGGCTTCGCCGTGGTGGCTGACGAGGTGCGCACCCTGTCGCGCCTCTCCAGCGAGACCGCCCAGAAGATGACCGACAAGGTCGACACCATCAATGCCGGCATCGGCCGCGCCTTCCAGATTGCCGAGAGCGCGGCCGGGCGCGACCAGGTTGCCGTCAGCGATGCCGAGCACGCCATCGAGCAGGTACTGGAACGCTTTCGGATGGCCACCACCAGCCTGGCAGAATCCGCAGCCCTGTTACAGAGCGAGAGCAGCGGGATACATCGCGAGATCTCCGATGTCATCGTTTCGTTACAGTTCCAGGATAGGGTCAGTCAAATCCTCAGCCATGTGCGTCAAAACATGGACAGCCTCAACGACCACCTGGTCTCGTCACGCAACAGAACACACCAGTCAGGCCCCATCCGGATCGATGCGGAGAGCTGGTTGGCGGACATGGAGCTCTCATACGCCACCGATGAACAACGCAACATTCATCATGGTCGCCAGCACCAGGCGGCAACCCCATCCAGCAATGCTGATGTCACTTTTTTCTAGGAGAGAGATATGCCCAAAACAGTCCTGATCGTGGATGACTCGGCCACCATACGCCAGGTTGTCGGCATGACGCTCAAGGGAGCCGGTTACGAGGTGATGGAGGCCAGTGACGGCAAGGATGCCCTCAAAAAGCTCGACGGCAAGAAGATCAACCTCATCATCAGTGACGTCAACATGCCGAACATGGACGGCATCAGTTTCGTCAAGGAGGCCAAGAAGCTGGCCAGCTATAAGTTCACTCCGGTGATCATGCTGACGACAGAGTCCCAGGACAGCAAGAAGCAGGAGGGACAGGCCGCTGGAGCCAAGGCCTGGGTGGTCAAGCCGTTCCAGCCGGATCAGATGCTGGCTGCCGTGGCCAAGCTCATCATGCCCTGAGCCGGGAGGCGTTCATGCCGCTGCAAATCGAAACGGGTGAGCACAAGTGTGTCGTGACCATCTCGGGCGAGATGACCATCTACACGGCAGCCGAGTTGAAACAGGCGCTCACCCCCCTGCTCTATCGCCAGCAGGAGCTGGAACTGGATCTCTCCCAGGTCAGCGAAATGGACAGCGCCGGTTTGCAGCTGCTGCTGGCGGCCAAGAAGACGGCGCAGCAGGGAGGCTATCCGCTGCATCTGGTCATGCACAGCCATGCCGTGTTCGATGCCCTTGAGCTGTGCCAGCTGGCGGCCTTCTTCGGTGATCCCACCCTCATTCCCCACGCCGATCACGCCTAACCGGTTCCGCGGACAAGGAGTCATTCGTGAGCATCAATCTTGATCAGGCCCTGCAAACCTATATCGCCGAGGCGCGCGAGCTGCTGGAGGAGATGGAGTCCGCGCTGCTGACCCTGGAGAACGACCCGGACAATGGCGAGCTCATCGGCGCCATCTTCCGGGCGGCGCACACCATCAAGGGTTCCGCCGGCCTGTTCGGCCTGCAACCCATCGTCAGCTTCACCCACATCGTCGAGGACCTGCTCGATCAGGTGCGCAACCAGCAGCTGGCGATCAGTGAAGCGCTCATCAAGGATCTGCTGGAGAGCCGGGATCACATCGAACGCCTGGTCAGCCTGGTAGCTGAACAGGGGGAAGCCCTAGGTGCGGATGAACAGGCTCAGGATGAGTTGCTGCGGCGCAATCTGGCCCGTCACCAAAGCGGCAACCAGACCACGCTGCCGGAGCGGACCCAGCCTGCCGATGCCGATCCGGTCAGCAAGGAGGAGGGTCATGTCAGCGCTACTTCCCTATGGCACATCTCCCTGCGCTTTGGTCCTGACGTGCTGCGCAACGGCATGGATCCCACCTCTTTCCTGCGCTACCTCGGTACCATGGGCACCCTCTGCGCCATCGAGACCATTCACCACGCCCTGCCGGAGTGGGAACAGTTCGATCCGGAGAGCTGTTACCTCGGCTACGAGATCGATCTGGACTCCCAGGCCGACAAGAGTGCCCTGAGCGACGTGTTCGAATTCGTGCGAGATGATTGTCTCATCAGCATCTTGCCGCCCCACAGCAAGATCGCCGAGTACATAGCGCTCATCCACGCCCTGCCGGAAGACAACGAGATGCTGGGGCAACTGCTGGTCAAAACAGGCGCACTGACGGCCAGCGAGCTTACGCTCGGCCTGCAAGCCCAACATGAGCAGCCGCAGGCCGACACCAACAAGCTGGGGGAGATCCTGATAGCCCAGGGTGCCGTCAATGAAATAGTGGTGGACGCCGCGCTCAAGAAACAGAATCAGAGCAAGGAGAACAAGAACAAGGAAGGGCGTTATGTCCGGGTCCACGCCGACAAGCTGGATGAGTTGATCAATCTGGTGGGAGAACTGGTCGTGGCCAGCTCCGGCGCCAACCTGCTGGCCCAGCGTTCACGGGACAGCCAGCTGCAGGAGGCCAATTCCACCATTGCCATGCTGGTCGAGGAGATCCGTGATGGTGCCCTGCGCCTGCGCATGGTGCCCATCGGCGATACCTTCAACCGCTTCCAGCGGGTGGTGCGGGATGTCAGCCACGAGCTGAACAAGGACATAGCGCTGGTGATCACCGGCGGCGACACCGAGCTGGACAAGTCTGTGGTGGAGAAGATCGGCGATCCCTTGATGCATCTGGTGCGCAATGCCATGGATCACGGCATAGAAGCGGCCGAGAAACGGCTGGCGGCCGGCAAGCCGGCACGGGGCACCTTGACCCTCAACGCCTATCACGACTCCGGCAGCATCGTCATCGAGATCCAGGACGATGGTGCCGGCCTCAACAAAGCCAGGATCCTGCAAAAAGCGCAGGAGCGGGGGCTGGCAGCCGCCAATGCCACCCTGTCGGATCAGGAGATCTACCAGCTCATCTTCGAGCCCGGCTTCTCCACCGCGGAGGCCATCACCAATCTCTCCGGACGCGGGGTGGGCATGGATGTGGTCAAACGCAACATCCAGGCCCTGCGTGGCAGCGTCGAGCTGGACAGCAAGCCCGGCCTCGGCACCCGGGTACAGATCCGGCTGCCGCTGACCCTGGCCATCATCGATGGCTTTCTGGTGCGCGTCAGCACCACTTACTACGTTATCCCCCTCGACATGGTGATCGAATGCGTGGAGCTGACCCAGAGCGCGCTGGCCGATACCCAGGGGCGCAACTACATCAATCTGCGTGGTGAAGTGCTGCCATTCGTCCGGTTGCAGCACTACTTCGATGTCGAGGGAACCCGTGGCCGCCGGGAAAATATCGTGGTCGTCAGCCATGGCGGCAAGAAGTCAGGGCTGGTGGTCGACGAGCTGCTGGGGGAGTTCCAGACCGTCATCAAGCCGCTCGGCAAGCTGTTCCAGCGCCTGCAGGGGATCAGCGGCTCCACCATTCTGGGTGGCGGCGAGGTAGCCCTCATTCTGGATATTCCCTCTCTGATCCAGCATGCCATCGACCAGGAGCTGGGCCAACTGAGCCAGTACGCCATTCCACGTCTGCAATCCCAACCAAGAGTCAATTAACATCAGGAGCCTGACATGTTCAAAAACTCCACCATCAAGATACGACTCACCATTCTGCTCTGCCTGCTCTGTGTGCTGCTGTTCGGCGTAGGAGTGCTCGGGCTCTACAACATGCATAGCAGCAACAAGGGGCTGCAACGGGTCTACAACGACCGGGTGGTGCCGCTCAAGCAGCTCAAAACCATCTCGGACAACTACGCCGTCGCCATCATAGACAATGTCAACAAGGCCAATGCCGGTCTCGTCAGCGCCGAGGAGGCGTTGCAGCAGATCCAGCATGCCCAGCAGCAGATAAAACTGGAGTGGCAACACTATCAGGCCACCAAGCTGACCGCAGCCGAACAGAAGCTGTCAGCCGAGGCCAACAGCCTGTTTAATACCGCGGATCGAGACATCACCAGGCTGGAGGCCTTTCTCTCAAATCAGCATGGTGTCATTGCGGATACGCTCAATGAGTTTGACGGCAAGCTATATAGCTCCATCGACCCCATTGGTAGCAAGATAACCGAGCTGGTCAGCCTGCAGCTCGACGTTGCCAAATCAGAATACGAACAGGCACAGGCCTGGTATGACGTCATGCTGCTTACCATGATGGCAGTGGTCGCCGCCGGCATGGTGGCTGCAGCTTGGTTTGGCATCGTCCTCATTCGCAGCATCATCTCCCCCATCAACCAGGCCCTGCAGGTTGCCAACCACCTGGCGGACGGCAATCTCGACGTCACCATCGACATCGGAGCCCATGATGAAGCCGGCCAGCTGTTGCTGGCCATGCAAAACATGGTCAACAAGCTGACGTCCCTCATTACCGACATAGAAACGCTGGTGACCGCCGCCGTCGAACAGGGGGATTTCAGCTACAAGATTGAACTGGACGGACGGCAGGGTTACATCAAGCGCCTCTCCGAACTGCTCAATCGTCTCTCCAACGTGACCGACACCAGCCTCAACGACGTGATGCGCATTGCCACCGCCCTGTCGCAGGGTGACCTCACCCAGAAGATCGAGCAACCCTACCCGGGAATTTTCGGTCAGACCAAGGATGGCCTCAACAGCACCATCGCCGCGCTGACCGCCATCATCGAGGAAGTTCGCAACGCCGCCGACAACCTGACTAACGCCTCCAATCAGGTCAGCACCACGGCCCAGTCCCTCAGCCAGGCCACCAGTGAGCAAGCGGCCAGCGTGGAAGAGACCAGCGCCTCCATCGAGCAGATGAGCGCCAGCATCAACCAGAACACGGACAACGCCAAGGTGACCGACAACATGGCGAGCAGCGCCGTACTGGAGGCCACCGAAGGGGGCCGTTCGGTACAACAGACGGTTGCCGCGATGCAGCAGATCGCCCGCAAGGTTAGCATCATCGACGACATTGCCTACCAGACCAATCTGCTGGCGCTCAATGCAGCCATTGAGGCGGCCAGGGCCGGTGAACATGGCAAAGGCTTTGCTGTGGTCGCCGCCGAGGTCCGCAAGCTGGCCGAGCGCAGCCAGATCGCGGCGCAGGAGATAGGCGAACTCTCGTCAAGCAGCGTCGATACCGCCGAGAAGGCGGGCAGTCTGCTCGACAAGATAGTGCCCTCCATTCGCAAGACCTCGGATCTGGTGCAGGAGATCAACGCCGCCTCCGGGGAACAGGCCAGCGCCGCCAACCAGATAAGCCTGGCCATGAGCCAGCTCAATCAGGTGACCCAGCAAAATGCTGCCAGCAGCGAGGAGCTGGCCGCCACCGCGGAGGAGATGAGCTCCCAGGCCAACGAGCTGCAGCAGACCATGGACTTTTTCTCCCTGCAAGGCAGCGGCCGCTCACCCAGACAGGTCGAAAACCTGCACAAGGGGGTGCCTCCCAGAGGCAAGTTTGTGATGCCGGCCCAGCCCCCGTTGCATGGCAATGCGGCTGCGCAACCGCAGGTTGACGAAACCGATTTTGTCCGCTTTTAACCGGAGAGCCTCATGAGCATGTCTACCGAAGTGGTCGCCCAGCCTGGCACGCTGGTACATGACAATCAGGGTGATGCCCAGTACCTGACTTTTCTCATCAACGGCGAGATGTTTGCCATCAACATTCTCGGGGTCAAAGAGATCATCGAATACGGCAACATCACCCCCATCCCCATGATGCCGAGTTTTATCCGGGGTGTGATCAACCTGAGGGGCGCCGTCGTCTCTGTGGTGGATCTCAACGCCCGTTTTGGCAATGCCCCCTCCAGCATCACTCGCCGCAGCTGCATCGTGATCATCGAGAACGTGCACCCGGACGACCCGGAACACGGCAATCAGGACATTGGCGTGGTGGTGGACTCCGTCTCCGAGGTGCTGACCATCCCCTGCAACGAGATTGAGCCGCCACCAAGCTTCGGGGCCCGCATCCGGGCCGACTTCATCAGTGGCATGGGTAAGGTCAACGGCAAGTTCGTCATTCTCATCAATACCGAGAAGGTGCTCTCCATCGACGAAATGGCCCAGCTCAGCGAGCTGACCCAGCAGCAGGAACGGCTACTGGAACAAAAACCACAAACGCCATGACAACAACATAAATCAGCGTTCCGCTCCACCACACAGCAATGACATGTCGCACAAGGATAAGGCCCATGACTCAATCACTCTTTGGCAATCTGTTTGGCAACGGCAATGCTCATGCCTTGCTGCAGGAACAACTGCGTCAGTTGACTGGTGCAACCCGCACCCTGGCTCAGGGGATCCAGCAAGGCAAACAGTCCGCCCAGCTAGAGCTGGACACACTCACCGGCCCTCTCAAGGAGCTCTGCCAGGAGTTCAATGCCGTACTGGGGCTGCTGGGAGATCGCCTTGGCAGTGCGCTCGCCGCCCGCGAGGCCAATCAGGCGCTCTACGAAGAAAACCTGCGAGTGCGCAAGGCGCTGGATGGTGCCTCGACCAATGTGATGATCGCCGATACCAATTTGAACATCGTCTACATGAATGAAGCCGTGCTGGCCATGCTGGGACTGGCAGAGTCGGATATTCGCAAGGATCTGCCGAGCTTCGACGTCAGGCACCTGATGGGCAAGAACATCGATACTTTCCACAAGGAGCCCTCCCACCAGCGCAACATGCTGGCCAAGCTGGACAAGACCTACCGCACCCAGATCACGGTCGGAGGCCGCACCTTCTCCCTGATCGCCAACCCCGTTTTCAATGACGGTGGCGAGCGGCTCGGCTCCGTGGTGGAGTGGGCCGACCGCACCAAGGAGATCGCCATCGAGAATGAAGTGAAAGCCGCCAATGCCGCCGCCAAGCAGGCGGCCGCCGAAAGTCTGCGAGTCAAGAAGGCGCTCGACGGGGCCAGCACCAACGTGATGATCGCCGATACCGATCTCAACATCATCTACATGAACGAAGCGGTCAGGGAAATGCTGGGCCAGGCCGAAACCGACATCCGCAAGGAGCTGCACCACTTCAACTCGGCCAACCTGATGGGCGCCAACATCGACAGCTTTCACAAGAATCCGGGCCATCAACGCAGCATGCTGGCCAAGCTGAACAACACCTATCGTACCCAGATCATGCTGGGGGGACGCACTTTCGCCCTCATCGCCAACCCGGTATTCGGCGACGATGGCGAGCGGCTGGGCTCCGTGGTCGAGTGGTCGGATCGCACCAAGGAGGTCGCCATCGAGCGGGAGATGTCGGAAATCGTCCAGTCCGTCATCAATGGCGAACTGCACCGTCGCATGGATCTCACCGGCAAGAGCGGCTTCTTCCAGAACCTTGGGGAGGGGATAAACCGTATCGCCGAGGTGATCGACACCAGTCTCAACGACGTGATCAGGGTGGTTCAATCACTGGCGCGCGGGGATCTGACCCAACACATAGAGGCCGATTATCCCGGCGTATTCGGCACGACCAAGGACTCCCTCAATCAGACCATCGTCTCGCTCACCAACATTGTCACCGAGGTGCTGGGGGCATCCGACAACCTCTCCAGCGCCGCCGAGCAGGTCAGCGCCACCGCCCAGTCCATCAGCCAGTCCAGCAGCGAGCAGGCTTCCAGCATGGAGGAGACCAGCGCCTCCATCGAGCAGATGAGCGCCAGCATCAACCAGAACACCGACAACGCCCAGGTTACCGATGGCATGGCCAGCAAGGCGGCCAAGGAGGCGGTGGAAGGCGGCGAGGCGGTCAAGCTCACGGTCGATGCCATGAAGCAGATTGCCAAGCGCATCGGCATCATCGATGACATCGCCTACCAGACCAATCTGCTGGCCCTCAACGCCGCCATCGAGGCGGCCCGGGCCGGCGATCACGGCAAGGGTTTCGCCGTGGTGGCCGCCGAGGTTCGCAAGCTGGCGGAGCGCAGCCAGGTAGCGGCCCAGGAGATTGGCGAGCTGGCATCAAGCAGCGTCGACATGGCGGAGAAAGCGGGACGCCTGCTCGATCAGATGGTGCCCTCCATCAACAAGACCTCGGATCTGGTGCAGGAGATCAGCGCCGCCTCCGCAGAGCAGTCCACCGGCGTCAGCCAGATCAACATCGCCATGAACCAGCTGAGCCAGGTGACCCAGCAGAACGCATCCTGCAGCGAAGAGCTGGCCGCCACCGCCGAGGAGATGAGCAGCCAGGCCGAACAGCTGCAACTGGCGATGGAGTTCTTCACCCTTGAGCGGCACAAGCTCAATGCCGGCCAGAAGGTGGCAGCCACCCGCACCGGCCCCCGCGGCCGCTTCATGCTCGAGAACAGTGCCGCAGAAGGTAATGGCAACCTGCCCCGACCCCACAATGACGGTGATTTTGTTCGCTTCTAACCCGGATGCGGGTGAGTGGAGCTCACCCGCACCCCGTTTGTTTCGGGAGTCCTTCCGTGTATCAGACCCAGTTGCATGATGATGAATTTGCGCAGTTTCAACGCTGGATCCACCAGACGGCGGGGATCGATCTGTCGCCGGCCAAGAAGGCCCTGGTCGCCAGCCGATTGTCAAAACGGCTCTGTTACTATGAGCTGGAGAGCTATGGCGACTATTTCAGCCTGATCATGCACAACCGCGGCAGTGAACTGCAGATTGCGCTCGATCTGCTCACCACCAACGAGACCTACTTTTTTCGCGAACCCAAGCACTTCGAATTTCTCGGTAACAAGGTGCTGCGCCAGTTGCCAAAAGAGCGGATGGTTCGGATCTGGAGCGCAGCCAGCTCTTCCGGCGAAGAGCCCTACAGCCTGGCCATGACCCTGGCCGACCATCTGGAGCTGGGTAACTGGGAAGTGATCGCCTCGGATATCTCGACCCGGGTGCTGGAGCAGGCGAGAACGGGGCTCTATCCCATTGAACGGGCCCACAACATCCCGCTGCCATTGTTGATGAAGTACTGCCTGAAGGGGGTCGGCTTTCAGGAAGGCACCTTCATCATCGATCGCAAGCTGCGCGAGAAAGTGCAGTTTTACCATATCAACCTGAATCAGGAGTTGCCTGACATCGGGCTGTTCGACGTCATCCTGATCCGCAACGTGATGATCTATTTCAACCGGGAAACCAAGGGACAGGTACTGCAACGGCTGGTGCCGCGCCTGAGAAAAGGGGGCTATCTCATCGTCAGTCACGCCGAGAGCCTGAACGGCCTGCCCCACGGCCTGCAACTGGTATCCCCTTCCATCTATTTGAAACCTTGAGTTTTTCAGTATGAAAGAGGTCATGCTGCAACCGGGTGAGTTCTTCTTTGGGCAGGATGACGCCATCATCCGCACCCATCTTGGCTCCTGCGTGGCCATTACCATGTGGCATCCGGAGCAGAAGCGAGGTGGCATGTGCCATTACATGCTGCCCAGCCGCGGCCACAGCGCACCGAGTCTGGACGGTCGTTATGCCGATGAGGCAATCCAGCTGTTTATCCACGAAATAGGGAAGCACCCCGCCCCCATCCACGAATACGAGGTCAAACTGTTTGGCGGCGGCAACATGTTTATCGAACAGCAAACGCTCAACACCATGAATGTGGCCATCAAGAACATCAAGGCGGCCTGGCAGCTGACCCAGCACCTGGGCCTGACCATCAAGGCCCATCATCTTGGCCATGCGGGACACAGAAGTCTGATTTTCGAGCTGGCCAACGGCAATGTCTGGGTGCGTCATCATCGCTTGCCACACCGCTAAGGGGACGGGAATGAAACAGATAAGAGTCATGCTGGTGGATGATTCCGCCGTGGTGAGGCAGGTGTTGCAGGCCATTCTCGAGCAGGAGCCCGATATCAAGGTGATTGCCACCGCCTCCGACCCGCTGTTTGCACAAGAGAAACTGAAGAAGGAGTGGCCAGACGTGATCGTGCTGGACGTGGAGATGCCACGCATGGATGGCATCACCTTCCTCACCAAGATCATGGCCGAGCATCCCACCCCAGTGGTGATCTGCTCCTCCCTGACCGAGAAGGGGGCTGAAACCACGCTGCAGGCGATGGCCGCCGGCGCCGTCGACATCATCACCAAGCCCACGGTCGGTCTGAAAAGCTTCCTGCAAGAGTCGGCGCAAGAGCTGGCCATGGCGGTGCGCGCCGCCGCCCAGGCCAATGTCAGACGCCAAGTCAGAACCCAGTCCACCACGGTCGCCCCCAAGCTCAATGCCGACGCCATCATGGCGCCGGCCAGCCAGCATGCCATGGCCCAGACCACGGAGCGGATCGTGGCGATCGGCACCTCCACCGGCGGCACCCAGGCACTGGAGGCCGTGCTGACTACCCTACCCCGGGTCTGCCCCGGCATCGTCATCGTGCAGCACATGCCGGAGAAGTTCACAGCCTCCTTTGCCGAGCGGCTCAACAACCTGTGCCAGATAGAGGTGCGGGAGGCCAGAAGCAACGATCGGGTGATCCCCGGGCTCGCGCTCATCGCCCCCGGCGGCAAGCACATGCTGCTCAAGCGCAGCGGCGCCTACTATCACGTCGACGTGATGGACGGCCCCCTCATCAACCGCCACCGTCCTTCGGTGGACGTGCTGTTTCGCTCGGTGGCCAAGTTTGCCGGCAGCAATGCCACCGGCATCATCATGACCGGGATGGGAGATGACGGTGCGCGCGGGCTGCGCGAGATGCTGGAGGCAGGTGCCAATACCTTTGCCCAGGATGAGGCCTCCTGCGTGGTCTTCGGCATGCCCAAGGAGGCCATCAAGCTCGGCGCCGCCCGCCATGTCCTGCCGCTGCAGGATATCCATCACGCCATCGTGGGACGCTAGCAGACAGATGAAACAACACAGCCCGGTCTGACCGGGCTGTGTTGTTTCAATGCGGCATGTCGTCGAGCAGGGCGAACAGGCGATCAATCTCCGCCGAGGTGTTGTAGTGCATGCAACCTATTCGCAGCACACCGTCGCTCACCCCCAGCTGCTCCACCAGCGCCAGCGCATAGAAGTGGCCGGCCCAGCTGCATACCTGATGTTGCCCCAGAAACTCGGCCATCTCGGCCGGACTATGACGGCTTGAAGTGAGGGCGAAGGTAGGAGTGCGCCCCTTGCTGCCCTGAATGCCGTGCAGGGTGAACCAGGGGCGCTCGGCCAGCCTGGCCAGCAGATGCTCGCTGAGCTGCCGCTCATGGGCCTGGCTGCGGGCAAACGCCAGATCGAGGCGAGCTTCCAGCTCGTGCTCGGCGCCGTCCAGCCCGGACAAGGAGGCTAGATACTCTACGGTCGCCTCTACTCCGGCCAGCGCCTCCCAGCTCTGGGTACCGGTTTCCCACTTGTAGGGCGCCACATTTTTGGCCGGTTCAACCTTGTAGGGGGTGAAATGCGCCAGGTGGCGATGCTTGCCGAAGAGGATGCCGAGGTGCGGGCCGAAAAACTTGTAGGCGGAACAACCGAGGAAGTCGCAATCCCAGGCCTGCACGTCGATGCGCTCATGGGGCGCAAAGTGCACTGCATCTACATAGAGCAGGGCCCCCACCCCGTGCACCGCATCGGCGATACGCGGAATATCGACCAGAGTGCCTGTGGTGTTGGAGGCCGCCGTCACCGCCACCAGCCGGGTTTTGGGCCCGAGCAGGCTGAACAGATGCGCATAGTCCAACCCCCCGGTCGTCACATCTACTCTTGCCTGATGCACTACCACGCCGCGATCCGCTGCCGCTTGCTGCCAGCTGGAGACGTTGGAGTAGTGATCGAGCGCGCTGACGATAATCTCGTCCCCCGCCTGCCACTCCCTGGCCAAGGCACGACTCAGCGCAAAGGTCAGGGTGGTGAAGTTGGCGCCGAACACTATCTCTTCAGCCCGCTCCGCCCCCAGCAAGGCCGCCACCGCCAGCCTGGCCCGCAGGGCCTGCTGCTCGGTCGCCCTGGCCGAAAAAAAGGGGCCGCCCAGATTGGCGTTGAAGCGGCCGAGGTAATCTGTCATGGCCGTGAGCACGGCGTGTGGTACCTGGGCCCCGCCGGGGCCGTCAAAAAAAACGGGGGTTTTGCCTTCAACCAACTGATTGAGAGCGGGGAACTGGCCGCGCAACACGGCGATATCGAGAGCCTGCATAGGAGAAGTCCACAATCCATGTTAACAGTTGAATAACATGGCGAGAGTAAAATGCGGCAGCAGCAATGTCCATCAGTGAAGCGGTCAGCCATCACACTTACAAAATAAGGTGAATTTTTCAGTATAAAACGCTGCCTGATGGCAACCGACTAGTGCGACACCTCGCCTCGCCACCATCGTGATCAATGCCAGGCAGCAGCAGGGAAGTCGTTGATAAGCGTGAAAAATGAGCGACAAATATCAAAAAATGACCGAATGATACTTTTTTGTCGCCAGATATGCCTGCAAGGGGTTCACAAAGAGCGAAGATCTGATAGTATGCGCCTCGCACTTGGGGAGGGGTTCCCGAGCGGCCAAAGGGATCAGACTGTAAATCTGACGGCTCTGCCTTCGAAGGTTCGAATCCTTCTCCCTCCACCATTCAAGTGCAACAATCAGGAAAATACCCCGTGGAGGGGTTCCCGAGCGGCCAAAGGGATCAGACTGTAAATCTGACGGCTCTGCCTTCGAAGGTTCGAATCCTTCTCCCTCCACCATCTTCCTGAACAATTTGTGTAGTACCCCTGTGGAGGGGTTCCCGAGCGGCCAAAGGGATCAGACTGTAAATCTGACGGCTCTGCCTTCGAAGGTTCGAATCCTTCTCCCTCCACCATCATTCAGAAAACCCGGCCTAGTGCCGGGTTTTCGCTTTTCATGCATCTATTCATTTGACACTGTCAGATCTGACAATTGCCTGTGGGCCCGCTTTTGGAAACAGTATTGCCATATCGTTCAAGGACATGACCATGTTTGAGATCTGGGATGAAGCAGGGCAGGCGAAAGGATTGAACCTGCAGCAGTTGCAGCAGCGGCTGACCAGCTACCGGGGTGAGGTGATGGTGCGTTATATCAACCGCATCGGCTTGCCGACCACCCTGTTCCTGACGGTCGACAAGGGCCTCGCCTATCAGCGTTTCAAGGCCGACACCCCCCTGCTCGACTGGGACTGGCTGGCACAGGCTAGCTTGACTGCACTTCATGAAGCCACCCCGCTTTACCCGCTGGAAGCCATCAGCCGCTGACCCCGGATTCAAGGCGAGTCAGTGTGCTCAACGAGTGCCGCCAGCTCATCGACCAGTTGGTGGAGCACATCGCGAAATGCTGTCAGCGCTGCCTCACAGCTTGCCCGGCCCCCCTTACGAATGTGTTCTTCCAGCTGCCAAGCCTGTTCTGCCACCCCGTCCACCCTCATCATGGCGATCGTCCCCGCCTGTCGATGCACCCAGTTGGCGAGTGATTTGTCATCTTCATGCTCCAAGGCTAGGGATTGCATCAATTCCTGACGAAACGATGCCATCATTTTCACAAATGAAGGGCCAATGCCAAACGCTGTCTGTAGCAGATCCACATCAAGCAATCTGGGCTGCGCCAGGACATCCCATTTCATCAACATCTGACGCAGCCCATCCATCAGCACGGGTTTCCCCAGCACGTCATCCATTCCAGCCGCCAGGCAGCGTGTGGCCTGCTCGGGCATGACATTCGCGGTCATGGCGATGATCAGCAATCGCTCATTCCCTTCATTCGCCCGCACCCTACGTGCGAACTCATAACCATCCATCACCGGCATCTGGCAGTCACAGAGCACCAGATCATAAGAGTGCTGGGCGACCATCTCGAGAGCCTGCCGACCGTGCTCCGCCAGATCGCAGCTCACATCAAGTTGCCTGAGCTGGCGCATCACCAGTGCCTGATTAAGCGGATTGTCCTCAACCAGCAGAACCCGATGAGGCAGCAACGGCCGGCTCTTTGCCTCCTCTCGCGCAAGTTGTTGCCCCGGTCCCTCTCTGAGGTCCAACTGACGGTGACACACGGCCCTGACCGCGTGCCAGGTCATGGGATTGCTGTTGAGCAGACATGTCCCCTCCTCATAGCGATAGCCAAGGGGAGTCGCCAACGGCACTACACGGATGGTCCCCTCGCTGACCTGTTCATGGTCACTGAAGTGCAATCTGGCATGTTGCCACTCGTGGACGACTACCACACCCAGCGCATCAAGGTGCAGTTGCAGCGCGTGGCACGCCTTCTCGTCATCCAGCTCGACATGTGCACTGACCCCCTCAAGACGAGGATCTGGTTCGCTTTGTGCCAGCACCGGCAAAGTGACCGTCAGGCTGATAAAGGTACCGAGCCCAGGAGCACTCTCCAGCCGGATCTCGCCAGCCATGAGCGTCGCCAGGGTTTGGCTGATGCTCAGTCCCAATCCAGAGCCGCCATAACTGCGGGTGGTCGAGCCATCGGCCTGTTCGAACGCATTGAAGATCCGCTGCTGGGCTTCAGGACCCATGCCGATACCGCTGTCACGCACACCAAAGCAGAGGGTTTGCCGCCCCGCGTCCTGATGCACCAGTCGAAGCGATAGCTCGACAAATCCCTGCTCGGTGAACTTGATGGCATTGCTGACAAAGTTGAAGAGGATCTGGCCCAGCCGCAGCGCATCACCACTCACCCGGGCAGCCACCTCGGCATCGGTCCACAGATAGACCCGTAGCCCTTTGCGATGCACCTCGCTCAGCGTCATGGTCAACACGCTGTCTACCAGCTCGCGCAGCAGAAACGGCTCCTCGCTGAGGATCATCTTGCCCGCCTCCAGCTTGGCGTAGTCGAGCACGTTGTCGATAAGGGCGTGCAGACCCCGTGCGCCACGGTTGATGATCTCCACCATCTGGCGCTGATCCTCGCTCAACCCGGTCAGGGAGAGTTGCTCCGCCATGCCCATGATGCCGTTCATGGGGGTGCGGATCTCGTGGCTCATGGTGGCCAGAAACTCTCCCCTCATGGTGGCCGCAGATTCCGCACGCGCTTTCGCACTGGCCAGCGCTGCCTCCACCTGTCGACGCCTGCCGATTTCCTGGCGAAGACGCCAATAGGCGATGAAGAGCACCAGGATAAAGAGAGAGATCCCCGACCCCAGCGGGATCAAGGTGCGTATCAGCTGCTGCCACGGCACCCCCTCGCTGTAGTTCAATGCCAACCAGGTATTGCGGATCTGCCGTCGCTCCTTGTCGCTCATACTGGCCAGCACCCGGTTGACCAAGGGCAGAAGCGGGGCATAGGGCTCACGTACCGCCACCACCAGTTCATCCTTGAAAGGAGAGGGCGCCGCAATGTGCAGCTGATCCTCAAACTGCTCCGCAATCAGCCGCGACACCACCACCAGATTGCCGATGTAGGCATCCCCCTTCCCATCGGCAACCGCCGTCAATCCCTCGCTGGCGTTGCGGGTCACCATCAGCGTCGTATCCGGCAACAGCGCCTTGAGCTGCGGGATCAGCATGCTGTCGGTCAGCAGCAGGCGTTTGCCCGCCAGATCAGTGATGTCCCCGATGGGATGGCTGTCGCGTGCCGTCACCAACACCATGGGAAAAGCGGAAAAAACTGTACTCCCGTGCCATCCTGCCAGCCGCTCGACAATCCGCACAGGCAACACCGTCATATCGATTTCGTGGTGCAGCAGCAACTGCTGCAGATCGGGCCAGCTCTTCACGGGCAGATTGTGATAAGCCAACCCCAGCTTCTCGCGCAGCAACGAGAGGTAATCGGCGATCAACCCGCTCCATCCACCCTCTTTATCCTGCATGGAAAAGGGGCTCCACCCCGGGATCAGGCCAAGCTTCATGGGAGGGAGCGTCGACAACCAGGTTCGCTCGTCAGGTCGCAGCAAAAAACCGCTGTGCCCCATGAATTGGGGTGTGATGCTCTCCCCCAGCCAGCGCTGTTCAAGGGCGCCACGCTCTTCAACCGTCAGCGACTGGATGGCCGTATTGAGCCGTATGGCCAAACCGGGTTTGTTGCGGTTGACCCCAAGATGCAGCGTCTCCATCAACAGGGGGGACTGGGCCACCACCACCAGCCCCGGATGGTGCTTGATAAACAGATTGACCACATGCAGGTTGCCTATATAGGCATCGGCCTCCCCCTGCTCAACGGCCATCAAGGCGCTGCGGGTATCAACCACCAGCAATGGAGAGACATTCGGGTAGTGCAGCCTGATCAGTTTTTCCGTTAAAAAGCCCTTTTCGATAGCCACGCTTGCCTGTGGCAAACGGCTGACATCCTGAAACAGGTCACTGTCCTGGCGCACCACCACCACGGTCGGCGAAGTGTAATAGGGCAAGCTAAACGAGATACATTGCCGCTTGTCGGTACTGAAGGCATCAAGCAGGATATCCACCTTGCCCCGGCAGGCGTCCTGATACATCTTGCGCCAGCTGGGGTATACATGCCAGACCACCTGATAGTCCAGCCTGGCCGCCAGCTGCAACATCAGATCGACGCTGAAACCGGAGGGCGCCTGACCATCCCATTGCTGAAAGGCTCCCCACCCTCCGGCCATGATGCCGACATCTATGGTCTGGCGGGTCGGCGCCTCTGCCGCCAACGAGATGGGCATCTGCAAAAAGACCCATGTGGCCAGGATAAACCTGTTTATTAGCGGCAACCTCACGCAATATATATTCATCAGAGTTCAACACCGCGTCAAAAATGAAACCATCCCCTATAAAAGGGTGCATAGCGTAGTATAGACGTGCTAAATTTAACGGACTTAATATTATTCCATGATTTATAAAAGGCTCATTCATGTCCTTCAAGCTGATAATTGCCGATGATCACCCATTGATTCTGACTGGCATACGCAGTCTGATTGAAAAAATAATCCCAAGCTGTGACATAGTGGCAGAGGCATATAGTGTTTCTGATTTATTTATCTTATTAAAACAACACTCGTGCGATCTGCTAATCACCGACTTCAGCATGCCGGGTGATGGGCGCAGTGACGGCTTGGTGATGATAGAACAGTTACGCCGGGAATATCCTCACCTGGCCATTCTCGTACTCACCCAGCTGCACAACAATGCGATATTGCATGCTCTGCTGCAATGCGGTGTTGATGGCCTAATACTGAAAAAATCCGTTATTACTGAATTGTCAGAGGCCGTTCGTCAGGTATTGCAGGGCCACACCTACCTCGGTCATTCGGTAAAAACCTCGCTGGCCGAAGCCGGACTATCCCGTCACACCGAGATCACCCCGCTCACCCCAAAAGAGAGCGAGGTGGTGCGTCTGCTGGCCAGCGGCATGTCGGTCACCCAGGTTGCGGAATACCTTCATCGCAGTGTCAAGACCATCAGCACCCAGAAGAAAAATGCCATGGCAAGGTTGGGTATTACCAGTGACAGCGCCCTTTTTGAATATGCAAAAATTCATGGCCTATATTAAAAAAAAGTTGATTTTGTTTGCAATCCATTATATTAGAGTAATCATGGTGCATTGGTAATGGTCAGATTGCCGCTTCAATTATGATCGTGATATCTCCTTTGTAACGCCCACCAGGGTGCTTCATCATTTCTGAAACCTGTGCACCCTTTATTTCAAATTTGAATGGCCGCTCATCACCCGATAGAATGGAGTGACCATAATAATTTTCATCTTTATCTGGATATATTAGATATTGACGAGAATGCATCCCTGTAGCATAGACATCAACAGGGACAGAGTGATTTGCTCGTTCATTTTTAATCAAACAGCGATCTCCACTACTATTTATATATTGGCATTTCAGTCGTACATTATAGGGTGCAGAGGCCCAGATTCTGGCTGCTAATGTTGCCGTTAATGTGTCTGGCGCATGACCATTTTTACGATATATCCAGTTATTCCATCCTCTAACTGGCTGAAGGTCTACTGTTTTTTCTTTCATGGGGAAAACAACTTTAAGCTGATGCCTAACAACAAGTGTCAAGTTTATTACCAGTTGATTATCTGTATATGTACCATTACCGAAACTAAGATCGCCATCCTTTCCTAAAGATAATGTAATACTTCCTTTGTATATGCCGTTAGGCATACCAATAGGTGAAGGTGGTTTTATTTTGAAGCCAAAAAAAAAGCCCTTTATGGTTCCATTAGAAAGCAGAGATGACTTGGTATAACATCTATTTCCAGCCTCACCTTTCCATAACATCATCCAATGCGACAAGAAGTTACCGCCTCCGATATGTTTATCGATATGACTGCACCCCCCAAGCGGATTAGATAATACATTATTGTAGAATGGCCAACCAATATCAGTATTTATATCTGAGTTATAAAATACCCCCATCATTTTGGGGACAAATGACGCGGAAAAACTCACCCCATCACCTGAAACCAACACTATATTCCTCTCTCTTGGGAAACCTAAGAAAAAAAATGAATCCTTGGGATCTGAAAACTCAACAATAGTTCTTCTCTTCACATCAGCATCGATAGAAAACAATAAGTTATCGAGTGGTGAGATGCTACCATCACAATCAGCCAGCCAAATCCACCCAGTCAATTTTTCACACTTGGTTGTACTCTTGAACAAACTATCACTTATATCATATGACTTCGGTTTATACTCAGCAGTCACCTCTATTGTTTTAGAAAAAGCATTACCGGAGAGCAGAAAAGTTAATACAAAAATATAAGTTGGCATGGATTCAAAAAAAGGCAAATAAAAATCACTAGCTCTTAACTTAATCATTTGGTAGATACCATGCTTTGATTTACAACCCTCAATGATGAACATGTCAACTCACCTAATAGAATAATATCTGTTTCCTCAATACTCCCCTGCTTACCTGCCGGATTGTTGCAATGGAGGGTACCATTATGTTCCACGGTAAATTCCGGCTGCCGTCGGCTCGCCTCTAACGCAAAGAAGCCATCGTTTTCGGTAAATGCCCGCCCTATGGGGTTACTGACCATGGCACCACGCAGTGGCTGGCTTTGCTCATCCAGCAGGCGACCAATCACAGTGACGGTACTTATGGCATTCACCTGGCCATAACCCACTCCGCCGCGATTAAGGTGGTAGGGGAGCACGGTGGGCTTGATGGTAAGTGGTGCCCCTTCGTGATCGGCCATCTCCAGTTGCAAGGCGCCACTTTGCAAAGCGGGTACCGAGACCAGATGGCGACCGGGTCCCAGGGTCTGCACGCCGCCCTGATCGTCGCTGACCCAAATTCGCGCCGCCTCGTCATCGGCGTCGATATCGAGGATCATCGCCGCCTCGTTACCCATGGCGCCCATCTCGCGGGAGCCCAGTGCCAGATCCCCTTCCTGTCCCAGCGCCAGCACACTCTCCAGGTTGACGCCGCCGGTCACCTCACCGTTATAGGAGGAGTGCTGGGCAAACAGGTCGCCACCGAGCCAGGGCGCCCCGAAGCGGCCATAGCCGGACAGACCGCTGCCATAGCTGTCTACAGTGCTGCCCAGGCTGATCTGGCGCAGCGGCCCCCAATCCACCTGCTGCTGGTAGTTGAGATAGGCACTGCGCTGGGCACCGCCCGAGCGTGAGGTATTGCTGCCCAGCCCCAGCGACAGCTGGCGATCGTCCCCTCCCAGGTTGACGGTGAGACTGAGCGTGCTGCCGCGATCCCGCTGCAGCGCCGTGCTCTCGCTGCCGGGGCGATCGAACAGGGTCAGCCCCCAGGTCACCCAGCGCCCCCACAATCTGTCGCTGTAGTGCCATCCCAGATCGGCGCTATTGCCGCGACCGGACTGGTGAGAGACATAGAGGCCGAGCGTTCCCCACTTTTCCAGCGACTGCTGCAGTGACAGGCTGGAGCTACGACTTGCCTCCCCCTGCTTGCGCAGGTTGCGCGAATGGCTCGCCACCAGGCTGCTGTTGCCATGCCAATAGATCCCCTGCAGATCATATCCCCAGCCCGAGCCTGCGCTCTGGTTCACGGAAGCAAAGCCCTGAAGCTGGCTGGTGGCCTGCCAGTCGAGCGACAAGGCGTGCTGGGCCCGCCTGTCCACATACTGGCTCCCCGCCCCCACCACCAGCGAGGGGAGCAGCAGATGGTTAACGGCAATGCCACCACTGGCCCCTTCCAGGTCGCTGTCTCCCTGGCGTACCAGCCAGCGGGTCTGGCGTCCGGCAAACAGGTTGAAGCGCCACGGCTCTTCCGGCGTCTGCCAGTTGGCGGGTTTGTAGATCATCTCGCGCCAACGGCGGCTCTCCTGACCATCTTCCAGCAGCCGCAGCTCCACCTCGTAGATGCCCCCTGGCAGGGATTGGGTATCGAGCGCCTGCAGACCCGCGACGACCGGTTGGGACTGGATCAGGCGTCCGTCACGGTAGATCTCCACCAGGCCGGGGCGCGTCGGCGCCACCTGGATCGGCACCATGCTGGCGACCCCGCGTTCCCGGCGCAGCAGATCCGAGCTACCCCACATCACCCCGAGCACAGTGGGCGTCGCACCACTGTAGTAGTTCGGCTGACGCACCAACCCCTGCGCCGAGGGAAAGAAAAAGCCGAGACGATAAAAATTGGCCTCATGGAGCCGTTCTCCATAGACCTGAGCCATCCCCAGATCAGTTGACCCACCCTCTTGCCAGTTGGCATCCCCTTCCATAAAAGGGGTCCACCGCCCCCAGCTACCCTCCAACTGCAGGTTATAGTGGCCGCTGCGCTGGCTGCCCTGCACCAGGTTCAGCTGGTTCTGAACCAGCAGCCCCTTGCTCCCTTTTGGCAGTGCCATAAACCGTTGATCCCGCGCCGCCTGCTCCACCTCACTGGTCAATACAGACAGCTGGGACTCCTCCAGGCTGTATTGCAGCCCAAGGATCCCCTCCGGGCAGCGCGGGTCGCACTCGCCAAGGGGCAGTCTTGTACCCAGTTTGTTCAACCAGCGTTCACGCGCCCCCTCGTCAAACTCGCTCTCCTGCACCTCCAGCAGCGAGAGCAATTGCACCGAGTTATCACGACCGAGCAGCACTTCGCCATCCCCCAGCAGGCGGCCATCGACTGTGACTCGCACCATCAGCGGCACCCCAAAAAAGTGCTCTTCAAACCCTTCCGGCAATTGCCGTGCCTGTTGCAGCAACAGGGCTGGCTCTGCCGCCATCACAGGGGCCGAGAGCAACAACCCAAGCAAGAGAAGATGAGTTCGAACCATGGTCTTCAACCTGTATAAATAGATGCCTCACTAGAAAGGGGCCACGCGGCCCCTTGGGTCTTAATTTGTAATGAATTTAGGTAGCGGGTTGGGCAGGCGGGGCCTCGGATTCAAACATCATGCTGACAATCCCCTGATAGTTGCCGGGCTTGTAGCCACCGGTTGGCGCCGCAGCGGGGATGATCTCCAGCCCGACCTGTTTGCCGGTACTGGCGTCCGCCTGGTTCAACAAATCTTGAGACGCGGTAGTCAGTGCCGTACCTGCCACCTTGACCGTCAGGCCGATGCTCTCCTTGCCGCTGGCCATCGTCGCGGGATAGACCAGATAGCCCTTGATGGAGCCCAGGGTGCTCTTCATCTCCAGTTGCTTGGCCAAAGGATCCAGCTTCTGGCTAAAGGGGTTGAAGGTCAGTTTCTGCGGGGTATTCATCCAGTCCCCGACCGGCTGCACATAAAATTTGTCAGTCGGGATCTGCGCCGTCACCGTTACCGTATGCTCGACCTGCTCGGCCGCCATTAGGGTTCCGCTTGCCAACAACAGTGCGGGGGCGAACCATAACCTCTTCATAACCACTCCTTATTCTTTGATGATATTCATATGGCATATCGCTATTCAGAATTTGAACTCCTTGAATACCGACTGCTTTCCTTCTATCAGTTCAAAACGAACCGTACTGGCGGCATCTTGGCTGACCCGTTTTTTAACGCCGGGCAGCAGATGCAGCTTCTCCGGTTGGCTGCATGACGTTATGTCACACACCTCCAGATAATCGAGAACCACGGTGGCATTGCCGAGGTTCTGCACATAAAGGGCACCATCTTCACGCACCATTCGCGTGTCGTAACGGGGCACTTTTGGGGCAACAAACAAAATGGTGCCATAACCGGTCATAATGCTGACACCGGCGCTGAGATGTGACTTCAAGGGTAATTCTGTTATTTCATCCCCCTGTGGTTTGACCGGCACAAAGCGCACCCGAAAATAACGTTCCCGATCCCGCTCGCCCATATAGATAAAGCGGGTCGCCTGAGAGCCGCCTGCAGGAATAATCAACCGTGATGGACTGGTGACCAGCTGGCGAACGCCTTCCTCCGGTAACTCCCGCTCCTTTGGAACACCATCGGCACCATATACAATCTCGGCCAGCGTTATTTTGATAAAGGCGGTCTCATCACCCATATTCCGGATTCTTTTTAGCTGGGTGTTTTTTTCCGATGACATATAGTCATAGAGAGTACCGACACTGATATCAGTCGACGCCAAGACATGCCCGCAAAAAAACAGCAGCACCCAAAAATATCTCTTCATATTTATTTCACACCAATCAGACATCCACCGCACGCAAGAAATATTTTTATCAATCTGTAGCCATTGGCTCTTATCTTAGTATATGCCCATAAAGCGAATTAATAGGAATGTTCCTATATTGATAGCCATAATAAATTATTAAGCCCGCCGATTATCAGAATACTCCTACAAAGGGTATTGGCTCCCGTAATGTACTATTTGAAGCCATATCTATATTGCGGGTAAGTGCCATGTTTGCATTTAAAGAAGAGTACCCAATAAGTGACATGGCAAGCATTGCGGCCGCAGAGCTTGCTGTGCCCTTCTATCAGCCGATCATAGGGCGGGACCATCAGGTCAAGGGTTATGAGGTGCTGGCCAGACGCTGGGATCCGGCTCAGCTGAGTTATCAGGGCATCGACTTTCTCTCCCTCAGTGAGGATCAATCCCTGCATCTGGACATCGTCATGCTCAGAGCCGTCATGCGGGATCTGCCGACCCTGGCAAAGGCGGGCTCCTATCTGCTCTCCATCAACCTCAACCCGACCCTGAGCAGCCCCACCTATCAGAACCTGTTGTTGCTGGTGCTGATCCAGGCGCGCAAGCTGGGGATCGAGATCTGGTTCGAGGTGCTGGAGCATGCCCCGCTGCACCCTCCGCATCGGGCGCTGATCGAGGTGCTGCGCGAGCACGGTGCCCACATCGCCTGCGACGATTTTGGCACCCAGGCCTGCAACTTCCAGCGAGTGATGGCGCTACCCTACGAGATCATCAAGCTGGATCGCTCCCTGCTGCTGCAAGCCAGCAAGACACCCCATGCCCTGCGCATGCTGACCGGTCTGGTGGAGTACCTGCAGCGGCTCGGCATCAAGGTGGTGTGCGAAGGGGTCGAAACCCTGCAGCACATCGAGACAGCCAACCGGCTCGGCTGCGACTATCAGCAGGGCTATGCCTACGCCATGCCTTCCCCCCTCTCCCGCTGGGCCTGAGCGGCCCATTTTACCCGTCGACTCGCGCCGGGGATGATTCCCTGCCAAATTGCATGATGCGGTGAGGGCGAGTACAATCTCGCACCCCGTCTATCCGGCCGATGCCGGGTATGCCGTGACCGGGTGTGCGGTGTGAGTATCCACTCCCGGCGCAGCTCAACCCATACGACGCCATCAGGTGGCGCCGTCCTGATTTGCAATCAGACATAAGAGTCCGACATGTTTAAACCAGAATTGCTCTCCCCCGCAGGTTCCCTCAAGAACATGCGTTACGCCTACGCCTATGGCGCCGATGCCGTCTATGCCGGCCAGCCCCGCTACAGCCTGCGGGTGCGCAACAACGAATTCGATCACGAGAACCTGCAGCTCGGCATCAACGAAGCCCATGCCCTCGGCAAGCAGTTCTACGTGGTGGCCAACATCCAGCCCCACAACTCCAAGCTCAAGACCTTCATCCGCGACATGCGCCCCGTGGTGGAGATGAACCCGGATGCGCTGATCATGTCCGACCCCGGTCTCATCATGATGATGCGTGAAGCCTTCCCGGACATGCCCATTCACCTCTCGGTGCAGGCCAACGCGGTCAACTGGGCCACGGTGAAGTTCTGGCATCAGATGGGCCTGACCCGTGCCATCCTCTCTCGCGAGCTGTCGCTGGACGAGATCGAAGAGATCCGCATGCAGGTCCCTGAGATGGAGCTGGAAGTGTTCGTCCATGGCGCGCTGTGCATGGCTTATTCCGGCCGCTGCCTGCTCTCCGGCTACATCAACAAGCGCGACCCCAACCAGGGCACCTGCACCAACTCCTGCCGCTGGGAGTACAAGGTGCACGAGGGTAAAGAGGACGAGGTGGGCCAGATCGTCCATCGCCAGGAGCCCATCGCCGTGCAGAAAGTGGACCCGACTCTGGGTGCCGGCAAACCGACCGATGCGCTGGTGCTGCTGGAAGAGTCCAACCGTCCGGGCGAGTACATGAGCGCGTTCGAGGACGAGCACGGCACCTACATCATGAACTCCAAGGATCTGCGCGCCGTCGAGCACGTGGAGCGGCTGACCAGGATGGGTGTGCATTCGCTGAAGATCGAAGGCCGTACCAAGTCCTTCTACTACTGTGCGCGCACCGCCCAGGTCTATCGCAAGGCGATCGACGATGCGGTAGCCGGCCGGCCGTTTGACCGCAGCCTGATGGGCACCCTCGAAAATCTGGCCCACCGCGGTTACACCGAGGGCTTCCTGCGCCGTCACAACCACAGCGAATACCAGAACTACGACTACGGCTACTCGGTCTCCGACACCCAGCAGTTCGTCGGCGAGATCACCGGTCGCAACGGCGACATGGTGGAAGTCGAGGTGAAGAACAAGTTCCTGGTGGGCAACAGCCTGGAGCTGATGACCCCGCAGGGCAACCTCAGCTTCAATCTGGAGCAGATGCAGAACCGCAAGGGCGAACTCATCGACACAGCGCCGGGCAACGGCCACGTGGTCTACGTGCCGGTACCGAAGGAAGTGGACGTTAACTACGGCATCCTGCTGCGCAACCTCGGCGAGCGCGAGGACACCCGTCAGCCCCACTCGGCCGCCTGAGATGTCCCTGCTCATCACCGACAAGTGCATCAACTGTGACATGTGCGATCCCGAGTGTCCGAACCAGGCCATCAGCCTCGGCGAGGAGATCTACGAGATCGACCCCAGTCGCTGCACCGAGTGCGTCGGTCACTACGAGAAGCCGACCTGCATCAGTGTCTGCCCTATCGACTGCATCATCTGGGATCCCGCTCACGTGGAAACCGAAGAGCAACTGATGGAGAAGTTCGTGCGGATGCACAGGCAGTAACATCGGTAATCCACAGGTATAAAAAAGCCCCGCATGCGGGGCTTTTTCACGTTTGGCGCTCACGGCAGCTAGACGTATTCCATAAAGACGCGGGAGGTGAGCTTGGTGATGAGCTCGTAGGGAATGGTCCCGATCTGGTCGGCCACCCGCTCCACCGGCAGCCCCTCACCCCACAGCACAGCCTCGTCGCCGGCCTTGTCGGTGGCGCCTGGGCCGAGATCCACCGTGGTCATGTCCATGGAGACCCGCCCCACCAGGGGCACGATGCGGCCATTGACCAGCACAGGCGTGCCGTTGGGGGCCATCCGTGGATAACCGTCGCCGTAACCGATGGCGATGACCCCGAGCCGGGTATCGCGATCCGACACCCAGTTGGCGCCATAGCCCACCGGCTCGCCCGCCTTGTGATCCCGCACCGCAATCAGTTGTGTCTTGAGGGTCATCACCGGCTGCAGGTCGTAATCCGCCGCCACCGTATTGGGGAAGGGCGATACGCCGTAGAGGATCACCCCTGGGCGCACCCAGTCGCAGTGGGAATCCGGCCAGGCCAGGATGCCCGCCGAGTTGGCCATGGCCCGCTCACCCAACAGCGGCGCGGTCAGATGGCTGAACAGGTCGATCTGTTCGCGGGTGGTGGGCTGTTCCAGCTCATCGGAGCGGCTGAAGTGAGTCATGATGTTGAACGGCTGCACCACGTTCTTGCACTTGCCGAGCCGCTCGATAAAGGCAGGCATCTCGTCGGCCCGCACGCCGAGCCGGTGCATGCCGGTGTCGAGCTTGAGCCAGGCCACCACGGGGGCAGGCAGCTCGGCCTGCTCCAGCGCTTCGAGCTGCTCCCAGGTGTGCACCGCGGTCTGCAGGTTGTTGGCCGCCAGCACCGGCAGGTCGGCGGCGCTGAAGAAACCCTCCAGCAGCACGATGGGTTTGACCACGGCGCAGGAGCGCAGCATCAGCGCCTCCTCGATGCGGGCCACCGCGTAGGCATCTGCATCCACCAGGGTGCGGGCGACCGGCAGCAGGCCGTGGCCGTAGGCGTTGGCCTTGACCACGGCGATGATCTTGCATTGGGGGGCGTGGCGCTTGACCACGGCGAGGTTGTGGCGCAGGGCCGCTGTATTGATCTGGGCGATAGCCGCTTTCATCTGTTTTCCCTTACGAGGGCATGATATTCAGGCACCGGGTGGTGTCAGCCCTCAAATGTCATCGTCTAAGGCCGGACCGGCAGAATTGTCGAACCGGGAAAACTGTTTATGGAGGCGGGGTCGGCCTTCTTGCGAACGCCCTCCCCGTCAGGATCGCAATGGTGACTCCCGAGTAGGCATCACCCTGCGGATTGCTCATCAGTAATCATCGTCAAACGCAGGGCCTGCGTAGTTGTCAAAGCGCGAAAACTGACCCTGGAAGGTGAGCCTGACTCTTCCGATGGGGCCGTTACGCTGCTTGCCGATGATGATCTCGGCGATCCCCTTGTCGGGGCTGTCGTCGTGATAGACCTCGTCGCGGTAGATGAACATGATCAAGTCCGCATCCTGCTCGATGGAGCCGGATTCACGAAGATCCGAGTTGACCGGGCGCTTGTCGGCCCGCTGCTCCAGGCTTCGGTTCAGCTGGGAGAGCGCCACCACGGGGCACTGCAGCTCTTTCGCCAGCGCCTTGAGGGAGCGGGAGATTTCACCGATCTCCAGGGTACGGTTGTCAGACAGTGCCGGCACCCGCATCAGTTGCAGGTAGTCCACCATGATCATGCTGATGCCGCCGTTGTCCCGCGCCACCCGGCGCGCGCGCGAGCGCACTTCGGTCGGGGTCAGGCCGGAGGAGTCGTCGATGTACATCTTCCCCTTCTCGAGCAGGAGCCCCATGGTGGAGGAGAGACGGGCCCAGTCCTCGTCGTCGAGCTGACCGGTCCGCACCTTGGTCTGGTCGATGCGCCCCACGGAGGCGAGCATACGCATGATGATCTGCTCCGAGGGCATCTCGAGGGAGAAGATCAGCACCGGCTTGTCGGCGGTGAGGGCCGCGTGCTCGCACAGGTTCATGGCAAAGGTGGTCTTGCCCATGGAGGGACGGGCCGCGACGATGACCAGGTCCGAGCGCTGCAGGCCGGCGGTCATCTTGTCCAGGTCGTTGTAGCCGGACGAAACGCCGGTCACCCCGTTGTGGGGGGTCTTGAACAGCTCCTCAATCTTGTCGACGGTCTGCTCCAGGATGAGCTTGAGGGGCTGGGGCCCCTCGTTCGCGCTGGTGCGCTGCTCGGCGATCTGGAACACCTTGCTCTCGGCGAGATCCAGCAGATCGTTGGAGGTTCGGCCCTGGGGCTCGTAGCCCGCTTCGACTATCTCGTTGGCGACCGAGATCATCTCCCGCACGACCGCCCGCTCACGCACAATCTCGGCGTAGGCGCTGATGTTGGCGGCACTCGGGGTGTTCTTGGCGATCTCCACCAGATAGGCGAAGCCACCGGCCTCTTCCAGTTGCTCGGAGCGCTCCAGCTCCTCCTGCAGGGTGATGAGGTCGATGGGGTTGCCCGCGTTGGAGAGGCGGGTCATGGCCTGGAAGATCAGGCGATGCGGACGGCTGTAGAAATCCTTGTCGATCACCCGTTCGGCGACCCGATCCCAGGCCTCGTTGTCCAGCATCAGGCCGCCCAGTACGGACTGTTCGGCCTCAAAAGAGTGGGGAGGGACTTTCAGCTGTTGTGTCTTGGCGTCTTTTTTCGCCGTCACTTGCTCTGCCATACACATAAAAACCGCAGCGGGAAGGGGACGGGAATTTTACAAAAGAAACCCCGCCATCGCGAGCGCAAATACGCGCTATTCACTTCTCTGTGGCCCAACCGCCCTCCTGTTGGTTGCTGCCATCGCCTCCTGATGACCGTTGCCGCGCAAAACGGGGCTCAAACCACGATAAAGGGCCAGACCAGGGTCAGTTCACCCTTGCTCTGTCTGGTTTTGCTGCGCAGTTTGCGCTCCTTGCGGCTCAACCGTCTGTTTTTCATGGGACACACTCCTGCCATTGACACCCACACGACGTGGTTCTTCGTTCATGAATAATTCATGCCAATCATGGTACATATCGGCCCAAGCTGCGACACATTTAGGGACATGCAGCCTGCCATGCGCCTCGCTGAGCTTGCCAAAGCAGAGCATGCCCCACCCACAGACGAGAGTGAAAAGAGTCAAAATGAAAAAGATGCTGACCCTGTTTGCCGTGATCCTGGCCATTGGCCTGGGGGCACCTCACGCCGAAGCCAAGAAGTTTGGCGGCGGCAAATCCTTCGGCAAGAGCTACAAGACGGCGCCGGCCCAGCCCGCCGCCAAGCCGGTAGACACCAAGAACCCCACCGTGGGCGCCCAGACCCCGCCGAAAAAGAACGGCATGATGGGTGGTCTGCTGGGTGGTCTGCTGGCCGGCGGCCTGTTCGCCTACCTGCTGGGCAGCGGTGCCTTCGAAGGCCTGCAAGGGATGGACTTCCTGCTGATCGCCCTGCTGGCACTGGGCGGCGTATTCCTGTTCCGCACCCTGCGCAAAGGCAAGATGACGGCATCGCAGCAGCAACAGACGGCCTATGCCGGCTATCAGCCGCCCCAGAGTGCGGCTCCCCAGCAGTTCGAGCAGAACCACGGCGCCCCGCAGGCCACCGGTTTCGCCGACAGCGACGTGCCGTTCCGCCTGCCGCCAGGTTTTGACATGAACGGTTTCCTGGCCGGCGCCCGCGATCACTACCGCACCCTGCAGGAAGCCTGGAACAAGAACGATCTGGAGAAGATCCGCGAATACGTCAGCCCCGAGCTGTTCGAGCAGCTCAAGGCCGACCGCGCCGAGCTGACCGGTGAGCAGCACACCGAGGTGATGTATGTGGATACCCAGCTGGTGCGCGCCGACTACGGCAGCGACTGGGCCCAGGTGAGCGTGCGCTTCAGCGGCCGCTACATGGATCGCCAGGAGCAGGTCGAGGAGGACATCAAGGAGGTGTGGCACCTCGAGCGCAACCTGGCCAAGGACAATGCACCCTGGCACATCGTCGGCATCGAGCAGCTGTAAGCTCGACCAGCCAGTGATGACGGATAAAGGCGGCCTGCGGGCCGCCTTTGCTTTTTGGTGGGTCGCTGAAGCCCCTTGTGGTGGCTAGGAGATTGAGGTGTGATTGTGTAGTATGTCCGACCTTTTTTTGTTCAATTGAACCTTCACGAGGCGTGGTACATGGTGTTCCCCTTTCTGCGTAGCAGCAACATGCCTCGTCTCCTGGCCAGCCTGCTCTGCTGCGCCACCCTGATCCTCATCTCCCTTGCCACCCTCTACTGGCAAACCTGGTCGATGACCCGGCAGCAGGCCCAGACCGCCGCCGAGCGCGCCATCACGCAGATCGACAGCGCTCTCTCCCATTCGACCCAGGCGGCCAGGGCGGCCCTGCCGCTGGCCAGCCGCCCCTGTCGCGAGGTGGCCCGCGAGCTGCGGGTGCTGGTCGCCACCTCCCCCTATGTGCGCTCGATCAACCTCTCCCGCAACGGCCGCCTCTACTGCTCCTCCATCTTCGACGAGATCGATCTCGAGGACCGGCTGCAGGACGCTCGCCACGAGCGACTCAGGCTGGAGGCCGTGACCCGGCTCGGACGCAAGCCGTCACTGCTGTTTTATCACCTGAGCGAGGGGAGCAACGCCGTGGTGGTCGCCATCAACCCCTATCACCTGAGCAAACCGCTGCAGTGGCGCCTCGCCGGGGCGCACAGCTGGGTACAGATAGGCGAGCAGTGGCTCGACCTGCGTGGCAAGGTGCACGATGGCCAACCGCCCAGGCTGCGGGGCTTCAACTACCGACTCGACTCGGCGGCATTCAACTACAGCCTCAATCAGGGATTTCCGCTGAGCGCCGTGCTGACCACCACCCTACAAAAACAGAGCACCATCATACTGCTGATCCTGCTCCTGGGAGGGCTGGCCGGCCTCGCCACCTACCGCTGGTGGAGCCATATCTCGACCCCGACCCAGGAGCTCAGACGCGCCATCATCAAACAGGAGTTCATCCCCTATCTGCAACTCATCGTCGTCAGCCAGAGTGGCCAGCTGCACGGCTGCGAGGTGCTGATGCGCTGGCAGCATCACAGCCAGGGGCTGATCCGGCCGGATCTCTTCATCCCGCTGGCGGAGGAGAGCGGCCTCATCATCCTGATGACCCAGACCCTGATGCAGCAGGTGCGGCTGCAGTTCGCCCCCCATGCGGCAGCGTTGCCACCCCGCTTCCACTTCAGCTTCAACATCTGTGCCCGTCACTGCCAGCAGCTGAGCCTGGTGGATGACTGCCGCACCTTTCTCGCCGCCTTCGCCGCCAACGAGGTCACCCTGGTGCTGGAACTGACCGAGCGAGAGCTCATCACCCCCAACCAGCTCACCGGGCAGCTGTTTGACGAGTTGCGGCAGATGGGGGTCAGGATAGGGCTGGACGACTTTGGCACCGGCCACTCCAGCCTCACCTACCTGCAGCAGTTTCACGTGGACTATCTCAAGATCGACCAGAGCTTCGTCGCCATGATCGGCACCAACGCCCTCTCCCGCCACATTCTCGACAGCACCATCAATCTGGCGACCCGGCTGGGGTTGAAAACCATCGCCGAGGGGGTCGAGACCCGGGAGCAGGCCGACTTTCTCACCGAGCGTCACGTCGACTACCTGCAGGGCTATCTCTATGGTCGCCCGCTCACCCCGCAACAATTTCTGCAGCGGCTGAATATCATTTCGGCACCCTGAATCCCGCCCGGGTACGGCAGGGTTGCATCACCCGCCGTGCTGATGGAAAATCCCCGCCGCGCCCCAGTCCTGCTGCGCAAAATCACGCAAACGTTTATTTGCTTTATTAATGTGCAGTAGCTCAAAGGAATCAGCTCTGTTTATTTCCAATTATTACTTTTTGCCTAGAATCGCCACACTCCTGTCATGCAGGAACGATATACAGGACTATAACAACAAGAGGAATATTACCGATGAAGAAGACGCTACTGGCCGTCACCGTCTCAATTACCCTGTTCGGGCTGACCGCCTGCAATTCAGAAAACAGCAGCAAGGAACATATTCCGCTGGATCTGACCATTGCCCACATCAATGATACCCACGCCCACCTCGACCCGACCGAAAATGCCCTGGCGATCCAGCCGAGCGGGCAGGAGCTGTTCAAGTTCAACGCCAAGCTGGGCGGCTATCCGCGTCTGAAGTTCAAGCTGGACGAGCTGCGCAGCCAGGCGGCCAGCGAAGGCCGCAACTTCATGGTGCTCAACGGTGGTGACGCCTTCCAGGGCACCCTCTACTTCACCCAGTTCAAGGGGGAAGAGGAGTCCCGACTGCTCTCCGACATGGGTATCGATGCCATGGTGCTCGGCAACCATGAATTCGATCTGGGCAACCAGGCAATTAAAGACTTCGTCTCACGGGTGAATTTCCCGGTATTGGCTTCCAATATGGTGAAATCCAGTAGCGCCACCCTGAAGGACAGCGAGAATATTCACGAATATGTCATTAAGGAAGTCAATGGCGAGAGCGTAGGTATTTTCGGACTGGTGCTGGAAAATATGCATGATATTTCCTCACCGGACAAAGACACCCAATTCCTGCCGATGATTGAGACCGCCCAGAAAATGGTCGATACCCTCAAGTCCAAGGGTGCCAACAAGATCATCATGGTCACCCATATCGGTCTGCAAAATGACCAGGCGGTCGCCAAGGCTGTCAACGGCATCGACCTGATCGTCGGCGGTCACTCCCAGACCTTCCTCGGCGACATCACCGAGCTCAACAGCATCGGCTACACCGCCCACAACCAGAACCCGGCCGACGACAACACCTATGCCCAGATCGTCAACAACCCGGACGGCGGCAAGACTTGTATCGTGCAGGCCGGTGAATGGGCCAAGGGCTACGGCCTGGTCAACGTCTCCCTGAGCAAGGAAGGCGAGCTCACCAAGTGTGAAGGGCGCAACACCCTGATGACCGGCGACGACTTCACCAAGGAAGTGGCCAAGAAGAAGGTTCCGCTGAGCGGCACCGAGCAGACCAACGTGGTCGACTTCATCAGCAAGTCTCCGGTCATCGAGATCGTGCCGGAAGACACCGCCATGCGCGACGTGATCGACACCGAGTACAAGCCGGCCGTGGCCGAGCTCGAGGCCAAGATCATCGCCGACGTGCCGACCAAGCTGCCCCACGTGCGCGTGCCGACCACTCCGGACGGCGCCGGCCTCATCGATCCCCTGGTGGCCGAATCCCTCTACTGGAAGCTCAACAAGCTCAACACCAAGGTGGACTTCACCATCCAGAACGCCGGTGGCGTGCGTGCCGACGTGAACGCGGGCCCGCTCTCGGTCGGTTACGTGATGGGGACCCTGCTGCCGTTTGGCAACAAGATCGCCGCCTTCAACCTCAAGGGCAAGGACGTGCGTGCCACCCTGGAGTATGCCGTTGACTACTCCATCGGTCTGGAGACCGGGATCGCCGCCTCCAGCGGTGCCTTCCCCTACGTCGGCCACCTGAGCTACACCTATGACGGCAAGCTGGCCAAGGGCTCCCGCATCACCAAGCTGGAGATGCTGGACGCCAACGGCCAGTGGCTGCCGCTGGATGACGAGAAGGTCTACCGCGTTGGTGCCAACACCTACATCGCCTCCGGCAAAGATGGCTACAGCGGTCTGCTCAAGCGCGAAGAGCTGCCCAACAAGGGTGACTACGTCGACTCCGGCGTGGGCGAGAACGAGATGTTCATGGAGTACGCCGAGTCCCAGGGCACCCTCAATCCGCTGCCCTATGCGACCGTGACCTACTACAAGCCCTGATCCGGCTCACAAGCTGTTGCAACGGCGCCTGAGGGCGCCGTTTTTATGGCATACTCCCCGCCAATCGATGCCGAGGAGACCCTTTGATGGCGAAGTACGACAAGATTTCCCCCGAGACCCAGCAAGAGGCGATGAAAATTGCCCGCGCCAACCAGAAACCGGGACAGACCAAGGAGCAGACCCAGCTGATCGCCCAGGGGATCCAGAAAGGCATAGACGAATACAAGAAGCAGATGAAGGCGCGGGCCCGCGAGGCCAATCGCCAGAAAAAACTGCAGGCCAAGGCCAAACAGTCTCACCCAGCGCAGCAGGATGAGGAGCAGGACGACATCGTCGAACTGGTGGAAGTGACCCGCCAGCATCCCCTGCCCTGGCTGCTGCTGGTATTGAGCTGGCTCGGCTTTGCCGCCTGGTACTGGCTGCGCTGAGGTGCCACCGGCAAACCTTTGCCTGGGATCTTCTTCACAGCCCGGGCCCTTGTGGCTGGTCATCCCGGCTGCGGGCTGATTAAATCCCGCCACTGCTGTTTACCCCCTTTTTCAGGATACCCGTTATGAACCCGGCTCCCCTCTACCTGTTGGCCCCCCTGGTGCTGTTTATCGTGACCCTGCTGCTCTATCGCATCTCGCCGCTGCGAGCGGTCGCGGCCGGCAGTGCCCGCTGGTTCATCCTGCCCGCCTTCACCCTCTTCATTCTGCTCATCATCATCAATGGTGCGGCAGACCCGAGCCTGCGCAACCCGGCCTTCCACTGGCTGATGCCGGGGCTCGGCTTTGCCCTCAGCCTGTTTCCGGCCCTGCCCAAGGCACTGGTGCCGCGCCTCGCCATCAAGGAGGGAGCCTTCGCCGCCCTCGGCCTGATGCTGATGAGCCTGGCCATGGTCTACTGACCGGCTGGCCGCTGCCGTTACCATGACTCAAGGGGCGCTCTGTGACGAGGGCCCCTTGTACAAACAATGGCTTGCAGGCATCTTGGTGAAAGGATCGCCAGCAAGGAGGCCAGATGGACAATCCGCCCGATTTCATGGCGCAGTGGGATTACAAGGACCCCGCCGCCACCGCCCTGCGTTTTCATGCTCTGCTGCCCGAGGCGCGCGCCGCCGCCGATCTGCAGTACGAGCTGGAGCTGCTCACCCAGATAGCCCGCACCCATTCGCTGCAACGCCAGTTTGCCGAGGCGCACCAGCTGCTCGACGAGATAGAGCCCCGCCTCACCGAAGCGACCCCGCGGGCCCGCCTGCGCGCCCTGCTGGAGCGCGGCCGCACCTTCAACTCCGCCGGCGACAAGGCCAGCGCCAGGACGCTGTTTGAACAGGCGTGGCAGCTTGGGCTCAAGCACAAGGAGCTCTATCTCGCCATCGATGCGGCCCACATGGTGGCCATCGCCGCACCGCTGGAGGAGCAGAGCCGCTGGCATCAGCTGGCGATGGAGCTGGCGGAGCGCAGTCAGGATCCAAAGGTGCGCGGCTGGCTCGCCACCCTCTACAACAATCAGGGTTGGACCCTGTTCGAACTGGGCCGGCTGGAAGAGGCCCGCCAATGTCAGCAAAAATGCCTGGCCTGGCACGAGCAGCACAACAATCAGGCCAAGGCCTTTATCGCCCGCTGGAGTCTGGCCCGCCTGAGCCGGGCCCAGGAACAACACGAGCAGGCCCGGGCCGAGCTGACCCAACTGAAGGACGACATGGCTGCCGCCGGCGCGCCCGAGGATGGCTATGTGTTCGAAGAGCTGGGGGAAAATGCGCTGGCGCTGGATGATCCGGCCGCCGCCGAATACTTCGCCCGCGCCTGGTTTCTGCTGTCGCAGGATCGCTGGCTCAAGGCCAACGAGGCAGAGCGGCTGGCCAGACTCAAGGCGCTGGGCAAGCTCTAGTCAGCCATCGTCAGAAACGCAGCGGGGCGGCCAATGGGCCGCCCCGCACGCTTCATCCCCCGAGGGGGTAGCCCCAAGACGTCAGACCAGGCTCGCCTCCTCCCAGCTCTGTTTCTTGCGATAGATAGTAGAGGGGCTGATCTCCAGCAGGGCCGCCGCCTTGGGAATGTTGCCGTCACAGCTGGCGATGGCCTGCTCTATGGTCTCTTTTTCCACCAGCCAGAGCGGGCGGATCGGGGCATTGGACATCACAGGCTCGGTGCTGCCGACCGGCGCCGGTGCGGATACCGCCAGCGGCAGCCCCCCCCGGCTGCCATTGAGGGGCGGCGGCAAGATGTCAGGGCTCACCAGCTCGCGGTCGTTGAGCACCACTATGTTGCGCACCACGTTCTGCAGCTCGCGCACGTTGCCGGGCCAGGGGTAGTCGAGCAGCACCCGCGCCGCCTCGGCATCGAAATCCTTGAAACGCTTGCTCTCTTCCTTGGCGTAGCTCTGCAACAGGTTGCGCGCCAGCAGCAGTATGTCCTCGCCCCGCTCGCGCAGGGGCGGCAGGCTCAGCGGGATCACGTGCAGCCGGTAGTAGAGATCCTCGCGAAAACGCCCCGCTTTCACCTCCACCAGGGGATCCCGGTTGGTGGCGCAGACGAAGCGCACGTCCACCGTCTCCAGCTTACCGCTACCGACCCGCTGCAGGGTGCCGGTCTGGATGAAGCGCAGCAGCTTGCTCTGCAGGTCGAGATCCATCTCGCAGATCTCGTCGAGGAACAGGGTGCCGCCATCCGCCAGGCTGGCCGCCCCCTTGCGATCCCCCTGGGCGCCGGTGAACGACCCCTTCACGTGACCGAAGATCTCGCTCTCCATCAGGTCGTGGGGGATGGCGGCGCAGTTGAGGGCGATGAAGGGTTGCTCGCGACGCGGGCTGCACTGGTGGATGGCCTCGGCGCACACCTCCTTGCCAGTACCGCTCTCGCCGGTGATGAACACGGTCGCCTTGCTTGGCGCCGCGCTCTCGATGATGCGATAGACCGCCTGCATCGGCATGGAGGCGCCGATGAAACCGGCAAACGAGCTGCGCTCGAAGTTCTCCCGGTACTGGGCCACCAGCGAGCTGAGCTGCTGGTGCTTGAAGGCGTTGCGAACGGTAGCGCACAGCCGCTTGCCGTCAAACGGCTTGGTCAGAAAGTCGAAGGCACCGAGCCGCATCGCCTCCACCGCCACGTCCACCGAGCCGTGGGCGGTGATCACCACCACCGAGCAGGGCAGCTGCTGTTCAGTGATCTGCTGCAGAATGTCCATGCCGGACATGTCGGGCAGCTCGAGATCCAGCAGCACCACGGGGGGCGGGCTGCTCAGCAGCTGGGCCAGGGCCTGCTGGCCACAGTCGGCCCGCAGCACCTCATAGCCATCCTGGGCCAGATACTGTTCATAGACCACTGCCAGACTGCGGGTATCTTCCACCAGCAGGACTCGGGGTTTGCTTTCCGCCACGGCGCCATCCTTGCAATTGATTTTGTTGTCTATTTCGCCATCTTAGCACAGTTGGCGACTCTCTCTTTTATCCCGCCATTCGGCAGGATATACAAGCAAAAACGGCTCCCTAAGGAGCCGTTTTTTCAACGCGGGCCGTTTACTTCTTGGCGTTCTCGCCATCGGCAGCCGGCTTCTCGATGGCCAGCAGCTCAACGTCGAACACCAGCACGGCGTTGGCCGGGATGGAGCCTGCACCGTGCTCGCCATAGGCCAGCTTGGACGGCAGGAAGAACTTGAACTTGGAACCAACCGGCATCAGCTGCACACCTTCGGTCCAACCCGGGATCACCTGGTTGAGCGGGAAGGTGGCCGGCTCGCCGCGATCGACGGAGCTGTCGAACTTGGTGCCGTCGGTCAGGGTACCGGTGTAGTGTACCTTGACGATGTCGGTGGCCTTCGGCTTGGCGCCGGTACCCATCTTCTCGACCTGGTATTGCAGGCCGGATTCGGTGCTCTTCACGCCCTCTTTCTTGGCGTTGGCGGCCAGGTACTCTTCACCCTTCTTCAGGTTTTCCACCGCATCCTTGTCAGCCTTGGCCTTGGTCAGCTCGTTGATCTTGGCATCGTATTGCTGCAGAACCTTCTGGATATCTTCGTCGGTCATCTTGGCTTCTTTGCCCAGACCGTCGGTGACGCCCTTCAGGATCACGGCATTGTCCAGCTTGATGCCGAGCTCCTGCTGGCGCTCCAGGGTATTGGCGATATAACGACCCATGGAGAGGCCAATTGCATAGCCGGATTGCTCTTCAAAGCTCTTGGCTTCAGCCTTGGGGGCCTCTGCCGGCTTGCTGGCTTCTGCCTTGACCTCTGCGGTATTCGCAGCAGTCTTCTCGTCTTTTTGGCAAGCAGTCAGACCTACGGCAACCGCCGCAGCCAACAGGGACACCTTCAGAAAATTGTTCATCAGTTTCTCCAAAACTCTAAATACCGCTCTCGGTTCCTTCGTGAAATGAGAGGTTTATCGTGATAAGCGCCTTATACTAACGCCGTGATCGCAGGTAACGAAAGCATGAGACAGGAAAAATGATAAAAAGTGCCATTTATCTCGTCGCGGTTTGCCTGATACTGACAGGCTGCGAACAGAGCTCATCGCCGGACCGGCAACTGACCCTCGCCAACCAGGGGCTGCTGAGCGCCGATCTGGCCAGTGACGGCAAGCAGGCCATCGTCTCCAGCCTGGGCCAGGGCACGGTAGTGTGGGACCTGGAGCAGGACAAGGAGCGCTGGCGCTGGCGCCAGTCCGACAATCCGGACGACTTCGTCATCATTACCCGCTTCTCGGCGGACAACAGCCACGCCGTGACCGCCAGCCTGAATACCTTCGGGATCTGGCGCCTCAAGGATGGCCAGTCCCAAGGCTACTATTCGCTTCCTGAATCCAGGCTGAGGGACATCGCCCTCTCCGCCGATGGTCGCCAGGTGCTGATCGGCCGGGAAGACGGCAAGGCGGAGGTGGTGGACACCCGCACCGGCCGCAGATTGCAATTCCTCGGCCACACCGAGCAGGTCAACACAGTCGACATCTCCCCCAACGGCCGTTACGCCCTCACCGGCGGCAACGACTACAGCGCCTACCTGTGGGATACCCGCAGCGGCCAGGTGGTGTGGCGCTTCAACCACGCCGGCCGGGTGGTGTTGGCCCGGCTCGATCCGAGCGGACGGCTCGCCTTCACCGCTGACAGCCGCCAGGCCAGCATCTGGGATCTGAAAACCGGCAAGGAGCTGAGCCGGCTGCAGTTCGACCACCGCTTCGAGGTCTACACCACGGCGCGCTTTGCCAACGACGGCAAGTGGCTCATCACCGGCGCCCCCTCCCGCCAGCTCTCCCTGTGGCAGGTGAGCGACGGCAGCCTGCTGCAGAGCTGGCGCGTCTCGCCCCATCCCAAGGTGAAACCGCCGAGCGCAGTGGTCTACGGCGTGGCTTTGCGCGACAATAGCCACCTTGTCAGCGCCAGCTCCAGCGGCCTGGCCGAAATCTGGACTATCAAGTAAGGACCAAAAGGCCCATGAGTCAGCAATTAAACGATCGCCTCGAAACCCTGGAAAGCCGCCTCGCCTTCGCCGAATACACGGTGGAGCAGCTCAACGAGGAGGTCACCACCCAGGGGCGCGAGCTGGATCGGCTCAAGCATCGGATCCAGCTGCTGGTGGACAAGCTGCAGAGCGTGCAGCCAAGCCAGATCGCCAGCATGGCCGAAGAGACCCCGCCGCCGCACTACTGAGTGCGCAGCCATAAAAAAACCCGCGCCAGGCGCGGGTTTTTTTATCATCGGCCATGCCGTGATCAGTGCTGATGGCCCTTGCCACCGCAACCGCCGCCACCGCAGCAGCCGCCGTGACCATGGTCGTCGCCGTGGTCATGACCGTGATCGTGGCCGTGATGGCCACCGCCGCAGCAACCGCCGTGCTCATGGTCGTGACCATGATCGTGGTCGTGGCCATGATCGTGACCGCAACCACCGGCACCGTGCACGTGGCCATGGGCCAGCTCTTCGGCAGTGGCGGCGCGCACGTCCTTGATCTCGACCTTGAAGCCCAGGGTCACGCCGGCCAGCGGATGGTTGCCATCCACCTTGACGAACTCTTCGGACACTTCGACCACGGTCACCGGACGGTGACCTTCGTCGGTCTCGGCCACAAAAGTATCCCCTTCAGACACTTCCATGCCGTCGAACAGCTCGCCCGGCACTTCTTGCACCAGGTTCTCGTCGTACTCGCCATAGGCCTGGCTCGGCGTCAGGGTGACGTCGAACGCCTCGCCCACGCAGCGCCCTTCCAGCTCGGCTTCGAGGCCAGAGACCAGATAACGGGTACCGTGCAGATACACCAGAGGCTCTTTACCGACAGTGGTGTCGATGACTTCACCGTGTTCGTCGGTGACCGTGTATTCCAGCGTAACCACGCTCAGGGGAGCTACTTTCATGTCAGGGATCCTGCGGATAGAAAAAAACGGGCCCAGAATACCTCAAAAAGGCAGACAAGCATATGGTGGGCCCGGCTCAGTCGTGATGAAAAAGCCAGCAGGGGATGGCAATGCAAAGCCGCCCGCCATCCCGTTGGCCGGCACTCATGGGAGTGAGCGGCGCGCTGGCCCGTGCAGACTGGCGGCCGCCATCAGCCCGAGGGATAGGCACCATCTGCGCTCTGCCCCTCCATTATTCCGGGCGAAACACCCCGATCACCTGCTCGGTCTCGCGGGTTACCTTGGCCACCTCGGCCTCGGTCTGCACCTGGGTGTCCCCGCACTCGACGCAGGTCACCTTCTCGACTCCATGCTCCATATACAGCATCATGGTGTCCATTTTGCCGCACGCCGGGCAAACAGCCCCGGCAATGAAGCGTTTTTTACGTCTGGTTTCCATTTTTGTTACCTCCGGGCAGCATCATATCAGGGTTTTTACATGCATCACGCCATCGAACATCAGCATTTTTTCACCCCCCATCTGCAAGTCGGCGTTCGCAAACGCGTGCCGACAGGGCAACTGCTGCGGATTGCACGGGGTGCGGCACTGCTGCGACTCGGCGCCCATGAGCTGCTGCTGACGGCGGGAAACCACTTCTGGCTCTGTGCCGATGCCCTGGCCGCGTTCAGCCCGCTGGCCGGCTGCCGTTACGATCTGCTGACCTGCTCGGTGCGTGTCGACCAGCCCGCCCAGGCGGGCTGGCTGCAACCCGGCCCGCTGCTGGATCCCCTGTTCGACAGCCTGGCCGACTGGCAACGCCCCCGCGACTGGCACGGCGCCTACGGTCACCGGCTGCAGGTACTGCTGGACGAGCTACAGGGCTGCCCCATCCAGCCGCAGGCGGATGTTGCGCTGCAGACTGCCTGGCAGGGGCTGGCCGCTGGCCTGGCTGGTGGCAACGAGGCATGGCAGCAGGCGCTGGCGCAGCGCGGCCTCAGCGAGCCGGCACTAGCGGCCGATGCCCTGCGGGCGCAGTGGCAGCTGCTGCAGGCGGTGCGTCTGCTCAAGAGCGGCAGCAAGGCTCCTCAGGTGGCGAGCAAACTCGGTTACGAGGATGAGAGCACCCTCGATTGCGCCTGCCAGCAGTGGCTCGGCTGCCCGCTGGCAACCCTGCTCGCGGTCTGACCGCCCCCTCGCAGCTCGGCCCCCGGCGGTTCGCACCAGGGCGGATCGCCGCAATAAATGGATGAAATGAGTCCAGTTTTACGGCAAACGGTCGTTAATAACGGAAGGGCCATTTCTCCTATAATCCTTTATGCTAGGGGCCTGAATCGACTGATACCGTTTTGACTCACAGGACATCTGCCATGAAAAGCAAGGCCAACCAATCCCAGGGCATGTTGCTGTTTCATCTCTCGGCCAAGCAATCCTTCGCCATCGGCACCCTCAAGGTAAAAGAGATAGTGCCCTACACCCAGCTGACGGCCATGCCGCACTCGCACCCGACCGTGCTCGGTGCCGCCAGCATGCGTGGCACTACCATCCCGGTGATCGACATGGCCATGGCGGTGGGTTATCGCCCGATCAGCCAGGAAGAGATGCCGCACTGCTTCATCATCATCACCGACTGCCGCCGCACCCTGGTGGGCTTTCTGGTGCGCGGCATCGACAAGATCACCGAATGCAACTGGCGCGACATAGCGCCGCCCCCCGCCTCCCTCGGCCACAACGTGTTCGTGACCGGCGTGACACGGGTCAATGACCAGCTGATCCAGCTGCTGGACGTGGAGCTGATCCTCTCCCGGGTCTACCCGGACGACCCCAGCCACCTCTACCCGGTGCTGACCGACGTACAGCGGGAGCGGATCAAGCCGATGCGGATCCTGCTGGTGGATGACTCCTCGGTCGCCCGCCGCCAGCTGATGGCGGCGCTGGACTACATCAACATCCCCTACGAGGTGTGCACCAACGGCAAGGATGCGCTGACCCTGATGCAGACCCGGGCCGCCCAGAAGACTCCCATCGACATCCTGGTGAGCGACATCGAGATGCCGGGGCTGGACGGCTACGAGCTGGCCTTCGAGGTGCAGAGCGACGCCAAGCTGGCGGGGGCCTACATCATCCTGCACACCTCGCTCTCGAGCGAGATAAGCGTGGAGCGGGCCCACCAGGTGGGTGCTCACGAGGCGCTGACCAAGTTTGAAGCCAACGAGCTGATCCAGGCCATGCTGCGCGGTGCCGAGCACCACGACAGCCTGCCGGCCTGATCCCGACGGCGAGCAGCCCGGCTGCTCGCCGTTTCCTTTTCTGTCCCGGACCCAGCATGCTGATCGAAAGCCACTTTCACGCCCCCTGGTGGGCACGCAATCCCCACCTGCAAACCATCCTGCCCAAGTGGCTGCGCCGCCAGCCGGCCCGCTTCGTGGCCGAGCGCTTCGAGCTGGCGGACAGCGACTTCGTCGATCTCGCCTGGAGCGGCGAGATCAGCCGGGATGAGCGACCGCTCATCGTGCTGTTTCACGGGCTGGAGGGAAGCATTCACTCCCACTATGCCAAGGGGCTGTTCGCCCACCTGCAACGCCAGGGCAACGAGGCGGTGCTGATGCACTTTCGCGGCTGCAGCGGCGAGCCAAACCGGCTGCTGCAGGCCTATCACTCCGGTGCCATCGAGGATGCCCAGGCGGTGATCGCCGAACTCGGCCGCCGCTTTCCCGGCAAGCCGCTCATCGCCATCGGCTATTCGCTGGGGGGCAACATGCTGGTCAATCTGCTGGCGCGCGCCTGCCCGCGCGAGCTGACGGCGGCGGTGGTGATCTCGGCGCCGCTGCGGCTGGACAGCTGTGCCGATCGGGTCAATCAGGGCTTCTCGCGGGTCTATCAGCGTTATCTGCTGGGCACCATGCGCCACAACCTGCAGCAGAAGATCCGGCGGCAGGCGGCGGCCAGCGCCCGCTGGCAGCCGCAGCAGGTGCGCGCCATCACCACCCTGCGCGACTTCGACGAGCAGGTCACGGCGCCGCTGCACGGTTTTGACAGCGCCGATCACTACTACCAGCGCTGCTCGGGCCTGGGGATGCTGGCGCAGATCCCCATCCCCACCCTGGTGATCCACGCCGCCGACGATCCCTTCATGACCGAGGCGGTGATCCCGCAGGCGGAGCAGCTCTCCCCCATGGTGCGTTACGAGTTGAGCCGGCGGGGCGGCCACGTGGGCTTCCTGCACGGCACGCCCTGGCGGCCAAGATTCTGGCTGGAGGAGCGGATTAGCCAGTGGCTGCAGGAGCAGACTCAAGGTACGGGCCGGTAGCCATGGCGGCCACTCTCTCACCTCATCGGCGGGCGGCCAGATAAATCCCTTGCGCTGGCCGACCGCAGATAGACAATACCCGCTCTCTGGTAACGGAAGATGAAACCATGATAATCCCCTGGCAAGAGCTGGATGCAGACACCCTCAACAACCTGCTCGAGCACTTCGTGCTGCAGGAAGGCACCGAGTATGGCGAACAGGATGTCAGTCTGGCCGACAAGGTCGACGATGTCAGAGCTCAGCTGCAGCAGGGCGTGGCGGTGATCGTGTACAGCGAGCTGCACGAAAGCGTGAACATAGTGCCCAAGGCGACCCTCGACAGGGCGCAGGTGGACGACCTACCGCAATAGCCTGCCCATCGCCGTTGCGGGCCTGCCACCCTGGCCGCCCTTCTCCCTGTCTGTTCCCATCGGATCTCCCTGCACCCGATAAAACAACATGGCCCTGCGCAACTGCGCAGGGCCATGTTGACTGGCATTGCTGCCACCTTGCTGGATCTTGTTCATGCCGGTTCTGCAAACACCCTGCGCCCCTGGCGCGGCCTGTTCTCTCTCCCCGATAGCGGATAACGACAAGGGTGACCGCAATAATTAAGCGCCGGGTCATATCGACAAAATAGAATAAATAAAGTGAAGCGGTTCACAATATTAAATTATGATGACAAAACTCGCCCTCACCATAAAAATAGTGAGAGCAATATCTCGCTGCAGCCAATATCCAGCAGATTAATCCGCCACACAGTGATTATTGATGGCGGCCCAATATGACAAGATGTTATTTCATTACCGATTCGCCCCGGCCGATGGCGTAATAATGGAACCCATGATCTTTCATGCGGCCCGGATCAAACAGATTGCGACCATCCACGATCAGGGGTCGCTTCAACGCCTGCTTGATGGCGGCAAAGTTGGGAGCCTTGAAGTGGTTCCACTCGGTGCAGATCACCAGGGCATCGGCCCCAAACAATGCGGCCTCCTTGGTGCCCATCAAGCGCAGCTTGTCGCAGTTGCCGTAGATCTGCTGGGCCTCCTGCATCGCCTCGGGATCATAGGCCTGCACGGTCGCACCGGCCTGCCACAGCGCCTCCATCAGGGCCCGGCTCGGCGCCTCGCGCATGTCGTCCGTGTTGGGCTTGAACGCCAGCCCCCACAGGGCGATGGTCTTGCCGGCCAGGGTCTCCCTTTCGGAGCGGAAGAACGCCGACAGCAGCTGAAACAGCCGCGATTTTTGCAATTCGTTGACCCGCTCCACCGCCCGGATCAGCGGCGTGTCGTACTCCAGCTCCTGGGCCGTGGCCAGCAAGGCTTTGACATCCTTGGGAAAACAGGAGCCGCCATAGCCACAACCCGGGTAGATGAACTGATAGCCGATGCGCTGATCCGAGCCTATCCCCTGGCGCACCATCTCGATGTCGGCGCCGACCCGCTCGGCCAGTCCGGCCATCTCGTTGATAAAGCTTATCTTGGTGGCCAGCATGCAGTTGGCGGCGTACTTGGTCAGCTCGGCGCTGCGCACATCCATGAACAGGATGCGGTCGTGGTTGCGGTTGAACGGCTCGTAGAGCTCGCGCATCAGCTGGCGGGAGGCCTCGTTGGCGGTGCCCACCACGATGCGATCCGGCCGCAGGCAGTCCTGGATGGCGGAGCCCTCTTTCAGGAATTCGGGGTTGGAGACCACGTCGAAGGCGAACGACTGATCCCGCTGCTGCAGGATGCTCTTCACCCTGGCGGTCACCTTGTCGGCGGTGCCCACCGGCACGGTCGACTTGTTGACTATGATGACGGGCCGGTCACGATGCCGGGCAATGGTTTCGGCCACCGTCAGCACGTGGCTGAGATCGGCGGAGCCATCTTCCCCCGGTGGCGTCCCCACCGCCAGAAACTGCACATCACCGTGTTCGACGGCCTGTACGGCATCCGTGGTGAACACCAGGGCGCCGCTCTTGATGTTGCGTTGCAGCAGGGTGTCGAGCCCGGGTTCATAGATAGGGACATGACCGTCCATCAGGGCAGCCACCCGCTGTTCATCGACATCGACACAGATGACCTGGTGACCGACGTCGGCCAGCACGGTGGCCTGAACCAGGCCCACGTAGCCACTTCCAAATACAGTAATGTTCATATTGATACAACCAGAATGTCAGAGAATTTGTAATTTGGAAAAACATTAGGTTTGGGGGGTTATAAATATTTATCACACTACCTAAGATGTCCGCACCAGTTAATTGTTACCAGCTGTTTCTGGACCATTGCAGGCCCGCTTTTATATCCGTATGTTGAGTAAAACAGTTTGGGGGAGCCCAATTTTATGGGCGCTGATTAATATTCTTTGTTGGATCTCATATGCAAGATTTTCTGCCATTTTCACGGCCAGCCATGGGCGATGCCGAGATAAGTGCTGTCTGTGATGTATTGAAATCGGGCTGGATCACCACGGGCCCGAAGAATCATGAACTGGAGCAGCAATTCTGCCATACCTTCGGCTGCCAGCATGCCGTCGCCCTCTGCTCCGCCACCGCCGGTATGCACGTCACCCTGATGGCGCTGGGCATTGGCCCGGGAGACGAGGTGATCACCCCCTCCCAGACCTGGGTCTCCACCATCAACATCATCACCCTGCTGGGGGCCGAGCCGGTCTTCGTCGACGTGGACCCGGATACCCTGATGACCAGCGCCGAGCTGATCGCCCCGCTCATCACCGCCAGGACCAAGGCCATCATCCCGGTGCACTATGCCGGCGCCCCCCTCGACCTGGACCCCATCCTCGAGCTGGCCGGCCGGCACGGCATTGCGGTCATCGAAGATGCCGCCCACGCGGTCGGCACCCGCTATCGGGAGCGCTGGATCGGCGCCAGCGGCACCGCCATCTTCTCCTTCCACGCCATCAAGAACATGACCTGCGCCGAAGGGGGCATGCTGGTAACCGACGACAAGGCGCTGGCAGACAAGGTGCGGATGCTCAAATTCCACGGCCTGGGCGTGGATGCCTTTGATCGCATGAGCCTGGGCCGCAAGCCGCAGGCGGAGGTGATCACCCCGGGCTTCAAGTACAACCTGGCCGACATCAACGCCGCCATCGCCCTGGTGCAACTGGCACGCCTGCCCGAGCTCAATGCGAAACGGGCCGAACTGGTGGCCCGCTACCAGGAGCGGCTGGCCGGTCTGCCGCTGGCACCCCTCGCCGTGCCCGGCTACCCCCACCTGCACGCCTGGCACCTGTTCATGGTGCGGGTCGACCCCGAGCGCTGCGGCCTCGATCGGGACCAGCTGATGCAGGCGCTGCAGGAGCGTGGCATCGGCACCGGTCTGCACTTTCGGGCAGCCCACACCCAGAAGTACTACCGCGAACGCTACCCGACCCTCAGCCTGCCCCATACCGAGTGGAACTCCTCACGCCTGTGCACCCTGCCACTCTTCCCGGACATGACGCTGGCCGACGTTGACCGCGTGGTCGCGGCCCTTATCGACATATTGGAGTAACCAAACGTGAACAACACTGACATCAAGCTGGTTTCGGTGGTCATCCCCGTCTACAACGAGGAGGCCAGCCTGCCCGTGCTGCTGAGCCGGGTCACCGCCGCCTGCGATCAGCTGTCGCAGGATTACGAGGTGATCCTCATCGACGACGGCAGCCACGACGGCTCCACCGAGCTCATCAGCGAAGCCGCCGCCCGCGAGGACAGCAAGCTGGTCGGGGTGCTGCTCAACCGCAACTACGGTCAGCACGCCGCCATCATGGCCGGCTTCGAGACCGCCAAGGGGGATCTGGTGATCACCCTGGACGCGGATCTGCAGAACCCGCCGGAGGAGATCCCCCGCCTGGTGGAGGCCGCCATGCAGGGCTATGACGTGGTGGGTACCATGCGTCGCAACCGCCAGGACTCCTGGTTTCGCAAGACCGCTTCCAAGCTCATCAACAAGTCGGTGCAAAAGGCCACCGGCGTGCACATGAGCGACTACGGCTGCATGCTGCGCGCCTATCGCCGCCACATCATCGACGCCATGCTCTGCTGCCAGGAGCGCAGCACCTTCATCCCCATCCTGGCCAACAGCTTCGCCCGCCGCACCATAGAGCTGGAAGTGGGCCATGCCGAGCGTGCCCACGGCGAGTCCAAATACGGGCTGATGCACCTCATCAACCTGATGTATGACCTGGTCACCTGCATGACCACCACCCCGCTGCGTCTGCTCAGCATCGTCGGCAGCGTGGTGGCGGGCATCGGCTTTACCTTCTCCATCCTGCTGATCCTGATGCGCCTCATTCTGGGCGCCGACTGGGCCGCCGATGGCGTCTTCACCCTCTTTGCCATTCTCTTCACCTTTGTCGGCGTGCAGCTGCTGGGCATGGGGCTGCTGGGAGAGTACATAGGCCGCATGTACACAGACGTGCGCGCCCGTCCCCGCTACTTCATCCACCGGATCGTGCGCACCGCCACCACCCCTTCGCAACAGGAAGCTGAACAATGAAAGTCGTCGTCTTTGCTTATCACGATATCGGTTGCACCGGCATCGAGGCCCTGCTCGAGGCAGGCTACGAGATCCAGGCCGTCTTCACCCACGCCGATGATCCTGGCGAGAACCGCTTCTTCGGCTCGGTCGCCCAGCTCTGCGCCGAGCACAACCTGCCGGTCTACTCCCCCGAGGACGTGAACCACCCGCTCTGGATCGAGCGCATTCAGGAGATGGCGCCCCAGGCCCTCTTCTCCTTCTACTACCGCAACATGCTCAAGCAGGCGATCCTCGACATCCCGACCGTCGGCGCCTTCAACCTGCACGGCTCCCTGCTGCCCGCCTACCGCGGCCGCGCCCCCATCAACTGGTGCCTGGTCAACGGTGAGACCCAGACCGGCATCACCCTGCACCAGATGACCGCCAAGCCCGATGCCGGCGCCATCGTCGCCCAGCAGGCGGTGGCCATTGCCGACGACGACACCGCGCTGACCCTGCACGGCAAGGTGCGTCTCGCCGCCCGGGCGCTGCTGGAGCAGGAGCTGCCCAAGCTGCGCGCCGGCGACATCCGCCTCACCCCGCAGGATGAGAGCAAGGCCAGCTACTATGGCCGCCGCACCCCGGCCGATGGCGAGCTGCACTGGCACCGCCCGGCCCGCGAACTGCACAACCTGGTGCGCGCCGTCACCCAGCCCTACCCGGGCGCCTTCAGCTTCGCCGGTGATCGCAAGCTGACGGTGTGGAAGAGCCACTGGCTGGCCCAGCAGAGCGACAAGCAGCCGGGCACCATCCTGAGCCAGGAGCCGCTGCGCATCGCCTGCGGTGAAGGAGTGCTGGAGATCGTGGCCGGTCAGGCCGAAGGGGGGCTCTATGTGCGCGGCGCCCAGCTGGCCCGTGAACTGGGGCTGGTCGAAGGGATGAAGGTCGGCGCCAAGGCGAGCAATGCCCTGCGCAAGGCGCGGCTGACCCGGGTGCTGATCCTCGGCGTCAACGGCTTCATCGGCAACCACCTGACCGAGCGCCTGCTCCAGGATGGCGGCTACGAGGTCTATGGCCTCGACATCGGCTCCAGCGCGGTGGATCGTTTCATCGGTCACCCCAACTTCCACTTCGTGGAGGGGGACATCAGTATCCACACCGAGTGGATCGAGTATCACATCAAGAAGTGCGACGTGATCCTGCCGCTGGTGGCCATCGCCACCCCCATCGAGTACACCCGCAACCCGCTGCGCGTGTTCGAGCTCGACTTCGAGGAGAACCTCAAGATCGTCCGCTACTGCGTGAAGTACCACAAGCGCATCATCTTCCCCTCCACCTCCGAGGTGTACGGGATGTGCGACGATCACAGCTTCGATGAAGACAGCTCCCGCCTCATCGTCGGCCCCATCAACAAGCAGCGCTGGATCTACTCGGTCTCCAAGCAGCTGCTGGACCGCGTCATCTGGGCCTACGGCAAGAAAGAGGGGCTCAACTTCACACTGTTCCGTCCCTTCAACTGGATGGGCCCGCGTCTGGACAGCCTGGACTCCGCCCGCATCGGCAGCTCCCGCGCCATCACCCAGCTGATCCTCAACCTGGTGGACGGCACCCCGATCCAGCTGGTGGACGGTGGCGCCCAGAAGCGCTGCTTCACCGACATCGAGGACGGCATCGAGGCCCTGTTCCGCATCATCGAGAACAAGGGGAACCGCTGCGACGGCCAGATCATCAACATCGGCAACCCGGACAACGAGGCCAGCATCCAGCAGATGGCCGAGATCCTGCTCGCCAAGTTCGAGGCTCACCCGCTGCGCAACCAGTTCCCGCCGTTTGCCGGCTTCAAGCTGGTGGAGAGCAAATCCTTCTACGGCGATGGCTATCAGGACGTCTCCCACCGCCGGCCGAGCATCGCCAATGCCCGCCGCCTGCTGGACTGGGAACCGACCATCGAGATGGAAGAGACCATAGGCAACACCCTCGACTTCTTCCTGCAAGGGGCGGTCACCACGGGAGTCGAGCATGACTGAGGTAGGTCTGCGGATCGACGTCGATACCTTCAGGGGGACCCGTGACGGGGTGCCCCGCCTGCTGCAACTGCTCGACAAGCATCAGGTCAAGGGGAGCTTCTTCTTCTCGGTCGGACCGGACAACATGGGGCGCCACTTGTGGCGCCTGCTAAAACCCCGCTTTCTGCTCAAGATGCTGCGCTCCAACGCAGCATCCCTCTATGGGCTGGACATATTGCTGGCCGGCACCGCCTGGCCCGGCAAGTCCATCGGCAAGCAGCTCGGCTCCCTGATGCGCGACACCGACAGCGCCCGTCACGAGGTGGGGCTGCACGCCTGGGATCACCACGGCTGGCAGGCCAACACCGGCCGCTGGGACGAAGCCGAGCTGATTCGTCAGACCCGGCTCGGGGTAGATGCACTCAACCAGATCCTGGGGCGCGAAGTGGATTGCTCCGCCGCCGCCGGCTGGCGGGCCGACCCGCTTACCACCCAGGCCAAGGAGCAGTTCGGCTTTCGCTACAACAGCGACTGTCGCGGCAGCGGCCTGTTTCGGCCCCTGCTGCAGGATGGCCGCCCCGGCACCCCGCAGATCCCGGTCAACCTGCCCACCTTCGATGAGGTAGTGGGTCATCAGGTGACGGTCGACGGCTTCAACCGTTTCCTGCTGGATCAGCTGGCGACCCCGCCGGCGCAGGGCCTCCACGTCTACACCATCCATGCCGAAGTGGAAGGGATCGTGATGGCGGATCAGTTCGATGCCCTGCTCGGCGAAGCCAGGGCGCGCGGCATACGCTTCGTGCCGCTCGGGGATCTGTTACCATCCGACCCGACCACGCTGCCGACCGGCCGGCTGGTGCGCGGCACCCTGCCCGGGCGGGAGGGCTGGCTCGGCTGCAAGGCCGAGGCCTGAGATGAATGACGCCACTTCGGGTGGCAGGACTAACCATCGCGCTAATCACACCATGCAACAGAGGATGTCATGACGTTGACCAAGTGGGCCCTGCCCCTGTTCTTTCTCTTCTTTTACCTGCTGCCGCTCGACCAGCGGCCGCTCTGGAGCCCGGACGAAAACCGCTACGCCGAAATAAGCCGGGAGATGGTGAGCACCGGAGACTGGGTGGTCCCCCACTTCCTGGGCTTGCGCTACTTCGAGAAGCCCATCGCCGGCTACTGGTTCAACAGCATCAGCCAGCAGCTGTTCGGTGACACCAACTTCGCCGTGCGCTTCGCCTCGGCCGCCGCCACCGGCCTCAGTGCCGTACTCATCTTCTGGTTCGCCCTGCAGCTGTGGCAGTGCCGGCGCAAGGCCTTTCTCGCCGGGCTCATCTATCTGTCGCTGCTGATCGTCTACGGCATCGGCACCTACAGCGTACTGGACGCCATGGTGACCCTCTGGCTCAACGCCGCCATGGTGAGCTTCTACATCATCCGCAAGGAGGGTTCCCTTGCCAGCCGGATCGGCGGCTATCTGCTGTTCGGCCTCGCCTGCGGCATGGGCTTTCTCACCAAGGGCTTCATCGCCCTGGCGGTGCCGGTGGTGGTCATAGTGCCCTACGTCATCTATCAGCGCCGCCTGCTCGAGCTGGTGCGCTTCGGGCCGCTGGCCATCCTGAGTGCGGCCCTGTTGGCAGCCCCCTGGGCCATCGCCGTGCACCTGCGCGAGCCGGACTACTGGCACTACTTCTTCTGGATTGAGCACATCCAGCGCTTCGCCGCCGACAACGCCCAGCACAAGGCGCCGTTCTGGTACTACCTGCCCATGGGGCTGCTCGGCACCCTGCCCTGGCTCGGCCTGCTGCCCGGCGCCCTGCGCAAGGGCTGGCAGGAGCGCAAGATAAACCCAGAGACCCTCTACCTGCTGGCCTGGGTGGTGTTGCCCTTCCTCTTCTTCAGCGTGGCCAAGGGCAAGCTGCTCACCTACATCCTGCCCTGCTTCGCCCCGCTGGCCATGCTGATGGCCGCCAGCGCCATCGATCTGCTCAAGGAGGGGAAAGAGCGGGCCTTCAAGGTCAACGCCTGGCTGAACGGCCTGTTCGGCCTCATCTGCCTGATCGTGATGGCGGTGCTGGCCTTCTCCCCCCGCCACGCCGTCTACGGCGAGGAGGATCACGGTGCGCTGGCGGTGGCCATGGTCATCTTCGCCGGCTGGAGTCTGCTCGGTTTCGTTCAGCTCAAGGCCATCAGCCAGCGCTGGACCCTGAGCGCGCTCTGCCCCATGGTGCTGGCCATCGGCCTGCCCTGGGCACTGCCGCAATCGCTGATCGACTCCAAGCTGCCGGAGCGCTTCATCGAGGCCAACCAGGCCGTGCTGATGAAGTCAGGCACCCTGCTGGCCAACGACGTCGGACTGGCCTCCTCCCTCGCCTGGGGCACCCGGCGCAGCGAGATCAACCTGTTCGACAGCAAGGGGGAGGTCCATTACGGCCTCGGCTACCCGGATGCAGCGGGGCGCTACGTGGCCCGCGCCGACTTCCCGGCCTGGCTGGCACAGGCGCGCAAAAATGGCCAGGTGGCCCTGCTGATGAAGACGGATCGCGACGGCAACACAGGCCCGGTGCCCCCTGCCGACGAGACCATCGTCAGCCACCGGCTGACCCTGCTCATCTACCACGGGGCCCAGTGATGGACATACTGCTGCTGTTGCTGGTGTGCCTGCTGACCTGCAGCGGCCAGATGCTGCAAAAGCAGGCGGTCATCAGCTGGCAGCGCCGGCCCCGCAACCACTGGCAGAAGCTGCGTTCTCCCTGGCTCATCGCCAGCGTGGCGGCCCTCGGCAGCGGCATGCTGCTGTGGATCTACCTGCTGCAACGGCTGCCGCTCGGCATGGCCTACCCCATGCTCAGCATCAATCTGGTGCTGGTGCTGGTGGGCTCCAGACTGTTCTTTCACGAGCAGATCAGCTATCACAACTGGCTGGGGGTGGGCTCCATCATAGTGGGCGCCCTGCTGCTGGGAGGTTTGCTATGAGCGGCGGTCATCAGCAGGCGCTGAAGGGGTATCTCTACGTGCTCGGCAGCATAGTGCTGGTAACGGTGGCCCAGCTCGGCATGAAGTGGGGGGCGATCCAGCTGCCGGCCTGGCAGCCGGATCTCGCCCTGATGCTGGCCCATCCGCTGCCGCTGCTGGTGATCCTGGCCGGCATCGGCTGCTATGTGCTGTCGCTGCTCTGCTGGCTGGCGGCGCTGCACTCCACCCCGCTCAACATCGCCTACCCCCTGCTCAGCACCAGCTATGCGCTGGTCTACCTGCTGGCGGTCAACATTCCGCTCTTCGCCGAACCGCTGGAGCCGGGCAAGGCGCTCGGGGTGCTGTTTATCCTGCTGGGGGCCGTGCTGGTGGGGATCAAGCCTGCGGCCAGCAACAAGCAGGCAGAGTAGTTTTTCTCTTGTTTGTCGCAAGGGCTGCCATGGCAGCCCTTTTTTGTCTGCCGCCGATGCTGGCACGCCAGCGAAGCAGTTGCGCGGCGGTACTGTCAGACCGCACACTTGACCGTACTCGGAACATGCCCTTATAACGGAAACTCCCAAGGAAGAGAGAATTCTATGTCGGCCAAGCATCCCATCATTGCGGTTACCGGTTCGTCCGGTGCCGGCACCTCCACCTCCACCATCGCCTTTCGCTCCATGTTTCATCAGCTCGGATATCAGGCGGCCGTGGTGGAAGGGGACAGTTTTCATCGCTACACCCGCCCGGAAATGGACGTGGCGATCCGCAAGGCGCGCGAACAGGGGCGCCACATCAGCTATTTCGGTCCCGAGGCGAACGACTTCGGCCTGCTGGAGAGCTTCTTCCAGGAGTACGGCCAGAACGGTAGCGGCCAGTATCGGCGCTACCTGCACAGCTTCGACGAGGCGGTGCCCTTCAACCAGATGCCGGGCACCTTCACCCCCTGGCAGAACCTGCCGAACGACACCGACCTGCTGTTCTACGAGGGGCTGCACGGCGGCGTGGTCACCGAGGATCACAACGTGGCCCGCCACGTGGACTTTCTCATCGGGGTGGTGCCCATCGTCAACCTGGAGTGGATCCAGAAGCTCATTCGCGACACCTCGGAGCGCGGCCATTCCCGCGAGGCGGTCACCGACTCCATCGTCCGCTCCATGGACGACTACATCAACTTCATTACCCCCCAGTTCTCCCGCACCCACATCAACTTCCAGCGGGTGCCGACGGTGGACACCTCCAACCCCTTCAGCGCCAAGGTGATCCCGAGCCTGGACGAGAGTATGCTGGTGATACGGTTTCGCGGCATCAAGCAGGTGGACTTCCCCTACCTGTTGTCGATGATCGACGGGTCCTTCATGTCACGGATGAACACCATAGTGGTGCCGGGCGGCAAGATGGGCTTCGCAATGGAGCTGATCCTGCGCCCGCTGATCCAGCAACTGCTCGAAACCGGCAAGATCACCTGAGCCAAGGAGCTGACGATGCGGTTAGCATTTATCTCTGTGGGATTGGCCGCCCTGCTGGGCGGCTGCAGCAGCGGCCCCGCTGCACCGACCCTGGAGGCGGGCACCATGGTGGTGCGCCCGGCGGCCAGCTGGCCGTTCGGGGCGACGCCGCGCTATGCGCTGGCCGAGCAGTTCCAGTATGCCGGCGACAGCGCCGAGGGCTGGCTGGAGCCGGTCCAGCAGGCGGTCAACCAGGCGCTGGGCAGCAAGGGGTGGCAGAGCGTGCCCCTCGACGAGGCCGACCTCTGGGTCGCCATCGGGGTGGCCGGCAGCAAGGATCTGAGCGACGGCGAGATCTTCGCCCGCCTCGGCATGACGCCGGGGCTGCAGGCCAAGGCCGATGCCCGCAAGGGAACCCTGGCCATCGTGCTGCTCGACCGGCGTACCCAGCAGGCGGTGTGGAGCAGCGCCATCTCCCTGGCCAGCGACGTGGCCATCGCCGAAGGGGATCGTCAGCAGCTGAGCCGGCAGCTGGCCGCCAAGATGCTCGACTCCCTGCCCACCCGCTGATCCCTTCCTTTGAATGCAAAACGGCCTGCATCAAGCAGGCCGTTGCGATCACACCATGACAGTCACTTGCGCTGGCAAGTCAGCAGGGTTACCCCTTTCTGGCTGAGGATGGCCTGCTTCTCCTGGTTCCAGAAGGTGGTGACACCGTCGGAATACTTGGCACCGGACTCCGCCTCGACTCGGCCCAGCTTGTGGTAGACGCCGGCATAGGGGAACTGCACCATGTCGGCCTGGGCGTCATAGGTCACGGCCAGCATCTCTTCACCACACTGGTACTGGCTGAACTGGTATTGGGTCGGCTGCGGCATGCTGCAGGCCGCCAGTCCCAGCAGGGGGAGCAACACTATCATTTTTTTCATTGCACTTTCCTTATGTCATGGCGTTATTCGATCGGAATAATCACGGCTATCAGGCTTCAACAATTTGATAACTATGGGTAATTTCTACCGCTTTTTCCAACATCAGGGAAACTGAACAATATTTTTCCATCGACAGATCCACCGCACGGGCCACCTGTTTCTCGGCCAACCCCTTGCCGGTCACCACGAAGTTGAGGTGGATCTTCTCGAACACCCGCGGCACCGAGTCAGCCCGCTCTCCGGCCAGCTCCACATGACAGGCGGTCACGGATTGACGCGCCTTCTCCAGAATGGAGACCACATCAATTGAGCTGCACCCCCCCACCGCCAGCAGGATCATCTCCATCGGGCTGGCACCCTCGCCGGGGTTGGCGCCGTCCAGGATCACCTGGTGACCGGACTCACTCTCGCCCACAAACTTCATGCCTTCCACCCAGCTGACCTTGGCTTTCATTTCACTTTTCCTCTTGATGACGACAGATCTGACCGACATAGCATACCCCAGACGGCGCGACAGCGGCACATATCCGCCATTTTCACGAACTTCCGGGCTAACTAGATCAAAATCAACATCTGATGCCCCCAGCTTCCTTACAATGGCGAACGGAGCGCAGCAGGGGTTGCAAGGGGAGCTGGCAAAAGCCCTCAAAGCCTTGTCAGCACAGACAAAGGCTCTTATCCTACTGCGACTAATACAAGGAATGGCAAGGTTGGCAGCTTGCCCGGACGCACGAGTCCATAAAAAGACACTACAGAGGAATTCTCATGGTCATTGGCAAACCGCAAAGCGATCCCACCCTGGAATGGTTCTTGTCGCACTGCCACATTCATAAGTATCCCGCCAAGAGCACCCTGATCCACGCGGGTGAGAAGGCGGAAACCCTCTACTACATCGTCAAGGGCACTGTGGCCGTCTTGATCAAGGACGATGAAGGCAAGGAGATGATCCTCTCCTATCTGAACCAGGGCGACTTCCTGGGCGAGATGGGTATGTTCGAGGAGAACGAGAATCCCGAGCGTTCCGCCTGGGTGCGTGCCAAAGGCTCCTGCGAAGTGGCCGAGATCTCCTACAAGAAGTTCCGCCAGCTGATCCAGGTCAACCCGGAAATCCTGATGCGCCTCTCCGGCCAGATGGCCAAGCGGCTGCAGCACACCAGCCAGAAGGTCGGCAACCTCGCCTTCCTGGACGTGACCGGCCGGATCGCCCAGACCCTGCTGAACCTGGCCAAACAGCCGGATGCCATGACACACCCGGACGGCATGCAGATCAAGATCACCCGTCAGGAGATCGGCCAGATCGTCGGCTGCTCCCGCGAGACCGTCGGCCGGATCCTCAAGATGCTCGAAGAGCAGGAGCTGATCTCCGCCCACGGCAAGACCATAGTGGTGTTCGGCACCCGCTGATCCCCGCTACTGGCGGCCCCGCACTGGGCCGCCGGATAAAGAAGGCTGCCACGGCAGCCTTTTCTGATCGCCTCCCCTATAATCCCGAACGCCCCTGCCAGCACGGCTTTCGCCAAGAGAGATCCTATGCACCTTCAATGCCCCATTTGCCGCAGCCCCCTTCAGCTGCATGACGCCTCCAAGGGGCGCTACTGCGCCAACAAGCACCACTTCGATCCCGCCCCGGAAGGCTATCTGGATCTCATCCCCGGCAAGAAGAATCCCAAGGACAGCGACAGCCGCGCCCTGATGCGCGCCAAGCGCCACTTCCTGGAACAGGGCCACCAGCTGCCGCTGGTCGAGGCGATGGCCAGCCTGCTCTCCCCCCTCGAACCGCGCGAGCTGATCCACCTGGGCTGCGGCGAAGGCTACTACTGCCGCGCCCTGGCCGAACGGCTGCCGGGCTGGCAGTTTGCCGGCGTCGACATCGCCAAGAACACCATCTTCGCCGCCAACAAGGCGCAGCCGGAAGGCCAGTTCGTCATCGCCGATCCGGCCCGCGCCCCCATCATGCCGGGCACGGCCCAGCTGTTGCTGGTCAACGATCTCAAGGTCAAGACCGAGCTGCTGGTCAACTGGCTGGCACCGGGCGGCTACCTGCTCTACCTGCAACCGGGGCCGCGCCATCAGTGGCAGTTGAGGGTCAGCCTCAACCCGGTCAGCATGGAACACCCGCTGAGCTGGCCGAGCCTGGCCGGCCTCGACCCCATGGGTCAGCTGCGCTGCCAGTTCAGCATGCAGATGGATCAGGGCCTGCGCGAGCACATTCTGGAGACCAGCCGCCTCGGCTGGCGGGCCAGCGGCGAGCAGCGTCACGCCTTCACCCACCAGGGGCCGGACGCGCTGGAGCAGGATCTGCTGCTGAGCCTGTGGCAAAAGCCGCTGTGAACGCATTCATCCCATGAAAAAAGGCCCTGACGGGCCTTTTTTATTGCGCGGAGATGCCGTTACAGCTTGATCCAGGCATCGCTCCAGGCCGTGCCCTTGCCGGGCTCATAGGCCCAGGCCGCACCGGCACACCAACCGGTGTAGGGATGGGGCTTGCACTGGTAGTTGCCGCCCAGATTGCTCACCTTGTCACCGGCTTTGTAGGCAGTGCCCTCCTTATAGGGCGGGTTACCATCCGGCGGCGTGGTACCGCCGCTGCCCTTGATCAGGATCTCGTGGGTGGCGCTGCGGCTCAGCCCCTTGTCGTCGGTCACCTTGAGCACGAAGCCGTAGCGGGTGTCGCTGGCCGGGGTCGGCGGCAGGGTGGCACTCAGGGTGGACTGGGTCAGATCCGAGGCGCTGGCCCCGGCCGGCAGGGTCCAGGCGTAGCTGAGGGGCTTGCCTTCCGGATCGCTCGAGCCCTGGCCGGAGAGCAGCACGGTGGCACCGCCCAGCGCCTCGCTCGGGCCGCTGATGCTGGCCACCGGCGGCAGGTTGGTGCCACCGCCGTTGTCCTCGATCACCACCTCGGGGAAGAAGTGCTGCACGCAGCGGCTGTAGTCACGCTCCTTGAAGGCGCTGAAACGGGTCTGATAGCCCACCAGCTTGCAGGCGTAGCTCTTGCCGCCGTTGGGGTTGCCCGGCACATAGCTCCAGTCGTTCTCCCAGTAGATGGGCAGGGCGCCGGCTCCGGCCTCGTCGAACACCTTCATGTTCTTGCAGCCGAGTACCTCGTCGGCGGGCACCGGCACCCCCAAATACTGGGCCTGAGCCTGGTAGTAGGTGATCCGGTTCTGGGACTGGGCATGCTCGGCCGCACCGCCACACTCTACCCCGCCGTTGATGATCTGGGTGGTCACCCCGAAGCCCGGCACCAGGCCGTTCTGCCGGTCGTGGGCATTGGGCTGCCAGGTGCCGTCGACCACGTGCAACATGGATGGCTTGGGCGGCTGCGGATAGACGAAGAAGAAGACGGCGCTGGCCAGGTTGAGCCAGGTGTCCGCCACTTTCTCCGGGTTGTCCAGCAGGGTGCGCACAGTGCCAAACATGGCCTCGGAGAAGGGGCCGTAGTTGTAGTTGTACGACAGCTGCTTGGCACCGCGACCGAAGTAGCTCTTGAACTCGCCGTTGTCGAACTTGCCGCACGGCCACTGCTGACCCTGCCACACCTCGGGGTTGCACTCGGCGTTGTAGCCGCCGCGCATCTGCTCGGTCCAGCCCATCTCGCGCACCCACACCAGGCCCTGGCGCCACTCGGGCTCGGGTCGCCAGTTCTCGTGGCCGCCGGTCTCCTGGGCGAAGTGGGCGAACATGGTGGCCAGCGACTTGCGGCAGATGGCCTCGGCGTTGCGCCCGTCGCTGTAGTCGCCACAGAAGGCCGGGAACTTGGCCACCGCCTGCAGGAAGCCGCGATAGGTGTACTCCGGCGCCCGCAGCGGGAACAGGAAGTTGAACTGCGATTCGCTGAGCAACCCCTCCACCCGTTTGACGTTGGCGGGGTTGAGCGGCAGACCGGGGGCCACCGCCTCGACCACGGCGTTGTCACGGGTGGCGATGGAGGCCTTGACTGCCGTCATGGCCGGGAAGTCGGTGAGCGCCTGCTCCCTGGCATCCAGTTCGCTCTGGCTCAGGTAGACGGGGCTGCCGTCGGCGGTACCGCTGCCGCCCTGCTCAGGTGGAGTTACCCCCTCTCCGCCGCCGGGGGGCGTCACCTCACCCTCCCCCATCAGCGCCCACGGCGAATCCCACTCGTTGGCGACCTGCAGCCCCGGGCTCTGGCCCGGATTGGCATACCACTTGGCCTCGTAGATCTGGCCGTTGAAGCTGACCTGGCTGCCGCCGGCATAGCCCTGATTGATGTCATAAGGGGTGGCGGCCCACAACTGGCTGCTCAGACAGAGCGCGGCCAGCAGGGTGGCCACAGAGGACTTTCTTGTCATCATATTTACCTCTTGCTAGAGAAGGGCGGGGCTTGGCCCCCGCCCGTGGCACCTCGCGTTGCGCGAGGCGAAAAGGGATCAGCGCGTCGCCAGCGGCATGCCGTTGACCGTGTAGCCGAGCCCGGCCGGCGCAGACGCAAGCTGGGCCTCGGCCTGTGACTGGTTGCGGCACAGCACGCTGGCGCTGCGCGGCTCGCTCGCGGTCGGCACGTTGACGTGGAACTTGTTCATCACGCTGGCGTTCAGCCTGTGGTTGGCCAGCTTGAAGCGCAGCAGGCCGTCGCGGGTCTCCACCTGCAGCTGGCAGTCGCTGTTGCCGAGCCGCTCGCCGTCATCGCCATAGGCAAAGCCGTAGGCGCCGTGCAGCGCCGGGTAGAGGTAGCTCGGCAGCTGACCCTGCGGGTCGTAGTAGCCGATCAGGGTGGTCACCGGCACGCCGAAGGCGCCAGGCTTGCGATCTACCGCCAGATCCGCCGGCGCCCCCTCGTTCCAGCGGCTGCCGTCGGAGGTGTAGCTCTTTTTGAAGCCACGCGAGACGGTGATCTGCTGGCCGTTGATGAAGAGGGTGCTGTTGTAGCCGGCATTGTGGTCGATGCTGACGATGCGGCCGCGATTGACCGCCGAGGCCGCCGGCAGCTGGATGTTGCGGGTCCAGTTGCCATCCCACATGGCCACCTTGACCAGATCGTACTCGGCCAGCAGGGCGGCCAGCCTGACCTCACCCAGGTCACTCACCGGCGCGGTGATCTGCTCGGCGAGAGTGACCCGGTGGCGGTAGGGCTCCATCTTCGCCTGGCTTTCGTTCCACTTGCTGAAACCGGTAGGTGAGCTGGCGTCGAACACCGCCTTGCTCTCGAGGAAGCGCTGGATGATGGCGGCCGAGTTGGGAGTGTAGAGGGTGAAGCGGTTGAAGCCGGAGAGCGGCTCGCCGCCGGCCATGGCGTCGAAGCCGAACTTGCGGCCGTCAAACGGGGCCTGGCACTGGCCGTCGAGGCAGGCGCTCTGGCCGCTGCGGCTCGCAAAAAAGTTGGGGATGAAGCGGTTCTTGTCGCCATCCCAGCCCCAGGTGGCGTTGATCTGGTCGGCGCTGCGGTGCACCGAGCCGGCAAAGCCGCCCACGTAGTGGCCGAGACCGTAGTTGTGGCCCACCTCGTGGCTGAACTCGTTGCCAAGGGAGGCGTCCAGGGTGACGATGCCGCCCCCGCCGGAGCCGCCATGCACCTGCACCCCGTTGGCGTACTTGCCGCGGCTGTTGTGGGCCGCCAGCTGGGCCACCACGTAGGGGTGGCTGCTCTCCCCCTCCCCGGCGGTGCTGTTGATACCGTAGTTGGCGTTGTCGATGCCAAGGGAGATGAGCTCCTTGCCGATGCGCTGGCGCATGGTGCCGCTGTGCCAGCCCCCCTCGCTCGGATCAAAGTCGGTGAGCAGGGTGCCATCGGGCAGCATCACTTCCGGCAGCGCCAGCGGCGCATACTGGCTGACGACGAGGCGACTGGCGGGAATGGTCTGGAAATACTCCCGCTGGGCCTCTTTGTCTTTGGCAAAGGCGAACTGGTCGCGCGGGCTGGTCAGCATGCCGATGTCGATGGTGTGAATGAGCAGCTCCCCCGGCGCCCCCACCTTGAGGTCGGTCAGCTCACCGCTCAGATCCCCCTGGCTCAGGCGCAGGGTGAGGCCGGGCATGATCCACTCGGCCGGCAGCACGGCGCTCCAGGCGTCGCTCGCATAGGTGATGCCGTTGTTTTCCAGCTCGCCATCGCGGATCCACTGGCCGCGCACGAACTTGAACTGCTGGCTCTGGCCGCGGGAGAGGGTCACCTGACGGCCGCTGAAGTAGACGGTGGAGTTGTAGCCGGCATTGGAGGCGAGGCGCACCATCTTGCCCTCCAGGCTTGCATCGCGGGGCAAGAAGATGTCGCGCACCCAGCGGCCGTCGGCGGTCTGGATGGTGACCAGGGCATGGGGCTGCAACTTGCCGAGCAGGAAGGCGCCGCTCGGATCGCTCAGCCTGGCCAGCTCGCTGCTGCTGTTGATGACGGTACTGGTGCCGGGGCCCGGGGTGAAGTCGACCCCCTCCTCCGGCGTTCCTTCCAGGTAGTAGGCGGTCTTGGGCAGGCGGGAAGGCGGCTCCAGCGTGAGGCTGCCGAGCAGCTTGCCGGCGCCGTCGCGGGCCTCGAGCGCCAGCGGCGCCTCGTTGCCGGTCTGCAGCGGGCGCACCAGCAGCAGGCTCTTGCGCAGGGCGGTGAGACGGGGCTGGTTGTCACCCTCCCGCGGATGGGCGGGCAGGATTTGGCTCTGGGCAAACTGGACCCCGGCCTGCAGCGATCCCTGCAGATCGTTCTGCGGCCGGGTGGTGTCAAAGACCAGTGGCGTGGGTGGCTGAACGGCGGCCAGCAGCGGGCCGCTTGCCAGGGCTGCGCCGATCAGGCAGGCAAGACGTGTGGTGCATGTGGTCATGGTGGTGCTCTTTTGTTGTTATGGGGGAAAAGGAGGGGCATGTCCTGCATGCCCCTGTGGATGGTGAATTACTTGCAGCTGGCGGCGCCGATGTCCTGCCAGACGTCGTGCTTGCCTGGCTCGTTGCCGCGGGTCCAGTACTGGGCCTTCCACTGGCGACCGTTGTGGCTGGTCACGTCACCTGCGTTGTAGGCAACATTGGCATCCCAACCCAGCTGCACCTGGCTTATCAGCTTCCACTGATCGGCGCTGCGGCTCGGCTCATTGCCCTGGGTCCAGTATTTGGCCTGCCATACCAGCTGGTTGTGGCTCACCTTCTCGCCACCGTTGTAGGTGGTCGCGGCCTTCCAGGCCGGCCAGTTGGCGGCATCCGGATCGGTGGCGTTGCAGTCGCCACCACCGCTGACCGGGGTCACGGTGAGGCGGGTAGCGGCCTGTGCATCCAGTGCGCCGTCGGTCACGGTGACGGTGAGGTCATAACCGGACTCCACGGTGACGCTGGGGCCGGTCACTACCAGGGTCTTGCTGTTCTGACCGCTGGCGGTGAGCCCGGCCGGCACGCTCCACTGATAGCTCAGGGTGTCGCCGTTGGGATCGCTGGCGTTGGCGGTGATGCTCACCTGCTTGCCGGCCTGCACCGAGACCTTGTCCTGCACGGTAACGACCGGCGGCAGGTTGGGCTGTGGCGCCTTGTTGGTCACCACTACCTGATCCTTGGCGCTGAGGTTGTGGTCATCGGTCACGGTCAGCTCGAACACCAGATTGACGTCCTGGCTCACCGCATCGACGGCTACCTTGGCCTTGGCCTGGGTGGCGTCGCTCAGGGTCGCCTTGGGACCGGAGATCTGGGCCCAGCTGTAGCTCAGTACCGCCCCTTCCGGATCGCGGGAGGAGGAACCGTCCAGCACCAGCTCGGCCGGGCCGGTCACCGCGAGATCGCTGCCGGCATTGGCCACCGGCGGCTTGTTGACCGGCGGTGTGCTATCACCGTGGCCCAGCCCCTCGTGCATGGCGTTGAGAATGTCGCCGTTGTCGGCGTCGATTTCCCAGGCGAACATGCCGCCGAGCTGGTTGGCCAGCACGTACTGCCCCTTGGCCTTGACCGAGCGCTCGTCATCGAAGGTGATGAGCTCGCCGGTGGAAGCCTTGAACACGGACGGTGCCTCGGCCACTTCGTCATAGCTGTACTGCCAGTCGCCGGCCATCTTGCCCTTGGCGATGCCGCGGTAGTCGATGACCCCCTTCTCCCAGATCCCTTCCGCCTCGGTGCCCGCAATCGGGCCGGTGGCGGTGCCGGTGAAGGGGTTGTTGCCCTGATACCCGCTGACGCCGGTCCAGCCGCGGCCATACATGGCGGCCCCCACCACCACCTTGCCGGGCTCGACGCCCTGACCCAGCAGCGCCTTGACCCCCTTGTCGGTGGTGTACTTGGTGTTGGGATCCCAGCTCGACTCGTAGAGCGCGGTCTGGTGACCCAGCCCGGTGTTGGTCCAGGCGCCGTTGAAGTCGTAGCTCATCAGGAAGATGTGATTCATGTATTGCTGGGCGGCGCGATAGTCCACCTTGGCAATCTTGTCGCCGCCGGCACTGATGGCGGAGGTGAGCTCATAGGTGCGGCCCGTCTCTGCGCTCAGCTCGTCGAGCATGGCGCGCAGCTCCTTCATCAGCAGCACGTAGGTCTCGCCATCGGAGGGACTGCCGAGGTTGGGGTTGGCCCCGAGGCCACCCGGGAATTCCCAGTCGATATCCACCCCGTCGAAGAATTTCCAGGTCTGCAGGAACTCCTTCACCGACCCGACGAAGGTGTCGCGTTTGGCCTTGTCACCGAAGAAGAAGAAGGGATCGGAGAGGGTCCAGCCACCGATGGAGGGGAGGATCTTCAGGTCCGGATAGGCCTTCTTGAGCGCCATCAGGTTGCCGAAGTTGCCCTTGTAGGGTTCGTCATAGGCTGTGAGGTTGCCCTGCCCCATCTGGATGGCGGCCCAGGGATCGTGGATGGAGACCTTGAAGTCCTCGCGGCCGGCACAGGAGCGCTGCAGCGCCTCGAAGCTGCCGGAGATCTCTTTGAGGCTGTCGTTGATGCCGTTGCCACCGCAGATCGGGGTGAAGCCGTAGAGGATGTGGGTCAGGTTCTGGGCCGGGATCTTGTCCACGGTGAACTTGCGACCATAGACCCCCCACTCCACGTAGTAGGCCCCCATCACCTTGCCGGTCTTGTTGACGTAGGGCTTGTTGTTCTCCTTGAGCGGCGCCTTGAGCGGCAACAGGTGGCTGCCGTCGGTGTCGGCCACCAGGATCTCTTTCTTGTCGGAGAGGGTGCAGCCGTCGGCGTTGCACAGGGCCACCTGCATCTGGTAGCGGCCCCCCTGGGTGACCTTGAAGTTGGCGGTGCCGGAGGCGGAGGCGGCGCCGGACCACACCTCCTTGCCGTCGAGCAGCACCTTGGCGGTCTGGCCGACATCACCGGACCAGAGGTTCCAGCTCACGCTGACCGGGGCACCATCCTTGTGAACCGTCACCAGCTTGTTGTAGGAGGTGGCGGCCTGGTCCACTTCGACGATGGCGAACTTGGTTTCGCCCCAGCCGATGGTGGGTTTGCCGGGGGCGGCAGCGAAGGCGGAGGAGGCGCAGAGCCCCCCGACGATCAGTGCCAGTACGGAGGGTTTTGGACTTAACATAGTTGAATATCCTTATTTCGTTCTTGGAATAGATAACGAAAAAGGCAACGCAACCTGACAGGTAACGCAGACAACATCGCACCATGGCTTGGCCCATGGACGAAACAACCTGTGGTGGCCCCGCTATCCTAGGTACCGCTGACCCTTAGACCGGAAGCTTTGCGTCCCGGACTTTCGTCCGGTTTGCCTTTTGCACAACTTGATTTGCGATAAAAATAATCGCGACCTGACTATAAGGGAGTCAAAGGAGAGAGGGCAAACCCCTGATTGATTATTAATAAGTCACTTTTTACCGATTTTGAGCCTCAAACGAGAAGAAAAGGCACATTTCCGGGTCGGAAAGTGCCGATCTTGCCACTTGGGGGCTGCCGATTAAAAATCGGACGAATTCCCGGATTCGTGATCACCATCAAGTTTGGCCGGCCGCAAGATGCTGTTCATCAGCGCCCGCAGCTTGAGGGGTTTGACCGGTTTGCTGATGTAGCCGTAGCCGTGTTCGCGGATCTGTGCCTGCAGCTCGCTCTTGCGATCCGCGCTGATGATGATGCCGCCGATATGGTTGCCGTGGGCCAGACGCAGCATGTGCAGCGCCTGCAATCCGGTCTTGCCGTCGTCCAGATGGTAATCGGAGAGCACCAGCTGCGGCAGGAAGCCGCCGGCGATGAGATCCTCTGCCTGGGCCTGGCTCTGGGCGCACACCACCTCGCAGCCCCAGCGCCCCAGCAGTGACTGCATGGCGATCAGGATATCGCTCTCGTTGTCGATGCAGAGCACCCGGATCCCCTCCAGTTGGCTGTCGCGCTGGGCGGGGGCCGCCACCTGCGTCGTTGCGACAGGACGGGTCGCCAGGTTGAGGGTGACGGCAAACACCGAGCCCGCCCCCGGCCAGCTGCGCAGGGTCAGGTTGTGGCCGAGCACCAGGGCGATGCCGCGAGCGATGGCAAGGCCGAGCCCCAGCCCCTGCTCCCGCGCGGTGCGGGAGTGATCGAGGCGGGAGAACTCGTCGAAGATCGCCTCCTGCTTGTCGGCCGGAATGCCGGGGCCGTTGTCCCACACCTCGATGCGCACCTTGTCGCCGAGCCGGCGACAGCCGAGCAGCACCCGCCCCCCCGGGTTGTAGCGAAAGGCGTTGGTGAGGAAGTTTTGCAGCACCCGCCGCAGCAGGCGCACGTCGCTGTAGACCGCAAGGCTGCTCTCCACCACCGAGAACTGGATCTCCCCCGCCTGGGCCAGCACCCCGAACTCCGCCTTGAGGTTGTCGAACACGTCGCGCAGGGCAAAATCCAGCTTCTTGGCCTTGAACTTGCCCGCCTCGAGGCGCGAGATGTCGAGCAGATCGGTGATGAGATCCTCGGTCGCCCCCAGCGCATCGTCGATGTGGCGGGCGATGCGGGCCGGCTCGTCCGCCGGCGGCAGCATCTCCAGCAGGGAGGAGGTGAACAGCTTGGCGGCGTTGAGGGGCTGGGTCAGATCGTGGCTCACCGCCGCCAGGAAGCGGCTCTTGGAGTGGTTGGCCCGCTCCACCTGCTGGTTCACCAGCAGCAATTGGCGGTTGAGCTCGGAAAGCTCGTGGGTGCGCTCGGCCACCCGCGCCTCCAGGTGTTCGTTGGCCTCGCGCAGCACCCGCTCGGCGTCGCGAAACGGGGTGATGTCGGTAAAGGTCATCACGAAGCCGCCCGCCGGCATGGGGTTGCCCTGCATCTCGATCACCCGGCCATCGGGGCGCTCGCGGGCCGAGATGTGCTGGCTGCCCCGCTGCATGAAGGCAACCCGCCGCGCCACCTGGGCCTCCACATCGCCGGGGCCGCACAGCCCCTGCTGGGCGTTGTAACGGATGATCTCCTCGATGGGGCGGCCCACCTGGATGAGGCCGGGGGGATAGTGGAACAGCTCGATGTAACGCCGGTTCCAGGCCACCAGCTTGAGCTCCCGGTCCACCACCGAGATCCCCTGCCCCATGTGCTCGATGGCACCCTGCAGCAGGCCGCGGTTGAAGCGAAACACGTCGGAGGCCTCGTCCACTATGGTGGCGATCTCTTCCAATTGCATGTTGCGCCCCTGCAGGGCCGAGGCCAGCACCAGCCGCGCGGACGAGGTGCCGAACACCCCGGCCAGCAGCCGCTCGGTGTGGGCGATGAGCTCGGCGGAGGCCTGCATCTGGGGCGCCAGGGTGCCGCCCCGCTCGCCGGCGAAGCGGCCGAAGGCGCGCTTGACCCGGCTCGAACCGACGAAGCGGGCCGCCAGCATTTCCAGCTCCTTGACCGAGACCCGTGCCTGATAGAGCGCCGTGGTGTCGCGGCTCGGCTTGCCGACGAAGTTGGCCGCCTGCAGCCGCTCGCTCACCGCCGGGCGGGAGAGCAGGGAGCCCGCCACATAGCCGGCAAGGTTGAGCAACAGGCTCAGGAAGATGCACCAGGCCCCCAAGCTCAGGTCGCGTACCGCGGGCCAGTCGGGCGGCGCCAATAGGGCGGCCAGCGGCGAGCCGGCCAGCAGGCCGCTCTCCGCCAGCAGGGTGGCGAACCAGAGGCTGACCCCGAGGGCGAGGCCGAGATAGACCCCCTTGCGGTTGCCGTGCCGCCAGTAGAGGCCGAGCAGCAGGGCCGGCGCGAACTGGGCCACGGCACCGAACGACAGATAACCGATGCGCGACAGGCTGGTGAGATCGCCGAGCCAGAGGTAGAGCCCCCAGGCCGCCAGCAGGATCAGCAGGATGGCGCCGCGGCGCACCTGCAGCAGCAGGCGCACCAGCCGCTCGTCCCGCCCCTGCTGCCAGAAGCGGCGCAGCAGCACCGGCAGCACCAGATCGTTGCTGACCATGATGGCCAGCGCTATGGTGCAGACGATCACCATGCCGGTGGCCGCCGAGGTGCCGCCGAGAAACGCCAGCAGCGCCATGCCGTCGAACCCGAGCGACATGGGCAGGCTGATCACATAGGTATCCGAGGCCATGCCGGCCCCCACCCACTGCTTGCCCGCCAGCGCCAACGGCCAGATGAAGAGCCCCATCATGAACAGGTAGAGCGGGAACAACCAGCGCGCCCAATGCAGATCCTGGCCCTGGTTGTTCTCCACCACGGTCACGTGAAACTGGCGCGGCAGGCAGATGACGGCGCACATGGCCACCAGGGTGTAGATGGCGAGCTCCAGCAGGCTGCCCGGCGTTACCGCCACCACCGCATCGAGAAAATCGCTGGCCACCAGGGTGCGGGCCTGGCTCGGCTTGCTGAGGATGAGCCAGAGCGCGAAGCTCCCCACCGCCATGAAGGCGAGCAGCTTGACCACGGATTCGAAGGCGATGGCCACCACCATGCCCCTGTGGTGCTCGGTGGCATCCAGGTGGCGGGTGCCGAACAGTATGCTGAACAGGGCCAGCAGCAGGGCCACCCCGAGGGCCAGCCCGGCGGTATTGCCGGTGGGGCCGGCGGGCACAGGGTTGGCCATCAGCAGATCCAGCCCGGTGACGATGGCTTTGAGCTGCAGCACCAGGTACGGAAGTATGCCCATGATGGCGATCAGCGCGATCACCATGGCCAGGCGCTGGGACTTGCCGTAACGGGCGGCGATGAAGTCGGCGATGGAGGTGATGTGCTCGCGCTTGGCCACCAGGATGAGGCGAGCCAGCAAGCGCCAGCCGAACAGAAACACCAGCATGGGGCCCAGGTAGATGGGCACGGGCGACCAGGGCGACTCGCTGGCCTGGCCCACCGTGCCGAAGAAGGTCCAGGAGGTGCAGTAGACCGCCAGCGACAGGCTGTAGAGCAGGGGCTGGCCCTGGAGGCGACGCCGTTTGTTCTTGTCCGCCACGTAGGCGATCAGAAACAGCAGCCCCAGATAGGAGAGCGACAATCCGATCAGCAACCATCCCTGGTGCATCTGTAACCTCTTGTCCGTGTTGAAGATTCAAGCGCAGCAGCAGCCAGTCTAGAGAGCTGCCCGGAAAATGTCATCTCCTTATTGCGACGAGAATTTATCGTTTTTCAATAAAAAACGGTTGAATAAATATCGAAAAACGATAAACATCTGTCTGTGTTTATTGATAAACGATAACTCGGCGCTACGCGTGGCCCACCCTTTCACTCAAAGAGGTAAGCGATGAAACACAACAAGCTCGAACGCATGAGCAGCCTGATCGAATGGATCCTGCTGGCTACCCTGCTGGCCACCCCCGTCCTGACGGTCATGGGGGTCTGGTCACACCTGATCGGCGGCAGCGACTACCTGCAGCAGGAGCTGCAAGAAGCGCTGAATGTGGAAGAGAGTTCGGTGCTCGGCAAGGTGCCCCTGACCACGGAGTCGCTCCCGCAGGCCAGCACCCAGCCCGCCGTTGCCGACTATCCCCTCACTTTGGGAACCCGCCTGCTGGGCACCCTGGTGATGCTGCTGCCGGATCTGGTGTTCATGCTGATGCTGTGGCAGCTGCTCCAGCTGTTTCGCGGCTACCGGCAGGCCATGCTGTTCACCTTCAGCCAGATCCGTCGCTACCAGTGGATCGGCCTGCTGCTCTGCGTCAGCTTCGTCACCAAGATCGGCACGACGCCGCTGCTGGACATAGTGCTCACCCTGCCGGGACCCGAGCTGCACGGCAAGATCAACATCAGCTCGTCGGACTTCCAGCTGCTGCTGGCCGGGTTGATCGTCTCGGCACTGGCCCTGGTGATGCGCGAGGCCAAACTGCTGGCCGATGAACAACAACTGACGGTGTGAGGATCCTATGCCCATCATCATCCGACTCGATGCCCTGCTGGCCGAACGCAAGATGACCGCCCGCGAGCTGGCCCTGCGGGTCAACATCACAGAGGCCAACCTCTCCATCCTGAAAAACGGCCATGCCAAGGCGGTTCGCTTCTCCACCCTGGAGGCGATCTGCCGCGAACTGGGCTGCCAGCCCGGGGATCTGCTGGCCTTCGAGGAGGAGCGTTGATCCCCTATGAGTCGCCATCTCACCCTGTGTGCCCTGTGGTTGCTGCCGCTGTGGGCCTGCGCCGCCGATGGTACCAGCGGCCCTCGCTACCTTGTCGAGCAGGGCAGCCGTGCCAATGAGTTGCAGGTACGCCTCACGATGCAGGGCAATCCCCCTTTTACCCTGCTCCCCGCTCGTCAGTTGCCGGGCAGCACCGCGCCGATTTCACCCAAGCTGGTCTGTCTTGCAGACAGCCAGCCGGTGGCCCTCAACCAGCCCTTCTCCTGCCAAGAGGTCGGCTGGCAGGTAACCCTCACTCCGGCGCCAGCCCTGGGGGCCGATGCCTCGGCCCAGGCATCGCTGCTGTTTGCCCCCAATCGGTGGCTATTGACCGAATGGGGCAATCTGGTGCGCCAGCGAGGGAGTCGCCAAGGGGAAGTCTGTCTGCCGGACGGCAGTTGCCAGCCGCTGCCGGACCTCAATCAGCCGCCGCTGATCCTGCCATTTGGTCTGGCCACAGTGCCCGTCACCGAACGGGATCCCAGGCTGCTGCTCAGCCATGACGAGACGGCCAATCAGCTCGATCTGCCGGCCCTGCAGCAACAACTGAACGAGATCATCGACTATCTGGCCTTCCAGCTCGATGTCACCCCGCCCACTCAGCCGTGGCGGCTGGTGTGGCTGGGACGGGATGTGGCGACCCGCTCCCTCGGCGGCGCCGCCGGGGATCAGGTGTTTGTCGCCAACTACCCCACCAGGGATGGCAAGCCTACGCCACTGGCGCCACTGCGTCTGCTGCGCACTTCCGCCCACGAGGCGGTGCACATCCTCAGCACCGCGCCACAGCCCACCTGGGTCAACGAGAGCCTTGCCGAGTACCTTGCCATCAAGGCGCTGCGCCGCTTTCGGCTGCATCAGGTCACGGCGGTCAACGAGCTGGCCGAACGAGGCAAGCAGTTGCCCCATGGCGAGAGCGGCCTCTATCGGGCGGCCTGCGAGGTGATGGCAGGGGATCGCTCCTACTACCCGCTCTTTTACGTCAAGGGGAGCGCCTTCTGGGAAACCTTGGACAGGGAGCTGCAACACAATGACGCCACCCTGGCCCGGCTGCTGCCTCAGCTGGGCTGGCTGGCGGATGGTCGCTTTGATACCGCATCCAATGAGCTGCTTGCTGGCACCATAGGCTCGGATACCTGGCGCCGTCTGAGCCGCCACTATCTTGGCGAAGCGCGGTAACGCCGCACGCCGCAACGAAAAAGGGAGAGCCATGGCTCTCCCTTTTGCTGTGTGATGATTCAGACGGGTCGGTATCAGACCGGAACATGCCCCTGCCCAGACGGAGTAACTGGGCGCAGGCGCAGCACGAACACCGGCAGCACCACCAGCACCATCAGGAAGAAGATGCTGCCCCCCAGCGGTTCGTAGAGCAGACCGCACAGGGTCATCAGGGCGGCCACCGTCATGCCGAGCCCCAGCGCCGCATAGAGCGCCTGGGTCGGGATCAGCTGCTCGGCCGGCAGCTGGCGGGTCATGAAGCGCACGGCGCCGAGGTGGCTGACGCAGAAGGTGACCGCATGCAGCAGCTGGCCCGCCACCAGCACCAGGATCTCGGTGGAGGCTCCAAGCAGGATCCAGCGCACCACGCAGCCCAGCGCCCCCACCAGAAACAGAGTCTGGGCGCCGAAGCGGTTGAGGAAGCGCTTGTCGGCGGCGAACATGCCGATCTCCGCCACCACCCCCAGCGCCCACAGATAGCCGATGGTGGTGCCGCTGTAGCCCGCCGCCTTCCAGTGAATGGCGCTGAAGCCGTAATAGGCGGCGTGACTGCCCTGCAGCAGGGCCGAGATCAGCAGGAAGCGGCGCACCTGGGGGGACTTGAGGGTATCGAGCAGGGAGGCCTTGGCCCGCTCGCCCTGGATGTCCCGCGGCGCCGGGTGCAGCGGCAGCCAGCTGAGCAGCAGCATCAGCAGCAGCCCGGCCACCATGGTGTGCAGCACCCACTCGCTGCCAAAATTCCCCACCAGGGCCCCCACCAGGGTCGAGGCGACGATGAAGGCAAAGGAGCCGCACAGGCGCACCTTGCCGTAGTCGAGGTGCGCCTGCACCACCATGCGGGTGGCCAGCGCCTCCCCCACCGGCATCAGGGTCGGGTAGATGAAGTTCGCCACCAGGGTCAGTCCCACCAGCCACCAGAGGTTGTGGCTGAGATAAAAGCCGAGGAAGGCCAGCAGACTGAGCAGGCAGAGCAGGCGGGTGGCCGGCAGCAGGTGCCCCGCCCCTTTGATCTGCCCCATCACCATCAGGTTGCCGGCAAAGCGGATCGCCATGCCGGCACCGAGCAGCAGGCCTATCATCTCCGCGCTCACCCCGATCCCCTCCAGCCAGAGCGACCAGAACGGCAGATAGGCACCATAGACGAAGTAGAAAGCACCAAAAAACAGGGCTAACCAGGAGAAGGCGGGCATAGATCCTCGGCAAGGGGGAAGATGGGGCACAAATGATAACCGATTTGCCGGTGGGGATCCTGCGATCCCGGGTGGGAAGCCACGCAGATAATAATGAAAAACATCAATAAAATTGAACTATTGGCGCAAGACCGGTGTCTATCGAGTAATACCTCCTCCTGGTTAGTGTTGCAATCCTTCCACCCGCCACCGGCGGGTTTCTTTTTGGCCATTCGCTTGCGCCATGAAAAAGGGGCCCGCAGGCCCCTGGTCGTGATGGGTATTCATCAGAACACGTACTTGACCCGTGCACTCAGGTTGCGACCCGGCTCGGTCTTGTTGCTGATGCTGGCACTGGCGCTCTGCCCCGTGATGCTCTCGTAGTTGACGTACTCCTTGTCAAACAGGTTGAAGACGCCAACGTTGAACTGCAGATCCTGCACCGGCTTGAACTGGGCGTAGATGTCCACCACGCCCCAGCCTGCGCTCTTGATGTTGTCGTTGCCCTTGGCATCCTTGCCCACCTTGCTCATGTCGTCGGCAAAGCGCAGGGCGGTGTTGATGTTCCAGTTGGCCTGCTCCAGTCGTACCCCCAGGGTCCCCTTGAGCGGGCTCAGGCTGTTGATGTAGTTGCCGTCGCCATCCTTGCCCTCGATGTAGGAGAGGTTGCCCCAGACGTTGACCAGATCGTTCAGCCAGTAGTCCGCCTTGGCCTCGGCCCCCTTGGTGGTGGCCTTGTCCAGGTTCTGGTACTGGTAGACGGCGGTGCGCCCTTCGGTGCTCACCTGGCCCAGCTCGATGAAGTCGTCGTACTTGTTGTAGAAGGTGGCCACTTCATAGCTGAAACCGCCGGCGCTGCCGCGTACCCCCAGATCGATGCCGTCGCTGCTCTCGGGTTTGAGGTTGGTGTTGGGCTCGATGCGATAGCCGTACGCCTGGTGGTTCAGGGTGGAGAAGGCGTTGTCATACATGGGAGTCTTGTAGCCGTGGCTGTACTGGGCGAACAGGTTGGCCGCCTCGTGCGCCTTGAATACCAGTCCCAGCTTGGGCGAGAACTCCCCTTCGGAGAAGCGTTTGAGATTCTCGCCCGTGTAGGCGGGATCCTGATCCGGGTTCATCCGGTAGTAGTCATAGCGGGCCCCCGGCGTCAGCACCCAGCGCTCGCCAAACTTCAGCTCGTCAAACGCCCACAGGGCGCCGTGCTCTGTGGTGGTGGAGGGGAAGCTCAGCTCGCTGTAGCCTTCAAAATCCCCCGCCACGGTCGGCGCCTTGAAGCGGGTCCGCTCGTTGTCGGTGTGCTCATACTCCAGGCCCCAGGCCAGTCGCTGGCTATCCAGCGCCTTGCTGAACTTCACCTGGGCGCCCAGACTCTTCTGCTCGAAACCGTTGTGATCCAGCGAGTTCTTGGTCACATAGGGGTTGGTCGGCCGCACCGGGTATTTGGAGGAGGCGTACTGATCCATGGTCTGCTTGGTGCGGGCGTAGTAGATCTTGCTGTCGATGCGATCGACCCAGGGCGCCTGCAGGGCGATGCCGTGATCCAGCACCAGCGACAGGTTGTCGGTATCCTTGTCGGTGATCGGCTGGTTGAAGACAGAGCCCGCCTTGGTGAGGTCGACCGCGTCGGGATCCTGACCCTCGGTGAAGTAGTCGACGGTCAGCTTGAGGAACTGGCTATCGCTCAGGTTCCACTGGCTCTTGAACAGCACGGCCTGACTGACGATGTCGAACTCGTTCTTGTCGCTGTCGTAGTTCTGGGTCACCCCGCCGTCACGCCAGGTGTAGCGCAGCAGGTTTTCCAGCTCGCCGGTACGCAGGGCACCGGTAAAGCCCGCCATCTTCTGGTGGCTGCTGGAGGCATAGCCGGAGGTGGCGTCCAGATAGCTGTCGCGCCCCTTGAGGAAATCCGCCGCATCCTTGGTGGTGATGGCGATGACGCCGCCCAGCGCATCGGAGCCGTAGGCGGCCGAGGCCGGCCCCTTGACCACCTCGACCTGCTTGATCATGTCGGTGTCGAAATAGCTCTGGCCCACGCCGCCGTTCTTGTAGGCGTCGTTCTCGCGCACGCCGTCGCGCACTATCTTGACCCGGTTCTCGCCCATGCCGCGAATGATGAAGGTCTGGGCATCGCCGGCACCGCCGAGGGCGGTGACGCCCGGCTCGTAACGGAACAGGTCGGCAACGTTGCTCACCACCTGCTCTTCAATCTGTTCGGCGGTAATGACCGAGATGGGACCGGAGACATCTTCCAGTTTCTGCTCCATCCGGGAGCCACTGACCACCATGACGTCATCTGCTTTCTTGTCCGCCGCGAAAACCGGGGAAGCGAGGCCGGCCGCCACGGCAAGGGCGACCAGCGATAGGGTGTTGTTATGGGCCACTGCAAATCCTTATTGAGAACTGTTATCAAACAGCAGGCATCTTACTCACCTCTCAACAAATATCAATAATAAACGGAATCATTCTCATTTTCTTTTGTCGTAATTAGGTTCTACACTACGCCCCTCTGTTTTCCCGCCCGCCATGCTGCCATTGTATGGTGCAGGCACCTCATCGCTGCGAGACACCCATGACCCGACTTCTGCCCCTGCTCACCCTGCCCCTGCTGCTGGCCGCCTGTGCCACGACGGCCCCCGTCAACGATGCCGGCACCCTCTATCACTATCAGCTCAAGGCCACCCAGGGGGATGCGCTCACCCTGGAGCAGGCCCTGATCCGGGTGGCGGATGCCGACATAGTGCTGGTGGGCGAGCTGCACACCCACCCGGCGGTGCACCTGCTGCAGGCCAGAATGCTGGCGGGCCTGGCCGACACGGCACAGGCAGACGGCCGCCCCCTGGTGCTCTCCATGGAGCAGTTCAGCCGCGCCGATCAGCCGGTGCTGGATGCCTACCTCGCCGGTCGCATCGGCGAGGCCGCCCTCATTCGCGACGGCAACGCCTGGCCCAACTACCCGAGCGACTATCGCCCGCTGGTGGAGTTCGCCAAGGCGCACCACCTGCCGGTCATCGCCGCCAATGCCCCCAAACCGCTGGTGAGCTGTGTCGGCCAGGAGGGGCCGGCCTGGCTGGATCAGCTGCCCGCCAGCCGCCGCAGCCAGCTGGCCCGCACCCTCACCCTCGGCGATGATCCTTATCGCCAGAAATTCATGGCATCGCTCCATCATGGGGATGCCGACGGCAACGCCCGCCGCTTTGCCGCCCAGACCAGCTGGGACGACACCATGGCCGAGAGCATGGTGGATTACCTGCGCAGCCACCCGGGCCGGCGCATCATGCACATCGCCGGCAACTTCCACGTGGAGGGGGGACTGGGGCTGGCTAGCCGCATCGCCAGCCGCAACCCGGCCCTCAAGGTGGCGCTGGTCGTGCCTGAGCTGACGGCGCCGCAAGCGGGTAAGGAGCAAGCAGCGGCAGCCGGCCGGGTGGCCGACGTGCGGGTCGGCATCGCCCCCCTGCCGGAACGCTGGCTAAATGCCGATGAAATGAAGCAAGATATGGGCGCACTGCATCAATCCCGCAGTCGTGACTGCAGCCAGTGGCTGCAACCCTGACCTTGCGTCTGAGGAGCCCAGTGGCTGCCACCCTGACAAACAATTGCCCAAGGATTTCATATGGATGTGTTACTGGTCATCGACATGCAACAGGGGCTGTTCACTCAGCCTCGCCATCAGGACGCCCAGGTCATCGCCAATATCAATCGATTGGCCGAGCGCGTGCGGGCAGAACAGGGTCGTGTCATCTATGTGCAGCACGATGCCCCCGGTTCCGAAGTGGATCCCGCCAGTCCGGGCTGGCAGCTGCACGCCGATCTCGCCCCGCAGGGGCATGACAGCCGGGTGCGCAAGACCGCCTGCGACAGCTTTCTCGACACCGAGCTCGGTTTCCTGCTGGCGGAGCAGCCGGTGGACAGGCTGCTCGTCTGCGGCTGTGCCACCGATTTTTGCGTCGACACTACCCTGCGCAGCGCCGCCGCCCGCGGTTTCGAGGTGGTGGCGGTGACCGACGCCCACACCACGGCGGACCGGCCCCACCTGAGCGCGGAGCAGATCATCGAGCACCATCACTGGATGTGGCGTCACCTCAGCCTGCCAAAAGGCAGAAGCGTGACCCTGCTCACGACGGATGAGCTGCTCGGCGCCACCCAACCCGAGCCGGCATGTTAATCTGCCCGCTTTGAAGCGATCACCCGATTGGAGTCTTGTGTGCGTCTACTCTCTGCCGTTGCCTTCACGCTGCTGTTACCGGCAATCACCGCCTGCTCCGGCTTGCCGGGGCGCCAGCCGGATGGCCCGGCCCCTCTGTTCAGGACCCACATCAACGAGGAGGGAAGCAAGCGCTTCACCTTCGAGGCCGCCCCGCTCGATACCCTGCCCACCCGCCTCCAGAACGATGACGGCAGCAGGCTGAGCAGGAACAAGAGCCTGCTGGAGCGGCGCGAAGCACTGCAGGATGCCCAGCTCACCCAGGCACTGACCGAGCGCAAATACTGCCGCGAAGGCTACATAGTGCTCAGCCAGACTTCCTGGAAGATCCGGGGTGAATGCAACGAGACCGCCACCCGGGCCGACCGCGACGCCTTTCCCAACAAGGCCTCCTGGCAGGATTGAGGGAAAACCGTCCATAAAAAAACGGGCAGCCCCAGGGCTGCCCGTTTTTTCATCCTGGCGATCCGCGCGGATCAGACCGGCGCGTCGGCCGGGCTGGTCAGCTCGGCGCCATTGTCGATGCGCTTGTGCCCTTCCACCAGGTGGACGAAGTCCACCAGCTCGTCGCCGGAGACCCGGAACGCCTGGCCGAAGCCCTTGACGAACAGCCCCTGCTCGGGCTTGAGACGAAACAGCACGAAATCCTTGAGGTTGGAGAGCCCTTTGACTATCTCGCCAAAGCGCCCTTCCAGCGCCGCCACTGCCTTCTCCCAACGCACGTCGTCGCGGGCCACCACTTCGGCCAGCGCATCGAAGGTGAGGCGCTTGCGGGCAAACAGTTCGCGGGCCCCGTTCTCGTCCTCGATCAGCATCAGCGACACCTTGGGCACCTGTTGCAGGTTGCGGGCGTGGCGGGCGATCTCGGAGATGAGCACATAGTAGCCATCTTCCTGCAGCACGAAGGGGGCATAGCTGGCATTGGGGTTGCCTTCACTGTCCACCGTCGCCAGCTGCAGGGTGCGGCAACCGTCGCGAAACTCGCGGATCTCCGGTTGCAGGCGGTTCTGCAGACGCTCCTGACGTTCACTCATGCTTTGACTTCCTCTTGATACTGGTGGCGCAGGGCCATGAAGCGTTCCACCTGGGCCGGCAGCAGCTGACGCTGCTCGTCACGCCCCAGATAGACCTTGAAAATGCAGCGACCGCTGTGGCCGAAGAACTGGAAGGAGTGCCCCTCCTTGCCCATGAACAGCTTGCTGACCAGGGCAATACCGACCACGTTGTCGAGCTTGAGGTGGCCGTGCATCTCGCCGTCACGCCCCATCAGGTTGTAGTAGCCACGGGCGCTCTTGCCGCGGGGGAAGGGGGCCTTCACCTCGAAGATGGAGCCGTCGGATTCGACGATGGTGGTCACCTGGCCCCAGTCGGCCAGATCCGCCAGCAGGGCTTCTGCCTGCTCGGCGGGCACCAGGGTAACCAGCTCGGCCGGCAGGTGGCGCACCACCTCCCATTCGCTGACGGCCAGCTCGGCGGCGATGGTGGACGGGTGAGCGCCGGGATCTTGTGCCAGCAGCCCATGAATGCGTTGTGCAATGCTCATCGGTTCTCCCTTGGGATGCCTGCGGCATCCCTGTTCTGTCATGGCGGATACTGTAATGAAGGCCCCAAACCAATGCAATTGATAATCGCTTTCATTCTCAGTGCATTTTTTTCGACGGCTTGATATTCTCGGCGGCAATCCCACTTCATTTACCCTTCGGAGGTTAGCATGGGCCGTCGTTTTGCCCTCGCACTCAGCCTGCTCGGCTGCTCAGCCCTGTCCCTGCCCGCTCTGGCGCAGGAACGTATCGTCAGCATAGGCCCGGCCACCACTGAACTCATTCTGGCACTCGGGGGCGAGCAGAGCCTCATTGCCACCGACATCAGCAGCCCGGAGCCGAAGAACCTGCCGCGGGTCGGCTATCACCGCGCCCTCGCCGCCGAAGGGATCCTGAGCCTGGCGCCGACCCGGCTGGTCGGCAGCGACGAGATGGGGCCGCCGCCCGCCCTGGCGCAGCTGCGCCGGGCCGGGGTCGCGGTGGACGTGCTGCCCACCGCCCCCACCCTCGCCAACCTCAATCAGCGCATCGATACCCTGGCCACCCTGCTCAAGGACCCAGCCGCCGGCACCCGTCTGAAGGCCGAGATCCAGACCCAGAGCGAGCTGCTGGCCGCCCAGGCCAAGCAGAACAAGCCGCTCAAGGTGGTCTTCCTGCTGTTGCACAAGGGCCAGCCCACCAGCATCGCCGGCGGCAACACCACCGCCAGCGCCCTGCTCACCCTGGCCGGTGGCGTCAACCCGGTGGCCCAGCTGCAAGACTACAAGCCCGTCTCCACCGAATCCCTGATTGAGCTGCAGCCCGATCTGGTGCTGGTGAGCGGCCGCGACTGGCAGCAGTATCAGGATCCTGAAACCGTGCTGAGCCAGGTGCCCGCCCTTTCCGCCACCCCGGCCGGCAAGAACAGGGCCATCCATGCCATCGACGGTCACGCCCTGCAAGGGGGGCTCAGCCTCACCTCGCTGCAGCAGGCCAGCCAGATCGCCAAGTGGATCAAGCTGGGTTCATGATGCGTCTGCCACTGCCCTGGCTGCTGTGCCTCACCGGCGGCGCACTGGCGCTGCTGCTGGTCGGATCGCTGGCCACCGGCCCCATGGCCCTCTCCTTTGGCGAGAGCCTGCGTGCCCTGTTCGCTGGCCAAGGGAGCGGGATTGAGGCCCATAAACTGCTGATCGTGCAGGAGATCCGCCTGCCACGCACCCTGCTCTGCATCGCCGTGGGGGGGATTCTCGGCCTCTGCGGCGCCGTGATGCAGGGGCTGTTTCGCAACCCCCTGGCCGACCCCGGCATCATCGGGGTCTCCGGCGGGGCGGCGCTCGGCGCGGCGCTGGCCATCGTGCTGCTGGCCCCCCTCGGCCAGCAGTGGCAGAGCCTGCTCGGCATCGGCCTGCTGCCCCTGCTCGCCTTCCTCGGCGGCGCGCTGACCACCACCCTCGTCTATCTGCTCGGCACCCGCGAAGGAGGCACCTCGGTCACCGTCATGCTGCTGGCCGGGGTGGCCGTCACTGCGCTGTCCGGCGCCGTGATCGGCCTGCTCACCTATCTCGCCGACGATCAGATGCTGCGCAACCTGAGCCTGTGGCAGATGGGGTCGCTGGCGGCGGGCAAGCCGGTGGACGTGACGCTGGCGCTGCTGACCCTGGTTGCCCTGCTCATCCTGTTCTTGCGCGATGCCAACCCCCTCAACGCCCTGCTGCTGGGTGAAGGGGAGGCCCGCCACCTCGGCATTCAGGTGCAGTCCCTCAAGCGGCGGCTGATCCTGCTCACCGCCGCCGGGGTCGGCGTGGCGGTGGCGGTGGCCGGCATGATAGGTTTCGTCGGCCTGGTGGTGCCCCACCTGGTGCGGCTGCTGGCTGGCCCCAACCATGTCCGGCTGCTGCCGCTCTCCGCCCTGCTCGGGGCCGCCCTGCTGCTGGGCGCCGACATGCTGGCCCGCACCCTGCTGGCACCGGCCGAGATGCCGGTCGGCATCATCACCGCCCTGCTGGGCGCCCCCTTCTTCATCTGGCTGCTGGTCAAGGGCCGCCGCACCCTTTAACCGGAGGACTCATCTTGTCAGCTTCATCGACCCTGCTGCACTGTCGCCAGCTCAGCCTCAGCCGGGGCGGCCGCCCCATCCTGGACAGGCTCGACCTCAGCCTGCAGGCGGGCAGCCTCACCGCCCTGCTCGGCCCCAACGGCGCCGGCAAGAGCTCGCTGCTCAAGTGCCTCACCGGCGAGCTGGAACATGAGGGGGAGATAGATCTGTTTGGCCGGGAGCGGCGGGAGTGGGCCGGCAACGAGCTGGCCCACCGTGTCGGCGTGTTGCCGCAGAGCTCGTCCCTGAACTTCCCCTTCCTGTGCGAAGAGGTGGTGGCCATGGGCCGACTGCCCCACAGCGAGCCGGCCAGCCGACGCGACGAGATAGTGCGGGCCGCCATGACCCATGCCGGGGTGGATCACCTGGCCGGCCGCCTCTATCCCGGTCTCTCCGGCGGGGAGCGCCAGCGGGTACAGTTCGCCCGGGTGCTGGCCCAGATCTGGCAGGCCCCGGAGGAACCTCAACAAGCGCGGCTGCTGCTGCTGGACGAACCCACCTCGGCGCTCGATCTCAAGTACCAACACCAGCTGCTCACCATGGCGCGCGCCCTCGCCGCCCGCCATACCGCCGTGCTGGTGGTGCTGCACGACCTCAATCTGGCGGCCCGTTACGCCGACCGGCTGGTGATGCTGGAGCAGGGCAGAGTGATGGCCGACGGCCCCCCGCGCGAGGTGCTGACGCCTGATCTCATCGACCGGCTCTACGACTACCCGGCCCGGGTGATCACAGACCCGCAGGGGATGTATACCGTCGTCCTGTAGGGCGATTTCTCGCTCATACTGCAAGGGTGTCAATCACGGATGCTTGCCCCATGCCTGCTCGTCTGCTGTTGCTCTGGCTCCTCTCCCCTCTCTGCGTTGCCGCCCCCCTGCGTCTGGTCGTCCAGGAGTTTGCCCCCTACAGCTTCATGGGCAGTGACAACCAGCCGACCGGCGCCATGGTGGACATGGTCAAAGAGGCGTGCAGCTACTGGCCTGAAGGATGCCAGATCACGCTGCGCCCCAATCTGCGGGCCAGAAAAGAGCTGGATCTGGGGGAAGTGGACGGCATGTTTCCGCTCGCCTGGAGCGATGCCAGGGCAAAGACGCTGAGCTACTCGGTACCGCTGTGCAAGGCGAGCTGGGGCATCTTTGCCCACGTCGACGAAATTGACGCGCCGCTGACTCTGGCTCGCCTTGGTCACGCACGGATCGGGGTGACCAGAGGCTCCTTCAGCGAGACCTTGCTGCGCCAGCTGGACGACACCCTGCACCAGCAGGGGATCCCCCCGATGCAGCTGGAACTCAACGTCAACGATGATTATGCGAACCTGCTCAAGATAGAGCGACAGGGGCGCTACAACCTCTACTTCTCCAACCTGGATGTGGCCCTCTATCGACTCAACCTCAGTGGCGCCTCGAAGATCAGGCTATGGCAGAAGAGTCACGAGGCGAACTACTACATCGCCTTCAACCGCCAACGCATGAGCGAGGCGCAGCTGGCAGCCTTCAACCAGATCCTGACCCGGCTGGAAGCCCAGGGCAATCTGCTGCGGCACAGGGTGCACTGGGGTCTATCCTCACCACTGTCCGATCATCGGCTGCACACCCTTTTTCCACCCGGTTCACAGAGGCCTCACGCCAACTGATAGCGACCCGGCTTGTGGTTGAGTGTCAACACCAGGTTACAGATGATGGCCGCCACCACGGAGAGGGCCAGGATCCAGGGCTGCACCACGAAGAAGGAGGCGATGACGATGGTGCAATCCAGCCCCATTTGCAGCTTGCCGGCGCGGATGCCGAAGCGCTCCTGGATAAACAGCGCCAGGATGTTGAAGCCGCCCAGGCTCGATTTGTGGCGGAACATGATGAGCAGCCCCATGCCGATCAGGGTGCCACCGATGAGCGCCGCGTAGACCGGCTCAATCTTGCCTATCTGCAGCACGGCATTGAGGTGATCCGTCATGAAGGAGACGGTCGCCACCGAGACGAAGGTGTTGAGGGTGAAGCGCGGCCCCATCCTGAGCCAGGCCAGGGCATAGAAGGGCAGGTTCATGCCGAAGAACAGCAGGCCGAAGCTCAGCCCGGTCACCTGCTGCAGCAGCAGTGCCAGCCCGGCAGTGCCGCCGGTGAGCAGGCCCACCTGATGAAACAGAAAGATGCCGAGAGAGACGAAGCCGGCGGCGGTCAGCAGGGCGATGATGTCTTCATAGAGGGGGTGCGCAGTACGAGCAGACTGCGCCGAGACGGGGGTGTTGTCCATAACCGGTATCCAATAGCGAAGTAAAAGAGTGTCTGTTGCCCATATCGCGGGCGCGAGCCCTGTCCACAGGGCTTCGTTATGGGATTCAGTCTATTTTTTGCGACCATGATCACAATAGTCGCCGCCCACGCCCCGTTTTGGTGCCTGTCATTCTCCATTGACAGCCGCTGCACCAAGATGCAGCATGCCGCGCCTGAGCCGCTCCCACCTTGACGAAAAGGGCGGTTTGCCATGGCACAGACGCGCCGGCTCTGCTACAACGCGCGCAGCCCCAACTCCAGCACCACCATCAGGAGCCCCATGATCTGCACAGGACCCCAGCCATGAAGTATCTGGTCACCGGCGCCGCCGGTTTTATCGGTTTTCACGTCGCCAGACGGCTGTGTGAGGCGGGTCATCAGGTGGTGGGGCTGGACAACCTCAACGACTACTACGAGGTGAGCCTCAAAGAGGCTCGCCTGGCGATGCTGACCCCCTTCCCCCATTTTCGCTTCGTAGAGGGCGAGCTGGCGGACCGGGCCGGCATGGCCGCCCTGTTTGCCGAGGGGCAGTTCGAGCGGGTGATCCACCTGGGCGCCCAGGCGGGGGTGCGCCACTCGCTGGAAAACCCCTTTGCCTACAGCGAGAGCAACCTCACCGGCATGCTGACGGTGCTGGAGGGGTGCCGACAGCACGACATCCAGCATCTGATCTACGCCTCCTCCAGCTCGGTCTACGGCATGGGCGAACAGCTGCCGTTCAGTGCCGATCAGCAGGTGGACCACCCGGTCTCCCTCTATGCCGCCACCAAGAAGAGTGGTGAGCTGATGGCCCACGCCTACTCGGCGCTCTACGGTCTGCCCACCACAGGGCTGCGCTTCTTCACCGTCTACGGCCCCTGGGGCCGACCCGACATGGCCATCGCCAGGTTCACCCACGCCATCCTGGCGGGCGAGCCCATCGACGTTTACAACCAGGGCGATCTCAGCCGTGACTTCACCTTCATCGACGACATCGTCGAGGGGATCCTCGCCGTCGCCGAGCTGCCACCCCGCCCCAACCCTCACTGGCACGCCGGCGAGCAGAGCCCGGCCGAGAGCGCCGCCCCCTACCGCATCCTCAACATCGGTCATGGCCAGCCGGTGCGGCTGCTCGACTTCATCGAGGCGCTGGAACAGGCGCTGGACAAGCCCGCCATCAAGCGGATGCTGCCGATGCAGGCGGGCGACATGCACGCCACCTGGGCCGACAGCGAGCCCCTTCACACCCTCACCGGCCTGCGCCCCGCCACCTCCATCGAGGAAGGGGTCGCCGCGTTCGTGCGCTGGTATCTCGACTACTACCAACCCGCTGAACTGGTGTAGCCATCCCGACCGGACACTGGGTGCGCCCTGCTACGGCCGGCTGAAAATTGTTTGATGAGTTAATGGAATGGCGCCGCACCACCTCCCCCCCTTAGGATGGGGATGTGAAGCGGATGGCGGTTTGCCGGACACCGGCTGGGGTATACTGGCCGCACTTGGTGCCACACGGGCACGCATCCGCCCCCTCACCATGATGAGAAGGAGTCACCTCATGATCCGTATTCTGCTGTTGCTGGGCGCCGCCTTGTCTGCCTACGGACTGCAACAGAGCCATACCCTGGCGCCGCTGCTGAGCCTGCTCGGCCTGCTCTCGCTCTGGGTGGCGAGCGAAATTCGCCTGATGTATCGCCAGCTGCCCGCCGCCGAGCCGGACGAGCAGCCCTATCACCTCGACGTCTGAGGGGCCAGGGACAACTGATTTAGCCACCTCTTTATCGCCACCGACCACCTGGATGCACGGCCAGCCCCTGCTAGGACTGCATCGGCCATTGGTTCCATACCGTTTTGATCTCTGGATACCCGGATCCATAACAACAGGATCCACTGGATTAATGGCAGAACGGGCCATGTTCCCCTATATCTTCTGTACCCCAACAGGAGAGAATCCATGTCGAGCCTCAGCGAAAACAGGCTGTTTTTGCTGCTTTTTTTATCGCTGTTGCTGGCCGGTAACGTGCAGGCAGCGGCGCAAAGCAGGGATTTCAGACAGGCACCCAAGGCGCTCAGCGCACTGAAGCAAGGGCAACAGGCACAGAGTCAGGGCAACCTGACCCAGGCCATCCACTTCTACTGCGCCGCCGCCACCACGGGTAACCCGGAAGGTTATTTTCGCATCGGCCGCCTGCTCGCCACCGGCCCGGGCTCGGTTCGCAACCCCCGCATGGCCAACGCCTACCTGGCCATGGCGATCCGTCTTGGCAACCAGCAGGCCATCCGTTACTACAACAGCCGGGTCGGCAATGCCGTGATGGGGGATCAGTGCGGCAGCGGCGTCGGCGGATCCGGCGGTTACTTCGCCGCCATCCCCACCACCCCCTTCAATCTGGAGGCCTATCTGGCACGCCAGTCGCCCGCCAAACAGAAGCTGGCCAACATGCTGCGCCACGCCGCCAAGCGCCACCGCATCGACGAGCGGCTGGTACTGGCCATCGCCATCGCCGAATCCAACCTCGACAGCCGCGCCGTCTCCCCCAAGAATGCCCAGGGGCTGATGCAGCTCATTCCCGAGACCCAGCAGCGCTTCGGGGTGACCCGCCCCTTCGATCCGGAGCAGAACATCAAGGGCGGCGTGGCCTACCTCAAGTGGCTGCACACCCATTTCGACGGCAACTGGACCCTGATGTCGGCGGCCTACAACGCCGGCGAAAAATCGGTGGAGCAGTATGGCGGCATCCCCCCCTATCAGGAGACCCAGCAATATGTGCGGCGGGTGCTCTACTTCGCCGGCCACAAGCAGCCCTGAACCCGGCTCACTGGCAGTCCGCTATTGACAAAAACCACCCCCCTCATTTGCGCAATCGTTTGCTTTTCGTTAGGATCCGGCGCTTTCTCGCACCTTCTACAGGTAATCCATGAATTTCATCAAACGCTGCTCACGCCTGCTCACCCTGTTTGCCCTCTTCTCCTCCGCCGTCGTGGCGGCCAATCCGGCCCCCGCCCCCATCCTGATCCAGGGGGCGATGGACGTCGAAGTCGAGACCCTGGTGGCCGCCCTCAAGGAGAAGCAGGAGCTGACCGTGGGCGCCTGGACCTACTGGCAGGGCACCCTCTCGGGTTATCCGGTGGTCGTCTCCCGCACCGAGGTGGGACTGGCCAATGCCGCCGCGGCCACCACCCTCGCCATGGAGCGCTTCCGGCCACGCTTCGTCATCAACCAGGGCACGGCGGGCGGCCACGATCCGGCGCTGCACCGGGGCGACATCGTCATCGGCACCAAGAGCTTCAACATGGGGGCCTACCGCAGTGACCTGACGCCCGCCGAGCAGGGCGTCGATCCGAGCAAATGGCACAACTTCGAGGTCACCATGCGCCTGCGCGACAACGGCAAGCTGGTAGAACACACCGCCTTTGCCGGCGATCCCGAGCTGGTCGGCCGCGCCCTCGGCATGGCCGACGGTTATCGGCACGGTCGGGTGGTCCCCGGCATCATAGGCACCGCCGACGAGTGGAACCGCCAGGTCGCCCGCATCAACTGGCTGCACCAGACCTACCAGACCGCCGCGGAAGAGATGGAGACCTCGTCCGCCGCCTTGGTGGCGGAGGCCTACAAGGTGCCCTTCGTCGGCATCCGGGTGCTCTCCAACAGCGATCTGCACGGTGAGGAGTTCGATCCGCAAACCGCCATCCACTGCCAGCAGTTCGTCATCGATTACGCAAAGGCGCTCATCAGCGGCTTCAACAAAGCCTGACATGCCAGAGAGGCCGCCACTGTGGCGGCCTCTTTGCCCTACAACACCCATTCTGCGGCATTACCCGCTTTTTTCTCGGCAGACTGACCTCAGCCGGCAGGTAACACCTTGCGCCCATAGTGGCGGTAGTAGCCCACCAGGTTGCTGACCAGAAACAGCCCCTCCATCAGCGCCGCCACAGGCGACCCCACCAGCAGGTTGTTGACCAGCCAGCAGAGGGTGCCCAGCAGCATCCAGCGCCGCAGCAGGCGATCATCCGGGCAAAACGCAGCCCGGGTCTGCAGCAGACTGGCCAGCAACCCCAGCAGGACGAGCGGCCCCTGATAGGTGGCGAGCACCGCGAGGCAGGACAACCCCATAAAGAGCCACATCAAGAGGCGGCGTGTGGCCAGCATGCTGACCACGAAGCGCAGACTCGCCAGCCAGAGCAGCAGGGCGGCCGACCACTGCCCCAGCAGCGCAAAATGGGCGCCATTGAGGGCGCAGGAGAGCGCCAGGCAGGCCAGAATGGCCCGGCGCGCCCGCAGCTGAAACGACAGCAGATCCAGCAGCAGCGCCAGGCTCACCACCAGTTGTGACCACAAAAACAGCGACATCATCCCCACTCCAGGCTTGTTCGAGGGGCCCAGCATGGCGGGAATGGGCGCGGCGCGGCATTAACCCGTGTTAATGCGCCGGCGGATCCGCGACAGGGTGACCGGGCTGATGCCGATGTAGTTGGCGAGCTGCACCTGGGTGAGCCGCGCCGGCCAGTGGGGGAAGGTACGGCAGAGCTCCCGGTAGCGCTCTTCGGGGGAGTGGAGCAGCAAGAAGGCCTCCTTGCACTCCTTGTAGCACAGCTGTTGGCGCAGCAGGGCCATGCAGACCGGCTGCCAGGCGGGTTCGTCCAGCAGGGCGAGCGGCACCCGCACCAGTTGCAGCGCCGTGACGGCCTCCAGCTGGTAGCGGGCAGGCGACCCGCTGAGCCAGCTGTCGTAAAGCAGGCAGAGCTCCCCTTCGAAGTAGAACTCCTTGCAGCGCTCCTGCCCGTCCCGGGCGTAGTGGCAGGCGCGGGCGATGCCCCGCTCGATATAGAAAGCCGACTCCTGCATTGCCCCCTGAGCCAGCAGCGGCTGACCCGGCTGCAAGGTCAAACGAGGCAGGCGGGCGGCAAGCGGCTCACCGATGGCGGGCGCCAACCCCATGGCGACGAGGGTGGCCGCCAGAGACGGGGCTGAAGGCAGGCTGGTCATGCAAACTCCGGGGCAAACTGGGCCTTCATCATGCCAAGTTTGGCAGCCCGTTGCAGCAGGCTGTGATGGCCCCGGCAAAGGGGATGGCCGGCCGGGTGCCACCTTTGCCCCCCCTCGCCCATTGGTTTACAATCGACGGGTTTTTTGGAACCCGGTTGGCGACCCGCCGACCTGGCCCCACCACGACATCAGTCTGTTAGTGCCAAGACATTAACCTGCTGAAAAGGAAGAGAATTAGCCAATGGCTCAATTTATTTACACCATGAACAGGGTCGGCAAGGTAGTGCCGCCCAAGCGTCATATTCTCAAGAACATCTCCCTCTCCTTCTTCCCGGGCGCCAAGATCGGCGTGCTGGGTCTGAACGGCGCCGGTAAATCGACCCTGCTGCGCATCATGGCAGGCATCGACACCGAGATCGAAGGGGAAGCCCGTCCGCAGCCCGGCATCAAGATTGGCTACCTGCCACAGGAGCCCAAGCTGGATCCGGAGCAGACCGTGCGTGAAGCGGTCGAAGAGGCGGTCGGCGAGGTAAAACGCGCCATGGCCCGGCTGGACGAGGTCTATGCGGCCTACGCCGACCCGGATGCGGATTTCGACAAGCTGGCCCGCGAACAGGGCGAGCTGGAAGCCATCATCCAGGCCCAGGGCGGCCACAACATGGAAAACCAGCTGGAGCGCGCGGCCGACGCCCTGCGCCTGCCGGCCTGGGATGCCAAGATCAAGCACCTCTCCGGTGGTGAGCGCCGCCGTGTGGCCCTGTGCCGCCTGCTGCTGGAAAAGCCGGACATGCTGCTGCTGGACGAACCGACCAACCACCTGGACGCCGAGTCCGTGGCCTGGCTGGAGCGCTTCCTGCACGACTACGAGGGCACCGTCGTTGCCATCACTCACGACCGTTACTTCCTCGACAACGTGGCCGGCTGGATCCTGGAGCTGGACCGCGGCGAGGGTATCCCGTGGGAAGGCAACTACTCCTCCTGGCTGGAGCAAAAAGATGCCCGTCTGGCGCAGGAAGCCAGCACGGAAGCGGCTCGTCGCAAGTCCATCGAGAAAGAGCTGGAGTGGGTTCGCCAGAACCCGAAAGGCCGTCAGGCCAAATCCAAAGCCCGTATGGCCCGCTTCGAAGAGCTCAACACCAACGACTACCAGAAGCGCAACGAGACCAACGAGCTGTTCATTCCGCCCGGACCGCGCCTCGGCGACAAGGTGGTGGAAGTGGCCAACCTGCGCAAATCCTACGGTGACCGGGTGCTGATCGACGATCTGTCGTTCGCCATTCCGAAGGGGGCCATCGTCGGCATCATCGGCCCGAACGGCGCCGGTAAATCCACCCTGTTCCGCATGATGTCGGGTCAGGAGCAGCCGGATTCCGGCGCCATCACCCTGGGTGAGACCGTGGTGCTGGCCTCTGTCGATCAGTTCCGCGACAGCATGGATGACAAGAAGACGGTGTTCGAGGAAGTCGCCGACGGCCAGGACATCCTGCGCATCGGCAACTACGAGTTCCCGAGCCGCGCCTACATCGGCCGCTTCAACTTCAAGGGCGCCGATCAGCAGAAGCGGGTTGGCGAGCTCTCCGGTGGTGAACGCGGCCGTCTGCACCTGGCCAAGCTGCTGCAGACCGGCGGCAACGTGCTGCTGCTGGATGAACCGACCAACGATCTGGACATCGAAACCCTGCGCGCCCTCGAGAACGCCCTGCTGGAGTTCCCGGGTTGCGCCATGGTCATCTCCCACGACCGCTGGTTCCTCGACCGCATCGCCACCCACATCCTGGACTATCAGGACGAGGGCAAGATCGAATTCTTCGAAGGCAACTTCACCGAATACGAAGAGTGGAAGAAGAAGACCTACGGCGCCGAGGCGGTCCAGCCACACCGTGCGAAATACAAGCGCATCGCCAAGTAACAGGGCAAACAAGTGCGGCTTCTGCATCAGCCGCACCGTTCCCACCACGACGAGTACAAGCGCATCGCCAAGTAAGCCGGCAAATGCGACAAGGGGAGCCCAGGCTCCCCTTTCTTGTGCACGATGGCTTACAATCCAAGACGGATACCTTATGCATGGATGTAGCAAGATGACGACCCAGCCCACCACAGAGAAGAAACTGACCATCCAGATCCGGGTCGAACCGGGCTGCCTCGGGCCGGACGGCAAGGCGCACATCGAGACCTTCTGCGCCGCCGCCGTCAGGATCTTCGCCGCCGTGGAGCCGGAGCTGGTGAGCTGGACCCTGCTGCCTCGCTATGACAAGCAATTGCCGGAACAGGAGTTCTTCATCGACGGCCGCAAGCTGAGCGAGGAGCAGGCCAGCCTCTTCCTGCGCCGCATGGGGCGGGAACTGGGAGAGGTGCAGGACAAGCTCGACTCCGTGCTGGCCCAGCTGGTGGAGCGTTACTTCAAGACCCTCTGACCCGACCCCTGCCCCTCAAAAGGTTCTCCAGCGAGAACCTTTTTTATTTTCGGCGGGGAAAACGTTTGAATTTTTGCTCTATTCATTGATCCGCCTCGCAGATCCGGGGTTTGTAAACGGCGCCGCCTGTGTAAAAATGTGCGCGCTGTCACGGTATCAGGACGAGTCTGGTTGTTTAACCACCAGAAAGCGGGCGTCACTCCCCCATGGAGGATGCCACTCTCCTGCTGCTTATTTCACGTCACCTATTGGAATCCAACATGAATCAACCACACCAGGCCCCCGCACAGGCCGCCGGGCAAGGATTGCTTGAGCGTCTGTTTGCCCTGAAGGGCCATGGCACCAACGCCCGCACCGAAGTGATCGCCGGCATCACCACCTTCCTGACCATGGTCTACATCGTGTTCGTCAACCCGCAGATCCTCTCTGCGGCCGGCATGGACACCCAGGCCGTGTTCGTTACCACCTGCCTCATCGCCGGCATCGGCAGCATCCTGATGGGCCTGTTGGCCAACCTGCCCATCGCGCTGGCTCCCGCCATGGGCCTCAACGCCTTCTTCGCCTTCGTGGTGGTGGCCGGCATGGGCTACTCCTGGCAAGTGGGCATGGGTACCATCTTCTGGGGTGCCATGGGTCTGCTGATCCTCACCCTGCTGCGGGTGCGCTACTGGCTCATCGCCAATATTCCGCTCACCCTGCGGGTCGGCATCACCGCCGGCATTGGCCTCTTGATCGCCCTGCTCGGCCTGCACAACGCCGGCATAGTGGTGGCCAGCCCCGCGACCATGGTGACCGTGGGCAACCTCACCTCCCTGCCCTGCCTGCTGGGGCTGCTCGGCTTCTTCCTGATCTGCATCTTCTCTGCCCGCGGCGTTCACTCCGCCGTGCTGATCGCCATCGTGGTGACCACCACCCTAGGCTGGCTGTTTGGCGACGTCACCTTCAAGGGCTTCGTCTCCATGCCTCCCAGCATCGAGCCGGTGTTCGGCCAGCTGGACCTGATGGGATCGCTCGACATCAGCCTGGCCGGGATCATCTTCTCCTTCATGCTGGTCAACCTGTTCGACTCCTCCGGCACCCTGATCGGCGTCACCAACCGTGCCAAGCTGGCCGATGACAAGGGTCACTTCCCGCGCATGAAGCAGGCCCTGCTGGTGGATAGCGCCAGCTCCGTCGGCGGTGCCTTCATGGGCACCTCCTCGGTCACCGCCTTCATCGAGAGCAGCTCCGGCGTCGCCGTCGGCGGCCGTACCGGCCTCACCGCCATCGTGGTCGGCCTGTTGTTCCTGTTGGCGATCTTCTTCTCTCCGGTGGCTGCCATGGTGCCGGCGTATGCGGCGGCGGGCGCCCTCATCTACGTGGGCGTGCTGATGTGCTCCGAGCTGACCCGGGTGAAGTGGGAAGACCTGACCGAAGCGGTGCCGGCCTTCATGACCGCCGTCATGATGCCGTTTAGCTTCTCCATCACCGAGGGGATCGCCGTGGGCTTCATCTCCTACTGCGTGATGAAGGCGGGCACCGGCCGCTGGCGCGAGATCAACCCCTGCGTGCTGGTGGTGGCCCTGCTGTTCGTGCTCAAGTTTGTCTGGGTCGACAGCCACTAAGCTGCGACGCACAAACACTGCGCAAACAAAAATGCCCGTCAGCGACGGGCATTTTTTTATGGCTGATGAAGGGGGCTCAGCGAATGCCGCGCGCCTCGCGGATCCACTCCCAGGCCTGCTGGATCTCCTGGGTCTTCTCCTTGGCCATCTCCATCATTTCGGGCGGCAAGCCCTTGGCGGCCAGCTTGTCCGGGTGATGCTTGCTCATCTCCTTGCGGTAGGCGCGCTTGATCTCCTGCTCGCTGTCGCTCTCGCTCACTCCCAGCAGCTGATAGGCATCCTTGAGCCTGTCACGGGAGGGAGCCTCCTGCCGATACTGCTGACCACCCTGCCCGCCATTCTGATACTGACCGCCGTGGGCCCGATTGAAGAAGTTCATCTGCGCCTCGGCCATCGCCAGGATGCGGGCCAGCTCGATGCGGCTGAAGCCCAGTTCGTCGGCGATGGTGTGCAGGATGGCACGCTCGCTGGCCTCGACCTTGCCATCGGCGAAGGCGGCCTGCAGCTGTACCTCGAGGAAGAAGCGCAGGATATCGCGCTGGCCCTGACTGGCCTGACGAAACTCGGCCAGGGTCTCCCGCAGCGGGAAGTCCGCCTCCTTGCCCTGGCGGAACGACTCCTGAGCGCGAGCCCGCTGCTCCCCTGCCAGCCGCATCCGGTCCATCAGGTTGGAGGCGACCCGGATCTCCTGCTCGGTCACCTGGCCGCTCGCCTTGGCGATGTGGCCCATGACGGCGAAGGTGGCGTGGAAGAAGACCGCCTGTTGCTGCTGGGTGGGGGCGCGGCGAAAATTCAAGCCCATGCCCCGATCGAAGCGATGGCCGATCCAGAGGCCAAGCAGGGCACCGAAGATGTTGCCGAGCAGAAAACCGAAGAAGGCGCCAAGCACCTTACCCCAAATACGCATGGTTCAAGACCTCGTGAAATTAATGAGTGCGTCCTTGCAACTGATCGTCCAGCTCGTGCAGCCGCTGGGCCGTCCCTATGTCGCGCCACTCGCCGGCCAGCAGGCTGCCGCCCACCCTGCCTTGCACCATCCACTCCCGCAGCAGGGGCGCCAGCTTGCGTGCCCCCGCCGCCAATCCGGCAAAGGCGGCGGGATCATAGAGCCCGACGCCGCTGAAAGTCAGCGACGGGGTATCAACCACCTTGCCCGCCTCCAGCGCAAAATCCCCCGCCGGATGCTGCGGCGGGTTGGGCACCAGCCAGAGGTGAGCCAGCTGGTCGCCAAGGGGCTGGCTCACCAGGGTGCGATAATCCAGGTCGAGCCAGGTATCGCCGTTGATCACCAGAAAAGGATCGCTGCCCAGCAGCGGCAGCGCCTGTACGATGCCGCCGGCAGTCTCCAGCGCGCTCTCCTCGGCCGACCAGTGGATGGAGACCCCGAGCGCACTGCCATCGCCGAGCGCCTCCACCAGCTTGTGGCCAAGCCAGGCGTGGTTGATGACCAGCGTGGTTACGCCGGCTGCCTTGAGTTTTTCGATATGGTGCACGATGAGCGGCTTGCCCCCCACCGCCAGCAGCGGCTTGGGCAGGCTGTCGGTGAGCGGGCGCATCCGCTCGCCGCGCCCGGCGGCCAGGATCATCGCCTTCATGACGTCACTCCGCTGCGGGCCAGCCCGGGCAGCACCACCTGCTCCAGCCACTGGCCGAAGCGGGCCAGCACCGGATAGGCGGCGCCATGGCTGCGGCAGACATCCACCACGTAGCCGAGGGTGCGGGGAATATCCTTGAGGTAGCCGGACTTGCCGTCGCGGTGGTAGAGCCGGGTGAAGATGCCCGCCGCCTTGAGGTGGCGCTGCATGCCGGTGAGGTCAGCGCCGCGACGAAACGCGGCGTAATCGAGCCCGCCGAGCAGCTTGGCCTGCTGCAAAGTGTCGAAGCCGAGTCGCATGCCTTGCTCGATCACCGTGTCCGGCCAACGCACGTAGCAGTCTTTCAGCAGGGAGACCAGGTCATAGCTGAGCGGGCCGATAACCATGTCCTGGAAGTCGATCACCGCCAGCTCGCTCTCATCCGGCGTCTCACAGCCGCACACCATCAGGTTGCGGCTGTGAAAATCCCGGTGCATCACCCCTTGCGGCTGGGCCAGGTTGTTCTCGGTGAGGCAAGCGAAGGTCTCGGCCAGCAGCAGCTGCTCTTCATCGCTCAGGGTCAGTTGCAGATGGTGACCCAGCAGCCACTCGGGGAAGATACTGTTCTCCCGCGCCATAAAGGCGGAATCAAAAGGCTCAAGGTCCAGCTCAACCGCGCCGAGACGGGGCAGCAGCGCGATGGCCTTGCCGTACCAGGCCTGCACATTGTCTGCGTTCAGGCAGCCGATAAGCTGGGTATCCCCCAGATCGGTCACCGCCAGCAGCCCCTGCTCGTAGTCCACCGCCCGCACCTCGGGGGCCAGCAGACCGCTGGTGTGCAGGGCCGAGGCATTACGGACAAACTCATGATTCTTTTCGGTTTTAGGGTTGGCATCCACCCAGATCAGGCCACCGCCACGGTGGTAGCGGCGAAAACTGGCGTCACCGGAAATGAGGGTCAACTGAAGGCTGGCATCACCGGAAATCCGGCGCGCCCAGTGCAGCAAGAGGGAATCGCGATCGTGCATAAGTCGGGGACCAAATTGGAAAGCAGCACTTGGCTGTTAGCCCTGGCCGCAATAATGCTTTATCATTGCCGGCTAACATAAAGCAATGACATGCAATGTCAACTCGATGAATCCTGTCGTAAAATGCATGTCTTGAATCAGCCGTAGCTACCACGGATTGCGCGAGTCTTTCACATGACAAAACGGACACTGGGATACTCCTATCCCATCGCCCTGACCATCAGCCTTGTTCCTGCCCTGACCCCTGCCATCGTGCAGGCAGCGCCGCTGACGCCGCCTCCCGCCACCGGGATCCTGGACGGGCTCTGCTATGACTATGTCCCCAAGATTGAAAAACTGGCGCCCGGCACCGACGCCAATGCCCAGCCCGTGGAGGTGGATGCCGATCGCCTCGAAGCCAAGCAGGGCGGCACCGCCGTCTATCAGGGCGACGTCAAGGTGCGCCAGGGCGTGCGCAAGTTCGATTCCGACTACGCCGAGCTCGATCAGAAGAGCCGGGACGTCATCGCCATCGGCAACATCTATTACAACGACGGCCAGATCACGGTCACCAGCGACAAGACCCTGAAATCCAACCTGGATACCAAAAATTCCGAGCTGGAAGAGGGCAAGTATCAGGTGCATGGCTCGCCGGTGCGCGGCTCCGCCGACCGGGTCACCATGACCAACAACAACCAGAACATCACCCTGGAAGGGGCCCAGTACACCACCTGCCCACCGGGCCAGGAAGTCTGGACCCTGAAGGCGGGCAGCATCGACATCGATCAGACCGAGGTGTTCGGGGAGGCCTGGAACGCCAGCCTCTGGCTCTACGACTATCCGGTGTTCTACTTCCCGTACATCAACTTCCCCATCAAGGATGAGCGCAAGACGGGCCTGCTCTACCCGGGTTACACCCAGAGCTCCAAGAACGGCATGGACATCACCCAGCCGTTCTACTGGAACATAGCCCCCAACTACGATGCCACCATCACCTCCCGCTTCATGGACAGACGGGGCCTGATGGAGCAGGTGCAGTTCCGCTACATGCCGGATCCGGCCCACGTGGGCAGCCTCTACTTCGAGAACCTGGCCAACGACAAGCAGTACGACGAGACCCCGAGCCTCAACCAGGCCATGTCCGACGGTCACCGCTACCTGCTCAACGCCAACCACACCTCGCTGTTTGCCGACAACGCCATGAGGGTGTCGCTCGACTACACCAAGGTGCGGGATCGGGATTACAACTACTTCAACGACTTCTCTCCCAAGGTGGGTACCCAGGTCGAGAACCAGTTGCAGCAGTCCCTGATGGCCGGTTACTTCCAGCCCAACTGGAACATCAACACCGAGGTGCGCACCTACCAGATCCTGCTGGCCAGCGCGCAGCAGCCCCACGAGCTGATGCCGCGCATCGACCACAACTACTACCAGCAGGGCAGCTGGTACGATCTGGCCTGGAACACCGAGATCACCAAGTTCGGCTACAACAATGCCCAGGCCATCGCCCAGAACCAGGGCGGCGCCTACACCGGCACCCGGGTCTACACGGCCCCGACCCTGACCATGCCGCTGATCAACGAGGCTGGCTACTACCTCGACAGCCAGTACAAGCTGATGTACACCCGTTACGATCAGGAAGTGCCGAACAACATGAGCCAGACCTTCGTCAGCCGCTTCACCCCTGCAGGCGCCAACGGGGTTACGCTGGACGAAGGGATAATCACCCGCACCCTGCCCTCGTTCCGCCTCAAGGGCGGCATGACCTTCGAGCGCAACCAGAACTGGTTCGGCGGCGATGCCAACCAGACCCTGGAGCCGGAGTTCCAGTACCTCTATGTGCCCTACAAGGATCAGGACAACATAGGGGTCTATGACTCCACCACCATGCGCCAGGACTACTACAGCCTGTTCAGCGACCGCCGCTACGCCGGCCTGGATCGCATCAGCGACTCCAACAGGATCTCCATCGGCCTCACCAGCCGGGTATATGATGAGGTCGGCGATGAACGAATTCGGCTGGCCGTTGCCCAAGCTTTCGATTTCGTTGCGCCCAGGGTCAAGCTCTATCCCAGCGAGACCCTGACCACCAACACCCGCTCCCCGCTCTCCTTCGAGGGGGATGCCAAGATCAACGAGCAGTGGTTTGCCCATGCCGGCGCGCAATATGATATGGACCAGAGCCGGCTCAGCTCCGCCAACAGCGCCCTCGAATATCGCCACGAGAAGCTGATCAGCCAGTTGAACCACCGTTTCGTGCGCGACGCCAACTACGATCTCGAAAACCGGGGACAGGTCACCGACCTCAACCAGATCGGCCTGCTGTTGACCACGCCGCTCAACGATCAGTGGCACCTGTACGGGGGTTACTACCAGGAGCTCAACCAGAGCGTGAAGTCTGATCGCAAGGTGGGCCTGAAGTACGACTCCTGCTGCTGGAGCATCAACTTCAACCTGGAGTGGGTCAACACTCCGGACAACGTGACCCTGCGTCCGACCTCGGAGCGCAGCCTGGGCATTCAGTTTGAAATGAAAGGATTGGGTAGCGTGGGTACCGGCACCAAGGGCACCTCCCTTGACACCGAAGCACTGCCTTACATTCGTCCGTTTAACCTGCGAGACCAATAAGCGGTCTGGCAAACGCCTTGAGAGATGGATATGAAGAAGACGTTGATTTCCCTGCTGACTGCAGGCCTGTTCGGAGCCATGAGCCAGGGTGCCTTCGCCGCCCCCGAGCTGATGGACAAGGTGCTTGCCGTGGTCAACAAGGACGTGGTGCTGGCCAGCCAGCAGGAGGCCCTGGTCCAGAAGGTCAAGATCTCCGCCCAGGAAAACGGCCAGTCCCTGCCCGATGACGCTACCCTGCGCAAACAGGCGCTGGACCGCCTGATCCAGGAGAGCCTGCAGTTGCAGCTGGCCGAGCGCCAGGGCCTCAAGATCAGCGATACCCAGCTGGAGCAAGCGATCCAGAGCATCGCCGCCGACAACAAGATGACCCTGGATCAGCTGCGTGCCCAGCTGGATCGCGAGGGGCTGACCTATGCCCAGTATCGGGAAGAGGTGCGCCGCGAGATCCTGATGAACGAGGTGCGCCGCAACCAGGTGCGCCGCCGCATCAACATCTCCGAGCAGGAGGTGAAGCAGGTGGTGGATATCCTGGCCAAGCAGGGTCAGCAGCAACAGCAGTACCATGTCGGCCACATCCAGGTTGCCCTGCCGGACAACCCGAGCGCCGAGCAGCTCAACGCCGCCAAGAGCAAGATTGAACGCATCCTGGCCGCCCTCAAGCAGGGCGCCGACTTCCGCAAGATGGCCATTGCCGAGAGCAGCGGACCCAAGGCGCTGGAAGGGGGTGACTGGGGCTGGATGAGCCCGCAAGAGATGCCGACCCTGATGGCCGAAGCGGTGCAGGGTGCCAAGAAGGGCGACATCGTCGGCCCGCTGCGCTCCGGTGCCGGCCTGCACATCATCAAGGTGTTCGACAGCAAGGGCCAGCAGCAGGTGGTGCAGACCGAAGTGCGCGCCCGCCACATCCTGATCAAGCCCTCCATCATCCTGAGCGAAGAGAAAGCCAAGGGGATGCTGGACGGCATCCTGCACGACATCAAGAGCGGCAAGGCGAGCTTCGCCAGCCTGGCGGAGAAGTACTCCGAGGATCCGGGCTCCGCGGTGCAGGGTGGCGAACTGGGCTGGTCCGATCCCAACGTCTACGTGCCCGAATTCCGCGACATGGTCAACCGCCTGCAACCAGGCCAGATCAGCGAACCCTTCCGCACGACCCACGGCTGGCACATCGTCCAGCTGGAAGAGCGCCGCAGCCAGGATGCCACCACCAAGGCCCAGGAGCAGCGCGCCTATCAGCTGATCTACAACCGTCGCTTCACCGAAGAGTCCCAGGCCTGGCTGGACGAGCTGCGTGACGAGGCCTACATCCAGATCGAAGGCGCCGGCAGCTGATGACCTGTCGTCGCCTCGCCATTACCCCGGGTGAACCGGCCGGGATCGGCCCGGATCTGGTGCTGCAGATAGCCCAGCAGGATTGGCCGCACCAGTTGGTGGTGATCGCCGATCCGGCGCTGCTGCGCGAACGGGCCGCCCTGCTGGGGCTGCCCGTCGAGCTGCTGCCCTATGATGCCGGTCAGCCGGCACAACCGCAGCGGGCGGGCACCCTCACCGTCTGCCCGGTTCCCCTCGGCGCCGCCGTGATACCAGGCAAGCTGGACGAGGGCAATGGCGCCTACGTGCTGGCCACCCTGCAACGCGCCTGCGACGGCAACATGAGCGGCGAATTTGCCGCCGTGGTGACCGGGCCGGTGCACAAGGGGATCATCAACCAGGCTGGCGTCTCGTTCAGCGGTCACACCGAGTTCTTCGCCCAGCAATCCAACACCGCCGACGTGGTGATGCTGCTGGCGACCGAAGGGCTGCGGGTCGCGCTGGCGACCACCCACATTCCGCTGGCCTATGTGGCGATGGCCATCACCGAGGATCGCCTCGGCAAGGTGATCCGCATCCTGGATGCGGATCTCAAAGCCAAGTTTGGCATCGCCAAGCCCCGCATTTACGTCTGCGGCCTCAACCCCCACGCCGGGGAAGGCGGCCACCTCGGCCGTGAAGAGATTGACGTGATCGAACCCGCCCTGGCCGGCCTGCGCCAGGAGGGGATCGATCTGGTCGGCCCGCTGCCGGCCGATACTCTGTTCCAGGAGAAATACCTCAAGGATGCGGATGCGGTACTCGCCATGTACCACGACCAGGGGCTGCCCGTGCTCAAATACAAGGGCTTCGGCAGTTCGGTCAATATCACCCTTGGACTCCCTTTCATCCGCACTTCGGTGGATCACGGCACCGCACTGGACCTGGCAGGCAAGGGCCTGGCCGACTCCGGCAGCCTGATCACCGCGATCAACCACGCCATCAAGATGGTAGAGAAAAAAAGATATGAGCAGTAAGGTGCACATGGGCCACACGGCCCGTAAGCGTTTCGGTCAGAACTTCTTGCACGATCGCTACGTGATCGACCAGATCGTGGCCGCCATCAATCCGCAGCCGGGTCAGAACCTGGTGGAAATCGGCCCGGGTCTGGCCGCGCTGACCGAGCCGGTCGCCGCCCAGATGGACAAGATGACCGTGGTCGAGCTGGACCGGGATCTGGCGGCGCGCCTGCGCGAGCACCCGACCCTGAAGGACAAGCTCACCGTCATCGAAGCCGATGCCATGCGTTTCGACTTCAGCACCCTGATGGGGGAAGGCAAGGGGCCGCTGCGCATCTTCGGCAACCTGCCCTACAACATCTCCACCCCGCTCATCTTCCACCTGTGCGAGTTCGCCGATCGGGTAGAAGACATGCACTTCATGCTGCAAAAGGAAGTGGTGCTGCGTCTGGCCGCCGGCCCGGGCAGCAAGGCCTATGGCCGGCTGAGCGTGATGACCCAGTACTACTGCCAGGTAGTGCCTGTGCTGGAAGTGGGCCCTGGCGCCTTCAAGCCGGCGCCCAAGGTGGATTCTGCCGTGGTCCGACTGATCCCGCACAAGAACCCGACTATCGTCGCGAAAGACATTCGTTGCCTGAACCGGGTCTGCACCGAGGGCTTCGGCCAGCGTCGCAAGACCATTCGCAACAGCTTCTCCAACTTCATCACGGACGCCCAGTTGACCGAACTTGGCATCGATGGCAACCTGCGCCCGGAGAACCTCTCCCTCGAGCAGTTCGTCATGATCGCCAACTGGCTGGCGGATCAGCCAAAGGCCTGATCCCGTGGCAACCCCGCACATCCTGGTCCGCCCATACCCCTCGTATGTGGCGGACAGCAAAGACCCTTACCAGTTCCACTATCTCATCGAGATCGAGAACCTGGGGCCCGGCCCGGCGCAACTGCTGCGCCGGCGCTGGCTCATCACAGATGCCAATGGCAAGATGCTGGAAGTCGAAGGCCCCGGCGTGGTCGGCGAGCAGCCGGTCATCGCCCCCGGCGAGACCTTCCGCTATCAGAGCGGCGTACCGCTGGCCACCCCGCTCGGCGTGATGGAAGGGAGTTATACCCTGCAAGACGAGTCGGGGCAGCAATTCGAGGTGCCCATCGCACCCTTTACGCTGGCCGTCCCCCACATTATCAACTGAGGTTTCATGGCGAACTGTTTTGTTGGCGATATCCAGGGCTGTTACGACGACTTGCGCCGTCTGCTGGATCTGGCCGAGTTCGATCCCGCTAACGACGTACTCTGGCTGTGCGGCGATCTGGTCGCCCGCGGCCCGGATTCCCTCAACACCCTGCGCTTCGTCAAAGGGCTGGGCAACCGTGCCGTCACCGTGCTCGGCAACCACGATCTGCACCTGCTGGCGGTCGCCGACGGGGTCGCCCCGCTCAAGAAGAAAGACAGGCTGCAGGAGCTGATGGACGCCCCGGATCGGGACGAGCTGCTGGAGTGGCTGCGCCACCGCCCGCTGCTGGCGGAGCACCCCGACCTGCCCATCATGATGGTGCATGCCGGCATCTCCCCGGCGTGGGACGCCCGCACCGCCCGCAACTGTGCCCGCGAGGTGGAAAGCCTGCTGCGCGGTGATCAGTACCAGTGGCTGCTGCACAACATGTATGGCGATCAGCCCGATGGCTGGCAGGACGATCTGGTCGGGATCGAGCGCTACCGCTACATCATCAACACCTTCACCCGGATGCGCTTCTGCTATTTCGACGGCCGGCTCGACTTCAAATGCAAGAAGGGCCCCACCGAGTCGACCCCGGGCCTGCGCCCCTGGTTCGAGCAGCGCGAACACCATGTGGACGACCCCATCCTAGTGTTCGGCCACTGGGCTGCCCTGATGGGCAACACCGGCAAGCCGGATATCAAGGCGCTCGACACCGGCTGTGTCTGGGGCAACAGCCTCACCCTGTGGCGTTATGAAGATGATGCCCTGATCGCCACCCCCTGCCCTACCTACGCCAAGTAATGGTGAGGGAGGCGGCTGGACAATCAGAGCCTCACCCTGTGGCGTTATGAAGATGATGCCCTGATCGCGACCCCCTGCCCTACCTACGCCAAGTGACGATAAGCGGCTGAACCTGAGCAACCCTGTGGTGCCATGAAGATGATGTCCTGATCGCCACTCACAGTCCCGCCAACGCCAAGTAGGCTGCAGACAATAAAACAAAACGGGCCCGGTATTGCCGGGCCCGTTTTTTATGGTGCACAGCTCACCCTAGAGCTTGCGTCCCAGTCGTTTCTCGATCTGCTGTCGCTCCCACTCGGGGCCGAACAGCTTGAAGGGCTGGAACAGGTTGATGGCATGGGAGATCAATCCCAGCCCCCAGCCCAGTGCCGGCCACCAGGCCCAGATGTAGCCCGGGTTGCTCAGGTAGTTGATGACAAACAGCCCGCATATTACCAGCAGGTAGCTGGCGATGTGGTAATAGAAGCCCTTGAGCCCCTCCACATAACGCATGGCGGCCCGCTCCTCTACCGATACCCGAATCTGATCCCGTTCCATCGTGTCACTCCCTCTCATCTCATGCTCCTGTTGGCTTGTACCGTCAAGTTGCGCCACCTCGAGCTCAAAGACGGCGGCCAGGGCCTTGAGGGATTCCAGTCCGGGCTGCTGACCCTGCTCGATCCGCTGAATGGTGCGAACGCTCAGACCGGTAAAGGCGGCCAACTGCTCCTGTGACCAGCCCCGCTGCAATCTCAACTTCCTGACGATCATCTCGAACTCCTTGTGGTTGATTGACGGGGCCAGCATAGGGGCCGGAGGGTGGCATGCGACACGACAGCAGCCTGACACCAACCTGACTTTCCTTTTAATTCAGTGCATTAGATAAAATAGAGAGGGCAGGAACCCCATCTTTCCTCCCCACAACGCCCCCCTCTCGATGACCTGACAGCAGGGCGACAGAGGCGCTTCTAGCAAAATAGCGCCCTGCTCTTCGGGGAGTCGAGCTTATAGCGCCTGCATCAGCTCGGCGGCAATTTCAAAGGAGCGCAGCCGCGCCTGATGATCGACGATGGGACCGTTGAACATCAGCTCGTCGGCCCGGGTTTCCGCCAGCAACGCCTTGAGGCCGTGGCGTACCTGATCCGGGTTGCCCACCAGCGAGCGGGCCAGGGTCTGCTCCATCGCCACCAGCTCGCGCTCGGACCACTCCTCGCTCAGTTCGACGACAGGCGCCGGCAACTTGCCCGCGTTGCCGCGATGCAGGCGCAGGAACTGCTGCTGCAGGGTAGTGAACTGGAAGCGCGCCTCCCGCTCGCTGTCGGCGGCGATCATGTTGATGCAGACCACCGCATGGGGCTTGGGCCAGCGGGCGGAGGGGCGATACTGGGCGCGGTAAATTTCCAGCGCCTGCAGCAGCATGGCGGGGGCGAAGTGGGAGGCAAAGCCGAACGGCAGCCCCATGGCCGCCGCCAGCTGGGCGCTGTAGAGGCTGGACCCCAGCAACCAGATGGGCAGATGCAGCCCCTGGCCCGGCACCGCCTGCACCGCGCCCACCTCGTCGCCAAAGTAGTCCATCAGTTCGCGCACATCCGCCGGGAAGTCATCCACCTCGCCGCTGCGCTGGCGTCTGAGCGCCCGCATGGTGCGCTGATCGGTGCCCGGCGCGCGGCCAAGGCCGAGATCGATGCGATCCGGATAGAGTGACGCCAGGGTGCCGAACTGCTCGGCAATGACCAGCGGCGAGTGGTTCGGCAGCATGATGCCGCCGGCGCCGATGCGCAGGGTATTGGTGCCGCCGGCCAGGTGGCCGATCAGCACAGAGGTGGCGGCGCTGGCGATGCCCGGCATGTTGTGGTGCTCGGCCAGCCAGTAGCGGTTGTAACCCCAGCGCTCGGCATGGCGAGCCAGATCCAGCGAGCGGCGAAACGACTCGGCCGGCTGGGAGCCTTCGGCAACGGGCACCAGATCGAGCACGGAATAGGGGATGGCAGACATGGGTCACTCCATTGATTCACAGACCAGTAACAAGGGGGGCAATGTAGCACGGGATACCTGAATGAATCACCTGATCGGTCGGCAAAATTGACGGACACAGGTTACGGGAGCGCCAGCAGGGGGAGTTTCTCTCTGTCACATCCCGATCTCTCTGAATGGGTTATTGTGTTTATTGTCATCCTGCAGGCACACTGCAGGTTGATCGTCTCTGCAATCGCCCGTGTGACAAGGATGTGTCCATGACAACTGCCAGGCCAGGTCGTAAACCCTTCTATGTGCATATCGCCACCCTCTTCATCCTGCTGTTCACCCTGCTCGGCAGCGCACTCATCGCCTTGCAGTTCCAGCAAGGGGCCCGCCAGGGGCTGGAGCACGAGCGACAGAACTTTCTGCAGTATCGCCAGCAGCTGGCCCTCGCCCTGCAGCTGAACGAGCGGCCGGCCCGCATGTCGCTCAGCCTGCTGCGCAGCGGCCAGCTGGCGGCCATGACCAACCTGACCGACCGTCTGGCCTACCTGCCGCAACTGGCGGAGGTACTGGCCAACAGCCCCAGCTATGGGGCCGTCTATGCCGGCTACGAGGATGGCGACTTCTTTCTGGTGCGCAAACTGACCGAGCGGGCCAAGACCCAGCTGGGGGGCGTGCCGGCCACCAGCAGCCTGCTGGTGCAGAGCCTCAGCCAGGGCAAGGGGGAGTTTCTCTATTTCGATCAGCGGCTGAGCCTGCTCGAGCGGCGCCCCATGCCGAACTACCGCTACGATCCCCGCAGCCGCGACTGGTACAAGCAGGCCCGCTGGCGAGCGGGGATCGCCACCACCAACCCCTACCTCTTCTTCACCACCAAGGAGCCAGGCATGACCCTGGCGGTGGAGAGCGACGACAGACGCGCCGTAATCGGGCTCGACACCAGCGTCGAGGGGCTGTCGGCCCTGATCGGCAAGCTGCAGTTGCCCGCCCAGAGCCAGGTGATCCTGTTCGATGAGTACGCCACCCTGCTGGCCGCCGATCCCAGACACCTGCCCAGCTTCGAACAGCTGAGCCAGCTGCCCATGCTGGCCAGCCTGCCCCATCCGGCCCTGGCGGACCTGCAACAACGGATCATCAGCCAGCCCACCTTGCTGAGCGAGCCGGCCGAGCTCAACCTGACCGCCGCCGATGGCAGCGACTGGCTGGTCAACCTCTCCCCCCTCGGGAGCGACTCCCCCTTCCATATCGCCCTGCTGGTGTCGGCCGACCTGCTCTATCAGCAGGCCAGAGACGAGGCCCTGGTCAACCTGGGCTGGGCGCTGGCGGGTCTGCTGCTGCTGCTGCCGGTGATCTGGCTGGTCTCGCGGCGTACCGCCACCCCGCTGCTGGCGCTCACCAAGGAGGCGGAGCGGATCCAGCACTTCGATTTTGGCGAGAGTCGGGTCCCCGAGTCTGCCATCCGCGAGATCGACGATCTGGCCCATACCATGTCAGGCATGCGGCTGACCCTCGGCAACTTCATGAACATGGGACGGGCGCTGGCGGCCGAACACCGCTTCGACTCCCTGCTCAGCCGCATCCTGCACGAAACCATCGCCGCGGTGCAGGCCGAAGGGGGTTGTCTCTACCTGGCTCAGGAGCAGGGGATGGTGGCGGTGCAGGCGCTGTGGCGCAAAGCACCGCTGCCGGCCGGGCAGATCCGCTGGCAACAGGCCCTGTTTGGCGAGCTGGCCCGGGGCGAGCGGCTCAGCCTCGCCATCGACCAGCAGGGCTGGCAGCAGCATCTGGCCGACTGGGGCCCCTTCCCCGGCCCCTGCCAGCTGGTGGCCGAGCCCCTGCGCAACCATCGCCAGGAGCTGATCGGCTGCCTGCTGCTGATCCTGCCTGACTGCTCGGCCCGTGAACTGGCCTCGCGCATCAGTCTGATCGAGGCGCTGGCGGGCACCTCGGCCTCCGCCATCGAGAATCAGCGCCTGCTGGAGGAGCAGAAACAGCTGCTGGAGTCCTTCATCGAGCTGATGGCCGGCGCGATCGACGCCAAGAGCCCCTACACAGGTGGCCACTGCCAGCGGGTGCCGGAGCTGACCCGAATGCTGACCGAAGCCGCCTGTGCCCAGCAGCAGGGACCGTTCGCCGAGTTTCGACTCAACGAGGAGGAGTGGGAGGCCATCCATATCGCCAGCTGGCTGCACGACTGCGGCAAGGTGACCACCCCCGAGTTCGTGGTAGACAAGGCCACCAAGCTGGAGACCCTTTACGATCGGATCCACGAAATCCGTACCCGCTTCGAGGTGCTCAAGCGCGACGGCTACATAGAGGCGCTGGCGGCCCGCCTGCCGGCGGCGGAGCGGGAAGCGGCCAGGGCGACGGTGGCGCCGCTCTGGAGCACCCTGGACGAGGAGTTCGCCTTCGTCGCCGAGTGCAATCTGGGCGGCGAATGGATGGCGCCGGAGAAGCTGACCAGGCTGGATGCCATCGCCAGCCGCACCTGGCTGCGCACCCTGGACGATCGGCTCGGCATCAGCCGGGAGGAGCTCAAGTTGCGCCAGGGGGAGCCGGCCGCACCGCTGCCCTGCGTCGAACCCCTGCTGGCGGACAAGGCCGCCCACCTCATCCCCCGCCCCGTCCACGATCAGCTGGACGAGCGCAATCCCTGGGGCTTCAAGGTGCGGGTACCCACTCACCTCTACAACCGAGGCGAGCGCTACAACCTCGCCATCGGGCGCGGCACCCTCACCGAGGAGGAGCGCTACAAGATCAACGAGCACATCATCCAGACCATTCGCATGCTGGAGCGACTCCCCTTCCCCCGCCATCTGCGCAGCGTGCCCGAGATTGCCGGCGGCCATCACGAGCGGATGGACGGCAAGGGCTACCCGCGCCAGCTGCTGGGCAGCCAGATGAGCATCCCCGCCCGCATCATGGCCATCGCCGACATCTTCGAGGCGCTGACCGCCAGCGATCGCCCCTACAAATCGGGCAAGACGGTCTCCCAGTCGCTGGCCATCATGCAGAGCATGGTGCGCGAGCAGCACATCGATCCCGCCCTGTTTGCCCTGTTCGTCAGCAGCGGCATCTGGCGCGATTACGCCGGGAGATTCCTCGCCCCCGAACAGCTGGATCGGGTGGATGAAAGCGCCCTGCTGGCCGGACTGGCCTAGGGCCGGGTCATATTTTCTTACATTTGCGGGCTGGCCTGAACGCCCCCGGCTGGTTATAACGGTGCCCCTATAGCGAAGGGGGAGCAATAGACTCCCCCTCACTCTTTGTCACACCACACTGTTCAGGTTATCTATGTCAAAACATCTCATCATGCTGGGCGCGCTGACGCTGTCCGGCTGCTCCCTGCTGTCTCCCCCCGCCCCGACCGTCACCCCGGTGCACCTGGCCGATGCCAGCCAGCGCGGCTTCTACATCGAGTGCAGCAGCATGACGGCCTGCTTCCAGCAGGCCAACCAGACCTGCCCGCAGGGCTACAAGGAGACGGATCGCCGTCAGCAGACGCTCTACAGCACCCAGTACACGGCGGGCAGCTATGACGACGAGAAGAAGGTCTACAAGGCTGGCAAACCCTATCGCATGGCCAACACGGTGCACTCTCTGACCATCCAGTGTCCGGTCGATATGGGCATCACGCCGCGCTGATCCGCGCTTTGCGGCCGGCACGAGGCTGATGGCCCCGGCCGGCCGCTAGCCACCCTTTTCTTGTTTCATCGAGCACCACTCTCTTATGTCACCCCGAATTTTCCTGCTGGGCAGCCTCTTGCTGTCCGGCTGCGCCCTGCTGCCGGCGCCCGCCACCGTCACCGAACTCGCCTCCGCCAATCCCGCACTGCAACGCTTCCAGATCGAGTGCGCCGCACTGGAGGAGTGCCAGCAGCAGGCGACGCTGAGCTGCCCGCTCGGCTATCAGGAGACCGATCGCCGCCAGCGCACCTTCACTTCCCATCAGATGAGCATGGGGGCCGCCGATCCGATGACGGGGTTTCGCCCAAGCTTCCCCCAGAGCAGCACCTTCACCACCCATACCCTGCTGGTGCAGTGCCCCCGCAAGCCGGCACAGCCCCACCCGCTGGGACGCTGACAAAAAAGGGCCCGCAGGCCCTTTTTTCCGATGTCGCCACGCTCAGCGCATCGCCTCGGCGTGCTGGCGGGCCAGCTCGTCGCTCATCAGTTCCCGCATCCTGAATTTTTGCAGCTTGCCGGTTACCGTCATGGGGTACTCCTCCACGAAACGGATGTATCTTGGCACCTTGAAATAGGCTATGCGGGCCGACAGGAACTGCTTCAGCTCCTCCTCGCTGGCCTCCTGGCGGGGCCTGAGCTTGACCCAGGCACACACCTCCTCGCCATAGCGCTCGCTGTCGACCCCGAACACGGCTGCATCCTGCACCGCCGGATGATCGTAGAGTCGCTCCTCGATCTCGCGCGGGTAGATGTTCTCGCCACCGCGAATGATCAGCTCCTTGCTGCGTCCGACGATCCGCACATAGCCCTCTTCATCCATGATGCCGATGTCCCCCGAGTGCAGCCACCCTTCCTCATCTATGGTATCCGCCGTCTTGGCCGGATCCTGCCAGTACCCTTGCATCACCCCGTTGCTGCGACAGCAGATCTCGCCCCGCTCGCCGATGGCCACTATCTCTCCGCTGGGGTCGACCAGCTTGATCTCGGTGTGACCGATGGCGCGGCCGACCGTGGTGACCCGCTTGTCCAGCGGCGCATCGATGGCGGTCATGTGATTGATGGGACTGCACTCGGTCTGGCCGTAGGCGATGGTCACCTCGGTCATGTGCATCAGGGTCTGCACCTTGCGCATCAAGGGCTCGGGACAGATGGCACCGGCCATGATGCCGGTGCGCAGAGAGGATAGATCGAACTGGTCAAACTCCGCCAGCTCCAGTTCGGCGATGAACATGGTCGGCACCCCGTGCAGGGCGGTGCAGCGCTCCTCGCTCACCATCCGCAGGGTGGCCGCCGGATCGAAAGCTTCGGCCGGAAACAGGGCGCAGGCCCCCACACTGATGCAGACCAGATTGCCGAGCACCATGCCAAAACAGTGATAGAGCGGCACCGGGATGCAGAGCCGATCCTGCTCGCTGAACGCCATGCCTTGCGCCACCTGGCGGCCGTTGTTGAGGATGTTGCTGTGACTGAGGGTAGCCCCCTTGGGGTTGCCCGTGGTGCCCGAGGTGAACTGGATGTTGATGGCGTCATCGGGTTTGAGGGTGGCGGCCACCCGGGCCAGCCAGGCCGGATCTTGCCGGTCGCCCAGTGCCAGCACCTCGGGGAAGTTGAGCATGCCGGCGCTTTGCTGCTCCCCGAGCCGGATCACCATCTCCAGGCTTGGCAGCCGGGATGATGTCAGGCGGCCTGGCGGACAGCTCGCCAGCTCGGGGGCCAACTCGCCCAGCATGGCAAGGTAGTCGCAGCCCTTGAACGCGCTGGCGCAGATGAGGGCCCGACAGCCCACGTTGTTGATGGCAAAGGCGAGCTCGTAGCTGCGATAGGCGGGGTTGATGCAGACCATGATGGCCCCGATGCGGGCCGTAGCGAATTGCACCAGACACCACTCGATGTTGTTGGGCGACCAGATGCCGACCCGATCCCCTGGCCGGATCCCGAGCGCCAGCAGGCCCAGCGCCAGCCGGTCTATCTGGGTCAGGTATTCCCGGTAGTTCCAGCGGATCTGCTGGTGGCGCACCACCACGGCGGGCCGCTCGGGGAAACGTTCCGCCACCTCTTGCAGGTAGGCGCCTATGGTCTGGTGAAGCAGCGGCTGATCGCAAGGACCGGCCCGGTAGCTGAGCAGTGAGGTCATGGGGTGACTCCTGGCCACATAGGTTGGTATTGCCTACTGCTCGGCTGGCGTGTTTTTTCAGCTTGTTACATTAATGTAAATTCACGCCTCATAAAAGACTCACTTTGGTCTAATAGCGGCCATAAAAAAACGGCCAACCGAAGTTGACCGTTTACAGACGCGGGGCAGATCAGAACAGCAGGTGCGCCACCCCGGCGATGACCGGCAGGGTGATCAGGGTGCGCAGCAGGAAGATCACGAACAGCTCCCACAGCTTGACCGGGATCTTGCTGCCCAGCAGCAGGGCGCCCACTTCCGACATGTAGATGAGCTGGGTGACCGACATGGCGGCGATCACGAAGCGGGTCATCTCGCTCTCGATGGTGGAGGCCAGCACCGCCGGGATGAACATGTCGGCGAAGCCCACCATGATGGTCTTGGAAGCGGCTTCCGCCTCCGGCAGTTGCAGCAGCTCCAGCAAGGGGACGAAGGGGGCCCCCAGCCAGTTGAAGATGGGGGTGTGCTCGGCCAGCATCAGGGCACAGGTACCCACCGCCATCACCACCGGCAGCACGCCAAACACCATGTCCAGGGCATTCTTCACCCCTTCCCGCGCCACGGCGCCGAGATCCGTCATGCTGTCGGCCTTGGTCAGGGCCCGCTCATAGCCATAGCTCAGCACGCTGTGCTGATGGGGGATCGCCTCCTGCTTGCGGCACAGGGGAGTACCGTCGCTGTAGACATCCTTCTTCCAGGAGAGCGGCGGCAGGCGCGGCACCACGATGGCGGCCACCACCCCGGCCAGGCAGACGGTCAGGTAGAAGGGCACGAACATGTGCTCCAGCTTCACCTGGGAGATCACCACCAGGCAGAAGGTGATGGAGACGGCAGAGAAAGTGGTGCCGATGACGGCGGCTTCCCGCTGAGTGTAGAACTTGCCTTCGTACTGTTTGCTGGTGAGCAGGATGCCGACGCTACCATCCCCGAGCCAGGAGGCGAAGCAGTCCACCGCGGAGCGGCCCGGCAGGCGGAACACGGGGCGCATGATGCGGGTCATCATGGTGCCGACAAACTCCAGCAGACCAAAATCGAGCAGCAGCGGCAGCAGCAGGCCGGCGAAGATGAAGACGGAGAACAGCACCGGCAGCAGATCGTGCAGCACCAGACCACCGGTCGCACCGGAACGCAGCACCTCGGGACCGGCCTCGAAGAAGGTCAGCAGCACGAAGATACCGCCAAGCACCCGCACGCAGGCCCAGAAGGGCGAGACGTTGAACAGGCTGTTGAGGAAGGGGCGCTTCACCAGGATCGCCGGCTTGAACAACCAGGCGATCAGGGTCATCAGCATGGTGGTGGTGATGATGGCGCTGACCATGGCCACCAGATAGTCGGCAAACACCCTCTGTACCAGCTTCGCCAGTACGGCTACCGGGATGGTAACGTTGCCGTCATAGAGAACGGGGGTCATGAACAGCAGGATCCCGATGAGTGACGGGACCAGGAACATCAGCACGTTGCGACGGGTATTGAGCGCAGGTGCTTGCAGAGTCTTTTCCAGCATGGTTTACAGCCTTAATGTTACTTTTCCTTAGCCAGGCGAACCTGCATACCCATGCTCTCACCCGACAAAACGGGCGCAAGAATACTCCAAAAAAATGCACAAACAAGCTTTTAATGGATCATTTCAAGCATAAATATTTTTACAGGCAAACCTTCCATAAGAATGTACCCAAACAGATGCGCATATCAATTCATTACAAATGGTTAGCACATTGTTTCGTTAAGGTTACATTCAGGAGCGCAGTATAATCAGTTGCGGTTGGCAGGCAATAAGTGACATGAGAAATATATCTATATGGTGATCCAGTCGATCCCCATAAAAAAACCGGAGCCTGGCAAGGCTCCGGTTTTTCAGCGGCGGGTGGCGGCGCTGCGCGCACCCGCAGGATGGGGGTCAGTCACGCACGTAGATGACTTCCACGCCATCATCGTCTTCGTCGTCCCAGTCATCGTCGTCCAGCGACTCGTCAAACGCCTTGGAGGCAGCCAGCGCATCCGCTTCGGCCTTGGCCAGCTGGTTCTTGTGGTAGTCATCCCACTTGAACTCCACCTTCTCGATGGCTTCCTTGGCATCTTCCGCCAGCTGACGGGGCATGGTATCCAGCAGATCCAGGATGTCGTAGCAGACCTTCTTGGTCCCTTCCTTGCTAATGGCGGTGATGGCGTAAACCGGCCCTTCGTGGTTCAGGGCGGCCTTCACGCGCTCCATCACTTCACCTGCCTCTTCTTCCAGGATCAGGTCCATCTTGTTGAACACCAGCCAGCGCGGCTTGCTCGCCAGCTCCGGGCTGTACTTCTCCAGCTCGCGGACGATGGTCACGGCATTTTCGGCCGGATCGGAGCCATCCACCGGGCAGATATCCACCAGATGGACCAGCACGCGGCAGCGCTCGAGGTGCTTGAGGAAGCGGATACCGAGGCCGGCGCCTTCGGCTGCACCCTCAATCAGACCCGGAATGTCGGCAATGACGAAGGAGCGGGAGTTCTCGCCACGCACCACGCCGAGGTTCGGTACCAGCGTGGTGAAGGGGTAGTCGGCCACTTTCGGGCGGGCCGCAGAGACGGCGCGGATGAAGGTGGACTTGCCGGCGTTGGGCAGGCCCAGCATGCCGACGTCGGCCAGCAGCAGCAGCTCCAGCTTCAGGGTACGTACTTCACCCGGGGTGCCGTTGCTCTTCTGGCGCGGCGCACGGTTGACCGAGCTCTTGAAGCGGGTGTTGCCAAGACCGTGGAAGCCGCCCTTGGCGACCAGCAGCTTCTGCTCGTGGTGGGTCAGATCCCCCAGCAGTTCGCCGGTATCTTCATCGGTCGCACGGGTACCGACCGGCACGCGCAGGATCTTGTCCTTGCCGCGACGACCGGTACAGTTGGCGCTCTGGCCATTCTCGCCACGCTCGGCGGCGTGGAAACGCTCGAAACGGTAGTCGATCAGGGTGTTCAGGTTTTCATCGGCAACCAGATACACGTCGCCACCGTCACCGCCGTCACCGCCGTCCGGGCCGCCGTTCGGAATGTACTTCTCCCGGCGAAAGCTCACACAACCGTTACCACCGTCACCGGCATCGACTCGAATCTGGACTTCATCAACAAACTTCATAGGTAACCGTCACCTTAATTCGAAAAACCGATACGCCATTATAGTGGTACAGACCCCTGCGGGCGATACGCATCTTGCCAGTCGCCCCTTCAGAGCCAGGGTCGGCTGCGTGCCGTTTTTTCGTCAACTACATCAGAAAAACAAAAGCCCCGCCTGTTGGCGGGGCTTCGGATCCTTGCGGTCCGTAATTACTCAGCAACGATGCTTACGTACTTACGGTTCAGCGGACCTTTGACTTCGAACTGCACCTTGCCGTTCGCGGTAGCGAACAGGGTGTGGTCCTTGCCCAGACCAACGTTCTCACCAGCGTGGAACTTGGTGCCGCGCTGACGAACGATGATGCTGCCAGCCAGAACTGTTTCGCCGCCGAAACGCTTCACGCCCAGGCGTTTAGCTTCTGAATCGCGGCCGTTGCGGGATGAACCGCCAGCTTTTTTGTGTGCCATCTATCGTACTCCTCTAATTAAGCGCTGATGCCAGTGATTTTGACTTCAGTGAACCACTGACGGTGGCCCGCTTGCTTACGGTGGTGCTTACGACGACGGAACTTGACGATAGTCACTTTCTCGCCACGGCCGTGAGCCACAACTTCAGCTACAACCTTGCCACCTTCAACGAAAGGAGCACCTACTTTAAAAGTGTCGCCTGCAGCAACCATCAGCACTTCGTTGAAGTCGATGGTAGCGCCAGTCTCAACGTTCAGCTTTTCCAGACGAACGATTTGACCTTCGGCCACACGGTGTTGTTTTCCGCCGCTTTGGAATACCGCGTACATTTGATTAACTCCGTAAAGGCGTGTCTTTTGCTCAAGGCCAGACACGCGCAAAAACCTATAACAATGGGCGGGCATTCTACGCAAATCGATTTGCTCAGGCAAGGCCAATTTAGCAAAAAGTTTATTTTGTGCGCATATCTGCCGCCGTGAATAAACGCTTAACTGTAACCCATTGTGAAATCGTGTAGAATCCCCGCCATTGCTAAAATCGCAGTCATCACTGCCGTCACGTTACGAGACTTATGGACCAACAGACTATCCGTGCGCTCTGTGCCGCCGACATGACGGCGGTCAATGAACTGATCCTGGCGCGACTCCAGTCCGATGTCAGCCTGATCAACCAGCTGGGTTTCTATATTGTCAGTGCAGGCGGGAAACGGATGCGCCCCATGCTGACCGTCATGGCCGCCCGCGCACTGGGATATGAGGGTGAGGATCACCTGAAACTGGCTGCCATCATCGAATTCATTCACACTTCCACCCTGCTGCACGACGACGTGGTCGACGAATCCGACCTGCGCCGCGGCCGGGAGACCGCCAACGCCATGTTCGGCAACGCCGCCAGCGTGCTGGTGGGTGACTACCTCTACAGCCGCTCCTTCCAGATGATGAGCGAGCTCTCCAACCTGCGGGTGATGGAGATCCTCTCCGAGGCCACCAACACCATCGCCGAAGGGGAAGTGCTGCAGCTGATGAACTGCAACGACCCGGATACCACCGAAGAGAGCTACATGACGGTCATCTATTGCAAGACCGCCAAGCTGTTCGAAGCCGCCACCCGTCTCGCAGCCGTGCTGACCCATCAGCCCGCGCCCATCGAACAGGCGATGACCGACTACGGCAAGTATCTGGGCACCGCCTTCCAAATCATCGACGACGTGATGGACTACTGCTCCCAGAGCGACGAGATGGGCAAGAACGTGGGCGACGATCTGGCCGAAGGCAAGCCGACCCTGCCGCTGTTGCGTGCCATGGAAGTGGGTAGCACGGAAGAGCGCCAGCTGGTGCGCGACGCCATCGAGCACCGCAACGGCATGGAGCACCTCGACCGGATCCTGGGCATCCTCGACCGTACCGGCGCGCTGGAGTACTCCCGCATGCGGGCCCGGGAAGAGGCCGACAAGGCCATCGCGGCCCTCGCCATCCTGCCGGACTCCCGGCACAAGCAGGCGCTGGAAACCCTAGCCCACATGGCGGTACAACGCAGCGCCTGATGCCGGCCGGTAGACAATAAAAAAGAGGCCAGAGGGCCTCTTTTTTATTGTCCGCACTCACTGTACCACTGTCGTTTCAACCAGGAGCTAGCGGGCCAGCGCCCACAAGATAACGGCCCCGGCCACCACCAGACAGCCGCCGATACGGCGCAACTGCTCGGCCGGCTGATCGCTCAACAGCCGCAACATCTGCTGCCAGGCGCGCGGCATCAAGAGCGGCCCCAGCCCTTCGAACAGCAGCAGCAAGCCCAACCCCATCAGGATGGATGTCAGCATACAACCTCCTTTCTCGCCTGAATACGCCCCAACCACAAGCGCTTCACACACGGCCCCCCCGCTGCCAGCCGATGACCGGCAAACAAAAGGGCCTGAATCATCAGGCCCTTGGGTCAAATCACGACGAACTTACTGCTTGCTGCCGTGCGGCGACTTGAGGTAGCGGAAGAACTCGCTGTCCGGCTTGAGGACCATCAGGTCGTTGCCACCGGCGAAGCTCTTGCGATAGGCCTCCATGCTGCGCACGAAGCTGAAAAACTCGGGGTCTTTCTTGTAGCTGTCGGCATAGATCTTGGCGGCCTCGGCATCCCCTTCACCACGCAGCTGACGAGCATTACTCTCGGCATCGGCGATCATGACGGTCACCTTGCGGTCGATGTCGGCGCGCAGGATCTCGGCCTGCTCGCGGCCCTGGGAGCGATGCTCACGGGCTACCGCGGTCCGCTCGGCACGCATCCGCTGATAGATGGAGCTGGAGACTTCCACCGGCAGGTTGATCTGCTTGATGCGCACATCCACCACCTTGATGCCGAGCTCGGAGGAGCGCGCCATCTTCATCAGGGCATCTTCCATTACGGTACTGCGCTCGCCAGAGACGATGTCCTTGATGGTGCGATTACCAATTTCGGAACGCAGACCGTTGTTGATCTTGCGCTTGAGCAGGTCTTCGGCCTGGATCTTGTTGCCACCGCCGGTCGCCAGGTAGTACTTGGAGAAGTCCTCGATCTTCCACTTCACGTAGGAGTCGATGATGAGGTCCTTCTTCTCGGAGGTGACGAAGCGATCTGCCTGCCCTTCCAGGGTCTGGATGCGGGCATCCATCTTGCGAACCTGGTCGATGAGCGGCACCTTGAAGTGCAGGCCCGGCTCGTACAGACGCGGCTCGCCGGATTCAACCCGCTTCACCTTGCCGAACTGCACCACGATTCCCTTCTGACCTTCATCGACGATGAAGACCGAAGAGAAGCAGACCATGGCGGCCACAGCGATGACACCAATAGCTAGCTTTTTCATCTATCAGTTTCTCCCTGAGCTGAAACGGTCGCCGCTGCGCAGCGGGGTCGGCGTGGAGTTGGCCCCTTCGTTGGACGGCGGGGTTTGTTCTACCACAGGCGCACCTGCCGGACGAGCCGGTTGCACCGCGTTGGCCTTGCCGGAGAGCTTGTCGAGCGGCAGGTAGATCATGCTGTTGTTGCCAGCCGGCATGTCGACCACCACCTTGTTGGCCTGCTGATAGAGCTCTTCCATGGTCTCCAGGTAGATACGATCACGGGTCAGCTCGGGCGCAGCCTGATACTGGGGCAGCAGCTCGTTGAAGCGAGCGACTTCACCCTTGGCCTTCAGCACGATCTGGGACTTGTAGGCTTCAGCCTCCTGCTCCAGACGCTTGACCTGGCCGCGGGCCTTCGGCTCCACTTCACGGGCATAGGCTTCGGCTTCACGAATGAAGCGCTGTTCATCTTCCTGAGCGGAGATGGCGTCATCGAACGCATCCTTCACCTCTTCCGGCGGACGCGCCGGCAGGAAGTTGACGTCGACGATCTGCAGACCCATGTGATAGGGCTCGATGATGCTGTCGATCACCTGCCAGGTCTCCTGACGCACCTTCTCACGACCCGTGGTCAGCACGTCGTCCATCCGGGTATGACCCACCACGTAGCGCAGGGCACTGTCGGTTGCCTGGCTCAGGCTCTCGTCGGCGTTGGTGACGCTGAACAGGTACTGCTCGGGATCGACCACGCGATACTGCACGTCCATCTCGACCCGCACCACGTTCTCGTCCTGGGTCAGCATGAAGCCAGAGGCCGGCAGGGAGCGGACCGACTCCACGTCCACCGGGATCACCCGGTCGATGAAGGTCGGTTTCCAGCGCAGGCCCGGATCCACGTTGTGGGAGTACTCGCCAAAGCGCAGCACCACGCCACGTTCGGCTTCGCGAATGGTATAGAAGCCGCTGACGACCCACACCACTACCGCCACCACCAGCGCGATGGAGAGGCCGAACTTGCCGACGTCACCACCACCCGATTTGCCGCCACCCAGCAGCCCACCAAAACGGCGGCTCACCTTGCGCAGCATCTCGTCCAGATCAGGGGGTCCCTGATTCTTGCCGTTGTTCCCCCAGGGGTCACGGTCTTTGCCGTTATTACCAGGCTCATTCCAAGCCATCAGCGTCTCCATTAATACATGCGGATGGATATCATCTCTATCGGGCCATCAACCGTTGATGAAGCCAGCAAACATTCATCTCATCGACGAATCAATGCCTGATAAAGCGTTGTAAACTCTCACCTTCTTGTTTCACGAGGCGGTTCCAGTCAGCCAGTTGCAGGCGGACTTCCAACACAAAATCCCCCTCCTCGCTGAAACCTTCCTGCTCGATGCCCTTGAGGCGATAGAGCGCACTGCGCAATCTGGCGGCCGAAGGGGGCAACTGCAGGGTGTGGTGCACCATGGAGCCGGCCAGCAGCTCGGTCAGGGCAACAAACAGATCGTCACACCCCTCGCCGGTCTGGGCAGACAGCCAGACCCGCACCGGGCGCCCCTCTTCGTCCCGCTCCAGCCCGACCGGGTGTTCACCCAGCTTGTCGATCTTGTTGCAGATCATCAGCTGGGGCCGGTCATCGGCTTCGATCTCGGCCAGCACCTGCTGCACCGATTCGATATTCTCCTGCATCTGCTCGTCGGCACAGTCCACCACGTGCAGCAGCAGATCCGCTTCGCGGGTCTCCTGCAGCGTCGCCTTGAAGGCCGCGACCAGATCATGGGGCAAGTGTCGAATAAATCCAACTGTATCCGCCAGAATCACATCACCCACATCCCGGATCACCAATTTGCGCAGGGTCGGATCCAGGGTTGCGAACAATTGGTCGGCAGCATACACGCTGGCAGCTGTAAGTTGGTTGAACAAAGTGGACTTTCCGGCGTTGGTGTAACCCACCAGAGAAACGGTCGGCACCTCGTTGCGGTTGCGGGCACGACGTCCCTGTTCCCGCTGCTTGGCCACCTTGTCGAGCCGGCGCAAAATCGCCTTGATGCGTTCACGCAACAGGCGGCGGTCGGTTTCCAGCTGTGTCTCACCCGGGCCGCGCAGGCCGATCCCCCCCTTCTGACGTTCAAGGTGGGTCCAGCCTCGCACCAGGCGAGTAGAGAGATGGCGCAACTGGGCCAGTTCGACCTGCAACTTGCCTTCGTGAGTACGGGCACGCTGAGCGAAGATATCGAGGATCAGGCCGGTCCTGTCCACTACCCGGCACTGGAACAGACGCTCCAGGTTACGCTCCTGGGCAGGGGTCAGGGCATGGTTGAAGATGACGACGTCGGCGTTCAGCATCTGGACCTGGGACGCGATCTCTTCAGCCTTGCCGCTGCCGACAAAAAATTTGGCGCTGGGTGCACTGCGGCTGGTGGTGATCACCCCCAGCGCATTGACCCCAGCCGAGCTCACCAGCATCTTGAGCTCTTCCAGATCCTCCCGCTCACCCTCATCACTGAAGTTGACATGTACCAGAACGGCCTGTTCGCCGGCTTCATAACGGTCAAACAAGCGCTTGCTCCTTGACAGGAATCATGATGAATCTGGGTTGACGAGTCGCCTCGTCCCGGGATATCACGCCTCGGCTTCACCCTGCTCTTCGCCAGCCGCGCCCTGGGCGTGCTGGTGATGGTTGACGGCACGGGCCGGCACCACGGTGGAGATGGCGTGCTTGTAAACCATCTGGCTCACGGTGTTCTTCAGCAAAATGACAAACTGGTCAAACGACTCGATCTGACCCTGCAGCTTGATGCCGTTCACCAAATAGATAGAAACAGGAATCCGCTCACGGCGCAGCGCATTCAAAAACGGGTCTTGGAGAGATTGCCCCTTAGCCATCTTCTTTTCCTTATAGTTTGTTGTTTTTAAACACCGGATATCAATATAACAACCTGATTATACAGGAGTGTCAAGCCACTCCGGCACGGGCGACGACCCTTGCCAGATTGCCAGACTCACCAGATTCCAACCAGGTCACATCAGACCAACCGCGCAACCAGGTCATTTGACGCTTGGCCAACTGGCGGGTGGCAACAATTCCGCGATAGCGCATCTCATCATACTCCACTTCCCCCGCCAGGTAGTCCCACATTTGGCGGTATCCCACACAGCGGATGGAGGGAAGATCCGGGGTGAGATCGCCCCGTTGGTAGAGGCCCCTGACCTCCTGTTCAAAGCCACCCTGCAGCATCTTGTCAAAGCGCAGTTCGATGCGCTGGTGCAGCACGGCGCGATCGCTCGGTGCGATGGCAAACTGCAGCACCCGGTAGGGCAACCCCTCCCCCTGCACCTGGGTCAGCTCGGTGAGCGTCTTGCCGCTGATGCGGTAGACCTCGAGCGCCCGGCTGAGCCGTTGCGGGTCATTGGGATGGATACGGGCCCCGGCCACCGGGTCGATGCGCACCAGCTCATCGTGCAGCGCCTGCCAGCCAAGGCGGGAGGCTTCCTCCTCGATGCCGGCCCGAATGGCGGGGTCGGCGGAGGGCAACGGAGAGAGTCCCTCCAGCAGCGCCTTGAAATAGAGCATGGTGCCGCCCACCAGCAGCGGAATGCGGCCGCGCTCGGCGATCTCTTTCATCTCCCGCAGCGCATCACGGCAAAAATCGGCCGCCGAATAGCTCATGGCGGGGTCCAGAATGTCGATCAGCCGGTGCGGCGCCTGCGCCAGTTCGGCCGGCGTAGGCTTGGCGGTGCCGATATCCATGCCGCGATAGATGAGCGCGGAATCCACGCTGATGATGTCGCAGGGCAGTGCCTGGCACAGTTCGATGGCGAGATCCGTCTTGCCGGAGGCCGTCGGCCCCATCAGAAAAATTGCAGTCGGCAAGTCAGCCACGTGAAAAACTCCCCTTGCATGGTCGCCCCCCCTTGGTGGCGCACCTGCAAAAAACTGGTTTATGGATTCAAGAGGGCATTTCCCTCAATGGCCATCGGCGAACTCGGCCAGCACGCTGGCCAGTGACAGCGGGCGCACCATGCGAACGTCTGCCAGTTGGTCACTGAAATCGGCAACAAGTTCCGTCAGCAAGCGGTTGGCCGTGGCAAAATCATATACTTTTTCGCGACTTATCCCCTGCTCCACCAGCCATTGGCATAGTACTTCAGCCTGCTGGCCAGCATCACTGTCAGATCCGCTCTCGATCAGTTGCAGCAATTCGGGTAATAAGCGCACCAGATCGGTCTGGCGCAGCAGCGCCGGCACCCGAGTCAGGATCATGGTGTCGCGCCCGCCGCTTTTCAACTCCAGCCCCATCCGTTTGAGCAAACGCTCCTGCGTTTCCACCAGTGCGACCAGGTTTTTCGGCAACTTGAAAGAGACCGGCAGCAGCAGCGGCTGGGCCGCCAGCCCCTGGCCCCAGGTTTCCAGCAGCCAGTGGCGCAGCAGCAGGCGCTCGGCCCGTACCAGCGACAGCAGGGCCAGCCGGTTGTCTCGCTCCAGCAGCAGATAGGCCTGCTCCACCAGGGTCAAGGCCCGCCACGCCTCCGCCTTGGCCGCCACGGCGGCAACAGGCATGGTTTCAGCCTCTGCCAGCGGCGTGTCATGCACCGTCGGCAGGGTGGTGAGCAGGGCTCCCATGCCGCGCATCGCCTCCCGGCTCGGGGGCTCGGGCGGCTGGTAGTTGCCGGGTCGCCCGGCGCCACTTCCTTCCCGCACTTCCCGGGCCGGGGCCCGGTAGTTGTGCTCGGCACCATACCACTCGGCTCTGGGCGCCTGGCCCGGATACTCGATGGGGGCACTGACCGGCAGCTCGACCAGGGTCTCGGCCAGAGGCTGGTCGCTCTCGTCGCTTGCCGCCCCTGGCTGGCGCAGGGCGGTAAAGAGCGCCTGGAAGATGAAGTCGTGAATGAGGCGCGCCTGATGAAAACGCACCTCGTGCTTGGCCGGATGGACGTTGACGTCCACCTGACGCGGATCCAGCTCGATGTAGAGCACGTAGGCCGCGAACCGGTCGGTCGGCAGCAGTTCGTCATAGGCCTGGCGAATGGCGTGGTTGATCAGCTTGTCGCGCATCATGCGGCCGTTGACATAGGTGTATTGCAGATCGTTTTGCGGTCTGGCGCCGGCGGGCGTGGCCAGCCAGCCCCACAGCCGCACGTCGCTGTGCTCGCTCTCCACCGCCAGCGCGTGGTGCATGAAGGGAGAGCCGCACACCGCGGCGAGCCGGCGCTCCTGCTCCGCCACCGTGTTGGCGGCCTTGTACTGGCGCACCACCTTGCCGTTGTGGCGCAGGATCAGGGTGACGTCGAAGCGGGAGAGCGCGATGCGACGCACCAGCTCGTCGATGTGGGCAAACTCGGTCTTTTCGCTGCGCATGAACTTGCGCCGGGCCGGGGTGTTGAAGAAGAGGTCCACCACCTCCACAGTGGTGCCCACCGGGTGGGCCGCCGGCTTGACGGTGACGCTCATCTCGCGCCCTTCGGCCTGTGCCTGCCAGGCTTCGGACTGCTCCGCCGTACGGGAGGTAAAGGTGAGACGGGAGACCGAACTGATGGAGGCGAGCGCCTCGCCGCGAAAGCCCAGGCTGTTGATCCCTTCCAGATCGTCGAGAGTCGCCACCTTGGAGGTGGCGTGGCGCGACAGCGCCAGCACCAGCTCATCCTTGGCGACGCCACCGCCATTGTCGCGAATGCGAATAAGCTTGGCACCGCCCTTGTCGATGTCGATCTCGACCCGGTCGGCCCCTGCATCCAGGCTGTTTTCCACCAGCTCCTTGACCACGGAGGAGGGCCGCTCCACCACCTCACCGGCAGCAATCTGGTTGGCCAGAATCGGCGGCAATATACGGATTGGCATCGCTTACTCCTGCTGGTTGAACGGGATGGCTGTGGCAACCGCCCCGACTGGGCGCCACGCCGCCGCATCACAGCCCGCGCTCGTCTGGCTGGCCAGCACTGGGGACAAGGTACGGATCGGCATCGCTGACTCCTGATGGTTGAAGGTGCGGGTAATCGGCGGGGGCGATGAGGACTAGCCGGGTCAGCCCTTGCCACTGGCAGGGACGGACCCGGCGCCTCATCCAGCGCTACTTTTGCGGGATATAGAGCACCTGCCCTATCTGGATGTCCCGCGACTTGAGCTTGTTGATCTCCACCAGTCGCGCCTGGCTGACCCCGTATTTCTCGGCGAGCCGGGAGAGGCTCTGCCCGCGGGTGACCACATGACGGAGCATGCTGGCCTTGTCGTTGCTCTGCACGCTGGTCACCGGCACGCTCGGCTCCTTGGCCGCCACCACGTAGGGCTTGATCACCCCGGCGCCGGACGAAGAGCCGCCGACGCTGCTGACCGGCGCCCCGCCGTCGCTGCTGCGGTTCGGTTCGGTGGCCGGCATCCGGTTGGTTACCACCTGCTGCACCGGCTGCGCCGCCGGTTTGCTGACGGCGACCGGCTTGCTGGCTGGGGCGGGTCGGCTGACCGCGGCCTGCTTGTTGCTGGCCTGCCCCTTGCCGGTGAGCATGGCGCCCTTGGTCGGGTGAGCCCGGTAGTAGTTGCGGATCCCCTCGAAGATGGCGCGAGCCAGTTGATCCTGATAGCTGGAGGTCGCCAGCAGCTTCTCTTCGGCGTGGTTGGAGATAAAGCCCGTCTCCACCAGCACGGAGGGAATGTCAGGCGCCTTCAGCACCGCCAGGCTGGCGTGTTCCGGCGCCTTCTTGTGCAACCGGGCCACCCGGCCCAGCGAGCGCAGGATCTGGCGGCTGACGTCATAGCCCTCGGCCCGCGACTTGTCCATGGAGAGGTCGAGGAAGGTCTGCGCCAGGTAGGGGTTGGGATCGGATTCGGCCAACACCTTGCCAACGCCCCCCAGCAGCTCGCCCTGTTTCTCCTGCTTCTCCAGCCAGCTGCCCATCTCGCGGTTGGCACGGTTGGTCGACAGCACCCAGACGGAGGCGCCGCGCGGGGTCGAGTTGTGGAAGCTGTCGGCATGCACCGACACCAGCAGATCGGCCTTGGCCTTGCGGGCAATCTCGGAACGCTTGTTCAGATCGACGAAGTAGTCGCCGCGCCGGGTCAGCACGGCGCGCATGCCGGGTTCGCGATCGATGAGGGCGGCCAGTTTCTGGGAGACCGCCAGGGTCACCCGCTTCTCGTAGGTGCGGCGCGGGCCGATGGAGCCCGGGTCTTCCCCGCCGTGGCCTGGGTCGATGGCGATCACCACCCCCTTGCCCTTGCCGCCCACCGGTGCCGCCTGAGCGGTGGCGGAGGCTTTCTCTTCATAAGGCAGGTCGATCACCAGCCGGTGGCCGTAGGGGCCGGCCGGCGCCAATGGAAAGACTACCGGCTTGATGGCAGAGCTGAGATCCAGCACCAGCCGCAGCCCGCCTTTTTCCAGCGGCGAGCTTTCACGGATCTTGCGCACCAGCTCGCTCTTGTTCTCGATGCGGGTCAGGTTGGTGACGTTGCTCGCCCCTTTCAGGTCGATCACCAGCCGGTCCGGGCCGGTCAGGATGAAGTAGTTGTAATTGGGGGCGCTGCTCATGTCGAGCACCACCCGGGTGTTGTCCGGCGATGGCCACACCCGCACGCTCTTGAGCTGATTCGCCCAGGAGGGTAAGGCCAGCAGGGAGAGGGCAATAACAAGGATCAAGCGCACGTAGATGACAACCGTTCCAGAATGGCTTCGCCAATAGCAGTGCGGGCGTCAATCTGCACCTCGCGCTGCTCGTTTGCATAACTCAGGGTGATCTCGAGATCCGGCGCAGGCAGCCAACCGTCGCCCTTTTCCGGCCACTCCACCAGACAGAGGGTGTTGGCGCCGAAGTAGTCGCGGATCCCCATGAACTCCAGCTCTTCCGGGTCGGCCAGCCGATAGAGATCAAAGTGATAGAGCTGCCAGTCGGCCAGCTCGTAGGGCTCCACCAGGGTGTAGGTCGGGCTCTTGACCTTGCCCTCATGACCCAGCCCCTGCACCCAGCCCCGAGTCAGGGTGGTCTTGCCGGCCCCCAGGGCCCCGTGCAGGAAGACAGTGGTCGCCTGCTGGCAGGCGTGGGCCAGACGGCCACCCAGTGCCACGGTTGCTGCCTCGTCCGGCAGTGTCATCATCAACTGTTTTGCCATGTTCTTCTTTAGCTTGTTATGGTGTCGGGATTAACCAGTCGACGGATAAAGGGCAGCAGGTCTGATGCCAGCATGCCCCGCTCTCCGTCTGCAGCGGCCAGATCGGCCGCTTCCCCGTGGATCACTGCGCCCAGTCGGGCTGCCTCGGCGGCAGACCAGCCCTGGGCCAAAAGGGCGGCGATTATACCAGATAACAGGTCGCCCATGCCGCCACTGGCCATGCCGGGATTGCCCTCGTTGCAGAGCGCCATCCCCTTGCCGTCGTGGATCAGCGTCCCCGCCCCCTTGAGCAGCACCACACCGCCGAAGCGCTGCTGCAGACGCTGCACCGCGGCAAAGCGATCCGCGGCGATCTCGGCAATGGTGCAGCCCAGCAGGCGGGCCGCCTCGCCCGGATGGGGCGTGAGCACCCAATTATCCTGATGACGGGGACATTGCGCCAGCCAATTCAATCCATCGGCATCCAATACCAGTGGTACCCGCTCGTTAACAAATGACTCAAAATGGCGCCGACCCCACTCATCCTGACCCAGCCCAGGTCCCACCACCCGCACCGAGGCCCAGCTTTCCTCGCCACCGCCCTGACTGCCCATCAATTCGGCCTGATAGAGGCTGGCGGGCAGGTGATCAGGATGCTGGCACACCCGGACCAGACCGGCACCGGCCCGCAGGCAGGCGCGCGCGGCCAGCACGATGGCTCCCTGCATCCCCGCATTGCCCCCCACCAGCAACACCTTGCCGTGGGAGCCCTTGTGGGACGAGCGCTGGCGCGGCGTCAGCCTGGCGCGAAGAGAAGGATAATCGACGCGCTCGGCGGCCGCCTGCCACTCGGGCGGCGCGGTGACGCCGAGGGTGTCGCAATCGAGCCGACCGACGCAATCCACCCCGTCGGCGGTGAGCATGCCCTGCTTGATGCCGATGAAGGTGAGGGTACGGCTGGCGCGCACCACGGCCCCCATGGCGCAGCCGGTATCGGCATTGAGGCCGGAGGGGAGATCCACCGCCAGCACGGGCACCTGCAAGCCATTGATTGTTGCGACGATCCTTGTCATGAGCGGTGACAGCCGGATATGGACACCGGTGCCAAGCAGTGCATCTATCACCAGATCCGGGGCCGGCAGCCGGTCGAGCTCCCGCTCCTCGGGCGACACCACTGTGCCCCCCATCGCCAGCCACTCGTCGGCGGCCCGCCTGGCATCCCCCGTCAGCTCGGCGGGATCCCGCACGGCAATCACCTGAGGCTCAAGACCCAGCTGTCTTGCCAGGCGGGCCAGCACGTAGCCGTCGCCACCGTTGTTGCCGGGGCCGGTAAAGATCCACCAGCACCGGCTGTGCGGCCAGTGGTGGGTGGCGTAGGTGCGCAGCGCCGCACCGGCGCGCTCCATCAGGGCATAGAGACTCAGCCCCTCGCGTTCGGCCCACTCCCGCTCCAGGGCACGGATCTGTTCAGTCCGCCACAGTGATTGTGGTAAGCTCTGCCCCTCTTTCCCGCTGATAGCATCCCCGATGACCTGTTCCATGATGGCTCCTGACTCTCATCCATTGATCCGGTCCGGCGGGCACCGGGCTCATGATGCAGTATGACGGCGGCAAACGCCCCCATCGGTTAACCTTGGCGGCAAGCCCCCAGAGATGCGATACAGCATGACAGTACACCTCCATCCCGGTCAGCACCCGGGCAGGCAGACGGCCCCATGACCACCACCGAACTCCATCAACTGGCCCAAGATATCAAGCTCTGGGCGAGCGAGCTAGGATTCGACCAGGCCGGCATCACAGACACGGATCTCACCCTCGAAGAGCCTAGGCTGCAAGCCTGGCTGGACGCGGGCTATCACGGCAGCATGGACTACATGGCGCGCCACGGCATGATGCGGGCCCGTCCCCACGAGCTGCTGCCGGGTACCTTGCGGGTGCTGTCGGTGCGGATGAACTATCTCCCGTTCGAGGCGGGCTTCGCCGCCACCCTGCGCGACCCCACCCTCGGCTACATCAGCCGCTACGCCCTGGGTCGCGACTACCACAAGCTGCTGCGCAGCCGGCTCAAGCAGCTGGGGGAGCGCATCGAGCAGCGCTGCGAGGCGCTGGGCTGGCGCCCCTTCGTCGACTCGGCCCCCATTCTGGAGCGGCCGCTGGCGGCCAAGGCCGGCCTCGGCTGGGTGGGCAAACACTCGCTGCTGCTCAACGAGTCGGCGGGATCCTTCTTCTTTCTGGGGGAGCTGCTGCTCAGCCTGCCGCTGCCGTTGGATGCGCCGGTAGAGAAAGAGCAGTGCGGCAAGTGCGTGGCCTGCATCAACATCTGCCCCACCGGCGCCATTGTCGCCCCCTACGTGGTGGATGGCCGCCGCTGCATCTCCTATCTCACCATCGAGAACGACGGCCCCATCCCCGCAGAGTTCCGGCCGCTGATGGGCAACCGCATCTATGGCTGTGACGACTGCCAGCTCATCTGCCCCTGGAACCGCTACGCCAACGCCAGCCCAGAGCCCGACTTCAGCCCGCGCCCCAATCTGCACCGCCCACCGCTGTTGACCTTGTGGGGCTGGAGCGAGAGCGAGTTTCTCAAGCACACGGAAGGCAGCCCCATTCGCCGCATCGGCTATCAGCGCTGGCGCCGCAACCTGGCGGTGGCCCTTGGCAACGGTCCGGCCAGTCAGGAGGTAATGGTGGCCCTGCAGCAGGCGCTGACGGAAGCCGAGCCCATGGTGGCCGAACATATCGAGTGGGCGCTGGCGACCCTGGCCCGGCGCCAGCAGGATGACAACAAAAAGACCCGCTTGCTGATCCGCTGCATCGAAAAAGGTCTGCCGGATCACGCATAGACGATCTGCCCCTTGCCGGATCCAGGTCATTTTTTCATGCTCTGCCGACGGTCGATGGTCGGCACAACAAAAGGAACAAGCTGATGCAGATGTTGGGAGTGGATATCGGTGGTTCGGGGATCAAGGGATGCCTGGTCGACACCGCAACGGGCGAGCTGATTGGCGAACGCCACCGGCTGGTGACGCCGCAGCCGGCCACCCCGGCCGCCGTGGCGCATACCCTCAAGGCGCTGGTGGAACACTTCGACTGGAAAGGCCCGGTGGGCTGCGGCTTTCCCGCCACCATCCACAACGGCATCGCCAAGAGTGCGGCCAACATCGACAAGAGCTGGATTGAGACCGACGTCGCCCATCTGTTCGGCGACGTGACTGGCCAGCCCTGCCACGTGCTGAACGACGCCGATGCGGCTGGTCTGGCGGAGATGCGCTACGGCAACGGCCGGGATCGCCAGGGGGTGATCATCCTCATCACGGTCGGCACCGGCATCGGCACCGCGGTGTTCGTCAACGGCCAGCTGCTGCCCAACACCGAGCTGGGTCACCTGATGCTGGAAGGCATGGTGGCCGAGCACTACTGCTCGGACGCGGTGCGCAAGCGCGAGGATCTCTCCTGGGGCCGCTGGGGCAAGCGCTTCAACAAGTACCTGGCTCGCCTCGAGTTTCTCTTCTCCCCCGACCTCTTCATCCTGGGCGGCGGCAGCGCCGCCAAGCTCGACAAGTTCATCGACAAGATTGAGACCCGTGCCCCGCTGGTGGCGGCCGCCAACCTCAATCAGGCCGGCATCATAGGCGCCGCCCTGCACGCCGCCGAGCTGACCGCCGCCCGCCAGTCGGCATGAGCCCGTCGTGCACAACAAACAGCAGAGGCCCGGCATTGCCGGGCCTCTGCTGTTTTCCTCACACATTTTTCACTACGCGCCGCACATCTCAGCCGATGGCGGCCATCCCCTAGAGGTCGTCGAGCCGATGGGCGCCGTGCACCAACCGGGTCAGGCGGGTCTGCTCCTGCGTGGCCAGGCCACCGAGCAGCCGCACCGTCTCCTCGGTCGGACACTCCCGGGCCAGATGGCTGAGCTCGCCGATGAGTTTCTCCTCCTGCCGGCACACCAGCTGCACTATGTCCTGGGTCTGGGCCATGGCGGGCAGGCTCAGGCGCCGGATCCCGGGCAGCAGATCCTCGCTGAAGCCCCGCTCCAGCCAGGTCTCCTTCACCCCTTCGCCAAGTTCGCTCAGGTAGTCATCCAGCTGGGTACCAGCCACCTCCTCCCGCTGCTGCAGATAGGCCAGCAGCAGCCGGCTGCGCTCGCCATCCACCTGAGTCATGAGGCGCCCGTAACAGAGTCCAAGCTGGTGATGCACCTGCTCCAGATAGAGCAGCAAGTCTTTGATTTGTTGAAATCGCATCAGGTTGCCCTCCTGTATGTCGTGCCCATTCAGTATAAAAAACAGGCAATTGCAAGCCAAGCCAAAGCACGGCCCTTGTTGTGCTGCATCAAGAAGCCGGCCAAGAAAGCAGCGATCGATACAAAATGGAATGATTTGTGCCAACCCGGGGGAGTAAAAGGATGAGCAGCTGAATCCGTCTCACGACTAATAAAGGAAGTGATAATGGTGTATTTGCCATCTGATATTCGGCAATCCTACTACACTGCCAAATACAATATTGATGCGAACCGGATCACCGTCGGCCTTAGTCAGCAAGTGACAATCCTTAGCACTTTTTTAGACGTCTAGATGTATAAACGCGCATTGACATGGCCATCCAGACATCTTAGCATCATCCTCCATGATGACAGAGCAACCCAGTGAAACCTCTGCCCAATTCACCCGCCTGTAGCGCCCTGTGCTTTAAGGCTGTTAGCACGGAAGAATCCATGATTAAGTTGATCGGTCTCAACAAAGTCTACGGTAAAGGCAGTGATGCCGTGCACGCCCTGCGTGATGTCAGCCTGCATGTGCCGCAAGGAAAAATTTTCGGGGTGATCGGTGCCTCCGGTGCCGGCAAGAGCACCCTCATCCGCTGCGTCAACCTGCTGGAGCGCCCGACGGATGGCCAGGTCATTGTCGACGGCCAGGATCTGGTCGCCCTGAGCGAACGGGATCTGACCCAGGCTCGTCGCCAGATCGGGATGATCTTCCAGCACTTCAACCTGCTGGCCTCCCGCACCGTCTCCGCCAACATCGCCTTTCCGCTGGAGCTGGCGGGCTGGAGCAAGGACAAGATCCAGAGCCGGGTCACCGAACTGCTGGCGCTGGTCGGGCTGGAAGCCCGCGCCCACGCCTATCCGTCCGAGCTGTCCGGCGGTCAGAAGCAGCGGGTCGCCATCGCCCGGGCGCTGGCGCCGGCCCCCAAGGTGCTGCTGTGCGACGAGGCCACCTCGGCCCTCGACCCGCAGACCACCCGCTCGATCCTGACTCTGCTCAAGGAGATCAACGTCAAGCTGGGGCTCACCATACTGCTCATCACCCACGAGATGGATGTGGTGAAGGGGATCTGCGACGAAGTGGCCATCATCAGTGACGGCCGTCTGATCGAACAGGGCGAAGTGGCTTGGTTCTTCAGCAATGCCAAGACCCAGCTGGCCCGGGATTTCATCCACTCCACCATCCACCTGGAGGTGCCCCAGGAGTATCAGGATCGGATGAGTAGCGACCGGGTACCCGCCAGCTATCCGTTGGTAAAGCTCGGCTTTACCGGCAGCACGGTCGACACGCCGCTCATCTCCGAAGCGAGCCGCCGCTTCAACATCGACATCAGCATCCTGAGTGCCGACATCGAATACGCCGGTGGCGTCAAGTTCGGCTTCCTGCTGGCAGAACTGTTCGGGGATGAAGCCCAGTGCGAGGCCACCCAGCAGTTCTTCATCGACAACCATATTCAGCTGGAGGTAATGGGTTATGTCCGAAGCAATGATTAATCTGCTGTTCACGGCCCTGGGCGACACCCTCATCATGGTGTTTGCCTCCGCCCTGTTCGGCTGCCTGCTCGGTCTGCCGCTCGGCGTGGCGCTGCACGTGACCAAGGCCGGCCAGATCCTGGCCAACCCGCTGCTCAACCGTACCCTGGGCATGGTGGTCAACGTGGGTCGCTCGGTGCCCTTCATCATCCTGCTGGTGGCCATCATCCCGCTGACCCGGCTGATCGTCGGCACCAGCATCGGCACCATCGCCGCCATCGTGCCGCTGACCGTCGGTTGCATCCCCTTCATCGCCCGCCTGGTGGAAGGGGCCCTGATGGAGGTGCCGGACGGCCTGCTGGAAGCGGCCAAGGCCATGGGCGCCAAGCCCCTGCAAATCATCACCAAGGTGCTGCTGCCCGAGGCCCTGCCCGGCATCCTCAACAGCGTCACCATCACCCTCGTCACGCTGGTGAACTACTCCGCCATGGCTGGTGCCATCGGGGGCGGTGGACTGGGCGATGTGGGTATTCGCTACGGCTATCAGCGTTTTGACCCGACCGTCATGCTGGTCACCGTCGTGATCCTGGTAGTGCTGGTTCAACTCATCCAGAGCGCGGGTGAGCGCCTGGTCAACAAATGTGATCATCGTTAATCGTCGATTTCTGACAGGAGGTTTTATGAAATTTGGCATCAAATCCGTTGCGGCTGCCCTGCTGGCTACCCTGGTACTGGCCGGTTGCGGTCAAAAGGAAGAGAACAAGACCCTGAAGGTGGGCGCCATCGCCGGCCCCGAGACCGAACTGGTTGAAGTGGCCGCCAAAGTGGCCAAGGAGAAATACGGCCTGACCGTCGAGGTGGTCAACTTCTCCGACTACGTCACCCCGAACGTGGCGCTGAACGATGGCAGCGTTGACGTCAACGCCTTCCAGCACAAGCCCTATCTGGATGCCCAGATCCGTGATCGCGGCTTCAAGCTGGTGCCGGTCGGCAACACCTTCGTCTACCCGATCGCCGGTTACTCCAAGAAGATCAAGGCCCTCTCCGAGCTGAAAGATGGCGCCCAGATCGCGGTGCCGAACGATCCGACCAACCTGGGCCGCTCCCTGATCCTGCTGGAGAAGCAGGGTCTGCTGAAGCTCAAAGAGGGTGCCGGTCTGGAAGCGACCGTGCTGGACATCGCCAGCAACCCGCGCAACTTCAAGATTGTCGAGCTGGAAGCAGCCCAGCTGCCGCGCTCGCTGGAAGACGTGGATCTGGCCATCATCAACAACACCTTCGCCGGTCAGATCGGCCTGACCCCGACCGAGAACGGCCTGTTTGTTGAGGACAAGGAGTCCCCTTACGTCAACCTGATCGTCGCCCGCGACAACAACAAGGACGACGAGAAGGTCAAACAGTTCGTACAGGCCTTCCAGACCGACGACGTCTACAAGAAAGGGCTGGAACTGTTCAAAGGCGGCCTGGTGAAAGGTTGGTAATCACTCACTCGGCAAAAAAGGCCACGCAATGCGTGGCCTTTTTTATTGCTGCCGCTATCATATCGGCGAGCACGGCAACACGAACATATTCATCACATGAAAAAATGGTATCTGGCCTACTGCAAGCCAAAAGAAGAGGCCCGCGCCCGCGCCCATCTCGAAGCCCAGGGGATCGAGTCCTACTATCCCATGGTGGAAATTGAAAAACTGCGGCGGGGCAAGCGAGTCCCGGTGCGGGAGCCCATGTTCCCCAACTACCTGTTCATCTACGTGGATCTGGAAGAGGTCACCCCGGTCACCCTGAAGTCCACCCGCGGCATCAGCCGCATCATCCACTTCGGACGGGAGTGGACCGCCATCAACAGCCAGCTGGTCTATCAGCTGATGAGCCGGGACGACAGCGACGAGGCGCGCGCCAGCTACGCCAACCTGCCGACCCAGGGCGACAAGGTATTGATAGAATCAGGTCCGCTGGCCGGCTTCGAGGCCATCTATCTGGAGCCGGATGGCGACAAGCGCGCGATCCTGCTGGTGAGCCTGCTCAATCAGGAGACCAGCAGCAGCTTCGACAACCAGTCCTTCCGCCGGCTGGAGTGACCCGCCAGGCCAGAGCAAGCATCAGGCTGAAAAGAAACGGGGCAGGCCAAGCGGCCTGCCCCGTTCTTATGTACATTGGCCGCCTCAGGCATCCAGCTCGAAGCGGCTGATCACCGCCGTCAAGCGGCCGGTATCCTGTGCCAGCCTGGCCACTATCTCCTCCCCCTGCTGGCTGCGCTGGCTCGACTGCCGGCTGAGCCCGGCGATCTCCTCCACCGTGCCCGCCACCTCCTGCGCCACCCGAGACTGCTGCTCGGTCGCGGTGGCGATGGCTCCCAGCTGACCCGACAAGTCCTGCACCAGCTGCAGCATGGCATCCAGGGTAGCGGTCACCGAGTCGACGGCGCCGCGCCCCTCCTCCACCAGCCGGGTACCGCTGCCGACCGTGTTGACGGTCTGGCGGGTCTGCTGCTGGATGCTGGCAATGGTCTGGCTGATCTCCTCGGTGGACTGGCTGGTGCGGCTCGCCAGCAGGCGCACCTCATCGGCCACCACCGCAAACCCGCGCCCCTGCTCGCCGGCCCTCGCCGCCTCGATGGCGGCGTTGAGCGCCAGCAGATTGGTCTGCTCGGCAATGGTGGCGATCACCTCGGTGACGCGTCCCACCTGCTCGCTCTGGTTGCTGAGCTGGCCCATCGCCTCGTTCGCCTGGGCAATCATGGCGGCAATCTGCTGCATGGTGGCCGTCATGCGGGCCAGCTCGTGGCCGCCCTGGCGGGTCTGCTGCTCGGCCTGCTGGGCGGCCCGCGCCGCTTCGGCGATATTGCCCGCCACATCCCGGGTGCTGACCGACATCTGCTCGATGGCCGCCGCCACCGTATCGACCCGCTGATTCTGGCTCGCCAGATCGGTGACGATGGCGCAGGTGGTGCTGCTCACCTCGCCGCAGGCCCCGTCTACCTGCCCCACCGCCCCCTGGATCTCCCCCACCAGCTGGCGCAGCTGGCCGGACATCTGGTTGATGGAGCCCGTCAGCCCGCCCAGCTCATCCTGGCTCTGCACCGGCAGGGGACGGGCCGGCAACCGACCATTGGCCACCTGATCGGCTCGCAGCACCAGGCTGGCGATGTCCCGGGTCAGGCGGCGACTGAACAGCAGCGCCACCAGAGTACCCAGCACGATCACGGTCAGGGTGGCCAGCAGCAGGGTGCGATTGATGGCCTGACCGGCACTGGTCATCTTCTGGCCCATGCTCTGTACCTCGGCACGGGTCTCGGTCACCTGGCCGGCCAGCTGGGTCGCCAGCTGGCCGAGTGCGGGTTCAATCTCGGTCGCCATCAGGTAATTGGCCTGATCCCAGTCCGGGGACTGACGCTTCTCGATCACCTGGCCCACCAGCTCGGCAAAGGGGGCCGACATCTCCTCGAACAGCGACCAGATCCCCTTCTGCGCCTCGGTAAAGTTGGCCTCTTGCTGTTTCAGCTCGGCCACTCGCTGCTGGTGGAACTGGTAATAGTCCTGGTATTTGGTGCGATAGTCCGGATCCCCCGAGATGAGGAAGTCACGCAGGGCGGAGAGGGCATTGGAGAGGCCGTTGTAGGCATCCCCCACCTGCTTGAGCAGCAGGCGACGATCGCCGGGCAGCTGATCCTGCGGGGTCGCCACCTCTTCGTTGGCAAAGGACTGCAGTTGATCGAGGGCAGACTCTGCCAACGGCCCCGCCTCCTGCAACATCAGGGTATGGGCGGGCAGATTCTCGTCGGTCTGGGCTATGTCCCACACCTTCTGCTGGCTGGTCTTGAAGGCCTTGAGCGAGCGGGCAAGCTCGGCGGTGAACTGCTGATGCTCGATCACCTGCCAGGCCCCCTCCCACTCCTGTTTGAGGCGGTCGGCCTGCGCCGGATCCTTGCCCAGGATGAGATAGGCCCGCAGGGAGGATATGGTCGCCACCAGCGCCTTCTGGCTGGCCTCATCCCGTTGCAGGGCGGGCAGGGCCTGCTCCATCAGAGCGCTGCCGGCCTGTCCGATGCGGCCGAGCTGGTGGTAGACCAGGCTGGAAGAGAGGATCACCAGCAGATTGATAAAACAGAAGCTGAGCAGCAGCTTGCTTGAAATTTTCATGAACGTCCTTGTTTCTTTGCGGGCATCCTGCCCGACATTCACTCCCCGAGCAGCGCCGGTAGCCGTTCACGCCAGGAGTCGTGCCATCCCATCAACTCCTCACGCGGCATGGGCCGGGCAGAGAAGAAGCCCTGGCACACGTCACACCCCAGCCGCGCCAGCAGCCGCCAGGTGAGTTCGTCCTCCACCCCTTCGGCGACGGACTTGAGCCCCAGTTTGCGGGCCAGCTCGATGCTTGATTCTATTATGGCCAAGCGAGAGGGGTCCTCAAAGCAGTGATCCACGAAAGAGCGATCCAGCTTGAGTTCGGTGAAGGGCAGCAGGGCCAGCTGCTGCATGGAGGAGTAGCCGGTACCGAAGTCATCGATGGAGAGGCCGAAACCGTGCATGCGCAGGCGCGTCAGCACCTCCAGCGACTTGCCCAGATCCTGCACGAACGCGCTCTCGGTCACCTCCAGGGTGATGAGCTCGGGATTGATGCTCCAGCGCTGGCACTGGTTGATCAGGGTGTTGCACAGATCCCCCTCGATCAGCGAGGTGGTGGAGAGGTTCATCGAGAGGTTGAGGGATAGCCCGGTCTGCTCCCACAGGTGGCCGTCTCGCAGCGATTTGCTGATGATCACCTCGGTCAGCCGATCGATGAGACCGTTGTGCTCCGCCAGCGGAATGAAGCGGGCCGGCGAGATGAGGCCGTACTCCGGATGCTGCCAGCGGGCCAGCGCCTCCATGCCGACCCACTGGCCGGAGCCGAAGCTCACCTTGGGCTGATACCAGGGCAGCAGCTGGTCCTGCTCCAGCGCCAGGCTCAGCTCATCCAGGGTCAGACGGTGGCCATCTTCCTCCTGGGCTCGCTCCTGCTGCGGGCGCCAGGCCCCGATCAGCTGGCTGATCTGCTGCTGGCTGGAGGGCTTCTCGATGCGCCCCAGCACCTGCAAGCCATAGGCGGCGCTCATGCGCAGCACGGCCTCGACCACGTCATCCTCCAGCGCGCTGGAGAGAATGATGCCGCCGCGAAAGCCGCCGAGGGAGAGGCGGCGCAGCAGCGCCATGCCATCCATGCCCGGCATGCGCAGATCGCAAAACAGGATGTCGACCTGATGACGCTGGCACATGGCCAACGCCTCCACCCCGTCCTGCGCCTCCAGCAGGGAAGCGTAACCGAGCCCGCGGATCTGGTGCATCAACGCCTTGCGCTGGAAGGCGTGATCTTCCACCACCATGATCACCAACTCATGCTGTGTCTTGTTCATCGAGCCATAATCCAATTTCACCTGTAATAGCCTTCATCAGCGCCAGCACCGTCTGGCTCAGTTCGCTGAGCTCGTCCAGCTGCTTGAGGCGGGCCGCCGCTTCGAGCCGGGCCGCCTCCTCCGCCAATGCCTGCTGCCCCACCATGCGGGCAGCCCCCTTGATCCGATGCGCCGTCTCCACCAGGGCATAGGTATCCTGCCTGGCCAGTGCCTGCATCATGTCATCTCCGTCCTGGCGATTGGAATCCAGGTATTCCCGCGCCATGCTGCGCGCCACCGCCTCATCGCCAAACAGCGAGATCCAGCGCTCCCCCTGCTCGCTGGCAGGGGCAGGGGCCAGGCTGGGTTCCTGCCCCTGGCTGCTCACCGGCAGCCAGCGCATCAGCACCTGCCGCAGCGTATCCAGGGTATAGGGTTTGAACAACATGTCGTTCATGCCCGCCTCCTGCATCTGCAGGCCGGCCTCTTCGGAGGTGTCGGCCGTCACCCCGATGACAGGGGCCGATACCCCCTGCTCCCGCAGCGCCCGGGTCAGGCTGTAACCATCCATCGCCGGCATGTGGCAGTCGGTCAGCAGCAGGGCGAATCCCTGCCCCTGCCAGGTGCGCAAGGCCTTGTCGCCGTCATCCACCACCTCGGCATCCACGCCGAGAATGGCCAGCTGGCGGGCCAGCAGGGCGCGGTTGATGGGGTGATCGTCGGCCACCAGCACCCGCCCCTGCAGCTTGGGCGCATTGGCTTCCACCGGGCTGATCGCCGCCTCCCCCAATAACTGATGGCAAGTCTCCAGCAACAGGTCGGGATAGAGCGGCGATTGCCCCAGCCGCCACCAGGCACTCGACCCCATGCGACCGCGCAGGGCCTCCTGCGGGGAGAGCACTATGCCCTTGAGGGTCGATCGCTGCAAATGGCCCAGCCAGTCGCTGCCGAGCGCCTGCTCGAGCCAGCTCTCCTCCGCCAGCAACAGGCCGTTGAGGGGCTGCTGCCACTGCTGTGGATCCAGACGATGCAGCCTGGCCCCCAGCCGCTGCATGGCGCTCTGCAAGGCAACATCTTCGCCAAACAGCCACCACTCCTGGCCGGCCAGCGGCGGGGCATCCCACTGACACTCGCTCAGCGGGAACTCGAAGGTGAGCCGGGTGCCGTGCCCCGATTTGCTCTCGAGCGTCAGCGTGCCCCCCATCTTCTGGGCCAGCTGGTGGCAGATGGCCAGCCCCAGCCCGGTGCCGCCGAAACGTCGGGTTATGTCGGACTCCACCTGCTCGAACGGGGTGAACAGGCGATCCTGCTTCTCTTCGGCGATGCCGATGCCGGTGTCGCTGACCGTGATGGCCAGTCGCTCGGCCTGCAGACCCACCTGGATGCGGATCTCGCCCCGCTCGGTGAACTTGACCGCATTGTTGAGCAGGTTGGAGAGCACCTGACCCACCCGCACCGCATCGATGCGGGCCTGATCCGGCACCTCGGTGCCCCAGTCCAGCGTCACTCTGAGCCCCTTGCCATGGGCCAGGGTGGCATGGCCGCGGATCACGTCACAGATGACGGAGGCAAGCCGGCACTCCTGATAATGGAGCTGCAGCTGGCCCGCCTCTATCTTGGAGAAGTCGAGCACATCGTTGACCAGATAGAGCAGGTTGTTGGTGGAGGTGACCACGTTGCGCAGCAGGTAACGCTGATCCTCGTTCAGCTCGCTCATCTGCAGCAGCTCCAGCATGCCATGCATGCCGGAGATGGGGGTTCTGAGCTCGTGGCTCATGGTGGCGAGGAAGCGGCTGCGCACCTGCATCGCCTGCTCGGCATAAGCCCGCGCCTCCCTCAGCTCGTGCTCCTGGCGCTTGAGGGCCGTGATGTCCTGGATCACCCCGTTGAGGATCAGGTGCCCCTCCTCCTGCGGCACGAAACTGCCGCGCACCTGCAGATAGCGCGCCCCCTCAGGCCGCTCCACCTTTACCTCGAGATCGAGAGGGGCCAGGGTCTGAGCATGGTTGGCCACCTTGCTGACGAAGTCCTGCAACGCCTCCTCGGTAAAGCCGAACACCTCCCCCCCCGACTCGGCCGACAGCATCTCCTGCCGGCTGGCCCCCAGGATCTCGCTCGCCCCCTGCGAGGCATAGAGGAAGCGCCCCTTGCCAGGTCCGATCCAGAGGTACTGATAGACGATGCCTGGCATGCTGTCGGTGATCTGGGTGAGGCGGGTCTCCGCCTTGCGGGCCCGCGCCTCGGCCTCCTTGATGCGGGTCACGTCGGTCAGCACGGTCAAGACACCGAGCATGTCTCCATCCGGGGAGGTGTAGGGGCGCTTGGTATAGATGACGTGGAACATGGCGCCATCCTGGCGGCGGCTGTTGCCCGCCCCCTCCAGCTGTGCGCCGCTCTGCCACACCTCCTGCTCCTCTTTCAGTACCCGCGCCCGCTCTCTGGCCGGCATGCGGTCCAGATCGTCGCCCCCCTCCTTCATCGGGTCGCCGATGAAGGCATCCCGATAGGCCTGGTTGCACAGGGTGATGCGCTGCTCGCGATCCCGCAGCACCACCATGTTGGGCAGGGAGTTGAGCAGGGTCTGCACAAACGTCAGCTGCTCGTTCAATTTGTGCTCGGCCAGCTGGCGCTGCACTATCTGGCGACGCAGGGTCCGGTTCCAGCCCATGAACAGCAGCACGCAGAGCAGAAAGGCCCCCAGCCCTAAGGCGGACCAGAGCGCCACCGTGGTCGGATTGATGCCGGTCTGGATGGTCAGAGTCAGCCACTTGTGCTCCAGCTTGGTCATCTCTTCCGGCCGGATGGAGAGCAGCACCTTGGTCAGGATCTGCTGCAACATAGGATCCTGTTGATGCACCGCCATGGCGACCGGCACCCTCAGCTCGTTGCCGGAAAACACCACCTGGTAGCGGTTGTTGAACCCTTTCTGCAGTGCCTGCTCCAGGGTGGTCATGCTCATCAGCACATAGTCGACCTGGTGTCCGTCCAGCAGGGGCAGCAGCTTGGTATCGCTGCTCGTCGCCACAGGGTTGGCGCCTACCTCCTTGAGCACCAGCTCCTCCACCGAGCCGCCGACGATCCCCACCCGGCGTCCCTTGAGCTCGTTGAGACTGGCCAGCTCTTCACTCCCCTGCCTGGCGGCAATCACCCGGTGGATGAAGGCGTAGTCGGGGGTAAACAGGGCGTACTGGCGCCGCTCGGCAGTCGGGGTGATGGCCGGAATGAAATCCAGCTTGCGCGCCTGCAGCAGGTTCTGGGTTTCGGCCCAGCTGCTGGTGGGTACCAGGCTGAAGTGCAGGCCGGATCGCAGGCTCACCAGCTTGAGCAGGTCGGCGATGAAGCCCTTGAGCTGGCCATTGTCATCGATCTCGCTCACCGACGGCCAGTCCGGCGCCACCCCGAAGCGCAGGGTCGGGTGGCGGGCCAGCCAGTCCAGTTCGCTCTGGTTGAACACTATCTGGCGAGGGCCGTTAGCCAGCTCGTAGTCGACGATACCGCCGGTCTCCAGAATGCGGCGGCGCTCATCCAGCGACATGTCGTTGAGGGCCAGCTCCAGCAGATCGCGCAGCCCCTGATTGTCCCGCCTCACCGCCATGGCCAGCGAGGTATCCGTCACCCACTCCGGGGTGATCACCCTGAGCCCGGTCTGCGGCTGCAGGCGTTGCAGTCGCATCAGCGAGGGCAGATCGGAGAGATAGGCATCCGCCAGCCCCTTCTTGACCATGAAGACGGCTTCGTCGCTGCTGTCCGCCTCGATCAGCTGGGTCATTCCGAGCTGGGTCAACTCCTCGCAGGAGCTGAAGCCGTGCTCGCACACCCAGCGCAACCGGCGAGCCTCAGCCAGGGTCGGCTCCCCCTCCTCCCGTGTCAGCAGAACGGCGCGCGGCAGGGTCATCAGATCCGAGGTAAAACGCATCTGCTGCTGGCGCGACTGGCTCGGCGTCACGCCGATCAGCATGTCCACCTCCCCATCGAGCAGCGCCTGCTGGGCATCGGCATAGTAGGGATAGGTCTTGTAGCGCACGGTCAGCCCCAGCCGGCCGGCAATCTGGTTGGCAAAGTCGTCGAGCGGACCGTTGAAGCCGCCCCGGCCATTGATATAGATGTAGGGGGGCCAGGCCATCGAGGGCATGCCCACCACCAGGTCATTGCGCGAGGCGAGCCACAGCCGCTCCGTCAGTCCCAGCTGATCCTTGTCCAGAGAGGTTTCTGCCGCAGCCACATGGCTCCAGCAAGCAAACCAGCACAACAGAATGGCGCGATAACAGAGGCGCAGCATGGATGACTCCTGAACAGATCGGAGAGCGATCATAGGGATTTTGGCAAAATGTGCGAATAAAAATTCGTAACAGAACTCGTGCGGATACGAAAAATGGCAGGCTAATGCCTGCCATTTCTATGCAAGAAGGGGGCCAGGCCCCACCTTATCAGGTTATTCGGTTCCCAAGCCGGAAGCCGGTTTGATACTCCTGCTCACGGATGTGGGCGATCTGCACATTTTGCCCTTCCAGACCGATGTCTTTGAGCAGGGCGGGCGACAGGTGCAGATAACGGGTGCGGCGTTCCAGCCGGGTGATCCGTTTCTGGACCAGGGTTTCGACGGTGCGCAGCAGGGTCAGTTCGATAGACATAATATTCTCCAGTTGAACGTGCGGTTCCCCCGGAGAGAAGAGATCACCCTGCGGGAAAACCGCGGGTGATGAAAAAGCAGGTGTTACCTGTTTCCTCCACGCGGCAGAAAAAGAGCACGAGTCTTCGCGCTGCTGAAGCAGCGGTCGAACGCAACGTTTAGCATTGAATGTTGCATATCCGTCTCCTTACCGTGTGAAAGTTGAACAAGTTGCCACAGTCTAAAAAAAGACCGAATTTTATACAAGAACCTCACCCCCCATATGGGGAGGTGAGCCATCTATCAATACTCATCCGGAACAGAGAGCCTGACGCCGTCCCGCTCAGATCCCGGACAGCAGCCGAAACTCCTCCAGCGCATAGGTGTCCGTCATGCCACTCACGTAGTCCAGCAGCAGCCGCACCCGGTAATACCACTCCTGCTCCGCCTCCTCGGCAAAACGGGGATCCCGGCTGGCCACCGCCAGTCGATAGGCCTTGAGATGGCGGGCCGACAAGCGATGGTAAAGCCGGCGGGCAAAGAACAGCTCGCTGCCCCCCTGCCCCGCCAGCAGGCGCTCAAACTGGCTGGCCGGCAGGGCCAGCAGGCAGGCGTAGGTGGAGAGCACGCCGCGCAGGGCGGCGTAGCCCTCCAGCTCCAGCGCCTCCACCTCGGGCCGCATGAACACCAGCTCGCGAGCGACCCGCTTGAGGATGTCGAGCACCCGCGCCGCCGGCGCCTGGCCGTGCAGCAGGGCCTGAGGATAGGCGCCGCTCAGGATCTGGGCGTGCTCGCTCACATAGGTGCTGGCGGCCAGCGCCACCAGATCCCGGGTCAGCTGTTGGCGGAAATGGGGAAAGAAGCCGCGATCCGAGTCGACGGCCGCACTCAGCAACGCCGCCATGTAGTCACCGCCATCCGCCTCCCGCAGCGCCTGCAGCAGCTCGCCGAGGCCGAGGATGCGCCGATCCACCGCATCCTCCAGATCCGCGATGCAGTAGGAGATGTCGTCCGCCGCCTCCATGATGTAGACCAGCGGGTGACGACAGCCGGCGGCCAGCCCCAGGCTCTGGCCGAGGGCGCTGTAGAGGGGTTGTTCGCTGAAGAAGATGCCGCGCTTGCTGCTCCAGCCATGATGCTGGCCATAGTAGGGGGTTGCCTGCCGGCCCGCCGGCGGTTGCTGTGGATATTTGCACAGTGCCGCCAGCAGCCCCAGGGTCAGATTCAACTCGTGCAGGCTGTGTACCAGCCGCAGGCTCTGGGCATTGCCGTCAAACACCAGCAGATCCTGGCGAAGCTCGGCCCACTGCGGGCTGGGCGCCTTGCCCAGCGCAGCGGCAAACAGGCCGTCCAGCTCCTGCGCCAGCCACTGGCTCATCACCTGCTCGCCAAAGTGGCCGAACGGCGGGTTGCCGACGTCGTGCAACAGGCAGGACATCTCCACCAGATTGACGAAGGCCCCCTCACACACAGCGCCTGCCGGCAGGGCCGCCAGAACGCGGCGGCTGATCTGGCGACCGGTCTCCTGTACTTCCAGGGAGTGGGTCAGTCGGCTGCGCACCGAGGCCTTCACGTCGAGCGGGAAGACCTGGGTCTTCTGCTGCAGCCGGCGCACCGGCGCCGCCTGCACGATGCGGGCGCGATCCTGCTCGGTCGCCTCCAGCAATTCTTCGTCACCCCAGGGGTGGATCCGCTCGGGGGTAATCAAACGGCTATACATGTTGCAGCTCCTTGCCAGCGCAGCGCGTTTATGAGAGCAACCAGCGCCGCAAGCGGGCGATATCGCCCGGGTACTCCCGGCGCAGCGTCTCAATCCAGTCTTCCACGTTCTCCCACCAGGCCGGATGATCCGGGCTCTGGATCAGCTGGGCCGTCTGCTGCAGCCGGCGCAGGCCGATGGAGCCCGCCGCCCCCTTGATCTTGTGCGCCTCCTCCACCACGCCGGCCTGATCCCGGGCAATCATGTTGGAGTCGAGCACCGCCATGTAGTCGGGCATCATCTTCTCGAACAGCTCGACGCTGGAGAGCAGCACCGGCTTGCCCACGGTATCGGCATAATCGGTGAGGAAGGGCAGGTCCAGCAGCGCATCCTGGCTGACGGTGTCGGCCTGCTCGTCCGCCTCGTCCCCGGCCAGATCGGCAAACAGGTGACCAATCACCTCCCGCACCGCCTTCGAGCCGAGCGGCTTGTTGATCACATCCTGCATGCCGTGATCCCGGTAGTACTGGCGATCGCCGGTGGCGTTGGCGGTGAGTGCCACCATGGGCGGCAAACTTTCGCCGTAGCGCTCGAGCAGCTGTTCCGCCACATCAAACCCCGTCATGTCCGGCAGCTGGATGTCGAGCAGGATCAAGTCAAAATCATCCGGGTTGGCCATGGCCAGCGCCTGGGCGCCATCGCGCGCTACCTTGACCTGGTGGCCAAGCTTGCTCAGCAGGGCGCAGGCCACGGTCACGTTGAGCTCGACGTCCTCCACCAGCAGGATGTCGAGGGACGGCATCTCGGGCTCGAGGGCGGCAACCTCTCCTTCGATACACTCCACCTCCAGCTCGGCGGTGAAGCAGGAACCCTCGCCCGGATCGCTGTCCACGTAGAGCTGGCCACCCATCGCCTGCACCAGCTGGCGGGAGACCGCGAGGCCGATGCCGGTGCCGGTGGCGTGCTTCTTGCCCTGTACCTGATAGTACATGGCGAAGATCTTCTCCTGCTGGGCCCGTGGAATGCCGATGCCGGTATCCTCCACCTCGAAGTGCAGCGCCAGCTTGCCCGGCGCGTCGGCGGCATGGGCGAGGCAGCGTACCGTCACCCCGCCTTCGTCGGTGAACTTCACCGCATTGCCCACCAGGTTCCACAGCACCTGGCGCAGCCGGGTGCCGTCCGCCATCACGAACTGCGGTACCTCGCCATCCCGATCGAAGTGCAGATAGAGCCCCTTCTGCTCCGCCTGGATGCGCGACAGCGTCTCCAGCTCGTCGAGGAAGGCGGGCAGATCGATGCGGGTCGGCGCAATCTCCAACCGGCGCCGATCCAGTTTGTCCAGATCGATGATGTCGTTGAAGATGTTGCCGAGCGTCACCGCGCTCAGGTGAATGGTCTTGAGCTGCTGATGCCGTTTGGGATCGAGCGGCGTATCCATCAGCATCCGGCTCAGGCCGACGATGCCGTTGAGCGGAGTGCGCAGCTCGTGGCTGATGGTGGAGATGAAGGTGGTCTTGTCGCGGCTCGCCTTCTCCAGCTTGTCCTGGTACTGCTTGCGCTCGGTGATGTCGCGGCCAAAGCCAAGCAGGCCGAGTCGCTTGCCGAAGCGGTCGAAGAAGGGCACCTTGCGCAGCTCGAAGTAGGCCTTGCGGCCATCTGGGTACTCCAGCCACTGCTCATAGGTGAGCGGCTCATTGCTCGCGAAGACCTGCTTGTCGGTCTCCACCACCTTGCTGGCAATGTCGTGTTTGTAGACGTCAAACGGAGTCAGCCCGATGAGTTCGGCCTCCACCTTGCCGGTCAGCTCCTCCATGGCGCGGTTGCAGCCGGAGAACTGCTCGTCTTCGTTGCGGTAGTAGACCAGATCGGGGGAGCAGTCGATGAAGGAGCGCAGCAGGGCGGTGCGCTCGCCCAGATGCAGCTGGGCCTTCTCGCGCTGGAACACCTCGTTCTCCAGATCCTCGATGGCCTGCTGACGCAGGGTCTCGGCCCGGTTGGTCTCGGCGATCTGGGCGTTGAGGCGGCTGATGTTCTCCTGCAGCTGGCTGTTGAGCTCGAGATCCCGCTCGCGCATGTCCTGCAGCTTGCGCACCATGCGGGTCAGCCGCTGGCGGGAATCCTCCAGCTGATCCACCACGATGGAGAGAAAATAGACGGCCCAGGGGGTGACCAGCAGGCCGAAGAAGACCGAGCGCACCAGGTCGACGATGTCCACAGTGCCGCGCAGAAACAGGGTGACCCCCATCTGGATGGAGACGGCCAGCACTATGATGCCGGTGGCCAGGAACATGCTGAATCGCACCAGCCCCAGCTTGGTCATCAGGTCGACGTAATATTGCGCCCAGGATTTTATTTGTTTCATCTTATTGTTTTCTCCCCGATATTCGCCGAACAGAATACCAGCACGACGCGCCGAACTCTTCTGCCGTCGCACGATAAATTATCGATTAACCTCCTCCGCCCGCTGGGGTAGCATGCCGGAGTCAATTCGGTCAGCCCGGATTAAGCCTGGCTGGCTATAATGCCAGGCCGTTCAATTCAACCAACTGATAATTCAGGAGTCTCATCGATGCGCAATCTCACCCTGCTGAGTCTTGGCCTGCTGGCAGCCAATGCCGCCCACGCCGACCTGGGCGAGATCCCCAAGCAGTCAGGCTGGTCCGGCTTTCTGCTGGGCGGGGTCAACGCCGTCAGCTACCAGTCCAACTTCTACGCGGGCGATGACAACCACAGCCGTATCAATGATCTCGGCTCGCCCGACAGCGAGAGCGGCCTGACGCCGCTGCTCAACGCCGACATCCGCTATACCTTCGCCGATACCCGCACCCAGATCTTCCTCGGCAACCTGATCCAGGATGCGGTGCGTTTCGACTTCACCCAGCAGCTCGGCCTGCGCCAGGAGATGGGCGACAAGGGTATCGTCGCCACCTCGCTGGTGTTCAACGTCATGCCGGTCGAGTTGTGGAGCGATCCCTTCGCCACCGGCGTGGACCGAAGCTCGACCGACCTGAAGTCCAAGGGGGCTCGCTTCGCCTGGGACAAGATCTGGGGCAGCAACTTCTACGGCAACCTGACCACCCGGGAGGTGGACATGGACGAGGAGCGCAGTGGCCAGCAGTATGATCAGAGCCACGGCACCCACTACGCCGGCATGCTGGATCGCAACGGCAAGGTGCACGACATGGAGCTCTCCTACCAGTTCCATTTCGGCGGCAACCAGCTGCTGGAGCCGGCCATCCTCTACAAGGAGGCTCGCCTGGACGGCAGCGCCGAGAGCTTCAAGAACACCGGCCTGAAGCTGACCTACGCCAAGCGCGGCCCCCAGTGGTCCTTCGTCAGCAACCTCTACACCGGCAAGCGCAAGTACGATGAGGCGAACCCCATCTTCGGCCAACATGCCGACGCGGACGAATGCGCCGTCAACGGTACCTTCTTCTGGCACAACCTGTTCGGCGTCAAGGCCCTGGCCGCCACCTTCACCGCGGCCTACTCCAATGCCGACTCGGACATCGACTTCTACGACAGCCAGTCCACCCGTTTCAGCACGGGTCTGCTCTACAACTTCTAACGGCGAGCAGCACCAACAAACGAGGCCACCTCATGGGTGGCCTCGTGCATTGGCGGACGGCGGGAAAATCAGATCCCGAGGGAGTCCAGCAGATCGTCGTGGTCGTTGGCCACCGGGGCGGCGGCCGGAGCCGGCTGGGCAGCCTCGCGCTTGGTCTGGGCGATCAGGGCATCCGGATCCAGCTCTTCCTGATCCATGCCGTCGTTGTGGATGCGGATGAACTCGGTCTTGTCCATCGCCAGCTCCAGATAGAAGATGTTGTTGCGGGCGGTGAAGAAGGTGACCCGGCGCGACTCCGGGCTGTCGAGATTGGTATCGACGCTCAGCATCACCTGCTTGTTGAGGGCCAGCATCTTGGGCTGGTTCTGGGTGATGTGGGTCTGCAGATCCCGGCCGACCTTGACGGTGAAGCTGCCGACGATCTGGTTCATCAGCTCGCCCATGACGTTGCTCACCTCGTCCGAGGTGTGGGAGATGGCGAGATCTTCCTTGGATAACCCCATGCTGAGCATATAGCTCTCGTAGAGCTCCATGGCGGCGGAGGCGGAGAAGTTAATCACCACCAGGCCGGAGAAGCCGCCGTCAAACAGCACGAAGCAGCCGATATCCGGCTTGAGGCAAGTCTTGCTGATCCGCTGCACCATGCCGGAGAAACGCACCTGACTCTGGGTTGCCGCACTCAATACATCCGTCACCGAATGGCACAGGCTCAACAGCACGTCCTCTGTGGTCAATACGGTATCATCGTCGGCTCTTGTCACTATCATGGGACCTTCCTGAACATCGAAAATGGGCTTATCTATACCATAACTCTAACAGATAGCGCGGCCCGGGCGTCGAAATAGCGAGCCGCCTCTCACTTGATTCAACTGTCAGTTTCAAGGGGAGTGAATCCAGCCAGATTGGCCAGCTTGCGTCGCCAGCCGGCGGCTTCCCGCTGCAGGGTCGATTCATCATAGGGCAAAGAGGGATGAGCCCCCCAGATGGGGCCAGGCCAGGCCTTGTCGGTACTGAAACGGGCCACGTGGTGCAGATGCAGCTGGGGCACCAGGTTGCCGAGCGCCGCCACGTTGATCTTGTCCGGGCGCAGCGCCTGCTCCATCAGGATCGCCACCGCGCAGGACTCCTGCATCAGCTGCTGTTGCTGGGCCGGCGCCAGGTGGTGGATTTCCCGCAGATTGGCCACTCTCGGCACCAGGATGAGCCAGGGATACTGGCTGTCCTTGGCCAGCAGGACGCGGCAGAGAGGCAGATCGCCGAGCAGGCGGGTATCCGCCTGCAGGCGACTGTGCAATTCAAACATGAAGACCTCGTTGCAATAAGATGGGCGCTAGACACGATGAGAGCCCCCACGTTACTGCAACGGACGGCAAACTTAAAGCCGCGGCACGGCCCAGCTGACAAAGCGCTTGCGCAGGGCCGGATCCGCCTTGAGGAAGAGTTGCTGCAACTGCCCCTCCAGCTCGCTGGCCGCTACCGGTGCAACCTCGCTGGCGACCACGGCCGCAGGAAGTGCAGAACCAGAAGCCGCCGTCAGCGCCGCCTTGCCACCGCGCTGGTTGTATTCGGCCAGCTTGGCACGCCAGTCCATGCCGATCAGCATGCCGCTGGTCACCAGCGCATCCTGCTCGCTCGCCATCACCTTGCCATCGGCCTGCAGCCCCATGACGGGAGACTTGGCATACTGCGCCATGCCCCGCTCATCCCTCGGCAAGTTGGCGACCAGCTGTAATTGTTGCTGGCTGGCCTGATAGCGCAGCACCTGCGGCGCGGAGCGCAGCTGGCGGTCATTCTCGCTGCTGCTGCGACTCGGGATCACCCCTTCATAACGCACCAGCAGCTGCTGTTCCCCATCCGGCAGGGTGGCGTGCTGCTCGTCGTGCAGGGTGCCGGCGCTCACCGCCAGGATCTGGAAATCCGCCGGCACCGTCACCTCAACCGCAGCGTGCGCCGAGCCTGCGCCCAGCATCATGTTCATGCCCAGTGCGGCGCACAGCAGCGACACACCATTTCGATATCGACAACCCTTCATCTTCGTTCATCTTCCTGATCGCGTTGATGGGCGCAGGCTAGCAGCCGAAGATGACAGAAAAATAACGGCAGTTCAGAGCAGGTAGTGGGGCCGCTCGGCAAACCACTGGGCCAGCACCTGCTTGAACAGCCGGATCTTGCGCGGCACCCGCCGCTGCTGGGCATGAAGGATATGAAGCGGGTGCAGACCGCTGTGCCAGCCGTCGAGCACGGTCACCAGCTCCCCCGCCGCCAGCAGGGCATCCACCGCAATCAGCGGACATTTGGCATAGCCCAGCCCCGCCCGGGCCAGCTGCAACGCCGTGCTGTAGTGATTGGCCCGCACCTTGCCCTGCACCAGGATATGCGCCTCCTCCCCCTCCCGGCTGAAGTGCCACTGCTCCCAGGCCGGGTTGCTCCCCATGAGCAGGCAGGCACGGCCGCTGAGCTCATAAGGGGTGGCCGGCTTGCCCTCCCGTGCCACCAGTGTGGGGCTCGCCACCACCACATCCCTGAGCCGGCCCAGCGGCATGGCCACCAGGTTGTCGGGCACCTCGCTCATGGCGCGCAGGGCGATGTCATGCTCACCCTGGCTCATGTCGACCATCTGATTGGTGAAGTTGAGCTCGACCGCAACCCCGGGGCAGAGCTCGGCGAAGCGAGCCAGCAGCTCGCTCACCATGCGATCGCCGGCGCTGATCGGGCAGGTGAAGCGCAGCCGGCCGCCATCCTCCTCGGTCAGGGCCTGGATATCCTGCTCCGCCTGACGGGCCAGCGCGAAGATCTCCCCCGCCTGCAGGTAGAGGGTCGAGCCCGCCTCGGTCAGGCTGAGCCGGCGGGTGGTGCGTTGCAGCAACTGGGCGTTGAGGGAGGACTCCAGCGCACTGACATGACGGCTCAGCATCCCCTTGCTTACCCCCAGCGCGTCGGCGGCGGCGGAGAAACTGCCCCTTTGTACCACTTCGTAGAAACTGGCAAGATGGGCGATATCCATCATTAGCTCCAATTTGGAAACAATGGGTTTATTTTACGCGCTTTTTCCCCTTTTTTAGCGCGCTAGAATCAACACATCCCAACCAGGAGTGACTGAGATGAAGATTGTGATTGTGGGTGCCTCCGGCACCATAGGTTCTGCCGTCAGCGACTTGCTTGCCAAGGATCATCAGGTGATCCGGGTCGGCCACAGCCAGGGGGATGCCAGGGTCGACATGCGCGATCCCGCCTCCATCAAGGGGCTGTTTGCCAAGCTGGGGCAGTTCGATGCGCTGGTGGTGGCCAGCGGCAGCGCCGCGTTCAACGCCCTGACCGAGATGACTGATGAAGAGTGGCAGCTGGGGATCCAGAGCAAACTGATGGGCCAGATCAACCTGACCCGCGCCGCCATCCCCCACCTCAACGACAAGGGCTCCATCACCCTGATCAGCGGCATTCTGAGCGAGGAGCCCATCAACTGGGGCGCCAGCGTCACCACCATCAACGGCGCCGTCGAGCACTTCGTCAAGGCGGCCGCCTGCGAGCTGCCGCGGGGCCTGCGCATCAACGTGGTGAGCCCGACCGTGCTGGCGGAGTCGATGGACAAATACGCCAGCTTCTTCCCGGGCTTCGTCCCCGTGCCCGCCGCCAGGGTGGCGCAGGCCTACCAGAAATCGGTACTGGGCGTACAGACCGGCCAGGTGTTCAGGGTCAACGGCTGATCGCCGCCCTTCTGCCGCCCAGTCGGCACGGCAACAAAAACGGGCCCCGTGATGGGGCCCGTTCCGTGACCGCTGCCGTACCGACAGGTGGCAAACGTTTGTTTTTACGACAACAAAAAAGGCGGTACGCCTCAGTCGATCAGCCCGTACTGCTCGCGCAGCACCTCGATGATCTCCTGCTTCGGATTGGCGCTGCGTACCAGCGGCTGACCGATAATCTTCTCAGCAATCCCCACGTAGGTGTTGGAGATGTCCATCATCACTTCGGTCGGCAACTTGTTGTCGCGGGCCAGGGCGAAGCGCTCCGGCATGCGGTGCTTGTTGAGCAGGATGTCCGGGTCCGGGAAGTGATTGAGCAGCCACTGGCGGAAGCCCTCTTTCGACTTCTCGACGATCTGGCCGTCGCGCAGCGCGGCGCCGTCCCAGATGCGGGAGCTGTCAGGGGTGCCCACTTCATCCATGTAGATGAGTTTTTCGTTGCCGGCGGCATCCTGGACGTAGCCAAACTCGAACTTGGTGTCGACGAAGACCTGATCCAGCTCGGCCAGCGCGTCGCTGATGACGTTGAAGCCTTCCTTGAGCAGCACTTCGTAGCGATCGATGTCAGCCGGCTTGCTGAAGTTGAAGCCCTGGTAGTGGCGCTCGATGTCGGCACGGGAGACGTTGACGTCATCGGCTTCCGGCACGCCGTCCAGCCCTTTCAGCACGCCCTTGGTGGAGGGGGTGATGAGGATCTCGGGCAGCTTCTGATCCTTTTTCAGTCCTTCCGGCAGGGTGATGCCACAGAACTCGCGCTCGCCATCCTTGTAGGCACGCCACATGGAGCCGGTGATGTATTGACGGGCGATCGCCTCGATCATCACGGGGCGGGCTTTTTGCACGATCCAGACGAAGGGATGGGGGATGTCCAGGATATGGCTGTCAGCCAGTCCCTTCTCCTTGAACAACTTGAACCAGTGGCTGGAGATGGCGTTGAGCGCAGCCCCTTTGCCCGGCACACCGTTGAGCCCGTCCACGCCCTGCCAGATGCAGTCGAAGGCCGAGATCCGGTCGCTGATCACCATGATGGCGAGCGGCGCATCCGCCGGCACGTCGTAACCCTTCTCGCGGATGAGGCGGGCACTGTCTGCGGCGGTCAGCCAGTAGACGCTGCGCACTTTACCGGAATGGACGGGTTTATCGGTACGGATCGGCAAATCATCGTTCACCGCCAATACTTGGTCTGCAAGACTCATGGCTAATAACACTTCCTGTTTGTGGGGGGTTAACATAACAAAACAGGGGCACAAGGCCCCTGTTTCTATTCTGTTTTTGCAGCTTGGTCAGCCAGGCCCTTGGCGAACGCCTCGGACAGGCTGATGTACATCTGGGAGATGACACCGGACGACACGGGCTTCTTGTCCTTGTCGAACAGGGTGATGGAGGTCTTGCCCCCCGCCATCTCGCCAAGCTGGAAGCGATACTTGTCTTCGTCCAGCTTGAACGGCTCGCTGCCCTTGGCCTTCCAGAATTCGCTGCCCGGCTCGTCGTACTCCACGTCGATCCAGCCCAGCGACTGCTGGGTATCCTTGATGGTGAAGCCGTAGGCCGGCAGCACCTGATTGAGACGACGCCACACCTGGTCAAACGAGCCGTCAACGATCCAGGCGCTCAGCTCGTTGTTGTCCAGACCCAGTTCCAGCCCCATGCCATCGTTGGCCTTGTGCTGTTCGCGGGACTTGAGCTGCTTGTCGTAGTAGAGCGAGAACTGGTTGAGGGCCCGGGTCGCGTAGCGCTGGGCATCCGCCGGGGTCAGCTCCTTGCTGGTCTCGCCATCGATGGTCTCCTCGTGATCCAGCACCCGGACCGACATGTTGACGGCGTGGCGCTGGGGATCGTTGCGCAGGGTGAACTGGTAGCGCTGGCGAATGACGAAGTCGTCGTCCTCTTCGCTCCAGCCGTCGAGCGCCTTGGTATTGTCAAACCAGCCGGTCTGCAACACGCCGGCCTGCTGGTCCAGCTTCTCGGTGGTGACCTTGTACTGGGCGAGGAAGTTCATCAGGAAGGCCCAGGTATCGCGCTCCACGCTCTGGGAGGTGCTGAGAGCGTAGAAGGCCATGGTGGGTTCACCGGCATTGGTTACCACCTGGCTGCCCGGTACCACGGTCAGCAGCTGGGCGGGCGGACGCACATCCACCTTGGCCCCCAGAGCGCCGTCACGGCTGCTCTCTGGCAGGGGCGGAATGTCGAAACTGCTGTTAAAGGCGGGGGTACTCAACCCGGCCGGTACCAGGAAAGCACGGCCTTCAAGGCGGGCATCCTCGTACTCGAAACCACGGTTGGCCATCTTGCGTTCCTGGGGTGAGCTACAGGCTGCCAGCACGGCAACGGTCGCCACGCTCAGCACCAGGCGCACTGCATTTCCCTTTCCATTTGCTTTAAACACTCGCCATCAACTCCGCAGTCGTCAGTGCTCGCGCCATCGCCCGTTCGCCCTCGGCAGTGAGGTCGGTGAGCGGCAGACGCAAGGTGGCCGTCGCAATCAATCCCAGCTGGGCGCAGGCCCATTTCACCGGGATGGGGCTCGGTTCGCAGAACAGAGTCTGATGCAACGGCATCAATCGATTGTTGATGTCATGCGCCCGCCCGGCATCGCCGGCCAGCGCAGCACGACACATGTCGGCCATCTGGGCCGCTGCAATATTGGTAGTGACCGAAATGACACCGTCACCGCCTTGCAGCATAAAATCACATCCACTGGCATCATCGCCACTATAAAGTGCGAATTGCGCACCACACAGCTCACGCAGCAGCGGCGTACGGCTCAGATCCCCGGTGGCCTCTTTCAGGCCTATGATGCCGGGCACCCTGGCCAGTCTGGCTACCGTTTCCGGTTTGAGATCGCAACCGGTACGACCGGGCACATTATAAAGAATTTGGGGCAGACCACTAGCCTCGGCGATCGCACAATAGTGACGATAGAGACCTTCCTGAGTGGGTTTGTTGTAATAAGGTGTGACCGAGAGACCCGCTACCACGCCGGTTTCGGCGAAGCGCTTAGCCAGGGCGACGGCATGGGCGGTATTGTTGGAACCACAGCCGGCGATGACCGGGATGCGTCCGGCGGCCAGTGCCACGGTTTTCTCCACGACGGCAATGTGCTCCTGCTCGCTCAGGGTCACCGACTCACCCGTGGTCCCCACCGCCACGATGGCGCTGGTTCCGGCGCTGACATGATACTCGACCAGATTGGCAAGACTGGCCCAATCGACTTCACCTGAAGCCAGCATGGGGGTAACGAGGGCAACAATACTACCGCGCAACATGGATATTTCTCCCGATTTTCAGGGGCGTTATGGTAAAGCTGCCCCCTTGGAAAAACAAGGGAGGCCACGGCCAAGCCGTGTTACCATCCGGCACAAACAGCCGTGCGCAAGCGCCGGAAACTGGCGCCGGAACTAAGCCGCCACCACACCCGGCAGGATGCTTGCCACAACGAGATTCTCAGCAGGGTCGCCACGCGGCCGCGCGGACCAGCTCCCTTCGGTCGACGTGTCCGCCGCCCGCATTCGCCACCCGCTAATGGACGAGAGAAGATTTATGACTCATTACCTGGTCGTAACGGCCATCGGCACGGACAGGCCTGGCATCGTCAATGAGGTCACCCGCCACGTCAGTGGTTGTGGCTGCAACATTGTCGACAGCCGTCTTGGCATCTTCGGCAATGAATTCACCTTCATCATGCTGCTGTCCGGTGACTGGAACAGCCTGATGCAGCTCGAGATAAGCCTGCCCCTGCGCAGTCAGGAGTGGGACCTCATCACCATGATGAAACGCACCGAGCGCCACCAGTCGCTGCAATACGACATCAGCGCCAACGCCGAGATCCTGATCCGGGACCAGCCGGGCATCGTAAGCCAGTGCACCCAGTTCTTCAGCGATCACGGCTGGGACATCCAGGCCATGCAGACCATCACCCTGGAGCAGCAGCCGTTCAACCTGCTCAAGGCCAGCTTTCAGCTCAATCTGGCCAAGCAGGGAGAGGCGGCCGGCTCGCAGGCGGCCTTCGCCGGATTCTGTCGTGAACTGGGCGCAGAATCGTTCGAATTCATCGTCAACAACAAACACGCCTGACGGCTCATCAAGGAGATCCCATGCAACCTTTATCCGCTGGCAGCCTGGCCCCCGACTTTTCCCTCTCCGACCAGGACGGCAACCAGGTGCGCCTGGCCGACCTGCGCGGCAAGAAAGTGCTCGTCTATTTCTACCCCAAGGCGATGACCCCGGGCTGCACCACCCAGGCCTGCGGCCTGCGCGACGTCAACGCCGAGCTGGCCGCCCTCAATGTGGTGGTGCTCGGCATCAGCCCGGATAGCGCCAAGCGGCTGAAAAAATTTGAGGAGCGCGACAGCCTGAACTTCCGCCTGCTGGCCGATGAAGATCATGCGGTGGCCGATGCGTTTGGCGTCTGGGGCCCGAAGAAGTTCATGGGCAAGGAGTATGACGGTATCCATCGGCTCAGCTTCCTCATCGACGAAGAGGGCAAGATCAGCCATCGTTTCGACAAGTTCAAGACCAGCGATCACCATCAGGTGGTGCTCGACCTGATCAAGGGCTGAACCCCAGGCGGGAGTGTCGATATGAAAAAGGGCCTGCAAGCGCAGGCCCTTTTTTATTCGCATGTCGCAGCCCTTCCGCATTGCAGACGGGGGGGCACGCGATCTCCCCCATTCGGTCACCTGCCCGGATGAGGGGCGGCAGCCTTGTTGTTTTCCATGGCGGGGCTGTGTGCATCCATAACGGGATGCCTTGGTGACGGGTCTTTCGGCACAAGCCAAATGACGCCCTTATTGTTGCGCCAACGGGCCAGAAAGCAAGGTGCCGGCCGTTACATTTAATTAACCAACCCGCGTCTGCGTTGATTTAGCGCCCCGCAATCTCGCCAACCTCCCCTGCCAGATCAAAAAATTCATCCTATATATGGGTTAACGTGACCCCAGTTTCATTTTCCAGTGAGAAAAGCCCATGAACATGAGCCACACCGAACGTCTGATCCTGAGCAACCAGTACGAGATCCTGGCCAAACTCAATCCGGAGAAGGCGGCGTTTTACCAACGGGCCAGCACCATCATCGAGCGCGGCTACTGTCTGCAGATCCTCGAACTGGAGAAGAGCTTTGGTCATCTGGAACTGGCCACCTGCCAGGAGGTGATCGACACCCTGGAGCTGCACCATGCGCTGGCCATCTCCTGGGGCAACCTGGACGCAGCCGATCAGGGCGAAATCAATGCCAGCCGACTGGAGTTCAACGGCTACAGCCGCAGCCAGGAGCGAGAGCTGGCCGATTACGTCTGCTTCCTGCTGGAAGTGGACAAGCGCTTCCCCGAGCTCAAGTGCCCCTGCGACGAGCTCTCCAGCGACATCGCCATGCGTGACAAGTACCAGCGCATGCTGGCGGTCTGGCGCCAGTGTCCGCGCCAGTACAAGCTCTCCATCCAGGAGATCCGCAAGGTATTGGCGGCCTGATCCGGCAGCCATGAAAAAGGCGCCGCGAGGCGCCTTTGTCCGGTTGGCAGGCCCGTGGGGCCTCACTCGTAGAGGAAGGATTTGTCCAGCTGCTTGAAGGCGGCGTTGAGGGTATCGGCCAGCTCTTCGTATCTCGGCTGAGCCACCAGCTGGCGCTGACCGCCCTGTTCGTTCATCTTGCCGTTGATCTCGCGATACCAGCTGGCAAGGGAGGGCGGCAACCGGGTATCGGCACGCTGGCCAAGCCAGTAGTAGCCCTGCAGCGGCAGGCTGAGCAGAAACAGCACCGAGGTCATGACGGAAGGCCAGTAGTGCTGCTCGCCAAACTGGAACTGCAGCATGACGCTGAGCACTGCCAGCGCAGGAATCACCTTGAGGGCGAACTCGGTGGCCTTGATCACCCGATTCTCCGGGAACATGGAATTAAGCTCGGGACGGCGGGGCCAAAGGGTCATATAATGACGGCCTTGCTGTAACTTAGTTCCAAAAATGTTCATGCTCATGCTACCTCCGAGCTCTTTTTGAACGTATTAACGGCAAAACCACGACAATATTTGATGCGCAATAACAAAGGTTGAGGATGACTTTGTTATTTTTCAACAATCGGGTTATCCTTTGTACGCCCAATTTTTGCGCCAACGGCCTGCCGTTGAGCCGTCAGGGACGTCTGGATTTCGGGTCTTGTATCACTATACAAGGGGCAAGCAACAGATTGCCAACCCTCATAAGGATAAGTTGAAAGTTTTTGGACACAGCGCGTCCAACGCATCCTCCTACACAACCCAATCTGCGATAGGATTTATTCATGAGTAAGCTGGTTCTTGTTCTTAACTGTGGCAGCTCTTCCCTGAAGTTTGCTGTCATTGACGCAACCACCGGTGATGACCTGCTGTCCGGCCTGGCCGAGTGCTTCAACCTCGACGACGCCCGCATCAAGTGGAAACTGAACGGCGAGAAAGGCAGTGCCGATCTGGGCGCCGGTGCCGCTCACCAGGAAGCGCTGGACTACATCGTCAACAAGATCCTGCCGCTCAACCCGGAGCTGTCCAAGAACCTGATCGCCATCGGCCACCGTGTCGTACACGGCGGCGAGCGCTTCACCTCCTCCGTGCGTATCTGCGACGACGTGATCGCCGGCATCGAAGCCGCCGTACCGTACGCCCCGCTGCACAACCCGGCTCACCTGATCGGTATTCGTGAAGCCCGTCGCGTGTTCCCGGCGCTGGCCGAGAAGAACGTGGCCGTGTTCGACACCGCTTTCCACCAGACCATGCCGGAAGAAGCCTTCCTGTACGCCCTGCCGTACAAACTCTACAAAGAGAACGGCATCCGTCGCTACGGCGCCCACGGCACCAGCCACTACTACATCAGCCTGGAAGCGGCCAAGCAGCTGAACAAGCCGGTGGAAGAGCTGAACATCATCAACTGCCACCTGGGCAACGGCGGCTCCGTCTGCGCCATCAAGAACGGCCAGTCCGTCGACACCTCCATGGGTCTGACCCCGCTGGAAGGCCTGGTGATGGGTACCCGCTCCGGCGACATCGATCCGGCCATCATCTTCTTCCTGCACGACAAGCTGGGCATGAGCGTTGATCAGATCAACACCATGCTGACCAAAGAGTCCGGCCTGCAGGGTCTGACCGAAGTAACTTCCGACTGCCGTTTCGTTGAAGACAACTACGACAGCAAAGAAGAAGCCAAGCGTGCCATGGACGTTTACTGCTATCGCCTGGCCAAGTACATCGGCGCCTACGCCGCCGCCATGGACGGTCGTCTGGACGCCGTGGTCTTCACCGGTGGTATCGGTGAAAACTCCGCCCCGATCCGTGAAATCACCCTGAACAAACTGGGTCTGCTGGGCTTCGACGTCGATCACGACGCCAACCTGAAGGCTCGCTTCGGCAAGGGTGGCGAGATCACCAAGGCTGGCTCCACCAAGGCCCTGGTTATCCCGACCAACGAAGAGTGGGTCATCGCCCACGACGCGCTGGAACTGGTCGGCGCATAATTTCGCTGTAGAGCAAGGCCGCCCAAGGGCGGCCTTTTCCTGATCCCAAAAATGAACAAGGGGTATAAAGTGGCACGCACTATTATGCTTATCCCGGTCGGCACTGGTGTCGGCGTAACTTCCGTGAGCCTTGGCGTCGTTCGCGCCATGGAGCGTCACGGTGTCAATGTCAGCTTCTTCAAACCGGTCGCCCAGCCGCGTCCGGGTGAAACCGGTACCGAGCGTTCCACCGCCGTGATCCGCGCTGCTGCCAACATCAACCCGCCCGAGCCGTTCGCCCTCTCCTACGCCGAGAACATGATCACCTCCAGCAACACCGACATCCTGCTGGAAGAGATCGTGGCCCGCTTTGAAGAGCACGTGAAGGCCAGCGGTGCCGAAGTGCTGGTCATCGAAGGCATGGTACCGACCGACAAGCAGCCGTTTGCCAACAAGCTGAACTACGACGTCGCCAAGGCGCTGGACGCCGACATGGTGTTCGTGACCCACCCGGGCAACGACTCCAGCCAGAAGCTGAAAGAGCGCATCGAGCTGGCTTGCTCCAACTTCGGTGGCGTCAGCAACCCCCGCATCGTGGGCTGCGTCATCAACAAGGTGGGTGCACCGGTTGACGAGCACGGCGTGACCCGCCCCGACCTGACCGAGATGTTCGAAGCCCATCACCACGGCGCCGACACCGCTCACAACCTGGAAGTACTGCAGGTATTCGGCAAGAGCCCGCTGCGCATCCTCGGCTGCATCCCCTGGAACACCCAGCTGATCGCCCCGCGCGCCAAGGATCTCGCCAAGCACCTGGCCGCCAAGATCCTGCACAAGGGTGAGCTGGACAGCCGCCGTCTGCAGACCGTGACCTTCTGCGCCCGCTCCATCCACAACATGATCGAGCACTTCCGTCCGGGCAGCCTGCTGGTGACCTCCGGCGACCGTTCCGACGTCATCGTCTCCGCCTGCCTCTCCGCCATGAACGGCGTCAAGCTGGGCGCCCTGCTGCTGACCGGCAACTATCATCCGGAACCCCAGGTGATGGCGCTGTGCCAACAGGCCATGGCTACCGGCCTGCCGATCATGATCACCGGCACCAACACCTGGCAGACCGCCGTCAGCCTGCAGAACTTCAACGTCGACATCCCGGAAGATGACCGCGAGCGTATCGAGCTGGTGCAGGACTATGTGGCCGGCCACATCGACAAGCACTGGATCGAGTCTCTCTCCGCCAAGTCCACCCGCTCCCGTCGCCTGAGCCCGCCGGCCTTCCGTTACCAGCTGACCGAGCTGGCCCGTCAGGCCAACAAGCGCGTCGTGCTGCCGGAAGGGGAAGAGCCGCGCACCATCAAGGCTGCCGCCATCTGTGCCGAGCGTGGCATCGCCCGTCCGGTGCTGCTGGGCAACCCGGAAGAGATCCGTCGCGTCGCCGAACAGCAGGGCGTGGTACTGACCGACCGCGTCGAGATCATCGATCCGGTTGCCGTGCGCGAGCGCTATGTGGCCCGTCTGGTCGAGCTGCGCAAGAACAAGGGCATGACCGAAGTGGTTGCCCGCGAACAGCTGGAAGACAACGTGGTACTGGGTACCATGATGCTGGAGCGCAACGAAGTCGACGGTCTGGTATCCGGCGCGGTGCACACCACTGCCAACACCATCCGTCCGCCGATGCAGATCATCAAGACCGCGCCGGGCTCTTCCCTGATCTCCTCCATCTTCTTCATGCTGCTGCCGGATCAGGTACTGGTCTACGGTGACTGCGCGATCAACCCGGATCCCACTGCCGAGCAGCTGGCCGAGATCGCCATCCAGTCCGCCGACTCCGCTGCCGCCTTCGGCATCGAGCCGCGTGTGGCCATGATCTCCTACTCCACCGGCACCTCCGGCGCCGGCGCAGACGTAGAGAAGGTGCGTGAAGCGACCGAACTGGCCAAGGCCAAGCGCCCCGACCTTATCATCGACGGTCCGCTGCAGTACGATGCCGCCATCATGGAGAACGTGGCCAAGTCCAAGGCGCCGAACTCTCCGGTTGCCGGCAAGGCCACCGTGTTCGTGTTCCCGGATCTGAACACCGGCAACACCACCTACAAAGCGGTACAGCGCTCCGCTGACCTGGTCTCCATCGGTCCCATGCTGCAAGGCATGCGCAAGCCGGTCAACGACCTGTCCCGTGGCGCCCTGGTTGACGACATCGTCTACACCATCGCCCTGACCGGTATCCAGGCAGCCCAGGCCGAGTAATCGTCCGCAGCTCTACCTGCTGAAAAACCCGCCGCAAGGCGGGTTTTTTTATGGCTGATTTGGGGAAATGTTGATCCGCAAGATCAAATCGGGATCCTGGCAGGATCCCCTGCTCGGCGACGGGCACCTGCCCGGCAAGGGCGGCGGGATAAGCAAACACTCACACCCGCCAGAGTCGATTGCACAATTGCGCCCCAGCGCAGATCAGATCAAAATATCCTTTTAAGATCAGCACACTAACGCCAGACACACCGCTAATCTACAGAGTTTTCCACAGCTTTTGTGGATAGTTTACCGATCATTTGAAAGAAAATAACAGACTCGTGCCAGCCCTCCATTCCACCAAGCGCCCACAAGAAAGGGGCTCCGAGGAGCCCCTTTAATCTGCCTGCTGCCACGCGATGGCTCAGGGACGCAGCGCCTTGTCGGCACGGGAGATGCCACACACCCCGGAGCGCACCACCTCGACGATCTCGTTGGTCTGGGCGGCGGTCTTGATGAAGGCATCCAGCTTCTCGCTGGTCCCCACCAGCTGCACCGTGTAGAGCTCGGGGGTGACGTCGACGATCTGGCCGCGGAAGATATCCGCCAGCCGTTTCAGCTCGTCGCGACCACCACCGGCGGCGCGCGCCTTGACCAGGGCGATTTCCCGCTCGATGTGCTCCCCTTCGCTGAGATCACACACCTTGAGCACGTCCACCAGCTTGTGCAGCTGTTTCTGGATCTGCTCCAGCACCCGCTCGTCCCCCATGGTGACTATGGTCATGCGCGACAGGGTGGGATCCTCGGTGGGGGCCACCGTCAGGGTCTCGATGTTGTAGCCGCGCTGGGAGAAGAGGCCCACCACACGGCTCAGGGCGCCGGATTCGTTCTCCAGCAGAACGGAAATTATATGTCTCATCAGGTTCTCTCCGTCTTGCTCAGCCACATCTCGTCCATGGCACCGAACTTTATCTGCATTGGATAGACGTGCTCATCCGGGTCGACCGAGATGTCCATGAACACCAGCCGATCCTTCATGGCGAAGGCCTTCTCCATGGCGCTCTCCAGCTCCGCCGGATCGCTCACCGCGATGCCGACATGGCCATAGGCTTCCGCCAGCTTGACGAAGTCGGGCAGGGATTCCATGTAGGAGTGGCTGTGACGGCCGCCGTAGAACATCTTCTGCCACTGCTTGACCATGCCAAGGGCGCGGTTGTTGATGGAGATGATCTTGATGGGCACCCCGTACTGCATGCAGGTGGAGAGTTCCTGAATGTTCATCTGCACCGAGCCGTCGCCGGTGACGCAGCAGACCACCGCATCCGGGTTGGCAAACTGGGCTCCCATGGCGGCCGGAATGCCGAACCCCATGGTACCGAGGCCGCCCGAGTTGATCCACTGGCGCGGCTTGGCAAACGGGTAGTAGAGAGCGGCAAACATCTGGTGCTGACCCACATCGGAGGCCACGAACGCCTCCCCCTTGGTTACCTTGTAGAGGGTCTCGATCACCAGTTGCGGCTTGATCAGAGTGGGATGGGTCTCATAGGCCAGGCAGTTGCGCGAACGCCACTGGCCGATCTGACTCCACCAGTCCGCCAGCGCCTGCTTGTCGTTGTCGAAGCCGCACTCGCGGATCACTTCCAGCATCTGCTCCAGCACGGTTTCCACCGAGCCGACGATGGGCACATGGGCCTGCACCGTCTTGGAGATGGAGGTGGGATCTATGTCGATGTGAACTATGGTGGCGTTGGGGCAGAACTTGGCCACGTTGTTGGTGACGCGGTCATCGAAACGGGCACCCACGGCGAAGATGAGATCCGCGTTGTGCATGCTCTTGTTCGCTTCGAAGGTACCGTGCATGCCGAGCATGCCGATGAACTGCGGATGGGTGCCAGAGAAGGCCCCCAGCCCCATCAGGGTGGTGGTCACCGGCAGATTCAGCAGCTCGGCCAGCTTGGTCACCAGGTGATCCGCATTGGCATTGATGGCACCGCCACCGACATACATCACCGGCCGGCTCGCCTCCACCAGCAGCTTGGCGGCACGCTTGATCTGGCCCTTGTGACCCGACTTGGTCGGGTTGTAGGAGCGCAGGGAGACCGTCTCCGGGTACTCGTAGGGGAATTTTTCTTTCGGGTTCTGCACGTCTTTGGGCAGATCCACCACCACCGGCCCCGGGCGGCCGCTGGCGGCAATGTAGTAGGCCTTCTTGATGGCCTCGGGAATGTCGCTGGCTTTCTTACACAGGAAGCTGTGCTTCACCACCGGGCGGGAGATGCCGATCATGTCGGTCTCCTGGAACGCATCCTCCCCGATCATGCTGGTCGGCACCTGGCCGGACAGGATCACCAGGGGAATGGAGTCCATGTAGGCGGTCGCGATCCCCGTGATGCAGTTGGTGGCACCGGGACCCGAGGTCACCAGCACTGTGCCCACCTTGCCGGTGGAGCGGGCGTAACCGTCCGCCATGTGCACCGCGGCCTGCTCGTGCCGCACCAGGACATGCTCCATCTTGCCGTTTTCAAAGAGAGCGTCATAGATGTCGAGCACTGAGCCACCAGGGTAGCCGAAAACGTGCTCAACTCCCTGATCTTCCAGCGCTCTAACCACCATCTGGGCGCCTGATAACATCTCCATGATAAAGCCCTCCAGGCTTTGCTCCGTTAAGCGAAAGCTATCGGCAGTCCGCTGCTTCCCGGCACCGCCGGCCCGTGCGTTGTTGTTTTCTGAATACGGACCCGGCGAGTTCGGCGCTGTCGATAGTAGAAAAATAGGTTTTTTCCATCATTCACCCGCAAAGCGGGTGAAAAACCAACTTAACCCGCTTGTGAACGGTTGTCCACGGCTTTGTCTGACCACAACAGTCATAAATTTCAAACAACTATTAACATTCAGTGACTTGCTGGAAAGGGTGGGAACAATGCGGGGAAGATGGGTGGCAAGCCAGCGGATCATGCTGCAACAGCCGCCAAAAGCGGAAAAAAAATGGCCCACCGCCAGGGTGGGCCTTGGTGGCAGGCTGCGGATCAGTGATCCTGTTCCGGCTCCGCCAGCCAGATCTGCTGATCCGGATCCGTCTCTTCGCAGACCGAGATGCTGACCCCCATGTCCAGCAGCTCGTGCAGGGTGAGATTGTCCGCCAGGTTCATGGTGTCGCCGTTTTCATTGGTAAAGCGCATGGTGTCCGTCCTCTCCTTGGTGGGATCCCTCTCAGTCTAGTCAAAGGCGCTCACTTGCGATAACCAGCAACTACTGAGTGCACTCCCCTCCTCCAGCTCGCTCAGCCGATCGCACACCTCCTCCGGAAACAGGGTACGGGCCCATAGCCGGCGGGAGAGATCCGCCACGCTCTCCTGGGCACCGGCGGCGAGCCAGCCGGCCAGCTCCCCCGCCACATCGGGGTAGCAGATCTGGCCCGGGGCCGTCGCATCCAGCCAGGCACGTACTGCGTTGGCATCGAGCGCATCCATCAGCCGCGCCAGCCCCATCAGTTCGAGGGTCTTGCTGTTGGTCAGCTGCTCGAACTGGCCTCCCAGCGGCTTGACCAGCAGCTTTTTGCCAAGGGAGAGCGCCTCCGAGGCGAGCTCGAAACCACCGTTGGTGATGACCCCGCGACAGCCAGCCAGCACCTGCTTGAACGCCTCACGGGCCTGTGGCTCGAAGCGGATGTTGCGCCACTGGCTGGCACTGCGAATGGCCGGATGAAAGCAGACGAAGTGTTGCTGGTTGAAGCGCGACAACAGGGCCGCGATCGCCTCGGTCTGCTCGAACGGCAGATAGACCAGGATCTGCTGGTTGTCGGGCCCATGACTGATGGGATCTATGATGGGCGGCAACAGGGGCTGGCCGAAGTGAAACCAGTGCAGCCCGAGCGACTGGCGCACCGGCGCGAAGTGGCGCATCAGCTGGCGGTTGAAGCCGCTCTCCCCCCAGTGTGGAATGGGCCAGTCGAAACTCGCCTGATGGCTGATGGTGAGGCTCGGCTTGTCCCAGCGGCGAGCGGCATGGGCGCTGATAGGCTCGAAATCGCTGATGACGAGGTCGTAGTCGCGACAATCGAGCGCTCGCATGTCGCGCCAGAAGCGCAGGGGCGAGAGCCCCTTGAGGGTGCGCCAGTTCGAGATGGCCCCCTCATGGCTGACGAAGGTGATACCGGGAAAGGTGCGGTAGTCGCCGAATTCGGCCATCTCGAAGTAGCCGTCCGCAGGACGGCCGCTGAACAGATAGTCCACCTCGAGACCACGGGCCCGCAAGGCCCGCGCCAGGGTACGACTGCGACTGATGTGGCCGTTGCCGGTCCCCTGCACACCGAACAGTATCTTCATCCCTGCCCCCACATGAGCGCCAGCAGGGCGCAGCCACCGCCGAGCAGGGCGCCGGCTACCAGGTCACTCAGATAGTGCACCCCCAGCAGCAGACGGGACGCCCCCACCAGCGCGGCCCAGACGAACAGCAGCGGCGCCCAGAGCGGGAAGCTGGCCGCCAGTACGGTTGCCATCAGGAAGGCGGCGGCGGTGTGACCCGAGGGCAGGCTGTAGCGGTCGGAGGGGGTGATGAAGACCGGCAGCCCCACCGGGCGCTGGCGTTTGAGGGCATTCTTGAGCAGCAGGTAAAGCGGCAGCTCGAGGGCGAAGGCGAGCAGCGCCAGCTTCACCAGTTCGCGTTCGGCTTCCCCCTGCCACCAGAGCAGGGCCGCCAGCACGGCGTAGAGCGGGCCGTCACCGGTACGGGAGATGAGCCTGCTGATCCTGGCCTGTGGCCGGTTGTAGGCGTGGAGCAGGCAGATGCGGCACACCTGCAGGTCCCATTGCTGGATCTTGTTCATAACCCCTCCTTCCCTAGCGTCTCAGAGCAGACTAGGGCGGTGGGGTGACACTTGGTTGACGTTCAAATAACAAATTTATGAAAAAAGGGCCGAATGGCCCTTTTTGCTACCAGCGTGGCAAATGATCAGTTCAGGGTGCCGCGCAGGCCGTTTTCCATCAGGCGGCAGTTGTGATCCGCCAGGCGAGCCATGAAGTGCTCGTCCACGGTCAGGCCGAACACCTGCTCGTAGAGATCCTTCATCACGAAGGGCTGCCACATCATGCTGAGGAAGGAGATCTTCAGCATCTCGGGATCCAGGTTGTCACCCAGTTCACCGTTGTTCTTCATGGACTCCAGCAAGGCATCGAACTGGGGCAGCTGGCGTTCCAGCAGGCGGTTCAGCACAAAATCCCGCCCCGGACTTTTCTCGGTCGATAATGCGCTGGAGATGGCGGAGGTCAGCTCGCTGTTGGGCGCCATCACCTGGTAGTAGGTGTTGAGCAGATCGTTGAGGCTGCGGTTGCCGGTCTCGTCGTGCCAGGCCTGGTCGAGCGGCTCGGCCACATCCCCCAGCACCGCCTTGTAGAGGCCCTCTTTGCTGCCGAAGTAGTAGTGGATCATGGCCAGATTGGAGCCAGCCAGCTCGGCGATCTCGCGGGTCGTCACCTTGCTGTAGGGGGTGTTCAGAAAACGCTCGCGAGCGGCACAGAGCAACTTGTCACGAATGTCAGAACGTCCGACCGGACGACCAGGTCTACGTTTTTCCATTTAATACCTCGGATAATTCAGCAGAAACTGACAAGTCGATCTGATTGTACAGATGATCTAGTACAGCAGGAATGACCAGATAATCGGGCAAGGGCCGAATATGGGACAAGTAAATTTGCACTCCTTTACAATCCGATTAAATAAACCAGCGAAATGAACCGGGTGCGTACGGTTGACACAGCATAAAAATCTCGATATTGGTAAAAGCGTTATCGACTGCAAGGATTGATTCATCATGCGTATTGCCGCTCCGCTACTACTAATCTCCCTAATCGCGACCTCTCGCGCGGGATCCTTGTAGCCGGGCTCAGGCATAGCCGGAATTTACAAAAACCCGTGCACCCTGCACGGGTTTTTTTATGCCAACGCAGGATGCACGTCACCGAACTTAGGAAGAGGGAAGTCACATGTCAGATCGGGTCATCATATTCGACACCACCCTGCGCGATGGTGAGCAGGCCCTGGCGGCCAGCTTGACGGTCAAGGAGAAGCTGCAGATCGCCCAGGCACTGGAGCGGCTCGGTGTCGACGTCATGGAGGTGGGGTTCCCGGTCTCCTCCCCCGGCGACTTTCAATCGGTGCAGACCATCGCCCGCCACATCAAGCAGAGCCGGGTCTGTGCCCTCGCCCGCGCCCTGCCCAAGGACATAGACGCCGCCAGCGAGGCCCTGCGGGTCGCCGAAGCGTTTCGCATCCACACCTTTATCTCCACCTCCTCCATCCACGTCGAGAGCAAGCTGAAGAAGAGCTTCGAGGACGTGCTGGAGATGGGGGTCAGCGCCATCAAACACGCCCGCCGCTATACCGACGACGTGGAGTTCTCCTGTGAGGATGCAGGCCGCACCCCGATAGACAACCTGTGCCGCATGGTGGAGGCCGCCATCAAGGCCGGCGCCCGCACCATCAATATTCCCGATACCGTGGGCTACACGGTACCGACCGAGTTCTCCGGCATCATCCAGACCCTGTTCAACCGGGTCCCCAACATCGATCAGGCCATCATCTCGGTGCACTGCCACGACGATCTGGGGCTCTCGGTGGCCAACTCCATCGGCGCCGTGCAGATGGGGGCCCGCCAGATCGAGTGCACCATCAACGGCATCGGCGAGCGGGCCGGCAACTGCTCGCTGGAAGAGGTGGCGATGATCCTGAAAACCCGCGCCGACCTGCTCGGGGTGCACACCAACATCCGTCACAACGAGATCCACCGCACCAGCGCTCTGGTCAGCCAGCTCTGCAACATGCCGGTGCAGCCGAACAAGGCCATCGTCGGGGCCAACGCCTTCTCCCACAGCTCCGGCATCCACCAGGATGGCGTACTCAAGGCGAAAAACACCTACGAAATCATCACCCCGGAGAGCATCGGCCTCACCCAGAACAACCTCAACATGACCTCCCGCTCCGGCCGCCACGTCATCAAGCACCGGATGGAGTCCATGGGCTACGCCGAGAGCAGTTACGACCTCGACGATCTCTACGCCAAGTTTCTCACCCTGGCCGACAAGAAGGGGCAGGTGTTCGATTACGATCTGGAGGCCCTCGCCTTCTTCAGCCAGATCCACGAAGAGCCGGAGCACTTCAAGCTGGAGTACCTGGGTGTGCAGAGCGGCAGCTCGGTGATGGCCACCGCCTCGGTGAAATTGAAGGTGGGCCAGGAGATCGTCAGCGAAGCCGCCACCGGCAACGGCCCGGTGGATGCGGTCTACCAGTGCATCAACCGCATCACCGGCTACGAAATCAGCATCGACAAGTACGAACTCAAGGGCAAGGGGGAAGGCAAGAACGCCCTCGGCCAGGTCGACATAGTCGCACAGTACAAGGGCCGCAAATTCCATGGCATGGGCCTGGCCACCGACATCATAGAGTCCTCCGCCCAGGCGTTGATCCACGTGATCAACAGCATCTGGCGCGCCGATCAGGTGGCCGAACAGATGGAACGCAACGTCGCAAAAACAGACAAGATCAATACGGAGAGCGTGTGAGTATGAGCAGTTATCGGATCGCAGTATTGCCGGGTGACGGCATTGGCCCGGAAGTGATGGCCGAGGCCGTCAAGGTGCTGGAAAAGGTGCAGGCCAGGTTCGGCTTCACTCTCGACTACGAGCGCCATGACGTGGGCGGCATCGCCATCGACAACCACGGCACCCCGCTGCCCCAGAGCACCATAGCCGGCTGTGAAGCGGCCGACGCCGTGCTGTTCGGCTCTGTCGGTGGCCCCAAGTGGGAGCACCTGCCCCCCAACGATCAGCCGGAACGCGGCGCCCTGCTGCCCCTGCGCGCCCACTTCAAGCTGTTCTGCAACCTGCGTCCGGCCCGCATCTACACCGGCCTCGAGCAGTTCTCGCCGCTGCGGGCCGACATCTCGGATCGCGGTTTTGACATCGCCTGCGTGCGCGAGCTGACCGGCGGCATCTACTTCGGTCAGCCCAAGGGGCGTGAAGGGGAAGGCCCCACCGAGAAGGCATTCGACACCGAGGTGTACCACCGCTTCGAGATCGAGCGCATCGCCAAGATAGCGTTCGAATCGGCCCGGGTGCGCAAGGCCAAGGTCACCTCCATCGACAAGGCCAACGTGCTTGCCTCCTCCATTCTGTGGCGCGAGGTGGTGACACAAGTCGCCAAGTCCTATCCGGACGTGGCACTGAATCACATGTACATCGACAACGCCACCATGCAGCTCATCAAGGATCCGTCCCAGTTCGACGTGCTGCTCTGCTCCAACCTGTTCGGCGACATCCTCTCCGACGAATGCGCCATGATCACCGGCTCCATGGGGCTGCTCCCCTCCGCCAGCCTGAACGAATCCGGTTTCGGGCTGTTCGAGCCGGCCGGTGGCTCGGCCCCGGACATCGCCGGCAAGGGCATCGCGAACCCCATCGCCCAGATCCTCTCCGCCGCCCTGATGCTGCGCTACAGCCTCGGCCAGGAAGCCGCCGCCCAGGCCATCGAGCAGGCCGTGGCCCAGACCCTGGCCGAAGGCTACTTCACCGCCGACCTGCATCAGGCGAGCGCCAAGCACCCGGTACAGAGCACGGCCGAGATGGGCAGCCAGATCGCCGCGCGCATCTGACCCCACGGCATCGATAACAAGGAAACCGAGCAATGGCCAAGACCCTCTATCAGAAAGTATTCGACGCCCACGTGGTGCGGGAAGTGGAAGGGGAAACCCCACTCATCTACATCGACCGCCACCTGGTGCATGAAGTGACCAGCCCGCAGGCATTCGACGGCCTGCGCGCCATGAACCGCCAGCTGCGTCGCCCGGATCTGACCTGGGCCACCATGGATCACAACGTCTCCACCACCACCAAGGACATAGCCGCCTCCGGCGAGATGGCCCGCATCCAGATGGAGACGCTGGCCCATAACTGCAAGGAGTTCGGGGTTCGCCTCTATGACCTGAACCACAAGTACCAGGGTATCGTCCACGTGATGGGCCCCGAGCTCGGCATTACCCTGCCCGGCACCACCATCGTCTGCGGTGACTCCCACACCGCCACCCACGGTGCCTTCGGCTCGCTGGCATTCGGCATCGGCACCTCCGAGGTGGAGCATGTGATGGCCACCCAGACCCTGAAACAGGGTCGCGCCAAGACCATGCGCATTTCGGTCAACGGCAAACTGGCCGAAGGTATCAGCGCGAAAGACGTGGTGCTGGCCATCATTGGCAAGGTCGGCCATGCCGGCGGTACCGGCTATGTGGTGGAGTTCGCTGGCGAGGCCATCGAAGGGCTCACCATGGAAGGGCGCATGACGGTGTGCAACATGGCCATCGAGCTCGGTGCCAAGGCGGGCATGATCGCCCCCGACCAGACCACCATCGACTACATTCGCGGTAAGGAGTTCGCCCCCAAAGGCGAGGAGCTGGAGCAGGCCATCGCCTACTGGCAGAGCCTCAAGAGCGACGTAGATGCCAAATTCGATGCCGAAGTGGTGCTGGACGCAGCCGACATCGCCCCTCAGGTGACCTGGGGCACCAACCCGGGTCAGGTGATCGCCGTCAATGAACCCATTCCGGCGCCGGAATCCTTCAGCGATCTGATGGAGCAGCAATCCGCCCGCAAGGCGCTCGCCTACATGGATCTGCAGCCGGGTCAGAAGCTCTCCGACGTCGCCATCGACAAGGTATTTATCGGTTCCTGCACCAACAGCCGCATCGAGGATCTGCGCGCTGCCGCCGCCATCGCCCGCGGCCGCAAGGTCGCCGCCGGCGTGCAGGCGCTGGTGGTGCCGGGCTCCGAACAGGTGAAGGCTCAGGCCGAGGCCGAGGGGCTCGACAAGATCTTCATCGAAGCCGGCTTTGAGTGGCGTCTGCCCGGCTGCTCCATGTGTCTGGCCATGAACAACGACCGGCTGCAACCGGGGGAGCGCTGCGCCTCCACCAGCAACCGCAACTTCGAGGGGCGTCAGGGCCGCGCCGGCCGCACCCACCTGGTCAGCCCGGCCATGGCCGCCGCCGCCGCCGTCACCGGCCGCTTCGCCGACATTCGCGCACTGTAAGAGGAAACAGCGATGACAGGATTCAAACAGCATAAAGGGATCGTCGTTCCCCTCGACAGTGCCAACGTCGACACCGACGCCATCATTCCCAAGCAGTTTCTGCAGAAGGTCAATCGCATCGGTTTTGGCAAGCACCTGTTCCACGACTGGCGCTTCCTGGACGATGCGGGAGAGCAGCCCAACCCCGAATTCGTGCTCAACCAACCGCAGTTCGCCGGCGCCAGCATCCTGCTGGCCCGCGAGAACTTCGGCTGCGGTTCGAGTCGCGAGCACGCCCCCTGGGCGCTGGCGGACTACGGCTTCAAGACCATCATTGCCCCGAGCTTTGCCGACATCTTCTACGGCAACGCCATCAACAACGGCATGGTGCCGGTGCGCCTGAAGGAGGAGGAGGTCGACGCCCTGTTCCAGCTGGTCGCCGCCCAGCCGGGCATCGAGATCGAAGTGGATCTAGAGGCCAATCAGGTGCGGGCAGGTAGCCTCACGTTCGGCTTCGAGATCGATGAGTTCCGTCGCTACTGCCTGCTCAACGGGCTGGATGCCATCGGCCTGACCCTGCAGCACGAGGCCGCCATCAGCGCCTTCGAGGCGAAACAGCCGAGCTGGATTTAAGCAGCCAGTTGCAAAAAACGAGTAGAATCAACAGGGAGCCTTGGCTCCCTGTTTTATTGTCAGGCCTAGGTGCACGCCATGGCCCGCCACTTCTGCATACCCGACGAGACACCTGGATGAAGATGACACTCGCCCTCCCCCTACTCTGCGGCCTCTGGCTGGCGCTGCCGGTCTGCGCCGGGCAGACCTATTTCAACAGCAGTGGCGGTCAGCTCAACGTCGGCTGGCAGGACAAGGACGGCAAGGTGCAGCATCTCACTTATCGGCTGGAGGCAGGCAAGCTGCCGCCGCTCATCGCCTATCGGTCGGCCCGCATGCAGGAGGACGTGCTGCAGAGCCTGTTGCAGCAGGGGGTGGCCGAGTTCCCCGCCGTGCAGTTCTCCCTCTCCCGCCCCGAGATGGAGCTCAGACTCAAGGGCCGCCAACCCGAACAGGTCGCCAAGGCCATGAGCTGGCTCACCCAGCAGCGCGACAAGCAGGAAGCAGAGTGGCTCAAGCTGCACTATTTTCAGCCGTTCACCGCCCCCGACGGTGCCGCCGCCATCAAACAGGATCACGTGCGCATCGCACTGGAGAGCCGCAGCGAACTGGCACCGCTGGCCGAACAGCTCAAGCAGCAGGGCAGTACCGAGACCGAGGCGCGCCAGAAGACCACGGCCCACATGCTCGACTTCATTCAGGCCATCCCCTATCAACTGCTCGACAGCCAGTCGGGCCGCCAGGGCAAGGGCTTTCTCAGCCCCCGCCAGGTACTGGAGCAAAATCAGGGCGACTGCGACAGCAAGGTAACCCTGATGGCCGCCATGCTGGCCCAGCTCTTTCCCGAATTGAAACAGGCCATGGTATTCGTACCGGGTCACGCCCTGCTCGGAGTCGCCCTGCCGGCCAAGCCGGGCGAGGCTACCTTGAGCTGGGAAGGGGAAACCTACCTGCTGATGGAGCCCACCGGCCCGGCCCAGCTGGCGATGGGTCAGCTGGCCCCGACCAGCAAGACCTTCATCGACAGCAAGCAGCTCAGCGTGCAGCCGGTTCGCGCCGACAAATAGGTGGTGGGCGTCATGAAAACGAGAGGGGACAGGCCACAATGAAAGCGACCAGCGCAGGGCTGGTCGATGGAGGCAAGGAGGTGGATGGCTCAGGCGAGGGACTGGAACTCGATGGCCAGCAAGAGCCCGTCCTCCTCTTCCAGCACCCTGATGATGCGGGCCTGCGCCTCGAAGGGGGGCAACAGGTTGTTGTTGGTGGCCAGGCTCACCCGGATGGGCTGGGTCGTATCGAGCTGGTGCTCCGGCACCGAGATGCCCATGCCGTTGGCGCTGAGATCCCGGCAGACCCCCTCCAGCACCTGCTGCTGCTGGAAGATGGTGACGGGAGCATTGATTATCATGCGCTGGAAGGCGCGTCTTTCCTTGGTGCTGGTGATCACGCAAACATCCTCTGTTGAGCTGATCCATCTCGCTGGCCCGCAGAAACAATTGTGCTGGCCTCCCCCCAAGAACGTTAATACAATGCGGTGCGTTTCTCAAACGGGGTGCGGTCTACCGCTGAGATTATACCCGTGAACCTGATCCAGATAATGCTGGCGGAGGAATTTGAGGCATGGCGCTCGTTTTTGCGCCCTCATCCGCTGGCACCTCATTGCTAAAGGGAGTGCCACCCATGAAAACCCTGCTGCTGGTCGCCACCAGCCTGCTCTCCGCTCAGGCCTTCGCGGCGGATACCCTCACCGTCTACACCTACAGCTCCTTTACCGCCGAGTGGGGCCCGGGTCCCAAGATCAAACAGGCCTTCGAGAAGGAGTGCGGCTGCACCCTCAATCTGGTGCCGCTCGAAGATGGCGTGGCCATCCTCAACCGGTTGCGACTGGAGGGCAAACACAGCAAGGCCGATCTGGTGCTGGGGCTGGACGATGCCCTCGTCAGTGAAGCCAAGCAGAGCGGCCTGTTCGCCGCTCACGCCACCAAGCTGGATGACCTCAAGGTGCCCGGCGGCTGGCAGGATGACACCTTCGTCCCCTACGACTACGGCTACTTCGCCTTCGTCTACGACAAGGAGAAACTCAAGCAGCCCCCCAAGAACCTGAAGGAGCTGGTGGCGCGGCCCGACCTCAAGATCATCTATCAGGATCCCCGCACCTCCACCCCGGGCCAGGGGCTGATGCTGTGGATGAAGTCGGTCTACGGTGACCAGGCCCCCGCCGCCTGGGAGCAACTGGCCAAAAAGACGGTTACCGTCACCAAGGGGTGGTCAGAGGCCTACGGCATGTTCCTCGATGGCGAGGCGGACATGGTGCTCTCCTACACCAGCTCACCCGCCTATCACCTGATTGCCGAGCACAAGCCCCAGTATCAGGCCGCGGCGTTTGCAGAGGGGCACTACCGTCAGGTGGAAGTGGCCGCCAAGCTCAAGAACGCCAAGCAGGGCAAGCTGGCGGATCAGTTCCTGCAGTTCATGATAAGCCCCGCCTTCCAGAACGAGATGGCGACCGGCAACTGGATGTATCCGGTGATCGACACGCAACTACCCAAGGGCTTTGAGCAGATGATCACCGTAGCTAAGCCGCTCGCCTTCAGCTCTGACGAGGTGGCCGCCAATCGCAAGGGCTGGATCCGCGAGTGGCTGCAAGCCGTTACCCAGTGAGTCGTCTCTTCGTGAAACCTGGGACGCGTCTGCTCTGGTGGCTGCCGGGCAGTACCGCCACCGCCCTGCTCCTGCTGTTGTCGCTGGGGCCGCTGGCGGCCCTGTTGTGGCAGGCCGGGGGGCTAGCACCTCGCACCCTGCTGGCCGATCCCTACCTGCGCCACGTGCTGGGCTTCAGCCTCTGGCAGGCGCTGCTCTCCACCCTGCTGAGCCTGGGACTGGCCATTCCGGTGGCCCGCGCCCTGGCGCGGCGCCGCTTTCCGGGGCGCACCCTGCTCATCAAGCTGTTCGGCCTCTCGCTGGTACTGCCGGTCATCATCGCCGTCTTCGGCATCGTCGCGGTGCACGGCAAGCAGGGCTGGTTGCCGCAACTGCTGCACTGGTTCGGGCTCGCTCCCGGCAACTACCTCTACGGCCTGTTCGGCATCCTGCTGGCCCACGTTTTCTTCAACATGCCGCTGGCCGCGCGTCTCTTGCTGCAGAGCCTGGAGAGCATCCCCGAATCCTCCTGGCGCCTCGCCAGCCAGCTCGGCATGCGCTCCTCCCATATCTTCCGGCTGCTGGAGTGGCCGCTGATCCGGGCCCAGCTGCCAGGACTGGCCAGCCTCATCTTCATGCTCTGCTTCACCAGCTTCGCCACCGTATTGGCGCTGGGGGGCGGCCCCAAGTCCACCACCCTGGAGGTGGCCGTCTATCAGGCGCTGCGCTTTGACTTCGATCTCGCCACCGCCGGCGGACTGGCGCTGGTCCAGCTCATCCTGACCGCCGCCCTGCTGATGCTGCAGCACAAGCTGCAGAGCAGCCCGGCCAGCCGGATCACCTCTCATCGCCCCTGTCTGCGACCGGACCGTCATCAGCCGGGCAGCGGCCTGGTGGACGCCCTCGCCCTTGCCATCGGGCTAGCGGTGTTCCTGCCCCCCTTGCTGGCCATCGTGGTGGCCGGCCTCAATCCCGGCCTGCCGGATGCCCTGACCTCAGGCAAGTTGTGGCTGGCCAGCGGCCAGTCGCTGCTGATTGCGCTGGCGGCGGGCAGCCTGGCCACCCTGCTCGGCAGCGCCCTGCTGCTCACCAGCCGCCATCTGCGGGTTCGGGAGCACAAGCGGCGGGCCGCCGCCCTGTGGGAGACCAGTGGTTCGGTGATCCTGATGATCCCGGCGGTGGTGCTCTCCACCGGCCTCTTCATCCTGTGTATGCCGTTTGCCGATGTCTTTGCCCTCGGCCCCTGGCTGGTGGTGCTGGTCAACGCCCTGATGGCGCTGCCCTATGTGCTGCGTACCCTCTCAGCCCCCATGCAGCTGGTGGTGCGCCAGTACGACCGGCTGGCCGACAGCCTGGGGGTACACGGCCTGCATCGCCTGCGACTGGTGGAGTGGCCCCTGCTGCGCCGTCCGCTGGGCCAGGCGGCAGCGCTGGCCATGATCTTGTCGCTCGGGGATCTCGGCGCCATCGCCATGTTCGGCAGCCAGGAGCTCACCACCCTGCCCTGGCTGCTCTATCAGCAGCTCGGCAGCTACCGGCTGACCGAAGCGGCCGCCACCGCCCTGCTGCTGCTCACCCTCTGCTTCTCCCTGTTTTGGTTAGTAGAGCGGGGGCTTGGAGGAAAGCATGCCGACCATTGAGAGACAAAAGACCCGGCGCTACCGTCTCGGCGGCTGTGCTGGCCGCTCAAACGCCCCCTTGAGAGGAAAACATGCTGAACATTGATACGCTGGTGACCAGCTACCCGGATTGGCGCGTCAGCTTCAGCGCCACCCTGCCCAAGGGGGAGATCACCGCGCTGATCGGTCCGAGCGGGGCAGGCAAGTCGACCCTGCTCGGCATGATCGCCGGTTTCGTACCAGTAGAATCCGGCACCCTCAGCTTCGATGGTGAAGATCTGCTGCCGCTGGGCCCGGCCGCACGGCCGGTCACCACCCTGTTTCAGGATCACAACCTGTTCCTGCACCTGTCGGTATTCGACAATATCGCCATTGGTCTGCACCCCGGCCTGCGCCTGAACGCTGCCCAGCGGGCTCAGGTGAAGGATGCCGCTAACCGGGTCGGCCTCGGCGAGATGCTCACGCGCCTGCCGGAGCAGCTCTCCGGTGGCCAGCTGCAACGGGTGGGGTTGGCCCGCGCCCTGGTACGCGGCAAGCCGCTGCTGCTGCTGGATGAGCCCTTCTCGGCGCTCGATCCGGCCCTGCGCCGGGAGATGCTGGCAGAGGTGGCCAGGCTCGCCTGCGAGCAAGGCATTACCGTACTGATGGTCTCTCACAACCCGGAAGATGCCCAGCTCATCGCCGATCAGGTGTTGTTCGTGGACGAGGGACGCATCGCCCTGCAAGGCAAACCCGACATACTGCAAAACAGCGATCACCCCGGACTGCTGCGCTACCTTGGCCGCGCTCTAGCGCCATAGTGAATGGCTAACAAGCTGATGGTCTCCCACTATCAGGCCGGAGGATGCCCTGCTGATTTCGCCGACCAGGTATTGTTCGTCGACGAGGGGCGCATCGCCCTGCAAGGTAAACCAGACATTCTGCAAAACAGCGATCACCCCGGGCTGCTGCGCTACCTTGGCCGCACAAAGGAGCTGTGACCGGCGACGGGATCAAAAAAGGGGAAGCCGGTCGGCTTCCCCTTTTCATATGAGGATGGATAGTCAGATCAGAGGTTTTCCTCGGCGAAGGAGGCGAGCTTGCTGCGCACCACCCCGTTCAGGAAAATGTTGGCACTGCCATCGAAGTCTTTGAAACGCTCGACTATGTAGGTCAGACCCGAGGTCACCGGGCTCAGGTAGTTGGAGTCGATCTGGGCCAGGTTGCCAGAGCAGACGATCTTGGTGCCCTCGCCGCAGCGGGTGATGATGGTCTTGATCTGGGATGCGGTCAGGTTTTGGCACTCGTCCAGCAACACGAAGGTGTTCTGGATGCTGCGCCCGCGCATGAAGTTGACCGATTTGAACTGGATGTTGGCCTTCTCCATGATGTAGCTGAGGGACCCGCTCATGTTCTCGTCCTGCTTGTGCAGCACCTCCAGGGTGTCGGTGACCGCAGCCAGCCAGGGCATCATCTTCTCTTCTTCGGTGCCGGGCAGGAAGCCGATGCTCTCGGCAATTTCCGGGGTATTACGGGTTACGATGACCTTCTCGTAGATCCCCTTCTCGATCACCAGCTCCAGGGCGGCGGCCATGGCCAGCAGTGTCTTGCCGCAGCCCGCCGGGCCGGTCAGGATCACCAGATCGATGTGCGGGTCGAGCAGCGCATCGAGCGCCATCCCCTGATAGACGTTCTTCGGATGGACACCCCACGCCTTGCGGGACATCAACCGCTCGCGCCCCAGATCCTTGATGCGGATCTTCTGGTTGTCGTGGCTGAGCACCCGGGCGGCGAAGAAGTTCTCTTCATCGATCAGGTACTGGTTGACGTGAACCCCCTCCAGCAGCTTGGCATCGATGACGTGGACGGTATCGCGGCCATGGGTCTCGCTGTCGCACTCGCCGACCCGCTCCCAGAAGCTGCCTGGCACCGTCTGGAAGCCCTTGGCGAGCAGCCGGATGTCGTCGATCAACTGGTCGCTGCGATAATCCTCGACGTGGGCAAGCCCGGCCCCCTTGGCCTTGAGCCGCATGTTGATGTCTTTGGTGACCAGCACCACCTGCCGCTTCAGCTCATGCTTTTGCAGGTAGAGGGCCGCGTTGATGATGCGGTTGTCGGCCTCCTTGTCGGTGAACACCTCGGCATCCTGGGGCAGATGGTGGTCACTGAAGATGGAGATGTGGCCGCTCGCCTCGCCGGCCAGCGCCACCCCCTGCACTATCTGCTCGGGTGTCGCGTCGCGGAACACGTCCTCCAGCGCCCGGATGGCGATGCGCGCATCACGGCTGACATCCTTGTGGCGATCCTTGATGTTGTCTAGCTCTTCCAGCACCGTCATGGGGATGAGCACGTCGTGCTCTTTGAAGGAGTAGATGGCGAGGGGTTCGTGAAGCAGAACGTTGGTATCCAGGATAAACAGCTTTCGGTCCGTATTGTCCATAAGCATCCTCCTTGGCACTGAAGGTGCCACGTGTGTGAATCTCAGATGTCATTGAAACCACACGGCCGTGACAGTTTTATTACCTCCAACGCTACGCCCGATTTTACCATCACGCAACAAATCACTTGGGCACCCCGCGTGTTTGCGCAGAAAAACAGCAGCTGGCCTTTACTGGCCCTCAAGGGTTCAACTGCACTTGGAGTCGCCGCAGTTAAGGCAGGTCATGCAGCCATCTTTCTGCACCAGCGCCTTGCTGTGGCACTTGTAGCAGAGCGCCGCACCGGGGGGAAAACCACTCCCAGCCTGCTGCTCGTCGGCTTCTTGCGCGGCTTGGATCTCCGCCTGCTTGCCGGCCAGAAACGCCTGCTGGTGCTCATCCAGCCCGGCCCCCTTGAGCATGCCGATCTCGGTGAGGTGGGTCTCGATCACGTTGCCAATTTCGGCGATAAGGGACGGTACGTACTTGCCCTTGTTCCAGTAGCCGCCCTTGGGATCGAACACGGAGCGCAACTCCTCCACCAGAAAGGTGACATCACCCCCCTTGCGAAACACCGCCGAGATGATGCGGGTCAGCGCCACTATCCACTGGTAGTGTTCCAGGCTCTTGGAGTTGATGAAGATCTCGAATGGCCGGCGGGTCTCGTGCACCGTCCCCTCATTGAGCACTATGTCGTTGATGGTGATGAACAGCGAATGTTCGGAGACATGCTCCGGCGTCTTCAGCTTGTAGGTGGTGCCCATCAGCCGCTCCGGCCGCAGCACTGTCTCGTGCATCTGTACCACGGCATCCTGCTGGGCCGGCTCTGCTTGCGGCTCGTCCCGGGTTTTCACCTGGTAGGCGACGATTTTCCCGTCGATCTTCTTGACCATGAACTCGTCCTCAAAATTTGCCGTAATAGCCTTCTTTCAAGGCGTCGTAGAGGTTGGCGGCGGTATGCAGCTCGCCATCGTATTCGATCTCCTCATTCCCTTTCGCCGTGACGACCGAGCCATCCTCCAGGGTGAACTCGTACAGAGTTTTCTCCAGATCCTGCTCCTTCACCAACACGCCCTGGAAGGCTGCCGGGTTGAAACGGAAGGTGGTGCAACCCTTGAGTCCCGAATCCGAGGCGTAGAGGTAGATGTCCTTGAACTGTTCAAACGGAAAGTCGGTCGGCACGTTGGCGGTCTTGGAGATGGATGAATCGATCCAGCGCTGAGCTGCCGCCTGAATGTCCACATGCTGCGCCGGCGTGATGTCGTCGGCGGTGATGAAGTAGTCCGGCAGCCGGGTCGCCTCATCCTCGGCATAGGGCATGGCCGCCGGATTCACCAGCTCGCGGTAGGCAAGCAACTCGTAGGAGTAGACATCCACGCTCTGCTTGCTCTTCTTGCCCGGCTTGATGACGTTGCGGCTGTAGTGGTGGGCAAAGCTCGGTTCGATACCGTTGCTGGCGTTGTTGGCCAGCGACAGGGAGATGGTTCCGGTCGGAGCTATGCTGCTGTGGTGGGTGAAACGCCCCCCCACTTCGGCCAGCTCGGCAACCAGGGCGGGATCCACCTCGGCCACCTGCTGCATGTAGCGACTGTAGCGCGCGTGCAGCACCTTGCCCTTTACCTTGTCGCCCGGCTTGATGCCGTCTGCCGCCATCTCGGGGCGCAGTCGCAGCAGCTTGCCGGTCACCTCGAACTCCTGCTCCATGATGGGCGCCGGGCCCTTCTCCTTCGCCAAGGCCAGGGACTCGCGCCAGCCGGTCATGGCCAACTCCTGGGATACCAGTTCGGTAAAAGCGACTGCGGCAGCAGAGCCATATTTTATCCGCAGCATGGTGAGGGCCGAGCCGAGGCCAAGGAAGCCCATGCCATGCCGGCGTTTGCTGATGATCTCCTCGCGCTGCTTGGCCAGCGGCAGCTGGTTGATCTCCACCACGTTATCCAGCATGCGGGTGAAAATGGCTACCACTTTGCGAAATGCGGGCCAGTCAAAGGCGGCCTGTTCGGTGAAAGGATCGCGCACGAAGCGGGTCAGGTTGACGGATCCCAGCAGGCAGGCCCCATAGGGAGGCAGCGGTTGCTCGCCACAGGGGTTGGTGGCCCGGATCTCCTCGCAGAACCAGTTGTTGTTCATCTCGTTGACCTTGTCGATCAGGATAAAACCGGGCTCCGCATAGTCGTAAGTGGAAGTCATGATGACGTTCCACAGCCTGCGGGCCGGCAGGGTCTTGTAGACCTTGCAGGCGACCTGCCCCAAGGCGTTGACGACAACCCCCTCCTTGTTGGGCCAGTCGGCCCAGACCACCTGAGCGGGATCATCCAGCGCAATGCCGTCCTGCCCCACCTCCCTGGCGGTGTAGGGGAAGATCAGTTGCCAGGGGACATCCTCCTTCACCGCCTTGACGAACTCTTCAGTGATGAGCAGGGAGAGGTTGAACTGGCGCAGGCGGCCATCCTCCCGCTTGGCCTGAATAAACTCGATCACATCGGGGTGACGGATATCCATGGTGCCCATCTGGGCGCCACGACGCCCTCCCGCCGACGAGATGGTGAAACACATCTTGTCGTAGATATCCATGAAGGAGAGCGGGCCAGAAGTATGGGCCCCGGCGCCGGAGACGAAAGCCCCGCGCGGGCGCAGGGTCGAGAAGTCATAGCCGATGCCGCAGCCGGCCTTCAGGGTCAGCCCCGCCTCGTGCACCTTGCCGAGGATATCGTCCATCGAATCCTCGATGGTGCCGGACACGGTGCAGTTGATGGTGGAGGTAGCAGGCTTGTGCTCGAATGCGCCGGCATTGGAAATGATGCGACCAGCAGGAATGGCACCGTTGCGCAGGGCCCACAGGAAGGGCTCATACCAGGCATCAGAGTCATGCTCCTGCGCGGCGAGAGCACGGGCAACCCGCTGGTAAGTGTCATCGATGGCACCATCGATGGGAGTGCCGTCCTTGCTCTTGAGCCGGTACTTGCTGTCCCAGATCTCGAGGGATGTCTCCTGCAGAGGAATATGACGAGAGCCGCTCTCACTCTCTCGCACCGGATGTGATTTAGCCATGTTCAATCAACCTCCTGGATATGCCGCGACCTCATGACAGTAACAGCCATTACTACATATGGACAACGCTAAATATAAAACCACAATATATAGTAATCATTTGCGCTTTCTGGTCATGCCTGCCACAAGCAAATGCCCCGGCCAGCAGGATACTGGTCCGGGGCATTACATCGCGTCATTGCTCGGGAAGCTCACTTCCCGTCGCAGATCAGGGCTTCTTGACGTATACGGTCGGGGTGTCACCAGCCATATTCAGATAGAACTCATAGACACCATCCACATCCGGTGAGAACTTCATGTCCTCATACTTGGAGCAGGGATTGACCGGTACGGCTTCGCCACCCAGCACGGCAACGCCATCGCTTGGGCTCTTGTAGCCGAAGTTGGTGCCACAGCTCCAGCCGGAGTCGGCAAACTTGAACTTGTAAGGAGCCCACTCTTTCTTGAGCGTTCCCTTGGCCATATAGAGCTTGTCGGCCACCTTGATCACCTTGCTCGCGTCGGTTGCCATCCAGTCGTTCATCTCCCCGCGCAGGTAGATGGACTTGCCACCGAAATCGCTGTTGTCCGCCGCCTGCTCTGCACCGCCATTGGATGCGCAACCGCCTAATACCAGGGTTCCCGCCGCCAGCATCATCGTTACTGTTCTTTTGAACATGTGTCCATTCCTCAGATTATTGTGATTCCTTGGCCCATCGAACGTGGGCTGACGAATTAAAGCAGAGCGGACATCGCAAGAAAGGTAGAGGCATCACATTCCGTGCTTTTTCTGCTCAACAATTGAATTGATGGACAAATATCAGCCCCGTAATGGGCAAACCGCACAAGAAGCAATGTGAGTAAGGTGGTTGCAGATCGAACAGCTGAACTGCACTTAGGGGAGAAATCGCTGAATTTCAGACAATAAAAAAGCCCGCTCAAATGAGCGGGCTTCTTCAATTGGGTGCCTGGCAGTGTCCTACTCTCGCATGGCGAATGCCACACTACCATCGGCGCTACAGCGTTTCACTTCTGAGTTCGGCATGGGGTCAGGTGGTTCCACTGCGCTATTGCCGCCAGGCAAAATCTTCAATCTGAAAAAGCTGATTTAGTTATTCGTTCTCGGTATCTGCTACAAGTCTTCGAACACTTCTTGGGTGTTGTATGGTTAAGCCTCACGGGTAATTAGTATGGGTTAGCTCAACACGTCGCCGCGCTTACACACCCCACCTATCAACGTTGTGGTCTCCAACGGCCCTTTAGGACCCTCAAGGGGTCAGGGATGACTCATCTCAGGGCTCGCTTCCCGCTTAGATGCTTTCAGCGGTTATCGATTCCGAACTTAGCTACCGGGCAGTGCCACTGGCGTGACAACCCGAACACCAGAGGTTCGTTCACTCCGGTCCTCTCGTACTAGGAGCAACTCCCTTCAATCATCCAACGCCCACGGCAGATAGGGACCGAACTGTCTCACGACGTTCTGAACCCAGCTCGCGTACCACTTTAAATGGCGAACAGCCATACCCTTGGGACCGACTTCAGCCCCAGGATGTGATGAGCCGACATCGAGGTGCCAAACACCGCCGTCGATATGAACTCTTGGGCGGTATCAGCCTGTTATCCCCGGAGTACCTTTTATCCGTTGAGCGATGGCCCTTCCATTCAGAACCACCGGATCACTATGACCTACTTTCGTACCTGCTCGACCTGTCCGTCTCGCAGTTAAGCTGGCTTATGCCATTGCACTAACCTCCTGATGTCCGACCAGGATTAGCCAACCTTCGTGCTCCTCCGTTACTCTTTGGGAGGAGACCGCCCCAGTCAAACTACCCACCAGGCACTGTCCGCGAGCCCGATTCAGGGCCCTGCGTTAGAACATCAAACATACAAGGGTGGTATTTCAAGGACGGCTCCAGCGCAACTGGCGTCATGCCTTCAAAGCCTCCCACCTATCCTACACATGTAGGTTCAATGTTCAGTGCCAAGCTGTAGTAAAGGTTCACGGGGTCTTTCCGTCTAGCCGCGGGTACACCGCATCTTCACGGCGAATTCGATTTCACTGAGTCTCGGGTGGAGACAGCATGGCCATGGTTACACCATTCGTGCAGGTCGGAACTTACCCGACAAGGAATTTCGCTACCTTAGGACCGTTATAGTTACGGCCGCCGTTTACCGGGGCTTCGATCAAGAGCTTCGCTTGCGCTAACCCCATCAATTAACCTTCCGGCACCGGGCAGGTGTCACACCCTATACGTCCACTTTCGTGTTTGCAGAGTGCTGTGTTTTTGATAAACAGTCCCAGCCATCTGGTCACTGCGACTCCCGTCAGCTCCATCCGCAAGGGACTTCACCAACAAGAGCGTACCTTCTCCCGAAGTTACGGTACTATTTTGCCTAGTTCCTTCACCCGAGTTCTCTCAAGCGCCTTGGTATTCTCTACCCGACCACCTGTGTCGGTTTGGGGTACGATGACTTGTAATCTGAAGCTTAGAGGCTTTTCCTGGAAGCAGGGCATCAATGGCTTCCGCACCGTGGTGCGTTCGTCTCGTGTCTCAGTGTTGTGTCTCCGGATTTGCCTAGAAACACCACCTACGCACTTTCACCAGGACAACCGTCGCCTGGCCCACCTAGCCTTCTCCGTCCCCCCATCGCAATTACAAGTCGTGCAGGAATATTAACCTGCTTCCCATCGATTACGCCTTTCGGCCTCACCTTAGGGGTCGACTCACCCTGCCCCGATTAACGTTGGACAGGAACCCTTGGTCTTCCGGCGAGGAGGCTTTTCACCCCCTTTATCGTTACTTACGTCAGCATTCGCACTTCTGATATCTCCAGCATGCCTCTCGACACACCTTCGCAGACTTACAGAACGCTCCCCTACCACTCACGCTTAGCGTGAATCCGCGGCTTCGGTGCCTGGTTTGAGCCCCGTTACATCTTCCGCGCAGGCCGACTCGACTAGTGAGCTATTACGCTTTCTTTAAATGATGGCTGCTTCTAAGCCAACATCCTAGCTGTCTGAGCCTTCCCACATCGTTTCCCACTTAACCAGAACTTTGGGACCTTAGCCGGCGGTCTGGGTTGTTTCCCTCTTCACGACGGACGTTAGCACCCGCCGTGTGTCTCCCGGATATTACTTACTGGTATTCGGAGTTTGCATGGGGTTGGTAAGTCGGGATGACCCCCTAGCCCAAACAGTGCTCTACCCCCAGTAGTATTCGTCCGAGGCGCTACCTAAATAGCTTTCGGGGAGAACCAGCTATCTCCGAGTTTGATTGGCCTTTCACCCCCAGCCACAGGTCATCCCCTAACTTTGCAACGTTAGTGGGTTCGGTCCTCCAGTTGATGTTACTCAACCTTCAACCTGCCCATGGCTAGATCACCCGGTTTCGGGTCTACACCTTGCAACTAGACGCCCAGTTAAGACTCGGTTTCCCTACGGCTCCCCTATACGGTTAACCTCGCTACAAAATGTAAGTCGCTGACCCATTATACAAAAGGTACGCAGTCACCCCGAAGGGCTCCCACTGCTTGTACGTACACGGTTTCAGGTTCTATTTCACTCCCCTCACAGGGGTTCTTTTCGCCTTTCCCTCACGGTACTGGTTCACTATCGGTCAGTCAGGAGTATTTAGCCTTGGAGGATGGTCCCCCCATATTCAGACAGGATGTCACGTGTCACGCCCTACTCGATTTCACATCAAGGTTGTTTTCGTGTACGGGGCTATCACCCTGTATCGCCGGCCTTTCCAGGACCGTTCCACTAACTTCCAAGATGCTTAAGGGCTAATCCCCG
>NZ_CP023141.1:4735000-4777500 GCF_002285935.1 Aeromonas dhakensis
TTATTTGCAAAGGTTTTTCGAGGCTACCGACTTGGCTTTCTGCGTTGCCGCTTGCCGTGTCGATGGAGGCGCATTATAGGGATCTGGATCACGCTTGCAAGCGACAATTCGCATTAAATTCGAAGAAATCGTTCAACCGCTCAACAATCAATCAAGAAGTCGCTTAATCCAGCAATTTCCTCGACCGTAGTCAACGCCATCTATCTTCAATCATGCAGGACAAGAGTTGGATCAACAGCAGGATGAAATGGCTGCCACCATCGCCATATCCATGGTGATCGCGCTCACGCCTTCGGGTAACATAGCGCCCCTTTGCGATTCACACACTCTTGGGCTTTGGAGAGTTTAATGCCTTTTGCACTTGGCCAGCGTTGGATTAGTGATACAGAGACGGATCTGGGTTTGGGGACTGTCGTTGCTGTTGAAGGACGCATGGTTACCCTGTTGTTTCCGGCTACCGGTGAAAACCGCATGTATGCCAAAGAAGAGGCGCCGGTCACCCGGGTCAGCTTCAATGTGGGCGATCAGATAGCCAGTCACGAAGACTGGACCATGATGGTCGATGAAGTGCAGGAGAAAGATGGCCTGCTTATATATGTAGGTGTTCGCACCGACAATGATGAGCCGGTTGCCCTCAAGGAAGTGTTTCTCAACAACTTCATCAAGTTCAACAAGCCGCAGGACCGCCTGTTCGCCGGCCAGATCGACCGGATGTCCCGCTTTACCCTGCGCTACGAAGCGCTGGTCAACCAGCACAAACGTCGTCGCAATCCGACCCGCGGTCTGGCCGGTGGCCGGGTCAGCCTGATCCCGCACCAACTCTATATCGCCCATGAAGTAGGCCACCGTTATGCACCGCGCGTACTGCTGGCCGACGAAGTGGGGCTCGGCAAGACCATTGAAGCGGGCATGATCATTCATCAGCAACTGCTCTCCGGCCGCGCCCATCGCGTGTTGATCCTGCTGCCCGAAACACTCCAGCACCAGTGGCTGGTCGAAATGCTGCGCCGCTTCAACCTGCACTTCTCCCTGTTTGACGAGGAGCGCTGCATCGAGGCCTTTGCCGATGCGGAAAATCCCTTCGAAACCGAGCAGCTGGTGATCTGCAGCCTCGATTTCCTGCGCAAGAAACGCCGCCGCTTCGAGCAGTTGCTGGAAGCCGAATGGGATCTGCTGGTCGTCGACGAGGCACACCACCTGGAGTGGAGCGAGGAGGCGCCAAGCCGTGCCTATGAGATGGTGGAAGCGCTGGCCGAACAGGTGCCGGGTGTGCTGTTGCTGACCGCGACCCCTGACCAGCTGGGCCACCAGAGCCACTTTGCCCGTCTGCGCCTGCTCGACCCCGAGCGTTTCTACGACTACGAGGCCTTCCTCGCCGAGGAGCAGGCTTATGGTCAAGTCGCCAGTGCCGCCCAGGAGTTGCTGGATGGCGAGGCCCTGAGCGAAGCGGCCAAACAGACCCTGGCAGGCCAGCTGGATGGTCTGGATCTCACTGATGCGGCCGCCCGTCAGCAGGCAGTTGCCAAGCTGCTGGATCAGCACGGCACAGGTCGCGTGCTGTTTCGCAACAGCCGCGCCAACATTCAGGGCTTCCCCGAGCGTCATCTCAACGTCTACCCCATGCCGTTGCCGGAGCAGTACAAGACCGCCATCAAGGTGATGGGCATGATGGGTGGCAACGGCGGCGATCTGCAGACCCGTGCCCTGCGCTACCTCTATCCCGAGAAGATCTTCCAGCAGTTTGAAGGCGACAACGCCAGCTGGACCCAGTTTGACCCGCGCGTCGACTGGCTGCTTGAGTTGCTGATCTCTGCCCGTCAGCAGAAGATACTGGTGATCTGCTCCGAAGCGGCCACCGCCATTGCGCTGGAAGAGGCCGTGCGTACTCGCGAGGGGATCCGCGCCGCCGTCTTCCACGAAGGGATGTCCATCCTGGAACGGGACAAGGCCTCCGCCTATTTCGCTCAAGCTGAGGGGGGCGCCCAGGTGCTGCTCTGCTCCGAGATCGGCTCCGAGGGTCGCAACTTCCAGTTTGCCAGCCATCTGGTGCTGTTCGACCTGCCCCTCAACCCGGATCTGCTGGAGCAGCGAATCGGCCGTCTCGATCGCATCGGCCAGCAGAACACCGTCGAGATCCACGTTCCCTATCTGGAGGGCACTTCCCAGCGCGCCCTGCAACTCTGGTATCACGATGGCCTCGATGCGTTCGAGCAGACCTGCCCGACCGCCCGCCCGGTGTTTGAAGCGGTGCGTGACGAGCTGTTCGAGCTGCTGGCCGCCAACACTGGTGAGCAGACAACCCTCGAAGCACTACTGACCCGCACCCGCGAGTTGCACGAGCCCCTCAAGGCCAAACTGGAACAGGGCCGCGATCGTCTGCTGGAGATCCACTCCAGCGGTGGCGAAGCCGCCCAGCAGCTGGTCGAGAAGCTGGCCGCCGAAGATGACGACACCGGCATGATCTCCTTCGCCCTCAAGATGTTCGACGAGATCGGCGTCAATCAGGATGATCGCGGCGAGAACGCGCTGGTGCTGATGCCGGGCGATCACATGCTGGTGCCGAGCTTCCCGGGCCTGCCGCAAGACGGCATGACCATCACCTTTGATCGCACCACCGCCCTGTCGCGGGACGACATATCGTTCCTCTCCTGGGATCACCCCATGATGCGCGGCGGTATCGACCTGATCCTGGGTTCAGAGATCGGTGCCACCTCGGTGGCTCTGCTCAAGAACAAGGCGTTGCCGGTCGGTTCCATCCTGCTGGAGCTGATTTTCGTTGCCGAGTCTGCAACCCATCCCCAGCTCTACCGCTTCATGCCGCCTACCCCGATTCGGCTGCTGATGGACAAGAACGGCAACAACCTGGGTGAGAAGGTGGCGTTCGATGCCTTCAACCGCCAGCTGACGCCGGTCAACCGCCACCTGGGCAGCAAGCTGGTCACCGCTTCCCAGCCAGTGATCCACGGTCTGATTGGCCAGGGTCAGGCGATTGCCGAAGGACTGAAGGCGAATATTGTCGACCAGGCCCGTTCTCAGATGGCGCAAACTCTGCAGCAGGATCTCGATCGTCTGGAGGCGCTCAAGGCGGTCAACCCGAACGTGCGCGACAGCGAACTGGATTATCTGCGCAATCTGCAGGCAGAATTGCACCACCTGATCGACCAGACCCAACTCAAGCTGGATGCCATCCGCTTTATCGTGGTTACTCATAACTGATGAAACGGTGAAAGCATCGTCTGGTTGATAACGACCAGACCCAACGCGAGTTGGATGCCATGCACTTTTTATCGTGGTTACCCATAACTGATAAAACTGTGAAAGCATCGTCTGGTTGATAACGACCAGACCCAACGCGAGTTGGCTGCCATGCACTTTTATCGTGGTAATCCATAACTGATGGGGGCTTGCCCCCGCTTTGACCAAAGATGCGAGACGCTATGTTTGTATACTCACCGCCCCTGGAACCCTGGCTCGATATCCTGTTCAAGGACAAGGACATCATGGTGGTCAACAAGCCCACTGGCCTGCTGAGCGTCCCCGGGCGCGGCCCCGAGAATGAAGACAGCGTGCTCCATCGGGTGAAGCAACAGCACCCTAAGGCGGCGGCCGCCCATCGTCTCGACATGGCGACCACAGGCGTGCTGGTGATCCCCCTCAATCCCAACTCTCACCGGGAGCTGAGCCGGCAATTCCGCGAGCGGGAAACCGAGAAGCACTATCTGGCCTGGGTGTGGGGCGAGCCGGAACTGGATGCGGGTGAAGTGGATCTGCCGCTCTGTGTCGACTGGCCCAACCGCCCGAAGCAGAAGGTGGACTTTGAGGAGGGGCGTCACGCCCTGACCTTGTGGCAGAAGCTGAAGGTGGAAAATGGCAACAGCTTGATCAAGCTGACCCCTATTACCGGTCGCTCCCATCAGCTACGGGTTCATATGCTGGAGCTGGGGCACCCCATCCTCGGCGACAACCTCTACGCCAATCCGGAGGCACTGGCGGCGGCGCCTCATCTTTACCTACACGCGGCCAGCCTGACCATCAGCCACCCCCGCAGCGGCGAACGGATGACCTTCGATGCTCCGGCCCCCTTCCCTACCTGAACTAACGCAGGGATAATAATGTGTCTAGCCCTGAAATAGGTTCGCATTTTTAGCACTGAGAACCCCTGATGCACCACATCGGGGGCTCTGTATTTCAATGCCTGATGTGGTCACTTCAGGTCATGTACCATTTCCCCCGCTTGTGCCTGGTTCCGAGGGCTTTGTAACAGCAACTCTCCTTGCAAAATCTCGGTCGCCCGTTCCGCCTATGTATCCTGATTTCAACCATAGCCATCCGTCATCGAGTACTGGACCTATGCCACTCATGCACCGACGGATACAAGCGCGAGCAATATCCCCCCAAGTCCGAGTGGTAGCCTACTTTCTTACATGAACAGGTATTCATCACCAAACTAAGGTTTAAAGGTTCGCTCTTGTCCGGCAGACAGATAATATCAGCCCCCGAATTAGCTCAGACACCACCGGCAAAATCTAGTCAGGCCCGATAACAAACTTGTGCCTGTTTCTATGTCAGCTTACCTTTTTCAATCTACTCGACCTAAGCCAGTTTAAAACTCAGTAATCAGTCACACTGTATTTGCTCCATGTCTTATTCCATCGAGGTCTCGGTATAACCGAAAGCAAGGTGTAAATCATATTCAGGACGGGAAACAACGCTAATAAAAAAGCGGCAGATTGCTCTGCCGCTTTTTGCCTGGGGTCGACCGGATTACTTGTCGATATCCAGCATGTTGTTGTTGAGCATGTAGTCGATCACCTGAGACGAGGTGGCCGCGGCACTGCCGGTGAGGCTGTCGAACGTGTGGTTCATCAGCACTATCTCCTGGGTCACGGGGGCGGCGCTGCTCTCCTTGACCTGCAGATGCACTCCTTCACTGTCCTGGAAGACAGAGAGCAGGCTCTTCAGATCGTTCTGGTTGCGAGAACCATCGTGATCCAGCAGGTCGCTCAGATCCAGCTTGTCACCTTCCGCCTTGGAGAAGTCGACCACGTAGTCCTTGGCCACGCTGCCCGCAGCAGTATCGCCCTGCAGCCAGGTGAAGGTATCGGCGCCGCCATCCCCCTTGAGGATGTCATTGCCAAGCCCGCCAACCAGGATGTCATTGCCCAGACCACCGCTCAGGGTATCGTCGCCGCTACCGCCAAACAGGGTATCGTTGCCGCTGCCACCGTACAGGGTATCGTTGCCGCTCTCGCCATACAGGGTGTCGTTGCCGGCACCACCGAACAGGATGTCGTTGCCGGCCCCGCCGAACAGGAAGTCATCGCCACCCTGACCAAACAGGATGTCGTTGCCATCGCCACCGATCAGCACGTCCGCCTTGTCGTTGCTGGAGGACTGATCAAACTCGCTGGCATGGTCCGTGATGTAGTCATGGACCTGGGCATCGGTCACCGAGCCTGCGCTCAGCTTGCCGGCCACATACTGCTTGATGGCCGCGTAGCCTTCACCGTTGATACCGGCAAAGTGGATCGCATCACCGAACAGGATGTCGTCACCGGCACCGCCGTCGATCCGGTCGCTGCCCGGCAGGTTGTTCACCGAGGTACCCAGAATGGCGTTGGCCAGGTCGTTGGCGTTGACACCGGTCATGATGACGCCGTCAGAGTCGTAGGACTTGAGATCGTTGTAGGAGATGTTGGCTCCCAGTCCGATCGCTTCTACCGTAACCCCCATTCCTGTCAGCAAGGCAAAGCCGGCAACGGAGTTCGTAATCGTAGTATTGGTGGTATTACGGCCATCACCGTCCAATGTCGAGTAGGTATAACCACCCAGACCATCGGGACGCATATAGCCAATCTTGGTTGACGCGCCTTTGGTATCGACCTTATACACGGCCCCCTGAGCATCGATAATGGTATATCCGCTGCTCTTGTAAACTTGACCTGGCACATAGCCATTCTGCAGCAGCTGATTGAGATAGACATCACGAGAATCATTCGGATAGTCATCGATCAGCGGATTGCTACCCTCACTACTGAGATAGTAAGTCGGCTTACCATCGGTAATGAAGTAGGTCAGGTTCTTGGCATTGGTGTTACCTTGAGTGGTTGAGCTGTTGAACCAGTTGGCCGTGGTCTTGAACACATCTTCGTAGTTGGTACCACCGCCACTGTTGGTGCTGCCATCCATGCTGTCGAGAATGGCTTGCAGCTGGCTCAGGGCATTGCTGTCCTTCAGGTTCACGCTGACCGATTTGTTGGCCATGGTGTCGAAGTCCACTAGGAAGATGTTGACCATCCCGGCCCCATCGGTCCCGGCGCTCGCCTTGAGGCTGGAGAACACCTGTGCCAGCTGACTCTTGATGGTGTTCATGGCACTGGTGCCGATACTGCCCGAGCTGTCGACCATGAAGGCGATGTTGTAGTTCTGGCCCGGCAGCACCACGCTGCCATCCAGATCCCCGACCACGATATTGTGCTCGCTGCCGTAGATACGGTTTTGATCCCCCGGCTCCCCTTCGGTGGATTGGAAGTAGCTCAGACGAATGCTGTCACTGTCGGTCGCGGTACTGGTCTGATCGGTACCCACCTCCTTGGCGGTAGCATCCACCTGGAGATCCACCAGACCGGCGCTGCCGCCCGGCACTCGCAGAGTCAGTCCGGTCAGCTTCACATCCAGCGCACTCGTATTCCACAGACCGCTGCTGGCGGTGAGAATGAGCTGGCCATCAACTCCGACGGTGCCCAGCAACTGACTACCGCTGTAGAGTTCAGCTCCCTTCGGAATCCCGCTCAGTACTAAGCTATCGAGCACTTCGCTGCCATCCCGGTCGGTCAGGGAGGCACTCACCTCCAGCGGGTAATCAACAACCACTGGCTGTACCAGGGTCAGCTCACCCGTGCTCTGGTTGAGCTGGTAGATACCGTCGGCAAACTGGACATACTCCACGTCGTGCAGTGCCTTGGTGATGCCGGCGCCCTTCTCCGTGACGGAGAAGTCGAACCAGCGATCATTGACCGAATATCCGCTGCCCTTCTTGATGGCGTAGTCGGCACGGTTGCCAGTCAGCACCGCGATATCAGTACCGGCACCACCATAGAGGCCGTCGCTGCCGAGGCCCGATACCAGCACATCATTGCCGTCTCCCCCGTCGAGGGTATCACCCGTCACAGAATTGCCACCGACCAGCACGTCATTGCCTAGGCCACCGACAAAGTGGTCACCGCCGCCCTTCACACTGACGATATAGTCGTTGACCTTGGTGCCATCAACCCGCTCCTGACCACTGCTACTGTCTGTCAGCCAATTGGTGATGCCAAAAGCCATCTTGTTGAAATTACCTGACTGGAACTGATCCGTGGTGACGCTCGCGCTCGGGAAGCTCAGGTTGTAAGACGGTATGCCATTCCCCGTTAGGGTGACATTGACCGTGGGTCTATCTGCTACCGCATCAATATCGATCACCAGCTTGCCGCTGTTGCTGAGGTTGGCACCGTCGCTGATCTGATAATCGAAGCTGGCGTAGTCCCCCTTCATGTTACCGATGACGACACCGCCGCCATCGCTGGCACTTGAGCTCGACTCGTTCACCCCAGGCACGAAGCGCAGATGGCCAGCACTCACATCGGCATAAGAGATGAGGGCACCACTCGACACGGCAACCCACTGGCCTGCAGCATTGAGGTACTCTAGCTTGCCACTGAGAGGCAGAGTGCCGATCTTCACACTGAGATCGCTCGTAACCTGATCATCGCTGGCACCGAACTGGGCCCAGGTCAGCACCTGGGGCTTGTCTTCCTGCCCGGCACTATGGCCCCCGGCCGCCGTCGGCGCACGATCGTTGTCGATGATGGTACCGATGCCGTTCTGACCGCCCACAGTCACCGTCAGGGTCTCATTCGCTTCGACCAGACGATCGTCCACCGTCGGGATGGTCACGGTAAAGCCCGACACCCCGGCCGGCACGGTGATCTTGCCGGTGGCGCTGTTGTAGGTCACCCCGTTGCTGAACTGGGCAGTACCCCAGTCAAGGCTGGAAGCCGGGTTGGTACCGCTGCCCTTGATGCCGAAGTCATACTGGGTCGCTTCCTGGGTCGCATCCGACAGCGTCACCGTGTGCAGCAGGTTGCCACCCTCGGTCGCGCTCTCGCTGGAGACCGACTGCACGATGGGCGTAAACAGCGGTTTGGTTGCGAAAGAGCCCAGGCTGTAGTCGCCGTCGCCATCCACCACCTTGACCTGGAAGTCGATGTCGCCATCGCCCAGCGGCTTGGACATGTTCTGATACTGGAAGAACTCCCACTTGCCGGTGGCCGGGGTAAATTCCAGACGGAACACCAGGGTGCCATCGCTGGCCGTGCCGATCAGGGTATTGGCCGATTCCATCGAGGTGGTGATCAGTTTGCCGGTCGCCGTGGTCAGCCCGGTCTCGGTAGAACCGACCAGCTGCATGTAGCCCTTGCCGTCAGCGCCCCACTGCGGGGTAACCGTGCCGGAACCGTAGGCGATGGCCGGTGCCGTGGTCGCCCCGAGGAACTCGATGCTCTTCACGGTGAAGTCGCTGTTGTCGGCGTAGAGGCCGTTACCATTGTTGGTGGCCTTGATGACCATGGTATCGAAGCCACCCTGCTGCACCTGGAAGTTACCGGCATAGTCGCCACCCGCCGCGTTGGAGCTGAAGGTCTGGGTACCGATCAGCACGCCACCGCGGTAGAACTCGACCACCCCGCTCTCCAGCTCGCCACCGAACATCTGGCTGAACTTGATGTTGGCGCCATAGGCCACCTTGCCCGCATCCAGCTTGATGATCAGCTGCTCGGATGCCGAAGTGCCGTCTGCGAAGTGGCGGAAGTCCACCTCGTTGGCGAGGTTGTGGTTCGGTGAACCAACGCTGGAAACCCCCAGGCCGGCGCTGGAACCGTTGACATTGGCCGTCGTCAGGGCCGAGTTGGTCGACGAGGTAAAGCCCAGCGCCGTGATGCTGAAGCCGCTCACGTTCAGGGTCGTCTGGTTGCTGCCACTGTATTTGGTCAGATCAAACAGGCCGGTCAGGGTATCCGGGATGTTGGTCTTGATGACGGAGACGGCCGCCATGTCGCCAGCCACCGGTGAGTCGTCCTCGACCGAAATGGGCAGGCTGCCGGTGGTGGTGGTCTTGCCATCCGATACGGTCACACCGATCTGGAAGTTGAGTACGTCTTCACTGCCCTTGACCGGGTGATCCAGCGGGGCCTTGAGCGTCACGTCATAGCTCCAGTCTCCCTTGCCGTTGCCGGCAGGTGCGGTCAGCTTCACATCCATGACCGCCTTGTAATCGGCGCCGCCCGGAGTGCCGGTATAACCGGTCAACACCTTGGTAGCGGCATTCCAGCTCCACTGCACCGCGGCACCGCCAGCCGTCAGGCCAGCCGGCCCGTTCAGGCTGATGGTGAGGGTATCCTGGCTGTCGACGTCGCCGACCGTGATCTTGCCGCTGGCGGCCACGCTGTCGGTAGTATCGCTGCTGCCCGCCGTATCGGCAATGCCGCCGGCAAGCCCCTCTTCAGAGACCACAACCCCCTTGTCGATATTCAGGGTCGGTGCGTCGTTGGTGCCGGTGATGGTGACGGTGACGGTGTGCTCGGTGCCGTCCACGGACTTGACCACAAAGGTCTCGACCTTGGTCTCGCCCTCGCCCAGGTACTCCACCTTGCTGTTGTCGACGTTGTAGGTCCAGACACCGCCTTCGGTGATGGTCAGGCTGCCCAGCGGGGCACCCTCGGTCGGGTGCGCCACCGCCGCCACGTCGGTGCGGAAGGTGTTGTCGGCATCCTTACCGTCCACGTCCACGGCCGTCAGGGTACCGCTGTCACTCAGGACGATGTTGCCATTGCCCTCGGTCACTGCGCCCTCGGCATCGCCGCTGATGATCGCCTGGTCGTTGGTGCCGGTGATGGTGATGGTGACGGTGTGCTCGGTGCCGTCCACGGACTTGACCACAAAGGTCTCGACCTTGGTCTCGCCCTCGCCCAGGTACTCCACCTTGCTGTTGTCGACGTTGTAGGTCCAGACACCGCCTTCGGTGATGGTCAGGCTGCCCAGCGGGGCACCCTCGGTCGGGTGCGCCACCGCCGCCACGTCGGTGCGGAAGGTGTTGTCGGCATCCTTACCGTCCACGTCCACGGCCGTCAGGGTACCGCTGTCACTCAGGACGATGTTGCCATTGCCCTCGGTCACTGCGCCCTCGGCATCGCCGCTGATGATCGCCTGGTCGTTGGTGCCGGTGATGGTGACGGTGACGGTGTGCTCGGTGCCGTCCACGGACTTGACCACAAAGGTCTCGACCTTGGTCTCGCCCTCGCCCAGGTACTCCACCTTGCTGTTGTCGACGTTATAGGTCCAGACACCGCCTTCGGTGATGGTCAGGCTGCCCAGCGGGGCACCCTCGGTCGGGTGCGCCACCGCCGCCACGTCGGTGCGGAAGGTGTTGTCGGCATCCTTACCGTCCACGTCCACGGCCGTCAGGGTACCGCTGTCACTCAGGACGATGTTGCCATTGCCCTCGGTCACTGCGCCCTCGGCATCGCCGCTGATGATCGCCTGGTCGTTGGTGCCGGTGATGGTGACGGTGACGGTGTGCTCGGTGCCGTCCACGGACTTGACCACAAAGGTCTCGACCTTGGTCTCGCCCTCGCCCAGGTACTCCACCTTGCTGTTGTCGACGTTATAGGTCCAGACACCGCCTTCGGTGATGGTCAGGCTGCCCAGCGGGGCACCCTCGGTCGGGTGCGCCACCGCCGCCACGTCGGTGCGGAAGGTGTTGTCGGCATCCTTACCGTCCACGTCCACGGCCGTCAGGGTACCGCTGTCACTCAGGACGATGTTGCCATTGCCCTCGGTCACTGCGCCCTCGGCATCGCCGCTGATGATCGCCTGGTCGTTGGTGCCGGTGATGGTGACGGTGACGGTGTGCTCGGTGCCGTCCACGGACTTGACCACAAAGGTCTCGACCTTGGTCTCGCCCTCGCCCAGGTACTCCACCTTGCTGTTGTCGACGTTATAGGTCCAGACACCGCCTTCGGTGATGGTCAGGCTGCCCAGCGGGGCACCCTCGGTCGGGTGCGCCACCGCCGCCACGTCGGTGCGGAAGGTGTTGTCGGCATCCTTACCGTCCACGTCCACGGCCGTCAGGGTACCGCTGTCACTCAGGACGATGTTGCCATTGCCCTCGGTCACTGCGCCCTCGGCATCGCCGCTGATGATCGCCTGGTCGTTGGTGCCGGTGATGGTGACGGTGACGGTGTGCTCGGTGCCGTCCACGGACTTGACCACAAAGGTCTCGACCTTGGTCTCGCCCTCGCCCAGGTACTCCACCTTGCTGTTGTCGACGTTATAGGTCCAGACACCGCCTTCGGTGATGGTCAGGCTGCCCAGCGGGGCACCCTCGGTCGGGTGCGCCACCGCCGCCACGTCGGTGCGGAAGGTGTTGTCGGCATCCTTACCGTCCACGTCCACGGCCGTCAGGGTACCGCTGTCACTCAGGACGATGTTGCCATTGCCCTCGGTCACTGCGCCCTCGGCATCGCCGCTGATGATCGCCTGGTCGTTGGTGCCGGTGATGGTGACGGTGACGGTGTGCTCGGTGCCGTCCACGGACTTGACCACAAAGGTCTCGACCTTGGTCTCGCCCTCGCCCAGGTACTCCACCTTGCTGTTGTCGACGTTATAGGTCCAGACACCGCCTTCGGTGATGGTCAGGCTGCCCAGCGGGGCACCCTCGGTCGGGTGCGCCACCGCCGCCACGTCGGTGCGGAAGGTGTTGTCGGCATCCTTACCGTCCACGTCCACGGCCGTCAGGGTACCGCTGTCACTCAGGACGATGTTGCCATTGCCCTCGGTCACTGCGCCCTCGGCATCGCCGCTGATGATCGCCTGGTCGTTGGTGCCGGTGATGGTGACGGTGACGGTGTGCTCGGTGCCGTCCACGGACTTGACCACAAAGGTCTCGACCTTGGTCTCGCCCTCGCCCAGGTACTCCACCTTGCTGTTGTCGACGTTATAGGTCCAGACACCGCCTTCGGTGATGGTCAGGCTGCCCAGCGGGGCACCCTCGGTCGGGTGCGCCACCGCCGCCACGTCGGTGCGGAAGGTGTTGTCGGCATCCTTACCGTCCACGTCCACGGCCGTCAGGGTACCGCTGTCACTCAGGACGATGTTGCCATTGCCCTCGGTCACTGCGCCCTCGGCATCGCCGCTGATGATCGCCTGGTCGTTGGTGCCGGTGATGGTGACGGTGACGGTGTGCTCGGTGCCGTCCACGGACTTGACCACAAAGGTCTCGACCTTGGTCTCGCCCTCGCCCAGGTACTCCACCTTGCTGTTGTCGACGTTATAGGTCCAGACACCGCCTTCGGTGATGGTCAGGCTGCCCAGCGGGGCACCCTCGGTCGGGTGCGCCACCGCCGCCACGTCGGTGCGGAAGGTGTTGTCGGCATCCTTACCGTCCACGTCCACGGCCGTCAGGGTACCGCTGTCACTCAGGACGATGTTGCCATTGCCCTCGGTCACTGCGCCCTCGGCATCGCCGCTGATGATCGCCTGGTCGTTGGTGCCGGTGATGGTGACGGTGACGGTGTGCTCGGTGCCGTCCACGGACTTGACCACAAAGGTTTCGACCTTGGTCTCGCCCTCGCCCAGGTACTCCACCTTGCTGTTGTCGACGTTATAGGTCCAGACACCGCCTTCGGTGATGGTCAGGCTGCCCAGCGGGGCACCCTCGGTCGGGTGCGCCACCGCCGCCACGTCGGTGCGGAAGGTGTTGTCGGCATCCTTACCGTCCACGTCCACGGCCGTCAGGGTACCGCTGTCACTCAGGACGATGTTGCCATTGCCCTCGGTCACTGCGCCCTCGGCATCGCCGCTGATGATCGCCTGGTCGTTGGTGCCGGTGATGGTGACGGTGACGGTGTGCTCGGTGCCGTCCACGGACTTGACCACAAAGGTCTCGACCTTGGTCTCGCCCTCGCCCAGGTACTCCACCTTGCTGTTGTCGACGTTATAGGTCCAGACACCGCCTTCGGTGATGGTCAGGCTGCCCAGCGGGGCACCCTCGGTCGGGTGCGCCACCGCCGCCACGTCGGTGCGGAAGGTGTTGTCGGCATCCTTACCGTCCACGTCCACGGCCGTCAGGGTACCGCTGTCACTCAGGACGATGTTGCCATTGCCCTCGGTCACTGCGCCCTCGGCATCGCCGCTGATGATCGCCTGGTCGTTGGTGCCGGTGATGGTGACGGTGACGGTGTGCTCGGTGCCGTCCACGGACTTGACCACAAAGGTTTCGACCTTGGTCTCGCCCTCGCCCAGGTACTCCACCTTGCTGTTGTCGACGTTATAGGTCCAGACACCGCCTTCGGTGATGGTCAGGCTGCCCAGCGGGGCACCCTCGGTCGGGTGCGCCACCGCCGCCACGTCGGTGCGGAAGGTGTTGTCGGCATCCTTACCGTCCACGTCCACGGCCGTCAGGGTACCGCTGTCACTCAGGACGATGTTGCCATTGCCCTCGGTCACTGCGCCCTCGGCATCGCCGCTGATGATCGCCTGGTCGTTGGTGCCGGTGATGGTGACGGTGACGGTGTGCTCGGTGCCGTCCACGGACTTGACCACAAAGGTCTCGACCTTGGTCTCGCCCTCGCCCAGGTACTCCACCTTGCTGTTGTCGACGTTATAGGTCCAGACACCGCCTTCGGTGATGGTCAGGCTGCCCAGCGGGGCACCCTCGGTCGGGTGCGCCACCGCCGCCACGTCGGTGCGGAAGGTGTTGTCGGCATCCTTACCGTCCACGTCCACGGCCGTCAGGGTACCGCTGTCACTCAGGACGATGTTGCCATTGCCCTCGGTCACTGCGCCCTCGGCATCGCCGCTGATGATCGCCTGGTCGTTGGTGCCGGTGATGGTGACGGTGACGGTGTGCTCGGTGCCGTCCACGGACTTGACCACAAAGGTCTCGACCTTGGTCTCGCCCTCGCCCAGGTACTCCACCTTGCTGTTGTCGACGTTATAGGTCCAGACACCGCCTTCGGTGATGGTCAGGCTGCCCAGCGGGGCACCCTCGGTCGGGTGCGCCACCGCCGCCACGTCGGTGCGGAAGGTGTTGTCGGCATCCTTACCGTCCACGTCCACGGCCGTCAGGGTACCGCTGTCACTCAGGACGATGTTGCCATTGCCCTCGGTCACTGCGCCCTCGGCATCGCCGCTGATGATCGCCTGGTCGTTGGTGCCGGTGATGGTGACGGTGACGGTGTGCTCGGTGCCGTCCACGGACTTGACCACAAAGGTCTCGACCTTGGTCTCGCCCTCGCCCAGGTACTCCACCTTGCTGTTGTCGACGTTATAGGTCCAGACACCGCCTTCGGTGATGGTCAGGCTGCCCAGCGGGGCACCCTCGGTCGGGTGCGCCACCGCCGCCACGTCGGTGCGGAAGGTGTTGTCGGCATCCTTACCGTCCACGTCCACGGCCGTCAGGGTACCGCTGTCACTCAGGACGATGTTGCCATTGCCCTCGGTCACTGCGCCCTCGGCATCGCCGCTGATGATCGCCTGGTCGTTGGTGCCGGTGATGGTGACGGTGACGGTGTGCTCGGTGCCGTCCACGGACTTGACCACAAAGGTCTCGACCTTGGTCTCGCCCTCGCCCAGGTACTCCACCTTGCTGTTGTCGACGTTATAGGTCCAGACACCGCCTTCGGTGATGGTCAGGCTGCCCAGCGGGGCACCCTCGGTCGGGTGCGCCACCGCCGCCACGTCGGTGCGGAAGGTGTTGTCGGCATCCTTACCGTCCACGTCCACGGCCGTCAGGGTACCGCTGTCACTCAGGACGATGTTGCCATTGCCCTCGGTCACTGCGCCCTCGGCATCGCCGCTGATGATCGCCTGGTCGTTGGTGCCGGTGATGGTGACGGTGACGGTGTGCTCGGTGCCGTCCACGGACTTGACCACAAAGGTCTCGACCTTGGTCTCGCCCTCGCCCAGGTACTCCACCTTGCTGTTGTCGACGTTATAGGTCCAGACACCGCCTTCGGTGATGGTCAGGCTGCCCAGCGGGGCACCCTCGGTCGGGTGCGCCACCGCCGCCACGTCGGTGCGGAAGGTGTTGTCGGCATCCTTACCGTCCACGTCCACGGCCGTCAGGGTACCGCTGTCACTCAGGACGATGTTGCCATTGCCCTCGGTCACTGCGCCCTCGGCATCGCCGCTGATGATCGCCTGGTCGTTGGTGCCGGTGATGGTGACGGTGACGGTGTGCTCGGTGCCGTCCACGGACTTGACCACAAAGGTCTCGACCTTGGTCTCGCCCTCGCCCAGGTACTCCACCTTGCTGTTGTCGACGTTATAGGTCCAGACACCGCCTTCGGTGATGGTCAGGCTGCCCAGCGGGGCACCCTCGGTCGGGTGCGCCACCGCCGCCACGTCGGTGCGGAAGGTGTTGTCGGCATCCTTACCGTCCACGTCCACGGCCGTCAGGGTACCGCTGTCACTCAGGACGATGTTGCCATTGCCCTCGGTCACTGCGCCCTCGGCATCGCCGCTGATGATCGCCTGGTCGTTGGTGCCGGTGATGGTGACGGTGACGGTGTGCTCGGTGCCGTCCACGGACTTGACCACAAAGGTCTCGACCTTGGTCTCGCCCTCGCCCAGGTACTCCACCTTGCTGTTGTCGACGTTATAGGTCCAGACACCGCCTTCGGTGATGGTCAGGCTGCCCAGCGGGGCACCCTCGGTCGGGTGCGCCACCGCCGCCACGTCGGTGCGGAAGGTGTTGTCGGCATCCTTACCGTCCACGTCCACGGCCGTCAGGGTACCGCTGTCACTCAGGACGATGTTGCCATTGCCCTCGGTCACTGCGCCCTCGGCATCGCCGCTGATGATCGCCTGGTCGTTGGTGCCGGTGATGGTGACGGTGACGGTGTGCTCGGTGCCGTCCACGGACTTGACCACAAAGGTCTCGACCTTGGTCTCGCCCTCGCCCAGGTACTCCACCTTGCTGTTGTCGACGTTATAGGTCCAGACACCGCCTTCGGTGATGGTCAGGCTGCCCAGCGGGGCACCCTCGGTCGGGTGCGCCACCGCCGCCACGTCGGTGCGGAAGGTGTTGTCGGCATCCTTACCGTCCACGTCCACGGCCGTCAGGGTACCGCTGTCACTCAGGACGATGTTGCCATTGCCCTCGGTCACTGCGCCCTCGGCATCGCCGCTGATGATCGCCTGGTCGTTGGTGCCGGTGATGGTGACGGTGACGGTGTGCTCGGTGCCGTCCACGGACTTGACCACAAAGGTCTCGACCTTGGTCTCGCCCTCGCCCAGGTACTCCACCTTGCTGTTGTCGACGTTATAGGTCCAGACACCGCCTTCGGTGATGGTCAGGCTGCCCAGCGGGGCACCCTCGGTCGGGTGCGCCACCGCCGCCACGTCGGTGCGGAAGGTGTTGTCGGCATCCTTACCGTCCACGTCCACGGCCGTCAGGGTACCGCTGTCACTCAGGACGATGTTGCCATTGCCCTCGGTCACTGCGCCCTCGGCATCGCCGCTGATGATCGCCTGGTCGTTGGTGCCGGTGATGGTGACGGTGACGGTGTGCTCGGTGCCGTCCACGGACTTGACCACAAAGGTTTCGACCTTGGTCTCGCCCTCGCCCAGGTACTCCACCTTGCTGTTGTCGACGTTATAGGTCCAGACACCGCCTTCGGTGATGGTCAGGCTGCCCAGCGGGGCACCCTCGGTCGGGTGCGCCACCGCCGCCACGTCGGTGCGGAAGGTGTTGTCGGCATCCTTACCGTCCACGTCCACGGCCGTCAGGGTACCGCTGTCACTCAGGACGATGTTGCCATTGCCCTCGGTCACTGCGCCCTCGGCATCGCCGCTGATGATCGCCTGGTCGTTGGTGCCGGTGATGGTGACGGTGACGGTGTGCTCGGTGCCGTCCACGGACTTGACCACAAAGGTTTCGACCTTGGTCTCGCCCTCGCCCAGGTACTCCACCTTGCTGTTGTCGACGTTATAGGTCCAGACACCGCCTTCGGTGATGGTCAGGCTGCCCAGCGGGGCACCCTCGGTCGGGTGCGCCACCGCCGCCACGTCGGTGCGGAAGGTGTTGTCGGCATCCTTACCGTCCACGTCCACGGCCGTCAGGGTACCGCTGTCACTCAGGACGATGTTGCCATTGCCCTCGGTCACTGCGCCCTCGGCATCGCCGCTGATGATCGCCTGGTCGTTGGTGCCGGTGATGGTGACGGTGACGGTGTGCTCGGTGCCGTCCACGGACTTGACCACAAAGGTCTCGACCTTGGTCTCGCCCTCGCCCAGGTACTCCACCTTGCTGTTGTCGACGTTATAGGTCCAGACACCGCCTTCGGTGATGGTCAGGCTGCCCAGCGGGGCACCCTCGGTCGGGTGCGCCACCGCCGCCACGTCGGTGCGGAAGGTGTTGTCGGCATCCTTACCGTCCACGTCCACGGCCGTCAGGGTACCGCTGTCACTCAGGACGATGTTGCCATTGCCCTCGGTCACTGTGCCCTCGGCATCGCCGCTGATGATCGCCTGGTCGTTGGTGCCGGTGATGGTGACGGTGACGGTGTGCTCGGTGCCGTCCACGGACTTGACCACAAAGGTCTCGACCTTGGTCTCGCCCTCGCCCAGGTACTCCACCTTGCTGTTGTCGACGTTATAGGTCCAGACACCGCCTTCGGTGATGGTCAGGCTACCCAGTGCACCCGCGCTCGGGGTGCCGTTGCCGGCCACAAACTTGGCCTCATCGGCGCCGTCCACGTCGGTCACGGTCAGGGTACCGCTCTCGGTCAGGGTCGGGTTGGTCTCATCTTCGGTCACGCCACCGATGTCGGTACCGGTGATCACCGCGGCATCGTTGACGCCGGTGATGGTGACGGTGACGGTGTGGGTGGTGCCATCGACAGACTCGACCACAAAGGTCTCGACCTTGGTCTCGCCCTCGCCCAGGTACTGCACCTTGCTGTTGTCGACGTTGTAGGTCCAGGTGCCGCCTTCGGTGATGGAGAGGCTGCCCAGTGCACCAGTACTGGCCACGCCGTTGCCTGCCACAAACTTGGCTTCATCCGCCCCGTCCACGTCGGACACGGTCAGGGTACCGGTCTCGGTCAGGGTCGGGTTGCTTTCGTCTTCGGTCACGCCACCGGTGTCAGTACCGGAGATCACTGCGGCATCGTTGACCGGCGTAACAGTCCCGGTCACGCCGCCTGTGGCGCTGTTCAGGCCATCGGTAACTGTGTATTCAAATGCGATGTTGCCGTTGAAATCCGGAGCCGGTGTAAAGATCAACTGGCCATTGTTCAGGGTGACGGAGCCGTTGCTGATCGCAACCGTGCCGCCTTCGGCAATGGCCTGGCCGTTGATGGCGGTGATGGTGAGAGGATCACCATCCGCATCCGTGTCGTTGCCAAGCACATTGATGGTGACGGTGCCATCTTCTGCCACGGTGAACTGGTCGTCGCCCGGCTGGGGGGCGGCATTCACCACGCTGTTGTCGGTTCCCTTGGGCGAGGTGTTGCCCACCGGGTCGGTCAGGGTGGCATCCACCGTGATGGGGCCGTTGACCGGCAGATCCGTGGTGGGGATGGTCAGGGTGACCTGGGTGCGGCCGATATCGTCGGTCGTCAGAATTCTGCTGGAGTCGGGTACGCCATCACCATTCCAGTCCACATCGAGACGATCGCCGGCCTTGGCATCGCCCGGCAGCCGGATGATGACATCCACCCCGTTCTCGCGCTCATTGGCGGAGATGACATTGTCCGCCCCGTCCTGGATGTCCACTTGCGGTGCCGAGGGAGCGGTACTATCCACACTGCCGTCGTCGGTCGCGGTGCCGGTGTTGCCGGCCGGGTCGGTGACGCTCGCCGTGACGGTGTAGGAACCATCCGGCAGCGGCGTGGTGACATCCACGCTGAAAGTGCCATCCGGATTGACGGTGGTGATCAGGGTTTGCTGGTTGCCATTGGCATCGGTCACCAGCAGGGTCACGGTACTGCCGGCGGCGGCATCCGTGGTACCCGTGATGGTCGGGGTAGTGTCGTTGGTATTGTCAGGCGCAGAGACAGTGATCACCGGCGGCACCAGATCGATCAGGCGGTTCTCTTCACCCGGCAGTGCATCCGCAGTCACGCCGGCATCGGTTTGATAGGTAGTATCAAAACCCGCCGCCGCTATGGTGGCATCGCCGGTACGGTCGATGGTGACGAAGCCACCATTGCCGCTGGCGCCGGCTACGCCGCCAATACCGCCACCGGCGGCAGGAGCCCCACCGGCAGCAGAGGCTTCAAACGCCTTGGTCGGGTCGGCGCCACCCAGAATGGCTTGCTGCAGGGCAGCAATGTCATTGGGATTGTCGCTCGGCACGTTCTGGGCAAGCAGCGGCTCTTGAGACGTTTCATCCTCAGCCTGCTGCTCGTTGGTCGGGCTCAGGGTGAAAGTCTGGTTGCCACCTTTGAAGCTGGCGCCCTCAGGAGTGATCAACACGGCATTCTTGGGCAGGATATCGCCTTCGGCGAGCGGTTGCTGGCTGCCATCTGCGGCGACCAGGTAAACCTTGCCTTTCAACTGGGTAACGACAACGTCCTGATCCAATGCAATTTCGTGGTTGCTCATGTTCTCTCCTGAATCTCTATTGGCATGCAATATTCCACCGTCTAATGTGCCCGTGAACGGCACCAGAAACCAGTTAGAAAATTCGAATGGATAGACTGATTCGAGGCCGGAACGGTCGGTTAAACAGAAGGGTCAATAGCGGTGGGAATAAAAAATAAAATCAAGATGATCAATGTGTTGCAAAAATATGAAGGGAGCACCTCCAGTGCTCCCATTCGGGGTCATATTCAGCTGCCGGCCCACAGCAGGATGGCTAGCAACTGGGGCGAGATGATCCGCAGAAACATCACCAGCGGATAGACGGTCGCGTACGAGAGCGCGCTGGCACCACTGGTGGGATGCATGCCGTTGGCAAACGCCAGGGCGGGAGGATCCGTCATGGAGCCGGCCAGCAGACCGCACAGGGTGAGGTAGTTCATCTTGCCGTACAGACGGGCCAGCACCCCGACCACCAGCAGCGGGATCAAGGTGATCGCCACCCCGTACATCATCCAGGCCGGGCCGTCACCGTTGATCAGGGTATCGATGAAGCCGGCGCCAGACTTGAAGCCCACCACCGCCAGAAACAGCACTATGCCGATCTCCCGCAGCGCCAGGTTGGCACTGGGGGGCATGAACCAGTAGAGCTTGCCGATGCTGCCGATGCGCGACAGGATCAGCGCCACCACCAGGGGCCCGCCCGCCAGGCCCAGCTTGAGCGCGGCCGGGAAGCCCGGCAGGTAGAAGGGGATGGAGCCGAGCAACACGCCGAGACCGATGCCGATAAACACCGGCAGCATCTGCACCTGCTGCAGTTTCTGCTGCACGTTGCCCACCACATTGGTGACCGCCTCGATGGCGTCGAGTCGCCCTACCAGGTTGAGAATGTCACCGAACTGCAGGCTGGTCTGGCTGGTCGGCACCAGCTCGATGCCGGCCCGGTTGAGGCGCGAGATCACCACGTCGTACTTCTGCTTGATGTCGAGATCGCGGATCTTCTTGCCGAGCACCTGCTCGTTGGTCACCACCACCCGCTCGACCCGCAAGTCGGTGCCGCGGGTGGAGAGCGAGGTCTCCACCTCCTCCCCCAGCACCAGCAGTACCTTGCGCAGGGCGTGTCGCTCACCCACCAGATGCAGCAGGTCGCCCAGCTCGATGCGCGATTCAGGCTTGGGCACCATCAGCTCCTCGCCGCGCTTGAGGCGCGAACAGATGACATCGGCTTCGTCGAGACTCGGGATCTCGTTCAGCATCAGACCGTGGATGTTGGGGTTGCGCACCGCGATGTTGATGGTCTGCAGACTCTCCTTGGTCTTGCCGGCCTGTTGTTCAAACTGGGAGGCTTCTTCGTCGATCTTGATGCGAAAGAACATGCGGATCAGCCACATGGTCAACAAGATGCCGCAGATGCCAAACGGATAGGCGACCGCATAGCCCATCCCCATCAGGCCGGTGGAGCCGGGGGCGGCCCCCAGCTCAGCCAGGATCTGCTGACCGGCACCGAGGGAAGGGGTGTTGGTCACGGCGCCGGAGAAGACCCCCAGGATCACCGGCAGCGGCACGTCAAACAGCTGATGCAGGGCTGCCGCCACGGCGCAGCCGAGCAGTACCAGCAGGGCGGCAAACCCGTTGAGCTTGAGGCCGGAGCTGCGCAGGGAGGAGAAGAAGCCGGGACCGACCTGAATGCCTATGGTGTAGACAAACAGGATCAGGCCGAACTCCTGAATGAAGTGCAGGGTCTGCTCATCCAGCGCCAGCCCCGAGAGGCCGGCGAAGTGGCCCACTATGATGCCGCCGAACAGCACCCCTCCGATCCCGAGACCAACGCCATAGACTCGCCAGTTCCCCAGCCAGAGCCCCAGCACTGCCACCAGCGACAACATGCTGATGGAAAGCGCGATATCACTCATTTCGTGCATCCTTTGCGAATTGAACTGTCCCTAGCTTGTCAGCAAACGCCGCGGTCAACTGTGTGATACCGCACGAATTTATCCTTTTGCGCGGCAAAAAATACCAATTAAGGGCTAGTTATGCGACGTAACCATAAATGGCCATAAAGTGACAAACACTGCCCCCCAGCACGAACAGATGCCAGATGGCATGGTTGTAGGGGATACGTTTGGCCACATAGAAGATCACCCCCAGGCTGTAGATGAGACCACCCAGCCCGAGCAGCAGCAAGCCTTCCCCCTCCAGATGGATATAAAGCTGATAGACCACCAGCAGCGACAGCCAGCCCAGCATCAGGTAGGTAAACAGCGACAGCTTCTTGAAGCGGTTGATGAACAGCAGCTTGAACACCACCCCTGCCAGCGCCAGCCCCCAGATCACCACCATCAGCCCCTGTGCCAGCGGCGTGTCGAGCGCCACCAGCAGAAAAGGGGTATAGGTACCGGCGATCAGCAGATAGATGGCACAGTGATCAAACACCTTGCACCAGCGCCTGGCCGGCCCCTCCGCCATGCTGTGATAGAGGGTCGAGGCCAGATAGAGCAGCACCAGGCTGCCACCATAGAGGCTATAACTGATCAGTGCCTGGGTGCCCTGCGCCCAGCCCTTGTTCAACAACAACACCAACCCCAGGATCCCCAGCACCAGCCCCAGCCCGTGGCTGAGGCGGTTGGCCAGCTCCTCGCGGGGCGAATAATCCGTCACACTGCTCATTGCATACTCCTGCCCAAACTGCGCTCACTCTAGCTGCCGTCATTTCAGAGTACAAGTGTTAGCTTAAAGATGAGCCGTCCCCATTTGCGATGTTTCCCCACCGCGCACATGGCTGTCAGCCGTTAACCTTTGGTGTATGCTCTGCGGCCGATGCCCACTTAGCTGTTGCCGCCCCTTGTTCACCCCCGACTCCCCGGCAACCCGGTCTGGAGAACCTGATGAAGTTGACTGAGCTGTTTGCACAACCGGATCCGGCCTTTGGCCAGGCCATGACGGATCTGCTGGAGACCTTCCACCACTCGGATGACAGTCAGGCTCCCTATCAGCGCGACCAGTTCACCCACCAGCTTGAACAATCGGGCATGCCGGAAGCGGGGCTCGCCATGGCGGACTACCTGACCAGGCTGGCAACCCTGGTGCCCGGCGCCTCCCACCTGACCTCGCCACGCTACATGGGCCATATGACGGCACCATTGCCGGCCTTCACCGCCGAGCTCTCCCGTCTGGTGGTGATGCTCAACCAGAACCCGATGAAGATGGAGTCCTCCCGTCTGCTCAGCTTTCTGGAGCGGGAGGTGCTGGCCAAGCTGCACCGCCTCGTCTATCGCGCCGACGAGCCCTTTTACGGCACCCATATGCATGCCAAGGATGCGGCGCTCGGCGTCATGACCAGCGGTGGCACCATCGCCAACGTCACCGCCCTCTGGCTGGCCCGCAACCGCGCCTGCGGCGACAACCTGTTCGCCCTCTACGAGCAGGGGTATCGCGGCGCCGTCATCCTGGGCTCGCGGCTGATGCACTACTCCTTCGACAAGGGGATGGATCTGCTGGGGTTGGGGGCGCGCAGCGTCTGGCGCCTCGAGACCGACCAGCATAACCGGCTCAGTCTGGCCGCGCTGGAGCAGGCGCTGGCCCAGTGCAAGGAGCAGAAACTCAAGGTGTTGGCCCTGGTCGGTGTGGCCGGCAGCACCGATTTCGGCTCCATCGATCCGCTGCCTGAGCTGGCAGCCATCGCCGCTCGCGAGCAGATCCACTTCCACGTGGATGCCGCCTGGGGTGGCCCGACCCTCTTTTCTCCCCGTTATCAGGGGCTGCTGGCGGGGATCGAGCACGCCGACACCGTCACCCTGGATGGCCACAAGCAACTGCTGGTACCGCTCGGTACCGGCATGCTGCTCTGCCGCCAGCCGGACCTGATGATGGCAGTCAAGCGGGAGGCCCCCTACGCCATCCGCGCCAGCTCTTTTGATCAGGGGCGCTTCACCCTGGAGGGAACCCGCCCGGCCAACGCCCTCTATCTGGATGCCGCCTTCCAGCTGTTCGGCCAGCAGGGCTATGCCGAGCTCATCGAGGCCAACTACGACCGGGCCCGCCTGATGGCCAGCCTCATCGACCAGGATCCGGCCTTCGAGCTGATGTCGGCCCCGGTGATGAACCTGCTCTCCTATCGCTGCATCCCCCCTCATCTGCAGGGCAAGGTGCTGGACGAAGCCGCCAATGAACAGGTCAATGCCTTCAACGTCGCGCTGCAAAAAGCCCAACGCGCCGAGGGACACAGTTTTGTCTCCCGCACCCAGCGGGCCGTGGGTCGCTACGGTGCCCAACCGCTCACCCTGCTGCGGGCCGTGCTGCTCAACCCCCTCATCGAAGAGCGTCATATTCGCGATCTGCTGGCAGATCAGAAACGGTTGGGCGATGAGATCGCAGGGCAGCTATTTGGCTGAGGAACTGGCTGGCGAATGAGCGGTCTTATTCATTTGCCGTTGCCCATCGGGCAGGTACACTGGATGAAATTTTGCGTTCCACTCTTGAGGGCGACGAGCCAGACATGAAGCAATTTATTGAATTTATTCCCCTTATCGTTTTCTTTGCGGTCTACAAGTTCTACGACATCTACATGGCCACCGGCGCCCTGGTGGTGGTGACCGGTCTGCAGCTCGCCTACAGCTGGGTTCGCTATCGCAAGGTCGAGAAGATGCAGCTGTTCACCTTCCTGCTAGTCGGCTTCTTTGGCGGCCTGACAGTCATCTTCCACGACGACACCTTCATCAAATGGAAAGTGACCGTCATCAACGTACTGTTCGCGCTGGGCCTGCTCATTAGCCGCTACGGCTTTGGCAAGAACCTCATCAAGCAGATGCTGGGCAAGGAGCTGCAGGCGCCGGATCCCGTCTGGGATCGGGTCAATCTCGGTTGGGTCGGCTTCTTCACCGTCTGCGGCCTGCTCAACCTCTATGTGGCCTTCAACCTGCCACAGGAGGTGTGGGTCAACTTCAAGGTGTTCGGTCTGCTTGGCATGACCTTGGTGTTCACCCTGCTGAGCGGTGTCTATCTCTACCGCCACCTGCCTGCCGAGCAGCTGACCAAGCAAGAAGACGAACTGAAAAAATAACCGCCATCAGAAAAGGATCCTCTCATGTGGTATCTCATCTACTCCGAAGATGTTCAGGGCAGCCTGCCGCTGCGCAAGCTGGCGCGCCCGGCCCATCTGGCCAGGCTACAGGCGCTGCAGGATGAGGGACGGCTGCTCACCGCCGGCCCCAACCCGGCCATCGATGCCGAGGATCCGGCCGATGCCGGCTTTACCGGCAGCACCGTCATCGCCGAGTTCGCCAGCCAGGCGGATGCCAAGGCTTGGGCCGATGCCGACCCCTATGTGGCGGCCGGTGTCTACGCCAAGGTGACCATCAAGCCGTTCAAGAAGGTCTTCTGACCCAAGGGCAGTAGAGAAATAAAAAGGCCGGACTGGAGACTCACTCCCGTCCGGCCTTTTTGCATTCCACCGTCCCGTTATGCCTTGGCCACGAACCAGGGGTTGAGGATCTCGGGCTTGTTGTAGCGCAGCGGCGAGCCATCGAGCTGGGTGACACTGCCGCCCGCCCCTTCCAGTATCGCCTGCGCCGCCCCCGTATCCCACTCGCAGGTCGGTGCGAGGCGCGGATAGAGTTCGGCGCCCCCCTCGGCGATGATGCAGAACTTGAGCGAACTGCCCATGGAGACCAGCTCTATCTCGCCCCGCTCCATGTCACCAAAGCGCGCCAGGTAATCGAGGGTCTCCTGTGACAGGTGATTGCGGCTGCCCACCACGCGCCAGGGTGTGCCTTCCTGATGAGGTCGGGTCTGGATAGCCTCATGCTTGCCATCGGCAATGCGCGAGGCCCCCACCCCCTTGCCACCATACCAGAGCCTGTCCAGCACGGGGGCATAGACCAGACCCCACAGTGGCTGGCCATGCTCGATCAGCGCGATATTGACGGTGAACTCGCCGTTGCGGGAGATGAACTCCTTGGTGCCATCGAGCGGATCCACCAGCCAATAGCGGGACCAGCCGAGTCGCGCCGCCATCACCTCGGGGGAGGACTCTTCCGACAGCACGGGAATGTCGGGGGTGAGCCGGGCCAGCGCCGCGACAATCAGCTCGTGTGCCCCCTTGTCGGCGGCAGTCAGCGGACTCTCGTCCCCCTTGTACTCCACCGCAAAGGGCTGACTGTAGATGGCCATGATGACCTCACCGGCGGCACGGGCGATGGGCTCCAGCTCGGAGATTGCGGGAAAAAACATGGAAAAAGACATCCTGGTCAAATGGTTGGAGCAGTGTACCCATTTTGGATAGAGGAGGCTTATAGCCGTTAGCTCTGACTTATACAGTGTCAGATATGACAGACCCAAAGTGGCGCGACTCGACTAATCCTCAATAGCGAAACCCACAACACAAGGACGTGACGCCATGAACTACAAGACCCTGACCGCCACCTTGCTGCTGAGCTGCCTGCCGCTGCTCAGCCAGCCCCTGCTGGCCGCCGACAAGCCCGCCGCCAAACCGGCCACCACGGTTGCCACCGCCAAGGAGAGTGGCAAGGTGAACCTGAATACCGCCAGTATCAACGAGTTGACTGCACTCAAGGGCATCGGCGAGAAGAAGGCACAGGCCATCGTCGATTATCGCGAGAAACAGGGCAAGTTCACCACTGTTGACCAGCTTGCCGATGTCAGCGGTATCGGGCCGGCCACGCTGGAAGCAAATCGGGACATGATTATCGTCAAGTAACCGGTTTCCACCACTTCCATTCTGGGGGCAGCCTGTGGCTGCCCTATTTTTCTTCGGGTATCATGGGCCCACTTTGTATCCTTTGGAACTGATCCATGAAAAATAATCCTCTTGTGGTCCGCAAGGCTGTTCTCCCCGTCGCCGGCCTGGGTACCCGCATGCTCCCCGCCACCAAGGCCATCCCCAAGGAGATGCTGCCCGTCGTCGACAAGCCACTGATCCAGTATGTGGTGCGCGAGGCTATCGCGGCCGGCATCAAAGAGATCATCCTGGTTACCCACTCGAGCAAGAACTCCATCGAAAACCACTTCGACAAGAGCTTCGAGCTGGAAGCCACCCTGGAAAAACGGGTCAAGCGTCAGCTGCTGGAAGAGGTGCAACACATCTGCCCGAAAGACGTCACCATCATGCACGTGCGTCAGGGTGAAGCCAAAGGGCTGGGTCACGCGGTACTCTGCGCCCGCCCGCTGATCGGCGACAACCCGTTTGCGGTGCTGCTGCCGGACGTGCTGATCGACGAGGTGGCCAGCGATCTCAAGCAGGACAATCTGGCCGAGATGGTGCACATGTTCGAAGAGAACCACATCAGCCAGATCATGGTGGAAGCCGTCCCCGAGAGCGAAGTGGACAAATACGGTATCGCCGACATCAAAGGTGAGGTGCTGAGCGAGGGCATGTCCCTGCCAATGCAGGCCATTGTCGAGAAGCCGCCTCGCGATGAAGCCCCCTCCAATCTGGCGGTGGTCGGCCGTTACGTGCTCTCTTCCAACATCTGGCCGCTGCTGGAACGCACCCCCGCCGGTGCCGGTGACGAGATCCAGCTGACCGACGCCATCGCCATGCTGATGGAGCAGGAGCAGGTCAACGCCTACTTCATGAAAGGGCGCAGCCACGACTGCGGCAGCAAGCTGGGTTACATGAAAGCCAACGTGGAATATGCCGCGCGCCATCCGGAGCTGAACGGCGAATTTATCAATTGGCTGAAGCAGTTTGCCAAGCAGCTGTAATCGCTGAATATTTGACCAAACGAAAGAATATTATACTGGGCATCATTCGATGCCCTTTTTCATTTTATAAACAAATATTCAACCATTGATAGATAAAATATCGCTAAATCATAATATTGTAATTTAATCACGCTTGTTCTATAAGGATTAAGGCTTGTTCCTAGCCCTTGCATAAAATTTCTAAAAAAATATAAGACACAGGTGGAAGTTCCAATGAATAATCCGTCCAAAGGGACCTTTTTAGGTCACCCTAAAGGGCTTTTTTTGCTCTTTAGTACCGAACTGTGGGAGAGATTCTCCTACTACGGCATGCGTGCCGTGCTCGTGCTCTATCTGACTGACATGACTGCCAACGGCGGGATGGGCTGGACTCAGGCCGATGCCCTCAAGCTGTACGGCATCTATACCGGTCTGGTCTACATCACCCCGATCATCGGCGGCTGGTTGGCTGATACCTTCCTGGGTCAGCGTCGCGCCATCCTGTTCGGTGCCGTCTTGATGGCCGCCGGCCAGTTCACGCTGGCCCTGCCCCACGCCATGTTCCCGGACATGGTCAACACCGTGTTCTATTCAGGTCTTGGCTTGCTGATCGTGGGTAACGGTCTGTTCAAACCGAACATCTCCACCATGGTGGGTGATCTGTATCAGGAAGGTGACCACCGTCGCGACGGTGCCTTCACCATCTTCTACATGGGCATCAACCTGGGTTCCCTGCTGGCCGGCGTGATCTGTGGCGCAGCCGCCACCGCCTACGGCTGGCAAGCCGCCTTCGTCAGCGCCGGTATCGGCATGCTGCTCTCCCTGGTGGTGCAAGCCACCATGGCCCAGCGTTTCCTCGGTGATATCGGCCGCGTGCCGGCCGCCCAGCGCGCCGCCGAGCAGCGTTCCAAAGAGCAGAAGGCTCCACTGACCAAGCAGGAAGTGGATCGCATCAAGGTCATCCTGGTGCTGGGTCTGTTCACCATCATCTTCTGGGCCGGCTTCGAGCAGGCTGGCGGTCTGATGAACCTGTACGCACAGGAGTATACCGACCGCATGATCGGTAGCTTCGAAGTCCCGACCGCCTGGTTCCAGTCCCTGAACCCCTTCTTCATCATCACGCTGGCCCCCATCGTGGCCGCCATCTGGATCAAGCTCGGCAAGAAAGAGCCGAACTCCCCGGTGAAGTTCGCCATGGGTCTGCTGTTCCTGGCCATCGGCTTCCTGTTCATGATCGGTGCCGTGCTGGAGCAAGGTGGTGATCAGGCCGTCAAGACCTCCATGTTCTGGCTGGTCGGCGCCTACCTGTTCCACACTCTGGGCGAGCTCTGCCTCTCCCCGATCGGCCTCTCCATGGTGACCAAACTGGCTCCGCTGCGTCTGGCCTCCCTGATGATGGGTGCCTGGTTCGGCTTCGTGGCTCTCGCCAACTATGCTGCCGGCTTCATCGGCTCCTTCGTCGGCGAGTCCGGCGCCATGGCCATCTTCGGTGGCATCGCGCTGGCAGCCGTCATTAGCGCCCTGATCCTGCTGACCATGGCCAACCGCCTGGTCTACTGGATGCACGGCGCCGAAGGCCCGGCCAAAGAGCCGCAGGAACACGACAAGAAGCTGCAATCTGCCGCCGTCTAAGCGGTCAAGATTGTCAGCAACAAAGAGGGCGCCCACGGGCGCCCTCTTTGTTTGTGGCCGTCTGACAAGGCCTCAATGATGTCGAACCTGCACATGCAGGGCACTGCCACTGTCGCTGCGAAACTGCAGGTCAAACGGCTCATGCCAGCTGCGCCTGTGCAAGGCGTAGTGGCTGGTGCGCAGCAGACCGAGCGGCAGCCCCCCGGAGCGCACCAGCCAGTGGGGCGAGGTCAGCCCGGCATTGGCAAAGACCAGCCCGTCCTCCTGATCAAACAGCAGTGCGGCCATGGCAAACGAGTGGCGCAAGCCGGATTCGATCAGCTGCAGATTGAGATAATCGAGCAGCCGATGGGGTTGAGTCAGCAACAGGCTCTCGCCGCGCTGAAACTGGCGATAGGGCCCGTTCATCAGGGAGCGCACCAGGGCTCCGCAAAACGCCGCATCCACCCCGAGCACCGGCAGCTCCATCACCAGCACCAGCAGCTTGTCATCCACCTTGAAGGTATCGGGAATGAACAGGTTGCCCATCCCCTTGAAGGTCACCTGCCAGGGGCCCCACTCCTGCAGACCGGGTGGCTTCAACCAGGCCAGCAACCGGGTCGCCGCCTTGTCGTGCTCGCGGAAAAAATCCATGTGATCCATCAACTCCAGCTGCTGCCCATAACCGTGGTTGGCCGCCAGACACTGCTCTATGCTGCGGCGCACCTGACCGAAGTCCGAGATGGGCTTGAGCAGAAAGTCGCGGGCGCCGGCACGCAGCGCCCGTTCGACCGCCTCCATCTTGCTCTGGGCCGAGATGACGATGACAGGGGTATGAGGATAGCGGGCAGAGAGACAGGCGATGACCTCATGGCCATCCATGTTGGGCATGTTCAGGTCACACAAGACAACATCGGGGTGGTAAAGCGCGGCGGCGGAGAGACCTTCGATACCGTCTTCAGCCTGGAAGACGCAGGCGCCATCGTGCTCGAGATAATTTACCAAGGAGTGGCGAAAAACGACCTCGTCTTCCACCACCAGGATCCGTAATCCGGCTTTTGACATCTTGATAAAGCTCTTATTAGTCAACCAGTTATTTAGCTTCAAGCCTAGACCATAACCGACTGCACTGACCAATCGGATGATAGAATAATCTCCATTAAAGCTATGCCAGATAGCTATTTAGACCGTCAACTGTTTGAAATAAAGCAGGTAATGAGGTTGCTCGAAAACCCGCCTTGCCCTGCGGGCATCGCTTCGCCCAGCAAGGGGAGCATACGAGAGACAACCACTCCCCTGACGCGCGCGGGCAGAGATCGGCTGCGCCCCCGCCCTGCAGCATCTCACCCCAGCCACCATCAATTGTATGCAGCTCCGCCATGGGGGATAATGCCCCTCAATTTCGTCGATGAAGCATGCCATGACCCCAGCCGAATACAGCGCTCTCGCCCACCCCAGATTGTCCCACCCTGCCCGCAGCCTCTATACCCTGCAGTTGCGTCGGCTGGTGCTGGAAAATCAGCTGGCCAGGCTCAACTACCCGGAGCTTGGGCGGGCGCTGGCAGTGGTCGATCCGGGCGATCCCAGCGGCTTCTCCTTTCAGGTCAATGCCCGCCAGCTGACCGAACTGTTTGACGAGCTGATGGAGGCCGGCCTGCTGCAGGTCGAGAGCCAGACCGAGAGTGAGCACTACCATCAGTGTCCGTTCCAGTTGCCGCTGCTGACCCAGCGGGTGCGCAGCCCCCTGCCGGAGCGCCCCTTCCAGATGCACCTGCAGTGGCGCCCGGATGAAGAGTTGTCCGCCCTCGCCCGCCTGTGCGGTGTGATCGATGCCAGCTACAGCGAAGAGGATCTCGGCGAGTTCATCGCCTACTGGCTGGGGCGGCCCGAGGTGTTCGACTCCCAGCATCAGTGGATGCTCAAGTTCATTCGCGCCCTCAAGACCCGCCGTTACGCCCGCCGTCAGCCGATGAGCGTAACCGGCTATCAGCAAGTCACCCCGGAGCCGGTGGAGGCGGGCCCGAGCAAGCGGGCGCAGGAGATGATCGAAGAGGCCAAGCGGCTGGCCGCGCAGCGCCAGGATCCGGATAATGATTGAAGAAGGCCCCTGCCAGCAGGCAAAATCAGACCCCAGTCCCCACCCAGACCGAGCAGAAGGAGCACTCCATGACTGATCCGCACGATCCCCTGCGCCAGGAGCTGGAAGAGATCGAGGCCAAACGCCGGAAGATCGCCAAGGCCAAGCAGGAGCAACGGATGCACGACCCCGAATTAAGCCGCCACGTCAGTGGCCTGCTCGAGCGCATTCGCCGCCTGCAGGCCCAGACCGGTGGCAGCCAGTACGACTATGAGACCCTGCGCAAGGAGTACGACGCCAAGGCCAACGCCGAGGTGCGCGAACTGCAGAAGGTGGCGCGGCAGGAGCGGATCCAGAAACTGATCGCCCAAGCCGACCTCAACCCGGACTGGATATTCGAGCGCATGGATGCCGGCGACCCCGCGCTGCAATACCCCATCGAGACGGCCCGCTACTTCATCAGCGGTTTCGAACACTGGGAGAAGAGCGGCGGTGGCTGCATGCTGATCTATGGCGACTACGGCACCGGCAAGTCGACCCTGGCCGGCGCGGTGGCGCACGAGCTGATCGAACGCCACCAGAAGTCGGTGATCTTCCAGCAGTGGGCCTCCATCGTTGATCGGCTGTTCTTCAACGTCATCCAGGATCAGGAGGAGCGCAACCAGTACCGGCGCGCCCTGGAAGAGGTTGACCTGCTGATCATCGATGAGGTCGCGGCCAATCGCGCCAAGATGGCGGAGAGCCAGTCCAGCTTCCTCGGCCACCTGCTGCGCCGTCGCCGCAACCTCTCAAAAAGCGTCATCCTCATCACCAACCACAACCCCCAGAGCCTGCATCAGGCCATCGGCGACTTCAGCTTCGAAGCGATCAAGGCGTTCAACCCGGTGGATATCCACCTGAGCGGCCCCAGCCGTCGTCCCAATATCGGCCATTACAACGGCTGATGCTGCGTGAGCCGGGCTTCCCTCGGCTCACCGTTTTCTCTCCTGTCAGGCAAATAAAAACAACTCTCATTTACAACATCTCTTCCGCCCTCTAGGCTAGCCCTTTCACTCAAGGGAGCCGCACCATGCCAACCACACTCATCTTCGGAGCCAGCCGCGGGCTGGGCCGCGCCTTCACCGAGCAAGCGCTGCAACTTGGCCACAGGGTCGTCGCACTGGTGCGCCATGCCGACATGGCCGCCGAGCTGCAATCACTGGGCGTTGACGTCGTCAGCGGCGATGCCCTGGACCCGCAGGCGGTAGCAGCCGCCTGCCGGCACGCGGGTCGCGATGCCCACGTGGTCTCTACCCTCGGCAGTTTTCGCCAGGCCGAGCCCGTCGACTATCTTGGCAACCGCCAAGTGATCGACGAGATGGAGCGGGCCGGACTCAAGCGCCTGCTGCTGGTCACCTCCCTCGGTTGTGGCGACAGCTGGCAATATCTGCCCGAGCGGGCACGGACCGCCTTCGGCTACGAGGTGCGGCTCAAGAGTCTGGCGGAGATCTGGCTGCAGACCAGCACGCTGGCGTGGACCATACTGCGCCCGGCCGGCCTGCAGGATGGGGAGACGACCGGCAAGGCGGTGCTGAGTCAGGGCAAGGAGATGCACGGTCTGGTGCGCCGGGCCGACGTCGCCGCCTGCGGGCTGCGTCTGCTGACCGACGAGGCGACAGCAGGCCAGATCTACGCCATCGGCGACCCAAGCCTCAGCCGGGCATGAGCCACCGCCATAGCAAAACGGTCAGCCCTGGGGCTGACCGTTTTGCTTTCGGGGAACACCTAACCGGAGGAGGGCTCGCTCACAGCATCCCGCGCCAGAGCGGCCGGGCGAACCTTTCGCCTCTGGGATTGACGCCAGCCCAGCAGCAGACACGCCAGGGCGCCATACAGCAGCGCCAGCCCCCACAACTGCCACCAGTAGTGGGAGACCTGAGCAAACTCGGCCCCCATCTGGTTGAGACGCAAAAAACCCTCGATGGCCGGAGTGCTCGGCACCCACTGGGCCAGCCAGTTGAGCGGCGCCGGAATGAGTTCCAGCGGCCAGATGAAGCCGGCCAGAAAGACCAGCGGCAGGGAGGAGACAAGCACCACCTGGGTCGGCAGATCGCGCCGGGTAAAGAGGGCCCCCAGCGCGACGCCAAACCAGGTCGTGGCCAGCAGGAACGGCAGGGTGAACAGCCAGAGTGTGGCCGGCTCGGCGGTGCGCGCGATATCGTAGTGATCGAAGCAGAAGCCGAAGAAGTAGCTCACCGGCAGCACGAACAGCCCCCCCACCACCAGAGTACGGGCCAGCAGCAGTGGCAGGACGGGCGCATCCTGCCAATAGCCTGACTCGCCGCGCTGGCTGCGCTGGTTCTGGGTCGCCCCCAGGATGCCGGTGCCCATCAGCAGCACCTGATGCAGGATCAGCACGAACACCGCCGGCACCACGTAGTTCACATAGCCCATGGTCGGATTGAACACCGGCAGTACGTTGAGGGCCACCGCATTCCAACCCATGGCCGCCTGCGGCAGCGCCTCGCCGTGACTCAGCAGCCTGGCCACCTTGACCTGGGCGGCCAGGGTGCCGCCCGCCTGGGCCAGCCCCTCGGCGATGGTGCCGTAAACCAGGAAGTAGGAAGCATCGCCGGCATAGCTCAGGGTCACGCTCTTGCCCAGCATCAGATCCCGATAGAAGTGATTGGGGATGTGCAGGATCCCGCTCGCCTCACCGGCCATCATCCGCTGGCGAGCCTCATCCAGCGAGCTGGCCCGGGCTACTAGTTTTACCTGCGGCGTCGCATCGGCCATGAACTCCAGCTGACGGGAGAGCTGGCTACCATCCTCGTTGACCACCACCACCGCCTCTTCCCGCGGCAGCTGGTGCAGATAGGGCTGCGGATAGAGGAAGGAGTAGAAGAAGACGCCACCAAACAGGGTCAGCATGATGGCCCTGTCCGCCAGCAGGGTACGCAGCTCGAGGCGCAGCAGATCCCGGAATCCCATCATGGCTTGAGCTCCTCTTGTGACTGGGTCGTGCTCCCCTGTGCCCGGTAGCGGCGCACGACCAGCAGCAGGGGAAACAGAAACAGCAGCAGGGCGCCGAACTGCGGCAGCGCTGCCGCCAGCGGTTGACCGTAGTTGGTCTGGCCGATCTGCAGCTCGACATAGTGAGAGATGGGCAGCAGGCTGCGCCAGAACTGGGCGAAATCCCCCATGGCGCTGACCGGAAAGGTGACCCCCATGAAGGCGAACCCCGGCGCCGTGTAGGCCCCCGCCAGCGACAGAGCCCGGGCTGGATCCCGGATGACGGCGTAGAAGAAGGCTCCCATGCTGACGCAGGCGGCCGAGGCCAGCCCCAACCCCACCGTCAGCATCAGCCAGCTGCCGTGCATGGGATAGGCAAAGCCCTTGAACAGCAACAGCGTCCAGAGCAGCCCCCAGCCCCAGCCGATCAGCACGTGGGGCAGCAGGGTTCGCCAGAGCCCGAACCAGACCCCTTTGGTGGTCCAGTCCAGTCCCAGCCGGTCGGTGCGGGCCAGCGCATTGAGTCCGTAGAGCACCACCAGGATCTGCCACACCGCAGGCAGGATGGCGCTCAGCAGAAACTGGGCGTAACTGGCATTGAGGTTGTAGAGCGCCGTCACCTGACTGTTGATGGGCACCGCCTGGCCGAGCGCGCCGGGCAGCGCCTTGCCGTCAGCCATCGCCGTCAGCACGCCGACCTGGCCGTTGAGGGTTCCCACCACCTGGGCCAGCGCAGAGTTGACCAGCTTGGCGATCAGGATGAACTGGCCGTTGTTGAACACGGTGACCCGCGGCTGGGTGCCTTGCCTGGCATCCCGCTCGAGATGGTCAGGCAGCACGACCAGGGCGTAGATGTCGCCTCCCCGCAGGGCATTGGCCCCTTCAGCGATGGAGTCGAACTGTCGCGCGACCTTGAGCCCGGCGGAGGCATCCAGCGAATAGGCCAGCTGGCGCGACAGCACGCTCTGATCCAGATCCACCAGACCGACCTTGAGATCCCGCGCCAACCCGGCAGAGAAGATCCAGCAGAGGATCCCCATCAGCAGCAGGGGCAGCCAGCTTGCCAGCGCCCGGCCGAACGGATCCTGCCACAACAACCGCCATTCGCGTCCCATCAGAGCTCAACCAGCACGCTCATGCCGACCCGCAGCCCCTCGACCGGTTGCAGCGGGCGCGCCTCCACCTGGAAGCTCTTCATGTCAAAGCCCTGACGGGTGTCGGTGGCACGCCAGGTGGCGAAATCCCCCATCACGGCCACATGGGTCACCTTGAAACGCACCGTCTGCTCGCCAAGACCGGGGATGCGAGCATCGAACTCGGTGCCCAGCGCGAAGCGGGGCAGCAGATCTTCGCGCACGTGGAACTGGGCCCAGGCATCGCTCATGTCGAGCAGGGTCACCACCGGGAAGCCCTGCGGGGCCAGCTCGCCGCTGCGCAGCAGCACCTGGGATACTTCACCCGCATGCGGGCTATTGATGCGGGTGTCGGCCAGGTAGGCCTCCACTTCAGCCACCGAACCTGCCGCCATCTTGGCCTGCTCGCGGGCCGCGATCTTGGTCTCTTCCCGCGCCCCTTCCAGGGTCATCTGATACTGTTGCCAGGCCATGCCTTCGCTGTACCTGGCCGCCTGCCAGGCCGTCCAGGCCTCATCGCGTTTTTGCAGCGGCATCACGCCATCCCGGTGCAGGCTGGCAATGCGCTCGTAGGTCTTGCCGCGCAGCAAGGCGGCCGCCTTGGCCTTTTGCCACTGATCCTTGGCGGCGGCAATCTGCTGCGCGCGCGCCCCCTTCTCGGCCTCTTCGGCCATGGCACCGGCCGCGGCCTGGCCCGCCTTGGCCTGGCTCAGTTTGGCTTCAATCTCGGGGCTCGCCAGGGTGAACACCAGCTGGTCCTTGGCCAGTTGATCCCCCTTCTTCACCAGCACCTCCTCGATGCGGCCCGCCACCTTGGAGGAGACGGAGTACTGCTGCGCCTCGATCTGCCCCTGCAGACGCACCGGCTCGGGTTGATAGGCCAGCCAGAAACGCCAGCCCAGCCAGATGACCAGCAACACCAGCGCCAATGGCAGCAGCAGCGGCTTGCCCTGGCTCATCTTCTTCTTGATGGGGGGATGACTCATGAATTCACCTCGGCAAACGGGCGACCCTTGGCGGTCGAAACAGACATGAAAATGGGAGCAAGGCAGGCCGCGATCATGAGTTCACCTCGATCGCCTGCCCGCGTTGATACTGGTTGAAACTGTTCATCTGCCCGGAGAGGGCCAACAGGCGGGCCAGCGAAATGACGTATTGATAAGCGGCAGCGGCGCGCTGGGTCTTGACCCCGGCCAGCTGGTTGCGGGCATCCACCACATCGAGGGAAGTGGAGAGCCCCTGCCCGAATGCCTTGTCTCGCAGCAGTACGTTCTCCTCGGCCAGCGCCTGGGTGGAAGAGAGCGACTGGAACTCTTCCAGCCCCTGCGCCGCCTCGCGCCAGGTCTTCTCGACCAGCAACTCCAGATCCTGGCGGGTCTTGGCCTGCAGCAGATTGACCTGCAGCTCGGCGCTCTTGGCCGCCTGTACCGTCTCGGAGCGGCCGTCACGGCTCACCAGCGGCATGCTGACGCCCACCCCGACCAGCCAGTCCGGGGTAGTCTTGGAGGCCAGCGAGTCATCCTCATAGAGGTTGTAGTTGCCGAACAGGAACAGCTCTGGGGCGTACTTGCCCTTCTCCAGCTTGATCATCCCTTGCGCCTGCTCCTTCTTGGCCGTCAGCAACTTGAGGCCGGGGTGCACCGCCAGCGTCTCCTGCACGAAGGCTGCGAGTTCAGGCATCTGCGGATTGATGAAGAGCTGGGTATCGGGCTCCGCCTGCTTGAGCTTGAGCATGTGGCCAAGGGCCAGCTGGGCAATCTCCAGGCTGCGACGCGCCTTCTGGGTATCGATACGGGCCCGGTCATAGGCCGATTGGGCGGAGAGACGCTCAACCCGGGCGATCTGGCCCTGGGCTTCCAACTTCTTGGCATGCTCCAGATGGTGAGCCAGCCCCTGCTCGATCTCCTGCTTGGTCTGCACCACCTGGGCCGCCAGCACCACCCCGAAATAGGTCTGGGAGAGGCTCTCGAAGGTGGACTGCTGCTTGAGCACCAGCAACTGCTTCGCCTCGCTCACCTGGGCCTGGCGAATGTCCTGCGCCGCATCGATGCGGCCACCGGTGAACAGCGGCCACAGCATCTTGACCGAGCTGGTCACCACGTTCTGCTTGGTGAGGGGGGTGACGAAGTCATTGGGCGTCAGCTTGAGCGCCTGCATGATGGGCGCCAGTACCTTGCCGAACTCAGGATGACTGGCGATGGGGTTGAGGTCCATCATGTCCAGCTCCACCGGCTGATCGAGGTGGGTGTAGCTGGCCCCCACGTCCACCTTGGGCAGATACATGGCCTTGGCGGCTTCGCGCAGCTGTTGCGCCCGCTCCACCCCGGCCTGTTCCGCCGCCAGCCCGTCATCCTGTTGAATGACCCGACTCCAGGCTTCGCTGAAACTGACCGTCTGGGCCTGGGCCGAGCCCAGCATGGCGCCAAGCAGACACGGGTAGAGAGATTTGATGAACCTTGCCGTCATACGTCCCCAATCTGTTTGTAATGAATTTGTTTGGAGTCTTTGCTCGATACAAGCTCGCTATCATAACGCAAACCCGTCCGGGATGGGGACAGGCAAATCATGGTCCCCCTCATCCAATTGCCCCGCCGCTTCGCTTCGACAATCTGTCCGATTTTCAAGCACTCCTGATTTTGCAAGCCTTGGCGCGACGTTTTTTTCAGAAAAAAATGGCTGACGCTCAAATACTAACCTTTTCTCCTGACTAAAAAATGCGTAATATACGCCGCCCTAAGCCGATGGTAACCGTGGAATGCAGATAGGTCCCCACACGCTTGAAACTCCCCTGATCGTGGCTCCCATGGCCGGTGTAACAGACCGACCATTCCGTGAACTTTGTTTGCGGCTGGGTGCCGGCATGGCCGTTTCCGAGATGCTGCTGGCCAACCCGGATGTCTGGGATACCCAGAAAACCCGGATGAGAATGGATCACTCTGCTGAAGGGGGCTTGCGATCGGTCCAGATTGCCGGAGCCGACCCCGAGATGATGGCGTTTGCCGCCCGCTACAACGTGGAGCAGGGCGCTCAGATCGTCGACATCAACATGGGATGTCCGGCAAAAAAAGTGAATAAGAAGCTGGCAGGTTCTGCCCTGTTGCGCCAACCCGACCTGGTCAGATCCATCTGCCGGGCCGTGGTGGACGCCGTGGACGTGCCTGTCACCTTGAAGATCCGCACAGGATGGGATCCGGATAACCGCAATGGCGAGGAGATCGCCCGAATCGCCGAAGATTGCGGTATCGCGGCCCTCGCCGTGCATGGTCGTACCCGTGCCTGTCTCTACAAGGGCGAAGCGGAGTACGACACTATCAGGGCGATTAAGCAGGCCGTATCGATTCCTGTTGTCGCCAATGGCGACATAGACAGCCCGGAGAAGGCCCGGTATGTCCTCGACTATACCGGTGTTGATGCCGTGATGATCGGCCGTGCTGCGCAAGGACGACCCTGGATTTTCCGGGAAATCCGTCATTTTCTTGAGACGGGCACCAAGCTGCCACCTCCCGACAGGGAAGAGGTTCGCACCCTGATGAACGAGCATGTAACCAACCTGCACCAGTTTTATGGTGCATATCTGGGAGCGCGCATTGCCCGTAAACATGTGGGCTGGTATCTCGATGAAGAAGAGACGGGCCGAGAATTCCGTAAGCACTTCAATGCCCTGGATTGTGCAGACGCACAACTCGAGGCACTCGAAGCGTATTTCGATGGATTAGGTTAACGCATAACTAAAGAGCCGACCGAATATGTTCGAACAAACCCTGACTTCTGATGCATTGGTAACAACTACTCACAATCACGCTGCCGAGCCGACCCAGCGCCCCCTGCGTGACTCTGTGCAACAGGCCCTGCGTAACTACCTGGCCCAGTTGAACGGTCAGGAAGTGATTGATCTGTACGATATGGTTCTCTCCGAAGTCGAAGCTCCCATGCTGGACGTGATCATGCAGTACACCCGTGGTAACCAGACTCGCGCTGCCGTGATGATGGGGATCAACCGCGGTACTCTGCGCAAGAAACTCAAGCGCTACGGCATGAACTGATTTCAGTCATCCTGCAGCAGTGCAGACGAAGGCGTATCCCAGCGATGGGATACGCCTTTTTCTATGGACGACGTTTATCTTCTCACTCCACCGCCAGCTTGATGCCAAGCCCCACGAACAAGCCTCCCATCACACGGTTAAGCCAGGTACTCAGCTTTGCAGGCAGCCTCACCTTGCGGCTCGCATAGGCGGTCGAGAAAGCCAGCAGATGGCACCAGATCATGCCGTTGAAATTGAAGATGCAGCCCAGCACGATGAATGCCAGCGCTTTTTGCGGCGCATCTGGCGCGATGAACTGGGGCACAAAGGCAAGGAAGAACAGGGCCACCTTGGGGTTGAGCACATTGGTCAGTAACCCTTGCCGGAAGATCCGGCCATAGGAGAGCACAGGCAGGGACACAGCCTCTTTAGCCGATACCCGGCCTCCTCCCCCTTGCCTGAACATGGATAAGCCGAGATAGACCAGATAAAGCGCCCCCATCAACTTAATGACGGCAAACAGCTCGGCCGAGGCGCTCAGCAGAGCGGACAACCCCAACGCAGTAGCCAGCACATGCACCATGGTGCCGGTCCCTATCCCCAGTGCCGCCATGGAGCCTGCCCGCCAGCCCTGGGAGCCGCTGCGCAGCATGATGAGCAGGGAGTCGGGCCCCGGCATCATGTTCAACAGCAGGCCTGACAGGATAAACAACGCCAGATCGTGGATCCCCAACATACACAGCTCCCTTGTCGATGAAGTTCATAGTCTAAGGATCCCGCAGCCCTTGTCATCCCCTGCCAGGGCAATAGTGATCATCAACAAAAAGAATGGCCATATTGTTGCACCATCAGGAAATTGGCTAGCAGTGGAGGGGGAGAAATGCTGACCTAGGGCTGGAGAGATGTCTCGAAGGGGCTCGAATGGAATCATGCAGAATCAATATGGCACTGCCCGTTGCGGAGCAAGCAGAAGGGGAATAGCACGGGAAATTGTGCAGGCATGGCTTAATTTCAGGCAATAAAAAAGCCCGCTCAGATGAGCGGGCTTCTTCAATTGGGTGCCTGGCAGTGTCCTACTCTCGCATGGCGAATGCCACACTACCATCGGCGCTACAGCGTTTCACTTCTGAGTTCGGCATGGGGTCAGGTGGTTCCACTGCGCTATTGCCGCCAGGCAAAATCTTCAATCTGAAAAAGCTGATTTAGTTATTCGTTCTCGGTATCTGCTACAAGTCTTCGAACACTTCTTGGGTGTTGTATGGTTAAGCCTCACGGGTAATTAGTATGGGTTAGCTCAACACGTCGCCGCGCTTACACACCCCACCTATCAACGTTGTGGTCTCCAACGGCCCTTTAGGACCCTCAAGGGGTCAGGGATGACTCATCTCAGGGCTCGCTTCCCGCTTAGATGCTTTCAGCGGTTATCGATTCCGAACTTAGCTACCGGGCAGTGCCACTGGCGTGACAACCCGAACACCAGAGGTTCGTTCACTCCGGTCCTCTCGTACTAGGAGCAACTCCCTTCAATCATCCAACGCCCACGGCAGATAGGGACCGAACTGTCTCACGACGTTCTGAACCCAGCTCGCGTACCACTTTAAATGGCGAACAGCCATACCCTTGGGACCGACTTCAGCCCCAGGATGTGATGAGCCGACATCGAGGTGCCAAACACCGCCGTCGATATGAACTCTTGGGCGGTATCAGCCTGTTATCCCCGGAGTACCTTTTATCCGTTGAGCGATGGCCCTTCCATTCAGAACCACCGGATCACTATGACCTACTTTCGTACCTGCTCGACCTGTCCGTCTCGCAGTTAAGCTGGCTTATGCCATTGCACTAACCTCCTGATGTCCGACCAGGATTAGCCAACCTTCGTGCTCCTCCGTTACTCTTTGGGAGGAGACCGCCCCAGTCAAACTACCCACCAGGCACTGTCCGCGAGCCCGATTCAGGGCCCTGCGTTAGAACATCAAACATACAAGGGTGGTATTTCAAGGACGGCTCCAGCGCAACTGGCGTCACGCCTTCAAAGCCTCCCACCTATCCTACACATTTAGGTTCAATGTTCAGTGCCAAGCTGTAGTAAAGGTTCACGGGGTCTTTCCGTCTAGCCGCGGGTACACCGCATCTTCACGGCGAATTCGATTTCACTGAGTCTCGGGTGGAGACAGCATGGCCATGGTTACACCATTCGTGCAGGTCGGAACTTACCCGACAAGGAATTTCGCTACCTTAGGACCGTTATAGTTACGGCCGCCGTTTACCGGGGCTTCGATCAAGAGCTTCGCTTGCGCTAACCCCATCAATTAACCTTCCGGCACCGGGCAGGTGTCACACCCTATACGTCCACTTTCGTGTTTGCAGAGTGCTGTGTTTTTGATAAACAGTCCCAGCCATCTGGTCACTGCGACTCCCGTCAGCTCCATCCGCAAGGGACTTCACCAACAAGAGCGTACCTTCTCCCGAAGTTACGGTACTATTTTGCCTAGTTCCTTCACCCGAGTTCTCTCAAGCGCCTTGGTATTCTCTACCCGACCACCTGTGTCGGTTTGGGGTACGATGACTTGTAATCTGAAGCTTAGAGGCTTTTCCTGGAAGCAGGGCATCAATGGCTTCCGCACCGTAGTGCGTTCGTCTCGTGTCTCAGTGTTGTGTCTCCGGATTTGCCTAGAAACACCACCTACGCACTTTCACCAGGACAACCGTCGCCTGGCCCACCTAGCCTTCTCCGTCCCCCCATCGCAATTACAAGTCGTGCAGGAATATTAACCTGCTTCCCATCGATTACGCCTTTCGGCCTCACCTTAGGGGTCGACTCACCCTGCCCCGATTAACGTTGGACAGGAACCCTTGGTCTTCCGGCGAGGAGGCTTTTCACCCCCTTTATCGTTACTTACGTCAGCATTCGCACTTCTGATATCTCCAGCATGCCTCTCGACACACCTTCGCAGACTTACAGAACGCTCCCCTACCACTCACGCTTAGCGTGAATCCGCGGCTTCGGTGCCTGGTTTGAGCCCCGTTACATCTTCCGCGCAGGCCGACTCGACTAGTGAGCTATTACGCTTTCTTTAAATGATGGCTGCTTCTAAGCCAACATCCTAGCTGTCTGAGCCTTCCCACATCGTTTCCCACTTAACCAGAACTTTGGGACCTTAGCCGGCGGTCTGGGTTGTTTCCCTCTTCACGACGGACGTTAGCACCCGCCGTGTGTCTCCCGGATATTACTTACTGGTATTCGGAGTTTGCATGGGGTTGGTAAGTCGGGATGACCCCCTAGCCCAAACAGTGCTCTACCCCCAGTAGTATTCGTCCGAGGCGCTACCTAAATAGCTT
>NZ_CP023141.1:4782500-4868053 GCF_002285935.1 Aeromonas dhakensis
AGAAGATGAGGAACAGGGTGGCCATTGCATACTCCCCACCCATCAGATGGGGGATGAGTTCGGTACCGCCGCCAGTCACCGCCGGGGCGAACAGCGACAGCACGCCGAAGGTACCTGCCACCAGCATGCCGATGGCCACGAAGCGATGGCGCTTGTTTTGATGCAGTGCCAGATAACCATCCTGGCAGGCCAGCACCAGCTTGTTGAAGACGAACCCCAGCACCCCGAAAGCGGCCCCCATGAAGAGGAACAACCAGAGCGCCTTGAGGGCAGGCGCATCGTAGTGAGGCAAGCTGATCACGGCCCCCTGCCCCTTCATGTTCTGCAGCATCAGGGTCGCCATGATGGCGGAGATGCCCACCGCCTTGATGGCCAGAAAGGAGTAGCGAAACTGCGGTCGCATCTCCTCCATCACGAACAGGATCCCCGCCAGCGGCGCATTGAAGGCGGCGGCCAGACCGCCAGCCGCACCGGCCGCCAGCAGGGCATGGCCATGCTCCTTGGGCAGCCGGAAGATATCCGCCACCATCTTGCCGAGGTTGCCGCCGATCTGCACCGAGGGCCCCTCCCGCCCTAGCACCATGCCGGAGCTAAGGGTGCAGATACCGCCGAAGAACTTGACCGGCAACACCCGCCACCAGCGCACCGGCCGCAGTTCGTCCATGGCGCCCTCGATCTCGGGAATGCCGGAGCCCCCGGCCTCCGGCGCAAAGGTGTGGGTCAGGAAATAACCGATCATCCCCAGCAGGGCGCTGAAACCGAAGCCGAGCAGACCGAGCTGCCACCAGGGGCGATCGGCCAGCAGATCAATGCGCTGCTGCGCCAGCCAGTGGACGCCGGACTCGAACAGTCCACAGACCAGCCCGGCCAGGGTTCCGACCAGTGCCGCCAACAGCAGCACCAGTAGAGGCATCTTGTCTTGATGAATGATCCGCCGCAGGACGGGGCCACGGGGAGGCGAGAGCGGTTCGGCAGAGGATAAAGCTTGTTGCGACATGAAAAAAACCACATTCGTTTGCTGACGGAGGTGACGACATCCAGCCGGCTGCCCAGCACCGGGCCTTTCTGCTATAGTCGGCCCGTTTCATTTAACACGGGGCAGTCCTTGGCCAGGGAGTCAAGAGCGCAAGCATACTCCAGCTCCCCCCGACTGCCGAGCCGCAATCGGCCACCTGCACCTGTGTGACGACCAAAATCCCATTAAGGATGATCCATGTCAAAATCAGATCAGCTGTTTGAACAGGCCCGCCAGACCATTCCGGGCGGCGTCAACTCACCGGTCCGCGCCTTCAATGGGGTCGGCGGCACACCCCGCTTCATCGATCACGCCGATGGCGCCTACCTCTATGACGTGGACGGCCAGGCCTACGTGGATTACATCGGTTCCTGGGGCCCCATGCTGCTGGGTCACAACCACCCGGCCATCAAGGCCGCCGTCATCAAGGCCGTCGAGAAAGGGCTGAGCTACGGCGCCCCCACCGAGATCGAAGTGCTGATGGCCGAGAAGGTACGCCAGATCGTCCCCTCCATGGAGCAGGTGCGGATGGTTAACTCCGGCACCGAGGCGACCATGAGCGCCATCCGGCTGGCCCGCGGCTACACCGGCCGCGACAAGATCGTCAAATTCGAAGGCTGCTACCACGGCCACGCCGACTCCCTGCTGGTCAAGGCCGGCTCCGGCGCGCTGACCCTGGGTCAACCCAACAGCCCGGGCGTGCCGGCCGACTTTGCCAAGCACACCCTCACCTGCGTGTTCAACGACCTGGACTCGGTGCGCGAGGCCTTCAGCCAGTACGGCAGCGAGATCGCCTGCATCATCGTCGAGCCTGTGGCCGGCAACATGAACTGCATCCCGCCGGTGCCCGGTTTCCTGGAAGGGCTGCGCGCCATCTGTGACGAATTCGGCGCCCTGCTGATCCTGGATGAGGTGATGACGGGTTTTCGCGTCTCCCTGCGTGGCGCTCAGGGCCACTACAACATCGACCCGGATCTCACAACCCTCGGCAAGATCATCGGTGCCGGCATGCCGGTCGGCGCCTTCGGCGGCAAGAAGAAGGTGATGCAGCATATCGCCCCGACCGGCCCCGTCTATCAGGCAGGCACTCTCTCCGGCAACCCGGTGGCCATGGCCGCCGGCCTCACCATGCTGGATCTGCTGCTGGAGCCGGGCCTCTATGAACAGCTGAGCGCCAAGACCGCCCGGGTCGCCGAAGGGCTGAAAGCCGCCGCCGCCAAGCACGGCATCCCGCTCGCCATCAACTACGTGGGCGGCATGTTCGGCTTCTTCTTTACCGACGAGACCGAGATCACCCGCTATGAGCAGGTGACCCGCTGCGACATGGAGCGCTTCAAGCGCTTCTACCATCTGATGCTGGAAGAGGGCGTCTATCTGGCGCCGAGCGCCTACGAGGCCGGTTTCCTGTCGCTGGCCCACGGCGACAAGGAGATCGAACACACTCTGGCCGCCGCCGAGCGCAGCTTCGCCAAGCTGGCCGGCTAAACCGTCGCCATCTGTCAAACAAGGGCCCTTCACGGGCCCTTTTTCATTCTCCCCTCGTCATGCCCGCTGCCGGTGCAATCTGCCCGTCGGCAACCGTGATTTGTCACCAAACGGTGCAACCCCCACCACAGTCGTTGTCATAAAGCAGGCCCACAATTTGCAGCCGTCAGCAACAACACCCCCTTGTGAGCGAGGTAGGTATGGCGGAAATGAGCCCCATCGATGTGCTGAGACGCTATCAGGAGTACGAAGCCGAACTGGCCCCCCTGCTGCTGGGGCTGCTGACGGCGCCACCCGATTCACTCAAGGATTACCCCTTTATCCTGCATCAGGCCTTCAGCCGGGAACCACTCGGGATCCTGCCGCCAGTGCCGGCGCCGCAAACCCGTTTGCATCTGATAGTGAGAGGTCATGGCCGTGAGTTGACCCTCTGCCTGAACCAGCTTATCGCCTGGTTGATGGGGGACAGGGAGCGGCGCCGGGCCATGCCCTGGTTCAAGGGGGTTTATGTGGTGCTGAGTCTGGCGCTGTTTCTGATCGTCGCGACGCTCATCTGGCACGGGCTGGAGCAGCTCTATCTGCTGCTGTGCGGAGCGCAGCAGAACCGGCTGGGGGCCTTCAGCGCCATCATCTTTCTGACCCTGGCGCTAGCGGTATTCGACTTGGGCAAGACCATTCTGGAAGAGGAGGTGCTGCTGCATAAGGACATCTTTCGCCACAGCGCCATTCGCCGCACCATTACCCGTTTCATCGCCGCCATTCTGATCGCGGTCTCCATCGAGGGGCTCTTGTTGCTGTTCAAGGGTTCGCTCGGCCAGAGCGAACTGCTCTGGCCGGCGGTGGGGGTGATGGGGTGCGCCGTGGGGCTGCTACTGGCCCTCGGGCTCTATGTGTTTCTCGGGGCCAGGGCCGAGGCGGCGTTGGTGCAGGCCAGCCTGCGACCTCTGCCAGCCGGGGTTGTGGCGCCCGCCGCGCCGCCCGCCAAGAAACGTACCTGGCCCAGGAGGTATAGATAACGCCAAAGGCCTGCAACCACTTCAATACTCCGCGGCCAGCACCCACACGCACCGCACTGGCTAACCAGTGACGCCTGCCAGCCGGGGTTGTGGCGCCCGCCGCGCCGCCCGCCAGGAAGCGTACATGGTCCAGGAGGTATAGATGACGATGAAGGCCACCAGCCATTTGAGCATCGCCATGTCCATGGATTTGACCAGCATGGCCGCCAGCACCACGCCGACCGGACCGAAGATGGCCACCGCCAGCACAGCCTTGGCGTCGAAGGCCCCCTTGCGGATGAAGGTGCCCGCCGAGAAGACGCTGAGCACGGCAGTGGAGCCCATCATGATGGGGAAGGCCGCCAGCGGGTTCATGCCGAGCAGATAGACCAGGGTCATGCAGGGGGCGAACAGGCCGATGCCCACGTTCATCAGCACACCAAAGAGGAAGTTGCCGGCGAGCGCTATCCCGAGCTTGTAACCGGTCAGCCCCATGGCGTCGCCACCAAGGGGGAAGAGCCCCAGCAGGCCGGCGAAGATGAGGCCGGCCACCACCAGCAGGGAGACCGCCATCACCAGCCGGATGGTCTGGCGATCGAACGAGGCGACGTGGCGCGCCCCCCAGGCCGCGCCGGCAGCGGCGGCCACCATCATGCCGATGAGGGTGAGCGGATCTACCTGCACGGCGCCGATGAAGATCAGCGACTGGGTGACCGTCGGCAACACGCACTGGCCGTTGAGGGTGCCCGGCAGCAGCCGATCGTCGATCAGCTTGAACTGCTTGTAGCAGGCGGTCTTCACCGCGAAGCTGCCGACCCCCAGGGTATCGAGAAAATTGGCGACAAAACCGATGGCCGCCACCGGCCAGAAGGGGGTCGACTCCAGCTCACCCTGTTGCCGCTTGTGCCACCAGGCCCGTACCAGCATGAAGATGAAAGCCAGCGCACAGATGATGAATATCAGGCGCAAAAGATTAATTAACATACAGAGTTCTCCAGCAACGGGCGGCGATTCTAAGGCAGCAAAAATAAAAAATCTTGGCCCTGATCAAGCATTCATCCCTTGCAAACGATTCCTTGGAGAAACTCTTGTTAGGCACGCCCGAACGAATCTGCTAATACTTCTCTATGAGGGCCAGCAGGCCTGGGGCCGCCGGTGGTAGTCATGGTCATTTCGCGACGACCACAGTCACCGGCTGGAAGTAGACAAAAAGAAGGCCGGTATGCACCGACCTTCTTTTTTTATTGCTGACTCGCCGGCGTTTTGCTCGCCAGCCACTGCCAGCCCGGCAGGCGTGGCAGCCGCTGGGCAATCCAGCCGACCAGCGCATCCGACAGCCCGGTCGACAGCAGCAGCGGCAGGCAGAGCAGGGTCAAGGAGAGGGCGCCGACATAGACATCCGTCAGCCAGTGGGCGCCGGAGAGGATGCGGGGCGCCGAGAACAACGGCACCATCAGCAGCGCCGTCACCCCGGCCCAGCGCGGCAGATAGCGCAGGGCAAAACCGGCGAAGATCATCAGGAACAGGGCGTGATCGCCGGGGAAGCTATCGCTGGACGAATCCTTGGTCGGGATCCCGCTGAGCTGGGTGACCCGCAGTGCATCCGCCACCATCAGGGTCGGGCTGGGCCGGCTGACCGGCAGCAGATGACCAAACTGGTTGATCACCAGGGCCCCCAGCAACATGACACACCCCATGGCCACCAACCGGCGACGCCCCTGCTCGTCCGCACGCCAGAAGCAACGGGAGAGGATAAGCCCCATGCAGGAGAGCACCGCCAGATCGAACAACCGGTTGTTGGTCACCGCCACCAGATCGGCCCACCATTGGGCCTGACCCAGCCAGCCATTGACCAGATGGAAGACGACGAGATCCCACTGATCCCAGGGGCCGTGATCGGGCAGAGCGGCCCAGCTGACGGCGATGAGACCACCCAACAGATAACAGGGTATAAATTTGCGCATACGGACTCTCCTCCCCGAAAAATGGGGCCGTATTTTAGAACATAAGAAGCGTGACGTGAATCACACAAATGAGGGAGGAAGCAAAGTTCATGGGGAAAACAGCGCGGCAGAACAGGTTCCGTTTAAGCCCTTTCTGGAATGTTCCGATCCAGATGGCGGGCTTGGCCGTCCCCGACCTTGCGGCTAGTATGGAGCTCTTCCCTTTCGCGAGATGAACAGCAATATGCGCAGCTACCTCAGGATGATGCTGTTTGCCCTTGGCCTGCTGGCCGGTGTGCAGATCCCGGGTCTGATCGACCTCTACTACCAGCGGCTGGATGCCCGTCTGCAACAGGCCAGCCTCAGCCTTGCCCCCTTTCAGGAGACGGCAGACCAGCACTTCGACGGCGATCTGACGGCCCTGGTCAACCACTACCGCACCAACCAGGATCCGGTCTTCGCCAAGGATGCGGCCAGCCTGCAGCTGCTGGTCAGCCAGCGTCAGACCCTGCAGCAGGAGAGCGTCTACAAGAACGCCCCCTGGTACCGGCAGCTCTCCCACCTGCTGCTGCGTGCCGATCCCCAACTCTGGCAGGATACCCTACAAAACTACAGCTATGTGGTACCGCTCAAGCAAGCCGCTATCGTCTGCGGCATGGCGGCGGGGTTGCTCTCGGCCCTTGTCGGCGATCTGCTGCTCGGCCTCCTGCTGCTGCCGTTTCGCCAGCGCCAGCCCAGGGTACGCTACGGCCAGCGCTGATCCCTCAGCCAGACCCCGCCAACAACAAGGGGGCCCGCGGCCCCCTTGTTGTCTCTTGCTCTCCCCTACAGCTCGTAGGGCAAGCGCGATTCGCTGACCAGCCGGTTGAGCGCCTTCACCACCTCGGGATCGAACTGGCTGCCTGAGCGCGACATGATGTACTCCATGGTCTGGGCCAGCGACCAGGGCTCCTTGTAGGGGCGTTTGCTGAGCAAGGCATCGAATACGTCGACCACCGCCACGATGCGAGCCGACAGCGGGATCTGCTCGCCGGCCAGCTGCTCCGGGTAACCCTTGCCATCGAAGTGCTCATGGTGGCCACGGGCGATCTCGGCCCCCAGCGACAGATAACTGGTCCCTTCCACCATCTCCCCCGCCTTGTGCAATATGCTGGCGCCTATGTCCGCGTGCTGCTCCATGATGGCTCGCTCGTCCGGCTCGAACCGCCCCGGCTTGTGCAGGATGTGGTCCGGCGTGCCCACCTTGCCCACATCGTGGAGTATGCTGGCCATGCCGATCATGTCGACGAAGCCGGGGGTCAGTTCGTCGGGATAGGCTCCCGCCTGTTGCAGCTCCGCCACGATGGCATCGGAGAGTTTCTGCACCCGCAGCACGTGATCACCGGTATCCGAATCGCGAAACTCCGCCAGCGCCGCCAGCGCCACCACGGTGGCCTCCTGGGCGCGCAACAGCTGGTTGTAGAGATAGAGGTTGTCGTATGCCGCCGAGATGCGCTGACAGAACACGTCCAACAGATCGCACTCGAGCGGGTCGAGCGGCTGGGTAGGGGTGAAGTTGAGCACGAACTCGCGCCCGTTCTGGGCGGCGATGTAGAGCGCATCCTGGGGATGCTCGAAGCGGTTGCAGCGATTGGCCAGCGCACTCATCACAGAGTCATGCAGAGCCGGGAAGGTAGTGAGCGGCACGTCGCTCAGCAGGGATTCATAGTCGCCGGTAGCGGCCAGGATCTCCAGCTCCTGCGAGCCGGGTCGGCGCTCGGCGCAGATGGCCCCCTCGGTGCCCACATCGAGAATGGCGCTGATCTGCTTGAGCACGCCGGAGGCAAACTCCCGCAGCGAATGCAGGTGATAGAGATCCCCCGCCCCCTCCAGTATCTTGCCGAGCCCCTGCCGGCTCTTGTCGATGGCGCAGAGGGTCTCGTAGGAGCGCAGGGAGGCGATGACGGTGGTGTAGAGCTTCTGCACCGTCAGCTCGGTCTTGGTCTTGTAGTCGTTGATGTCGTAGTCGAGGATCACCCGCTGCTCGGGGGCCTGCCCGGGCTGGCCGGTGCGCAGCACGATGCGGACCAGGCCGTTCTTCATCTCGTTGCGGATCTGGTGCACCAACCGCAGGCCGGCGTCCTCGGTCTCCATCACCACGTCGAGCAGGATCAGGGCGATGCGCGGGTTGGCCTGCAGCATGCGGGCAGCCTCGGCACCGCTGTAGGCGTTGAGCAGGGCTAGCGGGCGGGATTTGTACTGAATGTTGGAGAGTGCCAGCCGGGTGGCATGATGAATGTCCGGTTCGTCATCGACGATCAGCACCTGCCAGGGGTTGGCCATCCTGGTCACCACGGCCTCATCGTCATCCAGCTCGATGATGTCGTCATCCAGCCAGATCTCGTCCTTGTCTTGGGCACTGCTCATATCGTTCACGCCTCCAGGCGCTGCATGAGGGTACAGACAGTATGTACCATCAGGCCGCGATGGATCACAAGCCCCGCGCGATCCGCCTGCCACCATCCATGAGCAGAAGACTCACTCGAACGGTTCGAGATAGGCCTGGATCGCCTTGCGCAGCCAGGCCAGCACCCTGCCGTGATAGGCATTTTCCGACAGATAGACGCCGTAGTCCCGCCACTGCAGGCTGAACTTGTGCTTGAGCGTGATCAGAGAGCCTTGACGCAGCTGGCTCTGGATCAGCGGCGACGGCAACACGGCCCAACCGAGGCCGTCGATCACCGCATCGCGCATCAGCTCGAAACTCGACAGCCCGATGTGGTGGCCGCCGATGGGCAGCAGGCTCTTGACCGAGAATTCATCCACGTAGGAGAGGGTGACCTGGGTGTGGCCGGTCAGATCCTGCTGCAGCACCCGCTTCAGGCTGGCCAGCGGGTGGCTAGGCGCCACCACCATCAGGGTGCGGATCGGGTTGAGCACCTCGATGTTGAGGCCGCTGCGCTCCTGCTCCTCGGTGATGAGGCCGAAAGCGGCGTCGACAAACCCCTCCTCCACCAGCGCGGGCAGCTCGGGCGGCGAGGCCAGCACCAGCGAGATGCTGGTGCCGGGAAACCGGTGACGCAGCTGGCCCAACATCTCCCGCCACACCGCCTCGGGAATGGCATCGTCCCGCGCCACCCGCAGCGCCACTTCGGCACCGGAGGCGTAATGTTCGCACTTGAGCTTGAGGCTGTTGGCCGCCTGCAGCAGCCGCTTGCAGTCGTCCAGCACCTGCTCGCCAATCTCGGTCAACCGACTCTGGTTGGCCCCTCGTTCAAAAAGTTCGACGCCAAGTTCCACCTCCAGTGCCGCTATCGCCGTACTGACCGCGCTGCGACTCTTGCCAAGCCGACGCGCCGTGTTGGCGATAGAGCCGCTACTGGCTGATTCCACAAAGAGTTGTATCTGGTAGAGCTTCATGATCCGGGTCGAGAGCTGGGTATCCGACATTCACCTTACCCCGCCCGCTTCTGCCAAGGCAAACCGTCAGCGTCTGAATTGCCGACGCTCAGCGATTCCAGCCTCCCGCCGGGTGGCGGCTATCATGGCCCCGTCGCAGCAACAAAAGGACATTTTATGTTATTCAATCGCATGCTCCTGGCCCGCATCTTCCTGACGGGCGCCATCCTGACCGAGGTCGCCGGCACCTCCAGCATGGCCATGATCCCGGAGAACGAAGCCGGCTGGCTCAACTACCTGCCCATGTGGCTGCTCATCTCCTTCTCCTACCTGTTGTTGGCCAAAGCCGCCAAAACAATCTCCATTGGCATTGCCTTCGCGCTCTGGGAGGGACTGGGGATCGCGCTGATCACCGTCGTCTCCGTGCTGTTCCTCGACTACCAGCTGAATGCTCAGGAGTTGATCGGACTGGCGCTGGCCATAGTGGGGATTGTTCTGGTGACGATGGGCGAGCGCCACGATGAACCGGCCGCTCGCACACCCCGTGCCAACGAGGAGGCCGTATGCACCCGCTGATGATAGTGCTGGGCGCGGCCTTGCTGGATATCGGCGCCAACATGGCGATCAACCGTTCGGTCGGTTTTCGTCACAAGGGGTGGGGATTCCTCGGCATCCTGCTGGTGCTGTGTGCCTTCACCCTGCTGTCGGAAGCGGTCAGCACCGGCAAGATCGACCTGGCCGTGGCCTATGCCACCTGGGGTGCCATCGGCATTCTGGGCACAGCCCTCGGCGGCCTGCTGCTGTTTGGCGAGCGGCTCAAGCCCATCGGCTGGGTCGGCATGCTGGTGATGGCCGTCGCGGTCACCCTGCTCACCACCGCCTGATCCCGAGAATGCATCCATGAAAAGCAGCCGCCCGGCTCACCGGGCGGCTGCTTGTTTTTGGACATGATTTCATGACGGCGAGCGCCCCGGCACTAGGCTTCGTAGAGCTCCAGCGGCAGGCCGTCGGGGTCGGCGAAGAAGGTAAAGCGGCGGCCGGTCAACTCGTCCACCCGCACCGGCTCCACCTCGACGCCATGGCCCTGTAGATGGGCGATGACCCGGTCGAGATCCGAGACCCGAAAGGCCAGGTGGCGCAAGCCGCACGCCTCCGGCCGGGAGGGGCGCAGGGGCGGCGCCGGGAAGCTGAACAGCTCCAGCTGGCTGCCGTCCGGCAGCGCCAGATCCAGCTTCCACGACTGGCGCTCGGCCCGCAGGGTCTCGGCGATGATGGGCAGCCCCAGCACCTGGTGGTAGAAATGGCGCGAGCGCGCATAGTCGCTGGCGATGATAGCCACGTGGTGGATGGCATCGAACAGGGGAAGGCTCATGAGCACTCCTGGCAGACGGGCAGCCAGGGCTGCCCGCCTCCGTCAGTTGAAGAAACCGTTGAACCAGTTGTCCAGCGCATTGACCGGGCTGGACACCGGAGTGGCACAGCTCATGGGTTCGGCCAACCCGGCCAGCTTGGCCGGCACCTGCAGACTGCCGGGGCAGTCGCTGGCAACCCGGGCGCCGCTGGCGCGGGAGAAGCTGGCCCAGCTCACCCCCTGTGGCATGTTCATGGCCAGGCTGTTGACCCCGCGCTGGCTCATGTAGCCGCTGAACAGCTGCAGGGCACCGCTGGCACCGGTCAGGCCAGCCGGGGTGTTGTCGTCGCGACCGACCCAGATGCTGACCAGCTCGTTGTTGTCGAGGCCGGTGAACCAGGAGTCGCGCAGCTCGTTGGTGGTGCCGGTCTTGGCCGCCATGGTGGCGCCGGGGAACTTGGCACCGAGCGCCCGCGCCGTGCCCTGGCTCACCGTCTTGGTCATGGCGAACAGGGTCAGCCAGCTGGCCTGCTCGTCGGTCACCCGCTTGGCCGCCTCATCATGCTGATAGAGCTTGCTGCCGTCGCTGTTGACAACGGCCCGGATCGCCGACAGCGGCTGGGTCAGCCCCTGGTTGGCGATGGGCAGGTACATCTGGTTCACCTCCATCGGCGAGAGGGCCACCGCCCCCAGCACCAGCGACGGATAGGGCTGGATCTCCTGCTCCACCCCCAGCTTGTGCAGGGTGTCCACCACCTTGTCCAGCCCCACCTGCAGACCCAGGTTGACGGTCGGCACGTTGAGGGAGCTGGCCAGCGCATCCATCAGCGGCACGCTCTGGCGGAACTTGCGGTCGTAGTTTTGCGGGGTCCAGATCTGGCCATCCTTGCCGCGAATGCGGATCGGCTGATCCTTGAGCGGCGTGCCCAAAGTCAGGCCGTTGGAGAGGCCGGTCAGGTAGACCGCGGGCTTGACCAGGGAGCCTATCTGGCGACGAGCATCCAGCGCCCGGTTGAAGCCGGCGTAGCGCGGATCCCGGCCACCCACCATGGCCACCACCTCGCCCTTGTGCCAGTCGGAGACCACCATGGCCGCCTCCAGCTTCTTCTTGCCACGCTGCTTCTCGATGGTGGCCAGACCCGACTCCACCGCCTGCTCGGCGGCGTGCTGGGCGATGGGATCCAGGCTGGTGAAGATCTTGAGGCCGGACTGCTTGAGCAGATCCGGGCCGAAGCGGCTCTGGATCTCCCGCTTGAGCAGCCCCATGAAGGCCGGGGTGCGGCCATAACTCATCTGGCCGCGGGTAATGATGCCGAGCGGCTGCTTGCTGGCCAGGGTGTATTCAGCCTGGGTCAGACTACCGTGATCCATCAGCAGCTTGAGCACCAGATCACGGCGCGCCTTGGCCCGCTCCGGGAAGCGCCAGGGATCGTAATAGGAGGGGCCCTTCACCATGCCCACCAGCAGGGCCACCTGATCGATGTCCAGCTCGTTGACCGGAATACCGAAGTAGAAGTAGGAGGCAAGCCCGAAGCCATAGACCCCCTGGGAGAAGTTCTGCCCCAGATAGACCTCGTTGAGGTAGGCCTCCAGGATCTCGTCCTTGCTGTAGCGATAGTCGATCAGCACCGCCATGTAGGCTTCCTGCGCCTTGCGCCACAGGCTGCGTTCCCGGGTCAGGAAGAAGTTCTTGGCCAGCTGCTGGGTCAGGGTACTGCCCCCCTGCACGGTGCGCCCCGCCAGCAGGTTGGCCGCCATGGCGCGCATGATGGCCACCGGCGAGACGCCGCCGTGCTGGTAGAAGTCCCGATCCTCGGTGGTGAGCAAGGTCACCAGCAGGCTGTCCGGCACCTCGGCGAGGCGCACCAGCAGGCGATCCTCCCGATCCTCGGTGTTGAGGCGATCGAGCAGCACAGGGTCCATCTGGGCGTAACCGAGCTGACGCTGGTTCTCCAGCGACTGGATCCCCTCCAACCGCGCGCCGTTGAAGGTGAGGCGCAGGCCGCGGGCGGCATCGGCCCCGTCATGGAAGGCAAACGGCCGGCGAACAAGCTCGATGCGGTTGCCGCTCACCGCATACTCGCCCGGGGAGTGGGGCTGGCGCACCTGCTTGTAGCTCAGCATGTTGAGCTCGCGCAGCATCTGGGTCTGGGAGAGACGCTGGCTGGGATAGAGCTCCAGCGGCCGGCTGTATACCATCACTGGCAACTGCCACTTCTCGCCGTCGAAGCGTTCACGCACCTTGGTATCCAGGTAGATGCCAAACACCACCATGAAGGCCGCTCCCACCAGGGAGAGCTTGAAGCCCAGCCAGAACAGCGTGCGCCAGATGGTGCGTTTGGGCGCCACCTTCTTGGGAGTGCGCTTGCGTCGTTGCGTTGCCATAAATCCTCTTTGCTTCTCTTTCTACTTATGTTGTCGCATTCGCGAACGTCCGATCGGGCCTGACCAATCGAACCGGGATCCTGAGTTTCATTTCGCCAGACAAATGGCTGCCCCCTCATTCCCAACCCTTCTCCCATCTCTTTGAAAAGGGAGAGGAAAAAGGCGCAAACACCCAGCTCGATCGGTTCCCTCTCTCTGGGAGAGCGTCAGGGTGAGGGGCGTCTGCTGGCGTTGGGCTTCGCCATGCCCGGCAGCAACCTACAACCCCATCTTCTTCTTGGTGACTCTGGTTGGCATCGCTTCCAGCGGGTTGTCCGGCCAGTAGTGGCGGGGGTAGCGTCCCTTCATCTCTTTTTTCACCAGCTCGTAGGAGCCAGCCCAGAAGGCGGCCAGATCGGCGGTGATCTGCAGCGGCCGCTGGGCCGGAGAGAGCAGCTCCACCACCAGCGCCACCCGGCCATCGGCCACGCACGGGGTCGTGGCCTGGCCGAACATCTCCTGGATGCGTACCGGGATCACCGGTGCCTGACCCGGCTGATAGCGGATCCGCACCCGGCTGCCGGTCGGCGCGGTGAAGTGGCCTGGCAACGCCTCGTCCAGCCGCTTGGGCAATGGCCAGGGCAGAGACTGGCGCAGGATGTCGCTCATATCGAGTTTTTTCAACTGCTCCAGCCGGGTCATGCCGCTCACCGCCGGCAGCAGCCACTGCTCGAGGTCGGCCAGCAGGCTCGCCTCGTCCATGGCTGGCCACCCTTCGTCGGGCAGCCAGTCACGGGCGCAGCGCAAGCGGGCCAGCAGCCCCTCGCTGGCGTCATCCCAGGGCAGCACATGCAGCCCCTTGCGGCGGATCCCCTGCAGCAGGCAACGCCCCTTCTGTTCATCGGAGAGATCCGTCAGCGGTCGCTGGCTCAGTACCAGCTCGCCGAGCACCTGCTGACGTTCGGCCCGCACCCGCTCCTCGCGCTCGTCCCAGTCGAACCACTGGCGCTCGCCGACCAGCTCAGGCAACTGGCGCACCAGCTCATCCAGCTCCACCGGCTCGGCGATGAAGATACGGCTGCCGCGCTCGTTCTGGCCCATTTCGATGGCAATGAGCGACCCCTGCCCCTGACAGGGGTGACCTTCTACCAGATCGCAGCTCACCCCGCCACTGAGCTGATAGCGGCTGCCACTGCGCAGCTTGCCGATGCGATCGGGCCAGGCGAGGGCACACAGCAGCCCCAGCCATTGCCCCTGCGCATTGGCGGAGCGAGTCCCGAGCCGCTCGAACCAGCGGGCCGCACTCTGGCGCAGGGCCCCCTGGCGGCGGTGGAACAGCACAGAGAGGCGCTCCGATCCTCGCAGATCTTCTTCCAGCAGCGCCACCAGGAAAGCCGCATCGGCGACAATCCCTGTCAGACCCTCGGCCTCCAGCTCGCGGGCGCGCAGCAGCATGCGGGCAAGCCGGGGATGGGTACCGAAGGCCGCCATGGCGCGGCCGGCCGGGGTAAGTTGTTGCTCACCCTCCGGCTTCATGGCGCCGAGGCTCACCAGCAGCCGCTGGGCGCTGGCCACGGCGGCGGCCGGCGGCATGTCCAGCAGCGGCAGATCTTCGACCTTGGCCCCCCACTGGGCGGCGTCCAGCAGCAGGCCGGTCAGCTCCTGGGTGAGGATGTCGGGCGGGCTCTGCTCGGCGAGGCGCTCCTGCACCTCGCTGCTCCAGAGCCGGTAGCAGACACCGGGGCCGAGACGCCCGGCACGACCCGCCCGCTGGGTGGCGGAGGCTTTGGTGATGGGGCGGGTCTCCAGCCGGGTGACGCCGCTCTTGATGTCGAAGGAGGCGCGCCGCTCCAGCCCGCTGTCGACCACCACCGAGATCCCCTCGATGGTGAGGGAGGTCTCCGCCACATTGGTGGTGAGCACCAGCTTACGACGCCCAGCAGGCGCCGGCTCGATGGCCGCCTGCTGGGCCGCCATGTCGAGGCGGCCGTAGAGGGGGGCGAGGGTCACCTCGTCCGGCAGCCGTCCTTCCAGCCACTGCGCCAGCCGCTCGATCTCCCCCTGGCCCGGCAGGAACACCAGCAGGCTGCCGGCGTGGGCGGCCAACGCCTCCAGCACCACGGCGCCGACCTGGGGCTCCAGCCACTGCTGGCGATTGGCGGGGCGGTAGTGGTAGTCGATGGGAAAACCGCGCCCCTCGGAGCGCACCACAGGTGCCTCCGGCAGCAGGGTCTCCAGCGCCATGCCGTCCAGGGTGGCAGACATCACCAAGAGCTTGAGGTCATCGCGCAGCCCCTGCTGGCTCTCGATGGCGAAGGCCAGCGCGGTATCGGCGTGCAGGCTGCGCTCGTGGAACTCATCGAAGATGACCAGGGAGACGCCGGTGAGCTCGGGATCCTGCTGCAACATCCGGGTCAGCACCCCTTCGGTAACGATCTCGAGCCGGGTCTGGCTGCTGGTGCGGCTCTCGCCGCGTACCCGCAGGCCAATGCGCTCGCCCACCCTCTCCCCGAGCTGGCGCGCCAGAAAGCCCGCGATATTGCGCGCCGCCAGACGTCTGGGTTCCAGCATGATGATGCGACCGGGCAGCCGGTTCTGGCGCACCAGCTCCAGCGGCAGCAGGGTCGATTTGCCCGCGCCGGGGGGCGCCTGCAGGATCACGCTGGCATGGTTGTCGATGGCGGCAAAGAGTGCGGGCAGCACCGACACTATGGGGAGAGAAGACAAAGGGATCAGCACCTTCTTGTAGCAAGCCGTAAAACGGCGCCTATTCTGCCACAGCCTGCCCGGCCACCGTGAGTGGATGTCGGCCGGCGAGACAGGAGCGGACGGCTGCCATAGAATGGGCCACCCGTCCGCATCAAAGAGGCACCCTCCCCCGAATGGCCAAACTCTTCTTTGCCCTGCCCGCCGAGGCGCTGGCCGCCGATATCGTCGCCTGGCGCGATCAACTGCCCTGGCCGGGCCAGCCGGTCCCCGCCGCCAACCTCCACCTGACGCTGGCCTTCCTCGGCGAAGCGGATGAGACCACCACCGCGCAGCTGATGGCCGCCGTCGAGCGCCAGCACTGTCCGCCGCTCACCATAGCGCTCAATGAAACCGGCTGGTTCGGCCGTGCCAAGGCCGCCTGGATTGGCCCGAGAGAGTGGCCCAACGAGCTGAGCGTGCTGGCCAGGGCGCTGCGCCGCCACGGCGAGAAGCTGGGGCTTGGCAACGGCGAGCAGGGCTATCGCCCCCACGTCACCCTGTCGCGCAAGGCGAGCGAACCGCCGGCGCTGCTGCCCGCCCCCGACTTTGTGCTGCGGGCCGACCGCTTCTGCCTCTATCAATCCCTCTCCACCCCGGACGGGGTGCGCTACCAGCCCCTCGCCTGCTGGCCGCTGCGGGCCAGAGAGAAGATGGCATCCTGACCGGCTGCCATGCCCAGACTCATCGATTAAGAGAGCCATTCCATGATCTTCGATCCCCCACTGCAATCCGGGCAGCTGGTCGCCCGTTACAAGCGCTTCCTGACCGACGTGCGGCTCGACAACGGCGAGGTGATCACCATCCACTGCGCCAATACCGGCGCCATGACCGGCTGCGCCGAGCCGGGTACCCGGGTCTGGTACTCCACATCAAGCAACCCCAAGCGCAAGCTGCCCCACAGCTGGGAGATCGCCGAGAGCCCGGCCGGTCACTTCATCTGCGTCAACACGGCCCGCGCCAACCAGCTGGCCCGGGAGCTGATCGAGCAGGATGCCCTCGCCCCGCTGCGCGGCTATGCCAGACTGCGCACCGAGGTGAAATACGGCGAAGAGAACAGTCGCATCGATCTGCTGCTGGAGGACGACCACCTGCCTGCCTGTTATATCGAGGTGAAATCGGTAACCCTGCTCGACGAGCGGGAGCAAGCCGGCATGGGCTACTTCCCCGATGCGGTAACCACCCGTGGCGCCAAGCACTTGCGTGAATTAATGGCCATGAAGGCGGCAGGGCACAGAGCCGTGCTGTTATTTATGGTTTTGCACTCCGGAATCGTGAGAATGCGCCCGGCAGCGCATATAGATCCGCACTATAGTCTGCTTATTGAGCAAGCAATTGCGGCAGGGGTTGAAATTTTATGCTATCGACCCCATGTTGGGGTGCAGAGCATGGTGGCACAAGATTTTATCCCGTTTGAATCTTGTCACCTGCTACCCGAGGGCAGTGAATAAATGTTGGAGTGGGTAACATTATTGGTACGGCTTGTTTGCCTCCAAGTTACCCTTCTGCTATAGATGTCGCCCTCAATTTATGGATGGCACGGGTAGCGTGCTGAATTAGGAGACAGGGCATGCCAACAGGCGAAAACAGGAAATCTCTGGGCCCCCTGGCCATTGCGGGTGTGGCGCCTTACCAGGAAAAACCGGGTGAGGAGTACATGAATGACCAACAAAAGGCACATTTTCGCAAGATCCTGGGAGCCTGGCGCAACCAACTGATGCAGGAAGTTGACCGCACCGTTGACCACATGAAGGATGAGGCTGCCAACTTTCCGGATCCAGTGGATCGCGCCGCGCAGGAAGAAGAGTTCGCGCTGGAACTGCGTACCCGCGACCGCGAGCGCAAACTGATCAAGAAGATCGAGAAGACCTTGCTGCTGCTCGAAGACGACGACTTCGGTTACTGCGAACACTGCGGCATCGAGATCGGCATCCGCCGTCTGGAAGCCCGTCCGACCGCCGACCTCTGCGTTGACTGCAAGACGCTGGCCGAGATCAAGGAAAAACAGATGGCCGGTTGATACCGACCTCTGGCATGACACAAAAAAGGGAGCTCGCGGGCTCCCTTTTTTATTGAGCTTTTGGCCGGGTCGTCCCAGAATGCTGCCTCAATGCCTTTTTTATCCGAATGACCATGTCCGTGAATGCCACCCCATCATCCCCCCCCCTCCCTTATATAGGCCGCTTTGCCCCCTCCCCTTCGGGTCCGCTCCACTTCGGCTCCCTGATTGCGGCGCTCGGCAGCTTTTTGCAGGCCAGGGCACAACAGGGGCGCTGGCTGGTGCGCATCGAAGATATCGATCCGCCGCGGGAGATGGCAGGGGCCGCCGACCTTATCCTCAAGACCCTTGAGGCCCATGGCCTACAGTGGGATGGCAAGGTGATGTACCAGAGCCGGCGTCACGCCCGCTACGACGAGATCATCGAGCAGCTCTACCGGGCCGGCGATCTCTACTGGTGCCGCTGTACCCGGCGCGAAATCATGGCGAGCGGCGGCTTTTACAACGGCCACTGCCGCACCCTCGGACTGAGCGCAGAGGGCTGCGCCGCCCGCCTGCGCCAGCATCACCCGGTCTACGATTTCGAGGATAGCCTGCAGGGTCATATCGCGGTGCCGGCGGCGCTGGCCGAGGAGGATTTCATCGTGCGCCGGCGCGATGGCCTCTATGCCTACAACTTGGCGGTGGTGGTGGACGATATGGACTGCGGCATCACCGAGATAGTGCGCGGCGCCGACCTGCTGGAGCCGACTGTGCGCCAGATTGCCCTCTACCAGACCCTGGGAGCACCGGTGCCCGCCTGGGTGCATCTGCCGCTGGCGGTGCAGGCCGACGGCAACAAGCTCTCCAAGCAGAATCACGCACCCGCGCTGGCACAGGACGAGGTGCGCCCGGCCCTGTGGCAGGCGCTGCACTTTCTCGGCCAGTGCCCGCCCCCCGAGCTGCTGGCGAGCCGGGTCGACGAGATCATCGACTGGGGCATCGCCCACTGGCAGCTGGTCCGGGTGCCTGCCAGCGAGAAGATTACGCTGACAGCTGGCGTAAACGAATAGGCAGTTCAGGGGGGATTTGGGTGTGAATCAGCGCGGTTTGCGATGATTTAGCCGGGATAATCCGAGTCAAACGAGATCAATTGCCGTCACGGTTTTTCATTTGGTTAGGCGTGAGCTATGATAGGCCGCTATTTTTTTGGCCTCCCGTCAATTTGAAGTCATAACGAGGTGTACCATTTTTTCCCAGATCGCAAACTTTTGCCGCAAGGTGCTCGGCAAGGAAGACGGCGAGCAGTCGGTGGAGTCCCCCATTCCGGCCCGTGTCGCCGGGCAACGTCGTACCTTAAGCCGTGACCAGCACCCGATTTCGCGCAAAGAGATCAGCGAGAATGCACTCAAGGTGCTCTATCGCCTGAACAAGGGCGGCTACGAAGCCTACCTGGTCGGCGGCGGGGTACGGGATCTGCTGCTCGGGAAGACGCCCAAGGATTTCGACATCGCCACCGATGCGACGCCGGAGCAGATCAAGTCACTGTTCAGCAACTGCCGCCTGATCGGCCGCCGTTTCCGGCTGGCCCACATCGTCTTTGGTCGTGACGTGATCGAAGTGGCCACCTTCCGCGGTCACCACCATCAGGTCAATACCAGCAAACATGTGTCGGCCCAGTCCGATGAAGGGATGCTGCTGCGCGACAACGTCTACGGCACCATCGAAGAGGATGCCGAGCGTCGCGACTTTACCGTCAACGCCCTCTACTACAGCGCCAAGGATTTCACCCTGCACGATTTCGAGGGTGGACTGGAAGACCTGGCCGAACGCAAACTGGAACTCATCGGCGACCCCGAGACCCGCTACCGGGAAGATCCGGTGCGGATGCTGCGCGCCGTGCGCTTCGCCGCCAAGCTGGACATGACCATCAGCCCGCGCACCGCCGCCCCCATCAAGGAGCTGGCGCCGCTGCTGCAGGATATTCCGGCGGCCCGCCTGTTTGAGGAGACCCTCAAGCTGTTCCTGGCCGGCGATGCCCTGACCACCTACAAGCTGCTGCGCGAGTACGGTCTGTTCCAGCAGCTGTTCCCGCAGGTAGCCGCGCTGTTTACCCCGCACGGCAACTCGCCCTACGAGCAGTTCATCGAGCAGGCGCTGATCGATACCGATACTCGCGTTCGTGAAGACAAGCGCGTCACCCCCGCCTTCCTCTACGCCACCCTGCTGTGGGGCTGCGTCGAGGCCCGGGGCCGGGTGCTGGAGAACGAGAGCGGCCTGCCCTGGTATGACGCCTTCATGCTGGCGATCAACGAGGTGCTGGACAACCAGGTGCGGATCATCGCCGTCCCGCGCCGTTTCACCACAGATGTGCGCGACATCTGGGCCCTGCAGCAGCGGCTGACCCGCCGTCAGGGCCGCCACCCCGAGCGCGCCATGGAGCATCCCAAGTTCCGCGCGGCGTTCGACTTCCTGCTGCTACGCAACCGGGTCGAGCGCGGCCTCGGCGAGCTGGCCAGCTGGTGGGAACGCTACGTGGAATCCAACCCGGACGTGCGCCCGCAACTGCAACGGGAAGCGACTCGCCGCCCGGCCAGCGGTGAGCGCGGTCAGAGCGGTGCGGCCCGCAGCAACGATGGCGAGAAACGCAGCAGCAACAGCCGCAACCGTCGTCGCCCCCGTCGTCGCAAACCGAAAGCGGCCGAGTGACAACTGACGTGATGACCGAGGTCTTCGTCGCCATCGGCTCCAACCTGGCCGACCCCGTCGGCCAGGCTCGCCGCGCCATCGCCGCGCTGGCGACCCTGCCGGATTCCGTGCTGGTGCAGGCCTCGTCGCTTTACAGCAGCCGCCCCATGGGACCTGCTGATCAACCGGACTACGTCAATGCCGTGGCCCGGCTCAACACCCGGCTGGCGCCGTTGGCGCTGCTGGATCAACTGCAAAAAATCGAGCTGGAACAAGGACGTGTGCGCAAGGATGAGCGGTGGGGGCCGAGAACCCTGGATCTCGATCTGCTGCTCTATGGCGATCAGGTGATCAACACTGAGCGCCTCATCGTTCCCCATTACGGCATGCAGGAGCGGGAGTTCGTGCTGCTGCCCCTGGCCGAAATCGCGCCCGCTCTGGTGCTGCCCTGCGGCACGCCGCTCGCACAACTGGTTGCCCGCTGCCCGCGCAATGGTCTTGCCATCATTGCCGCAAGTGCAGACGAACAGGAGCCTCTATGAGCAAGATCACCACCACCAACCTGCTGAAGATGAAGCAGGAAGGTCAACGAATCACCGCCATCACCGCCTATGATGCCACCTTTGCCAAGCTGTTCGACGACGAGGGCGCTCACGTACTGCTCATCGGCGATTCGCTGGGCATGGTGCTGCAGGGTGGCCAGGACACCCTGGCGGTCAACATGGACGAGATGGTCTATCACACCCGTTGCGTGGTGCGCGGCACGACCAATGCCCTGGTGGTGAGCGACATGCCGTTCATGAGCTATGCCACCCCAGAGCAGACCTATCAGAACGCCGCCCGCCTGATGGCAGCCGGCGCCCGCATGGTGAAGATGGAAGGGGGCGACTGGCTGTGCGACTCCATTCGCCACCTGACCCGCAACGGCGTGCCGGTGTGCGGCCACCTCGGCCTCACCCCGCAGTCCGTCCACGTGTTTGGCGGCTTCAAGGTGCAGGGGCGCGACGAGTTCCAGGCCCAGGAGATCTACCGTCAGGCCCTCGAGCTGCAGGCCGCCGGCATCCAGCTGCTGGTGCTCGAGTGCGTGCCCACTTCGCTGGCCGAGCGTATCAGCAAGGCGCTGCGCATTCCGGTGATCGGCATAGGTGCCGGCCCGGCCACCGACGGCCAGATCCTGGTGATGCACGACGCCTTCGGCATCACCTCCGGCTATGTGCCCAAGTTCACCAAGAACTTCCTGGCCGAGACCGGCGACATGCGCGCCGCCATCCGGCTCTATGTGAAGCAGGTGAGCGAAGGGACCTTCCCGGGCCCGGAGCACTGCTTCAACTGATGTGATGCCGTGACGAGAGCGGGGGCCTGCGCCCTCGTTTCGCCCTCCGGGGCAGAGTGAGCCCCCTCTTTTGATGATTCATCCCAAGGTAACCGCCGATGATGATGCCGCGCGTTGACATTTCGCGCTTATCCGCACGGGCTCCTGCCCGCCTCTCTTTGATCTTTTCGAAGGTGAACAGTTGATGTTGGTCGTTAACAATCCCGCCGCTCTGCGTGAACAGATCGGCCAATGGCGCCGTGAAGGGCGCGCCATCGCATTCGTGCCCACCATGGGCAACCTGCACCAGGGCCACCTTACCCTGGTGAAGGAGGCGCACAGCCACGCCGAGAAGGTGGTGGTCAGCATCTTCGTCAACCCGATGCAATTTGACAAGGCCGAGGATCTCGCCAACTACCCGCGCACCCTGGAGCAGGATTGCGCCGCGCTGGAGGCGGCCGGGGTGGACATGGTGTTCACGCCGACCCCGGAGATCATGTATCCGCAGGGGCTGGCCAGCCAGACCTTCGTCGAGGTGCCGGGTCTCTCCACGCTGCTGGAGGGGGCGCTGCGTCCGGGTCACTTCCGCGGCGTCAGCACCGTGGTCACCAAACTGTTCAATCTGGTGCAGCCTGACGTGGCCTGCTTCGGCCAGAAGGATTACCAGCAGCTGGCGCTCATTCGCAAGATGGTGGCCGACATGGCGATGTCCATCGAGATCGTCGGCGTGCCCACTGTGCGGGCCGAAGACGGGCTGGCGCTCTCCTCGCGCAACGGCTACCTGACCGCCGCCGAGAGAGCTATTGCCCCTGAGCTGGCGCGCACCATGAACTGGATCGCCGAGCAGATTGAAGCGGGTGACCACCACCTGCCCTCCCTGGTGGCCCAGGCCAGCCAGCGCCTCGACAAGGCCGGTTTTCGGACCGACGCCATCGACATCGTCGATGCCGCCACCCTGGAAGCGGCCACCGACGAGAGCGAGCAGCTGGTGATCCTGATGGCGGCGTATCTCGGCAAGGCCCGCCTCATCGACAACCGGGTGGTGACGCTGGCCCGCCCCTGAGTCGCTGCGCCACTGACAACAAAGCCCGCATGCGCGGGCTTTGTTGTTTCTGAACGTTTCCTGCCTATTCGGCGCTGACCGGGTAACCCGCCCCTTTCCAGGCGAAGATGCCGCCCGGCACCCGATAGACCTGCTGATAACCCTGGGTGACCGCCCAGGCGGCCCCGTTGTGGCTGCGGCCACACTTGACGAAGCCGCAGTAGAACACCACCGGACGGGTCTTGTCGTCCCCCAGCAGGGCCAGCAGCTGCTCGGGCGTGCCACTCCCCTCGACGATCTGGCTCCAGTCATCGCCGGACCTGGCCTCCTTCACGAAGGCAAAATTCCTGGCCCCCGGAATATGCTCCTTCTTGTAGGAGTCTTCGAACGGCATGGTGTCGATGATCACCAGCGCCTCACCTTTGTCCATCCGGGTCTTCAGCTCGGCCACGGTCAGCAGCTGGTAGCCCCCCTGCTGGGTCTCCTGGGAGAGCTGTACCGCCGCCTGCTCCAGTTTGGTCTCCTGCTCGAACTGGTTGTCGCCACAGCCACCGAGGGCAAAACTGGCCGCAATCAGCGAGGCCATCAGGGTGCGGGATTGCAATCTCATCATGTCACTGCTCCTTTGGAACGGTAAAAACGGGGCGGGAGTGACGCAGCAAGGCGCCCGCAAGCGTCAACAGCAGCAGATCCCGCAAGAGGGCCTGTGGCAGCGAGCCGAGATCAGCCCTGCCAAGACAGCCGCAAGAGATGTCGAGCCCGATGGCGATGCCATAGCCCAACACCGGAATGAACAGGGCAAGCAGCCCGATCACCAGCCAGAGTCCCCAGCGCCGGTTGGCGATGACCGCTAACCCGGCGCAGAGCTCCAGCCCGATAAGTCCCCAGATGGCAAGGGGAATGAACGGCGACCAGAGCAGGCCGAAGGCGCCGATCTGCGCGGCGAACAGCTCCGGCTCCGCCAGCTTGAACCCGGCGGAGACGACGAAAAATCCCCCCAGCGCCAACCTGGCCAGCACCCACAGATACACGGCCACGGGATAGCTCTTTATCATCCATGCCCCCTGCTGCCAACTCCCCGGGAAGACGTCACCATGCCCTAGTCGGCGGCCGGATAGCGGGCCAGTTCGCAATACTCACCGTCTTCGTCACAGCGAAAAACGGCGGCGGTTTCACCACTCTGGCACCACTGCTGCCACTCCTCGGGCGGGCAGTGCAGGCGGATGGCGAGGCCGCAGCCGGCGCTGAGCCGGCGCGGTACGTCGCAGACCCGAAACGGGTGGGGCTGCTGCTCCAGCCGCTTGCGCAGCCTGACCGTGCCGAGGGTGGAGTGGAACAGGTAGAGGAACTCTGTGTTCATGATTTGCCTCCCGTGCGGGCACGGGCACCGAACAGGGCCGCCCCCAGCGCGCCGGCAAACTGGGCGTCCGGGTGGGTGGCCACGTCGCAGCCCAATCCTTGCGCCAGATAGTGGCGGAAGGTGGCGCAGTGGCTGACGCCGCCGGTAAAGAGCACTGTGGGTCTGGCGCCGAGGCGGCCGATGAAGTTGGCACTGCGCCTGGCCATGGATCGGACGATGCCGGCCAGGATCGACTCGGCGGGAATGCCCGCCGAGCGCAGGCTGATCGCCTCCGACTCGGCAAACACGGTGCACATGCTGCTGATGTCGTGGGGTTCGGCTCCTTGCAGCAGCTCGTCGAGTTGTTCGACCCGCGCCCCCAGGGTACGGGTGATCACCTCGAGAAAGCGGCCGGTGCCGGCGGCGCACTTGTCGTTCATCAGAAAGTCGGTGAGGTTGCCCTCGCCATCGAGCTGGATCACCTTGCTGTCCTGACCGCCGATGTCGATGACGGTGTGCACCGACGGGCAGAGCAGGCGAGCCCCCAGCCCGTGGCAGGAGATCTCGGTGACCCGCCGATCGGCGAACGACGCCAGATCGCGGCCATAACCGGTCAGGGTCAGATGGGGGCGCTCTGGCAAATCGGCCGAGAGCGTCTCCCAGCCTTGCTCGATGGCGGCCAGCGGGCGAAAGGGGGTCGGCACCAGAAAGCGGCGGACGATACGCCCGCCCTCCCTGTGGTCGAACAGGATCCCCTTGGTTGCACTGGAGCCGGAGTCAATCCCGATGGTGAGTGACACGGCGCCTCCTCACAACATCTCGATAAAGGCCGCCAGCCGGGTGGCCAGCTGTCCCTTGTCGGCGCTGGAGTAGTCGGTCTCCACCGCCATGTAGGGGATGCCGTGGCGATCGCGCACGTGGCGCTTGATGGCGAGCGACTCCACCGCATAGGTGTGACAGGCCTGCAGGATCACGTCGATCACCCCGTCCGCCTGATACTCCTCCACCATCTGGCTCAGCAGATTCATGCGCTGGTGGTTGGGAGAGATGCAGGAGCAACCGATGGCCAGATACTTGTCGGTCAGCGCATCGAACGGATCGCCCTCCTCGCTGACGCACTGCTCGGTCGCCTTGGCGCCGGTGCAGTTCTCGTAGCCCACCACCCAGCCGCCGTGCTCCTCGATGAGACGCACCACCTTGTCGGCCGCGCCGCCAATGGGGCAGCCGGTGATGAGGATGCGCGGGCGGGCATCGAGCCGCTTGCCCTCGGCGTACTCGGCCTTGATGCGGCGAGTCATCTCCTGCAGCTCGCCGATGAGCTGCTCCTTGTCGAAGCGGAAGGTGGCGCCATAGACCACCTTGAGGATGTCGGTGCCGCTCAGCGCCGGCGGGTTGAGCTGACCCAGCCGGTAGAAGTCGGCCAGCGCACGGCGCTCGCGGTTCTTCAGCACGATGGCCTCTCGCAGCGCCTGCTCGCTGATGGGGTTGCCGAACTGCTGCTCCAGCAACTCCTTGAAGCGGACTATTTCACTGCGCCACAGGGTGCGGGAGGCCTCGTCATCGGCGCGGTTGGGCAGCTGCATCACATGCACCGGTTTGAACTCGGCCATGTACTCGTACATCTTCTTCTTGCCGTCGCAGGTGGTTTCCCCCACCACCAGATCGGAGAAATAGAAGTAGGGGCACTTGTCGGTCTTGCCAAACCCGTAGCTGCTCTTGATCAGCGGGCAGAGGTTGCGGGGCAGATCCTTTTCGGCCTCCTCTATGGTCTCGTCGCTGGTGGAGCAGAGCGATACCACCACGGCGCCGGCGGCCATCGCCACCTCCTGCGGCATGAAGGTGCAGTAGGTGCCGACCAGGGGGATCTGTCGCTCCTTGAGTGCCATCACGGCCAGAAAGCCCTGACGGCGGGCATCTGAAAAACTGTCGAAAATGGCTGGCAACTCGGTGATCAGTGACATAGGCGATCCTGCCCTGGTGAGAAAAAGAAGAGACGGAGGGCCTCCATAGTGCAGGCCTTCCAACCGCGGGAATTATACCTTTGGGGGTAATCTGAAAATTGCGGTGGATCACAAGGTGCCGGATAAAACCTTGATAAGAAGGTGGTTATTGACCCTGTTCGAGAGGGGGCCAGCGCAGGAGAGGGAAAAGAGGCAACAAAGAAACGGGCACCCCAGGGTGCCCGTTGCATTGCATCAGTGGCGCAGCCCGGTGCCGCGGGAGATGAGCCACCAGGCCAGACCGTAGAGAGCCACGATGAAGCCGATGATGATGAGATAGGCGGTGCCGAGCGGCACGTCGGAGATCCCGAGGAAGCCGTAACGGAACGCGTTCACCATGTAGATGATCGGGTTCACCTGGGAGACCCCCTGCCAGAAGGGTGGCAGCAGGCTGATGGAGTAGAAGACCCCGCCCAGGTAGGTGAGCGGCGTCAGCACGAAGGTGGGGATGATGCTGATGTCGTCGAAGGTCTTGGCAAACACCGCATTGATGAGGCCCCCCAGCGAGAAGAGGATGGCGGTCAGCAGCACGGTGAAGCAGACGCTGAACAGGTGGTGGATCTGCAGCGGCACGAAGAACAGCGACACCAGGGTGACGATGAGGCCGACGCAGAGGCCGCGCGCCACGCCACCGCCGACGTAGCCGGCGATGATGACGTAGTTGGGCACAGGCGCCACCAGCAGCTCCTCCACGTTGCGCTGGAACTTGGCGCTGAAGAAGGAGGAGGCGACGTTGGAGTAGGAGTTGGTGATCACCGACATCATGATGAGGCCGGGCACGATGAACTCCATATAGCTGAAGCCCCCCATGTCACCGATGCGGCCACCGATGAGGTTGCCGAAGATGACGAAGTAGAGGCTCATGGTGATGGCGGGCGGCACCAGGGTCTGGATCCAGATCCGGGTGAAGCGGCTGATCTCCTTGGCCAGAATGCTCTTGAAGGCGATGTAGTAAGTGGTCAGGTTCATGCTTTTCTCCCCTCCTCGACCAGGCTGACGAACAGCTCTTCCAGCCGGTTGGCCTTGTTGCGCATGCTCAGTACCTGCACCTGCTGGCTCGACAGCTGATCGAACAGGCTGTTGAGGGACTGGCTCTTGTCCAGATCCACCTCCAGGGTACGTTCGTCCTGCATGCGGCCGTTGAACTCCGGCAGGTTCGGCACGGCGGAGCCCGGCGCCAGATCCAGCATGAAGGTCTCGCGGCCCAGCTTGCCCAGCAGCTTCTTCATGCTGGTGTTCTCGATGAGGCGCCCTTTGTCGATGATGCCGATGTTGCGACACAGCATCTCCGCCTCTTCCAGATAGTGTGTGGTGAGTATGATGGTGACACCCTGCTCGTTGAGATCCTTGAGGAAATTCCACATGGAGCGACGGATCTCGATATCCACCCCGGCGGTCGGCTCGTCGAGGATCAGCAGCTTGGGCTCATGCATCAGGGCGCGGGCGATCATCAGCCGGCGCTTCATGCCACCGGAGAGGGTGCGAGCCGGCATGTCGCGCTTGTCCCACAGGTCGAGCTGGCGCAGGTACTTCTCGGCGCGGATCTTGGCCTCGGCCCGCGGCACACCATAGAAGCCGGCCTGATGGGTGACGATCTGGATCACCTTCTCGAACTGGCTGAAGTTGAACTCCTGCGGCACCAGTCCGAGCTGGGCCTTGGCCTCTTCCAGGTGGGTGTCGATGTCGTAGCCGAACACCTTCACCTTGCCGGCACTCTTGTTCACCAGCGAGCTGATGATGCCGATGGTGGTGGACTTGCCCGCCCCGTTGGGGCCGAGCAGGGCGAAGAAATCCCCCTGTTTGACAGTGAGATCAATGCCTTTAAGGGCTTCGACGCCCCCCTGATAGGTCTTCTTCAGGCCGCTGATTTCCAGTGCGTTCATTGCAACCCCTGTGATGGCTCATCCCATCTCGAGACAGAAAAGGCGGCCAAGGCCGCCTGCAGACAGAAAATGGCGCTCTGCCACCTTGCCCGTCATATTCCTGAACCTTGCTTACTCTTGCGGTATTACCTTGCCGATGAACGGCAGATTGCGGTACTTCTGGGCATAATCGATGCCGCAGCCCACCACGAATTCATCCGGAATGGAGAAACCGATCCAGTCCACCGGCACCTGCACTTCACGGCGGGACGGCTTGTCCAGCAGGGTACAGATGGCGAGGGATTTCGGCTCGCGCAGAGAGAGGATCTCGCGCACCTTGTTGAGGGTGTAGCCGGTGTCGATGATGTCTTCGACGATCACCACGTCCTTCCCTTTGATGTCGTCATCCAGGTCTTTCAGGATGCGCACATCACGGGTGCTGTGCATGCCGGAGCCATAGCTGGAGGCGGTCATAAAATCCAGGGTGATGGGCAGCTGGGTCTGGCGGCACAGGTCGGCCAGGAAGACGCAGGAGCCGCGCAGCAGGCCGATCATGACCACTTCATCAGAGCCCTGGTAACGGGCGGTGATCTCTTCACCCAATTTGGCGATCCGGGCGGCGACTTCAGCCTCGGAGATCATCACCTCGACAGTGTGTTTCATCACTTACTCCATAATGGCCAAAGCAAATTTGGCCGTTCATTAACGTCAAAACCGATGATTCTACCATTCAAGCCGAAGGGCGTCAGGCATACGTGATGCTTTTATCGGCTTATTTTAATTGATAGAGTTAGCAGGCCCTCGGGCATTATCGGTGACAATACTATAAACACCATAATCAATAACTATTAGATGAAAAAACTATGGAACCACGCGCAGAAATTAGACGTCGAACCCGGCTTTCGCCGGAGGCCCGACGCAATCAATTGATGGAATGTGCCATCGAGGTGTTCTCCCGTCGCGGCATCGGCCGTGCGGGTCACGCCGAAATCGCAGAACAGGCCAAGGTCTCGGTTGCTACCGTGTTCAACTATTTCAACACCCGTGAAGAGCTGGTGGATGAAGTGTTGGCCGAGATCGAACGTTTCGTGCATCAAATGCTGGAACAGGCCTACTCCGGCCAGGGCCCGGTCAGCGACAGCATTCGCCGCCACGTGAAGCTGTTTGTCGACGCTGCCTACGATCAGCCTGACCACGCCAGCATCTGGCTGGAGTGGAGCTCATCGGTGCGGGAAGAGGTCTGGCCCCGTTACGCCAAGCTGCTGGACAAGGCTCTGGAACGCATTGCACCTCACCTGCAACGCGCCATGGATGCCGGCGAGATCCAGAGTGTGCTGTCGGCGCAGGATCTGGCCCGCTCCCTGACCGGCTTCGGCTACGTCATGATGCAGATGATCAATCAGCCACAACGCCCGAGCCGGGAAGAGGTGACCGATTTTCTGTTCAAGTACGTAACCGCCCCCATCCAGGCAGCCTAATCCGCTCCAGCAAAAAAGCGGCGCCGAACTGTTCAGGTCGGCGCCGCTTTTGTTTGTCCGCTATCCGCTCATCTCACCCTTTGGCGTAGCCCCAGCGGCGGGTCAGCGCGTGCTCGATCCCCAGATGATCGAGGATCCGCGCCACCATGAAGTCCACCAGATCCGCGATGCTTTTCGGCTCATGATAAAAGCCCGGCGCCGCCGGCATGATGGTCACCCCAAGACGGGCCAGTTTCAGCATGTTCTCCAGGTGGATCGCCGAGAAGGGGCTCTCGCGGGGCACCAGAATGAGCTGGCCGCGCTCCTTGATCACCACGTCCGCCGCCCGCTCCAGCAGGTTGTCGGAGGTGCCGTTGGCAATGGCCGAGACGGTGCCCATGGAGCAGGGGCAGACCACCATCTGCTTGGGCGCTGCCGAGCCCGAAGCCACCGGCGAGAACCACTCCTCCTTGCCACAGGCGACGATCTGCCCCTCCTTGGCGCCATATTGGCGACAGAGGTAGGCAGAGAGCTCTTTCGGCGAGCCCGGCCACTCCTGCTGCTGCTCGGTCTTGAGCACCACACGAGCCGCCGAGGAGGCGAGCAGATAAACCCGATAGTCCGCCTGCACCAGGCATTCCAGCAGGCGCAGGGCATAGGGGGCGCCGGAGGCACCGGTCAGCGCCAGGGTGATCGCTTTGTTCATAGCTGGCCGTGATAGTCCTTGAGGCGGGCGATCAGCTTGTCATGAATGCCGCCGAAGCCGCCGTTGCTCATGATCAGAATATGATCGCCATCGCGGCACTCGGCCACCAGCCGGTTGATCAGGGTCTCCAGATCGTTGAACACCTTGGCCGGTCGGGTCATGTGGGCGGTCACCTCGCCGAGATCCCAGCCGATGTTGGGCGGCTGGAAGAAGAACACCTCGTCGGCGCCGTCGAAGCAGCCGGCCAGCTCTTCCTTGTGCACTCCCAGCTTCATGGTGTTGGAGCGGGGCTCCAGCACCGCCAGGATACGGGCCTTGCCCACCTTGGCGCGCAGGCCGCCGAGGGTGGTTTCGATGGCGGTGGGGTGGTGGGCGAAGTCGTCATAGATACTGATGCCGGCCACTTCCCCCTTGAGCTCCATGCGTCGCTTGGGGGACTTGAACTGGCAGAGGGCCGCAATGCCGTGCTCCACCATGACACCGGCGTGACGGGCGGCGGCGATGGCCATCAGGCCGTTGTTGACGTTGTGCTCGCCGATGCACTCCCAGTGCACCTCGCCCTGTTTCACGCCATCCAGCCATACCTCGAAGGCAGAGCCATCGTCGGCCAGCTTGACCGCCTTCCACTTGGCATCGTCCTGACCCACCAGCTCCACCTCGCTCCAGCAGCCCATCTTGCGCACGGCGGCCAGGTTCTCGTCCCCCTTGGGGAAGAGCACCCGACCGTTGCTCGGCACGGTGCGCATCAGGTGGTGGAACTGGCGCTGAATGGCGGCGAGATCCGGGAAGATATCCGCGTGGTCGAACTCCAGGTTGTTCATCACCAGGGTACGCGGGTGGTAGTGGACAAACTTGGAGCGCTTGTCGAAGAAGGCGCAGTCATACTCGTCCGCCTCGATGACGAAGAAGGGAGCCGAGCCGAGACGGGCGGAGACCGGGAAGTTGCCGGGCACGCCGCCGATGAGGAAGCCGGGCTCCAGCTTGGCGTATTCCAGTACCCAGGCCAGCATGCTGGCGGTGGTAGTCTTGCCGTGGGTGCCGGCGACGGCCAGCACCCAGCGATCCTGCAGCACGTGTTCCAACAGCCACTGGGGGCCGGAGATATAGGGCAGATTGCGGTCCAGCACATACTCCACACAGGGGTTGCCGCGGCTCATGGCGTTGCCGACCACCACCAGGTCCGGCGCCGGATCGAGCTGGGAAGGGTCGTAGCCTTCGGTCAGTTCGATGCCCTGTTGCTCGAGCTGGGTACTCATGGGGGGATAGACGTTGGCGTCAGAGCCGGTGACCCGATAACCAAGCTGTTTTGCCAACACCGCCAGACCACCCATGAAGGTGCCGCAGATCCCGAGAATGTGAATATGCATACCGCTTCCTTTCGCAGTAAAGGGAAGTGCGCATTCTAACAAGGTGACGGCAATTTGGCAGACCCAAGCTGCACGGTATCCACCAACTCTGTCGCAGTGGCCCTGAAATATGGTCATTTGACGCGACATCGCTATAATATCGGCCTGCAAACTTGACTCCAACACTCAAAGGAAACGTCATGAGCCTGAATCTGGTACCGGCTGGCAAGAGCCTGCCCGACGACATCTACGTCATCATCGAAATCCCGCAGAACGCCGACCCGATCAAATACGAAGTCGACAAGGACAGCGGTGCCATCTTCGTTGATCGCTTCATGTCTACCCCGATGTTCTATCCGTGCAACTACGGCTATGTGAACGCCACCCTGTCTCTGGATGGTGATCCGGTTGACGTGCTGGTTCCGACTCCCTATCCGCTGCTGGCCGGCTCCGTCATTCGCTGCCGCCCGGTTGGCGTGCTGAAGATGACCGACGAATCCGGCGAAGACGCCAAGATCGTGGCCGTTCCGCACTCCAAGCTGACCAAGCAGTACGACCACATCCAGGATGTGAACGATCTGCCCGAGCTGCTGCGCGCCCAGATCCAGCACTTCTTCGAGCGCTACAAAGAGCTGGAAGCTGGCAAGTGGGTCAAGGTTGAAGGCTGGGGCGACAAGGCCGCTGCCGAAGCAGAGATCAAGAGCTCTGCCGAGCGTTACGCTGCCAAGTAAGCGTAACCTTCGTGAAAAAGGCGCCTCAGGGCGCCTTTTTCGTGGGCTGTTGCTGGGGCTGACCCGGCGTCACACCGCCAGGATCCCCCTGTATATAGATGTCGCGTCCATCCTGCTGATAGGGCCGGTAGTAATTCCCCCCGCAGCGATAACTGCCACCAGCATCGCTCATCAGCTCGCAGTTCACCGGCAGCACCTCCAGCCACTTGATGGCCTGCTGAAAGCGCAGCCACTCCTGCCACTCATGTTCCTTCGCCAGCTTGTCGCGCAGGGCAAAGGTATCCGCGCTGGACATTCCCTGGTTGACGATGACAGGCCCCGCCGCGGCCGGCAACGTGGCCAACAGCAGCAACAAGGGTGTGATTCGCTTCATGACGGTTTCCTGCATGACTTATTTCCAGAATTAAATTAAAAGCCCGATCAATCTGTTATCAAAATCACAAATGCCAGACTCATCCAAAATCGGCCAGCTCACCTAGTTGTTTATTATCACCCCGAGCAGGATGCACATCATGAAACTGGCACAAGGTCTGTTGTTGAGTCTAGTGTTCGCGTCCATGGCCGGGGCCAACGAGGTCACCCTGAGCTGGCAGTGGCAATCGGCCGACGGTCAGCAGAAGCATCTGCAGTTGAACGCGGACGAACGGGTCATCGCCGCCAGCCGCCACGAGATGACCCTGCTCGATGCCTCCCTCAACTATCCGCTGGAGACCCTCTACTCCTACATCAGCCCGCGGCTCTACAACAGCATCAACCTCATCAACCAGACCAGCCCCGAGACCGCCACCAAGTTTCGCAATCTGGAGCAGGCCTTCACTCTGCACGACGACAGCATGGAGTCGACCCTGTTCTGGCAGGCCTATCAGCAATATCAGGACGACGCCTTTTATCAGATGCGGGTGGTGCCCTGCGTTCACCCCGCCAACCGCAAGCTGCCCTGCGTGCGCCCCAACTATTCCCAGCTGTTCTACCAGTTCAAGGGTGACCTGAGGCCCCTGGCGAAACAGTTCCTGGCCAAGGATCTCGCCACCAGCGTCGGCCTGCTGCAGGAGTGGCTGAGCGGCATTCCCACTCCGCCCGAGCAGATGGATCATTTCGCTCCGCCGCTGCAGGCCTTGCAGAACAACAAGGCGGACAGCGACGAGAAGGCGCTGCTGATGGCAAGCCTCTTGGCCGAGCTGGCCCCCCAATACATGCTCAGCATCATCTATCCGAACATCAGCATCGGCAGCGTCTCGCCAGCCTGGCTGGCCATCACCGCCGACAGCGGTTTGAAAGGGGATACAGTGGTGATCGGCAATCAGCGTCACATACTGCTGACCGGCTCGCCCCTGCTGGCCCAGCAGATGACCATGGCCAAGATCCCGCTGGTGAGCGAGCCGCTCTACTGAGGCCTATCCCCTTCCTCAAGTCTGGCTGCAGAGCGCGGCCAGACTCCTCAAACCAGTTTATAAGCAATTGATTTTTATCGACTGCGTGCCATCCTAGCCGCCTTTGCCAGCCAGCCCCCGTGCTGGCGGGCAGTCGAACACCTCAATGCCGGCTTTTATTTAACACTTTTTAAACAGATCCGATCAGTTTAGGATGAGTTCGGCCCCATTCCCTCAATGCAAAAATCGTTATAACATAACAAAAGGAGTGTCATCAGGATGAAACATCTCGTACTTACTCTGGCGCTGCTGCCAACGCTGGCCTTGGCTCACAACATCAAGGAGTCGGCCCAGGTGCCGCTGGTCAACATCGGCGACAAGGGTGAGCTGGTACTGAAAGAGAAAGAGATCGGCTATCAGCCCTGGCAAAGCAAGGTACTGACCGGCAAGGTCTTTCTGATCCAGCACATCGCCGGTCGCTCCAGCGCCAAGGAGCTCAACGCCCCCATGATCGAAGCGATCAAGGCGGCCAAGCTGCCCCACGACAAGTACCAGACCGTCACCATCATCAACAGCAATGACGCCATCTGGGGCACCTCCGGCTTCGTGAAGAGCAGTGCCGAAGACAGCAAGAAGGAATTCCCCTGGTCCGCCATGGTGCTGGATGCCAAGGGCATGGCCCGCAACGCCTGGGATCTGGCGCCGGAAAGCTCGGCCATCATCCTGCTGGACAAAGAGGGCAAGGTGCTGTTCGTCAAGGACGGTCAGCTCGATGCCAACAATATCGCTACCGTGATGGGGCTCATCCAGTCCCATCTCTAAGCCAGAGAAAAGGGGCGCTGATGGCGCCCCTTTGATAGGGGTCTATGGGTCGTACCAAGCTGAAAATCTGGTTGCTGCTGCTGGGCTGGTTGTGGTTGCAACCCGTGCTGGCACAACATCCGCTGGAAGCCGACCTGCCCGGCCACAACCACGCCTGCGTCCTCTGCGCCCTGCATCTGGATGGCAAGCTGGCACTCACCCCGACCCTGGTCATCCCCTCTTCACAAGTCGTCATCGGCAAGCGCCTTGACGCCGCCTTGCCCAAACCTCATGCCACCCCCTCAGGTCAGTGCCGCATCCGCGCGCCGCCACAGCTTCATCGCTTATCCGGCTAAATCCATTTTTCAATAAACTTTTCAAAGGATTAACGATGAAAGCAGTCACCCTGTTACTGGCGGCCGCCGCATTTGGCGTGCAGGCAAACCACGATGAACACGACAGTCACGGCCACGGTGCCCACGAACACGGCCACGGCCACCTCAACCTGGTGCTCGACGGCAACCAGCTGATGATCGAGCTGCAGGCCCCCGCCGCCGATCTGGTGGGCTTCGAGCACGCCGCCAAGAGCGATGAAGAGAAGGCGCAATACGCCAAGGCCGTGGCCCAGCTCAAGCAACCCGATGCCCTGCTGCGCCTCGACCCGGCCGCCGGCTGCACGCTGACCCAGCAGGCGTTGCAGGCCGCCAAGGAAGATCACGACCACGACCATGACCATGACCATGACCATGACCATGACCATGACCATGACCATGACCACCAGAAGTCTGACGGCAAACACGACGAACACCAGCACGACGATGCCGGTCACGCCGATATGGGTGCCATGTACACCTACACCTGCGCGGAGCCAGCCAAGCTGACCGGGCTGGAAGCCACCCTGTTCAGCGTCTATCCGAGCCTGGAGAAGCTGAGCGTGCAGGGCATCCTGCCCACAGGCCAGACCGCGGCCGAGCTGACCCCCTCCGCCAACCAACTGAGCTGGTAACGCCATGAAAAACGCCGTGGTTGAGATCCGCGATCTGGCCTTTGCCTGGCCGGGTCACGAGGTTGTACTCGATCTGCCCGCCCTCACCATCGGCGAGGGGGAACGGGTGTTCATCAAGGGACCGTCCGGTTCGGGCAAGTCGACCCTGCTCGGCCTGCTGGCCGGGATCCAGACCGCCAACCACGGCACCCTGGAGGTGCTGGGCCAACCGCTGGCCCGGCTCTCTGGCCGGGCCCGTGACCACTTCCGGGCGGCCAATCTGGGTTACATCTTCCAGCAGTTCAACCTGCTGCCGTTTTTATCCGTGCAGGACAACGTCACCAGCGCCCTCACCTTCTCCCCCGAGAAGCGGGCCCGGCTGCAGGGCAGCCCGGCCGAGGAGGCGCGCCGCCTGCTGCGGGAATTACAACTGCCCGAGGAGGCGCTGCACAGGCCCGTCCATGCCCTCAGCATCGGCCAGCAGCAACGGGTGGCCGCCGCCCGCGCGCTCATCGGCTCACCGCCGCTGGTGATCGCCGACGAGCCCACCTCGGCGCTGGATACCGACAACCGGGCCGCCTTCATCAAGCTGCTGTTCGAGGAGTGCGACAAGCAGGGCTCGACCCTGATCTTCGTCAGCCACGACCCCTACCTCGAACCGCTCTTTCCGCGGGTGGAGAACCTGCAACAACTGAACAGGAGGGCAACATGCTGAAACTCGCCCTGCAAAGCCTCTGGGCCCGCCGCCTCACCGCCGGGCTCACCCTGCTGGCGGTCGCCATCAGCGTCACCCTGCTGCTCGGGGTGGAGCGAGTGCGCAATCAGGCCCGCGAGAGCTTCGCCAATACGGTTTCGGGCACGGACCTCATCGTCGGCGCCCGCTCCGGCCAGGTGAACCTGCTGCTCTATTCGGTGTTTCGCATCGGCAATCCCACCAACAACGTGGGCTGGGACGCCTATCAGGCGATCAAGCAACAACCCGGCATCGCCTGGACCATCCCGCTTTCCCTTGGTGACTCCCACAAGGGGTTTCGCGTGCTTGGCACCAATGGCGACTACTTCACCCACCTCAAATATGGCCAGCAGCAGGCACTGGTCATGCGTGAAGGGCGAGCATTCGAGACGCCGTTCGAGGCGGTGCTCGGCGCCCAGGTGGCCGAGAAGCTCGGCTATCACCTGGGGCAGTCCATCGTCATCGCCCACGGCGCCGGCAATACCTCGTTCAGCCAGCACGACAACCTGCCGTTCAAGGTGGTGGGGATCCTGGCACCGACCGGCACCCCCATCGATCGCACCATCCATGTGCCGCTGGCCGGTATCGAGGCGATCCACCTGGGCTGGGACACCGGCCGTCACAGCAAGAACGTGACCGCCGAGCAGGCACTGGCGCAGGATCTCACCCCCAAGACCATCACCGCCTTCATGGTGGGGCTCAGCAACCGGATCCTGGCGTTCCAGCTGCAACGCAGCGTCAACACCTACCGGGGCGAGCCGCTGATGGCGATCCTGCCGGGGGCCGCCCTGCAGGAGCTGTGGAGTCTGATGAGCGTGGCGGAGACGGCGCTGTCGGTGATCGCCGGCTTCGTGGTGGTGGCAGGCCTCATCGGCATGCTGACCACCCTGCTGGCCGGCCTCAACGAGCGGCGCCGTGAGCTCGCCATCTTGCGCTCCCTCGGCGCCGGCCCCTCCCACCTGTTCCTCCTGCTGGCGCTGGAGGCGATGGCCCTCACCACCGCCGGCATCGCGCTCGGGGTAGCCGCGCTCTACCTGGGCCAAGCCCTTGCCACCCCCTGGCTGCTCGGTCACTATGGCCTGCAATTGAGCCTGGGGCTGCCAAGCGCCCACGAGTGGCAACTGCTGGGGCTGGTCTGGCTGGCCGGCATGGTGATAGGCCTGTTGCCCGCCGCCCGCGCTTATCGCTACAGCCTGAGCGACGGCATGAGCATTCGCGTCTAGCCAGGCGCCCATAAAAAACGAGAAGGACAGATGATGAAGTGGAGAATCGTGGCGCTGCTGGCCGCCCTGCTGACGCTGCCGGTCATGGCCGCCGACTACAAGACCATCGACTGGGATGTGCTCATTCCGGAAGGTGAAAAACTGCTGCCCCCACCCCAGGTGAGCCACGATGGCAATCTTGCCTCTGTGCCCCAGCCGGTGGGCGGGGTCAACAAGAAGCTGGACGGCCAAGAGGTGCGCATCCCGGGCTTCGTGGTGCCGCTGGAGGGGGACGCCAAGAAGATCACCGCCTTCCTGCTGGTGCCCTACTTCGGCGCCTGCATCCATGTGCCGCCCCCGCCCACCAACCAGGTGGTCTACGTGAGCTACCCCAAGGGAGCGCCGGTGGACGACCTGTGGGACGCCATCTGGGTGAAGGGCAAGATGCGCACGGTCAGCTCCAGTCACGAGATGGCCACCGCCTCCTATTCGCTGGAGGCGGTCGAGGTGAGCGTCTACGAAGAGCAGTAACCAGGCACACGGCCTCCCGCGGGAGGCCGTTTTGTTATCCACGACGGCAAGAACCCGGCCAGCCCCTGCCTGAGGGATTGCCCGCCATCCCGGTTGGAGTAACATTCAAGGCTAGACCTTGCGATCACGGAGCCAGCATGGCTGACCTGCCCCCGCCCAAGAAAGAGAGTTCCATCCTGAGCAGCCAGGAGCAGACCCTGCGCCTGGCCCGCAGCCGCGGCATCGACGGCATGCTCATCCGCAACAGCGACAGTACCTTCGAGCAGCGCGCCGCCTTTCGCCAGCTGGCGGATCAGGCCGCCCGCCAGCGCAACCTGGAGTCCATCATGGTGATGGCCTCCCGCCACTGCGAGGAGACCGCCGCCGGCGGCGAGATGGACAGCGACTGGCTGACCCACTTCCTGCAACTGGCGGAAGACATCAGCATGGTGCCCATGCAGCAGCTGTGGGGCCGCATCTTCGCCATCGAGATCGCCACCCCGGGCCGCTTCTCCATCCGGGCGCTCACCACCCTCAAAGAGATGACCCAGCGCGAGGCCCAGCTGTTCCAGCGCATCTGCTCCCTCTCCTGCCACTACGTGGGCAGCGACGAGCAGCGCCTGCTGCTGGGGCTGCACAAGGGGGCCAGCCTGCTCAGCCGCGCCCGGGTGACCCGGCTCGGCCTTGGCAAGTACCGTATCCCCTACAACGCCCTGCTGCAGCTGTTCGAACTCGGCCTGCTGCACCGGGGCGAGCTGGAGTCCGGCCCGCTGCCCGCCGACGGGGTAGAGCTGGAGTTCGGCGATCAGCGCTGGCGCCTGCAGCGCAAGCAGGCCAACATCACCCTGCTCTACTACCGGCTGACCCCGGTCGGCAACGAGCTCGCCCAGCTGCTGCAGGAGCCGCCGCTGGAGGAGTACCTGCAGGATCTGAAAACCGTGCTGGTGCAGGGGCTGCAGATCGAGACCATGATGCTGACCCCGCCCGCCGGGCCTGAGCCGGCCCCGACCGAACCGACCCCCTGATCCTCCGGAGCCCGTCAGGGCTCCGCTGTTTTGCGCCTCCCGCCGCCGCTCGCGAAATGGCGCCGCCGTTGCCAAAACGGTTCCTGAAATGCAAATCCGCCGCCTCTGACTCGTCAGCCCCGCGCCCGCAGATCCGCTCGCCACCGGTCATCGCCCCCCGCCGTGCCGCATGAGTGCCGCATGATCGACGATTTTCACCCCCGCTGGTGCAGCCCTTGCATTGGTGATGACTCCTTCCCCACAACCCGGTTTCGGAGCACACCATGAGAGTCAATCAGCCTGTCACCCAGCATGAGCGTCGCTATCCCGAACACCAGCACCTCATCTCCACCACGGATCTGGAGAGCCGTATCACCTACGCCAACGAGGAGTTCTGCCAGATCGCCGGCTTCACGCTGGAGGAGCTGCAGGGGGAGCACCACAACCTGGTGCGCCACCCGGACATGCCCAAGCAGGCCTTCGCCGACCTCTGGCACCATATCCGGGCCGGCAAGAGCTGGATGGGGCCGGTGAAGAATCGCTGCAAGAACGGCGATCACTACTGGGTCAGCGCCTTCGTCACGCCGATCAAGGATGCCCACGGCAAGGTGGTGGAGTATCAATCGGTGCGTACCGCCCCCAGCGAGGAGATCAAGCAGCGGGCCGAGCGCATCTATGCCGGGCTGCGCGCCGACAAGGCGCCGCTGGCGCTCCGGCTGCCGGCCTTCTCCCACACGCTGGCAATCACCCTCTGCCTGCTGCCGAGCCTGGTGGCCATGATGGCGCTGGGGTATGAGCAGGCCTCCGGCTGGCTGCTGGCCCTGGCCGTGCTGCCTTTGCTGCTGGCGGCCATGATCACCCAGGCCCTGAACCGTCGCCTCGGCAAGCTCGACAAGCTGGCCCGCAGCCGCTTCGACAACCCGCTGATGCAGCTGCTCTACACCAACAAGGTCGACAACATCGCCGCCATCGAGCTCGCCATGCTGATGAACCAGGCCGAGTTCAACGCCGTGCTGGCGCGCACCCAGCAGACCTGCAGCCGGATCCTGCACTCGGCTGAAGGCGATCTGCGCAATGCCGAATCCATCACCAGCAACCTGCAGCAACAACAAGCCGAGACCAATCAGGTCGCCACCGCTATCACCCAGATGGCCGAGTCGATCCGCGAGGTGTCCCACAGCTCCACCGCCGCCTCCGACCTGCTGGATGAAACCGCCGACCTGTTCCGGGAAGGCAACCGCAGCGTGCAGGAGACCATAGGGGCGGTCGAGGGGATGCACGGCGAGATCGCCACCTCCAAGACGGTGATCCACACCCTGGCGACCCAATGCCGGGATATCGACGGCATCCTCGACGTCATCAACAGCATCGCCAACCAGACCAACCTGCTGGCCCTCAATGCGGCCATCGAGGCGGCCCGTGCCGGTGAGGCGGGCCGCGGTTTCTCGGTGGTGGCAGACGAGATCAGATCCCTGGCCATCAAGACCCAGGCCTCCACCGGCGAGATCCAGAAGATGATCAACCTGCTGCAAACCAGCGCGGCCAACGCCGAGCAGGCGATGGAAAAAGGGGGGGATCTCTCCGCCAGCTGCCAGCAGAAGGCCTCCGCTACCGGCACCATACTGCAGCAGATCAACAGCATGTTGCAGCAGGTCGCCTCCGGCAGCAGCCAGATAGCCCAGGCCGTGCAGGAGCAGTCCCAGGTCACTGCCGACATCGATCGCAACGTGCTCAGCATCAAGACCCTGGCCGATGACTCCAGCGTCGGCAGCCAGCATGCCGTCCACGGCATCAACCAGCTGGTACGACAGCTGAGTGACCTGGATCGACTGGTACGCCAGTTCCAGCAACAACCCGCCTCTCCACAACTTGCCAATCCCAGCCCTGCCGGCCAGGTGGTGCTGGCCCGCTGATCCCGAGACCGTGCGCTAACAACAAAAAGGGCCCCTGTCGTTACCGACAGCGGGCCCATTTATCTCTGGTGGGAAACGCAGATCTGACCGGGCCGGGATGCCCATGCCATCACTGGCCCGGCCTTGATGCCCTCGCCCTGGCTTCTGCACTACACCTCACTCAACAGCGTGACGCCCCCCAGTTCATTCCCCCGTCCAAATGCGCAGCGAGCATTGAGAAAGTACGGACGCTGAGACACCCCTATCGCCCGCCCCCCCCATGGCAGCTCAATTTATTGATCTTGCCCGAGAAATCACTCACTCCCCCTTCCCTCACCAGCTCCGTTCGGTAACATGGCCATCAGATCCCCTCTTGTCGGAGTCAGCCATGAACCAGACCGGAGCCACACCACAGGGAAGGAGCAGCAGACTGGAGGCTGGAATTCAGGGGCGGTAGCCTTGCTTGAGGAATAGCCACGCGGGTGGCGATCTGCTGCGCGTTATTAAGAAGGATGACAGCCCTGATTTTGTTGGCGCCATTATTTCACTGCCCAGGTGATAGAGCTAAAAGAGCGCGTTACACCCTGCTTAGCTACTAATTTGACTGGAAACTCTTCGCCATAAAAGGCAGCATTTCCCTTCAGACATGATACGCCAATGCGTAATATCTCCTTGGCGCATTAAAAAATTAAAGAATTCAGAGGAAACATGAACAACACAGACGCAGTACCGCCATATGAGACTAAGGAAATAGGCACACCACTGGATTACACATCTGACATGTACCGCGTCTATTTCGAGATTCGTGATCATGATGGTATGGCCAAGGAAATCATCTCTGGTTTTCTGGGCCCCGCACGGGCTGAAAAAATAGTAACCTTGGCCCATGGCTATGAAATGGAGCTCCCCATTCAATGCATACCAGAAATAATCAGGCTGCTGGCAACTGAAAACATAGCGATATATCAGGTCGTTCGTTATGCAAAAACCAATAACAGCTGGGGCTAGTATCATTACCATGATGCCATGGTAACCTGCCCCACTTGCATTTTATGGACTCGGCAGGATTTCTGCGCTCTGCATGGTTGCGCCTTGTCCTGATCGCCAAGGGTAAAATGAGAATGCGAACAATATATTTATTTTTGCTCTTTTTGACATGCTCGACAAGCGCCCAAGAGGTCATGACTCGCACTGCCAGCAGGGATGATAGTTCGCCTATCTCCTATTACTTGGTCCAACATTCCCATGATACAGATACCTTGCTATTGATTCTGCAAGGCTCTGATTGCAACAGCGTGCTTAACATAGACTCGATACTTTCCGACTATAAAAATGTTTGGCCAGAAGCTGATATTCTACTAGTCGAAAAGTACGGCATTGACAGCCAATTAAAATACAGTACCGATCCGGCACGCAAGGATTGCCCTGCTCAGTACCTTGAAAAGGACAGCCCTGCGCAGCGGGTCGCGGATATCAAAACGGTGCTCGATATCGTTCGAAAAGATGGGCAATACAAGACATTTATTCTCTTGGGCGGCAGTGAGGGGGCCGTTATCACCAATCTGGTGACCGCAGATATTGACTATATTGATGCCACCGTTGCCTTTAATGGTGGTGGCCGCTGGTTTATCGATGACGTCTCACACAGTATCGCTGCAAAGCATAACAACCCCGCAGCGGCGAGAAAAGAGATCAACGATTTCAAAGGGTTTGCCGAGCATGTTCTTAACAGTAAACCATTTGAGCTTGAGGTGAGTGGACACGGTTATCATTGGTGGCGGCAGATGCTCTCCATCGATCAGCTTGATACCCTTAAAAAAGTAAATTCTCCTTTGCTGATCATTCAGGGTGGAATGGATACCTCGGTATCACCGCAAAAAACAGATGAAATGATGCAGCGCCTTAAAGAACTCGGGAAGAACAATATCGAGTATCTGCGTTACGAAGAGCTCGATCATGGACTAAAAAATAGTGACGGGACAAGCCTTCGCAAAGAGGTCGTCAGCGATATAAATATTTGGTTAAGGTCCAAAATAGATAATCCTACCAATTAATCCAGCGGCAACTGATTGAAGCGGGGCTTAGCAGGCTGGAGACTGAAATTCAGGGGTGGTCACGTGGTGTTGTAGGTTGGCGCAGAGCGAAGCACAACGGACGAGCATGATCACGTAAACCAGAGCTGGATAAAGATGTATGGGGTCGTTCGGTAAAACAAATTTGCAGATACATTTCGCAGTAAACGTTAGGCTTCACTTCGTTCAGCACCAATCTACGATTTTTAGCCCAACATACGAGATAGTAAATAATAAAAGGTTATCAATAAATGTCGATAGTTATATCTCAGCAATCAACTTGGCCAGTGCAAGTAGTAGACTATTTAGACCGTAACCACCTCAAGTTTATTGGTTGGGAAACTTCCGGTGTGGATAGGGTGTCAGCGTATGTATATGACCACGCTATCCTAGAGTTTCGTAGTCTTTTAAAGGAATTTTCACTTATTGGCTACCATTGTACAAAATTAACACATTACGAAATTGAAGATATTCGTAAGAATGGTATGAAGTTACAATGCGGTGAATCTCTAAGGCAAAGAGTACTAAGATTAGAGTCAGCTCAAGAAATTGAGCGGGCGGTGTCTCAAAAGCTGTTAGCCCGTAATCAAGCTGACGATAGTAATAGAGCGTTTATGTTGTGGTTTTGCTTCTTTGAGCCTCACCTTGCTGGCTTTTACGGTATCCATCGATTTTTTAAATCGTGGGGTGGCGAAGCTCTTTACAATAGCCATGAAAATCAAAAAATAACTGGCGATGCCCTAAAAGAGATTGGTATTCCTTGTGTCATTAAAGCGAATGTTGCTATCAGCTCGCTAAAAGAAAGCTATTATCCATGTTCAGCGCTTATTCGTTCCTATTTACAGGAACGAGGCTATCTGATTAGCAATAGCATTGAACACGAGGGATATAGCACTGAAGACATTAGCTCAAACCAAATAGAAGCAATATACCTGCATCCTAGCGATGAGTTTATTCAACTAACTAAATGCAATGAATGGAGCGGGGAATTAGCCCTATAACAAACTTTTCAAAGCAACTATTGGGCCCGACCATTTTTTGTTTTTTGTAGGTTGGCGCAGAGCATAGCGAAGCCCAACGGACGAAAATAACCACCTAAACCAGAGCGGGATAAAGATGGATTGGGCCGATCGGTAAAAAATTTGCAGATACATTTCTGGTAAACGTTGGGCTTCACTTCGTTCAGCACCGACCTACCATTTTTAGCTCAACATACGAGATGATGAGTCATGTTAATAAAGCCACCGTTTATACGGCGGCTTTATTGAACTATTTTTTATCACTGAGTGCTTTTAGAACATCCATGATAAAGCTAGCCTTGTCTATCTCTGGCTCACTCTTAGAGAAAACTTGAGTTATGAGCCTGATTTTAGTGTCACGCTTGAACTCTAGTTTTTCCCGCTCAGTCATATGCTCACATTCAATGGAGTTAGTTATTTGTTCTGCCAAAATGGCGGCCTTAAGCATTGCCATTTTCTCATTATTAAGAGAGACGATATGCTTAACCAAGAAAAAGAAAACACCCGATAAACCGCCAATAATCAGGGTGGTGGCTGTAATCAGCGGCAATCTACTGAGAAGAATATCCCAAGCACTAACATTACCCAAAAATGGCACCATATACATAAAGCTCTCACCATTCCCGTATATGTATCTTGCCATAAAAGCTAACGCGATAAATGTAGAAATAGCCAAGAAATAATATGGCTTTAACTGTTTAGACGTTTCATTAGAGTGCCCCACCATATCGAGGGTGGTAAGATTTTTTTTCCGATTAGCAATAGCTAACTCTTGCTGTACCGCCTTTAGGGCATCGCTCGCTTTCTCAGTATCGACACCCAACAACTTAAGTTTATTTTCTTCTTTCTTGTACAAATCCGTCTCAACGGCGATTCTTTTCTCTATCGCGATTAAATTTTCAGACTCATCGGCAATATCTTTTGAAAGCTTTACATACTCCCGATTTGACTTGTCGATGTCATTTCTGACTTTTTCCAGAGCATTCTGACTGTGAGCTAGACTATTTTCTGCGTTGGACCGCTCTTGCTCTAATATGCTTATATCACTAGATATAGAATCAAACAAGCCTCGCTTAATATCGATAAAACCATTAATATCATCAAGCTTACCTTTAATCTTTTGCATTTCGATAAGCGGTATTTCTCTAGCTCTGTTTAGAGCATCTTTCGCCCTATCAAACTTTTCCGGTTCAGTAAGCAGCGCAGAGGTGCTCACCACACCCACAGAGCAAAATGTACTGTGCTTTGGCAAAATGAGCCCCAACGCAACATCATATATTTTATACTTGGAGAAAGGCGGACTATCACGAGGAAATTCGGTTGTTCTTTTGGTTGCAAATCTCTTATCTATACCGCGGAAGGATATAAGCCTAACCGCCCCTTCATTTTCAGATTTAGACACCCCGAAACAAGTAAGCTCTGAGACAATAACTGGAGTCGAGAATAGTACAACTAACTCACCGTGAAGGGCACTTTCGTCATAGTTTGCAAGCTTTAAAGCTTCATTTGCAAAAGCAACCTCCTGTTGAGTGAAAAATTCAGGGTTGAAATTACTATGTATACGGATGAGAGCCTTACTAGTTTCAGGCGTGTAGATTGTAAAAAATGAGTTTAAGGCCTGAGTATATTCCTGAAAAGATTTAACTATTTCATTAATATCGACACCACTAAACACCTCAGAAAAATCAACGTTATCGGAAACGTCATTCTTGCTTTCAGTCACCGCCCCACCCCCTCTGTTTTTAGCTCACTCACAACAATCGCCAGTTTACCACTTTTGTAATAATCGATGTATTTCATGAGTGAAATTGGGGAACTCACCGTTCTGAACGCCACATAATGTGGCCAACCGACTGGCGAACTATCCCCATTGTCACAGACGGGCACTGTATTGGTCCCCTCTGATTCGCCGAGACGAGGCCACTGCACCAAGTCGCGAGACAGGGATATCGAGCGAGCGGTGGCGGGCCATGGAGGGCCCATCGGCACGTACCGTCGGTGCTGTGGCTAAGATGAGGGAACTCGATGAAGGAGAGAGAATCGGCGGAAGACCTTTCTTTTGGTGACTTTTCGTTGGCCACGCAAAAAAGTCACTCGCCACAGCCAGCATGGCGGGCTACTCCCCTTCAAGGGCAATGACCTCGCACCCTATGCTACGGCAAAGCCGCATCAAGATGCACATCGTAGGCCAGAAGCGCGACCGAGCTCCCCAAAAATCAACCTCAGTCGATCAAACCCCGCTGCCGAAGGGCAGTCAGCAACTCATCCACCAGCACTTCCACAGGTTTACCAGCATTCAGCAGATGAATTTCCGGCTGCTCGGGTGCCTCGTAGGCGGAGTCGATACCGGTGAAATTGCGAATTTCCCCTGCCCGCGCCTTCTTGTAGAGTCCCTTGGGGTCGCGCTCTTCACAAACGGCGAGCGGCGCATCGACAAACACTTCGACAAACTCCCCTTCACCCACGAGCTTGCGCACCAGCTCCCGCTCGGCACGAAACGGCGAGATAAAGGCGGTGAGTACGATAAGGCCCGCATCCACCATGAGTTTCGCCACCTCGCCAACCCGGCGGATATTCTCCTGGCGGGCGGCGTCATCGAAGCCGAGATCACCACAGAGGCCGTGGCGCACGTTGTCCCCATCCAGCAGATAGGTGTGCTTGCCCTCGGCCGCCAACGCCTGCTCCAGGGCCCCCGCCAGGGTGGACTTGCCCGCCCCGGAGAGGCCGGTAAACCAGATCACCAGAGGCTTCTGTCCCTTCTGCTCGGCCCGGCTCCGTTTGTCCACGGCATGGGCATGCCACACGATATTGCTCATTCACACTCCTTGCTTGGCGCGCGCGCCTCAATGCTGAAACGGTCTGGCTCCCTGGAGCTCAGCCTCTGGCCACTCGCCACTGACGGGGGCCACGGTCGTCGTGTATTCCTATTCCCTGCAAAGCTCAGTTGCGCCGCCTTAAAACGGAAACAGCAGGGGCACCATGACGATCACCCCGATGCTGTAGGCCAGGGAGACCGGCAGGGCCAGCTTGAGGTAGTCCGGCATCTTGTAGTTGCCCGCCGCATAGACCATCAGGTTGGTCTGGTAGCCGTAGGGCAGGATAAAGCTGGAGCTCGCCCCGAACAGCACCGCCAGAATGAACGGCATGGTCGAGACATCCATGCTGAGCGCCAGCTGGTAACCCATGGGGAAGGCCAGGGCCGCAGCGGCGTTGTTGCTCATCAGCTCGGTCAGCACCAGGGTAAACAGGTAGATGCCGATAAAGGCGATGATGGGGCTGGCGCCGTTGAACTCCCCCATCAGCCAGTCGGCGATGAGCTTGGCCAGGCCGCTTTTTTCCAGCTGATCGGCGATAGCCAGCGCCCCGCCCACCACCAGCCAGATATCCAGCGGAAAGCGGCGGCGGATCTCGTCCAGGGTCAGGATGCGGGAGAACAGCAGCACCACCAGCATCACCAACAGCCCCTTGAACAGCGGCACCAGATCGAGCACCGACAGGGTCAGCACTCCAAGGAACCCCGCCACCACGGCGGCGCTGCGCGTGGCATCGAGCCGGGTGGAGGCCTCCAGCCCGCTCACCACCACGAACTCGCGGGAGAGGGACTTGTTGCCCGCAAACTTGGGGCCGGGGGCCAGCAGCAGGGTGTCCCCTGCGTGCAGTTCAATCTGGCCGAGGCCGCCGGTGAGCTGGGTTTCACCCCGGCGCACCGCCAGTACCACCGCATCGAAGTGGGTGCGAAACTCGGCGTCCTTGATGGTCTGGCCCACCAGCCGCGAGCTGTGGCTGACGATCACCTCCACCAGGTGCTGGCCGTTGAGGCGGTGCTGGCCGTAGAGATCCAGCCCCTTGAGCTCCTGCAACACGCCGACGCTCTCCACGTCGCCGCAAAACAGCAGCATGTCTCCCTCGTGCAGCTCGTGTTCCGGCTGCACCGGGCAGATCACCTGGTTGCCACGAATGATCTCGGCAAGATAGAGGCTTTTCAGGCTGCGCAGGCCGTTCTCCTTGACGCTGCGCCCGGCCATGGGGGAGCCGGGGCCCACCTTGGCCTCGAGAAAATAGCCGGATTCCCGGCTCATCTCGGTGTCCTGCTCCGGCAGGTGGCGGGCAAACAGCAACACGGCGATGAGGCCGGTCAGCAGGGTCCCCGCCCCCACCATGAAGAAGTCGAACATGCCGAGCGGCTTGGCCCCCATCTTGATGAGGAAGCTGTTGACGATCAGGTTGGTGGAGGTGCCGATCAGGGTCAGCACGCCGCCAAAGGTCGCCGCGAAGCACATGGGCAGCAGCAACCGGGAGGGCGCATGGTTGGGGTTGCGCTTGACCGCCCCCAGCATGGAGGCCACCACGGCGGTGTTGTTGACGAACGCCGACAGGAAGGCGGTGGAGAACCACACCTTCACCAGCACCTTGTTAAAGGAGCCGGTGCCCACCAGGTTGGCGAACCAGCTCATGACCCGGGTCTTTTCCACCGCGAGCGACACCAGCAGCAACAGCACCAGGGTCAGCAGGGCGCTGTTGGTGTAGCCCGCCACCACGGCGTTGATGTCCGCCAGGCCGCTCAGGTAGGTGATGAGCACGGCGCCCGAGAAGAGCAGCGCCGGCCGGAGTTTGCCCTGGATCAGCAGGGCGACGAGGGCAGCCAGCAGACCCAGCACCAGGGATTGTTGCCAGGTCATGGGCTTACTCCTTGCCGGAATCGTTGCTGATGGTCAGCGCCTGCCAGTGGGGGAAGTGCTTGCGCACCAGAGCGTTGAGCTCGACTTCGAACTCGCTGTATTGCCCTGCCACCGCCTTGGCCGCCAGCCCTTCCACTATCATGCCCGCGCCCACGGTGACGTTGGTCAGCCGGTCGATCAGGATAAAGCTGCCGGTGTCGCGGATCTCCTGGTAGGGATCGAACGCCACCGGGTCGGTCAGGCTGAATTCACACAGGCCGATCTCGTTGAGCTTGAGCTCGGAGGCCGGCAGCTCGTCGAGCTTGTTGATCTCGATACGGTGGCGGATGGCCTCCACCTGGCCACGGCTCTTCTTGGTCGCCAGCTTGACGTCATAGACCCGGCCCGGCTGCAGGGACTCCTCCCCCATCCAGACGATGTGGGCCAGCACGTTCTGGGTCACCTGGGGCTTTTTCGCCGCATCTACCAGCAGGTCGCCCCGGCTGATGTCGATCTCGTCCGCGAAGGTGACCGTGATGGCCTGACCCGGCAGGGCGTACTCCAGATCCCCGTCGAAGGTGACGATACGAGTCACCGTGCTCTCTTTGCCGGACGGCAGCACCGCCAGCTTGTCGCCGACCCGCAGGATGCCGGAGGCCAGCGTCCCCGCGAAGCCGCGAAAATCGAGGTTGGGGCGGTTCACGTACTGTACCGGCAGGCGCACCGGGTGACGCTCCAGCTCGCGCTCCACTTCGGCAGACTCCAGCAGAGAGAGCAGGGTTTCGCCCTGATACCAGGCCAGCTTGTCGCTTGGGTTGACCACGTTGTCACCGTCCAGCGCCGAGACCGGCACGATATGGATGGTGTCAACGCTGAGCTTCTTGGCGAATTCGCGATACTCCAAGCTGATGCGCTCGAACACCTCCTGGCTGAACTCCACCAGATCCATCTTGTTGACCGCCACCACGAACTGCTTGATGCCAAGCAGGCTCGCGATAAAGCTGTGGCGGCGGGTCTGATCCAGCACCCCCTTGCGGGCGTCGATCAGGATGATGGCCAGATCGCAGGTGGAGGCGCCGGTGGCCATGTTGCGGGTGTACTGCTCGTGGCCCGGGGTGTCCGAGATGATAAATTTGCGCTTGGCGGTGGAGAAATAGCGGTAGGCCACGTCGATGGTGATGCCCTGCTCGCGCTCCGCCTGCAGGCCGTCCACCAGCAGCGCCAGATCCAGCTTCTCGCCGGTGGTGCCAAGCTTCTGGCTGTCGGACTCCAGCGCTTTGAGCTGATCTTCATAGATCTGCTGGGAGTCGTGCAGCAGGCGGCCGATGAGGGTGCTCTTGCCATCGTCCACGCTGCCGCAGGTGAGAAAGCGCAGCAGGCTCTTGTGTTGCTGGGCGTGCAGGTAGGCTTCAATGCCCTGTTCGCTGATGGCGGTCTGAATGTGGTTGTTCATGTTGCGATTCCTTAGAACATTTTTTTAGAAATAGCCCTGACGCTTCTTCTGCTCCATGGAGCCGGCCTGATCGTGGTCGATAAGCCGCCCTTGCCGCTCGCTCGAGGTGGTGATCAGCATCTCTTCGATGATCTCCGGCAAGGTGGTGGCATTGGACTCGATCGCCCCGGTCAGCGGGTAGCAGCCGAGGGTACGAAAGCGCACCAGCTCCTGCTTCACTTCATCTTCCGGGCCGATGGGCATGCGCTCGTCATCCACCATGATCTTGATGCCATTGCGCTCCACCACAGGGCGATGGGCCGCAAAGTAGAGCGGCACTATGTCGATGTTCTCGAGGTAGATGTATTGCCAGATATCCAGCTCGGTCCAGTTGGAGAGCGGGAACACCCGGATGCTCTCCCCCTTGTTGACCTGGCTGTTGTAAACGCGCCACAGCTCCGGGCGCTGGTTCTTGGGATCCCAGCGGTGAGACTTGTCGCGGAAGGAGTAGACCCGCTCCTTGGCACGGGATTTCTCCTCGTCGCGGCGGGCACCACCGAAGGCGGCGTCGAAGCCGTATTTGTTGAGCGCCTGCTTGAGCCCCTCGGTCTTCATGATGTCGGTGTGCTTGCCGCTGCCGTGCACGAAGGGGTTGATGCCCATGGCGAGGCCGTCCGGGTTCTTGTGAACGATCAGATCCAGCCCGTACTTTTTGGCGGTCTCGTCACGGAACTTGATCATCTCCTTGAACTTCCAGTCGGTGTCGACGTGCAGCAAGGGAAACGGGATCTTGCCCGGATAGAAGGCCTTGCGGGCCAGGTGCAACATGACGGAGGAGTCCTTGCCGATGGAGTACATCATCACCGGGTTTTCAAATTCGGCAGCCACCTCGCGGATGATGTGGATGCTCTCGGCTTCCAGCTGCTGCAGATGGGTCAATCTTTCACGGTCCATGTCTGGGTCCTCGGTTCATTGCTGACGCGCCTGGTCGGTACGCGGTCTTGGTTCAGGTCGGTGCCGCCTTGGCAACACCGTCAAATCGATTCGGGTCTCGGCCTCAGGCCAGGCTCACCAGCTTGAGCTCGTGGCCGCTGTCGGCCCCCTGCCCCTGCGCCGTCTCGCCAAACCAGGCGAGCTGTTTACGCAGGGCAACCACCTCGCCGATGACGATAAGGGACGGGCTCACCGCCTGGGCGGCCAGCTCGGCCAGCTCCGCCAAGGTGCCGGTCAGTACCCGCTGCCGCGCCGTGGTGCCACGCTCGATGATGGCGATGGGGGTGGCGGCACTTCGGCCATGGTTCACCAGCTGCTGCTGGATATGCTCGGAGCGCATCAGCCCCATGTAGATGACCAGGGTCTGGCTGGTGGCGGCGAGCTGCTGCCAGTCGGGCTCCTTGCCCTCCTTCTGGCAGTGGCCCGTGATGAAAACTGCGCTCTGGGCATGGTCGCGGTGAGTGAGCGGAATGCCGGCATAGGCGGTGGCACCGGCGGCGGCTGTGATACCGGGCACCACGGAGAAGGGGATGCCCTCCTCGGCCAACACTTCCAGCTCCTCGCCACCACGGCCGAACATGAAGGGATCGCCCCCCTTGAGCCGCACCACCCGGTTGCCCGCCCTGGCGTATTCCACCAGCAGGCGGTTGGTCTCCTCCTGCGGCACGCTGTGGGCACCCGCCTTCTTGCCGACCGACACCAGGGTCGCATCGCGGCGCACCAGGTCCAGGATCTCGGCGGAGACCAGCTGGTCATAGAGCACCACCTCGGCCTGTTGAATTTGTTGCAGCGCCTTGAGGGTCAACAGGCCCGGATCGCCGGGGCCCGCCCCTACAAGTACCACCTCACCCACCTCGGTCCGGGCCTTGTCCAGCCCCTCGTTCAGCCAGCTCTCGGCCCCTTGCCAATCTTCTTTCTCAATCAGACCGGCCAGGGTGTTGGAGGCAAACGCCCGCTCCCAGAAGCGGCGGCGGTCGGAAATGGAGGAGAGCACCCGCTTGGCCCGGTCGCGTACCCGACCGGAGAGCTCGGCCAGGCCGCCGAGGTGGCGAGGCAGCAGGCTCTCGAGCCGCTCGCGCAACAGGCGCACCAGCACAGGCGCCTTGCCGCCGCTGGAGACCGCCACCATGATGGGGCTGCGATCGATGATGGAGGGGAAGATAAAGCTGGAGCGCTTGGGGTCGTCCACCACGTTGACGAACAGACCGAGCTGGTTGGCGCTCTGATAGACCAGAGCGTTCACCTCGAGGTCGTCGGTGGCGGCTACCACCAGGATCTGGCCGGCCAAGTGGGCCGGGGTGAAGCGCTCCGCCAGATGGGTGAAGCGACCGGCAAATTCATGGAAGTCGGGTTCCAGCTCGGGGGAGACCAGGGTCAGCCTGGCACCGGCCGCCAGCAGCAGGCGCGCCTTGCGCAGGGCCACTTCGCCCCCACCCACCAGCAGCACAGGGCGACCGTCCAATTTGGCAAACATCGGCAAATAATCCATTTCGGCCCATCCCTCGGAACACGACTAATATGGGGCGACTATAGGCAGGGCTGCTTATCCCTCAAAATAATAAAAAATGCTTTTTAATGCGTTTTAGTAATTAACAAAGCCGTATGATGACAAAGGCGCTTGTGGTGCCGTACACAAGGCCATAGGCTAGTGAAAGTGTTTCATAAGGAGCTAAATGATGAATGAGTCATTGATTGTGCTGGGGATCTTTGTGTTTCTGGTACTTCTCACCCTGAGCGCCGGCATCAAGATAGTGCCGCAGGGTTACAACTGGACCGTGGAGCGCTTCGGCCGCTACACCCGCACCCTCTCCCCCGGCCTCAACCTGCTGATCCCCTACATAGATCGCATCGGCCACAAGATCATCATGATGGAACAGGTGCTGGACATCCCGGCGCAAGAGGTGATCTCCCGCGACAACGCCAACGTGACCATAGACGCCATCAGCTTCGTGCAGGTGGTGGATGCCCGCAAGGCCGGCTATGAGGTCAATGACCTCACCAGCGCCATCCGCAATCTCACCATGACCAACATGCGGACCGTGCTGGGCGCCATGGAGCTGGACGAGATGCTCTCCCAGCGCGACACCATCAACGAGAAGCTGCTGCGCACCATGGATGCGGCCACCGCCCCCTGGGGCATCAAGGTGACCCGGATCGAGATCAAGGATGTACGTCCGCCGCTGGCGCTGGTCGAAGCCATGAACGCCCAGATGAAGGCCGAGCGCCAGAAACGGGCCGAGGTGCTGGAAGCCGAAGGGGTGCGCCAGTCCAAGATCCTGAAAGCGGAGGGGGAGAAGCAGTCCCAGATCCTCAAGGCCGAGGGTGAGCGTCAGGCCGCCTTCCTCGCCGCCGAAGCGCGTGAGCGGGCCGCCGAAGCGGAAGCCAAGGCGACCCACATGGTGTCAAAAGCCATCGCCGAAGGGGATCTGCAGGCCATCAACTACTTCGTGGCCCAAAAATACACAGAGGCGCTGGCCCGCATCGGTGAAGGCCCCAACAGCAAGGTGGTGATGATGCCGCTGGAGGCGGGCAGCCTGATCGGCGCCGTGGCCGGCATGGCCGAGCTGTTCAAGGATGGCAAGGGCGGCAAGTCATGACAGCCCTGTTCGAGGGGCTGACCCACTGGCACTGGCTGGGGCTCGGCTTCGTGCTGCTGGCCATCGAGGTGCTGGGCTCGGTGGGCTTTCTGCTCTGGACCGGCATCGCCGCGCTGGAGGTGGGCCTGCTGCTGCTGGTCTGGCCCTTCGGCTGGCAGGCCCAGCTGCTGCTGTTCGCCCTGCAATCCCTGCTCACCACCTGGGCTTGGTGGCGCTGGCAGCACCGCCGGGATCGATCGGAGCAGGATGCCGCCGCCCCCATCAACGAGCGGATGCAGGGGTATCTGGGGCGCGAGCTGGTGCTGCTGGATGACGTGACTCAGGGGATGAGCCGGGTACACCTGGACGACACCGCCTGGACGGTGCGCTGCAGCCAGCCACTGCTCGCCGGCAGCAAGGTGCGGGTGACGGGGCATGACTCCCATATCCTGCTGGTGGAGCCGCTGTCCTGACACGAGGGCTGGCACCAGTGACCAACAACAAAGGGCTCCGCGGAGCCCTTTTTCATTCTCTTGCAAGCCGTACCGGCGGGTTAGAAGGCGTCGCTGTCGAGGGCGGCGCGCAGCAGATCCTTCCAGCTGATGATGCCGACCAGGGCGCCGTTTTCCAGCACCGGCAGGCAGGAGACGTTCTTCTCCAGCATCAGCTTGACCCCTTCCCGCACCGTGAGCTGGGGAGCGATGGTGATGGGGTGGCGGCTCATGATCTGGTGAGCGCGCCGGTTGAGGGTCTCGGTGTCGCGGCTCATCTCGGCCTCGGAGTCGAGATAGGGGCTGATGGCGCGAAACAGGTCGCGATCGGAGATGACACCTACCAGCTCCTCTTCTTCCAGCACCAGCAGGTGGCGAAAGTGGGCCTGCTCGAAGATCTCCTTGATGACGCTCAACCTGTCGTCCATGGATACGGTGGCGACCCGGGTCGTCATGATGTCCCTGATATGCAGCATGCTAGCCTCCACCGTCATACTGTTTGATAGTTCTGTTATGACATGTTTTTGTGGTGCCAGCCAGTAGCAGGCCCGTACCTAAAGTGCAAACCGGCGCCATTTCACGTAAGATCCGCGCCAGTTTTTCTCCTTCATTTGAGCCAAGCAGACCAATCCATGATAGTTGCCAGTCAAATCGAACTGATCCGCGGCGGCCGCAAGCTGCTGGACAACGCATCCGCCACCATTCACCCCGGCCACAAAGTGGGTCTGGTGGGCAAGAACGGCTGTGGCAAGTCCACCTTTTTTGCACTGGTACGGGGCGAGCTGGCCATCGACAGCGGCAGCTTCAGCCTGCCCGCCGGCTGGCAGATTGCCGGGGTGGCACAGGAGACCCCGGCGCTGGACTGCTCCGCCCTCGACTACGTGATCGACGGCGACAAGGAGTTCCGCGCGCTGGAGGCCGAGCTGGCCCAGGCCGAGCGGGATGACAACGGTCTGCTGGTGGCCGAGCTGCACGGCAAGCTCGACACCATCGGTGCCTACAGCATTCGCGCCCGCGCCGCCGAGCTGTTGCACGGCCTCGGCTTTGGCGACGAGCAGCTCGGCTCGCCGGTGCGCAGCTTCTCCGGTGGCTGGCGCATGCGCCTGAATCTGGCCCAGGCGCTGCTCTGCCGCTCCGATCTGCTGCTGCTCGATGAACCGACCAACCACCTGGATCTCGACGCCGTCATCTGGCTGGAGAAGTGGCTCAAGGGCTATCAGGGCACGCTGGTGCTCATCTCTCACGACCGCGACTTCCTCGACTCTGTGGTGACTCGCATCATCCATATCGAGAACGGCAAGCTCAACGAATACAGCGGCGGCTACTCCGACTTCGAACTGCAGCGCGCCGAACACCTGGCCCAGCAGCAGTCCATGTACGAGAAGCAGCAGCGGGAGATGGCCCACATGCAATCCTATGTGGACCGCTTCCGCTACAAGGCCTCCAAGGCCCGTCAGGCCCAGAGCCGATTGAAGGCCATGGAGCGGATGGAGAAGATCCTGCCCGCCCACGCCGACTCCGAGTTCAGCTTCGAGTTTCGCGAGCCGTCGGCCCTGCCGACCCCGCTGATTGCCATGGAGAACCTCAGCGCCGGTTACGGCGACAAGGTGATCCTGGAGAAGATCAAACTCAACCTGGTACCGGGTTCGCGCATCGGCCTGCTCGGTCGCAACGGCGCCGGCAAATCCACCTTCATCAAGATGCTGGCCGGCTCCAACCCGCCGCTCTCCGGCAAGCTGGAAGTGAGCGCCGGGGTGAGCATCGGCTACTTCGCCCAGCATCAGCTGGAGACCCTGCGCCTGGACGACTCACCCCTCGATCATCTGGTGCGCCTCGCGCCGGACAAGACCGAGCAGGAGCTGCGCAACTACCTGGGCAGCTTTGGCTTTCACGGTGACAAGGCGCTCGACAAGGTGGCCCCCTTTTCCGGTGGCGAGAAGGCGCGGCTGGTGCTGGCCCTCATCACCTGGCAAAAGCCCAACCTGCTGCTGCTGGATGAACCGACCAACCACCTGGATCTGGAGATGCGCCACGCCCTGACCATGGCGCTGCAAGGGTTCGAGGGCGCCATGGTGGTGGTCTCGCACGACCGTCACCTGCTGCGTACCACCACAGATGACTTCTATCTGGTGCACGGTGGCCGGGTCGAGGCCTTCGACGGCGATCTGGACGACTACCACAAGTGGCTCGGCGAGCAGGAGAAAGAGGCCAACGCCAAACAGGACGACGGCGTCGTCTCCGCCAACTCGGCGGTGGCGCGCAAGGATCAGAAGCGGCGTGAGGCGGAGTTCCGGCAAGCGACCCGGCCGCTGCGCCAGAAGCTGGAGAAGCTCGAAACCAGCATGGCGAAGCTGCAGGCCAAGCTGGCCGCGGTGGAAGAGCAGCTGGCCGATCCCGCCATCTATGAAGAGAGCGCCAAGCAGAAGCTCTCCGAGCTGCTCAAGTCCCAGGGCCCCATCAAGGAGGAGCTGGAAGGGGTGGAGCTGGAGTGGATGAGCCTCTCTGAGGAGCTGGAAACCATGGAGCAAGCCTTCTTTGCGTGACGAACAGCTGATGACGAGCGAGCGGATCGACGCCCATGAACTGCCGGGCCCGCTCGACTTCTGGCACTGGAGCGGCGAAACCTACGGTGCGCGCAGCCAGGATTGGCTCAGCGTGCAGGCGCTGGGGGGCAACGTCAACCTGGCCCTGTTGCTGCACCGGCTGGATCAGTGCGGGATCCCGGTGGACCTGACCGACCTGCAACCGGCGCTGGTGCAGACCGAGGCGGTGCTCGGCCCCTGGCGCACCCTGCGTTCGAGCGCCAAGGCGCGGCTTGGCGAGCAGGAGTATCAGGCCATGCTGGCCCACGAGCTGGAGCTGGAGCGGCTGCAACAAGGGGTCCTGCTGCAGACCCTGCGCAGCCTCACCCTGTTTCGCGGCAACAGCCGCAACTTGTTGAACTATCTATCGTTACTGGGGGCCCAGCAGGGCCCCCTCAGAGACCTAATATGCTGAGTTATCGCCACGCCTTTCACGCCGGCAACCACGCCGACGTGCTGAAACACGCCGTTCAGGCCCTGATCATCGAGTCCCTCAAGAAGAAGGAGAAACCCTTCATCGTGCTGGACACCCATGCCGGCGGCGGTCTCTACGACCTGCGCGGCGACTGGTCGCAGAAGAAGGCGGAATATGCCGACGGCATTGGCCGGCTGTGGGATGAGCGGGCCCAGTGGTCCACCATGGCGCCCTATCTGGGCGTCATCGAGGAGATGAACAGCGATGGTCAGTTGCGCTACTACCCCGGCTCGCCGGAGCTGTCCCGCCGCCTCGCCCGCGAGCAGGACAAGCTGGCACTGATGGAGCTGCACAACAACGAGGTGGAGGACCTGCGCGCCAACATGGGATACGACCCCCGCGTCGCCGTGCACCATAGGGACGGCTTCGAGGGGCTGGTGGCCCTGCTGCCCCCCACTCTGCGCCGCGGCCTGGTACTGATCGACCCGCCCTATGAGCTGAAGGAAGATTACTTCGCGGTAGTCGATACCCTTAAAAAAGCGCAAAAACGCTGGGCCACCGGCATCTACGCCCTCTGGTATCCGATCCTCGGGCAAGAGGCGGACAAGTCCCGCGACATGCTGCGCGCCATCAAGCGGGAAAACTTCGGCAACGTGCTGGTGGCCGAGCTGGAAGTGGCCGGGCAGACCGCCGACTGGGGTATGAACGGCTCAGGCATGCTGATAGTGAGCCCGCCCTGGCTGCTGGACGAGCAGATCGAAGCCTTCCTCAAACCCCTCTGTGCCAAGCTGGCGCAGGGCGCCGGCGCCCAGTACAAGGTGGAGTGGCTCAACAAGGCCGAGGCCTGACCGTTCATCCGCCACAAAAACGACAAAGCCCCGCGAGGGGCTTTTCTATTACCGCGGCAGTGGTGGCTGAGGGGGCTGCTATTGCCGGGTGCCAACCTCTGCGGGGAGATCCCGCCAGAGCGCCAGAATAAGCAGCGCTAGCAGGGCGAAAGGCGGGGCCAGGCTGAGCAGCATGCACAGCACTGTGATCAGCGCCGGATGCTTGCTCTTGCGACGAGCCAGTCGCCAGGCCACGACGCCAACGATGATCATCAGCAACAGGATGAACTGCCCCATCAGGGTGGCGTTGATATTCATATGCATGAAAGCTCCTTTTTCATGGCAAAGGCTCACTCTAGCGCCGCTGTGGCCCTTGGCAACTCCCAATCCGGTGAGGGCGTTCTCACTTGATAGGCCGTCCCTATCCAATCATTAGGTGAGAATGGTTTTCATTTAATGCAATTTCGAGGGATACTCTGCTTATCACCAGAGGGAGCCGCCATCATGAAAAAGACCATCAGCTTTGCCGTTTTGCACTTCACCGTGGCCTTCACCGTGGCTTACCTGCTGACCGGTGAACTGCTCACCGCCAGCCTGATCGCCCTGATCGAACCCGCCGTCAACACGGTCGCCTTCTACTTCCACGATCTCGGCTGGCACAAGCTCAAGCCCCACCACAGCCTGCAGGCCAAGACCAGCAGCTTCGCCCTGGTGCACTTCTCGGTGGCCTTCGGCGTCGCCTACCTGCTGAGCGGCGAGCTGCTCACCGGCGGCGTGATGGCGATGATCGAGCCTGCCATCAACACGGTCGTGTTCTTCTTCCACGAGCGGCTGTGGCGCGCCCGCCAGTCCCTGGCGCTGGCCTGATCTCCCTCCCCTTGTCTGGGGCCGTCCGGCGCAAAAAATGCTCGGCGGCCCAGCGCCATTGTGCTTTAGTAGCCGGGTCCCCCTTGCTGGAGCCCCCTCGATGAACAAGACCTTGCTTGCCACTCTGCTGTTTGCCCCTTTATTGGCCACCGCTGCCACCCCCTCCTTCGATTGCGCCAAGGCGAAAGGCACCGCCGAAACCCTGATCTGCAAGGATGCCGCGCTGGCGGCGCTGGATAACGAGCTGGCGGCCCTCTACCCCAAGGCAATTGCCGCGTTCTCACCCGAGCAGCAGAAAACCGAGCGCGCCATCCAGCGCGGTTGGATCAAGGGGCGCAACGACTGCTGGAAGGCGAGCGATCTGCGCCAGTGCGTGGAAGATAGCTACCAGCTGCGGATCACCGAACTGCAGATCAAGGGCGGCCAGCTGATGGTGCCAAGCCCGGTGGACTACCAGTGTGGCAATAATGTCACCCTCTCCACCTACTTCTACAACGAGGCCAAGCGGCCCGCCGCGGTGATCAACCTGGACGAGGGTACTGACCCGCTGCAGGTGCTCGCCTATGAAACCCCCAGCGCCAGCGGCACCCGTTATGAAGGGCAAAACCTCACCCTCTTCACCAAGGGAGACGAAGCCAGGCTGGAGCGTGTCGGCCAGCCAACTCTCACCTGCACGCAGCGCTAATCCAGAAGCCGATCACTTGGGGCGGCGGCATCTACGCCGCCTTCTCCTGCCCGCCCCCTCCGCTCTCGCCATATCTATCAATTTATTGATCTTGCTCAGAAATAACTCGCTGCCCCCTTTTCCCCCATCCAAGGGGCGTTACTATAGCCAAATGGCAACACACCTCACCGGAGTCTCCCCATGAGCCATGCCAACCCTCTCGCAGGTAACAAGCAGCACACTGGAAGCTGAAATTCAGGGGCGGTAGCCATGTCGGTATTTGCCCATGGCCAACGCCACGCTCATTTCTATACAGTCGTAAGGCTGTGCACAAAGAAGAGATCAAGCGAATACAATAAGCTTCAGAGGTAGGAAAGTAACCATTAAATTAAAGTATTATTTATAATTCCCTGAGTCAGTATTAAGTGGCGTTAGATAGAAGACGATACTAATGTATTAGTATTTCCTTCTATCTAATCACTGTTAAGCTTTAGGAGAAATAATGGAGTATCTGGAAGTATCAAAATTTGTTACCTCAATTGCCGTTGCAATAGTGACTGTACTTAGTCGGTATATCTACACATTACTTACCAGAAGTGGCGAAAAAATGAAGATTAGGTCTTCAAGCGTAGAGTTAATTGACAAGGTAATAAATGAAAGGGAGTGGAAAAAGCAAGAAAACCGCCTTGTTGTTGAAGAAACATTTGAGCAGCTTTATTCAAAGCCTTTAACTTTTCATGAAATAAAGGTCCTTATATATTCTGAAACTCCAAATGCTGCGTTTCGAACCTATTTAAAATATCGTCCAGCGATTGAGATTAACGAAAACAAAACCAAGTTCAGATTTAAAAAAGGAAAGCGACCATATTGGTTTATTTTTAATCGAACAATACGTATCCCTAAGAAAATAACGCAAGGAATTATAGCGTATTCGGCGTTTGGGTTTCCGGCCTCATATGCAATGACATGGCTATTAAGTGATGCTTCTGCAGCTCTAGGAACTAAAAATTTGGCGATACTATGGCTGCTTGATGGCCTTGTGTGGCTGCTAGCAATTATTTTTCTAGTTGTAGGATTAAAGTATCAGGATAGCGAAAAAGAAATAACAAGGGATCTTGGCGACAAGTTTCAAATTAACAATCAAGCTAATTAGTACGTTCACAAACTAGCGCCTGTTATACTGGCTTTAGACGAATGGAGGCATAATGAACTACGAGAGTGATATTTTTAGAGTCAGAGAGCTGAGAGAAGCTGATGCAGACTCCTTGTTTGATCTGTACTCCAGCTCAATATTTTCAGCAAAGTACATCTCGACATTACCTCACGATACTGCGGAAACCACGCTCTCGAAAATCAAACAATGGCGAATGTCATATTTGGATAATACTCCCAAAGTGCGTGTTTATGGTGTCGCAGAAAGCAAAGATGACTTTGTGTTTGGGTTGATTGTGTTTGTGTTCAACAAACGGCATGCTGAGATTCCTTTTGGTATATCAGAAAATTTCAGCAATCGAGGTATTTCGACTGAATTGTGTTGTGCTGGCCTGGAATATTTAAAAAGCTTGGGGATAAAGGAAGTAAGAACAAATCCATTTGTTGAGCATATGGCAAGTGTAAGGGTTTTAGAAAAGTCAGGTTTCACAAACCATGGTACGCTCAAGAATTATGCACGGTTTCTAACTTTGGGTGATGGTCTATTCAAATGTGCGGATATGCGCATAAGCCTTTGATTATTTGTACAGGTCTAGTTATCACCTGACACCGGCCTCCAGACAGAATCTTGCTCTACGATCCGTTACAACCTACAAGGGCTTGGCTCCACAACCATCAAGGATCATAACGAAAGCTATCTTTGCGGCAGCCCGCGCTGTTTGTGCAGCAGCTGCTGCGTTGGCTCAAACAGCAGGCATGAAAAAACCGGAACCCAAAGGTTCCGGTTTTTTCATCAAGGCATCAGCTGCGGTAATCGCCCCGGGTGCTGCTTGATAACCGACCAGGGCAGAATGCTCCACTCGGTCAACTCGCAGTTACGCTCGACACGGGGAAAAGAAGGGTCCAACACTATTCCCTTCTCTGTCATATACCAAGAGGCATACTCCCAGATTGACGGTTCTGCGTAATTGCACTCTTCCGCATCGGGAACCATATCATTGGGGTAGAGCCGCCGAAACTCGTTTACAAGCCAAGGGGCCAGATACTTCTCCTTGTACTCAGATGCTGCTGGGTCATACGACCGACTATCGAACTTTACTGGAGCTCCACTACCAACCCAGAGCAGGTCTTCGAGTGTCAGCATCTCTCCGGTGGCAAGATTAATGTTTAATGGCGAATCACCAAAGTCAGGGTGTGCACCACCGCAAAAATAGCCGGTAAAGATACTGGCGCTGAGCAAGTTCGGACTGATGAAACGGGGCGTAACCGTCTGGTCGAATTCCCCACCCATAGGGGTACTCATACACTGAAAATAACTGGCGACCTCGCTCCACTGACGCTCTGCCAACACATGATTGAGTTTCCCAAGCTGCTCAGCAGGTAGCCCTGACGTAATGCGAAAATATGCAATTTTGCTTTGCGGCTCTTGCAGCCATTGCAAGCTATAACCCTGAAATAACTCGCGCTTGCCCGGTTTTAGTGAGAGTCCTTCAAGTCGCATGAGTTCATAAAGATCACGCTTACGCCAGCTGACAAGAACCGGATCCTGTATATCAATGGCGCTGCTATCGACCACCTTCAATACCACAGAAATAGGCTTCTTCCCGGCCCATGTTCCCTGAAGGCCATTACCGGAGCGCTCGAGGATCATGGCGATCTTTTCAGGTTCACTGTTATCCCACAATTCTGAGAGCTGCAGGATCTTACCCTCCCACTTACCCGACAGAGGAATATCCTTTCGGTACTTGCGGTAAAAGTAACGCCCACTGACCGTACCATTTGATGACGTATCAAGGGTCATCACTACCGGCATACGCCCTACCTTGCCTTGATACACCTCACTGGCCTGCGCAACCATAGCTAGCAACAAACAGCCCAACCCCAGCCAAAACCTTACTATCACCCTTCTCTCCTGTGTTGTGGCGATGACGTCCATCCTCACTCTGCCCACTCATCAGAATGGGCATATTGAATTTTCTCTCGCAGAAATGGGCAATCAACAGATGAAAGTCGGAACCATACGGTTCCGACTTTCATCATGCCAACCCAAACACGAGCAAGACAAGCAATTAAGCCCGGTTTTTAACTTCTTTCAGACCGCAGAAAGGATCTTTGGCATCTAGAGCGTCTTCGATACGGATCTGTCGCTTGTACTGGCAAAAAAGCCCCGCATCGCGGGGCTTTTTGTTATCGGCAGTAGCCAACTCAGTTGACGGTTACCGGCTGACCCAGCGCATCCGGCGGGGTCTGGAACTCGCGCTCGGCGTCGTCGAAGCGCTCCAGCATGGCCTTGGAGGGGGCCTTGTCCAGCAGGCTGAACACCACAATGGCGAGTCCGGAGAAGAGGAAGCCCGGGATGATTTCATAGAGTCCCAGCCAGCCGAACTGCTTCCAGACGATGACGGTCAGGGCGCCCACCAGCATGCCCGCCAGGGCGCCGTTGCGGGTCATCCGCGACCAGAGCACGGAGAGCAGCACCACGGGGCCGAAGGCGGCACCAAAGCCGGCCCAGGCGTAGCTCACCAGCCCCAGCACCCGGTTTTCCGGATTCATGGCGACGGCGATGGCGATGAGCGCGATCACCAGTACCATAGCGCGACCGACCCACACCAGCTCTTGCTGGGAGGCGTTCTTGCGCAGGAACGGCTTGTAGAGATCCTCGGTGATGGCGCTGGAGCAGACCAGCAGCTGGCAACTGAGGGTACTCATCACCGCCGCCAGGATGGCGGAGAGCAGCACGCCGGCGATCCAGGGGTTGAACAGGATCTTGGAGAGCTCGATAAAGACCCGCTCAGGGTTGGCCGTCACACCGCCAGCCTGCTCGGTGAAGGTGGAGAAGTAAGAGAGGCCGAAGAAGCCGATGGCCACGGCGCCGCCGAGGCACAGCACCATCCAGGTCATGCTGATGCGACGGGCATTGGTCATGGAGTGGTGGGAGTCCGCCGCCATGAAGCGCGCCAGGATGTGGGGCTGGCCGAAGTAGCCCAGGCCCCAGGCCATCAGGGAGATGATGGCGATGAAGTCCAGGTTCTTGAACATGTCGAGGTTGCCGGCGTTCTGCGCCGCCACCTGCACCATGGCGGTGTCGATGCCGCCCACGGCGATGATGACAAACACCGGGGTGAGGATCAGGGCGAAGATCATCAGGGTGGCCTGCACGGTATCGGTCCAGCTCACCGCGAGGAAGCCGCCGAAGAAGGTGTAGGTGATGGTGGCCGCGGCACCGACCCAGAGGGCGGTGTCATAGCTCATGCCGAAGGTGCTCTCGAACAGGCGGGCACCGGCCACCACGCCGGAGGCGCAGTAGATGGTGAAGAACAGCAGGATCACCAGGGCGGAGAGGATGCGCAGCACCCGGCTCTTGTCTTCGAAGCGGTAGGTGAAGTAGTCCGGCAGGGTCAGGGCGTTGCGGTTCTTCTCGGTATGCACCCGCAGCCGGCCGGCGACCCAGCGCCAGTTGAGGTAGGCGCCCAGGGTCAGACCGATGGCGATCCAGCTCTCTGAGATGCCGCCGATGAAGACGGCGCCCGGCAGGCCCATCAGGAGCCAGCCGCTCATGTCGGAGGCGCCGGCGGAGAGGGCGGTCACCCAGCTCCCCATCCGGCGGCCGCCGAGGATGTAGTCGTCAAAGTTGCGGGTGGCGCGATAGGCGATAAAGCCGATCAGGACCATCCCGAGGATGTACACCAGAAAGGTGATAAGCATGGGTGTGCTGGCTGTCATTCAAAACTCCGTTATGTGACGTGTGTGCCCGTTCTGACGACGGACTCTTCCTTAAAAAAACCGCCCTAGCTTAATCAGCAGATCCCATGACCTCAACCTTTTTTAACAAACAGAAAACACAATATAAACGTTTCATCTTTAACCAACAGACCAGCTTTGCCCCGTTCCGCCAGATTTTATCCTGACGCAGCAACTGCTTATCCACCGGGCATGTTCAGGGGCCCGATCCCGCCACGGCGGCAAAAAAAAAGCCCCGACCAGAAGTCGGGGCCATGTCGGCAAGCACCAATCAGCGATTGATCGCGATCGGCATGCCGCTGCGCTGCTCCAGCGCCTGCTTGACCAGCTGGGAGTCGCTGTCGGCGTGGGCGATGAAGCGGGTCACCGCCGGGGTCATCGGCAGCGGCGCAGGCAGGCTGGAGTTGAACTCCTCCTGATTGCGGGAGAGCGGCTGATGCACTTCCAGGTAGCGGCGGCCATCCGGCTCGACACTGGCCTTGATGGGCTGGTTGACGAACTGCACGCGGGTACCGACCGGCACCTTCTTGAACAGGTACTCGATGTCGTCGTTGCGCAGGCGCACGCAGCCGTGGCTCACCCGCAGGCCGATGCCGAACTGGGCGTTGGTGCCGTGGATGGCGTACATCTTGCCGATGTAGAGCGCGAACAGCCCCATGGGGTTGTCCGGGCCGGCCGGCCATACTGCCGGCAGGGTCTCGCCACGGGCGGCATATTCGGCATGCATCTTGGCGGTCGGGGTCCAGGTCGGGCCCGCCTTCTTGCGCTGCACGCTGGTCACCCAGTTTTCCGGGGTGTCGGTGCCAAGCTGGCCGATGCCGATGGGCAGCACTTCCACCACTTTCTTGCCTTTCGGGTAGTAGTAGAGGCGCATCTCGGCCACGTTCAGCACGATCCCTTCACGGGGCGCATCCGGCAGGATCAGCTGGTGCGGCACGATCAGCTTCTCGCCGGTCTGCAGCAGCAGGGGATCCGCCTTGGGGTTGGCCTCCAGCATGTTGGTCAGCCCCAGCTGGAATTTGGCGGCGGCGGCCTCCAGCGGCTGGCCGTTTTCTTCGGCCGGGACCACGTATTCCAGATTTTCACCCACCAGGCGGCTGTTGGCCGCAGGCAGGGCGTATTCAACAGCGAGCGCAGGCGCGGCGCCCAAGAGGAGGCTGCAGCACAGCGCGGCCGCAGTAGTGTGGAGGAGCTTCATAACTTTCCTGTAATGGATGACGTGGTTCAAGACTCTGGGCTGACCCGGGAGCGGCAGGCGATCCGGGGGCGAAGAGAAGGCCGCCATTTTTCTCCTCTGCCGGGCAAATTTCAACTGACAAGTGGAGGCGGGTCAGCGATTAATATCGCTTTTTTTATCCGCCGCCAGCCCTGGTCTGATGGCCGTTCACCCCTTTTGCCAGGCGCGCATATCGTAACCTGTGGGAGATTGGTGCAACCGCAGATGAAATTGCTCGATGATGGCAAAAATGTGGTCGAAAATGTCGGCCTGGATCCCTTCGTAATCGGCCCAGGCGGTGGTCGCCGTGAAACAGTAGATCTCCAGCGGCAGGCCGTCCGTGGTCGGCGCCAGCTGGCGCACCATCAGGGTCATGTCCTTGCGAATGCCGGGGTAGGCGCGCAGGTAGGCGTCCAGATAGGCGCGCAGGGTGCCGAGGTTGGTGAGGTGGCGGCCGTTGATGGGGCAGCTGATGGCGTCGCTCAGCTGCTGGTTGTAGGCGCTCAGCTCCTGCTCCTTGCGGCTCAGATAGGGCGCCAGCAGCTGGGCCTGCTTGAGCTGCAGCTGCTCGTCCGCCGTCAGGAAGCGCACGCTGGTCATGTCGATGTTGACGCTGCGCTTGATGCGCCGGCCGCCCGACTCCGTCATCCCCTGCCAGTTCTTGAAGGAGTCGGAGATGAGGGCATAGGTGGGGATGGTGGTGATGGTCTTGTCCCAGTTCGACACCTTGACCGTGGTGAGGCCGATGTCGGTCACCTCGCCATCCGCGCCGTACTTGTCCATCTGCAGCCAGTCACCGACGCTCAGCATGCGGTTGGCGGAGAGCTGGATGCCGGCCACCAGCCCGAGGATGGGGTCCTTGAACACCAGCATCAATACCGCGGTCATGGCACCCAGGCCGCTGAACAGGAACAGCGGCGACTTGCCGAGCAGCAGGGCGATCATCAGGATGCCCACCAGGATGCTGCCCACCAGCTTCACCCCCTGGAAGATGCCGCGCAGGGGCAGATCCCGTCCGAGCCGGGTGTAGCGGCTCACCGACAGCAGGCAGTCGAGCAGGGCGAACAGCGCCAGCAGCAGGAACAGCAGGATCCAGAGCTGGGCCACCGTCTCGATGAGCTGCAGGCTTTCGGAGTCGCGCGGCAGCCAGATCTCGGCCTGCCCCAGCAGCACGGCCCCCTGCAGCACGAAGGCGAGCCGGTAGAACAGCCGCTGCTGCAGTTGGGGCGGCAGCCACACCTGCATGGTCTTGCCGAGCACGCCCACCAGCCGCACCAGCAACACCCGGTGCAGCAGCATGTGCAGCACCAGCGAGGTGAGCACGATGAAGCCGAGGGCGATCACCAGCCCCGTCATGCCGGTCACCTCCAGTCCGAGCCCGGCCAGCCAGCGAAAAATCGTCTCCTTCATCCCATTCTCCTGTGCGTGAAACTGCGGTCAGGGTACGTATCTGCCACCCCATGTCAAATGGGCACCGGCCCACAAACGACAACGCCCGGCAGGGGCCGGGCGTTGTCTGGGAGCGAGGGGCGTTAGCCGACCAGGCTCAGGGCATCGCGGGCGATGACCAGCTCTTCGTTGGTGGGCATCACCAGCGCCAGGCGGCTGCCTTCGGCGGTGATGGGGCCTTCACCGCCCAGCACGGCGGCGTTGTTGGCTTCCTTGTCGACCTTGAAGCCGAACAGGGCCAGACGATCCAGCACCATCTCGCGCACCATGGCGGCGTTCTCACCGATACCGCCGGTGAATACCAGGGCGTCCAGACGACCGTCCATGGCGGCGGCATAGGCACCGACATACTTGGCCACCCGGTAGGTGAACACGTCCAGCGCACGCTTGGCACCGGCGTCGGTGGCGTAGTTGGAGGTGACGTAGCGGCAGTCGCTGCTCGCCTCGGTCATGCCCAGCAGGCCGGACTCGCGGGTCAGGGTGTGGTTGATCTGCTCCACGCTGTAACCGAGCTGGTCGTGCATGAAGAAGACCACGGCGGGGTCGATGTCGCCGGAGCGGGTACCCATCGCCAGCCCTTCCAGCGGGGTCAGCCCCATGGAGGTGTCGACGGATTCGCCGCCACGGATGGCGCAAACGGAGGCGCCGTTACCCAGGTGGCAGTTGATGATGTTGAGCTCTGCGAGCGGCTTGCCCAGCGCCTTGGCGGTCTCTTGTGCGATGAAGCGGTGGGAGGTGCCGTGGGCGCCGTAACGACGGATGCCGTTCTCTTTGTAGAGCTTGTAGGGCAGCGCGTAGAGGTAGGCTTCCTCTGGCAGGGTCTGGTGGAAGGCGGTGTCGAACACGGCCACGTTCTTCTCTGCCAGCGCCGGGAAGACCTTGAGGGCGGCACGGATGCCGATGAGGTGCGCCGGGTTGTGCAGGGGAGCGAACGGAATGGCGGCTTCGATGCCGGCGATCACGCTGTCATCGATGCGAACGGAACGGGAGAACTGCTCGCCGCCGTGCACGATGCGATGGCCGATGGCCACCAGCTGCTCGGCCAGGGTCGGATCCTGCGGCAGGATGTGACCCACGATGTGGTCGAGGGCTTCCTGGTGCGCGGCACCCGCGCCCAGCATGGCCTCGCCCTTGACGCCGTGGAGTTTCCATTTGATACGTGCATCATCCAGATTGAAGCATTCGGCCAGGCCGGACAGCATGTCCTCACCTGTTTCGGCGTCCATTACGGCAAATTTCAGGGAAGAGCTACCGCAGTTAAGGATCAATACCAACTTGCTCATGTTCTACATCTTCCTGTGCTTCGGCTTTATGCCGACAGTGTCGTGTCATCCAACATGGATGGGATTCCCCTGCCGGGGGCTTATGGTCGCAGGAAAGTGCGCCCAATTTTTCAATATGTTAAGTGCAAATCCGGATGATTCCGGGCACTCGTCTCAGTCAGGCTGCGCCAGCGGTCACAGGCCGGCCAGCAGATCCCGATGCACCTTGACCACCAGCTTCTTCACCTTGGCCGGCAGGTTGGGGGTGCAGAGGGGGCGATGCAGTTCTCCCGGCCAGAAGATGGCGAAGTCGCCGGGCTGCAACGCCAGATAACTGGTCTGTTCGTCGTCGACGAACCAGAGATCGGGATGGGGGTGATCCGCCCCTTCGCTCGCGTAGGTGTGCGGGCCGACCCCGATCCACTCCTCGCCAGTGAGCAGCAGCTGGATGTCCAGGTACTGCTGATGGAACTCGCCACGGCGATCCGCCGCCGGCTCGGTCAGCTCCTCGCTCACCAGGCAGAACAGCTTGAGGCCGTCGACCTCCTGCTTGCCGAGCGGGGCATGCCGCCACCGGTCGACGCTTTGCACCACCTCGACCAGGATGCGGTCGAGCGGGGCGGGCAACGGCGTACGCTGCAAGGTATTCAGACTGCCGGTGATCATGGCGCTTCCTTAGGTGTATTCAGGCGACATCTTAGCCGCAAAATGAAAAAGGACCCGTTGAAGGTCCTTGTGTCACACCGTCTGCTATCCGTGCAGACCGGGATGGAGCCATGGCTCTGTCCGGCGTGGTGAGTGCACTGTTACACACTCATCCTCGGCTTGCCAAGCGGGGCAAGCGCGTTCGCCGGGTGATCGTACCAGCTGAAACAATATTATTCACTACTCCATTGCCGGCGACTTTGACCAGACGCAAAAACGGGAGCATCAGCTCCCGTTTTTTTCGCATCACCTGGTCAAAACCGGTGTCATTCAAGCCTTGGCGGCGTTCTCCACCGGTTTGGCGTACATGGCGCGCCAGATGGCCTTGTGCTCTTCCGGCACCTCCGACTGACGGCTCAGGAAGGCGGCCTGCTCGATGGTATTGGCGTGGCCCGCCACATCCGCAGCCAGGTAGTTGCCCGGGAAGAGGCGGTAGTTGCCCCAGATCGCCTTGTCGATGAGCGCCGCCAGTTCGTCCGGATCGCTGAAGCCTTCGGTGATGGGGGCGCCGAAGGAGACGTGTACCCGCCCCTTCTGGCCGACGATGCCGGCGACTATGCTCTCGATGTCCTCGAACTCGCCCTTCTCGTAGCTGCCGTTGATGGACTTCTCGTAGAGCTCGCGCGCCTTGGCCTTGTCGGTGGGATCCAGCTCGTAGCTGATGCTGACCGGCACGATATTGAGGCTGCGCATGTAGTCGACGAACTCGATCTTCTGCTTCTTGCCGTCCACATAGAACATCTTGAGGATGGCCGGATCCGTCTTGTCATCGCCGTTCTTGGCGCGCCCTTCCTTCTGGGCGATCCAGATGGAGTGGCCTTCGTGCACCGACTGGCCGATGTAGGCCGACAGCTCGCCGAGCGCCTTCATCATCTCCCGCGGCCCCTTGGCGGAGCGCTTGACGATGAAGCTCTTGTTGAGCTTCATCAGCTCGGTGGCGCAGGGTTTACGCAGCAGGTTGTCGCCGATGGCGATGCGCACGGTATCGAAACCATGGGTATGCAGCCCCCAGTTGACGAACGCCGGATCCATGGCGATGTCCCTGTGGTTGGAGACGAACAGGTAGCCCTGCTCTTTTATAAGATGCTCAAGCCCGGAGAAGGTCACCCCCTGGGTGGAGGTGGCGATCATCCGGCTCATGTAGCGGGTCACCCCCATCTGCACCTGATGGATGGTGGTCACCTTGGACCACTTGTAGCGCAGGAACTGGCGGATCAGCGGGCGAATGGCCCAGCCCAGCCAGCTCATCAGGGAGCCGAAGCGATACTTGGCGATGGCGCCGATGAATTCATCATCCCGGATCAGCCGCTCGATGGCTGCCGGTACTTCCTCATCGCGGTAGGGGCGAATGTCCGCGAATCTATCTACTTCTGTCACAATGTCAGCCTTGCGTGTAAGGAGTCGCGGCCGGCGTGCGCCGGCCGGAAAATTCAGGGCGCAATTTTACACGCTTTTATGCCGAGGGGTATGCGGCGCAGCCAGATAGTGAGATCTGACCAGTAAAAAACAATGGCCCCGAACGGGCCATTATTTCACTCTTCCACCGTGAACGAGAGCATCATGCCGGTGTCTTCATGCTCCAGCAGATGGCAGTGAGCCATATAAGCCCGCTCCTTCGGCGCCGTGTGATCGAAGCGCACCAGCACCTCGCTGCGCCCGCCCTCCACCTTGACGATATCCTTCCAGCCGGCGCGATGGGGGGCCACCGGCCGACCGTTCTCGCTCAGGATCCGGAAACGGGTGCCGTGAATGTGGAAGGGGTGCAGCATCATGTCCCCCTCCCCCGAGATGATCCAGCGCTCGGTGCGGCCGCGCTTGACCGCAAACTGCGGGTCGTTCATGGCGAAGGCCTGGCCGTTGATGCGGTTGCCGCCGTGCAAGTCCAGCGCGCCGCCCGCTTGCTTCATATCGGCCATGTCACCGTGATCCATCCCCGCCATCGACATCCCGGCCATCCCGTCGCCTTGCCCGTCCATCTTCATCCCGGCCATGGTGCCCGCCTCGCCGTGCTCCATGCTCATGCCCGCCATGGCGCCGTGGCCGTAGCGGCTCATCAGCGCCTGCATCCCCTGCCGGTCCAGCTCGGGATCCATCGACAGGGTCAGGGTGCGGCTCGGCAACTCTTGAGTGGCGGGCAGCGCAGGCAGCCGCGCCAGGCTGTCCGGCAGACGTCCCTTGCCCTCGATGAGGGAGGGCCGGATCCGCAGCAGCGGCAGGGCCGCATCGAACGGCGCCAGGGTCATCCCCATCTGGCGTACCGGCAGAGTGAGCAGATCGAACGCCTGGCCGTTGCGGGCGTCCACCATCACCTCGAAGCGCTCCCCCGGCAGCAGCGCCAGCTCGCTCAACGCCACCGGCTCCGCCAGCAGGCCGCCATCGCTGCCGATCACATACAAGGGGCGACCGTCGCTGGTCGCCAGCGTGAGGGAGCGAGCATTGCAGCCGTTGAGCAACCGCAACCGCAGCCAGCCGCGGGGGGCGTCGTGGGTCGGATAGACGGCGCCGTTGGTCAGCATCAGATCGCCGAACCAGCCGACCGCCGCGCTCATCACGTCCAGCTGGTAGTCCACCTGATCCCGCCCATCGAGCCGCTTGTCCTGCAGCACCAGCGGGATGTCGTCCACCCCCCAGCGTTGCGGCAGCGGCAGCCGCAGGCTCTCCTCGTCGTCGAGGATGAAGAGCCCGGCCAGCCCCATGGCCACCTGATGGCCGGTCTGTCCGTGGGTATGGGGGTGATACCAGCAGGTGGCCGCCGGCTGCTCGATGCGAAACGCCGCCTGCCACTCTTTGCCGGAGGGGATGCTGGCCTGCGGGCCACCATCGGCGGTGCCCGGCACCTCCAGCCCGTGCCAATGTATCGTGGTGGTCTCCGCCAGCTGGTTGGCGACCCGGACTCGCACCGCCTGCCCCTGGCGGGCACGCAATGTGGGGCCGAGCAGGTTGCCGTTGTAGCCCCAGCTGCGGGTCGGCTGGCGTCGCCACTGCATCTGGCCCGGCTGGGCCCTGAGCTGGAACAGGCCGCTGGCGTCCGCCTCCAGCAACGCAGGAATAGGCAGGGCTGGGCGCTCGGCGGCAACCGCCCGCCCCCACCAGGGCAAGGCACCGGCGATGCCGACGGCGATGGAGAGTTTGAGAAAATCGCGACGCTGCATGAGTCACTCCTCGTTGGCCAAAGCGGACCTTCAGCCTATGCAGCAACCCTGCGGCAAGGTCAAGCCCTGCCGAGCCGGCGGCCGGACAGTTTCTGGCTTATCCGCTTGCCAGCAGAGCCATGGTCGTCAAGCCAGCGCCAGGCTTACCGCAGCCTCGGCGTGGATCGTGGTGGTGTCGTAGAGCGGCACCGTGGCGCCGGCATTTTCCAACCCACTATCGGCCTCACCTGCTTGCCAGCAGAGCCATGATCGTCAAGCCAGCGCCAGGCTCACCGCCGCCTCGGCGTGGATCGCGGTGGTATCGTAGAGCGGCACCGCGGCGTCGGCCTCCCCCACCAGCAGGGCAATCTCGGTGCAGCCGAGGATCACCGCCTGGGCGCCCGCAGCGGCCAGCGCGCGGATGATGGCCAGGTACTCGGCCCGCGAGGCGTCGCGAATGTCGCCGAGGCACAGCTCGTCATAAATGATGCGGTGCACCCGCTCCCGCTGCGCCGCATCAGGCACCAGCACCTCCAGCCCGAACTTCTCCTGCAAGCGCCCCTTGTAGAACTCCTGCTCCATGGTGAAGCGGGTGCCGAGCAGGCCGACCCTCTGGATCCCGTCCGCTTGCAGCTGACGTGCGGTGGCATCGGCGATATGGAGCAGCGGGATGTCGATGGCAGCCTCAATCTCGGGTGCCACCTTGTGCATGGTGTTGGTGCCGATCAGCAGAAAATCGGCGCCACCGGCCTGGATGGCCCGCGCCTCGGCCGCCAGCAGACGGGCGGTGGCGGGCCAGTCCCCGATATGCTGCAGCCGCTCTATATCGGCAAAGTCAACGCTGCTCAGCAGCACCCGCGCCGAGTGCAGGCCGCCGAGCCGCTCGCGCACGCCCCGGTTGAGCGCCTGATAGTAGCTGACGGTGGACTCCCAGCTCATGCCACCCAGCAGACCGATACATTTCATGGGACCTCCTTCTGTGAACCGATCGTGTAAAACGATCATGCAAACCGATCGTGTGAATCAATCGTGCAAACCGAGCAGAGGACGGCGCGCGTCATCGCACCGCCCAGGAATAAAAAAGGCCCCGCAGGGCCAACAAGACAGCCGGTAAAGGCCCGGGCACAGGCCCGGACTAAATCCAGATCATCAGCACGCAGGCCGCCGTGGCGACCCCCATGCCGAGATTGAAACGACGCCAGCCTCTGGCGGTGCGAATGAGGCGGCGCACCTGGGCACCGAACAGCACCCAGAAGGCCCCGGTATAGAGGCCGGTCACGAAGAAGATACCGAGCACCCAGATGGCGGAGGGCCAGTAGGCCTCCCCCGCCAGGGTGAAACCGCTGATGGCGGAAAGCGCCATCATCCACGCCTTGGGGTTGAGCAGCTGCAGCATGGCCCCCTGATGGGCCGGGATCAGCGGCCGGTTGCCCTCGGCCGGGCCGCTGGCGGTCGCCACCTTCCAGGCCAGCCAGAGCAGGTAGGCCGAGCCGATGAGCTTGAGCCCGTCGTGCAGCAGCGGCAGCTGTTCGAACATCACCCCCAGCCCCAGCGCCGTGGCCAGGATCATCAGGTTTATCCCCCCCACCACCCCCACCAGCAGGGGCACGCTGCGGCGAAAGCCCTGGACCGCACCGGCGCTGGTGAGCAGCATGTTGTTGGGGCCCGGCGTGCCGCAAGTGATGAGGGCAAAGCCCGCCAGGGGAAGCAACCAGTTCAGATCCATCTCAACCTCTTGATGATGCAGGGCGCCGACTCGGCGACAAGCCTTCTAATATGCAGAGCCTGTGCCCGTCAGACAAGGCCGCAAATGCACTTTCTTCGCATCTTTATGCGGCCTCTGGCAAGGCTCAGTACCAGAGCATCACCACGCAGAGCGCAGTCAGCGCCCCCAGGCTGCCGTTGAGGCGGCGCCAGCCCCGATCCGTGCTGATCCAGTTGCTGAGCTGATGGCCGAACAGCACCCAGACGAAGCAGACCGGCAGCGCCACCAGCACGAACATGGCCATCACCGCGAACTGGCTCGGCCAGTAGCTGGCACCGGGCAGGCTGAACAGACTGATGGCGGAGATCCCCATCATCCAGGCCTTGGGGTTGAGGAACTGAAATCCCAGCCCCTCCAGCAGGGTCAGCGGACGGGCACGCCGGGCCGGATCACCGGGGGCGCCGGCCACCGCGATGCGCCATGCCAGCCACAGCAGATAAAGGCTGCCGAAGATCTGCAAGCCGAGGCGCAGCAGCGGCCAGCGCTCGAACAGGGGGTAGAGCCCCAGCGCCAGCACCATCTGCAGCACCGGCTGGCCCACCGCCACCCCGATCAGATGGGGCAGGGTGCGGCGCACCCCGAAGTTGGCGCCGGAGGCGGTCAGCATGAGGTTGTTGGGGCCCGGCGTGCCACAGGTGAGCACCGCAAAGCCAAACAGGGTGGCATACCATTCGATCGTCATCTTTGTACTCCTGAACTGCACACATTGTATCGATACAATGTGCTGTTTTTGATTGTTATCGGGTTCAAAATCACGCTATATTGCCGATACATTTCGATCAATGGATTTATTGTCACCATGACAATCTGGACCCCAGACCTCACCCCCTTCGCCGGCCCGCTCTACCTCAAGCTGGTGAAGGCCATCGAGCAAGCCATTCAGGACGGCTCTCTGCCGCCCCAGACCCGGCTGCCCACCCACAGGGCGCTGGCGGACAGGCTGGGGGTCACCGTCGGCACCGTCACCCGCGCCTATGGCGAGGCTGAGCGGCGCGGGCTGCTGGCCGCCCGGGTCGGCCACGGCACCTGGGTCAAGGGGGAGCATGAGGATCCGGCCAACGCCTGGGTGATCCGCAAGGAGGAGGGGCACCGCATCGAGTTGTGGCAGAACCTGCCGGTGCAGCTGGATCGGGCCGCCATCATCCGCCCCATGCTGGCGGAAGTGGCAGACGGGGATCTCAACGCCCTGCTCGGTTACGACAAGGAGGCGGGCCAGCCCGGCCAGCGCCAGCTCTTTATCGACTGGCTGACCGAGCAGGGGGTAGTGGGCAGCGAGGAGCATCTGCTGTTCAGCCACGGCGCCCAGCACGGCATCATGCTCTCCCTGCTGGCCACCGGCTGCGTGGGGGAGACCCTGTTCTGCGAAGGGCTCAGCTACCCCGGCATGCTGGGCAACGCCCGCCAGCTGAAGAATCAGGTGGTGGGGCTGGCGATGGACGAGGAGGGGCTGCTGCCCGACGCGCTGGAGGCGGCCTGCCGCACCCGCCGCGCCAAGCTGCTCTACCTCACCCCCACCCTGCAGAATCCCACCACAGCCACCATGAGCCTGGCGCGGCGCGAGGCCATCATCGCCATCGCCCGCCGTCACGATCTGCTGATCATCGAGGACGACGTCAACGGCCTGCTGCCCCAGCAGCCGGTGACGCCGCTGGTCAACCTGGCGCCGGAGCGGGTCATCTATCTGGGCAGTCTGGCCAAGATCGCCTGCGGCGGCCTGCGGGTCGGCTTCGTGCTGACCCCGCCCCACTTGCGCGGCGCCTTCGCCCAGGCGATGCGACTGTCGAGCTGGATGGTGAGCCCGCTGCTCATCGAGCTGGCCTGCAAGCTGGTGAGTCAGCGCCAGATCATGCCTCTCGTAGAGCAGCAGCGGCAGATCCTGGCACGTCGCGGCGAGCTGCTGCGCCACCTGTTGCCGGAGGCCTGCTGGCAGGCGGGCTCCATGCACGCCTGGCTGCCGCTGCCGGAGCCCTGGCGCAGCCAGGAGTTTGCCGAGGCCGCCAACGCCCTTGACGTCGGCGTGGCGAGCGGGGAACACTTCGCCGCCGGCCAGTTCGCCGCGCCGCAGGGCGTGCGCCTCAGCCTGAGCCAGCCGGCCACCGACGCCCGCGTCGCCGAGGCGCTGGAGCGGCTCGCCGGTCTGCTGCGCGCCGCGCCGCCCACCAATACCCTGCTATAGTCAGCCCCGGCCCAGCCCATCCGTGCGCTCAAAGGAGAGCCCATGCACCCGACCCGCCCCCCCTTGTTGCTTCTCACCCTGCTGCTGGGGGGCTGCGCCTCCCCCGGCCATCAGCAGCTGGGGGCCGCGCTGAGCGGGCTGGAGGGGGAGTTGCAACGGCTGGAGGAAGAGCTGGCGGCCATGAACGGCCTGCACTACCAGAAGGCGATTGACGCTCCCTTGAGTCTGCGCCGCCGGCTGACCACCCCCGTCCCTACGGCACAAGGGCTGCTGCCCAGCCACAGCACGCTGACAGACGGCCCCCTGCTGCGCTACGACTACCGGCTGCCGGCCGGCATGGCCAGCCTGCCCCTCACCGAGCCCTGCCTGCGCTACGAATTCGAGCTGCGCCACCTGGGCCGCCTCGGCCAGCTCGCCCTGCACTGGCAGGGGGCGGCGGGCTCTGGGGAACAACTGATCCAGCAGCGCGACTGCCCCTTTTCGGCCAAAGGGCCCGGCCTGCAGTAGGCCCGCCGCCAGCCGACCTGCCCCTATGGTCAGTTGAAAGGGGTGAAGGCATCTTGTAGCGTGCCAGCATCCCGACTCCTGCTGGAAGCGCCCATGAAACTGACTCCCCTGTGGCTGGCCCTGTGCAGCCTGCCCGTCCTGGCCTGCGGCCCGGATGGCTGCGAGACGCCGCTCACCCTGCAACTGACCGCCGCCCAGTGCCACCTGAACGGGCTGCCGTTCCTTTCCCCCGACAACGACACCCGCACCAACCTGGCGCTGCTGCTGGCCGATGAGCAGGCCTTCTCGCTGCCCAAGGCGCCGCTGCCGCTGCCCTTCGCCATCGAGGATCTGCTCAACCCGGCCCGGCTCAACCCGACCCAGGCCGAGCCGGCCCCCGCCGGGCCGGATCCCCTGCTGGCGCTGGCCGCCGGTCTTGGCATCGAGCAGAGCACCACCCAGGCCGCCCTGGAGCGGGCCGCCGGCTGGAGCGAGGGGCGCTGCATCAGCAACAATCCAGTCGCGGCCGAAGCCTTCCTGCAGGCGCTGGTCGACACCCCGGCCCTTGGCGCCGACGAGCGCAGCCAGCTGGCCCGCCAGCGGCTGGCCATGCTGGGCCAGTGCGCCCAGCAGGCCGAAACGGCCACGGCGCCGGAGGACAAGACCGCGCCGCTGTCGGCCGCCGGTCAGGGCTTTGCCGACTACCTGGCCGCCAGCCGACTCTTCTATCAGGGGGAGTTCGCCCAGGCCGATGCGCTGTTTGCCGCTCTCGCCGGGCAGGATCAGCCCTGGCTGAGAGAGACGGCGGATTACATGCGGATCCGGGTCGCCCTCAACCAGTCACAGCAAAGCGCCTTCGATGACTGGGGCACCCTGGATCGCAACCTGATTGACCAGGCTGCCGTGCAGCGCGCCGAGCAGTTCATTGCCGACTATCGCAGCCGCTACCCAGAGGGGCGCTATCTAGACTCCGCCAACGGGCTGCTGCGCCGGCTCGCCTGGTTCAAGGGGGACGAAGCGGCGCTGGCCGGCCTGTTCCGGCAGGTGAGCCGCCAGCCGGGCAACCCGGATCTGCTCAACGAAATAGACCTCAAGCTGTTGATGCAGCCCGGTTTCACCGGCTCAGCCGCCATGCCGCAGCTGACCCTGGTGCAGGATCTGCGCCGGCTGCGGCTGCACGAGAGCTGGGACGAGTGGCTGCCGCTGCAAAGCGGCGAGCTGACCCAGCAGAGCGCCCAGTTTGCCGGCAACCCGGCCTGGCTCGCCTACCTGCAACAGGCCGAGCGTTATTATCTGGCCAAGGATTATGCCGCCGTCATCGCCGCCGCTCCCGCCCTCGGCAAGGGGCCACTCGACAACCTGGCATTCAGCCAGCAGGTGCTCAAGGGCATGGCGCTGGCGGCCAGTCAGGCGCTGCCCGAGGCGGAGCAGCAGTGGCGCGCCCTGCTCGCCAGCCAGCCCACCCCCTTGCAGGATCAGCTGCTGCAACTGGCGCTGGCCATGACTCTGGAACGGGCCGGCCGGCTGGAGCAGGTGTTTGCCAAGGAGAGCCCCATCCAGAGCGATCACTACCGCATTCCGCTGCTGGAGTACGTGGCGCCGGCCCCGCTGCTGCGCCGCATGGTGCAGGATGAGCATGCCTCCGACACCCTGCGCCAGCGCGCCGGCCACACCCTGCGCTACAAGCAGCTGACCCACGGCGACTACCGGGGCTTCCTGCAGGATCTCGCGCTGGTTCCGCTGGCCGCCCCGTTCGACTGGCAAGGGAGCCAGGAGTATCAATGCCCGGCGCTCACCGCGGTGGTTACCACCCTGGCGGACAACCCCAAATCCCCCAAGGCGCTCAACTGCCTCGGCGAGTTTTTCCTGAGCCAGGGGCTGGACTGGGATCCGCTCCTGCAGCGGCCGGGGGCCGACACCCTGGCGGGCAGCCGGGATCTGTTTGCCGGTCAGCAGCGCAGCCGGCTCGACTGGTATCAACAGGTGATCGCCAACCCCAAGGCCGCCAAAGAGGAGAAGGTCTACGCCCTCTATCGCGCCATCAACTGCTACGCCCCGAGCGGCAACAACAGCTGCGGCAGCCAGGAGATCCCCCTCAGCCAGCGCAAGGGCTGGTTCAACACCCTCAAACGCCAGTACGGAACGAGCCAGTGGGCCAAGCAGCTCAAATATTACTGGTGATGCTGGCGCTATTGAGCGCCAAGGCCAACGCCGCCGTCGAGGCGAGCCACTACCGCCAGTTCTGGCTGTGGGCCGGAGTCAAGCCCCAGCCGGTGCTGCAGCAGGCAGAGCGGCTCTATCTGCATCAGGGGGAGATAGGCCCCCTCGATGCGCGCCAACCCGTGCGTTTTCAGGGGCAGGGCATAGCGCCGAGCAAGCTGCCGGTAAAGGAGCTCTGGCTCGCCTATCGGGTGGAGCGGCTCGACTGGGATGAGGCCCTGCTCAAGAGCCTGACCAACCAGCTGGCGGCCTGGCAGCGCAAGGGCAATGAGGTGCGCGGCATCCAGATAGACTTCGATGCCCGCACCCACCGGCTGGCGGACTATGGCGACTTCCTGCGCAAACTGCGCAGCCAGCTGCCCGCCGGCTGCGCCATCAGCATCACAGGCCTGCTGGACTGGACCCGCACCGGCGACGTCGCCACCCTCAACGCCCTCGTCGGCACGGTCGACGAGCTGGTGGTGCAGACCTACCGTGGCCGCCGCACCGAGCCGGGCTACGCGCGCTACCTGCAAACGCTGACGCGGCTGACCCTCCCCTTCAAGGTGGGGCTGGTACAGGGAGGCGAATGGGATCAAACGTGGGAAAGCAGGCTGGCCGACGAGGCGGCCTATGGCGGCGTGGTGGTGTTTCTTGTCAATCCGGCGCCCTCCCCCCACCGCAGGTGAGCTCGGACGAGGGGTTGACCGGCACGGCACCTCTGTAACAGAGTAATAGCTCTTTTTGACTCCATCACATGCCATACTTGTTCCGATCCTGAACCGGCCAAGGAGTGCCAAGGATGCAGATCCTCCTGATCGAAGACGACACCATGCTCAGCACGGCGCTCTCCCAGGGGCTGAGCCAGCAGGGCATAGCATCAACCCAGCTGACCCACTGCAAGGAGCTGGCAACCCTGCCAACCCTGCTACGCCAGCAGTCGTTCGACGCCATCATCTGCCACCAGAGCCATCACCAGGACCTGGAGGGAGTACGCATGCTGCAGGAGGCTCACTATCTGGGGCTACTGGAGCCGGGCTGCGTGCTGTTGTTGCTCAATGCAGACCCGGAGCCACTCCACTATCCCCCCTCGGATCTCTACTTTTCCCTGCAGCTGACCATCCCCTTTACCCAGGAGCAACTGACCACCCGCCTGCGCGAGCTGGTACAGTTGACCGGGCTGACCCGGGCCCTGCCGGCCCCCATGCGGCTCAGGGAGTGGCAACTGAGCTGTGCCCTGTGCGAGGACCTGCTCTATGAGCAGCAGAAGTATCGGGAGCTGGGACAACAGCTGGACCGGAGCAAGGGCTACATGCTGCTGCAATGGCAGGATCACTTCCATGCCTCCCAGCACTACGCAGTCTGTACCACGGAATATGACGCCTGGTGGCCGCGCAAGGGATTGATCTACGCCCTGCTGGGACTCGGCAGGCTGGAGAGTGCGCGCAAGGATCTGGCCCGCAACCGGGAGCGGCTGCCGCCGGCCCTGCAGCTGGAGCTGGCGCTGGCCTGTCTGCTGCACGAGGGGCAGTGGGAGGCGGCCTGGGACGTGCTCGGTCATCTGCTGCAAAAAAACGCCTGGCAACCGGAGTGGCGCCAGGCGGCCATTCTGCTGGCACTGCTGATCAAGGATGAGGGCAAGGCGCTGGAGCAGGCCAACGCCCTCAGCCTGCGCTTCTTCGGCGATCACAAGCTGCGGGTGTCCATCGATAACTTCATCCTCAATGCCAGCCTGGCGGTACTCTGGCACTATCCGAGCGCCGCCAGGATCAGCTCACTGCAGCAGGAGTATCGCTACCTCAACCAGGCCGTCACCCTGCGAGCCCACGAGGATGCCCTGCTCAAGGCGCTGATGCTAAGCCTGGACTACCGCTTCGACGAGGCCCTGCTGCTGCTGGCCAAGCACCCGCCGGAGAGTGCGCGGGACAACCACCTCAACCAGCTGCTCGGCTTCGCCGTCAGCCAGTTCTGCGGCCTGCCCCACCACGCCAAACGCTACCTGACCCAGCTCGGCCAGTATCAGGCCAGGGTCGCCCCGGCCCCGCTGCTGCAACAGTTGTTCAAGCAAGTCGTCATCGACTTGACGAAACAACTGGAGCGGCGCGAGCTGCGGCTGACCTATCTGCGCCAGGAGCGGCAGCGGGCCAGCGCGGCGGGCCAGCACCAACTGGCCGTGCAGTATGCGCTGACGCTGCAGGAGGAGTTCCCGGCCCTGCCTGGCGATGCCTGGCAGTTGCTGGAGCTGCTGCAACTGTGCTGGCCGGCCGGCATGGCAGCCCCCAGAGTGGCGCTGCTGGTAGACCGGCTGGAGCGGCGTCTCAACCACAGCGCCTCCTTCATGGAGCATCATGCCGAGGAGTACCAGAAGACGCTGCTGCAGATCCGCTCACACCTCAATACCCGCCTGCCCACCACGCCCCCCAACTAGGCCCTCAGGCCCGGCCAGCGCCGGGCCGCTCTTACAGCAAGCCCCGCACCAGGATCCCGCCGATCAGCAGCGGGGCCACCAGGCGCCAGCACCAGAGCAGGCAGAACCGCAACACTGGCGAGAGATCCGCCAGCACCATGCGATCCCCCAGTCGCCAGCCCAGCAGCAGGGTCAGCACCAGGCCGAACAGCGGCATCATCAGGTTGGAGGTGAGGTAGTCCAGCAGATCGAAGATGGTCTTGCCGACCAGGGTGTACTCGGCCCAGGGGCCGAACGACAGGCTGACCGGAATGCCGCAGGCCATGATCAGCAAGGTCAGCACCCGGCAGGCGCCACGGCGCGACCAGCCCCACTCCTCGGTGGTGAAGCGCACCAGGTGCTCCAGCATGGAGATGGAGGAGGAGAGCGCCGCCACCAAGAGCAGCAGGAAGAAGACCACCGCCAGCCCCTGGCCGAACGGCAGGTGGTTGAACACCGCCGGCATGGTCATGAAGGTGAGGCCGGGGCCGGCGGTCGGATCGATGCCGGTGGAGGCGAGCACCGGGAAGATCATCAACCCCGCCAGCACCGAGATGAGGCTTGCCAGGGTGACCACCCAGACGCCGGAGCGCAGCACGCCGTCACTGTTTGGCAGGTAGGCGCCGTAGGTGGTGTGTACCCCCAGGCCAATGGAGAGAGAGAAGAAGGCGAGCCCGAGCGCATCCAGCACCCCCTGGCCGGTGAGCTGGCTGAAGTCCGGCAGCAAGAACTGGCGCACCCCGGCCATGGCGCCCGGCATGGAGAGGCCGGTCGCCACCAGCAGCAGCATCATCACCAGCAGGGCCGGCATCATCCAGCGCAGCGCTCGCTCCACCCCCTTCTGCAGGCCTCCCTGCACGAACCACCAGGTGAGCCCGGCGAAGATGAGGTGGGTGATGATCGGCCAGAGGGGATCGCTCACGTAGCCGGTGAAGAGGGCGGTGAGGGCATTCGCCTCACTCAGGTTGAGCTCTCCGCCGATGGCCAGAGCCGCATAACCCACGGTCCAGCCCCCCACCACGCTGTAGAAGCTGTAGATGAAGAAGCCGCACAGGATCCCCATGTACCCCATCCAGCGCCAGTTCGGCCCCACCAGTTTGCGGAAGGCACCGAGCACCCCTCGCTGGCTATGGCTGCCGAGCAGGGTCTCCCCCACCTGCACCGCCACTCCCAGGGTGAAGCTGAACAGCAGAAACACCAGCAGGAAGGCGCCGCCGCCATTGGTGGCGGTCACATAGGGAAACTTCCAGATGGCGCCAAGACCGATCGCCGAACCGGCGGCAGCCAGCACATGACCGAGACGGGAAGACCACTGAACCTGGCTCATACAACCTCCGGGCAAGACAACATCGAATCGATACTCCATGGGTTACCGCACTGGGCGGGGCACAAAAAAGGCCGCCTGGCGGCGACCTTTGCAATGAACATTCAGACAAACTGTGCGTGCAAGGTCACCTCTCTTGCGAGCCAAAAAATCGACCGGGCAGTGCGCAGCGGGATGACATGAATAAGCGGGCCTGAATGCCAAATGGGCTCACAGCCTAAACCATGGAAAGAAAAATTGACACAACGCGATCAACTTTTTTTCATCCCCCCCTTCAAAACGGGATTCTCTGCCGCCACCGGCAAAGATCATCAGGCCGCCCAATCCCTTGAGCAATAATAGAGTTAGCCTCGGCAGGCCGGTCAGCGACCACCCGCGGCGACCCCTTTGCGCAACATGGATGCACCGACGTGACGCACCTGACCGGATACTGGATGAGCTGGCTGCTCCCCTGGCTACTGCTGCCCACCCTGGCACTGGCCACACCGCAACCTCCGCTGACCCTCATCAGCCACGAGCTGCCCCCCTTTACCCACACCAGCAACGGCAAGGTCGGCGGGCTGGCTGTGCAACTGGTACAGGAGGTCCAGCAGGAGATGGGGGTCCACTACCCCATCAAGATCTACCCCCTCAAGCGGGCGCTCGCCCTGACCCGGGTCGAACCCGGTTTCGCCCTGTTCGTCATCCTGCGCACACCCCATCGGGAGTCCCAATTCAAGTGGGTGGGGCCGCTGTTTCCGAACCGGGTGGTGATCTACCAGACCAGAGGCAGCCAGCCGCTGACCAATCTGGCCCAGCTGCGCAAGCTGCCGCGGGTCGGCGTGCTGCTCGGCAACGCCGATGACGAGCTGCTCACCCGGGAGGGTTACACCAACCTGGTGCGCTGCCAGACCATCGAAGATGCCATCGAGCTCCTGGTGCTCGGCAAGATAGACGCCTTCCCCATGGGGGATCAGATCATGCCGGCCATCCTGGCCAAGATGAAGTTCTCCCCCCGCAGCGTGGTGAACTCCGGGTTGCTGCTGCAGGAGAACTGGCTCTACATCGTCTTCTCGAAGAGCGAGGATGATGCCGTGATCGCCCGCTGGCAGGCCGCCGTCGACAAGGTGCGGGCCCGCCACCCACAGGCGACGCCGGCCCCCCTTCATCCCTGAGCCGGTTATACCAGCCCGCGTACCAGGATGCCGCCGATGAGCAGCGGTGCCAGCCAGCGCCAGCAGCCCATCAGCAGGGTGTGCCAATGCAGGGCCAAGCCGGCAGGCAGTGCCTGGCGACCGAGCCGCCAGCCCAGCAGCAGGGTGAGCGCCAACCCGAACATCGGCATCATCAGGTTGGAGGTGACAAAGTCGAGCAGCTCGAAGATGTTCTTGCCAAACAGGGTCACGTCCGCCCAGGGGCCGAACGACAGGCTGACCGGAATGCCGTTCGCCATCACCAGCACAGTGATCAGGCTGCAGGCGGCCCGTCGTGACCAGCCCAGACTCTCGCTGACGAAGCACTGCAGGTGCTCCAGCAGCGAGATGGCGGACGAGAGTGCTGCCACCACCAGCAGGGCGAAGAACACCACCGCCAGCCCCTGGCCGAACGGCAACTGCTGGAACACCGCCGGCATGGTCATGAAGGTGAGACCCGGGCCGGAGGCGGGATCGATGCCGGTGGCCGCCAGCACAGGGAAGATCATCAAGCCCGCCAGCACGGCGATGAGGCTTGCCAGCAATACCACCCAGAGGCTGGAGCGGCCGACCCCCTCGCTGGAGGGCAGGTAGGCGCCATAGGTGGTGTGGATGCCGAGGCCAATGGAAAGGGAGAAGAAGGCCAGCCCCATAGCGTCGAGCACGCCGGACATGCCGAGCTTGCTGAAGTCCGGCATCAGGAAGTGGCGTACCCCGGCCATGGCATTGGGCAGGGTGAGGCCAAAGGCCACCAGCATCAGGATCATGATGAAGAGGGCCGGCATCATCCAGCGCAGGGTGCGCTCCACCCCCTTCTGCACGCCCCCCTGCACGAACCACCAGGTGAGCCCGGCAAACAGCAGGTGGGTCAGCACCGGCCAGAGCGGATCCCCCACATAGTCGTTGAAGCGGGCGGTGAGGGCCGCGCCATCGCCATGCTGCAGACTGCCCGCCAGCGCCATGCCGGTGTAGCCCAGGGTCCAGCCGCCCACCACGCTGTAGAAGCTGTAGATGAGCAGGCTGCTGAGCAGCCCCATGGCGCCGACCCAGCGCCAGCGCTTGCCCATCAGCTCACCGAAGGCTCCCACCACCCCGCGCCGGCTCAGGCTGCCGAGCAGCGTCTCCCCCATCAGCACCGCCACCCCCAGAGTGAAACTGAACAGCAGAAACACCAGCAGGAAGGCGCCACCGCCGTTGGCGGCCGTCACATAGGGGAACTTCCAGATAGCGCCGAGACCGACTGCGGAACCGGCGGCGGCCAGGATATAACCGAGCCGGGATGACCATTGGGACTGCTTCATAAGAACTCCAACCGTGGGGCCCGCCACAAGGGGCCCAAAATGACGCTCAGAGTACGGGGGGGGCTGCGCAATCACAACGCCGTTTATCTGGATGAAACACGCATTATTGGCAGCACTGACTAATTAAATTCTATTTAGCGCGCAATCCTGCCAACAAATAAAAACCGGAGCAATTTTGCTCCGGTTTGGCACTGTGGTGAGCCCGGTTCGGGGACTAGATCACCCCCAGCTCCCGCAGCCGCTCCATCAGGTAGCTGTGGGCGGTATGACGCTCGGAGAGCACCACGTCCGGCCGCGGGTGGAGGAACAGCGGCAGGGAGATGCGGGACTTGGCGGCGCTGCCGCCGGTCGGGTTGATGACGCGGTGGGTGGTGGAGGGGTAGTAGCCGCGGGAGGCCTCCTGCAGCATGTCGCCGATGTTGATGATGAGAGTGCCGAAATCGCACGGCACGTCCATCCACTCGCCGTCGGACCCCTTCACCTGCAGGCCAGGTTCGTTGGCGGCGGGCAGAATGGTCAGCAGGTTGATGTCTTCGTGGGCGGCGGCGCGGATGGCGCCCGGCTCCTCGGTGCCGTCGAACGGCGGGTAGTGCAGCACCCGCAGCAGGGTCTTTTGGCTCTCTTCAATCATGGAAGAGAGCGGGCAGCTGTAGTGGGCGGCGATGTCGCTCGGGGTGTACTGCTCGACCCAGCCCAGCAGCTCGGCCGCCAGGTCGTTGGCGAGGCGGTAGTACTCCATCGCCTGCTCTTTCAGCTCGGCAGGCATCTGGCCCCAGGGGTAGATGTGGAAGTACTCCTTGATGTCCTTCTGGCTGTGGCCCTTGGCCACTTCGGACACCGACGGCGGGAAGTAACCGTCCTGGGTCTCGCGATTGAACAGGAAATCCTGCTTCTGCTCGCTCATGAAGAAGCGATACCAGTTGTCATAGATGGACTGCACCAGCTCTTTCGGGATGGGGTGATTGGTCAGCACCCCGAAGCCGGTGGTCCGCAGGGATTCGGTGAAGCGCTGCGCCGCGTCGGGCGAGCGGTAATCGACGGTCAGGACTTTCATTGTTTTTGTTACGCGCCAGTTAAAAGATGGCGCAGTTTACCCCGTGACCGGCGACAAGGAAAGGGCGCGGGCCGCCACGTCGCCAGCCTGCGCAAATAGTGACAAACCGCTCAAAAAACGGCGCCGGCCGGCGCCGCTTTTCAT